>KE356579.1:2981898-2982938 GCA_000416085.1 halophilic archaeon J07HX64 | reverse complement strand
CGAGGTTGCCGAGGCGCTCACCGACGCCGTCGATATCCTCGACGCGACGGTTATCGTGTACACACCCAGGGACCTGGACTCGCAGAGCCGGTTGATCACCACCGACCCCGGTAGCAAACTGGTCCGTAACGCGTCCGTCCCCGTGATGGCCGTTCCCGAGTAAGGTGCCCTGCATCTCACCCCGTCAGAGTCAGTTCCCACCACAGCCGAGGTGCCCGTGTGTCGCTGTTCAAGCACGCCAGGACAGATTTTATCCGTGCAGATATCGTACGTTGTGGTATGTTATTCGATGACACAGCGGTAATTACAGGCGCAGCGAGCGGGAACGGACGGGAAATCGCACGACGGTTCGCCGAGGAGGGAGCAGACATCGTCGTCGCGGACATCCGTGAGGAGCCACGCCAGGGCGGCCAGCCGACCCACGAACTCGTTACCGAGGAACACGATGTCGAGGCGACGTTCGTCGAAACGGACGTCACCGATACGGATGACCTCGACGCCGCCGTCGAGGCCGCCGAGGCCTTCGGCGGTATCGATCACATGGTCAACAACGCTGGCGTGTTTCGCTCCGAAGAGTTTCTCGAGGTGACCGAAGAGGAGTACGAGTTCCTCATGGACATCAACGTCCGGGGAGTCTTCTTCGGTGCCCAGGCCGCCGCGCGGCGGCTCGTCGACAACGGCGGCGGCACCATCATCAATCTCTCCAGTGTCGCCGGACTCGAAGGCGCGGCAGACCACGTCACCTACACGGCCTCGAAAGGCGCTGTTCGGCTGCTCACCTACTCGCTGGCAGCGAAACTCGGCCCCGAGGGTGTCCGGGTCAACGCCATCCATCCCGGTCTGATCGAGACCTCCATGACTACCGAGGACGTTCCTATCTTCGGGACCGAGGCCGAGGATGCGTTCATGCAGACGGTACCGCTAGGACGGGGCGGAACGCCCGGTGACGTCGCCGATGCGGCGCTGTATCTCGCCAGTGACCTCTCCGGGTACGTCAACGGCGAGTCACTCGTCGTCGACGGCGGGATGTCGAGTTCGAC
>KE356579.1:2977578-2978295 GCA_000416085.1 halophilic archaeon J07HX64 | reverse complement strand
GCGTCGGCGACCGACTCGGTCTCGAGCAGGCGTTCGACGCGTGCCTCAAACTCCTCGTCGTCGAGTTCACCACGTGCGTATCGGTCACGCAGTTCCGCGAGTGACGTGTCGGTGTCGTTGTGACCCTGGCGAGACCGGTTGTTGTCCGTCGCGGTATCCGACTCGTACCACCGTGTGAGGGCAATTGCCAGTGGCAGTCCACCACCGAAGCCAACCGGGAATGCAATCCAGAAAAACGGGTACCCGAGTGCCAAGAGTCCGAACGCAGCCCCGAGCGTCACAAACGTTACCACACCGGCAGCGACAGCCGACAGCCCGGACGTCTTGTCGCCACTGTTCTCCGTTCCGTGGGCATCATTGTTCCCGATGACGCGGTCCATATCTATGGGGAGACCACTCAGCGTCAAGGGTGTGTCGGCTCTGAGTATCTCTCACAGCCGAGATCGTAGCCGATTGAGCCCTCTCGGCGCCCCACGCTGCCCCGACGAGTCGCTCTGGCTGGTGGTGCGTGAGGACGAGCGCCAGCTCACAACGGTCAGTACGTGGAATATCGCCGAGCTGTGGCCCGTACAGTTCGGCTCACGGGAACAGTACGGAACCGGTGGTCTGTACAAGGCCGGCGTTTGAACCTCTGTGTCGACTCCGATTTCTGTTGATATAGTAGTATGTGATTTATACTCGTTGCACCGGCACGTCGCCAGTAGTATCTACAGGTTG
>KE356579.1:2973126-2977124 GCA_000416085.1 halophilic archaeon J07HX64 | reverse complement strand
AGAGGATATCAGATACCAAGGGAAGTCACCGCGCACCCGGGAGGCGTACGGGCGTGTACTGCGCGAGTTTCGCGGATATCTGGCTGCCCGTGACCTGGATCTGGCGGCGGCGAATCACCGAGACTGCATGGCCTACGTCCACCAGCTCCGGGGTGAGGTGAGTGCGAGCACCGTCGCGACCTACGCTGCATACCTCCACCGATTTTACGAGTACATGGACCGCGTCGGTGCCTTCCAAGAGAACCCGATGACCGTGGTGCTCGAGGAACTCGACGAGGAGATAACAACAGACCCGGCCCGTCGTGACATCTCCGTTGCCGAGATGCGCTCGTTCGTGGCCGGACTCGCCCACCCGCTGGACCGTGCTCTCGTCGTGACACTCCTCAAGACCGGCATCCGGGCGGGCGAACTCTGCAATCTCGACACCCGTGACCTCTTTCTCGGCGACGCGACAGTGGACTCACCACACCGCCCACGACTCGACGGCCGGCCCGACTCGCTGTACGTAGACAGCACACCCGCGGCGTCGGACGTCTACAACGGTGAGCGACGTACCGCCTCGAACAAGCGCAAGCGTGCGACGGTCGTTCCGGTCGACGAGGAACTCGCACGCGTCTTACGGCGGTGGCTCGCCGTCAGACCCGATACAGTCTCCCCCGCGGAGCCACTTTTTGCCAGTACCGACAAACGGTGGGGACAGCGGCTCTCTCCCGAGGCGGTCCACCACACCGTCACGACACACACCCGGAGTGCGGGCTGGTACCGCGAGGGGGCTGGCCCCGAGGAGAACGTCACCCCACACTACTTTCGGCACTTCTTTACCACACACCTCCGGGACCGCACCGGCGACCGGGGTGTGGTCAAGTACCTCCGGGGCGACGTCGCACAGGACGTCATCGACACCTACACACACGACTGGGGCGACCGTGTCCGTGACACATACGAAAAACACGTCTACTCCCTGCTTTGACAGCCTCCCCGCACTGAGTGGCGAGGATTCCCGACCGCGTTTGGGGTAGTAACCCGACCCGAACGCCGATAAACTACATAGCGATATATCGATTGTGGCCGCGCGCAACTGGTTCGTCAAGAACGCCTTTGTGCCTATCTGGGGCCGATGCAGACCGGGAGAGACACAGACCGCCGAGTAAACCCTGTGGCAGTTTGTGAAACTGTCTCGCTCGGTTCAGTGAAACGAGACGCCGAGGTCGTGGAGACCGCCGTTGTTCGCGGCGAGGTTGATGAGGAGCGGCGTGAGCGACTCGATCTCGGTGGCGTTGTCAAGCCCGCCGGCGTCGAGCGCGCGCAACCCGGTCACGCCGTCGGCGAGACGCATCACGGTTTTCTTTGCGTCGTCGTCGTCACCGACGATCGGCACGTCCCAGCCGAGTTCAGCCTCAAGCTCGGCCAAGCGACCGGCGGCGAGGTTGTGGAACGCACCGACGACCGGCACCCCATCTGGGGCCACCTGTGTCGCGAGCGCGGTGACACTCCCGGCACCCGGCGGGTTGTAGTGGAGGCCGCTCTCGTCGCGTTGCATCCCCACTGCCGGGGAGACGAGCACCGCCTCCCCGAGGCTGTCGGCAACAGCGTCGACGGTGTCCGCGAGGTGGTACGCTGGCACCGCCAACACGACAACGTCGGCACGGGCAGCCGCCTCGGGGTTTGCTCCCCCTTCGATAGCCCCCTCGGCTCCGTGGCTCGCCAGCGTGTCGTTGTACTCGTTGGCGGCCTGACGGCCTCGCTCGGCCTCGCGAGACCCGATGACGACGGTGTGATCGGTGTCACGACCCATCCGGAGGGCCAACCCTTCTCCGATGTCGCCGGTCCCCCCGAGCAGTGCGACCCGCATCACTACACCTGCTCGCGGAGTTCGCGCACGATATCGTCAGCGTTCAGACTGCCGTCAGTCTCCTTGTCGTAGACGAGTTCGCCGTCGGCGGTGACTTGGAACACACCGTGGTCACCCATCACCAGACTGAGTTCGTCAAGTTCCTGTTCGAGTCCGTTCAGGACTGCCTCCTGTACGTCGAGCGCGTGCTGCCGAAAGCCACACGGAACGCAGTACTCTATTTCGACTTCCATACCCTCTTACAGACCGGGTCAGAGACAACAGTTTCGGTCTCTGTCTCTCCCGTCGGGGCGACGGTGTCGGCACCGACCCGAGGGCGGTGAGAGGCGCCGACAATCACTTCACCATCGGGGTCCCGTCGGCGCGTGGGCCGAGTTCGGGGCCAAAGGGTGGGTCGTCGGGGTCGACCCGACGGAACTTCGTGTAGTCGGTCGAACGCTCGACCGGCACCCGGCCAACCGCGGCGATCATCTCGACGTACTCCGCGACCGACCGCGCCTCGCCGAAGCTACCACCGGCACGCTTCGTGATCTCCTCCGAGAGGATCGTCCCCATGAAGTCATCGGCCCCACAGGAGAGCATCCGCAGACCCTGCTCGTCGCCGTACTTCACCCAGGAGGACTGGACGTGCTCGATATTGTCGAGGTAGAGCCGCGAGACCGCGATCATGAGTTCGTCCTCGTCGGTGGTCGCACCACCGTCGACCATCCCCTGCTCGAACAGCGGCGTATTCGCGTGGACAAAGGACAGCGGGACGAACTCGGTGATCGCACCGGTCCGCTCCTGCAGGTCTCGTATCACGTCGAGATGCATCACGCGGTGGGCCTCGTTCTCGACGTGGCCGTACATGATGGTCGAGGTGGTCGGAAGCCCGACCGCGGCGGCCGCCTCCATCGCCTCGACCCACTCGTCGGTCCGTATCTTGCCCGGACAGATGACCTCCCGGACCTCGTCGACGAGAATCTCCGCCGCGGTGCCGGGAACGCTGTCCAGACCGGCCCGCTGCAACCGACCGTACACCTCCTCGTAGCTCCAGTCGGTCCCCCGGCGGGCGTGGTATGCCTCCTCGGGCGTCATCGAGTGGAGGTGGACGTCACCGACACTCATCGCACGCATCTGCTCACAGTACGTTCCCGGGTTCGTCTCGTATGCCGCCGGCGACCGGTAGTTCAGGTCACCCCGGTCGCTCGTCTCCAGCAGTTCGCGGTGTTCTCCGTCGAGTGCGAACGCCGGGTGGAGACCACTGACCGAGGTCACCTCGTAGATACCGTGGTCGAGTGCCCGCTCGACCGCGCGGCGTGACTCCGCGGGCGTCTTCGTGAACCCGCCGTGTTCGGTGTCGTTGTCGACCCGGAACTGCTCGGAGCGGTCCTTGAAGTTACAGAACAGACAGCCCGTGTTGCAGGCTGTGGTCACGTTGTTGTTGAGGTTGGCGACGAACGTCACCGTCTCGCCGACCACCTCCTGTCGCCGGTGGTCCGCCGCTGCGAGGACCCGCTCCTTTCGGGCCGGGTCGATACCGGGGTGGCTGGTACCAGTTGTCAGCAGTTCTATCCCGTCGTCGACCGAGAGCCGCTCGCCCGCACGGGCCTTCTCGAGAGCGTTCTCGAACGACTGGTCGGTCTCGGGCCTGTGGACGAAGTCGTACCGACCCCGGGGGACGTTGGTCGCCCGTGAGGCGTCTGCCATCCCGCGTATCTCTGTTGCTGAGGTTCATAAGAGCCCGGGTCCGGGCCGGTGTTGCCGGCCGCTGTCACACCTCGGTGTGCCCCACCTGGCCCCGTCGGAATCTGGCAGCAAACGGAGCGGTCTTCCGACGCGGCTGCCGGACCAGGAAGCGGCCACCGGGTCGTCCGCGAACGCTACGTGGCCCCGTCGACGCTCACGAGCGACATCAGCGGGTAGCCGTCCTCAACCTGCATCTCCGCGACGGCCTCGTGACCCTCATGGACGATGACGAGACGCACCTCCATGAACCGACCTGTCAGCTCCGTGTAGGAGGCGGTCCCGGCTCCGATTGTCTCCGCCAGCGCGTCTCGGTCGATATCGACAGTGACCTGCTCGCAGTGTGGCTGATTGGTGATTGCGTCCTCGATTGCGCGTTCGAGTGTGGCCGCGCTACCCGGGTTGACCGGTGTCCCCGCGA
>KE356579.1:2968552-2973045 GCA_000416085.1 halophilic archaeon J07HX64 | reverse complement strand
GTCCGTCTCGGGATTGTCCATACCACACCACTGTTCTCGACCCACAATCACCCACCGGTAGCGGCAACCTGAGCGTCCGGTCACCGTGTGTCGACCCCCACGGTGTCCGCAGGGCTCGAACGAACCGTGTGCTACTTATCACTACTCCCGCTTGTAGGAGACGAATGCGGGTACTGCTCACAGGAGCGGGCGGGCACGTCGGTCGGACGGTCTTCGAGGGGTTGCGCGAGGCCTACGACTGGCGACTCATGTACCACAGTCAGCCGACCGGAGACCCCGGTGTGCCCTACCACACCGGCGAGGTACAGGACATCGAGGCCGTCCGACCTGCCGTCGAGGGCGTCGACGCGGTGATTCACCTGGCCGGTGACCCACGGCGGTCTGCCCCCTGGCGGAGTGTCGTCACGAACAACATCGACGGAACGTACACGGTCTACCAGGCCGCCACAGAGGCAGACGTCGAGCGTGTCGTCTACGCCTCCTCGAACCACGCCGTCGGCGCGTTCGAGACTGACGAGCGCACCCCCGACATCTACCAGACCGACGACGAGTTCCGCCTCGACGGGACCGAACTCCCCCGGCCGGGCAACCAGTACGGCATCAGCAAGGCGACCGGAGAGGTCATCGGGCGGTACTTTCACGACAGACACGGGCTCAGTGTCTGCAACATCCGCATCGGCAATCTCAACGAGGACCACCCGCCGGTCGACTACGAGCGCGGCCAGGCAATGTGGCTGTCCACCCGCGACTGCGCTCATATCCACGACCGCGCACTGCAGGCTGATTACGGGTTCGAGATCGTCTATGGTATCTCCGACAACGACCGGAAGTACTACTCCATCGAGCGGGCAAAGGAGGTACTTGGCTACGAGCCACGCGACAACAGCGCGGCGTGGAACGGCACGGAGCAGGTCGACGACGAGTCCTGAGCCGGTTGAGCGTTTTCAGGTGTCTGCTGTCAAGACTGTCACACGCAGCAAGCGCGTGGTCTCTGGGAGGACAACAGCGTCCCTCGTCAACCGCGTGACCCACCACAGTAGGGTTTGTTGACGGAGCGTCCGCACCGACAGACCGCGACTGTTCCGCCCTGGTCTTCGGGTTCTCCCTCGTCGATAACGGCTGTTCCCCGTCGTGGATGAGCTTCCGTGCCATAGTTACACACAGGCGTGTAAACAGATGTCACAGTTGTTGTTACCCGCCACAGGCACTCGGAGCCCCGGCACTCGTCTACCAAGGGGGGGCTCCGGGTCGGAGACGAGCCCCGAGCGGGTCGGCACCGCCCTCCGGTGTTGACAACTCTTAAGCGTGCGTCGTCGCTATCGGTGAGCGATGAGAGCCGTCGTCTCGGTCGGGGGGAGTGTTCTCGTGCCGACTGTAGAGGCCAACCGCGTCTCGGCCTACGCCGAGACCCTGCGGGAGCTGGTCGCGGCGGGTCACGAACTCGGAGTGGTCGTCGGCGGCGGCCCGGTCGCCCGGGAGTACATCGGTGCGGCACGGGAGCTCGGTGCCGACGAGATATCGCTCGACCGCCTCGGCATCGAAGTGACACGGCTGAACGCCCGACTGTTGGTCGAGGCACTGGGTGACGTGGCCGTCTCCCACCCTATCGAGGCCGTCGAGGATGCCCGCGAGGTGTTCCGTCGCGGTGACGTCCCGGTGCTGGGCGGGACGGCACCCGGCCACACCACCGACGCGGTCGCGGCCGGTGTCGCCGAACACGCCGACGCCGACCTTCTGGTGTACGCAACGAGCGTCAACGGGGTGTTCGATGCCGACCCACGGGTCGACGACGACGCGGCGAAGTTCGACCGCCTCTCGCCGGCAGAGCTCGTCGAGACGGTCAGCGAACTGGAGCTCGCGGCCGGGAGTAACTCACCGGTCGACCTGCTGGCCGCGAAACTGCTGCAACGCTCCGGGCTGCGCGCTGTCGTCGTCGACGGCGCCGACCCCGACCGGGTCGCCGCCGCGGTCGACGGTGACCACGGCGGCACAGATATCGTCCCCGGCTCGTGACGGGACTGTCCCCTCATCTCCCCCCGGTCCGGACCCCTTGATAACGCTTAAGCGTCTGTCGAACTTATAAACTATCAGTACGAGGTGCCGCGCTTTACCGATGAACACACACGAGACCGACGAGTCGACGGTGCCGAACCCCTACGAGGTAACTGACGACCCGGACAGGGCGTTCTGGGCCGACGCCGCGGCCGACGCAATCGAGAGACGCGACCCCGACGAGCCAGTCGTGCTGAAAGGCGGCGTCTCCCCGTCGGGAATCCCCCACATCGGCCACTTTAACGAGATTCTGCGGTGTTACTTTGTCGCCGAGGTGCTCCGCGAGCGCGGCCACGAGGTTCGTCAGGTGTTCACCGCCGACGACCGCGACCGCCTGCGCACGCTCCCCCGACAGCTCGCCGACGAGAACTGGCAGATTGTCGGCCTGAGCGAGGTCGACGCGGGCGCGCTCGGGCGGAATCTCGGCCGCCCGTACACCGACGTTCCCGACCCGTTCGGTGAGGCCGACTCCTACGGTGACCACTTCACCGACCTGCTCCGGCGGAGTGTCGACCGTCTGGACGTGCCTGTCGAGTTCGTCTCGAACACCGAACTCTACGAGACCGGCGCCTACGACGACGCCATCCGGACTGTGCTCGGGAACCGGGAGCGGGCACGGGACCTGCTCGCCGGCTACCAGAGCGGGGTCGACGACTCCTACGTTCCGTTCTTTCCGGTCTGTGAGTCCTGTGGGAACCTGACAGAGACCGTCACCGGGGTCGACCTCGGTGGCTGGACCGTCTCGTACGTCTGTACGGATATCGAGACCGGTGACGGGGTAATCGAGGGCTGTGGCCACGAGGGAACCACCGCACTACACAACGGGAAGCTGCCCTGGCGCTTCGAGTGGCCGGCACAGTGGGACCTGCTCGACGTGGACTTCGAGCCGTTCGGAAAGGACCACGCCGAGGGCTCCTGGCCGAGCGGTGTCGACATCGCCCGCCGGTTGTTCGACATCGAGCCGCCGGTGCCGATGGTCTACGAGTGGTTCACACTCGAGGGCAAGGCGCTGTCGTCTTCCTCCGGGAACGTCGTCACCGTCGACGAGGTACTCGAACTGCTGGAGCCGGCGGTGTTGCGGTACTTCTTCGCAAAGGAGCCGCTGAAACAGCGTGACTTTTCTGTCGAGCGTATCGACCAGCTGGTCGACAGGTTCGACCAGTTCGAACGGGCGGCGCTCGACCGGACCGACACCGACCAGGTGGCGCTCGAACCCGCAGACCGGGTGTACCCGATGCTCGTCGACGAGGTTCGCGAGGAGCGGGTGCGTATCCCGTACACGTTCGCCGCAGTACTCGGCATGACCGACGACCCGGCGCTGCGCGAGGAGCTCGCCCGCCGAGAGGGACACATCCCAGAGGACGCCTCGGAGGAGACCATCAGCGATGCACTCTCTCGTGTGAACCGGGCACGTGCCTGGGCCCGTCGCACCGGGAACGCCTTCGACTACGAGCTCAAGCGGTCGACACTCCCCGATGTCGACTTCGACCCCGAAACCGAGCGGGCGCTTGACGAGCTGGCGGCGTTTGTCGCCGAGGGCCACGACGGCGAGACGATACAGGCCGAGATATTCACACTCACAGAGACACACGACATCGACACCGCGTCGTTTTTCGCCGCCGGCTACCGCCTCTTTTTCGACGACACCGAGGGACCCAAGCTCGGGCCGTTTCTGTCGAATCTCGACCGCAGGTTCGTCGTCGACCGGCTCCGCCGGGAGCGGTGACCGGGTCGAGTTGGTTCGACTGCCCGGGCCGAAACGACGGCTATTTGCCCGTCTCGGCAAAACGGCGGGTATGTCACACGTTCCCTCGGAGACCACACTCGGCGTCGTCGGGGGCGGCCAGTTGGGCCGGATGCTCGGCGCGGCGGCCGCGCCCCTCGGTGTCGACCTCGTGGTATCTGACCCGACTCCCGACGCCCCTGCCAGCTCGGTCGTCCGCGACCAGGTGGTCGGCGGGTTCGACGACGAGGCGACGGTCCGTGCCCTGGCCGACCGTGCCGACCTGCTCACCTTCGAGATCGAACTCGCGGACCCGGACGTGCTCGAGCGGGTGAGCGAGGCGACCGGTACCCCAGTCCACCCGCGGCCGGAGACACTGCGGCTCATCCAAGACAAGCTCGTCCAGAAACGCAGGATGCGCGAGGCGGGGGTCCCGGTGCCCGCGTTTCGGGCGGTCGACTCGGTGGCCGAACTGGAGACCGCACTCGCGGATCTTGGCTACCCGGCGATGCTGAAGGCACGAAAGGGCGGCTACGACGGTCGGGGCAACGTCCCCGTGGAGTCACCGGAGGACGTACCCGAGGCGTTTGCCACAATCGACGGGCCGACGATGGTCGAGGCGTTCGTCCCGTACGACAGGGAACTCGCTGTCATCGGCTGTGTCGGCGACGAGGAGCGGGACAGGTTCCCGGTGACCGAGACGGTCCACGAGGCGGAG
>KE356579.1:2962459-2964280 GCA_000416085.1 halophilic archaeon J07HX64 | reverse complement strand
CGGTAGCCGTCGAACACCTTCTCGCCGTCACGGAGTCCGATGAACCGCTGGCCGAACTTGCGGGCGATGTTCACCTGGTGGAGACTAATAAACGTGGTGAGGTCACGCTTCTCGGAGGCGCTCTGGAGATACCGCATCACGTCCTGTGCACTTCCCGGGTCGAGGCTGGCGACCGGTTCGTCTGCCAACAGCACCTCCGGTCGCTGGACCAGGGCCCGGGCGATACCAACACGCTGCTGTTGGCCCCCACTCATACGACGGGCCTTCTTTCCGGCCTCGTCGAGGAGCCCGACAGTGTCGAGTGCTTCCAAGGCTCGCTCTTTCTCACCACGGCCCTGGAGCTGGAGGACACTCCGCAGGAATCCAACCTCGTGGATACCGCCGGACAGTGCGTTCGAGTACGCCGACATGTCGTCGATTATATTGTGCTGCTGGAATATCATCGCAACCTCGGGTCGGGGCTGTCTCATCGGTTTCCCGTCGATGACGACCTCCCCGTCTGTCGGCTCCGTCAGCGCACACATACACCGCAGTAGTGTCGACTTGCCGGACCCGGAGACACCGAGGATTGCGACGAACTCCCCCGCGGGCACCTCGAAGGAAACGTTGTCGAGTGCGACGGTCCCACCGAACTGCTTCGTGAGGCCGTCGACGACGATCTTCGTCATTACTCTCTCACCTTTGTGTAGCTGTGGTGTGGCAGGTAGTCAGACGTCACCGAGGTCGACACCGATTGCGTCGGCAAAGTCATTGACCGGCTCGTAGTCCTCTCCGGTTCCGTCCGTCACACCACTGAACCACAGTTCGTTGTTCTGGAACTCCAGCCAGTCTTCCTCCTGACTACTACTCAAATCGTACGCCTCGACGGGGCTCTCGGCCACCTCGCCGTTGTTGTAGTCTTCGAGCAACCCGTCGGGCAGGTCGGAGCCGAGTTGGTCTGCCAGGTCGAACGCGTCGTGCTCGAACTGCTCGGGTTCGGCATCGAGCATGAACTGGTCGATCTGCTCGCGGGTGTCGTCTTGCCACTCGTCGTTTGCCAGAATCGGCGCACGCGGAATCGGCGGGGAGATATCGAGTACCCGCAGCTCCGGGTCTCGTGTTCCCGCGTCCTCGAAGTCCGGCGAGATGTCCGCTAGTGTCGGCCCGTGGGGCTCCGTGTTCCGGATCTGCTCCGGTGGGACGTGGGCGACGGTGACGAACGCGCCACCGGCCGCAACATCGACGTCCCCGTTGACTAGCTGGCTGACTGCCGTGTCGTGGGCGTCTGCCTGGACCCAATCGAAGTCCCCCGCCGAGCCTCCGTCCGGGGCGTCCCCGATGTCGAGACCAGCCTCCTGCAGCATAAAGAACGGCGCCATGCCGCCGGAGACTGACGCGACTGTCTGTGTGGTTACCCGGGTGTCCTGCCCGATATCGGAGAGACTCTCGATACCGGTATCCGGCCGTGTCACCAGCAGACCGAAGTACCGTTCCGCGCCGAACGCGACACGCAGACCGACCACGTCGGCCTCCTCGCCGAGCTGCGGAACCGCACCTGGCGAGGTGTCGGCGTAGACCCGGTCACCGTCACCTGCCGCCTGGATCTCCTCGGTCGTTGCCGCGTAACTCGTTGTTTCTTTTCCTTCGATTTCGACGTCGAACTCGTCCTCGATCGACGTGAACAGAGGCTGGTACTGCGCCTCGATGTCCACAGTGTCCTCTGCGGGGTTCAGAATGAACTGAATCGCGTCGCTGCCGCCACCGAGACAGCCTGCCACCATCGCTGTCGCCGCTGCGCCCGTTGCAGTTAGAAAACGACGCCGCGTGTGTTGCCGGTTCGAG
>KE356579.1:2960728-2962409 GCA_000416085.1 halophilic archaeon J07HX64 | reverse complement strand
CCTCCTGTTCGGCACGCTCCTGCTGGAGAGAGTCAGGGTAAAAAAACCCCTCGCCGGGGAGCAGTGACCGCCGCTCCAGTGTCAGCCGGTCGCTGTCGATGAGTTTGTCGTCCATGCAGTACACAGCGTGTCCGGAATAAAGAACCCCTTGAATCCCGGAACAGACCGTCCTGCTGGCTTCCAGACACCACCCACCGTCGGAGGCGGTGCGTTGAAACGCCTCGACCACCATCGACGAGTATGAGCGAGCGCGGCCCGATGCTCGGGGTCGACGTCGGCGGGACGTTCACCGACGTCGTGCTCGTCGCAGACGGAGCTGTGACGACGGCAAAGCTGTCGACGACCGACAACCAGAGTGTGGGGGTGCTCTCGGGGGTTCAGAGCGTCTGTGAGCGGGCAGATATCGACCCCGCGGCGGTCGAGCGGTTCCGACACGGGACGACGGTAGCGACGAACACTCTCTTGGAGGACGCGGGCGCGGAGACGGCGCTCGTCACCACCGAGGGGTTCGGGGACGTCCTCGAGATCGGGCGACAGAACCGGCCCGCCCTGTACGACCTCGACGCCGACCGGCCGGAGCCGCTGGTCCCGGCCGACCGACGGTACGAACTCGACGAGCGCGCGACGGTCGACGGTATCGAGCGGGAGCCGGACGACGCCGCGGTCGCGGCGCTCGTCGACCGGCTCCGCGAGCAAACGGTCGACGCGACAGTCGAGAGTGTGGCAATCGCCCTGCTTCACGCCTACGCCCACCCGGAGACCGAGCGGCGTGTCGCCCGACGGCTCCGCGAGACACTCGACGTTCCGGTTGTCGCGTCCCACGAGACGCTCCCGGAGTTTCGCGAGTACGAGCGGACCGCGACGACCGTTGTTGACGCAACCGTGACACCGGTGGTCCGGCGCTACCTCGACACACTCCTCGACCAGGCCCGCGAACAGGGGCTCGTCGACCCGGAGATCGTGCAGTCAAACGGCGGTATCGCGGACGTCGCGGCGGTCCGGGAGCGGGCGGTCACGACGGTGCTCTCCGGGCCGGCGGCGGGTGCCGTCGGCGGGTCACTGTTCACACCGGCTGATACCGACGGTGTCGTCACCTTCGATATGGGCGGAACATCGACCGACGTGGGTCTCGTCCGGAACGGAGTCGTCGAGCGAACAACCGAGGCGTCGGTCGGCGGGCACCCGGTCGGGATTCCGATGGTCGACATCGAGACTGTCGGGGCCGGCGGCGGCTCG
Source organism: halophilic archaeon J07HX64 (assembly GCA_000416085.1). Classification (GTDB taxonomy): domain Archaea; phylum Halobacteriota; class Halobacteria; order Halobacteriales; family Haloarculaceae; genus Halovenus. The sequence goes on along the minus strand of KE356579.1, from coordinate 2,961,173 downwards.
GTGGCGTGGGTCGACACCGGCGGTGCGCTCCGTGTGGGACCCCGCTCCGCCGGCGCCGACCCCGGGCCAGCCTGTTACGGCCGGGGTGGCGACGAGCCGACCGTCACGGACGCGGCACTGGTCTGTGGCCACCTGGGTCCCGAGACCACACTCGGCGAGGACCTGACACTCGATGCCGGGGCGGCGGCCGCCGCGCTGGCCGACCTCGCGGCGACGGCGGACCTGGAGGGGCCCGTCGCGGCGGCCCGCGGGGTGTGGCGGGTGGCGAACGCCGCGATGACCCGCGCGGTTCGCCGGGTGACACTCGAACGCGGGCACGACCCGCGGTCGTTCGCGCTGGTCGCGTTCGGCGGTGCCGGCCCGATGCACGCCGCCGGTCTCGCCGGCCGTCTCGACATCGACACGGTCGTGATTCCGGCCGCGAGCGGTGTCTGTTCGGCACTGG
>KE356579.1:2952112-2953866 GCA_000416085.1 halophilic archaeon J07HX64 | reverse complement strand
CTGTTGCATCTTATTGTAGGTGTCGGTGCGGACATCGTGCTGGATGTTCTGGGAGAAGGAGTTGAACCCCCAGTTGCGCACCCAGTGGAAGGCAGCACCCAGTCCGAACGCGGCGGCGACGATACCGATAGTGAGCCAGAACTGACCGGTTTCGGTTCCGGGGACGTACGGCTCGATGAGCCCACCGCCGACCGGAAACGCCTCGTGATAGGGGGTCGTGTCGCGAAACACCGAGTCGATCGCGATACCGAGCATCAGCGGCGGGAGCAGGTCGAGCAACCGGGCGAAGATACTCGAAACGATACCGACGACAGCCTGGAACTTGTAGGGAGCCCCGTACGAACGAAACAGGCGTTTCATCGGGTTCTCTACCCGGTCCCGCTGGTCCTCGAAGGGGTCATCATCCTCCCAATCGACCGACGACATAGTAGTAGAGAACGGGCCGCACACAAAAAGGGGTTGTCATTGTCACCGGTGACCGGCGGTCACAGGTGGGGGTATCGACCGCTGTGGTGTCCCTGCCGGGAGACCCCGCTCGGCGACGACCCGGGGCGGTCGTGCACGGACGAATCAGAGGGGTCAGCGGCGGCTGGGGCTCTCGACCTCGGCCCTGAGTGATGCCAGGTCGGTGACCCGCTCCGCGTGGGCGTTGTGCTGGTGGATGGACTCGTCGTTCGATTGTTTCATCGTCACCACGGCGTTGTCGGGCAGAGTCGGGAACTCCTCGACGACCCCTTCTGCCATCGCACGCACACAGTCCTCGACGAACTTGGCGTCGCGGTGTGCCTCGATTGTCATGTGGTCCTCGTCGGGGCGCTTGGCGAGGTTGTAGATACGGGCGCTCATCGCGTCACGGGCGATGTCGATCAGTTCGCGGATGTCGACTGCCGGTGCACCGTCGGCCTCGACGGTGAGTGTCGCGTGCCCGCGCTGGGAGTGACCGGCCTGTGGTGCCCGCTCCAGAAACCGCTCGATAGTGGCCTCGTCGACAGCCAGGTCCCGCAGCGTCTCGCGGGCCCTACTCGCAGACATCCCCTGTGAGCAGGGACAGACAGTCATCCCGGTGACCCGTGCGCCGACCTCCGCACGGGTTCCCTCGTCGGTGGCGGTCGCACCGGCGATTATATCCGCGGTGTGCTGTGTCGGGCGGTCCGAGGCCGGTGTTTGCTCGCGGGTGACGTACTCTGCCTCCATGCGAACCTCGGCCTGTGTCGTGTACTCGTGTTTCTCGAGCAACCGCTCGGCGGCATCGCCACAGACATCCTCGACACGATAGGTCGGTTCACTGACCGCCGTCTCCAGAATCTCGTCGACGACCTCCATGTTCCGGCTCATATCGGCTCCCTTTCGCCAGGACGGAAGATCGACGTACGCCTCGAACTCTGCCATCAGTACGACCGGGCGCTGCTCGGGACGGGCCACCTCGACGAGTTTCTCGACGCCGGTGACACCGACCCGGTTCAATCCAACCTCGACATCCGGACTCGTCGCCTGCACGTCCGGCAGTTGCTGGCTCATCGAACAGTGTTACGCCGGAGCAAAGTTATCCCCTGCGGTTCGGGGTCAGACTGGCCGCGTCTGCGGGGGTCTACACCGCCGGTTCCGGGAGCCGGTCGTCGGGACCCACCGGTCAGGGGCCAGCCTCGACCTGTTCGAACAGTTCCTCGACGAGGTCGCCGGTGTCGGCGACGATGCCGGCCCACTCCTCGCTGTCGGGGGCCATCCCGACCAGACGGGCGATGCGCATGATCGAG
>KE356579.1:2950652-2952062 GCA_000416085.1 halophilic archaeon J07HX64 | reverse complement strand
GGAGGCGGTAAAGGACCCGGCCTCGGCGTCCCCCGAACCTGCACCCGACATCGAGGAGACGTACGACAGTCTGACACCCGAACAGACATCGAGTAACTTCTACGGAAAGAAGCTGTCGTCCTCGTCGCTCGTCTCGGTCGAACAGCTCGACGACGGGCGACCGGACTCGGGTGTCGTCTGGCTCGGTGCCGAGGAGGAGGAGGAAACCGACGGCGGCACCCAGGTCGAGGGTCCAGCCGCGGACATCCCCGGCGACGACGAACTCGACGAGTTGAAATACAACGAGTTGCAGGACATCGCCGAGCCGTTCGATATCGACCGGACACAGACAAAGGAGGAGCTCAAACAGGATCTAAAGGAGATCCGGGACGCCCGAACCGACGGCGGCGCACAGGCACAGGCCGCCTCGGCAACGGCCATGGAGGAGCCCTCGCTGAGCGATTACAAGGGTGTCGACATCGCCGGCGAGCGCACCGGGCTGGCCTCACTCAAACAGATCGACGGCGTGTCGCTGGTCTGTGTGCCAGACGAGAACGAGATCCGCGGGCTGACCGAGGCGGTCGTCACACACTGTGAGAACATGGCCGACCGGTTCGCGGTGCTGTCGGCACCGGAGAACCCCGGACGCATCTCCGAGATGGAGACGCCGGTCGACTCCCAGTACGCCGCCTACTACTACCCCTGGATCGAGGTGAAACACCCGCGGACCAACATGGACCAGCTCGTGCCGCCGAGCGGACACCTCACCGGTATCTTCGCGCGAAACGATGCCGAAACCGGTGTCCACGGCTCGCCGGCCAACATGGTGGTCCGGGGGGCACTCGACCTGCAGCACAACATCACGAAAGGTGAACAGGACGTGCTGAACCCGAAGGGTGTCAACTGTATCCGGAGCTTCCAGGGTCGGGGTATCCGGGTCTGGGGCGCACGCACCTGCTCCAGTGACCCCGAGTGGAAGTACATCAACGTCCGCCGGCTGTTCCTGTACATCGAGCAGTCTATCGACGAGGGCACCCAGTGGGCGGTGTTTGAACCGAACGATCGTGACACCTGGGCCCGCGTCCGCCAGTCGGTCTCGAACTTCCTCGAGACCACCTGGCGCGATGGCGCACTGATGGGTACCAGCCCCGACGAGGCGTTCTACGTCGAGTGCGGGTCGGAGACGATGACACAGGACGATATCGACAACGGCAGACTCATCTGCGAGATCGGTGTCGCCCCGGTGAAGCCTGCCGAGTACGTCATCTTCCGCATCCAGCAGTGGAGCGAGGAGGCCTCACCGTAACACACGCCACAGCTACACCAACACACAATACCACGGAGCTAACAGATGCCAGACAGACATGGCCCGATGCGAACCGGGCGTTTCAAAGTAACAATAGACGATATCGAGGTGCCGGGATGGCGGTC
>KE356579.1:2946049-2947594 GCA_000416085.1 halophilic archaeon J07HX64 | reverse complement strand
ATCCACAACAACACGGCCGAACTACCGGTGTTGGGCAACTCGACGGTGGTGAGCGGTGCCCAGGATAACCTGACGGTGACGCTTGACCAGGAACTCAACAGCACAACGGATCTGCTGGCGATGCTGCACTTCCCGTCGGCGACGAGCGACTTCGGGGCGCCGATTCCGGTACTCGAAGGCGAGGGCTTCGGTGTGGTGACCGACACCGCGACGGCGGCGGTGTTCAACGGGTCGGTGGGACGCACGCTCAATCAGACGGCTGTCGAACCCGGCGGTGTGGTCAAAGTGACCGTGACTGGACAGATCGGCACGTCGGGCAACGTGAGTTTCGCCGACCTGTGGTCACCGTCCGCGGACGACAGTGAGATAATCTCGACGTCGTTCACTAGAGGCAGTATCAGCGGCACCAGTTCGAGCGACGTGATCGTGACCTCCGACAGCGCGGTGTCACCCGGTCGGCTCGAGATCGTCTACGAGATATCCGTTCCGGCGGGCGCCGACGGTGGCACCGTCTACGAGTGGGAACCGGCACAGGGTGATGATGGGAGCTACCTCCAGGTGGGTAATGAGAACTTCCCCATCTTCGGTGACCAGTCGTTCGAGATCGAACCCGCCTCGTCGGTCGACGACACCCCCCCGGACTCGGTGTCGAGTCTGCTCAACGCGAGCGGGTAGCCGCTGACCGACGACTCGATAACAGCAGTCGAGGCCGAGCCGTCGGCGACAAACCGAGGACACCGACGGCGACAGTGATGCGGTGAGCTACCCGAGCGACGTCGACATTCCGATGATGACAGCCGACGACGATGTCGTCGATGTTACGGGCCGCTCGTGACGACCGACACCGACTTCGTCAACTTCGGGAACGAGGAGGTCATGCTGACTCTCTACGAGCAACTGCTCGGCGGCTCCGGGACGATTGTCCACGACGAGGGCCACGGGCAGTTCTACACGTTCGCACCGAACGGTGGTGACGACTTCCGGGCGTTTGCCGGCTACGCCGAGAACAACGGGTACACCTACACGAACACAACCGACATCCAGAACGCGACATCGACCGCAGACGCGTTCGTCATCACGACACCGTCACAGGCGCTCAGCCAGAGCGAACTGGACACGCTGTCGACGTTCGTGGACAGCGACGGTGGTCTGATTGTCGTGAACCGGTACCCGACGAGGGCAACACTGGCTGCCTGACCGGGACTATCGTCTTTACCTTCCTTTGAGATGTTTTTCACCGGACGCGCCTTTTACCGGACGTGGTTCCCACCGAGCGCCCCTTTCGTCGGGTACACCTCTCGCGTGACTCGACAGCGGGTACGCCGGTGACCCGGGTGTGCGGAGACAGTCTGTGCGGAGATGGTCTGTGTGGAGACGGTCTGTGCAGGTGTGAAAGTTACAGCTGTTGTATTTATCTCCGATACTGTCTCCCACAAACTTATACTCGGATACAGAGAACACACAGATATGAGCCGCCCTACGCTCGCCGTCCTCCTCTGTAGCTGTGTGCTCCTGTTCGGGTTCGCCGGTATAATCGGGCCCGTC
>KE356579.1:2942425-2944281 GCA_000416085.1 halophilic archaeon J07HX64 | reverse complement strand
ATCGCCGCCATCGTGAGTTGCTCTCCCCTGCGGTTGTCCGAGTTTCCCGTCTGTAGCTTGATATTCGCCCCGTTGCGGGTCAGATACAGCAGCGCGAGTGGCCGCTGCGCGCCGACCGACCTGATAACGTCGAGCATCTCCTGCTGTGCCCGTGACTCTCTAGCCATGCGTTACCATTTCTCACGGAGTTACATGAATGTTACCATACGCACAGTAGTGTGTGGTCTCACGCTCTCAGTATCGCTCCGGAGTACATATTGGCGAAAGCTACATAATCGGCCCGTCCGTATCGGGTTGCCGTACCGACCCAGAACATCATGGCGTACCAGAGCACGACCAGCCATCTGCTGGCCGAGTTCGACCGGATCGCCCGAATCCTCGACGGCTACCAGGCCAGAATGGAGCGCGAGGAGGGGCCGTCGCGGGCGGTGGACCCCGGGGTCAGGTCGTCGCCAGCCCCGGACAACCTCCCGCTCGGCATTCCCGAGGATGTCGCCACCGACGTGGCGGCGCGGGCCGACCGGATCGAGCGACAGGTCGCCGAGAGCACCGCCGCAGGCACACGGCTCAGACTCGCCCACCTCGTCGAGACGTTCGACCTCTCGGCGAACCACCGCGACGTGCTCCTGCTGGCGCTGTTGCCGGTGGCGTACCCGGACTACCAGGAGGTGATCGCGGGACTCCAGAACGACCTGTCGGCCACCCAGCCAACGGTGGGGCTGATCGCGGACCTGTTTTCCGAGACAGACAGCGAGCGACTCGCCGCGACGGGGCTGGTCGGCCCGGACTCGCCGCTCCGGCAACACAGCCTCCTCAGCATCGGCCAGCCCGGGGACACCCGTCTCAACCGCACCGACCGGCCGGTGTTCGTCGAGAACCGTATCGAGTCGTACCTGCTCGGTCACGACGGTGTCGACCCCGTGCTCGCCGACGTGGTAGAGCGGGTCTCCGCCGAGGCCGACCTCGCGACGCTCCGGCTCGACGAGCACGTCCAGGAGCGTCTCGGGAGCCTCGTTGCGGCAACCCCCGAGAGCCGTGGAACAGGTCGTGTCGACAGCTGTCGGCTGTACTGGCACGGGCCGCCGGGAACCGGGAAGCAAACTGCCGTCGAGGTGGTCTCCGGGACCGACGAGTTCCTCCGTGCCGAATCTGGCCGCGACTGTCGAGGCAGGCCTGCTCGGACGGCTCCGCAGGGAGGCGTTGTTGCTGGACCGTCCGCTGCATCTGCATTCGGTGTCGCGTGTGACAGACGACTCGGCGGAGCTATCGGTCGACGACATCTTCGAGCGGTTCGAGGCGCTCGCCCGCCCGCTCGTGGTGACCGGTCGCGAGGAGTGGACGCCGAACCGGACGAGCACGACCACCATCGACGCCATCGTCGAGTTTCCGCGGCCGTCGTTCGACGTCCGACGGGAGTTCTGGGCCGACCACACCGACGAACTCGACGACGAACTCGAGTCGGCGGTTCTGGCGGGGACCTTCGAGCTCACACAGGGGGACCTGGAGACAGCCCTGGCGACCGCGCGGTCGCTGACAGACGGTGATTGCCTCGCGCCGGCAGCGGTGTATGAGTGCTGTAGCGCGCAGTCGGCAGGCGGGCTGTCGGAGCTGGCCGAACAGCTCGACCCAACTGCCTCGTGGGGTGACATCGAACTCAGAGGCGAGACGATACAGGAGCTCCGGACGGTGGCCGCCCACGTCACCAACCAGGGTCGTATCTACGCCAGTTGGGGGTTCGAGGAGCAGTTCAGCCGCGGGACCGGTGTGGTGGCGCTGTTCTCTGGACCGTCGGGAACGGGCAAGACGATGGCCGCCGAGATACTCGCCACCGAAACCGGAATGAAGCTGTACAAGAT
>KE356579.1:2940734-2942375 GCA_000416085.1 halophilic archaeon J07HX64 | reverse complement strand
TGCGCCCCGAGCGTGTCCAGCGCCCGGATGAACGGTTCGGGGTGGGGTTTGCTCGGCGTCTCGTGGCCGGCAAACACCGCCGTCTCGAACCGCTCGGCGACCCCGAGGCTGTCGAGTTTCGTCCGCTGTGTCCCCGGCGGACCGTTCGTGACGAGTCCGAGACCGTACCCCTGCTCGTGCAGGTGTGTCAGCACGCCGGCGGCACCGTCGACGAACGTCACCCTGGTGTGGTCGCGCTCCGACGCAAAGGCATCCGCGACCGCACGACCGACCGCGGGGTCCCGACCGCGCTCGCTCGCGATATCGACGAAACAGTTCCGCCTGAGCGCCACGATATCCTCGCTCTCGTCGACGAACGCCTCGAACCGGTCGTAGTAGGCCGTCACGTCGAAAAACGGCTCCACTCCCGCCCTGTCGAACGCGGTCCCGAGCACGTCGTCCGGCGAGCGCTCGTACTCACAGACCGTCCCGTCGAGGTCGAACAGCACCGTGTCGACACCGGTTATCTGCTCGCTGTTCGACGCTTCACTGCTGTTCGACAGTGCCGTGTCGTCGTCTGTTCCGCTGCTGTCGTCCATCACTTTGTCTCCCGAGTTGGAGGTGCGGGCTAATGTACTGTGCTGTTCAGAGATACCGCTCGTGGACCTTCTCTGCGGTGCGAAGTGCTCGGTTGGGTCCCCGTCGCCGAGTCGGTCGGGGTCTCGGTCGTCGGTGAACTGCTCGCCCTCGTAGCCCGTATACTCGCCGTAGCCGCCGGTGGAACCGGGGTATCCGGTCTGTCGACAGGCCGAGTTCGTCTCCGGGTCGGTGCGGGGCTCCTCGCTATGATAGCCGAGTAACGGGAACACGTTCAGACCTGTCGCGAGGAACCGGCCCGTTTTGATACGGACGACTACCGTTCGAACCTGCTGTGCCTACCGGTCACCGCTCGCACTGCCGGCGCAGACCGTCCGCGATTACCCTCCGTCTCCAGGGACCCGGACTGCACACAAACTGCGGCTCGATTGTGTGTCACCATCGGCCTGTTTCCTCGGGGTAACAGTAATCTGTTCGCCAGTCGAACACCCGATATGCTCGGTGGAGCTCGGCGACTCGCTCTGGAGGTAAAGTATCCCGACCGGGTGCAGGCGTTTTACGAGGCGTTTCTGGACTGTCCGGTCCGTCGCGAGACCGATCGCGGGGTCACACTCGCCGTCGGTGATACAGATCTCGTCCTGCGCGCACCCGGCGACCCGCCCAGGGGAGGTCTCCACACTCACTACGCCGCTGCCATCCCTTTCGAGGAGTACGACACCTGGCACGACCGCCTCGACAGTCGGTTCGATCTCGTCGAGCACTCGTTCGGGGACGCCCGCTCACTTTACTTTTACGACCCCGCGGGCAACTGCGTGGAACTCGGGACACGCGAGGTAACTGGACCGGGTGTCGACGGGGTGTTCGAGGTGGTGTTGGAGGTGGCAGACATCGACGCCGCACTCGAGTTCTACGAGACACTCGGGTTTCAGGTCGTCGAGCGGGACGACAACCAGAAACGGGTGCGCACGACGACCGGCTCGCTCGACCTGGAGCTGTGGGAACCGCATCTCGGCCTCGCTGACGCCCGCGGAGGCGTCCACGTCGACCTTGCTGTGACCGCCGAAG
>KE356579.1:2938385-2940714 GCA_000416085.1 halophilic archaeon J07HX64 | reverse complement strand
GTCTACCAGTTCGAGGTCGACGACCGGGTCCTGTACGTCGGCAAGGCAGTCGCACTCGAGGACCGGGTCCGGTCGTACGCCGACCCGCGGGGCGAGCGCATCCGGCAGATGGTCGAGCGGGCCGAGGCGGTCGAGGTGACGGTCACAGACACCGAGTCACAGGCCCTGTTGCTGGAGGCGAACCTGATCAAACGGCACCGACCAAAGTACAACGTTCGCCTGAAAGACGACAAGTCCTACCCGCTGGTGGCGTTGACCGACCACGAGTTCCCGCAGATCAGGGTGACCCGTGACCCCGACCCCACCTCGACGGTGTTCGGCCCGTTCATCAGCAAGGGACGCGTCGAGCGTGTGGTGAAGGCGCTCCGGCAGGTGTACGGTCTACGGGGTTGTTCGGATCACAAGTACTCTGGCCGGGACCGGCCCTGTCTCGACCACGACATCGGGCAGTGTACGGCCCCCTGTACGGACGAGATCGACCGGGAGTCGTATCTGGGTGATGTCGAGGCGGTCGAGCGGTTCCTGGGCGGTGAGACCGGTGTGCTCGCGGCGCCGTTGCGCCGGGAGATGGAGACCGCCGCACAGGACCAGCAGTTCGAGCGGGCCGCCAACCTCCGCGATGCGCTCGACGCGGTCGAGCAGTTCCACGAAACGGGTGACCGGGCAGTCGCCGCCGGCGACACGGCAGGTGAGCGACCCCGCCAGACGGACGTACTGGGTGTCTCGCTGGCCGGCGGCGAGCCGACGGTGGCGGTGTTGCGCGCCGAGAGCGGCCAGTTGGTCGACCGGGAGCGTCACGGGCTGTCGGCTCCCGAGGGGACCGACGCGGCGACGGCGCTCGGGGCTTTTCTTCCACAGTACTACGCCGACCGCGAACTGCCCGACCGGGTCCTCTGCTCGGATCGACCGGAAGGGGAGACGCTCGACGCGTGGCTCGCCGGTGCGGGTGTCTCGCTGGCGGTGCCGGGTGCCGGCCGGGAGGCGACGCTGGTGGACCTGGCGGTGAAAAACGCCAGTCGCGGCCAGGGTCGACCGGACGGAACGACACGGCTTGCGCCCGCCCTCGGGTTGGACTCGGCCGAACGGGTCGAGGGGTTCGACGTGAGTCACTCCGGGGGGAGGGCCGTTGTCGGGAGTAACGTCGTCTTCGTCGACGGCGCGCCGCGGAAGGCCGACTACCGGCGCAAGAAACTCACCGAGACGAACGACGACTACGCGAACATGCAGACGCTGGTGCGGTGGCGCGCAGAGCGGGCAGTCGAGGGTCGTGACGACCGCCCGCGGCCAGACCTGTTGCTCATCGACGGTGGCCAGGGGCAGTTGACGGCTGCCCGCGAGGCACTCGACGAGGTGGGTTGGGATGTGGCCGCCGTCGCGCTGGCGAAAGCCGAGGAACAGGTGGTCACCCCCAGCGGGGTCCACGACTGGCCCTCGAACGCGCCGCACCTGCAACTGCTCCAGCGGGTGCGCGACGAGTCACACCGCTTCGCCCGGCAGTATCACACGACGGTCCGTGACGATGTGTCGACACCGCTCGACGGTGTGCCCGGTGTCGGGCCACAGTTGCGGGCGCGCCTGCTCGACCGGTTCGGCAGTGTCGACGCGGTGCGGGCGAGCACCCGCGAGGAACTCCGGACTGTCGAGGGTGTCGGCGCGTCGACGGCGGCACGCATCGACGACCACCTGTCCTGAGCGTGTCCGCTCCGCGGTCAGAGGTCGTACTCGGTCGGCGAGAGACCGCCCAACCAGGCGGCAAACAGCACGGCAACCCCCACCGTAGCGACCACGAACCCGACTGCCGGGATGAGTATGGTGAGCAACAGACCGACCGCCAGTATCACCACAGCCGACACCGTTGCCGTCCGAACAGGGCTGTTCTCACAGTTCGGGCACACGCTCGTGTCTGCCGGGATATCGTCACCACAGGCCGCGCAGGGCGCTCTGTCCGCTGTCATACCTCCGGGTACTCGCCTACCGGTGAAAACACGTCGCATCTCGACCGCCACCTCCACCACGACCACCCCGGCAGAGACAGTTGAGTGTGTCTCCCGGCAGGACCGACCCGTGACAGGTCGGTGACCCACCCCCGGCAGGGACGCGCCGGTGACCTTGTTTCCGTGAACACGCGGTGATGACCTGGTCCTCGCAGGCACGCGCGGGCGACCGACCCCCGGCAGACGCGCACTGATGATGTAGTCCTCGCAGACACGTACCGGTGAACCGGTTTCCGCGGATACGCCGCGGTGACCCACTCCCGGCAGACACGCACCGGTGAGTTGACTCCCGCGAACACACGTCGGCACTGTTCGCATTCGTCCGACATTCTCTT
>KE356579.1:2931653-2932828 GCA_000416085.1 halophilic archaeon J07HX64 | reverse complement strand
GGAGACTGCGGAGGCAATAATCGACAACGAGGCGGCGACAGTGTACCAGGGCACGCTGGAGCTTCAGGACCAGACCGTCGACGGCCCGATTCAGGAGGGCGAGAGGCTCGCAACACTATCGGTTGCGAACCTGACCGGCGGTGACGCGGCGTTTACCGTCGACGTTCACCCAACAGACGAGAACGGCACGCTGATCGGCCCGGCATACGTCGGGTCGAGTGACGTGCTGACCGGCCAGAACACGGACGTGCCGATAACGGCCGAAAACCCGCCGGTGCGAACGTCCCGCAGAACGAGTTCCCGCTGACAGGTGTGAACGACGTGGTGACGATGATACACGTGGTCAACGACAACGCCACCGCGGGTGACCCGGCCTCGCCGGGTGAGTACCCCGTGTTGCCCCACGGGAGCGCGAACTGGGTTCGTACCCGGTGGCGTCACCGACCCGGGGACGGTGACAGTCGACGCGCCGAACGCGTCGGTGTCGTTCAACGACCAGGCAACCGCATCGAGTACGTTCACCTCTGGAGCCCCGTCGACACCCGGTGTCGGGGTCACCGTCGAATCCGAGGTGGACAGTGCGGTCGTGGTCACGTACCCGCAGGGTGACAATCTCACCATCGCCGGTCTCGATACGTTCAACGCCAGCGAACTCACCGGTGGTACTGTGTACATCCCGATCGAGGACTTTGGCGGATTCCCCGGCCAGCACACCGCACACGTCATTCCTGTGGCGAACCTAAGTCAGACCTACCACCCGGTGACAACGTCTCGGCGGAGACTGCGAGTGAGATACTCGCAAACGAGGCGGCGACGGTGTACCAGGGCACCCTCGAGCTTCAGAACCAGACCGTCGACGGCCCGATTCAGGAGGGCGAGACACTCGCGACAGTATCGGTTGCGAATCTGACCGGCGGTGACGCGGCGTTTACCGTCGACGTTCACCCGACAGACGAGAACGGCACGCTGATCGGCCCGGCATACGTCGGGTCGAGTGACGTGCTGACCGGCCAGAACACGGACGTGCCGATAACGGCCGAAAACCCCGCAACCGGTGCGAACGTCCCGCAGAACGAGTTCCCGCTGACGGGCGTGAACGATGTGGTGACGATGATCCACGTGGTCGACGACGATGCGTCGCCAGGTGACCCGGCGTCGCCGGGTGAGTACCCCGT
>KE356579.1:2920468-2931633 GCA_000416085.1 halophilic archaeon J07HX64 | reverse complement strand
TAACCGGTGTCTCCGGTGACGCCGACAGCATCGACGACGTTGTTGTCGACACTGGAAACAACCCGACAATCCAGTTTGTCGAGGGTGTCACGTACACCTTCGAGAACCTCGGCTGGAGTTTCCACCCACTCGCGTTCTTCGGTAGTGGTGGCTACAGCGACGACGTGCTGCTGAGTCAGAGCGGATCTGGTTCGTTCGAGGACGACCCTGATGTCGGCTGGGAGGACACCGGCGACACTGCCACGTTCACCGCCACCGGGGCACTCCTGGACGAACTCGACGGGTACAAATGTACCGTCCACGGCAGTATGGAGGGTGCAGCCCAGACCACGAGCGAGACGACGAACGATCTGGTCATTGCGGGCTTGAATACGTTCAACGCGAGTACCCTCGACGGCAGTTCTGTTGCTATCCCGGTCGAAGAGTTCAGTGGGTTCCCCGGTAACCACACCGCACACCTGATTCCCGAGGCGGACCTGAGTCAGGACTACAGTCCGGGTGATATTGTTTCCGACGAGACTGCGAGTGCAATAATCGACAACGAGACTGCGACGGTGTTCCAGGGCACCCTCGACTTCGCCAACCAGTCTTACGAAAGTCCTACAACAGAGGTCACCGCAGCAACCGCGAACCTGACCGGTGACCCCGACACACTGTTTGTAGCCAATCTTCACGAAACCACCGCTAATGGTGGACCCGGCGCGTACGTCGGGGCCTCTGCGGTGCTCAGCGGAACCAATCAAGATGTCGCCATCCCGCTGCGGGACACTGCTGGAAACCCGGTCGAGTTCGACACGACCAACCAGTATATTGCGATGATCCACGTCGTCAACAACGAGAGTGTCTCGGAGGGTGATCTTCGCCCGCCCGGGACATTCCCCATCTTGCCCCACAGGAGCGCGAGCGGGAGTGTGCCTGGTGGTGTCACCGACCCAGGGACGGTGACAGTCGACACGCCGAACGCGTCGGTGTCGTTCGGCGACCAGGCAACCGCATCGAGCACGTTCACCTCTGACACCCCGTCGGCGCCCGGTGTCGTTGTCGAATCGGTCGATTCGGACGTCGATAGCACAGTGGTGGTCACCTATTCTAATTCGACCCTCCAAACTGGCGACCAGGTGACAATCGATCTCGACAACGTTGGATTCAGCGCGTGGGAGATAAACGGTGTCTCCGGTGACGCCGACAGCATCGACGATGTCGTAGTCGACGGCGGTGACAACCCAACACTTCGACTCGTCGAGGGTGTCGAATACACCTTCGAGGGCCTGCCGGGTAGCAGTCACCCGCTCGAGTTCTTCGATGCGAACGGTGACGCGCTACTGAGCCAGGATGGAATGGGCTCCTACGAGGACGACCCGGCTGTTGGCTGGACCGACTCCGGTAACAGTGTCAGCTTCACCGCTACCTCCGGGCTCACTGCCGAGTTCGACGGCTACAGATGTACCATCCACAGCGGCAACATGGTGGGTGACACCACCGACCAAGCAGCGACTGATCTGGTCATTGCAGGACTGAATGCGTCCAACGCGAGTGATCTCGACGGCGGTTCTGTTACTGTGCCTGTTGAGGAGTTTGGTGGGTTCCCCGGTAACCACACCGCACACATTATTTCGACTGCGGACCTGAGTCAGGACTACAGTCCGGGTGATGTTGTCTCCGACGAGACTGCGAGTGCAATCATCGACAACGAGACTGCGACGGTGTTCCAGGGAACCCTCGACTTTGCCAACCAGTCTTACGAAAGTCCCACGACAGAGGTCACCGCAGCAACCGCGAACCTGACCGGTGACCCCGACACACTGTTTGTAGCCAATCTTCACGAGACCACCGCTAATGGTGGACCCGGCGCGTATGTCGGAGCCTCTGCGGTGCTCAGCGGGACCAATCAGGATGTCACCATCCCGCTGCGGGACAGCAACGGGAACCCGATCGAGTTCGACACGACCGGCGAGTACATCGCGATGATCCACGTCGTCGACAACGAGAGCGTCTCGGAGGGTGATCTCTTCCCACCCGCGACGTTCCCCATCTTAACCCACGAGAGCGCGAACGGGTCCGTACTTGGTGGCGTCACCGACCCGGGGACGGTGAATATCTCAGTTAGCGTGCCGGACCAGAGCCTGAACTTCAGTGATCAGTCCATCGACGGTGGCAACGTCACTGTCGACAGCGTCCAGTCCGGTGGTGTCGAGTCGGCAGTCGTGGTAACCTACCCCGAGGACGGCGAACTGGTCATCGCCGGTCTCGAGGTCGGTGTGTTCGACAACGAGAGTGTCGAGGTAACGGTCGAGGATGGCGGCGGCCTACAGGGCTCCCACACCGCTCACATCATCCCGACGAGTGGTCTGAGCCAGGAGTACGAACCTGGTGACAACGTCTCGGACGGGACGGCAGTCAGCATCGTTGACCAGGAAACCGCCGCGGTCGAACTCGACATCGGCGGCAACAATCTGCCGACCGACACTACCGGCGACGGCAAACTGAACAATATCAATGGAGACGACGAGTTCAGTATCTTCGACGTGCAGACGTTCTTCAACAACTTCAAGAAAGACTCGATAAAGACCGCCCCGTCGTTGTTCAACTTCGACAGGAACGACCCCGATGACCCGGAGGTCACCATCTTCGACGTCCAGTCGTTGTTCAACGACCTCGCGGCGTAGGAACCAGGGGCGTGCGGTTGGATCCGACTAAACCGACCCGTTTCGGACCCGAAACGGTGAACGGGCCCGCGTTACACCGGATGCGCTGAACCGGTCCACGTTACACTGGAAAACTGGTTCTGCCTGCGCTGTTTTATTCTGTTCTGTTCACAGTGACACGGGGTCGGAGTCGCCGGGAATCAGTTGTGTGCCGAGACGGGTGCCGAGAGCAAGCGGTCGAGTTCGCCCCAGGTTCTCGACGCGTCTCAGTTGGACGGGTGTGCTGTCGCGCGGCCCCGGGTCGCTGCTGTCGCCACGCCCGGCATATCAGCCCGACAGTGGGACTCCTGTAACTGTCAGTACTCGGTGAACCCGTCGGTGTCGAGCCAGTTGTGCGCGACCGTGATCGCCTGGTCGGCGTGCAGCACCTCGGGACCCAGTGACACCTGCCGAGCATCTGTGTCGTCGAGTAGCTCCGTCTCCGCCGTGCGGAACGACTGGTGGTCCGAGAGCACGAGGGTCGGGTTCTCGGGCGGGTCACAGTCGGCAACGGGCTGGCCGTCCTCGTGGAGCTGGTAGACCGGTCCGTCCGTGTCCCCGAGCGTGTCGGCCAGCCCCTTCCGGACGAGCGAGAGCCCCGGTGACACCTCGACAGGCACGTGCCCGATCGCCTCCTCGCGCTCCTCGAGTGCCGTTCGAACGAGCGCGGCTGTCGAGCGCTCGTCGGGGTGGAGTCCCCTGAGTTCGGAGCCGTCGAAGCGCACCGTGCAGGTGTCTCCGAGCACGAGTGCGACACGGACATCCCGGCGGATATCGTGGGAACGAAGCAGCGCGGCCGTCACCGACCGGGCCAACAGGTCCATCCGCCCCGCCCCCGGCAGGTCGTCCAGCGAGAACCCCGGTGTGGTGGGCGCCTCGTGTGCGACGACGACGACAGTTCTCACCACGTCAACCCCTCGTAGGTGATCCCAGTTCGCCGGGTGATGACGTTCCGCCCGTCGACGACGACGGGTGTGACCATCGCGTCGAACTCGTCGTCGAGGGCGGCGAACTCGTCCCAGCCGGTCACGACAGCCGCACCGTGTGCCCCCTCCAGGGCGGCCGCGGCACTGTCCGCGTACCCGATCTCCGGGAACCGCTCGCGCATCTCCCCGGTTGCGACGGGGTCGTATGCGACCACGTCCGCGCCGTGCTCTCGTAGCCCCTCGATTACTGGTATCGCCTGTGAGTTCCTGATATCGTCGGTACCGGGTTTGAAGGATAGTCCGAGCACCGCCACCCGGCGGTCTGTCACGTCGACGTGCTCGTCAAGCAGTGAGAGCAGTCGACGGGGTTGTTCGTTGTTGACCGCAACCGTCGCGTCCAGCATCGCCGGCTCGTACCCCGCCTCGCGTGCGGCGTGTCTGATGGCCGCCGTGTCTTTCGGGAAACAGTTGTGTACGACGAGTCCATCGGTCGTAACGAACGTGTGGTTGTCAGCAACTTCGATGGAGTACACCTCGGTCGTGGTGTCCCCTGCGCATATGTCCTGCACGGGGACAGTCGTATGTGTCTCCCCTCTCGCGTGTCCGGTCGGTCTGATGTCTCTGTCGTAGCTGTCGAGACGCTCGTTGATTCGGTCCTGTTCCTCGGGCAGGAACATCCCCGCCAGAGCGGCCAGCTGTTGTTTCGAGCTTATCCGGAGAAAATGTGCCGGCTGCGTCGATTTTTCTGACGGTGATGTGTTGTAACTCGGCACAATCCCACAGCTGTGGAGTACAAACTGCATTCCCTGAATCAACTCCTCGCTCACCGACCCGTAGTCGTACACTACTGCGTTCGAGTGACTCGTGTACTCGATATGACCGTCGCCGCGGAACAATCCAGACAGGAGTGCTCTCCTGTTTCTCTCCGGTTCTCGATACACCGCATCGGGAACCGCTGCCGAGTACGAACCGATACCGCAACCGAGCCAGTCGAGAAACTCCGCAAGGACCCGGCTCGACACCTCGATCTGTGTTGCGGTCGTCCCCGTCCTCGTCCGGTACCGGATACCGAGGTCCTCCAGATAGGATTCGACATCTGCGACGCACGCCTCTTGCTCGCTCGGGTGAAAACTCAAAAAAACCCGTTTCCGCGTTGTTGAACCGTGTCCCGAGCTGTCATCGCCGATGTGTCCTTCACTCAGATAGTATCCGATGAACCGCCAGAACTCCTCGTCTACATCAAGCACGGCTGGAACGTAGGTCTGTTCTCCGCCTACTGTCGTGTATATCCGCAGGGCGCTCCGCTCGATGGACAGACTGGCCTCGAATTCGAGGAACGCATCGAGTGTGATGTAGTTGTTCCGTTTGAACTCGTAGACTCTGTCGTAACTGAACCGCTCATTGTATTCGGACAGTTTACTCCGAAGCGATTGGCTGATACTCTCCAGCTCGAACTCGGGCTTCAGGTAGACGCTCTCGTTCTCGAACGATGGTGAACTGGCCACGACATCGATTATATCGAACGAACCAACCGCGTCGGTGGGTATCTCTGTTTGCACGGGGATCCGGTCTCCTGGCGAAAGCGACTGTGCTTCACGAATCACCGTCTCTCCGTCCGTCACCGTTAGCATCGGGTGGTCGTGGGTTACTGTTAGCTCTTTCCCCATCCTCGTCTGCACTGTGTGCAGTTTCCCATCGTACGGCCGTCGAGTTGCCGCGGTGACCGGTTTGAACGAGAGGGAGCCGTCCTCAGCGTAACTGAGAACAGACAGATCGTCGAGAGAGCCATCGGCCGCATACCGGTCGAACAGTCCTGCCAGTGTGATGAGCTTCGTCTCCGACTCGTCCTGTATCAGCACTCGTTGGTCACCTGTGAGACAACTCCCCCCCAGCCACACCGCTGCGGAGGAACCGCTCGCCGATGCGGTCGTCCGCGCCGAGCGCGTCGGCCACCTCGTAGGCGTCGACCCCCAGTTGCTTGCAGATGTTGCCTATGTCGTTTATCAGGCTGACCTTCGCGGCGAGAAAGGAGTTGTTGGCGTACTTTATTATCTCGGCCTCGCGGCGGCCGGTTTCGATATGCTTGCCGTCGCTGTCGAGAACCGGGTCGTAGAGTTCCCGGAGCAGTGCGCTCGCGCGCTCGTCGTCCCCGGTTCCGGTGACGACCTTGTCGGGGTGCATGAAATCGGCAACAGCACTGCCCTCGCGCTGGAACTCGGGGTTTACCGCGACACCAAGGTCCTCGCCGACGGTCTTTCCCGATGTCGCCTCCAGTATCGGGGTAAGCTGTTCGTCGGTCGTCCCGGGGACGACAGTGCTTTTGACGACGACGAGGTGGTACTCGTCTTTCGACGCGAGCGCCTCACCGATGGAGCGGACACCGGCCTTGACAGCCGACAGGTCGATACCGCCGTCGGGTTCACTCGGGGTCTGAATCGCGAGCACCGTCACGTCCGTCCCGGGAAGCACGTCGTAGGATGTGGAGGCACGAAACCGGGCGCCGGCGTGTTCGGCCACCAGTTCGTCCAGTCCGGGTTCGTGGACCGGCGACTCCCCCTCGTTCAGCGCGGCCACGACTGCCTCGTCGATGTCGATGTTCCAGACATCGTTTCCGAGATCCGCGAGACAGGCCCCGACTGTCGTGCCGACGTAACCGCTCCCGACGATGCTAACTTTCATTGCCTGCAGCTATCCCGGCGAGCGTCTTGAGGATTGTGTCCACGGGCGAGACAGTCCCGGTGCAGTTTAGCCGGGTGTGACACCGGTTATCTCGAACCGGGCACCGCCGTCTCCGCCCTCGCCGGCGGTCACCTCCCAGCCGTGGGCCCCGGCGGCACGCTCGACGATGGTGAGACCGATACCGGTGTTTTCCTGTGCCGACCCGGTTGTGACACCGGGGTCGAAGAGATTGTCCCGGAGGTTGTCCTCGATGCCGGCACCGCTGTCCTCGATGTAGAACCCGCTCGCGAGCAGTCCGACACGGACGGTCAGGTCCCCGGCGTCGGTCCCACCGTCCACCCGGGTGCCGTGCTGGGTCGCGTTCCGGAACAGGTGTTCGAGCAGCACCTCCAGGGCGCGCTCGTCCGCGAGCACCCGGTCGCTCTCCTCGACGACGAGTTCGCCCGCGGTGTCGATGTCCGTCCAGACCGTCTCGGCGACTCGACCGAGTTCGACCGGAGCGACATCGTCGACGCCGGTCTCGCGGGCGAGCGTGACGGTGGTATCTGCCATCGCGTTCATCCGTTCGAGCGCGGACGTGACCCGTCCGACCTGCTCGCTGTCGGTGTCCGGGTCGGCGTCGAGGAGTTCGGCCCACGAGAGCGCCGCGGTGATCGGGCTCCGGATATCGTGGGAGACGACCGATGCCACGTCTGCCAGGGTCTGTTCGTAGTGGTCACGCTCCCTGCTCACCCGGTACTCCTCGGTCACCTCCCGGTGCTCGACGAGGACGTGCTCGCCGTTCTCGCTGTCGAAGCGGCGGGCCTGCAGGCGAAACCGGCGCCCGAGTGTCGCCGGCCACGGTGCGGTGTACGACACCCGGACACTGTCGGTGTTACCGGCCAGGACCGTCTCGAGCGACTCGCGAGCCCTCTCGGCGACTGCCTCGTCGGCGATCGCCTCACAGGCCGGCAGACAGGGTTCGCCAACGGTCACCGCCCCCGGAACGGTCTCCGGAGTATCGAGTCCTTCCCACGTGTCGTTTGTATACACGACTGTCCCTCCGTCATCGAGAACCGCGAGCGGCGAGTCCAACCGGTTAATCACCCCTCTGGCGAGTGTCTCCCGCATATCTCCACTGAGGACCGGTGGAATAATGCACTTTCCCCCGTCTTCACCCTGTCCGGCGGGTCACGCGCTGGCCTCAGAGCGGTCCGGAAACCCGACTATCCGCCTGGACTCGGCGCGCCACGAGCCGGTGACGGGTCGAACACAGGCCACCTGTGTCGCCGGCGAAACGCGACCATTCAATACGGAGCGACACGTTCAGTCGCGTATGGACAGTATTGCGCCTCCGAACGAACGGCAGTGCGAGCGCTGCGGACGGGTAGAGCGCTGGAACAGCAGTATCGGTACCTGGGTCGCGGCCGCACCCGACGGGACACCACGGCGCGGTGAACCACACTGTGTCCACGAGTGGGACATCACCGGTTCGTACAACCCCCTCGCCTGCGAGTGAGACCGCTCGACAGCCCACAGCGGGTGCCAGGGCCGCCGTCACAGCACCCTGTGGTTGTCGCCCGATCCGCGGGAGTCAAAAGCACTGTCTGCCGAGCAATCGGCCAGCCACGGGTCGGTAGGTTTTGTTTCACCCGCCGAGGGAACGTGTGTGGGTTCACTCGGAGTTCGTAAACAAACTCGCGGTGTTGTCGGTGTTCGCTCCCTGGGGTGGCGACACGCACACACAGCGGGGAACGGTGTTCGGGGCCGTTACCCCGCGATGTTGTGCAGACACCCGAGCGTGGACTCGACGGGGTTGCCCGACCCGGACGTCCGAGCGCTACTACCTATCTGCCTCCAGCCGATTGTGACTGTCTGTCTCTGTGACCGGCGTCGGCAGACACAACGGCCAAGAGACTGGGTACTGTATCGCCCGATATGACTGCCGACGAACCCACTGTGCCGGTGCTCTGTCCGGAGTGTGACACGACGACGCGTATGCCTATCTCCGAGGTTGCCGACAGCGTCGAACGACACAACGAGCAGATGCACGACGGCGAGGATGTCGCGCAGGTCGACCCCGAGATCGCCGAGGAGCTACAGGACATCGTCGCCGAGGACCTCGGTCTGCTGTAGACCCCCGTGGTAGCCTGACTGTTCTGTCCTGAGAACCACCAACGCTTAGGTCTGTCCGGACACAGCCTCATATATGGGTCCGACACGCACAGACCAGCGCCGCGACAGCCTCCGGTCGGACGGCGGTTCCCGACCGGACGACGAACTCGACGCGCTCGTTTCGGACCTCCGGGCGGAGGCCGAACGCGACCGGCCATCCGAGGACACACCGGAGATCGGCATCGTCATGGGGTCGGACTCGGACCTGGAGGTGATGGCCGGGTCGGAAACGGGCCGGCCCGGTGCACACGACGCGCTCACCACGCTCGGATTCGAGGAACAGACCGATAACGGTGCTCCGCCTGGGTCGCGGTTCACATTCGAGACGTACGTCGTCTCGGCCCACCGGACGCCTGACCTGATGTACGCGTACGCCGAAACAGCCGAGGAGCGCGGGCTGGATGTCGTCATCGCGGGGGCGGGCGGCAAGAGCGCCGACCTGCCCAATATGACAGCCTCGATCGCCTACCCGCTGCCGGTCATCGGTGTCCCCGTCCAGGAGAAGTCGGTCCCGTCGGTCATCGGGATGCCACAAGGCGCCCCACTCGTCGCCGTCGACGCCGGCAAGTCGTTCAACGCCGCGCTCTCGGCGGTCCAGATACTCGCCCGTGAACACGACGGGCTGCGCGAGCGACTCCTCGAATACCACGACGAACTCCGGGAGACGGTTGCCGTGACCTCCCGGGAGCTACACGAGAGGGGAACGGAGCGGTTCAGACGCGAGCGGTGAGCCGTCTCTGTCCCCGGTGACCCAGGTCCGGGTATCGAATCCGGCAGGCCGTCACGTCGCGTACACAGGTGAGAACCCGGCTATCGTCCGCGACGCCACCGAGCGTGAGAAACGGGGCACCCGTGGAGACGCGCTCCTCGCCGGTCGTCTGGTCGAAAGAAACACACCCCTCCTCGGTCTCGGCGACGACTCACTCCCCCCAGTAGAACCGCGGCGCGAGGAGAAGATAGGCGAGCGCAAACAACAGGAGTGTTCGCGGCAACACCCGCCCGAACACCATCGGTATGAGGATGGCGCCCATCTGGAGTGCCCCGAGCACGATCGCGTCCCGGTCGCGCAGTTTCGGGTAGGGAACGGGCGCGACCATCAGCACGGAGAGCACCACCGTGGCCCCGAGGAGGACGGGCACGTTCGTCAGCCCCGCGAGGTACGCGACAGCGAGAATCGAGGACGCAAGCGTATTCTGGATCCCCGGGCGGGTTTCGTCCTCGCCGACGTAGACGGTGTACAGCGCTGTGCGGACGAGCGAGAAGAGAACAAAGCCCGCGGCGACAGCACCTGCAACGGCGGCCAACTCCGGTTCCTCCGATACCGTCCAGGCCTCCTCGCGGAACTCCTCACGGGCGGCGACGAACACGAAGATGGCGGGCGTCGTTCCAAAGGAGACGATGTCGGCCATCGAGTCGAGGTACGGGCCGACCTCGGTACTCCCGAACCGGCGTGCGATGACACCGTCGAGCCCGTCCGCCACCGCCGCGAGCAGTATGAGTTGCGCGACCAGCAGCACCTCCCCGAGTACGGCGGCCGCGAGCGCGAACACCCCGATACCCGAGTTCAGGAGCGTCATCGCGTCTGCCCAACCCAGTCGGTCGACCACCTGCAGAGACATACTCGACGGTCGGTCAGCGAGTACAAGAAGGGCGCGGATTCGCCGTCCCACGGTACGTTGTCTCGCCAGGTCCCGGTGTCGACTGCCCGCGGCCCTGTTCACCGGTGCCCGGAAGAGTATCTGTATCGCCTACGAACACACAGCCATCTCTGTCCGTGACCGTCTCCGGGCAATACTCAGTCGGATCCCGTTTGGACTCGGTGTCCCAGGGGCGATGGACCATCCGGAAACGGGTGGACTCGCCCGTGACCGCGAGCGAGCGGAGACAGAGTCCGAGGAAACCGACGAGGACAGCTCCGGGCGCTGACCGCGCTACCCGTTTTTGAGTGACAGCACCGTCCGGTCGAACGCACAGACCAGGTCGTCACTCTGATTACACACCTCGACGTGCATCTCGACGATACCGCGCTCGCCGTCGCTGGTCTCGCGCTTGCTCGTGACGGTCGACTCGACGTGGAGGGTGTCGCCGTGGAACACCGGTGCGGGGTGTTCGACGTTGTCGTAGCCGAGATTGGCGACGACGGTGCCGTCTGTTGTTTCGGGGACTGTCAGAGCCACCGCGAGTGACATGGTGTAGAGTCCGTTGACGATTCGCTCGCCGAACTGGGTGTCGGCGGCGAACTCCGCGTCGAGATGCAGGGGCTGCTGGTTCATCGTCATATCGCAGAACCGCTGGTTGTCGGCCTCGCTCACGGTGCGACTGCGCTCGTGGCTGATGGTCTCACCGACCTCGAACTCACCGTAGTAGCGTCCTGTCATGCCCGTGGACTCGGGGGCACGGAACAATACGCTATCGGTCGACCACCGCACCGACACGCTATCGCTCGACCACCACACCGAGATCATCCGACGAGTGCTGCCCGCAACCGGCACCGGTCTGTAGGACCGACGCAGACCGCACCGTGCCGGTCTCTCGACAATCTGTGGGTTGTCTGGCTCTGTGGGTCGCCTGGCGGTAGCGATAGGACAGTCTCCGGTTTCGTACCGGACAGAGGTACATACACAGCAAGTCGTAACTCGGGTGTGAGACCGGAGGACAGACAGCGTCTCGATAGACCCAGGTGAGATACTCAGTCAGGCAGTATCAGTCCCCGGTCGCCGGT
>KE356579.1:2910754-2919236 GCA_000416085.1 halophilic archaeon J07HX64 | reverse complement strand
AAAAACTCCGTGTTCCGACCCGGCCGGACCGCCAATCGAGGGGTGATGTCGGGCGGGACATTCCGTGATAGATAGGCTCTCCGCGAATATCGGTCGCGAGCTACTCGGGCAGTATCAGGACTCAGATCTCCGCCGGCGGTTCGCGGTTGACCGCGATGTCCCGCTGGGGGTACGGGATCTCGATGTTGGCGGTGTCGAGCGCCCGGTGAATCGCCATGTTGAGCTCGTGTTCGGCCTGCCGGCGGTCGGCCGGTTTCTCGATCCAGACGAACACCTCGAACACGAGCGCGGAGTCGCCGAACGAGCGAAGATGCACGACGGACTCGCGCCGCCGCGAGAGTGGTGTCGCCGCCTCCTCGAGGACCCGCTTCACCCGCCCGGGGTCGGCGTCGTAGGAGACACCGACCGTCGACTGGATGCGACGGTTTGGACGGGGCGAGGATTTGTTGATTATCTCCCCGTCGCTGAGTTCCGCGTTCGGCACCGTCACCAGGTCGCCGTCGAGGGTCTGCAGGACCGTACTGCGGACGCTGATATCCCGAACTGTTCCCGTGGTGCCGTTCTCCAGTTCGATGAAATCCCCGCGCTTGTAGGTTTCGTCGGCGTACAGCGAGAGACTCCCGAAGAAGTTGGCCACCGTCTTTCGTGCGGCGAACCCGAGGATAATGCCGATAATACCGGCGGGAGCGAGCAGTGTCGCGATACCGATCCCCCACTGCTCGAGCACCAGCAGAAAGAACACGGCGATGATGGTAACATCCCAGACATTCCCCGCGATCGGGGCGAGCGTCTCGTCGTACCTGACCGCGACAGAGCGCTCGATGATCTCGTCGCCTTTTACACGCAGCTTCCAGGTCCACCACAGCCCGAGCAGCGTGACCGACAACGGACCCGGATTGTTGACGACAAACGGCGGGAGGAACGCGACCAACCCATCGACGAACTGTGGGCCGGCAACCGCCTCGAACGGGCCGGCGATCCACCCCGGTGTCGGCTGACCCACGATCCACGCCAGCGTGACCACGACCATCGTGCCTGTCGCCACCCCGCGGAACCCGCGCAGGTTGTCGACAATCTCATCCGATACCTGTGTGTACCGCACGAGCAACATGTCGACCCGCCAGACAAACGCGACCAGTGCCGCGGAGATGACCACACTGAGCAGTATCCGCTGATCACCCAGCTGGGCGAGAAGCTCTGTACCCTCTGTCACGACCCGACGTACTGACTGCGGACACTTATGCTACTCTCCGTGACCTCGCCGCCCCCGCCACGGGACCGCCTCGGACCAGCGAGGGTGTCCACCTCAGACCGGCGAAGGTGTCCGCCCCGGACCAGCGAAGGTGCCCGCCCCGGACCAGCGAGGGTGTCCGCTCCGGACCGGCGAAGGTTTCCGACCCGGACCGGCGAAGATGTCCATCTCCACCGTGCGGTCCGCTCGGAGACGATGGGGTATGGTCGGATGTGACGGGTGAGGAGATTCGACCGGACAGTGGGTGGCAGGTCAGGTCACCCGTCGCCGACCGAGAGTGTCGTGGTCCGTTCCCAGGTTGTCTGGTCGAGGACGATTATCTCGTCTCCGGCGAAGATGTAGAGCTGGTCGTCGACGTACCGGGCGCGGTTCACCTCCGCCCCGGCGGAGACCTCTCTGACAACCTCGAGTTCGCCGTCAGCGTAGTCGATAATCTTCGCGGTGTTGCCCGCCGGGAGAACAAACACCTCGTGGCGGCGGTCGATCATGAACGCGTGGTGGGACTCGTCGATCGCCGACCAGAACGAATCGAGTTGTATCTGGTCGGCAACAGCGGTGTCGGTCGGGTCGGTCACGTCGAACAGGACGGACTTTACCTGGCCGTTCTCCTTTCCGATACCGATGACGTGGTCGTCGTCGGCGGGGTGGAGATACGAGGAGAACCCCGGCAGTTCGAGTTCGCTGAGCAGTTCGGGTTCGGTCGGTTCCTCGAAGTCGATGACGTAGAACGGGTCGACCTGGCGGAACGTGACCACGTATGCGGTGTCACCGACGTAGCGCACCGAGTAGACCCGCTGGTCGTGCCCCATCCCGGTCACGCGGGTTTCGCGGTCGAGTGTCTCGTTGTCGAGGACGTAGAGGTGATTGTCGCTCTCGGCGCCGGCGACACGCGGGATGGTAGTGGTGATGCGGAGTGTCCCCTGGTACTCGTCGAGTGCGAACTGGTTGAGCGGCTCACCGGGCACCGTCCCGGTTTCGGCCACGTCGAGCCGCCCCTCCTCGACATCGATCCGCACGATGCTGGTCTGTGTGAGGTTCTCCTGGTGTGCGACGCGGTAGCGCTCGAAGCTCTCCCGCAGGGTCGTCCCGTTCACGAGGGAGCTGTACCGGGTGACCGCCCGTCGCATCTCCTGTTGTTTCGACCGCTCGGAGATATTGTAGCCGGCGATCTCCTCGAGACGCCCGGCGAGTTCCGCCGGCACAACCTCGGACTGCTCGGCCCAGGATAGCCGCAGTTCGCTCGCGGCCACCCCTGTGGTGTCGGTGAGATACAGCCCGTTCGGGGACATGTAGACAACGGTGTTGTCGCCGGTCCCGACCACGCTCACGGAGTCCTCGATATCGCCGGACTCCGCGTCGATGCTGAGCGCGGTGTAGGTGGCGTCGGCACCGGTCTGTGTCTCCGGCCCGTAGATCGCCCCGCACTCGACTGCCTGACCACCCAGCGGGGCTATCGGGCAGTCGGTCTCCGGCCCGACGAACGTCTGGGTCACGACGTAGAGCTGGCCGCCGGTCTCCCGGGCTGTGACGAGTCTGGCGTCGAGCGGGAGCCGCCAGGACTCCACGGGCGCCCCGGGGTCGCTCACGTCGTAGCCGACGACCGTGCCGCCGGTCTCGTTGAACACGACCAGCCGGTCACCGGTCTGGAGTAGCTCCCCACCCGAGTCGATGGTGGTGAGCGTCGACGGGTCTGCGGGGTTGCTCACGTCGACGACGTGGCTCTCCGAGGGCGCCCACGGCGGGACCGGTGTGCTGCCCGGGGTGCCCGGTTCGACCGGTCGGGGCGGAATCGCGTACCGCCCTGCGGAGGGCGAGTAGTAGAAGTTACGCCCGTCGGTCTTTACCATGTCCGGTTCGTCGAGGCCAGCAACCTGTACGTTCGAACCGGCGACGCGGTCCGGACCACTGCTCTGTGCAACGCTGTTAGTGGCGTCGGGCGCGGCAGTGGCGTTACCCTCGAATGTAACCCCCGGCTGGCCGAACCGCCACCAGCCAGTCTCGGCCCGGCGCTGGCCCGCGCGGACGTACCCCCTGAACGCCTCTGTCGTCCCGAACTGCTCCAGCCCTGTGTCGCCGATAGCCGGTGCTGTCGTGTTCAGCATCTGTCCCCCCGGCACGACAGGCAGCAATTGACTGTCATCCTCTCCGGGTGTCCCCGTTTCCGGTTCACTGTTCCCGGTATCTGTAACGCTGAGGACACCGACTGTGATCATGATACCGAACGCCACACCCATCAAGAGCGCCACGAGAGCCAGCCACGTCGCATCCTGCCTCGACATAGTTGTACTATCTGCGCAGACAGTGTATAAACTGCCGAACAGTCAAACCCTGGTTTTAGTCTAACCGAGCGGTTGTGGCACCCGTCGTCTCCCGGATATGCATCCGAACTGCCTGTGAGTGATCGGAGAGAGCTCACAGTCGCACAGAGACGGCCTGTCGACACCCGGAGACGACTTACCGAAGCCGAGAGGCCGGCCGGTGACAGTTGGAGTAATCCGTGGGGGCCAGGAACAGGGGCCGGTGGCAGTTGGATAACCTGTGAGGGCCGAGAGCAGGGGCCGGTGGCAGTTGGAGTAACCCGCGGGGGCTACGTGGTAGCTGGAAAAAACGAAAATTTATACCAGCCAGAGTTCACAGTACAGGTATGGACAGGTCGTCGGTAGTACGATAGCTGTACTGTCGAGTGTGGTGTGCCTTCTGACAGAAACGCGTGTTCAGCAACAGAACGGACGACCGACAGCCGCAAAACGGAAACTCCAACAATGAGTAAACTACCAGACACGTACGAACCAGACGATGTCGAACCGAAGTGGCGCGAACAGTGGCGCGAGACGGACATCTACAGCTACGAGGGCGACGGGGACACCGACACAGAGTACGTTATCGACACGCCGCCGCCGTACCCGACGGGGAACCTCCACATCGGGAACGCCCTGGGGTGGTGTTACATGGACTTTTCGGCCCGGTTCCACCGCCTGATCGGCGACGACGTGCTCTTTCCGCAGGGCTGGGACTGTCACGGGCTCCCGACCGAGGTGAAAGTCGAGGAGAATCAGGGCATCCACCGGACAGACGTGCCCCGCGAGGAGTTTCGCGACCTGTGTATCGAGCACACGGAGAGCCAGATCGGCGCGATGCGGGACACGATGGACACGCTCGGGTTCTCCATCGACTGGAACCACGAGTTCCGGACGATGGACCCGGAGTACTGGGGTGAGACACAGCGCTCGTTCGTGCAGATGGCCGACAGCGACTACGTCTACCAGAACGAGCACCCGGTCAACTGGTGTCCCCGGTGTGAGACCGCCATCGCCGACGCCGAGGTCGAAACCGAGGAGGGCATCCAGGGAACGCTGTACTACATCACGTTCTCCGGCGTGGACAACGACGATATCGAGATAGCCACCACCCGACCCGAACTGCTCGCGGCCTGTGTCTCGATGGCTGTCGACCCCGACGACGACCGCTACGCCGACCGCATCGGTGACACGTTCGAGGTGCCACTGTTTGGCCAGGAGGTCGAACTCATCGCCGACGACGAGGTCGACAGCGACTTCGGCACCGGTGCGGTGATGATCTGTACCTTCGGTGACAAGCAGGACGTCGACTGGTGGGCCGAGTACGACCTCGACCTGCGGATGGTCTTCTCCGAGGACGGCCGACTCACGGGTCTGGCCGGCGAGTACGAGGGGTTGACCATCGACGAGGCAAAGGAGGCGATCGCGGCGGATCTCGAGGCCGAGGGGTCTCTCGTCGACACGGAATCGACAGAACAGAACGTCGGACAGTGCTGGCGGTGTGATACGCCGATCGAGATTCTCTCGAAGGAACAGTGGTTCGTCGAGGTCCGGCAGGACGAGATCCTGGAGACAGCCCAGACGGTCGAGTGGATACCAGACCACATGTACGGGCGTCTCGAGGAGTGGACAGAGGGGATGGAGTGGGACTGGGTGATCTCACGCCAGCGTGTGTTCGCCACGCCGATCCCGGCCTGGCACTGCCAGGACTGCGGCCACACCCACATCGCCGAGGAGTCCGAGGTCCCGGTCAAGCCGCCCGAGACCGACCCCGAGATCGGGACCTGCCCGGAGTGTGGCGGCGAGAACTGGCACGGCGAGACCGACGTGATGGACACCTGGATGGACTCCTCGATCTCCCCGCTGCAGGTGCAGGGCTGGCCCGAGGAGCCGTTCACCCCCGCGACACTTCGCCCGCAGGGTCACGACATCATCCGGACGTGGGCGTTCTACACGCTGTTGCGCAGCGCCGCCATCGAGGACGAGATCCCCTGGGAGGAGATCCTCATAAACGGGATGGTGTTCGGTGACGACGGCAACAAGATGTCGAAGTCACGGGACAACTTCGTCCAGCCTGAGACGGTCGTCGAGGAGTACTCCGCCGACGCGTTCCGGCAGGCGATTGCGCTGGGCGGGCAGCCCGGGTCCGACATCCAGTTCCAGTGGAAGGAGGTCACCTCCGCGGCGCGCTTCGAGACGAAAGTCTGGAACATCACCCGGTTCGTCGGCCAGCAACTCGACGAGGACCGCGACCCGATTCCCGACCCCGCGTACCGCGACGTGGACCGCTGGATCCTCTCGAAGTGTTCGCGGGTGGCCCGGGAGGTCCGCGAGGATATGGAGCAGTACCGGTTCGACGCGGCACTGCGGACACTCCGGGATTTCGTCTGGCACGACCTTGCCGACGACTACCTCGAACTCGTCAAAGGGCGCCTGTACGAGGGGCGACCCGGTGAGCGCGACGCCGCACAGCAGGCGCTTTTCACGACCCTGTCGGCATCGCTGCGGATGCTCTCGCCGTTCGCACCGTTCCTGACAGAGGAGGCCTACCGTGGACTGCCGGGCACCGAGGGCAGTGTCCACGCCGCCGGCTGGCCGGCCCCCGACATGGTCGACCCCGAACACGAGGCCGCGGGTGACCTCATCGCCGAGATCGCCTCGACGGTCCGTGGGTGGAAGTCGGACACTGGGCTGGCGCTGAACGCGCCGCTCGACCGGGTCGAGGTCTACCCCGACGAGGATCTCGACGTTCCCGTGGACACGTACGACCTGAGCGAGGCCGCGAGCGCACCGGTGCAGATCCGCGAGGGTGTGCCGTCGGTCGAGTTGGTGCCCGTCGAGGTCGAACCCGACCACTCGGTCATCGGGCCGGAGTTCCGCGAACAGGCCGGTCAGGTCGTCGCCGCGCTCGAGACGATGGACCCGGCACAGGTCGCAGAGCAGAAGACCCTCGACGGCGAGATCGAGGTCGACTTCGACGGTGAGGTGGCGCTCATCTCCGGCGATGCCGTCGAGATCGTCGAGGAACACCGCGCCGAGTCCGGCGAGGAGGTCGCCGTGCTCGACAGCGACTCCGCGACGATTCTCGTCTACGAGTGACCTGAGCGACTGTCGCCGAGATACTATCCGGACCGTACCCGGGCCGGTCGTTCGGGAGCGGGAGACATATACCTCCTCCCGGGTTACACGGGCGCAATGACTCGTATCGACGTCATCGACAACAACGGACAGTTCACCCACCTCGAACAGCGGGCGCTCCGGGAACTGGGTGTCGACGTCGAGATACTGGACAACGACACGCCGGCAGCGGAGATCGACGCGGACGGCTTGGTGTTGTCGGGGGGACCGGATATCGACCGGACCGGCAACTGTCGGTCGTATCTCGACCTGGATATCCCGGTGTTCGGTATCTGTCTCGGGATGCAGGTCATCGCGACGGAACTCGGGGGAGAGGTTGGCTCCGGCGACTACGGTGGCTACGCGGACGTGACTGTGGAGATAACCGACACAGCGGACCCGCTCGTGGGTTCGCTGGCGCCCGACACCAGGGTGTGGGCGAGCCACGCAGACGAGGTGACGCGGGTTCCGGAGGGGTTCGAGCGCACCGGTCGCAGCGATATCTGCGAGGTGGAGGCGATGAGCGACACCGACCGTGACCTCTACGGTGTCCAGTTCCACCCCGAGGTGGCACACACCGAGGAGGGTGTGGCGGTGTTCGAGAACTTCCGTGCGCTGTGTGAGTGATGTACGACCACGGCCCGCCGACGGCGGCGGAGCGGGTCCTCGACTGGGACTGTGGGGTCTCGTGGGTTGCACACCCGAGCGAGACGGGGCGACGGGCCAGTCACGCGCTCGAAACCGAGGAGGGGGTCTGGCTGGTCGACCCGCTCGCCGCGACCGACCTCGGGGACCTGCTCGACCCGCTCGGCCCCGTTGTCGGAGTTGCGGTGTGTTCGTCGTGGCACGCCCGCGATGCCGGTGTGCTCGCGCGCCGTCACGACGTGTCCGTACACGTTCCGGCGTGGATGGACCGTGTCGCGGAGCGGGTCGACGCGCCGGTCGAGCGATACACGCTCACACCAGCCGAGTCGTTCCGTGTGCTCCCCTGCCGACCGTTCCCGCTGTTCCAAGAGGTGTTCCTGTTCCACGAGCAGACCGGGACACTCGTCGTGCCGGACTCGCTGGGGACCGTCGACCACTGGCGACTCGGCGCGGAACGGCTGGGGATGCCGCCGTTCCGGCGGCCACAGCCACCGGTGCAACTGCGGGGGCTCAACCCCGAGCGGGTGCTGGTCGGGCACGGCTCCGGTGTGACCGAACGCGCCCCCGAGGCGCTCGAGACGGCGCTGTCCGGTGTCCGGCGGAGCACCCCCCGGGCGCTGGTCGAACACGGTCCCGAGATGCTCCGGGGGCTGGCCGACGCTCTCCGCGGCTGACCACCCGGCACCGGCCCGTAACAGACGAAAAACTGATACCCTCTTGCGGTGTAGAACCCGAAACAAAAGATGGCTGGCACGAACGCAGAGACGGCGGGGCCGGTCCCGGCACGGGCGTCGGGGGTCGGGGACCGTCTCCGGGAGGGGTCTGGGACCGTCTCCGGGAGGGGTCGGGGACAGTTGCCGTCGTGGTGGTGGCGGCAGTCGCACTGGTGGCGGCCGGCGCGGGGGTGGCGTTTGTTCTCACCGGTTCGGACGACGGGGGTGACGGCCCCCCGGAGGCCGAGTTGCGTGTCGACGTGACCGCGGAATCGGTGGCGGTCGTCCACGAGAGCGGCGTGCAGGTCGACCCCGACGAGATACAGGTCACCATCCTCGTCGGGGGTGAACGGACCGAACTCGGCCTGTCCGCGTTCGACGAGCAGCCCGACGATGCCGAGCAGTTCGGTCCGGACGAGCAGTTCGCACAGACCAGCGGCACGTGCACCGGGAACGTG
>KE356579.1:2908740-2910704 GCA_000416085.1 halophilic archaeon J07HX64 | reverse complement strand
CTACCAGTTGCTGCTTGAGGAACGCCGCTATCTCGGGTACTCCCGCCGTCAGTGCTGCTCTCGCTGCACGATATCCACCCCTGGCTCCCGATACTGGCTCTGAATCTGTTTGTCGGTATCCCCTTCTACCTGTTCGGAATCTGGTTTATTGGTACCGGGCGGACGGTGCCCGAGACGCGTGAAACCCCGTCCCTGCTGGCCCGCCTCCGGGCGAAGTTTCTTTGAGGCTGACTGTCTTCGCAATGATTTTATGTGTTCGATTATCAGTAACGGATAGTGAACCCGAGGTCACTGCGGGTTAGACGGGCTATCGACAACAATCTCGTGCTTGTGTTGTCTGTCTGCCTCGTCGCTGTCCTGGTCGGGGGATACCTGACATACAGCACACACGTGGAACCGGGAGTCAAGACAGAGCGGTCCGAGGAGTCGAGTTGGTCCTCAACAGTCGACCTCACACACGGGGCAACGGTGACCGGCAACACCTCTGTGTTCTCCGAGGGCATGGTTCTGCGGGACCGGTCCACATACCTCGTCAGCGTGATGCCTGTCGCTAACGGGAGTTTCCAGTACACGTATCGGGCAACAGAGAACGGCGAGCTCGATATCGATCTAAAACAGACCGTAGTCCTCCGGTCAGTGGAGGAACGTGACGGCGCAGAGCTCGAGTACTGGCGGACGGAGGAACCACTGGCGAACGGCAGTGTCTCCGATGTCTCGCCGGGCGAGACGGTGCGGTTCCCTGTCTCACTCGACGTCGCGGAACAGATGGCCGCTGTCGACGACATCGAACAGGAACTGGGTGGAACGCCGGGTTCGGTAGAGCTACTTATGATCTCCGAGTTCGTGATATCCGGCGAGTTGAACGGTGAGCGTATCACCGAGAGCTACAGGTACGAAACAGGCGTTCAGGTTCAGGACAACGTCTATCAGTTCGAGGGAACCGGACCGTACGAGGAGACGGGCCAACAGTTCACCGAGCGCGAGGTCGAGGCCGCGTACGGCCCGCTCCGTTCGACTGCTGGCCCCGTGCTAACTGCGCTCGGAGTTCTCGGTGGATTGGCCGTTGTACTCGGTCGTTACCGGGGGACACTTTCGGTTTCGCAGGCCGAACGCGAGTGGCTCGCCTACCGGGCGACCTACCAAGAGTACGAGGGTTGGATAAGCACCGGCCACGTTGCCGATACCGCGCTTCCATCCTCGCGTGTCACCCTGGACTCGCTCAACGGACTCGTCGACGTAGCAATCGACTCGAACCGCCGGGTCATCCACGACAAAAGGCGGAGTCGTCACCTCGTCGTGGTCGACGAGACAGCATACACCTACAACCCGCCACCCACCCCGTCCGGCAACGCCCCGTCGCTCGTCACGTCGGGGGAGACGACACAGCAGTTGACTCCTGCCGACAACGCGGGCGGTTCGACAGTTGGCGACGGGTCGTCCCACACGGAAACCGACGCCAGTGAGCGCTCGGACGCCGAGACGGCGAGTACGGACGGTGCTGCACAGCAGGACAGCGGTGCCGACACACCGCAACCAACGAGCGGTTCTGAGACGAGTAACGGGAACGAGTGACTGCGGATAGCAGGTCAGTTACTCCACCGGCCGCCACCGACCGGGTCGTGCCCGGCTATCCGGTGGCGAATCCGATGGCCGCGACCAGCGTATCACCCGACGGGTCCTCGTCGAGTGTCCGACGACCCGAACGGTCAGCACGCCAACCGATACCCCGTCGCGTCTGTCGTGTCGGTCGGTCTCGCTCACACAGTCTGCTCGGCCGACGGGCACATCTGTGCCCCGCAACACAGACTGGGGGCCACCTTGGTGACCGGTTCGGACACCGGGGTCGCCGTCACCGGTTTCCTCGAGACTGCTCCCTGGCAGCCACTGAGAGCCTGACACGGGCTGTCTGTCCGCCCTGTCCGGTCTCCAACCCGCCGTGAATCGAACGCGAGAGGCCGTCGAAC
>KE356579.1:2902522-2908690 GCA_000416085.1 halophilic archaeon J07HX64 | reverse complement strand
TATCGCCGCTGGCCCTCTGACCGACTGTGTCTGCTGATACATCTGCCGCGTGGAACACGAGGCGCTTGTTGTTTACTCCGCTCAGGAGCCCCCGGTGTCGTCCTCGTCGAGATCGTCCCTGACGATATCCCCCGGGGATAGCTCCTCACCCGAGTTGTCTGACTCTGTCTCCCTCCCCTCGCCTCGGCCGGTGTCGTCGACCGACTCGCCGCGGTCTGCTCGCCGCCGGCCGGAGTGGTAGTTGTCGTCTGACCCCTCTGTTCCTCTTTGCCCGGAGCGGTACTGGTCGTCGGTCCGACCGGGGGACTGCTGTCCGGACTGGTACTGGTCGTCGGTCCGGCCCGACGGTTGCTGTCCGGAGCGGTACTGGTCGTCTGTCCGACCGGGGGACTGTTGCCCGGACTGGTACTGGTCGTCTGCCCGGCCCAACGGTTGCTGTCCGGAGCGGTACTGGTCGTCAGTCCGACCGGGGGACTGTTGTCCGGACTGGTACTGGTCGTCTGTCCGGCCCGACGGCTGTTGTCCGGAGCGGTACTGGTCGTCTGTCCGACCGGGGGACTGCCCTCCGGCGCTGTACCCGTCGCCGGCCCCTTCCGGCGGTCGCTGTCCAGACCGGTTGGGTGTTTGCTGTCCGGACCGGGACTGCTGTCCGGGACCGGTAGACTGCCGGTACTGCTGGCTGGCCCGTGCTCCCTGCCCCTGCCGGTTCCCACCGGTGGCCGACCCGGCTGGTTCCCGTCTGGACTGTCTGGTCTGTTGCTGGCTCTCCTCGCTCGAGGACTGCCACAGGTCGTAGACTGTCGCGCCGATCGCCCCACCGATTGCGGCGAAGACGACCGGATAGACAACCCCGGCGAACAGGATACTGCGCGGGGCGGACGCGATGAGTTGGTTCGCGAACTCGATCTGACGATCGCTCCAGGTGGCCCCCTGTTCCTCGTACTCCTGGGCCTGTGCGCCGATATTTGCCACGACGGCGACGAACACGATGAGCGCGTACGTGGTGCCGAGTCTGGCACCCTCACCGAACCCGACGACAGGGTCGCGCCGCCTGTAGGCGAGCGCCAGCACCCCGCCGAACAGGAGCGGCACGACCGCGGCGAACCAGGTCGGCAGTATCTCGTCGGCCCCGACCCCGTGCTCGGAGACGAACCCCGTCAGCAGCCTGGTGTACTCGAGCAAACCATCGAGGTCGGTGATCCCATCGACGCCGGGGCGGTCCTCGAACGGGTTGTCGATGAACCGCCAGGCCAGCAGTCCGACGAGGAACGCACCGATACCGACGAGCAGCCCCCAGGCCGAGGTGAGACCTGTTCGCGAGCGGATTGTCGCCCCGATCGACGCGAACACACCCGTGTACAACAGTGTCACGACGAGCGTCTCCAACAGGTTGACCGAGAACGCACCACTCGAACTAATCACGGCGGCGATAAACAGCGTGAGTGTGAACCAGATCGCGAGCGACCCACCGGCGAGGACCGACTGGAGCGGCCGCTTTGCTGTTCCGCGTTTTATATGACGACCGGCGAGAATGTACCCCGCGACAATCAGCACGAGCATCGGCACGAACCCGTGCAGCGCGGGTCCGAGACCGAACGCGTTCGACTCGAGCGTCCGGTACACTCCGGTGGTCACCCCGAGGGCTTCCCCGTTTATTGTCCCGCCGACACTCTCGATGTAGACCCAGACAGTGACATCAAGGATACTCTCACCCGTTTCGTCGCCGAAATCGAACCACCAGAGCGGGAGTATCGTCAGGAGGAATCCGACGAGCCAGGTGCCGATGCCGGCTATGAGCGACTCGGGCCAGACAATCACCGTGTAGAACCGCCGTATGCGCTCGCTGATGGCCTCCGCAACGCCGCGCGTCTGTCCCCTCTGTGCGGGGCCCTGCGTCTGCCTCTGTCGTGCTCCTCCTCTCGGTGAGGCGTCTGGTCCACCCCGAGTGGACGCCGGTCGACCGGTGCCTGCCCCCTGTGCGCCTGCCTGTGACCGTCCCGTCCCCTGCATACCCGCCGACGACTGCCGTGCCCCCTGCTCCCGGGCTTCTCCTGTCGGTCGCTCGGTGTCTGGTTCCTGTCTCCGCCGTGTGTCTGACCGCTCGTCCTGCCCGAAACCCGACCGGTCCGATTGCCCGGTATTCTCCTGTCCTCGCCGTGTGCCTGACTGCTCGTCCTGCCCGAAACCCGATTGATCTGACTGTCCAGTATCCTCCTGTTCGAAACCCGATTGATCTGGTTGTCCAGTGTCCTCTTGCCTGAGACTCGACTGGTCTGGTTGCCCGGTATCCTCCTGTTCGACATTCGACTCGTCCGGTTGCTCGGTGCCCTCCTCCCCGAAACCCGACCGGTCCGGTTGTTCGGTGTCCCGTTGTCCGAACCCTTCTCCTGGTTGCGTATCTGCTTCCTCCCCTCGCGTACTAGATTCCTCCTGCCGGGAGTCCGAGCCCGTTGATCGGTTGGAGTCCTGTTGCGGAGGGTCTGACGGCTCCGAGCCCTCATCGTCCTCCGAGTCCGGTTGACGCTCGTCCTCTGTCATACTGTGTTCTCGTCCAACACTGATAAAAAAATTTACGACCATCTAACCTATCCGATTCCGGAGCGCCAGACGTGCATACCCGGAACTCCGCCCTGCCCTGTGAGGGTCAGGGCTGGTCGCCGCCACCGTCGGGGTGGTCTATCGACAGGAACCCCTCGTCGGACTGTGTCGAGAGCGTCCGGTGTGGGTACGGCATTCCGATCCCCTCCTCCTCGAAACGGGCCTTTACTGCGTAGATAACAGACTCCCTGGCACGGCGCGCGCTCATCGGATTGGGGTCGTCGATCCAGTACAGCAGCTGTAGGCTGACAGCGGAGGCGTCGAGCGACGCTGTCGTAGTCTCGGGGGGTGGTGCGTCGACGACCCCGTCGACACTCTGTATCGCGTCGAGTGCGACCTGTTCAGCGTACTCGGGGTCGGTGTCGTAGTCAACCCCGACCCCGGTGTTCAGGCGCAGGATATCCTGGTGGCTCCGGTTCCGGATCGGTTGCTCGCTGACGAGGTCGTTCGGTATGATGACCAGTTCACCGTTGAACTCGCGTATCTCGGTGTGCATGATGGTGATGCCGGTGACAGCACCCTCGTGGTCGCCGACCTCGACCCAGTCGCCGACTGTGAACGGCCGGGTGAGCATCAGCACGAACCCCGCGATGACCGACCCGAGTGTCTTTCGCGCCGCGAGACCGAGCACGATACCGAGCACACCCGCCCCCACGAGCACACCCGAGAGGTCCAGCCCCCAGAGCGTAAGCAACCCGGAGGCGGACACCGCCAAGATAGCGACGTGTCCCACCCGGAGCATGACCTCCGCCTGGTGTTCGGTGACCCGTTCGGCATCCGTGCTGAACCCGTGGATGGCCTCCTCCAACACGTCCGCGGCGATGTACGCAACCACGACCAGTGCGAGCGTCAGGACTACCTGCCCAGCAAAGGGTAACGTCTCGCCGAACAGTCTCACGACGGTGACCGCCAGGTCGACCATCCCCCAGGTTACGAGCAGCGCGACGCCCGCGGTGAACAGCACGACCATCTGCACACCCCGGGTGAGAGCGACACCGAGTCTGGTCGGGAGATACGCGTCGATTACGTCGAGTATCTCGACGACACCGTCTGGGAGCACGCGCCGGACGAGCCGGCCGCCACCCCGACCCAGCAGCGGCACGACGACCAGTCCGACGAGCACGGCCAGAAAAACGATTCCGGCGGTGGTCGCGAGCCGACCCTCGGTGGTCGCCAGGTCCCGAATAAACTGTTCGAAGGCCTCGAACTGGTCGGGCACCTGTGTGGTTGCGACACTCGCCTCCATACGGGCAAATCGACCCGGTCGGTCTTGACCGTTGTCCCCTGTGACCGCCGGACTCGGTGGCGGTTATTACCGACCCAATCAACAAGGGCAAACGATCAAGCTCACAGCGGTAGCAAACTGAGACCCCACTGCCTCAGTTGTGGGATGAGGCTGATAACTGTGAAGTTCTCTACAATCGTAGACACAGCTGTGGTTGGATAGCTACACGATATCCTCCGATCGGTAACTCCCGCACACGACGATGTTTCGTGGATTCGACAGGAAATGTACCAACCCCCACAGGCCTCAGTCCAGTTCATCTGTTGTTCGAACTACCGTCGGTCAGCGCTCGAAACCGAGATACGCGACTGTCCTGAGCGTGAGAAGAATGTGGACGAACCTGACACAGAGAAACTGGGGTTGGCAGTTCGCCCCGACCACGTACACCTGTTCGTGACGGGTGACGTGGTTGTGTTCGGTCCCGTCTCTTTCTCCCGTTGATTTGGACACTCGTCCGACGATGAGCAGGTCCCTACCGTGTGTTTGTTGACACGGCTCGGTACTCAGACAGTCCGGGAGCAGATAGATACCAGATCGTGCGATCTCACGTAACAGCGTCACTCCGCGCGGTGTGTTCCGCAGGCGTGACCACTCACACTGTACAACGACCGACAGAGAACGGACGACCTGTGTCGGCCCGTGCAACCGGGTAACAGAGAGATACGGGGCCGATACCCGACGTGGCCCGCTGTCAGAAGCCACCGTTTATACGTGCTGTGGTGACGCTCGGACCACCGGGGTTCCGACCAGTCTCAGTCTCGTGACCGGGCGTCGAGTCGCTCGCGGAGCACCTCGGAGATACCGGTAAGATACACCGTCCCCCACAGCGCGACGACGACGCCGCCGATAGCGTTGAACACGAGATCGAGCAGTGTGTCGTCGAGTCCGTGCTGGGTGAACCCTGTCGAGGTGAGGCCGGCAGCCGAACTGAGCACGGCGATGCTGAACTCGACGAGCTCCCAGATGACGCCAAAGGCGAGGATAAACACGACGAGAAAGGCGAACATGAACCGCCGCGGGAGGTGGATCCCCTCCGAGTGTTCGTCGAGTGCTCTGACAGTCGCGTAACCG
The DNA here is from genome assembly GCA_000416085.1 of halophilic archaeon J07HX64. Lineage (GTDB taxonomy): Archaea > Halobacteriota > Halobacteria > Halobacteriales > Haloarculaceae > Halovenus. The sequence continues at coordinate 2,903,736 of KE356579.1, read as the reverse complement.
ACACCTGTGACGACCGACGCCGACAACGCGTGTGTCATGTGGTCGTAGTACGGAACGTCGGCGTACAGTGAACTGCCGGTGCCGGGGATGCCGGCCACACCGACGGTGTGGAGAAACGCGGCGGTGGTGATCCAGAGGGTCAGCCCCGCGTCCATCGGGAGTCCCAGGTCCCGCTCCAGTAGCCCCGGCAGAAACGTTGCGGCGAGTCCGGTGCCGGTTGTGACCAGCAGGTTCGGTGACTGTCGCTCTAGCGCGACAAAGAGCAACCCGAACAGGGTTAGCTGCATCCCGCGGGCGAGATAGCGCTGGTTGCGCCCGGAGATACCGAGGTAGTCCCGGACTCTCATGGCTCGGTCACCTCCTCCGGGAGACGCTCGGGGACCTGTCGCCGCCGGAAGTACCCCGCGAATATCAGCCCGGCACCTAACCCCGCCACCGCCGAGTAGAGAAACTCTATCATCAGTTCGTCGTGGATGGTGTCGTCACTCACACTGTCGACCAGCAGTGTGTTCGTCCCGAGAGTGAGATCGAGCGCCCAGCGCGCGAGCGCCCACAGCCCTGCGGTGGCGAGGGTGGCGAACACGACGAACGTGATGGCGAACCCGACGGTCATCCGGACGGTGGTGAACAGGTCGAGTTCGACCGCCACGACCAGCGCGAGGGCGGCCACGGAGACGTACAGTGTGAGCTCCTGGGCCAGACCGAACGTCGCAACCGCCCGGCCGAACGTCGGCAGCGCCGCCAGCGCGATTACCTCCCAGGGGAGCATCACCATCGGGTCGCGGAACGACACCGGAACCACCAGACACAGGGCCAGCACACCGGCGACAAAGAGCCCCCACTGGTTGCTGTCCCCGGTGACGACGCTCTCCGCGGCGACGAAGCCGAGAAACACGACCAGCAGCCACCCGAGCACGGCGTTCGTGCGCTGGTCCGCCAGCAGGTCCGCCGCCGATTGCTCTACCATACCGCGAGAAGGGATGCCAGTGGCTAAAACGTCCGGGTCAGCCGACCGAGACGTACGCGAGGAGATACGCGACCCAGGCCAGAGTCACTGTCGCCAGTCCGGTCACGAACAGCGACTCGCGGGACCGCGTGGACCGCAGGTCGACGGCTGGCAGACCGGCGAGTGTGACGACGGCCCCGAGCGCGAGGGCCCCGAACACGAACTGGTAGGAGACAGCGAGTGTCGGAGGCGGCACGAGCACGACAGC
>KE356579.1:2901093-2902502 GCA_000416085.1 halophilic archaeon J07HX64 | reverse complement strand
CCTCGATTGTGACGTCGTCGGCAACGGCCAGCGTCGCGGGGCCGGTCTCGACGTGACCCCACGCCGTTCGTGCGTTCGTCGCGAGTTCCACCGGCCCGGTTTCGCCGATGGACCGGCCCTCCCGGGCGAGTGTTAGCACGTCGTCGATAATCGCTTCCATCCGGCCGAGTGCACTGTCGACCGTGTCGAGATGCTGCTCTCTCTCCGCCTGTGCCCCTGCCTGCGTATCTCGTGCAAGTTCGAGGCGGCCACGTGCCACGTTGAGCGGGTTGCGCAGGTCGTGGCTGATGACACTCGCGAACTCCTCGAGTCGCTCGTTTGCCCGTTCGAGTTCGCGCTCGTGTTGCTTGCGCCCCGTAATCTCGCGTGCGTTGACGACGATCCCATCGACGAACGGGTTGTCGAGCAGATTCCACACCGACGCCTCTATGTATATCTGGTCGCCGTCGACATCGGCGACGCGGTACTCGTAGCGGAACTTCTCGCCGGGGCTGTCGAGCAGTCGCCCGAACAGTTGCTCGAACTCCGCGCGGTCGTCCGGGTGGACGAAACTGAACGGGTTCTGCCCCACGACAGTCTCGGGGTCGGGCCCGAAAACTGTCCTCACGGAGGGGCTGGCGTAGGTGATCTCGCGGTCACGGTCGACGACGAGTATCACGTCCGAGGCGTTCTCGATGAGCGCCTGGTACCGCCGCTGGACTCGTCTGCGCTCGGTGACATCCTGCAACAGCAGCAGTCGCCCAACGAGCCGGTCACGCTCGTACAGCGAGGAAACCGTCGCGCCCAGAAACCGGCGGTCCCCCTCCTCGTCGAGTTGGATATCGGTCTCTGTCCGGGTTCCGTGCTCGTGGCCACCGACCACGTCCGCACAATCCGGAAACGCCCCGCCGACCGGCGTCCCGAGCACCGCCCCAGTTACATCGAACATCCCCTGTGCGGCACCGTTTAGGTCGACCACCCTGTCCTCGGTATCGAGCACGACATAGCCGTCTCGCATCCCCTCGACGACGGTGTCACGCGCAACCGGGACGAGGTTGAGCAACCGGTGCCGGAAGACGGCGTAACCGAAACACAGCCCCATGAGCGCAAACCCGACCGGGCTGAGGTCCAGCCAGTCGGGCACGAACGGCTGTCGACCGACAGCGAACAACAGCCCGGCGGTTAGTGCGGCCGCGGTACCGGCGACCAGCGCGAACCGCTGTCGCCGGTAAACTGCCGCCGAACCGAACGCCGTCCGCAACAGACAGACGAGACCGGTCACCGCTGCCGTCACGGTGTACAGCAGGTACAGATAAAACACCGGCTCGAACATCCGACGGTGTACCACGATCTCGCCCCACCAACCGCTCGTCGTCTCGAACCCCTCGCTGACCCAAAACAGTTCGTGGACCTGATTCGATGTGGCAACA
>KE356579.1:2898963-2901073 GCA_000416085.1 halophilic archaeon J07HX64 | reverse complement strand
AGCTGTGCCTGCCGTCGCGTGCCCGTTGCGAGCGCCAGTCCGACCCCGATAGCGACGGTGACGGCCGTGATAGCGGCGACGAACGCCACCAGCGCGAGGACGTTACCGACACCGAACCCGTTGAACTGGAGCAGTCCGATCCACAGGACCGCCTGCAGTGGCGCGAGCAGCATCATCGCCGCGGCCTTTCCGTCGATTATCTCGACCAACCTAACGGGTGCGACCCGGAGCAGTTCCAATGTGCCCCGCTCTAGCTCCTCCGTGACGGAGTCGACGGCGATAGACCCGCTAAGAAACGGTGGAAGAAAGAGCAACAGGGGCAGCAGGATGGTGTACGTGAACCCGAAGAAGCTGTTCCCGCTCTCCTCCTCCGGGACCGCGAGCGGGGTGAACTCGAGTTTGTCGCCGCGGGCCGTCCGCTCGGTGGTCTCGACATCGGAGAGGTACGACCGCAGTGAGACGACAATCAGCGTCGTCCGGAGGCTGTCGGCGGGTGCGAGCGCCCGGATCTGGATACGGGTCCCCTGTTCGGTGGCGACGCGTGTCCCGATGACGACGGCGTCGACGGTTCCGTCCTCGAACGCCGACAGCGCGTCTCCGGAGCCCTCGAAGCGCTCCGGGTCGATACCCTCACTCTCCTCGGCAGCCGCGACGAGCCTGTCGCCGGCCCCACCCGAGATACCGACTGTGGTGGTCTCCCCCTCGACTGCGCCGGGGTCGTACAGCGAGGCTAGCCCGACGACCAGAAACGAGGAAAAGCCCGCGATAACGAGCTGGATGAGCAGGGCGAGTACGATCGTCTTCTCGCGGCTCAGCGCCGACAGCTCCCGCCGGGCGACTGTGCTTCTAGACACCGACCACCACCACCACGGTCAGGTTGTAGATAAAGTGGACAACCATCGCCAGCACCACCGCCGCGGCGTATGTCGTCCGGTTACGGCTGGCCCCGAGAATAGAGATGCCCGCCGTGACGACGTGCAGGGTCAGCGGCGCGAGCAGGAACAGGAACAGCACCGGTCCGACAGTGGTGCCACCGAGCAACCCGGCCTCCCCGACCGCCAGGTCCGGGAGGCCGACCAGCTGTGCCAGCAGTGCTATCTTCTCCGCCACGAAAAACCGACACCGCTCGCGACACCGAGCACGAGCGCCGTGCGGAGTCCACGGTCGAACCGGCCGTGCTCGTATGCGGCGTAGACGTGCAGACTCTTTGCTATCTCCTCGGTGACGACGACCACGGCGAGCACGAGCACGATCGCGGCGGAACCGACCGCATTGAGCGGGAACAAAAGCGCGATGGCAAACAGCTGTGCGATGAACACGAACGGGATGAGCACCGCCGTCATCACGCCGACGTGCCAGCGCGCCCGGATCGACCCGACCAGCGCGTCGAGCACCCGCTCGGGCACCGACCGCTGTGTGAACATATCCTCCTCGCGGTAGAGACCCGCCCCGAGCGCGAAACAGAGCCCGGCAACCAGCAACGGCGGTGTCAGTGAAAAGGCCACCTCGCCGAGCGCCACCGACTCCGCCTGCAGGTCGCGCACGACCAGTGTCAGCGGCGAGATGAGCGCTATCTCGTTCACGTCTGTGAAGATAGCCGGCACGAACGCGTAGCTGGTCAGCCCCACTGTGATACTGACTGTAATGAACGTGAGCTCCTTGAACGAGCGGGCGAACATCGCACCGAGAAACGTGATCCCGAGAAAGAGCAACACGAGCGGTGTCAGCGCGAGTACCGAGACGAAACCGCCGAGTGTGCCCTGCACCAGGTAGACCAGCCCCACCCCGAGGGCAGTCTCGACCGCCATCGCCCCCAGGAAGTACGGCAGTGTCTTGCCGGCGATTATATCGCCGCGCGAGACCGGGGCGACCAGCAACAGCTCGCCCCGCCTGTTGAGCCGCTCCGAAAGGATCGTGCTCCCGTATATCTGGATGAGGAAGTTCAACGGGATAATAAAGAGAAACGCGAGCACCAGTGACTGGAACGGGAACGGTGCGTTCAACTCACTCGGCGACCCCGTGACCGCGTCGCCAGACAGCGGTGCGGCTGCATCCCCCAGCGGTCCACCCCCGTCCCCACCGTCACCGGTGTCGCCTCCGAGGCCACCGC
>KE356579.1:2896708-2898943 GCA_000416085.1 halophilic archaeon J07HX64 | reverse complement strand
GTAGAAGATGCTGTTGCATAGCGCCCTCGAGCTGTTCGACAACCGATTCATTATCTGCGATATTGTACTCTTTGTCTGGACGAGTTCGTGAATACTGAGTAGGTCATCCTCCTCGAGCCCGTGGAGGCTCGGATACACCGTCCCCGGGCTGAGGTGACTGTTGAACAACGTCGCGAGATCTCGTTTTAGCATCTTTCCGTTTGTCTCTGCCTCACGATTGGCGACCAATGCCAACAGAAGTTCGTCGAGATTGTTTTTTATCGTGTCGTCGTCGATCCTGAACGAGTCTGCGGGTGCGTGTTTCGCCCGAGCGCGGCGGTAGAACAACTCAACGTCCTGATCAGGCAACAACCGAATCCCATCTACGGTCTCGTCCGACTGCGTGGCCGTTTGATCACGACTACTCTGGTCTGTGGCTGTGGCGTCAGACTGCGTCGACTGACCATCGCGACGGCGCTTGTTCACATCCGAGTTGCCTGCTGTTTGTCGAGTGGTCATCTGTCTACTTACAACATGGGTGCATCACATGTAGAGTCTTGATTCTACATGTGTAGACACCTGTGATGCTCGTCCGGTATGTCACGCTAGTGTAGCGTGCTAATAACTTCGGCTGCGAGAGAGAGCACACGTCGTGCAACACATCACCGACGACAGCACAGTCGAGTTTCCGAACGAGCTAAAAGCGTTGATAGTACAATATATCAACAACGTTCATTATTCATAAAATAGCATATATTATGCGCCCTCGTCCCAATGCGCCCGAGAGTACGAGAACTATCAACTGTGCAGAATTGACGGTACGAGATGGTTTGGCAAGCAGAACAATCTCTCCCTCCATTTGAAGATACTCAGTTTAAACAGCAGCAGCAGTAACCACGATATGTGGAAACAGTGTATACCTCAGGAGAGAATCTGAGAGAGGTTGTTCGCGCGCTCGGGACTGACGACAACGCAGGAGGTATTATGTTGCTGACGACGCCACAGACACCGGTAATCGACGAGGTACTTTCCGAACTCCCTGTGCCTGTTTTTGGCGGAAAGTTTCCTGCGGTTATCGCGGACGGGGAAAAACGTGAACAGGGCAGTGTTGTCGCCAAACTTGAGACAGAGCCGGCTCTCACCGTTGTACCGAATCTGAGTGAGCAGCCGAGTGATATCACCACCAGTCTAACGAGTGAAACAGCCCCGAGAAGCGGCACAGTGTTCGTGTTTGCTGATGCCTACGCAACAGGAATCGACCGATTCATTCGGAAACTGTTCAGGACGTGCGGTACGGACTACAACTATATCGGCGGTGGTGCCGGGACGCTCGACGAGCAACAGCCATCTATTTATACAGAGGACGGGCTCGTTCAGGATGCTGCTGTTGTCGCCAGTCTCGATAACTCGAGTACGATTGGTGTACAACACGGTTGGAAAAAACTCGCCGGACCGTTTCAGGTAACCGACGCGGATGGCTCGACGGTAAACAGTCTTGAGCACCGACCGGCCTTCAGAGTCTATCAGGAGGCAATCGATACCAACGGGGATCACAATCTCACACGGGACGAGTTTTTTGACACTGCAAAGGAGTATCCGTTTGGAATCAGTCGGATAGACGGTGAGGCAATTGTTCGCGATCCGTTTACCGTCGACACAGACGGGGCGATCACCTGTTTCGGCGACGTTCCAGAGGGAGAGTTCGTCCACATTCTCACCGGAGACACAGACTCACTCGTCGCCGCAGCGAGTGAAGCCCACGACGAGGCCGTCTCAGACGGTTCAGGGGACACATTATTCTTCGATTGTATGTCGCGTGTTCTGTACCTCGAGGACGAGTTCGATCGGGAGATCGAGGCTGTCAACCCGGAGATCGGAGCGCTCACCATCGGAGAAATCGCAAATGATGGCTGCGGACATCTCGACTACTACAACAAGACGGCTGTTGTTCTCTCACTTGCTCACAATTAACCAGAGTTCACCAGACCGGAATACAGGCGTCGCAAGTAGTTAGCTATAACAGGTAGGTAGATGCGTCCGACTGCTAATACAGTGGACACGCCGGCACGGACACAACCCTACTGTGCCCGGTATCGGGGATCCGTTTGTGCTCGTACTGTAAGTTCGTGTCAGATGTAAGACCTCGGCTCCTCACCTCGCGGACGGTTGTAGAGTGCCGATATAACCCAAACAGTTGTATGTATACAAACAACTTCCAGTCATGATACGGATCCGCAGACACGATACTCAATCGGT
>KE356579.1:2893022-2896688 GCA_000416085.1 halophilic archaeon J07HX64 | reverse complement strand
GTCCTCGTCGACACCGACACGGTAGAGACCGTCCTCGAGTCCGACCCCGGTGAGCGCCGCCAGCGGCCCGACCAGCGCGACGAGCAGGACTGCAAGTCCGGCGAACGCGAGCGTCCGGCGGTCGAGACTCCCGGTCCCCTTTGTGACCTCCCAGCGGGCGATGCGGAGGAGTTTGTCGAACTGCACTTACTCCTCCCGAGAGCGACTCCCTGTGACCCGTTCCGGCGGGTTTCCAGCCTCGTCTGTCTGGTCGCCCGACTGCGCGACATCGAGGAACACCTCCTCGAGACTCGACTCCTGTGTCCGGATGTCGACAACGGACCCGCCGGCGGTTTCGGCGGCCTCGCGGGTCGCCTCGACGGCGTCCATGCTCTCCACGACGTGCCGGTAGCGGCCGTTCTCCCGCACGCTCCCCGGCACCTCGACGGTCGTGTAGACGGTGTAGGTCGTCTCGCCGTACTGCGCCTGCAGCGACGACAGGTCGCCACGGGCGACAATCTGGCCGTTGTTCAGTATCACCACCCGGTCACAGATAGACTCGACGTGAAACAGGTTGTGGGCGCTGAACACGACCGTCTTTCCCTCCTCGGCGAGTCGCTCGACGAACTCGATTATGTAGTTCGTCGTCAGCGGGTCGAGTCCGCTCGCGGGCTCGTCGTAGATGAGCACCGCCGGGTCGTTTATCAGCGAGCGGGCGATCGCGACCTTCCGTTTCATCCCCTTGGACATATCGCCGATCTGTCTGTCACGGTGTTCGAGTTCGAGGTCGTCGAGGGTCTCGTGGATGCGCCGGTCGGCAACCGCCGTGGGGACGTCGTACAGGTCGGCAAAGAACTCCAGATACGAGACGGCGGTCATCTCCTCGTAGAGCGGTGACTCCTCGGGGAGGAAGCCGAGATGCTCCTGCATCTCTGTCTCACCGATGTCGTAACCGGCAACCGTCGCCTCGCCGGCGGTGGGTTCGAGCAACCCGGCGAGCATCTTCAGTGTCGTTGTCTTTCCGGCCCCGTTCGGGCCGATGACACCGAACACCTCGCCGTCGGCGACACTGAAGCTACTGCCTTCGACGGCGACGAATCCGCCGTACTCCTTTCGTAGCCCCTGTGTTTCGATCATCTGTCGGTTATCCCCCGTGACCACGCCCGACTCACGCCTTCGACTACCGTGCGGTCGGTTTCGGGCCGCTGTTGATAGACTCTTTCACCTGGAGGGCGGCGCTGGCCGCGAGACCGACCGCGATGTCCTCCCGCTCGTCCTCGTCGATGGCGACGCCGCCGTCGAGCGGACAGGTCGCACTCACCGGTGCCCCCACCGGTGGTCGGACGGCGACAGTCGCGCGGGGACCGTTCGCGTCGGAGCTCAGCTCCGACCCGACGACAAACTCGCCCGGAAGCAGTTCGCGGGTCCGGGCGGCCACACTGGAGAGGTCACGACGAAGATGACTGCGCTGTTCAGCGGTCAACTCCACCGACGAATCGTCTCGAATAGACGAATTGCCGTACATTTCCTATTTAATAGTCGCGCCGGATACAAAAGGCTCCCGGCTGGTTCGCGAGCCAGCAACGGCTGTAGACGGTAAAAGAGCTGATGTGACGCGAACCGGACCGTCGGCTCTGACCCGATTGTTGGTCCCAGTTCCGAGCGAGACAGCAGCCACTCAATCCGGGGTTCCGAGTCGGAGTGTGAGACAGCCGACAGAGCCGCCGGCTTTCAGGAACTCGTCGGTTTCGACGTTGACCACATCGTAGCCGGCCGCCTCCAGTCGCCCCGTCGTGACGGGTGCACCGGTGCCGGCGATGACTGTCCCGTCCATCACCGCTCCGTTGACCGCGAAGCTGTCGAGCGCCTCGTCTGCGGGCGCCTCGATGAGCGTCTCGAACACCGCCTCCAGTTTATTCCGTGCCGCCGGGGTAAACGCCCCCGGCTGGACGAGCGCCGCTGTCTCGGAGAGTGGTAACAGACACAGATCCAGGTGAAAATAACGGTCGTCGGTCAACTCGAGGGGGACAACGGCAGCCCCGAGCCGCTCCGCGAGTTCATCGTAGGCCGCGGGGTCGCTCCGAACGCCGTGTCCACCCCAGAGGAGCCGACGGCTGGGGTGCCAGACGGCATCGCCGGCCCCCTCGAAGGCGGCCGTTGGTGCCGGCCCGACGCTGTACCCCTGTTGTTCGGCCCACTCCCGGAAGTAAACCGGTTCGCTCGCCCGCTCCGGGGTGGACATCTGTGCCAGCACGACCCCTTGCCCGTCGGGGGTGGGTATCGCGTGGTTCGCGACGAACACCATATCCGGCTGTGTCTCCGGCGGTGGCACGTCTCTGTCCCCGAGTGACTCCTCGACGGCTGCCGGGTCCAGTACGCGCACGTCCGCGGCATGACGCTCGAGGACTGTCCGCAACCGGTCCCATTGCTCGCGTGCCTGCTCTCTGTCCACTCTACCGCCCATATGTGGGTTGATAACGTACGTCCGGTCGAAGAATCGTGGGTGGACGAGCGCAACCGTCGAGTGCGACGGCCGCGCCGGGAAATCGGCAACCGAGAGCGAACGCAATCTCTCACTAGTATCAAGCACTCTCTGCCAGTCCTGCATACCAACCGAAGCCGCGACTGCATCTTAGCGCTTTCGGAGCCGTTCCCGCCGGTACGGGTCGCCCGATGTAGCCCTCGTAACCGGGGCACCTCCACACCGCGATGGACGTGCTGACCACCGAGGGGTCGGTGAGGGCACACAACTTCGTGCTGTATCCGGCCCCACTCCCCGAAGGGGGCACCGTCGCTCGTCACGGTCAGATTCACCGTCCCCGGTATCGGACTCACACACACGGTCGATCCGGTTGTGCTCGGGCCGGGTGGTGGTCTACTGAGCGCCGGTGACAGCCTGTCGCGAGCGGTGTCTCCCCGTGGTGTCGGGGGTAGCTGTCGTCTCAGCCGTTGTTGCTCTGCCGGCCGAGTCGCTCCACGGTGACCGGTTCGGGAACGAGTTCGAGTGCCGTTGTTGGCCAGCCGTCGTGGTGGAGAGTCACGTCGGTGTCAGGGTTCGTCTCGACGAGTCGGCGGAGCCCACGGGCGGCCTGCCGGTACGCCGGGGCACCGAGGCGGTCGGGCGTTTCGGCTGTGAGCGGGTACACGTCGACGAGCGCCGGTGGCACGGGACCAAATGGTGGACGGAGTAGCCAGCAGCTGTCAGGCCGGTCGGTCGACTCCGCTGCGGTCACGAGCAGGTGTTCGGGGGTGTCGAGGCGGGTGAGACGGTCGTGGTGGCGGGCCACCTCGGGTCGGTGGGCGCTGTCACCCGAGAGATAGAAGAAGGCGTCCTTCGAGACGGGGTCTGTCGCCGCCAGCTGCTCGCCGTGGTCGAGCAGCCGCCGGTAGCCGTCGAGCACCGCCGGGTGGCCACGCGCCCGTGTCTCCAGCAGTTCGAACAGGTTCCCCCGGCGGATCGCCTGCCGTATCCGACGGAGTTCGCCGAACGAGACTGCGAGGTTGTGTCTGGCGAGCAGTTGCTGACGGCCCTCCCCGTCGGCCGCGCGCACCTCCGCCGGGGTGTATCCCGTGCAGACGGGACACGCACAGGGAAAGTACGACAGTTCGTCCAACTGCTCGGTGCCCTGGACGGTCAGATACTTTCCGTCCCGGGCGTACAGCGCGTATGCCGCGGAGTCGAACAGA
>KE356579.1:2891254-2893002 GCA_000416085.1 halophilic archaeon J07HX64 | reverse complement strand
GGGCATACTGCGCGTATGCTGCGGAGTCAAACAGGTCACAGCCGGCCGCGGCCCCGAGTGCGAACATCATGGGGTGACCGGCACCGAACAGGTGAACCGGGGCGTCGGCGTCTAACCCCCGTTTCGACGCCAGCACCACCTCGACAACCTCCGCGAACCGGTACCCTTTCAGCAGCGGCACCACCGCCCCGACAGGGTAGAGGTCGAGCCCGGTCCCGGCGGCCTCGCGGGCGGCCCGCTCGCGCAGGTCGAGATCGGTCGACCCCTGCACCGGCGCGTTCAGCAGCATCTCGCCGGTGTCGAGCCCCGCCGCGAGCTCGAGCCGCTCCTGTGTGGTGGCCTGCTCCCTCGCGGCCCGCTCGTGGCCGACCCCGGGCGGTGTCGGGATGTCGACCGGTGTGCCGATGTCGGCACCGATTGCCTGCTGGAAGGAAAGTATCTCCCGTGTGTCCACGTCGATGTCACCGTACTCCGCGAGCTGGAACGAGCCAGAATCCGTGACGATGACGCCGGAAAAGTCGAGCAGGTCGTGTAACCCGCGCTCCAGCGCCGGCCCACGGAGTTCGTCACTCCCGTGGATGATGTAACTGTTCGTGATGAGAATCTCCGCGCCGAACTCGGACTCCATCCTCGCCGGGTCGAGCGTCTGGACGTGCGGGTTGATAACGGGCATCAGTGCCGGTGTCTCGATGGTGGTGTCGGCCCGCGGGACGGTCAACTCACCGCGTCGGCCCATCCCGTCGTACTCGCGGATCTCGAAGACACCGGTCATGGCCACACACTCGGGTCAGCATCGGATAAACGGTTGTGTTCCTCCCGAACACTCAACGGGACGTTTTTGTTCCAGGCGGCGAAAACAGGTTCATGACACTTGACCCGGTGCACGTCGACGGTATCGCGGACCTGGCCGGACGGGTCACGAGAGGCGTCGACGAGCGGGACCAGACCGAACTGGCAGAGCGGGCCTGGCGGGAGTTTCTGGACCCGTTGTACGTCGACGGGGAGGTGGCGTTAGAGCCACTCGGCGAACACCGCCGCCGGACGGCAGCCCTCCCCGACATCGCCCTCACGGAGCGGCCGTTCCCGACACACCACGGTCTCGATGCGGGCACGATCAACCCGACGACGTTCAAGAACGGGCTGGTGCTCGACGTCTCGCAGGCGGCGATGGCGTCGGTCCCCTCGGACGTGGAACTCCACCGGGCACGGACAATCGTGATGACCGTCCACACGAACGACGAGACGGTCGACCTGAGCGAGGACTGGCGGGGCAGCGACCGCGGGTACGCCCGCCGGCGCATCCTGCAGGCCCCCCGGGTGGACCGGTACGAGCAGACCGTGGTCCACGCGCTGGCGCTGTACCGCGCGGAGAGTGAGCACGCGCTCGACCAGGCCGACGTGGTCGACGACCTGCTCGTGCTCGACGGGCCGATCTACCCCACGGGACTGCTGAAGTGGGTCGAACGGGACCCCGAACTCAAACGGCTCGTCATCGAGGAGGCGGAGTTCACCGGTGTCGTCGAGAACTACCTCGACCTGGTCGAGCAGTTTGTCGAGCGTGATCTGCCGCTCATCGGGTTCGTCAAAAACAGCGCCTCGAAGGCGCTCACCCGTGCGTTGCGCCGCAAGACCGGTGCCCCCTGGGTCGACGACGAGGCGCTCTTCCGGCGGGTGCTCGAACGCCGCGCGGACGGTGACCTGCGGACGGACGCGCTCTCGTTCACAGGCTGGTTCCGCTCGCGTGTCGG
>KE356579.1:2889374-2891234 GCA_000416085.1 halophilic archaeon J07HX64 | reverse complement strand
ACGATGCGGAGCATCCTCAACGGGGGGGTTCTGTCGCTGAGTACGCTAAGCGAATGAGTCAACTCACGACTCGAAATAGACTGCGGATTTATGACTAATCCACACTAACCGATATACAGTACATGAACCGTGTTCGATCCGAGCGACCGTATCTCGAAACAATCGATATTGAGTCTAACATGAACACCCTCATTGACTGGACAACGTATCTCGGGTCCAACTTTGGGGCCGCCGGAGCACTCGCTGCGTTGCGGTACTACGAGCGTGTTGGATGGATCTCTTCGACTGCTCGTCAGACGATCCAGACACACCTGGCTGGCATGTCAGCCGAGGAGTTACACTCGAAGAAGTACGACGAGCCAGGGGTTATGTCCGGGCCACTTTCGTCGTTGTCCGGTACCTCCTTCGGTGCCCACGCGAAGTCACTCGAGTTTATCGCCACGCTCTCCGGGTCGGATCTCGAGTCCAGTATGCTACGTATTCAACAAGCCGTTCACCAGACGCCCGTCGAACTCGATCGACACAACCGCTGATCTCCGCACGTCGCTCGAACCGGCAGAACAACAAAAACGGTATCCGAGTCCCCAGGCGGTCAAGACCTGTAGGACGGAGGTTTGATTCTGTGGCCGCTAACCTGTCGGATGCCGTTACGCGAACTGTGACTGTCCCCGCTGCTCTCCGCAAGACAGGCACAGCATCACGATTCTCGGGCAGAGATTGACTACCCACGCTCACACTGGAGCGGGTTGCCACGATAGATAAAAAAGAGTCGCCGCGTCCAGGCTGAGAGAGATTCAGCGTGAGCCACTCTCCTATCCGGACGAGTCGTCGAACGGGGTGATGTCACTGTGTGATAACAGTGTTCCGATTGTTTCCTCGGGTGGTTCATCAGGCGCGACAAACCGTGCGTACCAGACAATGAGCTGCTCGAATGTCGTAGCAACGTTGTTCGTCCCGACAGAGTATAGATCGGTTTCGTCTCGACTGCGACCACGGACACGAACGCTGTATGCACCTGCTGGGAGAGGGTCCGACTGTCCCTGTGTCGCTGTCTGGTTGGTTTCTGTTACCGTGTCATTATCATCGTCATCTACACCGATCACGTGGCGGTGTTCGTCGAGCTCCTGTACAGCCTCAGAATCAACCACATCCAACTCCTCAGTGCTAATAATACCGTCCTCCCTGTGCTCACCTTCGTCGTCTGTCATCACTGTCAACTCGTAGCTACACCAGTATATAACTTAGTGTTAGTTCACCACAGTAACTGAGACGACACTGCTCGGCACTCGTTCGGAGGAAAGTAACTGTTCGGCTTGCGTCCTATTCGCAAGCGAATAAAAAGGATCAGTCCGAACTATCGGCCTGATTAGACGTCGACGATTTCAGTGTCGATGACCGACGGTGCGTTCAGTTCAAACGTCGTTGATGCACCAGATTGGCTCACCAGTTCAATACTCGCGGACTCAGACTCAAAGAGCCCGGGATCGTCGCCAGAGGCAGAATTCCGCTCAATTGCCGTAACATTGAGTGATATCTGAACACGGTCGCCTGAGTCGCCCAGCACCCTAGAATCGCCTCCATTCACAGCAGATGTGGTGAAATTAATTCCATCGGGATTGCTGGTATTATAAGTAAGCGTCTGCTGAGCGTTGGCCGCTGTGTACTGGATGGTCGCATCCTCGAGATCGATCGAGTCTGAGCCAGGCCCCTTTTTAACAGTCAGATTGACATTTTCGACGGTACGGTTGGTAACGTTCGCATTACCAGTAGCCGTTATCACGTCGACTGCGTTCGAAACTTCGGATTGTGTGTCTTCACCGGTCGATGCTGCTTGGGATTGGAGATCACCACTGGTCGTGA
>KE356579.1:2886256-2889354 GCA_000416085.1 halophilic archaeon J07HX64 | reverse complement strand
CAGCCACCACACGACAACTGGCAGCAGTTGTTGACGCGTGAAGGTGGTGACGAGGGTGCTGCCGTGGATATGTTTGACCTCGTCGCCGCGGCACTGCGATCACGGCCAGATTATATTATTGTTGGAGAGGTCCGCGGTGCAGAGGCACAGATGGCGTTTCAGGCCGCCCAGACCGGACACCCGGTTTTGCTGACCTTCCACGCGAGCGATATCGTGTCGATGGTCCAGCGGTTCACCTCGAACCCAATCAACGTTCCTGAAACGTTTATGGACAACTGTGATATTGCACTGTTCCAGAACCGTGTCAAGCAGGGTGACGACATTCTTCGCCGTGTGACCAGTGTCAGAGAGATCGAGGGCTACTCAAGCAACGCAGATGGTGTCGTCACACGGCAAGCGTTCTCGTGGGACCCCCGCTCTGATACGGTCGAGTTTACCGGGCGCAACAACAGCTTCGTGCTTGAGGACCAGATTGCGACGTTGCTCGGCTACGAGGATACCAGGCAGATCTACGACGAACTTGACCGTCGGGCAGAGATAATTCGCCGACTGATCGCAAACGATGTTACCGGGTACGAGGAGGTGAACGAAGCAATCGATACGATTCAGACCAGCGGTGTTGAAGCACTCGACATCGACAGTTACCAGCTAGTGTAGTGATTAATGAGCACACAAAGCCCCGAGAACGGCTCAACAATCCGCACGTTTGTTACCGATCTACTCGATGCGTACCGATATCTCGGCGTCTCACCGGGCCGGTATATCAATCTAATTGTTGTTCCAACGCTCCTTCTCTCGGGTGCTCTGCTCGTCGCCGTTATCCTCATCGCACCATCTCCGCTAGTGGCCGGTCCAGCAGTACTGATACTCCTGTTCTTTCCCGTGATCGTTATTTTGTACCCGAAACTGAACCGTGACCGTCAGACACGCGAGATTCGCGAGCAGTATCATCTCTTTCTAACACATGTGACCGTTCTGTCGACAACAAATATCGACCGCGTTCAGGTCTTTCGTGAGGTCGCACAGCGGGACGAGTACGGACCAATCGCCGACGAGATGGGTCGGATCGTTGCCCTCATAGACACGTTGAACCAATCACTCGATGACGCCTGTCGACACCGTGCACAGCGCGTGTCCTCACCCTTGCTTGAGGACTTCTTCGACCGTCTCGCGTACACGATAAGCGCTGGACAGCCGCTAGACGAGTTTCTCGTGCAGGAACAGGAGACGATGATCGACAAGTTCCAGGTCCGTTACGAGTCGGCTCTCGAGAAGATCGACGTGCTGAAAGAGCTGTATCTCTCGCTGATTCTGGCGATGACGTTTCTGCTCATATTCGGGGCAGTGGTGCCGATCCTGATCGATGTCTCGCCGGTCGTGTTTGTCGGGAGTTCCGTTGTCCTCTACGTGGGTGTTCAGGTCGGGTTCATCGTCGTGATGAACAGCGTCTCGCCAAAGGACCCGGTCTTGATAGACGCTGACGGCGAGTACGCGGTGTGGCGACGCGTCGGTCGGCCACTGATTATAGGCATCTCACTGACAGTCGTCTTAACTTTGTTTGTGTTCGTACTCGCGGTCGGGCTCACCCCTCTGCCGCCTGCTCTCATTCCGCGACCGTTGTATCTCGGTATCGCGATTACGCCGTTGCTTTGGCCTGGGATTATTATCCGTCGTCTCAACTCACGTGTTACCGACCGCGACGAATCGTTTCCGGCATTCATCCGTGCCCTCGGCGGAGTCGAGGCAGTAAAACAGACCTCGACCGCGAGTGTGCTAAAGGATCTCAGAAAAAAGGACTTCGGCAGGCTCACTGAGCAGATCAACCGGTTGTATCGTCGACTCCGGGTACGGATCAGCACCGCAGGTGCGTGGCGACTGTTCGGACTCGAGACCGGGTCGTATCTCATCAAGAAATTCGCGGATATGTACGTTACCGGTCGACGGATGGGGGGTGATCCCGATCAACTCGGCAGTATCATCGCCGATAACTTCAATCGTGTACTCGAGGTTCGTCAGCAACGGACACAACAGACAACAACCCTCATTGGAGTCATCTACGGTATCACGGCCGTTGCAACGTTTGCGATGTTCGTCGGACTCGGGGTTGTCGAACAGATGCTCAATGTGGCCGAGACAGCAACCGGAACCGACCAGGGGTTTACCGCCTCACTGTTCAAGACCGACGGGTACCTGCTGTGGCTTATCGAACTACTCTTTTTGATCGTTATCCTCGCCAATGCGGTGCTTTCGGCGATACTTATCCGCGTGACCGATCGCGGGCACATACTGAATATCTTTGTTCACGTAGTGGCACTCACCTGGATTGGTGCGGTTGTGGGAACAGTCACACAGATCGGTGTTCAGGGGCTTCTCTGATATCCTCCTGTGGTGGAGTGGGGCCTTTCACCTCATAATGTGCCCATCTGCGAGACAGCCTGTATCGTGTGCATTCTCCTGGAGTTTTGCAACAGCTGTCTCAGCATCTGTGTCACGTGGTTGTCTCCTCTGCTCGGGACTCAGCCCTACTGTTTGTCACACGTTCTCTGCCCGGTTTGACTCTGCGCCCCCGCCTGCCACACGACGAGTACACACACGGGGTGTCCTCGATGCTGATTCGAACCGTGTGTGGGTTGCACGTCTGCGAGCACCCCGAACTGGTCGCGAACAGCGACCTGACTGGGGCGGAGAATACGCGAGCAACGGACAGTCCTGCCGAGAATAGGAGTAACAGCTGTTTGGCACAGCCATCGGTGCGCCTGTTCGACAACTCGACGGGGAGAGTTCTCCCACGAGAACGGGCTGTCTGGTAAACCAGACTATCCCAACATGGAAATCCTTGTTCTTCAGAGCGGGGAGGATCTCGACACGAGCGTACTACCCCGTGTTCAGAGTAGTCCGATAGTAGTGTAATGAGAGCGTGAACTGTCAGGGGTAGCTGGTTCGAGACACGCGGCGTCTCCTCATCACGAGGCTCGAATAGTTCGAGAGATACCGCGATATCCGTCTCGAGCCGCATGTAAACCCCGCTTTGTTGGCTTCCATCCCCTCGTCGGTGAGTTGGCTCGAGACAGAGAGGTGATCACCGAAGACTCGAGATA
>KE356579.1:2880608-2886236 GCA_000416085.1 halophilic archaeon J07HX64 | reverse complement strand
GGGGTGATCGCTCGACGACTCCAGTCTGGTGAGACGGTTTCCCCCCCCACCAGCGATGGCTCACTGTCTTCGACCCGCTCTGGGTCCTGTGAGCTCTCAGGAGTCGACATCGAGCGCAGTTTGCTCGATATCGGTCGCGTACGCCTCGATGACGCCGTCGTCGACGCGGTCACCGAGTTCCTCCTCGAGGTGCTCGCGCAGGTGGTACTCGTACCGGCCACAGCCGATATGTGAGACGAGCCCACGGGTGCGCAACGTTCGGTTGCGGGCGTAGGCGTGTGTCCGGTCGCCGTCACCGCCGACAGCGAAGTGTGCGCTCTGCGCCGAGGCCGGCCCGTGCTCGTAGTAAAACGCGAGCATCTGCCGGGTTTTCGTCTCTAATCCGCCCACCTCGGCTTTCAGCTCTCTGACCGCCAGGGGCTCCTCATCGGGCAACTGCGCCGTGCTCTGGCCGGCCTCTCTGCCCTCGTGAGCCCCGCGACTCGCCCCCTCGGACGGACCCGTGGTGTCGGTCGGACCTGCGCCTGTTCCGGTCGCACCACCGTCTGTCGTCCGGGTGCCACGACCGACCCCCCTCGGCTCTCCGTCCCCCTCTCTCCCATCGCCGGCAGCGTTTAGTTCGAGTTCGACCTCCTCACGCGCTGTGTGTCCCCCGGACACCTCGCCTCCGGGACCTGGCGCCTCGTCCAGCCTCGACAGCACCTCCTCGGCGCTGAACCGCCCCTCATCGTCGGCTGTCGCCCCGTCGCCGATGGCTGCTGCTGTACTCACCGTCGGCCCGGCCGTTACTCCCCCTGCTGGAGCCTGTCTTGCCCCCGGCGGTGGTCTCGTCGTGCCGCCGGGCTGTGCCCGCGTCGTTGCCGGTGGTGGGTTCGTCGGTTTCTACGGTTGCACCCGCATCGTCCCCGGCGGTGGGTTCGTCACTCACCCCGGCGGCACCCGTGTTGTCTGTTCGCCAGCCACCCGGCCACCTGGCCGCGGACCGCAAGTCACCGCCGTTCTGCTCGGTGCTGCCGGCGGTCGGCCGGTGACCCGTGAGCGCGCTGACGAACTGGTTTGCGAGATCACGCAGGTTCTGGGCGTCGCGTAGCTCCCTTTCGAGCTCCTCGATCCGTTGCTCTCTCTGTTCGAGCTGTGTGTTGAGCTCCGCGATACGGTCCTCGCGGGTGCTCGCCGCCTCGCTTATCGAGGATAGCTCCGAGACGAGGTCGTCGCTGACACTCTTCAGGTCGGGTCGCTCGACGTCGTCGAGACCGGGTGTCGCCCCGGCGTCGAACGTCTTCTTTCGCT
Organism: halophilic archaeon J07HX64; assembly: GCA_000416085.1. GTDB lineage: Archaea > Halobacteriota > Halobacteria > Halobacteriales > Haloarculaceae > Halovenus. Next base: position 2,884,946 of record KE356579.1, on the reverse strand, counting down.
GGAACTGCACCCGCCTGACGTCCTCGGTCCAGTCTGTGACGAGAAACCCCTCGCCGTCGTCGAGATCCTCCACCGCGTCGGCGTACTTGCCGTCGAGGATGCGCCGGACGACCCGGGTGTCGTTCTGCCAGGTCAGCCGGTGCCAGAGCAGCCAGTCACACTGGGTTATGAAATCCTTTTTTACATCGGCCGGTCGCTGGCTGATACCACACAGCCCCAACCCGTGCTTGCGGCCGCGCTTGCCGATCTTGATGAGCATCTTCCCGCACTCCCCGACCGACCCCTGCTCCGGGATGTACTCGTGGATCTCCTCGACGAGCAACAGAAACGGCTGTTTCTGTTTTTTCCCCTTCGCAAACAGGCTCCGGGCCACCTCGGTGAGCAGCGTCTCCGCCTCCGACTCGTCGAGGTAGCTCGAGACGTCGAGGATAATCGGGACGTTCCCCTCGAGTGCGAGCTCTGCTAGCTTACCGGCGTGCTCGGTCGTGACCTGAATGTCACACTCCTCGTCACCGCCGACGTGCAGAATCTCGTACTCCTCTTTCAATCCGTAGTACTCCCCGTCGATGTCGACGATCAGCAGACCGAACTCGTTGTCGAGAAGCTTCTCCACGAGGACGCTCGCGCTGTTTGAGTTGTGCACGAACACACCGTTTGCCAGGAAGTTGTCGTTGCCCGCCACGTCGAGGTCGTACACCGTCTGCTCCCCGTCGAGTGACTCTACGGACGCGACCTGTCGCCACTGGATGTCCGAACTCCCGAACATCTGGGCCCGACCGGTGACCCCCAGCTCCGACACTACCCTGCCGTACGCCTCCCTGTCGAGCTGTCCCCGGCGGGCGAGTTCCCGGACCGGAACGCCTGCGACCTCCTCGCTGTCCCGGTCGCCCTGCGCTGTCTCCCGGGTCGCGGTGTCGAGCACGGGACCGACGCTCGGAATCACGTCCCCTGAGTCGAACTGATCCGGCTCTCCGGACCGCTCACAGAGCGTGTCGAGCCGTCCCGCCCGCGGGACACTCAGCTCGACCACCGACCGGAACCGCTCGATACAGAACGAATCTACCGAGAGACGATGATGTCTCTGCCCCTCGTTTTTTGTCCTACCCTCCCTCTCGCCCTCGCGTGTGGTTTCGACTGCACCGACTGTCGTGGAGACACCGAACTGTCTAAGCAGTTCCGCGAGCCCAGCTATCACCGATCTTGACTCCGCCGTTACGGTGACGCCGCTCTCGTCGACTGTTCCGCTGGCGTCGACGTAGCCCGACACGAACCCCGCACGGAACCGGGCCGGCGCGTCGAACACCCAGTCCGGGAGACGTCTGTCCGCCGACCCGTGCCCGAACGCCGAACGGAGGGCCCCCGCACGCGACCGGGACTCATTCTCGCACACGGTGGCCTGAATCTCGTACCCGCGCGTTTCGAGAAACTCTCTCACCCCCTCGTCGACATCTGTGACCCGGATAGTTGCACCGCCGTCCAGCGACCCCGCCGCGAGGTACACGCCGAGTTCTCCTCCGGTTTCGAATGTCAGCGAGAGTGTCTCCCCTGTCCGGGGGCGGTGCTCGACGACACCGCCGTCGACGGTGAGATCCGTGTCGCGGGCACCCGCTTCCGGGTCGACCGCGTCGAGTGACCCGGGACTCGGCAGTTCGCGAGACAGCGGCATCCACATCCCCTCCTCGAGTTCGTCGCCACGAACGGGAACGATATCGAGACCGTCGGCCGTGAGAAAGCTGTGGTCTGCGGTACCGACGAGCTCTGTTCCGTCCTCGAGGGTGATACGCAGGAGCCTGTCGTCCGTGTGCTCGATTGTCGCCTGTACCTCTCTGAACTCCTGTCTGTAGCTGTCCGTGTTCAGTGAGAGCACGCGCTCGCCCTGCTCGACTGCCTCGATCGGTTTGCGGCCGCTCTCGGTGTACACCGGTGTTCCTTCGAGGATACTCTTTCCGGCCCCGGACTTTCCTGTGACGAACCCGCGGCCCGTCAGGAGTTCCACAATCGGGAGCGACACGGTCTCGCCTGGTGGCCTCGACCCGCCGGACCCGCCGCTCGTCTCGGCCACCGTGATTCGCGCTGTCTCCTCTCCCATCTGTTACCGTTATCTCCCCTGCCCGTACACATAACTCACCGTCAGACGTGCGACAGACACCCGCCTTCCCTCGGGGCCTGTCCCCCCTCTGAACTGGTCCCCGCCACCGGACCATCCTACCTGTCTCGCTCTGCTCCCCCCGAGCACAGAAAAGTCAAAACATTTCTTTCAATATCCCAAACTCGATTTTGCAATAGCAGGATTTATACCGCTGGAGCGAGTAGTAAGGAATGTAATGAGCTCCCAGAAAACAGTCCTGCAGCGGTTCGGAACCGTCGAGGACAACGAACTCCGACTCGACACGGACAGGGCAGAGCAGATTGTCGAGGCGCTGAACACGGATATCGCGTCGCTGTACGTGCTGTACCACCAGCTCAAGAAGCACCACTGGAACGTCTCCGGTGCCGAGTTCCGCGACATCCATCTGTTTCTTGACGAGGCCGCCGAGAACGCCGAGGACGGTATCGACGAACTCGCCGAGCGGACCGGCGCAATCGGTGGTACCCCGATCGCCGGCGCAAAGGCCGCCGAGGAGTACGCACCGGTCGAACCCGAGGACGAGGACGTCTACGAGATCCGGACATCGCTGGAGCACGACCTCGTGATGTACGGTGACATCGTCGAGAGCGTCCGCGACCACGTCGAGTTGGCGACGAACTTCGGCGACCACGCGACCGCCGAACTCCTCCGCGGGATTCTCGTCGACCTCGAGGAGGACGCCCACCACATCGAGCACTTCCTCGACGGCGACACGCTCGTCACCGAGAACTCGATGCGGTGACCTCCCCCTCGCGCGAGGCTCTCGTCTCGAAACTTCCGTGACCGCGTCCGGAATCTGACCCCTGTTCTGTTTTCGACAGCGATAGACCCGATCCGGCACATGCTGTCGGACCGGCCGAAAGCGCAATTATTAAACGCAATACCTCACTACGTTTTATTGCATGCTCCGATCGTGTAGTCCGGCCAATCATATTGCCCTCTCGAGGCAATGACCGGGGTTCAAATCCCCGTCGGAGCATCCTACCGCACTGCTGTCTGGTGATTCCTGCAGATGATATCTCCGCTCACTCGGTGACTCTTTCGAACACTCACCACCAACACCACATAACCTGGTCGTCACTACCCTCAGCCGGGTTCGTCCCTCAACTGGTGTCGATACTGTCGGGGTCTGTAACGGATTGTCGCTACCCCAACAGAACGATTCCCGACCCCGCCTCGTATTTTTGACCGGCTGAACAGTTCGGGCCCCGGCTGATTCAGGACTTCGTCGTCGTTCGCGGAAACCACTCTGTGAGGCACTGATAGCTCCATTCGACTTTCTGACATCCGATTCATCGCGCAAGCGCCAACTGTTTGAATCCGAGACAGACGACGTCACCGGCGAGTCTGCCAACAGGGTCGACCGGCGTGTTCGCATCAGGCCGAGTCGTTGATATCGCCGCGATGAGACATCTCGGTCGGTTGTTCGATCACCCTGCAGGGGCCACTGTCAGTCGCCCCGAGCGCGACGACACCGACCACACCGTGACAGAGTCACGGTCCGAGGGGGTTTCGTAGCTGGTTATACAGAGTGTTGCAGGAAAGATGGTCCGCCGGTCGTCGGCTCCGGTCACAGCCGTCAGGCAAACGGCACCGGGTGAGACGGCTCCGGGCCGCACCAACTCACAGGAGAACCGAAATCCCAATACCTGCGCCGAGTGCAACGATCGTGGTCTGTGTCCACAGGACGTGGTTACCCAGTGCGCCCTCGGTGACTGTCGGGTCGCTCTGGAGGATCACCTCCTCGAACACCGGGGCCAGCAGTGCTACCGGCAGGATGGCCAGCGCGGCGGTGACCGGCAGGAGCCCTGTGACAATCGGGTAGAGGAGGCCAACCACCAGCAGTCCGACGAGGGCAAAGTAAAGATACCCCGCGGCCTGTCGACCGAACACGATCGGGATGTTTACTCGTCCGTTCCCCTGGTCGGGTTCGATATCGGGAAACTCGTTGAGCAACAACAGATTGAATCCGAGTATAAACATCGGAACGAGGGTAGCCCAAAGCGGGTCCGGCAGCGTTCCGGCCTGGATATATGCGATCGCCACCGTCGGTAGCAGTGTCAATCCGACCCCACAGGCTAACTCACCGAGTCCGATACGAGCAAACAGGTCCGTGTAGCCAACGACGAGCGTCGTTCCGATGCCGTAGAACAGGAGAACGATCGCACCGAACTCAACGACCAGCGGGATGACCAGTAGTGCACTGATAC
>KE356579.1:2872968-2880588 GCA_000416085.1 halophilic archaeon J07HX64 | reverse complement strand
TGAGTTCGACATTAAGAATGTTACGTGATTCACAGTTATGAACGTTTGGTACACCGGACAGTGCTGTTCAGATGAGCCAGTTTCGTGTACACACCACGGTAGTGACCTGGTCGTCGACTGTGCCAGATTGAACCCGACCAGAAAGAGTTTGTGAAACAGATAGTTCGACGTTTTACTGTGGCGTCCAGTCAATGCCACTCATCGTCGACACGAGAGGCGGCATCGTCAACTGAACTCTGTGTCGACTGGCGACTCCCCCTCGACCGGGAATCCGCGTTCCGAACACGGTTCCGAACAATCGGGTATAATTACTTTACAACGCATATGCTAAGGACAGATACAGTATCGGAGAGCGATAGGCCGGACGGGTGCAACTGAGTACCCGCATTCGGTGAGAGCCCCCAGTGTCGCCCCTTGCCCCAGGACCCCGAGTCGAACTTGGCGATACAGTCACCGAGACCGGCGTCTTCCGGGGTGAGGACCGTGACGATACCCCACGGATCACTCTCCCCTCTGAACACCGCCGGTTCGACTCACATCCGACTGTCGCGACATCGCTATCCCCGACGGACGACCATTCCCGCATGTCGAAGTAACGCTCGATGGGGGTCGACGTCTGATTTCCGACGCTGTACTGTCTCGAGTGCAGTCGAGCGGTCAACCCCCTCCCGCCGTGCCACAACCGCAGCCACAACAGCCCCACTGCGTGATGTTCCTTTCTTGCAGTGCACGAGGACCGTCTCACCCTGGTCCAGCAGGTCTGTCGCCGTCCGAACAGCCCCGGCGAACGCTTCGGGGTCGTTCTGTGGGCCGTCGACCATCCGGTGGTCTGCTATCGTCACCGCTCCGGGTAGCCCGCGTCCGGTTCGGCGTGGGTCAGCTTGACCACCGCGGTGATGCCAGCGCCGACGAGTCGCTCGCCGGACCCGGCGTCCTCGATATCACCGATGTAGACACCTGAGTCGACCTGTTTCATGATCCCCTCCAGAGCGCTCTCCGGCGACCTGTGAGTGTGTCGGGTCCGACAGCGAACCGACACTCACGCCGCTGTGCTCTCGTGCCCGCCGTTGCCGCGGACACGACGACCGGTGAGGGCTGGACATCCGCCTCCTGATGCCGTTCCAGTGTGTCCCCGGCGAGGGGTGTCTCTGCTGTGTCCGGTGTAGACTCGATACGGAGTCGCTTTGTTGTGTTGTACTGTGTGTCGACCTCGTCGAACATCTCGCTGGCACCCCTGATCCGGAGACCGGTCGTCGAGATGGTGTCGGCGCTCACCGATTCGCGGGCAGCTCCGCCCCGATCACGGGCTGTCTCCTGAACATCGGGTGCCGACCCCCTCACCGCTCGCGGTTACCTCGACAGTCGTCTGTTCCGGCTGTCCCCCTCGTCGACCGATTCCCTCGGTCGTGATACGCCGTCGACTCATACGCGCTCGAAACTGGTGTCTCGAGGTAGATATCTGTACGTCGGACACACGACCAACAGATGTCGGACGGAACTGCCCACAGGGCTGGCTCCCGACCGGTCAAGTTCCCTGTGTCTCTCGCTCGGTCCTGTCGTGAATACGATCGAGCAGACACGCGAGGACTGTGAGCACTCGGCGGTACGGAACCGGATGCTCTCGTCGACGAGAACAGCAGACAAGGGTGTTGCAGGCCGAGAAACACTACCCCCGTTTATACGTGTGTCGCCACAGAAGACAGAGATATGTCGAACGTTGATGTGAGACAAGACGAGCGGAAAAGTCCAAGCAACTCCCCGGATAGCCACGACCCAGTACCGGGTGTGATCGACTGGATACTGGGGATTCTGGCAGGTATCGTCGGGCTCAGCCTGACAGGCGTCAGTGCCCTCATTTACACCCGGGCCGACGAGGAGACGATCCGGGATATCGTCACCGATGAGAACGTCGAACCCAACGGGCTCACCCAGGAGGAGCTGATCACCGCCGCAGAGCCGTTCACAGACTGGCTCGCGATCGGATTCGGTGTGACCGGTCTCGTGCTCGTAGGGTTCGCCGTGGCGTTCGTCTACAAACGCCGGCAGACCCGCCGCCGTGTCTCCCGCCAGGGTGGCACCACCGCTACGTTCCCGTCCTGTGCCGTGTACGGGGCCACCGTGGCGTCGCTGATCTCGTCTGTCATCCCCGGGATCGGAGCGCTCGTCGGCGGCGGTGTCGGTGCGCACCTGTACGATGGCGACTCCAGTGTCCGTCTGGGCGCCGCAACGGGGCTGTTCTCGTTTGCGATCACGCTCCCGTTGCTGGTCTGCATCGGGGCCGGGATGGTCGCCGGCGGTGCGGCGATCAGTGAGGCCGGGGGCGGAGCCCTCATCGCCGGGGTCGTCGTCGTCTCCGGACTGGTCGGGGCAGCATTCAATGCCGGGATCGGTGCACTCGGCGGCTACATCGCCGACCGGATCGCCTGAAACCACGCTATCCGCTGCGAGGGGCGGGCCCCGTGTTGTCGTGTCGCCGTGTCTGTTCGTCGTCTCCACCGCCTCACCCCGCCTGACCGTACTCGCTCGGCCACCCGCGGAACTCCTCGCGAACCGCCGCACAACTTCGCGCTGTCGTGTCTCCCCAGGGTCTCGTATCTCCCCGGACATCGGGGGAGCGGACACCGCACGACGGGCCCGATTCGCGGAAACTTTTTCCCCGGTGTCGTGCATATCCGGGTGTATGGCTGTTCGCGACGCATCGGAGGGGTTGTTATCGTCGGTACGGCGTCTGCGTCTGCTACCGGTGGTGCTCCTGTTGCTGGGGCTACTTTCGATCGTCGACCTGGGGCGACGCCTCGCGACCGGTGAACTTCCCGTGAGTACGTTCGCCACGTTCCTCTGGGACGGGGTCGTGTTCGGGATGGCAGTCGGTCTCGCGGGCATCGGGCTGGCGATGACCTACAGCATCCTGCAGTTCGCGAACTTCGCACACGGTGACTACATCACCGCCGGTGCGTTCACCGGTTGGCTGGCGGCGTTCGTCGTCGCGGGGATCGGTTCGTTTGGACTCGACGCGCTCGTGCTGGTCTCGGACACCGTTCCGACGGGCGAGTTGGGTATCAACGTGCTGGCGACACCGGTGGCGATTCTGGTTGGGCTGGTGGTCGCGAGTGTGACCACCGCCGGTCTGGCGCTCGCACTCGACCGGGTCGTGTTCAGGCCGATGCGCGGGGCCCGAGGGGTCGCGCTGCTCATCGCGAGTGTCGGCGTTGCGCTCGCGCTGCGGCACGCGCTCATCATCCTGTTCACCGGTTCGACTCGGAGTCTGACGACAGACGTGCCGAATCAGGAGGTCGCGGTCGGGCAGGGGGGTATCTCGATCGGCGCACACGAGGTCACACTCGTCGTTATCGCGGCGCTTCTCATGCTGGGAACCCATCTCCTCCTGCGCCGCACGAAACTCGGAACCGCGATGCGGGCGATGGCCGACAACCGGAACCTCGCGCTGGTGACCGGTATCCCGACAGAGCAGGTCATCCGCACGACGTGGCTGGCCGGCGGAGCCCTGACCGGTGTTGCGGGCTTTCTCATCGCGCTCGAGGGTGGCTCGATGGACCCCACCTTCGGCTGGGACCTCCTCCTGCTCGTTTTCTCGGCGGTCATCCTCGGCGGTATCGGCTCGGTCTACGGGGCTATCGTCGGTGGTATCGTCATCGGTATCACCAGTCGACTCTCGCAGATCTGGCTCCCGAGCGAACTCGTGCTGGTCGGGGCCTTCGGGGTGCTCGTCTTTATGCTGCTGGTGCGGCCACAGGGCCTGCTCGGGGGGGTGAAGACCGTATGACCCCTGCCCCGCTCGAGCGTCTCCTCACGGCCCTGCGGACACGACTCGACGCCGTCCGCGGGCTGGTCGGGAACCGGCGGGTAACGGACGGTGGCACCGTCCGGTCCCGGGCCAGTGATCTCCAAGTTGTCGCCGGACTGGTGCTCGGCCTGTACGTTCTCTTTCTGGTGCTGTCGTGGTTCGGCGGGTTCCAGGACGCGGAGGCGCTCACCAGTCGGCTCCAGTCGGTCACACTGCTGGCGCTGGTGTACGTGATGCTCGCGCTCGCGCTCAACCTCCAGTGGGGGTACGCCGGCCTGCTTAATCTCGGTGTGGCGGGGTTCGCGGCGGTTGGTGTCTACACGATGGCGCTTTTGAGCCTCCCGGCGGAGGGGCTCGGACTCGGACTGCCACTCCCGGTCGGGATGCTCGGGGGGTTTCTGGCGGCGACGCTGCTGGGTGCGCTCGCGGCGCTTCCGGCTATCCGGCTCCGGGCGGACTATCTGGCTATCGTGACACTCGCGTTCAGTGAGATCATCCGGCTGTTGATCCGGTCGCGACCGGCCACCGAGTTCACCATCGCCGGGCAGACGCTCGGCACCGGCGGGACCAGTTCGCTCGATCTCCCCTCGAACCCGGTCAAACGTCTGCTGTATCAAAACCCCGACCAGGGTGCGTTCATCGCGGTGGAGAACCCGACAGTCATCGGTGACCCGTTGTTCACCGCCGGTGAGGCGGTTGGTTTCGGCCCCTCACTGGTCGAGCGGGTCGTCTACACGGTGATACTGCTTTTTGTTGCCCTGTTGTTTTACTGGCTGCTCGTTCGGGTGGGCAACTCACCGTTCGGGCGTGTGCTGAAGGCGATCCGCGAGGACGAACTCGTCGCCAGCTCGCTCGGAAAGGACACCCGACGGTTCAAGATAATCGCGTTCGCGGTCGGTTGTGGCCTGATAGCGCTCACCGGGATGCTCTGGCAGATGCGGGCCGGCGGGTCGACCGCCCCGGCCACGTTCGAACCCGAACTCACCTTCTTCGTGTTCGTCGCGCTCATACTCGGCGGGTCCGGGTCGAACACCGGGAGTGTTGTCGGTGGTATCGTGTTCGTGGCGCTGCTGCTCGAGGCGCCGAGCTTTATCCAGCGTATCGTCGACACACAGTTCGGTGTCCCGTCGCCGCCGGATACGCTGTTCGACGCGCTCACCGGTGTCGACCCGTTTCTGGGATACATGTTCGCCGACGATAACATCTCGGCGCTCCGGTTCGTGGTGCTCGGTATCGTCCTGGTCTACCTGATGCAGAACCGCCCGGAGGGTCTCTTTGGTGGCCGGACCGAGGAGGCATCGACTGTCGACCTCTCGGAGCGCCCCGACTCGACGGAGGCGGAGTCGTGAGCAACGACCGTCACACAGCCGAGGTGAGCGAACCGACGGCGGACAGCGCCGACGGGACTGTCGACCGCCGGTCCGACGAGACGGGTGAGCAGGCAATCGGCGTCGACACCGACTCCGGTCGGCCGGCCACAGACGGGCCGGACACCGCCGAGACAATCCTCGCTGTCGAGGGGCTGGAGAAGTCGTTCGGTGGTATCACAGCTGTCGACGGTGTGAGTTTCGACGTCGAGCGTGGCACCATCACGGGGCTCATCGGCCCGAACGGCGCGGGCAAGTCCACGACGTTCAATCTCGTCACCGGGGTGAACGCTCCCGACGCCGGTGTGGTCCGGTTCGACGGCACCGACATCACCGGCTGGCAACCCGACGAGATCGCTCGCCGCGGGCTCGTCCGCTCGTTCCAGATTGCGCGCGAACTCGAGGGGATGACCGTCATCGAGAACGTGATGCTCGCCCCGCCCGACCAGGTTGGCGAGCGGTTCTGGTCGGCCGTTCTCCCGGGGCTCCGTGGGCAGGTCACACAACAGGAGAAACAGCTCCGCGAGCGCGCCTGGGAGACACTGGAGTTTTTCGAACTCGACCACCTCGCCGACGAGCAGGCGGGGTCGCTCTCGGGTGGACAGCGAAAACTGCTGGAGATGGCACGCGTGCTGATGACCGACCCCGAGATGATTCTGCTCGACGAGCCGATGGCCGGGGTCAACCCCACCCTGGAGGAGAAACTGCTCGACCGGTTGCACGAACTCCAGGAGCGGGGGTACACGTTCCTGTTCGTCGAACACGACATGGATGTCGTGATGAACCACTGTGACCCGGTCGTGGTGTTGCACCAGGGGCAGGTGCTCGCCGAGGGCGACCCGGCGACTGTCAGAAACGACGAGCGCGTCCTCGAGGCGTATCTCGGTGGGAGAGGTCCGATGAGCCGGAGCCAGGGTGAGAGCCTGCTCACCGTCCGGGGGCTCGACGCCGGCTACGGCAGCCTGCAGGTGCTCTCGGATATCGACCTCGATGTCGGGACCGGGGAGTACGTCACGATTGTCGGTCCGAACGGGGCCGGAAAGTCGACCGTGATGCGGACCGTGTTCGGCCTCGCCGACTACATGGACGGGGAGATACAGTTCGACGACGAGACGATACACGGGCTCCGCCCAGACCAGATCATCACCCGCGGGCTGAACTACGTCCCTCAGTCGGACAACGTCTTCGCGGGGCTGACCGTCCGTGAGAACCTGGAGATGGGGGCGTACATCCTCGACGAACTCCCGGAGAAGCGACTGGAGAGCATCTACGACCGGTTTCCGATACTGCGCGAGCGAGCCGGTCAACCCGCCGGGTCGCTCTCCGGAGGGCAACAGCAGATGCTCGCGATGGGACGGGCGCTGATGCTCGACCCGGAGCTTTTGTTGCTCGACGAACCCAGCGCCGGCCTCGCACCGGACCTCGTCGAGGAGACACTCGACCGGGTCGACCGCATCAACGACGCCGGCACGGCCATCCTCATGGTCGAACAGAACGCAACCGAGGCGCTCCGGCGGTGTGACCGGGGGTACGTCCTCGTCGACGGGCGGAACCGCTACGAGGATGCCGGCGACACACTGCTCGAAGACCAGCAGGTCCGCGAGCAGTTCCTCGGCGGGTAACCCCTGCGGTCAGCAGGAGTCGTTAGTTCGTGCCCGAGATAATGTCGATTGTCTGGAGTGTCGGGTCGCCGTTGTCGTCGGTGCCCCACTCGTAGTACTCGTAGACCGGGGTGGCGACGCTGCCGTTCTCGTTGAACTCGAGGGGCCGGGAGACACCACTGTAGACGATATCGTCACCGTCTGCGGCCGTGTTGATACCCTCGACGAGGTTCTCCGGGGACACGTCTATCCCATCACCCGAGGTGACCTGTGGGATCGCATCACCGATGTCGCGCGGGTCGTCGCTGCCGGCGGCGACGCGCGCCAGTGAGAGCACCGCCGCGGCGTCGTACGACTCGCGCACGAAGATCTTGTCAATATCCTCGCCAACCTGCTCTCTGGCCGCCTCCAGCCCGGTTGCGACATCGTCGCTGATACCGGGACCGGTGCCCGTGACGTTCGAGAACGTCTCCACGTCCTGCCCGGAGTCGGCCGCGAGGCTCGCAGCCTGCAGACCGTCGGACACCACGATCGGCAGGTCAGGCCGGTCGAAATCCTGGTAGAAATCCCGCATCAGGTTCTGACCCTCCTCGGTGAAGGCAACGATGTACAGCATGTCCGGGTCCGGACCCAGCGCTGTCTCAAGCTGTGCCGTGAAGGAACTCCTCGAGGGGTCGATCTCCAGTTCCTCCTCGACAGTTCCGCCGTCTCCGGAGAACGCGTCGGCGAACTGGTTGGTCAGACCGCGACCGTAGGCGTCGCTGCGACCGATCGTCGAGACGGAGTCCGCCCCGATACGGTTCCGCGCGATATCTGCCGCGACCTGCCCCTGGAACGCATCCGAGGG
>KE356579.1:2871716-2872948 GCA_000416085.1 halophilic archaeon J07HX64 | reverse complement strand
ATGAACAGCACGGTATTGCCTGGACAGTTGCTCGGGAACCAGTCTGTATGATGCAGACTCAGCAGTTACCGGACGAGGCAGATACCCCGATCGAGGTACTCTTTGTTGACGACGACCGAGAGTGGGCGAGATTAACTGCGGACGGGGTACAAGCCGAGGCTGATGAGATCAGTATCACAGTTGTCGGAAGCGCCCGTGAGTGTCTCGACCACCTCGAGAGCCAGTCCCTCCCTGACTGTATCGTGTCGGACTACCAGATGCCGGGTCAGAACGGGATCGAACTCCTCGAGAGTGTGCGAGACGAGCACCCGGAGATCCCGTTTGTGTTGGTAACCAGCCAAGGCAGTGAATCGGTTGCTGCACAGGCAATGGACGCCGGTGTGACAGACTACATTGTAAAGGATATCCGTCGTGACCAGGCGACAAAGTTCATCAGCACCATCCGAACAGCAGTTGGACAGTACCGACTCCGGCGAGCGATAAAGGAGAGCGAGCAACGCTACCGAACGGTCACAGAACAGAGTCGTGATGCGATTATGATTCTCAGGGCGGGTCACCTGCTGTTCGCAAACAAGCGACTCTCTACTCTCACCGGCCGGGATCGGACACAACTCGAACAAACTGATATTATCGCCGAGGTGGTCCACCCTGACGACCGGGCCCGAATGCGCGAGGTGCTCGCAGACTGGTCCGAGGCCGATACCGAGCAATCGGTCCGCGAGACACGTATCATCCGGTCTGACGGGACAATCCGGCAGTGTGAGTATACCGGCAGTCCCGTCGAGTACAACAACGAAACCGCGATGCTGATCTCGGTTCGAGACGTCACACAGCGCAACCAGCGTGAACGCGAACTCCGATGGGAGCGCGAAGTTAACCGAACAATAAACGAGGCGCTCGCGGAGTCATCCACCCGACAGAGTCTCGAGGACCGGGTCACCGACCAGCTATCACGCCACGGATACGCGCTCGCATGGTTCGGTGAGCAGATCGACGCCGAACTCGTCTGTCGGAGTGTCAGCGGCGATCGGACGTATCTCGACAACATCGATCGCACGATCGACTCACGACAAGCAGGGCCACCGAGCGTTCTCGCTGCTCAGACCGGTGACCCCCAGTTTGTTCAGGATTCGACCGCCGAATCAGTCTCGGCTGACAGCTGGGCCGACACAGCAACACAGCACGGCTACCGCAGCGGTGCTGCCGTTCCGGTTATTTACAACAACATCTCC
>KE356579.1:2864231-2871696 GCA_000416085.1 halophilic archaeon J07HX64 | reverse complement strand
GGGTGCGAACGGACACGCACCGGTGTGGGTCGGTCGATGTCGAAATAGATATGACTACGTGGCTCTGTATTTTATCGGGTAGCGACGTTTCACATGGGTAAGTCGGTGGACACTGTCACAGCGAGAACGGGTAGAGTCGTCAGATTCGTGACCTACGTCTCGATCCTGACGGCGGCGTACTACTACAACGTCACGTTCATCCAACTGGGTGTGACCGGGGCTGGAGAGGAGAGACTGGGGTTGTCGATGGAACTGGTGGCGGTTGCGATGGGGCTGCTCGCGGTTACAACACTGGTCACGACGCTCGTCAGCGGCTACCTGATGGACCGGTTCAGGTGGGGCAGAGTCGCGGCAGTAAAGTTCCGTGTGCTGTTCGGTGTGCTGTTCCTGCAGACCGTGGTCACGTACGCGTTCGGGGCTGTGACCTCGTTTCCGCAGTTTCTGGGGTGGGTGCTCGTGTGTTCGGTGCTCCTCGGGACAGCGATCCCGTTCGCGTTCAGCCTCTTGCTCGACCTTGTCGCCCCGAAAGAGCGCGGCTACGCCGCCGGAGCAGTTGCGGCGTGTGCGTTTGCTCTCGCCACGCTGGTCCCGTTCGAGTGGGCAGTCGGAAACTTCGCTCTCCCGGCAGTCGTGGCACTGACCCCCGTGGTGGCGCTGCTCGGGGTCCTCTCCGTTGCTCCGGGGGTCCTCGGAAGAGTCGATCGGCCGCGGGGTGACGGCTCCGGGGGCCGGGTGGAGACGGGCCCGGGGGTCCGGGTACTGGCGGCTCCTCTCGCCGTCGGGTTGACGCTGTTGTTCGGCGCGTTTTTCGTCGACAGTCTCGGGTTCGTGCGCATCATCGAGACGGCCGCTCTCGCCGATACCACGTGGCGGTCCTCCGACTACGGGGCCCGTGTCACACTCAGTGTAACACACATTCTCGGGGGGCTGGTGGCGGGGTTCCTGTACGCGAGAGCCCGGTATCTGTGGCTGTTCGTCGCGACGTTCGTGTTGTTCGCCGTGTCACAGCTCCTGTTCGCGTGTCAACTCCTCTTCGACACGCCGTCGATACTCGGGGTCGTTGTCCCGCTCGTCTACGTGTTGGCTGTGAGCTGTTACACGACAGTCACGTTCGCCCTCTGGCCGGACCTGGCGACGCCGGAGACGGTCGGGCGATACACCGCAATCGGTGTCGGCGGCGGCGGCTGGCTGGCGACGTTCACCAGCACAGCCCTGGCGCTGCTCTCGAACCAGTTAGAACTGGCTGTCGAACACCACCTCCTCGGTGTCGGTCTCCTCTCTGTGCTCTTTCTCCTTCTCACACTATCGCTGTGGTATCTGACCCCGAATGTGGTTGATGACCTGCCCAGAGCATAGGCCCGTGGCTGCCGAACGGACACAGCAGTCCCGCCTGCAACCGGGAGAGTGCAGCCACACTTATACTCACCCGGACACTACACTATCGCAGTATGGCGGCGACCCAGGCGCTCAGAGCTCTCACACTCCCGTCAGGGGCGCTCCGGCGGGCCTCCCGGCCGGCAGTCCGGGATGCACTGGGGTATTTCGACCCACACATGGTCGTTGTTCCGGGTCAGCGGGACCCGCGAGCCCACGCCAGCGCGCGCGAGGCGTGTCCGGAGACCCCCGTCGTCCACCCACAGCTCGGACGGGGCGGGGAGCCGGTCTCTCAGTATCGGTTCCGGCCGGACACCGGTGTGCGGGAGGTGACCGACCCGGGAGAGACCGGCGGTGAGGAGACAGGCGGGGTCGACATCCTCGCGGTGCAGAGCACCGACTCGCTGGCCCGGCTCCGGCGACAGCTCGAAACCGGTGAGCGCCGGACCGCGAGCGGTGCCGTGACAGTTCTCGTCGTCCCCGACCTGTCTGTCGAGTGGGACACGACGACGCTCTCGACGGAGCTGCCGGGCCGAGCCGAACTGGCAGGGCTCGGCACAGCCCTGTCGGAACCGGTCACCGTCCTCGCGGGCGGCCAGCAAACCGAGTACAGTCACGAGTGGTCGCTCACAGACGACGAGGGACAACCAGTGTCACTGCGGATGGCGGGGTTAGGGGCGACCGGGCGCGGCGGGGCGACGTTCGCACAGTTGACCTGCACACCCCGCGGGACCGTCGCCGCCGAGGCCGTCGGTGCCGACCGGTTCGGTCTCACGTCGCTGACCGACGTCGGTCCGGCCACCGCAGACCGGTTGCGCGAGCACGGCTACCGGACAGTCGACGAACTCCGCGACGCTGCCGTTAGCGACCTGGCCGCGCTCCCGGGTCTCGGGCGGTCGACGGCCGAGACGATACACGCCCACGCCGAGGTCATCCAGTCTGGGGACCCGCTCGTGTTGACCAACAGAGCACCGGTAAAGACACGTAACGGACAGCCCCCGCTGTGTCTCGACATCGAGACCGACGGGCTCACACCGACCATCATCTGGCAGTTCGGTGTCTACGACCCCGTTACCGACCGGTACCGGGCGTTTCTCCAGCGAACCGACCCGACCGACCCGAAGCCGGCGCTCGAGTCGTTTGTCACCTGGTTCCTCGCGGAGCACGCCGACCGGGCCGTTCTGACCTGGAACGGCGAGCAGTTCGACTACCCGTGTATCGAGCGGTTCCTCCGCCAGTACCTGCCCGGGTACCTCGACGCCTGGAACGAGGTCTGGACGTACGACCTCTACAGGTGGGCCGTCCGCGAGGGGAACGCCCTCCTGCCGGGGCGGACGAACAAGCTGGACCACGTTGCCCGTGCGCTCGACTACGACGGTGCAGACACCGGGCTGACCGGCGCACAGACCGCCGCCGCGTACCAGGAGTTCATGCGGAACCCCGACAGCGAGGCGGCCGAACCCGACTGGGAGCGCCACAAAGCGTACTGCGAGGACGACTGCCGGGCGCTCTGGCACGTCTACGAGTCGATAATCGGCGCGAGACGGCGGGACGTGACCGACAGCGGCAGCGGCGGCGCACGCGGTACACAGACCGGACTGACCGACTTCCAGTGACACCCTCACCCGCCCGAACGGCGGGGCTTCCTCGCTACCTCAAAGATGACCGATCATAATAATACAGACACGAACGCGATGAGCGGTGACCGCCTCGTCGAGACGTTCCCGCGGGCGAGCCTCACGGCCGACTCCGGGCACGTCGACCGACTCGAACTGCCGGCAGAACCCGCCGAACGCGTGCCGGTGGACACGGTGCTGGGGCCGGTGCTCGCGGGCTCTTACCCCCACGACCTGTTCAGTCACCAGGCAACCGCACTCGACGCGCTCGCGACGGGCGAAAGCGTCGCGGTCGCCACCTCGACCTCCAGCGGCAAGACCCACGTCTACGGCCTGCAGATCGCTCGACAGCTCCTCGATGCGGGCGTTCTCACCGCCGACGGGAGCCGTGCGACAGACCGAAACGACGCCGCGACTGCGCTGTGTGTCTACCCGACAAAGGCGCTCACCGGCGACCAGCAGGAGGCACTCGACGAACTCTACGAGACACTCGGGTTGGATATCCGTGTCCGCATCTACGACGGTGACACGACCGGTGACCGGCGCGAGATCCGGGAAAATGCCGACGTGGTGCTCACGAACTTTGCCGGCCTAAACGTCTACCTCGAACACCACGACAGGTGGAGCCGGTTCTACAGCGCGCTCGACCTGGTTGCCGTCGACGAGTCACACAGCTACACCGGTATCCAGGGGATGCACGTCGCGTGGATACTCCGGCGGATGAAACGGGTCGCCGACTACTGGGGGGGCGACCCGCAGTACGTCCTCACCTCCGCGACGATCGGTAACCCCGGTGACCACTCGAGTACCCTGGTCGGTGAACCCGTCACGGTCGTCGACGAGGATGGCTCACCCCGGGGCCAACGGGACCTCGTGCTCTGGAACCCGCCACCGAGCGAGAGACACCAGAACGAGACGGACTCGACAGCCGACGTGCCCGGGTCCAGCGGCGACCTGGACCTAACTGCCGGTAGGTCCGGGCCAGACAGTGGCTCCGACCCGACCGCTGGTGTATCCGGGTCCGACGACAGCGAGGCGGGGTTCGTCACCGACCGCGTGCCGGCGAGCGTCGAGGCACCACGGGTGTTCGACCACCTCACGGCACATGGTGTCCGGAGTCTGCTGTTCTGTCCGAGCCGCAAGCTCACCGAGTTGAGCGTCAAGCGGGCGAGAGAGCACCACCGGTCGAACGCCCGCGCGTACGACACGGCGTCACCGGAGCTGGCAGGGTACAACGCGGGGTTGGGGAGACAGACCCGCCACGCCCGCGAACAGCAGTTCAAAACCGGCGCGCTCGCGGGGCTCGCGACCACATCGGCGCTCGAACTCGGTATCGACATCGGGAGTCTGGACGCGACGGTGCTGATGGGGTACCCCGGGCAGCGTCAGTCGTTCTGGCAGCGCATCGGCCGGGCGGGCCGGGAGGGGAGTCGCAGTCTCGCGGTGATGGTCGCCGACCACCGGACACTCGACCAGTACGTCGTCGACAACCCCGAGTACCTCCTCGAGACCGATGTCGAGGACGCCGTCGTCGACACGTCGAACAACTCGGTGTTCGCGACACACCTCCTGTGTGCCGCAGACGAGATTGCGGTCGACGAGACCGACGCAGGGGGGTTCGCCGGTGAGACCCGGCTCCGGGCGGCGGCGCAGATGTGGCGCGAGGCAGGCTTCGTCGACGGCTATCTCGAGGGCGGTGTCCACTACTGCGGCCCGGGTCGTCCACAGACACGGGTCAACCTCTACGGGACGAACGAGACAGACTACCGGCTCCAGGTCACAGACGACACCGACACGGGTCGCGGGGAGCCGGACCTGGATCTCGAACCGGTCGCCCGTAACCGTGCCTACCGGGACTACCACGAGGGGGCCGTCCGACTGCAGAACGGCCAGCAGTTCGAGGTGGTGGCTGTCGACGACGACCGGCCACAGCCGGTGGTCGAGCTCGAACCGGTCGACCGCGACTACTACACACAGACACGGCGCACGGTCAACGTGCTCGACGCCACCTCCGAAAGACAGCGCACGGTAAACGGGTTCACGGTGCACTTCGGCCACGGGACTGTGCTCGTCCATCACCACTCCTACGACCAGATGTACGTCCACAACAGCGAACCGAAACAACAGGCGATCCCGACGGGGAACCCGCCGATTCCGATGGACACACAGCTGTGCTGGGTCGAGGTGCCCGACGAGGTGGAGACGGCGCTCGTCAGGAAGTACCAGGGGTACGGTGTCGAAACCGGGGTCGACCCCGACGAGACGGACGCCCCACACCTGGGGTACGTCGCCGGGCTCCACGCGGCGGAGCACGCGACGATACAGACGGCACCGCTCGAACTCCGGGTCGACAAAAACGACCTCGGCGGGCTGGCGACACTCGTTCTTGACACCCACTACACCCACGACGGGTACGATGAACTGGGCGAGTCTGTCGGGGAATCGATGGCGGCCGCGACACACGCCATCGAACGGCGTGCAGCGGAACTGAGCGAGCCGCCATCGTCGGGTTGGTTCGTCTACGATGGGGTCGAGGGCGGCCTCGGCTTCGCCCGTGCGATCTACGAGGATATCGAGTCTCTCGCCAGGCGTGCGCGCGACCAGTTGCGAGACTGTGGGTGTGGACAGCCAAACGGCTGTCCGGCCTGCACCTTCGACGAGAACTGCGGGAACGACAACCAGCCGCTTCTCCGTGCGTCGGCGGTTGAGGTGCTCGACCAGCTTGTCGGTGACGCCGACCGGGACGCCCTGGCGGAGTATCTCCCCGACGACCCCGGCGGGGACCGCCGCCCGACGGTGTTCTACGCCTGAACCCCTCCCCGCCCCGAGGAACAAAGACCCCCCGTTGAGAGTTTCAGGCTTGTAGTTTGGTCGGCATGACCAGACTGCTGGCAGGGCCAAGCCGTCCTCCTCTCCCGGCACGGAAGCCAGAGCTACCGTATGTGTATAGAATCCACAGCCAGCAGTAAAAAGGGGGTTTCCTCAGACGTGGTGTGGCCCGAATCCGGATAGTATCCGCTTATTACGGCGCCAGAGCCACCCTGGTACGGTCGCCCCCACAGCTCGGGTGAGGATACAATCCCGGATAGCACAGTCATCCGGATAGGCTCCCAGTTGTCGGCTCTCTGTCCGCGCTGGGAGCGCGAGGCTTTCGCCTCGAGGTTCCCCTAACCTGCAACTGGTCCGCAACCGACCCCGGACGGCCAGATACCCGTCTTCCCCTCCCGATACTCCCACGGAGCACTGCCCCACCCGTCACCCGTGGCTACTCACGGTGACTGAGTCTTTCAATATAGTTTACAGTAATGTGACGGCCCGCTGTTACGGAGTCACGATCATATATGAGACAGGTGGAGGACGGTTGTCATGGTCGATAGCCTATGGAAACGGTTTTACTTATGAGATTCTTTACGAGGTATATGCGTGAAGATAACTCATCAGGCGAACAGTTCGACGAGTCACGGCGGAAGTTCCTGCTAGCGACAGGAGCGATAACCACAGCGGCGGTGGCCGGTTGTGTCGGTGGCGACGACGACGACGGCGGCGACAACGGAACCTCGAACGGCGGCGACAACGGAAGCCTCGAACGGCGGCGACAACGGAGGAGCGGAACAGCTGGTAACAAACGACCGTGCGGGGACCGGTGGCACCGAGTTCGACCACTGGACGAGCGCGTTCTACAGCCCGGACGAGGACGAGAGTCTGCAGCCGGCGACGGCGTCGGCGATGCGGGCCCGCTTCGAGACGTGGGCGGAGGAGAACCCGGAGTACACGGCGAACTTCGTGTATCAGGCAGACCTCGACCAGTGGGAGTCACAGTTAGTTGCCCGTGCGAGCAACGGAAACGCACCGCCGTCATCCACGCTGGACTCGGTCTGGGTGCCGGACAACCGGGAGTTCCTGCAGCCACTCAACGACTACGTCGACGATATCGACGACTTCTTTCCGTTCGTGCAGGAAACCGCGATGCAGGACGGTGACCTCCTGGCAGCGTGGTTCTACACGGGACTCCGGTGTGTGTACTATCGGACAGACCTAGTCGATCAGTACGGTGACGGCGAGCCGCCACGGACATGGGACGACCTGCTCAACGTCGGCAGCGCAATCGCCGAGGGTGAGGGAATCGACGGGTTCACACTCCAGATGAGTGCACTCGACACACTGCCGTTTTTCTGGGGGCAGGGTGGCGAACTGGTCAACGACGAGGGTGCACCGGTTCTCGGAAACGACGACAACTGCGACGCACTCCTGTCGACGTTCCAGTTCTTCCAGGACCTTGTCGACCAGGGTGTGACACCCCAGCGGGTCGGCAACATCGACGACCCCGACCAGCTCGGTCAGGAGGCGGCAAACGGCCAGTCCGCGATGTTCATCGGCAGCAACTCGCGGTACCAGATCAGTATCGAGCCAAACGACGACAACCCCGAGCGGTGGGATGTCGCGGAGATCCCGATGCCCGAGCCCGACCAGTTCGC
>KE356579.1:2863143-2864181 GCA_000416085.1 halophilic archaeon J07HX64 | reverse complement strand
ACAGACACTGTGGCATTTGCCATCCACAGTCTGGAGACACAGGAGGCGCTGACTGCGACCCGACCTGTCGCCGTGACGGTTGGTCTCAGCGGTCACTATCTGGGCCGTCTCGCCCGAGACGGCGCGTTCAGCACGTGTGAGACTGTCGAAGTTGCAGGAACTGTTCGTCCCGACGATGAGACCGTGCTCCAGTACGTCGAGATGACCGGAGGGGTCGCAACTGACCTTGCTGATGTGATTGCGGGCTCTCCGGTTGTCGAGGAAACGACAGTCGTGATGGACGACGATCTGATACGGGTCGAGGCACTGATCGAGAGCGCTGTTCCGGAGAGCCATCTCGCCGCTCGGGGTGTCGTTGTCGAGTCGACGACGATCGAGGCCGACGCAGCAGTTGTCTCGTTCAAACTACCAACACGGGCAGATCTTCGTCCGACTGTCGACTCACTTCAGACAGCGTTCGGTGAAGTGTCCGTTCGAGCTGTCAGCAAGCGCGATGTGGATTCCACAGGAGACAATAACTCGCTGGTGACAGATAACCTCACAGAAAAACAACGGGCGGCCCTGAAAACAGCGTACTACAACGGGTACTTCGAGCAACCACGGCAAAGCAGCGCAACCGAGGTTGCCGAGGTGCTCGGTGTGTCACATCCCACCTTTCTCCACCACCTACGAGTCGCACAGCGCAAACAGTTCGGTGAACGGTTCGAGTGAGTCCCTCCCCTCCACAGCTCCCGGTCTACTCCCTCGCACTCCGTGTGCTGCTGACGAAACAACAGCGCGGTATCGAGACAGACAGACGGCTGTAGCTGCGAGGCCACCCGTATCCGAACTGTGGGTTGACCGCCGACCGGGATGCAGCTAATCTGTTTCCAAAACAAACAGCGTGACCCTCCCACCAGACACTGGTATGTTGGGCGCTGGGTATCGCTTTTTTCCGACGTTGCTCCGAGTTGCGAGCCCGCGCGGTTGTGGCCCGGTGCCGCGCCGGTCCACCGCCTGGACTCCACATCAGGATCGAACGTCTCCTCGGAGGATGCC
>KE356579.1:2856194-2863093 GCA_000416085.1 halophilic archaeon J07HX64 | reverse complement strand
CCTGTTCTCGAGTGATACGTTCCGCTTCCAGGACCAGTTCCGCGAGTTCCTGGACAACGGTGTGGCCCGACCCAGCGCCCCAATCTACTCACAGGCGATCGAGGCGGAGTGGGTGACCGCAAAGGAACGGGTGTTCACCGGACAGTCCTCACCCGAGAGCGCAGTCGATACGATGCTCACCAATATCAACAACGCATACGACGGCGATGGTAGCGGTTCGGACTATGGCTACTGAACGGACAATCGAGGACTCCTCGCTCGGAGGGCGCATCCGCCGGACCGTGAGCCGTTCGACGGTCGGTGATATCGTCGACAGAGTCGTCTCCAGACCGTTGTTCTGGCTGCTTCCGGCCGTGCTGTTCATAGCTGTGTTCCAGCTGTACCCGATGTTCGAGGTCTTCCGGATGAGTCTCACCGACGCGAGCCAGCTCACCCAGGGGGAGTCGTACGTCTGGCTGGAGAACTACCGTCAGCTGTTCAACAGCGAACGATTCAGATCGACGCTCAGTGTGACCGCAATCTACTCTGCCTCGAGCATCATCCTCCAGCTCGCTCTGGGGCTGGGGCTCGCGGTGGCGATCGACTACGGTGTCAGGCGCGGGCTCCGCGGCCCGCTCGTGACCCGTGTGGTGGTGCTCAGCGCGTGGATCATCCCGGGGATCATAATCGGTCTGGTCTGGAAGATAATGCTGCTCGAGACGAACGTCGGTGTCCTCAACAACGGGCTCGGACAGTTGGGGCTCGATATCGTTCCGTTCCGTTCGGACCCGGATATGGCAGTCATCTCGGTGATAATCGCCGGCGCCTGGCGTGGGACCGCGTTCTCGATGATAATGTTCTACGCCGGGCTCAAGCGGGTGCCGGACCAGCTGTACCGGGCCGCAAAGGTCGACGGTGCGGGTCCGCTCGCACGGTTCCGTCACGTCACACTCCCACAGCTCAAACCTGTTATGTTCGTCGTGACGATTCTCGTGACGATCTACTCACTGAACTCCTTCGACCTCATCTTCGCACTAACAGACGGCGGTCCCGGGCGGGCAACAGAGGTGATCGCGCTTGCGATGTACAAGACCGGCTTCGACAGCTACCAGATGGGGCTGGCCTCCGCAACGGCGGTGGTGCTGCTCGTCATCACACTAACAATCACGGCGGTGTACTTTGTCGTGTTCGACGTTAGCGAGGAGATATAGATGGCGGGAAGCACCGACACCGATACCACACCCGACAGCACACGCTCGCGACTCTCGGGGTCACAGATACGACTGTACTTCTACGACGCGGCGACGTATCTGGTGTACGCGCTGGCGGCCGCGTTCTTTATGTTCCCGGTGCTGTGGGTCATCTCACTCAGCCTCCGGACGGAGGGGGCGGTGTACAGCGCACTGAATCTGATCCCGAGCGATCCGACACTCGACGCGTACCGCACGGTGATAGACAGCGGTATCCTCGGCTGGATGCGGAACACACTGGTGGTGACCGTCGTGTCCGTGCTCGGTATCATCCTCGTGACGACGCCGGCGGCGTACGCGTTCTCCCGGTTCAGGTTCCGCGGACGGCGGACCCTGTTGCTCGCCGTACTCGGGTTCCAGATGATATCGCCGATCGTGATCGTGCTCCCGCTGTACGACATCATGCGGACACTCGGGTTGACCGAGAGCCACGCCGGACTGGCGTTGCTGTACATCGGCCTCCAGATCCCGTTCTCGCTGTGGCTACTGAAAGGCTACTTCGATACGATCCCGACGGCACTGGACAAGGCCGCCCGGATCGACGGCTGCAACCGGCTCCAGACGCTCCGGTACGTGCTGTTGCGGCCGGTGATGCCCGGTATCGCCGTTGTCGCCATCTTCAACTTCGTGCTGACGTGGTCGGAGTTCGTGATGGCGTACACGATGCTCGGTCCGGCCGGACAGGACGAGTACACCCTCTCGATGGGTATCTACCTGTTCGACACGCAACTGGCGACACAGTGGACAAACATCGCCGCCGCGGCGGTTATCGGCGTCGTGCCGATCATACTCTTCTTTGTCGCGCTACAGCGGTATTTCGTCCGCGGGCTCACAGACGGGGCGGTGAAAGGGTAACACAACAATGGCACAACTCGAACTAAACAGTTTGGAAAAGAGGTTCGGAGGCGGAGACGAGCAGGTCGAGGCGGTGTCTGAACTATCACTGTCGGTGATCGACGGCGAGTTCCTCGTGCTCGTCGGCCCGTCCGGCTGTGGGAAGTCGACGACGCTGAACTGTGTTGCCGGCCTGGAGTCGGTCACAGACGGCGAGATTCGCATCGACGGCGAGGTGGTAAACGACAAGCGGCCCGAGGAGCGCAACATCGCGATGGTGTTTCAGAGCTACGCGCTGTACCCTCACATGACCGCCGCACAGAACATGGAGTTCGGTCTCAAGATGACTACCGGCCTCTCGAAGGGCGAGCGCCGCGAGAAGGTGGAGTCAACCGCCGAGTTGCTCGACATCAGTGAACTGCTCGACAAGAAGCCGAAATCTCTGTCGGGCGGGCAGAAACAGCGTGTCGCGCTCGGGCGTGCGATCGTCCGGGACCCCGCGGTGTTCCTGATGGACGAGCCGCTCAGCAATCTCGACGCCTCGCTCCGGTCGACGATGCGCACGGAGATACAGCAACTCCAGGACGATCTCGATGTCACGACGGTGTACGTGACCCACGACCAGACCGAGGCGATGACGATGGCCGACCGTATCGCGATCCTGTACGACGGCGAACTCCAGCAGGTCGGGCAGCCGCTGGAGTGTTACTACCGGCCGGAAAACCGGTTCGTCGCCGAGTTCATCGGTGAACCGGCGATGAACACGCTCCCGGTCGAGCGCAGAGGCGACCGCCTCGTCGGGAGCGGTGTCGATTTCCCCGTGCCCGACCGGGCCAGTGGAGGACTGTCTCGGGGACAGTTCACGCTCGGTATCAGACCCGAGGCGATCAGTCTCGTCGAACCGAACACCGGCGCCGTGACAGGGGCCGTCGAGGTGGTCGAACCGCTCGGCGAGTCCTCGCACGTCTACGTCGATATCGGTGACTCCACAGTTACGGTGAAAACCGAGGGTCCGAAATCTGTCGACAGGGGCCAACGGGTCGGTATCGACTTCCCGGAGGACCGAGTCCACCTCTTCGACCCCGACTCCGGTGTCGCGGTCGCACGCCGTGCCAGCATCCCGAACGAACGACCCTCCGACCGGACTGCCCTCACCGACTGACCCGCCGGACGAGGCAAAACAGCGTGAACCGCCCCGGGTCCGTGCCATCCCCGGAGAGTCCGAGTGTCTCTGTCCAACTGCCCGGTCTCGGGGGTCGTTCCGCCCGGGTGCTTACCCGTCACTCTACTGTGAGATGAAACCACCGAGTCACGGGTCCACAGCCCGCTCATCCCCGGTGTTTCTCCAGGGCCTCGCCCATCGTGAGGTCACCGGTGGCGACCTGACGGGCGAGGTCGGCGTCGATCTCGCGGTTGCTCTGTCCGGCCTCGCGGGAGCGGTTCTGGATGTGCTGGAGTTCGCCGGCGGTGGGGTCGACATCACGCGATTCGACACGTTCACCCTCGATTCGGGCGATATTGATCGCGGCGATGACGTCGCCGACACCGCGTGTGCCGGTCCCGAGATACGGTGTGGTGCCGGTTTCGTCGACGAGTTCGACCGGCACGTCGAGTTCGTCGACGATACGTGCGCCGACTAGTCGCGCGCCGTCACCGATACGCACGAGCGGGTCGGATACGTCGGCGGTCTCGCGGTGGACCACCTCGGCAACCTCCTCCGGAGCGACCTGGAACGTCGACACGACCACGTCACCCTTCAGCACGGCGATACCGGGGCGCTCGCCGGGGTCGATACCGACGATGGTGTGACCGTTCGCGCCCCGCAAGGCTGTGACCGCCTCCTCGACTGCTGTCCGCGGGTCGCCCGGTGTCGCCTCGACAACCGCCGCGTCTGTCGGTGTCTGGACCGTCTCGCCGACTGCCCTCACCACCACCTCCGTGCCGGGCGGGAACTCCGCGCCGGGTTCGAGGGTTGTGAACGGGACGTCCCGCTCGCGCAGGTCGGTGACGATGTCGTGGTAGACCTCGAAATCTGCTGTTGCGACGACGAGCACACCCGCTGTTCGCCCTGGCAGGGTTTAGCTCTCTCGGCCGTGTGGCCCCCTCGCGCCAGACCGGGCCGGACAGATACCCCTATCGACCCGTTGTTGCTCGCCCAGCCTCTGCCGGTGTGTTCGTTCCCGCCGACTGGTCTGTCGAGTGCCGTTCAGGTCACCGTGCGGGCGAGTCTGATCAGCGAGTCACGGACACTGTCCGGGAGGAACCGGGAGTAAAGCAGGAACTTTCCGCTGGGACCGACCGGATAGCGGGCGTCGGGGTCGGACATACAGGCGATGTCGTGAACCGTCGTCCCAACGAGTTCGGGCTCCGATGCGACCGGCAGCGAGTCGAGCGCCGTTCGGAACTCGTCGGTGGTGTCGTAGAGCCAGTCGTAGGCACCACTGTTCGGGAGGTCGTCGAGTTCGTCGGTCATGCGGTTGTCGAACTCGGTGTCGATAAAGCCCGGTTCGACGAGCACGACATCGACGCCGAACCGCTCGACCTCTGCCCGGAGTGCGTCGCTCATCGCCTCCAGCGCGAACTTCGACGCCGAGTAGGCACCGCCACCGGGGACCGCAACACGACCGGCCACGCTGGAGATGTTGACGATGGTACCGTCCTCTTTGGCCCGCATCATCGGTAACACGCCACGGGTGAGTCGGTGTGGCCCGTAGACGTTCACGTCGAACTGACGACGCAGGCGACTCACCGGCACGTCCTCTAGTGGGCCGTACTGGCCGTAGCCCGCGTTGTTGACCAGACAGTCCACTCGACCCGTGTCCTCGTCGATCCGGTCGAGGACCCGCTCGATGTCTGCATCAACCGTGACGTCGAGACTGGCGGTTTCACACCCCTGCTCGGCCAGGTCCGCGATGTCGTCCGTGTCGCGGCTGGTCGCGTACACCACCCAGTCCTCCTCCGCGAACGCCTCCGCTGTGGCTCGCCCGATTCCCGACGAGCATCCCGTGATGAGCACTGTTCTGTCCGGCATACACGGGTGGATGACTGCCCGGCAG
Source organism: halophilic archaeon J07HX64 (assembly GCA_000416085.1). Taxonomy (GTDB): domain Archaea; phylum Halobacteriota; class Halobacteria; order Halobacteriales; family Haloarculaceae; genus Halovenus. Next base: position 2,857,974 of record KE356579.1, on the reverse strand, counting down.
TTAACTCTCCCTGTCTCGGGCTGTGACCCCTGTACCCCGACCGAACCGTGTCCGCTGTGTGGGTGCCAGCCGAACTGTTCCGGTCGGATCGGCCATCACAGGAGCCGTCGATGGTCAGTCGGTCAACTCCGCGGCGTAGCTGTCGGCCCGGTGGATCGGCTCGGGGAGTTTGTACCGGGTGGCGTAGCGCTCGGCGATATCGGCGGCGGTGTCGGCCCCGACACGGTGGCCGGGGCTGGTGTACACCGGATTGATATACCGGCTGTCGGCGTCGTACTGGCGGGTCTGGACAGCGTGTCCGATCACGGTGCCGTCGGGGGCGGTGACCGCCTCGTCGGCCTCGACCGGAACACGCCCCCCCTCGGATAGCCCCGAGGTCGACCCGGTGGGGGTGCCACACAGCAGACTCTTTGCGACACCGACTGTCGGCTGGTCGAGTGTCACACCGATATGGGTCGCCAACCCCGCCTCACGAAAGTGGATACGGCCACTCCCGTCGACCAGCACCACGTCCGGATCTGTTTCGAGCGCACCGAGCGCCGACAGCACCGCACCACCCTCCCGGAAGCTCAATAACCCCGGGATATAGGGTATCTCCACAGACTCACTCGCGTGGGTGCGCTCTATCACCCTATCCCCACGCATCACGACAGCAGCACTCGTCGCGGTATCGCCGTCGAACCCTTGGTCGACACCCGCCACAGTCGGCTGTTGCTCGACTCCGGGGTCGAGCGCGCCCCCGAGGTCGTCACTGAACGTCGCGCTCGCGGCGATCTCCCGCTGGAGTTGCTCCATCTCCGACCGTGAGAGTGCAGGGTCCGGCAGGAACTCCGGACGGTCCATCAGAACGGTCCTCGTCCCGGGCCGCCAGGACCACCGGGGCCGCCAGGACCGCCAGGACCGCCGGGACCACCGCCGAACTGGAGCTGGTTTGGCATCCGTATCTGGTCACGAACACGATAGCCGTATGCCAGTCCGACGAGCACACCGACGAGGTGGGCGACGTGTGCGATGCCGAACGCGCCGGGCTGTCCCGTCAGGAGGAACAACAGGCTGATCCCCACCGTTGCGCCGCTTATCACCCAGATCGGAGCCGGGATCACAAAGTAGACGTACACCGTGAGGCCCGGGTTGAGCACCGTTATCAGCCCCATCAGCGCGAGTGCGGCCCCGCTCGCACCGACCACACCGGTCGACACCGACGGGTCAGCGAGCACCTGGAGCCCAATCTGTCCGAACCCCGCGAGCACACCGCTGGCGAGAAACAGGAGTGTGAACTGCTTCCAGCCGACGTACCGCTCGACCAGTCGGCCGAAAAAGTAGATGACGATGCTATTGAACACGATGTGAAATATCGTTGCTGTCGAGTGTGCGAAAATCGACGTGAACCAGGTCCAGACAAAAAACGGATTCTCCGAGGAGAACACGAACAGCGCGTCGTGGGTGCTCTGGTCGACCGCAAACAACACGAGCCACTGTGCGATGAACGTCGTCCACATCAGCGCGAGGAAGACGTAGGTCATGTTACCCCGGAAGTACGCAAGCACCCCGCCGGGACCCGTGTCGATGCCGAGTCTGTCCGCAATCCCTCCGCTGTCGTCGTCCACGCCGAGCGAATCGTCGAAGGTCGACTCGAACACAGCGCCCTGGCCCTGCTGGTCCCACTGCTGGACGACCGGACAGCTGTGTGACTCGGGCAGTCTGTGATCACCGCAGTGGATCCCGTCACAGTGGCGACACTGGTACGCATACTCACCTCCTCTCGCAGACATCACACTCC
>KE356579.1:2854250-2856144 GCA_000416085.1 halophilic archaeon J07HX64 | reverse complement strand
CAACTGAACACAGAGTTTACGACGACAAACGCAACCTACGATGCGACGAGGGGGCAGGTCAACGTGACCGTCACCAACACCGGAGCTGAGTCGCTCGAACTTGACCGTCTCGACACACTCGTCGACGGCGAGTACGTCCCTCCGGCAGAACGGCGTTCGACTGTCGCGGGTCGGCCGGACACGGCGGTAGTCCTGCCGAACGAAACAGTTCGTCTCAGTATATCAGTCACGACAGAGCCCGAGCGTATCAAGCTAGTTTCCAAGTCGGGTGTCGCGGCGATAGCCGAGGTGAGGTGAGATGGCAGGTGCATCAGTTTCCGAACTGATTCTATTCATCGCCGCACTGAGTGTCGCCGGTAGCGTGGTCGGGGTGATGGTCACGACTGTCGACGACGTCGCAGACTCGATTGAGGAACGAGGTGACAGTGCCGCGAATGATATCAAAACTGAGTTTACCATTATCAGCGACCCCGGAACCGGCGCAGTCTACAACACGACGGACAAGGAGCTAACACTGCTGGTGAAAAACACGGGCAGCACACCAGTTCCAGCGGACGAGCAGTCTATCGACCTGCTCGTCGACGGTCAGTACATACCGGCGTCGGCGTACTCCGTGACCGGGATCGACACCGACCGATTCATCCCCGGAAGTGTTGTCCGACTAACTGCCGATACTGCTGAGACTAACGCCGGCGGTCTCGGCAGTGGTGACCACGTGGTGACAGTAACTGTTCGCGGAACACAAAACCGGATTCAGTTCTACGTATGAGCTACCAATCACTCGGACTGTCAGATCGTGACCAGGTCAACAACTCTCTCGGCGGCGGCATTCCGACCGGGTCGCTCGCCACCCTGACCGGTGAGACAGCAACCGGCAAGTCTGTCTGGGCTTCGCGACTGGCCTACGGGATGATCGAGGAGGGAACAACAGTGAGTATCGTCTCGACCGAACTAACGGCGCGTGAGTATATCGACCAGATGAACTCACTCGAGTACAGCATCACCACACCGCTTCTCAACGGTCAATTAAAATACTTTTATGTTCCTTCACACACGACACAGGACGCTGTCTCACGACTGCTGAAACCGACAACAATCTGGGACGCGGACGTTGTCGTTATCGACGAGTTTGGGGTGTTCTTGCAAACGGATACACGCCTCTCGGAGCGATTTGACCGAGGGGCTGGCGCCGACGCCGTACGGAAAGTGTTGGCCGGACTCGAAACGGCACAGTCCGATGGAACAGTCGTTCTCACGACGCTCAACCCGGAGACACTCCCCGACCCGGCGATACACGAGATCGCGACGACCGCAGACATACACCTCTCGATCGAAAAAAACCGGATGGGTCAATCAGTTGCCCGACAGCTGGTCGTGGACCGGTTTCAGGAGATGCGCCGTCCAATTGAGGATACGATCGGCTTCTCAGTCGAACAGGGGCGTGGAATCGTCATCGAATCGCGAACAATCGCGTAACTATGCGTGAGCAAGCACTGACCACACCAACCGACCAGCTCGAGAGGGTGAGCACAGAGCACGACCATCTGAGCGACCATCTCGCCCGTCACAACGCCAAAACCGGAGTCTACCCGACGTACGTATCGGAGGTGACCGACGAGCACGAAACTGGGCGGCCGGAGCTTTTGTACCCGGCCGATCCGCCGATTTTCGTCCATATCCACCCCACCGACGAGCAGGATGTAGTCTACGAGACGATCGAGCCCTCACTAGACGAGTCCGAACAATCAGTCTACAACCGACTTCGGACGCGTGTTCTCGAGCGGTCCGCGATGGACCCGGCTCTGGACGCCGATGAGGGTCTGAAAACACACATCGACATCTGCTCGATGACATCCTCGTACCGCCGACTCGGAGAGATCGACGCTCGACCGAC
>KE356579.1:2853072-2854200 GCA_000416085.1 halophilic archaeon J07HX64 | reverse complement strand
GAAACAGGTGTGTGGGACGCCTACGAGAACGGCGGACAGCTGTTCGACAACCCCTCTAAACTGGGTATCACAGTGGGCGAAGCACCAACCGAGAGTGCGATTGTCACTCCGCTGGGCAATCACGGTGTGCTTCTGGCCACGAGCTCCAACTCTCAGGGATTCGACGAAACCGACTTCCGGTACACACAGCTGCTCTCACAGTTTGTCGAGACTGCACTGACACGCTCGACTCGCGAACAGGGTCTTGCGGAGATCCAGTCGATAACCCGCGAGATGGTTAACGCCGACAGTCACGACGCAATCGCGGAGATTCTGATGACGCGACTACCGGAGGCGCTTAGTTTTCCGCTCTGCTCGCTGTGGAGACACGACACCACAACTGAGACACTCGAACCGGTTGCAACAACTGAAACCGCCGAGCAAATTATCGAAACCGTTCCGACGATCGGCCCCGGCGAGGGTATCGCGTGGACTGTGTACACAACCGGCGAAACCGAGGTCGTCACAGACGTGTCCACGAGACCCGACAGCTACAACCGGAACAGCCCTATCGGGTCAGAGATCATCGTCTCGGTCGGTGAGTACGGTGTGCTAGCAACCGGCTCGACGCGGCCACAAAGTTTTACTGAAACTGAACAACGGTTAGTCGAAACGCTCGCAAAAAATGTTGCAACCGCGATCGAACTCGTAACGCGGCGTCGTGAACTCCGACAGCGTGAGCGTGAGCTAACGGCGACGAAACAGTCACTTGAGGACTCGAAACAACAGATCGAACAAACCAACAGTAACCTGGAGACGCTCAACCGTCTCCTCCGGCACGACGTCCGGAACGATATCAGCGTGATCGCACAAACAGTCCATCGGCTCGAGCAGTCGATGGACAACGAGGACAGCACAGTAGACAAGCACTTCGACAGACTGTTCAGCCGGACCGAGCACATCAGAGACCTCACCACAGACCTTCGAAACTGATGCAGACGATGCTCGGTGAGGACAACGAGCTCACTCCGATTCGGCTCGATGTGGTGCTCAACGCCGAGGTCACTGATGCAACTCACGCACACGAGGATGCTGTTATCACAGTCGAGGGTGACATCCCTGCTGTGAGTGTCAGAGCAAATCAGATGC
>KE356579.1:2851910-2853022 GCA_000416085.1 halophilic archaeon J07HX64 | reverse complement strand
CCTCGCGGACGGTTATAGAGTGCTGATACAACCCAAACAGTTGTATATACACGAGAGCAACTGACAATCATGATTGCGGTTTTGCAGGACAGGACACTCAATCGGTTCCGTCTCCCATCTACACTGTACGCATGAGCGCTCGGTCTACCCAACAGATCCAGGTCCTGTACGAGATTGCGCTGTCTATTAGCCCGGAGCAGTCACTCTCGGAAACCGTCGATCAGGCCTTGTCCACATATCTACAGAAGCTCAACTGCAGTCTCGGAGTGATATTCGAATCCTCTGCCTCCCCGGGAGTCCAGTTCGAGATACTACCGAACACTGACCAATCCACGTACAGACCGGTCGTGACGATCCCCGATGATCCAACTCGCAATCCAGTGTACAGCCGGGCCAGAGACCGACTAACCGAGGGTGAGTTTCCGATAACTGGTGAGGTCGACAACGGAACAGAGTATATTCTCATGGAACTCCCCGGGTTCGGCGCACTTCTGCTCGGCAAACGGGGCACCGGGTTTGATTCGACAGTCGTCCGATCGCTCGCACCGTTGAACGAGAAGTTAGCCGACGTGTGTCGGTCCAAACGCATCGAGGCAGCTCTTCGCGAGCAACGCAATCGATTTGAGACGCTGTTCGGCGCACTGGACGACCCGATCGTCAACACGATCGTTCGAGACGAGACGGAGATAGTCAGACAGGCAAACGAATCGTTTCGGAGCATGTTCGGACACAACCACGACGAACTGGTGGGCAAGCCACTAACAGCCCTCTCTGTCTCCGAGGTGTCCGTGTCGTCACAGCAGCCGTTCTCCCCGCAACCAACCCAGCAGACACCCATCAAACTCGAAACAACCGATGGCGACCGTTACTTTCTGACCCGTACCGTCTCGGTTGAGACAAACAGTCCACCCGAACAGTTCAGACTGTATATAGACATCACAGAACAGCACAAACAACAACAGACACTTCAGCGGTTGTACACGGCAACAGACGAGATCCTGACCACCGAAAACACCGAGAAGATATGCAAGCAAACTGTTATGACCGCCGACTCGATCCTCGACGTTTCGGTAGTCGGTGTGTTGCTGTACAATCGCCAAGACGAGACACTG
>KE356579.1:2850672-2851860 GCA_000416085.1 halophilic archaeon J07HX64 | reverse complement strand
TGCCTAACTCGTTGTACGGACATCACAGAATCCGGAGCAAACTATGGTCGAACTATCAGATATCCTCAATGGAGACGACGCCGATGAGACCGGTGACGGGTCTGTCGAGCGACCCGACAACGAGTCGAATCAGATTGAACCGAATCTTGAAGACGAGAGTTCCGACCCTGCACCGGTAGACAACACGTCCCGCACGGACAGGGCCGCGCCCGAGGCAGGTGCAACAGACTCGTCGACAGATTTGAACGGGATCGAGGCTCGAATCACGGAGCTCGAGACACAGCTCACGAGCACCGACGACGAGTTACAGCGTGTCCAGAACGCACAGGAGGATGTCGAAACATCACTCGACGAGATCACCGAAACACTCGATGAACTCGTCGGCATGTACGACCAGTTCATGGCGGACACCAATCCGTTCGTCGACAGCGAAACGGCGGTTGTCCACGGCGGTACGACCGACCTCGTGCAAGAGGAATCCACAGACGAGCAACCGGCTAACATTGACCAGCCAACTCAGAGGGCACCTACCGGCGACACAGCGACCGACTCGAACGAGCAGTCCGACCGGATGTCCGCCTCAGTCGCCGGCGACTCTGATACTGGCTCGTCCGAGGAGGAGGTCGTTGGGTTCGAGGATCTCGTCGACAGTGACCAACCGGCTACGGCAGATGAACAAAAACACGAGGACTCCAACGGCCCTGTCCGACAACAAACAACCCCCGACACGTCCGCCACTACCCAATCCACAGCAGGGTCCCGCCAGGGTGCCGATGAAAAGAAAGCAGCCGATGGTCCGTTACTCAAGAAGATACCACCGCAGTTGAGTGCGGAGGTCCTGACGCTTGAGTGGTTGTCAGCGCTTACCGCTGTTGTCGGACCAGCGGGTGCAATCCAGGCAGTCAGACACTACGAGCAGATCGGGTGGATCACCCCGACGGTCCGCCGACAGGTAGAGAGTCTCCTCGCCAGTCCATCACTTGACGTTTTCATCGATCCGACGAACCCGAGAGAACCAACAGCAAAACAACACCAACAGTCGTACCAGTATATCTTTGTCCTGAAAACGCTCGCCGAGGGGTAACTGATACAGATGGGACTGAGTGTCAGCGGCGCGACGGCGGTGATTCTGCTCGGGGTCTTGGTGAGTCTCTCGGCGCTCTATCCAGCAGTCATGTCAACATACAA
>KE356579.1:2844485-2846167 GCA_000416085.1 halophilic archaeon J07HX64 | reverse complement strand
CCGTATCCCTCGACGGGGTTGTCCTCGGTCGTGACTGCCGTATTTGAGCCCGTTCCGAGGTGACACGTCTGCGAGAAAACGACCTCTTCATTCTCCGCAATAACTACATCTACGTCGTATTCTTCATCTCGATCGTTCACCAGCCATACGTAGGCCACTCGTGCTTGCGGGGACTGGTTGTCGAGACACCCAGCTCCGGCGAAGAGACTTATCGAGAGAAGCGAACAAAAGGTACGTCTCTTCATACTGAATCGGTAGTTAACAGTATACAAACCGAGTGTAATAATTCCCGTGGTTTACTATCCTGATTGATCTGTCTCCCCCCACACAATACTCCTGAGAGGTGGTTTCGTGTCATCTCTTAATCATTCTCTTCGGGATCTCGATCTCCACGGGGCGTACGTCGCTCTCGCCCTCGGCATTGTAGATGCGTCCGTGTGGGCCGCGGCCGGTTGCGAGCAGAAACGCGTCAATACTCCGGGGTTGGTCGTTGATCCGGTAACTCAACTCATCGTCAACGCAGCTCCGCCAGTGCTGGACCAGTTGCGCGAATCCATCGTGAATCTTTCCTCTGTCGTCTCCAACTTTGACCTCGATGGCGTCGGTATAATTGGCGCCGTGAGTAAGCAAGTCTGGCCGTTTCCGCGAGTCGATGTCAAACGTGGCCCACCCGCAGTCGTGGTCACGGTCCCAGTAGACCTGCACGTTGTCACTCCGGAGTCATTTTGACAGCTCAAGTCGCACACTGTCCTCGGGGCCAGGGTCGTGGTCGTACCCACCGTCGAAGTCGCTCAGGTCTGGCACACCTGGTTCCTCCTCCGTGTGTTCAGTAACTTAGTCCACTGAATTATTGTCTCAAGATAGGAGATTCTCCCGTTCTATACTACTGTTGGTGATTCACAGTAAGTTTTTTTCGTCTTAGTTTTTGTCCGTTGAACTGGAACACAAGCTACTTTTCCAGCGGAATCGACTCCCCCCAGCAGCGGATATCCAAGCACAGCGGCAGACACAGGATACGGAGGACTTGATACTACCCGATTTAATTCTCGGAGACGAGAACTCCCGTCACTCCCAGTTCAGCCACTCCGCGAGACTCGCCTGGTCAAGCATCCGCTGGCGACGCTCTTGATAGCTCTCGTGGTCGTGTATCTTGTCCGGCAGATTCTCGACTTTGTCCTCGATTTGCTGCCGCTTTCGCAGTTGGTCCTCGAGATCGCTGATCCGGGCTTTCCGCGCCTGCAGCCTGTCTTCGAGTTCGTCAGATTCGTGTCCCTTCTCGATGAGCTAGCGGATGTATTCGCTGCGGTTTAGTCCCCGGTTATCGGCCTCCTCGTCGAGTGCGTCGCGGGTATCCTCGTCCATGCGAACGGTAACGTTAGGCAGTTCAATCGTATTGTGCAACACTCGGAGTAATAAATGCCACCCCATTACGGTAATCCCGACTGATTCTGGCGCATTATGCCACATTAGAATCTCATTGCGGTGTGTTACCGCGCAACGAGGACTACTTATATCTAGTCCCCGGCGACTGACTACAGCCAGTCGACCTTTGCCCGTTCGCACTACCGGGCTTCGGGCGAATAGACCCTCCGATAGTGTTCGAGAAACGCTTCGAGATCTGACCACCCGCCCCAGTCACAGCAATCAGCGGGTCTGTGTCGCGGGATGCCAGCGATAGCGCC
>KE356579.1:2837618-2839726 GCA_000416085.1 halophilic archaeon J07HX64 | reverse complement strand
TCTGTATGTAATTAGGCGGAATACACATTACTCGTCTTTCGATAGTTGTGCCGAGTGCTGTCTCACTGTGACACCGTCTGTAGAACCGGTTCATCGTGGTCGGTTCGGGCGAACGGCGGTCGAAACATCATGACAACGTCGCGTCTCTGCATCGACTGATTGGGTCCTCTGCCCGATAGCTTTTGTTTGCTCCGGGGCAACTGTGGAGTGATGAGTAACCGACACAGGGGGTGGTCCGGTGGTGGGTGAGACAGGTCGACTGCCGACAGAGACACTCTCGCCGCTGGCTACGCGAGTTGAGGAGGTGCTGGCGCTGTATGGGTACGAACTCCGGCCGGCGATAGACGCGATCGACGACGCCGTCCCTGGATACGGCGGTCTGTTCGAGCCACAGACCACCGACACCGAGTTACGGGCAGCACTCGAGGAGGTGACCGCCGCCGGCCCACGGTCGTTCCGGTCCACCCGCGAGTGCACCGCGTCGGAGATTGTTCTCTACGTCGACGGGAGTTCGCGTGGCAATCCCGGTCCTGCCGGCGCGGGTGCCGTCGTGCAGGTCGCAGACGAACCGGTCGCGCGACTCGGCTGTCCGGTCGGTTCGCGAACCGGGAACAACCTCGCCGAGTACGCCGCGCTCCACCTCGGACTTAAGACACTCGTCACGCGGTGTGAACCGGAGTCGGTCGAGGTCCGCATCGACTCGATGACCGTCATCGACGATATCTGGGGCGACGACGACAGCGCCGGACTCGACACACCACACGATGCGGCGATAGACGAGTATCTCTCGTCGATACCCGCTATCGACTGGACACACCTGGCCGACAGCGACCCCAACCCGGCCGACGCCCGGGCAACGGTTGCGGCTGACCTCGCAGCACTCGGGCCCGGATAGTCCCCACAGGACGAGCAAGAGCGATAGCTTCAATTCGCTCCGGTTCGTCTCTGCTCGTAGTCCCTCGATAACACCGATCTCGGCGGTCTCGTCGCGGTTCAGTTCCGGAGTCGTGACCTGTCCGGCTTCGCTGGTCCGCGACAGAGGACACCGAACTCGGACAACCTGAGAGGGACAGTCTGAAGCCTCGCGGTGGGGTGGCAGAGTGGACTATTGCGCCTGCCTTGAGAGCAGGTGTCCGAGAGGACTCCTGGGTTCAAATCCCAGCCCCACCGTCTTTTGCCTGCGGGCCGCGCCTCCGAGCGTATCAGAGGTGAGTGGCGACGCCCCGGATACAAACCCTTTCGACGCTGGCCGACCCAGAGAGAGTCATGTTCACGGAGTTCACAGTCGTACCGGCGGTCGATCTCCAGGATGGTCAGGTCGTACAGCTGGTGGGTGGTGAGCGCGACACGGGCACGCGCTACGGTGACCCGGTCGAGGCAGTCCGCGACTGGCTCGACGCGGGCGCGGAGACGCTCCACCTGGTCGACCTCGACGGCGCGTTCGAGGGCGAGCGACAAAACGCCGACGCTATCGAGGACATCCTCACGGTCTGTGCGGAGGTGGGTGAGTCAGACGACGAGGGGAGTGCTGTCGACGTGCAACTCGGCGGTGGTATCCGGAGTGCGACGGAGGCAACAGACCTCTTGGGGCGGGGTGTCGACCGCGTCATCCTCGGAACCGCGGCAGTCGAGAACCCTGGTATCGTGGACGAGGTGGTCGACCCCGAGCGGGTGATGGTCAGCCTCGACGCCAGCGACGGCGAGGTGGTCGTCTCGGGGTGGACAGAGGAAACGGGGCTTGACCCCGCCGAGGCGGCGGGTCGCTACGCGGACCTCGGCGCCGGCGCCATCCTCTTTACCGATGTGGACCGGGAGGGCCGCATGGAAGGGGTCCGGACCGACCCACTTGAACGCGTTGTTGAGGCCGTCGATATCCCTGTCGTCGCGAGCGGCGGCGTCTCGTCACTCGCGGATATCCGGGCACTCCGCGACGCAGGTGCCGCGGCGGTTGTCGTCGGAACGGCGCTCTACGAGGGCCGGTTCACACTCACAGAGGCACAGAATCTCTGAGCTGCCGCCGGTTCGAGGGCCGCGCGCACCTGCTCACCTCCCTCCCCTGTCCTCTGTGTCTGTACGATTCTGTTCCTCGCTCTCGTCCTCTATTTGAT
>KE356579.1:2832424-2837568 GCA_000416085.1 halophilic archaeon J07HX64 | reverse complement strand
AACGACCGGTTCAAGACGACGACGAGCGACGGGTCAGGCGTCAGTGGGTCCGCGACGTTCAACGTGAAGGCCACAAACGGCGTTCGGTTCGTCACCGCGACCGACAACTCCGCCGTGACCTACATCTCTGACGGGGGCACGGGCTGGAATACCGCATCGAGTCGGACGGTCAAGACCAACATCGACCCCGGTCGACCCCGAGCAGGCTCTCAATGGTGTCGAGTCGATGGACGTTGCCACTTGGGAGTACGAGGGCGAGGCTGGCGGAACCACTCACATCGGCCCGATGGCCGAGGAGTTCCACGACGCCTTCGACGTTGGCGACAGTGACAAACACATCAACTCCGTCAACGCCGATGGCGTGGCGTTTGCGGCGATTCAGGGCCTCTCGGCGGAACTCGACGAGGCTCACGAGGAACTCGCCGAGCGCGAGGAGCGCATCGAGGAACAGACCGACCGTATCGACGAACTCGAAACCGAGAACGAGCACCTGCGCGAGCAGAACGCCGAACTGGAGGACCGTCTGGCCGCCATCGAGGACCAGCTCGGCCTCGACTCGGGGGCGGGCACGCAGGGCGTCGCCGACGACTGACCGCCGTTGGCTGTGCCCACCCTGTGCGCGACTGCACTCACGCGCGAGCGTATATGTCACCCCTCCCGAAGTAGACGGTGTCATCAACGACTGCCGGCGACGAATACCCACCACTCGCCGCTTGAACCCACTGCTCGGTGCCGGCGGTGGCCGACAATGCGTATACGTTGTCGTGTAACTTCCCGACGTAGACAGTGCTATCGACGACTGTCGGCGATGAAGCCACAATCCGCCCAGTCTCGAAGGTCCACTTTGCGGTGACGGGCTTCTGGGATGAGCTACAGCTAGCGAGACCAGCCACGCCGCCGGCCCCAACGAGACACAGCCACTCACGCCGGGTTCGCTTGGTCATAAGAGACCATGTCGAGTGGACGGAAAAATCTGAATGAACGACCCAGTTGGCGCCGGGATCTTCCGAGATACCGAAGCGCGTCGTCATCGACTCTCTGGCGCTGGTTGCCGAGTTCCCCCGGATACAGTCACGCCCGGAGCACGACCTCCTCCGGTTCGGGCTGTCCGCCAGGGACCGGCTCCCGGGACAGACGGCGGCCGACACCGTCAGTCTGTTCGGCCTCGCCGCCGCCGATTCAGTGCTCCCGAGTTGGGAGGGCGGACACCTCGCACCGACCAGCGGCCGCCGAGTTGTGAAACGCCTCGCGCGGGGGGCGTACGAGACGACCGGTACCGAGCGGTTTCTTGACCTCTCCAGCCACGACCTCCGGCGGTACTGGGCGAACTACCTCCTCGTCAACTGCGGTGTGAACCCTCGAGTCCTAATGCGACTCGGCGGCTGGGAGGAGTTTCAGAGTATCAAGCCGTACCTGGACCGGCCGCGAGATTCGACCGTCGCCGAAGAAATGGAAACCGCCGGGTGGGGGTGACGGTACCGTGTAAAGATGTTCCTTTTCACGGTGTGACTGGCGAGGAGCGCGATCTTGGGGGGAACTCGTCGGCGTTGAGGACCTCGACGACTGGGACGGGCTCGCCGCACGAGGACACGGGCGCGGCGTGATGTCCCACCTGGAGAAGCTCGACGAGTCGTCCCACAACCGCCGCCGTTACTCGGGCTCCACTTCGGAACACCGCTCTTTTCTTATTCGACGGCAAACACAAAAATACTAATGAGTCGTCATCCACCCGCGCGGCCGCGCAACCGATATGTTAATTCAACTATTACCATACCGAAGGCAGTGACAGGACAGTTGAGCCGACTCCGGACCGCAACGAGAGTGTCGCAGAGGAGAGCTCCGGCGTGTGCGATGTGTCGGGCGACACCTGTCGACAGCCCAGACCACCGTGTCATTACGCGGAGAGAGGACACCCAGGTTGAGACTGCATGCATTTGTGACAAAACGTGGTCATATGGACTGGGAGCGTAACTGATTCGTTCGATTCTCACAGAAAATGAGTAACACTCGCGGGCGGTGGCTACTCGATAGACAGGTGTTAGCGGTCTGTCTGTGCGCTCTCCTCGCCGTGATGGCTGGATGTGCGGAGCCGTCCAACGACGGGGGTCTCCCGGAGAGCGACGAAATTGCTGAGACCTACGAGTCACTCGACGCGTACAACGCCACGTACGTCACGAACATATCTGTCGACAACGGTACCGCGGTCCGCACTAGCGAGATAGTGATTCGCCCGGGGACCAGCGAGAGATACGAACGGACACTGTCAAACGGGTCGACGCAAACGGTCCGTGTCTCGAACGAGAGTGTGACGTGGGACTACAATCTGTCCTCACAGACGGTCGTACGGGGTTTCGATACGACCACACGGCGCCAGGAACAGCACCGACAGGTCCGGCGGGTCGTCGCTCGAATCAACAACGACGAGAAGTCGCTCACGCCAGTGTTCCCGCTTATTCCACTCACGTCCGGTGTCGGGCCAGACGCCAGTGACCTCAGTATCTCGACGACAGTCAGTTACGAGGGCACCCAGACGATTTCTGACCGAGAGGCACACGTCATCACCCTCGGGACGGCGAACGACACACAGACCGAGCGGACCTGGGAGTGGACGTACTATCTGGATACTCAACAGTTCGTTCTCCTCGAAACGGAGTTCAGTCTGACCACAGCGGACGAACAGGTCGAGGCGTCACAGCGACTCCGCAACGTCACGTTCAATCCTGGCCTTCCGGATGGCCTGTTCGAGTTCACCCCACCGGCCGACGCAGAGGTGCGTAACATCGGCAGCAACGTCGAGCGCCAGCGCTACGAGAGTCGCGAGGAACTGGGAGCCGCGGCCGATATAGAGGTTCCCGACCCCGACGTTCCGGCGACGCTCAAATTCGACGAGGGTCGGCGCGAGGTCAGATTTAGCCCCGGCTACGCGATGCGTACCACCGAGGAGGTGACACTCAGGTACACGAGTGACCTCGCCGCGCTGACTGTATCGAAACAGAATCTCACCTTCGACCGGGAGCCGGTTGGGGCACAGCAGGCGGTCGAAATCAACAACGGGAGCGGTATTTTCACGCCGTTGATTGGAGAGAACATGGTTCAGTGGCGGTGTTCGAACACTTCACAGACGGTCCGTGGCCCACTGTCCAAACAGCAGTTGGTCAGTATTGCGGCGTCGATAGAGTGCTGAGAGTATCCCAGGCTGGTCCCCCGAGTCTCGAACCTCGCACTCTCCGAGCGCTTGCTGATGGTCTCTATACCCCGGGGAAAACTGTATATTCACTCTCGACATACCCATGACAAACTCTGACATGCTAAGAGTCGAGTTCCAGATCGGGCTGTCGGGTATCCCATCGCAGTTACTCGAGACCGGGGAGAACATCGAGAGCATCGAGGTCGATAACGCCTTTCCGGTTCCCGACAGCGGCGAACTCCTCTTTCTGACAGTTTGTTCCGGGTCGAGTGTCTCCGAGGAGCAACTCTCCGCAGACCTGCCGGATGCCGATATCGTGTACGTCTCCCGGACCGGTGCGAGCCACCACACCTACCACGTGAGTGTCGTCGCCGACCGGTCGGATATCACCGTGCTGTCACTGCTGACCGAGAACCGGGCCGTCCCACACCGAATCGTCGGCCGGAACGCACACCTCGAGGTGGTGACCTCGGTCCGTGACTGGCAGCACCTGAAGCAGGTCGCCGGTGCCGTCGAGGAGGTGCACGGGTCACTGAAACTCGTCGGAACGACACAGACCGACCGGCCGGGGTTCCCTCTCGGCACCGACAAGGTCCGACAGAGCGTCTCGGGCAAACTCTCCGAGCAGCAACTGTCCGTGCTTGAGACGGCCTACCAGATGGGGTTCTTCCAGGTCCCACAGGAGGCGACCGCGGAGGAGATAGCGGGTGAACTAGGCATAAGTCGGTCGACCCTGAGCGAGCGTCTCCGCCGTGTCCAGCACAACTTCTGTACGCTTCTGTTCGGGGCGTACAGATGAGCGTAATCGTTGTCAGGTCGGCACAGCAAGAGGAGCCGGTCAGGGAGGCGCTCCGCTCGGTCGTTTCGGAGCACGCGACAGTCCACCTCGTCCGACTCCCCACCGTCGACAGCCTCGACCCGCTCGTCAAGGCGGTCGGTCCGACCCGGAACTACGGTGTCGACTACACCACCCGCTGTCTACCGGATATCCCGTCGACTGTCGAGTTTGTCGTCGACCGCGCGGCCAGCTGCGTCTGTATCGGTATCTCCGAGCGGACCTCAACCGGAAAGGCGCGGATCGACCCGCTCACGCAGTCGCTCCTGCTCGAGGAACGGCTCTCGGGCACACTCGTGGTCGGCAACGACGTTATTATCCTGAGGAAAGTGGAGTACGACACCTGAGTGGCACCGACTCTCTGCTCAGTTCCGGGTAGTGACGACAGTGCCGACCCCAGAGTACATCATGAACATTTATGAAGGATGCTGTGCTACGCACATCTGTCGATGTCTCACGATGTCACAACCCCGTCGGCGGGCAACGGCTCTCGTCCCCTGATTACGACAGATGTCGATTCGAGGTTCGACATTCTTATTACCCACGGGGGAGACAGAAGTAACTGAACCGATGTCTGAGCCTTCCGTCGTCGTCGGTACAATCGGATCGGACGCACACGTTGTCGGGATCACCCTGCTCGAACACGCCCTGAAGGAGGCCGGGTTCGACGTCCGGAACCTCGGTGCACAGACGCCAAAGGAGGCGTTCGTCGAGGCGGCGGCCGAGACCGACGCGAGTGCCGTTCTGGTCTCCTCGCTGTACGGCCACGCCGAACAGGACTGTGAGGGTCTCCACGAGGGGCTCGCCGAGGCGGATGTCGACCCGATGACCTACATCGGCGGGAACCTCGCGGTCGGACAGAGTGAGTTCGAGACGGTCCGACGGCAGTTCCGAGAGATGGGTTTCGACGGCGTGTTCGACGCCGACGTGGAGTTCGAAGAGGTCGTCTCGACACTCCGTGCCGAACTCGGGATGGACGAACGGTCCACCCAGCTCACACGGGCCCGCTCGTGAGACCGATGGTCGAGGATACCCGGCTCACCGACGCGGAGCTCGAACAGCTCGACCGGACGGTCTGGGAGTCTGCGCCCGTGGAGTCTGCCAGCTTCGAGGAGGCGGTGG
>KE356579.1:2823264-2832375 GCA_000416085.1 halophilic archaeon J07HX64 | reverse complement strand
CTCTGTGCCCTCCGGCGACAGTTCCGGCGCAATCTCCTCGCCGACCACCGTGCCGAGTTCGTCGATATTGCCTGCGAGCAGCTTTAGCGCGTCCTGCGGGCTCGTGTACACCAGCATATAGCCGTTCTCGCCCCTCGTGATGAGCTGTGTGTCCGAGATGACAACCTGCCCGTTCCGGATTGTCACCCCCACCGTCAGGAGCGTCGCAGGCCGACCATCGTCACTGTCCCCCTCGCTGACCAGCCGGATGTGCATATCCTCGAGGTCCAGTTCGCCCTGGTGCTCCCGGACCGTCCGGACGCAGGTGATCAAGTCGCGGGTGACTGCCTGCTTGTGCTCGTTGTCGTGCTCGCCATCGAAACAGTGCCTGCAGACCCGCAGCTCTATTCGCATTATCTGGATTTCGTGGCTGTACGGGAAAGAGGGTTACCGTTCGTCCGCGGGCAGTCGTCCGAGCCTCGAGAGGGGATAGCCGACCAGCACGACCGATATCATCGAAGGGATCAACACCAGACCGACCCGAACGAGCAGGCCACCGCGCGGGTAGACCACAATAGCGACTGTCGATGTCAGGCCCACGAGCGCGACGGTGGCACTGTGTCGGTAGCTCACAACAGTCGAACAGAGCTCCTGGTGGGTACCGAGAGGGTCGTGATGAGACAGAGGTCAGCGGTGGCGCTCACAGAAACTCGGTCGTGTCGCCGGTCGCGTCGGCGAGCGGCGACTCCTCGGTCAGGCGGTCGGCCGCGAGCACACCCTCAACAGCCGCACAGGCCGCCTCAATCGGCTCGTGGGTCTCGACGTATGTCGCCAGCGCGAACTCTGCCTCGCCGACCCGTGCGAGCTCGACTGCCTCTGTCCGCGAGAGTTCACCGGCGAGCCAGTCACGGAGGATCTCCCGACCGGTTGGCCCCAGCGGAGAGACCGACTCACCCAGCAGGTGCAGTGTCTTTGCCGCTGTCACCGGCGCGACACCGGCGGTGTGGGCTGCCGTGCCAACGGACGCGCCCGCGGCGTACCGCTCCAGCACTGTCTCCGCCTCTGCTGGTGTGCACGGTAACCGCTCGGCAAACTGTTCGAGCCGCTCCGCCAGGTCCGTGCCGGTTGTATCGACAGTCGCCACGCCGCGCTCCTCCTGGCTCTCGGTCACCTCCAGCCCCGCGGCGAGCTCCGACAGACCCATTGCCCGTATTTGTCCTCTCTTTACACAAAAAGGTTGGCTGTCCGGTGTGACCGTTGTGTTGTCAGCTCCGGGCTGTGGCCCGAGGTCCGGCAAGCTCTGTCGCCACCCCGTTGCCGACAGACCGCGGTACGGGAACGAGCCAGTATCGTTCCCCTGTGCTGTGTACACCCCGGATATGCCGCGATGGAACAGTTTCGGCTGGGTGCGTGTCGCGCTCGCTACGCCGTTCGGCTTCCTCGGTGGCGGGTCGCCCTCAGTTGCAAACGACTCACCGTCGCGCGACCGAACTTACCTACCGGTTACCGGTAGGTTCTGTGAGCCGCCTCCAGCAATTATTGCCGCTTCTGACATCCGTTTAAATACTCGCTCGGCACGAAGCAGGAGGTGATGGCAGCAACGACGCCAGTTCAGGTTTGCCCGGAGTGTGACGGGCGGCTACAGTCGGACGATTGCGAGACAGTCTGTGTGCAGTGTGGGCTCGTGGTCGACGAGCATGCGATCGACCCGGGGCCGGAGTGGCGCTCCTTCGAGGACGACGACACGAACCCGGAGCGGACGGGTGCACCGTTGACCCGGTCGCGCCACGACCGCGGGCTCTCGACGGAGATCGGCAGGTCCACGCGGACAAAGGGACGGAAGCGCCGGCAGCTCGCCCGGATGCGCCGCCAGCACAAGCGAAGTCAGGTGCGAAGCAAAGCAGAGCGCAACCGCATCTACGCGTTCACCGAGATACGACAGCTCGTGAGCACGCTCGACCTGCCGACGCACATCCGCGACCGTGCGTGTGTCCTGTTCGAGTCCGCACAGGATGCGGAGCTCCTGCAGGGCCGCTCTATCGAGGGCTTTGCGGCCGCGGCGGTGTACGCAACCTGCCGAACGGCCAGTGTCTCGCGGACGCTCCCCGAGATAACCGAGGCCGCGAAGGCCACCCGTGACGAACTCGATGTGGCATACAGCGCGATGAACCGCGAACTCGGACTGCCGACCGGTCCGATCGACCCCCGCGAGTATCTGGCCCGGTTCGCGTCCAAACTCGACGCCCCAGACGATATCGAGCGGCGGGCGCGGACACTCGCTACCGAGGCCCGCGAGACCGGTATCGACACCGGCCGCAACCCGAGCGGGGTCGCCGCCGCCTGCCTGTACACCGCCGCACGGCAGGCCGAGTACGAACTCACCCAGCAGGAGGCCGCCGACGTGGCCGATGTCGCACCGGTCACTGTCCGGTCGACGTACTACGACCTGCAGGAGGACAGAGGGGTGACGGCCGAAGCCGTGTGATTTTAATCTACGGACGCCAATCTCTGGTCACGGGCGAGAGGCCCGTCGGTACAGTAGTTCGCGGACCGACACGTGCGAGGGTAGCCAAGCCAGGAAAAGGCGGCGGACTCAAGATCCGCTCCCGTAGGGGTCCATGCGTTCAAATCGCATCCCTCGCACATGGACAAAGGGTTCGACTCCACTTCTACAACACGGGGCGCGGTCTTGCCCTCGCGCTATCTCCGATACACAGCCCACAGTCGTGTGTGCGGTGTCTGCCTACACGAGACGCCGACGTGCCAGTACCACCGTCGCCGACGAGTGTCAAACCTCCGGGACCGGTGACAGCGCAATCCCCCTCGGCCCGGAGCACCCGGTCACGACGGCGACCGGCGACTACACTGATGCCGAGGTCGTCAACAGCGAGTCATAACGGTGGGCGGTCCTGGTCCGGGCGCGGCGGCGGTGGGTCATCGCTGTGACGGTGCCGAACCCCCGGACGACCGGGTTCTGCCAGTCGACCCCCGAAGAGTAGCTACTGTGTGGATTCTGTCGAAAACCTCCCCGATGTGACGTATTGTTGTTGTCGCCAGCTCGGGTCCTACAAGAGTTAAGCCCGGGAGGCTCTCACACTAGTCGTGGACGTATCGCGCATCCGTGACGAGTTTCCCGCCCCGGAGTTTCGACCCACACAGGAGCAGGCACTCGCGGATATCCGGACGGCGTTCGAGGCCGGCAACGAGGTGGTGCTGGTCCGTGCGCCGACCGGGAGCGGGAAATCACTGCTCGCGCGTGCTGTCGCCGGGTGTGCCGCCCGTGGGAGTCAGGCAAGCGCCACCGACCCGGTCGGGGCGTACTACACGACCCCGCAGGTCTCACAACTCGACGACGTTGCCGCCGACCCGTTGCTCGAGGACCTCGCGATCATCCGCGGAAAGAACAACTACGACTGCATCCTGCCCGGCGAGACCGACACCCCGGTCGACCGCGCACCGTGTGTTCGCGAGAAAGGGTTCGACTGCCAGGTCAAACACCGCTGTCCGTACTTCTCCGACCGGGCGATCGCGGCGAACCGCCACACCGCCGCGATGACGCTCGCGTACTTCATGCAGACGGCCGGTTCTGACGTGTTCGGGACCCGCGATATCGTCGTCATCGACGAGGCCCACGGACTCGGGGACTGGGCCGAGATGTACGCCACGGTCGAACTCGGGCCGCGGACGGTCCCCGACTGGGAGAGCCTCCAACCCGGGGCTATCGACGACCTCGAGGACGCCGCCGCCTACGCCCGACGCCTGCGCGAGGCCTGTGACCGCGGACTCACACAACTGCGCCAGGAGGTCGAACTCACACCGGAGGCGGTTGCCCGCCGTGACCGACTGGAGGAGTTGCGGGGTGATCTCGGCTGGTTTGTCGAGGACTGCGAGAACCTCGGCAGTCCGACGACCTGGGTGGTCGACCAGCCAGCGGATGCGGGCGGGGCGGTGACTATCCGGCCGCTGAACCCCGAGCGGTTCCTGCGCCACACCGTCTGGGACCGCGGCCGCCGGTTCGCGCTGTTTTCGGCGACCATCCTCGACGGCGACGCGTTCTGTGCGAGTGTGGGGCTGGACCCCGACCGCGTCGCGCTCGTCGACGTTCCTCACACGTTCCCCGTCGAGAACCGCCCGCTGTACGACGTGACACGGGGGAAGATGACCTACGACCAGCGCGATGAGACCCTGCCCGCGCTCGCCCGGACGCTGGTCCGACTGATGCAACACCACCCCGAGCAGAAGGGGCTGGTCCACTGCCACTCCTACGACATCCAGGAGCGTCTGGCCGACCACCTGACCGACTTCGGTGTCGGCACCCGGGTCCGGAGACACGACCGTGACGACCGGGACGCCGAACTCGGGGCCTGGAAGCGTAGTGACGACCCTGACGTCTTTCTCTCGGTGAAGATGGAGGAGGCGCTGGACCTGCGAGGTGAGGCCTGTCGGTGGCAGTTGCTCTGCAAGGCTCCGTACCCGAACACGCAGGACTCCCGGGTTGCGGCCCGACTGGAGAACGACCGGTGGGGCTGGTACTACCGGACGGCACTGCGGACGATCATCCAGGCCTGTGGCCGGATCGTCCGCTCACCCGAGGACTACGGCGCGACGTATCTCGGTGACACCTCACTGCTCGACGTGTTCGAGCGCGCCCGGCGGACGATGCCCGACTGGTTTCGCAGCCAAGTCGACCGGATGAGTCGCCCAGACCTGCCCGCCTTCGACCCCGGAGCAGCCGCTCAGGAAAGAACAGGTGGACACCGAGACCGCAGGTCGAGCGGCGAGCGACCGGACCGAGTTGGTCGCTCCGGTCGGAGCGGGTCAGAGCGCGCGGAGGACCACCCGCTCTCGGATGTCTGGGGCGAGTAAACTGATAAACGACCTCCGCTCGTGGAATGGCGCGTCCACGTTGAACGTAGTCTTGTACTCTGCTTGCGTCTCGTTGTTGAGTCGCCAACCACGAACCTAAATACAATCCGGGAAGTAATACAATTACAATATACAAAGGCCTCTGCAACACTCTCAACAGAAGATTTATTCACACTCGAAAAAACATCAACTATGGATATAACACGCAGACGAACAGTAGTCGCCCTGGCAGGTCTTTCGACCTGCGGGCTGTCGGGGTGTCTAAGCGGACTCACTGGTTCAGACGGGAACATCGAGTACGACTATATCGACAATCGGCCCGTATATATTAGCGAGAACATTGATTTGGAGTTCCCTCCGCAGATGAACAGGGTGACAGACACAGGTGACGCCGACGCAGTTGTTCTGTCCCCGGACACACAGGCAAGTATTGAGCAGATTGTAGACTGGCTGAGAGCGCAGAAAGCCGTCTCAGTGTCCGGAAATGCTAATAGAACATTTGAAACTTGGAATGTCTGGGAAGATACCGACCTGTATCAGGAAGTTCATCAATCGAGAGGAAGAGCGGAAACCCCCCCACCGGATAACTCAACACGAGTGCATGTTAAGTGGAAAAAAGGAGATATCGTCGCAAGTTTTTCCAGTGATTTAGACAGTAATCCAGATGGTAATAAGATTGTTGAACTGATAGACATGGCACTCGAATCAATGGACGAAGATGGAAGTCTCCCCTCTGATGATACTGAGTCGCAATCGAACTCTACGAATTAATATTGAGTGGGATTGTACCGGAGTGTTGAGCACCGACCCTTTATTATCAGACCACAGGAGCCGATTGAGTCCCCGAAATTGCTGTACTATGCCCCCTGAGGGTGCCTCGGCGACGCCTCACTGCTCGACGTGTTCGAGCGCGCCCGGGGGACGATGCCCGACTGGTTTCGCAGCCAAGTTGACCGGACGAGTCGCCCAGACCTGCCCGCCTTCGACCCTGCGGCGGCCGTGCAGGCGGTCGGTCCGCAGGTCGGGGGGCGAGCGAGCGAACCAGTCCTCGGGCTGGGGTACCCGCACGAGCGACTCCGGGAGTGCGGAGGACCACCCGCTCTCGGATGTCTGAGGGGGGTGACCTCGTGGCCCGGAGTCCTGGTCGACCGGCGATTGCGGCGGACCCCTCTAACTCGATTCACGCATCCGGTCCAGTCTGGCTGGAAATAATAACAGAGTCACCGCCGTCGCTCGGTTCCCAGATAATGCCCAGTTCGAAGTTCGACCGGACACCGGTGAGTGTCACCTGGTTACCGGCGCCGACCGTCGACTCCGGGGTCACCTCCTCACCGGCGATCTCGGCCCACGACACGCCGGTCTCGTCGAGCCCCGACACGCTGAACTGCACCTGTCCTGCGGTGAACGTGTCCCCAGACTGTACGGTGACTCTCAGTGTCTCCTCGCTCTCGCTGTAGTCGTAGTCGAACGCTACCTGTGGTGGTGCTGGACCAGAACCGCCACCGTCACTCACAGCCCTGTTGAAGTACTGAAACACCGGTCTGAGTGTGTTCACGAGCCCAACGAGACCGACCATCTCGATCTCGTCTGTCTGGCGGGTGCCGGTCACCCGGACCTGTTCGCCGTCCACCTCGATGTCCGTGTTGTTCAGCCCCGTCCCCGAGAGGAGATCCGGTGCGTCCTCGCCGAACATCTCCGCACCCGTCGTGTTCGGGTGGTCGACGGCCACCTGCACCTCCGTCTCGTTGCTATCGAGTGTGGCCTCCAGCCCCAGGAGCACGTCGGAATCGCTCTCGGGCCGCAGTAGCTGGTAGAACTCCGCCCCTTCGAAACTCCCCTGCAGTTGCTCGAACTGGCTGTCCGTGTCGACCAGCCGCGCTCCCTCGCCCCGGTTCGCGTCGATAGTGTCCTCGACCCCCTCCCGTGCGTTGGCAATGACAGCCGTCCCACCATCGACCCCGAGGGTGGGTTCTGCCTCGCCCCCCAGGGGCAGGCCACCGGTGTATATTGCCAGGGACTGGCCACCGGTGTACACGTCGTACCCGCCGTATGTTCCGTCGGCCTGTGGTTCATCGGTCCCAATCGCCTCCCCGAACGCGTCGACCATGCTCTCTGCCTCGAAGCTCCCGAGGAGCACGGACGGCGCGTTCCTGTCTATTACCTGCAGGTCGACCTCCTCGTAATCGATACCTGGCAGTTCCTCGACGACGCTCGCGTAATCGAGCCCCTCGACTGCCGCTAACTGTGCTGGCCGTTCGACCCGTGTCAGCGTCCCCGCGTCGAACACCGACTCGGCCATCCAGTCGGCCGCCGCCGACTCGCTCGACCCCGAGCCACCCAGTGGCAGACTGCCGAGACAGCCAGCGAGCGCGACTGTGGTCATCGCTGTGCCTCCCGCCAGTAGCTCCCGTCTCGACGACATACTCGTGAGTGACTGCCAGGCGAAATTAATATTTCGGGTCTGGGACCACGACCGGGAGTGTCGACAGCCACGTATCTCACTCGACTCCCAGACGGGGTCCAGTTTTTTCCGACATTGAGTGGCTCGGACAGGACTGCCAGCATACTTGTCCGTCGCGTTCTCAAAACTTGCATGGCCGATATCGAGGAGAAGACCGACCGGTACGAGGGGTTGCTCGCGGAGGCACTCGACGAGGCGACGGTCGCATCACCCGGGGAGACACCGCTCGCGGTGGCGGCCACCGACTGTGTGGAGATGGCACAGTCGTATCTGGAGGACGGTCGGCACTTCCGCGACGAGGGAGACCTGGTGAACGCGCTGGCGGCCTTCTCGTACGGCCACGCCTGGCTCGACGCCGGTGCGCGGTTCGGCGTGCTCGATGTCCCCCGCGAGGGTCACCTGTTCACCGTCTGAGCCTCTCGGTGTGGTTCGACCCGGGGTCAGATATCCGTCTTCCACAACCCACAAATTGACGCGAACAGTAGATACGCCGAGGCGGGTGGTTTCTGGCCTGGATCACCACGAAACCATCCCGTCTCATCTTCGATTCTTTGCTCGGCATCAGCGCTGGCTCTGGCTCCCTCGGATAGGTATCCCGGAAACACGGTTTCTCTCTTCGAAACAGCGATTCGTCGGTAGAGACGGCTGTCGGGTTCTTAGGTGGGTTCTCCCACACAGTTTAGATACAGAGTGAGCGCAGGACCCGACGCGTCCCACGTACTGTCGGCACCTGTGCAAAGACACTCACCTAACCCATGTCAGCAAACGAGACCCACACGCAGGAGAACGCACGCACCCCATCCCCGGCAGACAACTCGACGACAGTCACGCTGCTGCTGTCGGTGTTCGTTTCGCCGCTCGGATACTACTACATCGGCAAGAAGAAACTCGCCCTGATCAATCTGGTCACACTCAACTACATAGGGCTCGGGTTCATCGCCGTCCCCATCCACACGTACATGATCATGCAGGACGCAGAGCAGACCCACGAGAGCGGGGGTGGTGGCCGGAGCGACGGCAAGAGATCCCCGTCCCAGATAAACAAGTACTCCGCCACCAGCAACTACCTCCGGCAGTACCGGTCGACGTGGATCCGCTCTGACTGACCCGTTTGTTTGTTTTTACTCGTCGGACTCGGGGTCGGCGTGTTCGTTGACGTACGCGAGCAACTGGTCCGGCCCGGTGTCGACACCCTGGCGGTGAAAGAAGTTGGCGACGTTCCGGCAGTCACGCTCCAGGAAGTCCTCACTGTTTGGATGGTGGAACGTCACCGCCTGCCCGAGGTCGATAACGTACAGCTGTGAGTCGTGGACGATGATGTTGTACTCGGAGAGGTCGCCGTGAACGAGACCGGCATCGTAGAGTCGGCGGACGTACTCTCGGACCACCTCGTAGGCGGTGTCGGGGTTCTCGATGTGGACCTCGCCGAGTCGCTTCCCGCGGCCCTGTTCGGTGCCGAGATACTCCATCACGAGCACGTTGCGCTCGACAGCAGCGGGGTCGGGGACACGCACGCCGGCCAGACGCGCCCGCCGGAGGTTGGCGAACTCCTTTCGCACCCACGCGATGACGATCGACTTTTTGTCCCCACCGATCGACTCGAAGCGGGGATCGCCCTCCATGTATTCGCCCATCTCCTTGAAATCGGAGGCGTTGATGCGGTACACCTTCACCGCGATGGTCTGCTCGCCGGCCAGCGCCGTGTAGACGTTCGCCTCCTTTCCGGTCGATATCGGACCGCCGAAGGCGTCGATGTACCCGTCCTGGACGAGTTTGTACAGCGCGGCGAAGGTGGCGTCGTCGAA
>KE356579.1:2821666-2823214 GCA_000416085.1 halophilic archaeon J07HX64 | reverse complement strand
CGTCGTCGCCACCCACGCGACCGCCGCCGGGGGCGATATCTCCACGGTGGTCCCGCGGGTCACTCACGTCGACCACACCGAACACGATGTCGACGCCGTCGTCACGGAACACGGCGTCGCCGACCTGCGCGGGCTCTCGCCGACCGAGCGCGCCGAGTGTCTCGTCGACTGTGCGGCCCCGGTGTTCCGGTCTCGGCTCCGGGGCTATCTCGACGACGCCCGCGAGGGCGGGGGACACCTTCCGTACGACCCCGAGGCCGCACTCGACTGGCGGCGCTGACGCCGCACACGACAGCACGGGGTTCTGTGGTCGAAAGCTTTGAAACTGTCTCACCCGTGTGACGACGTGATGACCGACGACGAGACAGTCGGGTGGAAAGAGACACTCGCCGAACTCGACAGACTGGGAACAGAGTATCGGGCCGATGGCTGGGATGCGGTAACGGTCCAGGCTGGTCACACGGCCGTTCTGGCGCCGGGCGAGGGTGAGTTCGAGAGCCCCGAACTCGTCTACACGGTTCCGGATGACAGTGCAGACGAGCTACAGACGATGTTCGGTGCCGGCGAACCGACCCGGTTCACCGTCTACCTCGACGGAACACGGTCACCACAGTACCACATCCTGGAACTCGCCGACCCGGAACAGTCGGTCGTCGCGCTGGTCGCCGGTGCTCTCGACCAGAGCCAGGTCGACGGGTTCGGGGAGACGGCACGCGAGGCCGGCAGGGTCCACACGCGGCTCAGACGGCTCGACGGAACGAGGGTCGGGGCGTTCCGACACGACGACCCGACGGTGTTCTTTCCGGACTGACGGTGTCATCTCCGGTCTGACGGTGTCATCTCCGGTCTGACGGTGTCATCTCCGGTCTGACGGTGTCATCTCCGGTCTGACGGTGTCATCTCCGGTCTGACGGTGTCACGACGATAACATGAGGGTATCCGTCTCGTTCGAACAACCCGCGAACCCCGGGACGCGAAGACAGACGCCCGCAAGGTGAGTCACCGCTCTCGTCTCGCCGGTCTGGTCACTGTCGCGGTCGAACTACGGCGCTGTCTCTCGATGTCGTCAGGTGTCCTCCGGGGACGCGTACTCGGCACGGTGTCTGAGACACCGGCTGGTTCGGCCCGTCTCGTCGACCTCGTGTTCTGCCGGTGACTCGCGGTCACACACGGAGTTGAACTCCTCGTTTACTGTCGCCAGGGCCTCGTCGGGGTCGAGTTCAGCCGTTTCCGTGGCCTGGTCGATCACCGTCTGTGCTTTCGGGGATAGGTCGACGGTTTTGAACAACTCATCGACTATCACCGCTACCGACCGTCCGTCGCCCCCGACGCCAAGCCGGCGTTTGAGCCGGCTGGACAGCCCGGTTTCGCGCCGGGACCGGTCGCGGAGAACGTCCCGAAACGCCTCGATGGCGTCGAACGCCTCGTCGGACAGGTTCTCGTACTCCGGCGGCTTGATCTTTGCCGGGCACCGGGTCGCAAACGGACAGCCTGCCGGCGGATGCCGGGGGTTCGGCGGTGTTCCCCTGAGTGTGACCCGTTCGAGGT
>KE356579.1:2820074-2821616 GCA_000416085.1 halophilic archaeon J07HX64 | reverse complement strand
GGCACGCTTTCCCTGTTCGAGGACGACCTCCCGACCAGCTTCGCTCCGGTTGATGTCGTCAACGCGGGGAACGTCACGAAGAGCGTGATCGCCGAGGCCGATACGCTCGTGCTTCACGACTTCGGTGACAGCCAGGCCGAACTGATACCCGCAATCGAGGACGACCCGACGACGGGCGCGGTGTACCTCGAACAGTGGACCAGCAGCAACGCGATCGCAGACCGCGTGGACGTGGTGGGCGACCCCGATTCGTCGACGACCGCGTTCAACGAGCGCACCGCCGGTGGAGTTCGAAATCGAGGCCGACCACCCGATCTTCGACGGTATCGGTGGTCCCGGTGACAACGTCACCATCCACACCGAGGGATTCAGTGACATGGCCTGGTTCACCGGTGCAGACGGCCAGACGCTGGCGACCGTTACCGATCAAGAGGGCGCCGGTGGTCCCGCAGCAGCCGTCGACCCCGATTCGGGGTCGGTGCTGCTCTCGACGATTGTGGGGACTGGCTCGACGCCCGGAATCGGTGACTTCAGTTCCGAGGCCGGTCAGATACTCGCCAACGCGGTCGAGTTCTCCGAACCGGCCCCGCTCGAGGCGCCGTACTTCGAGGTGACGGGTCTCACCGCCCCCGAAAGCGGTGGCACCGGTAACCTCATTGATGTCAGCGCGACAGTCACGAACGACGCGAACGTCTCGGGCACGCAGACAGTCGAGTTCGTGTTCGACGGGAGTGTGGCCGCCAACACGACGGTCGAGTTGAACGCCAGTGAGAGCACCACTGTCGAGTTCACCGACGTGCCGTTGCCCAGTGCGGAGGGTACCTTCGAGCACGGGATTCAGACGGCAAACGACAGCCAGTTCGCCGAGATCGTCGTTGGTGACCTCGCGACGGTCACCGTCGTCGAGTTCGGCGACGCGTACGGCGAGGAGGTGCTCAGTGTCTTTGAGGACAACCTCTCGGCCGACGAGTTCGAGACGCAGGTGCTCGGCGCGGGTGCCGTGACCGACAGCGTCGTCGACGAGACGGACATCTTCGTATTCAACGACCTCAGCGGTGAGGCCGGCACGGAGGAGCACAGACCCCGCAGTGACGACCTGCTCAGGGCCAGCGACCGGATGACCGGGAGCGACGTGAGTGTTGACACAGCGGAGTTCATCACCACCATCGAGGCGCAGGCCACGACCGGCGCGGTCTACCTCGACCAGTGGGGTGGCGACAGTGATGCCATCGCCGACCGGTCGAGCGCCATCGACGACCCGGCAAAGACACTCCAGAATGATGGCATCCTCGGCGATGCCGTGCCCCCGGTCAACTACTCGATTCAGGTAGACCACCCGCTCTTCGACGGTGTCGGCGAGCCGGGTGACAAGGTGCTCATCCACGATACCGACGCCGCCGATCATACGTGGTTCAGCGGTGCGAGCGGTGAGACGCTCGCCGAGGTCGTCGACGGCGCCGGTTCAGGCGGTTCGGCTGCCACTGTCGACCCCAATTCGGGGTCGGTGCTGCTGTCTAGCCTTGGAGTGACGCAGTTCGTCGG
>KE356579.1:2809319-2820054 GCA_000416085.1 halophilic archaeon J07HX64 | reverse complement strand
ACTGGTCCGGCCCGGTGTCGACACCCTGGCGGTGAAAGAAGTTGGCGACGTTCCGGCAGTCACGCTCCAGGAAGTCCTCACTGTTTGGATGGTGGAACGTCACCGCCTGCCCGAGGTCGATAACGTACAGCTGTGAGTCGTGGACGATGATGTTGTACTCGGAGAGGTCGCCGTGAACGAGACCGGCATCGTAGAGTCGGCGGACGTACTCCCGGACCACCTCGTAGGCGGTGTCGGGGTTCTCGATGTGGACCTCGCCGAGTCGCTTCCCGCGGCCCTGTTCTGTGCCGAGATACTCCATCACGAGCACGTTGCGCTCGACAGCAGCGGGGTCGGGGACACGCACGCCGGCCAGACGCGCCCGCCGGAGGTTGGCGAACTCCTTTCGCACCCACGCGATGACGATCGACTTCTTGTCCCCGCCGATCGACTCGAACCGGGGGTCCCCCTCCATGTATTCGCCCATCTCCTTGAAATCAGAGGCGTTGATGCGGTACACCTTCACCGCGACGGTCTGCTCGCCGGACAGCGCCGTGTAGACGTTCGCCTCCTTTCCGGTCGATATCGGACCGCCGAAGGCGTCGATGTACCCGTCCTGGACGAGTTTGTACAGCGCGGCGAAGGTGGCGTCGTCGAATACCGACGCCTCGACCTTGAACTGGTCTGCGTCGGTTATTCGGTCGCGAAAGTCGCTGAACTTCCGGTCACGCTCGCGGGCGATGCGGTCGGCCTCGGTGTCGGAGTAGTCGATCTCTGTCCACTCGTCACCGGGTGCTGTCTCGTCTGTGTCGAGCAGTCCGTACTCGCCGTCCATCTACGTATGTTAGCGTGTCCAGCCTCAAAAGCCTGCGTTCGAGACACAGGTCACCCGGTGACTGCGCCTGTCATGGGGCTGTCTGTCCGGTCTACCCCCAGTCTATACCGGTCGTCGTTATGAGTTTACTGATGTCGGTCACCACACCACGGTCACCGCTACACCGGCAGTGTCGAACCCGGTCGACTGTGAGGAACCGCGCACCTCGAACGCGCCGGGCCCGTCGGCTGTGATGGTGACGACACTCTCACCGGTCCCGACCGACCCTGGTTGGTCGTGCTCCCAGTCGAGAGAGCTGTTGTGACCCCACAGAGCGAGACCGTATCACCTGCTCACCGGGGATGTGCGACGAGCGAGACGTAGCTAAGCTCACCCGACTCGACGCGCCCTTCGAGGTCCTCGATTGCGGCGAGCAGCCGCTCGCCGCGCTCGCCGAGACGGCCGAGCAGCGCCTCGTAGTCGACACGTGAGGCAATCTGGTCCCGCATCGCGAGCAGGTCCTCGCGGTGGTCGCGGATATCCTCGACGGTGAACCCGGCAGTCTCGACCCGGTCGACGAGCGTCGTCCGGTCGGAGGTGTTCGAGAGACAGAGCATCTCGCTCATCGGCGCCGGCAGCTCCGGCACCTCGCCCGCGACCACCATGTCCGAGAGCGCGAGCCGACCGTCGTCTGCGAGCACACGGCCGGCCTCACGGAACGCGAGCGACCGGCCCGGCACCAAACACATCACACACTCCGCGAGCACGACATCAAACGAACCGGTCTGCACCGGCAGATGCGAGAGATCCCCGCGGATACCGTCGGCTGGTGGGTCGCGGTCGAGACCGACCGCACGGGCACCGCGGCTCCGGGCCGCCGCAACCGACTCACCGGTGCCACAACCGGCGTCGAGCAGCCGCGTCCCCTCGCCGACCCCGGTGCGGTCGAGCAGCGCCTCCGTGCTCTCCCGGCCGCCGGGGTGTAGGGGCCCGTCGACGACGTAATCGAGCGCCGCCCACGGGTTCGCGAGCGCCTTATCGAACAGCTTTCCCATCATCGTTAGTCGTCCCCGTGGGTTTCCTCGGTTTCGGCCTCGGCCTCGGCCTGGAACGGTTCGCCAACTGCTGGTCGGCCACCCCAGCCCTCACGATTTCGGATGGCGTACTCACCGGTGTCGGTGGTCATGTTGTACGCACAGAACGGGACGAGTTCGCCCGACTCCGCCGGGACGGAGACACAGCAGTTGTCCAGCCGCCCCGCGTCGGCGGCGTCGGCGTCCATGAACCCCGTGAACGAGACCGGCAACACCTGCTCCATCAGTTCACCCACCTCACCCGAGACGGCGTCACTGTCGGTCCCGCCACAGCAGCCGCCGGCCCCGCCGAGCATCCCGGTGACGGCGTCGACATCGGGTCCACAGCAGTTCGCCGTGTTCGTTGCCGAGCTCTTTCCGGTCGGGGTACAGGCCATCATCTCCATCCAGTCGGACTCGTCGACCATCCCCGAGACGTTCGTGAACAGCGCGTCGCTCAGGAATCGGGTCGCGGGGACGATACCACCGGGGGTCGGAAGCAGGGCGGTCGCTGTCTGGCAGTACGACGAACAGCACGGCACCGGCATCAGGTCCCGCGGCTCGATACTGTCGAACTGGTCGGCCAGCCGGCGGGCAGCCTCGTCGAGTGAGAACCGGTCCTGGTGTTCGGCCACCCGACCGAAGTGTGCGACCGGCTGGAAGTTGACCGACTCGATAACGTCGCGGTTGTCGAGTGCGAACTCGACGATCGGTCCCATCTCGTGGTCGTTCGTTCCCGGGACGACCGTCGGGACGAGCACGACCGACAGCCCCGCCGCCCGACAGGCCTCGATTGCGGCGTGTTTCTCCGAGACGAGGTCCACCTCGCGGATTGCCTCGTAGGTCTCGGCCTCGAGTCCGTCGAACTGCAGGTAGATCGCGCTCACACCGGCGTCGGCGAGCTGCTGGGCGTACCCCGATTCGGTGGCCAGTCTGATCCCGTTCGTGTTGACCTGGATGTGTTCGAACCCCATCTCGGTGGCGTCGGCGACGAGTTCGGGTAGGTCCTCGCGGACGGTCGGCTCGCCGCCGGAGAACTGTATCGGCCGGGGACCGCCGCTGTCTAACACCGTCTCCAGCATCTCGTGGACCTCGCCGCTTGAGTGCTCGTAGCCGCCCGGACCGGAGCTGGCGAAACAGTACGAACACGATAGATTACAGTTCTGTGTCACCTCGACCACCGCCAGACAGGCGTGGTCGTTGTCGACAGCCCAGTCCCCGTCAGGGTCGAACGCCGCGTCAGGTTGGAACTGCTTTGCCCACCGCCAGTGCTCGAGTGAGTCCCACACCTTCCGGTCGAACTCCCCGTGGTCGGGGCAGTTTCGTTGAAGATACACCGACTCTTCGCGGGCGACGTACGTACCCGGGACCTGTTCGAGACACTCCGGACAGAGACTCGTCGTGGTTTCGAGCGGAGACTCGGCCTCGCTCATGCTCCTTGTTAGCCTATCACGTAATGAATCTGCTGGTATCTGTGCGATAATAACGGACAACCGCCCGACTCCGCCGCTTTGTTGGTGGGTGTGGGCACCCGGGCCATGCCGCTCCCGTTTGTTCACCGACACACGAGCACAGTGCTCCGGAGTATCACTCTCCAACAGGTGCGGACACCCGAACACAGAGGTCGGGCGCGCCGCTCTCGGGCAGGCACAGACACACAGCCACAGAGGTCGGCGCGTCACTCTCGGGTGGCTGTTCGTCGGTCGTCCTCGTGTCAGCGGCTTTTTTGCCCGTCCGGGGCAACTAGTTACTGATGGTAGCCGAGCAGGCATCAACGGACAATCCGTACGTCCGCGACCCGGACACAGGGTTCGACCCGGTCGAGGAGCTGTCGAGGGACGCGGCGCGCGAGCAGGCCGAGCAGTTGCGCGAGGCGGTCCGGTACCACGACCACCGCTACTACGTGCAGGCCGACCCGGTGATCGGGGACCGGACCTACGACGCGCTCTTTGCCCGCCTGCAGGATCTGGAGGAGACGTTCGATCTAGACCGGACCGACAGCCCGACCCGCCGGGTCGGGGGTGAACCGGTCGAGGAGCTCGAATCTGTCGCACACGTCGCGCCGATGCGCTCGCTCGGCCAGAGTGTCGAGACCGACGAGGTCCGGGCGTTCGACGAGCGTGTCCGTGACGGACTCGCCGACACCGGCCACGACGGCCCGGTAGAGTACCTCTGTGAGCCGAAGTTCGACGGGCTCTCGCTCGAGGTTGTCTACGAGGAGGGGGTGTACAAGCGGGCAGCAACCCGGGGTGACGGTGAGCAGGGCGACGACGTCACGGCGCAGGTGCGCACGATTCCGAGCGTTCCCGTCCGACTCCGAGGGGAGTACCCCGAGTTCCTGGCGGTGCGTGGCGAGGTGTATATGCCGCGGGCGGCGTTCCAGGCGTACAACCGCGAGCGTGTCGAGCGCGGCGACGACCCGTTTGCCAACCCGCGAAACGCCGCCGCCGGGACACTCCGCCAGCTCGACCCCTCGGTCGTCGCCGAGCGCCCGCTCGCAGTGTTTTTCTTTTCTGTGCTCGACTCGACGGCGTCGTTCGACACTCACGACGAGCTGTACGACCGGTTCCCCGACTGGGGGCTGCGTGTCACCGACCGGGCCGAACTCGTCGACGATATCGACGAGGCGATCGCGTACCGTGACCGCCTGCTCGAGAGTCGTGACGAGCTGGACTACGAGATCGACGGTGCGGTGGTCACACTGAACAGTCGTGAGGCCTGTGACCGGCTCGGCTACACCGCTCGCGCGCCGCGGTGGGCGTTCGCGCACAAGTTCCCCGCTCGCAGCGAGCGCACGACTGTCAGGGATATCCTGGTGCAGGTCGGCCGGACCGGTCGGCTGACACCGGTCGCGCTGCTCGACCCGGTGGAGGTTGGTGGTGTCACCGTCTCGCGTGCCAGCCTCCACAACCCCGGTGAGATCGAGCGCCTCGGCGTCGCTGTCGGCGACGAGGTGCGCATCGAGCGCGCGGGTGACGTTATCCCCGCCGTGACCGAGGTGGTCGAGGCACACAGCGACGACCGGTTCGCGTTTCCCGACCGGTGTCCGGTCTGCGAGACACAGGTCGAGCGGGACGGTCCACTCGCGTTCTGTCCGGCGGGGCTGGGCTGTCCGGCACAGCGCGAGGCCGCGATCGAGCACTACGCCAGCCGCGACGCGCTCGACATCGAGGGGCTCGGCGAGGAGCGCATCGCCCAGCTGACCGACGCCGACCTGCTCGAGGAGCCCGCCGACCTCTACGAACTGTCGGTGTTCGAACTCACGGCGCTGGAGGGCTGGGGCCAGCAGAGCGCGGCCAACCTCCTCGACGAACTCGAACGCACGCGGGAGCCGCCGCTACCGGCCTTTCTGGTCGCGCTCGGAGTCCCGGAGGTCGGCTCGACGACAGCGCGTGCACTCGCCCGCGAGTACGGCGAGTTCACCGCGCTGTACGACCCGGCGGACAACCACGAGGTGCTTCCGGACACCGAGCGCCTGCAGACCGTGCCCGATATCGGCCCGGCGGTTGCGGGTGCGGTCCGGGGGTTCTTCGAGAACGAGCGCAACCGGGCGGCCGTCGACCGCCTGCTGGCACACGTCGACCCCCAACCCTTCGAGGCCGAGACCGGGGATGCACTCGCCGGTGAGACGTTCGTCTTCACCGGCGCGCTCGACTCGCTCACCCGGAGCGAGGCCGAGGACCTCGTCGAGGACGCGGGTGGGTCCGCCACCGGCAGCGTCTCGGGTAACACCGACTATCTTGTTGTCGGTAACAACCCCGGTCAGCGAAAGCGCGACGACGCCGAGGAACACGGCGTCGAGACGCTCTCCGAGACGGCCTTTCTCGACCTGCTCGCCGACCACGGCATCGAACCGTGACCCCCTGTGCCTGCACGGTCGGTGCCCGGCGCGCGAACCGACCGCATCTGTAGACTCGAACAGACACGCCGACATCGTGTCCGCGGACAGTAGATCATCTCTCCACAGTTGTTCACACTACCCGGTGTCGCCCGGGTTCGTGTCCGTTCTCGCCGACGACCTGAGCAACCTGTACAGCTCCCACCCGATTCCGCACGAGCGGGTCGCCTCGCCGGTCAGCGGTTTAGCCGCGGGCAACTGAACACCGCCGCCGTCGGTGGTCGAAGGATTATACTGGTAACAGCCCAACGGAGTGGTATGAGCACACACGTAGCACCAACCCGTCAGGGATACCCGCCCCAGTCGCGGCGATGACGAGAGTCGACGACCTCTGGTATCTCGCCGACGAGGCGAGCCAGCAGGCCGAACAGACCTACCACCGACTCTCGACGAGCCACGAGGGGTATCTCGAGTTCGAAACGACGAAACACGTCTCCCGGGACCGGTTCCGGACGGTCGCCAGACGGGTTCGCGAGAACGGTGCCCCGTACGGTGCACACACGCTCACGCACCGCGAGACCGGTGCGCTGTTGCTGGTGCGCCACGAGGCAATCGACCTCTGGGTGTTGCCCGGCGGCGAAACCGACGGCCAGGAGTCGTTCCGCGCCGCCGCCGAGCGCGAACTCCGCGAGGAGGGGGGTGTCGAGGCCAGCTACGACGGTCTCGGGATGCTCGGACGGGTCACGTTCCACACCGGCGACCACTCGACCTGGGGGGTGTTGCCGCTGTTCGAGGCCCGCGGGCACGGTGACCCGACTGTGCGTGACCCCGACGGCGAGATAACCGACGCCGCCTGGTTCCGTGACCTCCCGCCCGACACGCGTGACCGCGAGCAGCTCCTGCGCTGGCGTGACCACCGGCTGTGACTCCCCCGTCACCCGACGACCCCTGGACTCACAGGAACAGACAGGCTACCGAACAGGGTTCGGGAAACCGTCCCCCGGGGGCTCTCCCGTCTCCCGTGGCGCGCTCGGGGTCGGGCTGTACAGGACCCGGGGTCGAACGAGCAGAGACGGGCGGGGCTTCCGTTCGGGAACAGGTGACCAGCCCTGTGACTCCTCCCGTGTGGACACGGGGACGAGGTCGGATACGTATCCGAACAGGTCGCTTTCGCTCTCGCGGCCGGTCAAAAGGAGACGAATGAACTCGAGAGGTCGGCGCGGTGGTCAGGTCAGCACAGCGGGGGAACCGCGTCTGTCCCGCCGGGTCACCTGAAGCGCTCGACGGTGTTCCGGATGGCGTCCTGCTTGTAGTAGCCGACGACGGAGGCCACGATGACGACCGCGAGGAGCGCGAGCGCGACCCCGAGTCGGCCCGATGCGAGCTCCTCGCCGGCGTAGACCGTGACGAGGTACGCCGGGAACCGGCCGACGGCAATCACGGCCAGGAAGGTCCGGAGTCGCCAGTCCGTGAGGCCACACAGGAAACAGACCGCGTCGTCCGGGAGACCGGGGATCATCACGAACACGAACATCCCCACGATACCGACACGGTCGACGAAATCGTCGAACCGGTTCAGGATCTCCTCGTGGAGGAGTCGCTCGGCGACCGGCCGACCGAACCGCTTCGTGAGGCTGAACGCGATTGCGCTCCCGATGAGGACGCCGACGAAACTGTAGGCCGACCCGGCAACCGGGCCGAAGATGTACCCCGACGCGAGTGCGACCACCTGCCCCGGCACCGGCGCGACGACCACCTGGACTGCCTGTATCAGAACGATCACAACCGGCGCGAGGACACCGAACTGGCTGACCTGTGTTCGAAGTTGCTCGGCGTCGAACATAAACGGTGCGTACCGCTGAATACCGAGCGACAACAACACCAGTAGGGCAACAACGGCAATCGCCCCGAGGACACCACGGCGGAGGGCGGTCCGTGAGGAAAACACCTGCGTAGATCGCTGAAGCATCGTTAGTAGAGTGTAGTGGCCCCTATCTCCTCCCTGTTCATGCTAGGTATCCAAATCCGGGCAGAGATGCCACACTAGCTATAAAGAACCCGGGACCGTCACCTGCCCGGTCACGGTTCTCAGCTCGAGGACGGCGACACCGAACCCCACCTGGGTCACCGCACCGTCGTTTCGTATCACAACACCGCACGTATCTGTTTCTGTGGCTGGACCTATCTAACCCCGTCGAGAACATCGGTCGGGTTGCCGTTCCCGTGGCCCCCGGTGACGATATCCAGGAACAGACCAGACGATGACGCTGTCCGGCCTCGCGCCCGCACAGTAGAGTCAGTCCGCGTCGACGGGTGTTCGACGGCTGTCGAGCAGGTTCGTGTACTCGTCGACGACGAGTGTCAGTCGTTCGCCGTCGCGCTCGACAGACAGCGACAGTCGGAGCGGGTCCTCGGAGCGAACCGTCGGTTCGGCGATGGGCAGGTCAAGCGCCCAGAGCGGTGTCTCGGTGACATCGATACCGTGGTCGTGGTAGAACGCGACAACGGCCGGTTCGTCGAGGAGGTACACCCCGACGGGTGACCTCGTGACCCGTCCACAACCGGTGCAGGTGGCGACGAGGACGTGACTCGCCTGCGGTGCGTCGAGCACCTGGTGTTCGCGCTCGACATCGCCGAAACAGGCCGGACAGACACCCCGACGGACCAGGTCGAGAAGGTGTTTCGTTCGACACGTCTGGATGGAGATCGCCTCCCTGAGCGTCCGCCCGGTGACGGCGTTCGGCGGGAGTTCGTCTCGGGGGTACCTGTGGTCGTTCTCACACGTGACCGACAGGACCCGGCGCTCGTACTCCACGGTGAGTTCGGTATCACAGAGGCCACACCGCCCGTCGAGCGAGACCGGTCCGCGGGTGATTTCAGCGTCGACGCCGGCCCTGAGTATCCCGGCGAGTGACATGCCCGCGAACGTTAGCACGTACCCGTCCTCGGTCTGTCTGACGTGCGCCGGTCGGAGTTTACCGAGGTGGTAGTTGAAGTTTCCCGAGTCGTCGACCGCCGCCCGATCGCGAAGTTCGGAGAATCCGAGTCCCCGGTCTCGCGGGTTCTCGGCCTGGTGTGCCGCCAGCGCCCCGAGAATCGCAGCCCGCGTCTCCTCGGTGACGAGTTCGAACGGCTCTGTCGCGAACTCCGCCGCCGGCGACTCCTCGCCTGCGGTCTGCCATCCCGACTCCGAGCCGGAACCGTCTCGCATATCTCACGTTCGGCCGTCAGGCTAAAAACAGGTTTCGGACGTGTGGTGACTGTCTTATCAGATTCGAAACTGTATCGCGGTGCTGGAAGGGGTTTAGTGCCGGTCGCACGAACAGTCACGCATGATCCGAACGCGCGACCTGGCGACAGGTGGAATCGTCGCGGTGCTCGCAATCGCCAGTGCGGTGTACGCATCACAGCTCCCGTCGGAGCTCGCAGTCCACTTCGACAGCGCAGGGGAGCCGAACAACTTCGTGCAGGCGGAGCTGTTTCTGGCCGGGAACGTGTTGCTCGCGGCCGGTGTGGCAGTGTTGTTTGCGGTTCTGCCGCGGGTGGACCCGCTCGGGGAGAACGTCGCCGAGTTCCAGACGGTGTACGACGGGTTCGTCGTGGCGACAGTCGCGTTTGTCGGTTACATCCACGGGCTGGTCATCGCGTACAATCTCGGGTACGAGTTCGGGATACTCGAGGCGACTGTGCCGGCCACCGCGGTGCTGTACCTGCTGCTCGGGCCGCTCATCTACCGCGCGGAGCAGAACTGGTTCGTCGGTATCCGCACGCCGTGGACGCTCAGCGACGAGCGCGTCTGGAAACAGACACACAGACACACCGCGCCGCTGTTCGCGCTCGCCGGTGTGCTCGCGCTGGGCGGTGTGCTCGCCCCGGAGCTCGCAGTCTTGCTCCTGACTGTGCCCCCCACCGTCATCGCTGTCGGCTCGGCACTGTACTCGTTTGTCCTCTACCGGCGTTTCAACCCGGCCTGACCCTTGACGTCCCCGCTGTCTGCCCCCGCGGCGACCAGACGTTCGAGAGCCTGCCGGATACGGGAATACTATGTATCGTTTAGACAGAAGAGTGTGTATGTGTCGCCTTGTGTCGCAGTACACCCTGCCGGTATCAGGAGAAAGACTCGAACCGACCGGGACAGTCGCTGAGATCGGTGTGACAGCTGCTGTGCCCGACGCGAGAGCTTCGCCACGAAGATGAGTCGAGAGCAGGTCACAGTCGAGGCGGACGAGTCGGGGCTGCTGAGTGCGTTCCGACAGCTCTTCGCGCTGAGGCGGGACGTCCTGGTATTGTCGCTTGCGATGTTTGCGTTTAGCCTTTGCTTCCAGATGACCAGTCGATTTCTCCCCGAGTACGTGGTGGCGTTGGGGGCGTCCGGGTTCGTCGTCGGCCTGTTCGGGACTGTCGGTAACATCGTCTCGGCGGTGTTCCCGTATCCCGGCGGCGCGATCTCCGACCGCATCGGGTCGCGATACGCACTCACAGTGTTTGGATTGGTCTCGACGCTCGGGTTCGGGGTCTGGTTGGTCACACCGGGTCTCGGCGTGGTCACTGTCGCCGGCGTCACGATTCAGCCCTGGGTCTGGGTGTTCGTCGGTCTCCTGCTGGCACAGGCGTGGAAGTCTTTCGGCCTTGGGGCGACGTTCGCGGTCGTCAAGCAAGCGACCGAGCCCTCGCGACTGGCCGCCGGTTTCGCGAGCACCGAGACCGTCCGCCGAACGGCGTTTCTGATCGGTCCGGTGCTCGCGGCCGTTCTGATCGGCCTCCATCCGGAGTTCACCGTGAGCTTCCGGTACGTACTCGCCGTCGCCGTTGTTCTCGGCGCCGTCGGGACGGTCGCCCAGCACGTCCTCTACGACGCCAGCGAGGACTCTATCGGCGACTCGTTCGGGGGTATCGAGCAGATCAGGCGGGACCTGCGCGAGATGCCCGACCCGCTCCGTCCACTCCTCGTGGGGGATACTCTCGTCCGGTTTGCAAACGGGATGGTTTACGTCTTCTTCGTGCTGGTGGTCACACAGGTCTACGAGGTCG
>KE356579.1:2796433-2809299 GCA_000416085.1 halophilic archaeon J07HX64 | reverse complement strand
CGACGCGCCCGGGTCGTGCCAACTGGGTGGGACGCTCTCGATTCCGAAGGGAGAGGGGTTAGTTCCCGGTGTGGTTATCGGGCACGGGAGCGGCCCGGTCGACCGTGACGGGACCTTCGGTCCGAACAGGCCGTACAAGGAACTCGCGTGGGGGCTCGCCAGCCGTGATGTTGCCGTGTTGCGCTACGACAAACGGACCCACGCCTGCGAGGTCGACCTCTCGGATGCGACAATCGACGACGTGGCCACAGACGACGCGCTGACAGCACTCGAACGACTCCGTGCAGCGGACCGTGTCGCCGGTGACAGCGTGTGTTTCGTCGGTCACAGCCTCAGCGGTGGGCTGGCGCCACGAATCGCACAGCGGGATGGCGCTCTCGCCGGGGTCGTGATGCTCGCGCCGGGTCTGGCTAGACCGCTGGTTGACAGCATCCTCGACCAGCAGCGCCATCTGCTGGATATCCAGGGTGTGACCGGCGAGGAGCGCGAACAGGCAATAACCGAGTTCGAGGAGCGCGCAGAGCAGGTCCGCTCGCTCGATATCGGCGACGACGAGGTTGTGTTCAACCTCGGTGGCCGGGAGTACTTCGAGACACTCGCGGAGTACGACGCCCTGGAGGCGGCGGCCAGCCTGGAGATCCCGATCCTGCTCGGGCAGGGCGGACAGGACTACCAGATCACCGTCGAGGACGACCTCCCGCTCTGGCAGGATGCCCTCTCCGGGCAGGGGGTCGAGTTCGAGGTGTACGACGATCTCAACCACCTCTTCCAGCAGAGTGAGGGCTCGCGGACAAAGACGGAGTACTACGAACCGGCTGCTGTCCTCGCTCGGCGTGTCGTCGAGGATATCACCACCTTCGTCGAGGAGAACAGCTGACACGGGCCACTCAGACGGGGCTCGTCACCGCCCGGAGTGTCACCCCCACAGCAGTCACCAGCAACCCGCACGCGAGCAGGGTGAGACCGAGCGCCTCCATCGCGAGTGTCGGCGCGACGACCGCGAGCGCACCACCGGCAAGACCCGCCAGGACCCCGGCGACGAGACCGGCCCTCGCCTCCGACTGCAGGTCGTCCGCAAACTGCGCGTACCCCGGGGAGAGCACAGCCAGCAGTCCGAGACCGACCGCCGTGGCCGCCGCCCCGACCAGGCGGAGGCTCTCTACGGTTGGGCGTGCCACCACCACGGAGTCGGAGAGGCGCAAGACCTGTTCCGTTGCTCCCTCCGACGCGTCCAGCCACAGGTGGCTGTAGATGGCGACGAGTAGACCGACACCCACGGCAGACGCAAACAGACTAACGGCACTCTCGTACAACACCCACCGTGTTCGGTCGCGCATACCAACCCTGTTCTCGCCGCGTAGGTAAACTCACTGCCGACCCGTTTCTGCCGTCTCCCCCGGTGTGTCGAGCGGTCGAGAGTGAGTTCACTCGGCAGGGCAAACAGTCGAGACACAGGTCGAACGGACTCTCTGACCCGATACCAGACGAACAGTCGACTCACGGACGCGGCTCTGACGTGACGGATAGTCGACTCACAGACACGGCGTGACAGCGGCAGTACAAACAGGCGTCCTCAGTTCACTCCTGGAGGCGGTGGCTCAGCACGACCTCCTCGCGCTCGGTTTCTCGGCCGCCATCCGTCACGATATCGTCCGGTTGTCTGACCATCGGAACGAGCGGTGCACCCGTGTTCTCGGCGTCTGTGAAGTGTTCTGTCATTGCTGCTCACCAACCTTCATGGTTTGTAATGAAGATTGTATCAGAACTGTAGCCCCCCGGGGTAATAAATGTAATGTTCTTTCATGCATTTTGCTGAGTCGAGCAGGTCATGAGCACCGACACCGGGACCCAAAGAACAAAACCAGTCCGGTGCGTGGCACGAGGCAGAGCAACAGATGCAGGAGGAGTTCTACGAGACGGACCGGTACGAGGTGGCGGAGTCAGTGCGCGAGAAACACAGGAGCGCGGCCGAGTCGGTGCTCGACCACGAGGAGTACGGGCACCTCATCGGCGGTGAGTGGGTGGACTCGGAGAGCGGGGAGACCGGGTCGGCGATCGACCCGACGACGGGCGAGACGCTGGCGACAGTTCAGGTCGGCACCGCGGCGGATGTCGACCGGGCGGTCGCGGCCGCACAGGAGGCACTCGACGGGACCTGGGGACAACTCTCGCCGCGCCAGCGCGCGGAGAACCTGGCAGAGATCGCCGACCGCCTCGACGACCAGCAGTCCGACATCGCGAAACTCGACAGTCTGGAGGCGGGCAAACCGAACAAGCACTCGCTTTTCGTCGACTCGGAGGTGCTGATAGAGCAGTTCCGGTACTTTGCGGCGCTCGCGCGCTCGGCCGACCAGGGGCGTGTCATCCCGACGAACGACGAGAAGCGGGGGTTCACCCGCCGGGAGCCGTACGGTGTCGTCGGGGCGATCTCGGCGTGGAACTTCCCGGCGATGTTCGTCGCCTGGAAACTCGGCCCGGCGCTCGCCGGCGGTAACGCCGTCGTGTTCAAACCCTCCTCGAAGGCGACACTCTCCTCGCTGACAATCGGGCGCATCTGTGACCGGGTGCTCCCGCCGGGAACGGTGAACGTCGTCACCGGGCCGGGCAGTGAGGTCGGGGCGGCCATCTCCAGTCACGAGGGTGTCGGCAAGGTGACCCTGACCGGGTCGAAGGCCGCCGGTGCAGCCGCGATAAAAAGTGCGGCCGACACCATCACACCGGTTTCGGCGGAACTGGGCGGAAAGAGCCCCAACATCGTCTTTCCCGACGCCGACATCGAGAAAGCTGTCGAGGGGACGATGGTGGGCATCTTCTTCAACTCCGGTCAGCAGTGTACCGCCGGGTCCCGGCTGTTTCTCCACGAGGATATCCGTGAGGAGTTCCTCAACCGTCTGCTCTCGCGTGTCGA
The DNA here is from genome assembly GCA_000416085.1 of halophilic archaeon J07HX64. Classification (GTDB taxonomy): domain Archaea; phylum Halobacteriota; class Halobacteria; order Halobacteriales; family Haloarculaceae; genus Halovenus. Next base: position 2,806,391 of record KE356579.1, on the reverse strand, counting down.
GGAGCTACAGGTCGGTGACCCGTTGTCGCCGATGACCGACATCGGCCCGATGATCGACCACGACCACCGCCGGGACGTGCTCGGCTACATCGACGGCGCGGTCGACGACGAGGCGACTGTGCTCGCGGGTGCGGACACCGACGAGAGCTTTCCCGGTGGCGCCGGGAGCGACACCACCGGCGCGCCGTTTGTCCCCCCGACTGTGCTGACCGACATCGACGACGACGACGCGATCTCCTGCGAGGAGGTGTTCGGTCCGGTGTTGAGTGTCTTCGAGTGGAACGACCGTGAGGAGGTTATCCGCCGGGCAAACAACACGAAGTTCGGTCTCGCCTCGGCTGTCTGGACCGAGGACCTCGGGACCGCCCACGAGGTTGCCGCCGAGATAGAGGCCGGCACCGTCTGGGTCAACACCTACAACGACCTGCTCGACCCCGGTCCCCACGGCGGCTACAAACAGAGCGGTATCGGCCGCGAACTCGCCGAGGAGGCGCTCGACGACTACACACAGACGAAACAGGTAAAGATCAATCTCGGTGACGTGCCGACGCTCTGAGCCGACAGCTCTGACCGCTTTTGACGGTCCCTGTGTTGCGACAGTCAGAGCGGTCCCGTGTCCTCAAGAACTCGGGCGGTATTTATATCCGGAGTGTCATCAGGTAACGTATGCAGGCAGTCGTGTTCCAGGGGCCGAAAGAGCCACTGGAGATAGAGGAGGTCGACCGACCAGACTGTGACGACGACGGTGTCGTGGTCGAGACAGAGGCGTGTGGCATCTGTCGGAGTGACTGGCACGCCTGGCAGGGTGACTGGGACTGGCTCGGACTGGTGCCGCGACCGGGGCTAGTGTTTGGACACGAACCCGTTGGTCGTGTCGTCGAGGCGGGTGACAACGTCAGCGAGTTCCGCGAGGGTGACCTGGTGACGAACCCGTTCAATCTGAGCGACGGCACCTGTCCGTACTGCAAGGCCGGACGGGCGAACATCTGCGAGCAGTCGGTACCGATGGGGTTCGTGGGGTTCCAACCCGGCGCGTTCGCCGAGGAGTATCCCGTCAGGAACGCCGACCAGAACCTCATCGAGGTGCCCACCGACACGGCCAACCCGGTCGAGATCGCCGGTCTGGGCTGCCGGTTCGCCACCGCCTTCCACGGTGTCAGCCGCCGGGCAGACATCTCGCCCGGTGACTGGGTCGCCGTCCACGGCTGTGGTGGTGTCGGTCTCTCCGCGGTCCACGTTGCCAGCGCGCTCGGCGGCAACGTCATCGCTATCGACATAATCGAGGAGAAACTCGAGAAGGCAGAGCAACTCGGCGCGACGGAGACGATAGACTCCACCGAGGTGAAAGACATCCCGCAGACGGTGAAAGCACTGACCGAGGGGAGCCGCGGTGTCGAGGTATCGGTGGAGGCGCTCGGTGTCGCCGAGACGGTCCAGAACTCGGTAAACTGCCTCGCACCCGGTGGCCAGCACGTCCAGCTCGGTCTGACCACCTCCGAGGAGGGCGGCGAGGTGTCACTGCCGGTCGACCAGATTGTCTGGGACGAACGGGAGTTCATCGGCTCCTACGGGATGCCCCCCCACGAGTACGACGAGATCTTCCGGATGATGGACGGCGGCAAGATCAGCCCCGGGCGCATCATCTCCGAGACCTGCGCGCTCGGAGATATCCCCGACGTGATGGAGCGTATGGGCGAGTTCGGAACGATGGGTATCCCGGTCTGCACCGAGTTCTGAGCACGACCCCTGTCGGGGCTCCGCGGGAGTTATCTACTCGCCGGCTGTATCACCTGTATGAACACCGATTCCGCCGAACAGGCTGTTCTCTCTGTTCTGATGGACGACCCGACGGCATCGGTGGGCGATATCGCCGATCACGCCGGTGTCTCCCGGCCCACCGCGCAGAAGTACATCGAGAAGCTCGAAGACGAGGGCGCGATTGTCGGCTACTCGGTTGAGGTCGACCCGAAGAAACTCGACGACCAGCGGATCGCCCTCGTGGGTATCGATGTCGAGAGCGAGCGGTACGTCGAGGTGCTCGACGCGCTCCACGGTGTCGATGGACTCTCGGCTCTGTACACCGCGACCGGTGACCACATGCTGATGGCCGAACTCCAGGCCGACGGCGACGAGGACATCCACGCGCTGATCAGCGACGAGATCCTCGCCCTCGACGGTGTCACCGCCGCCTGTCCGACTGTTCTCCACGAACGCATCGTGTAAGATAGCCTCGATTCCACCCGCGGAACCGGACCCGCCTGCCCGACCGGTCTCCGCGAACGCCTGGTGTGAGCAGGTCCACCCCGGGACTGCACCGTTCCAGGTGTTGACACAGTCCGGCCGGTCACCCGAACCGCTCGGTGGCCCGCGCGAGCGCAGTCTCGTCGCCCTCGCGCCAGTAGAGACTCACGTCACGGACCGCCCGGACGAGTCGCTCGGCCTCGGCGGGGTCGATATCGCCGTCGAGGGCCTCGATACGTTTCTGTCTGGTCCGGAGCGTGGAGAGAGTCTGGTCGAGCAGGGGGTCGCCGCCGTCCTGCACCGTCCTGAGATCGGAGCGATAGGCGTCAACAGCGGCGGCCACCCCGAGACCGCGCTCGGGGCGCAGCGTCTCCGGCACCGCCTCGGGGGCGGGTCGCTCACCGCTGTCGGCGCCGCGGAGCAACGCCAGAAAGTGTATCTCCTCGCTATCGGTGAGTGACATCCCCCGGCCCAGTGTCGCCCCGACCCGGCGGAGTTCGGCCGCCGCGAGATAGACGTCGTCGAACGGCTGCAGTTCCCCGCCACGGACAAACCCGGCAGTCCGGAGGTACTCCGCGGCGGTGTCGGCGGCCTCGTCGGCGACAGCGCGCAGCGGGCGCTCGTCGACCTGTTCCCGGACCGGTGAGAGATCGAGCCGCTCCGTCCCGGCGGTGTGGGCCGCCGCGTCCTCGACGCCGACACTCCTGAGACTGCCACACTCCGGGCAGGTCACCTCGCCCGTCTCGTAGTACGACCACCGCGCCCCGCAGGCCGTACACTCACGCTCGCCGGGTATCTCCATGTTCGACACGACGACCCGGACGGTCAAAGATGCGACGGCTCCCCTGCGGGGGAGAGCCGTCAGAGTTAGGCCGCTCGCCACCGACCCCCAGATATGTGTGAGACGGGCGATCACGACGACGGTGACACCGGCAACTCGGCCGACGGTGTCCCGTGTGTGCGGGTCGAGCGCGAGGCCGGGGAGGAGACCCGCCAGCAACTCGCCGCCGCCGGCCTGCTCGACCGGCGCCACGACATCACCCACGAGGGCGGCCACCTCCACATCCCGGTGACCGACCCCGTTGCCGCGAGCGATGCGGGTCACAGCGTCGTCACTTACGACGCACCCCAGCGGGAGACCCAGACCACACCGGCGGACCTGCTCGATTTCGAGCCCTCCTACGAGCGCATCGGCGAGACGGTCATCATCGACGAGGACGACCCCGAGCGTGCACGCGAACTCGCCGACGCACTCGTCGCGTCGGACATCCCCGCCGAGACGGTGCTCGACCGGGCCTCGAAGGTCCAGGGCCGCGAGCGGGTCCGGGAGTGGACCCTGCTCGTCGGCGACGACACCGAGGTGCGCCACCGCGAGTACGGCTGTGAGTTCGCGGTCGACCTCGCGGCGGTGTACTTCTCGCCGCGCCTGGCCACCGAGCGCCACCGCGTCACCGAACAGGTCTCCCCCGGCGAACAGGTGTTCGATATGTTCGCCGGTGTCGGCCCGTTCGCGGTGCCGTTCGCACAGCAGGGCGCGACGGTGGTCGGCACCGATATAAACGAGACCGCCATCGAGTACCTGCGCGAGAACGCCGAGCGAAACGGGGTCACGGATCGTGTGACCGCCGTTCACGGCGACGTGCGCGAGGTTGCCACCGACTACGAGGGGTGGGCCGACCGCATCGTAATGAACCTGCCACACTCCGCCGACGCGTTCCTCGACACCGCGGTCGCGCTCGCCGGCGCGGAGTGTGTGCTCCACTACTACGATATCCAGTCCGAGGACGACCCGTACGGTCCCGGCGAACGGGCGATACGGGCCGCCGCCGAACCGGACTACGAGGTGACCGTCGACACTCGACGGCGTGTGCGGTCGTACGCCCCCCACGAACTCAACGTCTGTCTCGATGTCCGCCTGCGCCGTCGGTGATGGCTATGGGTAGGGTCTGTGGATTAGGTTGGTCAGAGCGTCGGGAGTGTGTGGGTTCGACGACCGGATTCGCAACCGTTAATAGAACTATCCACCGATGATTGGACGGTGCCGGCGTAGCTCAGAGGTAGAGCGATTCCTTCGTAAGGAATAGGCCGAGGGTTCAAATCCCTCCGCCGGCTTGCCCGAAACAGATTCAATTCTTGCCTGTGGTTTCACTACCTGACCAGACACTCCGCCCCTGAACCCACAACCCTGATTACGGTGATGTGACACTCACCTGATTTCGTGTTCTGACGACTCCACACCAGTAGTATTTTTACTTGATCGTTGGTCAACTGGACTATGTCGGCAGATGAGGTCGAGTTCCACAGTGTCCTGTTCACCCGTTTGCTCGACTGCGTACGCGAGAACGAGACACCGTTCGACGAACCCACGTCCGGGAAGACAACGGAGAGCGGGGTCGCCGACATCTACGTCCCGAGCGCGCCGAGCGGAGAGATAGTCATTCAGGTAACACGCGACGACACGTATCCCAGAGCTGAGAGCGTGACACAGCAGGCACGCGACTGTGCAGACGACCTATGTGCGGAGTTTTTCGCCACGTGCAACAGCAACGACCTGTTTCTCTTTCGGGACAGGAAGGACACAGACACCGAGTTCCACTATCTCAACCTCCGTGAACCCGACCTGATGGAGTCGGTCTCCCAACTCCTCGGCATCGTCGCGCACGCACACGAGGCAGGGTCACTCCCAGGACAGACCGAGCGTGCCCGGTTTCTCGGCACCGTGCGCTCGTTTCACGGTTCGATCTGGCCGATCTACCGGCGACTGGCGAGGAAACAGTACGGGAGCAACGAGCAGTTCACACGACGGTTCGACCAGTGGGTGCGGGAGAACGATCACTCGACGCTTGAGGCGGACGAGCAGTTCGAGATGGCGGGGAAGCAGTACGCCTGTATGCTGACGAACAGGCTGCTGTTCTACGAGGTCATCCGGGCGAAGACAGGGAGTGAATCTGGTTCCGAGACCGTGCCGGAGACCGAAACAGGGGGTAACTCCGGTCCCGAGACGATGCCGGACACCGAGACAGGGGGTGAGTCCGGTCCGGAGACGGTGCCGGAGACCGAGACAGGGAGTGGGCAACTCGACCCCCTGCACGGCCACACCAACCTCTCGAACCTCGAGGACCACATCCGGACCCAGTTCCGGGTAGTCGTCGAGGAGATCGGCTACGGACCGGTCTTCGACGACGGGGCGAGCCTGTTTGCCGAGTTCCCGCAGAACCGGCGGACACTCCGGACAGTGGAGGCGTTCTTGCAGAGTATCGAAACCGGATCCATCGAACGGCTGGACGAGGACATTCTGGGCGAACTCTACGAGGAACTCATCCCGGCGACGGAACGGCGGATGCTGGGGCAGTACTACACCCCGCCGAGGATCGCCGAGACGCTGGCGTCGTGGGCGATACCCGACCACCCCGACGACGGCGTTCCGAGGGTTCTCGACCCTGCCTCGGGGAGCGGGGTGTTCACCGTCGAGGCGTACAGGCAACTGGAGGCGTTGCCGTCGCAACCGGGTCACCAGACCGTTGTCAACCACCTCGTCTCCGTCGACGTCAATAGGTTTCCGCTCCACCTCACCGCACTGAACGTCGCGTCACAGAACCTCGGGGAGAGAGCCGACCGGATTCACACCCACCACGACAGCTTCTTCGATATCTCACCGGACGATGGCGACCTGTGCCTCTCCGGGACCGAGGCAGACGAAGAGCGCGGGACCGCACGCTTCGACGCCGTCATCGGCAACCCGCCGTACATCGACCAGCGCCGTCTCTACCCCGATACGGAGCACTTCCGACGCCACCTGAAGAAACTGGGTCCCGACGGTTCGAGACCGTACTACGACGGGGATAGCCGTTTGAGCAGGCGGTGTGACGTCTACGTCTACTTCCTCACCCACGCGACGCAGTTTCTCGACACCGAGGGCCGACTCGGCTACATCGTTCCGACGAAGTGGATGACAACGGGGTACGGTGAGGCGTTCCAGGAGTTCCTCCACGACCACTACAGGCTCCGGGCGGTCGTTGCGTTCGGTGCGCGGGCCTTCGAGGACGCGTTCGTGGACGGAGCGTTGCTGATGCTCGAACGGTGTGACGACGAGAGAGCGCGGCGCAACAACGTTGTGAAGTTCGTCCGGGTGACAGCGGAGATGGAGCCACAGGCCATCGTCGATGCGGTGGAGCACGAACCCGGACCCGGCGACAGCCGGGAGTTGACGGTCCGCAGACGGGACACACACCGGACGGTCGCCGTGAGTCAGGGGTATCTGATGGACCGCGAATCAAAGAAGATCGGTCACTTTGTCTCCGCACCGCTTGCATTCATCGAACTCCTCGAGAACCCGCGTGTCACGCCGCTGGAGAACCTGCTGGCGGATTCGAGCCGCGGTGTGACGACAGGCGATAACGACTTCTTCCTGATCGACGAGGCGGACGCCGAGACACGGGGGATCGACAGTCGCTTTCTCACACCGGTGATCAGGTGGATAAAACAGATGCAGCCGCAGTCGAATCTGACCGAGGACTCGACGGACGTCTGTGTTCTCGACGTTCACGACTACGTCAAGCAGGCACGGCTGAACCGGTCGCTCGAACAGTCGGATGCCGAGGAGCAGGTAAAGTCACGACTCCAGGAGGACGGTCACACCGCCCTACTGGACTACGTTCGTGCGGGCGAGGCACAGGGTGTCGACGAGAGGCGAACGTGTGCTGCCCGGACGGTGTGGTTCGATGTCGGTGAGCTGGAGCGGGCCGATATCCTCCATCCAAAGGGGTTCAAGTACCGGCTGTTCTGTCTGCGGAACGTCGACAGTCTGGCGGCGAACAACCGTCTCTACCACCTCCACCCTGCCCGGGGGGTGGACACGATGGCTCTGCTCGGTGTGCTGAACTCGACGGTGTATCAGGCCGCCGTCGAGACGCTCGGGCGGAGCGAGGGACGCGGGATGCTGGAACTGTCGAAGGGTGACCTGCTCAGTCTGCCCGTGCTCGATGTGAGGAAATTGAACGCGGAGCAAAAGCGGGATATCCGTGACGCGTTCGTCCGGTGGGAGGCCGGTGTCGAGGGAGCGCAGGACGCACTGGACCGGGTAATCGTGGAGGGTATGAGCGTCGATATCGAGGTCGAGGAGTTGCAGGAGATCCGCGAGGCAGTGACGCAGGAACGAAACAACAGGGGCACGACTTCCGAGGTGATGCTGTCTCGTGTGGACACGCCGGAGGACACAGGGACACACACAGTCACCGTCGGCACGGAGGACGCCGAGGACGCCGGGTCGAGCGACTCCATCTGACGCCAGAGACTGCCGGCGCGGTCACCGCTGGTGACATCCGGATAGTTGTTTCGGAAGCATTTCATCTACCGTTTGATTTTTGTAACCACCCTACCCTCTTATTATATGAACAGTTATCGTCGGACCATTCGGATTCTCCACGTGGACGACGACCCGGAGTTTGCAGAGATAACCGGGACCTTTCTCGAGCGCGATGACGACCGGTTCGATATCGAGATCGCGACGAGTCCGACCGAGGGTCTGAGTCGGCTGGAGACTGAATCGTTCGACTGTATCGTCTCCGACTACGACATGCCGACACGGAACGGGATCGAGTTCCTCGAGAGTGTCCGCGATGCCCACCCGGACCTCCCGTTTATTCTCTACACCGGCAAAGGGAGCGAGGAGATTGCCAGTGATGCCATCTCGGCGGGTGTCACAGACTATCTGCAGAAGGGGGCCGGGACCAGCCAGTACACCGTGCTCGCGAACCGCATCAGGAACGCGGTCGACAGGTACTACACACAGACAGAACTGGCCGAACGAGAGGAGCGTCTCAACCTGTTTTTCGAGCAGTCACCGATCGGTGTTATCGAGTGGGACGACGAGTTCGATTTCGTCCGCGCGAACGGTGCAGCCGAGCGTATCCTCGGGTACACCCAGGGTGAGTTGCTCGGACACTCCTGGCAGAAGATCGTCCCCGAATCCGACCGCGACGCGGTTTCGGCTGTCGCCGAGGACCTCCTCGGAGACAGCGGCGGGTACCACAACGTCAACGAGAACGTCCGGAAAGACGGTGAGCGGATCGTCTGTGAGTGGCACAACCGCGTCGTGACCGACGAGGATGGCTCGGTGGTGGCCATCTTCTCGCAGTTCCAGGACATCACGGAACAGAGACAGCAGGAGCGAGAGAACAGCCGACGGTGTCACCGTCTCGAGCAGATTCTCAAGACGGTGCCTGGGTGTGTCGTCCAACTCGATGCGGATGGACAGTTCGCGTCCGCGAACGAGCACGTCGAGAAGGTGCTGGGACTCGACACCGATAGCGTGAGCAACCGGACGTACAACGACCCGAGGTGGAACCTGCGGGATCCGGACGGGAATCAGATCCCGGACGAGAGGTTACCGTTTCGGCGGGTGCGGGATACGGGCGAACCGGTCTACGGTGAACGGGTCGGTATCGAGTGGCCGGACAGCACCCGAAAACCGCTCTTGACGAACGGTACCCCTGTGTTCGACGAGCAGGGGGCGTTCGAGAGTGCCGTCTTCTCACTCGTGGACATCACCGACCAGCAGGAACCGGACGACACACAATAACGGCTCGAACTCGCTTCGGAGGCGACCGACACCGGTGTGTAGGAGTGGGGTACGCAGGCAGACGAGGTGTCTGGAGCAACACACCCGAACGTGTCTGAACTCGCGTGCCGTCAGAACCCGCGGTGCTGTCTCGGGTTTGGGAGACGCCGAATCGAACGGGCCGATACGCTACCCGAGACCGTTGTCTCTCGACATAGCTGAACCGCCTCGATATCATCTGGTCTGAGAGGCTTCCCTCGTCATCACGGAGGGCGAAGAACTCCGCACGACCTCACACTCTGTCTGCCCCGCCTGTAGAGACACCGTGTCATCTCCTCAATCCCCGGGACAGTATCCTTCGAAGGAGCCTACACAACCGAACACTGTGTTCCCAGCCATCTACGCATCTGGACACCGTCTTTCCGAGACTCTTTGAACACCTCTCTATAACCCACACATCGCTTTCCCGGGAATCCACGGAGTTGGCAACTGTGCGTTCAACTATCTACGGAGATAGGTACGAGCGAAACCGCTAATCTCTGTAGCGGGGATAGGAACACAGCGTTCCTCTCACCGGAGAGGGTGGTGCGCGGTGGGGGCGAAAGGGGGCCGATCGGACGCACGAGCGGCCCGATTGTGATCGGTTCAGTTGCACCAGCCCTCACACCGGCATCAAGATGAGATACAGATGGCGCTCGGAAACTGGCGCTGACAGTCGCTGCGGGCGTCGGCCCCGCGGGCGCGGCACCGGCAGACACCAACGACCCGGCAACCGATACAGACGGGGACGGCTAAACGAGTTCGACGGTGACGGTGAGTGTGAGTTCACACTCTTCGATCTGTAGGGGTTTTCCACCAGCTTCCGGGGCCCGTTGCACAGGACAACACCGACCTGTTCGATCTCGACGGTAGTGCGGACGATGATATCACCGTCTTCGGTGTTCAGTCCGTTTGTATCCGCCCCGCCGTGTGACACCGGCGAGGCCTGCCGGGATTACACTCGTAGCCGTGCTGATGCGATGCACGACAAGAGATCGCCGACAGACACCCGGGGTATGGCCCCGCCCCTCTCGGCCCGTGGTGTTGTGTCACTCGTACTGGTATTGTCTGTGCATCATCGACCAAAACTTATATATCCTCGTTGTGGCAATTCACGAG
>KE356579.1:2792442-2796413 GCA_000416085.1 halophilic archaeon J07HX64 | reverse complement strand
GACGGGGACGTGACGGTGAACGTGAGTCAGGTCGGCGGTGGCGCCGGCGAGCGCAATGTCACTCTCTCACTCGGCGGGGTGAACCGCACCCAGACCGTGCCACTCGAGCCAAACGAGACCGTGACGGTCAGCTTCGAGAACGTGACTGCCGACCTCACCCCCGGGGAGTACAACCTGACGGTGTCGGCCGGCGAGGACAGTCTGACGGGGACAGTTCTCGTGTCCGTTACGGTTGGCAGCAACGACCCGGCAACCGACACAGACGGGGACGGCCTGCTAGACGACCTCGACGGTAACGGTGCGTTTAGCATCTTCGACGTGCAGGCGTTTTTCAACAGTTTCCAGAGCCCCGTGATACAGGACAACCCCAGCCTGTTCGACTTCGACGGCAGTGCGGACGGCAAGATCACCATCTTCGACGTGCAGTCGCTTTTCACCCGCCTCGCCGGGTGACACCGGTGAAAGCTGCCGGGGCCTGCACTCACGGGAGCTGATGTGATACCCGGCAGAAACTTGCTGGTAGATATCCGGACGGTGGCCCTGCCGTGTCCGGTCCGTGATGCGGTGCCAGTCGCGCTGGTGCTTTCCTGTCAACTGTGCTGGTGCTGTCTGTGCACCATCGACCAAAACTTATATGCCTTCGATGGTAGAAGATGCGAGACAGGCAGCGGGTTGACTTGATACAGAGAACGTCTCATCCGGTCAGTCGACGGCGGACTCCTGGTGATATCCGTCCCCAGATCAGCTTCAGTCTGAACGTTCAGCCACAGATTGAGTGTTCGAACGACAGTCAACGCAAGACTCGCTGCTTCTCACCGTCCAACAACACACACGTCAGGGTGGTGGACAGCCTGAGTGTGAGTGTCTCCAATACTCTCACAGCGCAGGCTCGTCTGTGCCTCGGGACAGACCGGCAGACGGTGCCGGAACAGGTGGACGGTTTACTGTAGAGTGGTAGTGTATCGGGTAGTAATCAGTAGTACAGGTCGCTGTCGAGTGGCAGCGTCTGTACGCGGTCGCGAACGTCAACGAATGAGATTAGACAAGACATCACGAAAGCAGGCCCGAGTACTGTTTTTTGCAGCGGTGCTGGTACTATCGGTAGTAGCCGTCGGTGCGTTCACCGCAGCAGCGCAGTTCTCGGCAACCGAGGAACTGAACACAGACAACACAGAACTGGTCGATCAGTCCGGTGTCGACCTCTCACCGGACACACAGACAGTCGTTTCGGACGAACTAGAGGAGCGTGACGGGACGGCGGTAGCGCTGCTGATTGTCGAGCGTGATATCGGCGGCTCGGCGTTTACCGCCGACCAGGTCGACGCGGCGACCCTGCAAGCAGACTCCGAGGCGACGCTCGGTCCGGTTGCCGATACCGCGTCGGCGATGGAGGGTGTGACGGTCCGAAACGAGTTCTGGGTCGGTAACATCGTCTCGGTGAGTGTCGACCTGGGTGCCGTCGACCCGGCCGACCTCGCCGCAATCGACGGTGTCATCGGGGTTGCCCCGAACGCCGAGATGACTCACCCGTCACCGGTTGAGGAGGACTCTGACGTGAGCATCGACCAGGCCCACAACTTCACCTACGGGCTCCAGCAGATCGACGTGCCCGGCTTCGAGGACAAGTACAACGTCTCGGGTGGCGGCGCGACCGTCACGATAATCGACGACGGTATCAGCAACCCCGAGGAGGGTCACCCCGACCTCGACTTCGCGATAAAGGCGATCGCCGAGGGTGGCAGTGTGACTACGGGAACGCTCGGCACGGCGGGTTCCCACGGTGAGCACACCGCAGGGACCGCGACGGGTGCAGCCGACCCCGTGGGTGACGTGCCCCGGTACGGTGTCGCACCGAACGCAGACCTCATCAAAATAAACAGTTTCCAGGGCACTGCCGCAGCAGAGGACACCCTCGCGTCGGTCGAGTTCGCCGTCGAACAGGACTCGGACGTGGCGAGCATGAGTCTCGGGTTCCCGGCACAGGGTGGAAACTCGGTGCTCGAACTGCTGATGGAGCAGCAGATACAGGATGCACTCGCCGCCGGAACCGTGGTTGTCGGGTCGGCCGGCAACGCGGGGTCCGGTGACGCCGGTGGGCCGGCGACATCGCCGGGTGCGGAGTTCAGCGGGTTCTCGATCGGTGCCTCGAACGAGGACGGCGGCATCGCCGGCTTCTCCAGCGGCGCCATCGTCGACCGGTTCAGTGTCGATTACGTTGACGTCGGCGGCGGTACGCAGTTCCCTGACTACTACCCGCGACAGTACGTCAAGCCGGACGTGAGTGCCCCCGGTGTTGACGTGCTGAGTTCGGGACCGCTGGGCGGCGACATCGGTGATCCGGCCGCCACCTACTCGTTCTCGTCGGGCACCTCGATGGCTGCACCCCACGTCGCGGGCGCAGTCGCGCTGATCCAGTCTGCGACCGACGAGGAGACTCCCGCACCGCTGGTAAAGAGCGCGCTCGCCGAGACCGCAGAGAAACCTGACAACAACTTCCCGTCGCTCAACAGCCGTGATATCCGCTACGGAACCGGTATCATCAATGTGACCGCCGCGACCGACGCCATCCTGGACGGCACCCTCACCATCGAGGGCGAGGTGACCGACAGCGAGGGTGAACCGGTCGTCGGCGCGACAGTCGAGACAGACACCGGTGCGCTGACGAGCACCGACGAGAACGGCAGCTACACGCTCCAGACCACGAGCGAGTCGGTCAACGTGACCGCAGACGCCTTCGGCTTCGCGTCGGAGACAAAACTCGTCGAGGACGACACCAGTCCGGTTGAGTTCACGCTCGCCGACGAGGTCGGTGTCGACCTGCTCGACGGCCAGCCAGCATTCACCGAGTTCGGCGGTAGCTTCGACGTGACCGTCGAGGTGGCCAACCTGGAGAATCTGACACTCGATCTCACCGCCGAGAGTGACGTTGCACCGGGTGACCTCACAGTGACCCTCGGCGGTGACGAACTGCCGCTGGGCGAGCCGATCCCGTTCAATGGAACGGTCGACGGCCCGGTCACGCTGAGTGTCGACCTCGCGTCGGGCGGTGACTACGCCGAGGGTGACCTGCTCGGCATCCAGCACACGTTCGAGGGTGCCGGCGACTCGCTGACTGTCGAGACCGGTCCGACCGAACTGACCGAGACACTCGACCCGGCAGAGTACGAGGTCAGCAACCTGCAGGCCCCGTCAGAGTATGTCACCGGGAGCGCGATCCCTGTCTCGTTCGACATCACGAACGTCGGACAACAGACCCCTGACTCCTACGGATACGAGTTCTTCGCGGACAACGGTGAGACAGAGATCAGTCTCCCGGCGACACAACTCAATATCGCACCCGGCGAGACCGAAACCGTCTCGCTCTCGGTCGCCGGTGTCGGTGACTTCTACGGCCCCGGTGAGGTGTTCACCCACGGCGCTCGAGTCGGTGTGTGGAACGAGGGTAACTTCTTGTTCCCCCCCAGCATCGATCCCGTGGAGGACAACGTCACGGCCGAACTCGCCCTGCAGGCCAGCGGGACGCAGTTCAACGTCGTTGGCCTCGATGCACCACTCGAGGCCGACCCCGGCCAGAGCATCGACGTGACCGCGACAATCGAGAGTGTCGGCGAACAGGGTGACGTGCAGGACGCCGAGTTCCGGTTCGACGGCGCAGCTGTCACCAACCAGACGGTCGACCTCGACGCATTCACGCTCGCGGGCGGCCTCGACAGCACGACGGTCACCTTCCAGGATGTCCCGCTCCCGAGTGAAGCGGATGCTTACGAGCACGGCGTGTTCACCGACGACGACAACGCGACGGCGCCCATCGGCGTGGGCGTCCGACTGACCGACGCGACGCTGGTGCGGTCCGGTTCCGGCACAGGTGCTGCGGACACGCTTTCGCTGTTCGAGGACAAGCTCCCGACCAGGTTCGGCCCGGTCGACATCGTCAACGCGGAGAACGTCACGGAGGCTGTGATCGCCGAAAC
>KE356579.1:2791325-2792422 GCA_000416085.1 halophilic archaeon J07HX64 | reverse complement strand
TATCGCGGAGACAGACATATTCGTTCTCTACGATACGGGCGAGGACAGTGAGCTGATAACGACCGTCGAGAACGATGTGACGACAGGTGCAGTGTATCTCAACCAGGAGTCGAGCAGTAACGGGATTCCGGACCGGTCGGCTGTGATCGGCGACCCGGAAGCTACCGATAACGCAGGCAGTAGCGGCGAGGGTCCGGTGGAGTTCACTATCGAGGCGGACCATCCGATCTTCGACGGTGTCGGTGCACCCGGCGATGTTATCGAGATTCAGACCGATTCGTTCGGAGAGTTTGCCTGGTTCACCGGAGCGTCGGGCGAGACGCTTGCAACGGCACAGAACCAGAACACGTTCGTCGACGGCGGACCCGCCGCCGCGGTCGACCCCGACTCGGGGTCGGTGTTGCTGTCGAGCATCGCGACAAAGAGCTTTGTAGGCCCTGCTGACTTCACCTCGGCGGCAAACCAGACACTCACAAACGCAGTCGAGTTCGCCCAACCGCCGGATCTGGAGGGACCGTACTTCTCGGTGAGTGGTCTCACAGCACCCGCGGTCGCTCCGACCGGGGCCGAGATAAACGTCAGCGCCACCATCGAGAACATTGGCAACCAGTCGGGCACGCAGGCAGTCGAGTTCGTGTTCAACGGGAGTGTCGTCGCGAACACGACAGAGACGCTGGCCGCCGGCGCGAACACGACCGTCGAGTTCAGCCCGACCCTGCCATCGGAGACGGGCACCTTCGAGCACGGTGTCCAGACGACAAACGCGAGTCAGTTCGCCACCATCAGCGTCGAGGAGGAGTTCTTCGCGGTGAGTGAGCTCTCGGCACCGAGAACCGCTGCCCCCGGCGCTACCATCGACGTGAACGCGACCGTCACCAACACCGGGAACGTCCCTGGTGAACAGGATGTGGAGTTCGTCTTCGACGGGAGTGTGGCCGCGAACACGACAGTCCAGTTAGAGGCCGGCGCGAACACGACCGTCGAATTCAACGCGACGCTGCCGGGCCAGGAGGGGTTCTACGAGCACGGCGTGTTCACCGCTGACGACAGCCAGACCGCCGCCATCGGCGTGGGTGTCGAGTTCACCGACGTCGCGG
>KE356579.1:2789874-2791305 GCA_000416085.1 halophilic archaeon J07HX64 | reverse complement strand
GACATCGAGGCCGACCACCCGATCTTCGACGGTATCGGTGGGCCCGGGGACACCGTCACCATCCACACCGAGGGCTTCAGTGACATTGCCTGGTTCAACGGTGCGGACGGCCAGACGCTGGCGAGCGTCACCGACCAGACCGGCGAGGGTGGTCCCGCAGCAGCGGTCGACCCCGATTCGGGGTCGGTGCTGCTCTCGACGATCGCTGTGACCAGTTCGACGCCCGGGGTGGGTGACTTCAGCTCCGAGGCCGGTCAGATACTCGCCAACGCGGCCGAGTTCGCCGAGCCGGAGATTGACGGCCCGTTCTTCCAGGTCGATGACGTCACGGCACCCCGAAGAGCTGAGTCGGGTGCGGGCATCAACGTCGGTGCGACAATCACCAACAACATCGCAGGAGACCCTGGCACACAGGACGTCGAGTTGCGCATCGGCTCCATCCCGGTCCAGAGCAAGACGGTATCGCTTGACCCGGGTACAAACACGACGATTGCGTTCGACGGTGTCAAACTCCCCAGCGAAGCGAATACCTACGAACTGGGCGTCTACACCGCTAACGACAGTGAAACCAGCGAGATTCTCGTCGGAGATCTATCGACAGTGACCGTCGTCGAGACTAACGGCAACGGTGACGAGGCGGCCAGCCTCTTCACAGACCGGCTGGCTGCGACGAGTACACAGTGCAGGTTCTCTCCGAGTCTGAGGTGACCCCCGAGGTAATCGACCAGACGGAGGTGTTCGTCTTCCAGAACCTCGGTGGCAACAGTGCGGACAGCGAGGAGCGCAGGGCAGATGCGGACACGCAGACAATCTACGAGGCGGACCAGATCGCCTCGAGCGATGACAGCGACGTCACCGTCGACAGCGCGGCGGTCGTCGACTTCGTCGAGGCAGACGCAACGACCGGTGCAATCTACCTCGACCAGTGGGGCTCTGACAGCAATGCGATTCCGGTTCGGTCCGATATCACCGGCGACCCGGCAGAGACGTTCGACGAATTCGACGGGGCAAACCCCACAATCGAGTACGCCATCCAGCAGGACAGCCCGCTGTTCGACGGCGTGGGCAGTCGGGGTGACGTCGTGGAACTGTACACTGTAGACTTCGGTGATCACAGCTGGTTCGGCGGTGCCGCGGGCGATACACTCGCCACGGTGCAGAACGGGGCTGGTTCGGGCGGTCCCGCGGTAACAGTCGATCCGGAGAGCAACTCCGTGTTGCTCAGCAGTCTCGGAATCTCGGCTTTCGTTGGCAGCGGAGACTACACCGAGAACGCGAGCAAGATTGTGGCAAACGCGGTCGAGTTTGCGACACCGGCAGAGGTGACCGGTGAGTTCTTCGCGGTGACGAGTCTCGACGCACCGACCCAGACCGACCCCGGGTCGAGCATCAACGTGACCGCGACGGTAGCCAACACCGGCGAGTCGAACG
>KE356579.1:2783821-2789854 GCA_000416085.1 halophilic archaeon J07HX64 | reverse complement strand
CGAGGTCACCATCTTCGATGTGCAGGTGCTGTTCCGCGCACTCATGTAGCTGAGACCAGCGATCAATCCGCTCTATCTCTTTTCTTTTTTGCTCCCGCTGACCGGCAGGACTGTCCTGCAGGTGTCACACCCGACAGATATCATGGGGAAAACTCACTTCTGTCGCCCACTAACGAGAGGAAGTGACAGTCCCCGGTCGGTCGGGCAGACTCACGGAGACAGGGCGCGAGCGCACGACCGGGAGACGCTCCGCAGGGGCAACGGACCGATAGACCTGACCGGTACGGATCCGACACACGACGCTTAGCTGTAGGCGAAAGCCGAGTGGCGGAATCTGTGCAGACGCAAACCCGGTTCCCCGACAGACGAGCACGACCTACCAGAGAACTGTGCCCTCGCCGCCGACCGGCCCACGCTCACGGCATCGCGCACGCGGGTGCCGACCCCGAGCGCGCTGTGCTGTGTCGGTACGTGGCGTCGATTCTCGACGCCGCTGGTGCAGTCTGCTGTGAGCAGGGCGTCCGGTCGGTGTACTTCACCGATACGGCCGCTGTCTGCGAAACCGATGGTTACCGATGTGGGATACACCTGTCACAGGAGGCGAGGCTCGACTCGCACCGGGGGCCGGGGTACGCGGAGTCGACACCGGACACAGGTGTTCCGGACTGTAGTCGGTCGTCGCCTCCACGAGGTGACGCTCTCGCCCATCGACCCGGGCAGCGAGGTGTACGGCGGCCGGTTCGCGTCGGCGCTCGGTGATGTCACTCCGACGTTCCCGATGAGTCATAAGGAGTTCGCCACCGTGAGGAGTTCAGCTCGTTCCGGGGGTCACACACCGCCGCCGGCCCCGACCAGCCCGCCACACTCCAGCGGTCCCGTAACCGCCAGAATACGAACGGTTCAGGCGACACGACACCGGACTCGAACTGTTCACCCACGCCCGCAACGAGCCTATCACCGCACCGGTTCGCACACGCAGACGACTCCGGACCCGTCCACATCATCCTCGGCGCGACCGAGCAACAGCCTGTGTCGCCTACTCTCTGAAGACCCTCTGTGCGGGCGACCGGTCACCCGGGGGCGTTCGAACCGGTACCGCGATATACATATGTCGAACGACCCGGGACGGTGCGGAACCGAGTTCGGGAACGTGCAGGCACCACTCTGTTAGCGTGTGAGAGCAACAGTAAAGATCGCGACTGCAGTTGGGCGCAGTCTCAGAGGAACCGCGGCGTCGACTCGATGTACTCCTGGTAGGCTTCTTTGTTGTTCATCTGCTCCATAACCTCACTCTCCTCGACCTTGGAGAGGCGGTAGTAGAAGTAGGCGAGCACCGGGAACATCGCCGTCGTGAGCATCGACGGCCAGTGGACGAACCAGCCACCGAGGAACAGCAGGAAGCCGAGATACTGCGGATGTCGTGAGTAGTTGTAGAGCCCACTCGTGACCAGTTCGTCACTGGTGCGGTACAGCGTCGCCCACCCGACTGCGATGATAATCGCCCCGAGGATGATCATCCCCGCGCCGACTGTCTTCCAGAAGGTCAGCGCCATCGGCTGACCGAGGAAGGTGAATGTAAACAGCGCGGACTGTCCACCGGCCGAACCCAGTCCTGCGGCGCTCGGCACCGCGGCGGAGCTGATGTAAAATGTCAGCGGTACACCGTACATCTCGACGAACAGCGAGACGATGAACGCGCCGTACACCCCGAGCGAGGCCGACTGCCAGTTGACCCGCCATCGGAACCCCGCCGCGAGCGGGATGGCGAAGGCCAGAAACACGCCGATGTTCAGGAGCACGAGCGACCAGTTCCCCTGAATCACGTTCACTTGGTCGGACATGAAGTAGTGGATATGCCCGACGAACGAGGGCAGTAATGACGTTCCCTCGACGACTATCGCCCCAACTACGAGCGCCACTAGCGCGATACCGCGTCGCCGCGTTATTTTGAATCCTGTTCGCTCGGTTGACTCTGCTGCCATACGAGGTACATAGAGATGGAGTTATTTGAGCGTGACGGTAGCCGCGAACTCGACACTACTGTTCCTGTCTTTCTCCCGGCCACCTGCCCACAGACAAGGTTGTATCGAGGTCTCTGCTGGTGCGGTTCACGGTGTCTCTGTGGGGGACTCAGTACCGGTTCGGGCGGTCGCTGGTGTCGGCCCACCTGTCCTCGAACATCTCCGGACAGTCGCGGGTATTGAACGGGTCGAACGTGCGAGGTGCGTTGCTCGCTCTAAACGCCTCATCTGTGTCTGTTGTGGGTTGGGGCTCGGTTTCTGTCGTCGTGTGGGGTCGTGTGCTCATGAGATGTGTGTCCTGTATAGGGTGTGATCGAGAACCGATGCGCTCGGTCAGACGGGGTGGTGCTAGTGTACGCGTACTCCGAGCGCAATCATTGTACTACGATCTGTGTCCCCATTCCTAATAAAAGTTCATGATCGATTCTTCCGTCGGCGTGAACACGGGGCGGAAACAGCCCGTATTCGGCGCTCGCAGGGTCGAGAGCCCCATCTGTATCCGCCGGACCCCACGACGAGTCGGGTGAACACCCGGCGGTTGTCTCGGCACGCGCCACCACGACCCGCGTCCCACGCGACAGGATCCGGCCACCCGACGACGGCATCCAGGTACCCACCCCAGTGTGGCCCGAGGACACGCCCGTGGAGACTGCACCCCCTACAGACACATCTGCGTTTCAGCGTGTGTCTGCAGAGCGCGTCGTCGAGGCGGGACGTATCGGGGTAGTTCGGAGGACGTACTCTTCGGTGATGACAAGAGCCGGAGTCTCTCGAACCCGTTGACCCCGCGATTCACGTACTACCGCTGTCTCCCGGGAGTACGGGACGGGTCAGACAGTCGTGTTTTCTCCAGATGGTGGTGCAGACAACGGCGAGTCCGGATTCGGGGTTGTCGTGGTGACGCTCGCATTGCTCGTGCGCCACCCGTGAGAGCGGACGGAACCGGGAATGCAAGCGGTGAGCGGATGTGAACGCCCGTCGGACAGTCCGGTGAGAGGCGGAGAGATCGTGAGTCCGGGTTCCGGGACCCCCGGGAGCGGAATCTATATTTTGGCCCGACACGCAGAAAGAACAGATGAACATATTCGGCTCCAGCGGCGTCCGGGGTATCGTCGGCGAGGAACTCACGCCGAGCGATGCGGTCAGAGTGGCACAGGCCGCGGGGGGCGAGTTCGACGCGGGCCGGGTCGCCGTGGCACGGGACACCCGCCGGACGGGTGGACTGTTTGTCGATGCCGTTTCGAGCGGGTTGTCGAGTGTCGGCCACAGTGTCGACCGTGTGGGCACCGTGCCGACGCCGGCGCTACAGGCGCACTGCGAGCGCGAGGAGGTGCCGGGTGTGATGGTCACAGCCTCGCACAATCCGCCGGCGTTCAACGGGGTGAAACTGGTCGGCCCCGAGGGGGTCGAACTGACGAGCGACGCTCTCGACCGGGTGGAAGCGCGTTTGGAGGGCGACCCGGGGCTCGTCGCGTGGGACGAGGTTGGCAGGCGTCAGCAGGTTGACGATGTGGGCCGGGCATACCGTGAGCAACTGCTGGCGGCGGTCGACCGGTCGGCGATCGCCAACGCGGACTGACGGTCGCGCTCGACCCCGGCCACGGGGCAGGTGCGCTGACCAGCCCGGAGTTGTTCGCGGCGCTTGGCTGTACGGTGAAGACGATTAACGCACAGCCCGACGGCCGGTTTCCGGGCCGTGACCCCGAACCGGTCGAGGCGACGCTCGGGGAGCTCCGGTCGCTCGTGCGCGCAGCGGACGCGGATCTTGGGGTCGCACACGATGGCGACGCCGACCGTGCGATGTTCGTCGACGAGACCGGCTCACACATCGAGGGAGCCGCGGCGTTTGCGGCGCTCGCCGCGGCCGAACTCGGGCCGGGGGAGACGTGTGTCTCTGCGGTGAACGTCTCTCAGCGGTTGGTCGATGTCGTTGCCGAAGCGGACGCGGAGATGGCGCTCACCCCTATCGGGAGCACACACATCATCACGGTGATACGGGAGCTGCTGGCTGACGGCGAGACGGTTCCGGTGGCGGGTGAGAGCAACGGCGGCATCTTCTTCCCCGGCTACCGACTCGCCCGGGACGGGGCCTACACCGCCGCACGGTTTCTCGAACTGGTGGCGAACCAGCCGGCAAGCGCGGTGATCGCGCCCTACAACGACTACCACAACGTCCGCGAGAACCTACACCACCGCAACGACCGGGAGCGCGAGGTGATGCTCGAGGCAGCCGCGCAGGCGGCCCGAGAGAGCGACGCCACGGTCGACACGACCGACGGCTACCGTCTCGACTACGGCGACAGCTGGGTGCTCGCGCGACCCAGCGGGACTGAGCCGATAGTCCGGGTGTACGCCGAGGCCCGTGACCCTGACCGGGCGGCTGATCTCGCCGAGTGGATGGTCCAACACGTCACCGACGCACGGGCGGACGCCCGCCGCTGACGACGGCTCCGTTGCACCCCTCGACCCCCGCTGCTGTCGACACCCACTACCGCTCGCTCGTGGCATGTCGGCTCTGTCTGTGGCCGGTCGGGACCGCGTGTCGCTGAAACGGTGTCCTTAATAGCGCAACGACAGTTTGCTTAGTATGAGCAACGAGCCCGAGGGCGACGCGGAGGAGCCCGACGCGGATACGAGCGAGACAGTCGCCGAGTCTGACGGAACCGATGCGGAGGAGACGGAGAGCGAGGGGTTCGAGTACGGCGACTTCGTACGACTGGAGTACGTTGCACGGACTGTCGAGGACGATCGCCTCATCGATACGACCGACGGTGACCTCGCCGAGGAGGAGGGGATCGACGACGGCGAGCGCGAGTTCGGCCCACGGACGATCGTTCTGGGTGAACAACACATATTCGACCCTGTCGAGGAGTCGCTCGTCGGCAGTGTGGTCGGCGACAGCGGCACGGCGACGGTGCCCCCGGCGGAGGCGTTCGGCGAGTACGACGACGAGGAGCTCCGTACCGTGAGCAAGGACAAGATACCCGAGGACGACCGGTACCCCGGTAATCGGGTCAGCATCGACGGGGACGACGGGTTCGTCGAGCGGATCATCGGCGGCCGTGCGCGGGTCGACTTCAACCACCCGCTCGCCGGCGACACGCTCGAGTACGAGTGGGAGATCGTCGGGACTGTCAGCGACCGCGAGGAGCAGGCCAGTGACCTGCTCCGGACGTTCCTCGATATCGACCTCGACGTGCACTTCGAGACCGACACTGTCGAGGAGCAACAGGTCGCCGAGGACGAGGATAACGAGGCAGACGACGACGGGCCGACCTACGAAACCGTCGAGGTCGAGAAGGAGGCACTGTACATCGATGCCCAGCCGGAGCTGACGATGAACCAGCAGTGGATGATGGGCAAACAGCAGATCAGCCAACAGCTGATCGAGCTGCTCGATATCGACCGTGTCGTGGTCCAAGAGGTGATCGAGGGTGGCGGATTCCCCGGTATGATGGGCGGTATGGGCGGCGGAGGCGGTGGCCTCGAGGAGGCGCTCGAGGACGCCGACATCGACGCCGACGAACTCGCCGAGGAGCTGTAGCGAGGTCAGGCGCTCGCTCGATTTCTGGAGCGCTGACACCGATCACGTGCACTCTGCGCTCGACACCCGCGTCGAGCACCCCTCGAGCTATATCGACTCAGATATTGACGTCACCCCGCTGCGCTGTCGACGACTCCCCGCGTCGTCTACCGACCTCTACCTGCCCTCGTCGCGCGGTAGATCTCTCGTTCGGACTCGTTTGACCGTGTACAGAGCAGCTGCCGCTCCACACCGCACGACTCTACTCACGTTCGAGTTCCAGTTCCTCGGACCCGGCGGACCCTGCGCCCGGCTCACGGTTGCGCCGTTCGCCGTCGGTGTTTTGAGCCCCGGTGTCACGTGTCGTCGACACGTCCTCGGTTGGTTCGCGCGTCGCACTCTCCTCGTCAGGTCGGGGCACCGGTGCGGGCGGTGTCGCCGACCCGGACGATGGCGTCTCGACGGGTGTGCTGAGTCCGTCCCGGATGT
>KE356579.1:2781415-2783801 GCA_000416085.1 halophilic archaeon J07HX64 | reverse complement strand
CGGCGGACTCACGCAGGGTCTGTTCGACGATGTCGGAAACGCGGTCGACAACGCCAGCACGGGTGCGAACGTGACGCTCCTGCCCGGCGTGTTCAACGGGTCAGCGACCGTCGATGCCGCAGGTCTGACCGTCCAGGCGGCCGATAACGCCGACGTGACCGTCAACGCGAGCGAGACGGCGTTCACCGTCGCGGCCCCCGACGCCACCCTCGACGGGTTCACGATTGCGCCGACGAGCGACACTGCAATCAACGGGACGAGTCTCGACGGCGACCTGACGGTCACCGACGTGCGCATCGAGGACGCCGGTGACTACGGTATCGAGGTGATCGGTGCCGGAGCCGAGAACGTGACAGTTACCAATACTGTCGTGGAGTCAGCCGTGACCAGCGGCGTCAGAATTGATGGCAGCGGAGACGCGATACTCCGCAACAACACCGCCGAATCGATCTCGTCTTCGAGCGGCTTTGCCGTCAACGACTTACACGGCTCGATGCGGCCAACAACACTGCTCGCGCTACCGGCGCCAACGGCGTTTTCGTGAGCGACGTCAACACTGTCACGCTCGACGATAACAACATCTCAGACACCCCGTTCCCGGGTCTGTTCGTCGAGTTCGCCGACGACGTGACGACCAGGGGGAACGATATCAGCGTCGACGGAAACGGTATCAACGTACAGAACAGCGTGAACGTCACGATTGCGGAGAACAGCATCAGTGGGACGAACTTCGCTGGTATCTTCGTCGACAGTGTTGCCAATCTGAGCGTTCTGTCGAACGATGTACAGAACGCACAGGATAACTTCAACGACCCGTCGGGGATGGACATCACGAGGGGTTCCCACCCACACCGAACGCCCTCAACGACCGAGACACGACAGAGCGCGGCAGCACCACACAGTCTGGTGGTAGCGGTGCCCAGAACGGCGGGAACGGTGACTCCCGCCCGGGTGCCGACGACGGCCTCTCGGCGTCTGCCTCCGCCGGTGCAGACCTGACTGTCGACGGGAACACCGTGACGAACACCAGTCTCAATGGTGTTAGTATCCAGGGGTACAACACCGCAGTCGTCACCGACAACGAGGTGTCCAACGTGTCGTCCTCTGGACTCGATATCGAGGGGGTCACGAACGCTCGCGTCGAGCGAAACAGTCTGTCGAACGTCGACGTCATCGGCGCGCGAGTAATCGGAGCGACACCGCGGTCGTGCGACAACACCCTCGACGCGGTCGGTCGGCGGGACTCGCTCCCCGTGAGTCGACGACTGACGCTCGCTGACACCGAACTCACCGAGATCTCGACCGGTGGGTTCGGTGCCGAGGCAATAACTGCCACGGGCATCACCAACGCGACGGTATCTGGGAACGTCGTGACTGACGTGGCTCCCGGTGGCGTCGAACTCCTTGTCTCGAACGAGGCAACGGTCCAGGACAACGCCCTCACCGACATCGGCGTGTCCGACGACGGCAATGACCCGGCCCTGAGTATCGTCGTCGACGGCAACGCCGATTCGACGGTCCGGAACAACACCGGGCAGAACGTCACGGGTGGTATCAGGGTCGTCGACGGTAGTGAGACGAGTATCCTCGACAACGCGTTCGATATGCGCGGGAACATCGGCGGGGAGACTGCCCCCGGCGTCGACGTCTCCAACGTCACTACCGCCGACATCGACAACGTGAGTATCGATATCGTGGAGAGTGACATCGGTGATGGTGTCGCCGCCTCCGAAAGCGACGACGTGACGATTACGGATGTCGTCGTCAACGGACCGGGGAGCGACGGTATCGTGGCGCGTGGTCAGGGCAATCTGACCGTGAACGACACCCGCGTCACGAACGCCTCCGACAGGGCGGTCACTCTGTTCGGTCTCGGCGGTGAACTCACCGTCAACATCTCCGGCAACGAGTTTGGTAGTTCTAGATTTGGTATCCGCACTGGGAGCCTTATCTCGGGAGCAATCACCGAGAACACCATCGAGAACAACGAGTTCGGAATCGTCATGTTGCGGAGAGTACATTCGATGGTGAGATCACCGGGAACGCTATCGAGAACAACTCCGGCTCGGGCATCATAGTCGCGCTTGACTCGACGTTCACCGGAACGATTGCCGGAAACACCATCGAGAACAACACAGCGGGTGTCGATATCGGTGATGCGACCGTCTCGGGGGCGATAACCGAGAACGACATCAGGAACAACGACGACGGGATCCTGGTCGACCCCTTCAGTGGTAACGACGACATCTCCGGGCTGAACGTGACCCGGAACAATATCGTCGGGAACACCGACGGTGTCGACGCCACCGACGCCTCGGCGACACTCAACGCGACGGAGAACTGGTGGGGGTCCGAGACCGGCCCGAGCGGCGAGGGTCCGGGGACG
>KE356579.1:2777391-2781395 GCA_000416085.1 halophilic archaeon J07HX64 | reverse complement strand
GACGGCGAAGCTGATCACGGTTGCCGTCAGGAGCGTCGCCAGCGAGAGCGACGCTATCGCGGATACCGCGGCGACGACCCCGCTGCCGACCAGCGTGCCCGCCGTGAGGACGCCGAGATTCGCCAGCAGAGCCGCGGTCCCGGCCTCCGCCAGCGGCCGGTCCTCGACCGCCAGACCGGCGACGACCCCACCCAGTAACATCCCGAGGTACGACCCCACGACGGGCACGAACGCCAGCCCCGCCGCTGCCCCGACACCGACCGTCACCAGCGCAACCGCGAACGTCACGAAGGAGAACCCGACGTTGCGACCCTTTGTCACAGGTTACACTCGTACCGGCGTGGTAATGTGCGTTTCCCCGGCGAGTGCCGGTGAGTTCGTGAACGCTGGGCGAGTTGGCCGTCGACGGAGAGCCACGCGCCGGAGTTGCGCCGACACACGGCAGCACGAACAGAGGACGCCCGTCGGTCAGCGTTCGGTGGTTGTGGCCTCGCGGGCAGCAGCGAGCAGTTCGTCGTGTGCTCGACCGTTCGAGGCGACGAGACCCGGCGTGTCGTGGTGCCACGCGCTGCCATCGAGGTCGGTGACGGTGCCACCGGCCCAGCGGACCAGTGCCGCGCCGGCGACGGTGTCCCACGCCGGTGCGCCGACGGTGGTGAACACCCCCTCGTAGGTGCCGCCCGCGAGCAGCGACAGCGAGGCCTGTGCGGACCCGATCCGCCGGAGGTCACCGAACCGGGTGACGATCGCCTCCAGAACCGCCGCGTACTCCTCGCGGCGGTCGAGCCCCCACCAGATTGTCGGCACGACCGCGAACCGGTCCGGGTCCGACCGGGTGCTCACCGACACCAGGTCACCGTTCAGTGTGACCCCCTCCGGTGTCCCGAGGTAACTGTCACCCAGCGCGGGCAGGATGTTCGCCGCCGCCACCGGCTCCCCGTCGACAAGACAGGCGACACTCGTCGCCCAGTTCCGGTTCCCCCGAACAAAGTTGTTTGTCCCGTCGATCGGGTCGACGATCCAGACCGTCCCGCTCCCGGGGACGGCCTGTGCGGCGTCGTTCTCCTCGCCGATGACTGTCGCGTCGGTGTCGTACGACCGAATACGGTCGACGACCGCGTTCTGTGCACGCCTGTCTGCACGCGTGACGACATCTGTCTTTCCTGATTTGTGTTCGACCTCTACCGCCGTTCGGAACAACTCGACCGCTACCTCGGCACCGGCCCGGGCGCTCGCCACCGCTATCTCCGCCCGTGAATCCAGATCTGTCGCTCTATGTTCGATAAACTCCTCACTCATACTGGTTTTAGATATTGGTGCTCTACGAATAAAACACTGTGCAACCGGTGTCGACACCACCGTGCGGTGAACGGACAGGAATCGACAGTCTCCGGGCAGTCGGGTGTCGACCGAGGACACCAGGTTCTCTCGCCGGCGCGGGGAGAGCACGTGCCGGTCACGATCTCGGTCTTTCCCGGACCCCACAGACGCTTTTAATTTCTTCGACCGAGATGATGTGTGTATGGCTCTGAACACTCGTGTGTTGAAGGCGTACGTCGACCACTTCCTGCCGCGTGACGTTATCGGACCCGTCATCGTCGTTTTCTCCTTGGAGGGTGTGATCGACGGGATCTTCAGCCTGTACGTCCCGGAGCAGTACTCGACGCTCGGCTGGGGGCTCATCTTCATCTTTACACTGATAATCGTCGCCTACTGGGGGTCTGTCGACGAACAGGCGATCGAGGAGCTACAGGAACAGGTCGACAGGATAGAGCAACAGGAAACAGAGGACGATTAGCCACTCGACCGGTCAGCTATGCGCCAGCGTCGTGGGCAGGTTCGCCACATCCTGCACCGATTCGCTACCACCGAGACTCCGAACCGGTACACAAAAGCCCACATCACCCCTACCGGTGGTATGATACAGAATCTGGCGGCCGGACAGACCGGGATGACGAGCAACGCCTTTCTTGTTGCCGGCGAGCGAGCGGTGCTCGTCGACGTCGGCAGCGGGTTCGACATCGTGAGCGCGGTTCGCGAGCAGGTTGACGAACTCGACGGGGTCGTGTTGACCCACACCCACCCGGATCATATCGGTAACCTCGACGGGGTAATCGAGGCGTTCGACGTCGATGTCTGGGGGTACGACACCAGGCACGACGCTGTCGACCACGGACTCACCGCCGGTGAGTCGGTCCGGCTGGGTGATGGTGACTACGACGTGGTGCACACCCCGGGTCACAAGAACGACCACATCTGTCTGTACGCACCGGAGAGTGGCGTGTTGTTCGCCGGCGACCTCGTGTTCGCAAACGGCGGGTTCGGCCGGACGGACCTCCCAGAGGGGGACCGTTCGGTGCTGATTGACAGTATCGAGCGGTTGCTCGACCGGGCCGAAGGGGTCGAACAGCTCCACACCGGGCACGGGCCGAGCGTGACGAGCAGCCCTCGTCGCGATATCGAGCGCGCGCTACAGGCTGCCCGAACAGGTGCGTGAGCGCGAGATTACAAAAACAGTTGCCGGGGGCTCAGAACGGCGCTTCGGGTCCCTCGTCGTCAGTTCCACTCGAATCGCCCGGGAACGAGGGGCTCATTCCGCTACCGCCGGACATCCCCTCGTGGCCGCCCATCCCGGTCGAGGCGTTGACGCTCTTTATCTCGGGGATCTCCTTTCGCATGCGGGTCTTTATCGCCTGAATCGTCATCGGCGAGATGCCACATCCGGAGCAGGCCCCGCCCAACTGGACGGTGACCGACCCCTCCTCGAGATCGAGGTTCTGGATGGCGGCGCTGCCGCCGTGCATCTGTATCTGCGGGAAGTTCCGCCGCAGGAAGTTCGTGATTCGCTCGCGGAGTTCGTCTTCCGGGTCCTGAGTGTCTGTGTCTGCGTCTGTACTCATACATACAGGTATGTCACCGCGGGATTTAGGCTTTCGGGCTCCCGGTCCCCGGTCACGGTCAGAGCGCCGGTGTACTGGTGACCGACAGTCCACGGCGGTGAGTCAGATTGATTCCGTCGGGGACCGAAAGGCGGGCAGATGCGACTGGAGGAGTTCATCGAGGGGTTCGAGCGCGACGAGAGCATCGAGCGCCGGCGCCTCGCAGCGGAGAAATCCTACGCTATCACCGACCACCTCGAGCGGGTCGAACGCCAGTTCGAGGAGGCACTCCAGGGGGAGGCCCTGTTCGGGTCGAGCGCGCCGGAGATATTCGTGGGGCGGTCGAACTACCCGGACGTATCGACGGGGCTGCTCTCGCCGGTCGACCGCGAGAGCGACGCGGCGGGGTACGCCACCAGCGGGGACTGGTACCGTCGCGGGTTCGGTATCGACGATGTGCTCCAGCGCCGCACGGGGTTGCTCAACTCCACCCGGAGCACCAGTGTCGACGTGACCGACGTCTGGGACGGGTTCGTGGGTGTCCAGCGCGAGGTGGCGGTCGCCGACCACCCTGTCGACGTGGAGGTCGGCCTCGACAGGCGGCCGGAGTTCGAGCTCTCTGTGGACGATGTCAGGACACCGACCGGTCCACGTGCCCGTGCCACGGACGCCACACTCGCGGAGAACCCACACGTGCCACGGCCCGTCGAGAAGACCCTCGAGGACGACGACTGGCGCGCCGAGGGCGCGATGACGTATCTCTACCGCCGCGGGTTCGACGTCTACGATATAAACACCATCCTCTCGGCGGGTGCGCTCGGACAGGGCCGCTCGCGCAGACTCGTTCCGACACGGTGGTCGATCACCGCTGTCGACGATACCGTGGGCGAGTATCTCCGCGGGACGCTCCGCAACGCCGCCTCTGTCGATGAGGTGCAGGTCTGGTACAACGAGTACATGGCAAACGAGTAAAGCAAACGTATGTACACAGTGAGTACAAGTTTTTAATCGCCTACCGCTGTGGGAACTCCACGATTGTCACCACTCTCCATCATACTCAGTACTAACACCACAATTATCAGACAGTCTATTAATCTCTCGCTTCTTCCCTTCTCTATTTGTATG
>KE356579.1:2773306-2777371 GCA_000416085.1 halophilic archaeon J07HX64 | reverse complement strand
CTACGTCGACGAGACTGCCGGGGCGTACTACGCGGCGCGACTCGGCGTACTCGAACATCTCGAGTCGGTCGACAGACAGGCAACGGCGCTCGTCATCCGGCACGCGACCGACGCCTACTGGGCTCCGGTCGGGGTGTGGCAGATACGGGAGGGGGTGCGCCACGCCTTCGAGGGTGAGCCGGCGACCGCCGAGACGTTCCACGGCGCTGTCGGACAACTGGGGTCACAGCTACCGGTCGGACTGTCGACCCTGCGGCGCAACTCGGAACTCGTGGCCGGTGTCCAGTCCCGGCTCACCGAGTTCTGAAACCTGCTTGGTCCTGTCTTTTTTACTCGACCGTTACCGGTCAGCGGGACACCTGTGCACGAGGGAGCGGAGAATTATCTGCGGAATCTCAGTCCTCCGCACGTGCGTCGTCGAGCATCTCGACGGGGTGGGGCGGTCGTTCACCGGTAATGAGGTCGTCGATCTGAGTGCGACAGGAGGCACCCGGTGCGACGACCCTCCCGGTGGCGTCCTCGACCTGGTCGTCGAGTATCTCGGCGATTGCCCGACTCATAGAGTAGTGTTCGGCCTCGTAGCCGAAGCTACCGGCCATCCCACAGCAACCGGAGTCGAGTGGTTCCACCGCGTAGCCGGCGCGCCGCAGGACGCCGACGGCGTGGTGGTCACGCGCCGTCGCGGCCTGGTGGCAGTGGCCGTGGTAGACCAGACGGCCATCACCATCGAACGCCGCGGACACGTCGAGTCCCGCCCGGTCGAGGTACTCACAGACACCGTAGGTCGCACCCGCGACACGCTCGACGGCCGGCCCGGAGAGCAGGTCGAGATAGTCCGACTGGAGCATCACGGCGTCCGAGGGCTCGACGACGATGATATCCCGGCCGTCCGCGACCGCCGGGGCCAGCGCGTCGACGTTCGTCTCGGCGCGCTCCCGGGCAACGTCGAGATAGCCCTTCGAGAACGACGCCCGTCCGCTGGCTGTGACGTCCTCCGCGAGTTCGACCCGGACACCGGCGGCCTCGAGCGCACGCACCGCGGCACGCCCCACCTCCGGGGTGCTGTAGTTGGTGAACGTGTCCGGAAACAGGAGGACCTCGTGCTCGGCTTCCCCGCGGGCGACCCCGGGGTCGCGCTCGCTCAACCAGTCGACGAGCGTCTCCCGGCGGAACGTCGGCAGGTCCCGCTCCCGGGCGATACCGAACAGTTTCTCGGCCACGAGACCGCTGCCGGGGAGTCGTTGGAGCAGTCGGGGGAGTGGGGCGAGTGCGCTCCCGATCGCGCTGACCCGGTCGACCTCGGCGAACAGTCGGTCACGGAGCGATGTCTCACCCGACTGGTGGCGCTGGTGCTGGAGTTCAGCTTTCAACTTCGCCATGTCGACCTCACTGGGGCAGTCGTGGGCACAGCCCTTGCAGCCGATACACAGGTCCATCACCTCGTTTGTGAACTCCTCACCGGTTGGGTCCGCCGGCAGGTCGCCGCTCATCGCCTGCCGGAGCGCGTTCGCCCGCCCTCGTGTGCTCGTTATCTCCTCCTCTGCGGCCCGGTAGGTCGGACACATCACGCCGCCGGTCGTCTCCTGTGGTCCGTGACAGCCACCACAGCCGTGACACAACTCCACCATCCCCTGCATACCCCCCTCGTTCTCCCAGCGCAGTGCGGGTTCGAACCCCAGTTTGGCCTCGTAGTCCGGTGAGAACCGCAGGTTCTCGGTCAATCCGACGACTGTCGCCCGCTCGGGCACCGCCGCCGGACGCCGCTCGTCCGGCCCGTAGCCACACACCTGCCCCGGATTGAGCAGCCAGTCGGGGTCGAACGCCCGCTTCAGCCGTCTGAACAGCTCCCAGACCCGCTGCCCGTACAGCTCCCGGCTGTACGCTGTCCGGGCCCGACCGTTTCCGTGCTCGCCCGAGATGGTCCCGCCGTACTCGCCCGCGAGCTCCGCCACGGCGTCCGCGATCGACCCCATCTGCTCGACCCCCTCGACCGTCTTCGTGTTCACCAGCGGCCGGATATGCAGACAGCCCGGCCCGGCGTGACCGTAGAAGCTCGCGAACGTTCCGTTTCTCTCGAGCACCTGCTTGAACTCGGCAACGAACTCGGGCAACTGTGCCGGCTCGACGGCGACGTCCTCGACGAAGCTGATGTGTTTCTCGTCGCTCGTCCGGGAGAGCAGGATCGGCAGACCGCTCTTCCGGAGCTTCCAGACCCGACTCCGCTCTGCGCTGTCGTGTGCCTCGTGTACCCCCGTGGCCCTGGTGGGGTCGTCACGACCACCCGCCTGCTGCCTGCTGTCCGGGTCGACCCGGTCGGCGAGCAGTCTGCGCACCCGTTCTCGGCCCTCGCTGTCGTTGTCCGCGTAGAACTCCACCAACAGCGCGGCCCCTGTCCCCTCGGGGGTTAGCTCGTCGACCAGGTCACCGAACTCGGCGGTTTCGCGGGCGAGTTCGAGCAACACCTCGTCGAGTACCTCCACCGCCGCGGGGTCGTGGTCGAGAATCGGCACGACATCGGCCATCGCGTCCCCGAGGCTGTCGTACCGGAGCAGCGCCACCGACTTCGTCTCCGGTACCGGTTCCAGCGAGACTGTTACCTCGGTGACGATCCCGAGTGTCCCCTCGCTGCCTGCGAGGAGACGGGCGAGGTTGACCTGGCCCTCGGCCGCCTCCTCGAGGAGACAGTCGAGGTTGTACCCCGAGACGTTGCGCTTGAGCCCCGGATAGGCGCCCTCGACTGTCTCGCGCTCGTCGAGCACGTCGAGCACCGCCCCGCAGACGGCCGCCTCGATACCGCTGTCCGCTGCTCGTTCCCGGACCGCATCGAGTGACGTGTCGCCGAACCGTGTTACTGTTCCGTCGGCGAGGACAACCTCACACTCCTCGATGTAGGCGTCGGTCTTGCCGTACTGCAGGGAGTGTGCGCCCGTGGAGTTGTTGCCGATTGCGCCGCCGAGCGTGCTCTTGTCACCCCAGGCCGGGTCGGGCGCGAACTTCAGCCCGTGCTCGCCGACGACGGCGTTCAGGTCACCGAGTAACACGCCCGGCTGTGCGCGGGCCGTCCGCGTTCCGGGGTCGACTGCGAGCACGCTGTCCATCTGACGGGTGAAATCGAGCACGACCGCCTCGTTGACCGACTGGCCGGCGAGGCTGGTACCGCCGCCCCGTGGCAACACCGGAATCTCCCGCAGCGAGCAGTACTCCACAACTGCGGCGACATCGTCGGTCGACTCGGGGAACACCACCCCGACCGGGGTGACCTCGTATGCGCTCGCATCAGTTGCGTACAGTTCGCGGGTGTACTCGTCGAAGCGAACCTCACCCGCAACGAGTCCCTCCAGGTCGTCCACGAGTCCGGGGCGGGCGACCTCACCGCCCGTGTAGTCGTACCCTGCCCGGTTGTCGGCCGCCGGTTCTGTTTTACTGTCCTGTACAGGTGCCTCGACGGGCCCGTATCCGTCGGCGATACGCTTCGGGTCGGCCTCGTCTGAGCCGGTGTCCCCCGGACGACCGCTGTCCGGCCGAGACTCGTGCTCGTCCATGCCCGTCTGTATGCCGCGACCAATATAACACTGCCGACTCCCACACCCTCGGTGTGCTGTCCCCGGTCGCTTCGTCCGTCGAGTCGACGGTCTGAAGTCTCCCGGCAGCGAGATACTCCCATGACCGACGAGAGCAAGCGTAACGCGAACACCGGGGCCGTGCTCGACGAACTCTTTGCCGTGATCGAACAGCGAAAGAAACAGCTCCCCGAGGACTCCTACACCGCGTCGCTCTTTACCCACGAGCGCGGTCAGAACGCTGCTCTCGAGAAGGTTGGTGAGGAGTCGACCGAGTTCGTTCTGGCCGCAAAAGACCGAAACCTCGAGGAACTCGCACACGAGGCTGCCGATATCGTCTATCACCTGCTCGTCGTGCTTGCGATACACGATATGACCGTCGAGGACCTCCGCGCCGAACTCGCCGACCGCCGCCCCTGACTAACTCCGCCGGCTGACCGTCTCCTCGCCGCGAACGACAACCTGAACGCGACCGATCGGTCGACCGTCGCCGACGGAACGGAGC
>KE356579.1:2765694-2773286 GCA_000416085.1 halophilic archaeon J07HX64 | reverse complement strand
TGAAATCGGAGACTGGTATCATCTCGACAACGTGCGCCAGAATCTCGGTTCGGAGTTCGTCCTGACCGCCAATCTCGACGAGACGACGGCGGGCTACGACGACGTGGCGAACGCCACAGCCAACGGCGGCAAGGGCTTTTTGCCTCTCGGTAACTCCAGTACGCCGTTCACGGGCACGTTCGAGGGCAGTAATCAGAGTATCGAGGAACTGTATATTAACCGCTCGACAGATGAAACAGTTGGTCTGTTCGGTGTGGTCGACGGTGCAGTCAAAAACATCACACTGGAGAACGTCGACGTGTACGGAAAGGGCAGTGATCGCCTCGCACCGACGACGGGTGGCACGGGGAGTCTCGTCGGGATAGTTCAAAGCTCCGGCGTCGTCGCCAACGTCGACACCGACGGACAGGTCGGGGGCGAATTCGCAATCGGCGGGCTGGTCGGACTGAGCGACGGCGACGTTCGCGCGTCTACTGCCTCGGTGACGGTTGACGGCGACAGGGAGGTCGGCGGTCTCATCGGTCACAACGACGGCACGCTACGGAACGCCAGCGCATCCGGCGCTGTGACGGGCAACGGCGAGACTGGCGGGCTGGTCGGCCACGTGCCTGTTGGCACAGTCGAGAACTCCTATGCCACCGGTGAGGTCAACGGCGGCTTCTACGCGGGCGGCCTCGTCGGGTGGATCAACAACGGTGGCGAGGTCACCCGCTCGTATGCGACGGGGAACGTCAGCGGCGATTCCTCCGGTGTCGGTGGTGTTGGTGGACTCGTCGGTAAAAATATCGGCGTTGTGAACGAGTCCTACGCGGTCGGCAATGTCTCCGGGGAAAGCGACGTGGGCGGTCTCGTCGGGGACAACACCGACACGGTCACTGACAGTTACTGGGACATCAACACGACGGGACAGAGCATCTCCGACGGTGGCATAGGCCTGACGACCGACCAACTCAAAGCGAACACCAGTCTCGCCGGGTTCGACTTCACGAACACGTGGGACGTGCTCGAATCGGGCCCAGACGGCGCGGTGTCGTACCCGTTCCTGCGCAACACCACACAGGTGCCGGCGCCCGGCCGCGAGACGACACCGTAGCCAAGGCCGCCGAACACGCGCGGGACACACAGAACCGAGTAGACGCGGTTGCGGCCACCTGACGGAAGTTTTTCGACACTCCCGCCCGACCCCACGGGTATGGAGTACACCACGCTCGGTCGGACCGGCACGGAGGTTAGCCGCATCTGTCTTGGCTGTATGAGTTTCGGCACCCCGGAGTGGCGCGAGTGGGTGCTCGACGAGGCGGAGAGTCTGCCCATCATCGAACGTGCGATCGACCTCGGCATCAACTTCTTCGACACCGCGAACATGTACTCGGTCGGCGAGTCCGAGCGCATCCTCGGGCGGGCACTGGAGGGCCGCCGCGAGGAGAGTGTCGTCGCCACGAAGTGTTACTTCCAGATGGACGAGGACAACCCCCACTCGGGCGGTCTCTCGCGGAAGGCGATCGAACAGGAACTCGCCGCGAGTCTCGACCGCCTCGGAATGGAGACAATCGACCTCTACCAGACCCACCGCTGGGACGAGGACACGCCCATCGAGACGACACTGCGGACACTCGACGATACCGTCCGGCGCGGGCAGGTCCGACACGTCGGCACGAGTTCGATGTGGGCCCACCAGTTTGCCCGCGCACTCCACACGAGTGACCGACTCGGTCTCGACCGCTTTGCCACGATGCAGAACCACTACAACCTGCTGTACCGCGAGGAGGAACGCGAGATGCTGCCGCTCTGTGCCCGGGAGGACGTTGCGGTCATCCCGTGGAGTCCGCTCGCCCGGGGCTATCTCGCCCGCCCCCACGAGCAGTTCGACGCCACTACCCGCGGCGAGTCCGACGACCACGCCCGCGCACACCCGTACTTCGATGGCAACGGCCGGGAGATAAACGAGCGCGTCGCCGAACTCGCCGAGGAGAAAGACGCCTCGATGGCCCAGATCGCGTTGGCGTGGCTGCTACATCAGGATGTCGTCGACGCCCCTATTGTCGGCACGACGAGCGTCGAACATCTCGAGGAGGCCGTCGCCGCGCTGGATATCTCGCTGTCGACGAGCGACCAGGAGTGGCTCGAGGCGCCGTACGACCCGGTCCCGGTCAGCGGCCACGGGTAGCTATCCCGACGGGGCTGTTCGCGCCGGAACCCGGCGGTATCCGCGTCGAAACCCCGACTCGTCCGGGGTCGGAGTTGCGTTCGGGACGCGGAGCTGTCGAGAGGCTGTATATTCCGGGGACAGCGTCATCGAGACACCTAATCTGTCGCACAGATGCAGAGCTGTCGAAGGGGTGTAACGTCGAGACAAACGGTCGTCAACTGCGGGGGGTACCGTGGGTCACCACGGTGTCATGTCGACACGGCCTGCGTGGGGCGTCCAGCAGATCAGAGCAGGCCGGTCTTCTGGAGCTTCATCAGGTCCTCGGTGTCGAGGGTTTCGCCCTCCTTGAACTTCTGGTAGATCTCCTCGGCCTCCTCGCGGGCGGCCTCCTGTTTCTGCTCGCGCTCCTCGCGTTCCTCTTCTTCCTCTTTCTTGTCGAGTTCGCGCAGACGTTTCTGGACACGGACGAAGTCCTCGTGGTGCTGGTCGGCGGCCTCCTGGACCTCGACGAACTCCTCGTGTTTCTCGTCGGCCCGGTCACGGATGTCGTCGGCCTCGCGGTAGGCCTCGATCATGTTGTTGTGGTGTTTCTGGGCCTTGTCGGCGAGCTCGGTCACCTTCTGGTGGTGTTTCGACGCCTCGGCGCGGACCTCCTCGGCCTCCGCCTCGAGTTCCTCGAGCTCGTCGTTCTGGTTTACCTTGTCCTTCTTTTCGCGGAGCTTCTCGCGTTTCTCCTCGATCTCCTCGATGAGTTCGCGCTCGTCGTCGGCGTCGAGCACCTCGGTCTGCTGTTTGAACTCGAGGTCCTCGATCTCCTCCTCGAGGTCCTCGATCTGGGTGCCCTCGTCGATTTTCATCTCCTCTTTGAGCTCCTCGACCCTGTCGAAGAGCTGGTTTGCCTCCGCGTTGAGTTCGTTTCGCTTCTCCTTGTGTTCCTGGACGTCCTCGTTGAGCCCGTCGCGTTCCTCGCGGTGCTCTTGGGCAGCGTCGACCTTCTCACGGGTCTTTGCGTTGAGCTCGTCGCGCTCGGAGGCTTTCTCCGAGGCGAGCTGGTTGAGCTCGTTGCGCCGGTCGCGCAGTTTGCCGGCGAGCTTGATCAGCTCGCCCTTTGAGTTGTTGTCTATATCGTCGTCTGTGATCTCGATGTTGCTGGATGGGTCGATTACCTTCGCCATGATTGAACCTCAGTTCCATACCCGCAGCGGGGCGTAGCGACTCCTCTCCTGTGTTGCTGACACGAACAATAGCTGTTCCTTGTCATTCTGGTCGGGGTGCTGTACTGCCTGAACGCCCCACGCGCTCTGGTACCAGATGATTCTACCCTCCGGAGTTTAAACATTCCGTTCGGTGATTCCTGTGCTGGCTGTTCGCACACGTCAGGCCGTCTGGCCACCTCTCCGGTGCCCGGTTATGGCCAGCTGGCACAGATGTCTGTACGGTCCTCACATACCTGTCTCTCTTGCCGGTTCACCCGCTCGCCTTCCAGAGCAGAGCCGAGACACCAGTACAGGAGCCTCAGCCGAGGAACACGTCGATGGCGTTTCCGGAGGACTGGTTCCTGTACAGTTCGGAGTACCCACAGTTGGTACAGGAAACGACGGTGAAACTCCGGTTCTGAACGTCGAAGTACTTCGAGAGGCCGGACCCGGTCGTCGATATCTCGTCGACCTCTGTCTGCTCGTGCTCACACTTCGGACAGCCCCTGCTGTCGTTGTCGTGTGTGTCGGTAGAACGACTCATATCAAACTATCACAAGTAGTGATACAAAACATTTCTGCTACAGAGGAGTAGCCTGTGTCATGTCGGCAGCACTGACAGCAAGAGGTTTTGTAGTCGTGCTCATCCTGGCTGTCTTTCTCGCCCCGGTCGTACTGTACCTGCTCACCGAGCGTGAGACAGCTGACCCACAGGTCGTCGACCGGTCGGCGGCTGAGCGGCTGGCGAAGGCCCGGGGCGGCCGTCGAGAGTCCCTGGATCGTGACGGTACGGGTCGGTCGGACTCCGGACAACAGACCGGAGAACGGGACGGACAGGACGGTTCCGAGAACAGCGGGTGGGGAAGTGAGTCCAGATCGCGAGAGTGATCGGCCGAGGACCTGCAGGTTTTTTGCCCTCGGTGTCGGAGCACAAGGTAATGAGCGAGCACGACTACGAGGCACTCGGACTCGTGGCGGGGCTGGAGATACACCAGCAACTCGACACCGAGACAAAGCTGTTCTGTGACTGTCCCACCACGCTACGCGACCCGGCGGAGTCCGACCGGCGTTTTGAGCGGTATCTCCATCCAACAAAGAGTGAACTGGGGGAGCTCGACGACGCCGCGCTGGAGGAGAGCCGGGTCGACCGCGAGTTCGAGTATCTCGCCTACGACACCACCTGTCTGGTCGAGGAGGACGACGAACCGCCACGACGGGTCGACAGCGAGGCGATGGCGACCGCCCTGGAGATCGCGACACTGCTGAAGATGGAGCCGGTCGACCAGGCCCACGTCATGCGGAAACTCGTTATCGACGGCTCGAACACCGCAGGGTTCCAACGGTCGATGCTGGCTGCCACCGACGGTGTCGTCCAGACCGACGACGGCCCAGTCGGTATCAACGACCTGCTGCTCGAGGAGGAGAGCGCACAGCGGGTCGCCGAGACTGATGCGGGGGTGCGCTACAGCCTCGACAGACTCGGGATCCCACTCGTCGAGATCGGCACGCGGCCGGACATCCGCAGCCCCGAACAGGCCCGCGAAACCGCCGAACAGATCGGAATGTTGCTGCGCTCGACCGGGAAGGTAAAACGCGGACTGGGGACCATCCGGCAGGATGTGAACGTCTCCATCGCCGAGGGCGCACGTGTCGAAATAAAGGGTGTCCAGAGTCTCGACGACATCGACGACATCGTGCGCAACGAGGTGCACCGACAGGTCGAGTTGCTCGATATCGCCGACACACTACGAGAGCGCGGGGGGTCGGTCGGCGACCCGCAGGATGTTTCGTCGGTGTTCGCGGAGACAGACAGTGGCGTCATCGGCGGTGCGCTCGCCGACGGCGGGGTGGCACACGCGGTCCCGCTGTTCGGGTTCGACGGTCTGGTTGGCCGCGAGATACTGCCGGACAGGCGACTCGGCACGGAGTTTGCGGACCACGCGAAACGCCACGGTGCGGGCGGTATCTTTCACACAGACGAGTTACCAGCGTACGGTGTCACCGAGGCGGAGGTGGCAACACTGTGTGACGCGGTCGGGGCCGGCCCGGACGACGCTGTTGCCCTTGTCGCCGACGACCCCGAGACGGCCGAACTCGCGATCGACGCCGTCGCCGGGCGCGCCGCGACGGCGATAGAGGGGGTCCCCGAGGAGACACGCGACGCCCTGGAGGGGGGTACGACCCGGTATCTGCGACCACTCCCGGGTGCGGCACGGATGTACCCTGAAACGGACGTCCCACCGGTCGAACCCGACGCGAGCGGTATCGAACCGCCGGAGTTGCTCACCGAGAGAGTCGAGCGGTACACCACAGAGCACGACCTCGACCCGGCGCTCGCCGAACAGGTTGCCTACAGCGAGCGTATGCCGCTGTTCGAGCGCGCAGTCGGGATGGGTGTCGACCCGACACTCGCCGCCGGCACGCTCGAATCCACCGTGACCGAACTCCGGCGGGACGGCGTTCCTGTCGAACAGTTGACCGACGAGCAGTTCGAGGGTGTGTTCGACCTGCTCGCGGCAGGTGAACTCGCGACGGAGGGGGTTCCGGACCTGCTCTCGGCGCTCGCCGAGGAGCCAGGGCTCTCGGCCGAGGCGGCCGCGGAGCAGGAGGGGCTCGGGAGCGCCGGTCGCGAGACCGTCCAAGAGGCCGTGCGGGAGGTCATCGAGCGCAACGACCAGCAGGTCCGAGAGGAGGGGATGGGCGCGTTCTCGGCACTGATGGGCGAGTGTATGGGTGCACTCCGTGGAAAGGCCGACGGCGACGTCGTCAGCGACGTGCTCCGCGAGGAGATCCAGGCACGGGCCTGACGGGCACTGGCCCGTCTCTACACCGGTTACTGCACACCCCGATTCGTTACCGCCGTGACTGTCTGTCCCGACGAGCGAGTCCGAACCGGTGTCATCCGACGTCACCAGCCTGGAGACGCGGTTTCAGTCCCTTTCCTCGCGCCCGGGCGGTTCGGGCCGGTGTCGCGCCCGCTGCCGGTCGAGTAACCGCTCGACGGCCTGCCCGGGCCCTCCCTCGACCGGCCAGCCCTGCTGTCGCCAGGCGGGTGGTTCGGGTTCGAAGGAGGGGCAGTCACCCGAGCACTCCCGGGTGGTCTGGTGGTGCCCTTTCGCCGGACAGAACGGCTGGGCAACGGCAGTCGTGGGCCGCATCTCGAAGTGCCGGCAGTCAGACCGCATCGACTCGACGTAGGCCCGCCAACCACGCTCGTACGCCCGCTCGGCGATCTCGAGACGCTTCCGTTTTTTCCAGTCCGCGCTCGCGTACTCGAACCGCCAGGCCGAGGCGTCGTGACCGCCTCCTTCAGGGCGGTCGAGGATCCGTGTTCCCCGCTCCTCGACTGCCAGTCGACGGGGCCGCCAGACGGTGTGTGCCGCACCGGCCCCCCGGTCTGTGGTGTCGACCGCCAGGATGCCCGCCTCGACCGGTCCGTCGCCGAGCAGGGCGGCGGTCGCCTGGTCGGTTCCGGTTGCGACCCACACCTCGTCGGCGAGTCCGAGCGCAACATCCTGCTGGAGCTGTCGGACCAGGTCGCGGGCGGCGCTCGCGCTCAGGTCGGGTTTGTTCTCGACCGCGACGATACGCTCGACCCAGTCGGGGTAGGGCCATCTGCGGCGCAGTTGGACCCGACCGCCGCGGGTGCGGCGCTCGACGAGACCGCGGTCGGCGGCGCGGGTGACCGCCTCGCGGACGTACCGCCAGGGGTAGTCCGGCTCCGGCAGGGCATCCCGGTACCACGCCCACTCGGCGGGGGCGTGACGAACGACCCCGAGCAGGTCGCTGTCGAGGTGCCGGTCGCCGAACCGTGCGCGCCGTGCGAGTCCTTCGGGGTCACACTCCAGGACGACCGTGTCCAGACGCCGGTGTTTCGTCCCGAGCTGTCGGGCCACGAACACCGCGCTGTCGCGCTCACCGTCGGGCGGCCAGTGGCGCTCTGCCCACTGACAGACCGCGAGTTCGAACCCGAACTCCATGTATCAACGACAGCGCCGCTGCGGGTTTGAGCGTTCCGACCCGCCCTCACACCGACAGCTCTAGACCGTCGTGTGCGAACGCCAGGTCGAGCCCCTCGCGCTCTG
Organism: halophilic archaeon J07HX64; assembly: GCA_000416085.1. GTDB lineage: Archaea > Halobacteriota > Halobacteria > Halobacteriales > Haloarculaceae > Halovenus. Next base: position 2,765,856 of record KE356579.1, on the reverse strand, counting down.
TCAGACGCCCCGCGAGCGCCCGGTAGTCGTCGTGGCTGCGCCGGTACGGCTCCTCAAGTTCGGTGAACACCGTCCGTGCCGGCTGGACCTGCCGGACCTGTGCCAGGGACTCCTCGAAGCTCATCTCCGCCGCCAGCGCGTTATGCTCGGCTGCCGCCGTGA
>KE356579.1:2762336-2765674 GCA_000416085.1 halophilic archaeon J07HX64 | reverse complement strand
GTCTGTTCTCGTCGGGCGAGAGGTAGACCCGCCCGCTCCCGTCCTCCAGCAACAGCGTCGAGATCGCACGCTCACCACCCTCCTGGATGGGAGCACTCCGGTGTGTGAGTTCGACCCCTCCGACGGTCCGGCTGTCACCGTCGCTGAGCAGTTCGACATTGGCCCAGGTTTCGGCCAGATGCTCGAGAGCCGTGTTCGCCTCGATAGCCCGCTCGTAGGTGACCGGGCTCATCAGGAGTGTCGGCACGTCACCGACAAAATCCGTGAGCGGTGGCTCCTCCATCCCGAGTGACTGGAGCGCTCGCAGACCGAGCGTGTGGTCGGCGTGGAAGTGAGAGAGAAAGACGTAGTCGACAGCCTCGACCCCCTCGCGGTTCAGCGAGTGCCAGACCAGCTCCGGCGTGTCCACGAGGAGGTTCGCGTCGTGGACAAAAAGCGAGTTACCGCGCCGAGCGTAGGGCAGGCCCCGCTCGCGGGCCTCGACACAGACACGGCAGTCACAGGTCGGCATCGGTGTCGGGAAGTTCCCGCCGGAGCCAAGAACCGTGATATACATACCGGCTATCTGTGCTCCCGGATAAAAACAGTCGGGGCGAGTCTCAGGTACCGTGCTGCCAGCTGTCGAGGTACTCCTGTTGTTCGTCGGTCAGGTCGTCGATGGCGATGCCCTCTGCGTCGAGTTTGACCTCGGCAACCTCGCGGTCGAGGTGGTCAGGGACGTCGTGGACACCGGGGTCGTAGCCGCCGTCGACCAGTTCGCGGATGCAGACCGCCTGGATCCCGAAGCTCTGGTCCATCACCTCGACCGGGTGGCCCATCGAGACGGGCGAGGCGAGGTTGACCAGTCGGCCCTCTGCGAGCACGTTCAACTGGCGGCCGTCCGGCATCTCGTAGGCCTCGATACCTTCGCGGGGCTGGTCGGTGCCGACAGCCCGGTCTCCGAGGGCGTCGAGGTCGATCTCGACGTTGAAGTGACCGGCGTTTGCGAGTATCGTACCGTCTGCCATCTCCTCGAAGTGCTCTCCGACGATGATGTCGCGGTTGCCGGTGGTCGTGATGAACACGTCACCCTGCCCGGCGGCCTCGGCCATTGGGAGCACCTCGTAGCCCTCCATGTGAGCCTCCAGCGCGCGCCGGGGGTCGACCTCGGCAACGACAACGTGGGCGTTCTGTCCCGAGGCCTTTCGGGCGACACCCTTGCCGCAGTAACCGAAGCCGGCGACGACAACCGTCTTGCCGGCCCACGAGAGGTTGGTCGTCATGGCGATCGAGGAGAGCGCGGACTCCCCGGTGCCGTGGACGTTGTCGAACAGCCGCTTCATCGGTGTGTCGTTGACCGCGATGACAGGGTACTCGAGTGCGTTGTCCTCTGCCATCGCGCGTAGACGGTGAACACCGGTCGTCGTCTCCTCGGTCCCGGCGACGACACTGTCGAGCAGTTCGGGGTGGTCCTCGTGGATCGTGAAGACGAGGTCACCGCCGTCGTCGACGGTGACTGTCGGTCCGTGGTCGAGCACAGCCTCCATCGCGCCGTAGTACCGCTCCTCGTCGACGCCGTGTGCGGCATAGGAGGTGACATCGTCGACGGCATCGAGTGCGAGGCTCACATCGTTGTGTGTCGAGAGCGGGTTACAGCCGGTGATAGCGACCTCTGCCCCACCCGCCGCGAGCAGTTCGACGAGCGCGGCGGTCTTTGCCTCGACGTGCATCGCCATCCCGATGCGCTCGCCGGCAAGTGGCTGGTCGGTCTCGAAGCGCTCGCGCAGTGCCTCGACTATCGGCATGTGCTGGCGGGCCCAGTCTATCTTTCGTCGCCCTTCCTCACGGTCGGCGTCGAGTCGCTGGCCGACCGATGGGGGTATTGTCGTGGCCATACCGTACAGTGGGCCAGCGCGCGGAAAACAGTACCGAACGCGTTCGAAACACGAGAGGGCGGGCACTACACACGCGAGGACAAGATTCACCTTTCTCACGTCCCTATAACTGTTCATGGACGATGAACCGCGGATCTCACGACGCAGAACACTCGCGGGGCTTGCGACAGGGCTGTCGGCGGCGATCGCGGGGTGTGCGCTCGACTCGTCGGAGAGCCAGGAGGAAGACCCATCTCAGACCCCGGACGACACCCAACCGGACACAAACCGGGACGAGTTTCCCGAGGAGTTCAATCAGCCGGGGGCGAACCCCAACCAGCCGGCGGCGACCGACTCGGGGCTGACCCAACTGTACGAGGATATCGTCGACTCGGTTGCGGCGGTCCGTCTCGAGTCTGCCGAGGGGGCCGGCGGCGGCACAGCCTGGGTCTACGACGCCGAGGAGAACTACCTCGTGACGAACGAGCACGTTGTGCGTAACACGGACGAGCCGTTTGTCTGGTTCGACAACAGGGGCTGGCGTGATGCGGACATCGTCGGGACAGATGTAAACAGTGACCTGGCTGTTATCGAGGTGCTCGACGGGATGCCGGACGAGGCAACGGAACTGCCGCTCGTGGAGAACCCGGTGCCGGTTGGCACGGAGGTGGTCGCGATAGGCAACCCGTTCAATCTCACCGGGTCGTTTACATCCGGCGTCATCAGCGGACGCAACCGAAACATCGACACGGTCGGCCGGGAGTTCTCCATCGCCGACGGTGTCCAGACTGATGCGGCGCTCAACCCGGGCAACAGTGGTGGCCCGCTCGTGACACACGACGCCGAGGTGGCCGGTGTCGTCAGCGCCGGACAGGGTGACAACGTCGGGTTCGCCATCTCGGCGCGGATGGCCCGCAGGGTGGTCCCCGAACTCATCAGGACCGGTGAGTACAGACACTCGCGGATGGGTGTGCTCATCACCGACGTGACACCGGGGATAATCGAGGCGAACAAACTGGACACCACCTGGGGTGTCTACGTCATCGGCACACAGACCGGTCTGCCGGCTGACGGTGTCCTGGAGGGCAGCCCCGAGGGTGCCGAGGAGACTGTCAGAGGGCGGTCGGTCCCGGTTGGGGGTGACGTTATCACCGCGCTCGCGAACGACGGCGTCAGGTGGCCCATCCCAACCACCGAACGACTCTCTGCGTTTCTCTCACTCTACACCAAACCGGGCGACACCATCGACGTCGAGATCGTTCGCGATGGCGAGGAGCGGACTGTCGAACTCACACTCACCAGCCGCGAGGAGAGCAGTTGAACGGCGTCCGGTCCGGAGAAAAACGGTTTTAAACGTGGGTTGGCTACCTGACACCGCGCGCCGGTGGTCTAGTGGTAGGACATGAGCTTCCCAAGCTCATAGCCCGGGTTCAATTCCCGGCCGGCGCATGAGCACTCCTTTCCCTTCTTGCAGTTTTCTCGCTT
>KE356579.1:2760022-2762316 GCA_000416085.1 halophilic archaeon J07HX64 | reverse complement strand
GGATCGGTCCGTAGTCGTCGACGACGATACTGCCGCCAGGAGCGGTCACCCGGGTCAGTTCCTCGACGATGGGTGCCACGTCAGTCGTGGGAACAAGATTGAACAGCGCGTGGGCGGTCACGACCTTGACAGCGTCGTCGGGGAGTGGAATCGTCCGGAGGTCTGCCTGAAGCGTACGGATACCGCTGTCGTCGGGGAACCGGTCGCGTACAGTCGAGATGTCGTCGCGGTCGTTCGTGACCGCGTACACCGGCCTGGCATCGCCGGCACGGAGCGCGGCAGTAGCGTTACCCGCCCCCGCGCCGGCCTCCAGTGCCGCGCGACCCGCGGTCCTGACACCGGCGAGTGCCTCGGTGATGGTATCGGGGATATCGCCCATATCGGGTCGTGTGCCGGTGCGGTAGAAAGTGTTTGCCTCGTTCCCAGTTCGGGGGAAAGATTTAAGGCCGGTCCCCAAGCACAACCCCGACAGGGAATGACAGACAACACAGATGAACTCTCGCGGCTCACAGACCCGATGGTACTGCCGGGTCTGTCCTCAGGCTTGTTCTGTCTCGCAGTAGCTACCGACGGCGAACTCGCGCTTGTGCTGCGAGGAGCCGGCGTAATCCTCTTTGGGGTCTGGTTGTTCAGTTTCGCATGGAACGAGCTTATCTGAACACCGCCGTGTCTGTGGACCAAACACTCATTTTTTCCTCAGTTGTTCGTACTGCACATGTCGTCGGGTGATAGCCTGTCGAGTCTGTTGCCGGCCGAACTCGCCTCCGAGCAGTGGGTCGACAGCGGGACGTACCAGGGTGGTACAGTGACGATTGTGGCGAGCGGTCCCCCGGACCTGCGGGCTGTGGCCGACAGCGTAGACAGTCTCGGTATCGGCGACACCACCGTCGTTGTGACTGGGGACACACAGGAGTGGCGGGTGGAGGTTGTCGACGGCGAGGTGACGTCTGTCGAGCGCACAGAGGGTGCGTACACGGTCCGGCGCACGTCGACCATCGAGCAGTTGCTCTGGGGGGTCGGGGTAGCGGGTTTCATACTCGCTCTCTCGGGGGCTCTGACCGCGGTCGGGGGGTTCGTCATGGAGACCCCGCTCGGGTTCGTCGACGCTCTGGGTGTCGTTGCTGTCGGTGGGGTACTGTTCGTGATCGGTGCGGTCGGGTCGCGTGCGGCACCGGGGGCGACGACCGGCCCACAGACGGCGACACCGGGCGAGGGGATAGACGGGTTCGACCGACTCGGCAACCTGGACCGGGCGGCACTCGTCGCGTTCGACGACGTGAAGACGGAGCGAAACAGCGCGGTGGAGGTGATCAGGAAACGCGGGCGCCTCTCGGAACGCCTGGTCGGGATGGCGTTCAGTTCGTTTCTGTTCACACTCGCGTTCATCAACTGGGGTGGGGCAGGTGTGCTGGCGCTCGGAGTCGCCCTCGGTGCCCGGAAGCTCTTCGCCACACTCGGCACCAGCGGTCTGGTGGGCAAGATGGCACCACTCGACAGCGAGCGCGCACAGACGTTTCTGTCCGAGATCCACGAGAACAGCGCCCACGACGAGGAGCCGACACTCGCAACCTACGGGGACCGCACCAACCCGGTTCACGAGTCGGTCCCGTTCGCGGTTCCACGGACGAACACGATCGTCGTGCCGCAGGCGGACGCGAACAGACTCCGGGACGACGAGTTGCGGGCCGTCCTCGCTCACGAGTACAAACACGTCGTCTCACACTACCCGGTGTCGCTCGGGTTCCTGTCCGTTCTCGCCGTTTTGCTGCCGGGGCTTGCAGTCCTCCTCGCGGGACTCTCACCAACTGCTGCTCAGTTCGGTGTCGGACTGTTTCTGTACCTCGCGGGTTTTAGCCTGGCTATCGGTCTCGTCGTCCGGCGCTGGGAGCGGCGGGCCGACGCGTTCGCCACCGACCACGCACCTCCGCTCGGACTCGCGTCCGCGCTGACCCGTCTCACCGACCGACGCTCGACGGGAACGACCAGACCGTCTTCGCCGACGACCTGGGCGAGTTGTACAGCTCTCACCCGATCCCGCATGGGCAGGTCGCCTCGCTGGTCAGCGGTTCAGTCGAGAGCGACTGAACACCGCCGCCGTCGGTGGTCGAAGGATTATATTGGTAACAGCCCAACAGAGTGGTATGAGCACACATATACCATCAACCCGTCAGGGATACCCGCCCCAGTCGCGGCGATGACGAGAGTCGACGACCTCTGGTATCTCGCCGACGAGGCGAGCCAGCAGCCGAACAGACCTACCACCGGCTCTCGACGAGCCACGAGGGGTATCTCGA
>KE356579.1:2756041-2760002 GCA_000416085.1 halophilic archaeon J07HX64 | reverse complement strand
ACCGAAACCGGTGTCGAGTTGGCTGAGGATGAGGAGGCAGTTGTCGATTGGATCCGCCAGTAGTCACCGGACACGACTATCGCCCCTCGAAGAACAGGACCGTCGAGTACGGCCCGTTCGGTGTCGAGGAGACCAGCCGGATTCTGGACCCGCTCGTCGAGAGAGGCATTGTTGCCCGTCATAAGGCAACTATCTGCTCCGTCGTCACCGGAGTTATCCGAATTAGGGCGCTATCGTTACCGAGGCAGCCAGCAAACAAAGCGATTCCTGCTGACGCTCCACCAGTTAGGCTCTCGCCCTTTATTTCGATGCCGATATCTGGGGTGACGACACTGATTCCGACAACCGAGATGCAGTCAAGAACTGGGAGACTCACGAACTCGTAGCGCGCTTGGAAGCAGAGTCTCCGGCCCGGTCTGGACCGACACACAAAAGCCGTCCTGGCGGCCAGTATCGGTATGGGCAACGCGGACCTGCGGGACCTGGCGGCCATCGAGGAGGTGTCGTTCGACGCACTCGAGGGGTCGGTAATCGCGGTGGATGCACACAACTGGCTTTACCGGTATCTCACGACGACGGTAAAGTGGACATCGAGCGAGGCGTACACGACCGACAGCGGCGAGGAGGTGGCGAATCTGATCGGCACCGTCACGGGGGTCCCGAAGTTCTTCGAACACGACCTGACACCGGTGTTCGTGTTCGACGGCGCGGTTGCGGACCTGAAAGGTGACGAGGTCGAGCGCCGCCGCGAGCAGCGTGAGCGCTACGAACAGGACCTCGAGGATGCCCGCGACCGGGAGGACCCCGTTGCGGTGGCACGCCTGGAGTCTCGCACCCAGCGGCTCACCGACACTATCGTCGAGACGACCCGGGAACTGCTCGACCTGCTGGACGTGCCGGTTATCGACGCCCCCGCGGAGGGGGAGGCACAGTGTGCACACATGGCCCGCAACGGGACCGTCGACTACGCCGGCACCGAGGACTACGACGCCCTCCTGTTCGGCTCGCCGATGACACTCCGACAGCTGACGAGTTCGGGTGACCCGGAACTGATGGACCTGTCGGCGACACTCGCCGAGCACAGTCTGAGTCGCGAGCAGTTCGTCGATGTTGCCATCCTCTGTGGGACCGACTTCAACGAGGGGGTCAGGGGTATCGGTCCGAAGACGGCGGTGTCGCTCCTGGCCGAACACGGTGACATCTACAGCGTGCTGGAGAACCGGGAGGAGACGATCCCGCACGTCGACCGCATTCGGGGACTCTTTGTGGACCCTGCGGTGGTAGACGTATCACCGGAGACGGAGATATCGCCGGACGTGGCGGCGGCCCAGCAGTTCGTCGTCGATACGTGGGGGGTCGACCAGTCCGAGGTGGAGACAGGGTTCGAGCGCATCGAGGAGGCGACCACACAGACTGGACTCGACCGCTTCATCTGACAATATCTCCGTCGAAGGAATCTTTGTAACTACCGTCTCGAAACGAATAAGCCACCGGCGGGAAAACAAAGTGGTATGTTGCTGTTACACAGGTGGTTTTTCTCATGAGTGTCCTGCAGCAGGACCCGACAGAGCAGGTCCAGATACTCGACGAGGAGGGACAGGTACGCGAGAACGCGACTGTCCCGGACCTGTCAGACGATGAACTGGTAAAGATGTACAGACAGCTCAAACTCGGGCGACACTTCGACGAGCGCGCGGTGAGTCTCCAGCGCCAGGGGCGACTGGGGACGTACCCCCCGATGGCCGGGCAGGAGGCCGCCCAGGTCGGGAGCGCTCACGCTCTCGAGCACGAGGACTGGGTGTTCCCGAGTTACCGCGAGCACATGGTGGCGTACGAGCACGGCTGGCCGCTCGAGGGCATCCTGTTGTACTGGATGGGCAGCGAGGACGGGAAGGCGCCACCCGATGATGCAAACGTATTCACACTGTCGGTGCCGATTGCGACACAGATACCCCACACGACAGGTGTGGCGTGGGCCTCGAAACTCCGCGGAGACGACACCGCCGCGGTTAGTTTCTTTGGCGACGGGGCAACCTCGGAGGGTGACTTCCACGAGGGGCTGAACTTTGCCGGTGCGTTCGACGTGCCCGCGGTGTTTTTCTGTAGCAACAACCAGTGGGCGATCTCGGTCCCCCGCGAGCGCCAGACCGCCAGCGCGACGCTCGCCCAGAAGGCCCACGCCTACGGGTTCGAAGGCGTGCAGGTCGACGGGATGGACCCGCTCGCGGTGTACGCGGTCACGAACGAGGCTGTCGAGAAGGCAAAGAACCCGGGCGAACCAGACGAGTCGATCGGGAGCGCGGCGCGACCGACGCTGATCGAGGCCGTCCAGTACCGCTTTGGCGCACACACGACCGCAGACGACCCCTCGGTGTACCGCGACGACGAGGAGGTCGAGCGCTGGCGACAGAAAGACCCCATCCCGCGCATGGAGACGTTCCTCCGCGAGCGCGGACTGCTCGACGACGAGCAGATCGACGCAATCGAGGAAAGCATCGAGGACGAGGTGGCAGCGGCGATCGAGACCGCCGAGAGTCGTCCGCGTCCGGACCCCGCGGAGATGTTCGTCGATGTCTACGAGGATATGCCGGGGCGACTCCGCGAACAGCAGGAGTATCTGGAGGCGCTCCGGGCACGCCACGGTGACGAGGTGCTACTGGAATGAGTCAGCAACAGCACGAGACCGAGCAGACACAGAGCCTGACGCTCGTCCAGGCGGTCAGGGACGGGTTGTACACGGAGATGAGCCGCGACGAGGATGTCGTCGTGATGGGCGAGGATGTCGGTGAGAACGGTGGTGTGTTCCGCGCCACACAGGGGTTGATCGACGAGTTCGGCGGTGACAGGGTCATCGACACGCCGCTCGCGGAGTCGGGTATCATCGGTACCGCAATCGGGATGGCCGCCTACGGACTGCGGCCCGTTCCGGAGATGCAGTTCCTCGGGTTCACCTACCCCGGGGCTGGACCAGATCGTGAGCCACGCCGCCCGGTTGCGCGCACGCAGCAAGGGCCGGTTCACCTGTCCGATGGTGGTGCGAGCCCCGTACGGCGGCGGCATCCGCGCACCCGAACACCACTCCGAATCGACGGAGGCCTTTTTTGCCCACCACCCCGGTCTGAAGGTCGCAATCCCCTCGACACCGTACGACACGAAGGGGCTGTTGACCGCCGCTATCCGTGACCCGGACCCCGTTATCTTCCTGGAGCCGAAACTCATCTACCGTGCGTTCCGCGGGGACGTCCCCGAGGAGAGCTACGAGGTGCCGCTCGGCGAGGCAGCCGTCCGACGCACGGGGAGTGATGTCTCAGTGTACACTTACGGCGCGATGACCCGCCCGACGATGGAGGCCGCCGAGAACCTTGCCGACGAGGGTATCGACACCGAGGTGATCGACCTGCGGACGGTCTCGCCGCTCGACAAGGAGACAATCGTCGACTCCTTCGAGAAGACCGGCCGTGGCGTCGTCGTCCACGAGGCACCAAAGAGCGGTGGACTGGCGGGCGAGATAGCCGCCACAATCCAGGAGGAGGCGATGCTCTACCAGGAGGCGCCGATAGCCCGTGTCACCGGGTTCGACGTGCCGTTCCCGTTGCACGCGCTGGAGGACTACTACATGCCCGACCCGGCACGCATCGCCGACAGTATCCGCGATGCAGTCGAGTTCTGACCATGTTCGAGTACGAACTCCCCGACGTCGGTGAGGGTGTCGCCGAGGGTGAGATCGTCGTCTGGCACGCCGAACCGGGTGACCAGGTCTCCGAGGACGAGGTGCTCGCGGAGGTCGAGACCGACAAGGCCGTTGTCGACCTGCCTGCCCCCGTCGACGGTGTCGTCGAGGAACTGCACGCAGACCCCGGTGATATGGTCCCCGTTGGACAGGTTGTCGTCACAATCGACACCGACCCGGATACCGGTGAGGGAGCGGCCAAGGCGCAGTCAGACGGTACGGCGGCCGGGG
>KE356579.1:2753020-2756021 GCA_000416085.1 halophilic archaeon J07HX64 | reverse complement strand
AACAGCGACTGAGACCGCGCCGAAGGAAACAACCGCGGCTGTGACTGAGGCTACGACCACCACAGATGAACCGGCCACCGCAGTGACTGAGGCTGCGACCACGCCGAACGAAACAGCCACCGCAGCGACCGAGACTGCGACCACGGCGGGCGAACCGGCCGCGGTCGATGCCGTGGCCGAGACGGGTGACGCCGACACAACAGACACAGCGGCGGTCAGACGCGAGCCGTACCAGGGTATCCGGCAGACAATCGGCGAGGCGATGGCGGAGTCGGCGCACACGGCGCCACACGCTAGCCATCACGATACGGCCCCGGCCGGTGGGCTCGTCGAGGCCCGACAGCGGCTCAAACCCCGCGCTGAGGACGAGGGGGTCCACCTGACGTACATGCCGTTCGTGATGAAAGCCGTCGCGGCGGTGCTGCCGGAGTACCCCGCGATGAACGCCCAACTCGACGAGGACGCGGGCGAGATACTGTATCACGACCGGTACCACATCGGTGTCGCGGTGGCGACCGACGCCGGTCTGATGGTGCCGGTCGTCGAGGATGTCGACCGGAAGGGACTGCTCGAACTCGCGGCGGAGGTAAACGACCTGGTCGAGCGGGCGCGCAACCGGGAGCTCACGCCGGACGAACTCCAGGGGAGCACGTTCACCATCACCAACTTTGGGGCGATCGGCGGCGAGTACGCCACACCCATCCTCAACTACCCGGAGACAGGCATTCTCGGTCTGGGCGAACTGCGGCAGCGACCTGTCGTCGAGGACGGCGAGGTGGTCGCCGGTCACACGCTCCCGCTGTCGGTTTCGATCGACCACCGCGTCGTCGACGGTGCCGTCTCGGCCGGCTTCTGTAACGACCTCAAAACGTACCTCGAAGACCCGATACACCTGCTCCTGTAATGGTTGTTGGAGACGTCACCACTGGCACGGACGTACTGGTCATCGGCGGCGGTCCCGGCGGCTACGTCGCCGCGATACGCGCCGGACAGCTCGGTCTCGACGTGACACTCGTCGAGATGGAGAGCTACGGCGGGACCTGTCTGAACCACGGCTGCATTCCCTCGAAGGCACTCATCTCGGCGTCGGGGCTCGCACACCGGGCCGGCGAGGCCGAGCGGATGGGTGTGTACGCGGACCCCGCCGTCGACATGGAGGCGATGGTCGGCTGGAAGGACCGGCTGGTCGGACGGCTCACGAAGGGGGTGGAGTCACTCGTCGAGCGGGCCGGGGGGACACTGATGACCGGTCGCGCTGAGTTCGCCGGCGGCGACACGGCGCGTATTGTCAAGTCCGGCGACGGACAGGGCTCCGAGACCGTGGCCTTCGAGCACGCCGTCGTCGCAACGGGGAGCCGACCGATAGAGATCCCGGGGTTCGAGTTCGACGGCGAACGGATCCTTTCCTCACGGGACGCGCTCGCGCTGGAGTCGGTGCCCGACAGCCTCGTTATCGTTGGCGCAGGCTACATCGGGATGGAACTCGCTACGGTGTTCAGCAAGGTCGGTAGTGACGTGACCGTCATCGAACAGCTCGAGGGTGTGTTGCCCGGCTACGAGGCCGATGTGACCGACCTCGTCCACGACCGCGTCGAATCGCTCGGTGTGGAGTTTTACTTTGGCCAGACCGCCCGGGAGTGGGAGGCCACCGACGACGGTCTGCTCCTCCGGACCGACGGCAACGGGGAGCGAGAGGGGATGAGCTTCGAGGCCGAGAGGTGTCTGGTGGCGGTCGGTCGCGAACCGGTGACCGACACACTGAATCTGGATGCGGTCGATATCGAGACCGACGACCGTGGGTTCGTCCGGACCGACCACCAGGCCCGGACGAGTGTCGACCGGGCCTTCGCGGTCGGTGACGTGGCGGGCGACCCGATGCTCGCGCACAAGGCGTTCGCCGAGGGCGAGGTGGCGGCGGCGGTGATCGCGGGTGAACCGGCCGCGCTCGACCACCAGGCCATCCCCGCAGCGGTGTTCACCGACCCCGAGATCGGAACTGTCGGTATGACCGAGGCCGAGGCCGCCGAGGCCGGGTTCGACCCGGTCGTCGGCGAGATGCCGCTGCGCGCGTCGGGCCGGGCACTGACACTCGACGAGCGTGAGGGCTTCGTCCGCGTCGTCGCCGACGACGAGACCGGGTTCGTCCTCGGCGGACAGATAGTCGGTCCCGAGGCGTCCGAACTCGTCGCAGAGCTCGGCCTCGCTGTCGAGATGGGCGCGACGCTCGAGGATGTTGCCTCCACTGTCCACGTCCACCCCACACTCTCCGAGGCCGTCCACGAGGCTGTCAAAGGCGCACGAGAGAAGTCGATTCACTACTGATCAGCTGCCGGAGTAGCCGGTTGGCTATCCGAGTTGGCTCACATAGGTGCGACCGACACACCTGGTCTGTCCCCTCGCCCCGTACTGTGGCCTGTTACTCGACTCTGCCCCTCAACCCGACCCAGAGCTTTGATTTACGGGGATCTGTGGGTCGATGGCGTGTCCCACTCCGTCGAACGGGGGTGTCAGACGCCGCCCTGTGGCGCAAGAACAGCCGCTTCGAAATCCTTTTACTCGGTTCGAGTTGAAATATACATAATGGATATCGCAATCGTCAACGAGGACGAGAACCCGATGTTGCACCGGCGCGACGTCACGTTCGAACTCGTTCACGAGGACGCGACACCGGAGCGACTCTCGGTGCGCGACTCGCTGGCCGCGAAGCTGAACAAGGATTCGAAGGAGGTCGTCGTGCGTGACCTCGACACGAAGTTCGGGATGCGAAAGACAATCGGGACCGCCCGTGTCTACGACGGCCCTCAGTACGCACAGGATATCGAGCAGAACTACATGCTCAACCGAAACAAGATCGCCGCCGACGAGGAATAATGGCACGCTACGAACTCTACGACGACGACGCAGCAGCGACCGGGATATGTGTCCGCGGTGTGGCGACACGTTCCTCGCCGACACGGCGACGGGTCCACTGTGGAAAGTGTGACTACGCCGAACTGAAGTA
>KE356579.1:2751894-2752970 GCA_000416085.1 halophilic archaeon J07HX64 | reverse complement strand
CTCGGGCGGAGCGAGGGACGCGGGATGCTGGAGCTGTCGAAGGGTGACCTGCTCGATCTGCCCGTGCTCGACGTAAGGAACTTGAACGCGGCACAGAAGCGGGAGATCCGTGACGCGTTTGCTCAATGGGAGGCCGGCGTCGAGGGAGCGCAGGACACACTGGACCGGGTGGTCATGGAGGCTATGAACGTGACTATCAGTGTCGACGAGCTGCAGAGGATCCGCGAGGTAGCGACACGGGAACGGAACAGTCGGGGTACAACCGCCGGAGTGATGCTGTCCCACCTGAACACGCCGACAGACACAGGGCCACACACGGTCACCGTCGGCACGGAGGAAGCCAAACTAAACGACCTCATCTGACCTCGGAAACTGTCGGCGCAGCCGTCACCGGTGACCTCCGGGTCGTTGTTTCGGTGGCGTTTTATTCACCGTTCGGTCTTTATAATCCAGACACCGCCTCACCGCATGGGCAATCATCGTCGGACCATCCCGATTCTCCACGTGGACGACAACCCGGCGTTTGCGGAGATGACCGGGAGCTTTCTCGGGCGCGAGGACGACCGGTTCGATATCGAGGTTGCGACGAGTTCGAACGAGGGTCTGAGTCGGCTGGCTACTGAATCGTTCGACTGTGTTATCTCCGACTACGACATGCCGACACGGAACGGGATCGAGTTCCTCGAGAGCGTCCGCGATGCTCACCCTGACCTCCCGTTTATTCTCTATACCGGCAAAGGGAGCAAAGAGATCGCCAGCGATGCCATCTCGGCGGGTGTCACAGACTATCTGCAGAAGGGAACCGACCCCAGCCAGTACACCGTGCTCGCGAACCGCATCAGGAACGCGGTCGACAGGTACCACACACAGACCGAACTGGTCGAACAAGAGGAGCGTCTCGACCTGTTTTTCGAGCAGTCACCGATCGGCGTCATCGAGTGGGACGGCCAGTTCGATTTCGTCCGCGCGAACGGTGCAGCCGAGCGTATCCTCGGGTACACCCAGGGTGAGTTGCTCGGACACTCCGGGGAGAAGATCGCCCCCGAATCCGACCACGACGCGGTTTCGGCTGTCGC
>KE356579.1:2749561-2751844 GCA_000416085.1 halophilic archaeon J07HX64 | reverse complement strand
GAAGGTGTCGTCGTAGCCGCCGCCGGGCACCGAACTCAAGATGTCGACCCCGGGTGCGGCGACATCCGGCACGACGTACTCTGCGGGCCAGTGCTCGCCGGCGTTATCGCCCCAGGCGGACTGTGTGTCGATCGTCTCGCCGGAGGAGAACTCCGCCACGCTCTCGTTCGAGGCGACCGCACCGCTTGCAAAGTTCGGGTAGACGTTCCCGGGTGACCCGGTCGAGCCGTCGCCCTCGTTACCCGCCGAGGCGACCAGCACCACACCCGCACTGCGGGCGTTCTCGGAGGGTTCGACCACATCGGCGTTGTACCCGGGCGCGCCGAGACTCATGTTGATGACATCTACACCCTGGTTGACAGCCCACTGCATACCCGCAACAACCTGCGTGAACGAACCGCCGCCCGCAGGGAGCACCAGTCCGTGGTAGAGTGTCGCCCCCGGTGCGACGCCGAACCCCGGCACGTCGCCGTCGGGTTCGTCCGACCCGACGACGGTCCCGCTGACGTGACTGCCGTGTTCGCCCGAGTCGTAGGGGTCGCTGTCTATCGGGTTTCCCTGGTCGTCGAACTCCTGCCACTGCTCGTCGCTCAGCGTCGGCAGATCCGGGTGGGAGTCGTCGACACCGGTGTCGAGCACCGCGACGTCGATACCACCACCCTGTGTCCCGTGTGTGCTCCAGGTCTCGGGAACGTTTATCAGGTCCAGCCCGTAGGTCACGTCCGTCGCCTCGACATCCTCACCGCCGACCGGAGTTCCGTCCCCGTCCATCCCCGTCACCGTCGGCGTGTGCCCGGAGTTCGAAGTTGGCGTGGAGTCGCTCGACGCCGCTGACGCCCGTGATGTCGTCGAGTGCGGCACGGTCGGTGTCGAGTTCGAGGGCAACCGCGTTCGCAATCCAGAGGCTGTTCAGCACCGACGCGCCGTCGAGACGGCCGGCCACCTGCTTCAGTGATTGCTGACTCTGTGCGGCGTGGTCTCTGAGTGTCGTCACCGCGGACGACTGTGATTTGCCCGCGAGCGCCGACCGCTCGACCGGTGAGAGCCGCGCGACGACGGTCAGATACCGGTCGTCGCTCGATACGAGTGCGTCGTCGATGCTGGCCTGGTCTGTCATCCTCTCCCTCCGCTGTCTGTCTCCTCGCCGGGCGTGTTGCCGTGTTTCTCCACGTCGAAGTTGGCGTGGAGTCGCTCGACACCCGACACGCGTGCCAGTTGCTCGAGACTCACACTGTTTGTATCGAGTTCGAGCACCACCGCGTTCGCTATCCAGAAGTTATTTATCACTGTCACGCCACTGCGGTGCTGTGCGAACTCCTGGATGGGTGCCTGTGTCCGTGCTGCGTGCTGTTTGAGCGAGTCGATGCGCGCTGTTCTGTCCCTCCCTCGTAGCGTGGCCGGGCCCGCGCTGGGGACGCGGACGACGACGGTCAGATACCGGTCGTCGCTCGATACGAGTGCGTCGTCGATATTCACTTCTTGGGACACGTGTAGTTCTCCACTTGTACTCACGTCGGTGGACAGTCTCTTATAGATACCGGATGCTAGACGACAGCCCGGTCGGTTCCAGGCCACAGACTGTCCGTATCACACACGAACGGGGTCCATATCCGCCGATGTGGCACTCCACAGGGCTGTCCGGCACAGTCAGACCCCAGGGCTGTCCGGCACAGTCAGACCCCAGGGCTGTCCGGCACAGTCGGACCCCGGGTCTGTGTGTCCGGGGCCGACCGGGACCGTTCAGCGCAGTCGCTCCGAGGCGAGTTCGGCGCCCTCGACGAGCGTTTCGAGTTTCTTCCAGACCAGCGACGGGTGGACGACGTTGGCGCCGTCGACGACAGTTGCGAACCCGCAGTCGGTGCCGGCGACGACCCGGTCGGGGTTGCCGACAGCGTCGACGAACCGTTCGAGTCGCTCGGCGACAACTTCCGGGTGCTCGACGATGTTCGTCTTGACGTCGATGACCCCGGGGACGAGTCGCCAGTTGTCCGGTAGCGGGTACTCCTCGAAGGTGCGGTACTCGTGTGCGTGTCGCGGGTTCGCTCCCTCGATAACCAGCCCGCCGATGTCGGCCTCGTAGAACAGGTCGATCAACTCCCCGAGTTCCACGTCGTGGTGGTGGGGACCGGGGTAGTTCCCCCAGCAGGCGTGCAGTCGGATCTGTTCGTCCGGAACCCCCGCAACCGCGCGGTTCAGCGCCTCGATGTAGGTCCGCACGCGCTCGCGGAACTCCCCGACCGACTCCTCCCGGTACGTGAGTGTAAATCCCGCGAGCAGGTCGGG
>KE356579.1:2748263-2749511 GCA_000416085.1 halophilic archaeon J07HX64 | reverse complement strand
AAACCAACTGACACAGGCTGTCGACAACGTGATCAGCTTCGATGGGGATACTGCTGCCGAGGCGGCCAGTATGGAGACCTCGCTCGAAGCTGCCGGTGTCTCACTCGACGATGTTGATTTACTCGTAGCCGCGACAGCGCGCCAACACCAAGCGACGTTCGTGACTGCCGACAAGAACGACTTCGACAAGATGCCGTTACACGAACTCATGGATATCGACATCGTCGACACGTCCTGACTCTATTCTTTATTTGCCAACGCTTTTGAGCCACCTGTTCAGTACGCACACTGAGCAGCTAATTCATCGGGAGAAGCTTGAAACCAATCACAATCGAGTGCTGCACGGAAGCTCTGCATGTTTCACCGGAGTTCTGATGGATTTCAGATAGGTTGTCACCCGCCGTGGTCTGTGTGTGCCCTCTGTTGTTCACTCAGCGGTGGACGCGATGGAGGCGGAGATCCCGGTCGCTCCGATATCGGAAACAGTGGCGAACCGTGATGCCGTTGTCAGGGGATATCTTGACCCGGGAGAATCCCAAGCAGTTGCTCTTGCTGACGTTCACGATGGTCGTCTGCTGACTGACGACGGCGACGCTCGCCAGTTTGCAGAGGAGCAGGGAGTCACAGTTGTCGGTTCGAGCCAGACCACGAGTAAAAAAGCGACGTGGACGTGGTTCAAATCCGTCGGAGACGCTCAGACCGCCTGCCAGGCCCGTTTGAGCTCTCTCGCACGTTCGTCCAGGTTGTCCTCCTCGTCGCAGGCGACTTGCCCACAGGGGCTGAGCGACTCGCGTGTCGAGGCCCCGAGCTCTCGTCTGACGATGTCGAACACCTCGGGGTGTACCGCGGCGAGTCTCCAGTTCGTCACGACCGGTCCGAACGTTCCCGGGGTAGCCTCCTCTTTCCCCCGGGTCGCGTACCACTCGAGCCAGACGAGCTGGTTCACGTACCGGCGGTGCTCGAGATTGTCGAACGACCCGCGGCGAATCTCGTCTCTCGTGAACTCTGACTGCACCGTCTCGTACGGTATGGCCGGGAAGCGAAAGCGACCGAACAGCCGTCTCTTTCGGTTGCGCTCGCCCGGGTCCGCTGCCGACCGGTCACGACTGTCACCGCGTGCGGCGGCCGCCCACCCCGCGGTGTGTTTGCGCGCCCAGGCCTGCCGCTCTGCCGGGTCGGCGTCACCGCTCGACTGAAACGAGATATCGGACCGGGTCGTCGCGTCGAGGCTCTCCCGGACCGCGTCGT
>KE356579.1:2746407-2748243 GCA_000416085.1 halophilic archaeon J07HX64 | reverse complement strand
CGCCACTCCTCGTCGAGCGCCACGACTGCGTCGGTCATCCGGTCGAACACGCTTTGTCCGGTCCGGTCGAACCCCTGAAGCTCTGTTATATCACGGAAAAACCAGATGTGACCGCGGGAGTCCTCGTTGTCGTCGAGCGGTGCCGAGTGCGTGTCGAGCACCGTTCCGTCGTCCAGCCGGACCAGGCTCCGCTGTGTCGTCGTGGGGGCGGCGTACTGTTCCTCGATGTGTGTCCGGAACGACTCGGGGTTGGCAGTGCGGTCGGTCATCGCCTCGAACAGGGGTCGGCCGCTGTCCGGGTCGAGGAGACTCTCGGTGTGTCCCCAGCAGTCGAGAAACCGGCTGTTGCCGGTGACCGGCTGTCGGTCGGCGGTTGTCACGAGGATACCGTCGGGGCTGGCCTCGGCCGCCGCGCTCGTCAGCGGTTGCCGGGACACCTCGGCGGACGGTCCTCCGGACGCCTCCCGGAGTACGTGGACCGTCGCCGCCTCGCCGTTCCAGGGCAGCGCCCGGGAGGCAACCTCGACCAGTTGCTCGCTGTCCCCCGTCGGCACGGTCACCACGCCACGCGACACGCTGGGGGTCCGGTCTGTGAGCTCCGGGAGCAGGCTGGCGTACTCGGTGCCGTCCCCGGTGGTCTGCTGTTCGCCCACGGGAGCCGTGTGTTCGGCCGTCGGCAGGCGTGACTGGTCGGTACCGGCCCCGTCAGCGGCGGTGAGCAGCGCGGAGCCGCGGGGGTTGCTGTAGACCGGCCGGGAGTCGACGGTGACCACGACCCCGTCCGGTGCCGTGTCGAGGGTCCGCTCGACGTGTCTCTGTATCGCGGTATCGTCTGTCGAGCCTCCCGACCGCTCGCGGTACCGCTCGACCGCGTTCCGCACCCGTCGGGCCAGAGTCCGGTACTGGTCGGTGTTGCTTGCCCTCTGGACGTAGTCGGTGACACCGGCACCGAGGGCATCACTCGCAACGGCCTCGGAGCCGTGTCCAGTGTAGAGGACAAACGGGCGGTCGGGGTACTCCGCGCGGACCAGCTCCAGCAGTTTGATACCGTCGGTACCCGGCATATCGTAGTCACTGAGGATACAGTCGAAGGTGGTGTCCCCGAGCGCCGACAGCGCCTCCTGTGCGCTCGTCACAGCCGTTATATCGAACTCCCCGTCGAACCGCTCGAGATAGGTACCGACGAGCGCCGCCAGGCCGTGCTCGTCGTCGACACAGAGCACGGAGATAGATTGCTGTGGCATATACTGGCTCTAGCGTACGAGGTAGACAGTCTTGTTACTGTTGATTCTGCGCATACACACCGAGACGGTGGTGTGCCAACGCGTTTTTGCGAGGTGGGCAACAAACGAGGGCATGATGGAGGCGAAACTCGCGGCTGCGCGGGCGGACCTCGCGGATCGGGACGGTGTGCTGGTGGCGTTCTCGGGTGGTGTCGACTCGAGTGTGGTCGCCGCGCTGGCACACGACGCTCTCGGGGATGATGCCGTTGCCTGTACAGCACGTAGCGAGACACTGCCCGAGGCGGAGCTCGAGGAGGCCCGGCAGGTGGCCGGTGAGATAGGTATCCGTCACGAGACAGTCGCGTTCAGCGAACTCGACAGCGATGCGTTCGTCAAGAACGACGACCAGCGGTGTTATCACTGCCGGTCGATGCGGCTGGGGGCGATGTTCGACCGGGCGCGAGAGCTGGGTGTAGATACGGTCTGTGACGGAACAAACGCGTCGGACCCGGGCGATGGCCACCGGCCGGGTCTGCAGGCGGTCGAGGAACTCGACGCACACTCGCCGCTGCTGGCCCACGACATCACGAAATCCGAGGTGCGTGAGATCGCC
>KE356579.1:2745102-2746387 GCA_000416085.1 halophilic archaeon J07HX64 | reverse complement strand
TTCACCGAGCGACTGGCGTGTACCGCCGAGGAATACGGTATCTCGGTGGAAGTCCGGTCGGAAGCGTGGACCAGTCAAGAGTGCCCGCAGTGCGGTTCGACAGACCGGACGACACGACAGCAGGACACGCTCACCTGTCCGTGTGGGTTTGAGGGGCACGCCGACATTACAGCGTCAGAAACGTTCCTAGAGCGGCAGGCAGAACAGGCAGTCAGGCCGATGGCACGGCCCGTGCGGTTCGAGTGGGACGACCACGAATGGTCGGAGTCACCACGCTCTCACCGTCCCAAAGAACAGCGCACAAACCCGAGTACCGTCCATCATGACGGGAATGTTGCCTCCGGGGACTCTCAGACAGTCTGAGACTCCCACGCCGGAGAGGAAACCGCGCCGTTTACGACGCGGAGGATGTCATCTATCGAAGCATCGAACTGAACCGTGGGGCATCTCAGCAATCGTCCTGTTCGAATTTCTCTCCTATTGTCGCACAGAACCGGAGGAACATCCGCAACGTGGCGAGTTGGCCCTTCATTGTGAAGTTCGCCAACTCATCATCCTCTCGGCGCTTTATTCGGAATCGGTGGAGGTTGCGTCCACTGAGGTTGTTGAGGTTATTGAGGCCGTCGTCGTCGTACCACCTGACGAACTGCTTGAGTCGGTACTGGTGGGCCTGGATGGTCGCGTCTGTGAGTTCACGACGCCGACTATCCAAGTACATCTGTACTGCTGTCTCTGGGTCGATTGGATCGAGGTCACCGGACATAGTTTGCCCTCTTTCGTCCCAGACAGCCCGAACTGAACGGCCGTTTCACGACCGCTTCACCGCGAATATCGGTGGTTGACAGTGTTGCACTCCGTGGATGTGCCCCGCCCGGGCCCACCTTCGAGGCTGTCTACGACGAACGAGGAGTCAGCAGCGTCTGTGTGGGTGGTGGCGGTTTGCACCAGACCACGAGCGAGTCGAGTGACGCGGACGTGGTTCAATTCGTCTGGTCCCATCTTAACACAAACAAGCTGTGAGCGGCGAATCTATCGATTGTATCCAAAACCGGTGTTGCTCTACAGCACACTGTTTGCCCAAATCCGGTCAGGACCCGTGTAGACACCACCACAACTGCCGGTGGCGTGCCAACGCGTTTTTGCGATGTGGACAACAAGCGAGGGTATGATCGAGGCAAAACTCGGGGCCGTGCAAGCGGACCTCGCGGACCGGGACGGTGTGCTGGTGGCGTTCTCGGGTGGCGTCGACTCGAGTGTGGTCGCCGCACTGGCGTACGACGCCCTC
>KE356579.1:2740985-2745082 GCA_000416085.1 halophilic archaeon J07HX64 | reverse complement strand
GCGCCATCGGGTCGATACCGGTCGCCTCCTGGAAGATGGTGCGCGCGTCCTCGCCGTCGAGCAGGAGCACAATGCCGTCCTCGACAGACTCGCCGTGCGAGGCGAGCGCCTCAGGGTTCGAGAGGACATCCTCGTGGAGGTAGATCTGCACGTCGTCGGGCCGCTGGCCGGTGAGAAACGCCCTACGGTCTATCTCTCCAGTCACATCTCCTGTTCGACAGCCAAGTGAATAAGACCATTGACCTTGTTGCTCCGGGGCATTTATACCGGTCGACGCCCGGTACCCTCTCATGTTGGACCGCCTGCTCGGCCGGGGCGACCACGCAGCCGAGATAGAGGAACTCGAGCGGCGTGTCGAGGAGCTGCGGGGAAAACGAGAGGCGCTGGCCGAGGAACGCGACGAGCTCGAACGCCGGCTTGAGCGGACCGAGAGCCGTCGCAAGCAGGCGGTCACCGAGCGCCAGGAGGCACAGCACCGGGTAAACAAACTCGAGGATCGTATCGAACAACTCGAGGACACGCTCGACCGCCTCCAGTCGGAGGAGACAGCACTGTCCACACGCCGGGAGGCGGTTCTGCGGGGGCAGCGGGTGGAGGCGGTGCGCTCGCGGCTGGTGTCGTTCGAGACCGGTCCGGAGGGGGCGCTCTCGGCGTACGTTGCAGACGGGCGTGATATCCCCCGGGCGGTCAGGGAGGCGTTCGGCGAGCGGACCGCGCTCGTCTCCCGGGCAGCCCCGTGTCTCGCCCTGACCGACGACGCGGGGTTGATCGCGGCCTGTCTGCGCCTGCCGGTCGCGCCCGACCCCTTTGTCGAGTGGGCCGACCAGTTCCGTATCGACCGGGAGTGGTGCCAGCCCCGGGGCCGGTACACACTCGCGCTCGTCCGCTCGGATCTGTTCGCCATGGGGAGTTACGACGGCGAGGAGCGAACGGCCTTTCACGGGTTCGACAGCGCGCTGAAGAGCCAGCACTCGAAAGGCGGGTTCTCGCAGGCCCGGTTCGAACGACTGCGTGACGAGCAGATACACAGCCACGTGGAACGGTGTCTCGCTGCACTGGACGAACGGGAAACCGACCGGTTGTTTGTCGTCGGCGAACGCTCTGTGCTCGGAGAGTTCATGCACCGCGCCGACGAGTCTGCCGCTGTCGACGCGACCGGTGAACCCGAGGAGGCACTCGCCGACGCCTGGCGGGAGTTCTGGAGTCTCCAGTTGCGGGTGCTGTAACCCCGCGAAACGGTCCGGTAGCTGATTGTTCTCCGACACTCGAGTCGACCGGTCAGCCAACGTGTGAGCACACATCGCCCCGACCGGCGGTACAGAACCAGCTACGTCCGAATTCGATTACTTCCGGTGATCTCAGCGTGGGTAACTCGTTCACTGCCGACATCCCCGGACTCAGTTCCGGCACCAGTTACGAGTTCCAGGCCGTTGCGCCCACCAGCAACGACAGCGACGACGGCGGCGTCCAGAGCCTCGACACCGACAGTATCGGCGACAGCGGTTGTTTCATTACAACCGCGACGGCCGGCGAAACCGAGACGCTCGAGTCGCTGTGCCGCTCCCGCTATGACCCGATGAGGTAGACATCGACCAGGAGGGCGCTTGTCGGCCTGTCCCACCGTATCAGCCCGCCGATCGCCCGCACGCTCGACCGTCACCCCGACAGCACCGAGACGGCGGTCACGCGTAGTCTCGTCGAGCGCTGTGCGTCGCTGTCGGACATACAGTCCGAGGCCGACCCCCGAATAAAGAGCGCCATCCTCGGTGTTACGCTGACGATGCTGTACATCGTCGGCATCGTCGTCGCCGCGTTCGGTCACGCCAGCCTCCGGGCTCGTGAACTGCTGAGCTGAAACTTCGACCCCGTCTTCGGGAACCTGTGTGGTCTGAACAGACGACTGTGGGTTAACATCCTCTTATTTCCGCTGCTCGCCGAGTACTACGTAACTGGTATTTCTGATAGTGCGACAAATTTATACTGGGACGTTACATACCAATGTGTTGATGAGCGAGCAGCCCCGTGACGGGAGTAGTGTATTAAATATAGGACAGGAAGTCAGAGCCGACGGGGGCCGGCGAGACTCGGACGAGGACGAGGACGAGTCCGAGACAAACGACTCCCCCGGTGACAGGGAGGCGCCACCGGACAGAGACAGACAGGACCAGAATCAGCGCCGTGGGCAGGACCAGCCACGACAGAGCGACCAGCCACCGCGGGACCGGAATCAGCGTCGCGAGCAGGACCAGCCTCGGCAGGGCAACCAGCCACCACGGGACCGGAATCAACGTCGCGAGCAGGACCAGCCCCGGCAGGGCGACCAGCCACCGCGGGACCAGAATCAGCGCCGTGGGCAGGACCAGCCACGACAGGGCGACCAGCCACCGCGAGACCAGGGTCAGCGCCGTGGGCAGGATCAGCCCCGGCAGGGCAATCAGCCACCACGGGATCAGAATCAGCGTCGCGGGCAGAACCAGCCCCGACAGGGCAATCAGCCACCGCGGGACCAGAATCAGCGTCGCGGGCAGGACCAGCCACGACAGGGGAATCAGCCACCACGGGATCAGAATCAGCGTCGCGGGCAGGACCAGCCCCGGCAGGGCAATCGCAGCCGCGTCGTCGACGGCAACCACAGGGGGACCGGAGGGGAGACGACGACGGGGTTAGCCGCCGACAGTTGCTCGTCGGTGGCGCGGGGGCCGCTGTCGCCGCTGTCGGGGGCTGGTTCGTGTTCCTGCGCGACAGCGGCGGCGGTCCCGAGGGAGTCGTGAGAAGCTACGTGAGTGCTCTCGACAGCGGAAACACCGAGGAGGCGGAGTCACTTGTCCACGAGGACTCACCGTCGTCGAAGGAGCTCGACGGGTCGGGCAATCTGGGGGAGAATCTCGACTACTCCGTCGAGAGTATCGAGACATCCGACGCGGGACCCGGGTACAACGAGAGCAGTTACGAGACTGTCCAGGAGTTCGAGACACTCGAGGTGACCACTCGCGTCTCCGGCACAGTCTTCGGTCAGGAGAGAGACGAAACTAGCACGGACACCGTCGTGCTCGCAAAAAACGCAGACGACGAGTGGAAGATCTGGGACTGACAGCACTCCCGGACCGACGGCGCGAGTTTTTCTTTTTTTTTCGCCACGACCGGCTGACCCCAGTCCCGGCGCGTGGTCGACAGTCGATGGCGAGATCGGCGAGCACGCCGACACTCAGGAATCTGGTCTGACCTCGCGGGCCCGCTCGCGTGCAGGTTCGAGGTCGAGCGAGTCGGCAACCTCGCGGGCCTCACGGCGGATCCGGTCCGCGTCGGCAACCTGCAGGTCCCCATCGGAGACGAGCACCTCGCCGTCGACCATCGTGAACCGGACATCGTCGCCGCGTGCGCTGTAGACGAGGTGTGCAAAGGGGTCCGGGAGCGGTGTCGCCCGTGCCGTGGCTGTCGAGAGACCGACGATGTCGGCTCGCCAGCCCTCGCGGAGTCGGCCGACACGCTCGAACCCGGCGGCCCGTGCACCCTCGACGGTGGCCATCTCGAGGATGCGGCGGGCGGGCAGCGCCGTCGGGTCCAGTCGGTCAACCTTCTGGAGGAGGCCGGCCTGTCGCATCTCGGTGAACGGGTCGAGCGTGTTGTTCGCCGGCGGCCCGTCGTTGCCGAGCGCGACCGGGACACCACGGTCCAGATACTCCGGTACCGGCGCGACACCGCTCCCGAGTTTCGCGTTCGTCGAGGGACAGTGGACCACAGTTGTTCCCGTCTCCGCGAGCAGTTGCCGCTCGCTCTCCTCGGTCCAGATGCCGTGTGCGAGCACCACGTCCTCGCCGGTGAGACCCACCTCGTCGAGCCAGTGGATATTGCCCATTCCGGTGTCGGCCTCGACAGTGGCGACCTCGCGGCGGGTCTCGCTCGCGTGGGTGTGGAGTCGGACACCGCCGTGGGCATCGGCCAGTTCGCGAGCGCCGCGCAGACACGCCTCCGTGCACGAGACCGCAAAGCGCGGGGTCACCGCATACCGGATGCGGTCGTCGAAGGCGCCGTGGTAGCGCTCGAGCAGGCGCTCACTCGCCGCGAGCGCTTCGTCGGTGGCCTCGCACAGGCCATCG
>KE356579.1:2739714-2740935 GCA_000416085.1 halophilic archaeon J07HX64 | reverse complement strand
GACAGCGTTGCGGAGGAGATTCTCGAGGAGTTGTGACAACCGGCTCTCGTCGGCGAGAATCCGCCCCTCGGCGGCGACATCGACTGTCGCCGCGCCGGTGTCGACGTGGGACCAGCAGGACAGACAGAGGTCGGACAGTCCGACGGACGTCGGTTCGTCGACAACAACACCCTCACGTGCGAGTGTCAGGATGTCGCCGATGAGGGTCTCCATGCGGGTGTGTGCCCGTTCGATATCGGCGAGGTGCTCGCTGTTGCACTCCTCGCGGGCGAGTTCCAGCCGGAGACCGGCGACGCCGAGCGGGTTCCGGAGGTCGTGGGAGACGACACTGGCGAACTGCTCGAGCTGTTCGTTGCTCGTCTCGAGGCGAGCGCGGTAGGCCCGTTGTTCGAGTTCGTACGAGAGCCAGCGGACGAACACCTCGACGAACGTCCGCTCCATCTCGGAGAACCCCTCGTCCCGGGGGGTACCCGACGCGAAACAGACCGTGCCGTAGAGCTCACCGTCGACCATCACCCGGCCGCCGATGTACGTCTCCAGTTCGAACACCTCGTAGGCTGTGTCCGTTGCCCAGCCGCTTCCACCGGCGTTTTCGACGGCGAGGAAGCCGTCGTCGGTGGTGATCGTCTTCCGGCAGTGCGACTCCCCGAGCGGGCACGACTCGCCGGCTGCAGCAGGTCGTGGTTCCCGACGGAGCTCGTGATCAACTGCTCGCCGTCCTCGATATCGCTGACGAACCCGTACGGCACGTCGAGATACAAGGTGCCGAGTTCGAGCAGTTTCCCCCGTTTCGCCCTGAACGAGCGCTCTCGGGTGGAGGCGATACTGCACATGTCGCGGAGGATGTCGACGACCGCCCGCAGTTCGTCCTGGCGTTGCTCGGTGATACCTTGGAAGTAGACAGTCAGCCCGGTGTCGGAGGGTACACCTGGATACCGAAGATGGTGTCGAGCGAGTCGTAGTGCAGTTCGAACGAAACCGGTTCGCCCGTCTTGGCGGCCTCCCGGCAGCGGTCCGGAATCTCTGTTCCGACCGCACCGGGAAACGCGTCCCAGACATCCGTCCCGAGCAGATCCGCGGCATCGCAGTCGAGGAGGTCCTCGGCACGGCCATTCAGGAACGTGACGCGCCACTCCTCGTCGAGCGGTGCCGAGTGCGTGTCGAGCACCGTCCCGTCGTCCAGCCGGACCAGGCTCCGCTGTGTCGTCGTGGGGGCGGCGT
>KE356579.1:2734315-2739664 GCA_000416085.1 halophilic archaeon J07HX64 | reverse complement strand
GTCCACGCCGAGCGTCTGACGTGTGACGTGTGCCTCGACCAGTCCTGCGCGACGATATCGTGCGCCACCTCGCGATGTCGGGATACTGCTCAACCAGCTTTTGCGCTCCCCGACAGCGGTGATATCGCGACCCGAGACGACAACCGCACCCTCTCTGAGGACCGTCGAGGCGTCCACGAGGACCGTTCCGGAGATGATCATACCACTGTGCGTACTCGAATCTCGGAAAAAAGCGCTTTGCTGTGGTTCTGATATCGCCAGGATCGGTAGTTCGGGACACCCAGCGAACCGCGTCGTCTCGAGTGGGGGATATTGTGTCGCGTCGGGGAGTAGTACAAACTGAACCGGGTACACACCCCGTTTGGGTTCTCCGAGGGAACCCGTTCAGACGCCGGGTGCGTCCTCTTCGGCCTCGAGTAGTTCGTGGTAGCGGTTGCGGATGGTTACCTCGGAGATGTTCGCAACCTCGCTGACCTCGCTCTGAGTCACCTTCTCGTTGGTGAGTAGTGAGGCGGCGTACACCGCGGCTGCGGCGAGTCCGACGGGCGATTTGCCCGAGTGGACTCCCTGCTCCTTTGCGTTGCCGAGCAGCTGTCGGGCGCGGCGCTCGACCTCCTCTGAGAGCCCCAGATCGGAGGTGAACCGGGGAACGTAGCTCTCGGGGTCGGCAGGCTGAATCTCGAGACTCAGCTGTCGCACGATGTAGCGGTAGGTGCGGGCAATCTCGTCTTTGTCGACGCGGGAAACCTTCGTGAGTTCGTCGAGTGAGCGGGGGGTACCGGCCTTTCGGGCGGCGGCGTACAGTGACGCCGTTGCGACACCCTCGATGGAGCGACCTGGTAGGAGGTCGTCCTCGAGTGCACGGCGGTAGATGACACTGGAGGTTTCGCGGACGTTCTCGGGCAGGCCGAGCGCCGAGGCCATCCGGTCGATCTCGCCGAGCGCCTGCTTCAGGTTGCGCTCCTTCGAGTCGCGAGTCCGGAACCGCTCGTTCCAGGTGCGCAGACGCTGCATCTTCTCGCGCTGGCGACTCGAAAGCGTGTTTCCGTAGGCGTCCTTGTCCTGCCAGCCGATGTTCGTGGACAGGCCCTTGTCGTGCATCATGTTCGTCGTTGGCGCGCCGACGCGGCTTTTCTCGTCTTTTTCGCGGGAATCGAATGCGCGCCACTCCGGCCCGGGGTCTATCTCGTCCTCCTCGACGACGAGTCCACAGTCCTCACAGACGGTCTCTCCGTGCTCGGTATCCGAAGCGAGGTTACCACCACACTCCGGACAGACCACCTGCTCGTCCGTCTCGGACTCCTCGTTTTCTTGTTCGTCTGTACGTTCTCGGTCGCGCGTGTAACGCCTCGTGGTCGTGTCGGTCATTGCGGGGTCGCCGGGTGGGTACCCGGAAAAACGTCTTCGTCACTTTTTTGTTAGGGTTGATGCAACTTAAAGGTTCGGTGTGTCTACTGTGCGGCGTTCACACACGACGGCTCCACAGGAGTGAACCGGTGGTGAGTCCGTCGTCACCCGTGTCGTATTAGCCGTGACTGAACCGGTTCAAGAACCGGTGGTCTGCCGTTCGACCGCCCTGAGCACCCTTTTGACGCTGTTTCTGTCGCGATACTGTCGAAGCCGGGTGGGTCCGGGTCGTGAGCACGCAGGGCCAGACTGCGTAATCAATCGATACGGCTGGTGGTACCGGTGAGGTCGTGTTTTCTCAACTTTAGCGGGAAGCGTATTTAACTCACCGTTGTTCGTGTTCGGTTCGAGTCGCGGCGGGGTTCGTCCGTGTCGGTCTCTCCTGCAGTGTACAGCCGGTATCGCTCACCGTCGAGTCGAAAAACGGGTTCCAGCAACCCCGACCGGTGGCCCCTTCGGTTGAAGCCATACCTCGCGAACCCAGGAACGGTCGAACGCGACCGTTCGACACCGTCTCTCTTGAGGGTAGATACGGTATTCAACAGCGACAGTCCGGGCAGGTGCAACCAGATATCCGACTTCCCCGGAGACATCAAGATCGCCTCTCGTTGCACAACCACCAACTCGAACTGGGGCGGTACACAGATTGAGGCTGGCGTTTCCTGGCGTGGATACCGTGACGACGCCACGTCTCACAGTCCACCCCTCTCCCGGCCGTCGTGACACACCGGAAAGACCGGTCTCACACTCACAGCGGTGTCGAGGCGCCCTCGGTCGAGCGGCGGCGGCTAACGTGCTGTTCGGCGAGGTGTGCCTCGGTGCGCCGGAGACGGTAGGCCAGTGTCGACCGGGGGACGTCGACCGTCTCCGCGAGTTCGCTGAGGTCGACCGCACGGGGGGTCTCGTAGTAGCCGTGTTCGACTGCCGCCCGGAGTGCAGCCTCCTGCTCGGGCGGTAGCTCCCCGTTCCCTGCGTTTTTGTGTCGGTCCGCGGCGACGTTACATCGGACAGTCGACCGATGTCGATCGTGGCGGACTCCTCGACAGCGGCCTCCAGCGAGTCAAAAAAGCCCCGGACATCGCCGCCAGGGTGAATTATACGCCAGGTGTACTCGCGGCCCTCGTGGCGGGTCTCGAACAGTGCCCCTTCGCCGAGATACTCCAGTGCGACGTGGGGAACAGACGCACAGGCCGGTGTGCGCTCCCAGTACGAGTAGAGCACCAGTCGCTCGCTGTCGTGTTCGAGCACCTGTGTCCGCTGGGTGGCCCCGGGGTGGTCGGTCGCCAGGCAGTCCGCGTAGTAGTCGGCGGTCAGGAACGCGTCCTCGATGGCATCGAGCGCGGCGGGCGACCCGGTGGCGTGGTCGACCCGCCAGAGGCTCTCCGGGGTGGCGTGCAGCGAAAGCGACCGGATACCCGCGTCCGGATGCTCCGCCAGCACCTCCGCCACCGCGTTGCAGTCCGGTTCGTAGGTCAATGTGAACACCAGTTCCCGCATAGTTCGGTGTACGACCCCGAGCGTCTTATGTGACGGGTCGACGGGTTCGAACAGGACAACTCTCCCCCGGCGTTGCATCCCGATACGTGACCGGTTCGGAGAGCGCAGAGCCGATGCACCGACGGCAGCCCCGGTACCATCGACGACATCGTCGCCGAGAGTTCGTCCTCAGCAGACAGGCTGTCCGGTGAGGGCAGTTCTCACCGCGGGTCGCGGGGACCGCACGGGTCGGTCCGTGGCGAGCGGTAACCATTTGAGCACGAGCACCGAACGTGGCGTATGAGCGTCGACTTCGAGACCGAGCAGTACCGGAAACACCGCGAGGCCGGCGAGATACTGAAGACGGTGCGCGAGGAGGCCGTCGAGCGAATCGAACCGGGGGTGAGCCACCTCGAGGTGGCCGAACACGTCGAGGGGCGCATCCGCGAACTCGGGGGTGAACCAGCGTTTCCGATGAACATCTCCATCGACGAGGAGGCCGCACACGCCACCCCGAGCGCCGACGACGAGGCGACGTTCGGTGAGGAACTCATCAACATCGACATCGGTGTCCACGTCGACGGCTGGATCGCCGACGCCGCCATCACGGTCGACCACTCCGGTCACGACGAACTCGTCGAGGCCTCGGCGGCGGCGGTAGAGGCGGCGGTCGAGACGGTCGGTCCCGGTGTCGACACCGGTCTGCTCGGTGATGTCATCGGCCGGACAATCGAGGGCTACGGGTTCAATCCGGTCGTGAACCTCACCGGGCACGGACTCGGCCACTGGGAGCAACACACGACACCGACTATCCCGAACCGCCGCGTCTCGCAGGGGACCACACTCGAGGTGGGCGATGTCGTCGCTATCGAACCGTTTGCCACCGACGGCCGCGGCAAGGTGACAGAGGGTAGTGACGAGGAGATCTTCGCGCTCGACCAGCGCGGGTCGGTCCGCGACCGGGATGCACGGCAGGCGCTCGACCAGATCGGCGAGGAGTTTCGTACACTCCCCTTCGCCACCCGCTGGCTGGATGTCTCCCGTCCGGAGATGGCGCTCCGCCGACTCGAACGCCAGGATATGATCCACGGCTACCCCGTGCTGAAAGAACAGGCGGGGTACTACGTCAGCCAGAAAGAACACACAGTCGTCGTCACCGAGGACGGCTGCGAGGTCATCACCAGATAGTATGGACGAACTGTTCGCGCCCTGGCGCATCGAGTGGGTCGAACGCCAGTCACCGGAGTTCGACGACTGCGTGTTCTGTGCGCTCCCCGGGGCCGACGGGACCGACCGGGAACGGAGTATCCTTGCCTGCGGTGACCAGGCGTACGTCCTGCTCAACAACCACCCGTACAACCCCGGTCACGCGATGGTCATCCCGCGGGAACACACCGGTGAGTACCGTGACCTCGACCCCGAGGCACTGCTCGCAAAGGAACGACTCGTCCAGCGAACAATCGACGCGATGGACACCACGCTCTCGCCCGACGGCTACAACGTCGGCTACAATCTGGGCGGGGGCGCCGCGGGTGGGTCTATCGACGACCACCTCCACGCCCACGTTGTCCCGCGATGGGAGGGTGACACGAACTTCATGCCGACTATCGGTGGGACGAACGTCATCGTCGAGGCTGTCGACGACACGTACGGCCGACTCCACGAGGCGCTCCGGGCACAGGACGGCGTCAGAACGAGTGACGGGGAGTGTGCTATCGTCGTCGAGGACGCCTGAACAGGCATCTCTGTGCGGGCGACGGCTACTGTGCCTCCTCGGCGCCGTCCCAGGAGCAGGTGTCGACACCGAGCAGGTAATTCGCGATACAGAACTGGCTGACCGCGTTGAACGCGAGACCGACCCCTGCGAGCAGACCGACGGCGCCGACCGGGGACCCGCCCGTGAGCAACCCCCAACCGCCTACACCGAGCAGTCCCACCGCGAGGATGGCACGCACAGTCCGGTCGATACCTCCGACGTTGCGCATGTTGCCGAATCCGAGTTCCATACCTGTCTTCTGGAACGCGAGCAACATCAATCCACCGAGGCCGACCCGGTTGTTCCGACGCCTCTGTTCCGGTTGCACACCACCGCCGAACTGTTATACCCAAATACACCAACAATAGAACATGAAACGGCTCGACCGACCGGGGCTGACACGCCGTCGGCTGCTCGCGCTGGGGACTGCCGGAGGGGTCGCGCTGGCTGGCTGTCTCTCCGACCCCGACAGCGACAGTATTCAGCGACCGGAGCCAGAGCCCGGGAACGTGACCAACGCACAGAATGGCGGTGTCGCGACCGACCCGGCCGCGGCGCTGGACCTCCCGGTCGACGACAGCGAACTACGACGGGGCGCCCGGCGAGGACTCGATCCCGGCGATCGTGGACCCGATCTTCGGGCCGGACTGGTCCGGACTCACTGTCGAGTACACCGACCGGTCAGCGGACAGCAGACATCGAGCCCCGAC
>KE356579.1:2733287-2734295 GCA_000416085.1 halophilic archaeon J07HX64 | reverse complement strand
CTTTCGGGCGGCGGCGTACAGCGATGCCGTCGCGACACCCTCGATGGACCGACCGGGCAGGAGGTCGTCCTCGAGAGCACGGCGGTAGATGACACTGGATGTTTCACGGACGTTCTCGGGCAGACCGAGCGCCGAGGCCATCCGGTCGATCTCGCCGAGCGCCTGCTTCAGGTTACGCTCCTTCGAGTCGCGTGTCCGGAACCGCTCGTTCCAGGTGCGCAGGCGCTGCATCTTCTCGCGCTGGCGGCTCGAAAGCGTGTTTCCGTAGGCGTCCTTGTCCTGCCAGCCGATGTTCGTGGACAGGCCCTTGTCGTGCATCATGTTCGTCGTCGGCGCGCCGACGCGGCTTTTCTCGTCTTTTTCGCGGGAATCGAACGCGCGCCACTCCGGCCCGGGGTCTATCTCGTCCTCCTCGACGACGAGTCCACAGTCCTCACAGACGGTCTCACCGTGCTCGGTATCCGAAGCGAGGTTGCCACCACACTCCGGACAGACCACCTGCTCGTCTGTCTCGGACTCCTCGTTTTCTTGTTCGTCGGTACGTTCTCGGTCGCGCGTGTAACGCCTCGTGGTCGTGTCGGTCATTGCGGGGTCGCCGGGTGGGTACCCGGAAAAACGTCTTCGTCACTTTTTTGTTAGGGCTGGTGCAACTTAAAGGTTCGGTGTAGACACTAAGCGGTGTTCGAACACGACGGTTCCATACGGATGAACCGGTAGTACGCCGGTCATAACCTGTGTCGTGTCAAATGTGAGTGAAATAGTTCGATGACCGGTAGTTCGCAGGCGGTTCGAGCCGTGTGTCGGGGGGTTCGCCCGTCCCGGTATCTACCGCAGTGTACAGCCAGTTTCGCTCATCGTCGAGTCGAAGACGGAGTTCACACTCACAGCGGTGCCGAGGCGCCTTCGGTCGAGCGGCGGCGGCCAACGTGCTGTTCGGCGAGGTGTGCCTCGGCACGCCGGAGGCGGTAGGCCAGTGTCGACCGGGGGACATCGACTGTCTCCGCGAGT
>KE356579.1:2729064-2733267 GCA_000416085.1 halophilic archaeon J07HX64 | reverse complement strand
TCTGTTCCGGTTGCACACCACCGCCGAACTGTTATACCCCGAACACACCAACAACAGGACATGAAACGGCTCGACCGACCGGGACTGACACGTCGGCGTCTGCTCGCGCTGGGAACCGCCGGGGGGGTCGCGCTGGCGGGTTGTCTCTCCGACTCCGACTCTGACAGCGACAACAGGTCGAGGCCGGAGCCGGAATCGGAGCCGGAGCCCGGGAACGTGACCGCCACACAGGACGGGGGTGTCGCGACCGACCCGGCGGCGGCGCTGGATCTCCCGGTCGACGACAGCGAACTGCGGCGTGGCGCCGGTGAGGACTCGATCCCGGCGATCGTGGACCCGACCTTCGAGTCGGACTGGTCCGGACTCACTGTCGAGTACACCGACTCGTTCAGCGGACAGCAGACAATCGAGCCCCGACTCGAACCCGACGACTCCGTGATCGGTGTCACCCGCGACGGCGAGGCGCGGGCGTACCCGTTCCGGGTGCTCAACTGGCACGAGATTGTCAACGACGACTTTGGCGGGCCGTTGCTGGTGACGTACTGTCCGCTCTGCCGGTCGGCGGTCACGACAGAGCGCCGGGTCGACGGCGAGACGACTGTCTTCGGTGTCTCGGGGCTGCTCTACCGGAACGCCCTGGTGATGTACGACGAGGCGACAGACAGCCTCTGGAGCCAACTCGCCGCACGGGCCATTCAGGGGCCGATGACCGGCGAGTCACTCGACTTGGAGCGGACGACTATCACCACCTGGGAGGCTTGGCAGGCAGACCACCCCGAGACGGTGGTCCTGCGGCCGCCGCCCGACTCTAGCACTGTTGTCGGTGACAACGCCACCCGCAACTACAATCGCAACCCGTACGATGGCTACGGGGAGAGCAGTCGAACCGGTCTCGCCGGCGACTTCGACGGTGACCGACTCGACGCAAAGGCCGAGGTGATCGGTATCGCCAGCAACGGTGTCGCGCGGGCATACCCTGCGACCACGCTCGAAACCGAGGGTATCGTCGAGGACAGTGTCGGCGGACTGCCGGTCGTCGTGACGACGACAGCAGACGGCACACCTGTTGCCTGGGTTCGCGAGGTAGACGGCGAGGTGCTCTCGTTTTCCGGCGACGGGGACCACCTGTCGGCAGGTGGGTCGCGGTGGCGGCGCACGACCGGTGTCGCCGTTGACGGCCCGTACGGGGGGCAACAGCTCGCGCAGGCAAACGCCATCTCGCCGCACTTCTGGTTCGCGTGGCTCGATATCCACCCCGATAGCGGGCTCTACGCCGGGAACGGGTAGTCATCGTATAACGGCTCGGCACCGGGGACGGGTAGTGGTCGTGTGAGCGCTCGACACTGCTGGACAGCCGGAAACATTTTTCAATCGCTCGCACGTATACACATCAATGAGCGGGACAGAGCCGGCGACTGTGCTCGTTGTCGACGACGAACCGGATGTGGCGGACGCCTACGCGGCTCAGCTCGACGACCAGTACATCGTCTCGACAGCATACGGGGGAGACGAGGCACTCGAGAGCATGGACGTGTCGGTCGATATTGTGCTGCTCGACCGGCGTATGCCCAGCACCTCCGGCG
Source organism: halophilic archaeon J07HX64 (assembly GCA_000416085.1). Lineage (GTDB taxonomy): Archaea > Halobacteriota > Halobacteria > Halobacteriales > Haloarculaceae > Halovenus. Next base: position 2,731,684 of record KE356579.1, on the reverse strand, counting down.
ACGAGGTACTCGAGCGGATCCGGAACCGCGACCTCAACATCCGGGTCGCGATGGTAACCGCGGTCGACCCGGACTTCGACATGATTGAGATGCCGTTCGACGACTATATTATAAAACCTGTTTCCCGGACGGAGCTGTACGAGACGATCGACCGGCTGTTGAACGCCGCGAGCTACGAGGAACAGATGCGCCGGTACTACGCGCTCTCGGCCAAACACGCGACCCTGAGCGCGAACAAACCGGAGTCCGAACTCGCCGAAAACCAGCAGTTCCAGCAGCTCACAGAGGAGATGAACAGTCTCCGTGACGAACTCGACGACACGCTCTCGGAGTTCGACGACGACGACTTTGCCGCCGCCTTTCGCGATCTTGCCCGTCCACCTCTCGAGCACTTCGAGTGAGTCGTCCTCCCGACGTCTGCTCGCCCGGCCGAGGTGGTTACTGTTTTCCTCTGTCCTGAACCGGTCCGAGAGCCCTCGGTACGGGTTCGATTGAACGGTTCTGTCGCCGGGTCGTACAGGGCTAGCGAGGCTGTCGTAATGGTTTTCAGAGCGCGTACAGTCAACCCACGTGTATGGTCTTCGAGGAGTTCATTGTCCCGGACCTGCCGGTAGCGGCGGCGCTCGCTCTGGTGACGCTCACAGTCACCGGATTGTTGTACGCCGTTCGCCCGGCGGTCTCCCAGGGGACCGTCGTCGCGTTCGTCCCGTGGGTGGTGTCGGGTGCGGTGTTGCACGTGCTTTACCAGATGGGGGTCGCGCTCGGGGAGAGGGTGGTACCCGGTGTTCCAGCCGCGGTGCTCTCGGCCCCGTCGGTGTACCTGACGGCGTTCGTGCTGATGGGGCTGTACTGGGTCGGTGCGACGGTGGTTGCACCCGAACGGGTGGTTGGCCTGCTTGGTCTCGGCGGGACCGCGACAGCGACGCTCACCGTCGGCTACGCCGTCTGGGTCGGTGCAGACCGGTTCGCGCTCGACCCGGTACTCCCGGTGCTCGGACTACTCGGCTCGCTCGCACTCGCCACACTGCTGTATCTCGTGGTCAGGCTCTGGCGACCGTCCGCCGTTGCGAGGGCGCGGTACGTCGGTGGACTCGTGCTCTTTGCGCACGTGTTCGACGCCATCACCACCGCAGTCGGTGTCGAGCTGCTCGACGCCACCGAGCGCTCGACGTTCCCCCGACTCATACTGGACATCGCCGCCGACCTGCCGACAGCCGACCTCCTCGGCGAGGCCTGGCTGTTTGTTGTCGTGAAGATGGCTATCGCGACCGCCATCGTCGTCCTGCTCAGCAGTTACCCCGAGAACCAACCGACCGAGGGCAACCTGTTTTTTGCGTTCATAGCGGCGATCGGACTCGGCCCTGCCGTCCACAACTTCTTTTTGTTCGCCCTCGGGGTGTAGCGCGCTCGCCCTGTTGTCTGTCACGGCACGCGAGACCGCGGGGTCCCGCGTGTGGACTGGGTGGTCGAAACCGCCACGCTGTTTATCTCCCCCGTCAAATAGGGTCCATGAGCAAACAGCCGCACCTGCTCGTCGAGGAGGGTGAACTGGCCGATGTGGCGCTCCTGCCGGGTGACCCGGGGCGGGTCGACCGCATCGCGGGGCAGTGCTCGGAGACAGAACTCGTGGCGGAGAACCGCGAGTACAGGGTGGTAAACGCCCGGTACGGGGAGCGAGAGCTCACAATCTGTTCGACCGGCATCGGCGCCCCGTCCGCCGCCATCGCCGCGGAGGAACTCGCCGCGGTCGGCGTCGAGACGCTCGTCCGGGTCGGCACCTGTGGCGCGCTCCAGCCCGACATCGACATCGGTGACATGGTCGTGGCGACGGGCGCGGCAAAGGACGAGGGAACAACGAGTCGCTACGAGTCACCGACGGTTCCCGCGGTGGCCGACTACGAGGTGCTGTCGGCGCTCGTCGAGACCGCGAACGAGCGCGACGAGACTGTCCGGGTCGGCGGGGTCGCAACCGACGACGCCTACTACGCCGAGACCGAGGAGTACATCGCCGCCTGGGAGGCCGCCGGACTGCTCGCAGTCGAGATGGAGGCGGCGGCGCTGTTCTCGCTGGCCCGCCGAAAGGGGTTGCGGGCCGGCGCAATCTGCACCGTCGACGGCAATCTCGTCGCGGGTACACAGAAAGGTGAGACCGACGAGGGCGAGGAACTCCCCGAGGCGGCCCGCAACAACGTCGAGCGGGCGATCACGCTCTCGCTGGAGGCGACCCGCCGGCTCTGACCTGCTCACCCCTGCTCGCGGAGTCGCTCGTAGACCGGCCACGACGCGTCGCCGGTGGGCCGGGACTCGGCGGTGCCGTCGCGGACGACACCCTCGCCGGACTCGACGTGACCGACGACAGCCGCGGGTGTGTCCCTGTCCGCCAGCGCCGCGAGCACGCCACCGGTGTCGTCGGGGTCGACCGCGAGGAGGAGGGTCCCGCCCGTTGTCGCGCGCCAAGGGTCCACCCCGAGTGTCGTGCAGGTTTCGGTGACACCCGGCATCGTCGGCACGGGGTCGCTGTCGACGACCAGACCGACGTCGGCGCTGTCGGCCACCTCGAACAGCGCGCCGAGCAGGCCGCCCTCGGTCGCGTCGTGCATCGCCGACACCGACCCCGCGT
>KE356579.1:2727916-2729044 GCA_000416085.1 halophilic archaeon J07HX64 | reverse complement strand
GTCGTCAGCAGCCCTGTCGTCTCGACCGCCGGTCCCTTTGTTACCACGAGTGCGTCGCCCGGTCGGGCGCCGTCCGGGAGGATGATATCCTCGTGGTTACCGACACCGAACGCGGTACCGGCCCCGACCCAGGGGAGTGATGCGTCGGTGTAGCGGGCGGTGTGACCCGTCGTGACAGCCACCCCGAGGGCGCGGCACTCCTCGTCGACACCGCGCCAGACTGCCGCAAACGCCTCCTCGTCCAGCTCCGGCGGGAGCGACATCGAGACGGTGAGGTGTGATGGTGTGACACCCGAGACGGCAACATCGGCGAGCACGAACCGGACGGCGAACCGCCCGGCGCGCTCGAACCCCAGCGCCGGCAGCACCGAGACCGGGTCTGTCGCCACCACGAGCGCGTCCCCGCCGACGTCGACGACCCCGAAGTCGACACCGTGTTTCGGCCCCGTCTGCACGTCCTCACGACTCGCGCCCAGTCGCGACGCGATGTACTCGGTAAAGAACTCTCGGTCGATCTTCCCCGTCTCCATCCCCTTTATTTTCGGGCTGTCCTGGTAGACCTTCGGGTACACTCGCTCGCGTGTTGTTGCTGGTCCGATGGTCCTGTCGACCCGGCCGCGGCAACGCCCTCGCGGGGTCGCCGGTCTCTGAACAGACGATTTTTGCGTGCCGCCATCGTAACACAGACAGTGATTAGCGACACGGGGCGTCGGGGCCGTATCGCGGTGTTCGTGCTCGGTCTGGCGCTCGCGGGGGTCCTCGTCGCGGTGTTCGCGCCGACCACGGACAGCAGTCTCCCCGAGGATGTGGGCGAGGTGGACGGCGTGACGTACAACCAGTCGATCCCGGTCACCGTCGAGGATGGGTTGAACGGGTCAGAGCGCGACGTGCTGGTGGCGCGGTCGATGGCACGGGTCGAGGTGATCCGCGGACTCCCGTTCGAGAAGCGGGTCGAGGTCGAGGTCATCACCCGCGAGGAGTATCGTGACCGGCGGGACCCCGACCCGAGTGAGACAGAGCGCGCCCGGGAGAACCTGCGCTGGGAGGCGCTGTTCGTCATCGGCGAGCACCGGGATGCCCCGACGTGCTCAACGAGGGGCTCGCCACCGGTGTTCTGGGGTACTACTC
>KE356579.1:2717533-2727718 GCA_000416085.1 halophilic archaeon J07HX64 | reverse complement strand
CGCTACCCTGGTGCCGAACCGGTCGAGGTGACTGTCACCGACAGGTCGGACGAGGGGTGGCGCCGACTCGATGCGACCGACACACTCGGTGAGACCTCGGTGTACACGATGCTCGCACACAGCGAGGTGGTGGACGTGGAGAGCCCGACAGGGTACGACCACCCGTTCTCGACGGGTTGGGCCGGCGGCCAGATAGCCCTCTACGAACGGGAAGGTGCTACCGGTTACGTCTGGGAGACAGTCTGGGAGACACCGACCGACGCCGAGCAGTTCGTGTCGGCCTACCGTGACGTTCTCGAGGCGAACGGAGGGGACAGAGCCGGCACAGATCAGTTCGTCGTACCCGACGGCGGGTTCGAGGACGCGTTCCGGGTGACCCGGGAGAACAGGACAGTCCGGATAGTAAACGCACCGACAGTCGAGGGGCTCGTGGAGGTCCACGGGGGCTGACCGGCGCCAGGGCACAAGCTGTTTTGCCCGTCCGCACCAACCACAGGTATGACGCAGTTCGATATCGTGTCGCCGAGCGCGATACAGGCAGGCGACGCGACGGACGCGTACTTCGACCGAACCGTCGAGACGCTCGAGGCTGCAGACCGGAACCCCGAGGTGCTCGCCGAGGTAACAGCCTCACAGTTTGCCGACGGGGACTGGTCGTTGTTTGCCGGTCTAAAGGACGCGGCACACCTGCTCGAGGGACGGGCCGTCGATGTGGACGCGCTGCCGGAGGGACAGCTGTTCGACGGCGGCCCGGTGATGCGCATCGAGGGGCCGTATCTCGAGTTCTGCCGGCTGGAGACGGCGCTGCTGGGGTTTCTCTCCCACACGACCGGGATGGCGACGGCCGCCCTCGAGGCGCGTCGGGCCGCGCCGGAGTCGCTCGTGCTGAGCTTCGGGAGCCGCCACCTCCACCCGTCGATCGGGGCGTCCCTGGAGCGGAGTGCCCTGCTCGCGGGGCTCGACGGCATCTCAAACGTCGCCGCCGGGGAGGTCATCGGCCGTGAGGCCGGCGGGACGATGCCCCACGCGCTGGTTGTCAGCTTCGGCCGGGGCAACCAGGAGACCGCGTGGCGGGCGTTCGACGAGGCCGCCGCCGAGGACGTGCCCCGTATCGCGCTCTGTGACACCTACTCGGACGAGGTCGAGGAGTCACTCCGCGCGGCCGAGGCGGTCGAGGGGCTCGACGGTGTGCGCATCGATACAACCGGCTCACGGCGGGGTGACTTCGAGCACATCCTCCGGGAGCTGCGCTGGAAGCTCGACCAGCACGGCCACGAGGAGCTCGACATCTTCGCGAGCGGTGGTCTCACACCGGCGGCGCTCCGCGAACTCCGTGACGTGGCCGACGGGTTCGGTGTCGGCTCGTACATCACCGACGCGGACTCGCTCGATCTCTCACTCGATATCGTCGAGGTGGCGGGTGAGCCGGCCGTCAAGCGGGGGAAACTCGGCGACCGAAAGGAGGTCTACCGGACAGCCGGGGGTGAACACGTGGTCGCGCGTGCCGGTGAGGCGGTCGAGGGCGAGCAACTGCTCGAACCGCTGGTGCGGGACGGCGAACTCGTCCGCGAGTTCGACCTCGACGCGGCGGCGGAGCGTGCGCTCGGGGATGCAGAGCACGTCGGGTTCGGTGGGGAGCGATGAGTAACCTGGCCGACAGGGGGTGGCGGTTGATCCGCGAGGAGTCACGCCCCGGCCCGACACAGATGGCACTCGACGAGGTGGCCGCCGAGACGGCTGCCCAGGGGGGTCCCCGGACGGTCCGGGTGTACCGCTGGGAGCCGAGCACCCTCTCGCTGGGCTACCGCCAGCCCCCCGAAACCGTCGACTGGGGGTTCTGTGCCGACCACTCTATCGACGTGACACGCCGTCCGACCGGTGGCGGCGGCATCTATCACGACGCTGTCGGCGACATCTCCTACACCATCGCCGCGCCGGCCGACGAGGTGCCCGGCGAACTGCTCGCCTGCTACGAACTGCTCTGTGAGCCGGTGCTCTCGGCGTTCGAGCGGATGGGTGTCGACGCTGCCTTCGCCGACGAAGAGCGGTCGGCGATCCACCAGCCGGCCTGCTATCTGCGGGCAATCGACCCGGCCCACGATATCCTCGCCGGCGGCCGGAAGATAAGTGGGAACGCACAGTACCGCCAGCGCGACGCGGTCGTCCAGCACGGCTCGCTGTCGTACGCGCCCAGGGTGGAGCGGCATCTGGGTGTGTTCGATACCGACCTCGACGCCGACCGGTTCCGCGACCGGGTGACGAGTGTCCGCGAGCAGACCGGTATCGAGCGGGAGACCGCCGTCGCGGCGCTTGAGGGTGCACTCGGGGAGTGGGCCGATGCAAGCGAGGGTGAGTGGACCGACGCCGAACTGGAGCGAGCGGCAGACCTGGTCGACCAGAAGTACGGAACCGACCGCTGGGTCCGGGAGCGTGAGGAACCGGTGTGACTGCCGGCAGAGACTCCGCAAAAAAGAGGCGAACTCGGGGTATGTGAGTCCTCGCTCCCCGTGGTGAGGAGACGCTGGTTTCGACCCACCTGACCCCGACGGTTCAGAGCAGCTGCTCCCAGCGAGTGGGACAGCTCCACCATGGTCAGCCGAGTCGGCGATAGACTGGTGTCACCGGCCCGGCAGACACGCGCTGAGGCAGTGTTGCAACTATCCGGTATGCGCTCTCGGAGGGGGACTCGAACTCAATCACCGCCGGTCGCGCACCCGATTGCTCGTTGTCACGTCGATGTCGAGTTTGTTCGTGCCCCGGATCCAGTCGATGTACGCCTGCAGGCGGTCGGCCTCCCGCAGCGCCTCGATGGTGTCGTAGGACTCGCGCAGTTCCTCGTTGGTGAACACGGCGTGGGTCTGGTCGTGGCAGGGTCGACACAGCATCACGGTCGGACTCTCGGCGCGGCGCTCGGGCCGGAGATGGTGTTCCTGTATCGCCTGGGGGTCGGCGAGTCGTTCGTCGGGAACCCGGCGCCGGCACAGCCCGCAGGTTGTCGGCATCACGCACAGTTGGTGCCGGATTCAGATGAGTCTGACGCGCACCGGACAGCAGAGATTTTTGCCCCGGGACCCAGTCACAGACATGGACATCATCGTGGCTGGCGGGAGCGGGTTCATCGGTCGTTCCCTGTGTGCGGAACTGCTCGAACGGGACCACGAGGTCACGGCGCTGTCACGGGACCCCGACGAGGACAGTCTCCCGGCGGGTGTCGGAACGGCAATCGGCGACGTGCGGGCGTACGACTCCATCGCGGACGCGTTCGAGGACCGGGACGCGGCGGTGAATCTGGTTGCACTCTCGCCGCTGTTCGAGCCAAGCGGCGGCAACGAGATGCACGACCGGGTCCACCGCCAGGGCACCGAACACTGTGTCGAGGCCGCCGAGGCCGCGGGTGTCGACCGGTTCCTCCAGGTGAGCGCGCTGGGTGCAGACCCCGACGGGGCGACCCACTACGTCCGTGCAAAGGGCCGCGCCGAGACGGTGGTCCGTGACTCCGGGCTCGACTGGACGGTCGTTCGCCCGTCGGTCGTGTTCGGTGACGGCGGCCAGTTCGTCGGGTTCACGCGCACACTCACCCCGCCGGTGTTCGCGCCGCTCCCCGGCGGCGGTGAGACGCGGTTCCAGCCGCTCCACGTCGAGGACCTGGTCGGGATGCTCGCCGACGCCATCGCCGACGACACCCACGTCGGGCAGACCTACGAACTGGGCGGGCCGGAGAAGCTCACACTCGCCGACGTGGCGAGACTCGTCCGCGAGGCAGAGGGCGGGTCGGTCCGGGTGGTGCCGGTGCCGATGGCGCTCGCGGGTCTCGGGATGACCGTCGGGGGGTTGCTCCCGGGGGTCCCGTTCGGTCCCGACCAGTACCGCTCGCTCCAGTTCGACAACACCACCGACGACAACGACATCGACGCGTTCGGTCTCGACCCCGGGGAGCTGACGAGTCTGTCCGGGTATCTCGGGGTCGACAGGCAGGCCGAGACCGGACAGGGAGTGGCCTGAATGTACCGGTGTGTCGACTGCGGCCGACACCACCCGGAGCGGGTGTCGACGCCGTACCGGTGTGACTGTGGCGGTGCGTTCCGGTTCGCCGACCCGCCCCGTCCACAGGGGCCGCCGGGCCCTCGTGTGCTCGACCGTGACGCCGGTCTGTGGGCGTTCGGCCTGTTGCCGGTGGAGCCGGCGGTCACGCTCGGTGAGGGGTGGACACCGCTCGTTACCGGTGACGACCGCGGTGTGACCTACAAGCTGGAGGGGCTCTCGCCGACGGCGAGTTTCAAGGACCGCGGCGCGGCGGTCACGGTCTCACAGGCCAGCGCGCTCGGTGTCGACAGGGTTCTGGAGGACTCGTCCGGCAACGCCGGTGCAGCGGTGGCGGCCTACGCCGCCGCCGCCGGCATCGACGCCGAGATATTCGTCCCGGCGGACGCAAAGGCCGGCAAACTCCGGGCGATCGAACGGACCGGTGTCGAACTCCGCCGTATCGAGGGGAGCCGACAGGACGTGACCGACGCCTGTGTCGCGGCCGTCGAGAGCGAGAAACAGGATGCGTGGTACGCCAGCCACGCCTGGCAGCCCGCCTTCGTCGAGGGAACGGCGACAGTCGCCTACGAGATTGCGGCCCAGCGGGGCTGGTCGGTCCCCGACGCGGTGGTGACACCGCTCGGACACGGGACGCTGTTTCTGGGACTCTCACTCGGCTTCCAGCGCCTGCGAGCGGCCGGTTGGACCGACCGTGTCCCCCGGCTGTACGGCGCACAGGCGGCCGGTGTGGCCCCGGTCGTCGCCGACCGTCACGGGGAGACGGCCGCCGCGGGTGCGAACGACCTCGCCGACGGCATCCAGATACGCGACCCCGCCAGGCGACGCGAGATCGACGCCGCGCTCGACGCCACCGGTGGTGATGTCGTCGCAATCGACCGCGAGACCACCACCGCCGAGCACCGCCGACTCGGCCGGCAGGGGCTCCACGTCGAGCCGACCTGTGCCGTCGCGCCAGCCGCGCTCGACCTGCTCCGCGACCGGGGTGCGATCGCCCCCGACGAGGAGGTGGTCGTCCCGCTGACCGGACACGGGTTGGCGACCTGAACCGCACAGCCAGCCGAGACGCTTTTTCCGTCGAGACCCCTCGGAGCGGGTATGGACCTCGAAGCGATCGAACAGCGTATCGAATCGGAGCTCCCGGACGCCACCGCCGACGTACAGCGGGCGCGTGGGCCCCACGACGACGACCACCTCGCCGCCACCGTTCGGTCCCCGGTGTTCGAGGGTGATACACTCGTCGACCAGCACCAGCGCGTCTACGATGCCCTCGGCGAACTGATGACGACCGAAATCCACGCACTCGAGTTGTCGACAGAGACCCCCGACCCGGGGTGAGACGGTCCACCCGGTTCTCTGTCGGGCACAGTCCACGTTCACCGGTCGACCACGACAGGGGGACTGAAGTCCCCGGCAGACGAACGTAGTGTATGGGAGAGACACGCGTCGTCGAGGCCGGCGAGTGTGAGCCGGACGAACTGCTGGCGGCGCTCGAATCCGGCGACCGGATAGTCGTCCGCACCGAGTTCCTCGGCGCGGAACACGAGGTGACACTCCGCCACGACGGCGGAGTCTACTACTGTGACACGCCGACACGACTGCACAAACACGATAGCAAGGCCGAGATGCGAACCTGCCTTGAGAACCAGGGGTACGCGAGCGCGGCCGAAGACGGCTGACCGAACCCGAACTGGTCGACCCACCCTGTCCGACACCCGTGATGTGTGTCATCGCCACCGCTCGGGCCGGACCCGTGTCGCTCCGTGGTGCCCGTCTATCGGGGGACACCGAGGCGCCCGTCGGGTGTTCCCGACACACCTGTTTCGCTCAGTGCGCGGTGGCGTTCACATCACCCAGCGGTACCCCCACTGTGCGAGGAAGAACGTCCCGAGCGCCGCCATGGACACGATGCTCACCGCATCCATCGCGGACAGTGTGATGACGTTCTCGGTGAGTCCGAACGACAGGGTTATGCACGTCACGATCACCGCGATCAGCGCCACGTACGACGCCCGGTAGTAGATCCGTTTCTTGCGCTCCTCTATCACCCCCGAACTGTGTCGCAGGTGTGTGTCCCAGACCCGTCCGACAAAGAAGAGAACTGCCCCAGCCGCGAGTGCCCCCGTCTGGATTGAACTGTCGAGCGAGCCGCCGACTGTGGGGATGCCGACGACTGTGGCCGCGCCGACCAGACCGATCAGCGAGGCGAGGACACTCTTTGTTCCCTGTGGTGCGATCCAGTTGATTACGGTGTTTTTCGCTGACATCGTGTTTGACTATATGCTTGGCTATTATAATAGTCGTTTTGTACAGTTTCTGGGTGGGAAACAGCACAACCGACACGGCGCGGCGGCGACAGAGTGACGATAGGTGCGACGGTGTGGCGGCGATAGCGTGGTCATAACGGTGTGGTCGACGGGGGTGATGACGACAATGGCGACAGTGGCTACGAGGACGGCGTCAGGTCGAACTGTTCGGCGGCGGTTCGCATATCCTTGTCACCGCGGCCACAGAGATTGATCAGGAGCGAGTCGTGTTCGCCGGACTCGGCGAGTTCGATCGCGAGTGCAATCGCGTGGCTGGGTTCGAACGCCGGGATGATGCCCTCGCTCTCGCTGAGTTCGCGAAACGCCGCCATCGCCTCCTCGTCGGTGACCGCGCGGTACTCCGCCCGGCCGGAGGCCTGCATCGCGGCGTGTTCCGGCCCCACAGACGGGTAGTCCAGTCCGGCGCTGATCGAGTGGTTCTCGGTGTCGTCGTCGATCACCTTCGTCCGCATCCCCTGGAATATCTCCACCTCGTCACTGGCCGACAGCGGGGCCGAGTGCTGGCCCGAGTCCACCCCTTTGCCGCCGGGTTCGGCGCCGTAGAAGGCAACGTCGTCGTCACGGAACGCGGTGAACAGGCCGAGCGAGTTCGACCCGCCGCCCACGCAGGCGACACACGCATCGGGCAGGTCACCGTGGAGCTCCTGTATCTGGTCCCGGGCCTCCCGCCCGATGACCGACTGGAACTCCCGGACTATCCGCGGGAACGGATCTGGCCCGACAGCACTGCCGACGAGGTAGTGTGTCTCCTCGGTGTTCGCCACCAGATCCTCCAGGGCCGCGTCGACAGCCTCGGCCAGCCCCTCGTTACCGCGTGTCACCTGCTCGACCTCCGCGCCGAGCAGCCGCATCCGGAAGACGTTCATCTCCTGGCGCTGGATGTCCTGCCGACCCATGTAGACCGTCGTGTCGATGTCGAGCAACGCACCCACCATCGCCGTCGCGGTGCCGTGCTGTCCCGCGCCGGTCTCGGCGATGAGTCGCTCCTTTCCGGCCCGCTTTGCCAGCAACCCCTGACCGAGTGTGTTGTTCAGCTTGTGTGCGCCACCGTGCAGCAGGTCCTCGTGTTTGAAGTAGATGTCCGCGTCGTAGCGCTCACTGAGTGTGTCTGCCCGGAACACCGGTGTCGGACGGCCGCCGTAGTGCTCCAGCAGGTGTTCGAACTCCGCCCAGAACTCGTCGGACTCGATCGCGGCCTCGAACCCGGCGGCCAGCTCTGCCAGCGGCTCCTCCAGCGGTTCGGGCACGTGTCTGCCTCCGAACTCCTCGAACCGTTCGTCTGTTGCCATGCTCGCTCTTTGTCGCCCACCCGCATGAACCTTTCTGCGCATCGATGCACAGCTCTGTTGGCTCCGATTCCGGACCCGTGCCGACCGACCCCGGTCGGTCGAGTGTGACCGGGAACGACGCGGGGCACCGGGTGTGGCGGGTCAACGCGGTCGCGCCCGGTCACCGTCCCAGGATAGCTTGCGCTCGGCGGCGAGTTTCTCGATGTGGGCGACGACAGTCGCCTCGGCGAGCGCGAACACGTCCGAGACATCCTTCTCGTAGGCGGCCTCGACGATGGCCGGACTGTGCTCGTGACCGGCCCTGACCGCATCGAGGACGCGCACCTCGCGGTCGAGACGGTGGGCGAGGAGACGCTCACAGACCGCCCGCGGCTCCTCGATAACGGGACCGTGCGCCGGCAGTAGCCGCTCCGGGTTGCGGGCGTGGACCCGTCGGAGTGAGCTCAGTACGCCCGCATGTCGCCCTCCGGTGCGCCGACGACGACACTGCCGGCCGCAACCGCGAGGTCGCCGGTGAGCCACTCCTCGCCGGCCACGAACGCCACGTGCTCGGGTGCGTGACCCGGGGTGTCGACCACCCCCACCCCGGCAGGCAGTGTCCCGCCGGGCCGGAACAGTCGGTCGGGCGCGGTGCCTGTCGCCGTCTCGAACGCCCCGGCACGCCCGGCCCGTGCCCAGACGGTCATCCCCTTTCTCTGGGCGTAGGACGCGACAGCCCCGACGTGGTCCGGGTGGTGGTGTGTGACGGCGACCCCTGTCGGGTCGTGTTCCTCGACGGCGGCGTCGAGTGCGTCGCTCCTGGCCGCAGGGTCGACCAGCAACGATTCACCCTCGGCGGTCACGATGTGGGCTGTCGTCCGCCCCGAGGGGGCCCGACTCTCCGCGTCGACCGGAACCCGTGTCACCGGCATCTGGTCGTGGACTACCGGGTGAGGAGATAAACGTGCTTCCGTGCGTCCTGCAGGCTGTGCCGGGACTCGATCAGCCCTCGCTCCTCCAGACGGCTCAACGCGTACCGCACCGTCCGGCCGGGCAGCAGTGACTCCTCCGCGACCCGTGCCTGTGACAGCGGCGCGTCTATCTCGAGGACCTTCGCGACCAGTTTCGCGCTCGGTGGCATCTCGCGTAACCGCTCGCGGTACTCCTCCTCTGAAAGCACCGCATCGACGTTCCCCGCCTTCTCTGCGCTCGTTCTCATGAGTCGCACTCCGGGAATGGCGCTTGTAAACGTTTAGTATAGCCACATCCAATGACTGAGAAGTATCCAATCACGTTACTATGCCCTTAAGGATGCCCACCCGACGCGAACCGCTGTCGCAGACGACCCGCCGGTGACCCGTTGTCGCCGATGCTCTCGACTCACTCCTCGACACGAGCCGACTCATCCCGGTTCGCTGGCGTGGTCCGAGCCCTCGTGCTCTCCCAGCGTGACCTGGACCCTTCGAGAGTCGCCGACACGGTCGGAGGCCCGCAGTCTGCCGGTATAGTTCCAGTAGCATTTTAATGCCCCGTCCGCGAGTAGGGAACGTGAAAGGCGAGCAGTGGTACCAGGCCGACGACGTGGCGGAGTCGTACGACGAGAAGCGGTTCTCGCGGGGGGGGCAACTGATAGACCGCCGGGAGAAGCAGGCGGTACTCGACGCTCTGGGTCACATCGAAAAACGAGAGATACTCGAGATCGCCTGCGGGACGGGCCGGTTCACGACGATGCTCGCGGAGCGCGGGGCCGATATCACCGGACTGGACGTCTCGGGGCCGATGCTCCGGCAGGGCCGCGAGCGCGCACAGTCGGCGACTGTCGCTGACAGTCTGGAGTTTCTCCGCGGGGACGCCGAGCGACTGCCGTTTCCCGACAACCGATTCGACGCGGTGCTCGCTATGCGATTTTTCCACATCGCGGATACCCCGGAGACGTTTCTCGCGGAGATGCGACGGGTCTCCCGCGAGCAGGTTGTCTTCGACACGTTCAACAACTACTCGATGCGGATGCTGTACACCTGGGCACTGCCGATGGGGTCGAGCCTCTACTCCGGGGACGATGTCCGGTGGTGGCTCCACGACACGGGGCTAGAACTCGATGGCGTCGAACACGACTGGCTCGTTCCCTACGGTTTCTTCCGGCAGGCACCGAACCCGATCGCCGCCTGGATCCGCAGACTCGACCAGGCCGTTGTCGGCACCGACCTCGGCCGGCGACTCGCCTCTGTCTCCTACTGGAACGCCAGACTCCCCGAAGGGTAGTCCGGTGAATCGGCGCCGTCGTGTCTCCGCCCCGCCCCTGAACTGAATCCGACGACCTGCTGGAGTCGACAGTCCCAATTCAGGGCCGACGACCGGGCGACGAGTTTGACATCCCCAATCCGGGGCCGACGACTTGGCGACGAAATCGACAACTCCAATCCGAGGTCGACAACCTGGCGACGAAATCGACAGCCCGGAGATGAGCACGAGGCTCCGCTGGAGTCGAGGAATCTGAACTGAACCCGACAGCCCGGAGACAGACACGACAGTACAGTTCAACTACGCGT
>KE356579.1:2716227-2717483 GCA_000416085.1 halophilic archaeon J07HX64 | reverse complement strand
GCACCGATACAGACCAGTATCAGCACCGCGTTAGAAAAAAATAGGGTCTGTGTGTTGTCGACAACCGGTCTGACCAGACCAAGCGGCCCTTCGTCGAACTCCCCCTCGATAATGAGACTCTCGGGGAGTGTCTCGTCTATCTCCTGTTGTGTCTCTGCGGTAGTCTCGGCGTTGTCGAGGCGCTGATGAACAGTCGTGTAGTTCAGCGCAATCTCTGCACTGTCCCGCTCACCATCGAGAAACGCATAGATTTCCCGAACATTTCTGTCCATCTCACTTTTCATATAGCTCATCGGGAACCCTATCTCGGCCAGTCCGCCCGCGCTCCTCTCCGTCGGGGAGATATCCTCCGCAAAGTTCTCGCGCATTGCGTCAGTCACGTTGGTGTAGACCTCCTCCTCCTCAAAGGTTTCGATGACATGTGATTCCAGGAGAACCGTCTGTTGGCCGATGCTGATCAGATTGACAAAAAGAAGCGCGACCACGAGGAGTCCGATCAGCGCTACAGCGAGTAGCCGTTTTTGTCTGTGTCTGTCGATGTCCAGCGGGGTCATGCACTCGAGTTCCCTCTTCGATTTCGTGCCGACAACTCGGCAATCAACAGTTATCTCGTTCGCCACAAACATTTATCTTTTCGTAGGGTTAACAGGTGTACAGTTGGTATGGGTAGCGGAACAACAGATGACGCCGGGGACGACGAGGATGTACCTGACCGCCAGTTGCGGACAGTTGCGCTCGTTGCTGGATGTCTCCTCGCGGTTTTCATTGTCGCGGGTGGTATCGGCGCGGTATCTGCGCCGGTGGATTACCTCGGTTTCGAGGGTAATATCACCATCGGCCCTGGCGTCGAAGGGGAGGACGGGGCTGCCGGTGGGGGTAATGGTAGTAGTAGCGGTGATGTCGGGGGCAGTAACACGACTGGCCTGGCGATCAGTCCGGAGACAGGGGAGGCGGTCGACGCACCGTCGGTGGGGAACCGGACACCAATCGACCGGCGCGTGGGCGCAAACAGGACGGTACAGTTTACTGTCGAGGCAAACAAATCAGCTTACTGGAGACTCGTCGCGTACAACAGGTACGACGGTGATCAGTGGGTACGAACGGAACGGTCACCGGTTCACGAGACGCCGCCTGGTGGGCGGTCCCGTGACGTAGTGTACCAGAACGTAACACTCCGAATTCCCTCGATTGCAGTTCCGGCCGCCTTGCGCCCGGTAGACCTGCCGACATCGGCCGCGTACAGCGGCGAGTCGGGT
>KE356579.1:2714109-2716177 GCA_000416085.1 halophilic archaeon J07HX64 | reverse complement strand
TCTCGACCCAGGGCCGACGACCTGCTTGAGTCGACAGCCCGGAGCTGAACACGGGGCTCCGCTGGAGTCGACGACCCGGAGCCGAACCCGATAGCCCGAAGACAGACACGACAGTACATCAGCTACGCGTGGAGCCACCGTCGACGGGCACCGCCGCGCCGGTGACGTAACCCGCACGCTCGCTCGCGAGCACGGCGACCACGTCACCCAGCTCCCGCGGTTCGCCGATGCGTTCGAGTGGGCTGTCCGCGGCCCACTCCCGGTAGCCTGCCTCGTAGTCGGGCACCTCACCACGGTCGACAGCCGCCTCGATGAGCTCCTCGATGCGCCCCGTCTCGTGTGGCCCGGGCAACACCGTGTTGACCCGGACCTCGGGTGCGAACTCGCGGGCGAGTGTCTTCACCAGCCCCCCGACGGTCCGCCGGACGGCGTTCGACAGCACGAGTCCGTCGGCCACCTCACGCACCGTCCGGGAGGTGATCGCGACCGCGCTCCCCTCGGCCTCGCGGAGGTGTGGGTACGCCTCGCGGAGTGTCCAGACGACACTCATCACGAGCAGGTCGTACGCGCGGTACCAGTCCCCGTCCTCGGTGTCGAGAAAGGGACCGCTCGGCGGTCCGCCGGCACTCGTGACGACGTGGTCGAGTCCGCCGAACGTCTCGACTGTCTCCGCGACGAACGCCGTTAGCTCTGCCCTGTCGGTGATGTCCGCCTCCACCGCCAGCACGTCGCCCGAACCGGTTTCGCGCAGACGCTCGCGGGCGGCGTCGAGATGCGCCGGGGTCTGCCCACACACCGCGACGTGTGCACCCTCCTCGGCCAGCGACTCGGCGCTCGCCAGCCCGAGACCGCTACTCGCTGCCGTACACAGTGCCACGTTGCCCTCGATTCCCAGGTCCATACCCCCGATTCGTGCCGCCCGGGCTTATATCTCGGCTCCGGGGATAGCGCTCAGCGTCCGGGCCTGTATCTCGGCTCCAGGCGAGACAGCACTCGGCGGTCCGGGCCTGTATCTTGACTCCGGGCGAGACAGCGCTCAGCCGTCCGGACTGGGGCCGCCAGCGAGGAATCGCTCCTCGACGTCGGGCGTGGGCATCATACACTGCTCGCGTTTGCCGAACCAGCCGTACCGGTGGTCGGCCACGAAGTCGTAAAACACGTTCCGCAGGCGTGCAGGCACCAGCCCGAACGGGCGCGAGAGGCTGTAGGGCAGACCGAGATGCCGGGCCGCCCGGATGGCGGCGTCGGATTTGGCGTAGTACTCGCCGTCCTCGATGAGCACGACCGAGTCGAGTGTCGCCTCCTCGTAGCCGACTGCCGCGAGCAGTTCCTGGGCGGTATCGGACTGCAGCGGAGCGAACCGGAATGTCGCCTCCGGGTCCCGCTCGATGAGAAACTGCACCGAGCCGTTACAGAGGTTGCAGACACCGTCGAACAGCAACACGGGGTGTTCCTCCGTGACTGCGAGCGGGTCTGTCTCGTCCGCCTCGGTACTCGCTGTCACGTCACGGTCCGTCGAGTCTCCCATTGAAGCGAGCTACGTCTCCTGTCGAATTTAGCCTTTTGTACCTGGGGTGCAGGGTGATAGAGGACAGCTCTCGGTCCTGCGTGGAGGGCTATGCTGGCGGTCTGACCGACTAGTTTGTTCAACGGAAACTGGTCGACATCACCGACACCGGAGAACACGAACCGTGTTCCCCCTCGTCTTCGACACAACTCCCACCCGTGCCCGGATGCGATCCGCTCGATCATCAGGAGGCTGAACTGGATGCGACGGTCGTCGACCTCGTCACCGAACAACGAGTCTGCCGTCCCGGGCAGGAGGTCGGGACCGTCGTCGGCAACGCTGAATCTGCCCTCTGTCCCTCGGACGGTGACGGTGACACCTGCCGGACAGCGGTCGTCGACGTTCTGGAATAGGCACTCGAACAGTTGCTCGAGCAGCGCCCGGTCCGCGGCGACTGTCCGGTCGTTCGTCACGAGGAGCGTCCCGTCGGCCGGGTCGACGGTATCCCGGGCCGACCGCGCGACCCGCCCGAGTTCGACCGGTTCCCGCTCGCCGACAGCC
>KE356579.1:2709979-2712343 GCA_000416085.1 halophilic archaeon J07HX64 | reverse complement strand
CACCACGGACAGCCCCAGTGTCAGTACAGCAAGTACACCGTGGCGGTCCCGATGACGACCGCGAGCACGAGCACAACCACCGTCGGGGAGAGCACGAAACCGGGGCCGAGCACGCGCGCAGTCGGCTCCACCCATATCAGCCGCTGTCGAGCGTCTCGACGCGAGCCATCAGCTCTGTCGCCCGGAACGGCTTCGTCACGTAATCGTCTGCGCCGCTCTCGAACCCCTCCAGAACGTGTTCCTCCCGACCCTTCGACGTCAGCATGAGGACTGGAAGCCTCGGGTCGACCGGGAACTCGTCGTCCCTGATCATCCGAAGCAGACGTGTGCCGTCCAGTCGGGGCATCATTATATCGAAGACGGCCAGCGACGGTTCGAAACCCGTCTCCAGCAGGTCCGCCGCCTCGCGTCCGTCCTCGCAGACTCAGACTGTGTATCCGTCGCTCTCCAGGCGGCGACGGATCAGACGACGGGTGGCCTCCTCATCGTCGACGACGAGAACACACTCCTCCATTATACTGTTGTGTCAGTGCAAAGAATTGAATCTTTGGTATTATGTACGAGGGGTGACTGTCGGGTTGCCGCTCTGGGGGAGGACACCGCGCCCCTGGAGACACCGGGCGTCATATGCTCGTCGAGATTCCGCGTAGATCTGCTCAGGTGTGTGAGGGCGACACTGATAACACCCGAGTTCGGTCGGGTCGGCGATGACTATCTCTCTGGTTCGGGTAAGCAGTTGGTCACGCTCTTTGCCCATCCGGATCGTTATTCCTCGGTCGACGGCACATCCAGCGAGAGCTCGTCCTCGGAGATACTGGCCTCGGGTTTCAGCCGACTCCTGCGGTCGAACTCCGCGAGGTCTGCTCCCGTTGCGACGCGGTGTGGCCAGTCCGGGTTCGCAAGCGCCCACCTACCGAGGGTGACGAGGTCTGCGGCGTCACCGAGTGACTCGCGTGCGACTGCGGGCGTCCCGAGCCCACCGTTGGCGATGACCATCGTATCCGGAACACTGTAGATCTTGGCGGCCTCGGCGAGTGAGGGGCCGTCCTCGCCAAACGTCGAAGTGGTGGCGTCGCGCTCGGTCGTGTGGATGTAATCTGCACCCGCACTCGAGAGCCTGTCAAAAAAGACTGCCGCTGCGTCCTCGCCCTCCGGCCAGACGTAGCCGTAATCGGTTACCATGCTCTGTGAGATGCGGATACCGACGACGAACTCCCCAGGGACGGCCCCGGAGACGGCCGAGACCACCTCCATGGGGTATTGAACCCGAGCTTGTGGGTCGCCACCGTACTCGTCGTTGCGCCGGTTCATCGATGTCGAGAGGAACTCGTTGAGAAAGTAGCCGTTCGCGCCGTGGAGTTCAATACCGTCGAACCCTGCCCTGTGTGCGTTTCTCGCTGCCGCGACGAACCCGTTTTTTGCTATTGCGAGGTCCGCGGTGGTGGCTCGTTTAGATGTCGGGTACCGGCCGTCACCGCCGTACTCCTCTTTTTTTTCCGCGTCTGGTTGCACCGCAGAGGGCGCGATTGTCTCCTGGTCACGGTCGCTCGGTATCCCCTGGTTCTGTGCGCCACAGTGCATCAGTTGTGCGAATATCACACCACCGGCGTCGTGGACGGCGTCGACGACCGTCCGCCAAGCCCTGACGTGCTCGGTCGTGACCAGCCCTGGCTGATTGAGATAACCCTTGCTGTAGGCGTCGTCGGTGTATGTGCCCTCGGTGACGACGAACGAGAAACCACCCATCGCAAACTTCGCGTAGTACTGTGCCATCTCCCCGGTCGCCCTGCCGTCAGCCGTTGCGCTCACGCGCGTCATCGGCGCAACACCGACGCGGTTGTCCAGTTTTGCTGCCCCGACTGCTGTCGAATCGAACAGCATCTTATCTACTATTCTATAGCGGATATATATAGTCGCTCCGCAGTCTCCCTGGTGACCCGCCCCTCGCCCTAAACAGCGAGGCTTCCCGAACCGCACCGCAATCGTCGGGAGATTTACTGGTTTGCAGACCGGTCGAGATAACCGGTCTGTTGGGGTTAACAAGAAAGAAGTTCTCGTTCCCACATCAGAAATCGAAGATTTCTGAGGACGGGGCCAGACTGCCGTTACTCCTATCCTCGGCATGAGGATTCAGAGCTACCGTGCTGGGAATCCAGCGATCCGAAGAGGATCCCTTCGAATGTAGATTCCTGCGAATCCGATAGTATCCGTTTAAGTGGGCGGTCAATCCGTCTCGGTGTCTGTCATACTATGTATTCACGAAACATAACTCTCAGGATGAAAAAAGAGTGCTGAATGGTTCCTGAAGCGGACGCGATTCACGCCCGTCCTCGGAACGCGAGGCGTTCTGACGTGCGAACCAGA
>KE356579.1:2704118-2705494 GCA_000416085.1 halophilic archaeon J07HX64 | reverse complement strand
GAACTCCGTCATCAGGCATTCGTCTATCACTATCCCTGCTGTTACGGCCGCGGGTATATAAAACCCGTCTATAGACGGGCAAATGGGTAAGTGATATCACATGCAATATGTGAGTATGGACGTCAATGAACTAAAGAAACGTGCCGGTCCCCGAGAGTTCAGCCCGAAGGACGACCTGCCAGAGGAGTACCGCGAGGCTGCGACGCGGATGCTCGAGTTCCACGCAAACAGTGAGATAATGGGTGCGTGGCTAGAGCGACCGTTTATTCGCAAAGCACCGAGCCTCGAGCGCAAGATGGCTTTTAGTGCAAAGACCCAGGACGAGATTGGCCACGGCCAGATGCTCTATCGAGCGGCCGAGGCGCTAGGTGTCAAGACCCGCGAGGAGATGCTCGATGACCTGGCCGAGGGCAACGGGAAGTTCTTGAACTGCTTCCACTACCCGATGGACAGTTTTGCCGAGACACCGATGATCGCCTTTTTTGTCGACGGTGCGGCGATGCGCCGACAGGCGACGCTGCAGAGGTCCAGTTGGGAGCCGTACGCCCACGCGATGGACAAGATCTGCTTCGAGGAGGGTATGCACGTAAAGCATGGTGAGTCCATTCTGCGCGAACTGATGAACGGTTCCAGAAAGGAACAGCGGATGGTGCAGGAAGCCTTCGAGGAGTGGTGGCCGCGCATTCTCCAGTTTTTCGGCCCGACCGACGACCAGAGTACCCACCACGATTTTGCCGATGAGGTCGGCCTAAAGACGAGTTCCAACGACGAACTCCGGAACTCGTTCCTCAACCGTTATATGCAGAAGGCAGAGAACTACGGCCTGGAGATCCCGGAGTACCCGCGTATTCGTAACAACGGTGACGGCACCTACGAGGTCGTCGAGGACGACTTGGACTGGGACGAGTTCTTTACTGTCTCCAAAAACGAGTATCACGGTTCCATCGAGCAGATCGATAGCCGCGCGGAGGCACAAGAGGCCGTCGAGTGGGTTCGAAACATGATGAACAGCCAGAAAACCACGGACACTGCCACGACCCCCATGGCGGCGGACTGACAACCATGATCTGGGAAGTCTTTCGCAAACAACACGAAAACGACGAGTTCACACACTGTCGGGATGTCCACGCTCCCGACAGAGGGATGGCAAAACAGTTTGCCGTTATCCAACACGGTCGCCGCAAGCCGACGGAGGCGCTGTGGGTCGCGCCACAGGACAGCGTTGCCGGTATCTCCCCCGGTGAGGACCCTGGCGATTCCACCAACGACGGGCCAGCGGTTACCTGGACCGTGTTCCAACAGAACCGCGCTGGCAGGTACCACACACACTGTGGCGAGGTCTCCGCCATCGACGCCGCCGACGCAAAGGCGAAAGC
>KE356579.1:2700075-2704098 GCA_000416085.1 halophilic archaeon J07HX64 | reverse complement strand
ACGAGGTCGAGGACCCAGAGATGCCGGTCAGCATCGTGGATCTTGGACTCGTCTACGGGCTGACCATCGAAGACGGAGTGGCCGATATCGAGATGACCCTGACATACAGCGGGTGCCCAGCACGGGAGATTATCCTCGAGGAGGTCGAGGCGGTTGCCGAGAGCGTCAACGACATCGAGACGGCCGAGGTGCATCTCGTCTGGTCGCCCGACTGGTCGATGGACATGGTCACCGACCAGGGAAAGGAATCACTCAAAGAGTTTGGACTGAGCTTCGAACAATGAGTGAACCAGACCCCAGCGTCACAACCAGCGGCGAGACGACAGGTGCGAAGTGCCCGTACTGTGAGTCGACTGACACCGAACGCGAACACCCCTGTGGCCCGTCCCGGTGCCAGTCTATCCACTACTGCAACGAGTGTCTCCAGCAGTTCAAGAAATTCGAGTAATCGCCCCGACACTTTCACCCGGTCGGCTCTGTGTTATCGGAGATATCAGTTGCAATGCTGAGCGGACACGGTACACACGATGTGACCAGGACAGCACACCTGAGTCCGTAGATAGGGACTATCACCCTCCTTGATATCGTTGTTTCCTGCTCCCCTTACTACACTGTACCGTCAGGACCAGTCCCGCCACAGCGCGAGACTCCCCGTGGGATTTCGGAGTATCCATTTCTTTGCCCGGACACCCCCGCCGGAATTGACTACGGACCGCGTCGCACCCAGCCATACACGCCGATACGGTTGCGGCGGCTTCCGATAGTAACGAGTTGTGTCCAGTTTCTCGCCAGTGAGGTGCCGGACGCCGTCAGCGGATATGGCCTGGCGATGGAACCGGTTTCGGCAGATTCCGTTGTCCGCAGACTGGCGGTGTTACTCGAGATTGACGTGGACGTTTTTGACCTCAGTAAAGGACTCGACGGCCTGTTTGCCTTGCGCGCGGCCGTGCCCGCTTTGTTTGGTGCCGCCGAAAGGGGTCTGTGGCCACGTGTTCGGGGTCTCGTTGATCATGACCATCCCATAATCGAGGTGGTCCGCGACGGTATGTGCACGGGTCAGGTCGTTCGTCCAGACACAGGAGGTCAGCCCGTATTGGGAGTCGTTGGCAACCTCGATGGCCTCCTGTTCGTCGCTGACCTCAATGACGACCAGCACCGGCCCGAAGATCTCCTCGCGGGCGATGGTCATGTTGTTGTCCACATCGGCGAACACTGTCGGTTCAACAAAGTAACCGGTGTCCTTGCTCTCGGGAACGCCGCCGCCGGCGACGACCGTCGCGCCCTCCCTCCTGCCGGTCTCAATGTAGTCGAGGATCTCCTGCTGTTGTTCCTCGTTGACAACCGGACCCATCTGGCCATCGTCGTCAATGCCGCCGCCCAGCGGGATGCGCTCGGCGATAGTGGACATCCTGTCGACCAGTTCGTCGGCAACGTCCTCGTGGACGACGACCCGGGAGTTCGCCCAACACATCTGCCCGGCGTTCATGAAGATGCCGTACTGGATACCCCGGGAAGCGGCGTCCAGGTCCGCGTCGGGAAAGACAATGGCCGGGCCTTTTCCGCCGAGTTCGAGATCGACGTCCGCGACGGCGGCAGCAGCGCTCCTCTGGATGGTCCTACCGACGCCCGTGGACCCTGTAAAGGTAACATGGTTAACACCCTCGTGACCGGAGAGTGCGGCTCCTGCCTCCGAGCCGATGCCCGGGACAATGTTGACAGTACCGGCTGACAGACCCGCCTCCTCGGCAGCCCTCGCGTAATACAACGCCGACAGCGGGGTCTGTTCGGACGGCTTCAATACGACACTGTTGCCCATCGCCAGCGCCGGTGCAATGCTGCGCCCAGCTAGCTGGAAGGGATAGTTCCACGGCGAGATGTGGGCCGTTACGCCGACGGGCTCCCGGACGGTGTAGTTGAGCCGAGAGTTGGAGACCGGAATCTCGTCGCCAGTCGCTTTGTCAGTCCATCCGGCGTAGTACCGGAACGTGTCGATGACCATGTCCACCTCCAGGCCTGCCTCGAACGGCGTCTTGCCGTTGTCGTGGGACTCAACCATCGCGATCTCGTCTTTCATCTCCTCGATGGCGTCGGCCATCGCGTGAATCGCTGTTCGACGGTCGTCCGGGTCCATTGTTCGCCAGTCGGACTCGCGGTCGGCGGCGGCCGCGGCCGCCTGCACCGCCTCGTCGACATCGGAGCTGTCGGCCTTCTGGACGGTCGCGTAGACCGCCTCCGTCGCTGGGTCGACAGATTCAATGGTCTCACCGCTGTTCGCTTCGCGCCATTCCCCGCCAATGTACAGCTCTGTCGGGCCGGAGTACTCCATTACAACAGTAGATGCGCTTGCGAGTAATTTAACGATTTATACTGACTGTTCGTGACCACTGGAGCTGTGTCTCCCCTGACCGCACGCACAGTGAGATAAAATCGAGGAGTCACAACGAGTGGGAGGCCCACGGTCGGTCGAGTTGGGTGTGAGGCGAAGATGGAGGGTCCCTGTCATCGCGAGGCCGAGGATTCCGCCTGCAGTCAGATTCCATGGGCTCTAAGAACACCGGGACAACCGAAGAGTTTCGAACGGGTTCGCTGTGGTCCCCGTTTTCGCTACAACTCGCTATGATTGGTTTGTCAGTTGCCGTCGCGGAACAGCCGACCCTTCCCGGCACGGACATGCCACACAACTCCATAGCCGATTCGCTGCTCCCGGCAGTCCTGTGGCCCCCTGCGGTTACCGTTCGACGAACCGATTCCTGCGGTCGCTCGCCCATCCACTGTCAGAGCCTGCTCTGACGAGTCTCTGCTCGCTGCGCGAGCACCAGTGAGGTAACCCACGGCTAAAGCCGTGGGCTTTTACAAGCGGCACAAGGCGAATCCCGCGAGGCTTGACCTCGGGGATGAAGCCGCCACGCGGCAGCACAATCAATTAAATTGCGAGACAGTGAACAAACGGGTGTGACGGCACAACTTGCGTTCGGCTTCAAGTCCAAAAACACGGGCGGTCGGACGCTCCGCCGTCGCCACTAACTAGGTCGGGGAGAGGCCGAATCCACGCCTGTGGAGACTGCGCTCCCTGTGGATTCCCTCGTGGAATCTGCAAAGCGTGTCGTGGAAACAGGAAGCCTCGGGGTCGTTCGGAACTCTTCGAGTCCCATGATGACGAGAGACGAAGTCTCTCGAACCACTTGACCCCGAGGCAGTTCACCGTGGACTCCCGCTCTGGCCGAATCATCGGCAGGAATGATATGCGGGGTTCTATCATCATCGGGTCCTCGACCAGTCCTTCGGACCTGTTTCCGGAGTGCTACGTGGACTGGCAGCACTAGTCTACAGGCTGAGCAGGCCGAGTGTGAGGGGTCGTACGGAAATCGAAGATTTCCGTGATGAACGTTGGACACCGTCCAACGAACCTGCGAGCGGGCGATGCCCGCGAGCAGCTGACGAGAGACGGAGTCTCTCGAACCAGTTGACCCCGGGGGTGAAGGCCGTCGAAAGATTACCCAAACCACGGTTTGTACAGGTGATACAGTCAGAAACCCACGAAGACGGATTAAAGATCCTAATCCAACGCTGACTGAGGCAATTTGGAAATGCGACTCCTCTCAAAACCCGCGTCTTTGGCGCGGTGCGACGGGAGTTGTCGGGCGGGGTGGAGCCGCCGACTCTCACAGACACCGAGCGTTCGGGTGTTCACTCCAGCCGACCTATCTCGGGACGGTCGAGGGAAAGTAAATTCGCCTGCGACGGCACGGCCCGTTTTGGGACGTGTGGTCAAGACGGTGAAGCCTCGGGGTCGTTCGAGAGAGCGACGCTCTCTCGTGATGAGGAGAATCTTCGATCCTCGAACCGGTTGTTCCAGAGGTACTTCACAGCGGTTACTGCGAGAGACCCTCGATTTCCGTGTAGGAAGAGCGATAAACTGCGGACGGTGTCCGACCAGCATTCCGTGGGTGCGTGGTGATCTGGTCCGGTCAGTTTTGTTTTTTGATGAGGAACTTCATATCGCCCTCAAAAACAGTGGTTCCG
>KE356579.1:2695560-2697766 GCA_000416085.1 halophilic archaeon J07HX64 | reverse complement strand
GGAGTTCAGCTGGGTCGTGGCCCATCTCCTCGGCCGTCTCCGCGAGGTACAGGGCGTACGAGGGTGTACAAGTGAGCACGTCACTGTCGAGGTCACTCATCAACTCGACCTGGCGCTGTGTCTGTCCGCTCCCGATGGGGATGACCGTCGCACCGAGCTCCTCGCCGCCGTAGTGGAGTCCAAGCCCGCCGGTGAACAACCCGTAGCCGTAGGCGTTTTGGACAGTATCACCGGCCTCGGCACCGCTGGCAGCCAGCGAGCGGGCCACGACCTCGCTCCAGACATCGAGGTCGTCGTCGGTGTAGGAGACGATCTTTGGTTTGCCTGTCGTCCCCGAAGAGGCGTGTATCCGCGCTACGTCCCCGTCGTCGACCGCAAAGAGACCGTCGGGGTACTCCGCACGGAAGTCCTCCTTTGTGGTGAACGGTAATCTCGTGATATCATTGATCCCTTCGATGTCCTCGGGTGTGACCCCGCGCTCGTTGAGTTGCTCGCGATAGAACGGAACGTTCTCGTAGGCGCGTCTGACAGTCTCCTGGAGTCGGTTCGATTGCAGGTCACGCATCTCCGACCGGTCGGCGGACTCTACAGACTTGTACGTCATGGTTCACACGCAGGTTTGGTGAGTATCATAAAAATTGTTGGGGTATCCTTTCTCCGTCTGATAGCTACACCGTGTGCCCAGACGGGAGGAAAAGATACTTTCGGCCACTCGATAAATGACCAGGTATGCGGGATGCCTACATCATCGGCGCGGGGCAGACGCTGTTCGGCGCGATGCCCGACGAGAGTTACCGGTCGCTATTTACCCAGGCGTTCGAGACGGCAAAAAACAACGTTCCGGCCGGCATCGACAACAAGGATGTGGACGAAGCGGTTGTTGGTTCTCTCGGTGTGGGCGGTCGACAGCTCGGTCTGTCCGGTCCCGCTGCCACGGAACACGCTGGCCTCCACGGAATCCCGAGTTCGCGCATCGAGAACGCGTGTGCCGCCTCCGGATACGCTGTTCGACAGGCCGTGCAGGCGGTCAAAAGCGGGATGGCTGATATCGCCATCGGTGGGGGCGTCGAACTGATGACCGACCTGAGTGCCGACGTAACAAAATACTGGCTAGGGGTGTCCGGTGAAACGGAGTGGGAACGGTTGACCGGGACCACCTTCTCCGGCGTCTACGCGCAGATGGCCAGTGCGTACCTGAACGCGTACGACGCCACAACGGAACATCTCTCTATGGTGGCGGTAAAGAACCACGCCAACGGCGCACAGAACCCGAAGGCGCACCTCGGGTTCGAGTGTTCGGTGGCCGATGCCGCCAACGCCCCGACCGTCGCGGACCCGCTGACTCTGTATCACTGCTGTCCAACCTCCGACGGGGCTGCCGTGGCTATTGTTGCCGGCGAGGACGTTGTCGCCGAGTATACCGACGACCCGATTCGCGTCGCCGGGGTCGGTGCGGCCAGCGAACGTGTCGGCCTCTTCGAGCGGGATAGCTACACTGCCATCTCCTCCTCTGAGACGGCCGCCCAGCAGGCCTACCGGCAGGCCGGTGTCGGCCCGAAAGAGCTCGACTTCGCGGAGGTACACGACTGTTTTGCCATCGCTGAACTGCTCGCGTACGAGGATCTTGGCTTCTGCGGGCGCGGCAAGGCCTCACACCTATTGGATAATGGGGTAACCGACCCCGACGGTGACCTGCCGGTCAACACCTCCGGCGGTCTCAAATCGAAGGGTCACCCCATCGGTGCAACCGGTGCCGGTCAGATTACCGAGGCGTTTAAACAACTTAGCGGTGAGGCAGGCGACCGCCAGGTCACCGAGCCGCGGTACGGACTCACACACAACGTCGGCGGGAGCGGTGGGAGTGCCGTTGTCCACGTTCTCGAACGGGAGGTGGCACGATGAGTGAGGCCGGTATCGCTGGACTCGGCGCGTACGCGCCGCGACTGCGCATCGCCGCCGAGGAGTTTGAAAAGGCCTGGGGAGCCTTTGAGGCCGCCGGTGTCGACACGAAAGCCGTTCCCGAGGGCGACGAGGATGCGCTGACGATGGGTGTCGAGGCCGCATACCGTGCGCTCTCCGCGGCAGGGACCGACGGCAGCCAGGTCAGCCACCTCACGTTCGCAACAACGACACCCCCGATAGCCGAGGCGGACCTCACCGCACGCCTTGCGAGCATCTTCGGAACTCCCGCGGACGTACAGACACA
>KE356579.1:2693095-2694856 GCA_000416085.1 halophilic archaeon J07HX64 | reverse complement strand
TCGGCCAGAGCCTCGAAGGTGGTGTCGGCCCGCGGCGTGCCGTCGGTCACCACAGTCCCCTCGTCTGTCTCGACGGGGACGAGTTCGTCGTCGAACCGGCCACGTCTGGCCGCCTCGACGGCCCGCTCGTGCGAGCGCAGGGCGAACCTGTCCTGCCTCTGGCGGGAGATGTCGTGTTCGCGGGCGATCGTCTCCGCTGTCTGCCCCATCGGGAGCCTATCGGTGTCGTATCGCTCCCCGATATCCGGGTGGAGCCAGTCCGAGAACGGGACCAGGCTCATCTGCTCGACGCCGGCGACCGGGTAGACTGCGCCGTCCCCGGCTTCGACAGCCCGGGCGGCGTCGTGCAGCGCTGTCAGCGACGAGCCACAGAGACGTGTAGTCGTCGACCCGGGAACCGTCTCGGGGAAACCACCCGCCAGCAGAGACTGCCGGGCCAGATTCCGGCCCTGTTCGTTTTCCTGGTTCGCACAGCCAAGCCTGAGATCGTCCCATTCGGTCGCGGAGACCCCGGTTCGCCTGACAAGCGCGTCCAGCACCGTCGTAACGAGGTCCTCCGGGTACGTGTCGGCAAGCGTGCCGCCCTTTGTTGCCTGTGGGGTCCGAACGGCATCGACAACAACAGCTCGCGGTCCTGACTTTGTCATCCTGGTGTGAGGCTACACCGGACGGGGGATTAAGTCTTGGCTGCTGCGTCCGACGCGAGCAGATAACGTTTTTATCGCTTCGCGTGCAGACCTAAAATAATGTATGTAGCCGTACTGGGAGCCGGCACCATGGGGCACGGTATCGCTCAGGTGTCGGCGATGGCCGGCCACGATGTCCGTCTGCGCGACATCGACGAGACAATTGTTACGGACGGACTGGCCAACATCGAATCAAATCTTGAGGCGGGTATCGAGCGGGACAAGCTAACACAGACAGAGGCCGAGGCGACACTCGCCCGGGTCTCCGGTACCACCTCCCTGGAAACGGCCGTGACAGACGCCGACATTGTCATTGAGGCCGTCCCGGAGGATATAGATATCAAACACGAGACCGTCGCTGAGGTGGAGTCCCATGTCGGTCAGGACACGCTCATCTGCTCGAACAGCTCCTCGCTGTCGCTGACTGACATCGCCAGCGCGCTCGAACACCCGGAACGTGCTATCGGCCTGCACTTTTTCAACCCCGTCCACATCATGCAACTGGTGGAAATCGTCGTTCCGGAGCAGGCAACCGACGCAACTGTCGACCGGGCCCACAGTTTTGTCACCGGCATCGACAAGACACCTGTCGAGGTCACGGACGCGCCGGGGTTTGCTTCCTCACGACTCGGCGTCACCCTCGGTGCCGAGGCGATGCGGATGGTCCAGGAAGGGGTTGCCTCCCCGGAGGACATCGACACCGCGATGCAACTGGGGTACAACCACCCGATGGGCCCGATCGAACTGGGTGACATTGTTGGGCTCGACGTACGCCTCGATATCCTGGAGTATCTGCGGACGGAACTGGGCGAGCGGTTCCGGCCGCCACAGATTCTCAAACAAAAGGTCCGCGCCGGAAAGCTGGGAAAAAAAAGCGGAGAGGGGTTTTATATCTGGGAGGGCGGTGAACCAGTCGGGACGAGTCGCGGGGGGGACGAGTAATGAGTTTAGAGGCGGTCGGTGCCGACTGCGAGATGGTGAACGTGACCGTTGGGAACCGGGTCGAGAACGCGGTGACGGTCGAACTGAGCCGTCCGGACGCGCGCAACGCGCTCGACGCGCAGTTGCGCTCGGA
>KE356579.1:2688637-2691384 GCA_000416085.1 halophilic archaeon J07HX64 | reverse complement strand
GGTGTTCAACGAGGTTCCTGACAGCGATATTCGGGTCGTCGTGCTCACCGGCGCGGCCGAAACCGGTGCGTTTGTTGCGGGCGCGGACGTTACAGAGCTCCGGAAACGAGACGCAAAACAGCAGCGCGAGGCGAGTAAGCGCCCCCGTGTCTACGAGCACGTCGACGACTGTCCGATGCCGGTCATCGCCCGCATCAACGGTCACGCCCTTGGCGGGGGTTGTGAACTTATTCAAGCCGCTGACATTCGCATCGCCCACGAGGGTGCGAAGTTCGGTCAGCCGGAGATCAACCTCGGCATCATGCCAGGTGGTGGCGGCACACAGCGGCTTCCGCGCCTGGTCGGGGAGGGACAGGCGATGAGGTTGATTCTCTCCGGGGCGCTGATCGACGCCGAGGAGGCCAAGACGATCGGCCTCGTCGACGAGGTCCACGGCGACGACCGCTTCGACGACCGGGTGTACGAACTGGCCGGGTCGATAGCCGAGCAGAGTCCTGTCGCGCTCGAGTTCGCGAAGAAATCGGTAAAAGCCGCCGGCCGGATGGACCTCGAATCAGGTATCGAGTACGAGGCCGAGCTCTTTGCCCAACTGTTTGCGACCGGACACAAAAACGAGGGTATCGACGCCTTTCTTGAGGGCCGAGAACCGGAGTGGGACGACGTCTGATAGGTCGTATCCGCTGAATAGCTGGCGGATGCGGTGAACTACCCCGTGGACAAGTATCTCAAGAATCGAAGATTCGCCTCATCACGAGGGAGCGTCGCTCTCTCGAGCAACCTCGTGGCTTCACCGTCTTGACCGCACATCCCAAACTGGGCCGTGCCGTTACAGGCGAAGTTAGTTCCCCTCAATCTTCCCGAGGTGGGTCGGCTGGAACGTGCACCCGAACGTCCGATGCGTCTGTAAGTCGGCGGCCCCACTCCGCCCGACAACACCCGTCTTACCTGCCGTAGTAGGGTGTTGAGAGGTGTCGCATCTCCTCGCAACTGCGGGTAGTTACGGAGAGTCAAGGCGAAAGCCTCGCGCTTTAGGATGGGGATGAAGCCGACAGTTTTCTGAACAAACCACCGGACACAACCCTTCCGACACCCCAACCGTAAAATTGAATCGCACCGTTGACACTATCAGATATGCTGCGACATGCTGTTGCGGGGAACCCGGTCACGCTCAACATGGCTACAAACGGGTCTACACACTCACACACCACCGCAGCCCAACCAACAGCCGACAGTTGGCATGTCACCCAAAGCGACTCCCCTATCAGTGTGGTTGCAAATTGGGGAGTCGGGCCGATGGCCCGGCCCGTTGCCCACTGTGGTTGGACGCCCGTGGGAGCCTACACCGCTTCGTCGTGGACTACACCGAGCAGATACCCAACACTACCACAACCCCGTCGTGGGGCTGAAGATGAACTCAACGAACCCGCAAGTTCACAGCCGGGGCACCATGCTGTCTGGGGTGTCCACGGAGGAATCCTCGCCCTTTAGCGCGGGGGGGAGGTCAATCCGTATTAAGCTGTTTAATCCACGTCGCAACTGTGCCTGCCGGTACAGTGGCTTGTGTACTAAGCGTACGACGCTCACCCTTGAGGTCAAGTAGTTCGACAGACTTCGTCTGTCGTCAGCTGCTCGCGGGTTCGCTGGACGTTGTCCAACGTTCATTACGGACGCCTTCGATTTCCGGGCGACCCCTCACAGTTGGCCTGCTCGGCCTGTAGACGACAGAACTATTGCCGACAGGCACCGATACGGCAAAAATGACAACAACAGATAACACCATCCTCGTCACTGGTGGCACCGGCTTCCTCGGCTCCTACATCGCCGAGGACCTCATCGAACACGGCCATGATGTCGTCGCGTACGACCTCTCGACGGACGACCACATCCTCTCGAAACTCGACGTTGCCGACGAACTCACTATCCGACACGGTGATGTCTCGGAACCAACCGACGTTGTCCGTGCCATTGAGGAAACCGGCGCGACCCACATTGTCCATCTCGCCGCGCTCCTGACGAACAGCGCTCGGGACAATCCGCGGGCCGCACTGGACGTGAACATCCAGGGAACAAACGCCGTCTTCGAGGCCGCTTGCAGCCTTGACGACCAGATTCAGCGGGTCACATGGGCGTCCAGTGCGGCGGTGTACGCCCCACCACACAACTACAACGCGGAGTACGTCGACGAGGATGAGCTCGTCTACCCAGATACGCTCTACGGTGCGACAAAAGAATACAACGAACATCAGGCACGGGTCTACCACGAGGACTACGGGCTCGACCACGTAGCACTACGGCCGACCGTCGCCTACGGCCCCTACCGCGAGACCGGTGGGTCGGCCTTTCTGGCGAACATCGTCGAAAAGCCCGCACTCGGCGAGTCCTTTACTGTCGAGTACGGTGACCAAGTCATCGACTGGCAACACGTTCGTGATATCGCACAGGTGTTTCGGAAGGCCACGTTCGCCGACGAGACTGCCCTCTCACAGCGGGTCTATAATGTCTGTGGGGTGCTTGCCACGATTCGCGAGGCCGCCAACACGGTCCGCGAGATCTTGCCGGACGCGGATCTTGAGATTTCCGACGACGGCGAACTCCCGTGGACCCAGAACCTGGATATGACCGCCGCCCGGACCGACCTCGGCTACGAGGTTAACTACAATCTCGAGACCGGGTTCCGGTCGTACATCAACACACTGCGCGAGGAGCACGGTCTCGACCCGGTCCAGCAGTAATCGCTGCAGGTCATT
>KE356579.1:2686448-2688617 GCA_000416085.1 halophilic archaeon J07HX64 | reverse complement strand
AACCGGGGTCCGATGTAACCTCCGAGGTGGATCTCCCCGAGTTCGTGCGGTCACACGCAACGACAGTGTACCACCCGGTGGGGACCTGCAAGATGGGCGACGACCGGAGTGCTGTTGTGGACAAGGAACTCCGTGTCCACAGTATCGACGCCCTCCGGGTCGTGGACGCGTCGGTGATGCCACGTATCGTCGGTGCCAACACGAACGCACCGACGATTGCCATCGCCGAGAGGGCGACCGACCTCATCCTGAACTGAAGGTCGTTTGGCCCCGTCCTCGCCTCGGTATGCCGGTCTGCTACCGGGAACACGAGGAAGATCAGGCCTCTAACTGTTCGTTCAGTGTCTCGCCCAGCGCAACGAGTGTCGCCTCGTCGCAGCGGTCGCCGACAAACTGCACGCCGACAGGTGCACTGTCCACCGTTCCGGCGGGGACCGACAGCGTGAGGTGGCCGCTGAGATTGAGTGGGACCGTAGTGGCGACGGTCCGGGCAAAGTCCTCGTCGGTGGTCACCGTCCCAAACTCCGGAGCTGTCATCGGTGTCGTCGGCATGACGAGCGCGTCGTATCCCCCGAGCAACTCCTCGACGAGCGCGGTGAACTCCGCTCCGAGTGTCTGTGCGGCAATGTAGTGGTCAAGACCGTCCTCGGCGAGGGCGCCGTTGGTGAGTATCTGCTCGCGGACGTTCTCGCCGAGTTCCGGCGACCGAACTGCCGCCCGCCACGGTTCGCTGTGTCCGGTTCCCGTTCCGACCAGTTGTCCGTCTGTGAGTGCCAAAGCAGCGAACTCCGCACCGGCGACGGCCAACCCGGCCGGCGTAGCCGTCTCAAACTGAGAGAGCGAGACGCTTTCCACGGTGACACCACGTTCGGTGAGGCCGTCGACGGCGTCCTCGACGGTCGCGGCGACAACCTCGTCAGCGGCCGCAATCGCCGGGTCAAGCACACCGATGTCGTACCCCTGGCTGTCGATATCGAGGCCGTCCGTGGCGGCAGGCGGTTCCAGTCTACCCGTCAAGGAGGGGTCCCGGAGATGCGGGCCGCTCACGGTATCGAGAACACGGGCTACCGTCGCCACGTCGGTCGCCAGTGGCCCGACACAGTCAAGTGACGGGGCGAGGCCGGCGAACCCGAACCGCGGCACCAGCTGGTGGGTCGGCTTGAGTCCGACGACACCACAGAGGGAGGCAGGGATACGGATGCTCCCACCGGTGTCGCTACCGAGCGCCGGGTTGAGGAGACCGGCAGCGACCGCCGCACCACTCCCGCTGGAGGACCCGCCCGGAACGGCGTTGTCCACCTGCGGGTTCGCTGTCGGACCGAACGCGCAGGTCTCTCCGGTCGTGAAGTACGCGAACTCGTCCATATTCGTTGTTGCGGTCACCGCCGCGCCGGCTTCCCGGAGCCGGTCGACCACCGTCGCGTGATACGGAGGCGTGAACGACACCGCGGCCGACCCACACTGCATTGGCACGCCCGCGACGGCCATATTGTCCTTGATACCGATGTCGAGACCGTAGTGACCCGGACCTGGCGGGCAACTCGAGGCGGCATCTGACCGCGTTGAACTCGTCGGTACCCTCCCCGATGGCTGTCGCCCGCGTCGCCGACGGTGTCTTCGACGGGAGAGCACCAAACTGCTCGGCCATCTCATTCGCCGCGTCTGCGTACGCTGTGATGTCCTCGTCGATCAGGTCGGATCCGAATTGCTCTGGGACCCTGTGAACGTGAGCGTTCTCAACCACACTCCTGTGACGTAGGACTGCCCAGTGAACTACCCCTGCCTACTCAGCGGCTGACGCTGCTTCTTTGAGGCAGGGGCTTCCTGTTTCGATGACGCGCTTTGCATCCACAGCCTCCCGTTGAGGCGTGAACGCAGGGAGCGCAGTCTCCACAGGCGTTAACGAATCGCTACGGGATTCGTTCGCACACCAGAAATCTCCGATTTCTGGGGACGTTGCTTCGGAGTGTCCCACTCCTAGTTTTTTAAGACCGCGAGAAAGAATGTTGATAGCCGCATTTGCATCTCTGTCTACCTCAAAGCACAGGCTGGACAAGAATGAACACGTACCCAGAGCGGTTTGTCTGTCTTCACCCCACACGACGCACAGTCTTTTGTCGTGTCCGTGGGGTCTACCTCCACAAAGTGCGTCCCGTCACGCTTGCACTT
>KE356579.1:2681871-2684969 GCA_000416085.1 halophilic archaeon J07HX64 | reverse complement strand
CTGTGACTGCTGTGATCGACAGATCGGCGGACCAGCAACGTTTATTATCTGTCGTCAACTCAGCCGGGTATGGACATCGAATCATTCTTCGAGAACATGCCGTTTGCCGACCTACTTGGGGTCGAAGTAACTGAGGCAGCTGACGGCCACGCAGAGGGGTACATCGAGATGCGCGAGGAGCTCTCGTGGAACGAGGACCGCGTAATGGCCCACGGTGGCGTCACGTTCACCCTCGCAGACACCGTCGGCGGGGCTGCGCTAGTGTCGGAGGTTGACCAACCCGTCCCGACTATCGATATACGCATCGACTATCTGGAAGCCGGAACCGGTGACCTGCGCGCCGAGGCGGACGTTATACGGCTTGGCGGCGATGTCGGGACGGTCGATGTCGATGTTTACGCGGACGGAGCCCACGTAGCACAGGCTTGTGGCGTCTACAAGACTGGCTGAGTCTGCACTCCATCCACACAAACTGGTCCGAACATCAGCAGAGTCCGGATCCGACAGCCGGCACAATAATAACCGAAACAACAGATAATCAGGCCGTGACGGCCGGGGAATTAGTAGTGTCGGTGATACCCTCAAACCGAGCGAGGAACAGGCCGCTCTCGCTCACAAGATAATCGACAGCATGAGGGGAACAGCCAGGTGACGTGATAGAGTGTTTACAGACGCTCAGACGGTGTCGGAGTGGATAGTTCGCGGACGAACGGTCGAATTAGCTGTCCCTTTATTGGTATTGTCCGGGACGATGCCGGTATGGCCGCACAAAATTTAATAAACGTCCATCCTGTGTAATGACTCATGACAGAGATACCTGACCGGACTCGGCAAGGCATACTCCGGCGAGATCTTCTGAAAGCAGGTGCAACGGTGGCAGGTGCGACTGCCGCCGGTGCAGTCCAGACTGAGCTTGTCTACGCACAAGACAGCGGTGAGGAGGTAACTGTCACGATACAGCGTGACAACTACGGTGTGCCACATATCTATGCCCGCGACGCAAACAACAGAGCACCGGTTTTCTACGGCTACGGCTACGCAACAGCGCGTGACCGGATGTTCCAGTGTGAGATGTGGCGGCGGTACTACCGGGGTACAGTCGCGGAGGTACTCGGCAGAGGCGACGAACAAAACTGGGTCCAGTTCGATACTGAGTCCCGCCGGAGCACCGCCGGAGAGCCGTCGATTCCAGACCAGGCGGAGGAACAGATGACCGAGGACCAGCGAGAGGTTATCCGGGCGTTTACTGATGGTATCAACCGATACATCCGCGAGGTCAAGCAGGGTGACAGTCGCGCGTTCTCAAAAGGGTTTCAGGACAACGAGTTCGAGCCTGACGAGTTCTCTTTCGCCGATACCGCCGGGATGTTCGTCGCGAGCATGTCATTTTTCAGTGGCTTTCAGCTGGAGACCCTCAACTCGTCACTGCTCGACGTGCTCACAGCATCGACAGGTGACCGTGACACTGCACTGGAGATTTTCAGCGACGCAAACTGGCGGAACGACCCTGGCTCGCCAACCTCGACCGTCCAGTCCGATGAGGGCTACATCCCGCCGTACACCGACGCCGAAACTGGTGAGACGGAGCAGTACGAACCGCAGGAACGCATCGAACCCGGGGAACAGAACCTGACACGTAATGAGATTACCGGTGGGAACATCACGGTCCTTGACAACTCACAGGCTGTACACAGAGCGGAGGTCGAGCGAAAGCGGACAGTCGCGGAAGGACTCGAAGGTCTCGGTCTCACGTACAAGACTGGTAGCTACGCGCTGGCGGTCCACGGCGACATCACGGAGAGCGGCGACGCGCTCCTGTTCGGCGGCCCGCAGATGGATTACAGCACACCATCGGTGATGTCCGAGGCCGGACTGCACGGCCCGGATTTCGATGTTGCAGGCATCACGGTCGCCGGCTATCCGTTTATTATGTTCGGGCACAACCGCAACGGCGCGTTCACCTCGACGGCCGGTATCGACAACTGCCTGCAGACCTTTGAGGTGGACATTACCGTTAACGACGGCCCGGACACCTACATGTTCCAGGGTGAACAGGAGGAGATCGAGACCGTCGAAAAAACAGTCGAGGTCGCAGACGGCGAGAACGAAACCTACACCGAGCGGTTCACGCGTCATGGTGTCGTCACACAGTACAACCCCGAACAGGGGCAGGTCATCGTGGAGACGCGCTCCTACGCCGGTCGTCACATGCGGTGTCTGAATGCGTACTACGAGGCTCAGTTTGCCGGCAATGTCGAGGAGTTCCGGGACGCCGCAGTTCAGTGTGATTACGCGCTGAACTTCCTGTGGGCCGACCGGAACGGTGACATCGGTTACTTCCATCTCGGTCGGTATCCGGATTTCGAGAGTGTCGAGTGGGACACGCGGTTCCCTGCCGACGGCAATCAGTTTGAGTTGACCGACGACGACTACCTCCTCGCAGAGGACGGCGAGGTGCCGTACAGCATTAACCCACCGGCAGGGTACAGCGCCGGTTGGAACAACAAACCCGCCCCGAACTGGAACGCTGGCGACCTGAACTACAACTACTCCACCGACCACCGCATCCAGCGCATCATCAACCTCGTCGAACGCCGACTCGACGAGACCGGAACGGTGGACTACAGCTATATGAAAGAGATCTCGGAGGATATCTCCTTTGTCGATCTCCGGTCGATACGATTCAAACAGGATGTTCTCGACGCGCTCGTGGATGCGGACCTGACCGACACCGAGGCCGCCGCACGGGCAGAACTTGAGGAGTGGGGTCATATCGGCCGGGCCGACGGTCCCGATGACCTCGGTCGGTACCCCGCTGGGTTTACAATCTGGCGAGAGATCTTCAGCAACGTTCTCTCCGAGGTGTACGGACCCGTCTACGGTGACGCCGCGTCGCTGGCACTCGTCCTCCTCGGCGACGACTACGGCAAAGGGACCCTGATGCGGTTGCTCAACGAGGACGAGACGAGTCTGGACACGGCCGACGCCGCGAACTACGCTGACGGCGATCTCCAAGGGGCGCTCGTGAGCGCATTTCGGACGGCTGTCGAGGACCTTGGCGAGCAGTTCGACGGCGATCCTTCGGGTTGGCGTGCTGA
>KE356579.1:2679660-2681851 GCA_000416085.1 halophilic archaeon J07HX64 | reverse complement strand
ACTCGAAGCCAGACTGAACGTAGGTGAAACTGCGGAAGTCGCTGGGTGCTTTCCAGTTGAGACTGCCGACGTTGTATCCCTTTTCTTTCAATTTGGACAGAGCTTTCACGCTGTCTTCAATCCGCATCATGGCGGCCTGTGAAACGGTTGAATACAGGTCATTCAATTCATCCCACCAGTCTTTGAGGTCTGTGAGTGTGTTTCTGACTTGCCGCACACGTTGGTTGAGTGTCCCCGCTGATTGAGGGATTTCGTTAAACTCTCCAAGCGCGTGATTATAAAGTTGCCGACAGGTATCGCGGTAGTAATCCAACAGCGCACGCTGGTCGGCTGTGGGCTTGAGCCGGAACCTGTAGGCGTAGTGCATCAGTTATGAGTCACGTTGTTCGATAAGCTCATCCAGTTTCTCTTGGATGAACGAGGAGAGGTTAAGATGGTTGTCCTGAACCCACTCCTCTTGATCTTCACGGATGGTGATTGTCTTTCGTTTCACTGTATGCATACTATATGGTTAATGCATAAAGTAGTCTTCGGATTGTGTTGAGTTATTGGTAGCATCAAGAGCGTGTGAGAGAAACGAAGACGGCGCTGTATCCCCACCCTACTCGCTCCTGTTGGTCGCTCCTTGAGGACGGGGGCTTAGTGCCTGCAATCTGCTAAACTATCGGTGACGTGGAAATCCGGAGGTTGATTACGCCTCTCCGTGTACACGTGGGTAATGTACGAGCGCGGCTTTATGGAAGGAACGCGTGGCACGATGGCCGTCGACTGGGAGGAACGCATCGACGTCCAGCGACTGCGACGAGAGCGCAAAAAACGGGCACTCGACCGGTTGCGGGACTCGGAGTTGGGGTCGATGCTGCTCATCAACGACCCGAACGTCCGGTACGTGACCGGCCTCGCGATGACCGGTGGCAGCGGCGCCGACCACTACACCCTGCTGACCGAGGACGGCTCCGTTGTGCACTGGGACACGGCCGACCACGCTTCGAACCAGAAGTTCAACTGCCCGTGGCTAGACGACATCCGTTACGCTTGTCCCGGTCTGGGCAACGTCCCGCGGGCGTCGGGCCGCTCCTCTGCCCGCAACTGGCTCACAGACAAGATGGCCGATATCGTCTACGAAGCTATGGAGGAGTACGGCGTCCACAGCGAGCCGATGGGCCTCGACGTCGCAAACGGCCCTCTGGTCGAGGCCTTCGAGGGACGCGGCGTCCACGTCGATACGTCGGCCGCGACTGAGCTCATGCTCGATGCCCGCAAGACAAAGACTCGGGACGAGATCGAGTGTCTTCGGCAGGTCGCGGCTATCTGCGAAGCGGGGTTCCAGGCGATTACCGAGAGCGCGAAACCTGGCAAGTCCGAATCCGAGGTCTGGGGTGACGCCGTCAAGCAGCTCTGGCGTCACGGCGCGATGGCCCAGGGTGGCTACGTCACCTCCGGTCCGAACACCTGGCCGAAACACCAGGCTAACACCACTGACCGGATGATTCGGCCCAACGATATCGTGTACGCCGATTTCTACAACATCGGTTATCTGGGTTATCGCTCCTGTTACTACCGGACATTCAGTATGGGCGAGCCCACGCAGGCCCAGAGGAACGCCTACGAGACGGCGCGTGACGACCTCTACGACGTGCTCGAACGCATCGAGCCCGGGGCAACCACCGACGAAATCTGTGAGGGGTTTCCCGACGAGGAAGGCGAGCATATGGACTGGTACGGGGCCGAGGACCCCTGGCAGATGACCACTAACCACTGGGCCCACGGTCTCGGTCTGCAACTGTACGAGGTACCACTCATCTGGCGAGGGCTCTCGCCCGAGCACCCAATCGAGATCGAAGAGGGCATGACCATGGCCGTCGAAACAATGCAACCCGCCGACCGTCAGGGCGTCCGCGTCGAGGAGATGGTCGTCGTCCGCGAGAACGGTGTCGAGATCCTCTCGGAGTGGCCTGTTGAGGAGATCACCCGCATCAACTACTAAATCGCCGCGTCGCTCAGTTTTTACCGCCGCCCTTGAGGGTAGATCCGTTTTCGACCCACGACGCCGGGACTGCCCTGAGTGTGTCCGTTTTGTCGCACACGACGTGGACAATCACCCTCGACAGCGAACCCATCGGCACGGCCCCCGAACTCGGTTCACCCGGTGGTATCGACCGGGTCCCCGAGCGGTCTAGCGTGTCTGTGA
>KE356579.1:2672777-2673930 GCA_000416085.1 halophilic archaeon J07HX64 | reverse complement strand
GGCAGGTTTTACCCACGAGCGCGGGCGGTTCGTGGTACTCGCGCTGCTTCTTGTACAGTAAGCAATGAATATCCGTTTATAAAGAACTTCGCCTACGGGTAGAGCAGGCCGACTGTGAGGGGTCGTCCGGAAATCAAAGATTTCGGTAATGAACGTTGGACAACGTCCAACGAACCCGCGAGCAGCTGACGACAGACGAGGTCTGTCGGACCAGTTGCCCCTGAAGATGAAAACTGTACGGTTAGTACACGGGCCACCGTCTCGATAGGTACGGTTGCGATGTGAATCAAAGATCTTAATCCGAGGCAACCGCCGGCAGTTGCGAGGAAATCCGACATCTCTCAACACCCTGCTACGGCAGGTGAGACGGGTGGTGTCGGGCGGGGTGGAGCCACTGACTTACAGACCCATCGGGCGTTCGGGTGCACATTCCAGCCGACCCGCCTCGGGAAGCTTAAGAGGAATTAACTTCGCCTGCGACGGCACGGCCCAGTTTGGGATGTGCGGTCAAGACGGTGAAGCCACGGGGTCGTTCGAGAGAGCGACGCTCTCTCGTGATGGGGCGAATCTTCGATTCTCCAAGTACCTGTCCACGCGGTACTTTACTCGTGGAGGCCGCCGACCTCCGCGTAGAACGAGGACTGCAGCGAGTCCGCCATCTCCTCGTCACGGTCGATGCGGACGTCGATAACAAACGGGAGCGTGGCATCCGCTGCCGTCTCGAGTGCGTCGGCGAGTGCATCGGGTGTGACTACCCGCGTCGCCTCGGCACCGAGTCCCTCGGCGACCGTGACAAAGTCCGTGTCGTGGAACTCAACCCCAGCGATGTCGCCGTCCTCGTGTTGCATCTGGCGAACCATCCCGAGTGAGGTGTCGTTGAGAACGACAACCGTGGGTGCAACGCTGTGTTCGATAGCCGTCTCGACGCTGGTCATCGTCATCGCGAACCCGCCATCGCCCGTCACGCCGATCACCTTTTTATCGGTCGCAATCGCCGCTGCGACGGCGGCAGGGGTTGCCCAACCCATCGCGCCGACGCCGCCGCTGCCGTAGTAGGTCCCGGTGTCCGGCGTCTGTAGGTAGTTCAGAAGCCAAAAGCGGTTGTTTCCGGAGTCAGCCGTGACGATGGTGTCGCTGTCGACGATGGCCTCTA
>KE356579.1:2670309-2672727 GCA_000416085.1 halophilic archaeon J07HX64 | reverse complement strand
CTCGGACTCGTGGCAATCGGATTGCTCGCGATTGCCCCGCTTGCCGTTCTGTTTACCGGGCAGCGCTACTACATGATTGTTCTCAACGAGATTCTCATTATCTCCATCTTCGCGCTCTCGCTTGATATCGTGATGGGGTACACCGGGCTCGTCCCGCTGGGTCACACGATGTTCTACGGTGTAGGTGCATATGCGGCGGCACTTGTCATGTTACACTACACCTCATCGGTCGTGGTCGTCCTCGCTGCCTCAGTTAGTATCTGTGCGGTGCTTGCCTGGGTCGTCGGGGCACTCTCGATTCGGGTCTCCGGTGTTTACTTCGCAATGATTACGCTTGCGTTTGCCGAACTGCTGTACAGCGCCGTATTCAAGCTCGAGTTCACCGGCGGCAGTGACGGTTTGCTCGGCTTTGAAGCGGTGATGGGCGTCGGTGACATCGGCGCACCGCTGTCGGAGATCGAACTCATCATATTCGGCTACGAGGTCGGGCAGCAGATCGTGTTCTACTACTTCGCGCTGGTGT
Source organism: halophilic archaeon J07HX64 (assembly GCA_000416085.1). GTDB lineage: Archaea > Halobacteriota > Halobacteria > Halobacteriales > Haloarculaceae > Halovenus. The sequence continues at coordinate 2,672,204 of KE356579.1, read as the reverse complement.
TGGGTGTGTTGTCGTTTCTCCTCGCACGGCGCATTATGAACGCGCCGTTCGGGAGCGTGCTCCAGTCTATCCGCGAGAGTCAGGAGCGGGCCGAGTTCATCGGTTACAACGTCACAAAGTACAAACGCCGTGCGTTCGTGCTCAGCGGTGGTGTAGCCGGTCTGGCCGGCGGTCTCCTTGCTGTGAGTCCACTAACATTTATTATCTCTCCCGACCAGGTGTTGCACTGGACAAACTCGGGTGAGATCATCGTTATCACACTGCTCGGCGGGATGGGAACGCTCTATGGCCCCATGTTCGGCGCAGGGGCGTTTCTCGGACTGGAGGAACTCCTCTCGGGGTACACCGAGCAGTGGCGGATGATTGTCGGTGTTGTTTTTATTCTGTCCGTGCTGTTTGTTCCCCGTGGGCTGGTGTCACTACCGTCGTTGCTCGCAGAGCGGTTCGACCTAGTCGGCAACGAGGGTGAGCCGCCCGCAGACATCGACCAATCGGAGGTGAACCCGGATGACTGAGGGGGTACTCGAAACCAACAGGTTGACAAAACGGTTCAACGAACTAACCGCTGTCGACGACCTCTCGCTGACAATCGAGCGCGGTGAGTTCAGGAGTGTCATCGGCCCGAACGGGGCCGGAAAAACGACTACATTCAATCTTATTACCGGGGCGATGACCCCAAGCGATGGGACTATTCGATTCAAAAATGAGGACATCACGGCGCTGCCACCACACGAGCGCGTGACACGCGGGTTGGGGCGGTCGTTCCAGATTACAAACATCTTCAGCGGTCTGAGCGTCCACGAGAACGTGCGTGTCGCAACACAGTCGGTCAACCGTGACAAGATCAACCCCGGGACCGCGCTGCTCCGCGACCGAAACGAGTTCGACGATATTAACAGACAGACCGAGGAGGTGCTGGACCAGATTGGGTTGGCCGATCGGGCAGACGAACCGGCCGAGACGCTCGCCTACGGCGACCAGCGACGGCTCGAAATCGGATTGGTCCTGGCAACCGACCCGGACCTGGTGATGCTTGACGAACCGACGGCTGGGATGAGCAGTGAGGAGACACAGGCGACGATGGAGCTTATCAGCACCGTCCTCGCCGACCAGTCGTTGATGCTCATCGAACACGACATCGACCTCGTGATGCGTGTCTCCGACCGTATTACTGTCCTCACCCGTGGCAAGGAGCTCGCCAGCGGAACACCGGAGGAGATAGCCGGCAACGAGGATGTCCGTGACGCGTACCTCGGGGGTGTACGCGAATGAGTGAGCCACTCCTCTCGTTGCGCGACGTCGACGCCGGCTACGGTATGACTGATGTCCTACAGGGTGTCACGCTCGATGTCGACAACCGCAGTGTCGTTTCCCTCGTCGGTCGCAACGGTGTCGGCAAGACAACAACACTCCAGTCTATCGTCGGCAATGTCACCCCGACCGGCGGCACTATCATCTTCGACGACACGGAGATCACGACGATGAACACGGAGGACACTATCCGGGAGGGGCTCGCGTTTGTTCCGGAGAAGCGGCGTATCTTCCCGGAGTTGACCGTCCGCGAGAACATCGAGATGGGCCGGATCGGCGTCGACAGCAGCGGAGGACCGTCTGTCGAGGAGGTACTTGACATGTTCGAAAAGCTCGCGGAACGAGAACACAAGGACGGTTCGATCCTCTCCGGAGGTGAACAGCAGATGCTCGCCATCGGACGCGCTCTGACCGCCGACCCGGAACTACTCTTACTGGACGAACCAACCGAAGGGCTCGCCCCGTATATTGTCCGGCAGATAGAGGATATCATCGGCGACCTCAACGACCAAGGCATCACGATATTACTCGTCGAACAGAACATCCCCGTCGCACTCGATGTCTCGGACTACATGTACATCCTC
>KE356579.1:2669066-2670259 GCA_000416085.1 halophilic archaeon J07HX64 | reverse complement strand
ACGCGGTGACTGTGGCAGCTCTCAATCCGATAACAGGCCCGTTCAGTTCACTCGGACCGGGGCAGCGCTCCGGTGCAGAACTGGCCGTCGAGGAGGTCAACAATAACGACGACTTCGATTTCGAGTTCGAGCTCGTGACCGGTGACACGGAAACCGAGTCCGGGGCCGCACAGGACGAGGCACAGCGTGTTGTTCAGGACGAAGGTGCGGAGTACGTCTTCGGGGCTATCTCTAGTTCCGTCGCGCTTGCACTCAACGAGTTTGCAGGGGAGTCTGATTTCATCTACTTTCCGGGTGGTGCCGCGGTGCCGATTACCGGGGGCTCCTGCAACGAGAACGTGTTTCGGTTCGAGACAAACACGGCACAGATCGCCGAGGCCATCTCCGCGTACACGGTTAATAATATCAGCACCGATGTCTGGTTCCACACGGCCGACTACGCCTACGGCGACTCCGTCTACAACCGCGTCAGCAGTCGGATGGAGAGCGCGAACAGCGACTACACCGAGATTGGTCGGACGAGGTCACAACTCGGCGCAGACAGCTACGGCTCGTTTATCTCCAACATCAGCAACTCCGACGCGGGCGTGGTAGTGCTGGGGATGACCGGCGGCGACCTCGTGACGTTTACCAACCAGGCCGCCAACGCGGGGCTCACCGACGAAATCGCCGTGGTCGGGCCGACACAGAGCTTCCGGAGTGTCCGTGCCGGCACCGGCGAGAACAGCGCCAGGACCTTCGGCGGTGTGCGGTATCTCCCGTCGTTGGAGACCGGTGACAATCAGCAGTTCGTCGACGCCTACACCGACTCGAACGACGGACAACCGGGTAACTTCGCCCGTGTCGGCTACGACTCTATCCGGCTGATGGCAAAGGGGATGAACCAGGCTGGCAGTACCAATGTTGACGACGTGCGCGACGCGCTGGCAGGTGGCAGCTTTGAGACGGTGCTCGGCGAGATTACGCTTCGGGAAGGTGACCACCAGGCGACAAACCCCACCTGGATCGGTGAACTCGTGACCGGCGAGGACAGTGGCCTGGCGACCGACGTGGAACTGATCGAACAGGTGCCGGGCGACGAGACGCTTCCGCCTGCCAGCGATCTTGGATGCGAGCTGTAACTCAATGGCTGTCGTCACCTTCGCAGAGCAACTGCTAAACGGCATCACGCTGGGGATGGTCTATGTCCTGTT
>KE356579.1:2664352-2666491 GCA_000416085.1 halophilic archaeon J07HX64 | reverse complement strand
CGTCACTGCGTCTGTGGACATAGATCATCAGCCACCGGTTGACGAAATTAAGACGAAGTTACGGGAACAGACAGACGAGTTGACTCCCTCGCGGTACCTTCTTGTCTGTCAGGATTGAGTGTAATCTCCAATGCTATCAGCATGTTGAGAAGATTGCACCCCGAGGGCAGAGCGAGCGCGAATTTCGAAAATACGGAACCGCACCTATCTCCTAAGCACTTTTATTGAGGTTTGCCAATACAGCATGCACATACAGCAACTATCTGAACGTGCTGAAACTCGTATAAGACTTAATGCACTCGAATCACACTTCTGCCGCGGTTTTATTCGAGCTCCGATGGCTTGATTGAAGCATATGGCTCTCGCTCACTGGCATCAAGACTCCATCTTTTTTCAGCATACTTAATCAGTTTCTTCAGGCGGGACTCAATCTGTTTTTGTCCCCATGTTCCGTACTCCCGAGATATATTCCGTGTCATCGGGAAGTCTGAGTTCATGTAGTCCGGTTTGTTTTCTTTGACTCGATTACGTTTCACATCGTACGGCAGATTGCTCCATGCAGCTCCTCGGGAATCTACTGCCAGCGTGAGATTACCCAAACTGTGTTTGATTTCATCGTGAGTTCGTTCTTCCTCCTCTGTTAGCTCCAGTCTTGAGGTATTCTGTGGCCAGATATGCTCAATCGTGTAATCGTTGTCCGCGTTTTCTACCGCCTTCACCAAGCTTGGTGCAGCACCGCCCATTCCCTCTTGCCTGAGATAGAGATCGTATGAGTAAAACAGATATCGAATATCCTTGTACCGGAATCGGTCGTATGCATTGGGGTTCCGGAGCGAATCTGTAAAATCATATTCAATTGACTCAATGTGACTCTGGAGTTTGGAAATAATCCAGTCAGCGTCTCGATTATTAGTTGCAACATTATTAGCGAGACGGTAAAATTTGGATTCACCAGTATCCGACCGTCTATCCGCTATTGAATAGATCCTAAAAGAAGCAACCTCGATCAGTTGGAGAATCTCGTACAACTCATCTCGTGTGAGCCGGTCGGCTTCGTACTCGTCCCAGAGGGCAAGTAGTAATGGGTAGAAGTTGCCGAGACGACCGAGGGTGAATAGCTTCTTTAGCTCCCAATTAATCTCAGAATCATAGTCGCTGCCATCGCCATAGGTTCCGATAGCGTCCATGTGTGAGTAATATCGTTTGAGACCATCTGTATACCAGTCAATCTCATCGATACAATTTCGAGGATAGGATTCGTACGGACCAGACTCTGCTTCATTATGTAGTTGGGTGAAGTGCCATTTGAGAGCATCTAAGTAGACTGTCGCTCCCGACGAGAGAGTGTAATTGTGCCGTCCAGTTTCTCCTTTGGTGTATCTCTTATTTACTGATTTATCGATGGTTGCAATATAATGATACCGCTGAATCCGGTCTTCACTGATTCCAGAAGTTCGATCTTGTGTATCTATCGTCTGGAGAGAGCGGTACACCTCACCAAACCGCATCTGCACCTCATTGATTGTAACTTCTGAGGATTCACTGGAACGAGTGAGATATACTTTGTGCATCAGGAAACTTTTTGTTTTGTCGAGGTTACTCAGTCCTTTTCCTCGGTCGTTAACCGACTCGAAAATGAGCGTTGCCTGTGCCTGATTGTCGATCGTGTAGAGCATAAACTGGAGAGATTGGATACCAGAAAGAAGTCGTCCAATTTGATCCAGATAGTCAAGACGGGACTTTTTATTCCGAAGTCGTTCAAGACGCTCTTCATAGAACTGATACGCATCAACTAGTCGTTCCTGAGAAGGAGTTGATTTTGTGGCTGTCTCTGCATTGTCGGTAAGTATTTTTTTGAATATCTGGTTGTCTTCTTGTTGCAATTTAACCTTATTTCTCACTTCGTAGCCCTCATTCGTTGAGTCCATGACCGAGTCCTGTACAAACAGTTCTCTACTGTCTTGGACAGGGAGTTTCTCGTATCCTTTTTTCGCCTCTTCAGGTAGTTCTTCAGGGTTGATTGATTCGTAACCAGAGATGATTGCTTTCATCAAAATAATCAGCGTTGTGAACCTCTGCTGGCCATCAACAATCGCGTACTCCCGATAATTGGTGGTATATTCCTCAGTTTCGATGGCC
>KE356579.1:2662798-2664302 GCA_000416085.1 halophilic archaeon J07HX64 | reverse complement strand
GTGATACTGGCGATCAACTATCTCGATGGTTGGAGACCATCAGCGACACGGCTACATTCGTGACCTCATCATCAGGCGAACCGATAGCTTGGATGGTCGCGGAGAGATCGATGTCGAGCAGACGCTCAAGAATCATGCTAAGGGGAGGTTGGAACCACACTGGATCCGCACTGAAACTGAGTACAATAACGCCGCAAACTCGTTACTTCACTACGCAGGGACGACGCTGCTTCGTCTCTTTCGACGGAACTCCTCGGAGAGCGACCACCCTGCCTACGACCGGATCTTCTCGGAGATTCATCAAGAGGTACAACGGTTGGAGAGTATGGGTGTAGACAGTGGGTTGGACCGGATGGACGAGTATCGACGGCTCTCGCTCGGTGACCTCCCAACACAGCGTCGGTACTACCGCAAAGCGTTCGATGTCTCCAAGGCTGTGATGTCGTCCTCTCTCGGACAACAACTGCGCGAGGGACCACGAGAGCTGGTCGTGGACTACGTCCTGAACATGGAATCGCTGTTCGAGCAGTACTCGCAGGTGGTCATCGAACGTGAATTAAACGAGATCAAGTCCTACGATTATCTCGGTGATCTAAATGACGTGACGCCCGTTCGGTCACCATCGGTGAACCCGTTCGAGGGCGAGGGTCAGATCTATCACGAGCCAGACCACGCACTACAGGAGGGTGATGAGACAATTGCTGTGCTGGACTCGAAGTACTATGCCGAAGGCCACAATCCAGTGAAGGAATCCCCTTCCAGGTCTCGCTTGTTCAGCTACGCGTACTTGCTACACGCGGATCGACTCGCGTTCCTGTGTCCACTACTTGAGCCGAGACAGCGACAGGTAGCACAGACAGGAGCAAAGTTACACATCCTCTCGCCGGAGGAGGAGTTTAGCTTGGACGCATACGGTAAAGTTGTACACGATTATCTCCATAGCGTGCTCGTTGAGAGAGCTCCAGAACTCGAAGCCTTCCGTGCTGTCGCAGAGGCCGATAACGAACTGTGTCTGGATGGCGTCGACGAGAGCGATCTGAGCCGTGCTGCAGAGATGAGTGGCCCATTCACGTTCAAAAATGTCAAAGATTTCTCGCTCCGAGTCATCAAAGCAGCAGCGGACACACACTCCTACAACGTTCGGAATCGGTACGATTTAGAACAGGACGGAGATTGGACTCGTGATCGGATTCAAACCCAGTGTAAGCAACGCTACGAACATACGACCACCTGTGTGCCAGTCTTCTGTCGTGACGATGGTCAGGAGTGGATAGACCTCTACTTTATAGAGAACGGGTCTGGAACCGTAGAGAAAGAGGGCCCGCTTAAGCTTCTCTCGGATGGCGGGGCTACTGCGGACACCGGCGATGAGAACGAAACCACACCTGACCTAACAGAAACCGAACGGAATTATAATGAGTTTTTCAATCAATTGGTCAGGGCATATTCCGAGCGCAGGCCTCACTGGAGGGAGTCGAGGCCGGGTGGCCAAAATTATTTGACC
>KE356579.1:2660009-2662115 GCA_000416085.1 halophilic archaeon J07HX64 | reverse complement strand
TAGCTGTTCTATCGACGAGAGTTTTTATCTGACGGTGTGCCAACCGTCCACCGAAACACGGTACCCGCGGGAGCCCGCTCGGATCTGCTCGCAACCACACTCGACCATATCGGCAAAGCGGTCGTGAGTCATCTCGGGGGCAGGTGGTCCGAGAACCTTCGATTCCGCTTATAAAAATGAATCTTTCTCGTACTGCCGGCTGTAACTTCGTATACTCACCACCCCGGATGGCGAAACTCATCAGGGACTCACAGCCGGCAGTGTCAACGATCCTGTGGCATTCGCCTCGACAGCCCCGAGACCAGGTTCGAATCTGTGGCTCTGTCATTCGTCTTTAATTAAGAGCAAAACCGAGGTAGGTCGGAGGGATTCAACGGCAGAGCGCGGAGTTATTTTCGGTGATTACAGCAACGATAACGATACGATCAGGTTACGATCATCAATAACACTCTAAGAAGTCCGTGCACTCAGTGCACGCCGTTTTCCACCAGTCTGAGCGCTTTCTGTTGCGGATAACCAGCTCTCGCGTCCTCTCTTATTCTCTCCTCGCCACCCTGTAAATATGCTGAGAATCGCCTCAACAACCTCGGAGCGGTTTGCTCCGAGGTCTGAGCACTCATCGACGAGTGTGTCGAGTTCATCAACGAGTTATGTTCGGACAGAGACGCCTATCTTGGACCGTGTCATTTTCTCAGACCCTCTTAGAAATGCGTGCACCGAGTGCACGGTAAGCTTATCATCTTATTCGCGCTAAAGTTAGAACAGTATCAGTAACATCTCCAACCGCTACCTGCACAGCGAAGCAGAAACATCGCTGTCCTGCGGTTCCTTAATTAAAGACGGATGCTGAAGACGAATAGACCCGCGTGCTCCCCCGCAAACCGTACGACGAGGGACAGTCGGAGTTCATCAGAGGCGAGATTCGCCGTGGCTCGTTCGACGACCTCGAGCACCGTCGGGCGGTGAATCAACCCGTCTGGCTCGAATGGTACGCGACTGGCGGGGATACCGCCCCAGGTTCGTTTGGCTCGGCCGTCACCAACTGGCGACTCGCGGCGGTCCACCTCGACGCGTTCGACATCGTCAGACGCGAGTTCGGAGCGCCAACACGGGACTCGATTCGGCTCGAGGGGGAGTTCGCCTGCAGTGTGGAAACACCACCAGTGTCTCGTCTGTGGACTCGTCGTCGACGATTGCGACTTCCAGGTCGGGGTAGTTCAACGACAGAACGACTGGACGCTCTCGGGGGTCGTCGCCGCCCCGTTGTGTGCCGGGATGACGACACCGATGCCTGGATAGAACGGACTCACGAGCACCTGGAACAGCAGGGTCCACCGCGACTCCCGCACGTCGTCACCGAGTTCGAGCGGCGCTGGACTGTGAATCAGTTAGTGGAATCTGTTTGTGGACCGGTCTGAACCAACCCGTATCTTTATTCCCTGTCGGAGAGACCTGACTCCATGCGACGGCGAGAACTCCTCAGACGAGGCAGCGCAACCCTGCTCGCGACCGGGAGCGTTGCTGTTGCTGGGTGCTCCGGTGACGGTGGAAACGGTAACGAGAGCGATAGTGGTGACGGTGGCGGTGATGGGGGTGACGGCGGTGATGGTGGAGGTGACGGGAGCGATAGTGATGGCGGTGGAGGTGATGGGAGCGAGGACCCGACGCTTACGACTAGCGGGCCGGTTGACGGCGAAGTCGTGTCGAACGCGATCGAGGAACTCGTGATCGTGACGCTCGACTCGCAGGTCTCGAATGTATTCAGCGTGACTGTGACCCTGGAGAACACCGGCGACCAGCGCACAACCGCGATGAACTACACGTACACACTCACGCTGTTCGACGGTGCTGATACCGAACTGGGGACTGTTGTAGCCAACAAAGCGAACCTTGGGGCCGGGATGTCCGCCGGCCAGCAGGGCTCGGTGATCGTGACCCCTCAGTTCTACGACGGCGAACCGAGCGACGTTGCCCGGTACGAGTTGACTGTCGACTGCTCGGAGATTGCGGACGAGGACCGTGGTGTCTACTGCCCCTGAACTCACGTCGACAAGAGCACCTCCTACACGCAGTGTCGAAAGACACCGTCGAGCAGTGCGCGACCAA
>KE356579.1:2657813-2659959 GCA_000416085.1 halophilic archaeon J07HX64 | reverse complement strand
CGATGCGGTATTTGATTGAAATTCAGAAAGTTGTCGGTTTTCACCCGGCTCAAAGACACTCACAGTCTCAGGATCATCAAGAAGAGAGTACAGACAGATTGACCGAAAGACACTCCCAAGACGCCGTGCCCACCATTTGTGCATCGTATAAATCGGACGATACCACTGGCGTGCTCCACCGTATCCCTCTTTTTCAGCGATATCATTGAGTTGCTCAATTGGGAATCCTCGTTCAATTGGTAGTTCCGTTCGCTCGGTCTCTTGCTGTGGGTCTTGGCTCATTTCTGGAAGTTGATTTCGACTTTCAGGCTCGTTGCCTCGTCCGGCATTCGTTCGAACATGTCCTGTACCTTCGTGTAGTCTTGCTCGGACCGCAACGTCAGACTCACTTGCGTTCGCTCAATATCGGCAGTCCCCTGTAAGTCACCGGGAACGCCGTCTCTACCTGGCAGCATGAACGTGACATCACCGTACTCGACCGTCCCCGTCTGACGCTCGTCTCGCCACTTCCTTCGTAGCGCTGTCGGGTCGTCACCGTTGTACTCGAAGCGCCACGTGTCGACCCCAGTGCCGTACCTGCGAAACGGATAGCCTGGCACCCAGTCCGATGCCTTGTCCGACCCAGTCGTGTTGACGACGTACTCGGGCGCTTCGTCTGTGCCGATATTCTCCAGCAGAAACGTCTGAATCATGTGTTCGGTGACGCTGCTGTCGAACCGTTCTGTTACCGTGTTCACCGTGAACTGGTCGCCCGGTTCGAGATCCTCGATATACCCCAAAATCTGGTCACCAATACGCTCGGGGACCGTCGGCACGAGTTTGACCGTGGTCGACTCACGATCACCGAGCGATTCCAGATATCGCCCACCGGCTTCCAAGAGGTAATCGTCCACGAGGAAGTCGTTGACCGCCTCGCGGGCGATGGTTTCGGTTTCGTCCGGTGGCAAGAACACGCTCTCGTCGCTACGAATCTCCCCGACAACTGCATCGAGGTTCGCGTATCCGTCTTCGTCTATCGCCGCTCCGATTTGCTCGGAGAGGTACGACGCACCGACCCTGGTTGCGCTACCGACATCCCGAACCGTCGCGTCCAACTGCGGCTTGTCGAGAATCTCGTTTCCCCGAACGATGACGTACTGATCCTCGCGGTTGAGCCGACCGATGGCACGCATGACACTGTCGCGTCTGTCGCCATCGACCCAGATTTCTCCGTCCTGTGCGAGTTCGAGTTCGAAGTCCCCGATATCGAGTGCTGTGGTCCCGCTTCCGAACCGTTGTCGAAGCTCCTGCTCTACATCGTCGACGCCCCAGACCCCGACGGGATCTTTGTGTACGAGCACCGTACTGAGCGAACTGCCGGCAAGTTCGTCGCGGAACCCACCCGAATCACGTGCGAGGACTGGCTTGTCCTCCAGCGCTTCGACGGTCGCGTTCAGCACGTCGTTTGCGTTTCCAGGGATAGGCAGTTCGGGGTCACGCAGGAACTGTTCGTAGATGTCCTCGATAGAGATCTCACCACGGCGGTCGAGTAGGTCTTCGACGATGGGCCAGACGTGTGTCCGAAGGTCGAACGGGTCGGCAGCCGCGGAGTCTGCGATGTTAGATGCGTTCAGTTCGGCCCCATCCAGAACGTAGACATCGAGTTCCATCGGAGCGACCAGGTCGAACTCGTTGAGTAGGTCATCGCCGTCGAGAACCTCTCCGTAGAGCAGTTGAAGCTCCTGTTCGAGTTCGCTCACTTCTTGTGCTTTCATTTCCTCGATGGACTCACGAATCTCCTCGTCCAGAGACTCATCCGCGAGGACCTGCCGAGCCCCCTCGATGTACCGGGCTTTGTCGATGTACCGTGTCCCGGACTCGATAGCCTTGTCTCCGGAGGGCTGGACGAACACGAGCGTGTTGCGCCACTCGCGTCCGCGCCCAACGTTCGTGATGACTCGCTTGACCTCCTCCTGAGTCCACTGGTCGTCCTTCACGACGACCTTGATTTCACGATCATCCGGGATATCACGGATATCGTTCGTCCGGAACCCGACTGGATACGCGCTCGACCCGAAGAGATCGGTAATGAAGTCCGCGATTTCGGCTTTTGCTGCGGTCTCTGAAACGTCGGTCGCAGCATTCCGGATGAGAGCGTTCGGATTCT
>KE356579.1:2654559-2656864 GCA_000416085.1 halophilic archaeon J07HX64 | reverse complement strand
TGAATGGTATGTTTCACGGGATATAAACTCTATGATAGGCGTCGAATCAAGAGACGGCCTGTATACTCGTCGCACAACATATTTGCCTGTCACCTGATTCTACAGCAGTATGGGCGATTACGATCTCGTCGATACAGAGGTCATTCACGACTCTGCCGAGGCGCTTCTCGATTCTATCGAGCAGAGCTCCGCCGGCGACGCTCATCTACAGACGTTACAGGCAGTTCGCCTGCAGGCAGGCCAACCAGACTCGGAGCTCAAATCGTTAAAACAGCTGGACGAGGAGTCGGTCAAACTACTAGAACACCAGGTCGATGCTGCTTACCGCGCGCTGTTCGATATGGACGGGAAGGCGCTCCTCGCCGACGAGGTGGGCCTCGGTAAAACAATTGAGGTCGGCATGATCCTCAAAGAGATGCAGTTCCGCGAAACCGACGACTCGGTGCTTGTGCTAACACCTGCCCAGTTGGCCAAGCAGTGGCAGGACGAACTGCTGGAGAAGTTCGGTCTTCAGTTCGTCTGCAATTACGACGACGAGTTCCACGGATTCGATGCCCACGACCACATCATCGCCAGCATCGACACCGCAAAGAGTGAGCGCCATCGTGCGACGGTGCTGGAACGGGACTGGGACATCCTTGTCCTCGATGAGGCACATTACGTCAAAAACGAGGAAACCGACCGCTACGACCTTATCGACCGTCTCTCGTACAATTACGTCTTCTTCCTGACCGCGACGCCGGTCCAGAACGACCTGACCGACCTGTACAACGTCGTCTCGTTGCTCCGACCCGGCCTGTTCGGCACGCGCGAGCAGTTCCAGCGACAGTTCGTGGATAGTCGGCAGGAGACGCTCGTCAACCGTGAAGACCTGCGTGAGCGACTCGACAGTGTGATGATTCGAAACCGTCGCGCCGAGACAGACATTGATTTCACCGAACGCACTATCGACACCCGCACGTTCGAACCGACACCCGAGGAACGTGAGCTCTACGAGGCGGTCTCCGAGTACGTCAGGGCCACATACAGTGAGGATCAAGGGCAGAAACTCGTGCTGATGCTGTTCCAGAAGGAGGTCGTCAGCAGCCCCGCTGCACTCCGGTACACGATGGAGGACCGCCTTGATGACTCACAACTGGGCCACACCGACCAGCTCGAAGAGATAATCGACCGAATCGAGGCCGTGAGGACGGTCACGAAACAGGAGCGTCTATTAGATATCGTCGAGGAGGCACGCGACCATCTCGAGGAAGCTCGGGTCATCGTCTTCACCCAGTTTCGGGCTACCCAACAGGAGGTACTCAACCGGCTCGCGGAGCAGGGATACGTCGTCCACGCGTTCCACGGTGGCCACTCCAGCAGTGAGAAAGAGCAGATCGTGGAGAACTTCGAACAGGAGGGTGGGGTCCTCGTTTCGACGGACTCGATGAGCGAGGGGCGAAATCTCCAGTTCTGCAACATCATGGTGAACTACGACCTGCCATGGAATCCGATGCGCGTTGAGCAGCGTATCGGCCGTATCCACCGCATCGGGCAGAAGCGCCGTGTCTACGTGTTCAACATGGCACTCGAAGGGACCATCGAGGAGTACGTGCTGGAGCGACTGTACCACAAGATCGACCTGTTCCAGCAGACGGTTGGCGAACTCAGTGCGATTCTCACCCGACTGGAGAAGTCAGGAACAAGCTTCGAAGACGAGATATTCGAACGACTGGTGAACGCCGACTCCGAGGTTGAACTGGAAAACGACTTCGACGCGATGGCCGTGGACCTGCAGGAACAGCACGACCTCGCCCAGAAACTCGAGGAGTTCAACAGTGGTGTCTTCGAGGGGTTCGACCTGGGGGCAAGCGATGACTGACGCCGCACTTCCGGTCACGCAGTCGGCAATCGAGCAGTTCACCGAGCACTATCTCACGGCACTCGGCTGTGATATAAAAAAGGATGATGAGAGATGGACTGTCGAAGTCCCCTCCGATGCAGAGACTGAGGTAGTTTCGGATTCTATGATGGTTTATACTGGCTACGATGGAGAGAACGCGGAGGAGGTGACATTGCTTCACCCCGAGAGTGCGTTCGTGCAGGAGTTGCTCGCCGAGGCGAGTGAGCGAGCACCGGTCGGAGGGGTCACCATTCCCACAGACCAGACCGAGATTATCATTCCAAGTTGGCTGACCGACAGTCCGGTGACCGTCACAGATACTGAGTTCATTCCCTACTATGACCGAACAGCACTCGTGATTCTATTTCGCGTACGCATAGAAACCGTGAGCGAGTACCAGCAGGAACTCCTCCGTGCTGTCGC
>KE356579.1:2648317-2653595 GCA_000416085.1 halophilic archaeon J07HX64 | reverse complement strand
ACGCCCGACCAGATTGAGACACTCCCCGTGGGGGATATTCGACGACTGTTAGACATCGATATACGACCCCCCATAGTCGGGAACCGAGACTGACCGCCCATCGGAGATGAGCTCCGGCCACCGGAGTCGAACGGTGATTGTGCCGCCGTGAGTCCTTGTCTGCTCGCTCTCCACGGTAGGTTGGAGTAGCAAAAAAGTAGAACCGGAACTTCCCGACCGTCTGAATATAGAAGTCGGGACTGTCACAGGAGTCCAAACCCACTCACGCTGACCACCCCCAGTCACCAGCAGACTCGATCGAGAGTTGCGACTCGGCGGTGGTCAGAGAATAAACAAGTGAAAATATGCCGCGTTACGATCCGAACATCTTGCGCATCATGGGGTGCATCTCCATCAGACGCTCCTCGGCGATCTGCTCGTAGAGCTTGTATGTGATAGAGACGGTCAGCAGCAGTCCTGTGCCGGTGACGTCGCCGATAGTGCCGAACATGTTCGCGCCGACCGCGAGCACGCCGACGAGTGCGCCGCCGATGACGGTCACCTGCGGGATGTACTGCTCGAGCACCCGCTCGATACTCTGGATGTTCTGCCGGAATCCGGGGATCTGCATACCGGAGCCGTGAATCTGCTGGGCGGTCGCCTCCGGGCCCATGTTGGTCGTCCGGACCCAGAAGATTGCGAAGATCGCGCCGCCGACTATCATCACGCTCAGGTCTGTCGTCACACGTATCAGGATCTGCCAGATCTCCGGGTTCCCCTGGACGTTGAACGCGAACCACATCCAGTCCTCGGGTCGCTGTATCGGGGCCACGTAGTAGAAGAACCCGCCGACGGGACCCTCCTGACTGTAGACACCGAGCCAACTGGGCATGTTGATAACGTTGTTCAGGCCCTGTCCCATGAACTGGATGTTCATCTGCAGCGCCCGCACGAGGATCATCGGCAGGACACTCGCGTAGATGAGCTTCACCGGGAACCGGCCACGGGCACCCTTTACCCGGGCGTTCGAGAGGGGGATCTCCACCCGGACACTCTCGGCGTACACCACCACCACGAAGATGGTGACAGTGGTGAAGATGGCGAGCAGCTGGGCGTCCCCGAAGATAAGTTCCTGAAACCCGTCCGGGGTGATCGGGTTCGGACGCTCCCGGACACCCAGTATCATCTTGCCCCAGGTCACGAGGATTCCTGTTTCACCGATGTTCGGCTGGTTGATTATTATCTCGTTTGCGAGCAACCCGCTGATCAGCCGCTGGCTCACACCCGCGATGATGAACAGCCCGATGCCGCTCCCGATACCCCACTTGCTCACAATCTCGTCCATGTACAGGATGAGGATACCGCCGGCGAACACCTGTGCGAAGATGAGGAACTCGAGCCCGCCGACCGGGATGCCGAGGCTGTTGGCCACCGACGGGTCCGGTGTCAGAAAGCCCGCGTACACCATCGGAATCGCCGTCAGGATGGTCATGACGATGACGAGGAACTTCTGGAGTCCCTGGTAGAGCACCTGGTCACGGGGGTTGTTCTGGGTGTCGAGACCGAGCAGGTTGGACCCACCGAGCAGCTGTAACACGATGCTCGCGGTCACGATGGGGCCGATACCCACCTGCATCAGCGACCCGGACGCACCGGCCAGAATCGACCGGAAACGACCGAACACCTGTTCCTCTGACCCCACACCGAACAGCAGGACGTTCGTGAGGAAAAAGTACAGTACCACGATGCCGGCGGTCCAGCCCAGTTTGCGTCTGAACGGGACGTGACCATCGGGCCGACGGATCGCCGGCAACCGCGTGAGAACCGGTTCGACGGTATCCTTCCAGGTCATGTTACTCTGTTGTTGTGTTGTCGGTCGCACGCTCCGAGCGGACAGCCTCGCCGCCCGCACCGTCGAGGTTCTCCTCGGCCGACTCCGAGAACGCGTCGGCCACAACCTCGAGTTCGCGCCGCACCTGTCCGCCTCCGAGTACCTTCACCGCGTCCGCGTCGTAGCCACCGTCGACGAGGTCCCGGGCGTCGACCCGGTAACCGCTATCGGTCTCTGTTGCGGTTCCCTCGACGGCCAACAGCGGTGCGTCCTCGTCGATCCGTTGCAGGTCGACGGTCAGCACCTCGTCTTGGACCTTCTCCGGCGGCGAGAACCCGGACCCCTCCTCGCCGAGCGGTGGGTGATTGTGCATCTCGTGTTTGTCGCGGCCTGCCGCGCCGTGTCCGCCACGGTGACCGGCACCGCGGCGGTTCTTGCTTGACCCGCCGCCGTGTGTACGCGACCCCCGCTGTCGTTTTTTCTTGCCTGTCATTATCGCATCGCCTCCAGCAGTTGGTCGATTCCGTCGGTTTCGTGAACACCGACCTGTCCACCAGTAGCGACTGGTTGTTTAATACCCTTGTGACCGCTCCGCGGCGGGTGCAGGCGCAGTGTCGGTGACAGACCGGCCGCCTGCAGGGTGGTCTCCTCCGCGAGCAGCGCCTCGGCCAGCGCCGACACCGACCCGTACTCCGTCTGTTCGGTGACCCAGTCGTCGTCGATATCGGCCTCCCCCTCGGCGGGTTCGCCCCGACGGGTCAGGATCGTCTCGAGCACCGCCTGACTGGGTTCGCCGTGTGCGACGTAGTCGTGAACCTTCGTCACCATCCCCTCGTAGGCTGGCTCCTCTGGAACGAGCGTCGCGTGGTTGACGCGACCGAGGTTCAGCATCGTCAGGGTATCGCGGATATCCCCGTTCATGTTGACCTCACCGCGCACCTGGACGAGCGCCTTCATTCTGATGCCTCCTGCTGGCGCTCGTAGACCCGCTGTGGGACACGCGCCTGTGAGGCGTTTACCAGGGCATTGTAGGTCGCCTTTGCGAGGTTGACCGTCGTCCGGGTGTTGCCGTGACTCTTTGTCCAGGCGTCCTCGACGCCCGCGAGTTCGAGCACCTTCCGCGGCGTCTCGGCGGCCGCGAGTCCGAGCCCCTTTGGAGCGGGGCGGACCTCCACGCGGACGCTGCCGGCGGTGCCCTCGGATTTCCGGATCAGCGAGTGGTCACCGCCCGGTTGGTCCTCCCAGGACCCGCTGCCCAGGGGAACTCGCACCATATTCAGCTTCGCGATGTCGATTGCCTTCTCGATTGCGCCGCCGACCTGGTCGTCACGGCCCTGTGCGTAGCCGATCAGCCCGTTGCGGTCGCCAACAGCGACCACACACCGGAACTTCACGCGTCGCCCGGAGTCGGTCATCCGCTGGACCATGTTTATGTCGAGCACCTCGTCCTCCAACGTGACGAGCTGGTCGACCAGTTCGGCCTCCTTCAGCGGGAGCCCCGAGTTCAGCGCGTCGTCGATGGTGTCGATATCGCCGTCGGCGACACGCTTGCCGAGCCGGGTCTGTGGGAACCCAGCCCTCACCGGCGCTCATAGCTCCACCTCCCCGCCGAGCAGTCGCTCGCGGAGCTCGTCAAAGTGCTCCGGAAGCGCTGTCGCGTCGAACTCGCCGCTGTAGAGACCGTCCTCCTGTGCGGCGTACTCGGCGATGTGCTCGCCACGGGTGCGCGGCCAGTCCGCGAGCACCGCGTCGTTGTGTGGTATCTCGAGCCCTGCGTCGATTGCACCTTCCTGTACCGCGAACACCTTGTTCCCCGGTGTCGGGGAGTGCAGGCCGATGTCGAGCACCGCCGCCCCGCGACCGGCCTCGACTGCCCGCAGCCCCGCCAGCAGACCGGTGAGGTAGGCCGCGGGCATGTTGCCCGTCGGCGCCTCCCAGCCGTACTCGCGGAGGTCGTTCGAGCGGGCGCTGGCGACTGTCTCGTCGCCTCGTCGACTGGTTTCGACCAGCTGTGCCCTGACCTGGGTGTTGCTCGTGCGCGCCACGAGCCGTGGTTTCCCTGATTTCAGCAGGCGCAACCGCTGGTGGTAGTCCGTTCGGGCTTCGCGACGCCGTCGCATCGGCACTGTGTACTGTGGTCCTGTTGCCATCATACGTCACCTCGTTGGTCGATCTGTCGTTCGAGATCCGCCACGCTGTCGAACTCTCCACCGCCGGCCTTGTCGTAGAACTGGCGGTACTCGCTCCGGGAGAGTTCACCGGAATCACGGAGCTCCCGCAGCCGCTTTCGCTGGGCGCGGATACGGGACTGCCAGTTCTCCTTCTCGTTCTCGCGGGCACCGGCTTTCCCCTTCCGGGTGCCGGGTCCCTTCTGGTGTCCGTACGAGCGCTTCGACTGTCGCTCGCGGGCACGACCCCGAGAGTTGCTCGACTCTGTCTCCGCCTGGATCGCGTCTTCCTCGATCAGTTCGCGGATATCCTCGCGGGTGATCGCCTCCGCGATGTCCGCCTGCTGGTCCGGGTCGAGCCAGACCCGGCTCTCACCGATCCCGAGCTCGTCCGCGGCCAGCCGTTTCTGTGCACTAAGATTCGTCATTCCGCCTCCACCTCCTCGTAGGTCGGGTTCAGCACCCGGATCCCGGTGTCCTCGGCCTCCTCCTCGATGCGCTCGCGCTTTCGACCGCCGACCGCCGAGGCGATTCGCACCGCCTGCCGGTCGCCGTCGACCCCTTCCAGGTCGTCCGTGTTGTGCACCCGGACCTCCTCGAACCCGGAGGGGTGATTACCCCGTATCTCGGTCGGTGTCCGGAACCCGGCGTCGACGGTGTCGCCCTTTCCTTTGACTCCTTTCCGTTGTTTCGAGAGCTGTCCACGTGGACGACGGTACGAGGCCGGCACCCGCTTTTTCTTGTGATGGTCCTGCCGATTGAACTTCGGCTTGCCCTCTCGACTCCGCTGGCCGAGCAGACGCTCCTCGGACTCTGTGAGGTCGGGGGTCTTCTCCGTCAGCCCCCGTGCGACCAGCTCCGTCTCGACCTCCTCGGTCTCCTCCTCCTCGAGTTCGGGGTCGACACTCTCGTCGATGTCGATGTCACCGACATCGGCCTTTATTCGGGCCGCCAACGCCATCCCGACCCCATCGACGTTCGCCAGTTCGTCCTGACTCGCGCCCTGAATGTAGTCGATACTGTCGTAGCCCGCCTCGCGCAGCGCCTCTGCCTTTGCCTCGCCGACACCGCTGATATCCTCCAGCTCGGATATCTCGTCGCCCGCTTCGGTCGTCTCCTCGTCGTCCGCTTCGGTCGTCTCCTCGTCCTCGCTTCGGTCGTCTCCTCCTCGTCGTCGGCCTCGGTCGTTTCCTCGCCGAGATCGGTGACCGCCGCGTCGACATCGTCGCTGACCTCGACACCGGCGGTCTCTGCTTTCATCCGGGCTGCCAGCGCCGTGCTGACACCTTCGACCGCCTGC
>KE356579.1:2645151-2647857 GCA_000416085.1 halophilic archaeon J07HX64 | reverse complement strand
GTTTCGGCGTCGTCCGCGTCGCTCGTGATGACGACCTCGTCACCTCGACTGTCACCGAGACGTCGGGGTACCACAGCCGCCGTGTGACGCTCCCGTTCGGTCCCTCGGCGGTGAACTCGAGATGGTCGACCTCTGCGCTCGCCGCCGCCGGTATCTGTAGTCGTGTTTCTATCATTTTTAGTATACGTATGCGATGACCTGGCCACCGATCCCCTCCTGGCGAGCCTCGTAGTGGCTCATCACGCCGTGGGAGGTGGTGACGACGAGTGTCCCGTAGTCACGGGCGGGGAGAAACCGTTTCTCCCACTTTTCGAACTCGTCGGCCCCCGCCGAGTAGCGGGGTTTGACCGGGCCACATTCGTTTATACCGCCTTTTAATTCGACCTCGAACTGGCCGGCTTTTCCGTCGTCGATCCGCTGGAAGCCGTCGATGTACCCGCGGTCGTAGAGCACCTCGAGTACACTGCCGATCTCGTTCGAGGCGGGCTGTACCTCCTGTGTGAGCTGGCCAACACTCTCTGCGTTGTCGATCGCCGAGAGCGTGTTGGCCAGTGGGTCGTTTCCTGTCATGAGTACTTTTTGAACCCCATGCTCCGGGCCACCTCGCGGAAACACTGCCGGCAGAGGTAGACGTCGTATCTGCCGACCAGTCCCTGCTTGCGGCCGCAGCGCTGGCAGTCCCGCAACTGTTCGCTCCGCGTCGTGGCGTGTTCGCCGGTGACCGTATCCTCGTCACCCTCGCGCTCCTCACCGTCCTGTCCGCTCATGCGGTCACCTCCACGTCGAATGTCGACTCCACGAACGCAACGGCGTCACCGACACTCAGGCGGTGATTCGTCGGGATAGACCGCGAGGCGCGGTCCCGCTTTGCCACCCGGTAGCCCGGGCGCACCAGGTTCACCGTCACGTCCAGCCCGTAGATACCGGTCGTCGGGTCGTACTCCTGACTCGGGAAGTCGGTGTGGTCCTCGACACCGAAGCTGAAGTTGCCCGTGTCGTCGAACTGGCTTCGCGACAGGTCCACCGTGGCGAGCGCCGTCTCCAGAAAGGCGCGTGCGTCCTCGTGACGCAGGGTCACCTTCGCGCCGATGGGGTCACCCTCGCGGATGCCGAACGCCGGTTCGGTCATCGTCGCCACGGTTCGGACCGGCTGCTGGCCCGTCACGTCGGTGAGTATCTCCTCGCCCTGACCGAGGTCGCGACCACCCTGACCGACACCCATGTGGACGACTGTCTTCTCTATCCGCGGCCGTCGCATCTCGTGGAATCCCTCGCTCTCTGAACTCATTGTGCTGCCTCCGTCTCCGTCTCGGTCTCGCGTGTCGCTGTCGCCGTCTCCGGCATCGTCGTCGATGAAGTTCTCGTCGATAACCACGATGTACTCCTCGATTGTTTCGAACCGCTCGCCGTCGGCGTAATCCGACAGCAGGACGTTGTTGGACGAACTGCTCGCGGTGACCTGTATCTCGTCGATACTGCCGATCTGACCGGCGTGCTGGCCGTCGACCGCTGTCGCCAGCGCACCCTCCTCGTACTCAAAGTGGGCGACGATCTCGTCGTCCTCGTTTCCGACCACCAGCGAGTCGCCGACGCTGTGAGCCGAGGCATCCTCGACCAGCAGCGTCTGCCCGTCGTGCAGTGTCAGCTGGAGGTCACCGCCGGGGACGTTCTGTTTGTTGATTATCTTGCCGAGTTTGCTCCCCGCGGCGTCATCGTCGATCGGGGTCAGCGACAGTCGACCGCCCTCGTCCGGGAACACCCGGTAGGACTCCTCGCGCTCGCGGAACGCCATGATATCGAACATCCCGACTGGGCGCTCCTCGTCTGTGACTATGCTCCCGTTGATCACGATAGCGTCCTGTTCGAGCGCGTACCGGGCCTCCTTGCGACTGTCGACGTATCCGAGCACGTCCCGCAGGAGTATCAGCAGCGGAACCCCCGCGTCACCGTGTGGTCCGGCGTCGGCTTTCACCGTGAACATCTCGGTCTTTCGCTCGACCGGCCACGTGTCGGGGACCGCCAGCCGTTTCTGGTGGTTCGTCATTCCTCACCCTCCAGTCGCTCCTCGCGGCGCGGGTCCGAGAGGTCCAGACCCGTCACACGGACGTTGCTCGCGTCGAGCGGTCGGGGAACCTCCTCGCCGTCGACCGTCTCGTTCGTGACACCGTCGACGTGGATGGTCGCGTCGCGCAGGTCCACCTGCACCACATCGCCGGTCTCCTCGGCGAAGTCACCGCGCATCACCTCGACCGTGTCGCCCTCGTTGACCCGCACCGAGCGCTGGTCGTGCTCCTCGCGCAACTCTGTCGAGAGCGTCGACCGCACCTGTTTGTGTCGCTCGTGCAACGGCGCCTCGCGCTGTGCCTCCCGTTGTTTGTGTGGCTGCTGTGTCATACTATCATTGTTGCTGTCGACGCGATCGCGCCGAACCGCTCGGCGACCTCGCGTGCGATCGGTCCCTTTATTTCGGTTCCTCGTGGGTCGTCGTTCTCGTCGACGACCACCGCCGCGTTGTCCTCGAACGAGAGTCGTGTGCCGTCGGGCCGCCGTATCTCCTTTCGCTGCCGGACGACCACCGCGTTGAGCACCTGCCGCCGCATCTCCGGGGTGCCCTTTGTGACCGACACCGTGATCCGGTCACCGAGCCCCGCCTTTGGCTGGCGGTTGATCCGTCCGGAGTATCCCGACGTGCTCAGCACCTTCAGT
>KE356579.1:2635023-2644315 GCA_000416085.1 halophilic archaeon J07HX64 | reverse complement strand
GGAACCGGGCTCCGCTACGGGTGCGACGACCTCGCCGGGCACGTCGCCGTCCTCGTCCGTCGTCGGCTCCACCGGCGAGCAGTTCCTCGACACCCTCGTCCTCGGGAACGTACGCCTCGACCTCGACGTCCCGGCGGACCTCGAAGTCGTCCGGGAGCTCCGCCCCCGGCGGGATGATGCGCACGCGCACCCCGATGGTGCCGAGCTTCATCACCGCCGTCGCGACGCCGTAGTCGACGATCTCCTCGGCCGGTTCGCCGTTGTGTTTTATGTAGCCGCGGTTGAACTTCTCGACGCGGGAGCGTGCACCGGTTACCTTCCCCGAGAGCACGATCTCGGCGCCGAGTGCGCCGGACTCCATTATCCGGTCGATGGTGGTGTGACCGGCCTTTCGGAAGTACCAGCCACGCTCCAGCGCGTTCGCCAGCCTGTCGGCCACGATGCGGGCGTTCAGGTCCGGTTCGTCGACCTCCTGAACGTCTACCTGTGGGTCCTCCAGATTGAACTCGCTCTCGAGTGTGCTCGTTATCTTCCGGATGTTCTTTCCGCCCTTCCCGATGACCATCCCGGGCTTCTCGGCCTCGAGCACGATCTGTGTCCCCATCGGGGTCTTCGCGATCTCCATGCCGCCGTAGCCGGCGCGGCCGAGTTCGTCCTGGAAGAACTCGTCTATCTGTGTCCGCTGGAGCCCGTTCTCGATGAACTGCTGTTCGTCAGCCATCTGTCTCCTCCTTGACGACGATCTCGACGTCGATCTCGGGTGTGTTCCACTCCGAGGCACGACCCATCGCCCGGGGCTTGCGCCCGGGTTGTTCGTTTACCTTGTGTGGGGCGACGTGGCTGATCTCCATCTGCCGGCCCTCGAACCCCTGGTGATCGGCGTTGCCGATAACGTTCCGGAGCAGGTCCAGAAACGCACCGGCGGCCTTCTCGGGGTAACGACCCGCGTCCCAGCCGTCGATATCGTTGCGGTGACCCGCGCCGGCGTTGTGCTGGCGCATCGGCACCGACTGCTCGCCGTCCTGGACCCGCTCCAGGTACGACACCGCGTCACCGGCGCGCCTGCCCTTTATCTCGCGTGCGATTGCCTTGCTGTGCTTGAGACTGATCTGCCGTTCCCGGAGCATCGCTCGCGCTGTTGTCTCCGGGTCGGTGTCGACTGAGTAGCTTATTCCCATTGTTATTTCAGTGGTACGAACTTCGAGGAGCGTGTCGCTCCGATTCCGGCCTGTCCGTGTTCGACGTCCTGACGTGTGAGCTGGAACTCGCCGAGGTAGTGGCCGAGCATCTCCGACTCGACTTTCACCCGCTCGAAGCTCTGTCCGGCGTGGACCGCGAACGTGACTCCCACCATCTCCGGGAGAATCGGCATCCCCCGGAGGTGTGTCCGGATGGGGTCGTTCGCGGTTTCCTCCTCGCCGGCCTCGCGGGCCTCGGCCAGCAGTTTCTCCTGCTGGACGGACAGACCGCGTTCGATTGTTCGCCGCTGTCGCGCGGGAAGCAGTTCCGCAACCTCGTCGAGCTCCATCGTCTGCAGCTCCTCGAGCGTGTGGCCACGGTAGGTAAACTCGCCCTCGTGACCGATCTGGTAGTCCTGTGAACTCATTACTCGCCACCTCGTCCGGTCCGGCGTGATGCGATGTCACCGACCTTTCGACCCGGTGCGGCATCCCGGGAGATGCTCTTCGGGCGCCCGGGATGCTGGCGACCGCCGCCACCAAACGGGTGGTCGACGGCGTTCATCGCCACACCGCGCACACGGGGCCAGACCATCCCGCGTGCCTTTGCCTTGTGATACTTGTTCCCGGCCTTCAGCATCGGCTTGTCCGTTCGACCGCCACCGGCAACGACCCCGATGGTCGCCCGACAGTCCGGCGGGAGCCGCTTCAGCTCGCCGGAGGGCAACTCGACGACTGTCGCCGTCCGCTCGTGGGCCAGCAGTGTCGCGCTGACCCCCGAGGCACGGGCGAACTTGCCGCCGTCGCCGGCCTTTGCCTCGACGTTACAGACCGGTACTCCCTCCGGAATCTCCGCCAGCGGGAGTGTGTTACCCTTTTCTATCGCCGCCGAGACACCGAGCTGTATCTCGTCACCGACCGCGATACCCTCGGGCGCCAGCACGAGGCGCTGGTCGCCGTCCTCGAACTGTATCTCGGCGACCGGCGCGCTCCGGGCGGGGTCGTGCTCGATACCGACCACCGTGCCGCGCACGACCTCGTCCCCTTCGACAGTCCGGTGGGAGAGCTCCGCCTTGTAGCGATGCGAGGGGGCACGGAACGTCGACCCGCCCCGACCACGCCGCTGTCCGCGGATGCGCTGTCCCATCTCAGAACACCCCGATCCTGGAGGCGATCTCCTGTGCGTCGTGGTCGTCCGAGAGCTGTACCTCCGCCTTCTTCTCGCCGCGTGGGGTCACCATCGCCGAGACACCCTCGACTGTCACGTCGTAGCGCTGTTCTATCTCCTCGGCGATCTGCCCTTTTTTCGAGTCGACGTGACAGATGAACACGAGCTTGTTCTCGAAGTCCATCTTGTCGACGCTCTTCTCGGTCACCCGTGGGTACTTTATGTACTCTGTCATCGGTCACTCACCGCCTCGATAGACGATTCGGTCCACACCGTTAATCGGCCGGGGTGGGTCCCCGGCGCGAGTTCCTCCGCGTTCACCTCGTCTGCGGTCGTTACGCCCGCCCCGGCGAGGTTGCGGGCGGCCCGCGAGGGGTCGTCGGTCGTGACGAACAGGATCGAGGTCGCCCGGCGGTACTTCCGACCCCGGGTCGTCCCCTGTCCGGCCCGCACCGTCGTCTCGTCGGCCCGCTCGATGTCGGCGTCGATTCCGACTGCCTCCAGCGTGTCGACCACCTCCTGGGTCTTTTTCAGTTCCTCGAACTCGTCCGTGAGCACGAGCGGCAG
Organism: halophilic archaeon J07HX64; assembly: GCA_000416085.1. GTDB lineage: Archaea > Halobacteriota > Halobacteria > Halobacteriales > Haloarculaceae > Halovenus. The sequence goes on along the minus strand of KE356579.1, from coordinate 2,641,402 downwards.
TTCGACGTCGTCGTCGAACTCGTGACCGCGCTCGCGAACGACCTCGGTGTCGGCCGTCGCCGCGATCGCCGACCGTATCGCCTTTTTTCGTTCCTTGTCGTTTATGTCGACCGAGCGGTCCTTCTCGGTCTTCGGGGGGTGTGCCGGGCGCCCACCGACCGTCTGCGGGACACGCCGGGCCTGCCCGCCCTCACGCGGGACGTGGGCCTGACCGCGGCCGCTGCCGAACGACTCCGCCGGTGTCCGGAGACCGGCGTACTCGTCGGCACCGTAGTCCTGTTTCCTGTTTGCCTGTGCCGCGACAACCGCCCGCCGGATGAGGTCCGGCCGGAACGGCGTCTCGAACACGCCGGGAAGCGATATCTCCCCGTCGTCCTCACCGTCGACTGTGTGTACTGTTGCCTGCATCGTTTACCCCTGACTGGACGCCGTCGAAACGTACCGTACCTCGGGGTCGAGACGCGGCTGGTCGTTTGGACGCACCGCAGGGCGCAGTCGGACGAGCCGTTGTTTCGGCCCGGGAACCGACCCCTTCACCAGCGTGTACGCCCCCGAGACGTCGCCGTACTCGATGAGACCGCCGTCCACCTCGAACCCGTCGTCCTCGATTGCGAGGAGACGCTTGTTGAGTTCGGTCCGCTGGTGGTAGCCGGTCTGTCCCTGCTGGGGGACTGTCGAACGCACCCGCGAGGGGTTCCAGGGGCCGAGATTGCCGATGCGGCGCCGCCAGCCCTGGCGTGAGTGTTTTCCTTTCCGCTTCTGTACACCCCAGCGTTTCACCGGGCCCTGGGTACCCTTTCCGGTCGTGATACCCGCGGCGTCGGCGTACTCACCGGCGCGGAACACGTCGTTCATCGGGTACTCGCCGTCCTCGAGCATCTCGAGACCCGCCTCGACCCGGTCGGCCATCGAACCGCCGCCGATGCGGTTCTCCATCACGTCGGGTCGCTTCTTTGGCACCCCGGAGAGTTCGGCTGGCACTGTGTGCGTTATCGTGTGCACGTCCGACAGTTTGCCCGACTCGAGTGCGTCGTATAGCTGTTCCTCCGCGACCCCACCGGGCTCGGCGGGCAGATCGAGTGCCCGTTCGAGTTCGGGTCTGAACTCGTCGGTCCAGACCTCGGTCAGCGGTCGCTTTCCGTACGGTGTCTCCTCGTAGGCTCGAAGCGCAACCACACGAACCGGTGGCGTCTCGACGACAGTGACCGGCACAGTCTCCTCCATCCCCTCGCGGGGCGACCCCGGCTGGTCGTTTATTGTCGTCACGTGGGTCATTCCGGCCTTGTAGCCGGCAAACCCCTGCGGTGCGGGCTGTCCCTCGTCGTCGGGCCAACTCCCGAACCGTGGTGTCTCGTCGGACGCGCGGCTTCGCGGGCTGAAACCCATCGAGCCTTTGCGTGGTCTGTCTGGCATTGTGTTAATCCATTAAGTTCAGGCAGCCGAGCGTTGCGAACATCGCCTCCTCCGTTCGCACTACCTCGCTTCCTTGGTCTGGAACCGTGTTCACCCATCGGTCGAACGCTCCTCGTGTGCCGTTCCGAACGGCCTCGGTGTCGAGTCCGCGTATGGCGGGTATACCGCGTTTGGGCGCCCCGAACGCGACTGTGTACGAGGCTGTGTCGTCGGGACTGTTCTCGCGGCACGATGCCGCGAGCTCCTCGATACGACCCGGCCGCAGGCGCTCACCGTACCGCGAGGACGCGATTGTTACTCCTGCATCCTCACGGACGAGCGCGCTGTCGAGATCCGTGCTGTCGACGACGTAGCCCGGTGTGGGCTGGTCGACGAGCTTTGCGCGGACCGGCTCTCGTGAAGAGACGCTGACGGTGACACGCGCCCCCTCCGACGGTGTCGCCATCGCCGGCGGCACCGGGAGTGAAACCGGGTGTTGCAGTCCGCAACTAACCCGAACGCGGCCATCAGCTCCGACCTCGGTCACGATTCCTTGTTTTGACGACCCCGAACGCTCCGGTTCGGAGCCGGTCTGTGAGCGCACGCGGAGCGGCGGCATCACGCCCACGTGCTCTAGTTCGTCCCGCTCGTCCCACACCTCCTTTCGGAGGTGGGGCGGCGTCGCGGCGTACCGCAGCACGGTTTCGACGAACCCGTCGTCGTGTCTCCGCTCGCCCGCAGGGTCCGGGTAGACGGTAACTCGGTCCACCTGGAAGACGACCGCGGCACGGGCAACGGAGCCCAGTTTCCGGGTCGCCTCGCGTTTTGCTGCCTCGCGAACGAGTGACGACGGCACGAGCACGGTGACTGTCATGCCGTAACGCTTCCACGTCACGCCACTAGACTGTGCCGAAAATGGTCTACCCAGGCGTATAAACCCGCCGCTTCCACCCCACACTGTGACCCTCTGCCACGCCACACCACGACGAGTGTGACCCATGCAGGTCCCAGTACACTGCCGGAATCGGGGGCTACTGTTCCCGTTTCGAGTCTCGAACCGAGCTGAACTGTCACTCTTCGGTCCGAGCCACAGCGGCTCTACGAGATCGAAACCCGAGGACACGTGTAGACAGGCCGTGGCACGGTCACGCGGCTGTTCTGTCGGTTCACGTGCGCGAACAGAGAGATACCAGGCGTGCTCACTCCGACTGGTGTCGCGGTGATACCGGCGACGCTCGCCGGAGCCTCCTTGCTCGGGAACCTCTGCGGGCGGCGAGCAACTGCCCGCGAACCTCAAGAGCAGCGTCACGCTCCACGGGGTCACCCTCGACCTCGAGGCTGGTGACACGTCCAAACCCGAGAGCGTACCCTATTACAGGCTGACCAGAACTCGAACTCGGACTCGACTGTGCGTTCGAGATGGACAACGGTGTGGACCGGTGAACCGCTGATAACACCGGTGACCTCTCTCACCGTCCGAGGTCCGGAGGAGGGTCGTCACCGCCTCCGGGCACCCACCTCCGGCGAGTTCAGCCTCACGCTCCGGACCGACGACGGGACGCTGACAGCGCTCGACGGGACCTACCAGATTGGCGAATCGATCTGACTGTCAGACCCCACTCCAGAGGTTCGCCCTCCGAGTCCGAGCGCAGTCTCTGCCCCTCGAACCCGAACGCAGTAGTGAGACGGTGGCCTACCGCCGGTATGCAGGTCGTGGTGAACGCCGCGATGAGCGCAGACGGCAAACTCTCCTCGCGCGAGCGCGAGCAGATAGCGATAAGCGGGCCACGGGACTTCGACCGTGTGGACGCGCTGCGCGCCGACAGTGACGCGGTGATGGTCGGTGTCGGCACGGTGCTGGCCGACGACCCCTCGTTGACCGTCGACAGCGAGCGTCGCCGGGCGGAACGACAGGCACGCGGCGACCCGGCAGACCCCGCGCGTGTCGTCGCCGACTCGAAACTGCGCACGCCACCTGACGCAGGGGTGCTCTCCGGTGCGGCCGAGACGGTGTTGCTCGCGGGCGCCGACGCACCGGCCGAGCGGGCCACCCGACTGGAGACCGCCGGCGCGACTGTTGTTCGGACCGGGGCGGAACAGACAGACCTGTCGGCCGGACTCGATGCGCTCGAGGACCGGGGGTTCGATCAGGTGATGGTCGAGGGTGGGGGCGAACTGATCTACTCACTGTTCGCGGCCGCCCTCGTCGACCGGCTCTCCGTCTACGTGGGGTCGCTGGTCATCGGTGGCCGCGACGCGCCGACCCTGGCCGACGGCGATGGGTTCCGCTCTGACTTTCCCGAACTCCGACTCGACGGCGTCGACCAGGTCGACGACGGTGTGTTGCTCGAGTACACCGTCGAGTGACAGCCTCGCCGAGAACCGACGGGGAACTACCGCGGATAGAGCCGGTCCCAGGGGCGCTCGCGCTCGACTGTCTCGGCGACACCGGGGAACCGCGTCGCAAACGTTGTCTCCACGTCCGTTATGAGTCGCTCCACCGAGAGCCCGTGGTCGACGCTCACGCGCCCGACAGTCGCACCCGCGGATTCGAGCGCCCCGACAGTCTCCCGGCGCGCCCCCCGGTTGCGGTCACGAACGCGTTTATGACCCTGTCACGCTCGGCTCTCTTCCCGAGATACCGCTCCACGCGGTGGCCGTACCCTCCCTCCCGGAGCTGTCTCGCGGGCCGTGTCACCGGCGCGAACGGGTCGATACTCCCGGTCATACGTCTACGTTCGACCTGTCAACTGTCACTCTCACAGGGAGGAGCCGGCCAGAACAGCTAAATCCGAGTGTGACGAACCGGGGATATGCCGTCTGTGACCGACTGCGAGCGCGAGATCGAGGAACTGCACGCGCTCTTCGTCCGCTGGTACCGGGGCCGGGCAGACCGAGACGAGTTCGGGCGCGTCGAGCGGGCGCTCGGGGGGTCGTTCGAACTCGTCTCCCCCGACGGTCTGGTCAGCGACCGCGAGACGGTGCTCGCGGGTGTTCGGGAGCAGTACGACAGCAGGACGGGGTTCGACATCGAGATACGGAACGTCGAGGCAGTCGATATCGAGGGGGACCGCGCGCTCGTGCGCTACGAGGAGTGGCAGTCGGGACAGACCGGACCCGGAGCGACCGGCCGACTCAGCACCGCGCTGTTTGCCCCACCCGGGACCACCGACGGGGACCCGGGAACACGACCGGCCGCCCGGTGGCTGTACCTGCAGGAGACGTGGCTCGATGGGCCCGAACCGTAGCGATACAGGCCTCCGCCGGCGCCTACGACCGCTGTCAGAGACGACCGCGACGGTTCGCAGGAAGTTCGAGTGCGAGGTGGGTGCCGGGTTCGACTGTGTGTGCCGGGCCCACGAACAGGGGCTATCGGTGTTGACCGGGTTCCTGTCCGCACGTGGCAGGACCGTGACCGAACGCTGATGTGAACTCGTTTCCTACGCAGGTGTATGAGCAACGCGTGGACAGACAGCATCACAGGCGCACGGATGCAGGTCGACAGGCAGTTCGAGGACCGGGTCCGGAACTCCGAGTTCTCGAACCAGCAGTGGGGGCTGATAATGACCGCCGTCGAGTTCAGTATCGATAGCCCCGAGACACCGTCGGAGGCCCGACTCGTGGCCGAGACAGGAAAGGTCGAACAGATCATCCCCGAACTCGAGAACATCCCGAGCGGAATGGGTGCACAACCGGGTGGCGGGAGTCGAAGCAGCGGCGATGGACTGCTCGACCGTGTTCGCGGCCTGTTCAGCGGGTCCGACGACGGGGTCGACCAGGAGAAACTCGACGCCGCAACCGAACTCACCGGCGAGTACGCCGGTGAACTCCAGCGCTTTCTCGAAGAACAGGGCCGGTGGGAGACCGTCTGTGAACGTGCCGCCAGCGAATAAACGGTACGGACCGACGTTGACTCCGCTACCCCGAGACCGCTGAGGAACGTGTCCCTCGGACAGTAACTCGTTGTTTGTCGCCTGTCACACACCGGTCCTCCGGTCGATGCGGCGTTAGTTATCACGCTCGACGAGGTGTTCGGCGATGTCGGTGAGCAGCCGCCGGGGTCTGGTGTCCGGAAGCGCGGAGAGGTGTTCCTTTCCGCGCTCGACACAGTCACGTGCCATCTCGCGTGCGTGTGTGATACTCCCGGCGTCCTCGAGTTCCGCGACAGCGTCGTCGATCTCGTCCTCGGTGACCTCCTCGAGACTCTCGCTCTCGACGAGGCTGTCCACGTCGACCCCCTGTTCCCGTGCGTGTGCAGTCACGATCGTTTGTTTCCCCTCGACGAGGTCGCTCCCGCGCTGTTTGCCGAGCGCCTCTGTCGAGGCGGTCAGATCGAGGAGGTCGTCCTTTATCTGGAACGCACGACCGACCTCGCGGCCGTAACCGGCGAGCGGGTCGACCGCGTTCTTGTGCCCCAGCACGACCGCGGGAATGCTCGCGGTGGCGGCGAACAATACCCCCGTCTTCAGGTCGATCATCTGCAGGTACTCCGGGACAGAGACCGCATCGCGCTCCTCGAAGGAGATGTCGAGACCCTCCCCCTCACAGAGTTTGACGCAGGTTCGCGAGAGCATCCCGAGCGCGGGAACCGCGTTGCGCGGGGCGGCCCCGGTTTCGAGCAACAGTTCGAACGAGCGGGCAAACAGTTTGTCACCGGCGAGAATCGCCATCTCGTCGCCGTACTGCCGGTGGACGGCCGGCACGCCGCGGCGCACGTCGTCGTCGTCGAGGATGTCGTCGTGGATGAGCGAGAACGTGTGGACCACCTCGATACAGGCCGCAGCCGTGAGTACGTCGACACCTCGGCCGTCGGCGGCGGGAAACTGACGGTACTCGGAGGGGTCGTCCGGAATCTCGGGTAGTCGACTCCCACCGTTTGTTTCGACGGGCTCTCGCTCGGAGTCACCGGTCTGGCGGTTGGCGACGGCCTCCGCGGCGAGTAGGAGTATCACCGGCCGCAACCGCTTGCCGCCGGCGTCTATCAGGT
>KE356579.1:2632777-2635003 GCA_000416085.1 halophilic archaeon J07HX64 | reverse complement strand
CTGTGCAGAACAACGCCGGGGCGTTCAAGTTCAGCGAACCCGAGGCCGAGAACCCCGAGGATGTGACAATCTTCGACGTGCAGGCGCTGTTTATCGCGCTCGCGGACAAGTAGTGGTACCTGAGAGGGGTCGCCCGCCGGCACCCGGCGCTTCGTGACACACTCCGGGCGCAACGAGCACCGGACAGCCCGAAGGGTCGACGACCGGGACTCCGACAACAGTGTTAAACCTGTACTGTGTGAACTGCGGCCGATGACCGACCTCGAGGGGTTCGCGGCGTGGGCGGCGGCGTTCGATATCGCGGACGCACCCGGTGATGTCGTCCACAGGGCGGGACTGCAGGTGGCGAGTGCGTTCGCGGGTGCACGGGCCGGGACAGCCGTCGACTGGTTCGACGCGACGGCCACCGCCGCCGGCCCGGGAGCGGACACGGGAACGTCGGGGGCGGCCTCCGTTGTCGGTGGCGGTTGCGCAGACGTGTACACGGCGACGTTCGCGAACGCGGCCGCGAGCACGGTCCACGACTACGACGACTACCTGTTCATGGGCCACACGGGCCACAGCGCGGTGTTCGCATCGCTGGCGGCCTGTGAGCGTGCCGGGACCGACGGTGCGGCGCTCCTGGAGAACGTGGTCGTGGCGAACGAACTGGCCGGCAGACTCGGCGCGGCGGTTGCGGTCGGCCCGCACAACGGGCAGATGTGGGCGTTCATCCACCAGACGGCCGCAGCAGCCGTCGCCGCCAACATCGAGGGTGACGCCGACACAATCCGGGAGGCTGTCGGACTGGCGCTTTATAACCCCGACTACCCGCTGGAGCCGGGTTCGTGGACGGTGACTCGAAGGCGTTCACCGCGGCGAAACCGGCGGCGGCGGGACTGCGTGTCGGTGATGCCGCCATCGGCGGTGCGACCGCCTCACCCGACGCGCTCCCGGCGTTTCTCGACGCCTACGCGTATCTCCCTTTCCCGGAACTGTTCGGCGGGTTCGGCGAGTCGTGGGTCACCCGGACGCTGTGTTACAAACCCCGGCCCGGTTGTGCGTACGTCCAGTCCCCGCTCGCCTGTGTGGCGGCGCTGACCGACCGGGGGGTCGACCCCGGCGACATCGACCAGATCCGGGTGCGCGCCCCGCTCGTCAGCGTCGCGATGGAGGGGCTCTCCCGGCCATACCGGGGTGACCGTCTCCACCCGGTCAACGTGACGTTCTCCGTGCCGTACACGCTCGCGGTGTATCTGGTCGCCGGCGAGGTGACCCCCAGGCAACTGACACCGGGGTACATCGAGCGCAACCGGGCCGAACTCGACGCGATGGCCGACCGGATAACACTGGACCACGACTGGTCGCTGACGGCCGACGTGCTCGCCGGTCTGGGCGCGGGTGTCGACTACGGGCCGCTCCTCCGCGACCGGGGGCCGGTCGCCAGTCTGCGCGCGCTCCGGCAGGTGGGTGAAACCCACGACAGCATCGACACCGTGAGGGAGGTCGCCGGACTGCTCCGCTCGGGGGAGACCCGGGCGGTGCTCGACGCGCTGCGCTCGCCGCTCGACTGGGAGCGGTTCGACGCCGGCAACGCCCGGTTCGACAACCTCGAGTTCGCGTTCGGTGCCGTCATCGAGGCGCGGGTGGACGGCGAGCGATACAGGGTTCGCGCCGACGAACACGCCGGCGCCTGTGGGCGACCGCTGTCAGAGACGACCGCGACGGTCCGCAGGAGGTTCGAGCGCGAGGCGGGTGCCGGGTTCGACTGCGTGTGCCAGGCCCACGAACAGGGGCTGTCGGCGCTGACCAGGTTCCTGTCCGCACCCGGTGGCGGGACCGTGACCGAACGCTGATGTGAACTCGTTTCCTACGCAGGTGTATGAGCAACGCGTGGACAGACAGCATCACAGGCGCACGGATGCAGGTCGACAGGCAGTTCGAGGACCGGGTCCGGAACTCCGAGTTCTCGAACCAGCAGTGGGGGCTGATAATGACCGCCGTCGAGTTCAGTATCGATAGCCCCGAGACACCGTCGGAGGCCCGACTCGTGGCCGAGACAGGAAAGGTCGAACAGATCATCCCCGAACTCGAGAACATCCCGAGCGGAATGGGTGCACAACCGGGTGGCGGGAGTCGAAGCAGCGGCGATGGACTGCTCGACCGTGTTCGCGGCCTGTTCAGCGGGTCCGACGACGGGTCGACCAGGAGAAACTCGACGCCGCACCGACTCACCGGCGAGTACGC
>KE356579.1:2622924-2632757 GCA_000416085.1 halophilic archaeon J07HX64 | reverse complement strand
CCCCCTCACAGAGTTTGACGCAGGTTCGTGAGAGCATCCCGAGCGCGGGAACCGCGTTGCGCGGGGCGGCCCCGGTTTCGAGCAACAGTTCGAACGAGCGGGCAAACAGTTTGTCACCGGCGAGAATCGCCATCTCGTCGCCGTACTGCCGGTGGACGGCCGGCACGCCGCGGCGCACGTCGTCGTCGTCGAGGATGTCGTCGTGGATGAGCGAGAACGTGTGGACCACCTCGATACAGGCCGCAGCCGTGAGTACGTCGACACCTCGGCCGTCGGCGGCGGGAAACTGACGGTACTCGGAGGGGTCGTCCGGAATCTCGGGTAGTCGACTCCCACCGTTTGTTTCGACGGGCTCTCGCTCGGAGTCACCGGTCTGGCGGTTGGCGACGGCCTCCGCGGCGAGTAGGAGTATCACCGGCCGCAACCGCTTGCCGCCGGCGTCTATCAGGTGCTGTGAGGCACTGGTGAGCTGCTCCGGCGGGGAACCGTCGACCACGTCCGAGAGCGCCTCCTCGACGACCGGTCGCAGACGCATCAGCGCGGCCTCAACATCCTCCTTTCTGCTCATATCTTCCCGTCACCCCCTGCACCGTCTGCGTGTGTCCGCCCCAGAGCCGGCGTCTCACCGAGACCGTCCAGCGGTGCGGTGTCCAGACTGGCCCGCCGCAACTGTGCTGTCCTGACCGCCGGGTCTGGGTGTGTAATCATGGCTGTGGGGCCGAGACGACCCGCCAGACAGACGCCAGACGTGGCCTCCAGCCCGAACCGGTATCGGTCCACGGCAGCCGCAGGCGGGACCACAGCGCCGGTTGTCCTCTGGGGGAACAGGCTCCTCGGTTGCAGACAACTCCGACGGCCACTGTAAAAAACACTTTGTCTCGGCTCGCAATCGATACAATCGGTGCTCGGGGCTCCCGTGCTGTTCCTCCGCGCGATTCCACCCACTTTTTACCGAGGACCACTGAAATCGGGATATGAGCTTCGAGAAAGGCGACAGTGTTCGTCTGCGGGACAAACACAGTAACCACGACGGTGAGGTCGGCGAGGTCACACGCGTCTCCGAGACGATGTTCGGGGACGAGACGTACGTCGTCCAGTTCGACGAGGGTCAGGAGGCCGGACTCTCCGGTGACGCCCTCGAACCACTCGAAACCGGAGACGACGAGACGAGTGAAACCGACGGGTAACCTCAGATGTCGTCGGTACCCTTCCACTACGTCGACCTGCGGGCGTTCTGCTACGTGACCGAGGACGAGAGTCTGGTCGAGGACGCACTGCGACGGGTGTTGCCCGAGGCGGTCGACCTCGACCGGGTGGAGTCGGAGGGGCACTACGGCGACCCGATCCTGGTGCTGTCGGTCCGTGTCGAGGAGACCGCCGCGATAGCGACTGTGCTTGACAGTCTGGACGATCTTCCGGCAACCGAGCGCGACCGACTGTCCGGTGAACTCGACGAACGGGTCACCGAGGACTGCAGTCTGTTTGTCTCGCTGGACAAACAGGCCGCCTGTGGCGGCGAGATACGGCTGGGTGACGGCATCGCGATGCGTGCGAAGGTTGAGTCCTACCCCGCCAACCGCGAGCGTGCCATCGATGCCGTCGAGTCGGCCGGGGTGCTGTGATGTACGCGGCGGTCCACGCCAGACCCGACGGTGAGAGCACTGTCGGACGACTGGCGCTGACCGCCAACGAGTACGGCTTCGACGGTATTGTCGTCCGGAACCACGGTGACCAACCGGTCTCCTACGACCCCGAGCGAGTCGAGAGCGCACACGATATCGACGTGGTGTCGGCCGTCGAGGTGCGGGCCACAGACCCCTCGCGTGCCAGCGGATTCGTCGGCTCACACCGTGAGAGCCGGACACTCGTACTCGTCCACGGCGGTGACCCGCAGATAAACCGGTTCGCCGTCGAGCAGGCCGCCGTCGACGTGCTCGCACACCCGATGGCCGGTGACGGCGATTTCAACCACGTTCTCGCACGCACAGCCCGCGAGAACAGTGTCCGCGTCGAGTTCAATCTCCGGCAGGTGCTCCGTACCGGGGGTGGCACCCGTGTCCGGGCGCTCCGTGACCTCCGGAAACTCCGGGAACTGGTCGACCAGTGTGACACACCGTACGTGGTCAGTGCGGACTCGCGCTCACATCTCCACCTGCGTACACCCCGTGAACTGTGTGCGCTCGGCGATGCAATCGGACTCTCGGGCGAGACTATCGAGACCGGTCTCGAGGAGTGGGGCCGACTCGCCCGGCGCAACCGGACACGACAGTCCGACGCGTTCGTCGAACCCGGTGTCCGGCGCGTGACCGACGACCCCGACGAGCACAGCCAGACCGGCCCTCCCGAGGAGTGAACCAGGCCAGAGACGGTATCACCCGCCCGGCTCAGGACCCACCTCTCTGCCTCCGCACGTTCTCCCCCTGTAGGGGCTCGAACTCGTCGGTTTCGCGACGGTAGAGGACCTGGCCACGACACATCGTCCACTCCGGGAACACCGCCTCGTGACCTTCGAACGGGGTCCACTCACAGCTCGTGTGCAGGTCCGTTGCACGGATCTCTCCTGTCGCTGCCGGGTCGACGAGCACCAGGTCGGCGTGGGTGCCCGCTGTGATCGTTCCTTTCTCGGGGAGTCCGAGGATGGCCGCGGGGTTGCGCGCCGTGAGGTCACGGATCCGGTCGAACCCGAGTCTGCCCTGCCGGGCCTCGCCGAGCAACAGCGGGAGCGCCGTCTCGACACCCGGCACACCGCTCGGGGCCTCCCAGATGCCTGTCGCCTTCTCCTCGCGGGTGTGAGGCGCGTGGTCGGTCGCCACCACGTCGACAGTGCCGTCGGCGACCCGGTCGAACAGTTTGCGACGGTGGCGCTCGCGGCGCAGCGGTGGGTTCATCCGGCCGTGTGTCCCCAGATCCCCCAGGTCGCGCCGCGAGAGCAGTATGTGGTGTGGCGTCACCTCGCAGGTCGACCCCGCCCGCGCCGCGGCGTCGACACTCTCGGGTGTGCTCGCGTGGGCAATGTGGATGCGCCGGTCACGCTCGGCGGCGAGTCGGCAGGCCCGCCGGGTCGCGGCGATCTCGGCGTCGGCCCGGCGGTAGGCGCTCCAGGCGTCGGCGTCCGACCGCTCGCGGGCGGCCTCCTCGAACAGTGACTCGTCCTCGGCGTGGACTGTCACCGGCAGACCGTCGGCACACTCGAGCGCCTCGACGAACAACGCCTCGTCGATGCCCATCTCTCCCGTCGAGTCCGCGAGAAACACCTCACCGAGCGCACAGAGCGGCCGGTCAAACAGCGAGTCGGGGTCCCAGCTCCCGGTGACCCCGCCGTTGAGACCGAAGTCCACTGTCGCGTCGTCGGCGAACCCGCGCTTCCGGTCGAACGCTGTCCCGTCAACCGTCGGCGGGTCGGTGTTCGGCTGGTCGACGACGGTTGTGACCCCGCCGGCGGCGGCGCTGCGTGTGCCTGTCCGCCAGGTTTCCTTGTGGCCGAACCCGGGCTGTCTGAGGTGCACGTGCATGTCGACCATCCCCGGGAGCAGGCGCTTTCCGGTCGCGTCGACGACCCGCTCGCCCTCGCGTGTCTCGACGCTCTCGGCGACGCTCTGGATGCGCTCTCCGACGACACGAACGTCGCGCTGTCGACCGTCGGCGAGCGTCGCGTTCCGGATATGCATACACAGTCTCGGCGCCCGACTGTCCTAAGTCTCCCGAACGTGCCGGATGGTCGGCTCTGTCGCCAGGGCTCCCTCGAGTGCTGTCATCACCGGTTCGGGGTCGCCCGGACCGCCGGCGCGGGCCACGCTCCCGACGGCGTCGCGCTCGAACGGGATCTCCAGCGCACTGTACACCGGGTCGAGAACGTCCGCCAGTTCCTGATGATCGCAGGCGACCACGATACCCGAGACGAGCGCCACCTCCGACCGGACACGCTGGGCGATACCCACGAGCTTTCCCGACGCCGACAGCGAGTGGGTGCCGGGACAGAACGCGCCGTCGGGTTCACCCGGTTCGACCGTAACCCCGAGTGAGTCGAGCGCCGCGGCCACCTCCTCGGCGACGCGGTCGTACCGCGCCTGGATGCCGGTGCGGGCCTCCTCGACCGGTTCGGCGCGCACGAACGCCACCGTCGAACCGGTGAACGCGACCGCACGACCGCCGACCGACCGCTCCAGGGTGACGTACCCGCGCTCTGTTGCCGCCCGACGTGCCCGGTCGTACCCCTCACAGCTCGCGTCCCGCCGGCCGAACGCGACCGTCCGGTGGGGCTGCCAGACGCGCAGTGCCGGGGTGTCGGCCGTGCGCTCCAGAAGCTCCTTTGTCACCGCACGGTCGGCGGTCGGTGTCGCTGCGCGGCCACGCAGTACGCGCATATGAACAAAGGGGCCGAGCCGACAAAAATCCGCGCTCCTCGGGTCCCGCATACAGCCCGTCAACCCCTGTTCGCCCTGGTGTCAGCGCGCCGTGGGAACCACCGGCCGGAACGTCTCGACAGGCCTCCTCGCCCGTCTTCGGGGTCTGTCCCCCTCCGTCGGCCGGTAGCGGTGAGCGACGCCGACGGTGCCCCGCTCGTCCCTGCCGTGGTCGTCGTAGAGGCCACCGAACGCGACCGCGGGACTGACACTACGAGAGTTCGGCTACCGGTGCCGCCGTCGATACCGACAGAGCAGTCTGGCGGAATCGGGGGCAGCCACCGGACAGTTACTCCTCGATGCGGATACCGGGGCGTCCGGGTGTCGCCTTCGCCGCGAGGTTCGCCGGGGCCTCGTCGGGTCCGTACACCGTGACATCGGCACCGAACTCGCGCTCGAGGAGCCACGAGGCACGGCGCAGCACCTCACCCTCGCGCTCGGGTCGCAGTTGCTCGTCGATGTGACCCGCCGCTGCGAGTTCCTTTGCGTAGTCGGCGGCGTCTTCACCACGACTGCGGAGCCGGTCGTCGCCCATCAGCTGGCCGACGACGTTCCCGTCGAGCTCCCGGGCGCGCCGCCGGGCGTAGTACTTCCAGTCGGGCGCGACACCGATCTCGATCTGCTCGGGCTCCTCGATCCCCGCGACGTCGATTATATCCCGGACATCCTCGCGGGTGTTCTCGACGAGCAACCGGGCGGTGTCGTACCCCTCGGGCGTGTCGACGGACGGCCACTCGGCGGTCGCGATCAGGTCGTCGTTGCCGAGTCGGTGCCAGACCTCCTCCGCGGTGTGGGGGGCGACCGGTGCGAGCAGTTTGGTGACCGTCTCCAGCCCGCGCTCGAACGTCTCCGGCCGCGGGTCGGTGTGGTCGGCGTAACGACGGAGCAGGGCGACCAGGTCACGGACCTCCTGGAGGGCGTGGTTGAATCGGAACTGCTCGAACTGCTCGGTGGCGGTGGCGGCTGCCGCGCTCGTCTCGTGGGCGACGTACTCGTCGACCACACCGCCGTCACCGGTGTCTATCTCCCCCTCCGCGTAGGTGGCCGCCAGCCCGTACACGTTCTGCAGGAAGTCGTGAGCCGACTGGGCACCTTCGTCGGTCCAGTCGAAGTCCTTCTCGGGCTGGGCGGCGTTCAGCATGAACAGCCGACCGGTGTCTGCCCCGTAGCTGTCGACAAAGGGCCGCGGCGAGACCACGTTCCCCGTCGAGGAGCTCATTGCCTCGCCGCCCTTTCGGACCATCCCCTGTGTGAGCAGGTTTCGAAACGGCTCGCGGTGGTCGAGCAGGTCGATATCGTCGAGCACCTTCGTGAAGAACCGGGAGTAGATGAGGTGCATCGTCGCGTGCTCGATGCCGCCGACGTACTGGTCGACGGGCATCCAGTTGTTCGCCCGTCCGGTGTCGAACGGCGCGTCGGGCAGGTCCGGCGACACGAACCGCAGGAAGTACCACGAGGAGTCGACGAACGTGTCCATCGTGTCGGTTTCTCGCTCCGCCGGGCCGCCACAGTCCGGACACGTCACCTGTTTCCACTCCTCGGCGGCGTCGAGTGGATTCCCCGTTGTCTGGACGAACTCCGGCAGTTCGACCGGCAGCTCCTCGTCGGGAACGGGCACGTACCCACAGTCCGGACAGTCGACAAAGGGGATCGGTGTCCCCCAGTAGCGCTGGCGGGAGATACACCAGTCACGCAGGCTGTGTGCCGTCCGGAACTCGCCGTCCAGGTCCGCGACGAACCGCTCGCGGGCCTCGGCGCTCGCGAGTCCGTCGTACTCGCCGCTGTTCACCAGCAGGCCGTCCTCGGTGTAGGCAGCCTCCTCGGTGTCGATCCCCCCGGGTTCGCGGTCGGCCTCCGGTGCCGGCTCGACGACCTGACGGATATCGATGTCGTGGGTCTGTGCGAACGCGTGGTCGCGGTCGTCGTGGGCGGGGACGGCGTACAGCGCGCCGGTCCCGATATCCTCGAGCACGTAGTCGGCGACGTAGACAGGTATCTGCTCGCCGGTGGCAGGGTTCTCGGCGTACTCGCCGGTGAACACACCCGACGTCTGCGGGAGGTCCTCCCCCTCCCGGTCGGCGCGCTCGATGTACTCGGCGACAGCGTCGTTCTCGGCGGCGATCTCCGCGGCCACCTCGTGGCCCGGCGAAAGTGCAAAAAACGTCGCACCGTAGACCGTGTCGAGGCGGGTCGTGAAGATGTCGACGCTATCGCCGGTCGTCAGGTCGAACCCGACCGACGCGCCCTCCTGTTTGCCGATCCAGTTGCGCTGCATCTCCCTGACGTTCTCCGGCCAGCCGTCCATCTCGTCGAGTGTATCGTACAGTTCGTCGGCGTACTCGGTGGTAGTAAAGAACCACTGGTCGAGATCACGCTTGTCGATGGGGCTGTCACACCGCCAGCAGATACCGTTTGCGTGGTCCGGGTGTGGGTTGACGTTCTCGTCGGCTAGCACCGTCTCGCAGTCCGGACACCAGTTCAGTTCGGCCGCCTGGCGCTCGACCAGCCCCGCCTCGTAGCACTGCAGGAACAGCCACTGGTTCCACTGAAAGTACTCCGGTTCGCAGGTGGTCACCTCGCGGTCCCAGTCGAAACCTAACCCCATCAACTCCATCTGGGACTTCATCCGGTCGATACAGTCCATCGTCCACTCCCGCGGGTCGACATCGCGCTCGTTTGCGGCGTTCTCCGCCGGCAGACCGAACGAGTCCCACCCCATCGGGTGCAGTACCGCGTCACCCTGCATCCGCCGGTACCACGCGTAGGCATCGGTGATGGCGTAGTTACGGACGTGACCCATGTGCATCTCGCCCGACGGATAGGGGAACATCGCGAGGACGTAACTCGGGTCCTCGGCGTCGTCCTCGATGTGGAACACGTCGGCCGTATCCCACGCCTCCTGCCATCTGGGCTCGACCTCGCCGGGGTCGAACCGGCGTGTCTCCGGCGCGCTATCACTCATACTTTCTCTTGACGCGGCGCCGCTGATTTATCTTTTGACAGCGCCCGATGCGACCGCCGTCGTTGCGGGCCTGCCTGACTGCCGGTCGTGCTGTCTCCGGTCTCTGGTGGCGGCCTGTGTGTCGGTATCTCGATTCCACAACCGGGGACGGACTCTGACATCTCAGTCTGACCCGGCGCCGACACTCGCATCCTCGCCCTCTATCTCGTCGAGCACGCGCTGGTGGAACTCCTGGAGCACCTGTGACTCGTCCTCGGCGAGCACGACGTCCGAGGCCATCAGCGTCGCCAGACCGAAGGCCGTCGGCGAGGGCGAGTCCACCCGTGTGGAGACCACATCGACCTCACCGTCGCGAATGTCCCCGAGCACCGTCTCGATGCCGCCGACGTGGAGTTTGTCCTCCAGTATCTCCCGGTAGGTCTCCTCGACGACGGCGAACTCGTCGAGGTCCTCCGCGAACCCGAGCAGCATCTCGCTGTCGAACTGCTGTTTGCTCGCGGACTTCTCGTGACCCTTGTACCGTTTCAGTATCATCAGCGCCCGGGTGGCGTTTATTCGGAAGTACCGCTTCAGCAGGTCGGTCCCGTTGAGGCTGGCACGCAGGTCCGGACGCACGTCCGCGGGACCGATGTCCTCGAGCAGTCCCGCGAGGTCGACCTTGCGGTTGAGCGGCAGGGAGAGTGTGAACCCGTGGTCGGCGACCGCGACGGTCACGTTCGCGTTTGCCTCCTGTGCACACCGGTATGCGAGCAGTCGCGAGAGCCCGTCGTTGAACCGCCGCCCGTAGTTCGAGTGGACGTAGTAGTGTCGCTTGTACTCCGCCTTGTCGAGCTCCTCCTCGATGACGAGTCGTCTGTCGGTGCTCACGCTCTCGGGACCGGCGTAGCGGACCTGCTGGTCGAACATCCGGGTGACAGCCCGGACACTGTGCTCGTCGAGCGGGCTCTCGCGCAGCCAGACCCGTACCGCCGAGCGCCCGCCCTGGGCCAGTCTGTCGAGCAGTTCCCGCTGGAAGGCCAGTATCTCCGTTCCCAGGTCGTACGACAGCGGCAGCCGCTCGGAGAACCAGGATGGGACGGTCGGACGGGCCCCTGTGGGGTCGACGTAGACCTTCGACCCGCGCCGGTAGCGAAACTCGTAGCGGTCGCCACCGAGCACGAACACGTCGCCGGTCTCCAGCGTGTCGAGGTACTCCTCGTCGAGCTGTCCCATCCACTCGTCGCCCGAACGGGTGTACACGTCGCAGGTAAAGGAGTCGGGGATCGTCCCGATGTTCGTCATGTAGATCACCCGGGCGAGGCGACCGCGCTTGCCGATGAGGTGTTCACCAACGGGGTACTCCGCGTAGTGGTGCTCGCCGTCCGGTGCGTCGTTCGTGTCCCGCCAGACCTTCGCGTAGACGTTTTTCTCCTCCATACCGGCGTAGTCGGCGGTGAGATATCGCATCAACTGCTCCCACTCGCGGTCGGTGTAGTTCCGGTAGGGGTAGGCCCGCTCCAGGATGGCCCGTATCTCCGACTCGGGGCGCGGACCGGTTATCCCCATCCCGTAGATGTGCTGTGTGGCCACATCCTGTGCGTCCTCGGGGATGAACACCCGGTCGACGAACCCCTCCTCGGCCTTCCGGAGCATCACCGCACACTCGACGAGCTCGTCGCGGTCGAGCGCGACCACCCGGCCGGTGACGGTTTCGCCGACCTGGTGACCGGCCCGGCCAACCCGCTGGAGCAGTGCAGCAACCGACTTTGGTGACCCGACCTGCACCACCAGGTCGAGATACGGCATGTCGATGCCGAGTTCCAGCGACGTGGAGGTGGTCACCACGTCCACCGACCCCTCCTTTAGCGCCTCCTCGACCGCCTCGCGTCGGTCCTTCGAGAGACTGCCGTGGTGACACCCCGAGTTCGCCTCGTCGTAGTCGTCGAACCGCTCGCGGAGGTTGTGCAACACCCGCTCGGCCCCCGACCGGGTGTTCGTGAACACCAACGTGTTCTCGTGTGCCTGTATCTGCTCGTGTAACCCCTGGTAGAA
Source organism: halophilic archaeon J07HX64 (assembly GCA_000416085.1). Lineage (GTDB taxonomy): Archaea > Halobacteriota > Halobacteria > Halobacteriales > Haloarculaceae > Halovenus. The sequence goes on along the minus strand of KE356579.1, from coordinate 2,623,361 downwards.
GCGGTTGTTCACCACCCCACCCGGGGTGTTTATGAGGTCGTCTGTCGGACAGGTGAGCTCGATGTCGAACTCCCGGACGAACCGCGTGTCGACGAGTTCGTACTCGCGGGGTTCGCGGTCGACACTGTCTCCGACGCGGTCGACATCACCCGTGCTGTCGGGGTCGGTGTAGCCGACGAGAAACTCCGCCATCGTGTCGAGCGGTTCGACCGTCGCCGAGCAGCCGATGCGGGTTGGCGACCCGTTTGCGAGCGCCTCCAGTCGCTCGAGCGACACCGACAGGTGAGTGCCCCGCTTGTTCTCCGCGAGACTGTGTATCTCGTCGACGACGACGTACTCGACGGTCCGGAGTTTCTCGCGGAACTTCGGGGAGTTCAACAGGATCGCGAGCGTCTCCGGGGTGGTGTTGAGGATGTGTGGGGTCTCGCGGAGCATCC
>KE356579.1:2621611-2622904 GCA_000416085.1 halophilic archaeon J07HX64 | reverse complement strand
TAGCATACATATCTGGTACAATCTCCCGAAAGTGCAGTAAGGCGACGCAGTCGTCACACTTCCGCAGACGCTCTGATAAAGCTACACAACCGGTCCAGACCCCACTAGCTTTTATTCTGGAACCCCAAGTTTGAGCAGATGCTGGCACCGGAAACTGGACTGGACGGGATCACGGTGTCTGTTGGACTCGCGCTGTGTCTGTTCGGCATCTACGTTTACCGTCGGTTCGACAGTCCCGGTGTTGGGTCCTTTGCCGCGTTCGCGGTGTTTCTCGGTTTCGCGGGCATCAGCAGCGGGTTGCTCAGTTCGGCCGTGCCGGGCGAGCTCTGGCCCGAGGTGGGGACACTGTTCTGGGGTGTGGCGACAGTGCCGTGGCTGTTGTTTGCCCTCCAGTACACCGGCCGGTCGACACGGGTTCGCCCCCGGTCTGTCGTGTTGCTTCTCGCACCGTGCGCCGGCATCCTCGCCGGTATCGTGATGTTACGGACGGGGTTCAGCGAGGTGGCGACCGCGCTGGTCGGGGGGGTTTCGACGCTGTACTGTCTCGCACTCGTGCTCACCGGGGCGGCACTGCTCATCCGGACCGGATACAGATACAGTCACGTCGGGACCAGACAGGGGGTGAGTCTGGCTCTCGCGCCGACTGCGACGTTCGTCAGCCTGAACCTCGTCAGCCTGCTCGTCAGCGAACAGCCGGACCCGGAGCTCATTGCGACAATCAACACCGCGGGATTCGTCGTCGCGGCCGCGGCGCTGGCGACCGCTGTCGGCTACTACAGGGTGTTCGAGGTGACGCCCCCGGCAGTCGGAACACTCGGTGAGCGCGAGATTGTGCGCGAGAGCGACGACCTCGTGTTCGTCGTCAGTGACGAGGACAGTGTGGTCCAGGTCAACGAGACAGCGCTCTCGGCGCTCGGCCTGAGCCGTGACGACGCCCGACAGACGGGACTGTCGGCGCTGCTCGGTCACACTACCGACACTCTCCGGGGACGCGAGACGGTAACACTCGAAACCCCCGACGGCACACGACGGTACGACCCCCAGGTGTCGACGTTGACCGGCGGTGACGGCCAAGAACTCGGCGCGCTCGTGAGCCTCCGCGATGTCACCGCCCGCCAACTCCGCGAGCAGCGCCTCTCCGTGCTCAACCGCGTGCTCCGACACAACCTCCGCAACAGGGCCCAGGTGATACGGAGTCACTCGACAGAGAAGACACGGGCACCGGCAAACACGCCACTCCGATGATCGACGCCGCCGAGGAACTCGCGTCGGTCAGCGAGGCCGCCCGCAATA
>KE356579.1:2615329-2621591 GCA_000416085.1 halophilic archaeon J07HX64 | reverse complement strand
GTAGAAGCGGTTGTTCACCACCCCACCCGGGGTGTTTATCAGGTCGTCTGTCGGACAGGTGAGTTCGATGTCGAACTCACGGACGAACCGCGTGTCGACGAGTTCGTACTCGCGGGGTTCGCGGTCGACACTGTCTCCGACACGGTCGACATCACCCGTGCTGTCGGGGTCGGTGTAGCCGACGAGAAACTCCGCCATCGTGTCGAGCGGTTCGACCGTCGCCGAGCAGCCGATGCGGGTTGGCGACCCGTTTGCGAGCGCCTCCAGTCGCTCGAGCGACACCGACAGGTGAGTGCCCCGCTTGTTCTCCGCGAGACTGTGTATCTCGTCGACGACGACGTACTCGACGGTCCGGAGTTTCTCGCGGAACTTCGGGGAGTTCAGCAGGATCGCGAGCGTCTCCGGGGTGGTGTTGAGGATATGTGGGGTCTCGCGGAGCATCCGCTGGCGTGCGCTGTCGCTGGTGTCGCCGTGACGGATCGCGTGACGTATCTCGACCTGCTCGCCGCGTTCGTCGAGTCGCTCTGTGATCCCCGACAGCGGAACCTCCAGGTTCCGGTGGATGTCGTTCGCGAGGGACTTCAGCGGGGAGATGTACAGACAGTAGACGCTGTTGTCCAACTTCCCGGCCTCGTCCTCGCCCGGTTCACCGTCCGTGTCGACCCCATCTCGCCCGGACCCGGTGTCACCCTCGTCCTGCCCCGTATCCCTCTCAGTTCCCTCGCGGGCGCGACAGAACAGCTCGTTTATGATGCCCGAGAACACCGCGAGTGTCTTGCCGCTCCCGGTGGGCGAGCAGACGAGCGCGTTCTTGTTCCGGTGGATGAGCGGAATCGCCTCCTTCTGCGGCGGGGTAAAGAAGCCGTTGTTCTGGGGGACGAACTCGCCGAACTGCTCGACCCACCACTCCTGAACGACCGGCTCCAGCAGATCGAGCACCGACTCATCGTCAACTGTGGTCGTCTCCGGGTCGAACGGTGGGTCGCCGGCGAATCGTTCTCTCAAACCCATCTGTACTGTAACCTCTGCCCGCACGAACTTGGGGGTTGTGACCGCTATCCCCAGGACTGCAAAGCAAGCGACAACGACTGTTCCGTGCGCCTGTGCGACACGTCCACCGGGTCGGACAGATGTCGAACGAACCGCTGGAGATTGATCCGAGTTGGACAGTCGATACGAGTCGAGTGGGACTGGTGCAGTCGGGTAGATATCGATCCGAGTCGGACAGAGTCGATACGAGTCGAGTGGAGACTGGTGCAAGTCGGGTACCGGTTCCCTGGAGGGGGTCCCCACTGTTCGTGGACCGTCAGCAGGGAACTCGATGAAGACCCAATCTCCGTGGCACCCGCTCTCGCTGCTCGGGCGGAGGTGCCACTCTGGTATCGGTGTTTGATTACAGGACGGCAACGGCTCCTGTCACGATACCAGATGCCACCATGAGAACAACGAGGATGATGGCTATCCACTGATCTACATCCATACCCGGAACAACGAGGATGGGGGAATTAGAGGTTTCGTTCCCGCTTCGATGCTTTTCAGACGAGCGGTGAGCAGGGATACAGAGTCCTCGTGCGCTCGACTCCTGCCTGCGACTCGCCCGCACGGTCTGACTGTCTGTCTCGTTGTCCGGGACCTTGTGGCCCCCTGCAGTCGCTCTCACTCTCGCACCCTGTCCACCCCGTTCGCTGCGGTGCCCGATTGAGGTTCGCCGCGAACGCTCGCCCGTTCAGTCCAACGGCGTGTGATCAGTTTGGCCGGCAGAACTCGCTCTCCGGTCGGTTCGTATCCGAGCACTACCCCGTCATCCGGGGCTATTATATTGCTCGCGTCACTAGTATCGGTGATGACAGAACGCACCGGGTCCCCGATACTCGATGTCCTTGCTGTGTTTCTCGTCGTCTACGCGCTCCAGACCCTGATGGGGCTGGTAGACGCGATGCCAGGACTGTTCATACTCGAACCGCCGGTTCAGAACGACCCGTGGACAGTGGTGACGAGTGTCTACGCACACGCCAACCCTGGTCACCTGCTATCGAACGCCGTCGCACTCGTGCTGTTCGGCTACGCTGTCGCTACCGCGACAACCCGGACCCGATTCCACCTGTTCTTCCTGAGTACAGGTGTTCTGGCGGGTGTCTCACAGATAGTGCTCAGCGACGTGCTGGCCGAGACGCCGGTCCTGAACGATATTGTCGGGGCAGCACCGCTGATCGACGCCACGGCGACCGGCGGTGTGCTGGGGGCAAGCGGTGCGGTGTTCGCCCTGCTCGGCTACCTGCTCGCGAGTAACCGTCTCGTCGCTGGACTCGACGCTGTCGCGGATGTCCCCTCGTGGGTGGCCTACTTTGTGTTCGTCATCCTCGCGATAGCCGTGACGGCTGCTACAGCCTCCCAGGGTGTCGCGCTCATCGCACACTTTACCGGTCTCCTGCTCGGACTGCTCGCCGGGTGGGTCAACCTGCTTCGCACACCAACCACAGACGCCGGCACAACCTCCCAGACAGTACAGTAACATACGTATCTGGCAGAATCTCCCGACAGTAGAGTGGAATGACGCAGTCAGCACATCCTATACGCTCCAACAGAGCGACACGGTCCAGCGCCCACCGGATCTCACCCTGAGATCACGAACCCCGGCGGGTGATGGCACCGGCAACCGGGCCGGACAAGATCACGGTGTCTGTTGGACCCGCGCTGTGCCTGTTCGGCTTCGACGGTCCCAGTATCGACTCCCTTGCCGCGTTCGCGGTGTTTCTCCGTCTCGTGGTCATCAGCGGCGGGTCACCCAGTTCGGCCGTGCCAGACGAGCTCTGGCCCGAGGTGGGGAGACACTGTTCTGGGGTGTGGTGACAGTGTCGTGGCTGTTTTTCACTCTCCGGTACATCGGCTGGTCGACACAGATTCACTCCGGATATGTCACCTTGCCCCTCCCACCGTGTGCATCCCCGTCGATATCGTAACGTGACAGACAGGGTTCAGCGAGGTGGTGACCGCGCGGGGTTCCGACGCTGCACTGTCTCGCGCTCGTGCTCACCGGGCCACTGCCCATCCGGACCGGATACGGAGACGGTCACGGTAAAAAAGAGGTGAGCCTGGCTCTCGCGCCAACTGCGACGTTCGTCAGCCTGCTCGTCGGCGAGTAACCGGACCCAGGGCCCGTTGCGACGATCAACACCGCCGGATTCGTCATCGCTCTACCGGTGTCATCAGATATACTCCTCGACGGCCCGCTCTATAGTTTGCTCACCGACACGGTCGGCACCAGGGTTTTATTGGCTAGCAGTCGAACGAGTTCCATGAGCGATTCGACGGCACCCGCCCCCGGAGAGCAGAGTTCAGCGGCCGAGGATGCGATGCACACTACGCTGGATATGGCGTTCGAGGATGCCGTCCCGTTCGTGCAACTGGAACACGAACTCGCGGAGTTCGAGACGGTGCAGGTCACACGGGTCGACCAGATGGTCGAGGGGATGCTCGGCACGGCGGTCGAACGGACCGCGCTTGTTGTGGTCTGTCACCCCGAGGTCGCCCGGGACGCGCTCGCAATCGACCAGAGCCTCGCCGGGATGCTCCCCTGTACGACCGCCGTCTACGAGACAACCGACGGGGAGGTCCATGTCCACCATATCTCGGCGACAAAAGCAATCCGCGACCTGGGTTGTGCGCCCGCGGACGCCGCGGGCGATCTCGAGCAACTCGTCGACCTCACGGGCAACCGAATGGCCGAAGTCTGGCGGAACATCGAACGCCACGCCGACGCCGCCGGTGAGGTCTGACCACCCGTCGAACCCGTCGACCGCGGCGACGATGACCCCGACCAGCGCGGTGACGAACCCGACGGAGACGAGCGTCCGACCGGATCACGCGGTGTCCATGCGCTGTGTCAGCGGGTGTGAGCCGTCACACGAAGCCCGATGTTGTCACCCTGGTTGATGTGTCTACGTTGTTTTCCGACCCTCGTGCTCCAGTACGCCCTCTGGACAGCCGTGTTCCTCGTCTGGATGGTCGGTGTTTTGTAGTTCTGGGGGAGCTACTCCTGTGGGGTCGGCAGTTGCGAGCCCCTGGCGTGGGTTGAAATACGAGCATACGACCACAGGGGGTATGGCCGACACAGTGCCCGGAGGCGGCGACACCCGGGGGGTGACGCCAGTTGTCGGTGTCATCGTACTCGTGGGGGTCACAGTGGTGCTCGCGCTCTCGGTTGGCGCGGCGCTGACGACACCTGAGACGATCAAAACCCCGTCAGCGTTGCTCTCGTTGAGCGTCGACAGCGGGGACAGGGAGATCGTCCTCACACACCGTGGTGGCGACACACTCAATATCTCGGAGCTGAACGTTCGCATCGAGGTCGACGGGACGGAGCTGGCGGAACAGCCACCGGTTCCATTTGTCGGAGCCGACGGGTTTGACGGGGCCCCAACCGGGCCGTTCAACGCCGAGAGCCCCGACGGGTGGCAGGCCGGCGAGCGCGCCGGAGTCCGTCTGGCTGGCACGAACGGACCATCGCTGTCGGCCGGTTCCGAGGTGACTGTCGTCGTTGCGACCGACAGCGGTGTGATTCAGGAGGTTACAACAACAGCCCGCTGACCGCCTGTTTCTGTCCGCTCGCGCGTCACTAAGCGCGTGGTATTTATGTAATAGGCTCTAACTTCTTGTATGGATTTGCTGAATGAGGGTCCGGTGCCGGAGCAGGCTCGCGAGGCAAAGCAGGAGGCCCGGGAGTTCGCACAGCAACACATCGCCCCGAACGCGGAGGAGTACTTCGAGAGCGGCGAGTACCCCTGGGACATCCTCGAGGCCGGACGGAAGGCTGGGTTGGTCGCGTGCGATATCCCGGAGGAGTACGGTGGTCGTGGGTTCTCACTCGAGGAGATGCTCGCCGTCGCGGAGGAGTTCTATCGGGCGGATGCGGGGATCGGACTGACACTGCAGCTCGCGAGCTTCGGCACGGAGATGCTCACCGACCACGGGACCGAGCGACAGCGCGAGGAGTATCTCCGACCCGTCGGCAATCACGAACAGCTCACCGGACTCGCGGTGTCGGAGCCGGAAACCGGGAGCAACCTCGCCGGAATGCAGACAACAGCCGACCTCGACGGGGACGAGTGGGTGCTAAACGGCGAGAAGTACTGGGTCGGCAACGGTGTCGAGGCTGACTGGGTCACCCTCTACGCGAAGACAGGTGACTCCGACGACCGGTACAGCAACTACTCGATGCTCATCGTCCCGACCGACGCCGACGGCTACAGCGCCGAACACGTCGACGAGAAGATGTCGCTCCGGGCCTCCAAACAGGCCCACATCACGCTGGATGACTGCCGTATCCCCGAGGAGAACCTGATCGGCACCCGCGGCGCTGGATTCTACATGCTCGCGGACTTTTTCAACTACGGTCGTGTCGTGGTCGGTGGTCACGGGCTCGGGCTAGCGGCCGGTGCGATCGAGGAGGCCGAGTCGTTTGTCAGTGACCGCGAGTCGTTTGGCCGTACAGTCGACGAGTTCCAGGCCGTCCAGCACGAGCTCGCGGAGATGCGGATGGCGTTCGAGTCGGCCCGTGCGCTGAACTGGCAGGCAGCCGACAACGTCGCGAGCCACGACCACGCGGGCTACTGGGCGGCCCTGGCAAAGACCATCTCGACCGAGGCAGCAACCGACTGCGCCGAGCGCGCCATGTCGCTCCACGGTGGCCGGTCTGTGTTCACCAACCGGCGGATTGCGCGTATCTACCGGGATGTCCGTGTGCCGGTCATCTACGAAGGGGCGAACGGTATCCAGCGGAACCTCATCTACAGGCAGTCCCCGTAGTCGCCGGTGGAGTTCAGCCCCGAAAACAGCACGACAGAGGCGGTGTCGAACTGTCCGTCGGGGCGCTCTCACCGCACGAGCCGCCTTCTCAAAGCCCCCGGCACAACTGCCCACACAGTCCCAGACAGCGATGTCCGATGCGTGCCCGGTGTTCACGAGGACACCGCGGTGGCCGGCGGCGACGCGAGCACGTGTCACTACCGCGTACACCACGACGACGGCCCCATCGGGGCGGGCTCATCCCTACCCTGGCTCTCGCTCCCGCTCGGGGTCACCAGGCCTCATCGAACGCCGGCCTCACACACGGACCGGGTAGTCTCTACGACGCACAGGTGGGCTGGTGCGCCGCCGCCGCTGGCCGTTGGGGACTACATCCATCTCCGCAGCGAGAACCCGGTTCCATCGGCCGACCGGATTGTCGCACCCGACGACGTGGCTCGTGCCGGCTATGATGCTG
>KE356579.1:2609054-2615309 GCA_000416085.1 halophilic archaeon J07HX64 | reverse complement strand
ATCCCGCCGGACGAGGACCTCGCCCGGACGCTGCTGGGCGCGGACACGCTCGTGTTCCTCGGCTGTTCGACGAACACGACGCTCGTTCGCCACGACGACCCGCTCGTTCCCGAGGGGACCACCTGCATCCACATCGGTGACGACACCGCAGAACTCGGCAAGAACCAGCCCGCCGACTGTGCGGTGCTCGGTGACCCCGGACGCGTCCTGCGGGAACTTGCTGGTCTCGTCGGGTCGGAACTGCCGGCCACGACTCGGGAGGCCCGTCTCGACCGGGTCGCCACACAGAAAGAGTTCGTCACCGCGCGGGTCCGCGAGATGGGCGAGGACGAGGCGCCGGAGGACCCGCGTGCCTCGAAGGCCGAACTCGTCGACGCGATGTACGAGGCTGTTCCCAACGCGTACATTGTCGACGAGGGTGTCACAGCAAAGTACGCGATGCTCACCCGGTGGCCGATGGGGCCCGAACAGTACGTCTCGAACAAAGGTGGTGGTCTCGGCTACGGTCTTCCCGCTGCCGTCGGCGCATCGCTCGCGGAGTCCGAGCGCGCCGAACCCCGCGATGTCGTTTGCTTCGTCGGCGACGGCTCGTACCTGTACTACCCACACACGATGTACACAGCCGCCCGCCGCGGTCTCGACCTGACGGTCGTCATCCCGGACAACCGCAACTACCGCATCCTGAAGGACAATACGCTCGACGTGCTGGGCGGTGCGGAGTCGGAGTACGACTTCGTCGGAATGGATTTCGAACCGCCGGTCGACCTCGTTGCGAACGCCGAGAGCCACGGTGTCCGGGCGGAACTGGTCGAACAACCCGGGGAGATACAGCCAACTCTCGCGGCGGCGCTCGACCGCGAGGGCACCGACGTGCTCGACGTGCTCGTCCACGACTGACCTGCTCGATGTGCTCGTCTACGACCGACCGGCCCGGTGTGCGAGGTGACGACCGATCCGCTCGACGTGCTCGTCCACGACCGGCCGACCCGGTGTGCGAGGTGACGACCGACCAGCACAGTGCGCGAGGTGACGACCTGCCAGCACGGGCCCGGAACGGGCACCACTCCGCCGTCGCGGGACCAGGTTCGGGGGTCTGTTGGTGCGGGTTTCAGACGGAGAAGCTGGTGCTCGCGGTGGCGCTCCGGTTGGCCGCGAGCGCGGCCTCGGCCTCGTAGCCGCCGGTGGGCGGGTCGCTCCAGGTGAATGTGCGGTCGAACGTATCACCGCTCTCGAGTTTTATCGTCGAGATAGCCTGGGTGAACATCCGGTTCTGACTCCAGCGCCAGACCTCATCGCCGGTTTCGGTGTCGGTGACGGCCACGTCTGCCCGCTTGCCGCTCCGGAACGTCAACTCCACGGCGTCGGGACCGTTGTTTGTCACCTCGAACGCGAACTCGACATCCCCGTCGACTGTTGTATCAACTGTAGTGTCCAGTGACATCGCCCGGAACTACGATGGGGTGGGGTTTGGGTCTGACGCCACGGTCGGTGTGTGAGGACAGTCCCCCGAACTATCGCCACAGCTCAGGTCACCTCGATATCGGTGCTCTCCCTGTCGCCGGGTTTGCCGAGTCGCACCGTGAGCACGCCCTGGTCGTAGCTCGCCTCGGTATCGCTCTCGTCGACGGCCGCCGGTAACTGAACCGACCGGCTCATCTCCGTGCGTGGTCGCCCGCGAACAACGTGCTGGCCCTCTTTTATTATCGGCGCAGGGGCCTCTATCTGGAGGCTCCGCTCGTCCTCCAGTCGCAGCTGTATCTCCCCGGTCTCCCGCCCCGGCAGGTCGGCGAGCACGACCACCTCGTCATCTCTGTCGAGTACGTCGACCGGGATGTCGGCTGACATCGTGGTACCGAAATCGGTGAACTGGTCGAACAGCGCCTCAATCTCGGCGAGCGGGTCGTCTCGGTCGCTCATATCGGCTGGTATCACCGGCAGCGGCTTAACTGTTGCAGGCTAGCCCCCGCTCTCGAGCGAAGCGGGACGGGACGGGACAGAACGTATCAGGAAACGGGGGCTGAGTTGACTCTGTGGGTGTCGACAGGCGGCGGTGCTTTGCGTGATCGCCCCCGTCCGGCAGGGCCCAACCGCATCGTTGAAAGCTGACATTGTCAGTTACAAGCTTTATTTGCCGACGCGCGTAGTTTCGAGTGATGGATCTAACTGAACTTCGCGTACAAAACTACAGGAGCCTGAGTGATACTGGTTGGGTTGAGCTCGACGATCTCACCTGTCTCGTTGGCAGAAACGAGTCTGGCAAGACGGCGTTCATGCGGGCCGCCGAGAAGATCAACCCCGCGTACGGTACCGGCGAGTACGTTCCCTACGCCGAGTACCCACGGGAGGACTGGCCCGAGTACAGCAACCAGCACGAGGACGAGCCGGCGACCGTCGCCAGCGGTCGTTTCAGGCTCGAGGACGACGACGTGGCCGCCATCGAGGAAGCGTTCACCGAGGGTATCGTCGGTGACCGCGAGGTGACGGTCCACATGGACTACGCGAACGAGCGCCACTGGGAGGTTGATCTCGACGAGGCGGCCTGTCTGGAGTACGTCCGCGTCGCTCACGAGTTCGACGCCGAGATCGACTCCGAGCTCGCGAACGTCGACACGTTTGCCGAGCTGTCGGCGGTGACACGACAGGATCTCGAGGCTGCGCTCGGTGGGGGGTTCCCGGAGGTTATCGTCTCGAGTATGGGGACAGAGCTGCTATCCAACCGGCTCCCGGGGTTCCGCTTCATCGGGGAGTACTCGGTGATGAACGGCACAATCAACGTGGAGGCGATGCTCGACCGCCGCGACAGTGGCGACCTCTCGCCGGGCGACCGGGTGTTTCTCTCCCTGCTCGCCGTCGCCGGGCTCGACCTCGACAGTCTCGCCGAGGTGGAGGACTGGCGCGAAACCACGACCGAACTCGAGGCGGCCTCGGCGGCTGTTAGTGAGGAGGCGATGGGCTACTGGAGCCAGAGCGGAGACATCGGGATCCGCATCCAGCGCGCCGGCACCGACGAGGAGCCTGTGCTCAACATCCGTGTGGAGAACCGCGACCAGAACGTCACAGTCGGGTTCGAGGGCCGCTCCCACGGGTTCCGGCGGTTTTTCTCTACGTTCTGTCAGCTCTCGGAACTGGAGCGGTCGACCGACGACCTGGTGTTGTTGCTGGACGAACCGGGGCTGAACCTCCACGCCCGGGCCAAACAGGAGTTCCTCGAGTTCCTCCAGACCGAACTGGCGACCAAACACACCAGCGTCTACACGGCACACTCCCCGTTCATGATAGACGAGGAATCGGTCCACCGTGTCAGGATGGTGCTTCCGGACCCACCCGGCGAGCAAAACATCGTCGACGACGTGTCACGGGCCGACGCGTACACCCGGTTCCCGCTCCGGAACGTCTTCGAGTTCGACCTCATGGACACGCTTCTGGTGTACCCACAGACACTGCTGGTCGAGCAGAAAGCCGACCACGTGTTCCTGTACGTGCTCTCACAGATGCTCCGGAACGCCGAGAAAGAGGGGCTCGACAGCCGGTGGACGGTCATCCCGGTCAACCACCCCGGCAACGTCGGGACGTTCATCTCGCTTTTCGGCGAGGACCGACTCGATGTGGCCGCACTGCTGAACGACCAGCCCGAGTGGAAAAAGCCGGCCCGCAGCCGGGGTGAAACCGACAGCGACCTGATCGACCTCCCGGTGAGGCTCACAAACGAGTACAGCAGTAGCGACGACGCCACTATCGAGGATGTGCTCTCCACGGAGTTCTACCTCGAACTGGTGAACGGGGCATACGCGACAGCGATCACCGGGAACAGTGCCGTTCCGGACCAGGTCACCCCGGCGGAGCTCGACGGTGACGGGTCTATCGTCCGGCAACTCCGGCGATACTTCGAGGAACACGAGGTCAACGGGGGCGAGTTCGACCGTGACGAGCCTGCGCTGTACCTGCAGCGCAACCGCGACGGACTCGACGAACTCGATAAGGAGACCCGGCGCAGGTTCACCCGCCTGTTCACCGACCTCAACAACGTGCTCCAGTCGTTTGACAGTGTCCAGGTTCGGGACACCTCGTTTCTGGGCTCGCTGTTTGGCTGAGACTGCCGACACTCACGACCCAGATCCGCCGAGCAGTCGCCCGTTCACCGGGTCCACACCCGGACCAGGACGGACTCGCTGTGCTACCTACTTCCGCCCGACAGCGTCCACCCCACGCCCCGTCCGGGAGTTTGCACTCTCCGGATCTGTGTTCGAAGAGAACTCCAAGGTGTGTTCGAAGGGAACCGGACCGGCGGTGTCGTTACCGGGCGCGGCTGATCTCGGGTCGCTCGATCTCCGACTGCTTGAACTCGGTGTCCCAATCAGGCGCCTCCCGAGTTATGTCGTCGTAGATGTGAATCTCGTGCGAGTAGAACCGCCTCGCAAACTGACTGTCAGAGATGAACTCCACCTCTCCGGTGTTGAGTGAGACAACGAGCACCCCGTCGTCGATCTTGTCGTAGATGAGTTCGCCGAACTCGACATCCCCGTCGACGATGCCGACGAGGACATCACCGGGGTAGATCTTTGGACCGCTCATCTGGTAGGGCACGAACCGCTCCGCGCCGGCGACCTTCAGCTCGTCCTCCGAGAGACCGTCTATCGGTAGGTCCTCGAACGATGCGTTACCGTGGATCATTATGTCTCGACGACCGTCCTGTATTCGGTCCATAGCATTTCACTCTGCGTATGCCGAGTACTTATAGATTCTCCCTGACCAGTCGGCTATCCCCGGTCGCGAACCCATCGACGGGACGACGATGCCTGTCTCCCTGGCCTCACAGGGCTTTCCGCTACTGGCTCCGAACCTGCCGATCTAATACGGATAGAGGAGTCAACTGTCTGTGACGGCACGAGCAGCGGCCTCAGTTTGTCCCGCGCGGCGCGGCCAGCGGTTTCAGGGCGGACAGATATCGAGCTCCGTCCTGGTTATGACCCCTCTGTCCGCGCTGTCGATCCAGAGCCGGAACGAATCTGTGCTGTTGTCACTAACTGTGACCGTCGCGTTACGGGTTTCGAGTGAAAGGGGTGTCCCGTCGGGGTGACGCGCCGAGGCGTTGAGCACAGTCGGGTCCGACATGTTGAACGATAGCTCGAACCCACCGCCGCTGAGACCACCCTGGACCGAATCGAGTACACGGCGTGTCACGTTCTGTGTGATGCCGTAGTTGGCCTCGTGCCCGATATTCGGATCACCGTTGAACTGGTCGCAACCGAACCCTTCGGGGAAACTCGCCGCCTCACCGCCGCCGTCGGTGCCACCGGTCAGGACGACGAACACCGCTCCAAAGGAGACCGCCACCGCGATTACCCCGATGGCTCCGAGGAACCCGAGAAACACCTGAAACTTTCCGACATCCTGGAACATACCGGGGGTTCGTCTGGTAGTAAGTAAAACGTCATGGTCGGCCGTCGGTCTCCAGACTGGGTCAGAGTCAGGGGGTCGCCGCCGGGCTGTCAGTTCGACTCGAAGAACTCCTCGAGGAGTTTCCGCTGTGCGGCCCGGAGATGCTGGTGGTAGGTCTGTCGCGAGATACTCATCGACTCGGCGAGTTCCTCACCGGAGACGGGGCGGGGGAACTCGAAGTAGTTACTGAGGTACGCCGTCTCCAGTGCCGTGAACTGTCGGTCGGTTAGTCGGTCCGCGACGGCAGTGGTGAACGCGGTGGTGGGCTGTGGCTCGCGCTCGCGGTCGCGCTGTCGGATGAGGCTCACCCCGCTGTATCTGTCCTTCAGCGTCGACAGCACAGACCGGGAGTCACCCTCGACAGGCAGGTCGATGTGGAGCTGTGCGGTTCCCGAACTGCCCGACGCCGACAGGTCCTGTAGCGTCGCGCCGTACTCCGCGAGTTCACCGAACGGGTGTCTGTCAGACAGCGCGAGCGAGGTCGCGATCGTTCCGTTCTGTCTGGCGATGACGTACCCGTCCTCGAGACCGTCACAGGCGGAGAGTATCGCGTCGAACGACTTGTCGGCGTCCACGTTCGAAAGTGTGACGAACAGCCGAAACGAGTCTCCGTCCTCCAGGGTGGCGCCGTTGTAGCTAAGCGCCCCGTCTGCCCGCATCGCCAGGTCGGTCAGCGGGAAACTGCTGTCGGTTATCTCGAACCCGAGTTCGGTCACACGGTCCGCGGTGAGCACCTGTTTTGTCTCGACGGCGTTGAGTCCGCTCGCGACCATCTGACCGACCGCCTCGAACACCTCACACTCGCGCCTGTCGAGC
>KE356579.1:2602309-2609034 GCA_000416085.1 halophilic archaeon J07HX64 | reverse complement strand
CAACACACCGTAGGTGGTCCGGCGGTAGGTGAGCGGTACCACCGCCATCGCCGCGGCGTCGAACTGCTCGGGTGCGACCGCCGGTGGCACCTGGTCGTCGGCTCCTGGAACGAGAACACCCCCTTTGTCCAGTGCACGCTCGAACACTGTCCCCGAGAGTTCGGCGCTACTGCCGGACTCGATGTGCTGGGTTCCGCCCTCGCTGACCCGGACCGTCATCGTGCTGCCCGCGACCTGGGGTTCGCCCATCCAGGCGTGGGTGTACCCGTCTGTGGCGGCGATCTCCGAGCAGACCCGTCGCTCGACCTCCTCGCGACTGCTGGCCGCGACCAGCGCGTGGCTGACGTTGTTGACCATCCCGCTCACACGCCCCAGCACCCGCTCCAGGGTCTGTCGCTCCTCCCGGAGCGCGTCTGCGCGCTGTCTGGCCAGCACCTCTGCCTCCTTTTGCTCGGTCACATCCTCCTGGAACCCGACGAAGTGGGTCAACTCCTCGCCCTCGTACAGCGGTGTGAGTGTCACCCGGTTCCAGAACGGTGTGCCGTCCTCGCGGTAGTTGAGCAACTCGACAGAGCACGTCTCCTCGTTGTTGACCGCCTCGCGCATCCGGGCGACCGACTCCCCGTCGGTGTCGGGACCCTGCAGGAACCGGCAGTTCCGCCCGCGCACCGCATCGCTCCCGTAGCCGGTTAGTTGGGTGTACCCCTCGTTCGTGTACACCAGCGGATTGTCCGGCAACGAGGGGTCCGAGAGCGTGATACCGACCGGCGCCTCGTCGACCGCTCTGACGATGTGGCGCGCGCTCGGTTCCGGGACCTCGCTGTCACCGTCCGACACCTCCGGTGCCGACAGGTCCGTTACCGTCTGGCGCAACTGCTGGGCTGCGTCTGCCCCGTTTTTCGGGATGTACGCCGACACACCTGCCTCGATACACTCACTCGCAACCTGTTCGCTTCCGTGGGCGGTGTAGACCACTACCGGTAGCATCTCGTACGTAGAACGGAGCTCACGGAGCAGTTCGAGTCCGCTGCCATCCGGTAACTGGTGCTCTGTGACCACCAGATCCGGTTGGCGGTCCCGCATCTTCACCCGTGCGTCGGACACCGAGTCGGCGACCCGCACCTCGTTTCTGCCATCCTCGAGTGTCGACGCAGTCTCGGGCGCTGTCGCGGTTCCGTCAACGATCAGGATGCGTACTCGGGTCACACCCCACACCTCGCACAGCAGGCATTTATACCTTCATTTTGTGAACCGCGGCTAAACCCCGTCGCTGGTATGGCACAGACGGTCATGTCTCGTCCAGACCGAGTTTTTCTGCTGCCTGGTACGTTGGATGGGTCGCCATCAGCACCACGAACGCCCCAAACAGTCCGAACACCGCGTTACCGGCGTTGTACCCCTGGCTCGAAAAAAACGGGGTGACCAGATTTAAAAGCATCATCAGCAACCCGAGGACGATTGCGATCCCACCGGCCGCCGCGATTCGCCTGAGACGGTCCGTGTCAGTCGTATGCACCTCGAACATTATCGAGATATTCGAAGGCCGAGAGTATAACCGTTCTGCTGTACGTCCATGTGGTCGGCCTGTGGTGTGGACATCTGGATACGGGCGGCAAACCCGTACACGGTGTCAGCACAGTGAGGACTCTATCCGGGTTGTGTCAAAAAAAGGTCCGTCGGTCGATGAAACGCAGTTGGTAGTCCGCTCAGTCGTCGGCAGGGATCGCGTCGCCCGTCGCACCGAACGTCCCGCCCCTGCTGACGATGTCCTGGTTGTTGATAGTCCAGTTTATCACCAGGAAGGAGAAGGCGTACTTTGCGACGAGGTCGAAGGCGCTGTACCCCCACGAGGTGAGGCCAGCGTCGTCGATGACGGCTGCGCCCTCGTTGCCGAGTGCCCACCAGACGGTGTACCCGAACCACAGCACCACTGTGAGCCATCGGACTTGGTTGAAGATACCGTAGGTGCCCGCGGCCTTCGCGTCCTCGGGCCACTCAACGATGAGGACGTAGAACACAAGAGCTAGGAACGTGCAGCTGATGCCGTACCAGAACCACCGCATCAGGTGCGACGACGTGGTCAGGGCGGCCGCCAGGCCGGTGATCATGATACCAACGTCGAACACGACTGCGGTGAAGATCTTCGTGATGTTCGACCCTGCGATGAGACCGAGTGCGAGCAGGATGAACGGCGTCGAGAAGGCCCACGTCAGGTAACGCCCCCACAGGCTGATTGTCCCGCTGACATCGCTACCTTCGTTCGGGCCTCCTTCGAGAGTCGTTGTTGCCCCTTCGAGCGCGTGTCCGTCGGGCATCTCCAGGAAACTGATCGTCAGACCGGACGCCAGTCCACTGTAACTAACAATCGACACCGCGGACACGGCCATCGCGGAGACGATGATCAACTGCGAGCGCGGGTCGCCCACGTTGCGTGCCATGAACCCGAACAGCAGCAGCGTGATCCCGGCCACACCGATGTTGATCCAGATCGACGTGCCGAGCAGCGCGTCGTTCAGGACGTGCTCGTACAGGTCCTCCTGGGTTAGCGCCTCCGGTGCTATCTGTGATACCATTCCACCGAAACTGGTTGCTTCGACCATACAGGAATTGATTGTGAACACTGTATAAAGAACTTGCCGCCATACTAGTCAGTATCGTGAGTCAGTGTCACCCACGCGAACCGGCTAAAGACGGTGACAGCGCCGAGGTCACTCGACGAGTCGTTTCAGAGTCAGTACGAGGCCCGCGAGTGTGACCCCCATGCCCGAAACCACACGAAGATCAAGGGTAAGAGCGGTGTCAGACTCGTAGATCCGGACGTCCTGGTCGTACAGTGTCTCCACAGCAGAGGGTGAGACGACCCCGATGAGCGCAATCGCCACCGACGCGACGACGAACAACGTACCGAACAGTACCAGTAGAACAAACAGGTCCTCAAGACGAATTAGTTTGCGGGCCTGTTTAGGCGTGAGTGAGCGCCGACTGATCAGATACCGCTGTCGAACCAGCAACAGTCCGCCGAGCGCGGCGTTCAGGATACCGTTCAGCGCGATCAGTCCGAGTGAGAGCGATAGCGACCCGGTCCCCTCGAGTGAGCGAAGCAGGTCACGACGAAACAGTATCGCCGGCGCCACCAGTCCAGACAGCGCGAGCGATACGATCGCGATCTGTATCTTCCGCTCAAGTGAGACCGGTATCATCCGCGAGACTGCGAGTGACGCCTGCTCGTAGGTGTCCCCCTCGACGAGTTTCTCGGCGATATCGTCCTCCTGTTCTGACATGGCGACCGCTTGTGAGCACAATGCGCTCGATGGACAGGTGTGTTTCGGTCGTCTGTTCGCTCTATCACCGCGTGACGGGTGTAACACCCAATACGGAGCACTACAGCTCCTCGTACCTGTACCCGGCGTAGCTGACCACAGCCCCGAAGGCCGCGAGCACCACCCCGACGTAGCCGAACGACTCGAGCCCGTAGGTCAGGACAATCGGGACTGCGCCGACCATCATGCAGATACCGCCGAGGAAGGCACGTCGTTCTGGCATAGTTGGGGGGGTCTGCCGGGACCGGACATCCCGCGGTCTGGCAGTTCGTTCCGACCCCAGCTAATTAACAGTTGCGTGCCGGGCGGGTTTCAGGTGGGGGTCGCGCCTATCGCCTCGGTCGGAAGCTCGTACCCTCCGACGGTTGCGCTCGCGGGAAACGGTCCGTTACCCGCTCCGTCACCGGGGTCAGGCCCGGGACAGCCACCGACACCGGCCGACCCGACAGCCGCCAGCAGAGCTCGTCGACGCAACTCCGTTGTAACTTCCTGCCACCCCGGAATCAGCAGTCGCTCGGATCATCACAGGACACCGACCGCGAAGAGCACGAACAGCACCGCGAGCAGGGTGGCGAGGGCGGCACCCGCCACGAGTGGAGGGTTCTCCATCGCCCGCTCGTGGATCGCCATCGACTCGTACTCCTCGCGGAACTGCTCCCGGTTCGCCTCGCTGTAGAAGTACTTCGTGCTGAAAAAGAACTGTCCGGTGACCGCACAGCCGGTGCAGACGGGGTCGCCGACGAGACGCTCGGTCTCGATGTGGTCCGTACAGTTGATACTCCCGCAGTTGTCACAGTGGGTGTAGCTGCTGTCGGTTGTGTCGCCACACTGCACACACCGGCGGACGCCGTCCTCGGCGGTGCGGTACGAGGGTCCCGCCACGTCACAGGTGTAGGTGTACTCGTAGTCGCCGAGGCTGGTTGCCGCCCGAACGCGGGGCAGGTAGACCGCGTCCACGGCTTGCACCGAGATGTCCGACAGAGTTCGGCTCGCAGGTCTTCGTGTAGCTGACGTTGTTGTCACCGGTGTAGCTGACAGTCGTCGTGTGTCTCTCCTGCAGTTGCTCGACAGCCCACTCCTTGTACTCGGTCTGTGTCTCGCCGAACCGCCCGACATCGAACCCGTCGAACAGGCTGTCGAGCTCGCCCTCGTCGAGTTCGACAGTCCGGTCGAAGTTCGCGCGTACCAGTTCCTGCCGGTCTGTCCCGGGGACCTGCGGCCCGTCACGGTTCGCGATGAGGACGACCTCCTCGCGCTCGTCGACGCTGTGGATGAGACCGGCGCCGGTCTCGAACCGTGCGTCGACGCGGGCCCTGACCCGGACAGCCGGAATGAACGTGGCGTGTGTCGTGGCCGCCGGCACCGCTCCGGCGCGGATGTTCTCGACGTCCCGGAACGCATCCCGGAGCGGTGCGTCCACGCCGCGCGCGGGGTCCTGGGGTCGCAGGGTCCGGTCACAGAGGATCTCGATGCGACCGTTGTACAGGTCAAGCCCCACATCGTCGGCAATCGTCCGCAAGTCCTCGCCGTCGAGCAGTTCGACCGGGTGTGGGTTGGCACTCTCCTGGAGACGCTGTGCGTACTCCTCGGCGGGCCCGGTGAACCGGCCCGTCGTTGCGACCATCCCCCGTTTCGGCCCGCTGTGGTCGAACGTTGCCACCGCCGAGTGGAGCTTCTGCACGACCGGCCGACTCACCGTGTCCGTGTGCTTGCACTCGACAACCACCGCCCGGCGCCGACCGTCGATCTGTTCTTCCATCAGGATATCCCGCCCCTCGTCGGCGACACGTGCGGCCTGTCTGACGTTCTCGTACCCCAGATTCCGGAACACGTCCTCCATCACGTCCTCGAACTCGAACCCCGAGAGCTCGTCGAGAACTGTCATCTAGTACGTCTCTCGGTCCGGGCCTACAAAACCACCACGAACGCGGGCCAACGATCCTGGGCCGGGCGGTCCCGACTCCCCGACTGTCGTCCCGGGCCGTTCACAGGGGGCGCGAGCCGTCCGGATGCGTTCGTCTGCCTACACCGGACGGACTCCGTGCACTGTAGGAACGTGCATGAGAGGTGTGTCTCTTGTATGCGCGTGTGACTGAACTGCTGCGGGCGAGGGCAGCCAACTGTTGCGGGTGGGGTCACCCGCACACGTGCACCGGCGTTCCATCGGGTGCTCCTCGCGTCGTGCCCGCGGGCGCCAGGGTAATCGACCGCCCGTCTGCGGTGGCGGAGTCACTCGCCTGTCACGGGGGACGAGAGGACACGTCTCGGGGCGCGATGTCGGGAAACTGTCCCGAACAGGCAGGGATAGAAACGCGCAGAAAGCAACCTTCATTACGCTGCTCGTAGATTCACAACGTACATGGCCGTACTCTGGCTGAACGACATCGGGTCCGACGACCTGGAGACAGTCGGCGGGAAGGCGGCGTCGCTCGGCGAGTTACACGGCGCCGGTCTGCCAGTCCCGCCGGCCTTTGTTGTCACGGCAGAAACGTATCGTCGGTTCATCGAGGAGAGCGGTATCGAGACGAAACTGTTCGAGTCGGTCGATGTCGACACAGAGGACTCGGAGGCTCTCGCGGAGGCGGCAGCAAAGGCACAGCAACTCATCTGTGAGACACCGCTGCCCGACGCGGTTCGCGAGGAGATCCTCGCGGCCTACGACGATATCGGTGAGGGAGCGTCGGTCGCGGTTCGCTCCTCGGCGACCGCGGAGGACCTTCCGGGGGCCTCGTTCGCGGGACAGCAGGAGACGTACCTGAACATCACCCGCGAGGAGCTGCTCGACCGCGTGCGAGACTGCTGGGCGTCGCTTTTCACCCAGCGGGCGCTGTACTACCGCACCGAGCAGGGGTTCGCACACGACGTGGTCGACATCGCGGTCGTGGTTCAGAGGATGGTCGACGCTGAAAAAAGCGGCGTCATGTTCACCAGCCACCCGTCGACCGGTGAACCGGTGGTCACGGTCGAGGCGGCGTGGGGACTGGGCGAGGCGGTCGTCTCCGGCGCGGTGACACCGGACAACTACGTCGTCGAACGGGAAACCGGTGACATCCGCGAGGAGACCGTCGCGGACAAGAAACTGATGCACGTCCGCGACGGGGAGACCGGTGCGACAGTCGAGCGGTCTGTGCCGGAGACACAACGGAACGCGCGTGTGTTAGACGGGTCGGAACTGGACGACCTGGTCGCGCTGGGCGAGGAGATCGAGCGCTACTACGGTAGTCCGCAGGATGTCGAGTGGGCAATCGACGACGGGATCTACCTGCTGCAGTCCCGTCCGATAACGACCATCAACGGAGAGACGGGTCCGACAGGCGCCGGCACGGACGTGCCGGCTGCCGAAACGGATGTCGCAGCGCGCGTCACGGACGGTGCCGAGGTTGCCACCGGGTCGGGCGACGACCA
>KE356579.1:2600633-2602289 GCA_000416085.1 halophilic archaeon J07HX64 | reverse complement strand
GTATCTTACTGTCTAAAAGATTAAATCCAAGACAGCCGTATCCACCACTCGGTCGGACCGCTCTGTCTCAGACACGTAGATCAATAAAAAGGGTCAAGTGTAAGCTGTAAAGATCAATTATGCCCGTAGACGAACTCAATGTCGACAGGGAAACCGCGATGAAGCAGTTTGTATTCTGGACCGCCGCCGCGGTTATCGGGGTGTTCGTCGTGTCCATCGTTCTCTGATCGACTCTCTCTCGCCCGTCCGGTCGAGATATCACTCTCCTACCGAACTCCAATACCGATAATCCGCCGAGTTGGCAATCCTCGTCAGGCATACGACCGTCGCGTGCCCGTTGCTGGCCTGTAGCGTCGCACGCGACCAGTGTTTCCGGGTTCTCCCGGAAGGCGGCGACCTGTACACCATCGTTGAAATCCCCCGGACAGCGACCGACCAGAGCACACAGTTGACCTCCGGCGCGGGCGCTGCTCGTGTGGCGACTCAAAACACTGCGACGCCATCTGAAGCACCAGCACCGGGTTCTGTTCGCGACGGGCGCGGAGTGGGTCCCGGCGGCGATCTCTCCCGAGGATGTCCCGAGCGAACTCGGTGCCGACCACCTCGAGGGCGAACCGGAGTCTCTTGTGACCACCGGCGCCGAAGATATCGAGAACCGAGACGCGCTCGCCGGCGGGTTCGCCACGCAGGGCCACGGGCGTAATCTCCTTGGAGGAACTTGATGACGACTGGTGGCCGACCGCCGACGCCGAGGGACAGTGATATGACGGGCGGTGATACCGACACAGACACGAACATGACCGACAGAACCGACGACCCAGATATGTACGTGGCAGGCGACACCAACCCGATGACAGACACCGAGCACCACCTCGGTGGCGTGGAGGTGCTCACCGTTCCGGACGCGCCGGCGTGTGGTTCACCGTCGATACACTCCGGATCAGCGGTGACGGCCCGCGGTTGTCGTCGACGTTGGGTCGTACAGTGACGGTGCACGTGACCGGGCGTTCCTCGATTTTCGGAAGTACCCCCAACGTAGACGACCCCACCGACCACTGCCGGCGACGAGTTTGCGAGACCCTCAGTCTTGATGGCCCACTGCTCGGCGCCGTCCTGGGCTGACAACGCGTACACATCTGCCGCCGTAGTTCCCGACGTAGACGGTGTTATCAACTACTGCCGGCAACGATCTCACAGCATTCTCACTCTGGAAGGCTCACTGCTGGGTGCTGTCCTCGGCCGACAAGGCGTACACATTACTGTCCTCACTCCCGACGTAGACGGTCCCACCACCGACTGTCGGCGACGAGATCGTCCCGGTCTGGACGACCCACCACTCAGACAGGTCGGTTGGAGGATTGGGTCTCCTCCAGATGAGAGACGTCCAGCAACGGTACCGACGCTGGCAGCCCCTACGAGACAAAGCGGCTCCCGGCGCGTTCGATCCGTCGTAATAGAGTATGCCGCTCAAAAATAAAAAGATGAGATAACCGGGTGTCTCTCACCGGAAAGATCTCGGTGGCCGTTGACGAGGAGGTGAAGAATAGTCTACAGTCGACAGTTCGGGACCTCCCGTCCAGCAGTTTGGCGGGCGAGCGCTTTGTTGGGCGAGGCTACCTGACCCCGACGAGGACGGTCTCGGCCCATCCAAATTGT
>KE356579.1:2598775-2600613 GCA_000416085.1 halophilic archaeon J07HX64 | reverse complement strand
ACACGAGGTGAAACGCGTCGAACAGCGTATGCTGCTGGACTCAGTGCGGTAGCGACCGCCCCAGAGTTAGAGAGACTCGAGGGGAGAGCCCCGCTCTCGGGCGCGGGAAGGCTATCACGTGACCGCCCGACTCTCCGTCCGATCATCAGATTCTTTCAGGCCGGTTATCACTATTCAATCGATAGGCCCCGAACGCAAGCCTGAAACAGTGTAGTGGAGACACCTCCAGACAGTCCAGCAGATTGTCGACACTGCCGCGGACGTGACGCTGGTGCTCGACGGTGCTGGAGCAGCTCAGACCCCGACCAGGCAGGTGGTGTCGCTTCTAAGTCACCAACCGGGAGGCACTCGTGGGCGAACCGATGACAGTCCTCTTTCCTGAGAACCGACCGACCCAGATATCGGGACCGTCGAGGCGTTCCGGTCGACGCTGCTCGACCTCCGGATGCCCCGGACTGTCGACCGGCCCCGCTACGACGAGAGGAACCCCGGTACGAGGGACACCGACGGCGACACCGCGCTGACCGGACCGCTGCCGCGCCTGGGAGGACCGGGGTCGGCCAGTGAGTTCGACACCGAGGGTGATATCTCCGTGGGGGCGGGGTGGTCGTGTCGCGACTCCACCTGAGCGCCCGTCCCGCGGTCTGACGCCCGGTGGACGCGCCGCACGGTTTTTTATCTGAGCGGTTCAAACGGGAGAACGAATGGAACTGAACCCGCGAGACTACGACATTCAAGAGCTCCGAGAGGCGGCCGGTGCAGACCCGTCACACCGGGAGCTCTCCTCGATGACGGATGTCGACCCTGCGGCATTCGAATCGCCGGAGGCGCAGTTAGCGTTCAATATCCTCTCCGGTGACGGCCCGACCAGCCGGCCGTACCTCTCTGGCGCCCCGGATGGCCATCTTGCGGAACTGCTCGTTCTCCAGTGGCTGGAGTACCTCGTGGCCCGAACCGGGGTCCACGGGACCCTCAAAACTCTGGATTACTACCGCGACCTGGGGTGGATCGACGAGGACGCCGAGAGACAACTGCGGACGTACCTCTCGGCGCTAGATGGCCCCAGGAGTGACCCGCCCGGGTTGACCGCCGATGACCACCGGACAAGCCTCTGTTTCGTCGAACGGCTGGCGTCCCTGTCCGGGCGTTGACCCCCCGCAGGACACGACCTGGTGGTGACGCTCTTAGAGGGGAGTTTCGCCGTCTGCGCGGAGTGAGGCACACGCGACAGAGCCGAAACTGGCTCGCCCGGTCCCCGGACGAGGGCCTCGCCTGACACAGTTACCCGAGAGTTTAGGGAGAGTTTGCACAATCTCTTTTGAACTGCCCCGACTGTATGATGTATGGGTGCGATAACACTCCTGAATCAGTTCGTACTGTTGGCCGCCGGCCTCGCGCTTCTAGGTGTGGCCTACCGGACGGTCCGAGCAGGCGAGAGACAGACCGCAGTTTCGTTCTCGGTCCTGCTGTCGTTGCTCGGTATCACGGCGCTCTGTGTCGGCGCGACTGCAACAGGCGGGTGGGTGAACAAGATGGTCTGGCTGTACACGAACCTGGCCATCCCGGTGGCGTTGCTGTTTTTCAGCCTCGACTACTACGGTATCGACACGTTCAATTCGCGCGCGCGGATTGCAGTGCTCGGTGTCCCGTCACTCCTCGGTGCGGTCGGCGGTTCGCTGCTGATTCTCGGCACACCGAACGCGACCGGCGGCGAGTCGGCCCCCCTCGGACTGTTGACTGGGTTGCCGGACCCTGTGTTCAGTATCGCGACAACGCTCGACAACTTCGGCTACGTCTACACGGCGGTGCTCATCCTGGTGGCGGTCGGACTGGTCTCC
>KE356579.1:2596298-2598755 GCA_000416085.1 halophilic archaeon J07HX64 | reverse complement strand
GACACAGACCCTGTTCGTCGAGGACGAGTCGGGTGGTCTGACCGACCAGGAGGTCACCGTCCTCCAGCGGGGACGGGAGCGCGACCTCGAGCACAGCAGCGGTGTCGGCCTGTGGCTGGTCCGGTGGCTCGTCGAGTACTCCGGGGCGGAGATAATCGCCCACCGGACGGACCGGGGGACGCTGATGGGTATCCGGTTCCACGACGTGACCGACTCGGACGTGCGTGGTTTCGACAGCACCACCTCACCGATGGCAATCGCGCCGGACAGTGTGCGCGAGACCTCGCCGGAACGGTTCCGGGGTGAGACTGTCGTCGGGCGGACCGAGGAACTGGAGCGACTCGAGGAAACCTACGAACGACTGGAACAGCGGGGCGGGCAGGTGGTGTTGCTCGCCGGCGAGGCCGGCATCGGCAAGACCACGCTTGTCGAACGGTTCCGCGAGCAACTGGCCGAGCGCGACCAGCCACCGACCGTGGCGACGGGGGTGTGTGACGCCGAGTCACGACCCCCGTACCACCCCCTCCAGCAGGTGATGGACGACCTGCCGACCGGGCAGGATATGGAGCAGGTGCTCGACGGGGTCGCGTCGCTCTCTGCCGACAACGCGGACGAGACCCGGCAGCGCAGGCGGTCGCTGTTTGCCGATGTCGCCGAGCAACTCCGGACGGTTGCCGCCGACGGCCCGGTCGTGCTCGTGCTCGAGGATATGCACTGGGCGGACCCGGAAACCGTGGACCTGTTCGAGTACCTCGTCGAGGAGGTGGGACAGTGGGGGTACCCGGTTATGTTCCTCGGCACGTACCGGCAGAGCGACCTGGAGCGGCCACACCCGGTGCTCGACATCGCCGACCGGACCGTCGAGACGGGCCGCGGGACGCTTCTCGAACTGGCGCCACTCGACCAGAGCGAGATCCGGTCGCTCGTCTCGGCCATTCTTGATGTCGAGGACATCCCCAGGTCGTTTGCCCGGTCGTTCCGGGAACACACCGGTGGCACACCGCTTTTCGTGACGGAACTCGGCCTGCATCTGGCCGAGCAGATCGGACCAGTCGAGCGCGGCACCGACCTGCCGGACCTCGTCGAGGCGGTCACCGTGCCCGAGACAGTCGAGCGTGCGGTGGCCGAGCGTCTCGCGGCGCTCCCGGAGACGGCCACGTCCGTGCTCCGTGCGGGTGCGGTCGTCGGTATGGAGTTTTCCTTCGACGTGTTGCGCGTGGCGAGTGACTGCCCGGTCGACCGACTCATCGAGTGTACCGACGTGCTGACGCGCCGGCAGATCTGGGTGCAGTCGGGCGAGGAGATCGAGTTTGTCCACGGTATCGTCCGGGAGCAGGTGCTCGACGCGCTCGACGACGAGCGCCAGGAACGCCTCCACCGACGGGTCGCCGAGGCAATCGAGACCGTCCACGCGGACGCGCTGGCACCTCACGCCGGACGACTCGCCACCTGCTACGAGTGTACCGGTGACTACGAAACCGCCATCGAGTACCGCGTGCAGGCAGGGTCGTACGCGAGCGAGTGCTGCGCCCACGAGGAGGCCCTCGAGCAGTACCAGCAGGCGGTGTCGCTCGCTCGCGACAACAACGTGACGACAGACACCACGCTGGCGGCGGTGTACGCGGACCTCGGAGCGTTACTCCTCCAGACCGGTGCCGTCGACGACGCGGCTGACAGAACAGACGAGGGGCTTGCGATCGCCCCGGAGGAGTCCGAGGTGGCCTGTCGGTTGCTGGGTCTCCGGTCACAGGTGCTGGCGACACGGGGCGCCTTCGAGCAGGCCCGCACGGCCGCACAGAGACAGCGAGAGCTGGCAGTCTCGCTCGACCACCCCCTGCTCGAGTCCGAGGCACTCGACCAGCTCGGTGACATGGCGCTGCGGCGGAGCGAACACGACACGGCCCGGGAGCATCACCGGCAGAGTCTCGACATCCAGCGCGAGGCCGGTACCCCCGGGAACGAGGCAGACAGCCTGAACAGTCTCGGCGTGCTCGCGACAATCGTCGGCGAGTACGACCGTGCCCGCGGATGCTACGAGCGGAGTCTAGACATCTCACAGGAGCTCGGCAACCGCGAAAAAACGGCGAACATTCTGAACAACCTCGGCATCCTCGCGATGGAGCGCGGCGAGTACGACCGTGCCCGCGAGTGCTACGAGGAGGCACTCGAGACGAACACGGACATCGGCGACCGCCGGGGCGAGGCAGTCTGTCTGAACAGTCTCGGCAACCTCGCATCCAGACAGGGCGCGTACGACGTGGCATCGGGGTACCTGGAGCGCAGCATCGACATCCACCGGGAGATGAGCGACCGCCACGGCGTGGCGAGGAGTCTCCACAGTCTGGGCCGGGTCGCCGCCAGACAGGGCGCGTACGACCAGGCCCGGGAGCGCTACGAGCGGAGCCTCGAGATACGTTTCGAGATCGACGACCGCCGGGGCGAGGCGATCTGCCGGAG
>KE356579.1:2595054-2596278 GCA_000416085.1 halophilic archaeon J07HX64 | reverse complement strand
GCACAACGAGCGCGTCGCCGACCGCTACGACGCGATGCACCCATCGGTGCTCGAACTGATCGACCGGACGATACAGACCTGTCGTGAACACGATGTCGCGACGAGCATCTGCGGTCAAGCCGGCTCCGACCCGGACATGGTCACGCATCTCGTCGAGGATGGGATCACCTCTATCAGCGCCAATATCGACGCCGTCCGCGACGTGCAACACGAGGTGAAACGCGTCGAACAGCGTATGCTGCTGGACTCCGTGCGGTAGTGACCGCCTCAGGGTTAGAGGGACTCGAGGGGAAAGCCCCGCTCTCGGGCGCGGGAGGGCTATCACGTGACCGTCCGACTCTCCGTCCGATCATCAGATTCTTTCAGGCCGGTTATTACTACTCAATCGATAGGCCCCGAACGCAAGCCTGAAACAGTGTAGTGGAGACACCTCCAGACAGTCCAGCAGATTGTCGACACTGCCGCGGACGTGACGCTGGTGCTCGACGGTGCTGGAGCAGTTCAGACCCCGACCAGGCAGGTGGTGTCGCTTCTAAGTCACCAACCGGGAGGCACTCGTGGGCGAACCGATGACAGTCTTCTTTCCTGAGAACCGACCGACCCAGATATCGGGACCGTCGAGGCGTTCCGGTCGACGCTGCTCGACCTCCGGATGCCCCGGACTGTCGACCGGCCCCGCTACGACGAGAGGAACCCCGGTACGAGGGACACCGACGGCGACACCGCGCTGACCGGACCGCTGCCGCGACTGAGAGCCGTTGGCTCGCCTGCGCCACCGACAGTCCCGTATTCGAACGGACCCCGATGCTTGGCTGCCCGCTCTACGGCACTGGACTCGGGACTCACCGTGCAGTCGCACTCGGGGACTACGGAACGGTCGTCGAGCGCCGATGGTAATGAACGCACTCCGGACCGCTGCCGCGCCTGGGAGGACCGGGGTCGGCCAGTGAGTTCGACACCGAGGGTGATATCTCCGTGGGGGCGGGGTGGTCGTGTCGCGACTCCACCTGAGCGCCCGTCCCGCGGTCTGACGCCCGGTGGACGCGCCGCACGGTTTTTTATCTGAGCGGTTCAAACAGGAGAACGAATGGAACTGAACCCGCGAGACTACGACATTCAAGAGCTCCGAGAGGCGGCCGGTGCAGACCCGTCACACCGGGAGCTCTCCTCGATGACGGATGTCGACCCTGCGGCATTCGAATCGCCGGAGGCGCAGTTAGCGTT
>KE356579.1:2579707-2595034 GCA_000416085.1 halophilic archaeon J07HX64 | reverse complement strand
TGGCGCAGTACAACCCGGAGAACCCGGGCGTAGGCGTACCTGCAAAACACCGGGTGGCCAGGCCAGTGGTACGCCCCGGTAATCGGCGCGACGATTGTGTTCCTGGGTGGGGCCTATCTCGTCCGTGTCGGGTTCAAACGATGGCAACAGCGGACGCTGATGCAGGACACACCGACAGAGAGCGCACAGTCGCTGTCGATCGGCCCCTCGGAGCTGAGCGGCACCGCCGTCCCGGCCGACGAGCCGCTGTCGGCACCGTTCTCCGACGACGACTGTGTGCTCGCTCAGTACGAGGTAGAGGAGTACGACACCAGCGGCGACAGCAGTTCCTGGGACACCGTGGACTCGGGCGTTCTCTTCCGACCGTTCTACCTCGAGGACGGCACCGGGCGGGTGCTGGTGCGGCCACACGATGAGGCCACCTACGACCTGGAACCCGGGGAGGAGTCGGTTGTTTTCGTCGAGAGCGACCGGCAGGGTCCCGAGGCTGTCCGGCAGTTCGTCCGGAACACCGACGGAGTCCGGTTCCCGTCGGGTGCAAGTCCGGACACCGCCCCGCAGGAGTCGGACGGGTGGGAGGTCAGTATCGGTGGCCTGGACCTCGAGAGCAGCTCGGTGTCGGACGGTGACCGCAAGTACAGACAGCGGTTGATACAGACCGGCGAGGATGCCTACGTCTTCGGGACAGCCAGACCGCGCGACCGGGAGAACGTCCCGCAGCACGCGTCGAACCCTGACAGACTCGTCGTCGAGAAGATCACCGACGGCTCGATGCAGGAGCCGATGTTCATGATCTCGGACGACGAGGAGCGCGACCTGGTCGACCGCCGCCGGTGGGCGCTCTGGCGACTCCCGGCCGGCGGGGTGTTCCTCACTGTCGGGTTCGGTATGCTACTGCTGATATTCGCCCCGGCACTCGGGCTCGAGGTTCCACGTGCGTTCGACGGCCTCATCGACAACGTCTCCTGACACCATCCTCCCGTCCGCCACGCGAACCACTCACGCCGGACTCGGCGACCGACAGCCTCACAGTCCGGACACCTGACCGTCCTTGCGGGGTTCGGTCGCGCCGGAGAGGGTGCCGTCCTCCCACCGGACGGCCTCCGCGCCGCCGAACAGACTCGGGGGGAGTACCCGGACATCGTGTCCACGGCGGGCGAGTTTCGGGGCGATACCGTCGGGCAGGCGTTCCTCGACGGCCAGACTCCCGTCCGCCCGGTAGCGCCACCGCGGGGCGTCCAGCGCGGCCTGCAGCCCCATGTCGTAGTCGAGCAGGTTCGCGAGCACCTGGACGTGCCCCTGTGGCTGCATGTACCCACCCATCACACCGAACGCGAGCCAGTCGTCCTCGCCGAGACGGGCCAGCGCCGGCACCAGTGTGTGGAAGGGCCGCTTGCCGGGTTCCAGCCGGTTCGGGTGCTCGTCGGAGAGCGAGAAGGAGGCCCCGCGGTTCTGGAGTGCGATACCCGTCTCCCCCGCGACCAGTCCGCTGCCGAACCCGGCGAACCGGGAGTTGATGTACGAGACGACGTTGCCCGCCTCGTCGGCGACACACAGCAACACCGTGTCGGCGTCCTCGCCGGTCGCTCCGGGGGTCCCAACCTGGACATCCGACAGCGGTTCCCGGCCGACCTCGGCGGCCCGTTCGCGGGCGTACCCGGGGTCCTGAAGCGGCGGCACCGTCTCGTACTCGGGGTCGGTCACGTGGTAGTGTCCGTCGTGGAAGGCGAGTTTCATCGCCTCGGTGAACGCGTGAACCCGGTCCGCCGAGTTGTACGGCTGTTCGCCCGCGCCGAGTTCTGACGCTATGTTCAGCGCCTCCAGCGCGATCTGGCCCTGGTTGTTCGGCCCGAGTTCGAACACCTCACACCCGCCGTATGTCGTCGACAGCGGGTCGGGCCACTCCACCTCGAACGCCGCGAGGTCGTCGACGGTCATGAACCCGCCGCGCTCCTGCACCTCCCCGGCGATCGCCTCGGCGATCTCGCCCTCGTAGACAGTGTCCGCACCGCGCTCTGCTATCAGTTCGAGGCTGTCGGCGAGTCGCGGTAGACGCACCGTCTGCCCGACTCCGGGAGACTCACCGTCGAACAGGAACGCCTCGCGGGCGTGGTCGTGGTCGAACAGCGCCTCTGCGTGCTGCCACTGTGCGCTGACCACCTCCGTGACAGGGTAGCCCTCGCGGGCGTAGCCGATCGCGGGGTCGAGCACCGTCTCGAGTGAGCAGCGGCCGAACCGGTCGAGGGTGGCCTCCCAACCGCGTGCTGTTCCGGGGACGGTCACCGTGTGTGGCCCGTGGTCGGGCATCGTCACCCCCTCGCGGTCCCGGTCACTCCCGTAGGTGGCGCTCTCGCTCCCCCCGCGAACGGCCTCCCGGACACGGTCACGGGTCGCCCGCTCGGGCGCGTGCCCGGCGGCACGCATCGCGCCGACCTCGCCGTCGGCCGTGCGATAGCAGGCGAACACGTCGCCACCGAGCCCCGTACTGGTCGGTTCGACGACGTTCAGCGTCGCCGCGGTTGCGACGGCCGCGTCGAACGCGTTCCCGCCATCCCGGAGGATGTCGGCCCCTGCTGCCGCCGCCAAGGGCTGGCTCGTCGCGACCACGCCGCGCGGGGCGTAGACGGTCGACCGGCGCGAATCGAATCTGTCGAGATCCGGCTTCATACCCCATGTTCGGGTGCCCCCATCTAAACAACCGTGATAGCAGTGGTATTTAGCTGGCTGTGGGTAGAATCACCGCTATAACCCGGCGAGTATCCGGTTTTCTGGGAGGACTGGCCGTGCTCGCCGGGTCCGCGGCACTCGCAGCCGTCCTCGCGCCCGGGCAGTTTGACATCGCGGTCGAGTGGGGGGCCGATATCGTCGAGCAGACACCCGAACCGGTTGTTCTCGGCGTCACGACGCCCGCGCTGTCGGTCGTCGCTGTATTCGCCCTCGTCTACATCCTGTGGGCCTACTACTGGGCGTGGCTGAAGATCGAGGGTCCGTTCACGCGGTTCTGGGAGGCGCTCGTGCGGGTCCCCTATTCCGCGATTCGGCCTCGGTATCATCGTCGTGGCGCCTCTCTTTCTGGTCGGCCCCCTCGTCGTGCTCGCGGAACTCGATTTCTTCGACACTTTTCAGGATCCTATCGAACGAAACGACACCGGTGACAGCGGGAGCGATAGCGGTACTGACGGGACCATCACCGGCGAGGGCGGGAACGGCACCGACAGCCAGGAACCGGACGGGTCTATTGAGTCCACCGGTGGCAACGGGACACCGGTTGACCGCTCTGTGGGCCGGACCGACCGGTGGCCGTGCTTCTCCGGACTCTCGCTTTGCTCTCCGGGTCTTTGACTCGTGAGCGTCACGTACATAGCCGTACGCGAGACAGGGACAGTCTGGATCACGGAAGTTCGGTGTGGGCCTCGAGCATCTCGTCGAACCCGGTGTCACAGACCGCGAGGGAGACGCCGTCCCGGCGGGCGAGCGCGGGGGCGTGTTCCCAGAGCGCCTCCTCGTCGATGCCGTGGAGTACAACCGCGTGTGGTGTGGGGGTGACCACCCGGAGCGCGACCAGCGGGGACTCGCCGCGGCTCACACCGGTGAACACCAGCACCCGGTTGGTGCTGCGGCCGTAGAGGTTGTAGAACTCCTCGCCCGAGAGTTCGCGGATCGCGGCGATGCTGTCGATCACAGTGTGGCCCGCGACCCTGTCGCGGTCACCACCCACCACCTGTGTCGCGTCGATGGCACTGTAGTAGCGGTCCAGGCGGACCGTCGTGTCGTACTCGCGGAGGTCGTGGACCGCGTCGCTGTTGAACCCCGCCGAGAGCACGCGGGCGTACCGCCGGATGTGCTCGCCGCCGCGGTGTTCGTCGATATCGAGCAGTGCCTCGACGGTCCGTCTGACGACCCCGATACCGGGGTTCGCCCGGCGCCCCCCCTCGTAGTCCGAGACGACCGAGGGCGAAACCTCGAGTGTGGCGGCCAGGTCGGCCTGCGCAACCTCGAACTCGGTTCGCCACTTCTTCAGCGTCGCACCGGGCTGTTCGCTGAGCACGACCTCGCCCGCTATCTTCTCGGCCAGTTCTGCCCGCGGGTCACCAGGTGTGTACCGCCCCGAGCTGTCCTGTGCCCCACTGGTCATGTTTTTTTGATGTATGCCGATTTCAAAAACCTGTCGGAGCCCCGACCCGCGGGCGGAGACAACCGACAGCCAGCGAGTGGGGCTGTCGGGGCGGCGGAGATGCCGGAGCGACGGTCTTTTTTTCCAGTACCGTGGAAGATGACGTATGAACGGTGGCAGTGACGATATGACCCTCGCGTTCGAGTTAGAGGCTCTCGAGGCCCTGTCGGACCCCGAGGCGGTGTTCACCGACGCGCGCCAGTGGACGAACTATCTGGGTGTCATCTCGGCGGAGCCGACGTACGTGGTGACGAACTTCACACGCAAACACCGGATCCGACAGGACTTCTTCTCCGGACCGCGGAGCCGTGAGGAGAGTCTGGTCAACATACGGACACAGTTCGACAGCGACCGGCACGTGTTTGTTGGCACCGGTGAGAACGACCGTGCGCTCGCCGACAAGACCGACTGGGAGTACGTCAACCTCGAAACCGCCGCCGACGCCGCCGACTGGCAACTCGCGACACAGACCCCACCGGTCGAGCCACAGGACGACACCCGCGACGACTGGCCCTGAGCTCCGGGTCCTGGCTCGGTGCTGTGTTAGATTCTGTCCGGATCCAAACCCTGGCTCGACACTGTATTACATTGTGAGTTCGGGTCCGAATCCTGGTTCGGTGCTGTGTTAGATTCTGGGTCCAAGTCTGGATCTTGGCCCGGCACTGTATTAGATTGTGAGTCCAAGTCCAGATTCTGGTTCGGTGCTGTGTTAGATTCTGTGTCCAGATCCGGGCCCAACTCCGGTTCTGTTGCCCGTCGAGACGTGTTTATACCTCTCGCCCTCAAACTACGTGTATGACAGATGAGTTCGAGGTGAGCACGCCGGAGTTGACCCCGGAGGACCTGCTCGTTTTGGACGACCCGCGGTTTACAGAGGAGAGTGTGGCGCTCGTGACGGGTGCTGCGTCGGGTATCGGGCAGGCGACCGCGGTCGCACTCGCCGCGAACGGTCTCACTGTCGTCGGTGCCGATATCGACGACGATGGGTTAGACCGGACCGTCGAGTTCACCGAGGAGTTTGGGACACCGGGTCGTATCCAGCCGGTCCAGGCGGACCTGACCGACAACACCGATGTCGACGCGGTGGTCGATGCCGCCGCGGAGGAGGGTGATCTGAGATACGTCGCCAGTATCGCCGGGATGCAGCACATCGACACGGTCGCGGAGTTCCCGATGGAGAAGTACGACCTTCTTCTCGACCTGATGCTCCGTGCCCCGTTCTACACCGCCAAGCGCGCCATCCCCCACATCCAGGCAACCGACGACGGGGTCGGCGCAATCGCGAACATGTGCTCGGTCCACGGCCACTACGCGACCCAGGCAAAGGCGGCGTACATCTCGGCCAAACACGGTCTGCGCGGGCTGACCCGCTCGATCGCCGCCGAGGGGGCGGGTGACCTCCGGAGTTTCTCGGTCTCGGTCGGGTACGTGCTGACGCCGCTGATGGTCGACCAGATCCGTGACACCGCCGAGACACGCGACATCTCCGAACGCGAGGTGATCGAGGACGTGATGCTGGGCCAGGCCCGCACAAAGGAGATGATGACCCCCGCCGACGTGGCGAACCTCTTTGTGTTCGGTCTCTCGGGGTACGCGAACCACCTGAACGGCGCGGACCTGCTGTTCGACGGCGGGTACACACACACCTACGAGTAATCCATGACCGGACACAGCGGGATGACCGATGAGTGAGTCGACCAACGTTGCAATCGCCTGCCAGGGCGGTGGGAGCCACACCGCGTTCACCGCCGGTGTACTGGAGACACTCCTCACGGAGTGTGACTGGGACGAGGAGTACGAACTCGTGGGCATCAGCGGCACCTCCGGTGGCGCGTTCAACGCGCTGGCGACCTGGTACGGACTGGTGTCGGGCGATGCCGACACAGCTGCCGGACTCCTGGGCGACATCTGGGAGGAACTGTCCGCAACCGGGTCCGGTGACCGCCTGTTGAACGCCTGGCTGACAGGTCTCGCACAGTTCGAGGCGAGCGGGATGCCGGTCCCACAGGTGAGCCCCTACCAGATCCCGGGACAGGAGTTGGGCAAAGAGCGCATCCGCGAGGCGCTGGAGACACACATCGACTTCGAGGCGGTGCCGGATATGTGCAAGCGCGGTGCCCCGGACCTCGTCGTCGGGACCGTCGACATAAACGCGGGTGAGTTCGAGACGTTCGTCAACGAGGGGGTGACCGTCGACGCGGTGCTCGCCTCCGCCGCGGTGCCCGGCACGTTCAGAGCTGTCGAGATAGACGACCACCTCCACTGGGACGGACAGTTCTCACAGAACCCGCCGATCGACGACCTGCTGCAACAGCCACCGGCGCGAAAACCCGACGAACTCTGGGTTGTTCAGATAAACCCCCAGGAGTTCGACGGCGAACCGACGAGTGTCGAGGAGATCGCCGACCGCCGGAACGAACTCGCGGGCAACCTCTCGCTAAACCAGGAACTGCGGTCGATACGGCGTGTCAACCACTGGGTCGAAACCGGGAAACTCCCCGAGGGGGAGTTCTCTGTGACAGAGATCCACCGCATCGAGATGGGCAAACGGTTCGGCTCGCCGACGAAGGTCGACCGCGACCCACAGTTTATCGAGCGATTGATAGATCTCGGCCGACGCCGCGGGCAGGAGTTCCTCGCCGCACAGTGAGTTCGGCTGCCCTCGACCCTCGTCTCGACTGCCAGCCGGGGTGCCCAACTCGTCGCTGCCCTACACGCCGGATTCGCGGTCGGGTAGCGTAACCTCGACGGTGGTGCCGTTTGTTGTATCAAAGGAGAGCTCACCCCCGAGGGTGGTGACCGCCCACTTGAGCTGCCAGAGACCGAGTCCGGTGCTGTGACGGAGCGGGGTCTCGACGCCGCTGTCGAGTGAGGCCAGTTCCCCCTCCGGGATCCCCGGGCCGTCGTCGTCGATGCGCACGGTGCAGCCCCTGTTTTGTTGCTCGACCGTGACTGTCACCTCGCTCTCGGCGTAGCTGACCGCGTTCTCCAGCGCGCTCCGGAGTGCGGCGGTCAGCGCCCGACGATTTGTCTCGACCGTGAGCTGGTCCGGCGTGTCGAACCCGACGCCGACATCGCTGCCGTTGCTGTCGATATCGTCGAGTGTCTCCGAGACGACTCCCACCACGTCGACATCGGCCTTCGGGGTCTCCTCGGCGACGACCTGGTCTATCCGGCGGGCACTGCGGCCCAGCTCCGCGATCTCCTCGGCGGTCCTGCCAAGTGTCTCCGTGTGGGTGGTATACTCCCCGTCGAGGTCCTCGTCGAGCACCTCGGTGCGGGCTTTCAGCACCTCTACTTTGTTCCGGAGATTGTGTCGGAGGACACGGTTGAGCACGGAGAGACGCTGTTCGCGGAGTTCGCGGTTGGTCACGTCCCGCAGGTCCAGCAACGCCCCGAGTTCGCGCCCCTGTCGCCTGAGCACCGACACCTGTGGGTCGTAGCGCCGTGTCCCCTCTGTGGTGTCCAGTGAGACCGTCTCCCGCTTCTGGAGCGTGTCGGTGTCGTACCCGAGCAGCGCCGACAGGTCGGTTTCGAACGCCTCGGTGCGTGTCACACCCAGCGTCTCCAGTGCGGTCTCGTTGAGTCGGAGCGGCCGTTCGAGGCTGTCGACCACGAGGACGACATCGTCTGTCTCGCGCAGCATCGTTCGTTCACCGAGTGTTCCGGCGGCCGGTGAGGCGGCGAACACGCGTAGACGGACCACCGCGACACCCAGCGCCAGCGCGGCGATAGAGAACGTTCCGGTAAACAGGGTCGCGTTCACCAGCTCCAGTTCGTTCGAGAGCGACCCGAGGGTGTTCAGCATCAGCAGGGTCCCGAGCGGTGCGACCGACAGTGTCGCCCCCTGCAGGACCGAGAACTGACCGTACGTGTACGTCGTTCGTGACAGCAGATAGACCCCGATGAGCGCGAGCGCCAGACTGTAGATTATGACGAACGAGATGAGCAGATTCGGGACAAAGACCTGTTCGCTCCCCAGGAGGCGGCCGAACGCAAGCACCAGTCCGAGATGTGGTACGGCGAGAAGTAGGGCCGTCCGCCGCCGAATCTCGACCAGCCGACCGGTGTACTGAACCGCGAACACCACCCAGGGGACTGTCGAGAACGCCCACACCGAGAGTGCGGCTACCGCCCACACCTCGGTGCCGTTCAGTATGAGCACACGCGTTATCGCGAGTCCCCCACCTGTTACCGCGGTGAGTCCCAAGCGTTGTGGCGAACACAGCAAACGCTGTGACCCCCACCTCGTCCCACCTGCTGTACGTGTAGTACCCCAGCAGACACAGACTCACCCCGACAACTACTCCGGCGCCGAAGACGGCGTTGACGAGGGTAACCATCAGATGGTGTTGACTGCCGCCCGACAAAAGTTCCCCGGGTCGGTGCTCGCCCGGAGACGCCTGCCGGCGCGCCGTTCCCCCGCTACACCGCGGTTACCGACACACCGACCCCGAACAGGGTGACCGTTTTCCGATACACCGGCGACTGTCGGCGGGCGTGATAGCGTTCGGGCACACCGTCGCGTTGCTCTCTTATGGCGTGTTCCGGAGCGATCGGCGGGGCTCAGACCATCGTAAACCAGTGTTCGTACTCCTCGGGTGCGTCCCCGACGAGGTCGAAGAAGGCAGACTGCAGTTCGTCGGTGACCGGACCCTTCGTGCCGGAGCCGATCTGTTTGTCGTCGACAGAGCGGATCGGTGTCACCTCGGCGGCAGTCCCGCTGAAGAACAGTTCGTCGGCGGTGTACAGTTCCCCGCGGGAGATTGTCATCCCGTCGTGGACGGTGTAGCCGAGTTCCTCGGCCATCTCGATCACAGTCTCGCGGGTGATGCCGCTGAGGATGGACTCCGACAGCCCCGGTGTGTATATCTCACCGTCACGGACCAGGAAGATGTTCTCGCCGGGACCCTCGGCGACGTTCCCCTCCTGGTTCAGCAGGAGACCCTCGACGTAGCCGTTGTTTGTGGCCTCCTGTGAGGCCAGCACACTGTTGACGTAGGTGCCGGTCGTCTTCGCGTTCGTCGGTATCATATCGGAGTTGTACTTTCGCCAGGAGACGACCTTCACGTCGACCCCGTTCTCGAGGGCGTCCTCGCCGAGGTACGCACCCCACGGCCAGGCCGCGATGGTGACCTGCACCGGAATCCCGTCCGGGTTCACACCGAGCTCTGTCGTACCCGTAGAACGCGACCGGGCGGATGTAACAGGAGGCGAGATTCTGGCGGTCGATCAGTTCGAGTGTCGCCTCGGTGAGTTCCTCTGGGCTGAACGGGATCTCCATCTCGTAGAACTTCGCCGATTCGTACAGCCGGTTGAGGTGTTCCTCCCACCGGAAGATGGCCGGTCCCTTTGTGGTGTCGTAACAGCGTGCCCCCTCGAACACCCCGGTCCCGTAGTGCAGCGCGTGGGTCAACACGTGCACCTCCGCGTCGTCCCAGTTGACGAACTCGCCGTCCATCCAGATGCTGTCGACATCCATCTCCTCGAAACTCATATGGACTCAAACGGTCGGGCCGGTATTAAAACAGGCGGATACAGCCCGATACAACCCTGGACACCCCGGTCGAACGCGGGCGTCCCTGTTGGGGTCCGGATGTGGTCATATCGAACAACACCACGCACCCGCACAGAGACTCCCCGTCAGATACTTTACCGGGCCCTCTCCCATCATATACATGGTACGTACTGTTGTCGTTGCGGGCGTCGGGCCCGGATTAGGTTCGTCGGTTGCGCGTGAGTTCGCGGCACAGGGAGACCGGGTTGCGCTGCTCGCCCGGTCGGCCGAGTATCTGGAGGAGACTGCGGCGGATATCTCTAGCACGGAGGACGGGACAGCACTCGCGGTGCCGACAGACGTTAGCGAGTCGGACGCCGTCGAGGCGGCCTTCGAGACGGTTCACGAGCGGTTCGGTCCCGTCGACGCCTTGGTGAACAACGTCTTTAGCACGGAGACAACCAGTGGCGGGATTCTCGACGCGACCGAGGCGGCGCTCGCGGGTGCCTGGGAGGTGCGCGTCGCGGGCCAGTTCCGATGTGCGAGAGCCGCTGCAACGGATATGGCGGAGGGTGATGGCGGCACGATAATCTTTACCACCTCCCAGTCGGCTGTCGTGCCGAGCGAGAATGTCACCTACAGCACGGCACGCCACGCGGTCCGGGGTATGGCCCGGTCGATGGCAGCCGATCTTGGTGAGCACGGGATACAGACCGTCCACGCCGTTGTCGACGGCTGGATAGCGAAACCCGCGCTGCGCGAGCGGTACCCCGACCACGACCGGTGGATGGACCCTGACGAGATCGCCGTCACGTACCGCCGACTCGTCGACCACCCCGAGACCGTCCACGCGAGCGAGATCGACCTCCGCCACCCCGGTGACGAGCTCTCGTTTTGAGTGTGAACCCGCCCGAACTACCAGGTCGTCCCGATGCCTGGTGCCCGCGGCTGGCGGGGCGTCACGGGCAGAGCCGTCCCCGAGGGTTGGGCCGACCAGGGTGGTCGACAGCCTGAAGAGGCGACACAACCACCACCAGGCATGGATGTAGACATCTCGCCGGCGCCGTTGCGGGGGCGTGCGCGGGCGCCGCCGTCGAAGAGCTACACGCACCGGGCGATCCTCGCGGCGGGGTACGGCAACGGGGCGACGGTCCACGAACCGCTCGTGAGCGCCGACACACAGGCAACGATGCGTGCTGTCGAGGCGTTTGGTGGCTCGGTCGAACAGCGTGACGGGAGCCTCGTCATCGAGGGGTTCGCGGGGGAACCGACGGTACCGGAAGCGGTGCTCGACTGTGCGAACAGCGGGACGACGATGCGGCTGGCGACGACGACGGCCGCGCTCACGGACGGGTTGACAGTGCTGACCGGCGACGACTCACTGCGCTCGCGCCCGCAGGGACCGCTCCTGCGTGCGGTCGACCAGCTCGGTGGCCGCGCCGACAGCACCCGCGCAAACGGGCAGGCGCCGCTGGTTGTCGGCGGCCCGATGACCGGCGGAACCGCCGCAATCCCCGGTGATGTCTCCTCGCAGTTCGTGACCGCCCTGCTGATGGCCGGCGCGGCCACCGACGCCGGTGTCGACATCGCGCTACAGACCGAACTCAGATCGGCCCCGTACGTCGACATCACGCTGGAACTGCTCGATGATTTCGGGGTCACCGCCCGACAGACCGGTCGCGGGTTCTCCGTGCGCGGTCGCCAGCGCTACCGGGCCGAGGAGTACACCGTACCGGGTGATTTCTCCTCGGTCTCGTACCTGCTCGCGGCCGGTGCCCTCGCCGGCGAGTCGGTGACAGTCACCGGCGCACAGCCGAGCGCGCAGGGCGACCAGGCGATCGTGGACGCGCTCGACCGGATGGGCGGCGCGGTCGAGTGGGACCGCGAGGCGGGCGAACTCTCTGTCTCACGAAGCGATCTCGAAGGGATCGAGGTGAGTGTCGCGGACACACCGGACCTGCTGCCGACGCTTGCGGTGCTAGGTGCGGCCGCCGACGGCACGACGGCGATCACGGACTGTGAGCACGTCCGCTACAAGGAGACCGACCGCGTCACGGCGATGGCCGAGGCGCTCGACCGACTCGGGGCATCCGTCGAGGAGGAAACGGACAGGCTGCTGGTCCACGGCGGTGCGAGTGATCTCGAGGGTGCGACTGTCGACGGTCGCCGCGACCACCGGGTCGTGATGGCGCTGTCTGTCGCCGGTCTGGTCGCCGAGGAACAGACAACTGTCACCGGCGCTCACCACGTCGACGTCTCCTTCCCGAACTTCTTCGACGTGCTCGCCGACCTGGGGGCGGACCTCGTCCGCCGGCAGGACCCGAGGGTGACCCGACCCGGGGTCAGATTCAATAATCCGGGTCGGCTATCCGAGGACAGAGTGACCAACAGACAGAGCGAGGACCAGACGGTGTTCGTGCGACCGAAAGGTCACGTCGAGGAGCGACCGGTCGTCCGCTCCATCGGTGACCGGGCGCTGTATCTCGGGAACAGGCTCGCCGCCGACCCGGACTCCCTCGCCCGGGCGGACAGTCCCCTGGAGGGTGAGACGTTCGAGTTCGTGCTCACAGTCTCGCAGGACAGCCAGCCGCTCACGACCCACCACCGGCCGCTGGCGGACGGTCCGGGGAACTCGTGGCCCAGGTTCGAGGCGGCGGTCGACACTGCCCGGCGGCTCTACCGGCGCGACGGTTCGCTCCTGTGTCACTGCAAGGCCGGCATCTCGCGCAGCACCACGGTGGTGGCGACGACCATCGCCGCCGAGGAGGATCGCCCGTTTCGGGCGGCGCTCGACACTGTCCACGAGGCACGCCCACACGCGATGCCACACCCCGCACTCCACGAGCAGGCCGTGCTGTATCTCGCCGCGCAGTCGTGAGTGGTGGAGCGATACCGTCTCGCTGTCAGACGACCCTGTCGAGGTGCTCGCGCTCGGCCGAGAGGTCGACGTCGGCCCAGGCCTCCAGTTCGTAGCTCACGTCCAGCAGGCGCTCGACCCGCTCGGGGTTGCCGGAGTCGACAGCCGCGGCGGCGTCGGCCCGGAACCGGTCGAGGGTCGCCGCACCGGCCGTCGCGCGGTCGATATCGCGGTGCTCGATATCGAGAATGTGCAGGAGGTCCGCCGCACCCAGGGGGAGCGCCGGAAACGCGCCGGGACCGGGGACCAGCATCGACTCGTCGCTGTCGACAGTATCAGTGTCGAGTTCGACCAGATGGTACCGCTTGAGCGCCGTTTCGATGTCGGACCCGAACCCGTCGGGGTCGTACTCCTCACGCTGCTTGAACGCGAGTTCCGCGAGTCCGGTTCCGAGTTCGTTGCGGGTCAGTGCGCCGAACAGGTCGACCACACCCGCGAGTTCGTCCCCGGAGATGTCCATGTGGACTGGTGTATCCGGGCCAGTATAGCTGTTTCCCGTCGCGGTCGCTACCGGGGGGTCGCGCCGACACCCGCGAGTGCCTCGGCGGAGCGCTCGGCGATGTGGTCGGGGTCGACCGGGGCGTCTCGCCAGGCGGGCAGTCGGTCGTCGGCGTCGGGTGGAGCGATCGCCTCCGCGTAGCGGTCGACCTGTGCGCGCTCGGCCTCGATACCGTGGTCGAGACCGTTGAACGCGGCGTCTGTGGCGTACTGCCCGACGAGTCGGCAGCCGTGGTCCCGGTAACGGTCGGGGAGTGCCCCGTAGTCGATGTCGACACCGCGTTCCTCAAGCACCGTGAACAGGGTCCGGCCCACGTCGCGTGCCATCTCCCCGAGTCCGGTCTGGCCGGCAACGGGACGGTGGTCGTGTTCGTGGGTCCCGAGGTCGACCTGTGCGGTGCCCGCGGTCCCGACGGCGGTGAACGCATCACCGAGCGTTCCAACCTCCAACCCCCATCCGCGCGGCAGTCGGAGCGACCGGACCAGGTCGCTGGTCGCCGCGAACTCGCCTGCGAGCGGGTAGCGAAAGGCCGCGAGATATCGGAGCAGATCGCCCCCGTGGTCGGCGGCAAGTGTCCGGACGAGCGGGATGACGAACAGCCGACAGAGTCGGCCGTACAGACGGTTGCGCTCGACACGGGCGTAGTACCCTTTCGAAAACTCGTGCCCGTTTGCGAGCGGAAAGAGCAGGCGCGGGACGTGTGTGTGGTCGTAACTCTTTGTATCGGCATCGTGGACGACGACGTACTCGGCGTCACTCGCCAGACCGAGCGCCAGCCAGACGTCCTGTCCCTTTCCGCCGGCCCCGTCTCCGGCGAGCCCTGCCCCGCTCAGTGCCGTCTCGACGGCGGGGGCGTCACACCACAGCACTGTCATCGGGAGGTCGAACCCCTCGAGCCAGTCGACGGCGTCACCGACCCCGCCCTGGTCGGACCGGAGTGCGACGACCACCCGTTCGGGACCAACTGTCGCGAGTGTCGAGAACACCTGTTCGGCGGCCGGCGTTTCACAGTCCCGATACGCGAGCGGCACCACCACCGCCGCCCGGCCGACGGGCGCTGGCGGATTCACGTCGTCGTACGCGTGCAACGTTGTAATCGTCTCCTGGACGTACTCCATCTATCTTTGGTTGGTGTGTGTAATAAAAAGGAGCGCGGTCCAGGTCGACCGCGCCGGTGTTAAATCCCCTCACCCGCAACACTCGCGCATGGACTCCGTCCGAAAGGGACTACGCGTCGGTGACCTGCAGAAGGACACCTACGAGCGCCTGCGGTGCTCGGCCTGCGAGGTGACCCTCGAGACAGAGGACGACCCCGACGGTGTCGGACAGATCCGTTCCTGTCCGGGGTGTGGTTCCGCGTGGCGTCGTCTCGGGTGAGTCTGGGGTGACCCGGAGATGATAAGTGAACCCGTCGCGTACGGGGGACCGATGGCCGAGGCCACACCGCCGACACTCGCTGCCCGGAACGCCTATGCGGTGTTGCTCGTGGTGTTGATGATGCTCTTTATCTACCAGGCTGTCAGCGTCATCGAGAGCGACCTCGTTATCGAGGTGCTGTTCTATCTCGCCGCTGGTGTCTACGTTCTCTCGCTTTACTACTACAGACGCGGACAGAACGACCCCGGTACGGAGGATGCCGACAGGGCGGAACCAGACTCTGACCAACCGTGAGCGCCGGACACAACACAAGCAATTAGTATCGGTCGATACAATCCGCCAGTATGTCAGGCAGTGTGGAGTCGAGCACAGGGAACACCCCCGGTTCAGGCGGTGAATCGGAGATACAGCCGGTGGATACAACGGGTCTGAGAGACTCCGCACTGCGGTTCATCGCCCTGTCTGTTCTCTCCGGTGGTACGCTTTTGTTGCTCTCGTTCCTGTGGAACTTCTTCGGCCCGTTCATGTTCACACCGCTGGACGAGTTTATCACCCTGAGCCCCGACGACGCGGCACAGATGCCGAACGGGAACCTGTTCCGGACAGACATAGATATCGCTTTTCTCCCGACGCCTCTCAATCAGTTCCTCATGGACGCGCTGCCGACACTTGCGAATAAACTGCTCACCGCTATCGTCATCCTCGCGTTCGTGCTGTTTCTGGTGACAATGACACTGCTCGCGCTCCTCGGGACACTCCTGGTCAACACCCCGCTCATCCTGCTGGGAGGGCTCTGTCTTATTGCTGGGCTAACATTCGCACTGTCGCTGTTCGGTTCGGTTCTGTTCAGTGTCGGTCACGTC
>KE356579.1:2570796-2579338 GCA_000416085.1 halophilic archaeon J07HX64 | reverse complement strand
GACTCGGTCTCCATCTTGTTCTCCTCGCCGCCGATGTGCGGGATGGCGTTGTCGAGTATCTCCATCGAGGTGACCCCCGAGTAGCCCGCCCCGGAGACCGCCTGCAGGGTCGACACGGTGACACGCTCCAGTCCGAACGCCTCCTCGATGGCGGCGAGCGGCGGGGCCATCGTGATCGTCGAGCAGTTGGGGTTCTTTACCAGCGCGCCCGACCAGTCGCGCTCGTCGCGCTGGCGCTCCAGCAGTCCGAGGTGGTCGGCGTTTACCTCCGGAATCACGAGCGGCACGTCCTCGTCGGCCCGTCCGTTCGAGGAGTTCGAGGAGACCACGTAGCCCGCCTCGCAGAACCTCCCCTCGACGGCCGCGCCGATATCCGACGGTAGCGAGGAGAAGATGATACCGACATCGTCCGGGATCGCATCGGGGCGGGTGTGTGTGACTGTCTGCTCGGCCACGTCGGCGGGTATCGGCGCGTCGATGCGCCACTTTGCGGCCTCGCGATACGACTGCCCCACACTCTCGTCGCTCGCGGTTACTGCCGCGATCTCGAACTCCGGATGCGGGTCGAGCAGCTGGACGAGTCGCTGTCCAACCGCCCCGGTCGCTCCCAGGATTCCGGCACGTACTGTCATACCACACCGTAGCCCGGTGCCCGAACAAAACAGTTTGGAAACTCCTCTCGTCCTCCCTGTCACGCTGTCCACACTCTGAACGGGTCCGACACCGGGCGGGAGGCAGTTCCGGCGTTCACCGTCTGCTCTGCCAACACGTGTGTGTACCGGAGCCCCGGATACCGGCGAGTTACTGCTGCGGGAGTTTCGACGAGCACGGAGTGCTCGACCCGAGGGGACTGGCGACTCCGAGGAGGGGCGCTCGGGGGTGTGGACGTGTGGCAGTCGGGTGGCTGTCGGATAGTATCGTCCTCACCGAGCGTTCCGACGGCGGTTGCGTACATCGCGGGTCGCGACGCTGTGCACCGGACCGTGTGTCTATCAGTGAGAAACGAACAGATTTAGTGAGCGACGGTCAACAGCTATGTATGCCGTTCCTGACTCGGCTCACGTTCAGCAGTGGTGACGTCGACCACCTCGA
Source organism: halophilic archaeon J07HX64 (assembly GCA_000416085.1). GTDB lineage: Archaea > Halobacteriota > Halobacteria > Halobacteriales > Haloarculaceae > Halovenus. Next base: position 2,578,246 of record KE356579.1, on the reverse strand, counting down.
TTCGGTGGTCTCCGAGCTCAAGCAGCAGGCCGAGCGGAAAGGTGTCGAACTCAGGGGACCACACGCCGAACCGCCCGCCCGGTACAGCGTTCCACAGCACAAGGGTCTCGGACAGGGCACGTTCGACTCCTGGCGGTACACCGTCTACACCCGGACCCTCGAGATCGTCGATCACAACCAGTTCGCGCGAGAACTGGCTGGACGGGACTACCCCGACAGTATCCACGTCACCGCCGACGTCGAACAGTTCCGGTAGGCCGACGGTCACTCCGCCGGCGGGTCGTCGACGAGGACGACCGCCTCGCCGTCGATTACTGTCGTCTCACCGCCCCGAACGACTGTGGTCAGACGGTACTGGCTGTTGCCCAACCCCTCGACGATCTCGCAGTTGGCGGTGACCCGCTCGCCGACCGGCACCGGGTTCCGGAACTCGGTGTCCTGTGAGAGATAGACCACGACACCGGGCATCCGCGCGAGCGCGGCGCTGATCAGCCCCCCCACGAGTGTCCCGTGGGCGATCCGCCCTCCGAAACGTGTCGCCTCGGCGTACTCCTCGTCGAGATGCAACGGGTTCGTGTCCCCGCTCGCGCCGGCGAACGCTCTGACGTCCTCGTCGGTGAGTGTCTTCGTGAAGCTGAACCGGTCACCCTCCTCTAACTCCGAACGCTGCTCCGCGGTCACATCCGTCTCCCAGTCCGGCGCGTCACCACCGGGACCGACCCCGGTTGATTCCTCGCCCGTGTTCGCCCCGTCGATGTCGTCTCGACCCGTGGAACCGGACGCCTCCCCGGGCGGGGCGGCACTGAACGCCGCCATCGTCGTCCGGTTGGCCGCGATTACGCTCTCGACCCACTGTGTGGTGGCCTCTGTCCACGCGTCTAGCAACGTGTTTCGACTCATCTCGGAGGTCATTGTATCGCGTATGAAGTCGCGTCGTTAAAACAGTTCCAATGGGTTTCGGAACTTTCAGGCTACTGTTATCTGTATGTTCCTGCGATAGATAACACTCTGGATGGTGGTTTCAATATCTGCTCGGGTCTTCTCACTGTTGCAACTACCGACGAGCGCCTGTTTCAATCACCCTCGACGAGCCACTCGCCGACTAGCACGACAGTTGATGTTTCTGTTCTCGAGACAGCGCTCTCCGAGTTATATACTCTCGGGCGAAACAGTGAGATATGCAATCCAATGCAAAACAGATCGGTGGTATCGTCCTGGTAATCGTCGTACTTGGGAGCATTGCTGTCGGCGGCGCAGTCGCTGCTGATGTCGTCTCGCTCCCGTCGGTGTCCTTCTGAGTGCACCCGTCTGTCACCCCCTCTCACAGCAGGACGGCGAGCACGAGCCCCGCGATCATGGGCGCGTCGTGACGGATCCCATCGAAGAAACGATCCGAGACTGCTGTCGTACCCTCTGTGATGTCGACTCCGGGCGGGAACTCGTTGTCTCACTTGGTGGCGGGGCACGCGACGTACTGCCCCCGTTGACAGTCGCCACACTGGTGTACGCCGGGCGGATCGACACGACAGTACTTCTCAGCGATCTCGACGGCACGGTGCAGACGTGGGACCTGCCAGAGCTGACCGCCCGGGTACCCGACCGCACGCTGGATACGCTCGACGTGCTCGTCCGGGGTGGCAACTGGCACTCGCTGTCCGAACTCACCGACGAGACCGACCACTCGAAGACGACCGTCGTCCGTCACGTCAACGACCTGGAGGAGGCCGGGGTCGTCGAGGCCGACACCAGCGGAAAGGCAAAGCGCGTGCGGGTGACAGTTACCGCCGCACTCCTCGCGATGGCGGGCCAGACCGAATAACTCACAATCGTCCGCACCGGTTCCAGAAACGATGGTCCTCGAGACAGCGTTGCGGGTCGGGATACTGCTGGTGCTCGCGGTCGTGGTCGGGTACGTCTGGCATATCGACGGCCGTGGTCGCTGGCGGGAGACACTCACAGACCGGTTCGTGCTGGGGGTGCCGTGGGGGTCACTCGTGACGCTGACGCTGGTGGTGCTGGTCTACCTGTTCGTCCAGAGTGGCATCGAGAGTTGGGGTGACCCGGTCGTGCTGCCGTTCCGGAGCTGGTCGTACTCCTACGTGCTCGGGATGCTGACCGCGGGGTTCACACACGCCGGTCCGGGACACCTGCTCGGCAACGTGCTCGGGGCGCTCGTGCTCTCGCCGCTGGTCGAGTACGCGTGGGGCCACTACCCGCCCGGGAGCCGCGACACCCGGGGGTCGGAGACCGAACAGGATCACCAATCGTCGGCCACCCAACCGCCGGAGACCGTCCACAGCGACCCGCCGACTGCCCCCTCCGAGGACGAGAGGGGACGAGAGCGAGAGCGAGAGCGAGGGCGACCGACAGGTCGCCGCGGCGGGAACAGATGACACGGAGCGTGGGCTGTTCGCCCGGCCGGCGGTGCGTGCGTTGCTCCTCTTCCCGCTCGGGATCGTCGGGGTGAGCCTGCTGACATCGCTGCTGGCCAGTGGCTGGTCGCTCGGCTACTCCGGGACCGTGTTCTTCCTGCTCGGGGTGGCGGTGGTAATGTTGCCGCTCGCGACAGTCGTCGGGATGGTCACACTGAGCGGCGTGAGCGTGGTGTTCAGCGCGCTGCAGACACCCATCCTCCAGGTGAGCACGTCATCTGGCGTGCCCGGGCCGCCGTCCTGGGTAGGGGTCAACGTACAGGCGCATCTGGTCGGGTTCCTGCTGGGCACGCTGGTGGCGGTTCTCTTGCTCAGGCGACGCGACCGCTGGCCCGATGCCGGTCGACTCGCGCTCGCGGTGGTGCTCGTGGTGCTGGTCCGGAACCTCTGGTCGTACGCGACGGGTGGCGGCAGCACGTTCACACGCTGGCAGGGGGTCGGTGTCATCTTCGTGCTGTTTCTCGCCATCGTCATCGTGGCGATGGTGTCTGTCGAGGACAAACCGCTCGTCGGGCCGGTCACGCTCCGGGGTGTGGTCGTCGGTGGGGTCGTTGTGATCACCGTGCTGATCGCACTGTTGAGCCTGCCCGCGAATCTGGCCGGGATGGACGGGGAGCCGGTGCCCGACACCGGCAGTCTCGGGATTGCGGACTACACCGTCACCTACGCCGAGGGGGTCCCACACGGCCGGGCCTCGTTCGACGACAGCGGTGTCATCGTCGTCAGCGAGCAGCGTGACATCTGGTCGTCGGTGGTGCGGCCGAGACAGCTCGCCCACCACGGCTCCGCGACAGCGACTGTCGGCGGTATCGGTTGGCGCGAGGTGGTCGACGTCGACCGGGACGGCTGGCAGGTCGTCGGTAACAACAGCGTCTACACGGTCACACTCGAACACGACGACAAACGGGTCCAGGCGTTCCAGTCCGACCCGAAGCGCACCGACGCACGTGTCGCCGGACACAACCTGACTGTCGTCCCGGCCGCCGAGGGGTTCAGACTGCGTCTCTCCGACGGCAACACCACCGAGTCTGTTGCAGTCCCCGCCGCCAACGAGACACGGACCGTCGACGTGGACGGGCCGATACCGGGTGAACCGCTGACCATTAGAACCGAGGACCACGACGGGACCCGCTCGCTCGTCGTCGAGTACAGTGACACCCGGGTGCCGATCGCCGAGGCGGAGGGGGAGTAACGGGACGGGAGTCCGACACGACCAGTTCCCCGACGCCTCTGTACACAACCCTGCGATATCGGGGACGGGGCTCTCAGACCGACGATATCGGGGTCGGGACTGCCGGACTGTCGATACCGGGATCGAACTACTCGGACTGGCCCTGGCGGTCGTGTCTCCGTTCGGATTCAGGTTCACTTCCACCGCGCTAGCGTGCGAGGTTTAAACCCGGAGAGAGTAGAGAGAACTAACAGATGACTTCCCAGCAGTCACGACTCGGCGGTGGGGAGAGCGTTGCCGAGGAGTTAGCAGAGAGCCAGCGGGCCATCTCCATCGCCGAGTTTTTCGAAAAGAACCGTCATATGCTCGGGTTCGACTCGGGTGCCCGTGGGCTGGTCACCGCAGTAAAGGAGGGTGTCGACAACTCACTCGACGCCTGTGAGGAGGCCGGTATCCTGCCGGATATCTACGTCGAGATCCAGGAGAACCGGGACTACTACAAGGTGACAATCGAGGATAACGGGCCCGGCATCACAAAGGAACAGCTCCCGAAGATATTCGGCAAACTGCTGTACGGGTCGCGGTTTCACACCCGCGAGCAGAGTCGCGGTCAGCAGGGGATCGGTATCTCGGCGGCGGTGCTTTACTCACAGCTCACGTCGGGCAAGCCCGCGAAGGTGACCTCCCGGACCCAGGGGGGTGAGCAGGCAAAGTACTTCGAGCTGATCGTGGACACCGACCGGAACGAACCCGAGATAAGCCGCGAGGAGACACGCTCCTGGGAGCGGCCACACGGGACACGGATCGAGCTGGAGATGGAGGCGAACATGCGTGCCCGCCAGCAGCTCCACGACTACATCCAGCACACCGCGGTGGTGAACCCCCACGCTCGTATCGAGTTGCGCGAGCCGGACGGTCGGTTCAAGTACGAGCGTGCAACCGACCAACTGCCCGCGGAGACCGAGGAGATACGACCCCACCCGCACGGGGTCGAACTCGGGACGCTGATCAAGATGGCGGAGTCGACGGACTCCTACTCCATCTCGGGGTTCCTCCAGGAGGAGTTCACCCGGGTGGGCACAAAGACCGCCGACGCCGTTATCGACAACTTCCGGGACCGTCATCTCGGGCGTGAGATGGCCTGGGAGCCACCCCGGACACACGAGGCCGGGGTGGAGTCGGCCGTCGAGGAGGCAGTCGCAAACAAGAGCGCAGAGGCAACAGCAGACTTCGCCGACCGGGTGGCGACGGCGCTCGACCGCGAACGGGTCGCCCATCACGAGGTAGTCGAGGCCGTCGACAGCGTGGCGGAGGAGATACAGGTCGAGTACAGCACCACGTTCGGTTCGACTGTCCGCGGGAACGCCGTTGATGCGGCGTGGATGCGGTTGACCGACGAGCGCGAGTCGGACCTGTACGTCCTGGTCGACGCGGCGACGACACGGCGAAAGAACGACGCCGTTGTGCAGGCGCTCGCCACGCGGCTGGCGGCGAAGTTCGAGCCCGGTGACCGACACCGGGTCACCCGGACGACCCTCCGGAAGTACGTCGACCGGGCCGCGGACATGACCGAACAGCACGACGATGCCACGGTCGGCGAGACCGCCCGCGAGAACATCCTGACCGAGCTGTGGACGGCGGCCCGGCAGGTGCCCGACGACCCGCCGAAGGTGAGCGCCGTGGCAGACGACCGCGACACCGCCTCGGAGCTGCTCGAGGCGATGCGGGAGGCCGATATAATCTCGCCACCGACGGGCTGTCTCGCCCCGATAACGTCGGACCTGGTCGATGCCGGCTTACAAAAGGAGTACGAGGCGGATTTCTTCGCGGCCACAACCCGTGACGCGTCGGTTCACGGGGGTGACCCGTTCATCGTCGAAACCGGTATCGCCTACGGCGGCGATATCGCGAGCAAAGGAAAGGCAGCGGTGCTTCGCTTTGCCAACCGGGTCCCACTGGTCTACCAGCGTGGGGCCTGTGCAACGACCGACGTAATAAAGAATATAAACTGGCGCAACTACGGGCTCGACCAGCCCGGCGGAACCGGTATACCGGGCGGACCTGTGGTGTTGATGGTTCACGTTGCCTCGACGAACGTACCGTTCACCAGCGAGTCGAAAGACGCCGTTGCGAACGTGCCCGAGATCGAGAAGGAGATAGAGCTCGCCTTCCGGGAGAGTGCCCGCGAGCTGAAGAGCTACCTCAACAGGCGCCGCTCGATGCAGCAGCGCCAGCAAAAACAGGACAAACTCGGCACCATCCTGCCGGAGATGGCCCAGAAACTCTCTGTCGTCACCGACCGCGAGGACCTCGATATCGACGCCACGATGGCCCGCATCATGAACGACGTGCTCGTCGTCCGCGAGCGCGAGCACGGGACCGTCTGCCTTCGCGTGGAGAACAACGACGACAGGAACGTCGAACCCGAGGTGACAGAGATTGTCGAGACCGACACCGAGCCGGAACTCCTCGACGACACCGAGGCGACGGTCGTCGAGATGGACGGCGAGTGGTTCCTGAAGTGGAACCCGACCGTCGGGAGCGGTGAGACCGCCACACTGCGCTACACGGCCGACGACGAGGCCGACTGTACCGCCCACGTCAACGACATCCCGGAGGAGAAACTAACAAACGGCGCCCGAACCTGACTACGAGTATCAATGAGCACCGACAACATCATAGACAGCACGGACCTCACCGACACCCAGGCACAGCTTCTCGACCTCGCAGACCGGTTCTACGAGCAGTTCAACGAGGGGGACGTTCCGCGTCTCGAGATACCCACCCGGACGAAGAGCAACATCGAGTACGACGAGGATAAAAACGTCTGGGTGTACGGCGACCGGACCTCGACACGCAGCGCGAAGTCGGTCGGCGGGGCACAGAAGCTGCTCAAATCGGTCTACACGATCGAGTTCCTCGCCCGACAGCTGGAGGAGGAGCGTTCCTCGACACTGCGGGAGCTGTACTACCTCTCGGAGTCGTGGGACCTCGACGAGGCACAGTTCGGTAGCCAGGACGAGTCGAACCAGCTCGTCGAGGACCTCGAGATCGTCACCGATGCGACCCGCGAGGATTTCCACATGCGCCCGGAGGAGTCGGGTGCGACCGTGATGGGGCCGCTCGAGATCCGCGAGCAAACCCGGCGTGGCGAGCGCGAGATCCACTGCCAGGAGGATGTCGGCGAGGGCGGCTACCAGATACCGAACAACCCCGACACGATAGAGTTCCTCGACAACGACGCCGACTTCGCGCTGTGTGTCGAGACCGGCGGGATGCGGGACCGCCTCGTCGAGAACGGGTTCGACGACGAGTACAACTGTATCGTGGTCCATCTAAAAGGACAGCCCGCCCGGGCGACCCGGCGGCTCACGAAGCGGCTCCACGACGAACTCGGTCTGCCGGTCACGGTCTTTACCGACGGTGACCCCTGGAGCTACCGCATCTACGGCTCGGTCGCCTACGGCTCGATAAAGAGCGCCCACCTCTCGGAGTACCTGGCGACACCAGAGGCCGAGTTTGTCGGTATCCGGCCACAGGACATCGTCGAGTACGACCTCCCGACAGACCCGCTGAGCGACTCCGATATAAACGCGCTGGAGTCCGAACTCGACGACCCTCGCTACCAGACGGAGTTCTGGACGGAGCAGATCGAACTCCAGCTCGATATCGAGAAGAAGTCAGAGCAGCAGTCACTCGCCTCCCGTGGGCTGGATTTCGTCACCGACACCTACCTGCCCGAACGACTCTCCGAGATGGACATCGTCTGAGCGGTCCTCGGCGGCCCGTCTCACAAGGACCCGACTGTGGGTCAGCCTGCACAGACGGGTGGTGTCACCGCCGGTGG
>KE356579.1:2562060-2569441 GCA_000416085.1 halophilic archaeon J07HX64 | reverse complement strand
CTCGCGCGGTTCGTCGAGCGGGAACGGGAACAGACTGAGGAGTGACCGAGACAGCGGGGTAGATCCTCGGGTGAGACACAGGCACAATCCGACACTGTACTCGGGTGAAATACGGGTACAATCCGACACCGCACAGTCCGGCGCGCAGGTGGTGTCGCTGTGGTCAGTCGAACCCGCTGATGAGCGTGACGAGCCACTGTGCGGGGTCACCACGGGTGCGGACATCGACCCGTTCGACCCACTTCACCCACTGGAAGCCGCGGCGACCGGGCGCGACCAGTCGCAGCGGCGCGCCGTGGCCGTGGCTGAGTTGCTCCCCGCCGACGTGGGTTGCGAGCAGCGTGTCCCGGGCCTCCTCGACCGGGATGCTCCACCGGTAGCCGGTTACGGAGACGAATCTGACGTGTGTGGCCTCGTCGTCGTCGTCGGCCAGGTCGAGCAGGTCACCCACCTCGACACCGCGCCACTCCTGTTCGGTGTACCAGCCGCTGGTGCAGTCGAGCAGCGCCTCCTGGGAGGTGTCGGGGTCGAGTTCGTCGTAGGAGAGTTCGACCGGCGAGTCGACGGCCCCGCGGACGGTCAACTCGTAGCTCTCGCGCTCGACCGGGTCGGGGTCGTCCGCGACCCAGGCCGTCGGCGGAAAGGCCCCGTTGCCCGAGCCCGATTTCTCCCGGGATCCGGTGAGTCGGCGTTCCTCGCCCGGCGTGTTGAACGTCGTGTTGACCGCCTCCTGCAGGCGGTAGGTAACGGCACCCGCGAGGAGCATGACAGAGTACTGCATCGTCGTCCGGCGCCGGTCGAAGTCGGCGCGACTCGGCGGTCGGACCGCGTTCGCTGGTGGGCCACCATCAGCACGACCAGCACCAGCCCGAACGCGACGTGGACAGTCAGGAACTGTATCACGGGCAGATCGGGAACGTAGCCGAACACCCACATAATACCTGTTCCGATCGTGCCGAACGCGGCAAGCGCGGTCGCGATAGAGAGTGCCGTTGAGGCCTGCCACTGGCTGGTGCGTGTGACCCGGTAGCGAACCCGGGAGAGTTTGAACCAGAGCAGGACAATCAGCGTCAGTCCGACCACCCGGTGGAACCAGAACACGGGCACCCAGACCGGACGCACACCCAGAAAGGAGAGCACACCGGAGGCGGTGGCGAGCATCACGACGCTGAAGATGGACCAGTCGACCAGCCGCGGTGGTGGCCGGAGCCACCTGATAAACCGCTCCCTCGCTGTGGTGTCTCCCCGTGGCATACAGTCGGTACGTCCACAGCACGATTAACAGTTTCTGTCGCCACGGTCGCGTGACCGCAACCGTCTGCCGGTGTCGGCGCGGAGCATATATCCACCGCTCACAGTTACCCGGAGTGTCACCCGCTCACGATAGCTTGAGGATGCTGGAGACGAATCTCCCTGTGTGTCCGCGGGTACGACAACAGTCGGCACACTCCCGCAGGGGGGTGTCGGGTTCCCTGTGGCGGCAGCCGTGGGTGTCTCGTTGCTCGTGGCGGCGCTGGGTCTCGCGGTGCAGGCGCTCCGCCGGCCGCGTGCCCCCCTCGTCGCCGGTGGCTGTCTCGCCGGTGGTGTCGGCGTGCTCGCGCAACTCGCGCTCACGGCCGGGGACCCTACCAGCCCGGCGGGGTACCTGCTGGGTCTGTCCGGCGCGTCGGTCTGGTACAGTGCAGGAGCCCGACTGCTCGCGGACCGGGTGACCGGCGCGGGGCGGCAGTGGCTCGCCGTCGGCTCCCTGCTCTGGGTCGGTGGCACCGTGACCATCACGACATCGGCCGCAGCCGCCGACTGGCCGCTCGTCTCGAGTCTCGTCCTCGGTCTGGGGGTGCTCGCAACCGCCGCCGGGGTTCGACTGGCCGGTAGCGAGCGCCCCGGAACCTGGAGCGCCGAGACTGCCGGGCTGTGGGTCCGTGGGGCGGGGGTACTGGGTGGAACGCTTCTCGCGTCGGCCGCGCTCGGTGTGCTCGCCGGTGAGGAGGTGCTGTTCGTCGTGTATCTCCTGGTGTTTGCCGTGACGATAGTCTGCTGGTCGCTGGCCCGGCTCGCGCTCGGTGGCTAGACAATCTCCATGAGACGGGTCTCGTAGCGTCCAACCCGGACCCGGCGCCAGCCCCGGAGCTGTTCGTCGACAGCGGGGTCACCGGTATCGACCCGGAGCACGCCGAGCCCGTCGAGCTTGCGCCGGGAGGCGACCACCTCGACCTCGGACCGGTTGAGGACCGCCGGCGATATCTGGTCGTTGCCGCGGCCGAGGACGAACCCCTGGCCGCCGATGGGTGTGACCACGACCACGTTCTCCTCGCCCAGCGCGTCGGTGATCTCGGCCGCCGCGGCGTCCTGTACGAGCACCTCACCGTCGCGGTAGACATCGACACCGAGCGGTGTCCCGTCGATACCGACTGTGTTCTTCACCGCACCGAGGGTACTGCCCGGGCCGAGGACGTACGTGACACCGGGGCGGATATTGTCGGCGACCCACCCGGCAACACCCTCGACGGTGCCGGCGTGGGTCTGTTTGCTCGACTGGCGCTGCTCCGCCACAGGGACCCTCGCGATCGCCTCCAGCTCTGTCTCTACCTCGCCCTCGCGGTACTGGTCCTCGTCGATGTCGTTTACCTCCGCGCGCTCGGTCCGGTCGTAGCCCAGCGCGACGTGTGCCGCGGCCTCCGGGCTCACGGCGAACACCGACGAGTACACCTTCACACCCGCCGGGACACCCAGGACCGGTGTGGTGCCGTCACGCGCCGCAACCGTCTCCGCCACGTCGACGGCGGTGCCGTCACCGCCGACGAACAGCACCAGTTCGACGTCGCTGTCGAGAAACGCCCGGACTGCCTCGCGGGTATCCGCCGCCGATGTCCCCTCGCCCTCGGGGCGGCCGACGACAGTCGGGTCGAACCCCGCCTCGTCGGCCGTTTGTTCACCCATGAGACCACCGTATGTGTAGAGCTCGAGCTCCTCGGCCGTATCGCGGAGTTCGACCAGTGTCTCGCGAGCCCGGTCGGGGGCGCGCATCTCCGCACCGAGTTCGCGTGCCTGGTCGACCTTCCCATCGGTCCCTTTCAGACCGACACGTCCGCCCATCCCTGCAACCGGATTGACGACGAGGCCGATTCGCATCAGACGTACATAACCCGGAATCGAATAAAAGCAACCCGGTCGGACACGGGTGTCGGGCCGGAACGAGCTGCGCTGCCGACCTGGGATCGGTAGGCAATACGACACCCTCTCGCGACGCGACACAGGTCGGTGCGTGGCACACCGCCGTCGAGGTCGCTGTCGCGGTCGTGTTTTTGCCCCTGGCTCCGGACACCCTGTGCGGGACACCGTGCGGTTTCGACCTGTCCCCGCTGGTATCGAGGGCCCCGGTAATGTCGAACGACCGGTCTCACCGGTGTCTCCGGTGACCACATCCACTCCGGGGCCATTGCTTATAATCGAGAGCGACGTAGAGTGGTCTGTGTCCGGAGCCTCGTACCTGCGATACTTTCCGTACGACGAGCCCTACAGCCACCAGCAGGAGGCGATGCGCCGCATCGAGACGGCGGTACAGGCAGGGTCGGACATCCTCTTCGAGGGGGCAACAGGCACCGGCAAGACGCTCGCGGCGCTCGTGCCGGCGCTGGAACACGCCCGCGAGACCGGTAAGACGGTCGTTATAACAACGAACGTCCACCAGCAGATGCGCCAGTTCCGCCGGGAGGCGAGCGCAATCGCCGACGCAGAGGAGATCCGGGCGGTCGTCTTCCGCGGCAAATCCTCGATGTGTCACATCGATGTTGGCTACGAGGAGTGCCAGGCGCTCCGGGAGACAACCCGTGAACTGGTCGACACCGAACAGGAGGTAGCCGAACTTGAGCGCCAGCAGGAGGCACTGCTCGACCGGAGCACGGACGGTGATCTCGATGCAGCGAGCGCCCGTGCGACCGTGATGGACGAACTCACGGAGATGGAGGAGGAGCTCTCCGGGCTCGAGGACCGCGCCACCTGCCGGTATTACTACCAGAACCTGACCGCCGACACGACCGATTTCTTCGACTGGCTGTACGCCGATGTGCGGACACCGGAGGATATCTACGGGTACGCCGACCAGCGGGGTTTCTGCGGGTACGAACTGCTGAAGGAGGGTATCGAGGGTGTCGACCTGGTGGTGTGCAACTACCACCACCTGCTGAACCCGGTCATCCGCGAGCAGTTTTTCCGGTGGCTCGGCCGCGACCCGGACGATGTCGTTGCGGTGTTCGACGAGGCCCACAACATCGAGTCGGCCGCCCGCGACCACGCCCGACAGCGGGTCACCGAGACCACGCTCGCCCGTGCGCTCACCGAACTCGACGGTATCGAGGACCCGAGAGCCGGGAACGCACGGAACGTTCTGGAAACGTTCCACAGTGCACTCGTGGAGAGCTACGACGCCGCGCTCGGGGTCGGTGAGCGCCGCGGAGTAGACGATGACTGGACAGACCTCTCTATCGACAACGAGGACCGCCGAGACGAGCTGACACTTTCCTTTCTGCGGGGCTACACCGGACCGGGCTACGAGACGGAGCTCGACCAGGCAGTCGAACTCGGCCGGGAGTTGGACAGCCGCTACGAGCGCGCCTACAAGAACGGCGAGACGGGCACCCGAACGGAGTGTCCGACGCTGAGTGCCGCCGAGTTCGTCGGCGACTGGGTCGCCGAGAGCGGTGACGAGGGAACCTACCCGGTCGTGAGTGTCCGCCGGAGAGAGAAACAGGGTGACGGGACCGCTGCCGGTGGTCCGGGCGAGGATGCCGGTCTCACAGACAGCACAGAGACGGACTCAGACCTGCAACCGGACGCGGGTGAGGTGTACGGTCGAGCGGAGCTTTACACCTGTATCCCGTCGCGTGTGACCCGCTCACTGTTCGACGACCTCCACGCGAGCGTGCTGATGAGCGCGACGCTGCGGCCGTTCGAGGTGACAGAGGACGTGCTCGGGCTCGACACACCCGAGACGATGGCCTACGGACCACAGTTCCCGGCGGAGCGCCGACGGACCTACGCGGTCGACGGCCCGGCGTTGTTTGCCCGCGACCGTGACGACCCGCAGGTCCAGCGAACCATCACGGAGACCCTGGAGGATGCAGTTCGGTTCACCCCTGGGAACACGCTCGTCTTTTTTCCGAGTTACAGTGAGGCGGCCCGGTATCACGAGCGTGTCTCCGAGGGAACCCACTACCTCGACGAGGCCGGCATCTCTGCCCGGGAACTGCGCGAGTCGTTCACCGACGACGACGACGGCGTGTTGTTCACCTCGTTGTGGGGCACACTCGGCGAAGGGGTCAGCTACGACGGTGACGACGCCCGGACGGTCGTGGTCGTTGGCGTTCCTTACCCGCATCTGGACGACCGGATGGCGGCCGTTCAGGACGCCTACGAGGCCGCGTTCGGCGATTCCGGGGACGACGATGCGGGCTGGCAGTACGCTGTCGAGATCCCGACGGTCCGCAAGACCCGCCAGGCGCTCGGCCGGGTGGTGCGCTCGCCCGACGATTTTGGTGCCCGGATCCTGCTCGACGCCCGATACACCGAGCGCGCCGACGTCGAGATGCCCGGGTATGCCGTCCGCGGGGCCTTTCCACCCGAGGAGCGCACCGATATAGTCGATATCGACCCGGAGAAACTCCGCTACGGCCTGCTGAACTTCTACCAGGGACTCGGTGCATACGACGGCGACCCGCCGTGGCCGTGACAGACAACTCGACCTCGATCTCCCCGCCGGGAGTCGACGGACGATTACCACCGGTACGTGGTGTCGTGATCGGGAGGACAGCTCCGGTTCTCGCGCGGGCGCCAGGGTCGCCGCACAGAGTCGCCCCGGCGCTACTCGAGATACTCGGGTTTGTTGCCCGGCTGCCACTTTATCGAGCAGCCACGAGAGGGGCGAAACTCGTCGGTGACCGGGTCCCCGGCGAGCATCGCGTCGATGTGTGTGCTCATCTCCCGGTCTTCGACCGTAGCGTCGGGATCAAGCGCGTCGTCGAGACGGCCGTGATACAGCAGATGGAAGGGACCGTCACCGATAGTCTCCTCGCCCGACAGTGATGTCTCCTCCCGGGCGGTGTTTTCGAACAGGAACGGGTCCGGTGTGCACTGTGCACCGTACGCCGCCGCCACGGTCTGACCCTCGTCGCGCAGGTACGCATCGAACCCGATCTTCCCCTCCGCAACGCGTGCACGCATCGTTTCGAAATCGTCGGCGGGGTACTCGCTCGCGTCGTTCGGGTTGATACCCACGACGGCGACATCCTCGTGCGCCGCGGCCAGGCGGTTCATCTCGTCGAACTTCGCCTTTGCGTACGGACAGTGGTTGCAGGTGAACACCACGAGCACACCGGCGTAATCGGTGAGTCCCGACAGCGAGTGTGTCTCCCCGTCGGTGCCGGGCAGTTCGAACGACGGTGCCTGCTCGCCCCGTTCGAGTACGTCTGCCGAATCGAGTGCGACCATACCCGATACTCGGGTGTCGTTTATTTAGCGATTCGGTTCTGTCTCCGTTCGTCGCGCGGGTGCCTGACCGTGGCTGACCGTGATCGTCGGGTCGGTTGTGGCGGAAGGAAACGCGGAGATCGGTAGAAAGCGAACAGGGGAAAACGAACCGGTGTTCGCCGTCGCCCAATCAAAGCGAGAGCGAACCGGCCCTCGCCGGACCTGCGGTCCTGACGAGCGCCCGTGCCTCTGACACATCCCGTCCAGTGGCAAGGGGATGGACGGTCGCATCGACCGTCGTGAGTATCAAAGGCTTCTATGTACATATACATGTTCGCTAATATGCAACAGTGGGTTACACGAGGGGGGTATATATCTAGAGTAACAGCCCGGTACGAGACGGTGTTCGGATGCGTTAAGACTGTACAGGCGAGACTGCGTCGAGTCGGTCCGCAGTCGTGTCCAGGTGCGCGCTTGACACCGAACCCTGTGACGGTGCGAGGAAAGACTCTGTGAAATGTACTCGCCCGACCTGTAATATAAAAATTTTATAATAGACGAGTAGTGATGATTGTGATGAGTCTCCGGGCGTCAGTCTTGCCCGGTCCGGATGACAGCGGGAGATCGGACAGGCCAGAGGAGGAACGGGCCGTGAGTGCTGTTATAGGAGTCGTGTTACTACTGGCAGTCACAGTGTTGTTCGTAGCGGTGGTCGCACCGGTGATGTTCGGTGCAGTCGATGACTCCAGGAGCAGTTCGCCCGACGCGGAGTTCGCCTTTTTGTGCACGAACAGTGACCCGCTTGCTCTCGAGGTGACAACAGACGACCTCGGCACGCCGGTCGGGGAGGGTAGGGGGCTGGTGTTGATCCAGCTCCAGCGCTGCGGCAGACTCGACCCGGGGGACATAGAGATCC
>KE356579.1:2552173-2560803 GCA_000416085.1 halophilic archaeon J07HX64 | reverse complement strand
TCGCCGGAACCGGGAGCGACGACGGGACGGTCACCGTGACCGCCTCGGAGGTCGGGGGTTCTATCACCTCCGAAAGTAAGGGTGGTATCGATATCAGCACGGATTCGACTGTCGGTGACAACATCACGTCGGTCGGCGTTGTGGACGTGCAGGGGGGTTCACGGGTGCTCGGCAAGATCGTCGCCGGAACCGACAGTGACGACGGGACGGTCACCGTGACCGCCTCCGAGGTCAGAGGCTCGATCACCTCGGAGACAGCGGGTGGCATCGATATCGACGACGGGTCGACTGTCGACGGCGCGCTCGATTCGCCCGGTACCGTCGACGTACAGGAGGGCTCGGACGTGCAGGGCGGGGTCGACGCCGGAGGCGATACCACAGTAAACGCCGGGTCCACCGTCGGCGGTGACATCATCTCGGACGGAAACGTCGGTGTGAGCGGCGGGTCGACTGTCGACGGCGGCATCGAGGTGACGGGAGGCTCCAACATCGACCTCTCGAACGCCGATATAAACGGTCACGTTACCCTCGGTCCCAGCGGCAGCTTCACCTGTGACAACTCGACGATACGCGACAAGAACTGCAGCGAGTACAGATCACCACAGTACGAGATAAACATCACCGGGACGAACTCGCCGGTCACGAAAGGAGACGACCTGCAGGTCGACCTGGGTGTCGAGAACGTCGGGTTCAACGGCGAGGGTGACATCTCGCTGCTGGTCGACGGGACCGAACAGAAGACAAAGACAGTCGATATCGACCGCAGCAACGACAATCCGCAGGGGGTCCAGTTCAGTTGGGAGACAAGCGACGCCAGCGTCGGCGAGCACAACCTGACCGTCACGAGCGCCGTCGATACGGAGAGCACGAGCGTGTACGTCGCCGGCGAGAACGGACCGGCGTTCACCGTCGAGGCGATCGATACCGACGAGGAGGTGTACGCGTACGACAGCCTGTCGGTGCTGGCGACGGTCAAAAATCGTGGCGGTGAGAACGGCAGCATGGAGATCCGACTGCAGGATTTCGACGGGCAGACCGTCGACTCGACGAGCCCGTATATCGAGGACGGCAGCACGAAAGAGGTCCTGCTAGAGTGGGCACCGGCAACGGGCGATATCGGGACCGGAGGGGTGACCGTCGACACGGACGCGGACACGGGCACGGACACCGCCGAGGTGAGGGTGCTCGAGAACTTCTACGAGATCGAGAACGTGCAGCTGTACTCTGCGGGAAAGGATATAGACGCCGAACTGTTCCTCAATCTGAGCAACGAGGGCAACGCCACAATCGAGGCGATCAACAGGAGCGGGACAACGGTCGACGAGCGGACTGTCGACGCCATGTCAGACCTGTACCGGATACTCGAGAACAAGAATGCAAAGAACTTCGAGGGCGAGATATTCGTCACACTGTACGACGTGAACGGCGACAAACGCGACACCGCATCCCAGGACTGGAACGGTGCCAACGGCAACAGCGGTGGCGGTAGCGGGTCACCCACGGCGGACTCGGTCGAGACAGTCGACGGAACGACCCCCGGCAGCGGGACGTCGTTCCTCGAGTTCGATGTCAGGGTGGATCTCGGCGAGTCTGCGAGGATCACCGCGGTGAATGTCACAAAACCGGCGAAGCAGAACTCGGAGGTGTCCGTGTTCACCAAACTCGATGACGCGAGCCCGGAGCTGTATCTCAACCCTGCCTCGACGAGCGGTGGAGACCAGAACGGACAGTACGCGGGTGCCTACACAGTCGGCACACTGCAGCCGCTGGACACCGACGCCGTGTTCAGCGATGGGTCGGTGCTCAGCGTCCGATTGGGGAGGATCAACAGCGGAAACGTCCAGTTCACGTACAGCGAGGCGGCGAGTGAGTCTGACTCCGATATCACGGTGACACTGCAGTTCGACGACGACTCCAGCTACGAGACGTACCTCAGTGTGACGAACGTGAACAGTTGAGCGCCGGTCTGTTCTCGTTTTCCTGCCCGTGGGCGTGGGCGGTGTCAACCGGGGTCGAACGTCCGGATGCTACTCCCCGGGACCGGAACCGTCGAATGGAAACGGTTAACAGCGGGGACAGACCATACACAGACGGGAACGTACGGCCGCAACTCCGACGTGCCGCCCGCTTGGGCGGCTTGGGATTGCGGCGGTGTCGACAGCGTGTACAGCACCACAGCCGTGACAGTACAGCGGCCCGTGCAGTTCCAATTTCAACAATGGCACGAATGCACACACGCCGTCGAGGCTCGTCCGACTCGGACAAGCCGGCGGCAGACGAACCCCCGGAGTGGAGTGACGTAGACCCCGACGCGGTCGAACAGCGGGTCGTCGACCTCGCAGAGCAGGGCCACAGCCCCAGCGAGATCGGCGTGCTGTTGCGCGACGAGGGTGTGACAGGCACGCCGGTGCCGGACGTGAAGCTGGCGACCGGCAAGAAGGTAACAGAGATACTCGAGGAGCACGACGCGGAGCCCGAGTTGCCGGAGGACCTGCGGAATCTCATGGAGCGTGCGGCCCGTCTGGACGAGCACCTCCGCGAGAACCCGACAGACTACCAGAACAAGCGCGCGCTGCAGAACACGGAGGCGAAGATCCGCCGGTTGATGGACTACTACCGCGGTGACGAACTCGACGAGGAGTTCACCTACAGCGTCGACGACGCAAAGGACCTGCTCTGATGTCGACCGCCGGCAGCCCACAGGCGGACGCCCGCACGCCCAGTGACATCGCCACACGTCTCGGAGAGGCGGGGTTTGTCAGACTGGTCGCGGCGGGTACCGGTGACGGGGTTGCCGCGGCGAGGGTGCTCGCGGACGCACTCGAGACGGTCGCCGTCGCGTACCAGACCTGTGTCGTCCCGCTGCCGGAGACGGCGGCGCGGGACACCAGCGCGGATGTGACGGTGACACTCGGTCGACCGGCAGCGGAGGCGGACCTGGCGCTCGGCACCGACGGTGACCCGGCCAGTCTCGCGGCGGTTGCGGTTGCGCGGGAGCTCGCACCCGGAGTCGGGCGAGACGCTCCCGACAGACCGTGCCGTCCTCGCGCTCGCCGGTGTGATCGCGGCTGGCCGACAGCCCGACGAGCGACTCCGGGAACCGCTCGACCTGCCACGCCGGCCCGGGGTCGCCGTGCCGGTGGGGGACACCGCCGCGGGACTGGCACACTCGACGCTCGTGCACGCCCCGTTCTCGGGGTCTGTCGAGGACACACGGGAGCGATTCGCCGGCCTCGAAAACGGCCGGGCGGTCGCATCGGCGGTCGGACTCGCCGTTACCGGCGACGAGGCGGCTGTTCCGCGCGGGGCTGAAACCGTCGAGTGTCTCCTCAGGCCCCGACTCGGCGGCCCGTTCGAGACAGTCGGTGGCTACGCCGACGTGCTGGGGGCGCTCGCACGCGAACGGCCCGGTCACGCGGTGGCGCTCACACTCGGTGCCGACCCGGACGTGCTCGGGGTCTGGCGAGACCACGCCGACCGGGCACACGAGTGGGTCCGTCAGGCCCGTACCAGCCGGTACGACGGTCTGTTCGTCGCCCACTGTGAGGAAACGGCCCCCGTCGGCACGGTTGCCAGACTGGTCCGTGACTACCGCTCACCGGAACCTGTTGTCCTCGTTGTTGCGGAGGGGCAAGCAGCGGTGCTCGCCGTCCCCGAGGTCACGGTGGACGTGGGCGAGGCAATCGAGACGGCGTCGCGTGCCGTCGGCGGCGACGGTGCCGGGACACAGACCCGCGGACGTGCCCGCTTCGAGTGCGAGACCAGCGCGTTTGTGCTCGAACTGAGGGGTGCGCTGTGACCGATCACGACAAACGCCGGGTGGCACGTGTCGAGACCACACACACGGACGAGGCAACCGCGAGACGACTCGCCCGGGCAGTTCGCCCGGACAACACCGCCGAGATGGAGACAGCGGCGAACGGGTGTCGGGTCGTGACGACTATCGGGCGCGAGGATACGGGCGGACTCCACGCGACGGTCGACGACTACGTCGTCAACCTCACCGCCGGAGCACGGGTCCTCTCGCGCGAACGGTCCCCAAACAACACAGAAACAACCGACGAGACGACCACCGCAGAGTGCGCAAACAAAGAGACAGCCGACACACACGGACACGACACAGCTGAATACAACAATGAGTGACAGATCAGTATCCAAGCAGAAACAGGAGAAACGATGGTACACAGTGCTCGCGCCCGAGCAGTTCGACCGGGCAGAGATCGGGCAGACAGTCGCGGCAGAGCCCGAGCAGGCGCTGGGCCGAACAATCGAGACGACGCTCGCGGACCTACGAAACGACGCGAGTGGGAACAACACGAAACTGACGTTCAAGATAACCGAGATGGCGAGCGACACGGCGTACACAGAGTTCATCAAACACGAGATGACCCGTGACTATCTGCGGAGTCTCGTGCGGCGTGGCTCCTCGAAGGTGGCAGCCTACGTGACGGGGTTGACCACAGACGACTATCGGGTGCAGGTACAGCCGGTCGCACTCACGACGAAGTCCGCCGACGAGAGCCAGGAGAAGGCGATCCGCCGGACGATGATCGACATCGTCGAGGAGGCCGCCGCCGAGCGCACGTTCGACAACCTGGCCGACAGTGTCGTCGAGGGGCGACTCTCGTCGGCAATCTACAACGACGCGAAAACGATCTACCCCCTCCGCCGGGTCGAGATCCAGAAGATGACCCTGGAGGCCCGCCCCGAGGAGGTCGCCGCCGAGCAGGAGGCGAGTGTCGACGTCTGAGCGGTTCGACCACCGGTCCGGGCGCGTGACCCACCCCCCGTTCAGCAACCACATCACAGTTTGGGGTACGGACCGATCTCGCACGGTCCTGTTCCAGAGGGGCAGTTGAACCGGGCAGTGTTCTGCCGAGAAATGTACAAGGTCTTAGTGGGTGGCGCAGAGAGTAGTCACAGGAATGAACGTAGGCGAGATAATGACAGAACGAGCAGATGTCGTCGCGGTCGAGATCCCCGGGACACGTGACGACGCCCTGGAGTATCTACAGGACAGGGCGTTCTCGTCGGTGCCGGTGATAAAGAAGACAGACGGCGGCGAGGTGTACCGCGGTATCGTCTCGCGCGGTGCACTCATCGAGCGTCCGGACGAGGACCAGTTGGCGCTGCTGGCGAGTGAGGTGGACCCGACAACCAGCGAAACGGAGCTCCGGTCGGTCGCCGAGCGGATGCTGGTCGCGGGAGATCGTCGTGTCCCGGTGGTCGAGGACGACCGGCTGGAGGGTATCGTCACCGTCACAGACGTTGTGCGGGCGATCGCGCGCGAGGAGGACACAGGATTAACCGTCGCGGATGTCGCGAGTGAGGCGGTCAACTGCGTTTACGCTGAAACACCGCTGACGGTCGCCGAGCGAGAGCTCTCCCACGCCGGGGTCCCCTACGCTGTTGTGCTGGACGACGAGGGAACAACCGGTATCCTGACCGAGGTCGACATCCTCGCGGTGGCCCGGGTCGTCGAGGGTGAGACAGAAACCGGTGAGTCCATCGCCAACCAGGACGACGAGTGGGCCTGGGAAGGTATAAAAGCCGTCGGTAACAGCTACATGCCGACCCGGAACGTCGAGATACCCGACGAATCAGTCAGCGCGTTCATGACCGGCGATATAGTCAGTATCAGCGGGAGCCTACCGGTCGCCGAGGCCGCGAAGCTGATGATCGAGCACGGCATCGAGCAGATTCCGATGATGGAGGGCAACAGTCTGGCCGGTATCGTGCAGGATATTCACCTGCTGGAGGCGGTGCGATGACCGGCGAGAGTGACCCAGTTCGGCCAGACGGCGGTCCCGAGAGCGACGTCGACCGCATCGCCGAACTGGCCAAACGGCGCGGCTTTTTCACACAGACAGCGGGTGTCTACGGCGGTGTCGGCGGGTTCTACACCTACGGCCCACACGGCACGGCGTTAAAGGACAACGTCGAGGAGAGCTGGCGGGACCTGTTTATCACCCGACAGGGAAACATGGAGGTCGATGCCCCGACGATACTGCCGGAGGCCGTGTTCGAGGCGTCGGGTCACCTCGAGATATTCGACGACATGATCCTGGAATGTTCAGAGTGTGGCGCGACCCACCGGGCGGACCACCTCGTCGAGGACAACACCGACATCGAGGAGGCGGAGTCGCTCCCGCCGAGTGAGATCGCCGAACTGGTCGCCGAGCACGACATCGGCTGTCCGACCTGCGGGGCGGCGCTCGCGGGGGAGCCGGTCGACGAGTTCAATCTCATGTTCGAGACGAACATCGGTCCCGGGACCGCCGCGCCGGGCTATCTCCGGCCGGAGACGGCACAGGGTATCTTCGTCGAGTTCCCGCAACTGGCGGAGTACGCCCGCAACCAGCTGCCGTTCGGGGTGGGTCAGGTGGGCCGGGCCTACCGCAACGAGATCAGCCCGCGAAAGGCGCTGGTCCGGGTCCGGGAGTTCTCACAGGCCGAACTGGAGCAGTTCTACGACCCCGAAACCGACGACCCGCCGCTCTCTCGGGTTGCGGACGTGAGACTGCCGTTGTACTCGGTGGAACAACAGCAGAGCGAGGACGGCGGTCTCCGCGGGCTGACAGTCCGGGAGGCCGTCGATGAGGGTGTCATCGAGAGCGAGTGGATCGCCTACTATCTGGGGCTCTCGCTGTCCTGGTACGAGTCCATCGGCGTCGATATGGACCGGTTTCGCTACCGCCAGCATCTGCCGGGAGAACTGTCTCACTACGCCGCCGACTGCTGGGACGCCGAAACCGAGATCGGCGGGGACTGGGTCGAGGTGACCGGGTTCGCCGACCGTGGTAGCTACGACCTCGACAGGCACGCCGCCCACTCCGGGGAGTCGTTTTCTGTGTTCCAACAGTACGACGATCCCATTACTGTTGAGCGTCCGACGGTCGACCCGGAGATGAGCGAGTTGGGGCCGGCGTTTGGTGGCGCAGCGGAGGCGATCGCCGACGCACTCGGGGAGCGTGCCCGACGCGACCCCGACGCGTTCGACGGGGAGGTCGTCACCGTCGAGACCGACGGCGACAGCTACGATGTCCCGGTCGAACACACCGGGTTCGCCGTCGAGGAGGTAACCGAGTCCGGCGAGCACGTCACACCACACGTCGTGGAGCCTTCGTTCGGGGTGGGCCGACTCGTCTACACGGTGTTGGTCCACGGCTACCGCGAGGACGAGGTCGACGGCGAGTCGCGGCGGTATCTGGCCGTACCGCCGGCAGTGGCACCGACAACTGTCGGCGTGTTCCCGCTGATGGACCGTGACGAACTGCCGGACTACGCCCGTGACGTCGCCGAGCGGTTGCGCGAGACCGGACTGTCGGTGACCTACGACGAGACCGGCGCAATCGGGCGGCGCTACCGCCGTCAGGACGAGGTCGGCACCCCGTTCTGTGTGACGATCGACTACGACACGCTCGAGGGGGACACCGTCACGATTCGCGAGCGAAACAGCACCGCACAGGTCCGTGTCCCGGTCGGGGACCTCGCCGACACACTCAGACGACTCCGTGACGGCGACGCGGTCTTCGATCAGTATGAGGCGCTGGCGTCGACTGTCCTGTCGGCGTCACCACCCAGACTGCGACAACCGGTGGGCGCAGGCCGTGGAGGTGCAGGAATGACCGAGACCACGTTCCTGGAGCGGAGCCAGCACCGCCTGTCCGAGGGTGACCTCGGCCGCAGGCTCATGCACGTGGCCGGGACTGCCTTTCCGGCCCTGCTGGTGGTGCCGTTTGTCGAGTGGTGGCACATCGTCGGACTCATGCTCTCTGTGACCGCTGCCACCCTGATACTCGAGGTGGCACGGCTCCGGTTTGGACTCCACCTGTTCCTGTTCGACTACCTCCGCGAGTACGAGGAGACCTCGCCCGCGGCGTACCTGTTGTTTATGGGGTCAGCATCGGCGGTTGCAGTCGTGTTCGAGCCCCGGGTTGCGATCCCCGCCATCCTGATGTTGACCCTCGCCGACCCGGTCGCCGGCGCGGCATCGGTCGGCGAACTCCGCCGTGTGAAACGCCCCCGCGCACTGGCGACGATGTATCTCGCGTGTGCGCTGCTCACGCTCCCCTTTCTCCACGAGGAACCGCTCGCGGTGGTGCTCGGCGGGTTCGGCGGGATGCTCGCCGACGGTGTCAAACCGACCGTCAGAGGGATGATAATCGACGACGACCTCACGATAGCGCCCGCTGGTGCCGCCGGCATCTGGCTCGGTCTCGAACTCGGTGGACTGCTCGTTTAGAGGGTGTGCCAGCCCCGTGCGAGTACCATCCTAGTTGGTTCGTGCACGACCGAGACGAACACCTCGTTTTTCTCCAGTGCAACGCTGTGTCGCCAGCGATCGCCGGCCGTGAACCGCTCGGCGCTCTCGACCGCGGCCGTGAACGTGTCGAACTGGACGCTGTGCTTCCCGTTGTTTATATCGAGCCTGATGTCTTCTGCGTCGACACTGTCTACCTCCGTGTGCAGAACCGTCACCGTCTCGCCGTCGACCTCTACGTCGACGTTCAGCATGGTCATGTCGTCGCTCTCGGAGGTGAGCGTAAACGAGAACGCCGCGAGTGTCGCTGTCAACGCGATCGTGATCACGAGTAAAAACAGCAATCTGGTGGTCTGGGTCTGCCCTC
>KE356579.1:2548340-2552153 GCA_000416085.1 halophilic archaeon J07HX64 | reverse complement strand
CTAATCGGACTCAGATTCGTGTCTGGTGGGTCCTCGACTGAATACAACGTGAATAGGACCCAAGAGTTGTTAGTCAGGTAGTGGCTCCGACGGGCACAACTCCCCCGTCGTTGTGATGACTGTGCCCGTTTGTACGCCTCACTGCGGGGTCATCCGCTGGCCACCGGTTGCGGCGTTCACGACACCCCATCCTTGTGGCGTGTGTGTCCACAACCCCCCGAGGGTCGACTCCCCGCACATCCCGATAGTTCTCACACAGGTGGTGCTCAGACGAGACCGAGGGTCCCGCTCGACAGGACGGCAGTCAGCGCGCCGAGTGCTCAGTCGCCGGTCAGGTCGGCCGCGAACACGAAGTCAGGGTTGTCCCCCAGTTCCGCCCGCAGGTAGGCCCCGTCGGATACGGTCCGCGGTTGCTCGGGTATCAGCAGTCGGGTCCGGTCCGCTCCACAGTCGGCGGCGTCGGCGGCAACCGCCTGTATGAGTGTCTCCGCGGCGGTCAGATCTGCCCACGCGCCGAGACCGTACTCCGCCCACCGCTCGGTCCCGCTCTCACCATCGCGGTCGAACGCCCGGGTCCGGTAGGCCAGTCCACGCGTGTCCCCTGCGTCTGTGACCGTGAACAGTGCTGTCTCCGCTGCCGCCCGCTCCAGCATCTCCGGGGTCAACTCCCGTAGCGCCCACGACTCGTCCATATCGAGCCCCAACCCGCCGAGGTGGGCGTGTGCTTTGCTCCCGGTCCAGAACGACCACGCGGCCTCGGGGTCCGAACCCACCGTCGCGGGCAGATCGCCCGCAACCGGGTCGGGGTGGAGCCACCGGAACTCGGTGACCGGTTCGTATCCGACACTCCGTGACTGGCCCATCCCGGCCTCGTTCCAGGAAAACACCATGTTGCGCGAGACGACCGCCCCCTGCTCGCGGGCCCACGAGAACAGTCTGCGCGTCAGCGCCGCCGCAACACCCTTGCCGCGCGCCTCGGGGGCGACACGCATCCCTTGTGCCCACGCCTCTGTCGGTGAGAGCAGCACCAT
Source organism: halophilic archaeon J07HX64 (assembly GCA_000416085.1). Lineage (GTDB taxonomy): Archaea > Halobacteriota > Halobacteria > Halobacteriales > Haloarculaceae > Halovenus. The sequence goes on along the minus strand of KE356579.1, from coordinate 2,551,122 downwards.
CTGTACGATACCGACCACCCTGTCACCGGTGTCCGCCACGAGTGTCCGTCTGTTCTCGCCCGCTATCCAGTCGTGGTAGACGTCGGGTATGTAGTCCGACATCTCGGTCCAGGTGTCCCGTGTGAACGCCACAACGTCCTCGTAGTCGTCGTGTGTCGCCGGCCGGAACTCGATACCTGTCTGCCCGCTCACGTCCATGGCACCGAGCGGTCCTGTATCTCGCCGGCCAGCGGTGTCTGCATCCGCTCCGCGACCGACCCCGATTCCGTGTTCGCGAGCACCCACATCAGTTTGACCGTTGCTGTCCCCGGGAGCATGTCCTCACCCTCGATGACACCCGCGTCCAGTAGGTCCCGGCCGGTGTCGTACACCCGGTCACAGACCCGCCCCTCGATACACTGACTGGTCATCACGACGGGTGTCCCGGACGCGGTCAGCGCCTCGATCTCCGGTATCCAGGCGGTGTTGACGTGCCCCAGTCCGGTCCCCTCGAGAACGATACCGGCGCTGTCGGCGACTGCCTCGAGCTGTTCGGTTCCCGCACCCGGTGTGAACTTCACCAGCGACACCTCCGTCTCGAGGTCGGGTGCGATGTCCAGGTCTGTCGCCCCGCGCTCGCGGTACCCGCGACGGAACTCGACAGAGCGCTCCTCGAAGTCGACAGCACCGAGCGGCGCTGCGCCGACCGTTTCGAACGCGTCACGACGGGAGGTGTGATTCTTGCGGACCCGCGTCCCGCGATGGAGCGCACACCGACTATCGGAGCCCTCTGTGTGCATACAGACGAGCACCTCCGCGCAGTCACCCGTCGCGGCCTCGACCGCACACACCGCGTTCATCACGTTGTCCGAGGAGGGCCGGTCGGCCGAGCGCTGACTCCCCGTGAACACGACCGGAACCGGTGTGTCGAGCATGAACGCGAGTGCCGAGGCCGTAAACTGCATCGTGTCTGTCCCGTGCATCACCACCACCCCGTCGGCGCCCGCCTCGATCTCCTCGTGCACTGCCTGTGCCAGTTCCTGCCAGACAGCCGGTGTCATGTTTTCCGAGAGGATGTTCGCCACGACGCGTCCGCGGTAGTTGGCCAGACCAGCGAGATCCGGCACCGCACGGAGGACATCCTCGGCGTCGAACTGTGCGGTGACCGCACCTGTCCGGTAGTCTACCGTCGATGCGATCGTCCCACCCGTGGAGATGAGCGACACTGTCGGCAGTGTCTCGTCGAACTCGACGCGTGACTGGCCCTCCTGACCCTGTGCGCTCTCGATGTTGTGGACGTTCGACCGGAGTACCTCGACGGACGCTGTCTCGCGGTCGATACCCACGTTGTACCCGCTGTCGAGCTTTACTACCAGTGTGTCCTGTGTCGAGGACGGCAACACCACGCCCTCGTGGCTCTGTCCGTTCCGCTCGACCTGGACTCTGTCACCGTCGTTCATGGCCACGGCTACCGCCCGCTTGGACTTGAACCCATCCGTTTGCCAGCCCCCAGACCTCGCCCTCCTCCCACCTCTGCGGTCGTGAGCTTTCAGCCTGCTGTTCTGTAACAAAAGGACTCATTACGTAGCCCGCAGTAGGTATGATATGGCCTCGTGGAAACGGGACTTCGGGAGCGGCCTGATGGTGCTCGTGCCACTCCTGGTGACGCTTGTGTTTCTCGCGTGGATATACGGCTACCTCGCCCGCATTCCGATTCCGATCGAACCGGAGTACATACCTGACATATACCAGGGACCAGTTCGGGTGTTGTTGACACTGCTCGTGTTCGTGTTGCTCGTGTTTTCGATCGGCTATCTCATGCGAACCGCGTTTGGGGCAGTCCTCGAGCGTGCGCTCGACGATCTGATGAACCATCTTCCCGGTCTGCGGGTCATCTACAACGCCTCGAAGATGGGTGTCGAGACTGCACTCTCGGGTACCGGTGAACTCCAGAAGCCGGTCCGTCTGGAGGTGTGGGACGGTCTCCGCATGACCGCGTTCAAAACCGGCAACCGCGCTCCCGACGGCCGCGAGATACTCTTTCTCCCCACTGCCCCGAACATCACCACCGGGTTCGTCATCGAGGTGGAGGAGGACCGCTACACCGACATCGGCGACAACGTAGAGGACGCGCTCACCCGACTGCTCAGTGCCGGGTTCGGCAACAACGACGATACGGGTGCCGCGGAGCTGTTCGGTGCCGACGGCTCCAGACCTGACGAGGTGAGTGTCTCCGATATCGACGATGTCGCCACGGACCTCGCCGACGAATCACCGGACAGAACTGCCGACCAGACGGCGTCACCTGCCGGTGGCACACCCGATGATGCTTCTGCCGACGGATAGCGTCTCGCGGGAGTCGACACTCGTCGACAGTTGGGAACAGAAAGGAAAGCACCAGCGACAAAAAAGGTCGCCGGTGCTTGCCGCCCTGAATTGGTCCCCGCTGACGCTTCGGCCCTCCAGACGAAGCGTCAAATAATACTATTCCTGCTTGGGATATAAATTCTGCGGTCATATCTGCTCCGGTTCGAACCCCCGGCCGAGTGCTCGCCTGTCAACTGACCATCCGTCGGATGCACTCGTGGCCGCTACTCCGCCTCGACCCGTCCTGCCAGGGACTCCTGCCGGTCCGCGTGTTCCACTCGTCGCGCGTCTCCGACTCCGGCCCAGTTGTGCAAGGTGTTCGTCCCTCAGGGACCTGGCTTTCGCAACCGTTAAACTGCGCGCAGGCGTTCTACAATGTGCGGGCCGGTGGGGTAGCTTGGTATCCTTCGGCCTTCGGGTGGCCGTAACCGCGATT
>KE356579.1:2546337-2548320 GCA_000416085.1 halophilic archaeon J07HX64 | reverse complement strand
CGCGAACACGAAACCAGGATACCAGAGCGACCGCGAACCGTATCCAATGGGGCCTGCGGGCCGAATCAAGGGGCCACCAGCAGTCAGGTCCGCTCCACCCTACGGGCACCCCGCCGGACTCCAATCGAGGTGATGCCCGTTTGACCGTCGTCCTGACACTCCTACCGCTCGAGACTCCGCCGTGTCTGTGCGGAGGAGACTCTCAAACCGGCGCTGAACTCTCTGGTCTCACCACGGTCTTTGCTCTCTGGAGCACCGACACCATCTCCGTCACTGTTCGGCGTGGTGATGTCGTTACTCGCTGGTACCTGCTCGCCGTACGCGCAGTTGTGGTCGTGCTGTTTGTTGTTCTCTAACTGGGCCGGTGAAGTTCGCTGGCTCTCGGCGGAGTTTGAGTTTAGTCACCAACCGAGACACTCTGGTCAATAATACCGCTCTCAGTCGGGATACTGTGCTATGAGTCGGCCTTCCGCGAAGGGCGTCTGTTACTAAGATTCGTATGCCTCTATCGACATCATACGGTAAGATCACAGACGTATTATAATAAATGAAAAATACCTTCCGCCCTCAGTAATTGAACATGGCTTACGATGAATTTAAACGTGAGACACGACGGCTACTGAATCCAGAGGAGGGGGGATTACTGGGTCGGATTGTTGACCTCGCGATAATGATACTTATTTTACTCTCTGTCGGTTCAATAATGCTGCAGACGGTTGATCCGATTGCCGAGGAGTACTCAACAGCACTCCGAACATTCGAACTTATATGTGTAACTGTCTTTACTGTCGAGTACATCGCTCGAATCTGGTCAATAACCTCTTCAGAGAAGTACAGACACCCGGTGACTGGCCGCTTCAGATATGCACTAACACCGTATCTTCTCGTCGACCTTCTTGCTATTTTGCCGTTCTATATCGGGGGTGTCGTCGATTTACGATTCATCCGGATCCTCCGTATCTTCAGAATCTTCCGGACTCTGAAAGTTGCCCGGTACTCGCAGTCGATTCAGACTATTACCACTGTGATACGGAATAAAAAAACCGACCTCCTGATCTCGATCACTCTCACAAGTACACTGCTGGTCCTGACATCCAGTATGATGTACTATGTCGAACGGTCGTCAAATCCAGAAGCGTTCTCAAGTATTCCCGAGACGCTCTGGTGGGGGATAATTACGCTCACAACGGTCGGATATGGTGATGTGGTACCGACCACCCCGTTAGGTCAGCTGCTGGCCGGACTGTCGGCGTTTCTCGGTATCGGCTTGTTCTCGCTTCCAACCTCAATCCTCGCCTCCGAGTTTATCGAAGAAGCGACCTCAGACGAGGATGAGCCTCAGACAGAGGGAGAGGAGAAAGTAATTCGACTCTCTGAAGACGTTTATAAGGAACACAACAGCCGCCGACAGGAACTCGGACTGACGTGGTCGGAGTACATCGACAAGCGTGCGAATTTCGAACAGTCGATGCGAGATGTCCTTCGAGAGGAGTTAGAGAACAACACGAGTGAGGAGTGAACTACCTCGCCCTGCGCCGGTTCAGTGAGCAGTTCGTCGAGACGTTCGTCTTTCGTGTCGAGTGCAGCCGTGTCTCGTCCAGTTCCTGCGAGAGTCCCCGGATGGCCGCGAAGGCCACGCCGTTGGCGGTGGTACAGTCGCTGTGTTCGTCACTGCTCCCCACGTCGCCCGCCAGTTGCTCGACGCCAGCGAGTGCCTCGCGTGACTCCACGGGGTCGGTGTTGGTGGTGACCGAGCGAGCGCTCGCCCCCGATAGGGTCCTGCATCTGGTGACACAGGCTCGTATCCACACCCGAACCCTGCAGGTGAGACGGTCCCAAGACAGCGCCTGCCGTCGAATCCGGCGTCAGATTCTTTATACCGTAGAACATTACGTCGTGTCATATGTCGGACGACAGTTCCGAGCGGTCGGAGACCGACACGCACGAGAGCGGTGGGGTAGCGGTAGACAGACGAAATCTCTT
>KE356579.1:2543842-2546287 GCA_000416085.1 halophilic archaeon J07HX64 | reverse complement strand
ACGAGAGCCTGTACCCTAATAACTCTATAGGTCCACAAACGGGGGTATTAGAGATTGTACTGCTTGTTTTCGGTCGTTATGAGGCCCATATACGCAACGCTGAAGCGGGCCTGTGACATCACAGTCAGCCTGTGACCGTAGACTTGCGCAGAGAGCCGTCTGAAGCCTCAGAGAGACGCTCCGTGTTTTGTCGTCTTTCCCCACAGAGCGCGTTCTTGACGGAGAGACGGGGCGCTACGGCGTCTGCTGGTTTTGACTCTATACGATATCGTTTTGTTCCTGATACCGACGATAGTATGCTTTTTTGTCTATCCAGGTCAAAGTCGCCGGGGTTCCTGTCGCGGAGTTCCTCCAGTAACTTGGTGTAGTCACTGCGTCGGAATCTACGGTCTCCTCCGAATAGCACCTCTACAGTTATTATAGAAACATTCACAGTCGATCTGCTACGGTGCGACCCGGACTGAATAATATTAAAAAGTATAGTTACAGAAGTCGGTGCAAGAGATAGAGTATGAGCCTTACACGAACGATTTCAGTAGAACCGGCGGTGATATTACACGTTTAATCAGCAAAATCAGTTAATAGCCAATCTTCACTTACCGCTCCCCCGCAGACTTTTTTTGATTCGCTTGGATAGGTACGAGACGTGAGTAAACAATCAAGCGAGTCAACTGACACCAATGCGTTCGTCATCACTGGAGCCGATACCGCGCTTGACTCACCGCTCATTGAACCGTTTGATAGGGACTTGTGGCTCGACAGACTGGCCCGTCGCATCGGCTTCGGCCGGTTGTCACAGCGTCTCCCAGGTGAGATCCATCTTCATACTTGTTTGCAGTTATTTTGGTTGGCACTATCGTCCCAACGGTCAACGGCTATGCCTATTTTGCTGGCAATCCAGTTGTCTATATCGAAAATCCCTTTTTTATTCTACAACCACTCGCTATCGTCGGCAGTGTGTTTGGCGCTCGCGCTCTTCGCCGCCGGTACCACAGGGTCGTCCAAGAGATGAAAATTGAGGAACGAACTGACAACCCCAGGCCATTGATTAATATTGTTCCGAACTGGTTACCATGGATCCTCGTTGCTACAGCGCTCCTCCAAGTTGCCGTTCGTGTGTGGGCACTCGGTGGCTTTTCAGCCATCTACGCAGAAAATGGGCTAACGGGGGTCATCGGATGGGGGGTATTGAATCCGCTTTGGTCGGTGCTTGTGGCACAGTTCGTTGCTGTATACCTCGCCATCGAGTTTATTGCGCCGTGGCGGTTGTACAAGTCGGACATCGGGATTGATTTCCTTGACCCAGAGGGTCTCGGTGGACTCCGACCAATTGGCGAACTCGTCAAACACGCGTATTATTACATGGCTAGCGGACTAGTCGCGTTCGCGCTCGTCGTGTACGGTCCAATTGTCTCAGCGGCGAGCTATGGCCCAACCGCAACCACCAGTATCGTGTTTACAGCCATTTGGCTCGGTACTGTTGTGACAGTCGCGTTCGCTGTACTCATTCTGCATCTGTTTATGCGTCAGGAAAAGCGTCTTGAGTTACACCGTCTCAACGAGAGATTGAGAAAAACTATCGACAACCCGTGGGATATCGAGACCTACGATGTGGATGAGGACAAGGAGGCTCAGGTCAACGAGTTACAGCAACGAATCGACATGGTGAGTTCCACACAAGAGTATCCAGCAACGTTCAGTATCTGGTCGCAACTCCTGCTCAGTATTGTGCTGCCGAAAGCTTTCCAGTTATTGCTGGCCGCTGTGTAGATGAACGCAGACATCATATCGAAATCTGGGTTTTCGATGTTCTGTGTAATGCCGAGCAGTCCTAATAGCGTGAGCAACTCTCTCGCACTGTCCACGGCTTGCTCTAACCCTGTAGTCTGGATCTAGCGCAACTAACCGTTCACCGTTCTGCTTTTTTATGAACTGTCGGTATCGAGACGGTGACACAGCGATACATACTCGTTCCCACCGTCAGGATCGTCCGCGTCAAGAGCGCGAACCGACCCGATTCTGAGTCCAGTACGCCACAGTAACACAACGAGGACGTGACAGAAGATGGCATATTCGAAACGGTCGAGATATTCGGGAAGTTGGTCGGCTTCGTCAGTTTCGAGTTTCACGTCAGGTTGACCGACACCGTCACTAAGCGTCGGTGACATCAGTTTTGAGTGGGGATCTGCTTCGACGGCGTCTATCGATTCACAGAACCGTAGAAACACCCGTGACGTATCTATTTGTAACTCCAGGAATACTTGGTTCAGGTCACCGTCTTCCTGCCTCCAGAGTCTGTAACGGTGTAGGTCACGCCCGGTGAGACTGTTCATACTTTCTAAGACCCCAACCCCGTTGCACCATCGAACGAGGTGGTTCAGACGGTACTTGTGTGATTGTAGCGTACTGTCCGTCAGTTCGGTACTCCGCTCCCGGAGATAGAGG
>KE356579.1:2542233-2543792 GCA_000416085.1 halophilic archaeon J07HX64 | reverse complement strand
GCGAGCCCGCGAGCGGGCTGTCGACCGGGTCGGCCAGGAGGAGGCGGCAGTCTTCGATGCGCACCGCGAGTTTCTCGACGACCCACAGCTCGTCGAGGATATCGAAGCGGCTATCGCGAGCGGGACACCCGTCGAGCACGCTGTCGCCGACAGGTTCGAGCAGGCGATTACACAGTTCGAGGGGATGGAGGGACGGATGGCCGAGCGCGCGGACGACCTCCGGGATGTCCGCGACAGACTCCTGCGGGCGCTACTGGATGTCGACACTGTCGACCTCGAGGGCTTTCCAGAGGGAACAGTGTTGCTGGCCAAACGGTTGCGGCCGAGTGACACGGCGCGCCTGGACCCGGAGGCCGTGGCAGGCATCGCGACGACGACGGGAGGGCGAACGGCACACACCGCCATCATGGCCCGCGCCCTGTCGATCCCGGCAGTCGTCGGTCTCGGCGACAGACTCGACGCTGTCTCTGGCGGCACCGACGTGCTCGTCGACGGGCCGGCCGGTGAACTCGTGGTGAGCCCCACGGAGAGTCGTCAGGCGGCCGCCAGCGACCTGACGGCTCCTGTTCGGTCGGAGCGGGTCACGACCCTCGACGGCCGTGAGATACCGGTGGCCGCGAACGTCGGAACGTCCGCAGCAATCAACGCCGCGACCGACCACGGGGCGGACGGCATCGGGCTTTTTCGGACCGAGTTGCTGTTTCTGGACCGCGCGACACCGCCGGACGAGGACGAACAGTACGAGGCTGTCACCACCGCGCTTGAGAGCTTCCCTGGTGACCGCGTCGTCGTCCGGACACTGGATATCGGTGGGGACAAGTCGGTTCCGTATCTGGACCTCCCCACCGAAACCAACCCGTTTCTCGGCCGACGCGGTATCCGCCTCTCGCTGGGTGACCACACCGAACTGTTCGAAACCCAATTACGCGCGCTGTTGCGGGCGGCCGCCAGTGAGTACGGCGACGGGCTCGCGGTCATGCTCCCGATGGTTTCGCGTGTCTCGGAGGTCGAGACTGCCCGCGACCGCATCGAGGCAGTTGCCGCCGACCTCGCAGCGGAGGGGGTCGAACACGCGGTGCCGGAGCTCGGCGCGATGGTCGAGACGCCCGCCGCCGCGGTGCTCGCCGGCACGCTGGCCAGCCGACTCGACTTTCTGAGTATCGGTACAAACGATCTCACACAGTACGTGATGGCCGCCGACAGGGAGAACGACGCCGTTGCCGACCTCCACGACCCGCTCCACCCGGCGGTGCTTCGGACTATCGAGCAGACCGTGACTGCCGCACACGACGCCGGTGCCTGGGTCGGGATGTGCGGCGAGATGGCGGGTGACCCGGCGCTCACCAGACTACTGGTCGGGCTCGGTCTGGACGAACTCAGCATGAGTGCAACAACAGTCCCGGCGGTGAAAAAACAACTGAGCAACACGGAAACCGGGACGGCACGAACCCTCGCCGAGGAGGCACTCTCGTGTGACACACACACGGCCGTCCGGGATCTGCTCGCGGACACGGACAACTGATCCCGTTCGAACGTCAGGCACGGTTCGGTTCGACTCG
>KE356579.1:2537016-2542183 GCA_000416085.1 halophilic archaeon J07HX64 | reverse complement strand
GCCAGCGCCTCACCGGGGGGCAGGTCATCGGTCTCAATCGACTTCTTGAACGTCTGCACCGCGGGGACGAGCGCGTCGACCATCGTCTGGTCGCCAACCTCGGCGTCACCGCGGTCCTGCACCTTCTCCAGGTAGGTTTCGGCGAACCCGACGACGCTCTCACGGTCGATTCCGCCGTCGAGTTCGGCGGCGGCGAACACGAGCGACCCGCCGTAGAGCGGTCCGGACGCACCGCCAACCTCCGACAGCAGTGTCTTGCCGGTGGTCTGGACGACCGTCGCTGGGTCGGGGTCGTCCAGTTCCTCGACTGTCTCGGCCGCTGCCGCCCAGCCTCGTGCCATGTTCCCCCCGTGGTCGGCGTCACCGATTGCGGAGTCGAGTTCGGTGAGGTGTGCCCGCTCGGTTTCGAGCCGTTCGGCGATGTCTCTGACCGCGGTGACGACTGTGAGCCCAGCCTCGCTCATTGTGTCGTCAGCGCGGGTGTATCAACTGTCGCGCCCAGCAGTTGCTTCAACTCCTCGTCGACGGCACAGACCGTTATCGAGCAGCCCTCCATGTCCAGTGAGGTCATGTAGTCGCCAACCCAGGCGTCCCACGTCTCGAGGCCGTGCTCGCCCAGCAGTTCCTGGAGACGGTTGTTGACGATGAACAGCTCCATCATCGGCGTGGCACCCATCCCGTTGACGATAGTGGCGACCTCCTGTCCCTCCGACAGGTCGAGGTCGGACAGCACCGACTCGGTCAACTCCTCCGTTATCTCGTCGGCACTCATTTTCTCTGTCCGTTCGGTCCCCGGTTCCCCGTGAATGCCGATACCGAGTTCAATCTCGTTCTCGCCGAGGTCGAAGGTGGGTTCGCCTTTCTCGGGGGTCACACAGGAGGTGAGTGCTGTCCCCATCGTACCGACATTGTCGACAACCTTTTGAGCCACCTGCTGGACCTCCTCAAGATCGGCACCCGCCGCGGCCTTTGCGCCGGCAGCCTTGTGGACGAGAATCGTACCACAGACGCCCCGCCGGCCCGAGGTGTACAGCGAGTCCTCCACCGCGACATCGTCGTCGACGACAACCGTTGCAACTTCAGTTCCCGTCATCTCGACGAGTTCGATCGCCGTTTCGAAGTTCATCACGTCGCCCTCGTAGTTTTTGACTACCGCGAGAACGCCGTCACCGGCGTCGCAGGCCTCGATGAGCGCCTCGAACTCGTCGGCAGTCGGCGACGAGAACACGTTCCCCGCGGCCGCACCGTCCAGCATACCGTCACCGATGTAGCCCGCGTGTGTCGGCTCGTGTCCGCTTCCACCGCCGCTGACGACACCGACCTTCTCGTCCACCGGGGCGTCCTCCCGCACGACCACCTGTGTGTCCGGCAGACGGCGAAGTCTGTCGGGGTGCGCCGAGAGCATCCCGTCGAGCATCTCGTCGACAACGTCCTCCGGATCGTTGATTAGCTTCTTCATACTGTATCCTCATCATGAATCGTGATGAAAATAAATCTATGCCCTGTGCTGTCCCGAGAGGTAGCCTGCCGACTCGTGTCGACACCGGTCGACGGGCCAAGCGGGTCGCTTCGGAGTGTGAGACCCTGACCGGCGCTAGCACCGTTGAGCGCGTCGTAGCACTCAGGGAAACAGCCCACAACCGTACTGTCGGTAGCGTTCGAAACAGGAACCGTCACCACCCCGAGTCCGTAGTCGTTACTCCCGGGCCGTGGGGGAGTTATACTATCCAGGATGTGCCCGGTAGTCTGTCTGGTGGCCTGGAGACAGCGGGTCACCGGAGCGAGACCTGCAGACACTCCTCGGCGGCCGGGTCACGGAACCGGTACCGGGGCGGTTGCCGCTCCACCGCGAACACCAGGAGTTCGACCACCAGTCGACGGCCGTCGGTGAGGGTCCCCCGGCAGAGCGGCCCCCGACTCGTGACGACGAGATACGGGGGTCCGGGGACCGGTTCGGCCTCTATCCCGGTGTTGAGCGCCTTGGCCCCGGTTGTGAGCACCCCGAGTAGTTGCGCGGCCAGTCCGCGCTCGCGGAGTAGCGCCTCGAAGGGTCGCCGAAGACGGTCCCCGTCGGTGACCGGCCGACGCTCGACTGCCGACGCCACCGCGGCCCCCACATCGACGACCGCGGCGACTGTCTCCCGGTGTTCGTCCAACACCTGCTCGCGTATCCGGTGCACGTGCTTCGGGACAGGTGCCCGGCGGGCAAAAACGTGTAGGGCCGGCCGTGTAGTGTGACTCCACAGTGTGGGGCTACAGAACTCTGTCTGTTTGCCGGCGGGTGTCGTGCCCGGCTCAGACCTGGAACGAGCGGTAGTTGACCTCTTGGTCGCTATCGACAGTCGCCAGTAGGGTCGCACGCGCGAGTCGACCGTGGTCCCGGACGTGGTGCTCCGGGACGAGCGGGAGCGGGACCGGGCGGAACCCGTCGGCTCGCATCGCACCGATACTCGTGTACTGTCCAACCGCCTGGCCGCTCTCGAAGACACGGAACCGACCGCCCTCACCGCGGGCATAGCTGTACTGGAACGCCGACACCGACGGCCCGGGACAGGCGAGTCCGTCGACCGAACCCAGTGTCGTGACCCGGTCGCCCCCGACCGACAGCACGAGTGACGGGCTGTCGGTCACGCCGTTTGAGTGTTCGAACCACTCGATCTGTCCGCCCGTGCCGACGCAGGCGTAGCTGTCGTCCGAGAGCCGTATCCGATCCTCGATCGGGACGAACTCACGGTCCTCCCGGTCCTCAAGCAGGAACGGCTCGGACAGGAGCGGTTCGACCTCTCTCCCGGTCCGCTGGTCGGCGACGAGCACCGGCACTCGGCCCTCGTGGGCGGCGTTCGCGATCGCCGAGACAGCTGTCAGTGGTCTGCTGTCCGCGAGCGGGACGACCGCGAGCGAGGCGTCGACACCGGTCAGCGCCTCCGGCCCCCCGTGTGCGACGTTCGCCCACCCCTCCTCGTCGACTGTGAACCCGCGGCCCTCGAGGTCGTCTGTGACGGCAGCAGTGTGACGCGAGACTGTCGGTAACATTGCCACAGATAGGACCCGGACCAGTATAAACGCCTGGCTCTGGGGCGACACTACCCTGGGGGGTCCTGAGGTTTCTGCTCGCACCCGACCTCGGTGTCCACTCACCCGGGTGATGTGGTTCCTCGACGCCCGGTATACGGGCAGTGACACCGGACGTACCGCCGGACGGCATCGAGCGGCGCGGGTCCGAGTCAATGATACATCAGGAGACAGAAGAGAGAGCATGGATACCGACGATGTGGATACCGTGCTGGTAGCGGGTGCGAGTGGTGCCACCGGTCTGGAGGTGCTCAGACTGCTTGGGTCGCGGGTTCCAACGGTGCGCGGGCTGACACGCTCGCCCGGCAAGCGTCGACTGCTCCGGCGTGCCGGTGCCGACGAGGTGGCCGTCGACGACCTGCTCGACCCGACCGACCTGGCCGGTGCCCTCGACGGTGTCGACGTGGTGGTGAGCGCAGTCGGCTCGGGGGTGGGGGAGGTCCTCGGCTCGGGACCGTACGTCGACGGGGAGGGTGCGCGGGCGCTCCTCGATGCGGCGGTCACGGCCGGCGTAGAGGCGTTCGTCATGGAGTCGGCAATCGGTGTCGGCGACGACCCGGCGAGCCCGCTCGCAACCGCGTTCGACCTGTTCATCGGCCCGATACAGGAGGCAAAAGCAGAGACAGAAGCGGCGCTCCGGTCGTCACCGCTCCGACACACAGTCCTGCGCCCGGGTGTGCTCACGAACGGCCCGCGCACCGACGACGTGACCGTCGCCGAACCGGGTGCGAAGCTGTACGGTGCTGTCTCGCGGGCCGACGTCGCGCGCCTGCTCGTCGCCGCACCCGTCACCGAGGGGGCCGCCGACGCCACCTTCGAGGTTGTCGGTCGGCCCGCGTTTCCCGGTCGCGCGACGGTGCTCGACTGGCAGTTACCCGGCGCCGGACGAACCGACAGTACCGTTGAGGTTGACGTCCTCGACGACGTCGACGAGGAGTAAACCACCCCGCCCTCAGTGAGCGCGTCAGCGCGAGCAGGGCGGGGTAGTTCACTCGTCTCACCTCTTTTTTATTCAGATGGCGAACGTTCTCCGTCTCTCGACCAGCCGTACCTCTCCCCGCGCACTCCGGTTGTTCGAATGCCTCACCGAGGCACCGGGCGTCTCGTCATCACAGCACTCTGAGGGTTCACACACCTCTGGCACTCGGCTCGCTCCTCTGGTAGACCGGAAACGGGGACTGCGGATATCCAGTTCTACTGCCTCTCTCACACTTTGGCGAGAGGTTCGGGGTTATCAGAACCGGGCTTGTTTTGACTGCCGGGTCCAGATAGTACCTATGGGCTTTGGAAGCTACGATGAATCCGAGCAAAACGACCAGAACGTCGACACCTCCGAGGACGATGCCGTGGATGTCCACAAAAGCGAGTTCGAGGGCAACGTCGACTTCGACACGGAGGCCACCACCGAGGAACTTGTCGACAAACTCGGAGATATAAAAGAGGCCGACGAGGACGAGGACTGAAGCGGGAGGCTCACAGATAGAATCTCGGACACTCCGAGGATGGCAGAGCGCGTCGATCTGATACGTCCTGTTTTGAACTGTTTCCAGACCGATTAACGCCACGAAAGAAGACTCGAACCCGGATGTGAGAGAAAAGATCACGCCGAGCAATACTCAGCACGTCACCAGCAATCGGACTGTCGGGCTGTCTGTTCAGCAATCTCGACTCAACTGAGGATGTCAAGCCGTCCGAAATCAGTCACATCGACATCCTGAATATGAGATGGTTATCGACCGAGGCTCGTCTCATGGTCGAACAGAGCGGGGAGCGGATATACAGCGACTCGTTCGAATCTGATCCACGGGGTGAAGTAGAAGTTGATGGAGAAACTATCAATAAGTCGATACCAGTTGCGCATGAGGAAGCCTCGATTAGCGTCGAGTCACCACCGAATTTCAGATCGCTTGCACTATCCGAGCTTGGAGGACTGACTGGGTCAAGATGTGTCGCTTTTACTGTGTATATTCGGCCTGAAAATATCGGTATACTTTATTCAGATGCGTGTAAGGATAGAACCTAACCCAGTTGATCTGAGTCTCACCGATCTTGTCGATTTTGCTACGTCGAGACCAGTTGTCTCGTCGGTGGTGGA
>KE356579.1:2533940-2536996 GCA_000416085.1 halophilic archaeon J07HX64 | reverse complement strand
ACTTGTCGACAAACTCGGGGATATAAAGGAAGCCGCCGAGGACGAAGACGAGGACTGACAACGAGGACTCACAGACAGAATCTCGGATACTCCGAGGATGGCAGAGTGTGTTGATCTGATCTGATACGTCCTGTTTTGAGCGGGGCTCCCGATTGTGTATCTCGCTGTCGGCGTTCTGTCCGGACAGTCCAGCAGTACAGGTTGCTCACCACCGCACAGAAACTGTCTGTCGGTCGCTACTCGATGTGGCCTTCACGGCGCAACTGGTCGGCGCTCGCACTCTCGTAGCGCCACTCGATGTTTGCTTTCTCGTCCTGCCAGTCCCACGGCTCGACGATGACCACGTCGCCCTCCTCGATCCAGACCCGATACTTCATGCGACCGGGGATGCGCCCCATCCGTGTCTCGCCGTCCTCACAGCGCACACGCACGTGGTTCCCGCCGTCGTGGTGTGTCACTACACCGAACAGCTGGTCGTCGTCTGGCATCCGGAGACCCCGGTGCCCTGAGTCGTCACTCACAACTTATCTACGTCGTGAGGGCACTAAAACAACCCGAAAGAAAGAACACAGCCTCCGAGTCAGGCCAGCCACTCCTCGGGTTTGGTGTCGTAGTCGACGTCGGTGGCGGCGAGGTGTTTGACATCGTCCCAGTTGAGCTCCACCTCGTCGAACCCGGAGCCGTCGTAGCGCAGTTCCAGTCCGACCTCGACGGGTTCGGGCTCGCGGTCACGCCGGCGAGCGACCTCCAGGTCGTGCTCGTCGTAGGTCTTCTCGACCGTCCGCAGCGCAACGGGCCGACCCCAGAGCTCGAACACCCGGGCCAGCGTCTCCTTTGCCTGCTCGATGTCGAGTGCGACACCGTTGTACTGGTGTTCGAGCAGGAGTTCGTTGCGGTTGCGGTAGTTGCCGTCCGCGACCGCGATTGTTGGCTTGCCGAAGTTCGTCATCTGCAGCATGAGCTTCTTTTTGACGTCCTCGTAGTCACTCGACGTGGCACGGTAGTCACCCGAGGAGTGTGTGTACTCGTAGGTAAAGTAATCGTGCTCGTCGACGAACTCCTGTGTGAGGAACTCGTCGATAAAGGTCACGTCGTTGTGACTCTCTCGGATCTCGCGCATCCGGTTCCAACCGGTCGCGTAGTCCACATCCGCGAGCGCCTCCTCGACACTCCCGTAGCGCGAGTCGTCGAACATGTACCGCGAGATTCGCTCGAGCTCTTCGAGCGAGATGCGTGCGAGGTACCCCCGGTTCTGTGGCTTCGTCAGCGAGTAGTGACGCTGACAGAGCCCCTCGTAGGTGAACAGCTTCCAGGGGTACGTCGACAGGTCGACCGTACCCTCGCGTGCGGCGGCGAGCGCCTCCGCGTCGATGCGGTCGTCGTCTGCCGGCACCGCCCCCAGTTCGTCGGGGTCTACCGATGCCACCAGGTCGTCCGGTTCCAGGGTTCCGAGCACCGTGTCGAAATCCACCGTGTCGTGGAAGTTGCGCCAGGTGACCCCCTCGACTCGGAGTAGATGCTCGACGACGTGACGCCGGTTCTCGCTGTTCTCGATGTACTCCCAGAGCTGGATACCCAAGCTGTACGGGTTCAGCCCGCCCGACCCCAGCACCTTCGACATGTGGTCGGCGTAGGTCATGAACTCGTCCGCCCCGGCGAAGTTCTCGTCGGCCATCATCAGCGACTCCCAGTAGCTTGCCCACCCCTCGTTCATTATCTTCGTCATCTTCTGGGGCGCGAAGTAGTAGGACTCGCGGCGCAGTATCTCGAGGACATCCTTCTGCCAGTCCTCCATCTCGAGGGCCTTTCCGGCCTCGTCGTCGTACTGTTTGCCGTGAGCCCGGAGGAATCCGAGCAGGTCGTGTTCGGGCTCCTCGGGGAACGTCGCGCGGCCGTCGTCGTCGCCCTGCTGGTCGAGCCACTCGTCGTCGAACACCTGACTGCGGACCTCCTCGGAGAGGTCGAGCTCCTCCAGCTGTTCTCCAACAGCCGCCGTCTCGATGTTGGAGCCGCCCTCCTCGGGTGAAACCGTCTCGTATCGGGTGTGCTGGTCGACGTTGTCCTCCAGACAGAGGATGTGGTCGATGAACCGCTCGACATCGGACCGCTCGATATCGGGGTCCTGCATGTGCTGGCGGATCGTGTCGGCGTGCCGGTCGAGCAGCGCTGCCGCGTCCGGGTCCTGGCTGAACATACCGAACCACTGGTTGTTGGCGAAGAAATCGGAGTGAGCCTCGACGTGGGTGATCACCGCCTTCTGGTCGGCCAGACTGTTCGATATCTGCAGAAACGCGTGGGCCGGGTTGTCGTTGTTGACGATCTCGAAGGCCTTGCCGCCGAGGAACTGGCTTTGTTTCTGCTGACGGTCGTAGGCCATCCCCCACCGCCAGTGTGGGTAGCGCTCCTGGAACCCGCCGTAGGCGATGAGCTCGTTCATCTCGTCGTAGTCGACGATCCAGTAGTTCACCGGGTACGGCTTCAGACCAAGCTTCGTCGCTAACTGGTTTGCTGCCTCCGCCGGCTCGTCCAGCTGGTCTGCCTCCCGTTGCATGCGGATCGACTCGACGGTTGCGAGTTCGCTCCCGGCTGTCGGGTCCTCACTCATTGTTCCTCCTGCCCCCTGGAGACGGACATCCAGGCCCTGTACCCGGCTGCAGTCTGCGGGGTGCTGTGTTCTCTGTTAGTCATCGTTTTCCTCCGTGCTGAGTATATCGTAGATTGCATCGGTGACATCCTCGGGACCGGAGACGTAGGCCACGGCGACGTTGTCGTTTCTGCCGAAGTGACGCTGGAGCTCCTCCGCGTGGGTGGCGTTTATCGCGTTACCCGAGGGCTGGGTCTCGACGTAGGCGTGGAGGTTCGCGTCGATGCGCTCCATCAGCGGAATAACATTCTTCTCGGTGTCGTTCGAGGAGTTCTCCGAGTCGCCGGCGGCGAACACGTACCGGTTCCACTCCTTGAACGGGTACGCCTCGTCGAGACGCTCCATCGCAACCTCGTACGCGCTCGAGATGCGGGTACCCCCGCCGGAACGGATGCCGAAGAACTCCTCCCGT
>KE356579.1:2532646-2533890 GCA_000416085.1 halophilic archaeon J07HX64 | reverse complement strand
TGTCGTCTTTCCCCACAGAGCGCGTTCTTGACGGAGAGACGGGGCGCTACGCCGTCTGCTGGTTTCGACTCTATACGATATCGTTTTGTTCCTGATACCGACGATAGTATGCTTTTTTGTCTGTCCAGGTCAAAATCACTGGGGTTCCTGTCGCGGAGCTCCTCCAGTAACTTGGTGTAGTCACTGCGTCGGAATCCACGGTCTCCTCCGAATAGCACCTCTACAGTTATTATAGAAACATTCACAGTCGATCTGCTACGGTGCGACCCGGACTGAATAATATTAAAAAGTATAGTTACAGAAGTCGGTGCAAGGGATAGAGTATGAGTCTTACACGAACGATTTCAGTAGAGCCGGCGGTGATATTACACGTTTAATCAGCAAAATCAGTTAATAGCCAATCTTCACTTACCGCTCCCCCGCAGACTTTTTTTATTCGCTTGGATAGGTACGAGACGTGAGTAAACAATCAAGCGAGTTAACTGACACCAATGCGTTCGTCATCACGGTTCACCTCAACACAGTTCTGAAGTACGGCGCAAGACGACGGATCCAGCGCAACTTAACCGTTCGCCGTTCTGCTTTTTTTTGACGGAGTGTCGGTATCGGGACGGTGACACAGCGATACATACTCGTTCCCGCCGTCAGGATCGTCCGCGTCAAGAGCGCGAACCGACCCGATTCTGAGTCCAGTACGCCACAGTAACACAACGAGGACGTGACAGAAGATGGCGTATTCGAAACGGTCGAGATATTCGGGAAGTTGGTCGGCTTCGTCAGTTTCGAGTTTCACGTCAGGTTGACCGACACCGTCACTAAGCGTCGGTGACATCAGTTTTGAGTGGGGATCTGCTTCGACGGCGTCTATCGATTCACAGAACCGTAGAAACACCCGTGACGTATCTATTTGTAACTCCAGGAATACTTGGTTCAGGTCACCGTCTTCCTGCCTCCAGAGTCTGTAACGGTGTAGGTCACGCCCGGTGAGACTGTTCATACTTTCTAAGACCCCAACCCCGTTGCACCATCGAACGAGGTGGTTCAGACGGTACTTGTGTGATTGTAGCGTACTGTCCGTCAGTTCGGTACTCCGCTCCCGGAGATAGAGGTCAAGCGCCTCCTCCGGCGACGTTTCGGTAAGGTCGTGTACTGCGGTCATAGCAGTTCACCGAAGCCCATAACCGCGAGATGGAGCGCCAAAACCGCGTTCTCGTGAGCGGAGCGAACGAGAGCCAGCGAGACGA
>KE356579.1:2530803-2532596 GCA_000416085.1 halophilic archaeon J07HX64 | reverse complement strand
GCTTGCCCTTCGGGTCGAGATCTAGTCCGAGCTCCTCGTCCAGCTCCTCGGCAAACTCCTCGGGGTCCATCTCGTAGTACTCGTGTTCGCCGCCCTCCTCCCCGGGGTCACCGTCCTCCCCGTCGCCGTCCTCGGGCTGGCCGACCGGTTCGCCGGGCTCGGGCGTGCCGTCCTCGCCCTGGCCGACACCGCCCATGTCACGCTGGTCGTACGCGAACTCCGGCAGATCGATTATCTTTATCGGGATACGTATCTGACTGCCCCTGCTCCCGCCGAGGTCGCCGTACTGGATAAACTCCGCGAGGTCCTGCCGGCGGCTCTCACCGACCTCACGGTACCGCTCCAGGTCGTCTCTCAGTCCCATCGGTAGCTCACCTGGCTCATAACGTGTCGACTGGTCAACTCCGCCGAGGCCTCACTGTAGTCGAACATCTCCTGCATACGCTCTATCGTGTCGGCTTTCACCTGCTCTGTCTGTGTGCCCTTTGGCGGGTCGTCCCACTGTCCGGGCTCGAAGTCCTCGAAGGTCCGCTGGACATCGTCCCAGTCGTGATCACCGAGCACCGCCTCGATCACCGGGATCTCGCTCGGTGCGACATCCTCGACGCGGAACTCCTCGTCACGCTGTCGCCAGGCGTGACGGTTCAGCGCGGTGATGATCTGCTCGCGACGGAACTCGCGGACATCGCGACCCGGCCGCTCGCCGTCGTAGTCGGCCTCGGTGAACCGGCCGAGATGCTCTATCTCGAACACCTTCATCCGAAGCAGATCCGGTTCGACCCGCTCGCCGCGGTCGTTCTCGATACGCTCGCCCTCGGCCCAGGCGTAGACGTGTCTGACGTACTCGTCGATAGTGGCCTCGTCGACACGCTTCTCCGCCATTATCGCGTCGAGCACGTCTGATTCCTGACGCCTGAACACGTAGTTTTTGACCACCGTGACACGGTCCTCGAACTCGGTCGCCTCTGTCGTCGAGAACACGGGCGCATCGGTCAGCCCCGCCGCCATCCCGTTCAACACGTCCCGTGGCATGACTATGTCCGCAACAGGGAGCTCCTCGTGGTACCGATCCGACTCCTCGTGGAGCAGGTCGGCAATCGTGTCCCGGGTGAATGTAACTGGAACCCCCTGCTTGCCGTCGAGGGCGGTGCTCTTGAACCCGACATCGTCGATATCGATGCGGTCGTCGCCATCCCGGAGGTACCCCTGGTCGAACAGCAGCGCCTTGTCGACGAGGTCGAACTTCGAGGGAAGATCGTTCGTGACGAGCCGCGAGACAACGGCGTACATCGCCGCTGCCTCCAGCGCGTGGGGGGCGAGCTCTCGCTCCCGGACGGCGTCGTCGCTGCCGCGCACGGCAGCCGTCAGCGGGGCGCGTATCCACTCCTCCAGCTGTTCCCGGGAGGCGGCCTCCCAGACCCGGGTCTCGTCTGTCAGCTCCCGGCGCAGGAGCTGGGTCTCCAGCGAGTGGTTCGTGAGGTAGCCAAACTCGTGTTTGTCCAGTCGACGCTTGAGCGCACGCAACGGGTCTGACCCCTCCCGACCGGTGTGCTTGTCGAGCTGGTCATCCAGGTCCGGGTTCGAGATGATTATCATCTGCGTGTCTATGTCCATCCCGATACCCTTGTCGAGCTTGACCCGGCCCTCGTCGGGAACGTTCAGCAGCTTCTGCAGAGGTCGGCGTGCTGTGAGCGTCCTCGACGATCGTCACGAGACCGTTGCCTGCGAGAGCACCCGTCGTAGAGACGCCTGCGGGTTCTTTCGACTCGCGAGTCGAGCTCCCGGAGCATCCC
>KE356579.1:2510321-2530783 GCA_000416085.1 halophilic archaeon J07HX64 | reverse complement strand
TCTTCACGCGCAGATGATCGGTCGCGGCCACCGTCGAGAACAGGTCCTCGACACCTTCGCGACGGTACTGCTCCTCGAGGTAGTTGTAGGCCTCCCGCGAGAACGGGTCGAGCTCCGCCTTTACCCGAACCGGGATGTGGTCCGGAAGCCGGGCGTTCAGCTCCGCGACCAGTTCCTCGCGCACCGCCGGTGGGAACACCGAGAGCGGGTGTGACTGGACCGGGCTCTCGTACCAGTCGTCCTCGTCGGTCGGCTGCTCGCTCCCGTAAGTCATCGCGGTTCCGGGGCCCGACCCCGTGCCGGCGACGTTCCACTCGACTGTGTACCGGCGCCCGTCGTCGGTCTTCGAGTACTCCCGCAACCCGTTTACCAGACACCGCTTCAGCTCGGACTTGCCGGTCGCCGTTGGTCCGTCGAGCCACAGTATCTTTTCCTCCTTTCCCCGTCCCGCCGCGATCGAGCGCAGGTCGTCGACAAAGCGGTTAAGAACCGCCGTGTTGCCCAGGATGGCGTGCTCGCCGTCGTTCCAGGGGTCGTCGAAGAACCGGTACCGCTCGGTTTCCTCGCCCTCCTCGACGACGGTCCGTGTGCCCGCATCCTCGATCGCCGCGAGCAGGTACTTCGAGGCGTGGGAGCCGAGCTGTGGCTCCGAGAGCAACAGATCGACGTACTCGGGCAGTCCCAGCGGCTCCTCGTAGGTTGCGTCGAGCTCGTCATCGGCCGCCGACAGGAAGCTGTCGCTGTCCGCGTCGCTCTGTCGGTCGTTCCTGCGTGTCCTGTCACTCTCTGCCGGCGGTGCAGGACCTGTGCCCTCGGTGCCGGCTCTGCGCTCCCCGTCGTCCGACCGGCGACCACGGTCGCGTTCTCGCTTTGCCATCTCAGCCCTCCATCTCGCTCTTTGCGACCTCGGCCCCGGCGAACTCGAGGACCTCCTTTGCGCCCTCGGTGGAGTACCCCTGGTCGAGAAGCGCCTCTATCCACTCGTTGCGCTCGTCGTCGTCCATCTCGCCGCTGGTGACCAGTGCCGAGAAGTTGATGTTGTGTTTCTTGTCCTCCCAGAGCTTGGACTCGAGCGCCCGACGCAGGCGGTCGTTGCCCTGCGGATCGAACGGCTGTCCCTCACGAGCCCGCCTGGAAACCCAGTTTGCAACCTCCTGACGGAAGTCGTCCTTCCGGTCTTCCGGCAGCTGTAGCTTCTCCTCGACGCTCCGCAGGAACTGCTCGTCGGGCTCCTGCTCTCGCCCCGTTATCTCGTCCTCGACGGTGTCGTCGTCGATGTACGCCATCACGTGGTCCATATACTTCTCACCCTGGCGCTGTATCTCGTCGATATCGTACGCTAGTGCGTGGCGAACGTCCTCGATTGCTCGCTTCTTGTACTCCTCGCGCACCAGCTCCAGGTAGCGGTAGTACGTCTCGAACATCTCCGCCGAGATCGAGCCGTGATTCTCGAGATTGCCCTCGAGGTGGTTGAACGTTAGAAGCGGCGAGAGGAAACTCCGAGAGCGGTGCATCGAGTCCATCAACGCCTCGGCGATCTCGTCGCCGATGAACCGTGGCGAGACACCGTCCATCCCCTCCGCGATGTCAACCGACTCCTCCGCCTCCTCGCGGAGCTTCTTTACGTCGATATCGTCCGTGTCGTCTATCTCGCCGTTGTACGCCTTTGCCTTCTGGACCGCCGTGATGCTGTTCGCGTCGGGCTCCTCGATCCGTGTCAGCACGCCGAACAGACCCGCCATCTCCAGGGTGTGTGGCTCGACGTGAATCTCCGGCAGGTCCGCGTTGCGCAGCATCTTCCGGTAGATCTCGGCCTCGTTCTCGTAGGAGAGCACGTACGGGAAGTTGATGCGCTTCGTCCGGTCGTTGAACGCCTCCATCTTCTCGTCGCCTTTCTTGTCGCGGTACTCGGGCATGTTCGTCCGCCCGACGATCACCTGGTCGATGTCGATCCGCGGGTTGCTCTTCGGCTTTATTGTCTGTTCTTGGGTGGCGTGGAGGAAGTCGTACAGGAACTCCCGCTGGAGCTTCAACAGCTCCTCGCCGGAGAAGAGACCACGGTTCGAGTTGCAGAACGCCCCCGCGTAGTCGAACGAGCGCGGGTCAGACTCGCCGTAGATCGCTATCTTCGAGTAGTTGACGTCGCCTGTGAGCTCGGTCTCGTCCTGGTTTTTCTTGTCCTTCGGCTCGAACGTCTCGATCGCCTGGCGCTTGTTCTCGTCGGCGAGCAGCCGGATCACCTCGACGTGGTTCTCGAGCACCGTCTCCAGGTCGTCGTTGTAGTGTGCCAGCAGACGGTCCATGTAGAACTCACTGGCCGGGTCGAGTGACTGCTCGTTGCGGATGGTGTACGGCGCATCGAGCAGACCGTTGAGGTCGTCGACGATATTCTCTCGTTGCTCCTGCGGGACCAACACGAGCGGGTCCTGATTCATCGGCGAGCGAACCACGTCATCCTCGGGGTCCTGGTCCGGGATGACATCACAGAGGTTCGTCCACCGGAACGTGTACATCCGCCCGGCATCCCGCGACGTGTAGTCCTCGAAGTAGGTTCGTATCTGGGAGTCAAAATCGGACTTGCCCGAACCGACCGGCCCGAGCAACAGCAGGATACGTTTCTCCGGACCGAGACCGCGGGCACCGGATTTCACCTTGTTGACGAACTCGTGGATGGCGTCGTGGACGACCCGACCGTA
Organism: halophilic archaeon J07HX64; assembly: GCA_000416085.1. Taxonomy (GTDB): domain Archaea; phylum Halobacteriota; class Halobacteria; order Halobacteriales; family Haloarculaceae; genus Halovenus. Next base: position 2,528,087 of record KE356579.1, on the reverse strand, counting down.
GAACGTGTTCTCGCCGTTGTTCAGGGGGTCCTCCGAGGCGAGCTTGTACTCGACGACACCGGTGTCCTCGTCGTACTCACTGCCGTAGAAGTCGAACATGTCCGCGACCCGTTGGGGGGCGTTGCGCGCGACACGCGGCTCGTCGTAGAGCTCCTGCAGATACCGCTCGAACGAGCGCGGCTCACGCAGGTCCGAGGGGATCGTCGTCCGATACTCCTCACTCAGCGCCGACAGGCTCGGCTTGCGTTCGGTCATCGGAGGTCATCACCGCTTCGACTGTTTGCCACTCCGCTTGTTGTTGCTCGTGACTGTGCGTCTGCTCTGTGCTGCGGTGCGCTTGTTTGTGCCATGTGTACTCGTCCCACGGTAGAGCAACCAGGGGTATACACGACCGGACGGCCGCGGGGACCTGGCGGCTACCGATACTACTTAATGTACACGTTCTCCACAGTCATAAGTCTGTCTGTCAGAAAATGAGTCGTCGGTCACCGCTGCAAGCAGGATAGCGGGGGTTCCGTCCGCCGCCGCCGCGTCATACGTTCACCAGCATATCCACGATACAGCACAGTTGAACTAAAAGACGGCGGGCAAACTGTACAGACCGCAGCGGCAGTTAGTAGCTCCTCGCAAAGTAGGCGGTCTCCGTGGCCTCCGCCCCGCAGATGGCACACTCCTCGTGAACCGGTTCCTCGTCGCGGTCGAGCGGCACCATCACGATCTCGGCGGCGATGGCGCTCTTTATCGGTTCCTCACAGGCCTCCGCACCACACCAGCCACACCGGACGTAACCGCCGTGCTGACCGATAGTACCGAGGATCTCCTCGCGGCTCTCCGCCTCCCGGACACCCGCCTCCAGTGTCTCCTCGGCGCTCGCGTACAGTTTCGCGTGCACCGTGTCGAGATGCTCCTGGACGGTGTCGGCCAGTCCGTCCCGTTCGACGGTGTCGGTCTCGCCGTCCGGCCGGTGGACGAGCGTCGCCGTCTCCTCTGCACACTCGTTCGGGCCGATCTCGACGCGCAGCGGGACCCCCTTCAACTCCCACTCGTTGTACTTGAACCCGGGGTTGCGGTTATCGCGGTCGTCCAGACTAACACGCACCCCGGCCTCCGAGAGCGTTTCCTCCACGTCGGCGGCGTACTCGAGCACGGTCTCCCGGTTGTCGGCACCCCAGATGGGGACGATAACACCTGCGGGTCCGCGAGCGCGGGCGGGAGCACGAGCCCCTGGTCGTCGCTGTGGGTCATTATCAGCGCACCGATGGCGCGCCAGGACAGTCCCCACGAGGTGGTGTGGGCGGTCCGCTCCCGTTCGTCCGTGTCGACGTAGGTGATGTCGAACGCCTCGGCAAAGGAGGTGCCGAGATAGTGCGAGGTGCCGCCCTGGACGCTCTTTCCGTCGGGCATCAGCGCCTCGACGGTGGTGGTGGTGTCGGCCCCGGGGAACTTGTCGTGTTCGGGCTTGCGACCTTTCAGCACCGGCATCGCGAGCACCTCCTCGTAGACCCGCTCGTACTGGTCGAGTCGCAGCATCGTCTCCGACCAGGCACCCTCACCGTCGTGGTGGGCCGTGTGACCTTCCTGCCAGAGGAACTCTTTCGTCCGGAAGAACGGCTTCGTCTCGGTCGCCTCCCACCGGACGACCGAACACCACTGGTTCAGCCGCATCGGGAGGTCACGGTGTGACCGGGTCCACTGGGCGATGAACGGGGCGATTATCGATTCGCTGGTGGGCCGGACGGCGAGTCGCTCCTCGAGTTCGTCGTACCCCCCGTGGGTCACCCACGCCACCTCGGGGTCGAACCCCTCGACGACGTCCTTCTCCCGCTCCAGATAGCTCTCGGGGATGAACATCGGAAAGTAGGCGTTCGTGACACCGGTTTCCGTGAACCAGCCGTCGAGATGGCTCTTTATCCGCTCCCAGATGTCGTACCCCCGGGGCCGGGTGACGATGAACCCGCCCATCGGCGCGTAGCTCGCGAGTTCCGACTTCTGGACGACCTCGGCGTACCAGTCACCCGTGCTGTACTCCTTCGACTCGGTTATCCCGAGTTCCTGCTCCGCCGTGTCGGAATCACTCATTGTGCGTTTTCCACGTTGCACGTATAAACTGTTTGTGCGTTCCCGGCCGGCAACCGGCACACCGTCGCCCGGGCCGGTCGACCGCTCCGCCGCGACGGCGCTCACGCGCCTCCGCTCACACCGGACAGATACTCAGCCGACCGGTGGTGTCGGGTGCAGGAACGTCTGTATCTCGACGGTCCGGCCGTCGGGGTCCGTCGCGAAGAACTGGTAGATGTCGAACGCCTCGTTGCGGGTCGGCGGACCGTCCGCGATATCCGACAGCTCCCCGTACAGTTCGTCGACAGCCGCCTCGTCCTCGACGGCGACGGTGACGATACCCTCTGTCTCGGTGGTCTCGGCACCGCAGAACCCAACGAGCAGGTTCGCACGCCGGAGGATGGTACAGCCGCCGTCCTGTTCGAGCCACTCCTCGAAGCCGAGACGCTCCGTGTAGAACGCCACGGTGCGCTCGCGGTCTGTCGTCCGGAAGAAGACGAGTCCGGGCATAGGTGATGTACTGCAGGCAGGGTCATATCGCTGGCGTTCACCGCCGCTGTTCGGCGCCGTCTCGCACCCACGCTACCCCCGCCCCGGCCGATGACCCCGTTGGTCCCCGGACAAACGTCTTTAGCACGGAACTTCCCCAGTCAGTACGCCGACGACAATCACGACACCCGATGTGGATGAAACCTGTGCGTACCGTGGGTCACGGATCTTCGACCACGACCCGGTCTGTGTCCGTGACTGCGACGACGACTGTGGGTCACCCACATACCTCTGCAACTTCGCCCGTCTCGCCGTATACATCGACGAAAACAATCTCACAACGGGTGATACGTGCGAGTGGACACCCGGCGGGGACTGTTGTTGATACTGTCGGACAGAGTATTCTCCGACCGCTATTCACAGAGCCGCCGTCTGTCACAGACTGTCCCGCCCGGGTCCCGTCGATGCTCACGTGTCCGTCCGACAGTACGAGTCGACCACCGACCCGGTCCGGTCGAGACACCGCCAGATATAGGCGTCGGACCCCTACTTCGTGTATGGAGGAGATACCGGAGAGCCACCCCCGGTACGAGTCACTGCTGCAGCGCCACCGCATCGAGGCCGGTGTCGAGGCCGGCATCACCAGCCGACAGGGGTTGATCGCACAGGGCCGTGGCGAGGCGTTCGACTATCTGCTCGGCGAGCGGACAACCCCGAGCGCCGACACGGCGGAGCGTGTCGCCGCCGCACACCTGCTTCGGGCAGACCACGCCGTGCTCTCGGTGAACGGTAACGTCGCCGCGCTCGCCCCCGGAGAGGTCGTCGACCTCGCCGACGCGACGGGTGCCGAGATAGAGGTCAACCTGTTCAACCGGACCGAACAGCGCATCGAGGCGATCGCCGACCACCTCCGCGGAGCACGGGGCTGACGAGGTAAAAGGGCTGACCGCCGACGCGCGTATCCCCGGTCTGGACCACCAGCGCGCGAAGGTCGACGCCGACGGCATCTACGCCGCCGACGTGGTGCTCGTCCCGCTGGAGGACGGTGACCGCGCGGAGGCGCTCGGCGAGATGGGAAAGACCGAACTCGTCATCGACCTGAACCCGATGTCCCGCTCCGCGACTGTCGCAACTGTCCCTGTTATCGACAACGTGGTCCGTGCGCTCCCGAACATCGCCGACCACGCGCGCACCCTCCGGACCGAGAACGCCGACCTGGGGCGTATCGTCGACGGGTTCGACCCTGACCGGGCCCGCGAGGCCGCGGAAAACCGGCTCCGACAGGGCCGACTCGGCGACTGACACGGCGCGACGACGGTGTGTGCGGACTCGACACGCCGGAACTGTGTGTGATGGACGACCTCCCGTCCGATACCGACCTCTCTCGGGTGGTCTTCGGCTGCTCTCACCGTGTCACTGTTCCCCCGCCCTGACGGCTCTGGTCGGCCGCTCCGGCACACGGCGATGACCCGGCGGTTGCTCGTCGCCACGCGTGAGTGGGCGGCAGACTGCCCCGATGCTGGATATCAAAAATAAAAATAGCCTGGAAAGGTTAATTTGTGTACCGCAGGTAGGATAACGTATCAGATGATTCTCGGGAACTCACTGGCGACACTGTACGCTGTTTTCTACGCCGGGACGGCAGTGCTCACAGTGGGGCTGGGCTACTGGGTGCTGAGTCGGACCGAGATGGGGTCGCGGCGCTGGTTCGGGCTGTTGATGGGGCTCCTCTCGTTCTGGGCACTCGTCTCCTTTGTCGGCGTGTTCGTTCCCGACCGCCAGTTGCAGGAACTGCTTCTCACCGTGTGGACCGTGGTGGGGCTGTCGACGGTGTTCGCCTGGCTGGCGTTCGTCGTCGATTATACCGACGGGGACCCGTTGGAGAGCAGGCTCGTCCGGGTGTTCGCGCTCGCGTGTCTCGGGCTGGTTGCCGTCGCCGTGACACTCCCGTTCCACGACCTGTACTACTCCTCGGTACTGTTCCGCACGGAGCCGTTTGCACACGTGGAGACGACAGTCGGTCCTGGCCGGGTCGCGGCGCTCGGATACACGTTCAGCGGTGTCGGACTGGGGACGTACTACCTGCTTGAGTTGTTCGTCAGCACACGGTACCGTTCCCGGACGCAGGCACTCGTGCTCGTGGCCGGGATAGTCCTCGGTATCCTCCCGTTCACGGCATCACTGGTCGGTGTCACCCCGGTGCCGACGTACAATCACACCGTCTTCGGTATCGCAACGTTCGTCCTGGTGGTCACGTACGCCGTGTTCAGACACTCGTTTGCCGATTTCGCCCCCATCGCACGGGATATTGTTGTTGCGGAGATAGAGGACCCACTCTTTATTATCGACAGTGACACCCATCTCGTCGACTACAACGACGCCGCCGGGAGGGCGGTGCGGGGACTCGACTCCCATAGCATCGGCACACCGGTCTCGGCACTCGTCGACGGGTTGAGCGAGTTCGACCCCGGCGAGGAGGGGCCCGAGATGGTGAGTCTCACAGTCGACGGGGAATCTCGTCACTACTCGGTGCAGGTCTCCGAGGTTACTGCCCGTCCCTCTCCACGGGGGTATCTGATTCTGCTGCGGGATATCACCGAGCAGACGATCCGCGAGCGGGAGCTCGAGGCGGCCAGACAGGAGCTGGAGCGGTCCAACGAGCGTCTCGAGGAGTTCGCGAGCGTCGTCAGCCACGACCTGCGCAACCCGCTGAACGTGGCGTCACTCCGGCTGGACATGGCCCAGCGGGAGGTCGACAGCGACCACCTGGACACAGTCGACCGTGCACACGACCGGATAGAGTCACTGGTCGAGGACCTCCTGTTGCTCGCGCGCAGCGGCACCGGTGTCGACGAGCAGACACGGCTGTCGCTCGCGACGGTTGCCGACGACTGCTGGCAGACCGTCGAGACAGCCGACGCGACGCTCAGGTCGAGTGTGAGTTCGAGATCCGTGCAGACCCCTCCCGGCTCCAGCAACTGCTCGAGAACCTGCTCAGGAACGCGCTCGACCACGGCCCGACAGACGTGACCGTCACCGTCGGTCCGATGACGGACGGGTTCTACCTTGCCGACGACGGCCCCGGTATCCCGGAGGAAGACCGGGACCGTGTGCTTGACCGGGGGTACTCGACGACGGCAGACGGAACGGGACTCGGGCTCGCCATCGTTGCGACAGTCGCCGAGGCTCACGGCTGGACGGTCTCCGTGACAGACAGCATCGGCGGCGGTGCGCGGTTCGAGTTCACCGGTGTCGAAACTGCCATGCCCGCCCTCTGTTCGGACTGATACTGCCGGACAGCGTATCTGACGACCGATAGCTCCGGAGCGGCCATCTGTCACAGACTGTCCCGCCCGACTCGCTGTAGATCGTAACGGGTCTCTGTCCGACAGTACGAGCAGACAGTCCGAAATCTCGAAGAGGCTCGCCGATAGACCGGATGTATGGTTACATCGAGTGCCCCGGGAAAGGTGTACCTGTTCGGGGAACACGCGGTCGTCTACGGTGAGCCCGCGGTCCCGTGTGCGATCGGGTTGCGCGCACAAGCAGCAGTCGAGCGCCGGACGGGGGGACTCCGCGTCCGTGCGGGGGACCTCTCACTGGACGGGTTCGCCGTCGAGTACAACGGCGGTACGAGCACACCGGAGGTCGACGTCCCGGAGAATCTCCTGGATGCCGCGATGGGCTACGTGAACGGTGCGATCGATCAGGCCCGCGAGGCGGCCCGTACCCGCGGTGTCGCGGCCGAGGAGAGGAGCTTCGAGGTAACAGTCGACAGTAACATCCCCCTCGGTGCGGGGCTGGGCTCCTCGGCCGCGGTCGTCGTGGCGACAATCGACGCGGCGGCGCGTGAACTCGGGGTGCAGTTGCCCCGCGAGGAACTTGCCGACCGCGCCTACCGGGTCGAACACACCGTCCAGGACGGGGGTGCCTCGCGGGCCGACACGTTCTGTGCGACGATGGGTGGTGCCGTCCGCATCGAGGGTGACGACTGCGAGACGCTCGCGACACCGGACCTCCCGCTGGTGGTCGGCTACGACGGCGGGGCCGGTGACACGGGTGAACTCGTCGCACAGGTCCGGGGGCTGCGCGAGACACACCCGTTCGTGGCGGACACAGTCTCGGCTGTCGGCGACCTGGTCCGCCGCGGGGAGCGGGCACTCGCGGCCGACGACCGCGAGACACTCGGCGAGTTGATGGATATCAATCACGGTCTGCTCTCGTCGCTCGGCGTCTCTGCGCGGTCGCTCGACGCGATGGTCTGGGCGGCCCGCGATGGCGGCGCCCACGGAGCGAAACTCACCGGTGCCGGCGGTGGCGGCTGTATCGTCGCGCTCGGCGACCCGGCCGAACTCGAGCGCGCACTCTCGTATGCCCCTGCTTGCGACGACGCCTTCCACGCACAACTCGACACCGACGGTCTCCGTCGGGAGGACGAATGACGACTGTCCTCAAACTCGGTGGGAGTGTTCTCACGGACAAACACAGTCCTGAAACCGTCGACGAGGAGGCGCTCGCCACCGCCGCGGAGGTCATCGGCAAGTCCCTCGACGCCTCGCCGGACGACCCGCGAGCGACGGTGGACGAACACCCCCCGGTCGTGATCCACGGCGGCGGGAGTTTCGGCCACCCCGCGGCCGCCGAACACGGGGTCTCCGCGAGCGAGGGCACACGTGACAGCGCGGCGCTGGTCGATATCCACCGTGCGATGGGACGGCTCCTCGACAGGGTCGTCACCGCGCTGCACAGGGCGGGTGTGCCGGCGCTACCGGTGCGTCCGCTCTCGTTCGTCCGGCGGACCGAGACCGGTCTCGCCTGCCCGACACGGTCTGTCGAGGCGATGCTCGCGGAGGGGTTCGTCCCGGTCCTGCACGGGGATGTGGTCGTCCACGAGGGAGCCGGCGGGACGGTTGCGAGCGGTGACGACCTGGTGGTCGCGCTCGCGGCGGCGCTCGGTGCCGGGCGTGTCGGTGTCTGCTCGACTGTCCCCGGTGTGCTCGACGATGGTGAGGTCGTCCCCGAGATCCGCTCCTACGAGTCGGTCGCGGACGTGCTGGGTGACAGCGAGGCAACCGACGTCACCGGCGGGATGGCCGGCAAGGTGCAGTCACTGCTCACCGTCGACGGCCCGGCTGCCGTCTTCGGACTCGACGAACTCGGAACCTTCCTCGAGACGGGACAGGCAGGCACAATCATCCGGTGACTGGTCGGCCCACGTGCCGGGAACACAGCGGACCCGGGCGTCTCAGCGGCTCTCCTCGTCGGACGGTCTGTCTCTGTCGGCGGAGCGGCGTTCTGATTCCGAGGGGCGCTGTCCGTCAGGGGTGTGTTGTCGCCCGTGGTCCGGGCTCTCCTGTCCGCCACTGCTACCCCGCCAGTCGGATTCCTCACCCCGGGGCTGTGGGTCGTTCTGCTGCCCGGTCTGTCGGTTCGACTGCCGGGCGTGTTGTCGCGGCCCCGTCTGTTGCGGTGCGGGGGACTCTCTCCGCCGGAGATAGTAGTACCCGGCTCCACCCGCGACGAGTAACACGAGCGGCAGTAACAGCGTCGGGTTGATACCCGACCCTCCCCCGGGTTCTGCCACCGAGAGCCCACCCCACAAGACGGTGAAATCGTCACTTCGCAGTTCCAGTGCGGTCAGATCCGTCTCGTCATCTCTCGCCTCGCGTGTCACCGTCTCCGTCCCACCCCCGACGGTGCATCTGTGGGTGACCTCACTGCTGTCGCGGTCCCACCGGTACTCCACATCGAACCCGGTCCACTCGTACTGTTCGTAGGTGCCGACTGTCTCCCCCGCGGATGTGACTGTTCCGTCGGGTCTGAACTGGAGGAGTCGCGCACCGGAGCCATCAGACCAGTGTGACCCCTCGACCGTTCGCCACCCGATACTCCCGCTCTTGTTCTCGTGACATCCGACCTCCCCGTCGTCGAGTCGGAACTGCCCGCGAACCCGCATCGCGTCCGGTCGTGTGCCGCTGTCGAACAGTTCCTGCCGCATGATAGCACGCCAGCACCCACCGTGGGACCCGCCAATCCGGTAGGACTGTGCCGTCTCGGGTGAGGCGGTGTCGGTCACCGCCTGGTCTGTGTTACCGACCAGAACGAACTCCGACGGCACCTCGCCGGGGGCGTGTGAGTCGAACTCCGACTCGAAGATGGGACCCTCCGACCCCTCGATTCCTGTCGACTGTGACGCCGCTTTGCCCCTCGAACTCGCTCTGGCTGCCAGTGCTCCACCGCCGAGTCCCGCCAGCATCTCCCGTCGCCGTACCACCCTGTCGACTGTCTGCTCGGTCCGGCCTCGTCCACCGGTTGTCCCACCGCCTGTGTCTGACCCGTCACTCATCTAACCACCCCGCCTACCGCACCGACTGTCGAGTAATCCCCCTGTCTGCCCCGGCGGCGACTGTTACCCCGGTTCTCTGAACGTCCGACCATCCGTATCACACAGCTACACGTATGAACAGAATAAACATCTCGGCCACGTCTCGAGCGGGTCCCGTCACCCGCCGGTCACGGGCGGGAACAGCGCGATCTCGTCGACCGCAGCGACGTCGGTCTCCCAGCCATCGGCGGCCCGGAACGGGTCCTCGCCGTCACAGAGCAGGTGGATGTGTGACCGGAGCTCCCCCTCGGAGTCGAGCAGCTGCGTCTCGAGCTCCGGTTCGGCTACCAGCAGCGCGTCGACTGCCTCACGGAGCGTCGGCTCCGCGCTGTCGGCAGCCACATCGAGCTTGCTCGTGCCGGCGGTCTCGGCCAGCGTGGCAAACAGCTTCCACCGCATCGTCCACCCTTCGGCGTATCAAGACATCAACCTTGTTGCTCGCTCGCGCCGACCCCGGTGACCCGCTATCGTCTGTGCGCTCGTGGGCACCCGCAGGAGGTGTGCCCCTCTCGACAGGCGATGTCCCCTGGTTCCCCCGAAAACCGAGGGTTTAGACCCGATGGTGACTAACGGACCAACAGGACCAGATGAAGCTGATCGTCACCGAGAAAAACAACGCGGCGCGGCGTATCGCGGAGATTCTGAGCGAGGGGTCCGCGGAGACAGCGCGGCAAAACGGGGTGAACGTCTACCGCTGGGGGGCCACCCGTGTGGTCGGGCTCTCGGGGCACGTTGTCGGACTGGACTTTCCCGCAGAGTACGAGAACTGGCGCGATGCGGAACCGGTCGAACTGATCGACGCGGAGGTGGTCACGGAGCCGACACAGGAGAACATCGTCCGAACACTCGAGACACTCGCCGGTCGGGCCGACGAGGCGGTCATCGCGACCGACTACGACCGCGAGGGCGAACTCATCGGCAAGGAGGCGTACGAACTCATCAGGACGGACTTCGATGGCCCAATCGAGCGGGTGCGCTTTTCCTCCATCACGGAGCGGGAGGTCCGCGAGGCGTTTGCCGACCCGGACGAACTGGATTTCGACCTCGCGGCCGCCGGACAGGCCCGGCAGATAATCGACCTGGTCTGGGGGGCCGCCCTGACACGCTTTCTCTCGCTATCGGCCCGCCGACTCGGCCAGGATTTCATCTCTGTCGGACGGGTGCAGTCACCCACGCTGAAACTGCTCGTCGACCGCGAACGGGAGATCCGGGCCTTCGACCCCGAGGAGTACCGGGAGCTGACCACAGCACTCTCGAAAAACGGTGCCGAGTTCGAGGCGCAGTACTTCTACGACGACGGCGGCACCGAGGCCGAGCGGGTCTGGGACGGTGACCGTGCCCAGCAGGTAAAGGAGCAACTAACCGGGACCGAACAGGCCCGCGTCACCGGTGTTCGCCGGCGCACCAGAACCGACAATCCGCCCGAGCCGTTCAGCACCACCGCGTTCATCAGCGCCGCCGGGTCGCTCGGGTACTCGGCACAGCGTGCGATGTCCGTCGCCGAGGAGCTCTACACGACCGGCTACATCACCTACCCCCGGACGGACAACACCGTCTACCCCGACGACCTTGACCCGGAGGAACTGGTCGAGTCGTTCCAGGGGAGCCGGTTCGACGAGGACACAGCGTACCTGCTCAATCTCGACAACCTCGACCCGACTGCCGGCGACGAGGAAACAACCGACCACCCGCCGATCCACCCCACGACGGAGCGTCCCGACCCGCACGAGCTCGATGCCGACGAGCGGGAGCTGTACGAACTCGTTGTACGACGGTTCTTCGCCACGGTCGCCGACCCCGCCGAGTGGGCACACCTGCGCGTCGACGCGACTGTCGGCGACAACCGGCTGAAGGCCAACGGTAAACGCCTGCTCCAGGAGGGCTATCACACCGTCTACCCCTACGCCAGCACCAGTGAGAACCACCTCCCTGCCGTCGAGGAGGGCGAGTCGCTGACTGTCGAGGCGGTCACGATGGAGCAGAAAGAGACCCAGCCTCCCCGGCGGTACGGTCAGTCCCGACTGATACAGCAGATGGAGGACCTCGGGCTGGGCACGAAGAGCACGCGGCACAACGTGATCGAGAAGCTCTACGACAGAGGGTACATCGAACAGGACCCGCCGCGGCCGACGGCGCTCGCGGATGCGGTCGTCGAGGCCACCGAGGAGTTCGCCGAGCGGGTCGTCACCGACGAGATGACCGCACAGCTGGAGGCCGATATGACCGCCATCGCCGAGGGTGAGCGGACACTCGAGGAGGTGACCGCGGAGTCCCGGGAGATGCTCGAGGAGGTGTTCGAGAGTCTGCGGGAGTCACGCGAGGAGGTCGGCGAGCACATCCGGGAGTCGCTGAAAGCCGACCGCCAGATCGGTCCCTGTCCCGAGTGCGGCGAGACCCTGCTGGTGCGGGAGGCCCGCGGTGGCTCACACTTTGTCGGCTGTGACGGCTACCCGGACTGTGAGTTCACGCTCCCGCTGCCGAACACGGGCAAGCCGGTGACCGTGGCCGAGCGCTGTGAGGAACACGACCTCCAGCACGTGAAGATGCTCGACGGCCGGAACACGTTCGTCCACGGCTGCCCGCAGTGTGCCGCCGACGAGGCCGACGAGACCGAGGACCGTATCATCGGGGCCTGCCCGGACTGTGGCGACGAACACGACGGGGAACTCGCGATCAAACAGCTCCGGTCGGGGTCGCGGCTCGTTGGCTGTGTGCGCTACCCCGACTGCGAGTACTCGCTCCCGCTGCCCCGCCGCGGCGACATCGAGGTGATCGATGCTCACTGTGAGGAGCACGACCTGCCCGAACTCGTCGTCCACGACGGCGACGACGAACCCTGGGAACTGGGCTGTCCGATCTGTAACTACCGGGAGTACCGCCGTGAGCGAGCCGTCGATACTCTCGAGGATCTCGACGGCATCGGCGAGCGCACCGCGGAGAAACTCGCCGCCGCTGGTGTCGACTCGCCGGAGGACCTCGATACTGTCGACCCCGACAACCTCGCCGAACAGGTCCAGGGCATCTCCGCCGACCGTCTTCGTGAGTGGAAAGGCGAACTCGCTATGTGAGAAACGAGAAACCGAGCGGGCAATTGTGTGGCTGCATCGCGTGCCACCTCTCGGCGGTGACAACCCGACACCACCCTCTCTGGTCAGACCCGAACGAACTTCTTGCTACGGCCGTGAGAGTGTTCCTCCACATCCGGAAGTAGCGTGAGCCACTTCACGACGGTACTGGCACGCCGCCCGACACTCGCACCGGAGATTCCTGTCTCAGTATCGAGGATCTCACGCACCTCGTCCAGCGTTAGTTCGCCTGCGGAATCGAGCCGTCTGTCTATCCGCTGGATGATCTCGACCCCGCGAACACCCTGAACGAGATGCTCTCTGGCTCTCCTGCTCTCGCCATCCTCGTGAAGTCTGAGATACCGTATCCCGTCACGCGTGAGCCCCCATCGCTGGACGCTGTGACCGTTCACATCCTTCGGAGTCTCCCTGTGAACGAACCCGAGCAGCCAACCGGCTACCGCGTTCATATTGGCGTGCCGTTCGGTGAACTCCGTTTCTAATTGTTTGTTGACGTACCTGTGCATCTCGGATTCGGACCCGTCCGTTGCCTCGATGGCCCACAGATACAGCCGGAGTGTCTCGACTGTATCTGCGAGTGGGACCTCCTTCGCGGGAATCTGGTCGTCCTCGACCGGGTCGTCGAACGCCTGCCAGAACTCCGAGTGGACCTCGTAGGACCCGTCTCGACCGGATTGTTCGACACCGATTTTCTCCTCCAGCATGATCGAGGCGAGGCGTTCACCGTCGACGTGACAGATCTGCAGTTGGTCGGCAGTTTCGACAGCGGGACCGGTGAACGAACTCGACGTGACGTACGTCCCGATCTGGTGAGCCCCCTGTGCGAGAGCACCCCCGAACTCCTGTATCGACGGGCTGGAGACGGTGTTTCCCTCCCTGTAGCGTTTGACCTGCACTCCGAGCAGTGCCTCGACGACCCCCTCGTCGATGATCCCCTCGATGTCGATACCCTCGTCGTGCCGGAACGCGGTCACCGCCAGCGATTCCGTGTCGAGCTGGCGCACCAGGATCATCTTGCAGAGCACCTCGAACTCCTCCGGCGTCGTATCCAGCATCCGGTCCCGGAGATGGTCCTGCATCTTTGCCGCCTGCATATGGAATCAATACCGTGAGCGACAGATAAACCCTCGCGAATCAGGGGCCGTTCCTGTTGTTGAGCGTTGCGCTGGGCTGTACATCTCTCTGAGGGGTCTACCGACGCAGTGCTCGCTCCAGTTGCTCGATTGTCGCCGTGAGTTCCTCCCGGTACGGTCCATCGGCGTCTGCCTGCTCGAACTCACGTCTGTAGTCACACAACAGGTCTGTCGCGGTTGCGGCGGTCATCCGGGGGATCATCACAGTCTCCTCTGTTGCCTGTCCGTCTTCGTCCATGATCGATCTGATCGACTGTGCGTCCGGGTATAAATCCTGCTCCAGGTTGAGAGGGACAGTCCACCGCGGTTGCCCGTGGTCACGGGACAGAGATGCAGTCGGTCCAGCAGGCGGGAGACACAGTCTTTAGTGGGCGTAGCGCGTTCGTCCGGTCATGACGTTCAGCATCTGCGTCCGGGAGCAGTACGAGGGCGAGGACGGGGAGACAGAGACACGGTACGGTGTGGCGGTGACGACCCGACTGGCGGCGGTCGGAACGCTGTGTCCGTTCGCCAGCGAGCACGGCGCAGTCGCCACGCAGAGCTTCGTGAACGTGGACCTGGGGCGGAGGGGTATCGAGTACCTCGCGGATGGACTCGGGGTCGAGGACGCCCTGGAGGCGCTGTTGAACGCCGACAGCGGGAGCGCACAGCGCCAGCTACACGGTGTCGGGAGTGACGGCGAGTTCGCCTTCTCCGGCGAGGAGTGCAAGCCGTGGTACGGCGATATCACCGGTGAGAACTTCACGGTGGCGGGCAACCTGTTGACCGGCGAGTCGGTCATCGAGGCAACCGCGAGCGCGTACCGCGATAGCAGAGACGACGACCGCCCGCTCGCGGAGCGACTGGTCGAAGCACTCGCTGCCGGACACGCGGAGGGTGGAGACAAGCGCACCGACCTCCGGGTGCAGAGCGCCGCGGTGGTGGTCGAACGCACCGAGGACCTGCCGATTACCCCCTCATACGACAACCTGCGGGTCGACGCCACCGAGACACCGATAGCGGATCTTCGGGAGACAGTCGAACTCGCCGCCGAGAGCTACCAGGACTCGCTCGACCGCTACGAGGACGACTACGCCGAGGACGACGAGAGTGGGATGTGACCCCCCGGGTCGGAGCCACAAGACAGGGCTTTACGTGAGACGGTAGTAGCACAATCATGGAAATCACGCCGCCGGACGGGGAGATTCCCGACATCGAACCGGAGGAGGTGTTCGAGATCCTCGGCAACGAGATACGCATGGGAACTCTCAAAGCCCTCTGGGAGGCCTACGACCCGCTCTCGTCGGCAAACGGACTCTCCTTCTCGGCGCTGTACGATGCGGTATCGGTCAGCGATTCGGGTCAGTTCAACTACCACCTCGACAGGTTGCGCGGTCGGTACGTCGAACGGACCGACGAGGGGTACGAGCTGTTGCCCGTGGGGCTGAAACTGGTCCAGTCGGTGATCGCCGGTGCCGGACAGGAGAGTGGGTTCGACTCGGCCCCGGTCGCGACCGACTGTCCACGCTGTGGGAGTGACACGCGACTAACCTACGACGGCGGCCGGGTGTACCACGTCTGCACCGAGTGCGGCGGGCAGTTCCAGTCCGAGGAGTATCCCGACGGGACCTTGTGGGGAAAGTCGTTCCCGCCAGCGGGTCTTGCACACCGCAGTCCCGAGGAGTTGTTTGCGACACTCACGTTTTTAGACTGGCCGATGTCGGCACGGCTGACCGGCAACGTCTGTCCGCGCTGTTCGGGCGTCCTCGACCAGTCACTCGACGTCTGTCACGAGCACAACCCCGCCGAGGACACCCCCTGTCCGAACTGCGGGTACAGCAAACCGATCCGGGCACACTGGGTCTGTGCTGTCTGCAAACACCACGCCACGGGGTCGGTCTCCGGTGTCGTAAAGAACCACCCCGCTGTTATCTCGTTTCTCTACGAACACGACATCGACTTCGGCTACCCGTACGGCACAAACGAGTTCGAAACTGTCGTCGACAACGAGCGTGTCCGCGAGGAGCGCACCTACGAGCAGGACCTCGTCTCGACGGACCCGACACGGGTGCGTGTGACCCTCGCCTACGAGGATGACGAACTCGTCCTGACGCTCGATGCGGATCTCGAGGTAGTCGACATCGACCGGTCCGACGGACGCCGTGGCATCTGACCCACCTCTCGCTTTTCGTATAGCTTGTCCACTCGTGATATAACGAAAGCGTCGTTCACCCGTGTGACAGCACGAAGCTGTCGTTTCCTCTCACACCATCACGAAACCACTGTTCATTGGTGTGATAGCACGGAACCATCGTCCGTTCGACGAACCCACGGACAGCAACCGCCGGGTGTCGCCCGCGTAGCGCGCGTCATGCGCGTGCGAGGGGTTTAATACGAGGGGTACACTAATTACATATAGAGCATTTTATGTCCGACGAGACTGAATACGGCGCAGAGGAGATACAGGTTCTCGAAGGGTTGCAGGCAGTCCAGAAGCGCCCGGCGATGTATATCGGGTCGACGGACACCCGGGGGCTTCACCATCTTGTCTACGAGGTTGTCGACAACGCGATAGACGAGGCGCTCGCAGGCTACTGCGAGCAGATCGAGGTAACAATCCACGACGACGACTCCATCTCGGTGAGTGATGATGGGCGTGGTATTCCGGTCGACACCCACGAGGAGTACGACCGGCCGGCGTTTGAGGTCATCATGACGGTGTTACACGCCGGCGGAAAGTTCGACAAACGAGTCCTACCCAAGTGTCGGGTGGTCTCCACGGTGTCGGGGTGTCTGTGGTGAACGCGCTCTCGAGGTGGGCTCGAGGTGGAGGTGAAACGCGACGGTGCCCTCTGGCGACACCGCTTCGAGTCCGGGGAGCCACAGGGTGACATCGAACGGGTCCGTGACCTGAACAGCAACGAGGGGACTGGCACGACGATCCGGTTCTGGCCCGACGAAGATATCTTCGAGACAACGGAGTTTTCATTTTCGACACTCGAGTCTCGACTCCGGGAACTCGCCTTTCTCAACAGCGGTGTCGAAATCGGCCTCGAGGACAGTCGTGACGACGAGAGCCAGCGGTTCTGCTACGAGGGTGGTATCCGGGAGTTCGTGGCGTATCTCGACGAGACAAAGACCACCCTCCACGACGAGGTGGTCCACTTCCGGAACACCGAGGAGATGCCTGGGGGAGAGGGACAGGTCGAGATAGAGGTGGCACTACAGGCAACAGACGAACTTCAGGGCTCGCTGCACGCGTTCGCCAACAACATAAACACCCGCGAGGGGGGCACCCACCTGACCGGCTTCAAGACGGCACTGACACGCGTCGTAAACGACTACGCCACCGAGCACGGGATGCTCCGTGACCTCGACGAGAACCTCCGCGGCGACGATATCCGGGAGGGGCTCACCGCGGTGCTGTCGGTCAGACATCCGGACCCACAGTTCGAGGGTCAGACAAAGACGAAACTCGGCAACAGTGAGGTCCGTGGTCTCGTCGAGTCTACGATGCACGAGTATCTCGGCACGTACTTTGAGGAACATCCCGACACGGCTCAGGCTATTGTCGACAAGGCCGTCGAGGCGGCAAAGGCACGAAAGGCCGCACAGAAGGCGGAGGAACTCACCCGGCGCAAGTCAGCCCTGGAATCGAGCGCCCTCCCCGGCAAACTCGCAGACTGTCAGACACGCGACCCCGAGCAGGCCGAACTGTTCGTCGTCGAGGGTGACAGCGCGGGTGGCAGCGCGAAACAGGGTCGCAACCCGGAGTTCCAGGCCATCCTGCCGATTCGGGGCAAGATACTCAACGTCGAGAAGCACAGACTCGACCGCATCCTCGAAAACAACGAGGTCCGAAATCTCATCACCGCGCTCGGCACAGGTATCGGTGACGAGTTCGATATCGACGAACTGCGCTACGAGAACGTGCTCGTCATGACCGACGCCGATGTCGACGGCGCACACATCAGGACACTCCTGCTCACGTTCTTCTACCGGCATATGAAGCCGTTACTGGAGCGGGGGCACGTCTACGCGACGAAGCCGCCGTTGTACCGTGTCAGACACAGGGGAGAGACCTACGACGCGATGACAGAGGCCGAACGCGACCGGATTGTCGAGGAGCAGTGCAACGGGAGTCCGAGCCAGGTCCAGCGGTTCAAGGGGCTCGGCGAGATGAACCCCCAGCAGCTCTGGGACACGACGATGAACCCCGAGACACGCCATCTCAAGCGGATCACAGTCGACGACGCCGCCGCCGCCGACAAGATGTTCTCGGTGTTGATGGGTGATGCCGTCGAGCCGCGAAAGGAGTTCATAAAGAAACACGCACCAGAGGCAGAGTGGGTGGATATCTGATGAGCTCGGACCTACCGGACAACCCCGACGAGTTCGAGACGCCGGCCGCCAACGTCGAGCACGTTCGCGTCGAGGAGGAGATGGAGCAGAGCTACATCGACTACGCGATGAGTGTCATCGCGGGGCGGGCGTTACCGGACGTGCGCGATGGGCTGAAACCGGTCCACCGCCGTATCCTGTACGCGATGCACGAGATGGGTGTCACACCGGGGTCGGGTCACCGCAAGTCCTCATCGATCGTGGGCGAGACGATGGGTGACTACCACCCACACGG
>KE356579.1:2508853-2510271 GCA_000416085.1 halophilic archaeon J07HX64 | reverse complement strand
ATGCAGATGTCCCCGGTTCAAGCAGTTCCTCGATGAAGTAGTGTACGACGACGACCGGGAGAAGTTGCAGGAGTTCGTTGGATACTGTCTACGCTACTGGGGGATGCCGTTCAATCGGGCGTTGATCTTGACCGGGCCGACCCACAGCGGTAAGAGCACGTTTCTGAACGTGGTTGCCGCGTTGTTAGGTGAGGACAACGTAGCCCGACAGTCACTACAGGATCTCTCAAACAGCCGGTTCGCAGCGGCTGAACTCTACGGCAAATACGTGAACATACGCGCTGACCTCGACACGGACACCGTCGAGAATATTGGTCTGTTCAAAGAGATGGCCGCCGGTGATACTATCCGCGCCGAGCGCAAGTTCGAGCATCCGTTCCGGTTCAGAGTAACACAGAAGCAGTTGTACGCCGCGAACGAGGTTCCCAACCTTGCACACGAGGACGATGCATTCCACGAGCGGTGGATTCACGTTCAGTTCCCTGAGACAATTAATAAGCAGGAGCGTGACTCCACCCTCGTAGAGCGGTTGACGACTGACGACGAACTCGCCGGCATCCTGAACTGGGCGTTAGAAGGCTATGCCCGACTGATGCAGCAGGGCGGGTTCACCGACGAACGCAGTATCGACAACAAAAGGGATATCTGGCGGTCAGAGGGCGACTCGATAGATCAGTTCGTGAACGCTGTCCTCGAAATTGATACAGACGCAACCACTCCTGATTCCGACGTGTATGACGCTTACCGCGAGTTCTGTGACGATATCGACCGTCACCCCGAGGCCAAGCAGACGCCTACCAAGCGGTTGAAGCGTGAACACGATGTAACGAAACGCCGGCCTGTGATAGACAGTAATCAGGTTTGGTGCTACGCCGGTATCAGTCTCCCAGACGAGTCCTCCGAGTCAGAAGGTGAGCAGTTCACGTTCGGTGAAGGCTTCTAACGGTTCACAACCGTTCACCGAATACACCGCCAGAATATCCAGGGTATCCGGGGTAGATCGGATTAATACGTTCCAGATCCGATGGTACACAAACGAAAAAGATCCAACCACCCCGGATACCCTGGATATGTCACCCAGTTTCCGGTGTTTCAACCGAGTAACTCGAACCGCTCTTCGGTCGTCTGTTTGTTCGAAGCCGTAATCTCCGGCAACCTCACCTGCGATGTGGAGTACTGTGCGGATGTAGCTCTTGACACCCTGCCACAGAACTACGTCTGACTGAAATTTCTTTGTTTGCTTGTCAATCTACGGTGAGAGGCTGACCGGCACCGACGCATATTTTATTAATAGGCCTACGAGGACAGCGAGCGCTACAGTCTGAATCGCTTGTGCTTTTGATCGGCTTCCGAGGCGAGGATTTACTTGAACTGGCTACTGAGCGTGGTCTGCTCTTGTTGATCGCTTGTATCGGCGT
>KE356579.1:2507706-2508803 GCA_000416085.1 halophilic archaeon J07HX64 | reverse complement strand
ACAGACAGCGAGGTGATGGGCAGACAGACCAATCACAGAGCAGACAGACGCGAGACGGGTCGGCAGGCCGGCCACGGGGTCGTCTGGCGAACCGCTCACAGACCGGTCAGCAGGGGAGACAACCCGCAGGACAGCAACGACGCGAGCGACCCCGGCATCCGGAACAACCGGGCTGTCGGTCCCGGCCATCTCCGGGAGTGGGTAGTCTACCTCACGACACTGTTTGGAATTGCCGGTGTCGGTACCGGTGTGCTCTGGATACTCCTCGATGCAATCGGTGAACCGATGCTCGAACCCGAAGGGGTGAGCAACTCCGACAGTCTGGGCGAACTGATCGGTGCCGGTCTGGCCGGTGCCGCGTTTCTGTTTGCCGTGCAGGTGCTCGTGCTCGCGATGTTGCTCGTCCTGTCGGTTGTTGCGGTGTTTCTCGGGGCCTGGCTGGGTCAGAACGTGCGCGAGCGGAACCGACAGACGTTCCTGACGGCAAGGCTCTCTGTCGTGGCGGGCACGGCAGTCCTGTTTGGCACCGTCTCCGTGTTACTTCCGTCGGATTCGACGGTCTGTTGCTCAACGCCACGGGCGTCCTGATAAACACGACTCTGACTGCCCTCTTTACCGGGGTCACCGCGGTTGTCGGGGCGGCAGCGACCCGGGGTCTGTTTCCAGGGCGGGTCTGAGGAGACCGGTTCTGCCGGTTCAGAACCCCAGATGTGACGTCGAACTGGGCATGTCGTCGTCGTCATCGTCGTCTGTGCCGCCGTCGTGGAGAAACCGGGCGTCGTCGTCTGTCAGGTAGACCTGTCCGTTCTCGACGGTGGTGTCGATGCTCAACAGCGTCGTGTCGGCCGCAGGGCCGTTCCCGCACCCGCCAGAACAGGCATCGAACACGGAGCCGTGTTTCGGGCAGACGACCCCGCCGTCGCGCATCACCGCGCCGATCCCCTCGCGATGGAGGCGCTGGTCCTGGTGGGTACAGCGGTTGACCCACGCCTCGACGCCGCCCCCATCGCAGGGTAGCAACATCACCTCCTGCTGGCCACGCTCCATCTTTACCGTGAACAGCCACGACCCCTCCGACTGCACCGTTTCGACATCTG
>KE356579.1:2505456-2507656 GCA_000416085.1 halophilic archaeon J07HX64 | reverse complement strand
AACTTCGGGTCGATGGACGGTGACCCGCCGGCGGCGATGCGCTACACCGAGGCGCGGATGGCGCCGATCGCCGAGGAACTGCTCGAGGATATCGGAAAGGACACCGTCGACTTCCAGGCGAACTACGACGACCGACTCACCGAACCCGAGGTGTTGCCCGCAAAGTTGCCGAACCTCCTGCTGAACGGCTCCTCGGGTATCGCGGTCGGGATGTCGACGAACGTCCCGCCGCACAACCTCTCGGAGGTCGTCCACGCCGTTGTCCACCTGGCACAGAACCCCGACTGCGAGGTGAGCGACCTGATGGAGCACGTCGAGGGACCGGACTTCCCGACCCGCGCGAACATCGTCGGCCGCGAGGCGATCTACTCGGCGTACGCGACCGGACGAGGCCGTCTCAGAATGCGCGCCGAGTACGAACTGGTGCGCCGGGACTCCGGGGCCGACCGCATCGTCATCACGGAGCTTCCGTACCAGGAGAACAAGGCCCGGATCGTCGAGCGCATTGCCGACGACGTGAAAGAGGGTGTCATCGAGGGTGTATCGGACCTGCGTGATGAGTCCGACCGCAACGGCGTCCGCGTGGTGGTCGACCTCAAGCGGGGGGCAAACGCCGATGTCGTGGAGAATCAGCTGCTTGAGAGCCACCTCGAGTCTACGTTCGGTGTTATCAACCTCGCACTGGTCGACGGGCAGCCCCGGGTGCTGAATCTGAAAGAGACGCTGGAACACTACCTGGAGCACCGCAAGGACGTGGTACGACGCCGCTCACAGCACGACCTGCAGGAGGCCCAGGACCGGGCACACATCCTGGAGGGCCGCCTCGAGGCCGTCGAGCGGGCCGAGGCAATCGTCGACGTGGTCACGGAGACCGCAGACCGTGACCAGGCACAGGCGGTGCTCGAGGGGACGCTCGACCCTCGTGATATCGAGGATGTCGACCTCGAGTACCCGGTCGTGCAGTCCTCGTTTGGCTTCTCTGAGCCACAGGCGATGCACATCCTCCGGATGCAGATCGGCTCGCTCACCTCGATGGAGGCCGACGAGATACGGACCGAGTACAAGGAGGTCCAGGAACGCATCGAGTACCTGCAGTCCGTGCTCGCGAGCGAGGAGAAACTGCTCGGGGTCATCACCGACGAACTGCGCGAACTCGAGGCGGAGTACGGCGACGACCGCCGGACCAGCATCATGGAGGCCGAGGGCGAGGTGACCCACGAGGACCTCATCCCCGAGGAGGACTGTCTGGTGGTGCTGACCGAGGAGGACTACATAAAACGGATGCCGGCGGCGGAGTTCGACCCGCAACGCCGGGGCGGAAAGGGGATAATCGGTGCCGACCCGAAGGAGGGCGACCGCGTCTCGACGGTGTTCATGGCGAACACCCACGACTACCTGCTGTGTTTCACCAATCAGGGGCAGGTCTACCGGGTGAAGACCTACGAGATCCCCGAGATGTCGCGGAACGCGCGCGGGAAATCCGCGGTCAACGTCATCGACCTGGACGACGGTGAGGAGATAACGGCGGTGGTCGACACCGACGCCTTCGACGGTGACGAGTGTCTGACGATGGTCACGCGGGAGGGGTACATAAAGCGCACCTGCGCGGCCGACTTCGAGAACATCCGGTCGACGGGGCTCATCGCCGCAACAATCGACGATGACGACGCGCTCGTCGACGTCGAGGTAACCGACCGGACGGGTGACCTGGTGGTCGCCACGGAGGACGGCATGACGATCCGGTTCGCCGAGAGCGAGGTCCGCGAGATGGGGCGCAACGCCCGCGGTGTCCGTGCGATCGACCTGCAGGACGGTGACAGGGTGGCCGGTGTGGTCGCGACAAACGACGCCGACGAGCGCGCCCTGCTGACGGTCACGCGAAACGGCTACGGCAAGCGGACGCCGCTCGCGGAGTACCGCCGGCAGTCGCGGTACGGAAAGGGGCTGGTCGATATCGACACCGGCCGGCGGAACGGCAGTGTCGCCACGGTGAAAGCTATCACCCCGAGCGACGACCTCATTATGATGAGCGAGCGCGGACAGATTATGCGCACCACTGTCGAGGAGATATCCACACAGGGTCGCAACACGATGGGCGTGACTGTCATGAATCTCGAACCCGGCGACCGCGTCACGAGTGTGACTGTGGTCCCCGGAGTGAGTGACCGGTTGGCACAGTTCCAACGAGATGTCGCGTGTC
>KE356579.1:2502924-2505242 GCA_000416085.1 halophilic archaeon J07HX64 | reverse complement strand
TTACACTCCTCGTGGAGCACGTCCGCGACAGCCGCGAGTTCGTCGTCGTACTTTAGCGGGACGATAGAGACCGTGTAGGGGGCGACACTGTCGGCCCCGTCGCCGGGCCAGCGACAGCCGTCACTATCGCCGTGTTGTGTGACGATGGTGTGTAGCAGACGCTCGACCCCGATACCGTAACTCCCCATCAACACGTCCTGCCGGGAGCCGTCGGCCATGTCGACGGTCAACCCCATCGGGTCGGCGTACCGGTCGCCCAACTCGAAGATGTGTGCGATCTCGATGCCCTCGCCACCCGTTAGTGTGGTCCCGCAGTCGGGGCACCGCTCACCGGGTTCGGCGCTCTCGGGTGAGTCGGGTATCGCGCCGAAGCGACAGTCCTCGCCGGGACAACGGGTGAGCGGTGTGGTGCCGGACTCGACGGGCGCGACGAACTCCTCGGAGGCGGGTCCACCCATGACGCTGTTGTCTGCTCCGACGACGGCAAACTCGACGCCGAGACGCTCGAACAGTCCACAGTAGGCGTCCCGGACCTGTGTGTACGACTCCGTCAGCGAGTCCCGGGTTGCGTGCAGACTGTAGGCGTCCTGCATCGTGAACTCCTTCGTGCGGAGCAGTCCACGGCGGGCGTGGTCGTCACGGTGTTTGCGGCCGATCTGGTAACAAAGGATCGGCAGGTCCTCGTACGAGCGCACCAGCCCCGAAAACAGGTGGACCACACCCTCCTCGTGTGAGGGTGCGAGACACATCTCCTGACCGTCGCGGTTCTCCGTGGTGAACATCTCCTCGCCGAAACTGTCCCATCGACCGCTCTCCTCCCAGAGACCGCGGTAGTTCAACTGCGGGAGCCGTATCTTCTGTGCACCAACCTCGCGCATCGCCTCGTCGATGTGGTCGATTACCGCCCCCCGGACACGCTCGCCGGTCAGTGTGAACCCGTACAGACCGCTGCCGAACTGTCGGACCAGACCCGCACGGCGTATCAGACCCACCGTCTCGCTATCCTGGCTGGCCGCCTCCCGCCGGGTGAACAGTTTCGCCTCGCTCCGTCGCATCGTTCCGACCCACGGGACCGACCCTTTCGTATGTTGCGACTGTCCCGGTGTCCCGACCGTGTTGCTCGAACGCGGCGGAACAGAATACATAGGATTAATTATGATTTCTGTACGGAAGGGTTTTTGAATCGTCAGAATTACCGTCAGACGATGGAACCGCTCGAGATCGGGTTGCGGATTCTCGGTGGTATCGTCCTCATCGGGGTGAACGCGTACTTCGTCGCAATCGAGTTCGCGCTGACCCGCACCAGACAGTACTCCAAGTCGGAGTTCGACACCCCGGGACTCGAACTCGCCTGGGACATGACGAACGATCTTGAGTTCTACCTGACGACCTGTCAGGTCTGGATCTCCGGGACGAGTATCGCACTCGGTATAATCGCCGAACCCGGACTGGCCGCTCTGTTCGAACCACTGTTCGAGAACACCACACTCGCATCGATCGGGGCCGGTTCGCTCCTCGGATTCTTCATCATCAATCTGGTTCATCTCACGCACGGCGAGCAGACACCGACGTACCTCGGTGTCGAGCGGTCGAAGCAGGTCGCCCGGTACGGGGCACGACCGCTGTACTGGTTTGCCAAGATACTCGCTCCGGCCATCTGGGTTGGTGACTCGGTTGCAAAGGCGACACTCGGACTGTTCGGCATCGAGATGACGCAATCCTGGACCGAGACCGGTGAGGAGGTAATCGAAACCCGCGCGGACCTCCGCAACCAGGTTGGTTCGGTGCTCGAGGAGGGCGACGTACCCGACGAACGTCGCGAGGAGGTACTGAACGCCCTGACCATCGGCGAGCAGTCGGTGAGAGAGGTCATGATTCCGCCCGAGGAGATCGTCGCGCTGTCCACGGCGGACGACCCGGAGTCGAACTTCCGGAAACTGGAGGAACACCCGCGCACACGGTATCCGCTGGTCGGTGACGACCTGACCGACTTCCGCGGCGTCGTTTACAGTCCCGCTCTGTTCAACCACCGTGACGAACTCTCCACCGGCGGTGCCTCGTTCACCGACCTGGCAGCACCGACGATGACACTCTCGCCCGATACCGACGTGAGCGACGCGATCGACCAGTTCCAGGCGGAACAACAGGAGCTCGCACTCGTCATCGAGAACGGCGATGTGGTCGGAATGGTGACTGTCACCGACCTGCTGGAGGCGATTATCGGGGATATCGAGGACCCGCTCGACCAGGACGACCCTGCTGTACTCGAGTCGGCGGGAGGGTGAACCGCCCCCGTGTGTTCGCTCCGAAACAGCACT
>KE356579.1:2501376-2502904 GCA_000416085.1 halophilic archaeon J07HX64 | reverse complement strand
GTTTCAGGTTTGCAGCCCGGTCGGCATGACCGGACTGCTGGCGGGGCCAAGCCGCCGTTACTCCTATCCTCCGACATGGGGGATTCAGAGTTACCGTCGTGTCGGAATCCACAGCCAGCGGCCCGAAGGGGATTCCTTCAGGCACAGTGTGGGCCGAATCCCGATATTATCCGTTTAGGACGGCGGCGGGACCGCCTCGGTGTAATCTTGCTTACCTCTCGGTCAAAAAACCTGGGATGGCCCGGTCATGTGGAGTGGTTCCCTGTTGTCGGCTTCATCCCCGCCCTGAAGAGCGAGGCTTTCGTTTTGAACTTCCCTAAATCGCCCCGGGGTCGGGCCTCGAAACGGCGCTCAGTCCGAGTCGGCAGTCTGGCGCTCGCGCCAGTCCACGAGTTCGCCCTCGTCGGCGTCGTCGAGCGCGTCGCCGTAGTACGAGAGCGGGTGCGAGATAGTCTCACAGCGGTCGTCCATGTTGACACAGTCACCGTAGGACTGCATCGTGGCACAGGACGGCGGCGAGTACTCGGTCGAACTGGTCGCCCCCCGGATGTGGTCGACCTGGTAGCGGGTGACATCCTCGCCGAACCCGGGGTTCACTTTGAACAACTCGACGATCTCGTCGGTCGAGAGGCCGATACTCGTCAGAAACGATGCGATGGCAAACCGGGAGTGGTGTTCGAGATGTTTTCCCTTCTGTATCTGGTCGAGCAGGTGCGTCATACAGGGGGGGAACATCTCCGGGACGACCGTATCGATATCGCTGGTCAGTTCGAGATCGGCGAGTAACTCCCGGATACGGGCCTGTTCGTCGTCGAGTTCGGTCGCCACCACATCGGGGACCGCGAGCGGCAGTCCGTCGGCGACGCGGCGTCTGATCGCCTCGCGGACCAGCGAGAACAGCTCCTCTCTGGTAACCGGAACCTCGCCGTCCGCGAGTTCGCGGTTGACCAGGCGCCAGTCCTCACCCCGCTGGTCGGCGGCCAGTCGCAGGTACGTGCCGGCCCCGACCTGGTAGCCGTCGGGTGTCTCCCCGACAGCGTCCGAGAGGTCGAACTCTGTGAGCAGGTCCGCGAGTGTGAGGTGGCGACGACGGCTGCTCTTCAGTTCGTTTCCTTGCCGGTCGGCGTCCAGACGTTCCCGCGCCGTGACCGCCTCCGCACGGGTGTACTTGCGGGTCAGCACGTACTCGTCGACCAGCGAGACGAGCACCCGCGCAACGGGATACGAGAGCACCTCGACGCGCACCTGTCGGCGCGGCGAGCCGACAGCACCATCCTCCAGTGCCGTCTCGATGCGTTCCATCGCGCGGTCGACAACCGCCTGCTCGCGCCCGACGACCGCCGCGAGATTGACATCCGCGGCTGAAACCGCCTCGCGGGCCGAGCGAAGAAACGGGTACCGCGCGTGAAACTGGTCCATAGCGTCTTATTTGTGTGCCCCGTAAAAAAAAGCCGGCGGTCACGCGGCTTCTGGCCCCGCGGTCACAGTCGCTCTGTTTCCGTGTCCTCGCGCTGCAACCGATAGCCGG
>KE356579.1:2494188-2501144 GCA_000416085.1 halophilic archaeon J07HX64 | reverse complement strand
CTCCGAGAGCACCATCTCGGCACTCCCGCCGTCACCGACTATCTCCTGATACCGGTCGGTGCTGACCTCGACCCTTCGTGTCTCGTCCTCGCGAACAACCTCGAGTTCGACCGTTCCCTGCGGGTCGTTCCGGAGTCGGGTGGAGGCGAGTGCGCTGAACACGAACCACAGACCGACCGCACAGCCTGTGGCGTACACAGCAAGCGTCTCGAACGCCAGCGGATCGGCGGTCCGTGTCCATCTGTCGGGGTAGGCGACCCAGAACAGCGCGACACCGACGAGGGTCAGTCCTGCCCCGGCGAGCACGCCGAGACGGTCCCGTCTGCTCGCCTGCAACACTACCACCACCCCGAGCAACATCGTGGGCACCCCGAGCCCTGCGGCGATACCGGCGGTCCTCTTTGCTCCCTTGCTCCCGGGTTCGAGCGCTACCAGCACCATCGCGGCGAGCACCGCGAGCGCTCCGACACCGACGAGCACCAGTCCCGCTCCAACTCGATGGGGGTCGCGCAACCGGTCCCACCGCCGGTCGTAGGCGTCGTCGAGACTTGTCATCGTCGACAGTTTGCCTCTCGCCACTCAAAACGGTTGGTCAGACGCACGTCTGACGTTCCCG
This sequence comes from halophilic archaeon J07HX64, assembly GCA_000416085.1. GTDB lineage: Archaea > Halobacteriota > Halobacteria > Halobacteriales > Haloarculaceae > Halovenus. Next base: position 2,500,528 of record KE356579.1, on the reverse strand, counting down.
GACCTGACACCGGAACGAACGTTCACTGCGACTCCTCTTTGACCGGACTACCGTCTCAACCCGCTCCGTGCGCACGTGCCACGGGGCCGTCACCCGACGACACCTAATGTCCCCATCAGATTTATATGTGACCTAAGCCACCAGTATAGATAATGTCGGAGCGGAACAACAGGACGGATGACCAGAGCGAACGGGAGCGAGAGGAGCAACCACCGCAGGGTCAGCAACCGCAGGACCGGCAACCACCGCAGGGTCAGCAACCACAGGACCGGCAACCACCACAGGGTCAGCAGCCACCACAGGACCGGCAACCACCGCAGGGCCAGCAACCACCACAGGGCCAGCAACCACCGCAGGGCCAGCAACCGCCGCCGCAGGGACGGCAGCCACCGAGAAACCGGCGGCCGCCAGCAACCGGAGGTGATCGGAGCGAGGAGGTAAAGTTCGCCATATTCGGCGTGCTCACCTACGCGATCGTTGGACTAGGGGTATTCGTCACCGCACTGCTCGGTGCCCTGCTCGGGGGTGATGCCTCCCAGATTGTGAATACTAACAACGAACTGTTCAGCTCGGCGAGAGGGGCGCTTAGCAGTCTGGTCAGATTCGGGCCGCTCGCCGGCGCGGTGCTCGGGATATACTACTACAGGACAGACACGACGATGCAGAGCCCCGCGAAAGCAGCGGGGATAGCGGCCGCGGCCGGTATCCTCGCCATCTCGGTGCTACTGCTCCTGTTCATGATCCTCTTCGATCCGAGTGGGGGGAACAGTGCAGGTGCAGCCGCAAGCCTCCAAGGCCCCACGGCAGGTGTCGAAGCCGGTGACGAGATACCTGCGGTGCTCGGCATCACAGTCGGGACGGCGCTCGCTGCTGCCGGAACCGGGTTCTTGCTCGAGGAGGACCCTCTGGACATCTTCTGACGACCCCGATCCCGGGAGACACACTCGACAGTCGACGGGAACAAGACTGTCGACCACCGACAGCTGGTAGCAACGGGTCCACGGACTTTTTTACACCATATCGTACAGCGGTCCCTGTCTGACTGTCCCCGGTTCCCCAGATTTGCTCTCCCCGTACCTTGTCCGATGCCGGATGAGTCGGCCATTCACGACGGGACCGACGGCAGCGATACCAGACCGCCCGCAGACAGCGATGTGATAGGCAGACAGAGCAGACAGATACGAGATAGGTCGACCACAGGGTCGTCCGACAAACCGCTCGCAGACCGGTCAACAGGGCAGACAGCCCGCAGGCAACGACGCGAGCGGAACCGACAGACGCCCGATCACAGAGCTCTCTGTCGCGGCGAGCACGGCAGTCCCGTTCGGCACCGTCTCCGTGTTACTCTCTGTCGGGTTCGACGGTCTGTTGCTCAATGCCAGAACTGTCCCGATAGACACGACTCTGACCGCCCTCTCTGCCGGGGCCACCGTGGCTGGCGGGGCGGCGGCCCGGAGTCTGTATTTAATACAACTCGACTGGACCGACCCCGTCGGTTCAGAACCCCAGGTGCGATGTCGAACTGGGCATGTCGTCGTCGTCATCGTCGTCTGTGCCGCCGTCGTGGAGAAAGCGTGCATCGTCGTCTGTCAGATAGACCTGTCCGTTCTCGACGGTGGTGTCGACGCTCAGCAGCGTCGTGTCGGCCGCGGGGCCGTTCCCGCATCCCCCGGAGCAGGCGTCGAACACGGAGCCGTGTTTCGGGCAGACGACCCCGCCGTCACGCATCACCGCACCGACACCCTCGCGATGCAGGCGCTGGTCTTGATGGGTACAGCGGTTGACCCACGCCTCGACGCCGCCCTCCTCGCAGGGTAGCAACATCACCTCCTGCTGGCCGCGTTCCATCTTTACCGTGAACAGCCACGACCCCTCCGACTGCACCGTCTCGACATCCGTCAGTCGGTATCTCATACCCCGTATTACAGCCGCGTGTAATTGAGACTCCCGGTTCCCGGTGTCCTGAACGCACACGCCGGTCCCGCAGTCACCGGCGACACCCTTCGGTGGCGGTCGAAGGTCTCTTACCGCTGTGGTACCCCTCCCGTCCCCGCTGGTGCCGGTATCACCCCCCGTCTCCGGTACCCCCATCACCGGCACCCGTTTCCTCGCTGTCCCCAGCCCCGGTCGTATCGTCAACTGTCTCGTCGTCTGCCGACTCTCCAGGAACGTCGCCAACATTCCCGTTAGTTTCGTCGGTTTCCTCGACAGTCTCCTGGAGTTCGTCCTGCAGGCGTTCGATGCGTTCGCGAACGGTGTCTATCTGCTCGACCTGGCGTTCGACGGCGGCCTGTTCGTCACCCCCCGACTCCCCGAGGTCCGCGTCGAGAGTTCCAAACTGCTCGGCGAGAAACTCCCCGAGACCACCCCCGTCCCCGGTGACACCCTCGACAGCGTCGACTGTCTGCCCCTCGAGTTCCTCGTTCAGTTCGACCAGACGCTCAATCTGGTCGATCAACTCCTCGGTTGCCGCCGCCAACTCGTCGGCGGCCTCGGCGTAGCTCTCGTCGACGCCCTCGAAAACCGTCTTGTGTGTCTCCAGCAGCGTCTCGAACCCGTCGTTCACCGCCTCCTGTACCTCTTCGAGGTCCCTGTTCGGCCCGGTTGACTCGGCGGTGTCTATCACCCCGGAGAGCGTGTCCCGGGTCATCTCGATACTCTCGCGCTGGAGCTCTCGCTGCCGGGTCAGTGACTCGCGCACGGCGTTGTTCATCTCGACTGGCACCCGCATCGTCTGCTCGACGAACGCCTGACCGTTTTCGATGAGCTCTCGCTGGGTGTCGAACAGCGAGCGAAACGGCGAGGACTCGTCACTCATTGGCCGCACCGTACCCGCTGTGTCTGACACCAACTGCGAGGATGACGGCGGCGAGCGCCAACACCGACGGCAGCACCATCGTGAGCATCCATCGATGGTCGTCACATCACTCACAGACAACGTAGCTGTCCCGACGGAGACGATTGCGACTACGGCCCCAGCCGCGACCGTTGTGCTCGGTTCCTGTGGCATACCTATCTGTATGAATGCGTGAACAAAATACTGGCTATCCACTTCGGGGCACCGCTCGAGGACTCGAAACCGACGAGCCGGCGGTCTGGTTTCTGCGCAGGAAGCCGTGTCAGCGGGTGTGTCACCAACCCCTCAGAGCCGGCACACCGCGGGCGAGGGTGGGAAAGCACCATCTCCCGCGCAGACACGGGAACGCTGTCGAACGACCGTTAGACGGACTCGACCGCCGTACCGGCCAGTCTGCCGTGCAGTTCGGCTACACCGGTCGACCCCGTCGAAACCTGAGTCCGGATCTGTCTGCGTCTCCGGTCGTTACTCACAGTACTGTTTCCGGTGTACCGGATGCCTGCCGGCGATCCGGGTTTCCCGTTGGAACGGCGCGGTCCAGTCCCGTCTTCACCCCGAGATAAAGTCGTTGTCGCGCCAGTCGACCCCGTCGTCGCCTCCACCGTCGGTCGGGTCCTCGGCGACAGTCACCGACGCCGGGCAGCGCTCGCCGTCGACGATACGGGTCGCCTCGATGTCTTCACCGTTGACCGCGACGGTGGTTAACTTTCCTTTCTCTGCGCGCTCGGCGATAGCACACAACACCTCGAACATGTCGTACTGCAGTGCCGTGTTCTGCAGGACCGTCTCGCGGTCGCCCTTGAAGCAGGCGTACTCGACGAGCTCGGACTCGATCTCTTCCTCCTCGTCGAGTGCACCCCACTGCGGTCCGGGGCCACCGTGTGGGGGTCCACGCTCGTCGGGATCCTCCTCGTAGACCCGGTTCTCGGAGACGCTCGCCTTCAGCTGAGCGGTCGGCGTGTACTTGCTGATACTGTTGTCCGCGGGCACCGCACTGATTATCAGCGTGTTGTTTCGCCGCGTTATCTCCACGTCCGAGATCTTCTCCGGTAGGTCAGGTTCCTCGAAGTACTCGTAGACATCCTCAAGGGGCAGTTCCAGCGTCGAATGTAGTCTGTATACGCGACGTGTCATGATTACTGGCGTTTACTTCGGTCCACCTCCCTACGCTGTGACCGAATATCCGGTTAACAGTATGGGGTTCACACATAAGTCTCCTACGGCCTATGACGGCCGTGCTCAGAAACGCTACAGGGATAAAGAAGCCCTCACGCTCTCGAGTGCTGCTCGCGGTGCTCACGGCTCCCTCTGCTCGCCGTTCGCCCGGACAGAGACACCGCCGCTGGTCGTGTCTCGCGGTGCCCACAGTTCCCTTTGCCCGACTTTCGGCCGGCAGACACCGTCCCTGTGACCACACAGACACTGGTGACATTCTCGTCACGGTAGACGGGGAGGCACCGCAGGTCACTCAGGCGGTCAGGTGTCGCCCGCGAGAACCGAGCTAAACCCGGCGTAACATCAAACATATAAACCAAACGGTCCCATTCGAACGCAGCATAGAACACAACTATGTCAGCAAACTGTACGTACACGCTCGACCCGGACGACTACGAGGAGACGAGTCTCACGGACACGTGGAGCTGTCCACACGAGGCCGTCGACGGCACCAACTGCTGTCGGTTCCACATGGATGCCGACCAGCGAGCGACTGCCGGTATCTCGGAGCAAGCGGTTGTCGACGAGTTCACGCGACTCCTCGAACAGGGTGACCCCGAACAGCGGCAGTTCCTGGGTGCAACACTCTCGGAACTCTCGCTGTCTTACATCAGAATCGAGTCGACCAGTCAGCACCCGATCGACCTCCGCCATGCGACCGTCTCGGGCGGGTTCGTCGCCACGAACACCTGGTTCGAGGAGCAGCTCGACCTCCGTCACAGCGATATCGGAGGTCTCGTGCTCGAGGACTGTCGCCTCGAGTACGGGCTCCTCTGTGCCGGGGCGACTGTCGCCGGCGAGACAAACCTGTTCGAGACTGTTCTGACGGGCGACGACGCCGATCTCACCGGTGTGACCTTCGCGGGGCCGGTGTGTGCCGACGAGGCCGAGTTCAGGCGTGACACGAGTTTCGCCGACGCCACGTTCCGGGAACCGGCGACGTTTCTCGGGGCCACGTTCTACGGGCGCTCGAACGACATAGACGACAACACAACCTTCGACGGCGCCGTCTTCGAGGATACTGTCAGATTCGAACACGCGACGTTCGAGGCGACGACACTCGAGAACGTGACCTTTGCCGGTGATGTCTCGTTCCAGAGTGCAGCCGTCACCGGCGGCTGTCTGTTCACCGGGGGCCGGTTCGAAGGGGCCGCGGACTTCGACGAGACGCGGTTTCGAGACGACACGTCGTTTGCAGGGGTGACGTTTGCGGGCACCGCGAGCTTCTCCGGTGCCGAGTTCGAGGGCGGCGCGGCGGTCCTCGACGACGACGTCTCGTTCGAGGGTGCAACGTTCGAGAGCGAGGCTGTCTTTCGACAGGGAACGTTCGGTTACACGAACTTCACAGACGTGAGTTTCGACCGTGCGGTCACCTTCCAGCGCGCCACGTTCGACGATACTGCGATGTTCGAGGGCGCGGTGTTCGGTGGACGCACCGACTTCGACGAGGCGCTGTTCGACGGTGACGCCAACTTCACCGGAGTGCGGTTCCAGGAACGGGTAGTGTTCCGGGGGTGCCAGTTCCGTGGCGGAACGGACCATCTGGCCGATGATGCTATCTTCGAACAGGCCGTGTTCGACGATGACGCTGATTTCCGGGGCGCTGATTTCACCTCCGCGAACCTCCTTGACGCCGCGTTCGAGGGCAGTGTCGACTTCACCGATGCCGAGTTTACCGATTCACTCCGTCTGCGGGCCTCGTCGTTCGGCGAGAACACCTACTTTGATTTCACGGAGGCGTCCATCGTCGACGGCACCATCACACAACCCGAGTCCGGGTGGATCCGCTTCGACATGACGAAAGCGGCGCTCGGTACGATGCAGTTGCGGTCGGCAGACCCCGACGACGAGCGTGAACTGCTCGATTACTTCCGGATCTGTGATACCGACTTCGAGGAGTTCGAGTTCGCGAACAATCTGGAGTATCTGGAGCGTAATAGCTGGAGACTCCACACGTTCGATGCTGGCGATACAGACCGGGAGTACGCGATAGAGCTGACACCACAGGTGATAGAGCGCACGTATCTAAAGGCCAAAAACAGCGCCTCGGCACAGGGCAGTATAAAGGCCGCCGGTGAGTTCCGGGTAAAACGCCAGCAGTTCGCCCGAAAAAAGTTCCTCGGGATCGCACGTGACAGCGCGGAGACGGTTAGCACCCGGTTCCGGAACCTGCTCCGGGTGACCGAGAACATGTTTCTCGGTTTCTCCTGTGGGTACGGACTCCGGTTGTACCGTATCGCCGGTGTGTTTATTATCTTCCCACTGTTC
>KE356579.1:2492950-2494168 GCA_000416085.1 halophilic archaeon J07HX64 | reverse complement strand
CGAACGTCCGATGGGCGCGCCTGGTACGGGGCCAGCGGCGGGCACGCCGGGTGGTACAACGACCACGACGACGAGGTGACGCGGTTTCCTGTTGCGCTCAGCACAATCGGTGTCGCCTACGTCGGCAGTAACGCACGGTTCCAGGCGCGGTCGCCAGGTCCCGGTCCACTCGACTGGGACGAGAGGTACAACGACCCGAACGGTCCCGTCACCGTCCCGATGCTCTCGTCGAGAGGAGAAGGGTGGTACCGCGTCGGGACCGATGTCAGAGTCGACGGGAGCACAGACCTCGGGTGGGAGTGTCTCGACTGCCGTGTTCAGGACTCCGCGGGCGGATACAGTATCACAGAGCGCTGGAAGGTGTCCCCACGAATCTGAACCGGTCGGATACTGCGTGTGGATAGTTCGCACAGACACAGGGGTTCGACAGTTCGCAACCCCACGCGCAGGAACACCCCACGTTGTAGCACCCACTGTTACATACCTACCTACTCGTGAAGGCCGTGGGCGGAACTCGGCCGAGACACAGGGGTGTATCCACGAGACGGGATCGGTTCTGGAGGCACACGTTGTTGCGGGTCAACACGATGTCGTCGTGGAGGCCGAGGCGAGTGCGATTCACACGGTTACCGGTCGAACTCGTTCGGTTTCGAGGAGCGGGGGTGTCGACGTACATCTCCGGGACGAACCGCGCAAGCGGGTGTGTGTCGGTGACAACCCTGTGTGCCCGCAGGCACAGTCGTATGCCCACACGCCGAGGTCGAGGCCGGGGGGTCGCTCACCGCAGGGCAACTCCAGACTCCTCTCGCTTCGCGGGGACACCGGGCTCTGTTATCACACACTGTCTGCTCGAGAGATCGATAAACATCCTGGAGCCGACCGGTCTGGCAAAGATGCGGAACCGAAACGCAGTTTCCCGGGGGAACAGAAAAAAAGGTATGCTCTCGCTCGCGCTGGCGGGAAAGCCGAACGCCGGCAAGTCCACACTCTACCAGGCGGCGACGATGGCAGATGTCGAGGTGGGCAACTACCCGTTCACGACAATCGACGCGAACCGGGGGGTCAGCTACGCCCGCACAGAGTGTCCGTGTCTGGACCGCAACAGTCGGTGTGACAGCGACAACTGCCAGGCTGGCAAGCGGTACGTCCCGGTCGAACTCTACGACGTGGCAGGGCTGGTGCCCGGCGCACACGAGGGGCGGGGGCTCGGCAACCAGT
>KE356579.1:2491751-2492930 GCA_000416085.1 halophilic archaeon J07HX64 | reverse complement strand
GCTGTCGGCGTTCGACCCCCCCGAGACGTTCGACATCGCATATCGGTTCGGCACCGACGCCTACACCACGGTCGATATCATCGCCGACGATACGTACCAGACATACCACACGTACCCGGAACACGACCTCGCCCTCCGCACAGAGACATCACTCGCCGGTCTCGATTCGACCGGTCGAGAGTGACCCGGGTGTGTCCGTGCACAACAGACACAAAAGGGGGGCCGCCGTACCTCGGGCGATGCGTTACGCAGAGCTGACACTCCGCGCATCGGGTGGATTCCACCCCGCCGACCACGCAATCGCCGAGGCCGGGGAACTGGAGCGGGTGGCGATCTCTCAGTTCAGCCACCTCGACGACGGAACAGTCGTGTTGCTGTATCAGTTGCGTGGCGACCCGGGACCGGCAGAGGCGGTGCTCGATGCGGACCCGGACGTGCTCGGGTACGGGCTCTCACAGGCGGGGGCCGAGGTCCACGCGCACGTTCACCTCGCGCCGAACGCGATTATCCGCACGCTGACCCGACTCCCACAGCGGTACCCGCTGGTCGTCGAGTTGCCTGTCGAGTGTCTCCGAGACGGTGGTCTCCGGGCAAGTGTCGTCGGGGAGCGCGAGACGTTCGCGGTTGCTGTCGAGACGATTCCGGAGACGGTCACCGTCGAACTGGCGTCGATACGCTCATACGACCCCGGAACAGACCGCCCGGCGGCGGCGCTCACGGCCCGCCAGCGGGAGATACTCGACGCCGCCCTCGCCGCCGGCTACTACGATGTGCCACGCCGGACAACCCACACGGAGATTGCGGCCGAACTCGACATCGCACCGGCGACTGTCGGCGAACACCTCCGCAAGATCGAGTCGCGTGTGCTCACCCGGGTCACCGGCGGTGTCGACACCGCCTGACCGGCGACTCCGACGGCGGAGACAGCCGATGCAGACACACGCGCGCGGGGTCAGAACGATACCGCAGCGCGCGCGCTGTCGCTGTCTGGGACCGTCGTGGCCACCGGAGCCCGTGTACTGGGCAGACGGCGGTCACCGAAGTGGGTCGTGGTCGCCGTCACAGTCGACCTGGTCTCACAGCCACAGGAGAAGCTGTTTTCATCTGTGATACGTTACCGCACAACAATGGTCAACGCGTTCATACTGGTGAAGACAGTGGCGGGGAAGTCGGCCGAGA
>KE356579.1:2486538-2490995 GCA_000416085.1 halophilic archaeon J07HX64 | reverse complement strand
CGACGCGCTGACGGAGCTGTTGACCGGTGTCGGTGCGACGCCGGCGGACGTGGCGGCGGTCCTCCGGAGACTCTCCTACCCCGGTGACCCGCTCGCGTGGAGCGAGGAACAGCGCCGTGAGCTGGCACGCACCGTCCGCGAGCGAACAAAGCCGCTGGTCGTCGTCGCGAACAAGGCCGACATCGCGCCGGAGGGCAACCTCGAGCGACTCCAGGCCGCCGCCGATATGATGGTACCGGCGACCGCCGAGGGGGAACTCGCGCTCCGGCGCGGCGCGGAGGCCGGTCTCGTCGGCTACGACCCCGGTGACGAGGGGTTCACTATCGAGTCTGCCGTCAGTGACGAGCAGCGCGCCGGTCTCGAACGTGTCCGCGGGGTGGCCGAGGAGTGGGGCGGGACCGGTGTTCAGCAGGCGATCGACACCGTTGTTTACGACCTGCTCGACCAGGTCACCGTCTACCCCGTCGAGAACGAAACCCGCTGGACCGACGGGCAGGGCCGGACCCTCCCGGACGCACATCTGCTCGCGCGCGGTGCCACACCGGAAGACCTCGCATACGCCGTTCACTCCGACATCGGTGACGGCTATCTCCACGCCGTCGACGCCCGCGCGGGACGACGTATCAGTGACGACCACGAGCTCTCAGAGGGCGATGTCGTCAAGATCGTCAGCACCGCGACCTGAACATGAGCAACCCGATCCGGGTCTCGGTGCCGAACACAAGCGGTTTTGCTGGCAGCCGCGTACCCAATTAGTACGGAGTTTCCACAGAGTGAGCACAGACGATTCAGACGAGGTGATCCCGGCGGAGAGTGAACCAGACGACCCGGACGAAACAGTCTCGGGTGAGATGTCTCCGGTCGAGGACGAACCAGACGACTCGGAGGAGACGACCCCGGAGGACGGTCTCTCGGTGTCGGACGCCGCGGTGTACACCCTCATCGGGGTGATAACCGGGGTCGTGGCCTGGTTTGTGATCCCGCTTTTCGGCTTCGTCGCGGCGTATGCCGGCTACCAACTGTACCAGAAAGAGTCGAGAAATATCCTGGGTGGGGCGTTTGTCGTCATCGGATTGCTCCCGGTCTTTCTCTGGATTGGCCTCCTGGCCCAGAGCGTGTAGCCGCCGACAGAAATGGGCGTCCGGAGCTGATCCGTGTCGCCGGCTCCCGGAAGCGGAGCAACCGTTACTCCTCAGCACGTCACGCCGGCAAACGAGACAGTTAGCCTGAGCCACAAGAGCTATCAGACAGTTTCACGTATTGGCCGGTCAAGCGGCGGCGTCTGCCGTCGAACCCGACCTATACGATGACACAGAGACAGTTCGAAACCACGATAGACTGGACCGACTTCTGGGAGGATGCAAACGAGGACCGGCGGACGAAGACGGCGCCGGCGGCACAGTTCACACTCGACCCGCTACGGTCGTTTGTGGAGACAAAAGGGGCTCCGGGTTCAGTTGCCGACGTGGGCTGTGGACCGGGAACAGTGCCGTTTGTGATGGCAGAGCAGTTCCCGGCGGCGACTGTGGTCGGCTACGACGCCGCCGAACCGGTGTTGGCGGAGAACCGTGACCGGGCCGAACGCGAGGGGCACGCGAATCTGGCCTTCGAGCAGACGGTGCTCCCCTCCTTCGACCCCGACCGCTCGTTCGACCTCGTTACCTGCTTCTACACACTGATGTACGTCGAGGAGATCGAGGCGGCGCTCGCGGCGCTTTACGACGCCGTTGCGCCGGGTGGTCATCTCGTCGTCACGTACCACAACCGGTACGCACACCGGCACTTCCGGACAATGGCAGAGGACCCACACGAGCACCTGGGCCCGGAATCGCCGTGGGACCCGAACAACTTCGAGGACCGGTTCGAACTGCTCATCGAGGGGGAGAACCTGCTTTCCCACGAGCGCATCCACGAGATACTCGGAACGTGGCCACAGAGTATCTGGTCGGTCGCCGGCGAGGACGAGCGGTACGAGGCCTGGCGATACAACCCGATGGTGTACGTGCCGAAAACGGTCTGAACCACCTCTCAGGACCGGCAAACGACTGTCGGTCAGGCGAAAAAGACGTGACGCGGTCGGTCGGCGAGCACATCCCGCCCCCGGTCGACAACCTCGGCAAACGCGTCGGAGCCGAAAAACTCCATTGCGTCCTCCTTGTGGTCCCAGTTGCTGGCAATGAACATGTCGTTTTCGTCGTCGGTGTTCACGAGCAGTGTGGTTTCGCGGTGGCCGTCCATGCCGTCGAGCGTCTCGCCGGCCTCCGCGAACGCCTCGACGAACTCCTGGCGGTGCCCCGGTTTCACCGTGTAGAACATACCCATTGTACTGAACCCGCTTGTTTCGTCGGCCCACCCGACGACACCCGGCAGGTCCGTGAGGTGGGTGCTCGCGGTGCTCGCCGCGTCCTCGGTGGCCCAGAGGCTGACCACCGCTGCCCGGTTGCTATCACCGTCCTCGTAGACGACCGTTCCCTCGTGGCTGTCGTGCCGGTCGAACCCGCCGGCCAGCTCTGTGACCGCATCCTGGAGTTGGTCGGTGTCGGTCGTCGAGTACACCACCAGCGCGAACACGTCCTCGCCGTGGGGCTGACCGGCGTAGATATCCAGATCCGCGAGCTCCGCCCGGATGTCCGACGAACCACCGGCCGCGTGACTGCTGTCTGTCGTGCCTGTCTCCTCCGGTTCACTCTCCGGTGTCTCACCGAGCGGTCCGGAGACGCTCCGGGAAACCCCGGAGAGGTCGGTCAGGAACCCTTCGGCGATACCGGCCGCACGCTCTGTCTCCCAGAGACTGACCACCGCCGAGCGGCCCTGTGAGGCACGCACCGAGGTCAGGATGTGTGTGTCGTAGTGCTCGAAGTTCCCGCGCAGGCTGTCGACCTCTCCGGCCAGTTGCTGTGCGTCTGCCGTCGAGTAGACCACGAGTCCGGTCGACCCGGGTTCGTAATCCTCGTTCTCGCGGAAGCCGAGCGTCGCCACCCGACCCGACATCTCGTCGTCCTCGACTGTCTCGACGCCACTGTCTACGTCTGCCACCGGCGGAGTCTCGTCTGTGTCGCTTGCCTGTGTGCCGGCCCCGTCGGCTCCGGTTCTGCCCGTGTCCCCGGTGTCCGCCGGTGGCGCGTCTGCGGGGAGGGTCGTCTGTTCGGGGTCACTCATTACGGCACCGTCGGTCGGGACCGGGTCGCCGGCGAGCAGTGCCGGCAGGTCGGCGGGTGGGACTCGGCGGCCAACCTGGACGGACCCGAACTCGGCGTACTTCGAGGTCGACGGATCGAACCGCATCTCACGGAGCAGGTCTCTCATACCGGTGAGGTCGTCACCCCAGAGAGTGACGCCCCGCTCCCAGTCGTCGAGCGCGATTGCGCCGGTTGTCATCTGGACGACCTGGCCCTCGTACTCCTGGCCGATGTCATCGTGGGCGTCGACGTGCTCTGCGCGCTCCCCGAATGGGAGGTCGTACCAGTTCTGCCCGGGGTCGCGACGCCTGTCCATCGGGTAGAAACTGATGTGGGTGGCGTCGGGGATGGAGGGTTCGAGTCGGTCCTGACTGTGCGCCCCGAGGCTGGGGTCCTCGTCGGTCTCACCCTCGAAGTACTCACGGGCACGCTCCGAGTAGCCCAACCCCTCGGTGACCGAGAAAAAGGAGCTGGCGCGGTCGGTGAACTCGGCAAAGGCCGTGCGCTCGAACTGCCGCTGGAGCGCGTCGATCCCCGCCGTTGTCGGTCGCAGATGGAGAACGAGCAGGTCCGCGTCGTGACCCAGCACCGAGTACAGCGCAGACTCCCCTTTGTCCGCATCGGCGACCGCCAGGCAGCCCTCGAGATACGTAATCGCCTCCGAGAGGGCGTCCTCGCGCGTCCGCTCGGGTGCGTCCCGCCAGGCGTCCCAGTCTATCGTCCGGAAATCGTGCAGGGTGTACCAGCCGTCCTCTGCCGGCGGTGGAGTGCGTCGGTCTGGCATACTCACAGATTCGACTGCCGCGGTAAGGAACCTTTGTATCCACCACCGAACGCGGAGGGTGTGACCGTCCGTGCCGGACAGTCGAGGCGTTGGCTTCACAGGGGACATCTGCGTGACCCTGTCCGAGCGAGGAGTTACTACACTGTGCGATAGGGCGCTGTCGGTGATGCCCGGCAGAGTCAACCTGTCGGCACGGACGGCGACCCGCCTGTCCCGGTTCTTGTTCGAGCGGGGTGACACCGGATGCGTGATCGACGCCGACGGGGACCGGTTGCTGAATTTCGGTCGGGTACGACTCATAGTTGGGCCACAATCTGACCGAGCAGGTCCAGGCGGCCAGCGCCACGCGGGTGCCGGCCCGACGGCGCACCAACGGAACTCGGGGTCGAACTCGCCGAGTCTCGCACACCACACGCCGAGCGTCGAATCCACAGACCCGAGACCGACAGACCGCGGAAACACAACTTTTAACCGGTACTCAGGGCTAAAAAGAG
>KE356579.1:2483909-2486518 GCA_000416085.1 halophilic archaeon J07HX64 | reverse complement strand
TAGTATTTTATCTGTGGTCGTGCTTGACTTTTGTATACAGATGTCCCCGCATACTGTGCGCTCAAGCGGGCCAGTAAACACATGAAAACAGAACAAGAGCAGCAACAGATCCTCGTCATCGACGACGAGCCGGAGATAGCGGACCTGTACGCGACGTGGTTACAGCGCAACCACGAGGTCCAGACAGCGTACAGTGGACCGGAGGCCCTGGAGAGGGTCGACGAGTCGGTGGACATCGTATTTCTGGACCGGCGGATGCCACGGATGACCGGCGACGAGGTGCTGTCGAAGATGCGGAGTCGGGGGTTGCGGTGTCGGGTCGTCCTGATGACCGCAGTCGACCCGGACTTCGACATAATCGACATCGACTTCGACGAGTACCTGACGAAGCCGGTGATGCACGACGACATAACAGGGACAATAGAGACGCTGCGCGACCGGCCAACCGGGGACGAGACAGTCCGGGAGTACCACGCACTGGTTTCGAAGAAGGCGACACTCGAAACCGAAAAGACCCACTCCGAACTGCGACACAGCGAGCGGTACCAGCGTCTCGTCGAGCGAATCGAGAAACTGGCAGACGAGGCCGACATCTCGCGGTCGAACGCCGAGGACGAGTTCCTGTTCCGGGAGTTCTCGGAGAAGTAGCGCAATCCTTTTTACATCCAGTGCAGTATCTATGAGTACAATGGCAGGTGTCCGTTTTACATCGGGCCGCTGAAATCGACCTGTTAGTTCTCGTGTTGACTGGACCCGACCAGCCACACGTCCCCGCGGGAGGTGTCCCATGTCAGAGAAAGTAACTGTCGTCCTGCCGGACGGCTCGACGATGGAGGTAGAGCGCGGTGCGACTGTCGAGGATGTCGCCTACGGGATCGGACCGGGTCTCGGGCGGGACACGGTCGCAGGTCTCGTCGACGGCGACTTGGTCGACAAGGTCACACCGCTGACCGAGGACTGCGAGATAGAGATCGTCACAGCGGACAGCGACAACTATCGCCAGGTGTTGCGCCACACCGCTGCACACGTGTTCGCACAGGCGCTCCAGCGCCAGTATCCGGAGGCGAAACTCGCGATCGGTCCGTCGACAGACAACGGGTTCTACTACGACGTGTCCGGGGTCGACCTCGACGAGGAGGCGCTCGCGGCGGTCGAGTCGGAGATGGAGTCGATTGTGGCATCCGACTACGAACTCGACCGCGTGGAGCGCTCCCGCGAGGTGGCGTTCGAGATATACGAGGACAACCCGTACAAACAGGATATCCTCGACACGGAGGCCGCCGGGGAGAACCCAGTGTCCTTCTACGTACAGGACGGCTGGCAGGACCTCTGTGAGGGACCACACGTCGACTCGACCGGTGAGATAGGCGCGGTCACACTGTTAGAGCAGTCGGCGGCCTACTGGCGTGGTGACGAACGCAACGACCAGCTCACCCGGGTCTACGGGACAGCGTTCGAGTCCGAGGCCGAGCTCGAGGCGTTTCTGGAGCGCCGCCGGAAGGCAGCGGAGCGCGACCACCGCAAGATCGGTCAGGAGATGGACCTGTTTTCGGTGCCCGCTCACTCGCCGGGCTGTGCACACTACCACCCGAACGGGATGCGGATTCGCCGGGAGCTCGAGGAGTACATCCGCGAGAAAAACAGCGACCTCGGCTACGAGGAGGTCTTGACGCCCGAACTGAACAAGGCCGAACTCTGGAAGCCAACAGGGCACTACGAGGCGTTCAAGGAGGAGGGTCAGATGTTCGCCTGGGAGCAGGACGACACCGAGTACGGCCTGAAACCGATGAACTGCGCAAATCACGCCCACATCTACGAGGAGGGGCAATACTCATACCGCGACCTGCCGGTGCGGTTCTCGGAGTTCGGCACAGTGTACCGGAACGAGCAGTCGGGCGAACTCTCGGGGCTGCTCCGGGTGCGGGGACTCACACAGGACGACGGTCACGCGTTCATCCGACGCGACCAGATCGAGACAGAGATCACAGAGACCCTCAAGGTGATCGAGGAGATCTACAACCTGTTCGACCTGGAGGTGTTGTACAAACTCGAGACAAAAGGCGACAACGCGGTCGGGAGTGACGACATCTGGCGGGAGGCCACACAGGGGTTGCGTGACTCACTCGAGACACTCGGTCTGGAGTACGAGGTTGAGGCCGGTGAGGCGGCGTTCTACGGCCCCAAGATCGGTCTCGACGCCCGGGACGCGCTGGGCCGGGAGTGGACAATCGGGACCGTCCAGGTGGATTTCAACATCCCGCGGCGACTCGACCTGAGCTACGTCGGCGAGGACAACGAGGACCACCGTCCGGTGATGATCCACCGCGCCCTGCTCGGTACGTTCGAGCGGTTTATGGGCGTCATCATCGAGCACTTCGACGGGAACTTTCCGACGTGGCTCGCCCCCGAGCAGGTGCGCATCCTGCCGGTCTCCGACGATAATATAGGCTACGCGAAACGGCTAAAAAACCGCGAACTCGCGGACTTTCGTGTCACCATCGAGGACCGCTCCTGGACGGTCGGAAAAAAGATACAGGGGTCCCACGACGACCGCGTGCCCTACATGCTCATCGTCGGGGACGACGAGGCCGAGAACGGCACCGTCTCGG
>KE356579.1:2481419-2483889 GCA_000416085.1 halophilic archaeon J07HX64 | reverse complement strand
AGCCAGCTCTCAGGGCTCGATATCGAGGAGTTCCAGGAGCGTCTCGCCACCGAAGTGAGTAAAAAGCGCGTCGAACCGGGTATCGTCGGCGAGGAGTAACGGCTCAGCCGCCGTCTGTGGCGGCGGTGACGACCTGACAGTCGAGTTCGTCACGGAGGAACTGCTCGATATCCGGGTTATCGACGAGTCGCTTTACCATCGCGCGCCACCTGCTGACCTGTTTCTTTCCGACGACGACAATATCGGCGTTCTCGGCGGCAATCTCCTCCAGGATCGACTCCTCGACGAGCAGACCGCGCCGGACCGTGTACCGGGCGTTCGACACCACACCGAACTCGGATTTGACCTCGTCTTTCAGCATACTCCGGGTGACCTGTCCGCTGCTGTGATACAGGTCGATATGCAACACGATGAGGTCGGAAGTATCTCTATCGGCGATACGGATTGCCTCGGCCAGCGTCGCCCGCGAGTGTTTCGTCAACGGGTATCTGACCGGAGCCACGACGAGCGTCATTGACGACTGTTACACTGGGGTATACCTGAGACTGTCGGTCGCGGGCAACAGCGGTTTGTCACTCCGGCCACCAGGTTCAGTATGGATGCGTTTAGCGCACCGGACGACCGCACGCTCTACGTTGACCGCACCGATAGACAGCGCGGCTCCAAAGCACCGTTCTACGCCGTCTACACCGATGTCGACGGCGACGACCGCTGGGGCTTTTGTTGTGGCCACTGTGACACCACCGACAACGCTGTCGACGCGATGGGCCGGATCCACTGCAACGAGTGCAGCAACCGAACAAAAGCAGAGGAGTGGGACGCTGTCCACGAGTGAAAACGGAACGGCAGGATATGTGGGGGTCTCGTCGCCTGTCCACAGGCGAGCAGATACCGGGTAGTCGGCACGGCACTCGGACCGAACAACATCGAGACAGACACTCGGGTGTGTCCGATCGATGAGCGGCGATCGGTCTCGCCGGAGACCCCGAGACCGATATCCTCAGTTGGTGTTGGTCCCAGTCTCGCCGCGGTCCGCCGTGACGAGGTAGTAGCCAAGCAGTGACTCCTCGACGAGTTCGTGGACGAGTGAGGAGGCCCGGAACGCGTCGAGTTGGCGCTCGGTAATGAGTCCAACGAGTCCGAGTACTCGGCCGACCGGGTGTGCGACCCGGGCGAACTGCCTGCGGCTCTCCGTCGAGGGGCGCACCCCGTCTGTTTCGTCGCGCACGCTTGCGTTCTCGAACCCTGTCTCCTCGAGTGCTCGCTCGAACGCGTCGATGGTGCCGAGCCGGAGCCCGAGCGCGTCCTCTACCTCGCGCACACGGTCGTCGTCCGTTGGTGAGCGCAGGAAGATATCGGTGAACGCAACCCGCCCGTCCGCCGCGAGCACGCGCCGGAACTGCTCGAGTGCACCCACACGGTCCGGCGAGTGCGACAGCGCCTCCAGCCCCCAGACTACGTCCATCGAGCCGTCCGGAACGCTCGTGAGCTCGTGGAAGTTATCGAGCGCAAAGGACACACGCTCCTCGACATCGTGCTCGCGGGCGTTCTCCCGAGCGAGTTCGAGCTGTCGCCCTCCGATGTCGACCCCCAAAACCGTCGCACCGTTTACCTGAGCGTTCCAGACCGCCCCCTCTCCGGCCCCACAGCCGACATCGAGCACCCGGTCCCCGCTGTCGATCCCCACCGCCTCCGAGAGCAGACGCACTGTGTTCTTCGCCGCCTCACCCGGGTCCTGGTCCTCGTCGTCGTAGTACCCCAGATGCATACTCCGGTGTCCCCGGCGCCGCCACTCGATCTGGTAGGTCATCTCGAGATCCTCGTAGATCGCACTCACCTCGTCGGGGTCGAGGTCCCTCATCACCGGCAGTAGCGGTGGCCCGGCGATAAGCGTTGAGGTACGGGATGCGTGTACGATCTCGCAGGCGGACAAGAGCCTCACAGTCCCCGTGGCTCCCGGTTCACAGGGGTGCGCTCAGTGTTTTGTCTATTCACGGAGCGTGGTGTTGCCACTCGGCGGCGTGAAAAAAAGAAAAGCGTCAGTCAGCGGTGCAGCGGCGGTCGGCCTTACTCAGTCTGTCGGCGCATTGCGAGTAGCGCAGCACCGAGCAGTGCGAGCGCGGCGACCACGATGCCGAATCCGGGTCCGCTCCCTCGTCGCTGCTATCGTTGCCCGTGTCGTTGTTGTCGTCAGGCGATGCCGGCTCCATGATCGTCAGGGAGCCCTCGGCGGACGCGTCGCCGGCCGAGACACTGTGCGTGTAGTCACCTGCATCGACCTCTGTCGTGTCGACGGTGAAGCTGACCGACCCAGCGTCACCACCGGCAAGCGTCAGCGACTGAGTGCCGAGCTCGCCGAGCCCGGAGACCGAAAGCGCCACGTCTTGGGTGGTCTCCTGCTCGCCGACGTTCTGGACCGAGACGTCCACAACGAGCTCGTTACCCTGTGTGACAGTCGCGTCAGCAGGGC
>KE356579.1:2480300-2481369 GCA_000416085.1 halophilic archaeon J07HX64 | reverse complement strand
TATCGGTCCCGTTGAAGTGGAACCAGGTCTCGATGAACGCGTTGTCCGTCGAGTCGTCGGAGGTGACGTCGATCTCGAACTGCTGGTCCTGGTTATTGAACCCGATGGTGTCGCTCTCGGGCGACGCGCCGAGGTTCAGTGCACGCACGTCCAGCACAGCCGCGTCATCGGTATTGTCACCGAAGGTGACGAAGTACCGCGTGTCCGCGTCGAGCTGGCTGGTGTCCAGGTTCGCGACTCGGCCGGGCGCGGTGTCGTCGAAGCCGACGACGTTCTCGCCCAGGGTGTAGACCTCCTCGCCCTCCGCGTTGGTCGTGGTGCCAACCTCGAAGACGTTGATGGTGTCACCCGGCGTGTCCGCCTCCAGGGTCACGATCTGGTCCTGCCAGACGAGGAACGAACCGTCGTTCGCCTCGCCGTCGATGGCTGGCTCGGAGTCGATGTCGGAGAGCAGGTCCGTCCCCGAAACCGTCTGGTTGAGGAAGTTACCTGCCGTGACAGCGTCGGCGGAGAGAGCAGTCGCGCCTGCTTCGAACGTAACGAAGTTCTCCTGCTGGCTCGCGGTGACGAACTCGGTGTCACTGGTCTGGCGCACCTCTTGCTGTATTTTGTGGTCGGTCTCGTAGTCAATCGTGCCCGGCACGTCCAGCCCCTCGACGGGGTCTGCCGCAACAAAGGTCAGAGCGAACTGGACGATCGGGTCGTCAGCGAGAACCTCGCCATCACCGTAGGTGAACCTGACCTCGTCGCTGACGCGGTCGATGGTCACGTTGCTCGAGTTGATGTTGAAGTTCTCGGTGCTGTCGATGATACCGGGACCGGTAAGTGACGGGTCAATCTCCAGACCGTGGCTCGCCGCCTCGCCGTAGTCCAGTGTCACCGTGTTGCTGACCTCGGCGAAGTCACTCTCGGTGTAGAAGCCGAGCGAAACCAGCTGGGTCGGCGGGTCGTACAGCGTGCTGTTCTGGAAGTTCAGCAGCGTCCCGTCACGAACAGGACCGGTGTCGTTCACGTAGTCACTGCCGACATCGAACCACTGGTAGATCTCGTCCTGAATCGGGAGACCGGT
>KE356579.1:2470221-2480250 GCA_000416085.1 halophilic archaeon J07HX64 | reverse complement strand
CCTGCTCAACGACACCGTTTGTCGGTGACAGGTCGCTCACACCGAAGAACGCTTCCTGGTTGTCCTCGATGAGCACGTCCGCGCTCCTCTCACCGTCGGTGAAGCTCTCGCCGGCTTCCGGCCTGACGATGGTTGCGGTCGCTGTCACCTCGGTGTTCTCCGTGAGCGGTTCGTCGAGCACGATGTTGAACTGCTCCTGCGGACCTGGGTCCAGCACCGGACTCGTGCCGATTTCGTTGCCGTCCTCGTCGGTCAGCGTGATCTGTGAAGCCCGGTTGGCATCGAACGCGTTGACGGTGACCACTTCACCGTTACTGCGTTGCTGATCGTCGAAGACGAACTCGTTGACTACCGGGTCATCAAGCACCACACCGTCGGTGAAGAACCCGGTTGTCGGGTCCGCGCCACCGAGCGGTCGGTCACCGCCTGTGACGGTGATATCCGTGGTGAAGGTGGTTCCTGGCTGGATGGCGACACCGTCGCGGGTCTCCGCGAAGTCGATGGTGAACTCGAAGGTCGCCGGTGCGGCGCCCTCACCTTCGACCGTCTCGATATCCAGCTGTTCCTTTGCGAACGGAGTACCCTCACCGGTTCGGCTGAGCAGTGAGACATCCAGTTCGGTACCGGGTGCCATCGTGCTCGTGCCGGTGATGGTGTAGCTCTCGTCGCCGGGCACCTGCAGGTCGCCGTTCGCACCGACGTGGACCGAGTCGATCGAGACCGAGCGCTGGACGTAATCCAGCTCGTTACTCTGATTCAGACCGAGACTGTTGGTGCTCCAGGAACGGATTCACGTCCCGTGGGACGTTGCGGTCAGTCCTGTTGCTGTAGATGGTGTTCTCGACCTGTTGTTCGCCACCGCGCGGCTCGAGAGTCGTGTTGGTGTCGAACGTCAGGCTCGGGGTCACCGTGTCCACGCCAGTCTGGACCGGAAGGTCCTGATCGACGCGGAACGGGAAGAAGTACTCTGCGAGGTTCCCGTCGCTGTTCACGCCAGCGATCACCGACTCAAGATCGAGGTCCGGATCGATCCGGTCGGGCGTGACGAGCTCCTCGTTCGGATCCGCGTCAGCGAGACGGTCCTGATAGGACGAGAAGTTCTCGATGACGTCGAACTCGAAGTCGATCAGATCGTTGTTCGGCTGCCCCGGGATGGCTCGCGGGAGGTCCTCGTTGGTCGTGTTGGTGAACGAGTCCGTGTAGACGTGGTCCTCGTCGCGGTCGAGGAACTCGTCCACTGAGAGACCGTTACGCAAGACGCCCTCGAGTAGGACACCCTCGAGACCCGTCGACTGTGCCTGGACGACAACGAAGTCGTCCTCGGCAATCGAGTCCGTGAAGGTGACGTTGCCGTTCTCGTTTACGTTCGCGTCGAGTTCGGTCAGAACACCAGCGTCGATGAGACTCTGGATGTCACCGACCTTCGTGTCGAGCACATCGCCGACTGCGAGTTCGTTCGAACCGTCACCGGGTGCGGTCCAGAATCTGAAGTCGTCGGTCGAGCGCTGCTCGATGTCCAGCGCGTTCACGTCGTCACGCTCGTCCTCTCGGTTCTCACCGAGGACCGTGTACGGCGAGAAGTTGCCAGTCGCGTGCAGGTCGTATCGCAGGCCAGGGAACTCGCCATTCGGTCCCTCCTCACCGGCCGAGAGGACTGCGCCGCCCTGTGGGCCACCGTAGATGTCGATGCCTCCACTCGTCGTGTTCGTGGCATAGACGTTCTGGCTACGTGGCAGGTCGGATGCGGGCACCAGTCCGGAACTGGCGTCTGCGGGGTTGGTGAAGAACCCGTGGTTCCGGTTCACGAAGTTACCTGGTGCGATCCAGCTAGGTCGGTTGGGCTGGAGGTCGAGATCGTCCGCGCTCGCGTTCTCGACGAAGCCCTGCCCGATGTGGTATGTGCTGAGGTACACCGTCACCTCCGTGTTGGCATTGTTTGCGACATCCGCAGTGTCGTATGTCGGGTCGAAGACCGTTGCGTGGACCTCAACGTTCTGATCTTCGAGGTCACCGAAGGTCACCGTCGCGGCGTTACCGCCGATGAGTTCGAGTTCGATCGGAACAATGTCACCACGGTCGAACAGGCTCGGTGTGCCGACATCGAACAGGTCCGGCGACAGGATGTTCACGTCGTCGGCCTCCTCTATCGTTGCGACCGGCTGGTCGGCGATCTCGAACTCGAACTGCTCGATAACGCCGGACTCGCTGTGCAGTACTGTCGTTGTGTAGTTACCCGGACCGACCAGGTCTAGTGCCGGGTTGATCTCCACAACACGGTCACCGGTACCGGTCAGGGTTTCGCGCTCGACGTGCACGACATCCTTTATCTGAGTTCCGTTGAAGTGGAACCAGGTCTCGATGAATGCGTTGTCCGTCGAGTCGTCGGAGGTGACGCTCACCTCGAACTGCTGGTCTTGGTTGTTGAACCCGATAACGTCGGTCTCGGGCGATGCCTCGAGATTCAGCGGACGAACGTCCAGCACAGCCGCGTTGTCGGTCTCGTCACCGAAGGTGACAAAGTACCGCTCGTCTGCGTTGAGCTGGCCAGTGTTTAGGTTCGCAACCCGACCGGGCGCGGTGTCGTCGAAGCCGACGACATTGTTGCCCAGAGTGTACACCTCTTCGCCCTCCGCGTTGGTCGTGGTGCCAACCTCAAAGACGTTGATAGTGTCACCCGGCGTGGCTGCCTCCAGGGTCACAATCTGACCCTGTCGAACGAGGAACGAACCGGGGTTCGCCTCACCGTTAACAGCCGCATCGGAGTCGATGTCGGAGAGCAGGTCTGTCCCCGAAACCGTCTGGCCGAGGAAATTACCTGCATCGACAGCGTCGGCAGAGAGAGCAGTCGCGCCTGCCTCGAACGTGACGAAGTTCTCCTGTGCGCTGTCGGTGACAAAGTCGTTGTCACCGGCCTGGCGCACGTTCTGCTCTATCTTGTGGTCGGTCTCGTAGTCGATCGTGCCCGGCACATCCAGCCCCTCGACCGGGTCTGCCGCAACAAATGTCAACTCAACCTGGACGATCGGGTCATCCGAGAGGACGCCGCTGTCGTCGTAGCTGAAGTCGACACTGTTGTTGCCTCGATCGATGTCTATATCCAGGTTGCCAGTGGCGTCGAACCCTTCAGTGCTGTCCAGAAGATCGCTACCGGAGAGCGATGGGTCGATCTCCAGCCCGTGGCTCGCCGCCTCGCTGTAGTTCAGTGAGAACTGATTGCTGACCTCGGCGAACTCATTCTGGGTGTAGAAGCCGAGCGAAACCAGTTGGGTTGGCGCGTCGTACAGCGTGCTGTTCTGGAAGTTCAGCAGCGTCCCGTCACGAACAGCGCCGTTGTTGTTCACGTAGTCGCTGTCGACATCAAACCACTGGTAGATCTCGTCCTGAATCGGGAGACCGGTTGGACCGACGTGGCTACCTGTCGCGATCGGCAGGAAGCGCTCGTCCTCCGGTATCGCAGCGTCATCAGGCAGGTCGAATATCGACGGCCCGTAGAGGCTGCTCGCGCCCAGGAACGCGTCACGCTGATTTCGCGGGTAGTCGTCGGCGATACTGAGGTCGCCACCGACGTTGACGCCGAACCCGTCAGCCCCGTCGATCGGCAGGATCTGAGGGTTGGTTACGGTTGCGGCCTCGTTGTCGATGATAGCGCCCGCAGTCTCGTCCGAGACGATGTCACCGGCCTCGTAATCTTGGCTGAGACTAGCCACCGGGACGATGTGGGCGGTGTGGGTGCCGCTGGGGTCCTCGTCACCTGTGGAACTGAGTCCGCCGGTATCCTCTATCTCGACGTTCACACTCTGATCCGAGAACGTGCCAGTCGAGAGACCGGCAATGACCAGATCGCCTGCATCGTTTTCATAGGTCACGATGACTGCTGCCGGTTGGTCGTCGGATTCGACGTTCTCGACCTCGACAGTGCCGTCAGGCGCGACCTCCTGGTCGTTGAAGTCCAGGCTCATGTCGAAGCTGATCTCGAAGTTCGAACCAGTTACGGCGTTGGTCGTGTACTCGTTCCCCGCATCTGTGTTATCCTGCACTGCCGGCGTGTCGCCATCGTCGTCGGGATTACGAATATCGACGGAGGTCTCATCGCCGACAGAACCAATTGCCGTCACCTCGGCGGTGGCGATTGTTATCTGCCCATCGTCTGGAGCGTCGAAGGCCCCATTACCGAGCCCTGCCTCAAGAAAGAGGGTCGGACCTGTACCGTCCTGAGAAGCGCCGCCGTTCGCGTTGCGGATCTCAGTGAGGCTAAGGAAGCCCTGAGGATCCCCTTGTGCTGCGGGCTCTGTGAAACCGGTGAACTCCGCGACTTCGGGGTCTGTGATATCGATCTGAATGTTATCGTACGACCCGATGCCGTTACTGAGGTCACCAGAGACGACGATATCGTACGCCCCGGTGAGTGTCTCACCAGGCCCTGACACGACACCGCCCGCCGGTTCGAGACTGATGTTGATCTCGCCGAGAGTCTGATCAGTGCTGATCTCGTCGTCGGAGTTCTCTAGTATACTGTTATATGTCTGTACGTCCTGTGACAGTGCCTCACCATCCGCCAGTCCGAGAGAGGCAAGAGCGTTGCCGTCTCCCTGGTCCTGTGCAGATACCGCCGGCGCAACGAGCGCAAGCAGCGCGACTGCCAGCAGGATGGTAAGGGATACCGATAGCAGTTTGCGATTATTCATGGTTTTGGGTTTCCGGGTTGCGTCCGGGGGGATAGGGATACCATCCCCCGTCACATCTCTGTTTACCCACGTACGTTAAGTACTTTGTGTGTTCGACAAAGTGTGGCGGAGGTGGTAGTAGGACGAGAATAGATACCACACGACACGCTAAACCGAACAAAGAGACCGTAACAACGGGAATCAGTGGTGAGGTCTGTTATATACAATTGTCCAGAGACTGTGACAACCAGTATCGTAGCAGAGACTCCGAGACCAGCCGGAGGGCGGTTAGAGTGGAAACCGCTCTGCCGTTGCTCACACTTGGCTGACTCAAACCACCGTTTGACTCTCGAACAGAGGTTTTTGTACCCCGGTGTAACAGGGGTGTATGAGTCACGACGAGTCTACAACCGCCCCCTAGAGGGGCGCTCTCGTCCGGGCGCGTCACCGTGTCGCCGCTCGCGTCCGTGCAGTCAGTTTCTGGTTCGCAATCGGCTTGCCGTGGCTGGTGCTTGTTGGCACTCTCAGCGGGTACGTCACAAACTCTCCCGCGGAGTTCACCGGTCTCTGTATCGTGACCGTCCTGTGTGTGTTCCTTGGTCGGGACCACCGCCGGTGACACCCAACTCGAAGAGCGGACACCGGTGATCCCCGCTCGGTCGTGACCCACACCACCGCTCACCGGACCCTGGGTGTCGGAGTTGGGTAAAACGGCGACAGACCACCTCGTCGGGCGGACTCTGAGCGGTCTAAGCTCCGCCGAGCGCACGCAAACCCGAAGAGGGTGTACTGATACCCTGACACAGCGGCTCTCGAGCGTGGAGACCCCGCCACGACTATCACCCCGGCAGTCGAATCGGTCGGTATGGTTCGTAGAAGCGTGCTATTCTCGCCGGGTGACCGGCCAGACCTGCTGGAGAAGGCCCCCGAAACGGGCGCTGATGTCGTCGTCTTCGATCTCGAGGACGGGGTTGCCCCCGATCGTAAAGACCAGGCGCGTGAAACCGTAGCCGACGCGGTCACCGACACGGAGACCGACGAGTTGTGTGTGCGCGTCAACCCGCTGGGTGCCGGCGGACGGGCAGATCTTGAGGCGCTCGAACAGCCTCCCGACAGCGTCATGCTACCGAAGGTGGACGGGCCCGGGGATGTTCGGGCGCTCGATGACGCGCTCGCGGAGCACGGACTCGACCTGCCGGTGTTTGCGCTCCTGGAGACACCCGGCGGCGTGCTCGACGCACCCGCTGTCGCGGCTGTCGACGCAACAGACGCCGTGCTGCTCGGCGCGGAGGACCTCTCGGCCGCCGCGGGGATCTCCCGGAGCACCGAGGGGACCGAGATTCTGTACGCCCGCGAGCGTGTCGTCCTGGCCGCCGCCCGTGCTGGTATCGACGCTATCGACACGCTGTGTACCGATTTCGAGGACACAGAGGGGCTCGCCGAGGACGCCCGCCTCGCGCGGCAACTGGGCTTTGCCGGTAAGATGACGATCCACCCCGCACAGGTACCGGTCGTCAACAGCGCGTTCACGCCGGACAGCGACCAGGTCGACTGGGCCGAGCGCGTGCTGGCCGCCCGCGACGAGGCACAGGCCGAGGGTCGTGGCGTGTTCACTGTCGACGGGGAGATGATCGATGCTCCGCTCGTCACACAGGCAGAGACTATCCTGGAGCGGGCGCGCGCCGCTGGCACCGTCCGACCGGACGGCTGATAGCTCACCCACTCCGGACGGTGTCTGTCCGGGTCACGTGCGACACGTTTATTATCGACTCCACGGGAGAGAAACTGTGCAGATAGGGACAGACGAGGCCGGAAAAGGGCCGGTACTCGGTTCGATGTTCGCCGCCGCAGTCGTGGCAGACCCCGAGCAACTCCCTGTGGACGTGGCAGACTCCAAGACGTTGACGCCCCGCGCCGGGAGGGGCTCGCGGTCGCGATACGCGAGAGGGCTGTGGCACTGCTGTCGTCGAGGTGCCGTTGCGCGTATCGACGACCGGACACGATATGAACGGGCTGACCGTCACCGCCCACGCCGACGCACTCGCCGATGTCACCGGCAGTCCGGCCGTCGAGGGGTCCGAGGACGGCGAGGGTGACCACCGGAGCAACAACGGTGTGACGGTCTACCTCGACGCGGCCGACACGAACGCGGTCAGGTTCGAGCAGCGGGTGGAGAACAAACTCGACAGTCCACCGGAGTTACAGGCCGAACACCGGGCAGACGAGAGCTACGCCGTCGCGAGTGCCGCGAGCATCCTGGCGAAGGTCAGCCGCGACGCACACGTCGCGGATCTCGCCGCGGAGTACGGCGACGTTGGCAGCGGCTACCCGGGCGACCCGACAACCCGCGAGTTTCTCTGGGGGTTCGTCGGCGAGCACGGCCGACTGCCGGACTGTGCCCGGGCGTCGTGGCAGACCTCACAGGACGTGCTCGCCGAGCGAGGACAGGCCGCGCTCTCCGATTTCGAGCGCGATGACGGGGCCCAGCGCTCGCTCTCCGAGTTCTGACACCGCTCGGCTGTCGGCACACGGTCAGGTTCGTCCCGCCTCGAAGCGGCTCACTCGCCCTCCTGAACAGCCCGGTGTTCGCTCCGCTCACCGTCCGGGCATTTGCCGGCGTGTCACCTCGCTGGTCGGGGGTGGGGTGCTCTGTTCGACTGTCTGGACGGACGGAGTAACCAGCAACAGGAGAAAGCGGAACTGAACCGAACACGGGTCGCAGATCCGGGGAGAGGGGAGATTTATATACTGAGACGAACCAGACAGAGACAATGCGAGGAAGAACGCAGACGGACAGCAGAGAGAGACAGCCAACGGTAACGTTTAAGCGGCAACCAGCCGTCCGGTTCAGATAGAAATGGGACCGATAGAAGACGAATACGCGGACATCGAGACGGAGGTCTCCGAGGCGGAGTTTCGCGAGGCCGTCGAGCAGAAACTCGCTCAGATGGACGAGTTGATGGACGAGCGGTCGGCGGCGATGCTCGTCGCACAGGAACTCGCAGACAGTCAGGCCGAGACGGTGGCGGATATCGAGGCAGGAATGGACGAGGTACAGTTCGTCGCGAAGGTGGTGTCGGTCGGTGAGGTGCGGAGTTTCGAGCGCGAGGATACTGAGGGGCGGGTGCTCAACGTCGACGTGGCAGACGAAACCGGGAGCGTCCGGTTGGCGTTCTGGGACGGCCGGGCGGTGGCGGCATCGGAGGAGCTCGAGAAGGGGGACGTGTTACGCGTCGGCGGCAGCCCCAGTAACGGGTACAGCGGGGTCGAGGTGAGCGTCAGCGACGCCGAACCGGCCGATGTCGAGGTCGACGTGTCGCCCGGAGAGGGGTCGACGGTCGACGCGCTGCGGATGGGTCAGTCTGACGTTGCCCTCACCGGGCAGGTGCTCGATACCGGGGCGGTGCGGACGTTCGACCGTGACGACGGCTCGGAGGGGCGGGTGGCAAACATCACACTGGGTGATGAAACCGGTCGTATCCAGGTCACGCTCTGGGACGAGCGCGCGCCGCGTGCGGAGGAGCTCTCGCCGGGGGCCACCGTCGAGATCGTCGACGGGTACGTCCGCGAGCGTGACGGCGACATCGAGCTGCACGTCGGCGACCAGGGGCGAGTCGACGAGGTGGATGCGAGCGTGGCCTACGAACCGGAGGCGACCCCGATCGAAGCGGTCGAACTGGGGGAGAACGCCGACATCGCGGGGGTCGTCAGGTCGGCGGACCCGGTGCGGACCTTCGAACGCGATGACGGCTCCGAGGGGCAGGTTCGCAACGTCCGCCTACAGGACGACTCGGGTGACATCCGGGTGGCGCTGTGGGGTGAGAAGGCCGACCGTGATATCGCCCCCGGGGACGAACTGCTCGTCGCAGACGCCGAGATACAGGACGGCTGGCAGGACGACCTCGAGGCCTCCGCCGGGTGGCGCTCGACACTGGCCGTGCTGGAGGATGCGAGTGTCGACTCGGAGGCGGCCAGCACGGCTGACACGGGGAGAGACACCGGCGAGTCGACCGCGGTCGGGGACTCCGGTGAGGACGCAGTCTCGGACGGCGGCGCAACCGGACTCGACGCGTTTGCCGACGGCACATCCCCGGAGACGGCCGAGACAGGAACAACCGCGGCTGATACCGGTGGTGATCGTGTCGAGTTCACCGGCACGGTCGTCCAGACTGGTGAGCCGGTTGTGCTGGACAACAGCACGGAGACGATGCCTGTCGAGACGGAGGCCACCCTCCGACTCGGCGAGGAGGTGACCGCCCGTGGCACTGTCGTCGACGAGCGTCTCGACGCCGACGAGATTCTTTAATCGGTGCTGTCGAGCGAGAGCCGCAGGGCGGTGACCCCGACGCCCCCGACCAGTACGACCAGTTGCCACCCGGCCCGGACAACCGGGAACAGTCGCTCTGTCTGCCCGTCTCCGGGGTCGACACCGGTTGTTATCTGTGTCTCGGAGCTCGTGCCACGGGCCTCCAGCAGCGGGACTCCTCCGTTACTGAACGTGTTGACGATACCCCGCTGGCTCGACAGCTCGATACTGCCGTCGAGCGTGTAGAACTGGTCGAACACCGGCCACAGAACGTTGACGTAGCCGTCGGCGATGTCGAGCGCGAGGTGAGCGGCCAGATAACAGAAAAGCGCAACCCAGGCAACACGGACACCCCAGGCGCCCCAGCGACGCCGGAGGAGTGACTCCTCGCGAACGCGCAGGTCGACCAGCATGAGCGCGGCCGGCACGACAGCAACCCAGAGGTTGTGCAACACTGTCCGGTGACCGGCGTCGGTCGAGATCAGAAACGAGTCGAGATCGGGAACCGCGACCACCACGAACACCACCGCGAGCGCCCGGCGGTCGAAATCGTCGCCGAGCAGTGCCGCCGCGATCAGCCCTGCGAGCGCGAGATGCACCACTGTCGATGGCATACCTGTACGTGCGACCGATTTCGCATGAGTGTTGTGATAAGCACAAGAGTTTAAACGAGTTGCCTGCCAGTGTCCTGTATGGGACAGAAGGTCGTGCCACAGGAGATAACGAGCCTGGTCGGTCGCGAGGTGTACACGAACACGGGAGTGTTTCTCGGCGAGGTCGAGGACCTCCAACTCGACCTCGACAGTCAGGCGGTAACCGGACTGGCGCTGTACGAACTCAACAGGGAACTGTTCGCCGACGAACTCGCCACCGCCCGGGGTGTCATCGTCCCCTACCGGTGGGTGCAGTCTGTCGGTGATATCGTCGTCGTCAGCGACATTGTCGAGCGCATCCAGGACAGAAAGGAGGAGGGCGAAACCGTCGCTTGAGTTCTCTCCCGCGCTGAAGGCGAGGCTCTCGCCTCGGAGTGCAGTAACGCTCAACCCCCGTTTCCACCCT
>KE356579.1:2459722-2470201 GCA_000416085.1 halophilic archaeon J07HX64 | reverse complement strand
CTTCCGCCGTGGCCTCGGTGGAGTGGCCCGCCACCTCGCCGTTCTCGGCGAACACGTCCTCGAGCACGCGGCCGATATCCATCCGGATATCCTTCGAGCGGGCGGTCAGGTGGATGACCCCGTCGGCGATGGCGAACACGGCGGTCGTCGTCACCCCCTCCATGTTGAGTAGGTGTTGTGCGGCCTGCGAGAGGGCGTCGTGGTCGCGGACGAACCCGGCGTTCGAAACCAGATACGAGCCACCGACCTCGCGGTTGTGGATCGCCTCTGCGAGCACGTCGAGCGTCTCCGCGGACATCGAGGGTGACTCGACCTGTTCGAGCATATCCTGGTCGGCAAAGGGGTACAGATACGACGCCGCGGTCAGGTCTGCGGGCGAGGTGTCGCGCTTGAACTCCATCGTCTCCGCCCGGGTGCCGTACAGTAGCGCCGTCGCCACCGTCTCGTCGGGGGTCAGACTCAGTTCCTGGATGTACTTCGTCAGAATCGTCGACGTCGAGGAGAGGTTCGGTCGGATGTCGGCAAAGGCGGCGTCGTGTTGATGTTCGTGCTCGTAGTGGTCGATTATGATGTCGGCGCCCCCCTCGTGCTCGACATCACCGCCCCGCTTCTGGGCGATCACCGCGACGGTGTCGTACTCGGTGTCGGGTTGTTTGTCGGTTCTGGCGTTGAGGAGGTTGATCCCGAGCACGTTGACAAAGGCCCGGTTTTCCTTGTGACCGATCTCGCCGCCGTAGATGATATCGGCCTCCACCCCGCGGGAGTCAGCGATCGCCTGTAGAGCCACGGCACTCGCGACCGAGTCCGGGTCGGGGCTCCGGTGGATGCGGATAGCCATCCGTCCGACGGTCCCCTCGATGACGTTTGTCAGTTGACGCGCCCGGTACTCGAGTTCGCCCGACTTGAGCGCGCGCAGTGCCGAGTCCGCGATGACCGACGAGGGGTTTATTACCACGTCCGCGCCGGCCTCCGCGAGTTGGTCACCGGAAACGGGGTCTGACGCCCGCGCCACGACAAACTGGTCGTTCCCGCGCTCGCGGAGTTTCTCCAGGGCAGTCGTGTTTGCGTCGATATCTGAGGAAAGTATCAACACGACATCGACGTTGGACACCTCGTCTGCGACATCGTTGTTCCTGATATCGTACTCTCTCGCGTCGAGGTCCTGGTCGCGCAGCGCGTCGACACGACTCTCGTCGTGGTCGACAATCAACACATCCTTTCCCTCCGAGACCAGTTTCTCCGCAACAGCGTGCCCAACACTGCCGCAACCCAGAATGGCGTACCGCGACATCGAGGCCATCGTGATGGCGGTCTCTGCGCTCATGCCACATTGTCCGGCACGGGGACTTATATTATCGGTGGCTCCACCCTCCGCCGGCGAGTGTCGGTCACTGACCGCTCTCACCCCGGATTCGCTGTCACCGCAGACCCCGACCCTGCTCCCAGGCCCGGACCAGCCCTGTCAACGTCGCGTTCACCGGGACCGGTTGTGTGGCCTGTTCGACCACGTAGCCGTTTATAGCGTCGATCTCGGTGCGACCGCCCGCCAGCACGTCCTGTTGCATCGAGGAGGTGTTCGGCGCAGTCGCCTCCGCGACGGCGAGTGTCTGTGCCGGCGCGTCGGGGATCTCGACACCGACATCGGCGGCCACCGCCGCGGTTTCGCGGGCGGCGTCTCTGGCCACCCCCGTCGCCGGACCGTCAAAGAGGGCACCGTTCGGGACACGTGACAGCGCCGTCACCGCGTTGATGCCCGCGTTCACGGCGAGTTTCTCCCAGAGCCGTCGTGGCATATCCTCGGCGACGGTTGTCTCTAGCCCCGAGGAGAGTGTCTCCCCGACCCGGTCGGCCGCAGTCGACTGCCCGCCGCCCTGTGGCCCGACCGTTATCTCGCCGGCGCCGGTACACTCGACGACACCCGGGTCGGCCAGTCGTGCACCGTACGTGCAGGTGCCGGCGAGCACCGGGTCGGATAGGTGGGTTTCGAGCTGTTCCTCGTTTCCCATCCCGTTTTGCAGAGATAACACCGGTCCAACAGAGCGGTCGGCGAGTGCCCGCGCCGCCGCGGCGGTGTCGAAGCTCTTGACAGTCACGAGCGCGAGGTCCGACGTTGCCGGCGGTGTCGTCGACGCCGACGGGTAGACCGTGCGGTCGAACTCGCCGGTCACGCACAGACCGTCCTCGCGCACCGCCGTTACGTGTGGCTCCCGGCCGACCAGGTGCACCTCGTGGTCGTCGGCGAGCAGTCCGCCGACGAGGCTCCCCAGACTGCCGGCACCGAACACGCAGACCTCCATCAGACGTCGTCGGGGACAACCGCCGCACTGCCCAGGTCCGCGTCGAGTTCAGCGTCGGCCATCTTCTCGACCAGCGCGTCGACGACGGCCTCGCGCTGTCCGGGAACAAACCGGATGGAGCCGACGACGAGGTGACCCCCGCCGCTGACACCTGCACCGGGGAACTCCTCCTGTAGCTGCTCGACCATCTCCGGGATGTCGAGCCTGACACCGTCCGAGCGCAGCACGGCGAAGTCCGGCCCGTAGCCGATTGTAATAACAGGGTCGCCGGTTTCCGCGACCTTCCGGTCGTGGACTGCGCCGGTTGTCTTGCCGGGCGCGGGGTAGGTGAACCGTTTCGCGTGGTTCTCCACGTCGATACGGTACAACTGCGCGTCGTTATCGAGCTGTTCGTGGGTGACGTGCTCGAGTGCGCCGTCGAGCTGTTGTTCCACGTCGCGGGCAGCCCCGTCGGCCAGCAGCGCGACAACCGCCGCGTGTCTCTCGGGGTCATCACAGTTCACCCCGAGCACGTCGTAGATCAGTTCACGCCCGTCGTTGTACCGGAGCCAGTGGGTTGCGTAGTCGAGCGCCTCGCTAACGTCCTCGAGATCTGTCCGGTCGTACCCGGCCTCACCCGCCAGTTCGAGGTACGCGCTCATCGCGTCGGCCTCCGAGCGGTCCGACAGCCCCGCTACCGCGGGCACGTGTCGGAGCTCCTCGGTGAGTCCAGGGGCGATCATCCGTGCCACCTCGACGCACATCATCCCCGTTGTCACGCGGTAGTCCTCGCCGTACAGGTAGGGGTTGACATGAGCCTCGACCAGCCCCGCCAACGCCTCCGGGTCGGGGTGGTGGTGGTCCAGAACCAGAACCGGCACGTCGTAGTGTGCGAGGTGCCGGTACGCCGGGGTGTCCTCCTCGGTGGAGCCGTTGTCGAGCATCAGAAACAGCGGGAGCCGCTGTCCGTGGCGGGCACGGTTCTCCAGCGCGTAGTTCAGGTCACGGGTGACGTCCTCGAGTTCGTAGTAGGGCGCCTTGCTCGGCAGACGTTCGAGCAGGTGCCGTCCGGCGTCGGGGTCGAGCCAGGTTTCCTCGACGAACTGTTCGAGCGCGTACTGCAGGGGGACGCTCGCACACAGCCCGTCACCGTCGGCGTGGTGTCGCATCTTCACCGGCCGGCCGTCGAGCAGCGCACCACAGACCTGCCGTGTCACGTCGGCGAGGTCGTCGCGCAGCCTCTCCAGCACGGCCCAGTCGACGAGCGGCTCCACCGCTGCCGGTTCGATCAGCTCCGCACGGTCGGTTTCGAGCCGCTCGCGGACCTCCTCGGCGGCGGACCCGGTCAGGGTCGTGATGTGTTCGGCCTCGAGTTGTGCGTGGTCCGCGCGTGACTCGACAGTCCCGGTCGCACGGACGATGTCACCGTGTTCGACCTCGGGAAACGCCCGGACACCCGCCTCCTCGAAGGCCGCACACGGGAGCACACCCCCCTCCGCGCGCAACTGGAACACAGTCGGGCCACCGGTCTGGTTTACCTGCACGACACGACCCTCGACGTGCACCGACTCGCCGGCAGACTCCCCGATATCGGCGGCGGTCACACGGTTCCCCGGACCGACCGTGCGCGCCTCGTAGCTGTCGAGCTGTATCTCCTGAAAGCCAACGTCACCGTTTGGTCGCACCTCGTCGAGTTCGACCACGAGCGTGTCCCCGACCCCGTGGTCGCCGGTGAGGTTCGAACTGTGGACGAGCCCCGACACCGAGTCCGAGACATCGACGAATACGCCGTAATCGACCACTCCGTTCACCGTTCCTCGATACCGCTCGTCATCGTCGATGTCGTCGAGCGTACACCCGGATGCAAGATCGTAAACGGCCGGTAACGTTGTGTCCTCGTCACCGGTGCTCTGCTTAGACATAGTTGTTAAGTATGCCTGTGAGATGTTTGTACCCTTCGACATCCAACGCGGGATGTCTGTGTGAGCTGACTGCCGTCGGCAGCGTTTCGACGCGTTCTCTATCGGTCGGGTGACCACGACCATCCGGTCGGTGTCAGGATGCCGGACCGGGGGTGTGTCGTCTGTATCGGGTGGTCCGGTCGAACAACCGGTGACGAACTATCAGTCGGCGTCGGCGACATCGCGTTCGTGTGCGAGCAGGCTACACACGTCCTCCTCGTGTGCAAAACAGTCTGGGCACTGTGGCGCACGGTTGATGATAGTGTCGAGTCGCTCCGCCACAGTCTCGTCGATAACCGGCTCTAGCTGTGTCGCCTCGGCCCGAAACGACTCGACCTCGAGCACCTGCAGTAGGAACCGCTCGATGATGCAGTACTGCTGGAGCGCATCCCGGGCCCGGCCGATCCCCTCCTCGGAGAGGTCGACACCCTTGTACTTCTCGTGGTGACACAACCCGCGGGACTCGAGTTTGCCGATCATCTCGTTCGCGCTCGCCGGACTAACATCCAGCTGTTCCGCGACGGCACCGGTCGAGGCTGGACCGTCCTCGAGCTGCTGTACAAGGTATATCGCCTTTAGATACTGGTCTGCTGTGTTCATGTCTTCTCTCACTCCATCAGCTCTGTGACCGCCTCAGCACCCTCCTCCTCGTCGTTGCGAACCTCGCGCAACACCCGGAGCAGGCTGTCCCGGTCGACGCTGAATCGTGCGTCCGACCCCTCGATCGCCTCGATGAGGTCGTCGTAGAACTTGTACGCCGTCTCCTCGGTACACAGCTGGTCGTACAACACACCATCGAACTCCTCACCGGTCTCGTACTGTTGTTCGACGAGTTGTTCTATCTGTTTGAACCCGACCGTCTCCGCGTCGAGTCCGTTGATGAGCCCCTCGAGACGATCACGGTGCTCGGCGGACTCCACAGCCGCGCTCTCCAGCAGCGTCCGCACCTCGGCGTCGATCACGTCGGACTCGCTCGCGTGTTTTGCCGCCCGCGCCTCGGCGACCTCCTCCAGCACGACACCGATCTGGAGTAACCGCGCTAGTTGGTGGTCCGAGGCCAGCGATATCCCGACGCTCATGTCTATTTTTGAGACAGGGAACAACTTAGCCCTGTCGGGCTGTCTGTCCCCCCACTGTCGCCATCTGACCCGGTAACCAGCAATATTTGCTGGTAGCTACGAGCCGTTGTAGCCACCTCACAGGTGGGTCAGACGACACGGTCGGGATGCCACGGTGCGGTTCTTTACTGATACCACCGGGTCAGCGGCCGGGAGTGGCGTCCCAGACATCGGTAAGGAGCGTCCATGACGATAGCACCAAGTGGCCTGCCCACGTATGACTCTGTGTATGACTGAGAGGACATATGCAAACGACGTACTGGTATCGGCGGAGTGGGTCGACAGCCACCTCGAGGAGTTCCAGGACGAGGATTCCGGCTATCGCCTGCTGGAGGTGAACAACCCGACTGTAACAGACGAGTCGGAGTACACACCCTACGGCGAGGGGCACATCCCGGGTGCACAGTTTTTCCACTGGGAGGAGGATCTGAGTGACGGAACAACGCGTGACATCCTCGACAAGGAGGCGTTCGCCGAACTGAACGGCACACACGGCGTCGACGACGACGACACGATCGTTTTCTACGGGGGCGGACGCGTCCCGAACTGGTTTGCGCTGTTTGCCTTCTGGGAGTACAAGTACTTCGGACACGGTGACGTGCGCGTGCTCGACGGCGGGAAACCCTTCTGGGTGGAAAACGACTACGAACTAACGGACGAGGTGCCGTCGTTCGA
The DNA here is from genome assembly GCA_000416085.1 of halophilic archaeon J07HX64. Lineage (GTDB taxonomy): Archaea > Halobacteriota > Halobacteria > Halobacteriales > Haloarculaceae > Halovenus. The sequence goes on along the minus strand of KE356579.1, from coordinate 2,464,171 downwards.
GGCCGTCGACTACGAGGCCGGCGGTCCCTTCGAGGGGATCCGCGCCTACCGCGACGACGTCGAACAGGCAATCGAGAGCGGTATCCCGCTGGTCGACGTGCGCAGTCCCGCGGAGTTCACCGGCGAGATAATCGCCCCGGAGGGACTGCAGGAGACCGCCCAGCGTGGCGGCCACATCCCCGGCGCGAAGAGCGTCCCCACCGCGTCCGTGCTTCAGGAGGACGGCCGGTTCAAGAACGCACAGGACCTGGAGGAGCTGTACGCTGACGCCGGTATCACCGAGGACCAGTCGGTCGTCACCTACTGCCGGGTCGGCGAGCGCTCCTCGATTGCGTGGTTCGTGCTGACCGAACTGCTCGGGTTCGGTGACGTCGAGAACTACGACGGCTCCTGGACCGAGTGGGGTAACGCTATCCGCGCGCCTGTCGAAACTGGCCCCGCCGAGGACTGAGGTCACACCGTCACGCTTTTTTTGCGACTGCCAGGCCGGTAGTCCCGCACGTCGACAAACCGACTGGATGCACACGACATCACCCTCGACTGTGACGGTTCGAGCGTCTCGTCGACCGGTTCCCGGATGTTCTGGGTAAGATCACGGACACACTCGCCCCACCGGTCCACCACGCCACACCCCTCTACGGGGTCGAGGACTCGGCCGATGTCTCTCTCATCGGGGTCTGTTATCGGTTCGACCTCGGGTCGGTTGTTCCGGGCGGACCCGCCGACAGTCTCGCCAGTTTCGTGTCGTCGCCGATGTACCGATCTGACTCTCGGGACCGTATCGTCGCCGGCGTGCAATGGTTCCGTCGGTGTCATTGCCAACACGCCGCCGACCCATCCAGGGTTGTGTCATCGTCTGTACGCCAACGACCCGTCTGGGGTAGTGTCGCCGTCCGCACACCGACGGCTCGTTCAAGGTCACGTCATCGTCGGTTCACCGGGGGGTCAGTCCGCCCGGTTCCAGAACCGCCGGGAGTGGCCGGCGACGGTGTCATCGGCCGGTGTGGTCGTGGCGAGGCTGACGGCGACGAACACGCTGTATGCGACGAGCACACCGACGAACCCGTAGTGGGCACCCATCGTCACCGACCCTGGGATGACCTCCAGAAACAGCAGGATGTGAGTCCGGGTCCAGCCACGAGCGAGGCCGCCGCGCCCGTAGCGGTGCCACGCTCCCAGTAGACACCCAGAAAGACCGGCGCGGAGGTGGTCGCAAACCCGACGACCGCGAACGCGACGAGGTCGAAGATGCCGGCAGGCTGGACCAGCGCCAACCCCACCGCGAGCGCGATGAGCGCGACCAGCAGCGCCTGCGTGACACGCACCTGCCGGCGCTCGCTCGCCTCGGGGTCGACGAACTCCCGGTAGACATCGCGACTCAGCATCGAACTCATCGTGAGCGCCACCGAATCGGCCGTCGACATGATCGCCGCGATCGCACCGGCCATCACCACCCCGAACACGACCGGGTTGAGCAACTCCTGGACCACCAGCGGGATAACGTAGTCGACGTTCTCCGGTTCGGGGATGATACCGACAGACCAGACACCCAGCAGCGCACCGAACAGGTAGATCGGGATGGCGACGACCGCGAACAGGAAGCCGGACTTGCGCATCACGTCGGGGTCGGACGCCGAGAAGTACCGCTGGATGTTGTGCGGGTAACCCGGGACACCAAAGGCGAACGCGATCGCGATCGTGATAACGAACAGCGGTGACCAGACGTCGGCCGGGCCGACGATATCGAACAGTCTCTCTGTTTCGGCAGCGGCGTCCGTCGCGATGGTGGTGCTGTCGAGCGAGAACACGACGTAGCCGACAACCGCGGCGAGCACCCCGAACAGCACCGTCGACTGGATAGCATCCGACCAGATGACCCCCCGGTAGCCGGCGATGTGGATGTACACCAGCATGAACACCGCCATCAGCAACACCGCCGGACGGAACGGGATATCCAACAGCACCTCGAGTGCGACACCACCGCCGATCAGCTGACCCGCGATCAGCGCGATCATGAACACCCCGGTCACACCGAGATACAGTGTGCCCGCGAGTGGGCTGTCGTAACGCTCGCGGATGTACTCGGAGGGTGTGAGGATCCCGCGTTCCCGACCGATCCCGGCCAGTGCAACCCCGACCGTCGAGAAAAAGAGCGTGTAAAACACCGCCGCGATGGCCAGAAACGAGAACGTCCCCAGCCCGGCTGTCGACGTGTCCGCGCCGATACCGAAGACGGTGAACGCACTCAGCACCGTCGCCGCCAGTGTCAGCGCCAGCACGACCGTTCCGACACTCCGGTTCGCGACGTAGAAATCAGTGGGTGTGTGCTCGGTGAACCGCGAGGCGTACACCCCGACGAGCAACACACCGAGGAGATACGCCCCGAACACCACCTGTGCGGTTGTTACCATCTGTCTCTCCCGCCGTCGTCACCGCGTGTCTCTCGGGTGCTCTCCTCGTTCGCAGTGGTCCACACACTCGTTGCGACCCAGGCCAGGCCGAGCATGACCGTGAGGATAGCCAACTGCAGCCAGAGCCACAGTGGGACCCCGAGGTACAGTTCGGTGAACCCGCCGAGGAGATACAGCTGTCCGACCGCAATCACCAGCAACAGTGTGAGGATACCCACGAAAGCGTACTTTGCCGCCGGGAGTGTCGCCACACCCGCCAGCGGCCGATTTCCGGCGCTCATCTGATTGTACAATGTTGGGGATTGTACCGATTAACGCCTGTGGCTCGCCAGCGGGACAGACCGCTCACGCCCGGCCGACGACCCGGGACTGGGTGTGCTCTGGGAACACCTCCTCGACGGTTTCGCGGCCGTGCTCCGCCGCGACGAGCGCACGCAACTCCGTCTCGTAGTCGCCTTTCGGGACAGTCTCGGACGGCCCGGTCTCGACGACGAGCGACCCGGCGACGAGCGCGTCGACTGCTGTCCGACCGGTGCCGGCGAGGGGTGCGAGATGTGCGATGTCGTGACGATCCTCGAGACTCTGCGCGAGCGGGCGGTCGACCGTCGGCACACGGTCGTCCCGGCGGGTGCCGTCAGCGACGGCGTCGTACCCGAGGGCAGCGGCCACCTCCAGCGCGTGCTCGTGGACCCGCTGGATACCGTTTCGTGGGAACCCGTCTGCGACGATGCGCCCGGCCGCCTCGTGTGCCACACTCCGGTCCAGTTCGACCACCTGTGCCGGAAATCCGACCACATCGGCGGCTTCGCGGGCGTGTTCGAAGTCATCTGTGAGGCCGAATGTGCAGCACAGGAGTGTCACCTCACAGAGCGGGTCGAGAAGCAGTGCCGCGAGCGTCGAGTCCTTTCCCCCGCTGTACAGAACCCCGACCTCCATCACCGGCGCCGGATGTCGTAGCTCTTCGAATCGGGGGTTAGCTCCCGCAACAGCTCCTTCATCTGGTCCTCGTCGATCTTGTCCTGCAGGCGGCCGCTCTGTGCCAGCGCCACCACCTGCTGTTCGACCTTTTCACCGGCCTCCGGCTTGGACATCTTGACCGTGTTGAGACGCTTCCGTGCACCGTCTGTCAGGTGCTGGCGCAGCAGCGCCTTTTTTTGTGCCTCCGCCTGCTGGCGCTGTGCCTCCATCGCCTCGCCGTCCTGCGAGCCCGCCTGGTCCTTTAGCTGTTCTTTCTTTTGTTCGCGGATCCGCTGGAGTTCGTCGTCGTCAGGCTCACCGCTCATACACACTCGTTACTCGCTCGACGGCAAAACGATTTCGACCACACACGCCCGCGCTCACCCCGGACCGGAGACCAGACTGGCTCTGTCCCTGAAACTGACCGGAAGAGTTATTCAGATAGCGAAATCAATTTCGGACAGAATGCTGCTCGTTCTCTCGTTCTGACGGGGCGACTGCTCGCGGTCACGGTGGCAGTCGTAACCCGATCGGCACAGCCAGTCACAGCCGTGGCTGGCGGATATCGGACACAGACAGAAACACTCAGCGACACACAGTCACAACAGACAGATGTTACAGACAGCGATACTCGCACAGCGCGTTGCGGACGACGAACCGGACACAGACGAGATACGGGCGTTGACCGAGGCCACAGATGCCCGGGTGGTCGGCGAGGTCACACAGCGCCGGCGGGCCGACACGGCAACCGACCTGGGTGCCGGGAAGGTGCAGGAGCTGGCCGAACTGGTCGCGGAGACCGACGCCGATACGGTCGTGGTCGACGGTGAGTTGACGCCACGGCAGACGGTCGCTCTCGAGGACGAGACCCGCGCCCGGGTTGTGGACCGTCGCCGACTCGTGCTCGAGATATTCGCCCGGCAGGCACGCTCACCCCGGGCACAGTTACAGGTCGAACTCGCGCGACTCCGCTACCGGCTCCCCCGGGTCAGAGAGCGAACTGACGAGGGGGCGCTCAACCGCTACACCGAGAGCGGTACCCCGTACTACGACCTGCTGGACCGTGTGGACGAGCTCGAAC
>KE356579.1:2456494-2459702 GCA_000416085.1 halophilic archaeon J07HX64 | reverse complement strand
GTCACCGCCGGAGATGACCACACCCATCCGGGCGGCGATCATCGCCGGGACCGCACTCTTCAGGACGTGCACCGTCTTCAGATTATCCCAGAGTTCGTCGAAATCGTTTCTCTCGATGCAGTCGTCGATCTTGTGCTGGAGCCCGTGGATGTCGAGCCCCTGACCGGCGTGTGCCGCCCGCATCATCAGGTTGTGCAACCGGTAGGCGCGCAGCCACTGTTCGTCGCTGACGTCGACCTCCTCGAGCATCGACTCGTAGCCCAGGAAGTAGCTCATCGTCCCGGCGTTTATCATGTGGGCCTCGCCGAACTCCTTGTGGATGGTCGGCCCGCCGCGGCGGGAGTCCGAGCTGTCCTGGATGTCGTCTATCATCAGGCTGCCCGAGTGCACGAGCTCCGGAATCGCAAGCACCGGCTGGTAGTTCTGTGCCTCACCGCTGACCGCGTCGGCACACAGGATGGCACACATCGACCGCCAGCCCTTGCCGCCCCGGTCGACGATTGTCCTGATCGGGTCGATGGAGGAGCTGATGAACGCCTCCGTGTCGACACCCTCGACCAGTCCAGACTGCTCCTCGCTCGCGATCAGTTCCACCAGTTTCTCGTCGGAGACATCCTCACGTGGGAGCAGTTCCCGGACCGACCGCTGGACCTCGCGGCTCACGTCGTCGAGGAACGACCGGTAGTGCGACCGGTTGCCACCCCGCCCGTACTGCTCGCAGATGCCCGTTCCGGTGATCGGCTCGCCGTTGCGCTCGCCCTTGACAGTGGTGCGACCCTCCCAGTAGGCCGGTCCGGCGATCACCGTCTGGACCTCCTGGTTGTCACGGACCCCCTCGATGTGCACCTCAAGGTCGAGGTCGGGCACCGACAGCTCCCACTCGACACCGTACTCGATGAACGTCTTCATGCTCGACCAGGTGCGCTTCTCCTCGATGTTGCCGGTGTGGAGACTGCGGTTCCCGTCGGGGTCGATGAACACGATGTTGTCGTCGTGGATGTGTTCGCCGCTCGCCTTGTCGGTGACTGTGGTGTACACGAGCTCCGAGCCGTCGTCGAACTGGATGCCCTTCCAGAGCCAGGAGTGAAAGCCACCGAGCGCCGCGACGGTGTCGGTGCCGCCGCCGAACTCGTGGTCGTACCAGCCCGACCCGTCGACCCGCTCCTGTTCGCCGTCCAGCGTGACTGTTCCGGTGACATCCATGCGCGTGAACGAGTAGTAGAACATCGACGAGTCGTTCGTCACCCCGCGCATGACACCGTCCTTGTAGTTGAGTGTGGGGCCTTTCTCCGGACGGAACCGGAGGTCGAACCCGAAGCTGTCGTCGGTATCCTCGGGGTCGAGACGGACAGTGTACCCCTCCTCGTCCTTTTCGACGACGTGGTCGCCCAGCCGGTATCCGTACTCGTCGCGGGGTATCTCCGCCGGTTCGTCGGCCAGTTTGTCCGGCCGGGGAGACTCGCCGCTCTCGTACACCTCGCGAAGTGCGCGCTTGAAGTAGTCCGTCGCCGGCACGTTCGCCAGTTCCGGCACCACCTCGTCGGGTGTCCGGGGGTCACTGATCGCCCGCGAGTGCTTTCTGTCCCGTTCCGTGTCGACTGCACCCGCGTTGACGTGGGCGAGTTTCTCCCCGTTCAGGTCACGCTCGAACAGCGACGAGAACATCGACAGCGCTCGACCGCTCTCTGTCTCGAGGTGGCCGTGGAAGTACCACCACTCGGTACCGGAGCTGTCGTGTGGCAGGTCGTGTGTCTCCAGATCCAGCGGCTTCCCCTTGTGGGGCCAGTCCTGTTTGTAGATCGGATGTTCCCGCGATGTCTCCTCCATCGCGTCGAGATACGCGTCCCGGCGCTGCACCGTCTCGCCGGCGTATGCGTCCGGCTCCGAGAGCATCGGCAACCCGGCCAGCGTCAGCGTCCGCCAGGAGGCGGTCGGCAGCGAGTCGACGTACTCGATTGTCTCGCGGCGCTCGGCGCGCTCGAGACTCCGGCTGTCGAAGTGCTCCTCGAACTGTGTGATTGCGTTCTCGACACCGTTCTCGGTTTCCAGCGCCTCCGCCACCGTGGCCGCCCGCTCCGTGTAGCTCTCGTCGTCGATGCGGTCGAGGATAGCCGCGAAGTCGGCCGTCTCGGGCTCTGAGACGTGGATACCGGCACCTTCCCGTTCGACCCACGCGGCCCACTGTGGCATGTCTGCCCAGGTGATAGGCGGCGGGATAACGGCCGGAGTCCCCGCACGGAGACACGTTGCCGTGGTGCCCGCACCGCCGTGGTGGACGACCGCCCGGCAGTGCGGGAACACCGCCTCGTGTGGCACCGCGTCGACGTGGTGGCTCCACGTCCGGACCGACCCCGGCACGTCTGACCCGATTGTCAGCACCCGGTGTTCGCTCTCACGCAGTGCCGCGAGCAACCGCTCGACCCAGTCCGGGCCGTCCGGCCCGAACACCGACGCACTGCCGAACGTGAGACAGACCGGCGCCGGGCCGGACTCCAGAAACTCCCGCGTCGACTCCCCGAGCAACGCCGCGTCCGACGGCGGAACGGTGACCGACCCGCCACCTGCCGTCGCGACGCCGCCGTCGCTCGCCGTCGGGGTCGGCTCGCCGCGCCGCTCGGCCAGCCCCGTGTCGTCGAGCTGCCAGAACCCCGTCGTGGCGTCCGGGATGCCCGGAACGGTGTCGCTGCTGACCCGGGGACTGTATCCGCGGAGTCTGAGTGTGCTTTTCATCCGCGGCATCGCCGTCACCAGCCCCTCGTCGCCGTACCGGTAGTCGATGTCACAGGCCTCGTAGGCCTCGTCGAGTGCGTCGTTTATCTTGAAGTTCACCGTGGCGTAACTGACCGTGATAATCTCCTCGAAGAAGTTCGCCACGGCGGGCTGGTCGCGGTCGTCGTTGCCGTCCACGTACAGCGGGGCGAGCCGCACGTCGACTGTCGGCACCTCGAACTGGTTGTACAGCAGTCCCCTGAAAAACACCGCTGTCCCGGTCATCACACAGTCTGTCGCGGAGAGCTCCGACTGGACTGTCCGGATGATGTCTGTCGCGTACTCCTCGTAGAAGGCCCCGAGTTCTGTAAAGAAGGCGTCCATCTGCTCGGTCTCCGACGCACCGGGGAGCACCGGCACCTCGACTGTCGCGTCGGGGTGTGGGCTGACGAACCGGATGCCGTGGCGCTCGACCAGTTCGCGGTGGTTCTCGTTCGAA
>KE356579.1:2452499-2456474 GCA_000416085.1 halophilic archaeon J07HX64 | reverse complement strand
GACGGCGAGACGTTCACCATCGAGGCGGGTGACGCGGTGCGGGTCGACCCTGATTCCAGCCGACAGATGTCGTTCTCGAAGGAGAGTCTGATGGTGATCGCCGGTGCGCCGTAGTCGGTTGATTCGTCGCCGAGCGATTCGTCGCCGATACACCGTCGTCCGGTAGCGTGTTGTCGACGCAGGGGAGTCGACCGGACAGCCCGCTTTTTGACCGATCAGCAACCAGTCTGGTCCGAGGTAACGAGTCCCAAGGAGTAGCTTTATTATCCTGTAAACCGCGCCAGCTAGCGTGGTTTACGAAACGGGTAACCGGACAGTCGACGAGGCGGTCGGTCGGGTGCTCGACGGTGAGAGGCTCGACAGGACCGACGGGATAGCGCTGCTCGCACAGCCGGTCGACGAGCTCGCGGCGGGTGCAGACCTGCTGCGCCGGGAGTTCTCGGACGGGACGGTCGATGCCTGCAGTATCGTCAACGCGAAGGCGGGCAGTTGCGCGGAGGACTGTGGGTTCTGTGCGCAGTCGGCACACTTCGATACCGGCATCGACACGTACGGCTTTCTCGGCCCGGAGGCGGTGTTAGAGGCGGCAGAGCGCGCCGAGGCCGACGGTGCACAGCGGTTCGGTATCGTCGTCGCCGAGAAAGGTGTCTCGAAGGAGAACCGGCCCGAGGAGTGGGCCGAGATCGTCGAGGCGATCCGGCTGGTGCGTGACGAGACCGCGGTGGAGGTCGACGCGTCGCTCGGTCTCCTGACCGAGGAGGAGGCCGAGATACTCGCCGACGAGGGGCTCAACCACTACAATCACAACATCGAGACCTCGCGGCGCTACTTCCCGGAGATTGTGAACACCCACACGTTCGACGACCGCCTGAAGACACTCAGGCGCGCAAAGAGTGTCGGGATGGACCTCTGTGCGGGGGTCATCCTGGGGATGGGTGAGACACCCACCGACCGGGTCGAGGCGGCACTGGAGCTCCAGGCGATCGGTGTGTCGTCGCTCCCGGTGAACATCCTCAATCCTGTGGAGGGAACACCGCTCGGTGACCGGGAGCACGCGGATATCTCGAAGACGGAGCTGATAAAGACAGTCGCTGTCTACCGGTTTCTCCACCCGCGAGCGCGTGTCCGACTCACCGGTGGCCGGGAGGTGAACCTCGCGCCCGACGAGCAGCACCTGCCGTTCGAGGCGGGTGCTGACGGCCTGCTCACGGGCGACTACCTCACCACGGAGGGGCAGGACCCCGCCGACGACATCGAGATAATCGAACGGGCCGGGCTCGAACCGAACCGCTCGGCAAACGAGTTCGACCCCGAGGCGGTGAAACAACGGCACGCCGAGGGCACCGACACGGGTGGTCCCGACACCGCGGCCGGCACCGCAACGAGCAACGCAACCGACGACGACTGACACAACACGATGAACGAGATTCGATTCGGCGTACTCGGCACAGGTGGTATCGGACGACGGACACTCGAACACGCGACAGCGGAGACAGACCTCACACCGGTGGCGGCGTGTGACCGCAACGGTGTGGCAGTAAATCGAGAGGGTCTCGATGTCGAGGAGCTGCTCGCGGCGACGGAGGGCAACATCGCGAGCGGGCCCGACGACGGGGTGACAGACGGTGGGACGGCGGTGAAACAGTCCGGCGAGCACCGCGGCGTCGCGGCCTCCCGACAAGGCGAGCAGACGGAGACACCCATCGACGACATCATCGCGGTCTCGGAGACACTCGACGCGGTGCTGTTCGCGCTCCCCAACCTGGAGCACGACTTCATTCCGCGGGTCGCAGACCGATTCGCCGGTGCGGGTTATGAGGGTGTGCTGGTGGACGTATTGAAGCGGTCACGGGTCATCAGTATGCTCGAGGAACGGTCGACGGCGTTCGAGGAATCGGGTATCACGTTCGTCTGCGGTGCGGGCGCGACCCCCGGGTTCCTGACCGGTGCGGCGGCGATCGCCGCACAGTCGTTTGTCGAGGTTGAGCAGGTCGAGATCTGGTGGGGTGTCGGGCTGAAGTCCGGCTACGAGGACAACCGCGGCACCGTGCGCGAGGACATCGCACACCTCGAGGAGTACGACATCGAGGCCGCCCGCGAACTCAGCGAGGCGGAGATAGAGGAGATAGTCGACGAGCACGACGGTGTTATCGAGTTCACCGACATGGAGCACGCGACGACGTGTTGCTGGAGCGGGCGGGCATCTGTGACGCGGCGGACGTGACCGTCGGCGGAGTTCTGGACGTGCGCTCGGACAAGAAGCCGACGACGACCACCGTGCGGGTGACCGGTCGCACGTTCGACGGTGACCACGGGACGAACACGTTCCAGCTCGACGATGCGACGAGCATGGAGGCGAACGTAAACGGGCCGGCGCTGGGCTACACAAAGGCGGGTGTGTTGCACAACCGTGCCGGCGAGTACGGTGTGTTCGGCCCGGCGGAGCTGATGCCCCGGGGATGAGCCCGCGACACGACCGGGGGTTCGACCTCGCGGGACGGTTGCGCGAGCGGGAGGAGCGTGACCTGCGACGGGACCTCGCGCCGGTCGACCGCGTCGCCGGGCGCGCCCGGACGGCAGCCGACCCGAGGGGTGAGGAGCCTGTCTTCGGCGAGGCGGCGCTCGTGTTCGCGGCGAACAACTACCTCGGACTGGCCGGGGACGAGCGGGTTGCGGACGCGGCCGCGAGAGCCGCACACGAGATCGGAACCGGGGCCGGTGCGTCCCGGCTCATCGTCGGTGACACACCCGCCCACCGGTCTCTGGAGCGGGCGCTCGCCGCCGAGAAGTCCACCGAACGGGCGCTCGCCTTCTCCTCCGGATACGCCGCCAACGCCGGGACCATCACCGCGCTCGACCCCGACGTGGTGTTTTCTGACCGGCTGAACCACGCGAGCATAATCGACGGGGTGCGCCTCTCCGGGGCCGATGTCGAGGTGTACGACCACTGCGACCCCGACGCGCTCCGGGAGGCGATGGCAGAGCGCGACCGGACTGTCGAGGGGGAGTCGTGGCTGGTCGTCACGGACTCGGTGTTCTCGATGGACGGGACGGTCGCACCGCTTGCGGCGCTCTGTGCTGTCACCGAGGAGTACGGCGCCTGGCTGATGGTCGACGACGCACACGCGACAGCGGTACACGAGGGGGGTATCGTCGGGGAGCGCGGGCTGGCCGACCGGGTCGATATACAGCTCGGAACGCTGTCGAAGGCGCTCGGCGCACAGGGTGGGTTCGTCGCCGGGTCGGAGACGCTGGTCGAGCACCTGCTGAACACCGCCCGTTCGTTTGTCTTTTCGACAGGGCTGGCACCGCCGGCGGCCGCGGCCGCGGAGCGTGCGCTCGAACTCGCGCCGGAGCGGCGCGACCAGTTGCGTGCAAACACCGAGCGACTCCGGGCGGGCCTGGAGACCGCGGGCTACGAGGTATGGGGTGAGAGCCACATTCTACCGGTGCTCGTCGGGGACCGCGAGGATGCGCTCGCACTCGACGAGCAACTGCGGGAGGCGGGCGTCGTTGCCCCGGCGATCCGTCCACCGACGGTTCCGGAGGGGACGAGTCGCATCCGGCTCGCACCACAGGCGACCCACACCAGCGCCGAGATCGACCGGGTCGTGTCGGCCTTCGAGATGGCCGGAGAGAGGGTGGGGTTGCTGTGAGTCTCGCGGTCGTCGGCACCGACACCGGCGTCGGAAAGACCGTCGTGACCGCCGCTATCGTCGCTCGTCTCCGCGAGCAACACGACGGTGACGGCGAACCCCCGCGGGGGGTAAAGCCCGCACAGACAGGCTACCCCGAGGACGACGACGCAGGTTACGTGCGGTGGGTCTGTGAGGAGGAGTCGGCGGCAGTCCGACTTCGCACACACGAGGACCCGCTCGCACCTGCCGTCGCGGCGCGGCGGGCCGGCGACCCGATCGACTACGAGCAACTGCTGGCCAACACGCGGGTGGCGATGGCGACTGGCGGGGTCGTCGA
>KE356579.1:2450562-2452479 GCA_000416085.1 halophilic archaeon J07HX64 | reverse complement strand
ACGGGTTCGTTCGACACCCGTGACAATCTTTGGCTTGTTAGGACTGCAACGGTCGACGACACCGGGACACCCGGTTCGCTCCGACGGTTCCGCGAGGAGTCGATGCCGATGAGACCGGTCGGATGATACTACCGGGTCGGTTCGCCGATTGCCCGTACACTCCACCGACAGCCCGACAGCCGGAGGACCGCCCCGACACACTCTCCTGTTGATACCTGTGCATCACTGTCCAATCTGTAGGCCGCGACCGACCGTGTGCTCCGGAGTGCCGCCATCGGGGTGGTGCCGACTGTGCTCTACCTGACTGGTCTGCTCGTGGGTGCCGGGGACACCCTCGATCCTCGCACCCGCGAGACGGTCGGTCGGTAACCCGGACAGCGGTCCGAACGCCCTCGATCTCCCCTCCGACAGGCTGTCCTGCTGAGTTCAGGGGTTCAGACCCACGAACTACACATCCTCGACATCGAGGAAGTGGACTGTCGGGTCGACATTGAGGTTTCGGTAGTTGAAGTAGGCCCGCCGGCCGCAGTGTGGGCAGGACCGCGGCACGGTGAGACGGTCGTGGTCGACACAGCTCTGTCGCGTGATCGCCGGCACCTCGTCGTGTGCGGGTTCGGGCTCGGTGGTGACCGCGCGGAGAACGTGTGTCGAGGCCGGGCGGTCGGTGTCGGCCTCGTGGACGAACTCCCCGTGTGTTCCGTAGCGGAACCCGCAGTGTGGACACTCGACAGCGGGCACCGCTGCCGGTTCGTAGAGGCAGTTGCTCCGGGGCACCATCACATACTCGGCGGCCAGCACCCGAAGACGGTGGTCGTTCCCGCAGGTCGCTGTCCGGCGACGCCGGTCGTCACGGTCGAGGTACAGTTTCTCCCCCAGCGTCGCCGCCGGTGACGGCGAAACCAGCGGGAGGTCCCGTTGCTCCGAGTCGAACGCCTCGACCCGGTAGATGGCGACATCGTCACCCAGCGCTACCGTTACGGTCGACGGGCAGGCCGGACAGTCGACCTCGTAGTGTGCCATCTCGTACGAGATTGTGTCGCCCTGGTAATTAAATCGGGGGGCTATGGGTGGATGCCGTGTTCGGTGTCGGCTCATCATCAGGGGGTGCACTGAACCATCACGGGGCTGTGGGTCCGGTCAGTGCCTCGGTGGGTGTTTCCCCCACACGTGGTCAACAGCGTTCGGTTTCGACGACTGTCCCCTCCTCATCGAGGACGACATCGAGACGGTCGTCGTCGGCGTGGAACGCGATCCGTGCGCGGAGTGGCTCCTCGGAGACAATGCTGTGTGAGGTATCACCGAATCTCGTGTTTTGCAGAGGACTGATATCGATGCCGTGGTCGTGGTAGAACGCGACAACAGCGGGGTGGTCGAACGCCAGCCAGTGGAGTTCGGCGTCGAACACCAGTTGACAGCGCTGACACTCGAACTGGGCGAGGACAGTGGGGTCGGAGTCCTCCGCCGTGCGTTCGTCCTGTCGCCCCTCGCCGGTGGGTATCCTCATGTCGATGTGGCCGGAACACTCGGGGCAGACACAGTTGCGTGCCTGTTCGAACATCTGTCTGATGTCTCGCCCGGCAGCGGCGTGAATCGCACCGATGTCCCTGTCGAGTGCGACAGCAGGTGGCACGGTGTTGCTGAACACGTCACCGTGCTCCGGACAGACAATCCAAAACAGCCCGTTCTCGTACAGACCGGTCACATCGGCGGCACACATCGGACACTCGCTGTCGATCGGTCCCTCAACCGGACCGGCGGAGACATCCGCGTAACTGCCCCGGAGAATCGCACTCGATATCTCGAACCCTGCCGGGGTGAGGATGTACCCGACCTCGGTCCGGCTGACGTACGTGCCGAGCAGTTTGTCGAGGTGGTAGTTGACCGACCGGAGTCCTGTGAGCCGACCGCCTCTCGCAC
>KE356579.1:2449176-2450542 GCA_000416085.1 halophilic archaeon J07HX64 | reverse complement strand
CGTCGTTCTGAACCGGTACGCCGGTGAGTCGGTCGCGGAGCGTACCAACCCGGCGCAGGTCGAACGGATGTGTGACTGTCCGTTCGACACACTGCCAGAGCGGTCCCTGGAGAGTCCCGGTGACGTGCGGGCGCTCGCCGACCACCTGCCCCGGGAGATCTGGTCGCTACCGGGCGGTGAGAGGGTGTGAGGCTTACTCCCGTGGGAAACCATTACACAATCACTAAGTAACCGGCGGAAAACCCTGATACATCGTGGGTGACAGACAGGTGTCAGACAGACGGACAGTGTTACGGGCAATCGGAGCAGTCGCCGGACTGGCGGCAACAGGGGTCGTGTCGGCGGACCGTGACCGGAGAGGCCTGTCGAGTTCCAGCGGGCCGCTGGGGTCGGTCGGTATCGACAGCTCGGCCGAGACGGTCCCGGGGGGAGACGGCGAGTGGGCCTACGTCACAACGGACACCGGGTTCGTGACAGTCGACATCTCGGACCCGGCGAACCCGACGGTCGAGGCCACGCGCACGGCGTCCGACATCAGCGGCATTCTCGACCTCGACATCGAACCGGAGACAGACCGGTTGACGGTGCCCGGTCCGGCAAACGGTGGTGCGCTGGACGTCGAACACCCCGGTGACGACCCGACGTCACCGAGTGCCACCGCCGGGTTCGGACTCTACGACATCTCCGACCCGGCGGACCCGGTGCAGGTCGCCCTGTTCTCGACGAACTACGCCATTCACAACTGCTATCACCAGGGTAACGTGGTCTATCTGGTGGACAACTCGACAGCCGAGATGGTGATGATCGACGTCGCAAACGACGACCCGACCGAGGTTGCTCGCTGGGGGCTGTCGGGGGCAAGCATACTGCACGACCTGTTCGTGCAGGACGGTGTGGCGTATCTGGCCTACTGGAACTCGGGCACCGCGATGGTCGACGTTTCGGACCCGACGAACCCCTCGCTGATCGGCCTCGCACGCGAGGGCAGTTCGAAGAGCCCGAACAACGACCACTACACGATGCCCAGCGAGGACGGAACGCTGCTCGCAATCGGGAAAGAGCAGCTCGGCTTCGGGAACCTCGGGGTGGAACTGTGGGATATCTCCGACAAGACAGACACCGAGTTCCTCGCGGAGATCGGCCCGCCCGAGAACCCACAGTCCGGCCAGCGGACCTCCCACAACCTCGATTTCAGCGGGGACTACCTGTACACCTCGTGGTATGCAGGTGGTGTTCGGGTTCACGATATCAGTGAGCCGTCGTCCCCGTCGGAGGTGGTGTCGTTCCGTGAGGACGGCCCGGAGTTCTGGACCGCCAAGGTCGCCGAGGCGGGCAATTTCTACGTCGCGACCGACTACAGCGGGGG
>KE356579.1:2448039-2449126 GCA_000416085.1 halophilic archaeon J07HX64 | reverse complement strand
TCCAGGTCGCCGGTCGTCTCGTTCTCGATGTAGCCGTGACCGATCTGGTAGGTGTTGAGATACACCGTCACCGTGGTATCGGCATCGTTTGCGACGTCCTCGGTGTCGTATGTCGGGTCGAACACCGTCGCGTGGACCTCGACGCTCTGGTCCTCCTGGTCGCCGAACGTGACCGTCGCGACGTTACCCTCGACGAGTTCGAGTTCGACCGGGACGATGTCACCACGGTCGAACAGACTCGGCGAGTCGGGGTCGAACAGGTCCGGCGACAGGATGTTCACGTCCTCGGCCTCGACGAGTGTTGTGGCCGGTTGGTCGGCGATCTCGAACTCGAACTGCTCGGTGACGCCGGACTCGCTGTGTAGCACCGTTACCGTGTAGTTACCCGGACCGACCAGGTCCAGTGCCGGGTTGATCTCGGCCACACGGTCACCGGTACCGGTCAGGGTCTCGCGCTCGACGTGCACGACATCCCCGACATCGGTCCCCTCGAAGTGGAACCAGACCTCGACGAACGCGTCGTCTGTCGAGTCCTCGGAGCTGATATCCACCTCGAACGTCTGGTCCTGACCGTCGAAGGGGACTGTCTCGGTATCGGGCGAGGCGTCGAGGCTCAGTTCACGCAGATCCAGCACGGCTGCCCGCCCCTCGTCGTCCCCGAAGGTGACGAAGTAGCGCGTATCGGCGTCGAGTCGGCTGGTGTCGAGGTTCGCGACCCGGCCGGGCGCGGTGTCGTCGAACCCGACGACGTTCTCGCCCAGGGCGTACACGGTCTCACCATTCTGGTCGGTTGTGGTGGCTACCTCGAAGACATTGATCGTATCACCCGGTACGTCCGCCTCCAGGGTCACAACCTGGTCCTGCCAGACGAGGAACGAGCCAGGGTTCGACTCGCCGTCGACAGCGCTCTCGGCGTCGGTGTTCGAGAGCAGACTGGTCTCGGAAACCGGCTCGCCGAGGAACTCGCCGGCTTCGACATCGGCGGCGTGGATACCGGTCGCGCCAGTCTCGAACGTGACGAAGTTGTCCCGCTCGCTGTCGACGACCGACTCCCCGCCCGGTGTCGTCTCCACGGGCTGTTCGACCC
>KE356579.1:2446036-2447989 GCA_000416085.1 halophilic archaeon J07HX64 | reverse complement strand
GGCGTTTACCTCCTCGCTGACCGTCGAGTACTTCCTGGCCGCCGCCGGGGAGCGCGGCGTCCGCGGGGCCGCGCGTGCCGGTCTGGAGACAGCCGTGGTCGGGGCCATCGGCGACCCGACCGCCGAGACTGCCCGCGAGGCTGGTATCGACGTGGATGTCGTCCCGCCGGACGCCGAGTTCGAGGCGCTGGCGTGTGCTGTCGTGGACCGACTGTGACCGGCCTGCAACGGTTGGACGCGGGGCGTGTCCAGAAGGGCACGGTATTTGTGACTTCGGCTCGTAGCATCGAGTATGACAGGAACAGAGGCCTCAACTCCGACACAGACCCACGACGTGGTTGTTGTCGGCGGCGGCCCGGGCGGACTGACGAGTGCGCTGTACACGACGCGGCTCAATCAAGATACCGCACTGGTCGACCGGGGTGGCGGTCGCGCGGCGATGATGCTCGATACTCACAACGTCATCGGCGTCACCGAGGACGTTCAGGGTGCCGAGTTCCTCAACACGGCACACGAACAACTCGAACACTACGGGACCGAGGTGTACCGGGACACCGTCACCGACATCGAACGCACCGGCGAATCCTCGCCCCGGTTCACAGTCGAGACGAACGGACAGACCCTGCACGCGGACGCGGTAGTCCTCTCCACCGGGTTCAACGACGTGCGTCCGGACCCACCGCTGCCACGGACGGGTCGCGGACTGCACTGGTGTCTGCACTGTGACGCGTACATGTTTCGCGACGAACCGGTGTACGTGATGGGTCACGACGAGGGGGCCGCACACGTCGCGATGATAATGCTGAATTTCACCGACGAGGTCGACCTGTTGCTCCGTGAGGAGGAGCCTGCTTGGAGTGACGAAACCGACGAGCAGCTCCGCGCACACCCGATCGACATAATCGAGACCGACATCGACGGGATGTTCAAAGACCCCGAGGACCGCTCGTGGCTCGGCGGCTTCGAGTTTGAGGACGGCACGAGCCGCGAGTACCGGGGTGGGTTCGCGATGTACGGTTCGGACTACAACGCCGACCTGGCCGAGAGCCTGGGCTGTGAGCGCAACACCGACGGTACGCTCGCTGTCGACGACGACGGCCAGACCAGTGTCGAGGGTGTCTACGCCGTTGGCGACATCACGCCCGGCAACAACCAGATTCCGATCGCGATGGGCGAGGGGGCAAAAGCCGGTATCGCGGTTCACAAACGGCTGCGCACCTACCCGAAGTCGCTCGACGAACTCTCCACCGAGAGAGATACCGACGTGCCCTCGACCGCATCTGCCGACGACTAACCCGGGCCCGAGGACACGAGTTTGCTGTGTCTCCGGGTAGTCGTGCTATCTGTACATCATCAACTGCCCAGCAGGCACAAGGCGACAACAGACGGTCGGACGCCCCCGTCGACGAACAGCCCCGATGTTGCCGTGCCGGGGCGAGGACCGGTGTTGCGGTGATGATGCAGGCAGTCGGTTGTGTGTCGATCGACCGCTGCCCGAGAGTCGACAAACCGCACGCGTTTTAAGCGTTAGTATCGAACAAAAAGGCAGGTAGATATACATGGAGATGCCACGCCGGATGAACACGTACTGTCCACACTGCAACGAGCATCATGAACACGAGGTAGAGAAGGTCCGGACGGGTCGCTCCTCGGGGATGAAGAAGGTAAACGACCGTCAGCGCGAGCGCCAGTCGGGTATCGGAAACGACGGCAAGTTTTCCGAGGTGCCCGGTGGCGACAAGCCGACAAAAAAGACACAGCTGACGTACCGCTGTGGCGAGTGTGGCCGAGCACACCAGCGCGAGGGCTGGCGCGCCGGCCGACTAACCTTCCAGGAGTAACAATGCCGGGAAGCTTCCACCTGCTTGGCTGTCCGGATTGCGAGAACGAACAGATCGTCTTCGAGAAGGCCGCTTCGTCGGTGTCGTGTGTGGTTTGCGGGCACACGCTGGC
>KE356579.1:2441381-2444867 GCA_000416085.1 halophilic archaeon J07HX64 | reverse complement strand
GCCTCGGCGGGGTCGACGTCATCGTGAATAACAGCAGCGATAGCGGCGGTGATGGCCTCCGGGTCCTCGTGCTGGAAGATGGAGCGGCCCATCGAGACGCCGGCGGCACCGGCCTCGACGGCACCGCGGACCATCGAGAGCGTCTCCTCGTCGGTGCCCTTGCTGCCGCCGGCGATGAGCACCGGTAGGCGGGTCGCCTCAACAACCCGTTCGAACGATTCCGGGTCCCCGGAGTAGGAGGTCTTCACCAGGTCGGCCCCGAGTTCCTCGCCGAACCGAACCGCGTGGGCGAGGTCGTCGGCGTACTCCTCGGGGTCGCTTCTGTCGCGCACATCCGGTCCCCGGGCGTAGGTCATCGCCAGCACGGGGAGACCGAACTCGGTGGCCCGACTCGTCACCTCGCTCAGGAAGCGCAGCTGGTCTGGTTCGTGCTCGCTGCCGACATTTATATGCACGGAGAGGGCATCGCCCCCGGCGCGAACTGCGTCCTTTACCGTTCCGGTTGGACGCTTGTCACTCTGGTCGGGCCCGATTGTCGTCGAGCCGTTGAGGTGGACGATGTACCCGGCACCGTTAGTGTTGTCGTGAACCCGCGGTGCGATTCCTTTCTGCGTGAGCACCGCATCCGCACCGCCACGGGTCACCGCGTCGATTGTCGATTCGATGTCGGCGAGCCCTGTTACGGGGCCGAGTGTAATACCGTGGTCCATCGGAACAACGAGGTACTGCCCGCGTGTCCCGATACGCGCCAGTCGCGCGTCGCGGCCTGCTGTCATTGTGCTACTGTGTGGCAAGGACGGTCAAGACAGTTCCGGTTGCGGCGGTCGTTGCGTGCGTCGATGCGAGACACAGGGCCGTTCACGACCGGCTGACCCGCCACGTGGTCGAGCGCGCCCGGCCCCACTTCTCGATCTCGACATCGTCGGTCTCCTCGTCGAGTTTCGGCAGGCGCGAGCCCACCTGTTTCGCCGAGAGACCGAGCTGATTGGCGATGTTCTTCGAGCGGAAGTACTGCTCCCCACGCGCGACACTGTCGCGCAGATACTCGAGTATCTGCCGGTCCTCCTCGCTGAGGTCTGCCATTAAGTGCGGTTAGGAGTGCGAGCGGTTTAATCCTTTGTCTACCGGAACTGTTGTTCTCAGAGCCCCTGACACAGAGGACACACACCGTGTCAGGACGCCTCGAAGGACCGGTACGGAGACCCTCGGACCGGCAATCGACCGGGACCCACCACGTCTCACCCTGAACCCGGCGCCCGGTGTGTCGTTCGTCTCGGCCGTAGTACGGACGCGGGGGTCAACAGCTACTTTGCCCGGTCGGGTGGGGTCCGTGCTGGACGGTCACTGCCGGTCCTGCAGGCGCTGGGTCGTCTCGACGAGTGGGTGGTGAGCGTAGTCGACTGCCTCGACATCCTCGATGGAGCGGAGATTCTCCTGTCGGGCGGTTTCGGCCATACCGAGTTCGACCGGGTCGTCGATGACAATGACGTACGCGTCCATCAGTTCGATACCGAGACGACTCGCGGCCTTGCTCCGATGGTGTCCGTCCGCGAGTAGTCGGTCGGTCGGTGTCTCGACGACCACCAGCGGTTCGGCCAGCCCTCGCTCGAGTTCGTAACGCCGCCCCTCGAGTTCGTCGGCGTAGACTGTGCCCTGTGTCGGTGTTAGTTCCAGCAACTGCACGTTCCGGCGTTTCTTGTGAGCGTCGATATCGTGGATACTCTCGAGTGTCTGGAGGAGTTTGTCGACCTTGTCGGGGGTGGCTCGCTCTATCTGACTGCGGATGACGTCCGCGTTCGAGATGATGCCGACCAGGTTGCCCGCGTCGTCGACGACCGGAAGCCGGCGAATACCCGACCGGAGAATGACTCGTGCCGCGTCGTTTGTATCCATCTCGGGGTGTGCGACGAGCAGGTCGGTCGTCATCACCTTGAATATCGGCTCGGTGTCCCGCTCGAGCAGGAGGTCACGTGCGGAGACGAACCCCTCGACGTGACGGCCATTACAGACAGGAAATCCGCTGTGGTCCTCACTCTCCGCGATGCGCTGTGCAACCGCCTCGACGGTGTCATCGGGTGAAACCGTCGCGACATCGCGGGTCATGTACTGCTCGACCGTCGAGGGCTCGTCCTCTACCATCACCCGACAGGATGGTCGGTGGCATCAAAAGTCTCCCGGCTGTTCTCGGCCGCTGGACCCACTAGCCCGCTCACTCACCGGCTGTCGACTGTGGCGGCCGCGGCCCGTGTTCGAGCGCGTCGAGAAACAGGTCGGCGACCAGCGAGTCAACGAGTGTAGACACCGAGTCAGACTCCGCGAACTCCGCGAACATATCCAGTTCGAGCTGTGCGCCGGCCATATCGACGTGCCCTCCCGCGGTTCCGAGCCCTCCAAACGCCTCACGCACCGTCTCACCCAGGTCCAGTCCGCCGGCACGCGACCGTGCCGAGACGTGGACTGTCTCGTCTACGATACCGTACACGAGCGTCGTCGCGACATCGTTCAGGGACAACAGTCTGTCGGCGGCCTGCGGGAGGACGTCTCTCGTCTCGATGCTATCGACGAAACTGAACACTACGTCGTTCTCGACGTGCCTGTTACTGATCGCCCGCGCAAGCACGTCGAAGGTCCCACGGTCGATACTCGGTGACTCGATACGCCCGAGTGTCTCCAGGTCTGCGACATCGACGAGCTGTGCCGCCGTCTCAAGATCCTGCGCGGAGGCACCCCGCTTGAACCCGTCTGTGTCGACGTGGATACCGAATAGCAGCGCCGTCGCCACCGCCGTGTCCATCTCCCGGTCGTACCGGTCGAAGTACTCGAACAGGAGCGTACTCGTCGCACCCACACCGGTCCGGAGGTCGACGAAATCTGCCCCGACTGTCTCCCGTGGCGGATGGTGGTCGATGACGATATCTACACTCGCCTCGGCGGGGAGTTGGTCGTTGACCCCGGGGTGTGCGTGGTCGACCAGCGCGATACCGTCGTACCCCGACGGCTCTGTTCCGGGGTCGAGATTCCGCAACTCGAGTTCGAGCGCGTTCACAAACGCACGGTTCTCCTGGTGGGATATCTCACCGTAGTAACAGACCTCGGTTTCGCACCCGACATCCGCGGCGAGACGCGACAGCGCAACACCGCTGGCGATGGCGTCGGGGTCCGGCGAGTCGTGAGCCACCACCGCGAGACGGTCGATGTCGCGCAGTGTCTCCCAGAGCCGCGGGAGCGTCGGCTCGCCCACGCACTCACAGATATCTGTCGCGACTGCCCGTGCCGGGTCGATTAGCTTGTCTGTGACTGATGCCAGCGCGGTCCTGGTATCACCATCTCTGTTCCCGTCTGACCTGGCATCTGCGTGGGCCACCAGGTACGCACCTGGAAAGGTGTCCCTGACTGTCCGGGCAACTGCGAGCGCTGTTGTCTCTGTCTTCGCCAACACGAACACGAGGTCCGCATCGAGCGCAGACAGCGCCTGTGGGTCGGTCG
>KE356579.1:2438033-2439830 GCA_000416085.1 halophilic archaeon J07HX64 | reverse complement strand
AGTCTGATCACTCACACTCAAGTCTGATCACTTACACTCAAGTCTGATCACTCACACTCTGATCGGATATCCCTCGGTCAGGTTCCCTGTCTCGGGGTGACAGCCACGACCGATTCGTTGGTCAGTACTTTCGGTCGGCGGTGTCGAGTTCGAGGCTGTCGTAGTACGCCTCGTCGAGCTGGTCGCGGTCGTCGCGCCACAGGGAGAAGCCGCCGCGGGTTTCGGGGTAGGCCTCGTAGTGGGTTTCGTACTTGTTGGAATAGCTTCTGGCAGTCCAGACGCCCTCGAACACCTCGTAGAGGTTCCGGTTGGAGACACCGAGGTGCTCGAAGGAACCCTCCCGGTAGTGGCCGAGGAAGTTCTTCGCGGCTCCGATCACGACAGAGGCGAGATCACCGAGCCCGTCGATCTTTGACTTGGTGCCGACGATGCTCTTTATCTCCTCCTGTGGGAGCAGTGCCGCAACGGCCCGGAGAACGTCGATCGACTGCGAACTCGCGGCGATGTTGTACGCATCACGCGAGGCGAGTTTTCCGGCCTCGCCGTGCTGGACGAACTGGTAGTGGTTGTGCCCCCAGAGACTCGCCTCGCTCGTGTCGCCGGCGTGGACGGCCCGCGCAGCGTGGACACCAGCGGAGTAGCCCGAGATGGCCGCACCGCGGATACCCTTTCCGGAAATGGGGTGTGTGGTTGCCGCGGCGCCACCCGCGGCGAGATACCCCGGGGCGACCATCGAATCGAGCGGCCGCCGAAGCGCGATCGAGGAGCCCAGCTTGTTCGGACTGCCGAACCGCTCTGCGACCTGCGCGTCCGGCAGGGCTGGCTCCGCGTTCATATCTCGTCCGAGCCGGTCGGCGAGTGGGACCGGCTGCTGGCTCATCTGAAACCCCAGGCCGACGTTTATCCGCGTCGGTGTCCGCGGGAAGTACCAGACGTAGCCGAGCTGTTCGAGCGGTTTGCCGACGATGGCGTTCGAGAACTCGACCGGCTCCTCGGTTTCGACGACCTCCCGATACGCGGACCCGAAGTGCGTGTAGTGAGGCTGCTCGAAGCTCACCTCCTCGACCGCCGAGAGCTCCTCGAAGCTGATCATGTCCTGCAGGATCGACTGCGCGCCGGCGCCGTCGACAACAACCTCGGCCTCGTACGTGACCGGGTCACCGTCCCGGCTCGCCTCGACACCCGACACCTGCCCGTTCTGGATGACCCCCTGCACGACCGTGTTGAAGTGCTGGTCCGCACCCAGGTCGGCGACCTGGTCGAGGAGGTGCTGGCCGAACTCGTAGCGGTCGATGACGTTGCTGTGGTCGGCGTAGGGCAGGACCGTCCGCTCGTCCAGTTCGTGGTCCCACCACTCGATCTGGTCGATCTCGCCGTCCACGAGCACGGACTCGTCGGCACAGATCTCCCCCATGTCGATCGGTCCGGGGTACTTTTTCGGGTCCTCGGGGCTCTTCATCGCGTCGCCACAGGCGATGTAGCCACCCCGCTCGCGGGGTTTGCGCTCCAACTGGACCACCTCTGCACCCTCGGCAGCCGCGGTCGCCGCCGCGAACGACCCCGCGATGCCGCCGCCCACGACAACTACCTCGTACTCCGCTGTCTGGCTCATTGAGTTCCACTCGGCGTTCATGGGACCTAACTCTTTTCTTGTGCGCTGGGTGGCCGCGCGACCGAACCGGCAACCGGAGTACTGTCAGAATCACCCAGTCCGGACAGACAGCGCCGGGGGCGCAGGTCCGAACACTTTTTTTCCGGACCGACAACCTACACCCATGGGGCGTGGTGACATCTACG
>KE356579.1:2436429-2438013 GCA_000416085.1 halophilic archaeon J07HX64 | reverse complement strand
CGCGTGCCTAACTTTTTAACTCATCGGGCACCAACAAACGTATGTCTCCCACTGAAAACAGAGCGGAGACAGTGAGCACACGATGACAGACACAGATTTGCGTACACAGGCAACGGAGATACACGATCAGTTTTCAGACCGACTCGACATCACAGTCGAGGAGGTGAAGGAGCGTCTCGACACGCTGGTCAACGAGTACAGAGTCCCGCTGAGTGAGGCACGCCGTAGCGTCACCAACACGTACCTCGACGAGGCAGGAATAGACCGTGACGACCTGATGGAGGGTGACGAGCACGTCGACATCGCGGAGATAGACAGTCCCGAGGAGTGGATCGACGTCACCGGAAAGATAGTCGAACTGTGGGACCCACGCAGTGACTCGGTCGCACAGGTCGGACTGCTGGGCGACGAAACCGGCACGGTGAAGTTCACGAAGTGGTCCAAATCCGATCTGCCCCGGGTGGAGGACGGCGAGGTCTACCGTCTGAGCAACGTGGTCACCGACGAGTACGAGGGGCAGTTCTCGGTGAAGCTCAACAGCACGACCACTATCGAGCAGGTCGACGAGGAGCTCGATGTTGGTGAGGACAGTGTCGAGATCGAGGGCGCGTTCGTCGACATCCAGTCGGGTTCGGGGTTGATAAAACGCTGTCCAGAGGAGGACTGCACGCGGGTGCTCCAGAACGGGCGATGTGCCGAACACGGCGAGGGTGACGGTGAGTTTGACCTCCGAATAAAGGGTGTCATCGACGACGGGACGGGCGTTCAGGAGGTCATCTTCGACCGCGAGATGACCGAGCAGTTGACCGGCATCACGCTGGAGAAGGCCCAGGAGATGGCGATGGACGCGCTGGACACGGCAGTCGTAAGCGAGGAAATGAACGAGCGCGTGCTGGGCCGGTACTACCGGGTGGTTGGACCGACATACCGCCGGTACGTGCTGGCAGACGAGGTGACCGAACCCGACCAGCCAGACCACGAGGCGATGCTGATAAAGGCGAGGTCGATATAAATGTCGAGCACACCAACACGCGAAGTCGCGCGGCGCGTCTTCGCACGCGAGTTCAACGACGCAACGTACACGTTCAAAGAGAGCGACGACGACCGGGCGCCGCTGTACGCGCTCCTGCCGACCGGCGAGCGCGCAAACCGGGTGTTCGTCGTCGGCACGCTCACCGAAACCGAGGATGTCGGTCAGGACTCGGAGTACTGGCAGGGCCGGATCGTCGACCCCGACGGAGGCACGTTCTTTAGCTACGCCGGTCAGTACCAGCCCGACGCCGCGTCGGCGCTGCGCAAACTCGACCCGCCGAAGTACGTCTCGGTCGTCGGCAAACCCCGCACGTTCGAAACCGACGACGGGTCGGTGAACGTCTCCATCCGCCCCGAGTCGATCACGGTCGTCGACGAGACTGTCCGCAACCGCTGGGTCGTCGAGACGGCACAGCGCACACTCGAACGGATAGAGGCCTTCGACGACGGCGGCGAGTACGCGACGATGGCCCGCGAGGAGTACGACCTCCCTGTCGAAAACTACCGGCGAACCGCCGTCGAGGCTCTCGAGAGTCTCGATACCCCGGAGGC
>KE356579.1:2434202-2436409 GCA_000416085.1 halophilic archaeon J07HX64 | reverse complement strand
AGACTGTCTACCGAGTGACACCCAGCCCAGACAGACAGTGTCGGGAGCGCAAGCCCAGGGACTCTGTCCGAGAGACACCGGGAGCACAGGTCCGAACACTTTTTATTCGGACCGACAACCTGGGGCTATGGGGCGCGGTGACATCCACGAGGTGACCGCCGGCGACGCATCAGAGCTATACTACGTCGACGTGGGTCTGTTCGACACGCCCGAGTACGGTTCGGTGTACGTACTCGCGGGCGAGCAACCGGCGCTCGTCGATACGGGCACCGGCCACAGCTACGAGGTGGTGCTCGGGGCGCTGGCCGACCTGGGTATCGACCGCTCGGACCTGGCAGCCATCCTCCTGACCCACGTCCACCTGGACCACGCGGGCGGCGCGAGTCCGCTCGCGTCGGCCTGTCCGAACGCCGACGTGTACGTCCACGGGTCAGGCGCACAGTTTCTCCGGGACCCAGAGCGCATCTGGACGGCCACAAAAGCTGTCGTCGGTGACCGCATCGAGTACTACCGCGAACCTGACCCGGTCCCTGATGACCGGCTCGTCGAACTCGACGATGGCGATACCGTCGAGCTCGGGAGCCGGAGTCTCGACGTGCACCGGGCACCCGGACACGCGTTCCACCAGATTGTCTACCACGACCGGGCGAGCAACGGCGTTTTTACCGCCGACGCCGCCGGTGTGTACGTTCCGACACTGGATCGGCCACGACCGACCTCCCCACCACCGGGGTTCGACCTGGAGGACTGTCTCGACGATATCGCGATGCTACGGGCGCTGGACCCGGACGCGCTGTACTACGGACACTTCGGCGACCAGCCGACCGGAGACCGCCTCAGAGCCTATCGAGAGACGCTCGAATCCTGGGTCGAGGCCGTCGCAACGAAGCGGGCGGAACTCGGTGACGATGCGGCCGTCGCGGCTCACTTTGCCGGACAGACCGACACTGCCGGCGTCTGGAGCCCCGAACACGCCCGCGGCGAGGAGCGCATGAACGTCACCGGTGTGCTCAGGTACCTCGACGAGCGGGCAGACTGACCGGCTGACCCCCGCCGGTCGAAGTTGGCGGACCCGAGTTCGCGCACACCAGCATCCCAGAGTAGCCGGAAACCGGCAGACAACGCCGGGACAGTCGTGGACGAGACCACTTTCACCGCGCGTGCCTAACTTTTTAACTCATCGGGCACCAATAGACGTATGTCTCCCACTGAAAACAGAGCGGAGACAGTGAGCACACGATGACAGACACAGATTTGCGTACACAGGCAACAGAAGTACACGAGCAGTTTTCCGACCGGCTCGAGATCACAGTCGACGAGGTGGAGGAGCGTCTCGACACGCTGGTCAACGAGTACAGGGTCCCGCTGGATGAGGCACGCCGTAGCGTCACCAACACGTACCTCGACGAGGCAGGAATGAACCGTGACGACCTGACAGAGGGTGACGAGCACGTCGACATCGCGGAGATAGACACCCCCGAGGAGTGGGTCGACGTCACAGGAAAGATAATCGACCTGCGCAACCCCGACAGTGACGCAATCGCACAGGCCGGCACGATAGGCGACGAAACCGGCACAACCGACTTTGTATCGTGGTCGACGTCCGATCTCCCCGCACTCGAGGAGGGTGCAGTGTACCGTCTGGGCAACGTCGTCACCGACAAGTACGAGGGTCAGTTTTCGGTGAAACTCAACAGCACGACCACCATCGAGCAGGTCGACAAGGACCTGGAGGTTAGCAACGACGACGCCGAAGTCGAGGGGGCGCTCGTCGATATCCAGTCGGGATCGGGTCTAATCAAGCGCTGCCCTGAGGAAGACTGCACCCGGGTGCTCCAGAACGGGCGGTGTACCGAACACGGCGAGGGTGACGGTGAGTTCGACCTCCGAATAAAAGGTGTCATCGACGACGGGACGAGCGTTCAGGACGTCATCTTCGACCGCGAGATGACCGAGCGCTTGACCGATATCACACTGGAGGAGGCCCAGGAGATGGCGATGGACGCGTTGGATACGTCGGTGGTAGCCGAGGAGATGACCGAGCGTCTGTTGGGCCGGTATTACCGGGTAACCGGTCCGAGTTTCAACCGGTACGTGCTGGCAGACGAGGTGACAGAACCCGAGCAGCCGGATCATGAGGCAGTTCTCATAAAGGCGAGGTCGATATAAATGTCGAGTTCACCAACCCGCGAGGTAGCGCGGCGCGT
>KE356579.1:2430704-2434182 GCA_000416085.1 halophilic archaeon J07HX64 | reverse complement strand
AGACGAGACACATATTCCATGGATCGGCAAACACAGAACAAGAGCCACACTGTCTCGGAGGGTGGCGTGACGGTCAAGCAGTACTACACGGAGCAGGAGTTCGAGATCCCGTCTGTCGTGTTCGAGGTCACCACGGAGCGAGAGGAATCGGTCGAGGCGCGGTTCGCGGTAACTGATATCGAGACGAAGCGGGTGGGGTTCCACCCGCGGTTCAGGAGTAACGCGTGGGGGATCACTGATGGACAGCTCGTGTTCGAGGCAACAATCGGTCCTGACGAGGTGGTGACGACACTCTACGCGCCCGACACCGACGACGACCAGCTGTTCGAGCAGGCGATGGAGAGTCTCCGTATCGAGCGGGTCGTCGCCTCCGGACAGGGTGATTCATCGCTCGATACTGACTCCGGCGATACAATGGCTGACGAGACGGCCACAGCATCCGCGGAGGAGCCGATATCAGCCGACGACCCCGCCGATACCGGGGACGCAGCATCACTCGACGACGAGCCCACACCGGTCGGTGACCCCGCAGATGCTGGCAGCGAAGCCACAGTAGTCGACGAATCCGCGACTGTCGGTGGACCAGAGAGTGCCGACGACGGGCCCGCGAGCTCACAGGGAGACCCGGTGAAGCGGGACAACAGCGTTCACACAGTCGACGACTCCCTGACAGTCGAGAGTTCGGAACCGGAGGAGCACGAGGAACCAGGCGGCGAGACGACAGAGGTGGAGACAGCAACGGGTGACGGAGGCGGACTGCTCCGGTCACACGGGGAGCGAGACAAGGGGGCCGATCCGGAGGTGATCGGAGAGCAGTCACAGCGACCCGACATCGGGGTGATGGAGGCGCAGGCAGCCGACGCGGAGCTGTCCGACCTGGCAGAGGCCCCGTCCTCAGAGAATCATGAACCCGCTGTGGACGACACGGGCACCGGCGGAGTTGAGCAGTCCACAGAACAGTTTGTCGACGCGCTCATCAAGGAGCTTCTCGACAGACTCGACCGCGGCGCGCTCCCGCCAGCAGCGCGTGAACGCCTGTTGGAACGGGTCACCGCGGAACGGAGCGGGACCGACGATGCGTCTCGCAAACCTCCAGACACGGGTGAGCGATATCGAGGCGTTCAGTGACCCGGTCGGGCAACTGCTCGACACGGCCCACCGGCGGCAGCTCTCGACGCCCTCGACGAGCGTGTCAGCGAGCTCGAAACACGTGTGGAAACCGTCGACGAACACGAGAGTCGCCTCGAACAGCTCGGAGAGCGGGTCGCAGCGCTCGACAACAGCCTCGACACGACCACAGCACAACTCGAAACCGACGTGACGGACGTCGAGACGCGACTCGAGGACCTGCGAACGGAACTGGAGGGTATCGAGGATAGCGCCGAAACCGCTCGCGAGGAGGCGAGCGACGCCGAAGCACATGCCGGGGAACTCGAGGAGACGCTGGCCGAACTCGAGGACCAACTCGACGAGTTCGAGGGACAGCTCGACGGTGTCACGGGCGACTGTGAGTCTGTGAGGGCGGATGTCACAGCGATACAGGAGTGGCGCGATGACCTCGCGAGCACGTTTGATATCTTCGAGGGGTGAGGCGTCCCACCGCATCGAGCGTGTGTGGACCGACGTGTCGTGGACTCCCGACTGGAGTGCGTGCGCGGTGCAATACTCGCGCGACAGCATGTGGTGCTCGCGGGTGCTGTGGCCCCAACCTCGGGTGTCCCGCCGGTCGCACAGCACGACCTCTGAACCCCCTCCGGTTGTCCGCTCTGTTCCCCCGTCCTGAACCGGTAACGTTCATTAGGACTCCTGCCGGAACCGCCTCTCACAGTCCGGACGGGGAGGAGTGTCCCCGCTCACACGTGTGGAGTGATCAGACTGTTCTAAGCTAGTGTAGGCCGGTATACCCGGACAGAGGGCGGTGGCACACAGACGCCGGGGTGAGTGTTGCGGTCACCATCCTGCGGAGGTATTGTGCAGTTCGCACAAATATTTTTATTCGTGAGGTCATTACCTATAGTAACAATGCCGGAATCGATGAGTGAGTATCTTGACCGGGACATGGAGTGTGAGGGACTGCTGGAGTGTATACACGGGCTCAAACAGCTCGATAGGAGAGTGTTCACCGTGCTAACAGAGAACGAGAAGCCGCTGACAGTCGACGAGGTCGCGGCGAAGGTCGACCGGGAACGGTCGACAGCGTACCGTTCGGTACAGCGGTTGGTCGACAGCGGGTTCGTGCAGAGAGAGCAGGTCAACTACGACCACGGCGGCTACTACCACGTGTTTCGTCCGACCGACCCGGACGAGGTGGCGGACGAGATGCAGCGGATGCTCAACGACTGGTACGCAAAGATGGGGCAACTCATCGGCGAGTTCCGTGACACCTACAGCCAGCAGCTGGACGGGCGTACGGCCGAACAGTGAGTGTCGGATAGGAAACAAACAGGTGGCTTTATCCTGACAGCACCACAATAGTGTATATGCCAGAGGCAGACCCCTCACCGAAACAGCTCCGTGAACTCATGCTCAGCGAGGAACCCGAGCTGGTGGAGGTGATGACCTGCGTGTTCGGTATCCAGCCACACGAGGCCCGGACGTACGAGACACTGTTGTCACGGCCGGCGAGCACAGTTGAGGAGTTGGCCGACGCCCTCGACCGCGACCGGAGCAACGTCAACCGGTCGCTGTCGACGCTACGCGAGAAGGGGCTCGCGACCCGCGAGCGGCGACTGCTCGACGGTGGGGGCCACGTTTACCAGTACTCGCCGACACCGCTCCCCGAGGCACGCACTCTCATGCACGACACCCTCGACGCCTGGACCAGTTACGTCCACGACCGTATCGACGAGTTCGGCGAGTGATCTGAACTGACCCGCGTCCGCTGTGAGCGGACAACGGTAGCGGAGAACGGAGACAGTCGGACAGCCCCCCAGTCACGGCGTGGACCCACCCATTTTTGACTACCCGGACCTGATGGGGTGGCAATGAGCCATCTCCAACTGCGCGCGGACACGCCGACGTGCGCAGATAACGGCGTCTGGCTGACCTGCATCGAGTGCGGGGAGACGTTCGCCCCGTTCGCGGCGATCCGGTACACCTGTGACGACTGCGATGGATTGCTCGAGGTCCGCTACGGCGACCTGCCGACGTGGACGGATTTCGAGGGCTCCGGCGTGTGGCGGTACGCCGCTGCGCTCCCGTTTGACAAGGGGGTGAGTCTCCCCGAGGGTGACACGCAGTTACACCACGTGCCGCGCATAGAGCAGGAGGTGGATGTCGAGCGACTGCGGATCAAACACGAGGGGATGAACCCGACGGGTAGTTTCAAGGACCGCGGAATGACCGTGGGGGTCCGGGTGGCAAAGGCGGTCGGTGTTGACCGACTGGCGTGTGCCTCGACGGGCAACACCAGCGCGGCGCTCGCGGCATACGGTGCGCGGGCCGGCATCGAGACGCTCGTGTTGCTGCCCCGCGGGAA
>KE356579.1:2424717-2430684 GCA_000416085.1 halophilic archaeon J07HX64 | reverse complement strand
GGTCTCACTGACCACCTGACTTTTCTTCCCCGGGGACTGACGGGTGGGTGATGAGTCATCTCACCCTCCGGGCGGAGGCTCCCGGGTGTGCCGACAGCGGTGTCTGGCTGACCTGCATCGCCTGCGGGGAGCGGTTCCCGCCGTTCGCAGAGATCCGGTACACCTGTGACGAGTGCGACGGACTGCTGGAGGTCCGGTACGCCGACCTGCCGACATGGGACGCGTTCGAGGGAACTGGGGTGTGGCGGTACGCCGCTGCACTGCCGTTCGACACCGGCGTGACACTCCCGGAGGGTGACACACCGCTGCACGACGTGCCCCGCATCGAGGCAGCACTCGGCATCGACCGGGTCCGAGTCAAACACGAGGGGATGAACCCGACCGGGAGTTTCAAGGACCGCGGGATGACCGTCGGGGTTCGTGTCGCCCGGCAGGTCGGTGTCGACCGACTCGCGTGTGCCTCGACGGGCAACACGAGCGCTGCACTGGCCGCCTACGGTGCACGGGCCGGTATCGAGACGCTGGTGTTGCTCCCCCGGGGGAAGGTGGCCGCCGGCAAGGTCGCACAGGCAAGCCTCCACGGAGCCCGTATCCTCGAAGTGGACGGCAACTTCGACACCTGTCTCGACATCGTACAGGACCTCGCGCGGCGTGGCGAGGTGTACCTGCTGAACTCGCTGAACCCCTTTCGACTGGAGGGGCAGAAGACAATCGGCCTGGAGATCCTGGAGCAGTTCCGCGACGAGGAGGGGGTCTACCCCGACCGCATCGTTCTGCCGGTAGGCAACGCCGGTAACACGGCGGCACTGTACAAGTGTTTCCGGGAACTGCAGGAGAGCGGCGCGCTCGCGCCCGAGGAGGTGCCAGCGTTGACCGGCGTCCAGGCGGCGGGTGCGGCCCCGATGGTCGAGGCGATCGAGGAGGGCAACGAGCAGACGCGTCGCTGGGAGGAGGTCGAAACCCGCGCAACGGCGATCCGCATCGGCAACCCGGTCAACGCGCCAAAGGCGTTGCCGGGTATCCGCGAAACCGGTGGCACGGCGGTCGCGGTCTCCGAGCCGGCCATTGTGCGGGCACAGCGGGACCTCGCGGAGTCGGGTGTGGGGGTCGAACCCGCCTCGGCGTGTTCGCTCGCCGGTCTGCGGAAACTCCGCGAGCGCGGCACCGTCGGAGCCGACGAACACGTTGTCTGTCTCACCACCGGTCACCTCCTGAAAGACGCCGAGGCCGCTGTCAGGGCCGGCACAGAACCCGAACCCGTTCCCGGAACGACCGGCGGCGTGCTCGAGCACCTGGCAGACTAACCGCGATGCGGGGCGACCCGACCACCGGAGGTGTGGACCGCCGTGCGTACCTGTTCGCGCTCGCACCGGTCGTTGTCGTGCTCGCTGTCGCACCCGCGCTCGGGTCGCTCCCCGGGGCCGGACTCGGCGTCACGTTCGGACCAGTTCAACTGCTCGGTCCGCCACTCGTTCTCGGTGGACTCGCGTTGACCGGGTGGTCGGTCCACTCCTTTGCCCGGGCCGGCGAACCCCCCTCCCCCGCCGACGAACCCGGACGACTCGTCACCCGTGGCGCGCTCGCGTACAGCCGCAATCCGCTGTATCTCGGCACGGTGCTCGCGGCTGGTGGGGCCGGCCTCGCGCTCGATGCGCTGGTCGTCGTCGGCTACGCGGCGCTGCTGTGGCTCGTCTATCACCTCGTGACGGTCTACTACGAGGAACCAGAGCTCCGGGATGTCTTTGGTGAGGAGTACGAACGCTACTGCGAGGACGTGTCGCGGTGGGTTCCCTGACCCCGCAACCGATGCTGCGGGGGGTGTGACGCGTGCCTGTGTACGTTACAGTCCCGACTGCACACCGGGGTCGATACGGCGCATCCACTCAGACCTGCTTTGCCTTCTCGGCGAACCGCTCTTGGACCTTCTGTATCTTTGGCTTGGCGTGCATCTGGCAGTACGCGTCTCGGGGGTTCTTTTCGAAGTAGTCCTGGTGTTTCTCCTCGGCACGGTAGAACGTCTCCAGCTGCTCCAGTTCGGTCACGATGTCGTCACTGTAGCCACCTTCCTCGTCGAGCGCCTCGATGTAGGCCTCGGTGAGCGCCCGCTGTTCGTCGTCCTCATAGAGGATGATCGAGCGGTACTGTGTGCCGACATCGGGTCCCTGCCGGTTCAACTGTGTGGGGTCGTGGACGGTAAAAAAGATCTCCAGCAGTTCGTTGTAGCCGATGATGTCGGGGTCGTAGGTGATACGCACCACCTCGGCGTGACCGGTCGACCCCGAGCAGACCGCCCGGTAACTCGGGTTGTCGGTGTGACCGCCGGCGTACCCCGAAACTGCCGACTCGACCCCCTCCAGTTGCTTGAACGCCGACTCGATGCACCAGAAGCAACCGCCGCCGAACGTTGCTGTCTCTGTCATAGGATGACACTACGGCCGCGGACCGTATGTACCTGACGAGGGAGTACACACCAGGCGGACCCACCCGACCCGATATCGGGGTCTGTCCTGGGGTTTATTCACCTCCGGTGGCTACCCCCGCCGGATGAACACGAGGACGATCACCGCCTCACAGCACCTGTCGGACGACCTGGAGCGGCAGGGATGACCGTCGTTCTCGTCGGTGTGGGTGCCGACAGCGGGAACGTCAGGCCGCGACCCGAGATCGGCCCGGGGCGGCGGTTCGAGTACATCCCGATTCCGGAGAAGTCACGGACAACAGCCGAATCCCGGACGTTCGGGTCGATACCACAGCGGTACGGGGAGGGGACACTCGCCGACCTGCTGTCGGGGATCCGGCCCCACGACGGGGCAGACTGGGTCACAGACGACGAACAGATACGGGAGTGGCCGGTCCACCACGACCCGAATCTCGAGACACTAACTTACGGCGAGGGTGGCAAGGACCAGAACGTCCAGGCTATCGAGCAACTCGAGACGGGCGACGCGATCGCGTTCTACACCGGACTGGAGACCGAGGGGTACATGCACCGATACATCTTCGGCTACTTCACCCTCGCCGGGGACCCGGTCGTGCTCGGCCCGGGGACCAGCACCGAGGACAGACGTGACCTGCTCCGGCCCCGGAGGTCGAACGCACACGCGAAACGGTTCGCGGCAAACAACGAACTGTACGCGTTCGACTCCGAGAAACCGCGGGGCGCCAGTCGCGTCGCTCTCGTCGACGGCAGGGAACCCGGCGGACTGCTCGACCGCGCTGTCCGGCTGAGCGAACCCGGCAATGTCGGGCACTTCTACATGGCCGACGATGTAGTCGACGCGCTTGACCCGGACACGGAGTATCTCGGGGGGTTCAAACCACCCATCGTCTGTGACACCCCAACCCCGGCGTTCGTCGAGTTTGTCGACCGCCACGGGTGACCGGCGGTGAACCCGTGCCGAGCAGATAGTTCGTCTCTTTTACAGAAATATCGTTCGGACTGAGTTTATATGCGCTGCGGCGCAAGGTGAGAGTGTAATGACCGAACACGAGACCACAGAGGAGCTGCTCGAGGAGCTCGCGTCCCTGCCGACGCTTGCACACCCCACAGCGTCGCCAGACGGAACGGAGATCGCTTTCTACTACGACACGACAGGCCGGAACGAGCTGCACGTGATCGACGTCGAATCGGGCGAGGTCACGCAGTGGAGCAACGGGGAAGTACCCCGGAACGCGCGCTGGCCCGTCGACTGGGCGGCAGACGGCGACCGGGTCTTCTTTCACCTCGACGACGCCGGAAACGAACAGAACGACGTCCACGCCATCTCGCGCGACGGCGAAACCGAGCCGATTGTCGAGATGGACGGACAGGTAACGCTTCAGGATGTCGACGAGAACGGGGAGACGCTGCTTCTCGGGTCGAGCCGTGACGGGCAGATGAACCTGTACGGTCACGATCTCGAAACTGGTGAGACAACCAAACTCACCGACTACGACCGCGCGGCCGCCGGTGGAGACCTCTCGCCGGACGGCGAACACATCGCGTACACCACCAACGAGACCGACGACTTCGACAACTACGACGTCTACGTGGCAAACGCCGACGGTTCGGAGCCCCGGAACCTCGACCTCGGCGAGACCGGCGCGGAGTCGGGACCGGCGGGTTGGGGGCCGGACGGTGAGCGCCTCCTCGTCGTCGACAACTCGACAGATCTGGGTCGCATCGGTGTCTACAATCTCGAAAGTGACGAGATCCGGTGGCTCGGTGACGGCGAGTTCGAGGAGAGTGCCGAGGCGTTCATGCCGGACGGCGAGCGCGTGCTCGGGAACCGCGCCCGTGAGGCGGAGTCGGTACCGATCGTCTACGACCTCGAAACCGGCGAGGCCACCGAGTTCGACCTGCCTGCTGGCGTCGCCGCCTTTGGAATCGAGTCGGTGCTCGACGAGGACCGCGTGGTTCTGACACACACTACACCGACACAGCGGCCGGAGCTACTGGCCTACAACGTCTCGACCCACGAGTACGAGACACTCGTCGAGACAGGGTACGGCCCGTTCGACCCCGAGGATTTCGCCGATGCCGAGTACTTCACCGTCGAGTCCGACGGTGTGCCGGAGACGACACAGGCCGCGGTCGACCACGACCCCTACGAGGAGTACGAGATCGGCGCGCTTCTGTTCGACTCCGGTCGCCGGCCCTCGCCGCTCATCGTCAACCCCCACGGCGGTCCGCGGTCGCGTGACGTGAAGCGGTTCAACCTCTACACGCAGGTGCTGGTCTCGCTCGGGTTCTCGGTGTTGCAGGTGAACTACCGCGGGTCGACCGGCCGTGGCCGCGAGTTCGTCCGGGAACTGATGGAAGACTGGGGCGGCGCCGAGCAGGGTGACGTCGCAACCGCCGTCGAACACGTCCTCGACACACGCGACTGGGTCGACGAGGACCAGGTCGTCGTCTTCGGCGGTTCCTACGGCGGTTACTCGGCGTACTGGCAGATGGTCCAGTTCCCCGACCTGTACGAGGCCGGCATCGCGTGGATCGGGCTGACCGACCTCGAGGACATGTTCGAGAACACGATGCCACACTTCAAGACCGAACTGATGCAGAAGTACCTCGGCACGCCCGAGGAGAACCCCGACCTGTACACCGAGCGGTCGGCGGTGACCCACGTCGAGAACGTCGACGCCCCGCTGTTCCTGATCCACGGTGTCAACGACCGCCGGGTCCCCGTCTCGCAGGCGCGCATCTTCCGCGATGCACTCGAAGCAAACGGCTACGAGCAGGGTGAGGAGTTCGAGTACGAGGAACTCGGCGAGGAGGGGCACGCCTCCTCGGACCAGGCACAGAAGCTCCGGACGTTCAAACTGCTCGCTGACTTCCTCGACCGCCGTGTCGGTACCGAACCAAAGCCGATGGTCGCCGACGACTGAGCCCCGTTGCTCGCTCCGGTGTTGACCGCTCACACGGCTGTCGACTCACGGACCGGTCACTCAGGCCGTCTGAACGTGTACTCGAACGAGTCACCGGTGAGCGTGACCGTGCCGGCGGTGTGGTCGATGGTGACGCTGTCGGCTGTCTCACCGCTCACCTCGTGGAGCGGCATTCCGGCGTCGAACTGACCGTCCCGGGTGACGCTGAGGTGAGCACGGTCGAACGAGAGCCGGACTCTGTCTGTCTCGACTGTCCGCTCGGGTGCGTCGAACCGCTCCAGTTCCTCGACGAGACGCTCCCAGTTCGTGACCTGCAGACGCTCTGGCATAGCTGTGGTACAGTCGGCCGACACTCAACAGTTCGGGAAGTCACGACACTCGACAGTACGGAAGTCGACCGACACTCAACAGTTCGGGAAGTCAGCCGACAGTCAACAGTACAGGACTGCTCTCAGGCGCCGTCGACGAACTCGGTGACGGCCTCGACCCGGTCGAGCCCCTGCTGGTCGGCGACCAGCGGCACCTCCCGGACGGGGATGTCGAACCGCTCGCGGGCCTCCGCGAGCAGGTCGAGTTGCTCCTGATACCGCGGCCAGCAGG
>KE356579.1:2422992-2424697 GCA_000416085.1 halophilic archaeon J07HX64 | reverse complement strand
AGCGGGACACGGCGGCGGCAGTCGTCGGTCGGGTCACGCCGGGCCGTGGGATCGAACGTGACGGCGAGGTAGCGTCGCGACCGGCGGGGGACGCCTCTTGGCCGGTGTACGAGCGCCTGCTCGACGGCGCGTGAGGCCGGCCCCGAGGCGAGAGCTCACGGGAACGGGTGGTGCTCGCGGTCGAGTCGTGGCTCGAACCCGAGCGCGGCGGGGACCCTCTCGGCTCGGTCGCCAAAGTACGGCTCGCCGAGTGCGAGCGGTTGGGCCTCGGGGACGAGCACCCGAACGGCCTCGAACCCGAGTGTCGCCACGTCACGGGTTGTCGTCCGGGCGGCGTGGGCGTCGAGGCCGGCGTCTGCCAGTCGGTCGAGAACGGCACCGAGTTCGGCCCGACCACTCAGGTCGGCCGTCGAGACGTCCGTCGCGGTGACAGTCACCGGTGCGTCGATGAACCCCTCGGCGGGGTCGGGGCGGTCTGCGTACCGACCGATTGCACCGGAGGCGGCCCCGGCGCGGTCGGGACCCATCCCCCTGAGCTCTGTCCAGTTCTGCAGGGCCTCGGCGAGTGCCGACTCCGCGGCGACCCCGGCGTCGAGGTCGGCGGCCGTTCCGACCGCGAAGCGCGGCCAGGCCTCCCGGTGGACCGCCGCCGCCACGACCGGCACGTCCACGTCCATGGTCAACAGGAGCAGGGTCACGGCCAGGTTCTCCGAGGCGGCCCGCGAGCGCATCGTCTCGACGCGGTCGGTCTCGACCGCGAGGGCGAGCGGGTCGAACGACGAGTACCAGGCGAGCATCGCCGCGTCCCGCTCGACGACCTCGTACAGCCCCGAGAGCAGTGCCTCGGTCCCGGAGTTCCCGAACCCGAGACCGGTCGTCACCGCAGGCCGGTACCGCTCGACCGGCGGTGGCTGGCAGACAAACGCCGCGGGGAGCGCAACCGGGTCGTCACTGTGCAGGTTCGTTCCCGGCACCCAGCGGATCGACTCGCCGGCCGGGTCACGCCTGCAGACAAAGGCCGCCGGGTCGACTGCACTCTCGACCGCAGTTGGCCGACCCTCGAGGAGGTTGTCCTCGCGGTACACTCCGGCACAGTAGCGTTCCAGCCCCTCGCCGAGCGCTCTCATGAACGCCCGGTTCCAGTCCGGGTCGACACCGGCGGCCTGTTGCGGGGCGGTCCCATCACTGAACACAGACGTGTCACAGAGCTGTGCGAGATAGTACGGCACGGGAAAGGACTCGGCCTCGCCGACCTCCTGGACGAGTCCGACACGGTCGTCCAGACTGCGCTCGGCGAGCGCCAGCGCCTCATCGAGACCCCGCTCGGTGTGGTCCCGTGGGACCGACCAGCCGGGTTTCGACCCGCAGTCACAGGTCGGAACGGGGAGCAGTGGCCGCTCTGTGTAGGGAACAACGACGACCCGACCGAAGACGTCGGCACCGTCGCTCGCGTGACTGACCGCCTCGTGGCCGGCCACCGCGCCCGCGAGCCGTGCCGTCGCCGGGTCCGGGCTGCTGTCTACCCCCCGGTCACCCTCGTGGTTCGCGTCGACCCGTGACCGGAGACAGTCGTAACAGCCCCGACCCGGGGCGAGTCCGGTGACAGCCGCGTCGACGACCGGGTAGCCGCCGAGACCACCGAGTTCGACCGCCAGCCAGGCTGTCTCACCCGCGAGAGCGGCCTCGTTGGCCCGCTCGAACAGGT
>KE356579.1:2418023-2422972 GCA_000416085.1 halophilic archaeon J07HX64 | reverse complement strand
ACTGCTGGAGGACTGGGGCGGCGCCGAGCAGGGTGACGTCGCAACCGCCGTCGAACACGTCCTCGAGACACGCGACTGGGTCGACGAGGACCAGGTCGTCGTCTTCGGCGGTTCATACGGCGGTTACTCGGCGTACTGGCAGATGGTCCAGTTCCCCGACCTGTACGAGGCCGGCATCGCGTGGATCGGGCTGACCGACCTTGAGGACATGTTCGAGAACACGATGCCACACTTCAAGACCGAACTGATGCAGAAGAACCTCGGCACGCCCGAGGAGAACCCCGACCTGTACACCGAGCGGTCGGCGGTGACCCACGTCGAGAACGTCGACGCCCCGCTGTTCCTGATCCACGGTGTCAACGACCGCCGGGTCCCCGTCTCGCAGGCGCGCATCTTCCGCGATGCACTCGAGGATGCCGGCTACGAGGAGGGTGAGGAGTTCGAGTACGAGGAACTCGGCGAGGAGGGTCACGCTTCCTCGGACCAGGCACAGAAGCTCCGGACGTTCAAACTGCTCGCGGACTTTCTCGACCGGCGGGTCGGCACCGAGCCAAAACCGATCGTCGCCGACGACTGAGACCGCCGACCCACCGCGGTTTCGGGCTGCTGACGACCGAGACCGCCGAGTCAGCTGTCGCCCCCCGCCCCAGACGGTCGCCTCTCGGTACCCTCACGGCTCGGGTCGTCGGAACGTGTACTCGACGCTGTCACCGACGAGGGTGACGGCCCCGGCCTCGTGGTCGACGACAACCGTCTCGGCGGCCCCGCCCTCGACATCGTGGAGTGGCATCCCGGCGGTGAACGTGCCGTCCCGGGAGACCGACAGGTGGGCAGTACCGAACACCAGCCGGACCTCCTCTTTCTCGACGGTCACCTCCGACGCGCCGAACGCTTTTAGCGCTGTGACAACGCGCTCCCAGTTCTCGACCCGCAGTCGGTCTGGCATACCCGCGCTACGACCGGGGGCCACTCGGTAGTTCCGGCGTCCGCGGTTGCGTGATTGCCCGAACGGTCGGGTCTCGGGGTCGCGTGACGACCGGGGTCTCTCCGTCTTCAGGCCCCGTCGACGAACTCCGTGACGGCCTCGACCCGGTCGAGACCCCGTTGGTCGGCGACCAGCGGGACCTCCCGGACGGGCAGGTCGAACCGGTCGCGGGCCTCCGCGAGCAGTTTCAGTTGCTCCTGGTACCGCGGCCAGCAGGTCGGACAGTCCTCCGAGGCGTCCTGCAGGAGCTTGTTCACGAGAACGCCGTCGACAGTAATCTCGTTGGACTCAAGTTCGGCGAGCAGCCGGTCTGTCTCCTCAAGTGACATCCGCTCGGCCAGCGTGACCGCCCGGAAGGTGGTCCGGTCGTCGTCGCGGAGACGCTCGCCGACCTCCTCGGTGAGGTGCTCCAGTTGGTCGGCCTGGTCGCTGTACGATGGTGAGTCGTCACCCCGACCGAGCAGGCTCCCGACCGTACTGGTGACGGAACTGAACTGATCGCGCAGGGCGAGCACCCGCCCGAGTGTCGTGTTCATCACGTCCGGCAACTGCAGGAGCCGCAGGGTGTGTCCCGTTGGCGCGGTGTCGAACACGACCACCTCCCAGTTGTCGTGATCGTTGTACTCGGCAAACAGGTCGAGCACAGCCACCTCGTCGGCCCCGGGGACGAGCCCCTCCTCGGAGACGGCACCGACATCGTCCGAGGAGAGGTCGACACCGAGCGACTGGACGTCGGAGATAACACTCTCGAACGTGTCACCGTACCGCTCGCGGAACCGGGACCGGGGGTCGATCTCCAGTGCGTACAGGTTCGCTTCGTCGGTCACCCGGGTCGGGGTTTCGCGGACCGACCGCTCGTACGCGTCGCCGATGCTGTGTGCGGGGTCCGTGCTGACCACGAGTGTGCGTGCTCCCTCGCGTGCACTGACTAACCCGGAGGCCGCCGCTAGGGTCGTCTTGCCGACGCCGCCTTTCCCGCCGAACAGAACGAACTCAGTCACACGATGACTTGGGTGTCACCGGTGATAACACCCGGGGTCGACCGACGGCGAACGACCCGTGCGTGACCGTCCACCCGGGTCACCGGTCGATCAGTCGGCCGAGCACGCCGCCAGGGAGACCGGCCCGGACGATGCGGTCGAACAACCGGGTCGGTAACAGGCCCGCCAGTCGCGGCAGCCACCGCGCTCGCTGGCCGACCCGGTAGCGTGGCCGCGGGCGCTCTGCGGTCACCGCCTCCACGACTGTATCGACAACCGCTGACGGCTCCACGCTCTGTGGGCTGTAGCCGCGGAACTGTTCGTAGGCTGGCCTGTACGGGCTCTCGCCCTCCTCGGCGTCAGCGGCCTCCGCGGCGCGCTCGTTGAGCCCTGTCCGCGTGGGACCAGGCTCGACGAGCGCGACATCCACATCACGGGGCGCGAGCTCACGCCGCAGCGCGTCGGCGTAGCCGTGTAGCCCCGATTTCGCCGCGCTGTAGGCGCCGTGGTACGGCAGTCCGACACTCCCGACCGTCGACCCGACGAACACGAACCGACCCTGCTGTCGCCGCACGGCCGGCAACCCCGCGTGGACGACTGTGTGTGCGGTGAGGAGATTGGCCTCGATGTGACGCCGAAACACCGCCGGCGGGCAGTCCTCGAGCGCTGCGACCTCGTACCAACCCGCCGCGGTGACGACTGCATCGACAGTCTGCCCGGCGACTACCTCCCGAACGGCTGTCTCGTCTGTCAGGTCGAGCACGTGTGTCTCGACCCCGTCGGGGAGGTCGGTCTCGCGGCGGTCCAGACCGACGACGCTGTGTCCACGTTCGGCCAGACGACCGGCGACGCGGCTCCCGATTCCTCCTGCGACACCGGCGAGTACGACACGCATACTATCTATTCGTGACCGGACGCTTGTGAGTTTTCACCGCGCCGTCGGCCCAAGTCCTGACTGGATTAACGGTGTCCGCCGTCAGCGCGAGACGGTCCAGCCATCGCTGTTGCTTTCGACCGTGCTGTCGAACAGACTGTCGAGTGTCGCCATTGTCTGCTCGTCGTGGGCATCCGGGTCGAGGTGGTAGTAACAGGTGCTGTCGGCGTTGCGGACACGGCCGGTGACGACGTGGAGAAACCGGAACGAGCGCTGGAGGTCGGCGTACTGCAACAGTGAGCTCACGGCGTCGAAACACACCACCACCTCCTCGTTTGGACCTGCACCCGCGGCCAGATCGGAGAGGAGTTCGCTCAACTGAATGCCGATACCGGTCAGGTCACCCGGGTTCTTGACGAACCGTGCCCTCCAGGTGCCGTCCGCGAACTCGGACTCGGACTCGCCGACCGCCACGACACCGCCGGCCGCTGGTGCCTCGCCGACGTGGTCGGCCCACGCCTCGATGAACTCCGCCGGCGAGTACCCGTACGTGACCGCGAGGACGCGCGTCTCGGCCGGGGGAGACCTCGAGAGCGCGTCAAGACACAGCGTGTCACTCTGTTCTCTATCGACCGGGGCGAGCAACAAGACGTTTGCCGCATCCGGTGTGTCCGGAATCTCGTCTCCCGCACCGGCGCCCGTTTTCATACAGTTACGTACGTGGTGCCGCTGAATAAGAACACTGATTTTTTACCCTACCGATCACACGAGTCCGGTCGGGTCGTCCGGTGGATCTGCAATCGTAACCGATTTACCCGGATGCTGTGTAAATTAAGTGAGTCCTGGTAGGGTAGTGGACTATCCTCTTGGCTTGCGGAGCCAGGGACCGGAGTTCAAATCTCCGTCAGGACGCTCACTCCTTGCGAGTGCTTCGCTCCGCTCAGCACTCGCTGCGTCGTTCGGTCCTGACGTGCCCTGCGCTCGCTTCGCTCGCGCAGGACTCCGTCAGGACGCTCATCAGATGGGTGCCTGAGGACGCTCATCAGGTGGGTGTTCTGTCTCGTGAGGGGTCCAACTATGCGAGATACAATTAAAGACGACTGCCTGACGGTGAGTGCGCCGGGTGGACAACGGGACGGCCGGACCGGTGTCTCCGAGCGAGAGACTGCACCGTGGTTTTTTTGACGACAAGCGGGAACCGGATATCAATGATTGGGTGTCGTCGTCTGTGTGCCCGAACAGGGCAACCGAGCGTGGCCTGGGGCAGAGAACAGAGGGGTGCTCCGCCGGACCGTGGTGTGTCTGTGCTCTGTCGCCTCGGCACTAGTTCCCGACTACGGGATCCTGTACTCGGTTGTACAGACTGTGGGTGGCCCGGCGAGACGAGTCGGCGTGTCACAGTCGGGTGTGAACACCTCGTGTTCGCATGACACGGAATCGTACAGTCATCCTCGCAGCACTCTCCGTCGAGACGGTGGCGGCGGTGTCGGCTGTTGCGTACGGTCATCTCGCGATAGTGGCCGTCGCCATCCTGTACTGGATAGACCTCCTGTTCCTGATGGGTCGTGTGAGCGTACAGCGGTTGTTCGCACGACAGACGAGAGGTATCGAGGTACCGAGGATGTTGCTCCCCTTTCGTCTCCTGAGACACAAGCGCGGGACAGTCACTCTTACCGACCGTCTACCCCCGGTCTACCCGAAGAACGTTCCAGTCGCGATGACGACGCTGTGGTGGGGGGCGATCATATCCACTCCGATGGTGCTTTTTTCCCTCCTCACGATCCCCGGAGAGTTCTGGAGCAACCCGGCCATACTGTTCCTCCTCGTCGCCGGGACTATTGCGGCGGCGGCGAAGTCGTGGCTGATAGTTCAGGAATACGTTGCCACGGGAGCACACGAGCAGGAGTCTCCGCTCGCGGTCAACCCGTGGAAACGACAGGCGCTGTTCATCTTCTACGCGGGGATACTGTACCTCGCCTCCGATTTCACCAGCACACTCGTCGCAGAAAACGGTATAAACGAGGTACGGGAGAGCGCGATGGCTCTGGCACTCATCGTTGTCCTCCTCCGACTCGCCTACAGTGTCCGTGTCTCACGCACGAGATTCGGG
>KE356579.1:2406487-2418003 GCA_000416085.1 halophilic archaeon J07HX64 | reverse complement strand
CGACACTGGACTCAATTTTCGCCTCTTCCTGGCGTTCCTGTTCCTGATCTCGTTGCTCGGTCTGCTCAGTGGAGACGTCTTGTTTCTGTTCATCAGCAGTCTCCTACTCGGCCTGTTCGCGGTGCTCCTGCTGGTGAGTATCCTCCACATGAGACTCGCGCTCGGCGGAGTCGAGTACCGGTTCCACGATGAGATGGTAGTGGCATACGATAGCAGCCTCGGGGAGCCACAGTGGGCAGTTCCGTACGACTCTATCCGCGATATCTCGGTCGAAACCGGAACGTTCGGAGGTCCGTTGTACGACGACACCGGGACAGTCTCGTTCGAACGTTTCGACAGTCCCCCCGAGGACGCTCTCGACAACCGGGAGCCGCGGTCTTCCATCGCGCTCGTGCCCGACCCGGAACGCGTCGCCGAGTTGATCCGGTCCCGCGGTGGGCGGTAGGGCAACCGTCCACCGCAGTACCCGACCAGGTGCGGTGTTCGGCGGGCGCACCCCGTCAGAGTTACACTGACCGTGTCACCGGGTCCCCGAACGTCTGGGCAGACTGGAGGGTGTTTCCGCTGACTGTGACTGGGCAGACTGGACGGTGGTTCCGCCGACTGTGACAGCCAGAGGGAGAGGCCAGACTTACACGCAGGTGGACCGTACCATCAGACCAGATGGGTCACTGTGTCTATCTCCTCGAGTGCAGCGACGACCGGGGGTC
The DNA here is from genome assembly GCA_000416085.1 of halophilic archaeon J07HX64. Lineage (GTDB taxonomy): Archaea > Halobacteriota > Halobacteria > Halobacteriales > Haloarculaceae > Halovenus. The sequence goes on along the minus strand of KE356579.1, from coordinate 2,417,293 downwards.
GTTCTACATCGGTTACACCACAGACCTCACCAGGCGACTCGCGGAGCACAACGCCGGCAACGGCGCGAAGTACACCCGTGGTCGGACCCCCGTCACCGTCAGGTACGTCGAGTACTGGCCCTCGAAGAGCGCCGCGATGAGCCGAGAGTGGGAGCTGAAACAGCGCTCCAGAGCGGGAAAGGAACGTCTTGTTCCCGACTCCGAACAACGGGTTGCCGTCGTGTTCGACCCCGGAGACTGAACGGTTCGAACGGGGACCCGAACAGTCATGTTGCTTCCGGCCCTCCCATCTGTATGAACAGAACGGAACTGCGGACCGCCTGGGACGACGTCGCCGAGACCTACGCGAGACGCCGGGATGCCGACGGCTCCGATGCGGCGCTCATCGACGACCTGCTCGCGGATCTTCCGTCGGACCCGGACGTGCTCGACATCGGCTGTGGTGACGGGGCCCGGACGCTAGCGAATCTCCCGGCCGGGAGTGTCGGTCTCGACATCTCCGGTCGTGGGCTGGAACTCGCCACCGAGGAGGTGCCCGGCGCTCGTCTCCTGCAGGGTGATATGTCGGCACTCCCCGTCGGTGCCGACCGGTTCGACGGACTCACCGCTTACCACGCCGTCTTCCACGTCCCCCGCGAGGAACACTCGGCCGTCTACGAGGAGTTCGCCCGTGTGCTCCGGTCGGGCGGTGTCGCCCTGATGACCCTGCCCGGCGGCCGGTTCGAGACTGTCCGCCGCGGCTGGATGGGCGGCCGGATGTTCTTCTCGACACCCGGCCGGGAACGGACACTCGCGTCACTCCGGGAGGCCGGGTTCGAGGACCTGGAGACGGCGACGGCAACCGACCCGCTCGGGAGCAGCACCGAGTTCGTCTTCGCCCGACGCGCCTGACTCTCGGCTCCGACTCGAACACTCTCCTGCGGACTGATCGATACAGTACAGCAACGAACCAGCCAGGGCAAACTCTGCCAGAATGGGCGGTCCGAACCGCCCGCAAGAGCCGGGCCGGGCGAGCTACGACCCGGTCTGTCCCGGGTGTCCGGCGGGCAGTCCCCGCTGTCCGGCGGTCCGTTCCCGGAGTGTTCCGCCCTCGGGGTCGGCCAGCACACCGCGGTCACGGAGTTCGGGAACAACGAGGTCGACGAAGTCCCGGAGCGTGTCGGGGCGGACGACCTCCTTCACGTTGATGCCGTCGACACCGAGGTCGCTGTACCAGTGCTCGAACGTGTCGGCGACATCCTCGGGTGTGCCGACGACCACCGGCGATGTCGTGCCGAGTCCGGCGAACTCCGCCATCTCGCGGACGGTCCAGTCACGGTCGTCGTTCGTCGTAAAGGCGTTTACAACCCCCTGAATCGCCTCGGTTTCGATGTGTTCGAGCGGCTGGTCCGGCTCCAGCTCCGAGAGGTCCATGTCGACGAACCCGGAGAGCAGTGCGAGCACCCCCTCGACGTCGATCGCATCGAGATAGCTCTCGTACTTTGCCTGTGCGAGCGCCTCCGTCTCACCCACCACCGGCACGAGTCCGGGGAAGAAGGCGACACTGTCGGGGGACCGGCCGTGCGCGTCGAGCCGGTGTTCGAGGTCCGTTATGTACTCCCGGATCGCAGACTCGTTTGGCTGGCTGAGAAACACCGCCTCGGCGTGACGGGCGGCGAACTCGCGGCCCCGGTCGGAAGAACCCGCCTGGTAGAGCAGGGGTGTGCGCTGTGGCGAGGGCTCACAGCCGTGCGGTCCCGGTACGTCGAAGTACTCGCCCTCGTGGTCGATAGCGGTGACCTTCGCGGGGTCGGTAAATCGGCCGGTCTCGGGGTCCCGTTCGACCGCGTCGTCGGCCCAGGAGTCCTCCCAGAGCGCGTAACACACCTCCATGAACTCCTCGGCCCGGTCGTAGCGCTCGTCGTGGTCGATGCGCTCTGTCAGCCCCAGATTGGCCGCCGCCGACTCCAGATACGAGGTGACGATGTTGAACGCGACCCGACCGTCGGTGAGATGGTCGAGTGTCGAGAACTCGCGAGCCAACTGGTAGGGGTGGTTGTACGAGGTGGACTTCGTGACCGCGAACCCGAGTTCGTCGGTAACCTCCGCCATCGCCGGGATCAGATAGGCGGGGTCGTTCGATGGCGTCTGGACGGCGCGCTCGATGGCGGGGTCCCGGGAGTCGTCGTAGACATCGTAGATGCCCCGGACGTCGGCGAAGAAGACCGCGTCGAACCCACCCCGCTCGGCGGTCCGGGCCACGTCGGTCCAGTACTCCCGGTCCCGATACCGGGCCGACTGATCGCCGGGGTAGCGCCACGACCCGACCGTGACGTGCTCGACCGAACTCATCGTAAAGAGATTCAGACGCAACCGTTCGTCCATATCCGGGGCTAGTACCCCACGGTCATATGCTACCCGGAGCGGTCGGGTCACAGGGACACGGGTCTACCCACATGTAGCGTATGATAAAAACGGCCACGGATAATTCACCCCGGTGCAACTCGGGGTGGGAAGTATCGGGAGCTATACGATTACAGAGAGCAGTGCAAGATACAGAGGGTGTTTTCGGTATGAGACCGGTTGATACGAACCTACCAGTCAAGTAGACGTGACTACTTACGCTCAGTGCTACCCAAGATTAAATGAAGATGCCCACAATGGATGAGAATAGGTGTTACAATCAATGAAAGTAGGCAGAAAAAGCCCCGAGCACGACTGGCACGCCATAGAGGACGAGTTCTGTGGGCACTCGAGACAGTATCAAAAAGACAATAACTTCTCGGATATAAAGGAAGTAGATGATCCGGCAACACTGAAACAGTCCTACTGTGGCCAATGCGAGGGCCAGGGACGCGCTCAAAATGTAAATCCTTAGAACCGCTTTTTTCTGTGAGGCCGATACGCGCCCTGTATCTTACACAGGACTCCTGCCAAGACGTGAGCAAACAGAGCGTAAGAGTTCTTATACGACACACTCTGTGGTCTGTAACTACTCGGCCCCACGCTGGATATCGAGGGTCTCGTAGACGAACGCCCACCTGTCGAGTTGCTGTTGTATCCGGAGCGAGGTGGGGGTTCCGACGCCGTGGCCCGCCTCGTCGACAGAGCGGTAACAGACCGGCTCCGCACCGGTCGTCGCGTGCTGCAGTCGGGCGGTCATCTTCCGGGCGTGTGCCGGGTGGACCCGTGTGTCACCGGCCGCGGTGGTGAACAGTGTCGCCGGGTACGGTCGCTGCTCGACGTTGTGGTACGGTGAGTACGACCGGAGCCACCCGAACGCCTCGGGGTCGTCGGGTGAGCCGTACTCGCCGGTCCAGGCTTCCCCGAGCAGGAACTCGTGGAAACGGAGCATATCCAGCAACGGGACCACCGAGACGGCCGCACCGAACAGCTCCGGTTCACGGGTGATGGCGGCACCGACGGTCAGCCCCCCGTTGCTCCCGCCGATCGCCGCGAGCCGGTCGTGGCTGGTGTACCCCTCCGCGACGAGTGTGCGTGCCGCCGCCTCGAAGTCGTCGAAGGTGTGCTCTTTCTGCCCGCGGGCGCCGTCCTCGTGCCACTCCTCGCCAAACTCGAACCCGCCCCGGAGACAGGCAAGCGCGAACACACCGCCGTCGGCGAGAAACGGCAACCGGAACGGGTCCGTGCTCGGGAGCATCGGGATCCGGAACCCGCCGTACCCGTACAGCACGGCAGGGGCGTCGCCGTCGGGGTCGATATCCGCACGGTGAACCACGTACACCGGAACCGTCGCGCCGTCGGTCGAGTCGACCCGGTGACGCTCGACGGTCAGGTCGAGCCCGGCCGTTGGATCGAACTCCGCAGGCAGGTTCGGCCGCTGATGGACCCGCCAGTCCTCGGCCGTTGCATCGGCACCGGTTTCGGCGTGGACGACACTCGTCGGTCGGTCGAGCCCCGTGAGATGGACGAACAGGTTGGTGGCGTCGGCTGCTCCTGCGAGCCCACCCCGCGGGATTCCGGCGAACTCCGGCAGGGTGAGTTCGTGTCGGAGGCGGCCGTCGGCGCGGTGGAGCGAGACAACTGAGCGGGCCTCCCGGATGCGGTGGACGGCGATACCCCCGCCGGTTGACTCGACCTCCGCGAGCACGTCATCGCTCTCGGGTATCAGCTTCTCGAACCCACCGGGACCGTCGATATCCGGGAACGTGTCGACATCGGCAGCCAGCACAGCACCCCGCGGTGCGTTGTGGTCCGTCCGGACGTACACCCGGCCGTTCGCCACGAGCGGGTCGAACGCCGCGTCGACACCGGTCACGACCGGTTCGAGCACCCCGTCCTCGAGGGCGTACAGCTCCGTCTCCGCTGCGAGTTCACCGAGCGCCAGCACCACCAGTCCGGAGTCGCGGTCGACCTGGACGGCGGGCCACTGCTCCGACGGGATGTCGTCGGTGACCAGCCGGTCCTCGCCGCCCACCTCGTGGTATCGCAACTGCTTGTCGAGCTGGTTGCCCGCGTCTGCGGTCCCTGTGTTCATGTAGTAGAACCCGCTGTCGAGCCAGGCAACCGCGTCGGGGCTTGACCGGCCGACACCCTCGATAGAGTCGACGACCGTCTCCGAGTCGACATCGAACACCTCGAGATCGTACTGTTCGGTGCCGGAGTCGGTCAGCCCGTAGAGGAGTCGCTCGCCGTCCGGACCGGGGGTGAACCACTGGAGGCTGGTGGTCTCGTCGAACGCCGCCGGCGAGAGCAGTGTTCGCGGGTCGTCGTCGACCGACCCCCGGACGGTTAGCGCCGCCTGTTCGGCGTCGGCCGCCTCGATGCGCTGGAAGTACCGCCCACCCCGCACCGTCGGCAGGGCGTACGTCTCCAGTCTGCCGACAGCCTCGAAGTCGGGTTCCAGCGACTCCCGGCGCCCGGTGTCGACGATGCTGTCGGTGTACTCGTTTTGCTCTCGCTCCCAGTCCCTGACGGCGTCGGTGTCCCCCTCCAGCCACCGGTAGGGGTCGGTGAACTCCTCACCGTGTAGTGTGTCGGTGACGGGGTCGCGCTCGGTGTCGGGTGGTGTCGTCATACCCTGATGTTGGCTCCGAGCGGAATGAGGATTCGGAACTGTGCTCACATGCCTGTGAGGACTGGACTGTGCTCAGCAGGCACAGTAGTACTCGCGCACCCCGAGCGCGGTCTGGAGCACCTGGTAGGTCGGTTCGGGGTCGGAGGGGCGGTAGACGCCGGTCGAGAGCGCCGGGTCGCCTCGAAGCGGCCGCTCACGAGTGCGCCCCAGTCCTCGGGCGTGAGTCGGTCGCGAACGTCGGTCGTGGCGAGCAGGTCCAGATAGTCCGGGAGGAACACCCAGCGCGCGTCGTGGACACCCGTCGACTCGTAGGTGGCGTCGGTCACACTCGCGTAGGCGGCCATCGGGAGGTTCGCACCCGCCGTCACGGTGAGGTCGATCCACTTCCAGGGGCGGGTGTTGATGTCGAGCAGGAGGTACTCCTCGCGGTCGGGGCAGTAAACGAACTCCGCCTCGCTGATGCCGTGGTAGCCTGTCGCCTCGAGAACGGCGAGCGCCCGTTCCTCGATAACGGGTTTCTCGGCGCGCTCGACCAGACATGAGGTGCCGAAATCGAGCGGGTTCCGCACGCGGGCGTTCCCGACGAGTGACAGCACGTCACCGTCGGGGCCGACGTGTGACGCCAGCGAGTGGTCCTCGCCGCGAACGGTCGCTATCTTCCGCTGGGCCATCACCTCGATACCCGCCTCGCGAGCGAGGTCCAGCACATCCAGCAGTTCCTCGACTGTCGCCACCTCGACGACGTTGGTGCCGACCGCCTCCTCGAACTCGCGTTTGAGCGCCGGTTTGACCACCAGCGGGAGACCGAGTCTGTCGACTGCCTCGTCGGGGGTCACCTCCGACAGCGGCAGTGTCTCCGGGTACGGAACGCCGAGGTCCTCGGCGATGCGGTACAGCGAGGACTTGTCGAGCACGGCGTCGACAACATCCCGACCGGCAAAGGGGAGTCGGACACCGTCGGGTTCCGTATCCGCGAACCCGTGTACCCACTCGTCCATGCAACCGAACGCGACCAGTTCGCGACCTGCTGCCCGGGTGAGCGCCTCGACATCCGCACAGAACCCCGCTTGATCGTCGAGCGGGTACGTGACCTGCCCGGCGTAATCGACGTGCTGTGAGGGAGGGGCGGCACCGTCACCGACCCGGTCGACGGCGATAACGGGGACATCGTGTGCCGAGAGCGCCCGGGCGACACCGAGTCCGGTAATGTGTGCGTTCGCGACGAGCGCCGGCGGCCGGTCGAAGGTTGCCGCCTCGAGTTCCTCGAGCAGTGCATCGTGCGAGCGAAACGCTGTCATCGACCCGTGTTCGGTCCCGGCCATCAAAACACACCCGGTCTGTCCTCCCCCGGCACAGAGTGCTGTCACGTGGGCCCGGTCTGCCGGACTCGCCCCTCGCTCACCGGGAGAGTTTGGATTCGAAAGTTCGAGGGGGGACAGAGACAGTATTTGTAACCGGAATCCGAATGAACGGTCGGCCCCTAGTATACAGTAGGTGAGAAGACAGTGCAATCAAGACTAACCGTATCTGGGATGTCGTGTGCGACGTGTTCGGCGACAGTCGAGGAGGCTGTCGGTGAGTTAGACGGCGTCTCGTCGGTGGATGTCAACTTCGCCACCGACGAGGCGACCGTCGAGTACGACCCGGACGCGGTGTCGCTGTCACGGGTCTACGCGGCCATCGAGGAGAGCGGCTACACACCGGAGCGCCGGACAGAGACAGTTGAGATTGCCGGGATGTCGTGTGCGACGTGTGCGGAGACGAACGCGACGGCTATCGAGGACCTGCCGGGCGTGCTGAGCGCCGATGTCAACTTTGCCACCGACGAGGCGACCGTCGAGTTCAATCCGGCAGACGTGTCGCTGTCGGCTGTGTACGACGCGGTCGAGGCGGCCGGGTACACCCCCGACCGCGGCGAACAGGGGGGCGACGATGAGGAGGGCGAGAGCATGACAGAACAGCGCGAGAGCGCCGTCGAGAGCGAACTCCGGACGAAGCGGCGGTGGGTCGTCGTCGGCGGACTCCTGACCGCACCGTTTTTGCTGGTGATGCTCGAGATGTTCGTCGGCGAGTTCCTGCCCGCCTGGTTCAAGTGGGTCGAGTTCGCCCTCGCGACAGTACTGATCGCGACACTGGGTCGGCACTTCCTCGCCGGCGCCTACACGGCTGCGGTCAACAACCACCAGGCGAACATGGATACCCTGGTGACGATGGGCAGTCTGACCGGATACCTCTACAGCACAGCGGTCATCACCAACGTCGTCAGCGGCGGGCTGTACTTCGAGGCGGTGGCGTTCATCCTGTGGTTCATCTACCTCGGGGTGTGGCTGGAGGTGCGCTCGAAGGCCCGGGCCAGCAGCGCGCTCCGTGAACTGCTGGAGATGCAGGCGGCGGAGGCGACGGTCGTGAGAGACGACGAGGAGGTCGTTATTCCCGTCGAGGACGTGGCGGTCGGCGACGTGATGAAGATCCGCCCGGGCGAGAAGGTCCCGACAGATGGTGTCGTCGTGGACGGGGCCAGCGCTGTCGACGAGTCGATGGTAACCGGCGAGTCCGTTCCCGTCGAGAAAGGCGAGAGTGACGAGGTGATCGGGTCGACAATAAACGAGCAGGGTGTGCTGTACGCGGAGGCGACCCGTGTCGGCGAGGAGACGGCCATCCAGCAGATCGTCGAGCGGGTCAAGCAGGCACAGGCCCGCCAGCCGGACGTCCAGCGACTGGTCGACCGCGTGAGCGCGTACTTCGTACCCGCGGTCATCCTCAACGCCGTGCTCTGGTCGGTGCTGTGGTTCCTGTTCCCGGGGTCGCTGTACGCGGTCTCGGACACACTCGGCTCTGTGCTCCCGGTGCTCGAACCGGTCGGCGGCGGCCCCGCGCCGGCGGTCCCCGGCACCGGGATCCCGCTGTTCGAGTTCTCTGTCGTCGTGCTCGCCTCGGCCATCCTGATCGCCTGTCCCTGTGCGCTCGGACTGGCAACGCCGATGGCGACGATGGTCGGGTCGACACTCGGCGCGAAAAACGGCGTCCTCTACAAGGGTGCAGACGTGCTGGAACAGGCCCGCGACATCGACGCCGTCGTCTTCGACAAGACCGGTACCCTCACACACGGCGAGATGGAGGTGACCGATGTCGTCCCCGTCGGTGCGTCGGGGTCGACGACACGACCCGACGGCGGTAAGACGGTCTCGGATCCGAGCGGAGACACCGCCGCCGAGGAGCGCCCCGACGGTGGTGTGCTCGAACCCGAGCGTGAGCACACTGTCGACGTCGACGAGGAGTTCCTGCTGTCGCTCGCCGCGAGCGCAGAGTCGGCGTCGGAGCACCCGCTCGGGCGGGCCGTCGTCGCGGCCGCCGAGGAGCGCGGACTGGACCCGTCGGACCCGGAGACGTTCGAGAGTGTTCCGGGACACGGGGTCCGTGCGACACTCCCCGAGGGGGAGGTGCTGGTCGGCAACCGAAAGCTGATGAGAGAGAACGGTGTCGACACCGCAGCGGTGGCACAGACGGCAGAGCGCCTGGAACGTGCGGGAAAAACCGCGATGCTGGTCGCCCTGGACGGCGACCTGCTGGGGGTGGTCGCGACCGCCGACACCGTCCGCGAGAGCGCACGCGACACTGTCGACCAGTTGCACGAGCGGGGTTACGAGGTGCTGATGCTCACCGGCGACAACCAACACACCGGTCGCGCCATCGGCGAACAGCTGGGCATCCCGCCGGAGAACGTCCACGCCGAGGTGCTCCCCGGCGACAAGGCCGACGAGATAGACGCCATCCAGTCCGACGGCTCCCGCGCAATAATGGTCGGTGACGGGGTCAACGACGCGCCCGCGCTGACGACTGCCCACGTCGGTGTCGCGATCGGCTCCGGCACCGACGTTGCGATCGAGAGTGGCGACATCACACTGATGCGTGACGACCCTGCCGACGTGCTGAAGGCGATGCGTATCGCCGACGCCACCATCTCGAAGGTCCGCCAGAACCTGTTCTGGGCGCTGGCATACAACGCGACGCTCGTCCCGGTCGCCTCCATCGGCCTGCTCAACCCTGCGCTCGCGGGGGCCGCGATGGCCTTCTCCAGTGTCTCTGTGGTCTCGAACAGCCTCGCGTTCATGCGCTGGGACCCCCACGAGGAGTACACCTTCCTCCCCCTCCGCCCGCTCGTGTGGGCCCGAGAACGCCTCGCCCGCTGAGGTGGGTCGCCGACGACCCGATTGTGAGACAGCCGATACACCTATATCCACCCGTATCCTACCACTCTGTCAGCGCAGAACGACTGAAAGAACAATGGTCACAGTTAGCTGGGTCCTCGCCGGAATCGTGTTGGCCGGGCTGAACGTACTGCTGCTCGGGACGGCAGGGTTCGTCTGGGTGTCGAACTACCGGAAGTTCCGGACATCGTTACTTCTGGGACTGGTCGGGTTCGCGGCTGTGATGCTCGTCGAGAACTTCATGACGATCTATTCGTTTGTCGAGTGGGGCAGACTGTACGCCGACAGCACGTTCGCGAAGCGGTTTTTCACCGGGTTGCGAGGTATCCAGTTTCTCGCACTGGCCTCACTGAACTACGTTACCTGGAAGTGAGCGCCGACCGGACGACAGTTCGCTCCCCTGTGTCCCGTTCTCGAACAACTGACCCGTCCGCTGGCTGTCTCTCTTGAACTGCTCGTCCTCCGCGGGAGACACTGCGGTTGCCTCGGAGCTGACCTGTAATGCCCTATCTGCTTGCTCCAGTCTGTCCCCGAACTCCTCGCCGGGCATCGCCTGTGGGCCCGTGGCGAGGATGACGAACACCGCGAGCAGCCAGACCGGGACGACGAGGAACGTGAACGGGGTGAAAACCAGGAGACAGTGGAGCGACGCGGTGATAAACAGTATCGAGAGTGCCGTGGATACGACCGGGTCGAGCAGGAAGACCAGCTGCGCGATCGAGCTGTCCCCGTCTGTCTGGCTCTCACCCTCACTCTCGGTCTCGGTCTCTGTTCTCGCGCTGTCGCCACTCCCGAATCGTCAGGTAGACGAGCGTGAGCAGGCCGGCGAGCGGTGACGTCCACGGAGCCAGACGCGTGGGACCCGTCACCGACAGGGAGAGCTGTCGCGGCTCTACCGATTTCGGTCCTGGAGCGCTCACTCGACGGGGTCGACACGCTCGCGCAGCCAGTCGACGGCGGCGGCGACCTCCTCGGGGTCACCACCCTGTAGTTTCAGCGTGACCGTCTCGCCGGGGTAGCTCCCGAGGGTAACGTCGAACGTCTCGCGGACACCGGCGATACGGTCGAGCAGTTCCTTTTCGGGTTCGGGTGTCTCGACCGTCTCGACGTGGCTGGTGTCGCCGCCGAACTGGTCGCGGATCTGCTCGAACATCGCCCGCATCTCGCTGGGCACCCCCGGCAGAACGTACACCGTGCCGATGACACAGCCGGGTGCGACCCCCGTCGGGTTGGGGAGCAGTTCGCCGCGTTCGGGGAGGTGTGCGGTGCCCGGGGCGATGTCGTCCTCGGTGTACCCCTGCTCGCGGAGCCACTCTTGGGCGGTCTCGTCGGGCACCAGCTCTGTCCCAAAGGCGGCTGCCACCGCCTCCATCGTTATGTCGTCGTGGGTCGGGCCGAGCCCGCCGGTGACTATCACCGCGTCGTAGGCCGCCCGATACTCGTTGACCACCTTCGCTATCTCTCCTACACGGTCGGGAATGGCCGTCATACGCTCGACAGTCACACCCTGGTCTGTCAGCTGCTCTCCGAGCCACGTCGCGTTCGTGTTCGTCGTGTCGCCAGCGAGGATCTCGTCGCCGA
>KE356579.1:2404971-2406467 GCA_000416085.1 halophilic archaeon J07HX64 | reverse complement strand
GTCGACAATCAGCACCCGCCAGTCCGTGCCGTCACGCTCGACGGTGACCCTCGCCGCGGTTTCGGCGTACGTGACCGCGTTCTCAAGAGCGCTCCGGAGTGCCGCCGTCAGCGCACGCCTGTTCGTCTCGACCGGGGCCGAAACCGGCGCGTCGACGGTGATATCGACGTCCGTGTCGCCGGTGTCGACGGCTGCCAGCGTCTCGTCGACGGTACTCACGATGTCGACAGTCGTCGCGCCGCTGTCCGAGGCGACAAACTGGTCGATACGGCGGGCGTTGCGGCCCAGGTCGGCGATATCGTCGGTGGTCTCGGCGAGTGTCTCCGTGTGGGTCTCGTACTCGCCGTCGAGTTCCTCGTGGATAATCTCGGTGTGTGTCTTGACGACCTCGAGTTTGTTCCGGAGGTTGTGCCGGAGAACGCGGTTGAGTACGGAGAGACGCTGTTCACGGAGTTCGCGGGCAGTCACGTCACGCAGGCTCAGCAGCGCACCGAGCTCGCGCCCCCGTCGTGAGAGCACCGCCACCTGCGGGTCGTAGCGCCGGGTCCCGTCAGTCGTGTCGAGCGACACGGTCTCCTTACTCCGGAGTGTCTCGGTGCCGTGCCCGATGAGCGAGGAGAGGGGTCGCTCGAACGCCGCCGGACGGCCCACACCCAGCGTCTCTACGGCCGCCTCGTTGAGGCTGACCAGCTGGTCCCGGTCGTCGACGACCAGCACCACGTCGTCGGTCTCGCGGAGCACCGTGCGCTCACCGAGAGTCCCGACCGCCGGGGACGACTCGAACACGTCCTGTCGTGACACCGCGACCGTGAGCGCCACCAGAACGACGCTGAGTATGCCAACGAACAGCACGAGCGCGAGCTGCTCCGACTCGGGATAGATGATGCTCACCGAGTTCAACGCCACCAACGTGCCAAGCGGTGCGACCGACATCGTCACACCCTGCCAAGCAGAGAACCCCCCGTACCGGTACGTTGCCCGTATCAGCAGGTAGACGCCGACGAGTATCAGCGCGAGCGAGTAGACGAGCACCAGCGACGTCATCACTGTCGAGAGCACGATGCTCCCGGAGCCGGACACGAGGAGCCAGAACCCGACCACCAGTCCGAGGTACGGAGCCGCGAGGAGCCCGACCGTACGTCGCCCGACCTGCACGTACCGCCCGGAGTACTGTGCCGCGAACACCGCCCACGGGAGCGCCGCAACCCCCCACAGCATCGTGGCGAGTCGAGGCCAGAGCGGGATATCGGTGGGCCCCTCTACGCCAGCGAGACCGGTCGCACTCCCCAGCACCGCGCTGAGTCCGAGCACGAACGCGAACGCGGCAAACGCCGTGACCCCGAGTTCGTCACACTCCCGGTAGCTGTAGTACCCGAGCCCACACAGCCCGACACCAACGAGAACCCCGGTACCGAAACCGACATCGACGGGAGTAACCATCAGATGGGTTTCGTATTCGCTCGTCAAAAAATGCCGCGGCTCCGGACATCGAGGGA
>KE356579.1:2403702-2404951 GCA_000416085.1 halophilic archaeon J07HX64 | reverse complement strand
GTCGTGCTAGACTCACTCTCGACGATGCTGCCGTACGCAACACGAGTCGGCGTCAAGTCGTCCACGTCCTCGCGGGCCAGATCGACGACGCGACGCGCTCGGGCTCCACGTCTTCGAACCGGCGGCCCACGACGAGGAACAACAGCGCACCCTTGCGGAGCTGTTCGACGGACGTGTGAGTATCACCGACAACGCGGTCGACGAGATTGACCTCTAAAAGCCGGCGATGGCCGCGAGCAGAGTACCCACGAGCATTCCTGCACCCAAGAGAACAAACGCCGCGTTCTCCGGGTCGATCTTCTGTGGTTCGGGCGGGCCGGTCGGCCTGAGCACGTCTGCGGCCTGCTCCTCCTCGTCCGGTTCGTGACGGGTGACCGCGGGCCGCAACTCCCGCTGGCTCCCCTCTGCTGTCCTGCCCTGTTGCTCCGACCCGTTTTTCGCCTGTTCGCTCGCGGTATCGGCCGGTTCAGACCGACCGGTGGTGTCGTCGGCGTCTTGTGGTGTCTCACCGGACTGCCGTGTGACTGTGTCCTCGTCGACACCGTGTGACGCCGAGACGCGGTCGTCACTGGTGTTCCGGTCCTGTCTCATATCCCGGTATAACCGGTCCGAGTACAAAAGGCTGGAGATACCAGCTCTTGTTCAATATCTTATGGGTCAATGTAGTCGGCGATATCGTCGCGAACGATGGTGTCACAGTAGACACACCGGAGACCGTCGTTGAGCACCTCGAACCGGGAGTCGATCGGTTCGTCCTCGGTGGTGATGCAGTCGGGATTCGGACAGTTCAGCACGCCGCTGACGTGTTCGGGGGATTCGACGCGTTGCTTGTCGGTGACCTCGTATCCGCGGATGATATTGATCGTGGCGGCGGGGGCGATGAGCGAGAGCACGTCCAGTTCGGACTGGCTGAGTTCGCGGTCCTCGATCTTTGCAACGTCCTTGTACCCCAACCGGTTCGAGGGGACGTTGATACCGACGGAGACGACATCGCCATCGGTGCCGTCGATGCCCAGGAGCGCGAGAACGTTCAGTGCCTGCCCGCTCGTGATGTGGTCGATGACGGTGCCGCTCTCTATCTTGCTGACCCGCATCTCGTGGTCGGTCCCGCCGTCCTGCTCTGTCATCGTCCACCTCCGAGCAGTACGTCGAGCAGTGCCATCCGCACCGGGACACCGTTGTGTGCCTGCTCGAAATAGTGTGCGTGGTCGGTATCGTCGACATCGTAGGCGATCTCGTCGACACGGGG
>KE356579.1:2390917-2403682 GCA_000416085.1 halophilic archaeon J07HX64 | reverse complement strand
TCGACAACGTCGTAGCCGCGGATGATGTTGATTGTCGCCGCCGGGGCAATCAGTGAGAGCACGTCCAGTTCCGACTGGCTGAGTTCTCGGTCCTCGACCTTGACGACGTCTTTCCGGCCGAGTCGGTCCGACGGAACGTTCATTCCGATGGAGACGGCCTCGCCGCTGGAGCCATCGATGTCGAGAATGGCGAGAACGTTGAGCGCCTGTCCGCCGGCGATGTGGTCGATGACGGTACCGTTTTCGATTTTGCTCACGCGGAGTTCTTGCTCTGTCATTGGTCACCCCCCAACAGCAAATCGAGCAGTGCCATCCGGACAGGGACGCCGTTGTGGGCCTGCTCGAAGTAGGTCGCATGCGCCGTGTCGTCGATGTCGTGGGCGATTTCGTCGACCCGAGGCAGCGGATGCATCACCGTCAGCGAGTCCTGCGCCGCCTCAAGGGTGTCCGTGTCAATCTGGTACTCCCCGGCCACCTCGCGGTACTCGCTCTCGTCTGGGAACCGCTCTTTCTGAATGCGCGTCACGTACAGCACGTCGAGCGAGGGGAGAATCTCTTCGAGTTCAGTATGTTCTTTGATCGACGAGCCCCGTTCGTGCAGGTCGTACCTGACATTCCGGGGTAGTTTCAGGCTTTCCGGACTGACGAAGTGCTGTCGTGTGTCGAAGTTCGTCAGCGCGTAGGCCAGCGAGTGGACCGTCCGACCGTACTTCAGGTCGCCCATGATACCGATTGTGAGGTCGTCGAGACCGGCGTTCTCGCGGATTGTATACAGGTCAAGCAGCGTCTGTGTCGGGTGTTGTCCCGCCCCGTCACCGCCGTTTATCAGCGGCACGTCGACGAACTCGCTCGCCATGCTCGCTGACCCCTCACTGGGGTGGCGCAACACCAGCGCGTCCGCGTACCCCTCGATGACGCGGACAGTGTCGGCGAGACTTTCGCCTTTCTTAACACTCGATGAGTCCACCGGTCCCATATCGACGATGTCACCACCGAGGCGTTTTATCGCCGCGGTGAAACTCATCTTCGTGCGGGTGCTCGGCTCGAAAAACAGGAGTCCGAGTAGCGCGCCCGTGTGGCGGTCGGCGTACGCCGACGGGTCGGCCGCGATGTCGCGCGCCCGGTCCAGCACCGTCTCGATGTCACCCCGTGACAGCTGTCTGGCGCTGGTGATGTTGCTGTGTTCCATTTGTCGTAGGGGGGTTGTCCAGGCTATTGAATCTCCCGACACGCGGCGACTGGCACGTCGAGCCGTCGGCGGAGATTAAAGTACGATCGGGAGGCCACCCGACGTATGCTCGCGGTGACAGGCGGGAAAGGCGGCTGTGGAAAGACAACAACAGCGCTCGGACTCGCACGGACACTCGCACGACGCGGTCACGACCCGCTGGTGCTGGACGCCGACTGTGACATGCCCGACCTGCATCACCTCGCGGGGATCAAACGGACCGACGGTGTGGACGCGCTGGCCCGCGGCGCACCGCTGTCCCGTGTCTGCCAGCGTCCACCGTCGTTTCCCGGTGTCGCGGTCGTCACGGCTGGTCGACCGGCCCGCACCGGGCCGGCACTCCGGGCGACCCACGACTGGGAGGGGCCCGTGCTGGTCGACTGCCCGGCCGGTATCGGTCCCGACGCGTCGCGACCGCTCCGGCAGGCCGACGCGACTGCCGTGGTTTCGACAGATCATCCACAGTGTCTCGACGACACCCGCCGGACCGTCACCGCCGCCCGACAGCTCGACGCGCCACCGGTCGGTGTGCTCCTGCGAACGGTCACCGGACGTGCCGCGGAGGTTGGCGGTCGGGTCGCTGGCAGCCCTGTGCTCGCGACGCTTCCGGACACCGATGACCCGTTCGATGCACCACCACTCGCGCAGGCCTGGAGCACCGTTGCCGACCACCTCCTCGGACCGGACAACAGCACGGACGACACCGAGGCCGTCGACCGGCGGCGGAGTCACACGACGGACACCGCCTCCCGTATCGACCGAGACCAGCGCCAGCGGCGGGCAAGAGCGCCCCGAGAGGTGTCCAGCAAGCGAGTCGCGACGACCCGTGACCAGCAGCGCTCCGACGGGGGAGACCGACGCGCCGCGACAAACCAGTCCCGGGAGCGGAGAGGATGAGTGCACTGTCGTCTCGCTCGCGAGGGTGCGGTGTAGCTCTGTGCACCGCAGGCGGTCCAGATACCCGACAGTGTGATACTAGTGGTGTACCCGACCCAGAGAGCTGTACTACCAGACAGTCGGGCAACGGTCAGGCCGGCCACGAACGGCAGGTTCCCCCCGACGAACGTCGCCAGTTCCTCCCTGTCTGTGACCGTATCCGGGTCGATACCGCTGATGAGACCGACGCGTTGGTACCGCCAGATGAGGACACCGAACACCGCAGGAGAGACCGCGACGACCCCCGTGGTGGCGGCGACAATAACAGCCGCGTCGGCCTGTTTTCTCCGCAGACAAGAAAGTATCAAAGATCACCCGATAAGAGTGTCCTTGCGCGTGTGAACCCCGGGATACGGGACGTTCACCGAGACCTGGCCCCCGTTTACCAGCGCGTGCAGATCTGTCGGCAGGGACCACCCGGGTCGTGCACGCGACCCGCCATCTAGTCCACCGACAGCTATTTTCATTCGTGGGGGCAACCTGCGATATCCGAATCATGACCGGAGGGGGGTCCTGATGGGGTACGAACCGGTGACGGTGAGGGAGGCGGCGCAGATAGAGGTTCTGTTGTTCGTCGGTCTGGCGTTCGTCGGTGGACTGCTCACCATCTACTGGGGGTTCCAGACCTACCAGTTCGGTCGTCTTATCCGCGATACACCGCCGGAACCGGTACAGTCGGTGGCGATGGGCCGGACCGAGGTCAGGGGCGAACTCACCCCCGCCACGCGGGTGTACGATCAACCGTTCACCGAGGGGCAGTGTATCTACGGCGAGTTCAAACTGCGCGAGTACAAGGACACCCCCGACGACGACAACGACAAACAGTGGAAAACCGTTCAGAAGGATTCGTTCTCGGCCCCGTTCTACGTCGACGACGGAACAGGACAGATGCTCGTCGAACCGAACGAGGACACCCTCTACGAGATATCCGACACACACTCGGTCGAGATAGCGGTAGACGGCAACCAACCCGCGCCCGACCCAATCCAGGAGTTCCTCGGCAGGGGGCCCCCGGATGCCAGAAACAACCCCGATTCGGACGACGGCGGCATCAGGGAGCGACTCGCGAGCGTGGTGGGTCGGTTCGATTTCCTCGACGGTAAGCAGGAGAGTGACGAACTCGACATCGACGACCAGGGCGGTGACCCGGACGCGGTGGACATGGACGAGCGCGAGACAGACGCCGACTCCGGCGGTGTCGAGCGGATTCACCGGTCCGAACTCGGCTCGACGGGGCGTACGGGAAACAAACGACGGTACATACAGATGGTGCTCCCGGTGGACGACGAGGGGTACGTGTTCGGTGGCGCGACTCGCCCGGACCCCAACGAGGCGGTGCCGTGCGACGAGGACATCCTGATCCGGTCGGACCCGAGCACCGACGAGTTCATTATCTCGGATAAGGGTGAGTTCAGTCTCGCCAGTACCTACCGAAACCGCTCTGCGATGTACATCGCCGCTGCCGTTATCGTGACAACACTCGTCCTCGCGCTGCTCGTCCAGATACTCGTCACGGGGCCACTGTACGGAATCGAGGAGGCGTTACCGTGACCGGACACAGCAAACGGTCGGTGACGACGGGGGTGAGAAGCTGATGGCTCCCGGACCGGGTAGAGTCGCGTTGAGTGTCCTCGTAGTTGGACTCGGCTGTGTGGGTGTGTTCGCCGGGTTCGAGTACGCGGCGTACGAGCAGACAATCGCCGACCGCGAGGTCACCACAGTTGGCGATGTGACAGAGACAGACGTGCGTCAGTTGCCAGACGGCAACTGGACGTACAGCTTCGAGTACAGGTACACACTCGACCAGCGCGCGGAGGTGCTCGAGCAGGGGCTCGAGGACCTGTACGTTGACCGGGCCGACGGCGTCGACAGGGTCGAGGATATCTCCGACGAGCGGTCCTACACGGGGTCGAAAAACGGGGGGAAATCCGACACCCAAGGCGGCGCGCGCAGCGCGATGCGGAGCAACTTCAACGAGAACGGAACCGTCACCACCTATATCGACCCGTTTTACCCTGCTGACGGGTCGCTGTCGAGCGTGACAACACCGGTTCCGGAGGGATTACAGTACGGTGGGGCAGTGGTCGTGGCGCTGGGACTGCTGTGGTTAGCGAGGATGGCCCGCCGTGTCAATGTGTAACCCATCTCCAGTCATGACAACCCGGTTCGACGTGCTCATATCCCAGCCGGCACACCGTGGTGTATGGACCTGACCGACAGAGAGTATGCCGTCGTCACGAGTGTCTGGGGGGAGGAGACACCGCAGGATCTCGACCAGGTCGAGCAAGAACTGCTGGTCGCGATGCACGACCGCATCTCGCAGGCGGTCCAGACCGCCTACACCGACAGCGACGAGGACTCCCTGGCGGTTCTGTTGCCGCTGGAGCGGAAGATAATCGAGGTTCTCCGTGACCGACTGTAGCTCACCGGTCTGTAGGGTGGTTCAGTCCTGTGCCTCGGCAGGTTCTTGCGGAGTGAATCCCGCGATGCGTGCCCACGTGATGCGGGTGTTCTCGACCTCCTCGACGCTGATCTCGAGACCCTCGTAGCGTATCGTCTCGCCCTCGTCGACGAGGCGTCCGGCGCGGTTGAACACGAACCCGGCGATGGTCTCGAACTCCTCGCCCTCCGGCAGGTCGATGCCGAGTTGCTCGTTGACGATGTCGATGTTGACCTCGCCTTTGACCAGTGCCGTCGACTCGTCGACGAACTCGATCGGTTCCTCCTCGCCGCCCTCCAGGATCTCGCCGACGATCTCCTCGACGAGGTCTTCCATCGTCACCAGGCCCTCGGTGGTGCCGAACTCGTCGATAACGATCACCATGTCGAGGCGCTGTTCGCGCATCTCGGCGAGCAACTCGTCGACGTTTTTCGACTCGGGGACGTGCAGGGTCGGTTCGATCAGGTCGTCGAGTGCGATACCGTTTGAGTTGTAGTGGCGGTCCCGCACGAGGTCGGCGATCCCGACAATGCCGATGACGTTATCGAGCGACCCCTCGTATACGGGCACACGGTTGTGACCACTCCGGATACACTCCTCGATCGCCTCGTCCATCGACGCCTCGTTCGAGACAGCGGTCATATCCAGTCGGGGTGTCATCACCTCCTTCGCGATGGTGCGGTTGAACCGGAGTGTCCGCTGGAGCATCGCTCGCTCCTCCTCGTCGAGGACACCCTCACGCTCACCGGTTTTTATCAACTCCTGTATCTCCTGGCGCGTGATGTACCCCTCCTCGATCGCTGCCTGTCCGCCGGTGACCCTGTTGACTACCCGCGTGAGGTAGTCGAACAGGATGACGAGCGGCATCAGCACGTACTCGGCAAACTTCAGCGGGCGCGCGGCGCGCAGCGCCCAGGACTCGGTGTTGTCGGCCGCGTAGGATTTGGGTGCGCTCTCACCGAACAACAGGACGAGCGCCGTGATACCGAGTGTAGCCAGAAACACCGCCCGACTCCGACTGACAAACAGCGCGAGCAACCCTGTGGCGATGGAGGACATCGCGATATTGACGAGGTTGTTTCCCACGAGGATAGTCACCAGCAACCGGTGTGGGTTCTGTTTGAGTCGCTTCAGCGTCTCGGCACCCGGTCTGCCCGCCTCGACGACAGCCTCGATACGGTGGTTCGGGAACGAGAACATCGCGATCTCCGAGGAGGAAAAAAACCCCGACACAACGAGCAGGAGGACTATCACAACAGCTCCGGCCGCTGCGAACGCCCTCTTCGACACCGACCCCCCGAGAACCTCGACTGTCGCTGGCACGCCTGCTGTGACGACCCCGTGAAGCAGGTCCAGTCCCGCAACGCCAGTTGCGACGAGCGACTGCATCCTCTTACTGTTCTGGACCAGCAAACATATGACTTGTGACAAAAAACCAAACCGAATCAGGAGAGACAGCACGAACGGTGCCGCGGGCGAGTGTGAGCCACGGGCGGTACACGGGTGGTGCGGACGGTGCCACGGACGAGTGTGGACAACGCGGGCGGTACACCGGTGGCGCGAGCGGTGTCCCAGACGAGTGTGGACAACGCGGGCGGTGCACGGGCGGCACGGAACGGTGCCACGGGCGAGTGTGAGCCACGGGTGATACACGGGTGGCGCGAACGGTGTCACGGGTGAGCGTGGACGATACGGGCGGTACACGGGTGGTAGTGGATCTGACGAACCGCACCACCGGCAGGGCAGTCTGGCGGTCCGAAGTCGTTAACACCAGTTCGGCCGAACGAGCAGCTATGCGGAGGTTCATCATCTGCGGGGACCCCGGCATCCGGAAGAGGGCGGTAATCGAGTACGACGGTAGGCGGTACGTCCGTTTTGGCATCAACCGTCAGGGGGACTGGTACGGTCCGGAGCAGCCACAGTTCTGGTGTACCGTCGGGAGCGCGGACGAGGAGGAGGCCTACGAGCGCCGGGAGTACATCCCGATGCACCTGGACGTGGAGGCGATCGACGCCGACGAGGTGGAGGTGCTGCGGGCCTCCAGGTGAGCGGTCCTCGTCTGGCCGTTCTCTCTGGCCTGAACCTTTTTTATTCCTCCCGACGGATTCAGTTCTGTGACAGACGAGTTACCGGTGCATATCAACCGCGAGGGGGTGCGCGAACTGGAGGTGTCGGACACGATCGAGGCGACCGACAGCTTCGACATCCGTTTCGTCAACCACGGCGAGGCGTTGCACGTCCACCTCAACACGGGCGACGGCCTCTCGCGGGTCGTCACTGTGGACGCCGGTAACCGTCACGTTCCGGGTAACGGGGAGCGCCGGGTGCGTATCGATGTCGACATCGACGCGCTCGACAGTGAGTCTGCCTTCGGGACACTCGAGCTGTCGACCAGCTACGGGGCCGAACAGCACCAGATCGATGTCGAGGTGAAAGACCCTGCCGTTACTCGCACAACTGTCGATGTCGACGACACGCTCGCGGAGCCGCCACGAACCGGGGCGGCGGTGTTCGACCGACCGGAACTGGCCGTGCTCGCACTCGGACTGCTGGCGGTGGTGCTCGCCGCGATTACGGCGGCTGTGGTCGACGATATCCTGGTGATAGCGGGTGTCGGGGTTGTGCTCACCGGGGTAGTCCTCGCGCTGGCCCTGCTCCGCAGGTGACAGACCGTCTCAGACGACGCCACGAGCGAGGCTCCCGAGCACGGGCGCGACGAGCGCCATCAACACCCCGAGTCCGGCGAGTTCGCCGGTTGCGGTCACCTTTCCGACCCCGCCCGACAGAACAAGCGTCGACCACCAGACGAGCAGCACAACCAGCCCGAAACCGAGCCCCGAGAGCAGTGCCCGCGGGAGGCTAGCTGCCACCAGCCCCACGAGCGCCCCACCGAGGACCAGCCCCAGCCAGTGGATGGTCGACACGACCAGCCCCACCACGACGGCGAGTACCAGCCCGATCCAGTGTGGTCTCGACTCCTCGCGCACGCGACGCAGTCCCGCAGCGGCAGCCGACAGCGGCCCCTCGCTCTCGCTCATCCGTCTTCCTCGCTGAACTCGACGGTCAGATCGCCCTCGATCTCCCGCGAGAGTGAACGGTATTCGCCGCGTGCCCACCGGCCGATCTGGCTGTCGTAGTGCTCCGAGAAGTACCGCCCGGAGTTGCCACCCGGGAGGATGGCGAGATACTCCCCGTCGAGGTCGACCTGCATCTCCCAGCTTCCACCCCGGGGGGCGCTGTGGTCGAAGTTCTGGACCGTCTCACCCGAACCGCCGCGGGGGTGGTCCGGATAGGCCAGAAACCCCAACTCAAGTGGGTGTCCGATCTGCCCGGTGTGTGAGATATCGCCGTAGACCTCGTGTCCCGCTTCGTCGATCTCCTCGAGCGCTGCCCGGAGCGCCGCACGCATGACCCCGGCCCGCGGTCGGGCACCGAACCACGGGCTGTCCGGCGGAAGCTGTTCGATAGCCCCGTCCGAGGGGTAGTACTCGTCGCCGAGGTCGGCCTCCTCGAACCCCTCCGCGAACAGCTCGTCGCGGTACTGCTCCATCCAGCGGTCGAAGAGCAGCGCCCCCTCCGTGTCCGGGTCCATCCGGTAGGCCGCCGGGTCCGACGCCCAGGATTCGAGCGTATCGGCGGCGTCCACGAGGTCGTCGTCCTCGCTCTCGCGGGCCGCCTCGACCAGCCCGTCGACACGGCCGTCGGTGAGCCCGTCGACCAGGGTCTCCGCCCGGCCGTCGCGTGTGTCCCGACCCACCTCACGCAGCACAGACAGGTCGAGCTCCTCGTCCGCCTCGATCTGTTCGTCGAGCAGGTCGTAGATGCGCTCGCCGCGGTAGCCGGGGTCGAACTCGACACCCAGATAGTACGCCAGGTGGTCGTCGTCGACGGTCAGCTGGTTTGCCGTCGCGAGATACTCGGGGTCCTCGACGTGTGGGTTCTCGGCGAACGGCACCCACGACAGTTCACCGCGGTCCGCTGGCGGGCTGTCGTCGTCCCAGGCAACCGGCCGCTCGAACGGCTCGAACCGGCCCCACTCGCCCTCGCGGGCGGAGCCATCGAACACGCGACTGCCCCTGACCACGTCGCCGTCGACCCGTCGAACCGGGAGCCGTCCGGTCACCTGGAACAGGCGGCCACCGTCTGGCTGCCGTAGACGAGATTCTGCGTTGGCGCCTCGAACTTCGCGGCCGCCCGACGTGCGTCCTCGACACCCTCACTGTGGGCGAGTTCGTAGATGGCGAGGCTGGTTTCGGTGGCGGCGTGACCCGTCCAGGCGACACCGACCTCCTGCTCTGCCTCCTCCACGACGGGACCGTGGACCGACCGCCTCACCTCGATCTCCTTGTTCGACCCGTCGGCGACCTCGATCTCCTGGGTCTGGGTCTCGAACTCGCGGGTTTCCTCACCGTAGCGGTACGCCTCGCCGTCCTCGAGACGATCGTACGTGTAGAAGTCGATGACGTCCGCACCGACGTTTGTGAACCCCCACGCGCCGTCGTTGTTCTCACCGATGACGACGAACGGAACACCGGGGAACGAAACCCCGCGCACGCGATGGTCGGGCCCGTCGAGGTGCATCTCGTACCAGACCGGCGGGGCCTGCAGTTGCAGGTGTGGGTCGTTGCTGACGACCGGTGCATCACCACCAGACAGCTCCGGACTCACGAGCCAGCTGTTCGAGCCAAGTTTCGGGTCCGGTTCGAACCCCGACAGCCAGTCGACGGTTTCCTTTCTGACCGTCTGCCCCGTCTCGGTTGCGTCGACGTCGACATCGATACCCAGCCCCGCACCGAACGTCTCAGGGTCGTGGTGGTCACGGATGATCCGTGGGCGCTCGGCGAACCGGTCAGGGTACAGCTGGTTGGCCATCTCCGCCGTGAACGTGTCCGCGACCAGCGTCTTCCGGAGTGTCCGGAAACTCCCTGTCAGACCCCAGGCGATCACCTTCTCGACAATCATCGAGTCGGCAACCGTCCACGGTTCGGGCTCGTACTCGAGCAGGCGGAACTCGATCGGGAGCGACTCGCTCTCGATTGCGGCGTTGACACCGTCGGCGTACGCCTCGAGGAGCGGTCCAACAGCTGTCTCACGGACGTGTTCGGCGGTCGCCTCGGCGGCCTGGGCGAACATCATCTTCCGGTGGAACTCGTCGGAGTCGAGTGTCGTGTCGCCGACGACCGCCGAGAGCTCGCCGCGGAACAGGCGCCGCTGGAGGTCCATCTGGAACAGCCGGTCGGTTGCCTGTGCGTAGCCTGTCGCAAAGTACAGCGCCGTCTCGCTGTCCGCGCTGATCTGCGGGACCCCCTCGTCGTCGTAACGGACCTCGGCCGGACCGTGTGGGCTGTCGACTGTCGACTGCCGGCCCGTCTTCGCGGCCCCCCAGACCGAGCCAGAGAGGGGTGCGAACCGCCCGAGAAAGCTGCTCGCGGAGGTGAGTAGCCCACCCGCGACGCCTGCACCGAGGGCCGCCCCGAGCACCGCGCGCCGTGTCGTCTCTCGATTCATACCACGTGATGTGCTGGTTCGAACATGTACCTTTCGGGGTCCGCCCCGACGGTCCGGCCAACACACCCCTGCCGGGTCCGAGCAATCACGCGGACTCCGGCAGAGTTTCGCTGTATCCGTCTCGGAATCCTGTAACAGTTGACAACGCGCTATGCCCGAGTCGAAATCATGCAAGAATTAAGAATGCAGAGAGTAATACGAGGGTATGGAGCGTATCCCGTTTGGAATCAGTCGCCTGGATATCACGCTCAACGGAGGAGCACCCAGGGGAAGTGTCGTGCTGATCTCCGGCGAGTCTGGGGCAGGTGCGCGAGAGTTCGTCTACACCGCCGCCGTTATGAACGCCACCGCGCACACCGACGAGTCGCTGTTCGACCTCCACTACGGGCAGACGGCGAGGAACACGACTCTCCCGGAGGAGATTCACTACATCTCGTTTACGGAGAGCTACGACCAGTTCGCGCGGGAGGTCGAACTGTCGATGGAGAAAAACCTCGCACAGGCGGGACTGGAACGGATCCAGTTTCAGTCGGTCGCGGACAGCTACTTCCGGACCAGCCCCGTTCCGCGTGACTGGTACGTCGACGAGAGCAGTGACCGAACCCGGTATCCCGGTGAGCAGCAGAATCTGGTGAATCTCACGGGAGACATGCTGAACGAGCGCGCCGAGAACAACCTAGTGGTGATAGATTCGCTGTCGGACCTCGTGAGCGCCACCGGCGAACAGCTCGAGTGGCCGGACATCGTCTACTTTGTCAAAGGGCTCCGCCGTGTCGCCCACGAGTGGGGCGGGCTCATCCTCCTTCACGTCGACCACGAGACACTCACTGAGACGGAGCAGGGCCAACTGATCGACAGCTGTACCGGGTCGCTTATATTCGACTGGTCGACCGGAGGCAGTGTACTCGCCCGGACGCTCATGCTACGGAGCTTCCGCGGCATCCTCTCACAGATCGACGAGGACGAGCTCGTGAAGTTCGAAACCGACCTCGGCGACTCGGGGTTCAGTATCAGCGACGTTCGCAAGATACGCTGACCGGGTTCACCCCCGTTTCTCGACCAGTGCCGCGAACGCTGCCGCCTCCTGCTCGGTCTGTTCCTCTGCCGGAGCCGTGTCACGCAGTCTGTGTTTGATTGTCCGTATCGCTCTGTGGTCACTGTCGAGAAGCGCCGTGGCGACGGCTCGTGGCTCCTCGACGATACGACTCAGGAGACCGACACGCTGTGCCTCGTCGGCGTCGAGCACCCGCCCGGACAGCGAGAGGTCCATCGCGACACCCTCGCCGACGATACGCGGGAGTCTGACTGTCCCGCCCCAGGCACCGAACAGGCCGTGTTCGACACCGCTCTCGGCAAACGACGCAGCCGGTGTCCCGACACGCAGATCGCAGGCGAGCGCGAGTTCGACCCCGCCACCTCGCGCCGGGCCATCGATACCGGCGACCACCGCCCCGTCGTACCCGGCCAGCGCCCGCGCGACACGCTGTCCCTGACGGGCGAACGCCGCCGCCTCCTCGCGCTCCAGCGAGTCGACCACCGACAGGTCGGCCCCCGCACAGAACGCCGAACCCGCTCCCGTGAGATACACTACCGGCTCCGTTGCCGCCGCGAGTGCCGCCTCGAGTGCGTCGAGTCCCGCCGGTGTGAGCGCGTTTCGCCGCTCCGGGCGGTCGAACACGAGCACCCGCAGACCGCTCTCGACACGTGACCGTATCATCGCTCGACCGGCCGTACCGTGGTCGGTACCAGCGACATGATGTTCTCTATCTCGCCGTCGATATTGCGCCGGAAGAACCGCTCGACGCCCGGGAGTTTACCGTCGACGACAAACCGATTCCGGACCCGACAGCCTGTCCCCCGCTCGGTCAACTCGTGTTCGCCGGTGACATCCATTGCCTTTGCGCGGCCGACGAACTCGACGTACCGCGGCGCGTCCCGCTGTATCTCCCAGGTCCTGACCGCCATCGTCCGACTGCTGAGCGGTCCCGGCAGACGGACGTGCCAGATTGTTTCCTCACCGTCACTCTCGAACCGGTCGACCACCTCGATCGCCCGGGCCCGGTTCTCGTCGCTCGAGAGTAGCTCCCACACCTCCTCCTGTGAGGTTTCGACATCGAACGACCGCTCTACCTCCACTGTCATGATCACCTGTAAGAGACTCTCTCCAATTAAGTAAACGGGTGGTACCGTCCTCCTGTGCCGCTTCGGGAGAGGATGCACGCGGTCCCTTCAGCCGTGTCTCGTTCGTGTCATCCATTCCGGTTGGGGAGGGTGTGCACCCGCCACCGACGGTTTCGGCACCGTCGCGGTGATACCGACGGTGAGTGGTGTTCGTGGCGAGGGCCAGTAACTGGTGTCCGCTCACACGTCCCGTGTGGGGCGAGACAGACTACAGAGGGTGATTATCTGACTCACGGTACTCGGGGTGTGTCTCACCGTGTCCACAGGATTGGGGATAGCGTACGTCAGACACCAGATCCGTTGCAGACGACTCAGCCCTGGAACGGATGATACTCCATCCCCTTGTGTTTGAGCTCCTGCCGTTGCTCCTCGAGGAACGAGTAGACAGCCCCGTGTGGCGCACCGTCGAGGAGCCTCTCACTGGCCTCCCGAACAGCCCCGACCTGCTTTGGGCCGCCGATCGTGGCGAGTG
>KE356579.1:2389616-2390897 GCA_000416085.1 halophilic archaeon J07HX64 | reverse complement strand
GATGGAGGCCATCGCGATGTTGACGAGATTGTTCCCCACGAGGATAGTCACCAGCAACCGGTGTGGGTTCTGTTTGAGTCCTTTCAGTGTCTCGGCACCCGGTCTGCCCGCCTCGACAACCGCCTCGATACGGTGGTTCGGGAACGCGAACATCGCAATCTCCGAGGAGGAAAAAAACCCCGACACGACGAGCAGGAGGAGTATCACGACACCCCCGGCCGCTGCGACCGTCCCCTTTGACACCGTCTGCCCGAGAACGTCGATTGTTGCTGGTACGCCTGCTACGACGACCCCGTGGAGCAGGTCCAGTCCCGTAACACCGGTTGCGACGAACGACTGCATCCTCTTACCGTTCTGCGCCAGCAAACATATGCCTTGTGACAAAAAACCAGACCGAATCAGGAGAGACGGCACAAACGGTGTTACGGGTGAGCGTGGACGACACGGGCGGTACACAGATGGCACGAACGGTGCCACGAGCAACTGTGGGCCACCGGTGGTGGTGGACCCGGCAGACAGTCCGGCGGCCGGAGGTCGCTAAAACCAGCTCGACCGAACGGGCGGGTATACCTGAGTTCGTCATCCACGGAGACCCCGGCATCTGGAACGGGTCGGTAGTCGAGCACGACGGTAGGCGGTG
This sequence comes from halophilic archaeon J07HX64, assembly GCA_000416085.1. Lineage (GTDB taxonomy): Archaea > Halobacteriota > Halobacteria > Halobacteriales > Haloarculaceae > Halovenus. Next base: position 2,390,257 of record KE356579.1, on the reverse strand, counting down.
TGTCTGTTCTGTCATCAACCCTCATCGGGACTGGTACGGTCCGGAGTGGCCACAGCTCTGGTGTACCGTCGAACCCGGGGAGACGCCCCGATACACCCGGATATCGGGGCGACCGACGCCGATGAGGTGGAGCCACTGCAGGTCCGGGTAAGCCGTTCTCTCTGGCCTGAACCTTTTTTATCTCCCCCCGCCGATTCACTTCTGTGACAGACGAGTTACCGGTGCACATCAACCGCGAGGGGGTGCGCGAACTGGAGGTGTCGGACACGATCGAGGTGACCGACAGCTTCGATATCCGCTTCGTCAACCACGGCGAGGCGTTACACGTCCACCTCAACACGGGCGACGGCCTCTCGCGGGTCGTTACTGTGGACGCCGGTAACCGTCACGTCCCGGGCAGCGGGGAGCGTCGGGTGCGTATCGATGTCGACATCGACGCGCTCGACAGTGAGTCTGCTTTCGGGACACTCGAGCTGTCGACCAGCTACGGTGCCGAACAGCACCAGATCGATGTCGAGGTGAGAGACCCTGCCGTTACTCGCACAACTGTCGATGTGGACGAGACGTTCACGGAGCCATCGCGAACCGGGGCGGCGGTGTTCGACCGACCGGAACTGGCCGTGCTCGCACTCGGACTGCTG
>KE356579.1:2383821-2389596 GCA_000416085.1 halophilic archaeon J07HX64 | reverse complement strand
CGATGGTGACTCTTGTTCGTGACGAGGGCCGGGGGGTACGCGCTCACACGCCCCGGGCGGGGTGAGACAGGTCTCCAGGTAGAGACAGACCTCCGGAAGAGGCAGATTTCCGGGCAGAGACAGATCTCCGGAAGAGGCAGATTTCCGGGCAGAGACAGATCTCCGAAAGAGGCAGATTTCCGGGCAGAAACGGATCTCCGGGGGGTGACTGTCCGACTTGCGATGCTCGGAGTGTCCTTCACCGTGTCCGCGGGATTGGCGACAGCACACGTCAACTATCGGAGTCGGCGCAGACGACTCAGCCCTGGAACGCGTGGTACTCCATCCCCTTGTGTTTGAGTTCCTGTCGTCGCTCCTCGAGGAACGAGTAGACAGCCCCGTGGGGTGCACCGTCGAGGAGCATCTCACTGGCCTCGCGAACAGCCCCGACCTGTTTTGGGCCGCCGATCGTGGCGAGTGTCGACCCGTAGATTGTGACCGAGGCACCGGTGAGTTCCTGCATGAGTTCGCGTGTACGGCCGTCCTCACCGATCAGTCGGCCCTTCTTGCGGCGCAGGTCGTTCTTGTTGCGCGCCGCACCGCCGATGTCGACAATCTCGAACATCATCATATCGTCGTCGAGGAGACTGAGCGCCTCGTCCGGGGAGAACCCGCGGCCGATTGCCCGGACGATATCGGGGCCTTTCAGCCCTTTCACCGGGTCGCCGACCTTCTCGATGCGAACGTTTCCGGACTCGGAATCGATGTCGAGGCGCACCTCTGCGCGGTCTTCGATATCGCGCATCGTCTCTCCACCCTGCCCGATGAGAACCCCGATGCGGTCGTCGGGTACCTTCACGTGCTGCATACACCTCTGTAGGCGACAGTCCTGTTAAAACGCTTCGACCGCCCTACGGGTCGTTTGTTCGGTACCGGGTCGTCGACTCGCCGTCGAAGCGAGGGCCACCGCCGGTCCGCTCGAATCCGGCCGCGGTTGCCGCGTCGCGTATCTCCGATTCGGTCTCGGGCACGAGCAACTCGACGGCCATCTCCTCCGTGCGTGCGAATCGGACCGGTTCCTCCAGTAACTCGTCGTACACACCGCTGTCACCCTCGAGCTGTGTGACGTAGACAGTCTGCTCTCGGGCGTCGTAGCTGACGAACCCCCGGATATCACCGGTCTCCTCGACGACGCGTACCGTCCGGTCGTGGACGAGATTGCGCATCACGTCCCGCGGCGTATCGGTCAACGACGCGAGTCGCTCTGCATCTGCCTCGATGGCGTCCCGCATCTCCATACCTATCTGTTGCTCCCCAGCCCAATTATACTGTCGCCTCACCGGGTGGTGGTACCGTGGTTTGACTGTTACTCCCCCCGCCTCACTACACCGACCCCGAGGACCGCCCGGCGCGAGCGCGTCATCCGTGAGGACCCGCTCAAGAATCGCCACTCTCGTCTCCTGACTGTCTCACAGAGTCTGTCTTACCACCCTGTCGGTGTCTCTCGCTGCTCCCCGGTGGTCTCTGCTGATTTATACTGTCCAGGTCGGGTTGTGAACAGCGGGAGATAGCCACGGGTTCAAATTTCGATTGCTCGCAAAACTACTGTGGACCGACTGCAACTCGGGTGGCGACCGGTGGTGTACGACATCAGTTTGCTCTCCACCCCCGGGGAGAGACAGAAACTCTCTAGGAAACTGGGGTTTCTGTACCCTCGGTCCGTGGACTTATTATGTTAAGCTTGCTATCACTCGTATGCGGAAACCTGTGATTGTAGGCACCGTTTTTCTTGCTTTGCTCGCTGCAGGAGGATTCCTCGTATTCACAGATAACCCGGACTCGCGCTCTCACGTTCCTACCCTGGATCTAGATAAGCCCATCTCCATAGAGAACGAACTAGAGGAGAGTAAGGAAGTACGATTAACCATACTGAATGAAACGGGTGTAGTTGTCCACAACGAAACGTATCTCGTGGAGGACTACATATACAGTGCATACAATCTTCGGAGTGCTACCGACAGGATTGAGACGTTCACAGTGAGAGCTAGCACACAGTCAGAGTCAGACGAGAGGTGGGCTGGCACGACGGTGTGCGCTGGGGCTCCGCAAGTTGAGATAACTGAGGAGGACGGCCTGCGTATCTACAGGTCTATATGTTAGATTGTATTGACGGACTCTCCTTGAACCGGTAGACCGCTTCAGACGGGGACCTTGCGGGTTCGCCCCCGAACTACTGAGGACGGTCACAGAATCGTCCCGAACCGTCGATGCTGGCCGAACAAGAGAAGAGGGAGAGATCACACTCGTGTACGTACCATTCTTTTAACACTAACTGAACACATCTCTGTACCGTTCACCCCGTGTCATCGTCTCCTGGGTCACAGGAACAGGCAGTGACCCGTTCTCTCGGTTATGTTCTCTATGTGTTTTCCAGACACGCTCAGTTGTCCAGGTTTTCGGCTGAGACTGTTGCTGTGAGCCGTGAGAGCGGTAGTATACCCACGTCTGACCGACAGTCTCGGCCCATCCGACGTTTGATATATCGTCATGTGGTTTACAATGCCTCTATGACGGCTCAGGGCTCGTCTCAAATCCAACTGCGGGGTTCGACACAGTAATCTCACTGTCGGACTCGCCGGGGGTGGGTTCGTGCCGTCACCGGCGGACGGTTACAGTTCCCCCGGGCAGGTACCGTCTGGGGACCGAACCTGTGACACCCGGTTCACGCACCAACGGGCCGCTCACTGGCCGGACAGACTGCCCGAGGAGACCGTGGAGGATCTGTCTCCCATCCTGCGTGCCCCCCAGGAGTTCTCCTGCTCTCTCTGATTCGTCCCCCGTACTCTCCGCGGTCCCCCCGCATCACCCTGTTCCCGCGGTGGCGGCCTACCCGTCTGGCCCCGGCCCTCGCTCGCGGGTCCGGACCGTAGCCTTCGGACCCGACAGTTCACCCACGGTCCGGACAGGACGGTCTGTCGGCGGAACCTCCGGACACTGTCCGCTCGACCCCGGGGGCGTGTGCGTGACAGCTACCAGATGTCGGGGCGACCGATGACAGTGACTCGCGTATCACACGGGAACCAGCGCGGACCCGCCGGTAGCAGTGGCCTGCCAACCGCACAGACCGACCACGGGGTCGACCCCGAACAGCCGTTGCATAAACGTCATGACGATATATCGAACCCGTGATGCAGGCACACGACAGACGAACGGGAGCCGACGGTGGCGCTCGCCTCTCTGACCGGACCAGTCGTGTCCGGACTCGCACCGTCGCGTCTCGAACCCTGTCGAGACCGCCAGGCTGTCGGTCCAAGATATATCAGTACATATCCCGTAGGACGGGTGTGTCACAGCAGGGATCCAGAACAACAGCCGACCCGTCGGTTGACGGGGACGGAGTGAACAGAGCATCGGAGAGGGACTCCACAGAGCGTGCCGCTATCGATGTCGATGGGCTCGAACTAACCTACTCGGACGGAACAACCGCCGTCCAGGGGGTCGACCTGACCGTGCCGCGAGGGGAGTTTTTCGGCTTCCTCGGGCCGAACGGGGCCGGCAAGACGACCACAATAAAGGTGTTTGCGACACTGCTGTCGCCGACCAGTGGTGATGTCCAGGTAAACGGGTTCGATGCCCGCTCGGAGACCCGGAAGATACGGGAGACAATCGGCTACATGGCACAGGAGACCAGTATCGACCCGGAGCTCACCGCGGAGGAGAACATCCGGTTCGCCTGCGAGGCCTACGGCGTCCCGAGTGGGGAGCGGGCCGAACGGGTGTCGGAGCTACTGAGTCTGGTCGACCTCGCGGACGTCGCGGACAAGCAGGCAGAGGAGTTCTCCGGCGGGATGAAAAAGCGCCTAGACGCCGCAACCGCACTGGCACACCGGCCGCCGCTGGTCTTTCTCGACGAACCGACAACCGGACTCGACCCGAAGGCACGCAACCGTCTGTGGGAGTACTTCCTCCGGATAAACGACCTCGGGACGACTATCTTCCTGACGACACAGTATCTGGAGGAGGCCGACCAGCTCTGTGACCGGCTGGCCGTTATCCTTGACGGGAACATCGTCGCAGACGGCAGTCCGGACGACCTGAAACGCGAGGTCGGCGGTGAGGTGCTCGCAATCGAACTGGAGAGGGGCGATGGCGTGCGCGAACGGGCCACGACAATCGCACGGGAGTTCGACGCGTTCGCGGATGCGACAGTCAGCGAGACCGAGGACGGTATCAGCGTCACCTCCGAGGTCGCCCGTCAGTACGGCACCGACCTGCTTGTCGCGCTCAGGGACGCAGGGCTGACCGTCACCGGGTTCAATATCCGGGCGCCGACACTCGACGACGTGTTCCTCGCCATCACCGGTGACGAGATCGACACAGCCGAGATGCCCGACGGTGACAGGGGGGCGTCACAGTGAGCACCCCGGACGCGGACGGGAGCGCCGAGGAGTACGCCGGCGCGACCGGCGGGGAGGAGGTCACACGCTCCGGCAACTCCTTTGCCGGTGATGTCTGGGTGAACTTCAAGCGGTGGAACGTGAAAGCCGTCCGGAACCCGTTTGTCCTGGTGGTCTCGCTCGCCCAGCCGATTATCTTCCTCGTGCTGTTCACGCAGGTGTTCGGGAACGTGGCCGGTGGTGCTGTCGAGGGGGCCACCGGCGGGGATATCAGCTACGAGACGTACCTGGTGCCCGCAATCGCCATCCAGGTCGCACTCGCCGCGGCTGTCACGTCGGGTATCGGGCTCGTAAACGACATCGAGAACGGTATGTTCGAGAAGGTGCTCGTCACGCCGATGAACCGCACGGCCGTCTTTCTCGGCAAGACCGCCGCGGAGGTGTTCCGGATTGCGATCCAGATCGGCATCATCCTGGGGCTGGGTGTGCTCCTCGGTGCCGAGATTGCCACCGGTCTCCCCGGTGTCATCGGTATAATGGGGATCGGTGTGCTCTTTTCGCTGTGGTTCGTCGCGTTCTCGAACTCGCTTGCGATTCTCACGCGAGACCAGGAGTCGACGATCATCGGCGCGAACCTCCTGCAGTTTCCGTTGCTGTTCCTGTCCAGTGCCTTTCTCCCGCTCGCGACACTCCCGGGCTGGATTCAGACGTTCGCCCGACTCAACCCCGTCACCTACGGTGTCGACGCGACACGCTCGCTCATGCTTGACGAGAACGTGATGACCGTTATCGAGGTGTCCTGGTTCGACGGGACACTGAACGGGGTCGTCCCCGGTGTGGCGGTCCTGGCCGGTATCGGGCTCTCCTTCGGCGCGATCGCGGTGTATCTGCTCTCCCGGGCCTCGAGTTCTGACGTGAAGTAGCCCTTCGAGCACGGTGTGGGTGGCGACACCCGCTCGACCCAGGTGACACCGGACTCACGGGCACAGACAGCGATATAGGGCTCAACCGTCCGGGTCGGCAACCGGACGCGACGGGGTCGACCGGTCGAGGAACACGAGACCGTCGAACGCCGTCAACGGGGTCTGAAGATGGTGTCTCGTCGGTGTGTCGGGGTCGTACACGGTACCGACACACCGAATCCGCTGTTGCTGGTCGACCCAGTCCCGCAGTCGCGGGTCGGTTGCGGCTGATGCGATGTCGAACAGCCAGGGTGGGTCGCCCACACGGTCGAACGCCGCGGTCACACTCCCGTCGGGGGCCGGACCGAACGCGAACTGTTCGGAACCTGTGTCACCACCCTTGCCCGACCGGACCGCCCGGAACCGGCCGCGGGCGGCGTCGAACCCGACCGGTGTGTAGCGGTCACCGAACTCGCGGGTCAGGAACTCGCCCATCC
>KE356579.1:2376708-2383801 GCA_000416085.1 halophilic archaeon J07HX64 | reverse complement strand
AGGGGCGTAGTCGAAACTGCCCCGCTCGATGTGGATATTGTGCGCCCAGACCGCCACACCCGTGCCGGGGTCATGCCGGGCACACCAGGCGGCGTTCTCCGCCATCGCGCGGTCGCGCCGCTGCATCCCCGCCGCGTGGGGACCGGGCTGTTCGTGACGCACCCGGTGCCACTCGCAGGTCTGCCGGGCCACCCGACACAGGTGTCGTGCCGCCTCCCACCGGGTCCTCGGCTGCCGCCCCGACGTACCGCGCTCGCTCGTCGTCGAGTCTGTCCGCAACCGTCGCCACCGCCCGTTCGACCCGCCCGAGCAGGTCCTCACGGGCCCCGGCGTCCTCAGGTACCGTCTCCCCCGCGAACGTGGCGAGTCTCGATAGTGCGTTACTCTGTTCGGCGTACTCGGGGTCGACCGTCTCGAGATACGACCGGAGCGGGGTCACCGGCGCGGCGGGGTGGCTCAGGTCGAGACCCCGCACCCGGACCTGGTCGTCCGCCGGACGGGTCCGGTTGAACGACCGGAGCCAGACCAGCAGGTCCCGTATCGACTCGACCTGCCACATCCACTTGTGGAGTTCACAGAGCGCGGCCGTCGGTCCGCCCACATCCTGCCGGACGAACGCATCGAGCGCCCGTGTCTCCGTGACATCGGCCTCCATCGCGAGCGTCCTGATACCGTGGTGTTCGACCAGTTCACGCACCAGACCCGTCTTCAGCAGGAAACACTCCCGTGTCCCGTGCGTTGCCTCGCCGAGTCCGACGACACGTGGTCCCGGTCCCCCGGCTCCACCACCTCCGAGGAGCCCCGACATCGTGTCGGGCGGGACACACACACTCTCCGGACCCAGGCTGTCGGTCCCGGTTGTGGCTGCCCGGTCCACCTCGATGGGTCTGGTGTGTTCACGCACTGCGGGTGTGTCTGGAGACATGACGGTATTGTGTCTCTGATACGGTCGCAGATATAACTGTTCTGCACAGGGGGACTGTCTCTCGGACAGGTCAGCTAACGCCCATCCTCGGCCTCGGCGCGTTTGGGGAGTTCTGTGTCGTCATCTCGGTGATCGTCTCGACCGCGGCGGTCACTCGCTGTGTGACCGATCTGCCGGCCAGCCCCACCGTTGGACCACCACTCACCCCTCCGCAGTTCGGTCACCGGAAGACCGCTCTGTCCAAGACGGCAGGTTTAAGCGCCAGTCACCACCGGTACGAGTATGAACGAGACGCGCCGACCACTCGATGTTCTTGAGGAGTCGGTTGGCAGCGAGGTGACAGTCGAACTAAAGGGCGGTGACCACTACGACGGGCGACTCGCGGGCTACGACCAGCACATGAACCTCGTCCTGGAGACGGGGGACACCGGAGACACAACGGTTATACGCGGCGATAACGTGGTTTCGATACGATCATGACAAAGGGCACATCGACTCAGGGCACGAAGAACACGACGACACATGTGAAGTGCCGGCGGTGCGGTGAGAAGTCCTACCACGTAAAGAAGAAGGTCTGTTCGTCGTGCGGGTTCGGCAAGTCGGCCAAGCGTCGTGGCTACGCCTGGCAGACGAAAGCCGGCGAGTAGTATGCACGAAAAATGCGGTGTTGTCGGTGTCTCTCTTTCTGACAGGAACGCCGCCCAGCCGCTTTACTACGCGTTGTACGCACTCCAACACCGCGGCCAGGAGTCCGCGGGTATCGTTACTCACGACGGGTTCCAGCAGTACGAGCACGTCGAGATGGGGCTGGTCGGTGACGCGTTCGACGGCCCGGCGATAGAGTCACTGAACGGGTCGAACGGTATCGGTCACGTCCGGTACCCGACCGAGGGCGGAGTAAACGAGTGCTGTGCACAACCGTTTTCGGTGTCGTTCAAGAGCGGGTCGCTCGGACTTGCCCACAACGGCAATCTCGTGAACGCCGATGCCGTCCGGGAGGACCTCGCGGGACTCGGTCACGCGTTTACATCCTCCGGTGACACGGAGGTGATCGCACACGACCTGGCACGGAACCTGCTCGAGGCGGACCTGGTCCGGGCGGTGAAGGCGACGATGGAGCGCGTTCACGGCTCGTATTCGCTGACAATCATGCACGACGAGACCGTGCTCGGGTTGCGTGATCCGCAGGGCAACCGTCCGCTCTGTCTCGGCGCTCTCGATGACGGCTACGTGCTGGCCTCGGAGTCGGCTGCCATCGACGCGCTCGGTGGCGACCTGATCCGTGACGTCCGGCCGGGTGAACTCGTGGTGTTGCGCCCCGACGGCTCCGACTACGACAGCTACCAGCTCGTCGACCGGGAGACAACGGCACACTGCTTTTTCGAGCACATCTACTTTGCGCGTCCAGACTCGGTGATCGACGGGAAACTCGTCTACGATGTTCGGCGGGAGTTGGGCCGCCGGCTCTGGGACGAGTCCGGTGTCGAGACGGATGTCGTGATGCCGGTGCCGGACTCGGGGCGGGCGTTCGCCACGGGCTACGCCGAGGCGGCGAGCGAGGCCGGAGCCGACACCGAGTTCGCCGAGGGACTGATGAAGAACCGCTACGTCGGTCGTACGTTCATCATGCCGACACAGGACGAGCGCGAGCGGGCAGTCCGTCTGAAGCTCAACCCGATCCGGTCGACAGTCGAGGGCCGGTCGGTGACGCTCATCGACGACTCTATCGTCCGCGGCACCACCTCGAGACAGCTGCTCGACCTGCTCGCCGAGGCCGGTGCCGAGGAGGTCCACCTCCGTATCGGCTCACCGCCGATAGCCGCACCCTGTTACTTTGGTATCGATATGGCGAGTCGCGAGGAACTCATCGCGTCGGACCGGACCGTCGAGGACATCGAGGCCGATATCGGGGCCGACAGTCTCGCGTACCTCTCGGTCGAGGCGATCACCGAGACGCTCGACCGCGACCACAGCGAACTGTGTCTCGGCTGTGTCACCGGGCAGTACCCGTACGATGTCGAGGGCGAGGAACACGACCGCGATGTGACCCGCCCCACGATCGAAACCGCCGGCGACTAACCGACGGGTCGGGGGACTTAACAGCGTCCCAGCCCGATTATACTGTAATGAGTGACCGAAGTGACGAGCGGGCGCAGGCGCCCGAAGCAGCCGGGCCCGGGCCCGAGACGGAGACAAAATCGGCAGTTGTTCGCCGGTCGAGATCGGCCGACCGGAGCCGTGCCACGCAGGACGTCGCCGGGTTCGGTGAGCGCGTCTCGCGTGCGACGGCGGCAATCCGTGACGGAAAACGCCGTCTCGACCCGGAGACGCTGGTCGAGTACACCACCGACCGGCAGGACCTGGACCAAAGGGTTCGCATCCGCTGGGGCATCACGATGTCGATCGGTGTTGCGGTGCTGACGATAGTGCTCACGGGTCTGATCAACGCGGCGGGCGGTCCGCCTGTGCTCGGTGTGCTGGTGCTTGCCGTGTTCTTTGGACTCGGTGCCGGACTCGTGGTGTTGCGCTACCGGGTGTGGGTCTACCAGGTCAGGGAAGACTCGCTGTATCTGGAGCGGGGTGTCCTCGTCAACCGACGGACACACGTCCCGTACGTTCGCATTCAACACCTCGACACGAGCAGGGGACCGCTCGAACGCTGGTTAGGGCTGTCGACGCTCGTCGTCTACACCGCCGGGTCACGGGGTGCCGACATCTCTATCCCCGGGCTCAAACCGGCGGAGGCACGGGACCTCCAACAGCGGGTGAAGCGACTCACGATCGAGGCAGAGGGCGACGACGCGCTATGAGTGGACGAGTCGTCGCGGAGTTCGCGCGACTCGACTCGCGGTCGGTTCCGTACCGTGTCGCCGAAAACGCAGTTCGGATCGTGGGTGTGATCCTCCTTTCAGTTCTGTTCGGTGGCGGCGGCGGTCCCGACGGTGGTCAACAGGGTGGCAGACCCCCACTGACACTCGTGTTCATCGTCGTCGGTGTGCTCGCGGTTGCCGGGTGGGAGACCGCCCACGTCCGGCGGTTCACCTACCGAGCCACCGGTGACACGTTCGACATCCAGTCCGGTGTGCTCTCGCGGCGCGAGCGGGAGATCCCGTTCGAGCGTATCCAGAACGTCGACATCGCACAGAACGTTGTCCAACGGGCGATCGGTATCTCGGAGGTGCGTATCGAGACTGCCGGCGGCGGCGCCTCCGAGGCGCGACTCCGGTACGTCAGCGAGTCCGAGGCCGCGCGGCTACAGGAGCTTATCAGCGACCGCAAACACGGGGAAACCGAGCGTGACCCCGGTGACGAGAACGAGGTGCTGTTCGAACTCGAGCAACGAGAGCTCGGCATCCTGGGGGTCACCTCGGCGAACTTCCGGTTTTTCATCGGGATCGTCTTTCTGTTCTTTCTGGCCGGTGGTGCCGGCGCACGCCAGACCGAGGTCGCCCCGCCACAGCCCCGGATGCAGTTACTGCTGTTGCTCGGTCCGGCGCTCGCGATCGTCGCGCTCGTGCTGTTGTGGGTCGTCAGCGGTGTCCAGGCGGTGTTACGGTACTACGACTTCCGACTGTTGCGCAACGGGGACGAACTGCGCTACGAGCGCGGGTTACTCCAGCGGTACAACGGAACCATCCCGCTCTCGAAGGTACAGTCTCTGATGATCCGGGAGAACGTGCTCGCGCGGGTTGCCGGCTACGCGAATCTCGCAATCGAGACGGCGGGCTACTCGCCGGGACAGAACGGTGACAGCGTCGACTCTGCGGTCCCGATTGCCAAGCGTGACCGGGTGTTCGCGCTCGCCGACACCGTCGAGGATATCGACGAACTCGAGTTCGAGCGCCCGCCGAAGCGCGCCCGCACCCGGTATCTCGCCCGCTACACACTCATCATCGCCGCAATCGTCGCCGCCGCCGCCGCGTACCACGCGGTGACGAACGACCTCGGCGACTGGTATCTGGCCGCTGTTCTCCTCGTTGGGGTGGTGCCCGCCGCACATCTCAAGTGGAAACAGCTCGGCTACTACCACGACGACAGACACTTTGTCACACGCCGCGGGTTCTGGACGCGACGGACCACTATCGTCCCGTACTACAGGGTTCAGACGGTCGCGGACTCACAGACAGTGTTCCAGCAACGGCGGGATCTGGCGACGCTCACCGTCGACACCGCGAGCTCCGGCGGTTCCGGAGGTGACGCGGTCGCACTCGATATCGATGTCGACATCGCCAGACAGCTGCGGGAGGAGGTTCACGACCAGTTCCAGGACGCCATCACCCGCCGTGCCGAACTGCTCGGCGAGGGCGGGAGCGGACTCTCGACCGGTTCGGACCCCTCTCCTCCCGGTGACGGTCGGCCGACCGTCGACGGCGGACACCCGCAGAGCGGGCCGACCGACGGCGGCGGCTGAGACGAGACACCGGTCAATCCCGGCCGCTCGCGGCGGGTTCGACCACCGCCCAGCCCCGGCGGTGGTATCCAAACCAGATTCCCGGCGGCTTTTTGCCAGCCGGACAGCTATATCAGCTGATGACCGTCGAGATACGTCCGGCCAGGTCCGGAGATCTGCCAGCGGTGCAGGCGGTGGCCCGGACCGCGTGGTACGCGGCACACGAGGCCATTGTCGGCGAGGAGAACGTCGAGCAGTTTCTCACGGAGTACTACAGCCACGACGCACTGACCGAACGACTCGACGCCGATGGACCCTTTCTCGTCGCAGACGAGCCCGATGTCGTCGGGTTCGCCGTCGCCGGACCGGCGGAGGAGCCGTCGACGTTCGTCCTCGATCGCATCTACGTCCATCCGGACCGGTGGGGCGAGGGTATCGGGGGCCGACTCCTGCGGACAGTCGAGCGCCGTGCGGAAGACCGGGACGGTGAGCGGGTCCGTCTGGGTGTGATCGCCGAGAACGACCGCGCTGTGGGCTTCTACGAGGCCGCCGGTTACGAGCGCGTCGGCGAATACAACGACGAGCGGATCGGTACGACGGTCTACAGGTACGAACGGCGGCTCTGACACAGACCCGAACCCGTCTGTGACTCTGCTGGTTGCTGTCGGCAGCGCTCCCGGGTCGGGGGACTCTCGTTCGTCCGACGGCACACGGTTCCGGAGTCGTCGGCCGGGTGCATCGAACGGCTTTTGCCCGGTCCGGGGCAATCACAGAGGTATGGAGACACTCGTCGTCGGCGCCGGCGCGATGGGGCGCTGGACCGGTCGCGTGGTTGCCGACGCGCTCGACGCGGAGCTCTCTTTTTTGGACCGTGACCCGGCGACAGCACGCGATGCCGCGGCCGCGGTCGGCGGCCGTGCCGTCGAGTCGCCGGCGAACACCGATAGCGGGCGGTTCGCGCTCGTCTGTATCGCCGTGCCAGTCCCGGCGGCGGCGACAGCGATCGAGCGCTACGGGCCACACGCTCACGAGGCGGTTGTCGACGTGACTGGGGCGATGGCCGACCCGGTGGCGGCGATGACAGAGTTGACAGACCGCGAGCGGGCTAGCCTCCACCCGCTGTTCGCGCCTGACAGCGAACCTGGGAACGTCCCGGTGGTGGTCGAACAGCGGGGACCGACCGTCGAGGGGCTTCTCACAGCACTCGAGGAGCGTGGCAACAGGGTCTTCGAGACGACACCAGCAGCACACGACCGGGCGATGGAGACGGTCCAGGCCCGGACCCACACCGCGGTGCTCGCGTTCGCGCTCGCCGCCGAACCGGTTCCTGAGCGGTTCCACACGCCTGTCTCGGCGGAGCTCGCTGCGCTCGCAGACCGGGTCACCGCCGGCGACTCCCAGGTCTACGGCGACATTCAGACCGCGTTCGACGGTGCCGCCGAGGTGGCCGCGGCTGCCCGCCGGATCGCCGATGTCGACGCCAGCGACGATGGGTTCGAGCAGCTCTACCAGGAGGCCGGCAACGACCAGCGACACCAGGGTGACCGCACCCGAGACGTCGGGGACGCCGGGGATACTGGAGCCGCCAGCAGTAACCGGCGACGTCGAGACGGTCGCACCCGAGAGGTCAGAGATATCGAGGACACCGGCGACCAGAACCCCCAGAACACCGACGTCGCGGGTGGTCACGGGGACGGTGGTGAGGCGGAATGAACGAGCGCCAGCGCTCGCAGGTGTGTGACAGTGCACGCTATCTCCGGCAGGTGCGGCCGCTCGAC
>KE356579.1:2375762-2376688 GCA_000416085.1 halophilic archaeon J07HX64 | reverse complement strand
AGAGGTCTCTCTCCGTGTGTGACAGTCACGATGCCGACAGCGACCACCCGTGTGACACCTGTGGGACTCCCTTTGCAGTGTGGGGTGAGATGCGGTGTGATACCTGTCAGTTCGCCAAGCGCCTCCCCGTCGAACTCTGCTTTCTCGGGTTGCCACAGGTAATCGCGTTTCTCTACGAACAGGATATCAACGTTCTCGCCCCCGCGCTCGAGGAAGTCGTCGAGGTGCTTCACACGCAGGTCGATACGTCCGTCACCGAGGACCCGGTCCGGGTAACCGGCAGTGTCGAGGCCGGCGGCGACGAGTTGACGCTGTCGCTGGACGAGCAGATGAACGTCGTCGGTGTATCCCGCTGAGAACCGGCTACCTGCAGTCTGCAGTCTCTCCCCCCTGTTCGTGGCCACTGTTCGGTCTGTGTGCCGATAGAGCGTCTTTCCGCCCGTCGACGAATCCTCTCAACGAGGTAAGTGAACGGTTGTTCACTAGTGAGAGCTAGTGAACTGTTATTCTCCTAAGATATAAGCGGAATCCGCCTCTCGGTACAGATGCGTATGTCAGAACAAGACCTGATTGATTTCGGCATCTGGCGCGAGATGGATGCCGATATCACCGACGAGGAGGCAAAGCAGGAGGCACTCGAATCGTCACTCGGGGCAATCGAGGAACTCGACGAGGAGGGCGTCGATGTCGAGTGGGTCAGCACCGACGTGCTGGAGGACCCGGAGAGCGACACCGAGTGTGCGTACTGTCACTACCGCGCGCCGAGCGAGGAGGCCATCAGGGAGCACTCCGAGCGGGCCGGACTCCCGGTGACGAGGCTCACGCGCATGGACGACCAGCTCGACAGGGAGACGGCGGAGTAACAGCCCCATGTCTGACCTGAAATCGATCACGCTCGCGGAGCTCGAACTCGTCGAGTTGACACA
>KE356579.1:2363812-2375742 GCA_000416085.1 halophilic archaeon J07HX64 | reverse complement strand
GCGAGGACGGCCGCTTCGAACCGGTGCCCGAGAGGCCGGTCGAGAACCGCCTCGACGGTGTCGAAACCCTCCCGTCCGGTGTCGAGCAGGCCGTCCAGGACCTGCTCGTCGAGCGGTTCGGTGTCGACTGGCCGGACGGTGAGTCTGGGGCGCGCCTGCGCTCGACGGTCCGGGATTTCAAACAGCAGTATCTCGCGGGCGGGACCGTCACCTACGATGAGGTGACGGCGCTCGGCTACGCGGTGTATCACCTGCCGTCGTACTTTGCGGCCGTCCAGTACGTGCTGGCGGACCTCGCGGAGGCCGGACTCCTGCCGCGACGTCTGCGTGTGCTCGACGTTGGTGCCGGGGTCGGTGGACCCGCGCTGGGGCTGGCCGCGTTTGTCGACTCCGAGACGCTCGTCGAGTACCACGCCGTCGAGCCGAGCGACCCCTCGGCGGCGGTGCTCGAGGCGCTGCTCGCCGAAACCGGGCGCAACGTCCACACGACGGTCCATCGTGAGCGTGTCGAGGCGTTCGACCCGTCGAGTGATGGGTTCGACCTCGTGCTGTTCGCGAACGTACTCTCGGAGCTTGAGGAGCCCGCCGAGCAGATGGACCGGGCGACAGACTGGCTCGACCCCGAGGGGTCGGTGGTGGCGCTCGCCCCCGCTGACCGCAACACCGCGACCGGTCTGCGCGAGGTGGAGCGAACCGTCGAGAAACGGACCGACGCAGGGGTGTACGCGCCGACGGTCAGGCTCTGGCCCCACGAACGACCCGCGAGCACCTCCTGGTCGTTTGCCCGTGAGTCACGACTCGACACCCCGGCGTTCCAGCGCCGACTCGACGGGGGCGAACGGACCCCCGGTGAGCGACCCGGAACACCAGACAGAGCTACCGGCGAGGGTCGTTCAGACGACCTGCGCAGGACCGGGGACGACGACCCGCCACGACGGCCGGGTGACGGCGAGTTCGCCAACGTCTCTGTGCAGTATGCCTACTCCGTGTTGCGTCTCGACGGCGAGCAGGCTGTCGCGTTCCGACCCGACCGGGGACGGGTGGCGAAACTCGCCACGAGCGAGCGCCACGTCACCGAGCGGGTGGACTGTGTCGCGGTCAAACTGAGCCCCGACCTCTCGGCCGGCGGGAACCCGCTCTTTCTGGTCGGTGACGGCAGCCAGCAGATCGACCACTTTGTCGTGCTCACCGAGCAGTCGACGCTGAACAACGCCCTCCTCGCGGCCGACTACGGCGACCTGCTGGCCATCGAGAACACACTCGTGCTCTGGAACGACGACGAGGGTGCGTACAATCTCGTTGTCGACAGCGAGACTATCGTGGACCGTATCCCGGCGTGAGCGCGCCGACGGCCGGTTGTATCGCCTGACAGCCACACCGGCAGTTGCTCGCGAAACGCCGCGCGTCACTCGTCGCACCGTGGCCGCGGGTCACCGCACCGGCGGCCGATCGCAGGTGGTCAGGTCCCGGTTCTCGGAGAGACAAACGGTCGGGCTTATGTTTCCCGCTCACGAGATGTGAGGTATGGAGGTCAAATCGCGTCATCATCTGCGCTCGGACGCGGTGGCGGAGATACAGGACGAACTCGCAGAGAGACTCGGTGTCGAGATCGACGCCGACACGTTCGAGAACGTGGAACTGACAGCGGGCGAGCGGGACATCGTGCTGGTCGACGGTGACCCGCTCGTGCTGTACGTCGAGGACGAGGACGGCAGAGAGCCGTTTCTCACTGTCCAGGGGGCAAACGAGTACCCGCCGGCGGAGCATCTCGTGACCGTCGACGCCGGAGCGGTGGGGTTCGTCTCGAACGGCGCGGACGTGATGCGTCCGGGTATCGTCGCGGCCGACGAGGACATCAGCGCGGGTGACCTGGTGACGATAAACGAGGAGAGCCACGGCAAGTCCCTCGCCATCGGCCGGGCGCTGGTCGACGGGACCGAGATGACCGGTGACCAGGGCCGTGTCGTCGAGTCTATCCACCACGTCGGCGACGAACTCTATGAACTCGTAGTGTGATGCCCCACAGACGGGTGACCCGGGACCGTCGATAAACTCGTATGTTTGTTATTTTCGACCGGGAATAGGTTTATTCAACGGCACACGTACATTACCGGTATGGGTGGTACTCGTCTGACACCAGAGATCAGTCTGGATGGCATGTCACCGGAGGACGCATTCGCGGTCCTGGGCGACGAAACACGGCTGGATATCGTCCGCATCCTGTGGCGAGCCGGTGCGTTCGATAGATACGACGACCTCTACGGCAATCCGACGACGATGTCGTTCTCCGAGGTCCGTCGGCGTGCCGATATCACGGACAACGGTCGGTTCGACTACCACCTCTCGAAGCTCACACCTCAGTTCGTTCGACAGACCGAGGGCGGCTACCGGTTGAGCAGTGCCGGAAAGAAGATCGCACGAGCGGTCGTTGCCATCGCGGAGGAACCAGCGCCCGGCGATCCCGGACCTCCAGAAACCCCGTGACCACGACCACGGGGCTGTCCGACGTGTCGCCACCGACGCACTCATCCGACTCCCGGAGGAGCTATCCGGGTAGGTGCTGCCGCGGTTTCCCGGCCGAACGGATCCAGCCAGCGCAGACGGCCAGTCCTGCTGGAGACCGGTCACCCGCCCGGGAGCCGATTGCCGCCCTCGGCCCGATGTGAGCCACGGCTGCACGCCGCAGCAAGTCTTTAGTTACTGCCCGGCATAGCGTAGTTATGAATTACTTACCAATTCTGGATGGAAAATCATGATAGACTCGAGCCTGATGTGGCGCATCGCCGGCGGTTCCGGTGACGGCATCGACTCGACGAGTCAGAACTTCGCGAAGGCGCTGATGCGGGCCGGGTTGCACGTGTTCACGCATCGTCACTACCCCTCGCGGATACGCGGCGGGCACACGTACGTCGAGGTGCGGGCGGCAGACGAGCCGGTTCGCTCCCGCGGAGACGGGTTTAATTTCCTGCTGGCGCTGGGTGACAGTTTCGCGCGCAACCCGAACGAGGATGCCTACTACGGCAACGAGCGGATAAAACCACTGGTAGAACAGCTCGACGATCTCAACGAGAACGGTGTCATCGTCTACGACAGCGGTCTGCTCGACGAGGAGACTGTCGCGGAGACAGAGCTCGCTGAGCGGGCCGCCGAGAACAACTGGCACGTCTACCCGATGGACCTGCGGGGTCTCGCCCGCGACCACGGTCGCGAGGTGATGCGAAACACCGCTGGCGTCGGGGCGACGGCCGCGCTGCTCGACATGGACACCGCCTACTTCGAGACGCTGATCCGCGAGGCGATGGGCGGCGACGTGATGGAGGCGAACCTGGCGGTGCTGGAGGAGGCGTACGAGCGGGCCGCTGCGCTCGAAACCGAGCACAACCTGCGGGTACCGGAGGGTGACCACGGGACCGAGCAGGCGATGATGAGCGGGTCGAACGCCATCGCGTACGCCGCACTCGACTCCGGTTGCCGGTTCATCTCCGGCTACCCGATGACGCCGTGGACGGACGTGTTCACTATCATGTCACAGAACCTGCCCCGGTTTGGCGGTATCTCCGAGCAGGTCGAGGACGAGATAGCGGCGGCGGCGCTCGCCATCGGGGCCTCACACACGGGCGTAAAGGCGATGTCGGGCTCCTCCGGCGGTGGGTTCGCACTGATGAGCGAGCCGCTGGGGCTGGCAGAGATGACCGAGACACCGATTGTGCTGGTCGAGGCGATGCGGGCCGGTCCCTCGACGGGGCTCCCGACGAAGACCGAGCAGGCCGACCTCGAGCACGTGCTGTACACCAGTCAGGGGGACTCCTGTCGGGTCGTCATCGCGCCGGGTAACCTGACGGAGGCGTACGACCAGACCCGCGAACTGTTCCGACTCGCCTACGACTACCAACTCCCGGGTATCCTGCTGTACGACCAGAAACTCGGCGGCGAGATGCGGTCGGTCTCGACCGGTCACTTCGACCGCGAACCCGCCCCCGACCCGGGGTCGGTGCTAACCGAGGACGACCTCGCGGATGCGGCCCACGACGCCGCCGGCAAGTACACCCGCTACGCACACGACGGCGAGGACGGTGTCGTCCCGCGGTCGGTGCCCGGTCAGGAGGGTGGCCGCTTTCTCGCGACGGGCAACGAATCAATGCCGGTCGGCCACATCAGCGAGGACCCCGGTAACCGGAAGGCACAGATGGACCGCCGACTCTCCAAACTCGATGCAATCCGTGACGAACTCGACGAGGCCGGCCACCAGACACGCCACGGGCCCGACGAGGCAACCCACGGCATCCTCACCTGGGGCAGCAATCAGGATACCGTCTTCGAGGCTGTCGACCGCCTGCGAGCGTCCGGTCGCGATGTCCACGCGATGGGCGTCAGCGACCTCATGCCGTACCCCGAGCGGGATGTTGCCGGGTTCCTGTCCGGCGTCGAGGAGTGTCTCGTCGTCGAGATGAACGCAACGGCACAGTTCCGCGGACTCACACAGAAGGAACTCGGCCGCTTCGGCTCGACGATGTCCAGCCTCCTCAAGTACGACGGCGAGACGTTCGAACCGGGCGAGATCGTCGAGGGGTTCGAGTCGACCATCGACGGCGACGAGCCCTCGGGCAACGTCGAACTGCAGCGAACAACAGGTGACTGAGATGTCTACACGCACACCCACACCGACACAGATGACAGACACACGAACACCACGACCTGAGGGACAGCCAGACGACCAGTGCGACACACACATCGGAGGTGCGGGCGTATGACCTCGTTCTCGGCGATCGGGGCCGACCGCGAGGCGACAAAAAAGGAGTTCACACCCGGTGTCGAGCCACAGCCGACGTGGTGTCCGGGCTGTGGTGACTTTGCCGTGCTGAAGGCGCTGAAGGGGGCGATGCCCGAGGTGGGGCGCACACCCGCGGAGGTGTTGCTCGTCACCGGCATCGGCTGTTCGGGCAAGCTCTCCAGTTACTTCGAGAGCTACGGCTACCACTCGATTCACGGGCGTGCATTGCCGGTTGCCCGGGCGGCCAAACTCGCGAACCCCGGTCTGGAGGTGGTCGCCGCCGGCGGTGACGGTGACGGCTACGGCATCGGTGGCAACCACTTCATGCACACCGCCCGCGAGAACCACGATATGACCTACATCGTGTTCAACAACGAGATATTCGGGCTGACAAAGGGCCAGACCTCCCCCACCAGCCCGAAGGGCCACAAGTCAAAGACCCAGCCCTCCGGCAGCGCGAAGGCGCCGGTCCGGCCGCTCTCGCTCGCGCTCGCGTCCGGGGCCTCCTACATCGCCCGAACGGCCGCGACCAACCCCCGGCAGGCACAGGAGATCCTCGCCGAGGCGGTCGAACACGACGGGTTCGCACACATCGACTTCCTCACGCAGTGTCCAACCTGGAACAAGGACGCGAGAGAGTACGTCCCCTACACCGATATCCAGGACGACGACGAGTTCGAGTTCGACGTCACGAACCGAAAGGAGGCCGGTGAGGCGATGTACGAGGCCGAGACCCGGCTCTACGAGGGTGAGGTGCTGACCGGACGGTTCTACAGGGACGAACGACCCTCCTACGGCGAGGAGAAGCGTGCCACCGGCGAGATGCCCGAGGACCCCCTCGCCGGACGGTACTTCGAGGACGAGGAGTGGGAGCGTACCGCCGACACCCTGATCGACCGCCACACCTGAACGCGCCGGCCCCGGTCTGTGACCGCTGTGCCGTCTTTTTTACCCGTTCGGAGGACCACGGAATCGAACTGTTCAGGCCCCGTCTCGCACCGCCGCCAGGACCGGTCGAGGTGACCACGCCGGACGGCGAGGTCCACAGGACTTTGAGTGTCGCTCCCACAGAATGGGGTATGTACGAGGTCGAGATGAAGCTCCGGGCCGACCACGACCCGCTCAGACAGCGACTAACCGCGATGGACGCCGACCACATCGGGGGGGTCACACAGACAGACACCTACTACGACGCGCCGGACCGTGATTTCGCCGAGACGGACGAAGCGTTCCGGGTCCGTCGCGAGACCGACCACCCAAAGGATGGGCGCGATCTCGACCACACCGATGCAACGGCCGGCGACAAGCGTGTGCTGTTGACCTACAAGGGACCGCTGGTCGACGACACCTCGAAGACCCGGGAGGAGGCAGAGACCCGCGTCGCGGAGGAGGCGGAGCTCGAGGCGATTCTCGCCGGACTGGGTTACGAACCCGCCGCCACAGTCCACAAGAACCGGGACCGGTACGAGGTGGGGGGCTGTCGTGTGACCCTCGACCGTGTCGACGAGGTGGGCGAGTTCGTCGAGGTCGAACATCACGACCCCGTTGCCGAGACGGAGATCGAGGGGGCGCGCGAGGCGGTAACCGACCTGCTGGTCGAACTCGACCTGAACCCCGGGGAGAGTATCCAGACATCGTACCTCGGACTCGTCCTCGCAGGACGGTGAGTGCTGTCGAACTGCCGGGCGCGGCAGTCGTCTACTCCGGTCGCGGTCGTCTGGGTTTATACCAGTCGCCTGCCGGTCACCCGCTCTGACGGTGGCCGTCTGCCGACCGTCTGCCCGGTGGCAGACGGGCGACAGACAGGACACAAGCCTTTTTTCCGTTGTGTGACTTCGGTCTGCAATGAGCGGACTCTCGACGGTGGTCGACGAGTTGATTGCGGATGTCGACGGTGTGTTGTTGTTCACGACCAACCAGTCGACGTACGAGCAGTTCGCAGACGGCGACCTGCCGGTTATTGTCGTCGAGACAGAGAACGCAGTCGGCGCGGAGAGCTACGTCTCGCTCCCGCTCGAACTCTCCTCGCCAAGCGAGCGCGTTCGTTTCGGCATCGAGGGGGCGATAAACCAGGGTCTCCTGGAGGAAGACGAGGAGGTTATCGGACTCACACAGTCGTTTAGTGAGAGCCGACTCGACACCGTTGTTCGGGTCCGGACCGACGAGTTCACACAGACGGGTGTCTACGACCTGTTCGCCAACTCCCGGCCTGACGCCGAGGTGGTCCGGGATGTGTTCGAGGTTGCAATCGAACTCGGTAGAAAAGGCCAGAAAGGGAAACCTGTTGGCGCGCTGTTCGTGGTCGGCGACGCCGGCACCGTGATGAACAAGTCCCGGCCGCTGTCGTACAACCCTTTCGAGAAGTCCCACGTCGACGTTGGCGACCCAATCGTGAACGTGATGCTGAAGGAGTTCTCCCGACTGGACGGGGCGTTCGTGATCTCCGACAGCGGGAAGATCGTCTCGGCGTACCGGTATCTCGAACCCGGCGCCGAGGGCGTCGAGATCCCGAAAGGGCTCGGGGCGCGACATATGGCTGGTGGTGCCATCACCCGCGATACCACCGCAATCGCGATCGTTCTCTCCGAGAGTGACGGCATGGTCCGTGCGTTCAAGGCCGGGAGTCTGGTGCTCGAACTCGACCCGGAGGCGTACTGATGCTCGACGCACTCGACAGTATCAGCGACTCACTGACAAAGGAGACGGCGTTCACCCTCGCAGTCGCGGTCCTCGTTCTGGGGCTGGTGGCGTCGTACCTGGCCTGGCGCCTGACACACAGTCTCTTTCGCCGGACTGGTCTCACCAGCACTGTCGAGGGGACCACCGTCGAGCGGACCGCCGGCCGGTTCGGCACCTCGACGGCCGGTATTATCGGGATGCTGTTCGCGCTGCTCGTGTACGCGTTCGCCATGCTCGTCGCGTTCAATATCACCCAGGTGTTCGACGTCTCGGCGTTCTGGGCGCGGATTGCCGCCCTGTTGCCGCAGTTGTTTGTCGCAATCCTGGCGATCATCGTCGGGTTCGCCCTCGGGGACCGGGCGAAACTGGCCGTTCAGGAGCGCCTGCGGTCGGTGAAACTACCGCGGGCGTCGATTCTCCCCGGGCTTGTGAAATACAGCATCTACTACGTCGCCGCGCTCATCGCGCTCGCACAGGTCGGCGTCGCCGCGACTGCGCTGCTCCTGTTGCTCGCCGCCTACGCGTTCGGTATCGTCCTGCTCGCGGCTGTCGCGTTCAAGGACCTGCTCGCCGCCGGCGCCGCGGGTCTGTTTCTCATCCTCAACGAACCGTTCACAATCGGTGACGAGGTCCGCGTCGACGGCCAGCGCGGTATCGTCCAGGAGATGACACTGTTCGTCACCCACGTCGAGGCCGACGGCGAGGAACACATCGTCCCCAACCACCAGGTGTTCCGGTCGGGTATCGTCCGCGTGCGCGACTGACTGTCCGATCGCTTGACCGTTCCGTGCGTTTGACCGACGGAGATATCACCGTGGCGCGAGGCTTATATCCGGCAGTTCACTACCGTTGGTATGACACTCCTGTCGTTCGACGAGCAGGGAATCGATGTTGTCTACGAGGGGATCGAGTTCCGCCTCGAAAAGGAACTCGTCGAGGAGGCGACACGCAAGCAGTACCCGGACGTGACAGACCACGAGGTGCTCCAGATGGTCGAGGACGACCCCCCCTTGTCGGGTGAGCCACAGCGTATCGCGGAGATCCTGGCGTAGCCCGACTCAGAGCCCGAAACTCTCCGCGAGCAGCTCATCCGACCGCTCTCCAACAGCGTACGTGTCACCGCCGACCACGTCGATAGTGACCTGTGCTGGCCCGAACAGTTCGAGCGGGAGCTCGCCGGTCTCCCAGCCGACACCCTCGAAGATCTCGGCGAAGGGGGTACCGTACTCGGTGCGGGCCGTCGAGACCACCTCGTCGAAGCGGTCGAACGGGCGGTCGACAACGAGATGTGCCCGACTCCCGTACGCGAGTGCGTCCTGTGTGGTCGCGAGCGCGGTGCGCTCGTCCCCTGCGACCGGCGCAATCGGTGCGGAGCCGGTGGCAGACAGCACGTCGAGCGGGTCGTAGCCGAGTTCACTCAGCCGGAACACCGCAAGTTCGGCCGCCCGCGAGGCCGCGACCACACTGCCGCTGAGGCTCCCGGTCGCGTAGGTCGGCAGAAAGACACCGCTCTCGGGGACGCCCGCCCGCTCGGCGATCTGTGCGGCGACGGCCTCGTCGGGAAGCTGGTCGGATTCGAGCGCGAGCACGGCAAAGTCGAACTCGTCGCGGTAGTTGATACGCTGGAACACCGGTTCCGTCGCGACCAGTGCCCGGGCCGGGCCGCTGCCGAGCGCGTCGAACTCTCCGCGCGTGACCTCCCAGCCGGCCTTGCCGGCACACAGCAGGGCCAGCGCCGGCTGGTCGGTCGAACACTCGACGTGTGTCAGCGGTGTGCCCGCGACATCGTCGAGGCTGGTGCCCAGTGTCGCCAGTCCGGCGGTCTGTATCTCGGCAAGCAGGAGCCCCGCCTCGATGCCGCCCGGCAGGTCGACACCGAAGTCGAGCACCGCCCCGTCGCCCGACAGCGTGTACACCTCGATGGCGAGTTCGTCGGCAAAGTCGATCGCCTCGTCGACCAGCTCTGTTGCCATCCGATTGAGACTCTCCATGGTCTCTCTCGGTCTGCCGTGCTTATCAACACGTGGTCTCCTGTCCGGGGACACCGGG
Organism: halophilic archaeon J07HX64; assembly: GCA_000416085.1. Classification (GTDB taxonomy): domain Archaea; phylum Halobacteriota; class Halobacteria; order Halobacteriales; family Haloarculaceae; genus Halovenus. The sequence goes on along the minus strand of KE356579.1, from coordinate 2,366,243 downwards.
CAGGGAGAAACCCATTTGTCGCTCGGCATCCTCTCTACGGTATGGCAACAGAATCGTGCGACGGCTGTGGCGAACCGGTCAAGATCGGCGGCGGTATCGCCAACCTCTGGATCTTCGACCACCAGCCAACCGAGGGGATGACACTCGAACTCGTCGACGGCTCCGAGCACTTCCTGTGTTACGACTGTATCGACCGCCTCCCCGACGACCGCGATGTCGTCGCCGCCGATGTCGAGGCGATCCCGAGTTCCCGCCGTTGAACTGGACTGGACCTGATTAAACCGGACCGGACCGGACCGAGTCGACGGGTTACAGCGAGTTCGGGTCGAAAGCACCACGTTTTCGCGTGGGGATGGAGCCAACAACTGGGAACCTATTCGCTCCCGTTCCTGCTCACCCGGTGGGGTCGACGAACAGCGCTTGCAGCTGAGGATAGTCGCAGAGTTCGAGTTCCTTGCTTCGTCGAAGCTGCGCGCCACGGGGCACCCTCTGCCGGCGTCCACCGGGATGAAGATGCCCCAGATATCGAAGGTTGTGAACTCGTTGTCACCGTCGCAGTACAGACCATCACCGTTCAGCCCCGTGATCGGTCGGCCGAGCCATCAGACGTGGCCGGATACAGTTCGACTCTGTCGGGGTCGCTGTCGTCGGCGTCGTCTATGTTATCGAGGTGGAAATTATCGTTGCTGTGGCAATATCCGCCGAAGCACTCGCTCGGCACCGAGTCGTCGGTTCCCTTGTTCGGACAGGTCGGCGGCCAGTCGGGGTCGACCACCGTGAGATTCCCTACGCCGGTCGCCGACAGACTTCGGTCTGTCCCCGTAGACACGTGTCCCGGTTCGTTACCGGTCCCGACTGCCGCTCCGGCACCCGGCACGAGCAGCGCGACCGACCAGATCGTAGCCGCGAAACCCGACCACATACCCTGGACTCCTATGTTCTCCTGAGTTATGAAGTATAGTATTACCGGGTATTCTGTCGAGATATCGGCTAGATAGGTTCCGGAGACTGGCTGATTCTCCCTCGGAGACCGACTGTGGCGTTAGGTTCGGAAACTCACACAGAGCCAGGCCGGCGGTGACGACGAGACGAGTCGAAAGGTTGAGATACGCGAGCGCAGTAAGACCGGGTATGGAACTGCGCGTTATCGAACGAACGGATGCGGAACTCTCTATCGAGATTGCCGGCGAGGACCACACGTTTATGAACGTGCTGAAGGGGGCACTGCTGGAGACAGACGGTGTCTCGGCGGCAACTTACGACGTGAACCCGGAGCAGTCCGGCGGCCAGACGGAACCAGTACTCACACTGAAGACCGAGGCGGGGGTCGACGCACTCGACGCGCTGGAGGCCGGTGCCGGTCGAGTGGTCGAGAAGGCAACCGTGTTCAACGAGGCCTACCAGGCCGGAGCGTAGGAGCGTAGACGGTCAGGAGCAGACCACCTGTGTCACGAACAGCGTCCCGTTGATGCTGTGCAGATCGACCCCGATACGGTCGGCGCTGGCGAGCATCGGTGGTGAGTCACTCCCGACACTGTCGGTCAGTTGCTCCCCGACCCCGTCGGGACCGTCGGTCCCGACCGGTATCGAGTTGGAGACGAGCCGGGCGGGTGAGCAGTCCCCCCCGAGCAGGCCGCGGAGTTCGTCGTCGTCCGGCACACTCCCGCGGTCGAACACCTGTTTCACGCGCCGCTGATTGTAGTATCCGGCGACCTCGTCGAGTCGGTCACCCCGGTCGAGTCGGCTCAACCCCGCACCAGCACGCCGGTCACCGAGCGCGCCGAGATAGGCCGTCTCGGCCTCGGACAGCGAGAGATCCCCGGCGGCCGTCTCGTTGCCGGGGACGTTGTCGACCGACGGCACCGAGTTGTCGGGAAACCCCGGCAGGTCGACCGTCCCGGTCGCACCCAAGGTGAAAAGCGCCGCGAGTGCGAGTGTCGCGACGAGCACCACCAGATATCGGGGCGTGACCAGGTCGCGGTAGCCCGGCACGGTGGTCTCCTCGTCGGAGACGGTGCGGGTTTCCCGCTCGAGATCGGCGTTCCCGCACCGGCTACACGGCGGGGCGTGTTTCGGGTGCTCGCGCCCGCAGGCGGTACACACCCAGACTGTCGTCTCCTCGGCGCTGATATCGGCACCGCTCCCCGTGTCGGTGCTGTTCGGGCCGTCGGTCAGATTCGACTCGTCGACCCGTTTCTCCTGTCGTTCGAGCGTTCCGTTGTTACACCGGCTACACGGCGGGGAGTGTTTCGGGTGCTCGCGCCCGCACGCCGTACACACCCAGACAGTCATCGTGTCCGAATCGCCGCCCCCGAGGTCGGTCCGGCGGACGACTGCCCGCTCGAAGGAACCGTGTCCGCAGTTGTCACACGGCGGGTCGTCCTCCTCGTGGGGTTTGCCGCACCACTCGCACCGCCATTCCATACCTCGA
>KE356579.1:2362571-2363792 GCA_000416085.1 halophilic archaeon J07HX64 | reverse complement strand
GGGTTGCTCGGAGACCGACTCAGTCTGACCCCGGACGACGTGGTCTGTGTGGCGAGCACAGTCGTCTCGAAGGCGGCGGGCCGGCAGGCGGACCTCTCTGCGTTCCCGGCGGGCGAGCGCGCCGAGGAGATCGCACGCCGCGTCAGCGACTTGGCTGGCGAACAAAAGGACCCGCGGTTCGCACAGGCAGTCCTCGAGGAGAGCGAGGAGCTGTTGCTCTCGTACCCGTTCATGCTCTCGGTCACCCGGTTCGGACACGTGACGGTAAACGCAGGAATCGACCGCTCGAACGTGCCCGGCGGCGACCTGCTGTTGCTGCCCGAGGACCCGACAGCGAGTGCCCGGCGCCTGCACGAGCAGTTGGGGGCGCCCGTTATCGTGACAGACACCTCCGGACGGCCGTTCCGGTACGGCCAGCGCGGTGTGGCGATCGGCTGGGCCGGGTTGTCGGCTGCCCGTGACTGGCGGGGCGAACACGACCGCGAGGGTCGTGAACTGACTGCCACCGTCCAGGCAGTCGTGGACGAACTCGCGGCGGCGGCGAACCTCCTCACCGGTGAGGGTGCCGGCGGGACGCCCGCTGCCGTCGTGCGTGACTGGTCGTTTGGCGACCACGACGGAAGTAACGACCTGTTCCGAACAGAGGAGGACGACATCGTGCGGGCCGCGCTGCAGGAGTACACAGTGAGGTAATCTGATATGACACACAACCCGATGATAGGCGTAGAGCTAACACCGGAGATGCCGGCGGCGCGTGTCGGCGACCTCGCCGCAACCGCCGAACAGGCGGGGTTCGACGCGGCACTCGCCAGTCACCACTACAACAACCGCGACGAGTTCGTCGCACTCGGGGCTGCCGCGGCCCGAACCGACGAGATACTGCTCGGGCCAGGTATCGCCAACCCATACGAGACCCACCCCGTGACACTCGCCTCCCGGATGGCGACGCTCGACGAACTCGCGGACGGGCGCGGACTGTTCGGTCTCGGCCCGGGTGACGGGTCGACTCTTACCAACCTGGGCTACGACCACGACCGCCCACTCCGGCGTGTGCTGGAGACGATGCGCGTCGCCCGTCGCCTCTGGGACGGTGAGCGTGTCAGCCACGACGGCACGTTCGAGGCGACCGACGCCGGCCTCAACTACGACGCGCGGGATATGCCGGTGTATGTTGGCGCGCAGGGACCACACATGACCCGGATGTCCGCGAAACACGCCGAC
>KE356579.1:2361552-2362551 GCA_000416085.1 halophilic archaeon J07HX64 | reverse complement strand
GTGCCGGTCTCACCACCCTGGTTCGTGAGCCTGTACTCGACGGTCAGGTCGTCCGAGATACCGATCGAACCGGGTGCCTCAACCTCGGTCAGCGCGAACTTTGGCGGATCACGCACCACGGTTGTGCCGTCCTCGGTATCCGGGGCGTCCGCGAAACCGACCTCCCAGTCGATGATATCCCCACCAGTGTAGGCGTTACCGATGTCGTCGTAGGTCAGCGTGCCGCCCACTGCCTCGCCTGGCCCGAGAGTAACCTCGGTGGAGTCCTGGGGGGCCTCCTCGTTGTCGACAGACAGCTGGAGAGTACCCGTCTCCTCCCTGCCGCCGACGTTCTCGACGACGTAATCCACCGCGAGGCTCTCCTCGATATTGACCTCCGCTGGTGCCTCTACGTCCGTGATGCTGAGATTGCCGGGTTCGGCGACATCTACCGACCCGACCTTCATGTCGTTCCAGTCCGAGAGTTCGACGCTGAACTCTATCTCCTCGCCATCCTCGAACTCGCCGGCGCTCTCGAAGGTGAGGGTGCCGCTCTCGGTCTCACCCGGTTCGACCGCCACGTCCAGGTCGGTGTCTTTTTTATCTGAACCGACGAACAGGCCGACCTCGCTCTCGGTCGCGGTCTGTTTGCCGTTGTTCACGAGCGTGTACTCGACGGTCAGGTCCTCGTCGGGTGCGACCCAGTCCGGCGCGTCGACCGACTGTATCTGGAGGTGGCTGTCGGTGTCTGCCGTGACCGCGTCGACGAGATTGGCGTAACTGTTGATGATGCCCTGTGTCCCCTGGCGCTGGAATCCGATGCCGCCGTCGTCGTACGAGGTGGAGTCGATGCTGACCGTCTGAACGCCGCCGAACGTCGCACCGATTGTCGCTCCGGTCCAGTCTATCTCGACCGGCTGGAAGGTTGCAGCCTCGAGTGTGTTGCCGATACCGACACGGTCCTCGGCGACGACAGCACCGTTCGAAACCTCACCGAGCACGAACTCGAGCGGCGTCGAG
>KE356579.1:2356188-2361532 GCA_000416085.1 halophilic archaeon J07HX64 | reverse complement strand
GACCGGCCTACACACGGTGTCACCAGGCGATACTTTGGACGGTCCCGACGTACAGTGTGCCGAACACGAACGCGTTCCAGACGGCGTGGGTTACAACCGGTACAAGCAGTGTCCGGCTGTACTCGTACAGTGTGCCGAGCACGACCCCGGAGAGAAACAGGGTGAGAAAGGCCGGCAACAGGTCCCCCTCACCTATCAGCGCGGAGTAGTGCGCGAGCGAGAACAGCGCAGACGAGACGGCGATCGCCGGCACGACACCGTAGGCCCGGCGCAGGAGCCCTTGGACCACACCGCGAAAGAGTAGTTCCTCCGCCGGTCCGGTCACCAGAAACTGGATCGGGATGAAGACGAGAAACAGTTCGGGGTTCTCTCTGCCCTGGATAACGGCCTGGTTCTGTGCCAGTTCGAACCCGAGAGCCTCGAACAGCAGTTCCGTGGTATAGGCGATTCCAACGAGGACGACGAATCCGACGAGTATCGTGCCGATGTCGTGGCGGGTCGGCCGGCGGATACCGACCAGTGTCGGGTCGTCGCGTCGACGGAGGTACGCGAGTCCGGCCACCAGAAAGGCGAGCAACCCGACCGCCTGCACGAGCGCAAGAAACACAACCGGCGCGCTCTCCCTCGTGATGTCTGCGCCCCCGAGCAGTGTCGCAGCGAACGCCACGAACACCAACTGTAGAGCGAGCGCCGCCACCAGCACCAGCGCCACCTGCACGATGGTGTCCCCGCGGGTGCTCGCGTCCGGCACCCGGGCCAGCGGCTGCTCGGCGTGACGTTGGAGCCACTGCGCCCAGTCGACACCGTCCGGACCTCGGCGGGTGTCCGGTGAGGAATCACCCATCTGACTCTGTCTGGGAACCGCCTCAAAAAAGAGCTTCTGGTATGGACCCTACTCGACACCGGTGACCCCGAACCGGGCCCCGTCGGCCTCCGAGGGGGTGACCGCGATGGACCAGCCGTGCAGGTCGGCGATACGTGCGACGATCGCCAGCCCCAGCCCCGTGCCGTGGTCGTCGGTGCTGAAGCCGGGTTCGAACACCCGCTCTCTGTGCTCCGGGGCGATACCGGGGCCGTCGTCCGCAACGTAGAACCCGTCTGTCATCATCGTCGAGCCGACCCACCGTGACCGACACGCTGTGTGACCGTCGGGTGGCCGTCGAGCCGTGTTCCACGGCGTTTCGAAACAGGTTCTCGAACAGGCGTGTCACGCGGTCCGGATCGGCGGTAGCTGTCGGGAGTGGCCCGTCAATCTCCAGCACCGCACCGTTTGTCTCGACGGTCTCCCAGGCGGTCTCCGCGACCGATGTCAGGTCGACCGTGTCGTCCGGTTCGACAACCTCCTCGCCGCGGGCGATTGTCAGGACGTCCTGGATGATCCGCTCCATGCGCTCGTGGGCCTGCTCGACGTGGTCGAAGTGCTCGTCCTCGTCGAGCGCCCGTCCGGCGTCGAGGCGGGCCCTGGCGACATCGAGCGGGTTCCGCAGGTCGTGGCTCACCACACTCGCCACGTGGTCGATACCGAGCTTCCCTCGTGTCGACCCACCCCTGTCCGGCGCCTCGACGAACAACAACAGCCCATCACCCTCCCCCGTCACCGGTGGTGACGGTCCTGACGAGATACTCCTTGTCCGGGTGCTCCCCGTGTCCCGTCTCGCCCGACCCCTCCTGACCCGGCGACTCGCCGTTTACACTTGTGCGCACGCGAAAGGACTCCTCCTGTGCCAGTCGGCGGGGCACGTGACCGGAGCCGTGAGACAGCTCCAGTCCGGGGCGCTCGAGCGCGTCCGCAACCGGCATCCCCTCCGCGCCCGCGCCGAACTGCGTCTCGAAGGCCGCGTTCGTCGTCTCCACGACCGGCGTGCCGTCGACCGTTGTGAAACTACACGCCGGGTCGGGATACTCCGACAGAGACAACGTCGGCCTGCCGGGTTGCTCTCCTGACATCGTATCACTGGCTAATTTGCCGTACATATCTTGTCGATGTTAGTTTTGTGGTTGGGTCCGGGTGCTCCATTTACACTGTTGTTAGCCTCGTACAGGCTTAGTTGTGCAGGCTAGCTATACAGAACGAGATATCCGGAGTCGACAGGGCGGGCCGCCTCGACAGTCGTTACTACTAGACCGGCATCGGTACAGATGCCTAGCATAGGAACCCAGTATGGGACAGTGCATGGGTATGTATATGGGAGAAACACCCCGCCACCTTCCGAGCGATCCGCCGGAGGCACCTGGTAGTGTCGCACGCACGAACTCCGAACAGTCCGACCAGCAGGCACCGGTCGAGGCGGCCGACCTGCTCGACCTGCTCGGTGACGAGTACACCTACTGCGTCTTCGAGGCCGTCGTCGAGCAGCCCCGGACCGGCCGGGAGCTGATCGACGCCACCGGCGTCTCGAAGGCGACGGTGTACCGCCGTCTGGAGGAACTCGAGGAGGCCGGCCTCGTCGAGTCGACGCTGTCCATCGCGTCCGACGGCAACCACTGCAAGCAGTTCCACGCCACCGTGTCCGCTCTCGAGGTCAACTTCGGTGCCGACGGCTTCGACGCACGCGTCGAGGACGGTGCCCGCAGGCCCTCCGAGCAAACCGCCGGCACACAACCACCGGCTGACGACTGATACACAGAGAACAATGTCCACCACAACGTTTCCCGAGATGGCCGAACTACGAAACGTCGAACTCCTCCACAACCAGGAGGAGGGCAAGATAACGTTTGTTGCCGACCTGGACGAGGACAGCGATGTCCCGCCGACCGAGTGGATAACAGTCGCGGCAGATGCCACCGTCGACCTGGAACAACACCGGTGAACCCCGACACAGGCGGACCTGTCACGCTCTCTCCGCCGACGTCCCGGACCGCCGCGTCTGTTTGCTCACGGGACCCGAACCGTTTGGATTAGACCCGCCCACCCCCCGAGTTGTGTCAGACTATCCTCTGTCCCGAGTGTCTACTTTTCACTCCAGATCGTGGGAACAACCCCGTTTCGACGTCAACTGTCCAGAAAGTCGGCCGGTACCGTTCGTCGGTTCACAGCGGGTTCAGCGCCCTTCCCGATCGACAGCGTCGAACTCCGCCAGCAGGTCCGGGGACTCGTCGATGAGTCGGCGCGCGCGCTGCTCGAGTTGGCGGGCGTGGGTCGCAATCCGTTGGTACTCGTCGTGGTCAGCCCGCCGTTCGGCATCGACCTCGGCGGTAATCACCTGCCGTTTCGACTCGGCGCTGAAGTACTCGCCGAGCAGTTTGTAGCCCAGAATCGTCGACTGGTGTCCGATGACCTCTCTGATATCCTCACGGTCGACAGGTTTGCACAGATAGTCGTCAAAGGGCATGTCCAGCACGTCGAACCCGGGGTCGATTGCGGTCACCATCACTACCCGGCCGTCGTAGTCGCGGTTGTTCAACTCCTCGAGCACCTCGTCGCCGGACATCCCCGGCATATGGCGGTCCAGCAGCATGAGATCAACTGTCTTCTCCGAGAGCACCTCCAGTGCGCTCGGCCCGTTGTAGACGGTTTCGACATCGCAGATCCCGCGCAACCGGAGCGCGTACGCGTCGGCAACCTCTTTTTCATCGTCCACCACGAGCGCAACCGGGAGAGACGTTGTCGTATCTTCTGCCATATCCAACCTATCGAGATTGTTTGGTGGCGAGATACATAATCACTGCCCTTGCGACCGCGGGTGGTCCTCGTGCAGGTCAAAAAACTCGGCGAGAAGCTTGCGCTGACCAGCCCGGAGATGGTGTAACAGTGTCGGTCCAGTGATATCAAGCGCCCCGGCAACCTCCTCGGCGGTGCTCTCGCGGGGGGACTCAAAGTAATCGGCGAGGTACGCGGTCCGGAGCGCGCTCTCCTGGCGCTCGGTCAGCCGGTTGCTGAGACGGTCGCGGAACGCCTGTGGGGTGACGATCTCCTCGTCGCGCTCGCGTTTCGCTGCCACCTCGGCGTCGAACCCACGTGTGACCCCGTCCGCGAGTCTGCGGAGGTCCTCCTCGGGTGAGATATCGACTGTGACCGTGCCACCGGAGCTGTCGAAGGTTGCCGACGTGACGGTCCCACCCCGGCTGAGCAGCCGACCGAGCAGGCTGTCACCCCCGAGTCCGACCTCGACGGAGCCACCGGTTCCGTCGACGACCCGTATCGACTCGATCATCTCGGTCGCGGCGAGCGACTCGACAACGTCGGCTGGCTCCGCCCCGTCGACGGTCAGATAACACAGCGGCGTCTCGGTTTCCGGAACCAGCCCGTCGACCGAGAGTGAGGCCTCGTGCTCGGCGGCGGCGGCCACGAGCGGGTCCGCGCGGTCGGTGATCCGGAGTCTGAGTTCGACCACCCTATCCGAGAGCAGCACCGATTGGTGGCGGGTCGCGTTGACCGCAAACCCCGCCATCTCGCCGACTGTGCCGAAACTCGCGCGCTCGCGACTGCTGAACGCGTCCTGCTCCGAGGTGTACAGACCAACCACCCCGTAGACGGTCGAGCCGTAGGTCAGCGGGATGGCGAGCATCGACTGGAGCCCGTCGGCGAACGCCGCCCGTCTGATCGATGTCGGCACCGAGTCGTTCGCGCCGACCGGTTGCACTATCTCGGGTTGTCCTGTGTTTACCGCCCGTGCCTCCGGGATATCCTCACCCGTTCCGAGGGCGCTCTCGATGTTGTCGAGTGTTCGCCCGGTTGCCCCGGACGCCGCACGGACGGCGATATCGTCGGTCCCCAGTTCGCGCTCGCCGAGCCAGGCGAAGTCGTACAGCTCCGTCTCGCCCAGCCGTGTGCAGATTGTCTCCGCGATCTCCTCGCGCGTGGAGGCCTCAACGAGCGCCGCAAGCACGTCCGAGATGAGTTCGTTTATTACAGTCAGCCGTGTGATATCGGCCTCCCGCTGTGTCAGCGTCTGCTCGAGTCGGTGCCGGTCGGTCACGTCCCGGACGTAGACGAACACGGTGTCGTCTGCTGGAACGACCGTCACCTCGAACCACCTGTCGAGGTCGGGGTAGAACTCCTCGACCGACAACCGCTCCTCGGGCGGTGTCTCGAACGCCTGCGACACGCTCGCCTCCACCGACATCGGAAACACCGACCCGATCGGCTCGTCGACGACCGCGGCTGACCCCACCTCCAGGAGTGTGTCTGCGCTCTCGTTCACCGCCCGAACGGTCCCGGTCGGGTCGACCTCGAGGATTCCAACCGGTGCTCGCTCGAACTGCTCGTCCATAGCTCCGTTACTCCCGGCAGTGATAAATAAGATTTCATCTCTGTCTCTCTCATTGTTGGCTGTGCCGGTACTCTGGGAACTGGTCGGCCCGACCGGGAGGGATGCCGACGAGACGGCCATCCCCGAGCGAG
>KE356579.1:2353043-2356138 GCA_000416085.1 halophilic archaeon J07HX64 | reverse complement strand
CTCGCCACCAGTTCACCCCGGGCACCGGACCGGCCGTATCAGGCCTCGAACCCGTCCTCCCAGCGGAACCGGCCGTCGCGCTGGACCACCTCGCCGTCGATTGTGAGGCTGGTCCCCGTTCTCTCCATATCGGTGATCAGGTCGACGTGGACCGCGCTCTCGACACCGGACTCGCCCTCGGGGAGACAGGCCTCGTAGGCCCGGCCGAGCGCCAGGTGGACCGTGCCGGCCATCTTCTCGTCGAACAGGATCTGGTCGGTCGCCCGGTCGATGCCGCGGTTCATACCGATACCGAGCTCGCCGAACCGCCGCGACCCGCTGTCGGTCTCGACGATCGACTCCAGCACGTCCCCACCCGCCGCGGGCGCGATGTCGACGACAACACCGTCTTTCAGCGTCAGCTCGACATCCCGCACGCGGCGGCCACGGACTGTCATGGGTACGTCGAACGCGACTGTGCCGGTGGCGTCGGCCGGCGCGGTGAACACCTCGCCGCTCGGGAGGTTGTGCGAGTCGTACGCGACCGTCGCCGCACTGTTGACCGCGGTCCGGTCCTCGATGTCGAGCGTGAGATCGGTTCCCCCTGCTTTTCGGATGCGGACCTCGTTGCCCTCGTCGAGACGCTCCTCGAGGCGACTCATCTCCGCTGCGAGTGACTCCCAGTCCCGGAGGATGGCGTCGTAGACGAACTCCTGGTAGGCCTCGTAGCTCATGCCGGCCTGTTGGGCGAGCGCACGCGTCGGGTGGACTGTCGACACCCAGTCGGTCGACAGCCGTGCCTCCCGGATCTCCTGTCGTGCGCTCGCGTAGCTCTGCCGGGATTCGTCGGACACGTCTGCCGTTGCCCGCGTGTTGCGCGTCCCGCGCAGGGAGAGTACACTGTCGGCCTGCTCGTAGAGGTCTCGCTCGAAGGCAGGGTCCGACTCGAATGTCCCCTCGTGACCGCGGAGGTACGCACGCTGCATCTCGTCGGACCTGTGACGGGCGAGCAGGTTCGCCCCGCGCTCGCCGAGCGCTCCCGCGACCGCGACAGCGAGGTCATGGGACCCCTCACCAACGTGGACGACCACATCGTCGCCCGGGTCGATCCGCGCACTCCAGTCGACCAGTGTCTCCGCGTGCTCGTGTACTCGTGTATCCATGACTCACACTGGGAGCGGTGGCCACATGAGACCGGCGACTGCGAGGTCAGGGGAGCGCGCGTGACAACACGAGTGTGTGCCAACTCGTCTGTGAGTCGCTGTGACCGCGTACAGTCGCGCCCCTCGGATGCCCTCAGCGACTGCCGGGGAGGGGAACACCCGATCCGACGGCACCCCGAGCGACCACACGACACTCCTGCTGGTGTGCTGTGACGTGACCATCGTTGTTACACCGGTTGCCGCGGCGGTACACGGCAGGGTCTATCGACACGTTTCTGGTCGCTGTCACCTCTCATCATCGCCACGCCCTGACGAGACCTGATCGAGGCTGTTGTCACGGACCCGCGAGAACCGCCTGCGGTGAGAGACACAGCCCCGACAGTCGGCGGCGATACCCGCCTCACAGGAGGCCCTGTCACTGCGGTACAACAGACGGTTTTATTATCCCGGACATCAGAGTAGTCTCAAGACTGCATCACAGGTTCTCAGGATGTACGACCTCGGCCCCGAGTTTGGAAACGCATCTGTCGACCCCGGGACGAACCTGCTCGTCTCGGGGCCACCGCTGAGTGGTGTCCGTCGGCTGAGCCTCGAAGCGCTCGCTCACGGTGGCAGAACTGATGACGCGGTGCTGGTCATCACGACCAGATACAGCGCCCAACAGGTGCTCGCCGACCTCGAGACGCTCGTCGACACCGACAACCTCGTTCTGGGTGTCGTCGACTGTGTCACCAGACGACAGAACAGGGCCTACGAGGACGACAGACGGGTAAAGTACGTTACCTCACCGGCTGCACTCACCCGTATCGGTATCAAGTTCTCTGAATTTATAAAGGAACTTCGTGTTCGCGATATCGAGCGCACCCGGGTCGTGCTAGACTCACTCTCGACGATGCTGCCGTACGCCAACACCGAGTCGGCGTTCAAGTTCGTCCACGTCCTCGCGGGCCAGATCGACGACGCCGACGCGCTCGGACTCCACACTCTTCGAACCGGCGGCACACGACGAGGAACGACAGCGTACTCTGGCGGAACTGTTCGACGGACGTGTAACTGTCACGGCAACGCGTGGACGAGATCGACCTCTAAAAGCCGAGGATGGCCGCGAGCAGAGTACCAACGATCATTCCTGCACCCAGGAGGACGAACGCCGCGTTCTCCGGGTCGATCTTCTGTGGTTCGGGCGGACCGGTCGGCCTGAGCACGTCTGCGGCCTCCTCGTCCTCGTCCGGTTCGTGACGGGTGACCGCAGGCCGCAACTCCCGCTCGCTCCCTCCTGCTGTCTTGCCCTGTCGCCCCGACTCGTTTTTGTCCTGTTCGGTCGCGGTACCGGCCGGTTCAGGTCGCCCCGACTCGTTTTTGTCCTGTTCGGTCGCGGTATCGGCCGGTTCAGGTTGACCTGTGGCGTCGTTCGTGTCCTGTGATGTCTCGCCGGACTGGCGTGTAACTGTGTCCTCGTCGGTACCGTGTGACGCCGACACGCGGTTGTCACTGGTATTCCGGTCCCGGCTCATAGCTCCGTATAATCGGTCCGAGCACAAAAGGCTAGAGATAACAGTCCATACCAGACATCTCACACGTTGATGTAGTCGGCGATATCGTCGCGAATGATGGTGTCGCAGTAGACACACCGGAGACCGTCTTCGAGCACCTCGAACCGGGAGTCGACCGGTTCGTCCTCGGTAGTGATGCAGTCGGGGTTGGAACAGTCCAGCACGCCGCTGACGTGTCCGGGTGATTCGACGCGTTGCTTGTCGGCGACCTCGTATCCGCGGATGATATTGATCGTGGCGGCGGGAGCGATGAGCGAGAGCACGTCCAGTTCGGACTGGCTGAGTTCGCGGCCCTCGATCTTTGCGACGTCCTTGTGCCCCAACCGATCCGAGGGGACGTTGATACCGACGGAGACGACATCACCACCGGTCCCGTCGATGCCCAGGAGTGCGAGAACGT
>KE356579.1:2343943-2352993 GCA_000416085.1 halophilic archaeon J07HX64 | reverse complement strand
CGGCAGTGATAAATAAGATTGCATCTCTCTCTCCTCGCTGGCCGTGCCGACCTCTGGCAACCCGTTCACCGGACTGGTACAGGATGCCGAGGAGACGGCCACCCCCAAGCGAGGGGGCTCTGTTCTGCCGGCTCGACCCAGGACCGTGGACACGTGCCCGGACACCAGTTACGGAACCGACTTCGTCGCAACGATCCCCGAGACACCGTCGACAGTCACGACGACACGTATCTCGTCACTGTCGGTGTTGAGGGTGCTGGGGGTGAACGTAACCCCCTGTACCCTCCCCTGGGTTCGGGAAAATAAACTCCGAGTCAGCCTCGATTGCTCGTATCGTGAGTTCGTCGACCTGCACCGGCTCTGTCACCTCGACCCGGTATCTACCCCCCTCGGACGTCTCGTATATCTCGACAGCCCCCTCGGGGACCGCCTCCCTGATCTCCGGCGGGAGGTCCTCGCCCGATGGAAGATCGTCTGTCGGGTCGGTCCCGAGTGGTTCGAACGGGATCTCGTCGTAGGTCCTGTTGGCTGAGAACCGCCCGTCCGCGAGCGATGTCGACGCCTCGCCGCCCCCGAACGTTGTTTCGAGTGTCTCGCGGCGGTCCGGCGAGAGTGAGTCGCTCTGGACGGTTAGTTCCACCGTGATCTCGTTCCCCCCGGGTGCGAACCGCGCCGCCGTGATCACGTTCTCCTCGGAACCGAGTTCTCCGGGAAGAAACTGTTCGTCGCCGACGGCCCCCCTCTCGGTGTCGGTGAATCCGTACCAACCGGAGAGGATATCCCCGTCACCAGCACTGTCGACCAGTCGGTCGAACCCATCCAGACCATCGACTGCCCGCTCGCGCTCCCCCGAGACCGTCTCGAGGAGTTGCACGATGTTCTCCCGGTCCTCGCCGAGGGCGACCATACTCTCACCCACTGCGATTGTCCCTAAAGGCTCGGTTCCGGGACCCTCTGGGGGTTCGTAGTACCGGTAGCCGTTGCTCTCCTCGACGAACTCGTAGCCTCTGGAGTCGTCGGTGTCGCGAAGACGTCTGTCGAGTTCGTCGGTGTCGAACTCACCGGTCCCCATCACGACACCGTCGAGAGCGAACAGCTCCGAAACTGTCGTTCCCTCCTCACGCTCCAGGAGACCACCGAGTCCGGCGGCCCTGAGATTCAGACTTCCATTCAAAAAGGCCAGTCCGCTGAGCCTGAACGGCAGCGAGAACAACGGGTCGTCTACGCTGTCGAGTTCGTCGGGTATCCGAACTGGTCTCTCTCCGCCGCCGGACGGCAGTGGGCTCAGGACCGGAAGCAGACCGCTCCCGTCGTCTATCCCCTCTGTGACACCTAACTCCAGATACGCAAAAAAGAACCCATCGTCGGTCGCTGGCACCCAGTCGGCGTACGACGGCGCGTCGTCCGACCCGAGGGAGAGACAACCGGCGCTCGCGGCACCCACCGCCGCGAGCGCACACAGAAACCCTCGGCGGTCCGTTCGACCGGTCACGTGAGTATCACTGTGCCAGTTTACAGCCGGTACGGGATTAAATCTGTATATCCCCGGCGCCGTCGGACGGGTGTGTCGCTCCAGTGTGGCCAGCCACTGTCACGTCTGGACACTGTCGGGCTGTGACCACGACAGCCACACCGTCGGTATCAGTGTCCGAGGGCGGCCTCACTGGACTCGTGTGCTCAGTCGTCGGTATCCGGCAGGTCGAACTGGACTCCCGAGTGTCTCCGAGATTGAGAGCTATCTGTCGTCGAGACCGACCGACCACTCGCGGCCCTGTCCCTCGGGTTGTGCACAGCTAACCCTGGCCGGTAGGAGGGACGAACATAGAGACAGACCGCCGGTCACGGAACCGACTTCGTCGCGACTATCCCCGAGACATCGTCGACAGTCGCGACAACACGTATCTCGTCACCGTCGCGGTCGACAAAGGCACGATACCGGCCGGCTATGTCCGGGCCAAAGACCGTGAACTGCCGGTCGGCCTCGATGGCTCGCACGGTGAGTTCGTCGACCTGCACAGACTCTCTTACCTCGACCCAGTATCTACTATCCTCGGACGTACTGTTGATCTCGATGGACCCGTCCGGTACCGCCTCGCTGATCTTCGTCGGGAGGTCGTCGCCCGACGGAAGGTCGTCTGTCGGGTCGGTTCCGGTAGGTTCGAACGGGATCTCGTCGTAGGTTTTGTTGGCCGAGAACCGCCCGTCCTCGAGCGATGCCGACGTCTCGCCGCCTCCGAACGCTCTCTTGAGCGTCTCGTGCCGGTCGGGCGAGAGCGAGTCATCCTGGACGGTCAGCTCCACCGTGATCTCGTTCCCCCCGGGTACGAATCTCGCCGCTGTGATCACGTTCTCGTCGGGACCGAGCCCTCCGGGAAGCGGCTGTGTGTCGTTGCTGAACGCCGACTCCAGGCCGGACCCGTACCAGCCAACGACGATATCGCCGTCACCGATGCTGTCGACGAGTCTGTCGAACCTGTCCAGACTATCGACTGCCCGCTCGCGCTCCCCCGAGGCTGTCTCGAGGAGTCCCACGATGCCCTCCCGGTACTCGCCGAGGGCGACCCTGCTCTCACCCACTGCGATTATCTCCAGCGAACCGTCTCGGGGTTCCCCGAGAGTTCGTAGTACCGGTAGCCGTTGCTCTCCCCGACGAACTCGTAGCCAGAGACGAACTCGTCGGTGTCGCGGAGGTGTCTGTCGAGTTCGTCGGTGTCGAACTCACCGGTCCCCATCACGACATCGTCGAGCACGAACAGCTCCGAGAACGTCTCGGCCTCCTCCCGATTCAGGAGTTCACCGAGTCCGGAGAACGCGAGTGCCAGACTCGCGCCGACGAACACCTGCCCGCCGGTCCCGAACAGCAGCGAGAACAACGGGTCGTCCACGTTATCGAACTCGTCGGGTACCTGGACCGGTCTCTCCTCCCCGCCTGACGGCAGTGGGTTCAGGATCGGGAGCAGTCTGGACCCCTGATCTACCTCCTCCGTGAGACTGATATCGAGATACCCGAACACGAACCCGTCGTCACTCGCTGGCACCCAGTCGGTGTACGACGGCGCGTCGTCCGACCCGAAGGAGAGACAACCGGCGCTCGCGGCACCCAGCGCCGCGAGTGCGCACAGAAACCCTCGCCGGTCCGTTCGACCGGTCACGTGAGTATCACTGTGTCAATCTACAGTCGATGTAAAATTTAAACCTGTATATCCCCGACGCTGTCGAACGGGCGTGCTGATCCAGTGCGACCGGATACCGCCGCGTCCGGCTGTCGTCGACCGACACGCACCCGCCGACCCCTCCCGGTCGAGGAGATCGTCCAGAGTTCGACCCGTTTCAGACAGCCGTACACGATGGTGAGACGACTACCCCGGATTCCGACTGTCCCGGGACCGGAACGGTTAATCTGCTCGCTCCCGGAGAAACATGAACTCGAATGAGTACCGACGAGCAACTCGATGTGGAGTACATACGGGAGTACCGTGAGGAGGTCAGACAGCCGCTGTGGCAGTTGTTTCAGCGGTACGGCCACGGGAGTCGGCGGTGGTTCGTGCTCGGGATTCTGGCCTCCATCGGCACCCGGTTCGCGTCGCTCGTGCCACCGGTGTTGCTCGGTGTGGCCATCGACGGCATCTTTGGCGATGAGCCGTTCGCCCTGCCGCTCGTGCCGGAGTCGTTGCTGCCCGGCCCGGAGGCCGAGATTGCGCAGTTCTGGCTGGTCATCGGGCTGATGGCTGTCGCGATGATCGGTCAGGCGCTTCTTAACTTCGTGCGGATGTCCTCGCTGAACCTGTTCTCACACCGTGTGAAACACGAGGTCCGGACGGCAACGTACCAGCGGATGCAACGCCTCGATATGGAGTTTTTCAACGAGGTTCAGACAGGTGAGCTGATGTCTATCCTCTCGAACGATACGAACCGGCTCGAGCTGTTCCTCGACAACATGTTTGGCGAATCCATCCAGCTGGGTGTGCTCATCGCCGGCATCTCGCTCGTGCTGTTCTGGTTCAATCCGCAACTCGCCCTCGTGACACTCGTGGTCGTCCCGGTGGCGGCGGTGTTTACATACTGGTTCATGCAGTTGGCCGAGGAACGGTACACCGACATCCGCCAGTCGGTCGGCAACCTCAACAGCCGCCTCGAGAACAACCTCAACGGTATCCAGGTAATAAAGGCCTCCAACACCGAGGACTACGAGGACGAGCGTGTCCGGGACCACTCCTACGACTACTTTCGACTGGACTGGCTCGCGCTTCGCCTGAACTTCATCTACCGGCCGGGGTTACAGGCACTCACCTCACTCTCGTTTATTGCGACGTTCATCGTGGGCGGTGTCTGGATTCTGAACGGTCCGCCGGGTCCGCTGACGGGTGACCTGACAGTCGGGACACTCGTTATCTTCCTGCTTCTGACCCAGCGACTGGTCGACCCGCTCGCCCAGATGAGCAACATAATCGACCGCTACGAGGACGCCCGCGCCTCGACGAAGCGCATCCTCGGCATAATGAATCTCCCGGTCGACATCCAGGATAGCGAGGACGCAACCGAGCTGGCCGGTGCGGAGGGCGCAGTCTCGTTCGACGAGGTGACCTTCGCCTACGACGAGCAGGACGGTTCTCGAGGACATCGACATCGATGTCGAACCCGGGCAGACCGTCGGGCTGGTCGGACCGACCGGGGCCGGCAAGACGACAGTCCTCAAACTGCTCCTGCGGCTCTACGATGTCGACCGCGGGGCCGTCCGCGTCGACGGACAGGATGTCCGCGATGTCACGCTGTCGAGTCTCCGGGACTCGATGGGTTACGTCGGTCAGGAGAACTTCCTGTTCGACGGGAGTGTCGAGGAGAACATCAGCTACGGCTCGTTCGATGCCAGTCACGAGGACGTGCGCGAGGCTGCACGACGCGCACAGGCACACGAGTTCATCACCAACCTATCGGAGGGGTACGGTACGGAGGTCGGCGAGCGCGGTGTGAAACTCTCCGGCGGCCAGCGCCAGCGGGTTGCCATCGCACGGACCCTGCTCCAGCACCCCGCTATCATGATCTTCGACGAGGCCACCTCCGCGGTCGACACGGAGACAGAGATGCTCATCCAGCGCTCTATCGAGGATATCGCCGCCGACCGGACCACGTTCATCATCGCCCACCGACTGTCGACGGTCCGGGACGCGGATACGATACTCGTGCTGGAAGACGGCCAGATTGTCGAGCGCGGGACCCACGACGAACTGCTCGCGGTCGACGGGTTGTACGCGAACCTCTGGCGGGTCCAGGCCGGCGAGATCGGCAAACTGCCCGACGACTTCGTCGAGCAGGCGAGCAGACGCGTCGCACAGCAGAACGTCGAAACGGACTGATACTGTCGGACAGACCACGGGACGCTCGGGCGGAACACCCTTTACAGACGGACCCTCTCCGAGTATCGGTCGCGAGATACTCTGTTCGGCGGTACAGAAACCCTTGGCCCCCTTGGTAACGACGCCCCTGCCGACTCCTGGTTCCTCACACTGGTGGCCTCTGACGGTCGATGGTGGCACGACCGCGGGCAACACGCAGGTTGGTCAAGCTGCTGCCCGGGGTCGCCACGGTCGACCACCGGTTCGATACCGTCGATGGATATCCGGTACCGGTCTGTTCGGTCGATTACCGGCCGATCGATACCACACACCCGTTCTATCGGACTCTCCTGTGGGTCCGAATCGAACGAGAACAGGCGGATCGCCAACCCTCGACGCCCGGTGCTCGGTTGCACAACCAGTGAGTTGATTATGCTGGTCACCCAAACGCGTTCGTGAGCACACAGAGCACGGACGATACATACCAGTCGTTTCTCGACCACGTCCAGCAGTACCACTACCTCGGCGGTGCGTCGATGGTGCTTGGCTGGGATCAGCGCGTGACGATGCCGGACGCGGGGACACCCGCACGGGCGAAGCAGGCATCGGCACTGTCGTCGGTTCAACACGATATGCTGACAGACGAGGACCTGGCCGCTTGGCTCGACGAACTCGATGGGAGTGTCGAGGGTGACAGAGCCGCAGTCGTCCGCGAGGTTCGCCGTGAGCACGAGCGCGCGACACGCGTCCCGGACGACCTGGTAGAGCAGATTACCGAGACACGGGCAAAGGCACACCCGGTCTGGAAGCAGGCACGCGAGGCGTCCGACTTCAGCCAGTTCGAGGATGTCCTCACGGAGATTGTCGACCTCCGGCGGGAGTACGCCGAGGCGATCGACCCGGACAGGGACCCCTACGCGGTGCTCGTCGAAGACTACGAGCCGTACATTCCACTGGAGGATATCGAGGCGGTGCTGACAGAGTTACGCGAGCAACTCCCGCCGTTGATAGACGCCATCGCCGACAGCGACGCCGACCTGGCTGACCCGTTCGAGGGGACCTACGACCAGGCCGACCAGGAGACACTGGTCCGCGAGGCGCTGGACCGTGTCGGATACAACTGGGACCGCGGCCGTCTCGACACCGCAGAACACCCGTTCTCGGTGGGGACACAGTTCGACGCCCGGGTGACAACGCGGTTCTCGCCGGATGACCCGCTGGACGCGCTCGGGTCGACTATCCACGAGTTCGGCCACGCGAGTTACACGCTCGGACTCCCCGACAGCGAGTACGGCACACCGCTCGGGTCGGCACGAGACATGACAATCCACGAGTCACAGTCCCGGCTGTGGGAGAACCACGTCGGGCGGTCGCTCCCGTTCTGGCGACAGTTCGCCCCGAGTCTCCAGACACATCTCGACGTCGAGGCGACCCCCCGGGAGTGTTACGAGGCCGCGAACACGGTCGACCCGGACAACCTCATCCGGGTGGAGGCTGACGAACTCACATACCACCTGCACATCGTGGTGCGGTTCGAGATCGAGCGGGACCTCATCCGGGGTGACCTCGAGGTCAGCGAGGTGCCCGCGGTCTGGAACGACAAGATGGAGGAGTATCTCGGAGTCCGACCGGCAAACGATGCTGAGGGCTGTCTGCAGGACACACACTGGGCCGGGGCGAGTATCGGTTACTTCCCGACGTACTCGCTGGGGTCGATGCTCGCGGCACAGCTGTTCGCGGCCGCCGAACGCGACCTCGGTCCCCTCGACGACCGCATCGAGACCGGCGAGTTCGACCCGCTCGCCGACTGGCTCACCAACGAGATTCACCAGCACGGCTGTCGGCACACGACGCCGGAACTCGTGCGGTCGGCAACCGGTGAGGACCTGACCGCCGACTACTTCCTCGAGTACGCCCGCGAGAAGTACGGCGAACTCTACGGTATCGAATCCTGAGCGGCCAGAGACACCGATCCGATGGAGCGGACTCCCGTTTCCGGTCTGTAATAACCCTTAACACTATGATTGTCGTTATACACAGTGATGGCGGGTCGGATGAGGGGACACAGACCGAGCGCAGCCAACACCGGCAGTGCCTGCCGAGCAACCACCCGGTAACGAAACAATGACCGACGAAACAGACTCAGACGAGGAGACAGAGACCGTGGACGAGGAGACAGACTCAGACGGGGAAACAGAGACCGTAGACAACCTCGCGTGGACTGGCACCGACACGGAGTCGAGCGAGGACACCGACGCAGAGCCGAGCGAGGACATCGACGCGGAGTCGAGCGAGGACACCGACATGGAGTCGTTTCCGGCGCCGGCCGAGGACACCGACTCGTCGGAGATAGCGAGCGATCAGGGTTCCCTGGCTACCCCGGGTACCGGTGACGACGACTCAGAGCTCGCCGGTCCGGAGACGGACGAGGCGTTCGATGAGATGGCTGTCGACGATGTCGAACCCGACGAGGTCTGGAGTGATGTGACCGAGGGCGAAGGCGAGAGTGAGGCGAATCTGCCCGCCGAGACAGCGTCGGACGACGAGCAAGTAGACGCCTCTAATGTCGTCGAGGTGTCGAAACACGCGTACTGTGAGAGCTGTGAACACTTCTCGGAGGCTCCCGAGATACGCTGCACGCACGACGGGACAGAGATACTGGACTTCCTGGACATGGAGACGGTCCGTCTGTCGGACTGCCCTATTGTCGCCGAGCGCAAAGGGCTCGAAGGGGATGGCATCGCAAAAGGGAGTGCCAGTATAAACGACATGGGACAGGACTGACTCGCTGGTGTCGTCTCCTCCACTGCCGACGGTCAGATCATATTGTACCGCTTTGCGCCCAGCGCTGGCTCTCAGAACCGATGAATGTGGGTGTCGGTGTCGGTATCTGCCGGCGGTTCCTCCTGCGGTTCGGGGCCACCGCTCATCTCAGTTGTGCACTCGGAACAGAACCCGGTCGTCTGGTCGAAGTGACGCTCACACACCAGGTTCCCACACCGGTCACACGTGTGCTCTACAGTTTCGGTAAGACAGACTTCACAGGAGCCTGTAACACTCATAAACTGTACTACGAGGACCGGACAGTAAACTGTTTCCCGCGTTCGACTGCCGGTGAGGTGAGCAGACCCGAGAGGACGACCGCAGTCTCTCCTCGACCTCTGGGCTGGTCACCCTTCCGCCCCCATCCTGACGGGTGCCTCGGCCAGGGCGGCGGCTTCCGTCGGTCTGGACGGTCCCGGTTCGTCACTCACCCCGCCGCGAGTGGTGGCTGTCGGTACCGTGAGGTTTTCATTGTACAGTCTCGTGCGTTCGGGCAATGAGCGACAGTTCGAGACGGGTCCACCCGACGCGGCGCGCCCTCCTCGGCGGACTCGGAGCTGGTATCGCCGGTCTGGCTGGCTGTCTCGGTGGTCCCGACGAGGACGAGGACCCGGAGTGTGTCCCGGGAGCAGACGGCGACTGTGCGAGCTACCCGACCGATGTTCGACTGTTCCAGGCGAACCTCGAACGGCAGGGCCACTATCCGGAGGAGACTGTGCCCGGGTCGGTCAGCGTCGACTGGGCCGTGCCGACGAACTTCGCCCACCACACGGCGGCGAAGTCGACACCGCTCCCGACCCACGACGGGAGTATCCTCTTTGCCGGTGACGAGGGGATGGTGCAGTGCGCACACCGAACGGCCGCCCGGAGTGGCGGACACAGACCGACGCGACG
>KE356579.1:2341972-2343893 GCA_000416085.1 halophilic archaeon J07HX64 | reverse complement strand
GTCGTTTACTTCGAAATCGACCCGGGAAAGAAACTGGCCACGCACACGGACAGCCCCGAGGAGCTCATCGTCTGTCTCGCCGGCGAGGGGATTGAGGCGTGGGCTGGCGACGCCGAGGGCGAGATATCGGCCGGCGACCTGGCAGTCATGCCGCCGATGGCTCCACATGGCTTCCGGAACACGGGCGAGGAAACCGCCCGCTTTCTGGGAATCTTCTCGGACAGTACGAACGTATCAAAGTTCGAGGAACCACTCGAACCCATCGGCGAGACGGTGGTCAAGGCATAGGTCGGGGGACCGGCTGGACACGAGAGAACAGATGGCCGACACCGACCCGGACGACGATTCGTCGATATCCGAGACAGCACCAGAGAGCCGGCAGGGCGACCTCACAGCCGAGGCAAAACAGCACCTGAACGAGGCCAGGAACGAACCCGAGGAGGCCGTCGATGCCCGGACACGGCTCGTTGAACTCCTCTCGGCGGAGCGCTCGTCGACATCGGTCGAGCGCGAACTGGAGCGGCGGGCCGCGGCGAGCGGTGCGCTGGTGATGGCGACACGGAGCGACCCCGCTCGACTGGCGGAGTCGGTTCCAGCACTGATGAGGGAGTTGCGAGCGGAACTGGACAGAACGGTACCCGATGGCAGTCGGGAATGCCGTGGACTGTCCCGTGTGGTCCGGAGCCAACTCGTCGCGAGCGTCGGCAACGTCCTCGCGGACAGTCCCGGGGCTGTCACCGAGGTCGACACGCTGACCCACGTCACCGACGCAGTCTCGACGAATCTCGACGACAGGGCGGTACGAGCAGCGACGAGGGCGTTCTTTGCGGTCGCAGACGAGCGGCCTGAGACACTGGTTCCGGCCGCAGACTCGCTCGGAGTGGTGGTTGCCTACCCCGACGATGTGGTGCAGGCCCTCGGTGCCGGAACACTCGGACGGCTGGCGGCGGAGCACCCCGACTCCGTCGCCACGAACGCCGACGAACTGGGAGGGCTGCTCGACCACGACGACGGGAGAGTCAAGCACAACGCGGTCGAGGCGCTGGCGACCCTGGCTGACTCGCGGCCCGATGCCGTCGCCCCGGTTGCCGACCGCCTCCGTGAACGCCTCGACCACGAGGACGTGGCGATCCAGCACAACGCGGCGGGCGCCCTGGGACGACTGTCGGAGGAACACCCTGCGGCCGTGCGCCCGGCGGTCCCGGACCTCCAGAAACTCCGTGACCACGACCACAGGGCTGTTCGACGTGTCGCCACCGACGCACTCGCCCGACTCCCGGCGGACCCATCCAGGTAGGTGCCGACACGGCCTCCCGGCCGAACGGATCCAGCCAGCGCAGACGGCCGGTCATGCCGGAGGCCGGTCACCCGCCCGAAGGCCGATTGCCGTCCCCGGCCCGATGTGGGCCACGGGTGCACGCCGCAGCAAGTCTTTAGTCATCGCCCGGCGTAACTTAGTTATGGATTACTTACCAATTCTTGAGGGAAAATCATGACAGACTCGAGCCTGATGTGGCGGATCGCCGGCGGCTCCGGCGACGGTATCGATTCGACAAGTCAGAACTTCGCGAAGGCGCTGATGCGGGCAGGGCTGCACGTGTTCACACATCGTCACTATCCCTCGCGGATACGCGGCGGGCACACGTACGTCGAGGTGCGGGCGGCAGACGAGCCGGTTCGCTCCCGCGGAAACGGGTTCAACTTCCTGCTGGCGCTGGGCGACAGTTTCGCGCGCAACCCGGACGAGGAGGCCTACTACGGCAACGAGCGGGCGAAACCACTGGTAGAGCAGTTCGACGACCTCAACGAGAACGGTGTCATCGTCTACGACAGCGGTCTGCTCGACGAGGAGGCTGTCGCGGAGACAGAGCTCGCGGAGCGGGCCGCCGAGACACTGGCACGTCACCGATGGACCTGCGGG
>KE356579.1:2336045-2341922 GCA_000416085.1 halophilic archaeon J07HX64 | reverse complement strand
CTACGACGGTCGCGGCTACGTCGGCTCCTGGGACGAGCGGTTCCACTGTATCGACCTCTCGGACGGCTCCGGGGTCTGGACGGTCGACACCGGCCGGCCCAGTATGGCCAACCCCGCGGTCGACCCCGACTCCGGTGTGGTCTACACCGGCAGCGACAGCGGGTTCGTCTGGGCGCTCGACCCCGAGACCGGCGAGGAGCTCTGGTCGGCCGATGTCGGCGGTCGCGTCATCGGTGCGCTGACAGTCACCGCCGAGACGGTGCTCGCCGGCTCCTACGACCGGGCGCTGTACGCGCTGGATCGCGACACCGGTGAACAGCGCTGGCGTATCGAAACCGGAGGCTGGGTCACCAGCGGCGCGGTCCCCGTCGACGGCCGTCTCTACTGTGCCGACCGTGCCACCTACGCCGACAACAGGAGTGACAACCCCATCTTTCAGCAACCGGGTCACACCTACTGCCTCTCCTCGGAGTGAGTCGACGAACCCGACGGGGCCGGCCATCTGGACCCCACACACCAGCCAGAGGGGCAGACGACTGCGCGGTCGCGGTTTCGATTCAGGTCCGGGAGCACAGACCACCTGACAGATACCGCTCTGAACCGGGGAGACGAGCGAACCGCCCGACTTTAGCGAGGGGAGCACCTACGGGATTATGATGGAGTGGACAACGGTCACGAGTGAGGTTGCCTACAGCTGCGAGGGGTTCGATATCGTCAACGAGACCGTCGAGTTGCCAGCAGGCGAGCGCGCCGAGTTCGACTACCTGCAGGAGGCAGAGAGTGTGGTGATACTGCCGTTCAGAGCAGACGGGCGGGTGGTCGTCATCGACGAGTGGCGACACGCCGTCGGGCGGGTGAACCGCAGTCTCCCCGCCGGGACACTCGAGGACGGCGAGGACCCTGCCGACGCCGTCGGCCGGGAACTCGCAGAGGAGACCGGCTACCGCCCCGGTGATCTTGAGCACATGACCACCGTCGAACCCGCAAACGGGTTCTCCGACGCCGTCTTTCACTACTTTCTCGCGCGGGACTGCGAGCGGGCGACCGGACAGGACCTCGACGTGGACGAGACAATCGAGGTCACGACGACAGCCTTCGACGACCTCCGCGAGGCCGTCCGGAACGACGAACTCCAGGACGGACGGGCCGTCTTCGGCGTGCTCTACTACCTGCTGTTCGACGGACAGGTTTGAGAACTGCAGGGTCAGGGCTGACCTCCGCATACCGCCCGCAGATCGTTGCAATGTAGCACGACGGCGAACACGGTCAGCAACACCTCGTCCTGCCCCTCGGAAACGTCGGTCAGCTCACTCGACGCGCGGTTGTCCAGTCTCGACCCGTCCCATCGCGCGCACCGGTCGCCGCCAGAGTGGTGCTCGGCCCGTGAACACCTCGTAGGGGACCGCACCCAACTGGTAGATCTTGGTGGTGTTGTCGGGACTGTCGTGGTCGTCTGCGAACTGTTCGGGGATGGCGTGGTGTGGGACGACCCCCTCGACACCCGTCGAGTGTCCGAGCAGGTGCTTCGAGAGGTTTCAGTCGACCATCTACAGGGCGTCGACAGTTCGATGTCGTCACGTGTGGTTCCGAACCTGTCCGGGGTCGTCGGGGAGTCTTAGCTTCTATCGTGTGTGCCGACAGACTGCCGTGGCACCGCCGGTCGCCCGACTGTTGAGGATGTCGGGCACGACCGTTTCGTCGGGGGCTGTGGAGACAGCCTCTCCGATGACTCCCGTTCGGTCGACCGGGGGGATTTTTACCCGGGGCAACCACCGGCGGTGTATGGACGACAGCGGTTTCACCAGTATCACACGGCTGGCCGACGCGCGTGCCCATCTCTCCGGGGTCTGCTCCCCACACACCCGCACCGAACGCCGGCCACCCGAGGCGGCCGTCGACCGCGTGCTCGCAGACGGGGTTCGGGCGCGTCGACCCGTGCCACACTACGACCGGGTCGCGGTGGACGGCTACGCCGTCCGGGCCCGTGATACGTTCGATGCCACGGGGCGCTCGCCTGTTCGCCTCGAACAGGGTGAAACGCCGACAGAGGAGGAGGTGGCAGTTCCGGTCGACGCCGGCAGCCCCGTTCCGGAGGACACCGACGCCGTCGTAACAGTCGAACAGACAGAGCGACGCGACGGTGCGGTGCTCGTCTACGACGCCGTCGCGGACGGCGAGAACGTCACGGTCACCGGCAGAGACGTGGTGGCGTCACAGCAGCTCTTTGATGCGGGGGACCGTCTCCGGCCGTCCGACGCCGCGCTCCTCCGTGCGACCGGCCGTGACTCTGTGCCGGTCCGGGAGCCACCACAGGTGGCTGTCGTTCCGACCGGGGAGGAACTCGTCGCACCCGGGGAGGAACCCGAACCGGGTGCGGTCGTCGAGACAGACGGACCCCTTGTTGCCTCGCTGGTCACCAGATGGGGTGGCACCCCGACACTGCGGGACACCGTCGTCGACGATGGCGAGACGCCGGGTGCGGCAGTCGAGGCCGGCACGGGGCACGACATCGTCGTGACGACGGGCGGGTCGTCGGTCGGTGACCGGAACCCACTCCCGGCGGTCGTATCCGATATCGGTGAGATGGTCGTCCACGGTGTCGGTATCGAACCCGGCCACAGCGCGGGCTTCGGGGTCGTCGCCGGGACACCGGTCGTGCTGTTGCCGGGCTCCCCGGTCTCCTGTCTGGTCGCTGCCGCCCAGTTGCTCCGCCCCGCGCTCGCGTGGCTCGCCGGCACGGAGCCTCGGCCGTTCCCCTCCGTCCGGGCGACCCTGTCTCAGAAGCTCCCGAGTGCGCCCGGCGAGCGGAGCTTCACCCGGGCTCGTCTCGACGAACAATCGACAGGGGACACGGTAGCTATCCCCGTCCGGACGAGCGGTACCGGGGCCACGCCGAGTGTCGCACTCGCGGATGGCTGGGTCGAGATCCCCGAACAGAGGGAGGGTGTCCCTGCCGGCGAGACGGTGACGATCCAGCAGTGGGAGCAACTGGTCCCGACAGTCGAACAGACAGGCCGTGTCCCGCGTGACTGAGCGGCACGGCGTCGTAGGGACTGTGTGGGCGACGGTTGTGGTATTCGGTTTAGTTCCCGACCGTGTCTGCCCAGATATACGGTCGAGTTCCGAACCCCTCGGCAAAATCGCCTCGCGGTCACCGGTCACACACAGCCCGTTTATATCAGACACGAACCCCGAATAAACGGGAACTGAAACGCGCGATATCGTCGGATAGATTCGGCACGCAGCAGCCGTCTCAGAGCCCGTCGACGAGCTGGGTCCCTTCGATGTACGGGAGCCCGTGCTGTCTGGCGTACTCCACAGCGTCACGCGGGCTCAAGGCCCCGCCGGTCGTGTCGTCGAGCATCTCACAGACCACCACCGCCGGCGGAACCCCGGCCGCGTTCGCGAGCGCGATACCCATCTCCGTGTGTCCCTGCCGCTGGTCGAGCAGCCCCTCGGCGGCCCGCAATATGTGGACGTGTCCCGGGGCGCGGAACTGCGCCGCAAACGCTGTCTCGGCCGGTGCGGCGGCGGCCTCGGCGAGGGAGGTGATCGTCAGCGCGCGGTCGTCGTCGGTGATACCGGTGTGGGTGTCGCGGTGGTTCACCGTTAGTGAGAACGACGACCGGTCGTCGTACGAGAGGTCGTGGTTCCCCGCAGCGGGGTGTTCGAGTGTCTCCTGTCGAAACGGGAGGTCGAACGCCTCGGCGACCCTGTCTGCGAGGGCCACACACACCAGCCCACCCGCGTCATTGCGCAGGCGTGCCACCGCCTCGGGTGTCACCGCGCCCGCCGGGTAGACCAGGTCTGTTTCTCCCTCCCGGTCCGCGGCGTCGTGGATACAGATCGGCCGACCGTCCCGGAACGCCGTGACCGCACGGTCGACTGTCGCAGGGGTCGTCCCCGGTTCACTCCGCGACACGGACTGTCACCTCCGTTCCGTCCTCCAGGTCGAGTGTCTCCCGCAACCCTTCGGGTGCGATGAGCTCCAGGTGGTCGTCGCCGTGGTGGGTGCGCTCTGGCGCGATGATGTGTGCCCGCTCGTAGTTGTCGGCAGCGGTCACCAGCGTTGCCGGATAGCAGTACGCCGGTCCGTAGGTCCGTTCCTCGCTCTCCCAACCCTCGATTGTAATCGGCTCCACAGCGTCCAAACGCGGCCACTCGCGCACGCTCTCTGCGTCCAGGTCGACGTTCAGCGTGCCGGCGAACGGTTCGTAGCCGAGTTTCGTTCGGAACTGCTCCATGTAGCCCGACAGGGTGATGTAGTGACGACCTTCACCCATTCCGCTCGTGATCGCCCCCGAGAGTGACACCGCCGCCGACCCCTCGAAGATGCGCCGGTAGGCCTCGTACTCCGCCTGGAGCTGTTTCTCGCCGGTGTCGGTCACCGTGACCAGCTGGCCGTCTCCGACCATCTCTCGGTCGATATAACCACCGGATTCCAGTTCCTGCAGGCGGCGTGACGCCGTTTGTGTCGACGCGTCGAGACGCTCGGCGAGTTTCGCACACGAGAGCTTTGCCTCGCTCCCGAGTGCCCCATCGAGCGCGAGGTGCTTCAGCGTCCACACCTCGTCGCTGTCCAGCGCTCGCTGTGTCTCTGCCATACACTAATTTTTGTTCCGACGCTGATAAACATAACGCATCTGTTACGCATCTCAAGAATGTGATAACGGTCCGGGGCGGGTCTCCCCGTATCTGTTATAGATTGACTACGAGCGCAGACGGATTTAATACCATCGGCCAAGCGGACAGTCACGGGTCGCCACGCTCTTTTGCCTGTGGCGGAAACCAGATAATGTGAGTACAGACGGCAGAGACACGGGACAGGACGGCCAAAGCGGCGAGGTGTCGGGTTCGACTGCCGACCGGAGTGAGTCCGGGGAGGGTGACAGCGGGACCAGACGCCGTGTCGAGGTGTACCCCGGAAAGGAGGCGGTGGTGGCGTTCGACCCGGCGCTCACCTTCGAGTGTGTCGACGGCTGTACGTGGTGCTGTCATCACGGTGTGATGCTGTACGAGCAGGACCTGCTTGAACTCGCGGGCGTTGCCCCGCTCTCGGAGGCGACGACACAGTTCCGTGGCGAGGACTTCGTACCGAAGGAGGACAAAGACCACGACCACACCGGACCGGACGGACAGGCGTGTTACTTTCTCCAGGAGGACGGTCTCTGTGCACTCCACGACGAGCACGACTGGAAACCCGCCCGGTGTTCGGTGTTTCCCCTCTCGGTGGCCGTCGAGGACGGCAACATCCACGTCTCGGTGCGTGACTCCGCCCGCGAACACTGCGAGGGGCTGAACGTGACAGAGCGCCGGGTGATCGACCATCTCGACGCCTTTCTCCCGGAACTGCTGTGGGATCTCGACGACCCCGAGACACGGCGCGAACTCTGATCTGTCGACCCCGAACTAGTGGGGGACTACGTTTAACCATCGGCAGCGGCTAATCAATACAATGAGCGATCACGGAGATCTGCAGCGACGGCAGGTGTTATCTGGCCTCGGTGCGGGACTGCTGGCGACAGGTCTCGGCGTCGGGCAGACGAGCGCCGGTAGTCACGACGTCACGGTTGCGCTGAACAATCAGGGCGCCTCTGCGTGGGTGCTCGACAGTGCTGGGGAGAACGTCGGGAACACCGGCGAGTCCAATCCGGCGCTGACACTGACCGTCGGAACACGGTATCGGTTTGAGAACCGCGGCTGGAGCAACCACCCGCTCGCGTTCCGAGACGCGGGTGACAACGCGTTGCTCACACAGAGCAACTACGGCACGGGCAGTTTCGAGAACGACAGCGCGGTCAACTGGGTCGACAACGGTGAGCAACTCGCGTTCACCGTCACCGAGTCGCTCGCAGCCGAGTTCGACGACTACGTCTG
>KE356579.1:2334912-2336025 GCA_000416085.1 halophilic archaeon J07HX64 | reverse complement strand
CACCCCGACACCGACACCACGAGCGCCACCACGAGCACCGCCAGCGGCGCCTGCCGGGCGGCGATGGCACCTGTCTCGAGGAACCGCGACAGCCGGCTGTCCCCCGTCCCGAACGCCGTTCTGTGGCGGTCCCACCCGCGCCCGCTCAGATACTCGTCGAGTTCGATCTTCACCGCCGGTACGAGCGCCCCGAATATCACCAGCGCAGCCGTGATGCCGAACGCGCTCGCGATACCGAACTCCCGCAGCGGTGCAATCAGGCTGACCAGATTCGACAGGAACCCGATCGCTGTGGTGGCTGTCACCCACGCCAGCGCGACCACCACACCCCCGATTCCGAGACCCATCGCGGACCTGATCTCGGTGTCACCACTGTGGTGTTCCCGGTGACGCATGAACACGTGCAGCGCGAAGTCGATAGACAGCCCGATTATCAACACCGGCACCGATATCATGAGCTGGTTGAACGAGATGCCGGTCCAGCCCATGAACCCGAACAGCCACAGCAGCACCAGCACGATACCGGCCACCCCGAGCAGGATATCGAACGGGTCACGGTAGACGACTGCGAGCACCACGACGACGAACACGAACGCGATCGGCCCGACCAGCGCCGCGCTATCGAACAGTGACTGATTTATTTCGAGGTCGAGCAGGCCGGCCCCGAACACCAGATACGCCCGGTCACGGTCCGCAGCCAGTTCCCGCAACTCGGCCTGTGCGCTGGTGACGTTCTCGCTGAACCCGTCGGGGTCCTCCAGCGACCCACCCTCGGTGCGCTGTGTGACGAACATGTTGCGCGCGCTGGCGGTCGTCGACCCCGGTTCGTATGACTGGGGCACCAGCGCCAGCGCGCTGTTCTGCCCATCTGGACCCAGAACCGCCCCGATTGCCTGCTCGAACTCCTCGTCGCTCATCTCCTCAAGTGCCCACACCTGACACGACAGCGGCGGTGGCTGCTGTTGCTGGCGCGCGAGACCCGTCTCCTCGCGCTCCCCGAGCGCCACGAGACAGTCTGCCGGCGGCAACGTCTCGACACCCAGCGCCGACGCCACGGTCTCGCGCTCCTGCTCGCTCGCGTCACCAGCGCCCCACGTCGCTGCTGTCGAGCGC
>KE356579.1:2319235-2334892 GCA_000416085.1 halophilic archaeon J07HX64 | reverse complement strand
CGACGGCACAGTCGAACAGGGCGTGACAGTCACCGCGGAGGCGACTGTCGAGAACACCGGTGACGCGGAGGGCACCCAGTCTGTGACGTTCTCTGTCGTCGGCACCGACATCAGTGTCTCCAAAGCGGTGACTCTGGCTGCCGGCGAGAGCACCACCGCCTCGTTCGACCTGGACACGACGGACGTGCCAGCGGGTGAGTACACCCACCAGGTCGAGAGCGAGAATAGTTCGGCGACAGGCTCGCTGACAGTCCAGGCACCGCCGGACCCGGCCGAGTTCCAGCTCTCGGGTCTGGACCCGACCACAGCGTCGGTGACACAGGGTGAGGAACTCGTCGTGACCGTCTCGGTGCAGAACACCGGCGAGCAAGAGGCCACCCAAGACGTTGTGCTGGGGGTCTCCGGGCTCGGGGATGTCGCCAGCGACTCGCTGACCCTCGCGGGTGGTGAGTCGGACTCTGTCAGTTTTACTGTCGATACGACCGATGTCGACCCGGGCGAGTACACACACACTGTCTCGACAGACGATGGCTCCACCGAGGGCTCACTGACAGTCCAGGCACAGCCGGACCCGGCCGAGTTCCAGCTCTCGAGTCTGGACCCGACCACGGCATCGGTGACACAGGGTGAGGAACTCGTCGTGACCGCCTCGGTGCAGAACGCCGGCGAGCAGGAGGCCACCCAAGACGTTGTGCTGGCGGTCTCCGGACTCGGGGATGTCGCCAGCGAGTCACTGACCCTCCCGGGTGGTGAGTCGGACTCTGTCAGTTTCACTGTCGATACGGCCAATGTCGACCCAGGTGAGTACACACACACTGTCTCGACGGACGATGGCTCCGTCGAGGGTTCGCTGACTGTCGCCGTCGTAGCCGACGACGAGGCTGCCGACGGTGGGAACGACACTGGCGGGGACAACACCACCGACAGTACAGACGGCAGCGGACCAGGATTCGGACCGCTCGCCGGACTCACGGCACTCGGTGGCCTCGCCGCGTACGCCGCCCGCAGACTGGGTGTCGCCGACGACTCCGACAACTAACCGGACCGGCGCTGGGACACCGAACGTGAGCGTGGAGTATGTACCCCCTGCCCCTGCGAGGGCACAGAACGGGAGTCCGAGCAAAAAGCCCCGAGGCTTGATATTGAGGTAGTTCACGACAGAGTAGCCCCAGCTGGATTCGAACCACGGTCACTCTACGGGTTTCGCTCCCTGGTTCGAATCCGGTTGCGACTCGTTGTTCACCTTTGTTCACAACAGAGTAGCCCCGGCTGGATTCGAACCAGCGTCAGCGGCTAGCTTCCGCGAACGGACATCCGTGCGCGTCCAAAGGCCGCTATGATTGGCCACTACACCACAGGGCTACAGTAGAGGTTATCTCGCTCCGGTACAAGTGTCTTACTCTCCAGAACTGTGTTGAAACGGTCAGGTACCCGAGAGACCAGCAGGGCAACCAGCCGAAGAAACCGATACCGTCACTAGCCGGCAAGCAGTAAAAAACCTGGAACGGGGTGTGGCAGTCTTAGATAAGGCCCTCGTCGTCGAGCCCGTCCATGAGCTCGCCGACGAGTTCGTCGACACTGTCGTAGGGGAACTCTGTATCACCACTGGAGATCTGGCTGTTGAGCTCCATTGCAGTCATCGAGAAGTCACCGGACTCGAACGTCGTTGCCGGGCCGTTCGGCAGCGCCGGGACGAGGTCCATCGGGCTGTTGACCGGATAGTCTGCGCCTTCGAACGCCTCTACGAACTGCTGTCGTAGGTCGTCTTTGTCGACCATGTATACTATTCTGTTACGGCGGTCAAAAAGATTGGGCTATCGGTTCAGCTCTGCCGCGATTTGACGGTGATCACGACCGACCGCGCCGCTCACCCGGGTCACGGCGGCGTGTCTGCCGCCACCCTGATCGAACAACGGGCCAGACAGGCGGGAAACCCACAAGCACTTTTGACCAGCAGGGAATACTGTTGTGTATGTACGTCCGGGATGCAAAAAACCGTGACGAGGTCTGGCTACTTGACCACATCGAGGCGATGGGGCTGGACGAGACAGCCTTTCGCTCCCGGGATTACGTCATCGCGATGGACGAACAGACGGGCGAGCGCGCCGGTTTCGGCCGCATCCGAGTTCACAAGACCGACGACGAGGCAGTCTGCGAGCTAACGAGTATCGGCGTGCTGGAGAGTTGGCGCGGCCAGGGGGTCGGTGCACACGTCGTCGAGCGACTCGTCACGACGGCCCGGGACAAGGGGTTCAGCGTAGGCTACGCGCTAACGAGTAGCCCGGACTACCTCGCACAGTTCGGGTTCGGACGCGTCTCGCCTGCCAAACTGCCCGCGGTGCTCCAGGACAGACAACGCGAGAAACAGGGGGGTGTTGACCCCGGTGCGGTCCCGCAACGTATCGAGACCACCCGGTTCCGGATGCCGCCCCGACTGCGCGAGGCGTTCAAAACCGCCCGCGTCGACGACGAACCCGAGGAACCCCCCGAGAACCCCGAGGACTTCGGTATCGACCCCGACGACGCCACCTACAAGTACGACACCGGGTGACGCCACCCGACACTCGACGGCGCTACCCCGGTCTGGT
Source organism: halophilic archaeon J07HX64 (assembly GCA_000416085.1). Lineage (GTDB taxonomy): Archaea > Halobacteriota > Halobacteria > Halobacteriales > Haloarculaceae > Halovenus. The sequence goes on along the minus strand of KE356579.1, from coordinate 2,332,304 downwards.
GACGGTGTGGACGAGTCTGCCGACACCCTGGATGCGAACCTCAACATCGTCACCGTCCTCGAGTGGACCGACACCCTCCGGCGTTCCCGTCGCGATGACGTCCCCGGGTTGGAGTGTGAGATAGCTAGTAATCTCGGCTATGAGTTCGGGCACAGAGAAGATCAACTGTGCCCGCGAGGCCGACTGGCGTCGATCACCGTTCACGCGCAGTTCGATGCTCGCGTCGGCGGGAACGTGTTCGGGTGTGGCGAGAACCGGACCGAGCGGGGCGGCACCGTCGAACGCCTTGCCTCGCACCCAGTTCTGTTCGGTGCGCTGGTCGTCACGGTTCGAGAGATCGACCACACAGGTGTACCCCGCCACGACCCCCATCGCCTCCGACCGGTCGACGTTCCGGCACTGCTGGCCGATCACCACACCGAGTTCGGCCTCGTAATCGACCTGCTTTCCGGCGGGGAGTGAGATATCGCTCCCGTGGCTCGCGACTGTGTTCGGGGGTTTGAGAAAGAGCAACGGCCGGTCGGGCACCTCACCCCCCATCTCGTCGGCGTGGTCGGCGTAGTTACGCCCGATACAGACGAGTTTCGAGGGCTCACACGGCGGCAACACGGTCACCGCTCCCGGGTCGTATCTCTGGTCGCCGAAACGGACGAACCCCGCCGTACCCGCAGTGTCTGTTCCTGCCTGACTCCCGTCCCCGGCGACCCACTCGCCGGTTCTGACCGCACCGGCCGGGTCACGGAACCTGACACGCTTCATACGGCCGGTTGCACCCCGACCCACAAAGCCCTTGACCCACTCAGGCGATATCGCGGGTGGTGTCGACCTCGACCTCCTCGACGAGGTCGAGTTTGATAGTCTCGAGCGGTGCCCTGCCGCCACGGAACTTCGGCACCGAGAGCCGGTTCTCCACCTCGTCGTTCGAGAGGTCCGTCTCCAGGTGGAAGACAACGTCCGCAAAGTGCTCGGTGGTGTCCCGCAGCGGCGGCACACTCCGGCCGTCCAGACTGTGCAAGATCGCGAGACTGTTCGTGTCGTCGATGTGCTCTTGGAGGTTGTTCATGAAATTCCGGAACCGGGAGGGTGGCTCCTGTGACTCGAGCACGTCGACCGGGTCGACAATGAGATTCGACGTCTCCGGAAGCGCGCTGACGAGTTTGCCGGCGCTATCCAGCGGTGCCTCACCGGAGATATGCCGGACTGTCGGGTCGCCCGTCTCGGTCGGTGTCGCCGCGATGCTATCGGTGACTGCGTTCTTTGTCCGGTTGAGCGAGAGCCACAGCGTCCCTCTGGTCGCCGTGAGTTCGTATAGAAAAAGCTCGGCCTGACTGGCCGGTTGTGCCGACAGAACAACGAGACTCCCGGCCGGAATTCCACCCTCAAGTTTCCGGTCGAGCACCTCAATTCCTGTCTCCAACCGCGAAACCATAGTTCAGAGTTCTCCGCTATGTGAATAAGCCTTCGCCTTGCCGTTGCTTCACTCTCGTATGCCCTTCTGTGCAGGACGCGTTATCGATCATCTCCCGCCCGTTGGACACCGGGAGCCCCAGCGCTGGCGTGCAGAACGCACCATCGACCCCCTCCCGCGCCTGAAGACGGGGAACCACAGTCGCGCCGGCGTGTCAGGCGGTGTGCCGGCCGATAGTCAGGAACCCGGTGTGACCGACCCCCGCGGTGGAGGGGCGCGACCCGCGCTCGCCGAACTCCATCTCGCGCTGGATCGTTTCGAGGGTCCGGACGCTGTCGAGGCCGGTCCCGCGTGCCTCCTCGGCCACCTCCCGTGCATCCTCGACAAACGGGGAGTACGCCGCGACAGACCCGCCGGGTGCGAGCAGGTCAGGTGTCTCCACCACTACCGCGGGCGCGTCCTCGGTGTCGAGTGTTACCGCGTCCAGACCCGAGTGTCCGTCGAGGTGGTCGGTCACGTCGCCGGTGTGGACTGTCACGCTGTCGGTCACCCCCGCGAGTTCGACGTTGTCGCGGGCGACCGACGCAAACTCGGGGTCACGCTCGTAGCTCTCGACTGTCGCGCCGAGTCGGCCGAGCGTGACCGCGAGCACACCGGTTCCTGTTCCGGCATCGAGCACGTGGTCCCCGCGCTGGATACCGGCGTGACCGACCACTAATCCGATGTCACGCGGCAACATCGGCGCACCTGTCCGTTCGAGGTGGTGAAACAGGTCCGGCCCGCGGAGTCGCCGGACACTGAACTCGGTACCCAGATGTGTCTCGACGGTATCACCGTGTGTCACATCCTCGGGCACCTCGAGCACCCCGAGGTCCGTTCCGAACCGCTCACCGGGGGAGAGCAGATACTCCCGGTCCTCGTGGGTGAACAGGAGGGTCACGCTATCGAAGCCTGTCGATTGCGTCGGCCGGCCGCCCGTCGGTTGCCTCGAGTGCCTCGCGTGCTCGCGACGCACTCACACCCGCCGCGTTCGACACCATCTCGATATCCTCCTGCGGGAGTCCATCGTCGCCCTCGTCGTCGCTCCCCCCGCTCTCGCCTGTACCTCCGCTCAGTTCGCGGGTGTCGGGCTGGCCAACGATGTTGTAGGTCTGCTGGCCCTGGGCGTCCATCCGCTGGACCTCCGCGTCGGTGAACACGAGTTCCTCCTCGGCTGTCCGGATAACGACCTCCTCGGCATCGATATCCTCTATGTCGATGCCCATCTGTTTCATCATCTGTTGCATCTTGCTCGGGTCGAGTCCGCCGCCGCCTCCTCCAAACATACATCTACGTTCTGCTGTCGGCATCAAAAGCCCTGCGTTGCTGTGTCGGCTCCCGGAGTCGTGTACAGGCGGTACAGGATGATTACCTGAGCATCGCTCGGAGAGCTTCGCTCTCTGTGGTAACGAGACACTCCGCGTCTCGAACCAGTTGATCCCGAGGTGAGTTCCCCCAGAACAGAGTCAGTCCTCGAGCGCGTCGGCGATACGGTCGACCGAGCGACGCAGGTCGTGAACCTCATCACGGAGTTTGCGCATCTCCCGAACGACCTCTTCGTTGCTCTCCTCGCCGGCGGCGCCGGGACCACCACCCATCCCGCCACCACCCATCATGCCGCCCATCATCTCGGCAAACGGGTTGCCGCCGCCCATGCCACCACCGCCCATTCCGGGACCACCGCCACCACCCATCATCCCTTCGGGGGGTTCGCGACCGCCCTCGCCCTCCTCACGCTCCTCGGCGCGCTGCTGTCGGATCTCTTCGACCCGTTCGCGGAACGAGCTCTCCGACTCGTCGTCTCCCTGTTCGGACTCGGCCTGTGTCTCTGCCTCGGTCGACTCATCCTCTGACTCGTCGGTCATATCTCTTTTTCATGTGCGAGGGGCAAAAACGTAGCGCTCCGAACCGGTTCGTCGACAGTCGCCGCCAGACCGACAGTTCCAAGCCGCGAGAGTCAAACTGTTCACTAGATGACCAACTCCGAAACGGACCCGATGGCGGAGTACGAGCAGCTGCGGGGCGAGGCAGGTGACCTGTTCCCGGTCTCGCTCGACGGAAAGGTGCTCACCGCGGTTGTGGGGTCGGCTATGGCCGCGTTGTTCGGTCCACTCCTCGCTGTGCAATCCTCCAAGGTGCGCGCACTTGAGGGTGGCCCAGACGCGTCACTGAACGTCGTTGGCGGCATTCCGGTCCTGCTCGGTGTCGTGTTGATGTTCGTCGGCGGGGGTGGTCTCGTCTACCAGAAGTACTACGTTGGCCAGCAGGTCGAGGACGAGGACCGCATGGAGTGGTTCATCCGCGTCGAGGACCTCTGGATGTGGACGCTCACAGTCGGGGTGATTCTCACGGTTCTCTGTCTGCTGTTGCTAGTACCGGGCGCGTTCTCACTTCTCTCGCCCGAGACGGTGTCCGACGCCGGCTTCGGTATCTACGGCGCGTTCGACCCACTCCCGATAACGTTCGGTGCCTGGCTGGTCTCCGGGATCTCCGCCGGCAGTGCGCTCGTTCTCGGTCTCAGCTGGCTGTGGGTGAACCGAACTCTCAGGCGGGCGGCCGACAGCTGAACCGTCGGCCACCGGGCAGTTCACTCGACCAGGAACCGGTGTTTGTCGGCAACCGCGTCGGCCTCGGGTGCCGTCCCATCGCCGAGCAGGCCCCGCGCGGCGCGTTTGCCCCACTCGACCGCTGGCTGTGTGAACGTCTCCACGTCGGAGAGTTCACCGGCGAGGATACAGGCGGCCTCCATCCCGAACAACAGGTCACCGAGTCCGCGGGCGTCCAGCCGGTCGAGTTCGACCCGGACGTTCGGTCGACCGGCGGCGGCGAGACTCGCCTCGGTCGCCTCGAACTCCGCGTCGAGTAGCTCCCCCAAGCCCGTTCCGCCCAGGTACGCGAGCGGCTCGACGCCGGGGTCGGGAACCGGCTGGTCGGGCCGCTCCCGGGGCCGCAGGAGAGTCACCAGCTTGTCTCGCGGGCCGGCGCGGTAGAGCTGGAGCTGTGAGTGCTGGTCTGTGGCACCGAGCGCACGCACCGGTGTCTGTCCGCCGCCGTTTTTTCCGAGACTCTCGGCCCACAGCTGTGCGAACCACTCGGCAAACGGCTCTAACCGTTCCACGTAGGGCATCATCACATTGATACCGGCACCGCGCCGGTCCAGCGCGTAGGACACGGCGCCGTACGCGTAGGCCGGACAGTCGAACAGCGACCCCGAGAGCTGTCCGGCGGCCGCGACTGCCCCCGAGAGCACCGCCTCGATGTCGTGGCCCTGGATCGCTGCCGGCACCAGCCCGACCGGAGAGAGTGCCGAGAACCGCCCCGGCGCACCCGCCGGCACCCGCAGAGTCGGTAGCCCCCGCTCGTCGGCGAGGTCGCGTAACGGCCCGTCAGAACCGGTTGTGACGACAGTCTGTTCGGTCCAGTCGATACCCTGCTCCTCGAACTCGTCCCGGACCACCAGGAAGTTCGCCAGTGTCTCGGCGGTTGTCCCCGACCGGGAGACGACGTGCACCGCGGTGTCGGCCAGCTCCAACCCGTCGAGCACCGCCGACACGTGTGCGGGGTCGACGTTGTCGAGCACCCGGTGTTCGACCGCCGCCGGGCCGAGCGCCGTCGAGACTGTCGCTGCACCGAGCGCGCTGCCACCGATACCGACGGTCAGCACCGCCCCCGCGTCCGCGACCGGTTCAACCGCCGACCGAATCGCCGACGGGTCGGTCGTCTCGGGCAGATTCAGCGCCGCGTAGCCGAACTCCCCGCTCTCTCGGCCCGCCGAGATCCGCTCGTGTGCTGTACCGACCTGCCCGTCGAGGGCCTCCAGCCCGGACTCCGTCACGCCCGGGTCGGCCACCGCCGCCAGCGCGTTCCCGATATCGACCTGCATGGCCCTCCTTTCGTGTGACCGACTATTAGACTCTGTGGTCGATCCGCCGAGACGAAACCTCAAAGACTGCGCCTGCCGTACCCCGGTCTATGACCACCGACAACGACGAGGAGACACTCGACGACGAGGAACCGACGGGGACCTACGGGCAGCCGCCGGACGACAACGGAAACGGGTCGGAGTCCGAACCCGCGACCGGGAGCTTCTACGTGAAACACGCCGCCGACGGGTCGGTCACACTCCAGGACATCGACACCGCACAGATATTCACCCTGACAGAGAACCCGGGGTTCGAGACCCACGAGATCGTCGAGGCGTCGCTCGTGGCACAGCCGCCGATGGAGCTCTCGTATGTGGTCGACGAACTCGAGACCAGCTACACCGTGCCGGTCGAGACTAGCCCCGAACCCCCGACCCGGCAGGTCCGTGAGACCGCCGCCGAGATGGACCCGACAGAGGCTGTTGTGATCGAGCGCGAGGGCGAGGGCGAGATACACGTCCTCCGTGTCGAACCGGATGCGGTTGCACAGACAACGGAGGAGCTGCACGAGGACGAGATGACCTACAAAAACGCCGCCCGATACGGTGTCGAGCGTGTCGAGATACGGACCGACGAGAGCGGCATCGTCAGCGTTCGCTATCTGCCCTGACCGTCCTGGAAGAAGGCGAGGTCGTGAATCCGGGGGTCCTCGCGCAACTCGGGGTGGAACGCCGTTCCGAGGATATTGTCCTCCCGGACCGCAACCGGACGACCGTCGAACTCGGCGAGCATCTCGACCGAATCACCGACGGTGTCGATGACCGGTGCGCGGATGAACACCGCCGGGAACGGCTCCGACAGACCACGCACCTCGAGTGGTCCCTCGAAGCTGTCGCGCTGGCGACCAAACGCGTTGCGCTCGACGGTCACGTCGAGCAGGTCGAGCGTCTCCACGCGCTCGTCACCCGAGTCACGGCTGAGCACGATCAGCCCCGCACACGTCGCGAGCACGGGTCGACCGGCGGCCACGTGGTCGTTTATCTCCGCCGCGATACCCTCCCGGTGGAGGAGCCGTGAGATCGCTGTCGACTCTCCCCCCGGTATCAGGAGCAGGTCACAGTCCGGAACAACGCCTGACTGCCGTATCTCGACGGCCTCCACGTCGTGCCCGTTTGCCGTACCCGCCCGCTGTATCGCCCGCTGGTGCTCGCTGACATCGCCTTGCACCGCCACGACACCTGCTTTCAACGCCATACCCGTATCTCGCTCTGACGGCGAAAAAACCCCCCGGTTGGGCCCCCTCTGGAACAGACTCTCCTACCGGGTCGATCTGAACGGCGGACCACCGGTCACCGGCCCCGTCACACCGACAGCGACCCCGAGTGAATAATGACACCGCGGCTTGTCGGTGAGGCTGTGAACCGGGACACGCTTTTGCCCGTGGTCGCAGTACATCAACTGTGTCATTCCCGGTGTCGCCGACCCCGTTAGTTGCCGTTGCCGCGGTCGTGTTCGTCGCAGGAGCGGTGAACGGACTCGCAGGGTTCGGCTTCGCTGTGGTCACGACGATGGTACTGGCGACGGTGGTCGACCCCGCAACGGCGGTGGTGTTCGTCATCGTCCCGATCCTCGCGGTCAATCTCCGACTCGCCGGTGAGCTGTCGGTTACGGAGGTCCGGACCTGCGGTCGCCGGTTCAGACCGCTCCTCGTGTCGGCCGTGGTTGGAACCGTCGTCGGGATGCTGGTGCTCGACACGCTGCCGGATCGACCGCTCCGGGTGGTGCTCGGACTGGTGGCGCTTGCGTTTGTTGCGACCCTCCAGGAGACGGTCACAGTTCCGGGGAGGCGCGGCCTCCGGGAGGGCTGTTTCGTTGAGCGTCCGGCTGCGATGGCCGGTGTCGGCGGTGTCGGCGGCGCGCTGTTCGGCGGTACCAACGTCGGGGTCCAGATGGTCGCCTACCTCCGCAGTTGCGAGCTCTCACACGACCTGTTTGTCGGCGTGGTGGCGGTTCTCTTTCTCGCGCTGAACGGTGTCCGGGTCGTCGCGGCAGCCCTGCTCGGACTCTACGACGACCCGACTGTCGCCGCGCTGTCGGTCGCCGCAGCGGTTCCTGCCCTCGCCGGTGTCGCGGTCGGGAGTCGCCTGCGTGACCGGGTTTCGTCGCGACTGCGACGTGGCGCGGTGCTCGGACTCCTCTCTGTTATCGCGTTCCAACTGCTCCGCACCGGGCTGGGCATCCCCTGAGACAGCTCATCCCGGCGCTGCCGGTTCGGGTAACACGAGCCGGACGACCGTCCTGTCGTCGTCGGTGCGCTCGTACGCCAGGTCGCCCCCGCAGGTCTCGGCAGTCCACCGGGCCAGCCACAGTCCGACGCCACTGCCGTGTTCGAGCTGTGTGATGTCGCGGTCGTCGAACACCGGGCCGCGCTCGTGCTCGGGGATTCCGGGACCGTCGTCGACAACATCGATATGAACGGCGCCATCGGTCGCCTGCCCGCGCACGAGGACAGTCGGCTCCTCACCCGCGTAGGTCAGGGCGTTCTCGACCAGCGACTCGACGGCCCGCTGGAGTTGCGGGATGGCAAGCGCGCGAAGCTCCTCGGGCACATCGACGGCCACCGCGTTCGCGGGCGCCTCGCCGGTCGCGGCGTCGACGGCCAGCCGGCAGATCGGTTCGACCGACCGGGGCGCGACGTCGCGCCCACTGTCGAGCACCTGTTCGAGCGGCCGGGTCTCCTCGCGCAGCGACGCGATGCGCTCGGCGTGCTCGGCGATCAGCGCGGCCGACTCGGACACTGCCGGGTCCGCGTTGTCTGTGAGCGACTCCGCCAGCCCGAGGATAACCGACAGGTCGTTGCGGAGGTTGTGCCTGAGGATGCGGTGGACGACACGGCTATGATGCTCGTACCGGCGCTGTTCGGTTATATCGGAGTAGATGCCGAACCCGCACTTGCTGGCGGCGCGCCTGTTGGGTACGACACGCAGGAGAAACTCCCGGGTGCCGGTCGCCGTCTCTCGGCGGACGATAGCGGTGCTCTGCTCCCCCTCTGCGACCCGGCGGTCGAACTCCTGTGCCCGTGCGCTCTCGTCCTCGGGCACGATGACATCGTTGAGCAACTCGCCAAGCACCGCCTCGCGCTCGTGACCGAACACCCGCTCGAACGCGGGGTTCACCGCCCGGATTACCGGCCCCTCCTCAGATATCTCCGCTTCCACGATCGCATCTTCGATATGGTGAAACAGCTCTCCGAACCGCTCGACAACGGCCGAATCCCTCCCCGGCATTTCTTTGTTCACATCCGGCTCGCCTGGTGACATTAATCGTCGCGTGTCATCTTACCATCTAAACTAAATGACCTACTGGGGAGCTCTGTCTCTCGTCGTCTCACTCTCTCGTCCCACAGTATGAGATTGTTATATATCAATCTTCCCTACACTGACCCCGGTTGTCCACACCGGACTGTGTCCGGAGTCCCGCACAGCGAGAGATTAAAGGATTGGAGAGCCAATCAAACTGGTATGCAGTCCGGAACGCAGGGACTCTCGCACAGAGACACACAACACAGTGCTCACAACTGTTCGGCTCGGTTGGATGTGGCTGTAGCGTGACCCGGTCAGGGTGGTCCCGACGGGAGTTCACCGCGCTGTCGGCCGCGACAGTCGGCGCACTGCTGACAGGCCGCTCTGGCCGTGGGGTCGAGGAGGCGGCGATGACAGACCGGTACGAGTTCCTCGTTGGCAATGTCGAGGCAGAGTACCGGATCCCGACACTCGTGCGGTTCACCGATACATCGGGGTTCGACACGCTCGCGGCACTCGATACCGAGTTCCGAACACACCCCGAGGAGCCGGTGGCACACGCCGGTTTCACGCCCGGACAGGCCGAGACAGTCGCTGGAGCCAACACGACCGAGCAACTCGAGTACGCGCCGGGGTCGAACCCGTTCTGGCCGCTCGGTGACTACGAGGCGGGTGTCTTTCCAGATCCGGGGGACAGTGTCGGGTTCGTCGCTCTCGAGGAGGCGGTGGCCGGACTCGAGCATCTCGCCGCCGAGCATCCCGACCGTCTGCGGGTCGAGACAGTCGGGACCGGGCACGGCCACCGCAACCGCTACACGGGCGAGCAGGACCCGCAACCGGTCTGGGTGGCTGAACTCACCGAGAACGTCGAAGCGGCCGAGGGCAGGGAGACGGTCGCCTTTGTTGCGAGTGTTCACGGCGACGAGCGTGCAGGTGTCGAAGCGAGTCTCCGATTCGTCGAGGACGTGCTCACGGGTGCCCGTCCCGGGGTCGCCGACCGCCTCTCGGAGCGTCGTCTCGTCTTTATCTGTCCGAACCCCGACGGCTGGGTCGCCGACGAGCGGCTCTACGAGGACCCGGTCGACCCACCTGATTTCCACCGGTTCAACGGCGCCGACCGCGACCTCAACAGGGAACAGCCCAGTCCGGGCTGGATACGGCCAAACCGTCTCCCGGGTGAACCACGGGGGGCGAACCTCGTCGACGACGCGCCCGGACCCGACGAAGACGTACCGGACCAGGTCGCCGAAGCGGTGCCCGAGACACTCTCACTAGTCGAGCGGCTCAGATCCTACGACGACGTTGCTTACCTGGTCGACCTCCACGGGATGTACGGCCACACGAACGCGGTGCTCGCGATCGAAACCGGCGGTGGCACACCCGCGGACCGCGCCGACAGCGACCTGCTGACCCGGGCCATCCGTGCCCGGGTGCAGGCGGACGTCGGCCCGCTCGCGAACTGGTCGGACGCTTTCGAGGCGGCCGCCGCGGACTCGGCCGAACAGGTCGGCGACCCCGAGAACTGCGAACCGGAGCTGCTCTGTGAGCAACCGGTCGAGCTGTTCGGGAGCGGGACCGGGCTCGACACGATCCAGTACACCGTCTCCGGCGGGCTCGCCGGATGGGCGGGTGCGCCAGAGCGACTCGGTGGTCTCGGGGCGACACCGCTGACCCTCGAGGTCGTCTTCTCGAACTCGCTCCGGCAGGGGGATGGAGCGGCGGTTCATGCCCGATATCGTCGAGTTCCAGGTGCGTGCCTACGGGGCCGTCTGTGCGGCGACGGTCGACCACGCGGTCGACGGGGTCGACGCCACCGTCGAGACGGGTGGCCGTTCGACCGCCTACCTCGCCGCGGACGACCTTCGCCGGCGGGCGAGCGACCTCCCGCACGTCGAGGACGGGGTCACGCCGGTCGCCGGTGGGGCAACGGTCGGGCTGGCCGGCGGGACGACCGTCGCCGGGTCAGGACCGAGGCGGTCCGGTTCGACACTCGGAACAGACAGCCGCCAGCTCGCCGCGGGCGATGTCGAGGCGACTGTCGATGTCCCACCGGGGACACACACACTCACCGTGGCGTTACGGGCGGCGGGCAGCCAGGTCACCGGGGCGACACTGTACGATACTGCGGGAACCGCCGTCGAGGCTACAGCGGGGCCGGACGGGGATACGGACCGGACGGTACTGACCGCGCTCGACCCCGACCCCGGTGAGTGGCAGATCGAGGCGGACACGGCAGTCCCGGTCGAGGTGCAGGTCACACGACTCGTCGCCGACGAGGTCCCCGACCCGAGGAGTACGCTCGGCTACGCCCAGCGCGACTACACGGTGACACCGCTCGCGGCGTTCGAGGCACTCAACTCGGCCGCCGACGCCCCGGTCGAGGCTGTCACGGCCGAGGAACTCGGGTCGGACACACTCCTCACGGACGGCCGTCCGGCGTACGACAATCTCGTTCTCACCCACGACCACGGTGTCGACGAGGCGGCGCTCGCGGGTCTCGCGGCGTACGTCGAGGCGGGCGGCAACCTGGTGCTGACCGACAGCGGGGTCGGTCTCGCGGCCGACCTCGGCGTGGCTGGACTCGACAGGGTCGGTGAGGGCGATGTCACCCGGGACGAACTCGCCGCGGCGGCGTACCCCGACCCCGACCAGAGTCACCCGCTGGTGGCCGGTCGCCGGACGTTCGACGCGATGTCGAGCATCGAGCGGCGCGAACCCTGGCGGCACCCGCCACTCGGCTACGCCCGTAACGAGGTGCCGATGTACACCGTCACCGGAGGTCGACTCCGAACGGCCGGCGCGACGGTGGCCGCCGCCGTCGACAACCGTGCGCGACTCGCGACAGTGCCGGCCGACAGCGAGCGCGTCGGTGTTCACCTGCTGGGCTCGCTACTCCCTCCGGCGACCCAGCGCAATCTTCACCCGTTCGGACTCCGCGGGCAGTCGCTGACCAGACTCGGCTATCTGCTGCTTTGCAACGCGCTCGGCTACCGCCTCTCGTTCTCGCGGAACGGTGAACGGGTGACGACGCTCGGCTCCCTCGTCGGCACCAGTGAGAGCGACGACACAGACGACGGGGACGATAGCACAGACAACGGAGACGGCGATGACACGAACGGTGGGGGCAGTGGCAGCACGGATACCGACACACCGAATGATAGCTCCGGTGAGGGTGCGGGAGGGGGCTCCGGGGGTGGGGCCGACGGTGACGGACCGGGGTTCGGTGTGGCCGCCGGCGTGGCGGGACTGGGTGGTCTGGGGTATCTACTCTCCCGTCGAACGGGTGACTCCGGGTCAGGGGGCGAGTGACACAGAACCCTTTTTATTCCGGCACACCAACGTAAAGTAATGGGAATCGGTGGCTCAGACCTCTACCGGCAGCAGATCCTTGATCACTACAAGAACCCGCGCAACTACGGCGAGATCGAGGAGCCGACGTTCACACACGTCGGCGAGAACCCGATGTGTGGCGACACCATCGAGATGGACGTCGTGCTCGACGACGACGAGGAGACGATCGAGCGGGTCGCCTTCGAGGGCGACGGCTGTGCGATCTCGCAGGCCTCGGCCTCGATGCTCTCCGAGCAACTCCAGGGGCTCACCGTCGAGGAGTTACGCGAGATGGACCGCGACGACGTGACCGAGATGCTCGGGGTCGACATCTCGCCGATGCGCGTGAAGTGTGCCGTCCTCGCGGAGAAGGTCGCACAGGACGGTGCCGACCTCTACTTCGACGAGACGGACGTGGAAAGAACGACGCTCGACGAATAAAACCGACGAGCGGAGCGCCCTTTCGACACGCTCCGGAGATTTATATCCGATAGCGCGACCACCAGCCACATGGCTACGCTCGACTGGCAGGTCGCGACTGCGGGCGAGACGACGCTCGTCGAGTTGTTCGTGACGAGCGACACGGACACGCGTGTCGAGATATCGAGCACCCTCGAACCCGTCTGGCCGCCGAGACGGCAGAACCGCCCCGCCGCGGGCTGGGACGGGTCTGGATTCGAGGGTGTCGTGTCCGCCGGGGAGCCGCTGGTGCTCGGCTACGCCTCCCCGGACGACCCCGTCGAGCCACCGGCGACGATCGTCGAAACCGAACCCGTCACCGGGTCGTCCGAGGGACCACCGACCCCCGAGGCGCTCGTGCGCGAACTCGGCGAGGCCGGCCCGCCGCGGGATGCTGTTCCGACCCACAGGTCACCGTCGACCGACCGGGATCCGGAAGCGGATTCACACTCACCCAGTAACGGCTCGGTCGACCGCAGTTCGATGGCCGACGACCGACAACCGTCCGCCCGCGCGTCGACAACTGACCCGCCGGAGCCAGACCAGTCGAACGAGACTGGTCGGGGCCAGGAGGAGAACGGCACACGCTCGACCGTGGCGTCCGGGACAGAGCGGCAGACACCGGGCGAAGCAGGAACACGGACTGTGGATTCGACCGACTACAGCTC
>KE356579.1:2311272-2318868 GCA_000416085.1 halophilic archaeon J07HX64 | reverse complement strand
GTCGATCCCGGCGAGGCGATAGACGCCTGGCTCGGTGCGCTCGGGAACCGTATCGAGACGGCAGAGCGCCTCGCCGCGGTGGAGACAGCGGGGGAGGCGCGCGCGGCCGTCGACGCGGCGGGAGGCATCGAACAGGTACGGGCACTGTGTGACCGGCTCGACGCCGACAGGCGGCGTCTCGAACAGATCGAACAGCGACACGGTGAGTTCGGTGACCGGCTCGACGAGACAGAGGTCCCGCTGTCGGCACTCGAACGGCTGGCATGAGGCTCACAGTCACCGCAGGAAAGGGTGGTGTCGGGAAGACGACAGTCGCGTACAATCTGGCGGCCGAACTGGACGCCGTTGCGGTCGACGCGGATCTGGGGATGGCAGACCTGCCCTCGGCACGTGGTCCGGACCTCCACGACGTGCTCGCGGGGCGGGCGTCGGCGGTCGAGGCGGTCCGGGAGTGTGGACCGGTTGCCGTGCTTCCCTGCGGGCGGTCACTCGCGGGTGTGCGGGCGGCAGACCCGGCGGCACTGGTCGATGCAGTCCAGGCAGTCGAACGCGAGTACGGCCGAGTCGTCGTCGACGCACCGGCCGGGATGCACAGCGACGCGGGGGTGGCGCTGCTGGCCGGTGAGGCCGCGCTGCTCGTGACACGCCCGACGCGGGCCGCACTGGCCGGGGCAGTCCGGACACGGGAGCTGGCGCGGGAGCTCGACACGCCGCTTGCGCGGGTTGTGCTGAACCGAGCCGACCGGCTCGGCTCACACGACCGACTCGCGTCGACACTCGGTGCGCCGGTCACGGCTCTGCCGGAGTCGGACCGACTCGCGACGGCACAACGGGCTGGCCAGCCGGTGGCCGCTCTCGCACCCGACTCGTCTGCGAGCGAACAGTTCGGTGCGCTCGCCCGTGCAGTCGAGCGCGCGGTCTAAGACAAACTATATCAGTCCCATCTTGGTCTAGTCGAACAATGAGTACACGTGTCCTCGAGCGTGTCGAGGGGTGGCGAACGCGTCGCTTCGACAGCGGGTATCGCGGTCTCCAGCGACTCGCAGCGGACGAGTTCTCCGGTGTGGTCCGGGCTGGCGACACCGAACTGTTCATGACCAGCGGTGTCCCCGTTGCCCTCCGCGGTGGTGACATCGAGGTGTTCGAGGAGACAGCAGGAACCGCGTACAGCGCGCCGTCACCGGCACTGCCGCTGCTCGCGGTGATGCAGGAGCAGAACGACGAGCTACGCGACCAGTTCTACACCGAGCAGACGCCTCTCTCGACGGTCGACGAAACCCTCTCTGAGGGCGGGTTCACCGGCTACGTCGAGCTGTCGGAGGATGTCCTCAGCGGCGACTACTACCTTGTGTACCACGCCGGCACCTCGATGGCCGTCGGTTTTGTCGGCCAGTCCAGCCGCCTCGTCGGCGGGCGCGAGGCGTTCGAGACGGCAGTAGACGAGGTTGGCATCTACCAGGTCCGTCCCGTCACGCTGGAGCCGGTCGGTCTGCCAGAGCCAACACCCGAACCAGAGTCAGAGCCGGAGCCGACCGGTCCCGACAGCGGCGTAGAGACCGCCGACGAACGGGTGACTGAATCAGCTGGTGGCGCGGAGACGAACTCCGGCGAGCGGGCGACAGATCCGGCTGTAGGCGGCACGACGGCAGGACTGTCGGGTGACGAACACGGGTCGGTTGCCGAGCAGCCCGAGAGTGGAGCGGGTCACACGGCGGGCACCGAACCGGTCGGGAACGGGCAGACGGGCACACCGGATGCGCCCGACACCGAGCTTCGCACGATCCCCTCGATAGACCCGGACCGGACCACCGGCAGGGCGGACGAACAGCCGGCGACCGACCAGGCGACACAGCCCGACGAACTCGGCGACGGACCGAGCGCGGATGGGAGTCGAGCCACCGCCGAACCGGAGCTGGTCGAGTCCAGCGACGGATCAAGCGCGGACGAGAGCGAGCCCGCCACCAGACCGGCACCGGTCGAGCCCGGGACCGACAACGACAGGACGAGTCCTGACAGCACCACCGGTGAGCGGCTGGACCCGCACTCCCGCGAGCAGGAGGATGATAATGAACCTGGCGAACAACTGACACGCGTTCGCGAGGAGCGAGATGAACTCGAAGCGCAACTAACGGCCGTCAGCGAGGAGCGGGACACACTGCGGGAGCGACTCGACGCAACTCGTGAGGAGCGGGACGCGTTGCGCAGACAGCTCGATACGCTCGACAGAGGCGGCAACGAACCCGACCCGGTGGCGGCCGAGTCGACCCGCGAACTAACAGGTAGCGAGGCAGTCGAGGAGACAGCCGTGTTCGTCAGATACAGTTCACAGGGTGGCGTGACGCTGAGCGATATTCAAACCGGCGACGGTGACCGGGCGTCGCTCCGGGCGAATCTGCAACTGGAGGTGTACGGCGGGTTCGACGGGCCGGTCAGCGTCGAGGGACAGCCCTACGAGACGTTCGTCGCGAGCACCATCCCCTACGAGTTCGTCGAGTGGGTCCTCACGACGTTACCGTTCGAGATAACAGAGACCGGAAACCGGAAATCGCTGTCCAGGATGCACGACGCGCTCCCGTCGATAGACCGCGCCGACCTGGACACATCGGTCGAGACAGCGGACGGCACGGAGTCGTTCGACGTGGTGTTCCGTGATCAGCGTGGGCGACCGCTGTTCGTGGCGACCGTCGACAGCGACCGTGACCCGGTGCGGGAGGCGGAGATGGAGCAACTGGTCACCGCCGCCAAACGGACCGGGAACTCGACCGACTCGCTGGCGGGCGTGTTTCTCGTGACCCCCAGTTACTTCGAGAGCGAGGCGCTGGATATCGCTGAGGAGGCGACACAGGGGCGATTGGACAGTCAAAGCAGTCAGAAAAGTCTCGTTAACCTCTCTCGAGACCGTGGCTACCACCTCTGTCTCGTCGAGGCGCGGGAGGGGTCCCCCTATCTCACTGTTCCCGAGCTTTAGCTCTCGATCTCCGGTGTCTCGTCGAGTCTCATTCCTCGAAGTTTGTCGACGGTGTGGTCGATCTTGCTGTCGAGGTCGTCGACGAACTCTGTTGTATCCTCGGTCGTAATCGCACCCTGGCTCGACGGTTCGATGAGGTTCTCCTCCTCGAGCACGCGCAACGAGTAGCGCACCTTGTGATGGGGGTATCCAGTTTCGTCTGACATCTTCACGATACCGATCGGCTCGCTCTCTATCACCATCCGCAAGACCTGCAGATGCCGCTCCAACATGTCTACTTCCTTTTCCAGTCTGTCTATCATGGCACGTGTTAACTAGTATCGACGGGATTTAAACGTTGCTGTGACGCGGGTACGTCACCGGTAGACTGCTGCGTACTAGTTTTAATCTACGCAGATATCGTTCAAATACATTCCGATGTTGCCCGGGTCTGTGTCCCAGGGCGGTTTGGAGGGGGGTGTATGGCCGGTGGTGTTCAGATACAGACCCGCCAGGAGACTGTCTCTGCCCGCCGAACTGGCCGTGCCCTGGTGGACTGAACGGGTGAGCGCTCCCCGCGGACCCCGGTCAAACACTGCAGCGGGTCTGACGAGCGAACCGCGCAGCGAGTGTGAGGCCGACCGCAGGAACCCCCGTCTCCGGTCAACAGTGATCACGAGATGCTGTGAGAGCCACGAGAGCCGAGAGCAGCACTCACGAGCGTAGGGGCTCTGTGAGCTCACAATCGCTCATCCGAGTGCGACCACCGCCCACGGGTTGAGTTTCTCCGCACGCTGAACTCCGGGGCCTTCGTCTCGAAGTTCGGTAACATCCGAACAGACACCCCACTGTATCGAGAGACGGGATAGTCAGAGGGCATCGACAAAGATCTCGGTCGTTCTATTCCTGCCCAGCATGCCGATGACGGGTGTGTGGGAGCTGCTCGAGAGGGCAGACTAACCCGACTGGGTCGCTGCTGTTTCCGTTCGCGAACGCGTAGATACTGATACAGATGACGGACAACAGCCGGTGGCTGTTCCTGCTGTTGTTGCTGTCACCGGTCATCATCGCCACGGCGTCGGTGACCTCGGTGTAGTGCCTGCTGACGACCGCCGGCCACCGTCCTCGCATGCGCTGGACCACCGGTCGACCTCGCGCCCAGTTTCGGGCGCGAGACCCCCCCGGCTCGGTCTGGCCGACCTCTCGTTTGTGCTCTCTCCACTGTTCGGGTGCGGTGACACGCACACAGCCCGAGAAACAGGCCACCAGTCACGGCCCACCGGTCCGGACAGGCGTCACACCCAGAGACCGTTAGTCGGCGGTCAGCTGTGGGGCACCGATGTCGACAGTCCCGGAGTCGAGTTCGGCCTCCACCTCGCGGGCGGCGGTCACGAGATTCGCCATCTTCTCGTAGGCCACCTCGCGCGGGAGCAGCTTCAGCCCGCAGTCCGGGCTGATCGTCAGTCGCTCGGGCGGGACCACCTCCAGTCCGCGTTTTATATTCCGTTTTATCTCCTGCACGGACTCGATATCGGCGTCGTGGGCGTCGACGACACCGAGACCGAGGTCCATCGTGAACCGGGGTTCAGTGAACACGTCCAGTTGCTCGTAGTCGTCGTTGCAGAGTTCGACATCGAACTCGTCGACGGGGAACTCCAGGATCTCGGGGTAGATCCGCGAGTAGTCGCCGTAGCAGACGTGCAGCCCCAGTCGGACGTCGTCAGGCACGTCGGCGGTGATACGGTCGAGACACTCGCCGACGATGGCGTGGTCGTCGGGTGTCGTCGCAAGCGCGGGTTCGTCGATCTGGATGTACCGCGCGCCCGCCTCGACCAGTGCCGTTATCTCCTCGTTGACGAGGTCGGCGAGGTCGTAGGCCAGTGTCTCCTCGCTCTCGTACACCTCGTTGAACGACCAGCGCGCGAGCGTGTACGGCCCGGTGATGGGGACCTTCACCGGTCCGCTCGCAACCTCGGCGGTGAACTCGTACTCGGAGACGAGCCACTCCTCGTCGTACGCAACCTCGTCGACGACACTCGGCTTGTCGAAGTAGTTGTGTCCCCATACTTTGACGGGGCCGTTGAACTCGTAGCCGTCGATGCGTTCCGCGAAGTACTCCGTCATCTCGTTGCGTCGCATCTCGCCGTCGACGAGCACGTCGACACCGGCGCGCTCGTGTTCGTGGGTGATGAGCCGCGAAGCGTCGTTTGTTGCCTCCTGGAACTCCTCCTCGTCGAAGTCACTGTGTTCGTCCTCGTAGCGGTCCCGCGCACGGTGGAGCCAGGTCGGTTTGGGGTAGGACCCGACGACTGTGGTCAACAGGAAGTGGTCGTTGTCGTGATCCGGCGGGCGGAACTGCTCGCGGGTCATGCCTCCACCTCCGTCAACTGGGTCGCGGTGGCCAGCGCATCGAGTTTCTCCTCGAACCGGTTCACGGGGAGGTAGAACGTCTCCGTGTTCGTCGTCGCGTACACCCGACTGTAGTCGTTCTGCGGGGTCTGGCTGTCGAACCACTCGACGCGCTCGCGGACCGTCTCGGCGGACTCTACCCGTGTGTTCTGTCCGTCGACGACACCCAGCGCCACGTCCGCGGGTGTGCCGTACTCCTGTGCGTTGGAGACGCTCTCGTCCGGGGCCGAGACCAGGTCGAACCCCAGCGCGTCGATATTGGCGTCTAGCACGTGCGCGTACAGCTTCTCCCCGAGTGCGCCCCAGTACGGGTAGACGACAACCTCGGTGTCGAGCGCGTCGGCGACGGTGTCGAGTGCCCCGGGCACGCGCTCGTGCTCGTCGTCGGTCTCGGGGGGGTCTGTCACGAGCGAGGGCTCGAGCAGGAACAGCGTCTCCACGTCGGGGAACTGCTCGGCCTCGCCCGCGAGGAACGTCGCGACCGCGTCCAGAAACGCCGCCCCGTCGCCGTACTGCTCGTCTGTCGCCAGCTGTGCGAGCGAGTACGGTCCCGGAAGCACCGCCTGCAGCGGACCCTCGGTGTGTTCCGCCGCGGCGTCCAGCTCGGCCGCAACGTCACCGTCCGGTGTCAGGTCGCCGGTCACCACCGGCTCGCGATAGAAGTTGTTGTTGTCGTAGTACCGGACGATACCGCGGGTCTCGACGCTGTCGTGGACCGCCAGCGGGTGGGCGAGCATGTCGTCCCAGCGGGCCTGCCCCTCGACAACCCTGTCGAGTCCAGCCGTCTCCTGCTGTTCGAGCAACTCCTCCCGGAGTGTACCGTAGGTCTGAGCTATCTCCGCGGACTCTGTGCCGCTGACGAGATCCTCCTTCTGATTCCCCTTCAGACCCCGGAGGTCCTCCTTTGCCCAGTCTGGCAGCGGGTACAGACCGGGTGTCGTCGACAGTATCTCTGGCATACACAGCGGTATGCAATGACCGGATATAATATTTTCTCCTTGGGTATATGCACATAGGTTATCAACCACAGGTCGGCAGACGCTCGTCATTCGACAGGGATACACCCGCTTTCCGGCGGGCGTGCATCCAGTCTCTCCCCGATCGACTCGGCGGCGGGTATGCTGGAGTCGTGGGGTCGACCGCGTGCGGGTCCCGACGAGAGCCCCCTTGCAGACGTTTATATCGGATGGCGCGACCAGCAGGCCCATGGCCGGACAGCAGCCAGTCAGCCGCCGCAGAGCACTCGAGACCCTCGGAGCAGTCGTCACAGCCGCGACCGCCGGTGTGGCAACGGCGGCGAACTCTCGGTTGGAGATGGAAAGATCACCGGAGACGGAGGAGCCGTTGAGGGCGGGTGAGTTACCGGGGCCAGACGAGACTGTCGGCACAGAGCTAACAGGGCTCTACACGGGGACCGTCGACCGTGTCGTCGACGACGAGCACGTGGTCATACTGATCGAGACCGACGAGAGGGTTATCGACCAGCACGTCGTTCCGGCAGGGGAGTACCCGTCGCTGGAGGAGCGCGATGGGGTCTACCTGTTCATCCTGTTTGGGGAGGTGCTGGCAATCTGGGAGATGCCCGACGAGTAAACATCACCGTGTAGTCCCCCTCGAAGTAGGTCACACGGGGGTTGGAGGCGGGTGTCGGTGGTCGCCGGAACGGTAGGTTATCGCCCGGTCGTAGCAGTGCGAGCAGCCGACAGAGACAGTCATCCGTGGTCGGTTCCACCGGGTTGGGCCCGCCAGACACACGATTTAATCGGCTGGAGACCCGATACTAGGTATGCGTGTTCGAGAGTGGGACGACATCTTGCAGGACGTTGCCGAGAGTAACGCAGACCCGGCAGGGTGGCGCGCAGTCGGCGGTGACCGGCGCGACGGTATCGGCGAGGACCTCTATCTCGCCCACCCGGGAGTCGGCGCATTCCAATTGAAGACGTACGCGAGGAACCCATACCAGGTCGAGGGTGTCGGGACGCGTGTGGCCCGGAGCGTCGACGACGAACTGGACGACCTGTTTCCGGCACGCGATGGCGACGGCGCGAGCGGGTTGTTCGGTGTTCAACAGCCTGCCGAGGATGAGGAAACCGCACAGGAACAGGCAAAGCGACTCGAGACTGTGGTCGAAACCCACGCCGACGCGCCGACCACACCCCGGGCGATGCTCGAGGACGTGATGGACGCGGTCGATAGCCCGGCCTACGGGCCGATGGCCTTCGACCAGTACGACCGGCCCG
>KE356579.1:2309677-2311252 GCA_000416085.1 halophilic archaeon J07HX64 | reverse complement strand
TGTCGGCTCGTGGACGATACCGTCGAGAAACCGCGCGTACTCGACCATATCCCGGCTACGAGTCGTCGTGAAAAAACTCACCCCCCGACGGGGAAGCAGCCTCAGAGTCGCCGGCTCATGTAGGGGCCGTCCTGTTTGTAGCCGAGTTTCTCGCGGTAGTACTCGCGGACGCCGATACCGCTGAGGATGGCGAGTTTCTCGAAGCCGGCATCGGCGGCGATGCGCTCGGCCGCCCGGACGAGTCGTCTGCCGTAGCCACGGTGCTGGTGCTGGTCGTCGTCGGCGTCCGCACCGACCGGAACCTGGCTCCCGTAGACGTGGAGTTCACGCACCACTGCGGCGTTTTCGAGTTCGCGCCGCACCGGGTCGTTCGGGAACCGGAGTCGACAGAACCCCACCAGCAGATCCTGCTCGAAGTCCTCGAAACTGATGAACCGTTCCGTGCCGCCGGCAGCCTCGTACCGGTCGACCCGGCGCTCGATACTCTCCGGGACCCCGTCGTTGTGGCCGACCTCCCGGCTCCGGATATCCTCGCAGGTCCAGCCACGGTCGCTCATGCGCTGGCTGGCGAGCTGTCGCAGGTTCGACTTCCAGACACCTCCCTCGATGAGGTCGGCGGGGATATCTCGCTGGACGCGCTGGAGCCGCGTGTATCGCGGAATCATCGACATAATCTCCGCAACCAGGTCGGCCGCCTCGTCGTTGTCCAGCGGGTCGAACTCGTCGCGGTGCCACGAGTCGAAGACGGCTGTTCCCTCGACGACCAGCGTCGGGTAGATCTTGAGATAGTCCGGCCGCCACTCGGAGCGCTCGAAGATACGCCGGAAGTCCTCGAGACACATCTCCTTCGACATGCCGGGCTGACCGGGCATCATGTGGAACCCGACTTTGAATCCGGCGTCCCGGAGGCGACGGTTGGCGTCGATAGAGGCCTGTGTGCCGTGACCGCGGTGCATCTCCCGGTTGATGCGCTCGTAGGTGGTCTGGACCCCGACCTCGACCTTCGTGCCGCCCAGGTCGAGCATCCGGTCGATCTGCTCGGGGTCACACCAGTCGGGTTTGGTCTCGAACGTGGTGGCGATGTTGCGCACCTCGCCGAGTTCGTTCTCGGCGATAACGTCCTCCAGATACCGGAAGGTTACGTCCTCGGGGTCGGGGGCGAGACTCTCCTCCTGTGTTGGTTCGGGCGTCTTCGAGGGGTTGTAGTCGTTCATCGCCTCCAGCGCCCGCTTGACGAACCACTCCTGGTAGTCGTGACTGCGGGCGGTCATGGTCCCGCCCATCAGGATGAGTTCGATCTTGTCGACCGGGTGGCCGATCTTGCGGAGCTGTTCGAGTCGCAGTGTGACCTGTCCGTAGGGGTCGTAGTCGTTCTGTTTGCCGCGGGCGGCGGCCGGTTCGTGACCCGTGTAGCTCTGTGCGCTGGAGAACTCGGAGTCCGGCCCGCCGGGACAGTAGAGACACTTCCCGTGGGGACACCGGTGGGGTGAGGTCATGATGGCAACCGGTGACACCCCCGAGGCGGTCCGGACCGGTTTGCGCCGGAGCTCCGATTCGAGCTCCCCCCGGCGGTCA
>KE356579.1:2298573-2308848 GCA_000416085.1 halophilic archaeon J07HX64 | reverse complement strand
CACTCGACGGCACCGACCACAGCAGGTCCGGCATATCGCTGTCCGCCGGGTCGTTCTCCCGGGCCTCCCGGTGCCTGGTCTCGAGGAGACGACGGACCTCGAACCCGGCGTCGACGAGCGCGTTGTGCAGGTCGGCAACCGTCCGGTCGAACGCCACGAGCACGGAGTCGTACCCGTCGTCGATCGTGATCTCGCGACGACCGGTGTCGAAGTAACTCCACTCGAACGCGCCGGTCTCCAGGTCGAGCAGTTCGTACAGCGGGTGGGGGACGCTGAGCACGAACACGCCGTCCTCGCGGAGGACACGGTGGGCCTCGGCGAGTGCCCTGTCGAGGTCACCGACCATCTGGTAGGCCGCCTCCGAGGACGCCACGTCGAAGCTCTCGTCGGCGAGGGGCAGGTTCGTCAGGTCGCCCTGCAGGAAGCGGACATCGACACCGTAGAACTCCCGCAACTGGCGGGCGTGGCGCAGTTGCTCCCCGGAGAGGTCCACCCCGACCACGGGGTCGGCACCCAGCCTCGCGGTGCCGACACTGCCCTGGCCACCGCCACAGCCCAACTCGACGTACGCTCTCCCCTCGACCGAGTCGAGCACATCCGGTTGAGGACCCCCCGGTGCGTCGGCGTCGAACGGTGAAGGGGCCGGTGGCAGGTCACCGTCTGCCGTGTTCGCGTTCCAGAGCGCCTGGAACCCGTCGCTCCACTCGTTCCAGAGCCGCCTGTTCTCCTGTCTGTGGTCGCTCATCGCTGTCGATGGCGGTAGGACCTGTCACGTCTAAAAGGTTCTGAGACGATCCGGAGGACACAGCGGTCGGTCGACAGGGGTGGGGGCCGGTACCGTGGGGTCACAGGGCGACGGTGATCATCACGAGGAGCACGAGCAGTGTCATGAGCACGCGGATGAGATCCGCGGCAAACGTCCCGAACACCACCGCGAACGCGACCACGAGGCTCTGTTTCGCGTCCCGGCGGCGGACGTACTCGAGGACGAACACCGTCACCGTCGTCCCGGTGACCAGTCCACTGGTACCGAGGAAGACGAAACCCACGAACCCAACGAAACCGCCGACTGTGGCGGTGACCGTCGAGACCTCGCCGACACGGGCCGAGATGAACCGGTCGAACGCCCGCCCTGCGAGCACCAGCGCCGGGAGAGCTATCAGAAAAACGAGTGTGAGCCGCCCGGGTTCGGTGTAGCCGGTCCCCCACCAGTACAGCGAGACACCGGCGAGGGAGAGCAGTTCCCCCGGCAGACGGGTCAGGCGACTCACCACGACAGCCGCGACGAGCAACCCGAACGCCGCGACGGTCACGGCTGTCGTGGGGGTCATCGCAACCGCTCCAGTTCCTCCCGTGCCATCTCCGTGCCGTACACCTCGACCAGTTTTCCAACCGCGTTACCGAACGCACGCATACAGGTCCGCTCCGAGGGGTAGGAGAGAGCCGCCGCGACAGCCGTCGGTGGGCGACACTGCAGTGCCCGCCCGACGAGCAACCGCTCCTCGCGGGCGTCCAGAGGGTCGGTCTCCCGGGCGACGAGATGCCGGAGGATCAGCCGCCGGACAGCCCGGGGTGCGGTGTCGTAGACGGCCGCACCATGGGGGAGCCCCGCCGCGATCCGCCACTCGAACGCCGTCAGGTCGAGCGCCGGAGGTCTGTCGATACCCCGACAGACGGCACGGACCACGTCGGGGTCGACCCCCGAGAGCGGGTCGGCGAGCATCGCCGGGAGTCGCCGGCAGAGCCGGCCGGTCTGGCGCTCGTGGAGCCGTCGACCCCGCTCGGAAAGCGGGTCGAGCATGATCGCCGAGTGCTCGCCGCTCCGCTCGTCCCGCGAGGTGGCGAGGTGGACGGTTCCGAACCCGTTCGCCCGCCAGAACCCGACCAGTCGGGGTGTTGCCCCGAACCCGACACCGAACCAGTCACCCGTGCAGTACCCCCGCAGGTGTTCGAGCAGGTGTGAGCCGAGACCACGCGAGCGGGCCGCCTCGTGGGTGGCGATGCGCAGCACGCGGTGTCCGACCGCCCCGGCGGCGGCCTCGTCGCGCAACTGGCTCGCGAACAGGTCCGGCAGGAGGTTCCCGCGAACCGTGCCACCCTCGTACGTCTCCGCCCGGGCGGTGGCCGACAGGCCGCCCTCGCGGGCGAGCAGCGCCACCGACACCGGCTGTCCGTCGGCGAGCAGCGCGTGGACGGTGACGTTCGGCGCGTCGAGCAGTCGCGCGAGGTCGTTTGGCTCTGTCTGGTAGTGTGCGAGCACGAGCAGCCCGAACACCGCCCGCAACAACGACTCGTCGGCGAGCAGCGTCGCCGGACTGAGCTGTCGGTACGTGACGGTATCGGGGGTCGCGTCGGCGACGAGCGGCGCAACCGGCGGGCTGGCGTCGAGCGCGAGCGCCCGGAACGACCACACCTCCACGGGGTCGCCTGCGGCATAGCGGATCGGCTCGGACATCCGCACGTCGGTTACCTCGTGTGGCCCCGCCGAGAGATGCTCGCGAAAGCGGACGCTGAACCCCCGGCCGGTCCCCTCGTAGCCGTGGACCGTCGTGGTGAACGCGAGACCGTCGGCGTCGAGCAGCGACCGCAGGATACCGACCGGGATAGCGGCGGCCTCGTCGACGAACACGCGGTCGGGGTCGCCCGGCAGGTCGGCCGCATCCGCCGGGTCGTGGAACCGGACGACCCCCTCGTCGGTCTCGAGTCGCTGTGGCTCGCCCTCGCGGTCACGGTCGACGAGCGCGTCACACGCCGCGAGCAACGCCTCCGCACGGGCGAACAGCTCGGCACAGCTCCGGTAGCGGGGTGCGGTCACGAGCACGTCACGACCCCCGGCGGCGAGTGAGCCGGCGGCCAGCCCCGCGACACTCGATTTTCCACGACCCCGGTCGGACTCGACGACAACGGCCGTCTCCGGGTCGCGTAGTTGCTCGAGTGTCGACAGCACCGCCCGTTGGTCGTCGGTTACACAGGCCTCGTAAGCACTCCCGGGGAACCGTGTCTCACCGTCCGTGTCACCGGGGAGGTCCGACTCCTCGTGTGGTTGTGAACGGTCGGAGATCGACAGCGCCGGCGCCGGTTTCACGAGTCCGTCGGTCTCGACAGTGTCGCTGTCGACATCGACGATAGCCACACCGCGGTGAGCGCGCAGTGTCTCGACAAGCCACCGACGGAGGTGGCCGTCAACGTCGTCGATGTCGAACGGCGGGACCGCGAGCGTCTCGTCGAAGGCATCCCGGCTGTCGGGCCAGCTCTCGAGCGGTGGCACGAGCAGGACGAGCAGTCCACCGCCGGTGACGGTGCCGGCGACGCGGCCGAGCGCGTTCGGCTCACAGCGCTCGTGACAGTCCACCACCAGCGCCGCCCGGGTCGTCCCGAGCAACCGCCGACTCCGCTCGGGGGCGAGTGTCTCGCAGTCGAGCGGCTGACCCGGCCCGAGATATGTCGTCGCCGCGAGGTCGACCCCGGCGCTGTCGAGGGCGTCACCGGCCCGTTCGCGGGTCCGGGAGGGTTCGCCGGCGAGCACGAGCACCCGCCGCTGGTCTGTCTCGACTGCCTCCCGGCGAAGACGGGCCGCAACCTGCATACCAGTCGGTGGGAGGTCTGCGGGCATGTAGCCTGCGGTCGTCTCTCGCGGGTCCGCCACGGGAGCTTCCGTGCCGGGACAGCCCCGACTCAGATATCCTCACCGGCGTCACCGGTGTAGCTAACGACATCGGCGGTCTGGACAGATTCGATACCGGCGAGCGAACACAGATCCGCGACCCGGCGTTCGGGGAGCTGGACACGGATTGCACCGTACTCGAGCTGTTCCTCGACGGTGCCGCTTACAACCTCGATTGCGGCCACGAGCGCGTCGTGACTCCGGTCGTCGTCGGCGGGGTCGAGAACGAGGTGGGCCTCAGCAGTCTCGATCGGGTCCTGACACATCCGCCGGACCGGGTGTGAACGGTACATTCAGGCGAGCGGCGTCCGCTCGACGACTGTCCCCTCCACGGTGGGGTACTGCTCGACGATCTCACCCCGTTCGAGGTCGCCGTCTGCGAGCATCTCCTCCAGCAGCCACCACGCGAGTTCGACGTGACCGTTTTTTATACTGTAGTACTCCACCGGCACACCGAGTTCCTCGAACCGCTCGGCGGGCGCCCAGCTCTTTCCGTACACCAGTGTTCCGTCGTCTGTCACCTCGTCGAACGGGCGGCGGATGTTCTGGGCCATCCGCTTGAGCCGGTTACGGTGCTGGGCGGCGTCTTTGAACACCGACGTGCAGAAGTACACCTTCGGGTGGTCGCCCATCGCATCGAGTATCTCGTGGCTCCCCTCGACAGCGCTCATGTGTCCCTCCTTTAACTCGTACCCCTCCTCCTGCATCCGTCGGAAGTTGCCCTGACTCATCTCGAACTCGTTTATGTTGCAAAACTCCGCCGGCCCGTTGTCGATAAGCTCGATGAACTCCTCCTCTGCGCGGATACCGGGAATCTCGAACGCCGGTGTGAGCCCCTCCTCGCGGGCGATGTACAGGATCTCCTCCCACTCGGTGCCGTGTAACTCGCCCCACTGCTCGAACGGCGGGTGAAAGCGTATCTCGTCGAGACCTGCCTCGGCCAGTCGGCGCATGTTCTCGCGTCCGCCGGTGATACCCGTGTAGAGGTGGGTGTGGTGATCGGCGCCGAACTCCTCTTTCAGGAGGTCGATGTACCGGCAGGTACGCTCGAGCACCTCCTGTGGCTCGCCGCCCGTTATCGAGGACCCGAGCGCGTCCATCCGGTGAGCCTCGTCGAGTATATCCTGGTCGGACTCCACCTCCCGCTCGTTCGCGTAGACCTGGGTCACGTTCTTGCGGTTCTCGCCGAGCGGACAGTAGAAACAGTCACGCTGGTCGCAGTAGCCGTAGACGAAAAGCACCATCTTGCCACCCTTGGCACACTGTTCACAGCCCTTGGATATCATTCTACCGGATGTTGCGGGCCGAATCTAAAAAACCGTGCGATAATCGGGTCGGTCAGCGATGCCGTACCGTCCGGGTCGGTCAGCGGTCGCGTCTGCCTGTTGTCCGTCGGAGGAGACACTCTCGGTCGTCACCGCCGGTGCGAGCACGCGGCCGGGGCCGATAGCTTCGGCGTAGCCTGCGGTCTCTCTGTTTGGACCGCCTCTCCCCCGAGCAGTTTCTGTCGGCGGGACGTGCTCACTCGAGTTCGAGTTCGAACTGCTCGTGTTCCTTTGCGGGGTTGAGAACGACACTGGTGTTCGACTGTTTTATCTCGGGTTCACGAGCAGGTTCTTTATCGTGTCATTCATATCGTCGGTGTCGTGGAACTTGCCGATGGCGATGATGTCGTGGTCGCCGGTGGTTTCGTAGACACTCACCATCTGGCGGTGTTCGGTGAGTCGCTCGGTGACATCGACGAGGGCGTGGCCCTCGACCTTCAGCTGGAGGATCGCGGTGATGTCGTACCCGAGCGCGTCGTAGTTTACAGTCGGGGTGTACCCCTCGATTATCCCCCCATCTTCGAGGTCTGAGAGGTGATTCGAGACGGTCGTCACCGAGACATCGAGTTCCTCGGCCAGACTCCGCAGGCTGGCTCTGCCGTCACCGAGTAGCTGATTGACCAGTTTTCGGTCCAGATTTTCGTAGGTCATCACGTTTGTACACGCACTCCCCCCACAATAATTTTACGAGTATCCAGTTTTCGGTCGGTGCGGCAACGATTGGAAAGAATGTAAGGCTTTTAGTGCCAGCAGACGAGTGAAACAGGTGTAGAACCATGACAAGCCCAAGTCTATCACCTGGAGCAGAAGACGTCCTCGAGGCGATTGAGGACGAGGGAGTGGATTTCCTGCGACTGCAGTTCACCGATATCCTCGGGACACCGAAGAACGTCTCCATCCCGGCCAACCAGGCCGAGAAGGCGTTCGAAGACGGAATCTACTTTGACGGGTCGTCGATAAACGGCTTCGTGCGGATTCAGGAGTCGGACATGCGTCTGGAACCGGATCCGGACACGTTCGCACTCCTGTCGTGGCGAGACAGCGAACAGACAACGGCAGCGCGGCTCATCTGTGACATCATCAACACGTCGACCGGTAAGCCGTTCTCCGGGGACCCACGACGGGTGCTCAGGAACGCGATCGACCGCGCGGCGGAGATGGGGTACACCGTCAACGCGGGGCCGGAGCCCGAGTTCTTCCTGTTCGAGGAGGACGAGGACGGCAACGCGACGACGGAGACCCACGACTCGGGGGGGTACTTCGACCTCGCACCAAAGGACCTCGCAGAGGATGTGCGCGGGCAAATCATCTACGGACTCGACGAGATGGGGTTCGATGTCGAGGCGAGTCACCACGAGGTCGCACGCGGGCAACACGAGATCGACTTCAAGTACGACGACGCGCTCTCGACGGCCGACAACATCGTCACCTTCCGGACGACCGTTCGCGCAATCGCCGCACAGCACGACCTGCACGCCACGTTCATGCCCAAGCCGATCCCGCGAATAAACGGCTCGGGGATGCACACCCACATCTCGCTTTTCACCGAGGACGGCGAGAACGCCTTCCACGACGACAGTGACGATTTCAATCTCTCGGAGACCGCCTACGGGTTCCTCGCGGGTATCCTCGAGCACGCACCGGCCCTCTCGGCGGTCACGAACCCGACGGTGAACAGCTACAAACGCTTGGTGCCGGGCTACGAGGCACCGATCTACATCGCGTGGTCGGATGTCAACCGCTCGGCGCTGGTGCGCAAGCCCGCGGCGCGTCACCCCGCGGCCTCGCGCATCGAGTTCCGCGTTCCCGACCCCTCCTGTAACCCGTATCTCGCGCTGGCGGCGATGATCCACGCAGGTCTCGACGGTATCGAGAGCAACCTCGACTGTCCGGACCCCGTGCGGGAGAACATCTACGAGTTCGACGAGCAAAAGCGCGAGGAGTACGGTATCGACACGCTGCCGGGCAACCTCGGCCAGGCCGTCGACGCACTCGAGGCTGACGAGGTCGTCTACAACGCACTCGGTCCACACGTCTCCGAGAAGTTCGTCGAGGCAAAACGACAGGAGTTCAACGAGTATATCGCCGAGGTCTCGCAGTGGGAGCTCGACCGATACCTCGAGAAGTTCTGACCGGACCGGTTGCCAGGGGACACGCGTTCGATATTTTTTGTGCTCGTCCAGCGCAGAGAGACGACAGTGTCTGTACCGGTCCGACGGTCACTCTCTGGTGACGACCGGGGGCTGTCCTCACCCCGAGCGGGGTCGGACGATGTCGGCGAGGGTCACGAGCAGGCCGAACACCCACCCGACGGGAAAGGAAGCGACGAACCAGATGATGACGTGATCCTCGTCCTGACGGTCGAACTCGGATTCGAGCCAGCCGACGACCCCGAACGGGCCGTCGCCCTGGTCGGTCACCCACGAGGCGATGCCCTCACTGAACTGGATCAGTCCCTCGAGCTGTGCCCAGAACAGTGCCGCGACGACCGGTGGAAGGAAGATTGCGGTCACAGCAAAGGGGTACGCGAGCAGGATGGTGACGGGACGACCGTCTATCTGCCAGCAGAGATACGAGAGCGCAGCCGAGACAACGGCGACACCGCTCGCGAGTGCCAGTGCAACGACAGCATCCTCCTGGAACGACGCCGACTGCACCGCCACAACTCCGGTCAACCCGCCCCAGACGAGCGCAAAGAGCACGACAACGCCCAGAAAGCCGAGTTGGATAGCGGCGGCGCCGACCCTCCGTGTCTGGTATCGAATAAAGTAACCGGCGAGCAGGAGCGGGTAGGCACCCGTCACAGCGAGCAGGCCGACGAGCGCCCAGAGGTAGTATGCGACCTGTTGGAGCGGCGTCTCGGGTGTCCACTTGCCGAGCACCGTGTCACGGGTGTTGCGCTGTCGGGGAAAGAGAACCCCCATCCAGGTCTCGTGCAGCAGGAGCAGGTCGATCCGGATCGCGCCGAGCAGTCCTGGTCGTGTCCCGGCAGCCATACCCGCCCGTACAACTGCAGCCTCCCTATACCTTTCATTTCCGTCCGGATGCGAGCGTTTATATCTCGTGAAGAGACAGATAACCTATGGTTGAGGCGTTCGCGGTCGCCAGCGGAAAGGGCGGCACGGGAAAGACCACGAGCACGCTCGCACTGGGGATGGCGCTGGCCGAGACACACGACGTGACGGTAATCGACGCGGACACGGGGATGGCAAACATCCTGTTTCACGCCGGGTTGTCGGATGTCGATACGACGTTACACGAGGTGCTGGCCGGCGAGGTGCCGGTCGAGGAGGCGGTCTACGACCAGTTCGGGATGCAGGTAGTGCCGTGTGGCACCTCGCTTTCAGGGGTTCGAACGGTCGGATCCGACGCGCCTGCGAGAGGTGGTGGCGGCGCTCGCGGCGGACACCGATGTCATCCTGCTTGACTCGCCGGCGGCGCTCGGGAGCAAGAGCGCGGTTCTGCCGGTCGTGCTGGCAGACCGGATAATCGTGGTGTTACAGCCGACCGTTCCCTCCCTGTCGGACGGACTGAAGATCCAGGAGTACGCGCTCGCCTACGGGACCGGTGTCGCAGGTATCCTCTTCAATCGGGTCGCCGACGACGAGGATATCGAGGGGGTCGCGACAAAGGCAGAGCGGTACTTCGAGGGGGAGACACTCGCGAGTATCCCCGAGAGCGACGAGGTGCGCGCCGCCCGGCGAGCGGGTCGACCCCTGCTGGCACACGCCCCTGCATCGGCAGCCGCCCGCCGGTACCGGGAGGCCGCGTCCGCGTTGACTGTCGCGGATATCGACTCGGGGGATGTCGCGGACCGGTTCCGGAGTGCCGTCATCCCCGAGGAGCAATGAGCCTCCCCGAGGGTCGACTCCACGACCGGCAGGTGGTCACAGACCTGGGGGAGCCGCTCGCCGACGCGCTCGAGTCGACGGTGACCGGGTACCTCCGGATTGAATCCGACGGACTGTTGCTCGACAGAGGTGGTGCGACTGTTCTCACATTCGAGGCCGGTGTCCCGGTGGCCGCAACCCACACTGAGCACGACAGCACCGGTGCGGACGCGCTGGCAGATGCCGCCGTCGAGGGGCTGTATCGGTACGAACTGCGGGAGCTTCCGGCGGAGGCACTGCCCGGGTTTCACCACAGCGACCGGGCGAGCATCCCGCCGGTGCTTCCCGCAGAGCAACTCGTCGGTGACAGTGACCTGGTGGCGCGCACCCGCAACGCGGCTCCGGAGTCGCGTCTGCGAGAAACCACCGGAGGCGAGCCCGGACTCGCGGCTGTGGAGTCGTTTCTCGAGGACACCGACGCGATATCGACAATCCGTGATCGTGCCCGGTCCGAGGCCCACGAGCGCGCCGACCAGTGGGGGTTCGAGACCGTCGAATCGGACGACACCGACGGTACTGACCGCTGAGTGTCGGTTCATCACCCCCGGCACCGCTGACACGCCCACGCCTGGGTGTGCCGTGTCGAGACCCCGAGTTCGGCCCCGGGTTTATATACCGGAACACGACCAGCCCTGCACAACGGATGTCCACAGAATCGATAGGTGGCGCGCACAGAGCCACGGGGGATGAGACGCGGGGAGGGGTGGAGCCGCTCGCGGCACTGGTGTCGGTGGCCGCAATCTGTCTCGCGGTCTCGGTGTACGCCGGGTTCGCGTCGTTCACTATCGCGGAGTCGGGCGACGGACAGGTCGACCGCGCGACACTGGACAGCGTCTGGTCGGCACTCGCCGAGGATGGCGTCATCGACGGGGGCACGCAGGCGGTCGACCAACTCGGACCAGAGACGCTCCCCCGGGGCCACCGTGTCGCGGTGAATGTCACAATCGTCGGCGACGACGGTCGTCTCGACTCAGCCGGAGCAGCGACGTTCGGCACCGACGCCCGCACCAGTGATCTCGAACCGCCGCCGACCGCCGATGCGAGCGGTCGCGCGGTTCCGGTCCGCGTCGGCGAGGGTGACATCCGACCCGGCCGGCTCACGGTGGTGGTCTGGGATGGGTGACCGACGCGGCATCAGCAGCGTCGCAGACGTCTCACTCGCGCTCGTGCTCGTCGTCGCGGCTGTCGGTGTGTTCGTGGGGTATCTCGACACCACAGAGCCCGACCACGACCCGACTGTGGCCGCCCACACCGCCGAGACGCTCGGCGCGTCGACACTCGACGTGACTTACTCGCTGGAGTCGGTGCTCGAAACCGACTCGGAGCACGTACCCCCTGTCGACGGGGAACTCTACGACCCGCCGGACCTGGAACGGTCGACACACGGCTCCGCGAT
>KE356579.1:2288589-2298365 GCA_000416085.1 halophilic archaeon J07HX64 | reverse complement strand
CGGTGAGGGTCCGGTGTACCCGCTCGCGGTCGGCGAGGAGTACGGGGAGACGTTGGACGAACAGCTGTTCGTCAGTCTGGTCGGTGCAAACTCCGCGGCGAACGTGACGGCGGTCTGGGAGCCGTTCGAGGGCTCGTCGGTCCGGGGAACCGCCACGTTCGGCCGACCGGTCCCCCGCGAGGCACAGCGAAGCGTCGCACGGACGACTGTCGCGAGTGAGCTCCCCGCAGCCCGCGAGGACGCACTCGACGCGGTAAACAGAGGTGAGGGGTACGAAGCTGTCGCCCGGGCTGTCACGGAGGCGGTCGTCGGTGA
Source organism: halophilic archaeon J07HX64 (assembly GCA_000416085.1). Lineage (GTDB taxonomy): Archaea > Halobacteriota > Halobacteria > Halobacteriales > Haloarculaceae > Halovenus. The sequence goes on along the minus strand of KE356579.1, from coordinate 2,298,050 downwards.
CACACTGGGGGACACGCAGCGACAACTAGAGACCGATGGTGTCGAGCGGGCGGTCGTCGTGTCACGCTTCCTCCGGTTCGCCGACGCCGCCGGGGTGGCTCGCGGCGAACTCGGTGGGTTCGACCCGTCGACCGCCGACGCGGCGGCGATGACCGACAGCCTCGTCGACGGCCTCACAGATAGGCTGGTTGGAGGGCTCGGGAGCTTCGAGACGCCGGTGGACGCCGCGAGTGCCGTCTCGACGGGCGAGGTAACAGTCGCTGTCACCACCTGGACAAAAAAACGATGACGGGCATCGACAGCGGGCACGGGTCGACTGGGCTTCGCCGGGGCAGCCGTGGACGAGTACCGTTCGCGATCGTAGCGGTGCTGTTGCTCGTCTCGGCGGTCGCGGTCGTCGGGTATCTGGAGGCCCGCGGCCCGGGGGAGACCGACACCGACCCGGCGCTGGCGATGGACCGGACCGAGTCGGCGGTACAGACAGCGCTCCGGGACGCGACCGCGAGCGCCGCACAGCAGGCCGCCGCTGAACCGCTGACACTCCCGTCGAACACGAGTTACGGTAACAGACTTGACGGGGACCGTCCGTTCGTGTCGTACCTCGAGGCGCTGGTGTATATAGAGGCACAGGAGCGGTTCGCAGACACCGGACAGCGTGTCGGCGATATCCGAACCACGGTGTCTCTCCCGCCGATCAGTGACAACGGAAGCTTCGAGCAGGCGCTCGACAGGGTCGAACTCTCGGAGACCGAGCCGGGGCTGCTCGAACTCGAACTCGGGGGTATCGAACTCGTGGCGACCCGGGGTGGCGAGCGTGTCGCCTCACGAAACGAGACAGTCACGCTGTCGGTGCCGAGCCCCGTCCTCCAGCAGCACGACCGCACACAGGCGTTCCAGGAACGTCTCGACGCCGGTGTCACGAGCGGCGGGAGCTTCTCACAACGGTTCAACGCACGGACCTACGTGCTGGGCTGGGTCCGCGGGTACGCACAGTACGGCGGCCTGCCGGTGACCGAGGTGATCGCCAACCGGCACGTGATACCCTCGGCAAACAGCGCCCTCTACCGCACCCAGCAGGATGTGTTCGGCGCGGCCGACCCGAACCTGGATACTGCGGTCCGCCGTGGCTGGCTCTGTATGGCCGCAAAGGATGCCGAAGGGCTGTACAACGGGTACAGTAACGGCGGGTCCGATATCGCGAGCGACATCTGCGAGGCGAGCGAGTGGGTCCTCGGCCAGAAACACAGCGGGGCGCTGCCGGAGGCGCCGGACACCGTCGAACTGCTGGGTGAGGCCACGGGAATGAATCAGGAACAGACAATCGGCGTCAACGAGACCGCCTACTCCCCGCTCCGGACGCTGATTGCGGGGTCGGGTGAACACTCCATCGCGGGGGCAATCGAGCGGGTGTTCACAATCGAGACAGATATCGACGCCGAACTGACCACAACCGGGCCGGAGTTCGACCACACTCCGCCACACCCCGATGCGACACTCATCGACACCGAGCGGGTTCACAGCGGGGTCAGCGTCGACAGCGGCACGGTGGTCCCCGGGAACCCGGAGGTAGACGGAACCTACCACGAGTTCACGGACCTGGGCGCTGGTATCGAGGTGACCGACGAGCAGACCTGGGAGTGGACCGAGAACGGCTCGACAGAGATACAAAAGACGGTAGCAACCGGTACAATCGACGTGAGGGGGACTGTTCGGCTGGTCGAGAGCGAGACCGCCCCCGACCTGCACAGCGACGCGTACAACGGGAATCTGAGTGTGGAGTACAGCTACAGGCGCGGTCCGGGGTCGACAGACGAACCACGGACTGTGCCGACTGGGTTCCGGAACTACGCCGACAGTGAGAGGCGAATCGCTGAGGCGGTCCTCGGCGGCACGAGTCTGGCAGCACTGGAGGGCTGGCTCGCCGACCGGTGGGACAACGTCACCGGCGGGAGCCAGATCGACCTGTCGGGCACGCAGGAGGTGACACTGGAACTCGACACCGACGAGGAGGCAAAGCTTGTCTCGACGGCCATCGAGGATATATCACAGCTACAGCAGACTGTCGAGCGGATCAATCACACATTCCAGCGAACGGAACTGATACGTGGCGAGAACGAAACCGGCCCGGTAGGGGAGCTCGCCGCGGCGGTGTCGAGACAGCAGGCGGAGTATCTCGACCGCGAGCAACAGTACGAGAGCGTGGGCCAGCAGGTGGTCTACGAGGTCCGGGAGGCCTACTTCGAGCAACTCGTTGAGGATCTCGACCGTCTCGACGGCGCACACGGGGCGGTGATGGGTGAGCTCGACAGCCATCTCGACGGTATCGACAGCAGTCTCGACGACGTACTGTCGTTCCTCCAGCAGGGGGTCGAGGGGGTAACCGGTGGTGAGGATAGCAGCCCGTCGCTGGACTCGCCGGAGCTGACCCCGGAGATAACGTACGAGGTGAGCGGGTCCCCGACGTACCTCGCCGGGGAGGTGATCACGAGCGAGGAGGTGCCGGCGGTCGAGCAGGGCGGGAACTTCTCGCCGCTCGCCGCGAAGAACAGGAACTACCTCAAACTACCTTACGACACAGTTGTCAACGGTATCCTGAACAGTGTCCTCGACACGCTCAATCTGGGTGGTGACAGTGACGCGGAGCTGACACTGCGCACGGCCGGGGAGGCGCTCCGGGCGGGCACACTCGCCGAGGACGCGGCGGCGGCAGACGAAAGCTACGCCAGCGACGGGGAGCTCGGGTCGCTCACCGACAGCCTCGAGATAGCAGTCGACAGCGGACTCGACGAGTTCGCCGACGAGATGGGTGTCGAGATAGTTCGCGAGGTGTACGATGTGGAGCCAGACGCGCCCTTGTTCTGGCCGCCGTACCTCGACGAGACACATGCGACGGTGGTGGAGACGGTAGCGGAGGCGGCCACGAACGTAACAGATGCACACAGCACGGCGGAGGCAGCAATCGCGGTCGGCGGCGGGAACGCCACCGACTCGCTGGCCACCGGTATCAGCACCGCACTCGATGACGGGGAGATAGAGCGACCGCCGTACGCGGAGAGTCTGAACGATAACGAGTGGCGAGCGGTCGTCGCGTCGGCGGTGCGGCCGGCACTCGACCGTGCGGCGGCGAACGCGACAGTAACGCTCGAGAGCACCAGTCTCGTCGAGGACCTCGACAACGAGACACGGGAGGCGCTGGCGGACGTCTCGTCGGATATCGTCAGGGACCGACTCGACGCGTACGTCGACAACGGCACGTTCGACCTCTCGGAGTACGAGAGTTGGGTCGGGAACGGGAGCGATATCGACACACCGGTTCGGGTCCCCGCGGGACTGCCGATTCTGCCGGTTCCGACGATGTGGGCGGCAACGATGAACCTCTGGGACATCGACGCCGACGGCCAGTACACCCGCTTCGAGGTGGCAGCGAACATGAGCGCACCGGGGCGTGCGACGAGCACCACCTACGTCCGGGAGAACACGACCGTCGAAACGGAGATAGCCGGCGAGAGCCGTCGTCTCGGCCGGGTCGAGCCGATCGACTTCGACGGCCGGTCGCTGCTCGTCGTGGTCGTACCCCCGGGGGGTATCGGTGTCGGTGACCGTGACGACGAGGACCCCGAGTGTACCGAAACCTACCCCGTTGTCGGCAGGTTCGAGCAGACGGAACAACACTGCAGTCCGGTTCCCTGACCGGCACAGCGGTTTTGTCGCCGGCGACCCGGAGTCTGGACATGACAGACGTCGTCGTCGCCGGTGGCGGTCTCGCCGGACTCGTCGCGGCGCGTCACCTCGCCGACGAGGGACTCGCGGTGACACTGTTCGAGCGTGACGACCGTCTCGGCGGACGTGTCCACAGCGACCACCAGAACGGGTTCACGTTCGACCGCGGGTTCCAGGTGGTGTTCAGCTCCTACCCCGCAGTCGTCGCGGAACTCGATCGCGAGGCGCTCTCCCTGCGCCCGTTTGCGCCGGGTGCAACACTCGCCCGGCCCGGCCGACGAACAACTGTGGCTGACCCGTTTGCGGACCTCGTGGCAGGTGTCAGGACACTGTTCAACCGTGACATTACTGTCGGGGACAAACTCCGGGTGCTCCGGTTGCGTCAGGAGCTGCTGCGGGCGTCCGCGGAGGAGTTGCTCGACAACGACGGCCAGACGATCGAGTCGTATCTCGAGGCACGTGGGTTCTCCGAGCGGTTCCGCGAGCGGTTCGCGGCCCCGTTCTACGGCGGCATCACACTCGACCGCTCACTGTCGAGTTCACGCGCCGTCTTCGAGTACACGTTCAAGATGCTCGCACAGGGGACCGCGGCGGTCCCGGCGGCGGGGATGGGTGCGATTCCGGACCAGTTGGCGGCGCGGGCGCAGACGTCCGGCGTGACAGTCGAAACCGGTACACCAGTCGAGAGTGTGACACCGGAGAGGCAGGAACGTGGGGTTACAGTCGAGACACCTGCCGAGACAGTCGGTGCAGACGCGGCCGTGGTGGCGACAGACCCGGAGTCGGCACGCGAGTTGACCGGTTGTGAGCGGATTCCAACGGCCGGCCGCGGCTGTGTCACGCAGTACTTCTCACTCCCGGAGCACCAGCAACTCGACACGGGTAATCGACTCCTGTTGAACGCCGCCGACGGCCGACCGAACCAGGTTGCGGTGTTGTCGGCCGCCGCCCCGGAGTACGCCCCCGACGGGAGCCACCTGCTGAGCGCGACGTTCCTCGGCGAGCAGTCCGCGGATAACGGGAGCCTCGCCGCGGAGGTGGCCGAGTCGCTCGCGGCGTGGTATCCCGAGCACAGTGTCGCCGGCTTGGAGCTGTTACGGACCGACCGGATCGAGTTCGCGCAGTTCTCACAACCGCCGGGCTTCCGGTCGGACCTGCCGGATGTCGACGAGCCGGCGGGTCAGGTGTACCTCGCCGGCGACTACACCGAGTGGTCTGCGATTCAGGGCGCGATGGAGAGCGGGCAGCGGGCGGCACGGTCTGTCGTCGAGACCCGGTCACCACCTGATTAGAGTTCGAGACGCTCGACGATGCCGCTCCCGTGGTCGTCCGCGTTCGCTGCGACAACCTGGAGATGCTCGTCCAGACCGGAGTGTTCGACCTTCGCGCCGAGCAGATTGTCGACCTGGTAGACGCCCGCGGCGCTGGTCATCGCAATCTCGACGAGCACAGGTGTCTGCTCGCCCTCGAGCAGTCTGACCCGCTCGATAGACTGACTCGAGACGGTGTTGATGCCCCGACCACCCTGCTCGTAGGGGACCCGGGAACGTCCGCGCTCCATGTCGAGTCCGTCAGCAACCCGGACCACACCAGCCTCTAAGGTCAGCGGCTGTTCCTCGGTCTGGTGACAGACGATCGCGTGGAGAATCTCGCCTTTCATCCGGACTACCTCCGCCGTGTCGTAGAACCGCGGGAGCAACCGGTCGAGCAGGTCGGCCGCCAGCGGGATAGAGTAGTAAGGGTGTGACTCCCGGTGGACAACGTGGCCGATATCGTGGAGAACGGCGGCGAGCGCGACGACGACCGCCTCGTCAGCCTCGTCGAGCCCTTGCTGGCGTGCACCGTTGAACTCGACGCCGCCGCGTTTGAGCAGTTCGTAGAGACACAACGCCGAGTGTCTGACAATCTCGACGTGTTTTGTCCCGTGGTCGTTGTACTGCATTCGGTCGACCGGGTTGACGTTCTGTGCATCGAGATACGCGGCTATCTCCTCGTCCTCGTCGACAACCGAGAGCACCCTGTTGACCCGGTCGTCGGGAAAGGAGTGCTGCGCCTCCGGGTCGTACGTGCGAAGTTCCTCGCGGTCTGGTACTGTGTCTGTCCGATCGCTAGGTCTCTCTGCCATTACCCCACACTACGAGTGTGGCTGTAAAAACGTGGTCGCTCCGTTACCGCGCTGTATACGTCTCTGCTGCGATTGTGGTGTGGACCGACCCGACACCGGCAGTCCAGTCGGGCGGTCTCCTGCGAGCGGGGAATCAGTCGGCGGAGACAGACCGGATTGCCTCGACAACATCGTCGTAGTCGGGTTCGGCGCCGGGGTCGTCGGAGACCCAGGTGTAGGTAACAGTTCTCTCACCGTTGACGACGAACACCGCCCGCTTCGCGAGGTTCTCGACACCGATTGTGTCGAAGTCCATCGCCACGTCGTAGGCCTTGATCACCTCGCGGTTGACATCGCTCACGAGGTCGAACGACAGCGAGAGCTGGTCACGGAACTCGTTGAGCGCGAACGGCGAGTCGATGCTGATCCCGTACAGGCTCCCGCCCGCCTCGGCGACCTCCTCGATGCGCGCCTCAAAGGTCTGCATCTCGTGGCTGCAGACACTGGTGAACGCGCCGGGAAAGAACGCGAGCACGACCGGGGCCTCCGAGTCGACCGCCGTCGACAGTGAGAACGACTCGATCTCACCGTTTGCAAGCGGTGCGGTGAACGCCGGGGCCGTGTCACCCTCCGATATCATACCAGACGGTAGCGAGGGCCCGGTAATGACCGTTGTGCAATCATCCCGCTGAGACCGCACATACCGAAACTGTATCAAACGGGTCTAACGCCGGTTCACCGGCCCGGCGAGAGCAAAAAACATATAATTGGCAGCAGAGAATAAGTAGATAGAATGGCGAGTACACTCGTACCCCTGTTCCCAGGCATCCCAGGGGGAATAGAGATGGTGGTCATCCTGCTGATAGCAGTGTTACTGTTCGGTGCAAACAAGATCCCGAAACTCGCGCGCTCGACCGGACAGGCGATGGGCGAGTTCCAAAAGGGTCGCGAGCAGGTCGAAGACGAACTCAGTCAGATGGAAGAGGCGATGGACCCCGAGGCAGACATCGACAACCAGAATCCCGACGACGAGTTCAGCATCGACGACGACAATCCCGACGAGGAGTTCAGTATCGACGAGAACGAGGACGAGGACGAGTACATGAACCTCGACTCCGACACGAACAACAGTTAGATCCGGTCTGCGGCGAGTCGGTTGTGCTCCTGCGGTCTCGACACTGACTGGAGCATTCCGGGCAGTCTTTTCTGTGGTGACTCTCGCGGCGGATACCCCGGTATTCGGGTTTCGGACCCCATCCCGAACCGCTGTACCGGCCGGAACGGGTGACCCGTGAGGAGTCACACGCACGAGGAGGCCAGCAGCAAAGAAACCGCGAACTCGTTACCGGGTACGTTTGCTCGTGGTCACTCGTAGAGCCAGTCCTCGTCGGCCCGGTTCCAGTCGACGAGTTCAGTCTCGTCGAAAAACAGGTTGATCTCGCGCTCGTTGGCACCGGGGTCCTCGTGGTCGGAGCCGTGGATGACGTTGCGGCCGAGATCGAGTCCGAGGTCACCGCGGATGGTGCCGGGCGCGGACTCGGCGGGGTCTGTCGCACCCATCATCCGACGGACCTGGCGTGTCGCGTCTTGGCCCTCCCAGACCATCGCCATCACCGGACCGGAGGTGATGAACTCGACGAGTCCATCGAAAAACGGTTTGCCCTCGTGTTCGCCGTAGTGTTCCTGTGCGAGGTCATCCTCCATCTGTATGAACTTTGCACCGACCAGTTTGAGTCCGCGGTCCTCGAATCGCGAGATGACCGTGCCGACGAGACCGCGGTTGACCCCGTCGGGTTTGACCATCACGAAGGTCCGCTCGGACTCACCGTCGCTCATACTCCGGCCCCCGTTTCCTCGTCACCCTCGTCGTCGTGAATCCACTCCAGGTCACGGGACTCACGGCCGAGAAAGTAGTTTTTCTCCGCTTTCGAGTCCTTGAACCAGAGGATGGTACCGTCGGTCTGGACGAACATCTTCCCGGTGCCGGGTTCGATATCCTCCCCGGTGTAGTCGCAGGTGTGTCGTGCCATCACTGACCTCCGATGGTGTCGGCCTCGCGGGCGGTTTCGCGCAACTGGAGCACATCACCCTCCCGGACCGGTCCGAGCACGTTTCGCGTGATGATGCGACCCTTGTTCGAGCCCTCTCGAATTCGACACTTCACCTGCATTGCCTCGCCGTGCATTCCTGTTCGACCGACAATCTCGATGACCTCCGCGGGTGTCGACCCCGCTTGGGATTCGTCTGCGCTCATCAACACCACCTCACCGGAGTTCCTCGACTTTGCCGGCGATGTCGTCGATATCGTCGCGGGCCTCGCCGGCGTTCGTGACCGCCGCCGCGGCACTACCAACCTCGAGCCCTGCCGCACGACCGAGGTCGTCCTGTGTGGCGACGAACACAAACGGGATGTTCCGCTCGTCGGATAGCTCCGGGAGATGCATGACAATCTCCTCGGGCTGGACGTCCTCGGCGATGAGCACGAGATCGGCGTTGCCACGCTCGACTGCCTTTGTCGCCTCGTTTGTTCCCTTTTTTACTGTTCCTGTGTCCCGTGCGACCGAGAGCGCATCGAGCGCGTCGTCCGCAAGGTCTGCGGGTACGTCGAAGTCAACGTATACTGGCATGGTATGTTCACCTCCCGTGCGTGGGCTCACACTCCCCCGCCGCGTTACCAGGTCCTGAGATGGCTGGGAGCATCATCAACCCCGCACAGGCTGTGTATCAACTGACTCTTGACCCAGTAAAGCGCTTTCGAAGCACATATTCTGTGCTACACAACCCCACACGCGAGCACGCCAGACCCTCGTGAGCGCCGAACTACCAATACTGTTAGTAGAGTGCACGTATCTCTGTTCACCGCCCGTCTGACCCGAGATATGATAACTGTAACAGAGACGCTCCACAACATCCACGAGATTGCGCCACCGGAGACAGAGTGCGTCGACCCGTACCGGCCGTCCTACAAGACACTGCTGGGGCGTTGTGTGCCCTCGGCGGTGAGGGAGTGACGCGGGAACTGGTTGTGTGGGTTACAGACCGGACCCGCGAGGGCGGTCAACTCCCGGAGCCATCGTCGGTCCGCACGTAGGCCCGGGTCGTCTGTACCGAGCACGACCTCGCGGTACCCGAGGGGTCGCCGCTGGCGGAGAGTTCGGCAGCTATCCGTAACACCGTGGTTCGAGAGGAGTTGTCCGGCGGGTCTGAGTAGCCTGGAGCCGACGGAACCGTCTCGTGTGAGGAATCCACTGCCGGCGACGACCTGTCGGGTGAGGGGTCCACAGAGAGTGGGGACCCGTTTCAGAACAAAGAGAACTCGCGTGAGGAACCCACAGCGCGGAGAGCCGTCAGAGCCGACAGGGCCGAGCGGGGACCCTCCGGAGGGTCACGTGGCGGCAGTCGTTTACCACCAGATGAACACCTTCGAACCGTACAGGGCGACGGCGCTCGCCGACCCGGTCGGACTGGGCCGTGAGCGCGCCGAGGAGCTCAGGAGAGCGGGCCTGGGTCCGCAAGCCGCCGGCACAGAGCCCTCCGGGGTGTGATAGGGGGTTCGGGGTCGAGTTCCCCGACTCGGTGTTCGGCCGCGTGTAGTTTGGTCTCCGCTGTGACCGACTGCACCTGCTGTCCGAAACCG
>KE356579.1:2264123-2288282 GCA_000416085.1 halophilic archaeon J07HX64 | reverse complement strand
GAGGCCGTTGCGGCCACGTTTCAGAGTGAGCGTGGAGCCGCCGTTGCGACGCTCCGCAAGCAGGCCTTTGGCCGCCTCTACAGCGAGGTAGTCCGGTGACCAACCCGCTCGGTAACGGACATCAAACGGCTAACACCGGGGGCGAGAGTCGGTCAGACGACGCCGGGGCGGGCACCGGTGACGGTGACCGCTGGGACTGGCCGGTCGTTGAGTCCACAGTTGAGTACGACAACGAGTGGTACACGGGCGGGTACGACCTGGTCGAACAGCCTGACGGCACCCGGAAGCGGTACTACTGGGCCGAACTGCCGCCAGCGGTGGTTGTGGTGGCGGTGGCGGACAGCCAGCTGGTGATGGTCGAACAGTACCGACCGGCGATACGGGAGCACTGTCTCGAACTCCCGGCGGGGATAGTCGAGGACGGCGAGTCGGCAACCACCGCAGGCGCACGGGAACTGCGTGAAGAGACCGGGTTCGAACCCGCCGGTGTCTCGTTACTCGAGTCGTTCTGGTGTACAACGGGGCTGTTGCGTCACCGCCGGTCGATTATCTTCGCGGAGGGGCTCACACCTGTCGACCCGGAGTTGGACTCGAACGAGTTTCTCTCGGTCCGGGCAGTGCCCGTCTCGGAGGCGCTCTCCCTGGCTCGTGCGGAGCCTGCGAACGACGCCACCATCGAGGCGCTCCTGCTCGCGGCCGAGGCCGAACTGCTGCCCGACGCACTGTCCTGAGACCGGTTCCTTTTGTACCACCCCGCTGTCGGTGTCGCTCCGGAGTGTGCCCGCAAACGGTTCGGGCCGATAACGGAACTGCGCGTCGTGTGCCCGTTCACGTGGATATCCTACCCCTGTTTGCACACTACGATAGTCGAGAGGTCGTGTGTCCCCACCTCGGAGTGGTACCGCGTTCGCCCGACACCGCTGGTGAGTTACGCCGGCGACAAAGCCGGCCGGCGGATAGAGACACTCACCGAGGCTGAGGCGGAGATCCCGCCGGTCGAGGAACTCGTCGACATCGGTGACACGGGCACCGCCGCCTGTCTCCTGTCGGTGTACTGCTCTCGCGGTACACGGGTACTCCGGGTCAGGTGGGCAGAACCGACGTTTTTTTACCCTGTCGACACAAATCTCAGGGTATCCGAGCGATTGGTCGCCCCGGGACAGTGTGGGCGACCGGCAGACCCCCGGGAGACGATGCGCCGGGCCTCGCGGCCAGCGCACCAGACGGGGGTCGGTAGCGTCGGAACCAGCCGCGGTTCCTGCCGCCGGTCGCCACACACAGGGCGGTCACCTCGGCGTGATAGCAATGGAAGTCGAAATCGCAACAATCGGCGGTTACGAGGCGGTCGGTCGACAGATGACGGCAGTCCGTGCGGGTGACGATGTCGTCATCTTCGACATGGGCCTCAATCTCTCGAAGGTACTGATACACGACAACGTGGAGACAGAGCGGATGCACTCACTCGACCTGATCGACATGGGTGCCATCCCGGACGACCGGGTGATGTCCGAACTCGAGGGCGACGTGAAGGCGATCGTCCCGACACACGGCCACCTGGACCACATCGGCGCGATCTCGAAGCTTGCTCACCGCTACGACGCCCCGATCGTGGCGACACCGTACACGATCGAACTGGTCAAACAGCAGATTCAGAGCGAGGAGAAGTTCGGTGTCCAGAACGATCTCGTGAAGATGAAAGCCGGCGGAACGATGGGCATCGGTGACAAGTGCGAACTGGAGTTCGTCAACGTCACCCACTCGATAATCGACGCAATCAACCCCGTGTTGCACACCCCGGAGGGGTCGGTCGTCTACGGGTTGGACAAGCGTATGGACCACACACCCGTTATCGGTGACCCGATCGACATGGAGCGGTTCCGCGAGATCGGCCGGGAGGGGGCAGGTGTGCTGTGTTACATCGAGGACTGCACAAACGCCTCGAAAAAGGGCCGCACCCCCAGCGAGTCGACCGCGCGACAGCACCTGAAGGACGTTATTCAGAGCATGGAGGATTACAGCGGTGGTATCGTCGCCACGACGTTCTCCTCGCACATCGCCCGGGTGAAGTCGCTTGTCGAGTTCGCGGACGACATCGGTCGACAGCCCGTGCTGCTGGGCCGGTCAATGGAGAAGTACTCCGGCACGGCCGAACGGCTCGATTTCGTCGAGTTCCCCGAGGACCTGGGGATGTACGGCCACCGCAAATCTGTCGACCGAACGTTCAAGCGGATAATGAAGGACGGAAAGGGGGATTATCTCCCGATCGTGACGGGCCACCAGGGCGAGCCCCGTGCAATGCTCACCCGGATGGGCCGCGGTGAGACGCCATACGAACTCGATGACGGCGACAAGGTGCTGTTCTCGGCGCGTGTCATCCCGGAGCCGACGAACGAGGGGCAGCGCTACCAGGCCGAGAACCTGCTGGGAATGCAGGGCGCCCGCATCTACGACGACATCCACGTCTCGGGACACCTCAGCCGCGAGGGTCACTACGAGATGCTCCATGCGCTCCAGCCCCAGCACGTGATCCCCGCCCACCAGAGCCTCAGCGGACAGGCTCCCTACGTGAACCTCGCCGAGAACAGCGGGTACACAGTCGGCCGGGACCTGCATCTCAGTCGAAACGGACAGCTCATCCAACTGGTCGAGTAACATGTCTGGACTCGGGGGGGTCGAGACGGCGCTGGAACAGCGACGCGGGCCGATAAACAGGACGCTCATGGAGGCGGTACCGGTGGCAAAGCCCGAGCGTCTGCACGGCGCGGCTCGACATCTGCTCGACGCGGGCGGCAAGCGCCTCCGGCCGGCGCTCGTGTTGCTGTCGGCGGAGACACTCGCCGCGCTCGACCCACAAGAGTCGACGAACTACCACGAGTTCCCGGCGGTGGATGGGGGCGCTGTCGACGTGCTCACCGCCGCCGCGAGCGTCGAACTCGTCCAGACGTTCACGCTCGTCCACGACGACCTCATGGATAACGACGATGTACGCCGTGGTTCCCCAGCGGTTCACCAGCAGTACGACGATTCGATGGCGATCCTGGCTGGTGACGTGCTCCACGCCCGAGCGTTCGAACTGCTGCTCAGGACGAACGCTCCTCCGGAACGGTCGATGCGTGCACTCACCCGTCTGGCGCGCACCTGCACCGAGATCTGCGAGGGACAGACAGCCGATATCGGGTTCGAGGACCGCGACCACGTCACTGTCGAGGAGTACACCGACATGATAGACCGGAAAACGGCGTCGCTCTTTGCGACGTCGGCCGCTCTGCCGGCGATACTACTGGGCCACGACGACGCAGTCGACGCACTCGCGTCCTACGGGCGCGAGATCGGACGGGCGTTCCAGATTCACGACGACCTGCTCGACCTGACGACGCCGACAGAGACGCTCGGCAAACAGCGCGGCAGCGACCTCCTGGAGGGCAAGCGCACGCTCGTGAGCGTGCACGCCCGCCAGCAGGGTGTCGACATCGACAGTCTACTGGACGGGGAAACCGCCGCGAGTGTGAGTGACGACACAGTGGACGACGCCGTCGAGGTGCTCGCGGAGGCCGGCAGTCTCGAGTTCGCCCGTGACCGGGCCCGTGAGTTCGTCGAGCACGGAAAAAAGGAGCTCGAACCGCTCCCGAGCAGCGAGTCACGCCGCCTGCTCCTCGACGTGGCCGACTACCTCGTCGAGCGACGGTACTGACCACGGCCCCCAGGATGCCGGCGTTCCTATGTCGTATATCTGTGTTCTCACAGACCGAGAGCAAATCTCGGTGCCCGGAACATGCGGCGCTGACGTGATCCTCGAACAGATATAATCCCGGTATCACGACAACAAACAGTCTCAACTGTCGGTGACGAGACGGCGGCGTCCAGGAACTGCCGATCTGTTTGCTGTCGTCGGGAGATCAACCCCGGATGGTGGCATCACTGTCCTGTGTTTCGAGGTGGGTGTTCTCGGATTCTGGGCGGCGTATGACGTTGGCAATCGATCGCCTATCTGTGTGCGGTGGGTGTGGCTCGTGAGGATGTGGTGGTCGTCGTCCGAGTCGGCTGTCACCGCCCCGGCACCTGATGCCCGCAGAGATGCAGGTCTGTTTGTCTCTGACCGCTGAGCTAGTCTTGAGCGCTCGACGTGGTGGTGTAACACACACGAAGATGTTCTGTGCCGTGCCGGATACTCCTGTCACAGACGCTGCAGACCCTCGCCGGTTCCGGTACGACGTTCGCCAGGGAGCCGAGAGATAGCGGTGTGTCCGTCGGACGAGGACGGTCACAGTTCCAGGCCGGCGTGCCAGGTAGTCGCGTCGGCGTCGTCGACACTGTCGTCCATCCCGGCAAGCAGGGAGACAGCGCGGCTGGCGACACGTGAGGCCCGGCCCTCACCCGCAGTGCGGAACTCGCCGGTCGTGCGGTCGGCAAAGACCGTACAGACCGCGCCCGCCCGGAGCCCGTAGATGCCAGCGAGGGTGAGCAGCATGCTCGCCTCCATCTCGAAGTTGAGCACGCCCGCCCGCTGGAGCGCCTCGATGCGTTCCTCACTCCCCTGCCCGCGGAACCCGCCGAACCCCTCGCGGCTCTGCCCGGCATAGAAGCTGTCGGTGCTCGCGGTCAGACCGAGGTGGTAGTCGTAGCCGAGCTGTTCGGCGGCAGCCGCGAGCGCCGACACGACCGCGTGGTCGGCAACCGCCGGGTACTCCGGGCGGATGTACTCCTTACTGGTCCCCTCCTGCCGGACCGCACCGGTCGTGATTATCAGGTCACCGACGTCTGTCTCGGGCTGGATGGCACCACACGAACCCACCCGGATACACGTCTCTGCGCCGACCCGGGCCAGTTCCTCGACGGCGATCGCCGCCGACGGCGACCCGATGCCTGTCGAGGTGGCCGAGATAGGTGTCCCCTCGTGAGTGCCCGTTACTGTCCGGTACTCGCGGTGGTCCGCGACGACGGTGTGGTCCTCCCAGTCGGCTGCGATTGTCTCGACCCGGTCCGGGTCGCCCGGCAACAACACCGCATCCGCGACGTCGCCGGGTTCGACCTCGAGGTGGTACTGTTCGCCCTCCTGTGGGTCCTCGCTGCCGGCCTGCTCGGTAACACCACCCGCTCCCGTGTGCAGGTCGCCCGTCTCGTCGTCGGTCATTGCTCGCCCTCCGTGTCGAGGTGTGCCGCCGAGATGGGTTCGGGGAGCAACTCGTCGAGTCGGTACGTCTCGACACCGTCGGAACCTCGACACACAACCTCGAAGGCCGGCGAGCAGAACTCCGCGAGTGTCTGCCGGCACATCCCGCAGGGGGTTACCCCGTCGCGCTCGCCCGAGACGACCGCCAGTCGGTCGAAACTCCGGTGACCGTCGGCAACCGCCGTCCCGAGCGCCACCTCCTCGGCGTGGAGGCTGTTCGAGTAGTTCGCCACCTCGAGATTACAGCCCGTGTACACCGGTCCGGTGCTGGTCTCCAGGGCCGCCCCGACCCCGTACCCCGAGTAGGGGGTGTGTGCGTTCCCGATCGCCTCGCGTGCCGTGTCGAGTAACTGCTCCATGTGCTCGATTGGAACAGCACGGTAAAGTATGTGGGCGATTGCACGATATCCTCGCGCGGCGACAGCCGCGGTTCGAGCGACTGCGCTCAGTCGTCGTCGTTTGTTTCGCTGGTGATGACGGCCTCCTCCTGCTCGTCGCTGAATCCGGCTGACTCCTCCTGTCGGCGCTTCGCGTCGGGTTCGTACTCGGCCTCGATCCCCTGGAACCGGGGCACAAAGGAGAGCTCGTGGTGGCTCTCGGTCGGGTGGTCCAGGTACCGGTCCTCGAGGTCGAACTGTGCCTGCTCGTTGTTTTCCGACAGGCTCTTGAAATCCTCGTAGACCGAGTGGGCACCCGAGTGCAGCGCAAACAGCGTGATGAAGATGTAGTTGTAACCGATCGAACCCAGCTCCTCGAACGTGAGCGGGTCCTCCTCCTCGCTCCAGGCAAAGCTTGAGGAGTAGTTGAACGCGAGTTTTATATCGGGGTGTGTTTCCTTTAGTGTCTCGGCGTACGCGATTGCGTCCTCACGGGAGGGGTCGGGCATCTCCGGCCAGACGATGTCGACACCGGCATCCGCGTAGATGCGCCCACGCTCGAGATGCTCCTCCCAGTCACCGTTTGCCGACCCGTACGCGTCGGTTCTGGCGATGATGATGGTGTCCTCGGACTGTTTCGCGTCGACGGCCGCACGGAACCGTGCCTCGGCGTCCTCGCGGGAGATGATCTGCTTGCCGGCGATGTGTCCACACCGCTTCGGTGTGGTCTGGTCCTCGATGTGAACCGCGGCAACGCCGACCTTCTCGTACTCCCGCACCGCACGCCGGACGTTGTGAGTGCCACCGTACCCGGTGTCACAGTCCGCGATGACCGGCAGGTCTGTTGCCTCCACCTGCCGTTTCGCGTTTTCGACCATCTCCCGCATGTCGACCATCTCCAGGTCCGGGAACCCGAACTGTCCGAGCACCGTGGAGTAGCCCGACATGTACACCGCGTCGTGACCAGTCATCTCCGCCAGCCTCGCATCCAGCGCGTGGTACGTGCCCGGCGCGAACACGAACTCTTGACTGTTCAGCTTCTCGCGTAACTCCCGTGCCTTCGGGTTGTCCAGTTTGTCCCGGATGTGTGGCTCTGTGCTCTGTACTCTGCTCGCAACCTCGTCGATACCGTTGTGATCCTGTGTCATGGGTTGGCTCTGACCGCGCCTGTTGCGCGTGTCGGTTGGCAGTTTGACTCTCACGACCCGGATAAAAAAATGTTATGAACAATAATGATAGTAATGTCGTAGGACATCCTGACCTACTAGGTTCATAGATGGGCTCGTGCTAACAACTGCCACACAACGGCCTAACGGGGAAACTCAGACACGGGTTCGCTCGGCCCAGCGGCAGAGAGCTACCAGCTGTTCTGTGTCTCGTGGGTAACAGTCTGGCCGGCCGGGTGAGTGCCGGACAGCGCGGTACACGGGATTCAAATCAACGGGAGAGGAGTCGCCGGTCACAGGGGAGAGACTGTGGCTGTTCGTCGTGTTCGGTGCCGAGGTTGTCATCCTGATGCCGGTGTCCGCGGTGGGCTGACCCCTGTGTGGTCGGCAGCCCTCACCCGTCAGGTGAAACGCTGGTGACGGTCCCGACCCCTTTGCTGCGACCTTCCCGGAAGACGAAGCGCTGGCCCTCCTCGACGAGGTACGGGCGGAACTTGAACCGGACCCGCGCGCCCCCGGAGTCACCGGGGAGCAACCGGCCCTCGTGGGGGTAGAACGCGGCAGCCTCGCTGACCGTCTCGAGGTGGACAACCGGCTCGTAGCCGTTGTTGATGCGGGTCGGGTGGTTCAACACGACCACGTCGGCCTCGAACTCCCGGACAGGGTCGGGGTCGGCCTCGCGGGGGACCAGCGCCATGCCGCGCTCGATCTCGGCTTCCTCGACACCTTTCAGCGCGATGCCGACGATACGACCGGCGCGTGCCCTGTCGACGCGGTGGTAGTGCATCTCGATACTCCGGACCTCGACATCCCGGAACCCCCCACCTGGCATCGGTCCGAGCTGTAGCTCGTCACCGGCCTCGACCCGGCCGGACTCGATCGTGCCCGAGGCGACCGCACCGACGCCTGTGACACTGTACGTCCGGTCGACGTACATCCGGAACGGCTCCTGGCTTGCCTCCGGACCGGTTCTCGGAAGTCGCTCGAACAGGCTGTCGAGTGTCCCTAACCCCTGTCCGGTGACCGCGCTCGTCGTCACCACCGGTACCACCGTCTCACCGATCTCGTCGAGAGCGGTGTCGACGCCGTGGCGTGCGACACGGAGCGGGGTCTTGTCGACCTCCCTGAGGAGCTGTTCGACCTCGCGTTCGACCTCGCTGAGTCGGTCGTCGTCGACGAGATCCGCCTTCGTGATGGCGACCATCGTCGGCAGCTCTGTGGCCAGCAGGATACCTAGGTGCTCCCGCGAGGTTCGCGTGGGCCCGTCGTCGGCAGCCACCGTGAGCAGGCCGTAGTCGAGTTTCTGGCCGACCAGCCCGCGGATGGTGGTGCGAAGCCAGGGCTCGTGACCGACGGTGTCGACAAACGAAACCAGCCTCTCGGCCTCCTCGACGATACGGGCGCGGTCCCCCTTTCGATGTGGGTTGTCCATCCGCACCGCACCCTCGTCGTCGAACCCGTAGACCCCGTACGAGAGGTCCGCGGAGAGGCCCCGCTCTATCTCGTGGGGCTGGATGTCGAGATAGCCCCTCGTCCCGCCCTCGCCGTCGTCTGCCTGCCCGGTGACGAGTGACCCGACAAGTGTGGACTTTCCGTGGTCGACGTGACCCGCCGTGCCGACAACGATGTGCTTGTCATCCTCGATTGCGGTCCCCTCGCGGATGGTGGCGACCCCGACGAGCCCCTCCTCACCGGCGTCGATGTCGGTGCTCCAGGTCTGGACATCGGCAATGTGGACCTCTGCCTCCTCGGCGAGCAGGGAGAGCACGTCCATCGACTCCGAGAACGTCTCGGGCGGGATGCCGGCCACACCACCATCGTCTGTGACACCGACAACGTATGTTGCCTCGCCGTCGCCGGAGAGCACCCGGTGGCGTAACTGTGCAGCCAGACTCTCGAACCGACCGTCGGCGAGGTGCAGATTCTTTGTGAGACGTTCTTTGAACTCGACACTGCCACCCTCGTGTTCGCCCCGCTCGATGGCATGTTCGAGGGCAGCCCGGTCGGAACTCATATGTTCAGATTGCAGGTCACAGAGGAAAAACCTTCCCCGGACGCCGTTCCGGACCGCTCCGTTCGACTCACGAGGGCTATACAGCTGTGTCGGGGAGTTCCTGTTAAGGGTACAGGCAGCGGTGGTGAACAGGCGACACGACCGCTCACGACGTGGTGTGTCACACACCCACTCGCCGCGCCGCGGCGACCACTCCGCTCACAGCGAGGCTGGTCGTGTGCCGAAGTGTAAGCACATACACAGCGTCAATCCGTCCGCTCACAGATCCACTCGATGGCATCGAGGAACCCGGCGCCGTACGAGTGCTCGGTCACGTGGTCTGCGGCGGCTCTGGCGGTGTCGTCGGCGTTCCCGACGGCAACGGCGCTGTCGACAGCCTCGAACGCCGGGGCGTCGTTCTCGGAGTCGCCGACCGCGACGAACTCGCCGGGGTCGAGTCCGAGCGCCGCCCCGAGCGCCCGGAGCCCGGTCGCTTTGCTCACGTCGGGCGATTTCACGTGGTACGCGTAGCCGGTGTCGACGACTGTGAGTCCGTGTTCTCGGGCGAGTGTCTCCAGAGGTTCGAGCGGCGACTCGATACTCACAGCGAACTCCGTCTCGCGCCAGCGGTTGACCAGGTCGATATCCGACCAGCCGGTGCTGTGGCCGCGCCGCTCGTAGGCGTCGATGACCGCCTGTGCCGCCTCGCGGTCGCCCTCGTACCGGATTGTCTCGGTGGGGCCGACGACCACGACACCGCCGTTCTCCGCGACAACGAGCGGGTCGCGGCCGAAGAACTCACACAGACCAACCGGGTACGGCATCGATTTGCCGGTGGCGACCACGAGCGGCGCCGGCCAGGACGCACACACCGGTAACACACGCGGGTCGAGTGCCCGGTCGGGACCGGTGAGCGTGCCGTCGACGTCGACCGAGAGCGGTGGGAGTGTGTCGGGCAACCGGTCTGCGAGCGCGAGGCTCCGCGCGAACCCTGGTCCGTCGGTCACCGTCCTGCCCCCGCGTTCTCGCGCACCTGGAGCCCCTCGCCGTCGACGGTGACCTCGAACGGGAAACACAGCTCGCAGAACTCCACACCCAGATCTGTCAGCTGTAGCCGCTTGTACTCGGTCCGGGCCCGCTTTGCCCGGGTGCGTGCCTGCTCGACGTGTGACTGTGCCTCGATAACCTCGTAGCGCTTGAGTTCGTCTATCGGGTCCTCGGAGATCTCGACGATACCGAGCCGCCGAAGATTCCGAATGTAGACAGGTGTCCGGCGCTGTGTCCGACAGCCCGCATCGCGGCCGAGCATCGTCAGGTTCCGCGCGACGCGCCACTTTTTCGGCGGGAGATACTGCCGGTCGTAGATGTCGACCACACCCTGGGGTCCATCGACTGCGAGCACACGCAGGATACGGGCCTCGTCGGTAGAAAGCTGCTGGATGATGGAGCCGAAAGCCGGGTGAACCGACTCGTCGCGCCCGACCTCGGCCGACTGTGAGATGAGCTGTGCACCCCGTTCGGCGAGCGCATCCCGGGTAACTGGTCTGTCCTCGACGACCTCCTCCCGGTGTGTGTCGAGCCACCCTGACCGGCGCTCGCCGATGTCGATGCCGGCGCGCCGGAGTTCGTCCAGCGTGATCGCCCGCGTCGTCGTGAGCAGTTCGGCGGGTGACCCGGCGTTTGCGGCCGCGTAGGCGAGCCGTGTCCCCACCCGGATCCCCGACTCGACCGAGTTGCCGCTGGCCCGCTGTGTCACCACCGCCGCGAACTGCGCGAGTCTGAACGGGTCGACCCCGCCCGACGTGTCACCACCTCGCTCCGACTGTGAGAACAGCCCACCGGGCCCGCGGGCAGGGTCTGCCATATCGTTGACGAGCCGCTGGATGTCCGACTGGAACTGGTCGACGTCCTCCGGTTCGACCCCGGCCGGGTCCCGAAGCCCCTGCTCTACCGCGTCGAACATTCCGGTGAGTGTGTCCCGGTCTGATGGAGAGACCCCCGGCGCCTCCTCGAACAGCCCGAGGAGACTGTCGATATCCACGTCACCACGGGCCTCCGGGTCGAGCAGAAACCGTTCGAGCACCGAGAGCAACTCCGCGAGCATCTCGGGGTCCAAACCGGTCGCGCCGTCGACAGCCTCCCGGAGGATAGCGAGCAATCGGTCGACCTGGTCACCGGTCAGTGCGTCCGCCTCGATTGCCGCCTCGAGCAGGTCGAACATCCGGTCGATCTCGCTCGGCGGCAGGTCACCACCCGTTGCTCGGTCCCGTTCATCCCCGCCATCACCCCCGCTCATACCCCGGTCACCACCAGCAACTGGAGACAGCCGGCAACGAACCCGAGAGCCGCCCCCAGCACGACGAGCATCCACTCGTCCTCCTGGAAGGCAGGCCGCAACAGGCCGATAAACTCCTCGGGCGGCAGGGCACAGAGTCGCTCGTAGATGAGCGTCTCGATGGCCTCACCCCGGTCCTCGTTGAACTCGGGGTCGTACAGCGGGTCGATTGTCCGTTCTATCCCCTCCTCGGCAAAGGCCTCCTGGACCCGCTCGTACTGGTCTGTCCCGCTGGCCATACGCACAACCGGACCGGCGACACCCGCCACACGGTCGACCTCGGGGCGGATCGCGTCGCGTATCATCCGCCGCGTACGGTCGGACTGGTTGCCGTTCAATAGGTTGTACGCGAGATTCGACACTGTCACAACCTCGTCCGCGACGAGTTTTGCGTACGTTCTGCCCGCAGACTGCTGTCGCCTGGTGAACACACCCTGGAGTCTGAACGGCCCGAGCTTGTGTTCCTCGAGCGGATAGAAGATGAGACGCAACGCAATCCAGTTTGTCATGTACCCAACGGCTACACCCGCGATAGGGAGCACCCACCACTGGTTGATGTACAGAAACAACGGGATACTGAAACTCCCGAGCAGGGTCCCGATGTAGAACCCGGAGTTGATAACGAAGTTGAGCTCCCGGTCACCAACCTCGAGGAAGATCCGGTTGCCGATGTCGGGGTTCCGGTCGATGTGGTCTGTGATCATCTCCTTCGCGTCGAGTACCTCGTCGATATTCTCCGCGATCTGGTCGGTTATGTTCTCGGCGATGTGCGGGAGTCGCTGCCGGACGCGTGTGTGGACGACTTCTTTCGCCTGTTCGGGCATGTTCTGCCAGAGCTCCGGGTACTCCTCGCGGAGGATGTCGTCTGTGAGCGCACGGATCTCGCCCTCGGAGTTCGTGGCAATCTGTGTGGCGATACGCTCGGGGTCAAACGCCTCGTAGAACTCCCGCTCGGTTGCGAGTTTGGCGACCCCCTTCTCGGCCGCGATGTTACCCATCTTCTCCGACCGCGAGGGGATGATACCCTGCCAGCCGACCTTTCCGCGCATGACACCGGGTATCTGTCGCAGTCTCTTCGGGAGCGCCGGGGCGAGTGTCTTCAGCCCCGGTATCCGGAGACCGACAAACTCGATGGGGTAGAACAGGAACCTGATCGCCATCCAGTTTGTCGCGTAGCCGATCACCCCGGTTATAAGAGGTATCAACAGCAGCCGTGGTGCGAACGGCAACACAGTGAGGACACTCACGAGACTCTCACCCCACATCCGGTGGCGCTATCACGACAATCGGGTCTGCCGCCGCTGCTCGTGCTGGCTCGACGGTCCGACTGGTCCTCTGTCTGTCGCGGTGCAGCCACGCCTCTGCGTTTTATCTCATCTGCTGTGGTTAAGTTTCATGTGGTCTCCGGTCCGACTGTGCGCGCTCGTACCCGCCCCGCCTGTCGCCGCCACACCCGGCAGCAATCGGTGCCGGCAGACAGTGTCGAACAGCAGTCACCCGGGCGAGGGGCCTCAGACCGGCGGAGGGCTCCGGTCCCGGTCGGTTGTCAGGAGCAACACCGGGGTGTTCGGTCTCGACGACGGGATCATCAGGATCTTTCGGGTGCAGACACCGTTCCAGGCTCGTCCCGACTGTGCTGGCCGACCAGCGTCGACACGTTCTGGCGTCTCGTGTCCCGGGCAGTGGCGCCGACGGTTCCGTTATCTACTTTGCCCGGAGTCCGCAAAAAGTGTTCAATGGAGAGACTGGACCATCACCGGGACCGGATCGAGGAGCATCTCGAGGCGGTGTTGGGCGAGACAGAGCCCGCGCAACTGCGCGAGCGGATGCGCGGGGCAACCCTCTCGGACGGGAAGCGTGTCCGACCGACGCTGACTGTGCTCGTTTGTGACGCGCTGGACGGGGATATCGAGACGGCAATGGACTTTGCGGTCGGTATCGAACTGGTCCACAACGCGTCGCTGGTCATCGACGACATCATCGACAGGTCAGAGCTGCGCCGGGGTGGTCCATCGGCGTGGACAGCGCTCGGGCACGGTCCGGCGATTGTCACCTCCGACGGTCTGCTCGGTGAGGCGTTCGCGGCCTTCGGGGAGAACAACCGGGCGATACAGACTGTCTCCGGGGCACTGGTCCAGCTGGGTGAGGGTGAAGCAACGGAGCTGATGGCCCGACCGGTTTCGGAGGAGGAGTACATACACCTCGCGCAGCGCAAGACGGGCGCGCTGTTCCGAGCGGCCGCAGAGCTCGGCGCAATCGCGGCGGCGGCAGACGAGACGGCCGTCGACGCGGTCGGACAGTACGCCGAACGGGTCGGGGTGGCCTTCCAGATTCGCGACGATGTGCTCGACGCGACCGGCAACACCGAGCGACTCGGAAAGCCCACCGGACACGACGCCGACACCGGTCGCCCTTCGATTGTCGAGGTAACAGACCTCTCTCCGGCGGCGGCAAACGAGCGCGCCCGTGCGGAATCGGAGGCCGCGCTGGCGGCGCTCACCGAGGCCGATGTTGTCGACAGCCGGTTCAGGGCGTACCTGTCCGAACTCGCAACGTTCGTTATCGAGCGCGAACAGTAGATGTGCCGGACAGTGCGGCCGGTGGTGCACAACAAGGGCGAGATACTGCTCGTCCGCGGTGTGGCGGGGTGGGACACAGTGTCCGGTCCTGCCGGGACCGACCCCCAACAGGCGGCCCGACGCACACTAACCCGGACGGGATTCTCGGCGACCGCCCTCGAACTCGTCAGAGCCGGTGATCCGTTCGCAGGCGGGGAGTCCGAACAGATCTACCCGTTTCTGTTCGACTGCGAACGCCGCGACATCACAGTCGACGAGGGGGGTCGTGCCGAGTGGGTCCCACCGCCGGCGATACTGGAGCGCGAGACTGCCGCTGGCCTCTGGGAGAGCTACGACCGGGTGCGACCCACTGTCGAGACGGTTGCGGGTGACACCGAACACGGCTCGACACACATCTCGGTCCGGGCACTCGAGGTGCTCCGCGACGAGGCGGCCCTCACCATCCACGGGACAGGGTCGGGAGGCGTTGCCCCTGGCGACACCGGGCCGGTTGCGACTGTCGCGCGCGAGTTACTCGCCGCCCGGCCGGCGATGACGGCCGTCCTGAACCGGGTCCATCGGGTGATGAGTGTCGCCGACACCACAGCGGCGGTCCCGGGTGTCGCCCACGAGGCGGTCGGTCGAGCGCGACGCGTGGACGACCAGGCGGCAGCAACCGCGGCAGACCTGCTCGGAACGCGTGTGGCGACGCTCTCACGATCCGGCACCGTCCGACAGACGCTCGCGGCGGCCGACCCCGAGCGGGTGCTGGTCGCGGTTTCGCGTCCGGGCGGGGAGGGTGCCGGCGTCGCACACAGACTCGCGACGAAGGATAACGGGCCGGCGGTGACGGTGACGACCGACGCGGCGTTCGCGGCTGAACTCGCGACCCAGGAGGTGGAGACACTCCTCGTCGGGGCCGACTCGGTGCTCGCCGACGGACGGGTTCTCAACAAGACCGGCACGCGCGGTGCTGCACTCGCTGCTGCTCACGAAGGTATCGATGTTGTGGTGGTGACAGCGAGCGACAAGATATCTCCCGGAACCGGCTACGACCGGGAGGAGCGCGACCCCGCCGAGGTGTACGACGGTCCGGCACCGGTGTCGGTCGCCAACCCGACATTCGATCTGACACCACCCGAGGTCGTCGACACAGTCGTCACAGAGCGAGGTTCGCTCGACTCCCGGGCGGTGGCAGAGATTGCGGCCGAACATCGGGCACTGCGCGGGTGGCACGAGGACGTGTCGTAGCCGGAAGGCAAGCGTCCGGCGTCGGCGAGATGACGGCGACAGTCACCCGCCACAGTGTAATCGGTCCCCCGAACACGGCGAGCGGTCGCCACGGCTTATCACCCGTGGCGTTGTTCGGCTCACCCCACGGATTTATATTCGAGCGTTACACCTGTACAGGCATGAGACGCACGGTCAGCACCGAAGACGCGCCGGCGGCAGTCGGGGCCTACAGTCAGGCTGTCGCAACTGACGACCTCGTGTTCACCGCGGGACAGATCCCCCTCACGCCGGAGGATGACCTGCTGGACGGTGCGGGGATGGACGTTCAGACCGAGCAGGCGCTTGAGAACTTGACGGCGGTGCTCGAGGCCAGCGGCGCGAGCACCGACGACGTGCTCAAGGTAACCGTCTACATGACCGACATCGGGAGGTTCGATACGATGGACACCGTCTACGAGACGTTCTTCGAGGGCGACCCACCGGCAAGGAGTGCGGTTGGTGTGGCTGAACTGCCAAAGGGCGTCGATATCGAGGTGGAGGCGATCGCGACGACGGGGTAAAAAGAGCCGACCCCTGTGCTGTGTGAGCTGGTCGATAGACGGCGGTCATACAGTTCTGGTTCGTCGCCGACAGACTCGCCCGGGTCAGCACGAGACAGTGTCTGGCGTTGTGGTGTTTGTCTGACTCCGCGGTGTCGTGTCCGGTTCTCTGTGGTGGAACGAAAGGGATTAATCCGGGTCTCCTGCTACATTCGTACGAGCCAGGATGGCCGAATGGTAAGGCGCACGCTTGGAGAGCGTGTTCCCTCACGGGATTCTGGGTTCAAATCCCAGTTCTGGCGCCTCGATACAGCTCCGAGAGACATCCGACTGCTGGGTCGACGACTCAACCGACAGCGTGTAACACCCTGTCTACACAGAGTCAACTCGAACCCGGAAGGTACGCGTGGGCAGGGAGAACGCCAGAAACGAAATGTGTGTAGAACGAGGGCGATACTACCGACCGATAGGGGAGTTGGTCAGTTAGCCACCGGGGTCACCGGGGTCAGCTTCGGCGCCCTCGATTGCGCCCTCTAACCCGTCGGCGACAGCCTCGTCGATGTGGTTCTCGTCTCGCAGTTCGCGGTCGTTGCCGTCGTCGTCCTGCTCCTCAGTCACCGCCTCGTCTCCGGTGACGGAGACGAAGATATCGCTCAGCTCTTCGGTTCGTGATGTGGATTGGCTCTGGCTCATAACCAACTAATGCTATGTTCGCTATCATCATAGAACCTGTACCTAACACGTTTGGAGGTGTGAGGCGTGACCAAACGCGGTCAGAGCGCGTCGCGCTGGCAGGAGCCACAGAGGCTCTCGTTTTTCTGATCGACCTCACGGACGGTCGGAGAGAAGTTCATCACACAGAACTTGTTGTCACAGTGCTCGAGTCCGACAGTGTGGCCAACCTCGTGAACAACCTCCTTTCGGACGCGGTCCGAGAAGATATCCTCGGCGGAGCGTTGCGAGAACCCGCCGTCAGAGGAGGTGTGTAGCCGGTACGTGGAGATGACACTCCCGGAGCCACCGAGATACGCGAGCCCGAAGACGTAGTTCCGGCGGTGGTAGAACAGGTCGTTCGGGGTGATAGCGATGTTTTTGCCCCCCGAACCCACCCGCTTTGCGAGGTCGATAAACTCCTCGGCACGGTACTGCTCACGGGAGCTGTCGTACGAACCGTCCGGGATGTTTTGCTGGTCGTGAACGCTGACCTCGCAGTCGTATATGGACCGAAGTGCCGTGGATGCCTCCCGCTTCACGCCCCTATCGAGGTCACCCACAGGCACAATATCGACGTGCATGTCAAATCTTATGCAGCGCGCCCAACTAAAAACCTCCGTGCTTGAGTCGACACGGGACACACTCATCGGTTGTCTGTCCGACTACGACCAGGTCGTGGAGGTGGGTGTCGGTCGGGAGCCGTCGGTCGCGGCCGGACTCGCGCGCGCCGGTGTCGCCGTTACCGCGACAGACATCCACCCACAGGAGATGCCGCCGGACGTGGTGTTCCTCATCGACGACATCACCGCCCCTGAGCGCTCGGTGTACGCCGACGCGGGCGCCATTTACGGGCTGAACCTCCCGCCGGAGCTGCACCGACCGGCGCTCGAACTGGCGGAGTCGGTGGACGCGAGTCTGTTTTTTACGACCCTCGGCGGCGATCCGCCGGCCGTGCCGGTCACCCGCAAGACGATGCCCGCGGGGACGCTGTTCGTGGCCGACCCACGAGGGTGAGTCACACTGCCGGACAGAGTCTTTCGCGACCGATACTCACAGAGGGGCTATCTGTCACGGAATCTCCCGCCCGAGTACCTCGTAGCCGGTCAGGCTCGTCTGTCCGACGGTACAGAACGCTCGTCGTCCAGATACGCAACCGGTAGTGGCGTCCGTCGCTGCCGTCAGCGGTAGTGAGGGCTACGAGGCCGCCGCACAGGTCGAAGAAAGCCGAAGACCAGTCCCAGCCCTGCCTGTCGCGCGTGCGCTGAGACTGTCGTCTCAGCCATCTGTGAGAGCACCGAACAGATGGAGGCGACCCGACCTGAGCGGACACTCTCGGGGCTGGACCTCGACGACGCCCCGTCGCCCGTTCGTCGCCGTTGTGGGGTCTGCTGTCGGCGATTGCTCACCCGACGACGTCGGTGAGTCCGCCGACGAGCCGGGTGACCGACCGGCCGGGATACGCCGTCACTATCGGGGGTTGAGCCGCCGCATCCATCGCCGAGGTCGACCGGGGGTGAACGTGCTGGCTCCGTCGGACGGGAGGTTTAATTGGGCGTAGCGGCGAGCGTGGGTATGCTCGGCTTTGTTGGACTCGGTCTCTACGACGAGCGCTCGGTTACCCTCCGAGGGCGCGAGGAACTCCGAGCGGCAGACCGTGTGTTCGCGGAGCAGTACACGAGTATACTGGCCGGGGCGAGTTTGGCCGACCTGGAGCGGGCACACGGTGTCGAGATCGAACTGCGCGACCGGACGGGTGTCGAGCGTGACCCGGAGCCGATACTCGCGGCCGCCGAGACCGGGCAGACAGTGTTTCTCGTCGGCGGCGATCCGATGGTCTCGACGACACACGTCGACCTGCGCCTGCGCGCCGACGACCGGGGCATCGAGACACAGGTCGTCCACGGGACGACCGCACAGACCGCGGCGAGTTCACTCACCGGACTCCAGAACTACCGCTTCGGAAAGGCCACTACACTTCCGTTTCCCGACACACACGGGGGTGTTCCCGGGAGTGTGCTCGAGACAATCGGCGACAACCGCGAGCGCGGTCTGCACACGCTGGTCTACCTCGATATCGACGCCGCCACCGACCGCCTGATGACCGGCGACACCGCCGCCGGCTTGCTCGCCGACCATCTCGACTGTCTGGGCGTGGTGGTCGCCCAGGCTGGCAGTGACGACCCGCTGGTCCGGGCCGACCGACTCGGGACACTCGCGACAGAGTCGTTCGGCCCGCCGCTACACCTGCTCGTGGTGCCCGGCGAACTACACCCGATGGAACGCGACGCACTCCGCGCGCTCGACGACGGGTCCTCTGACGCGCTCAACGGCGACTGACGGCGACTCCACCCGGTCTGTGTCTGTCCGAACCTCCGACTCTGCTCTGACCCCCTGCGTTCCTGCTCTCTGTACCGGTTTCTGGTCCCCTGCTGTACCGAGTGACGACCCTGCGCGGTGGTCATAATGGCTCACAGAGCTGCTCGGTGGTAGGAAGCGCGAAAACACTCCTGTGGAACATCCTCAGACCTACGCTCGCACGGCGCCGCCGGGTGAGCGTCACCGCGAGTGTGACGGTGCTGCCACCCAGCGCTGTATCCGCGTGGATAGGGGCGCTGTTGCTGGTGATATCGGCCGACGACCTGCTGGGCTGAACCAGCGATATCACAGAGCCTGTGGCGCTCGGCTCTCTCGCCGTCGGCACCACGACCTGGTTGAGCATCCGGTTTCGGTCCAGTGTCTGCCCCGGCAGCGACTCACACCTGTCCGTCCGCGGGTCGGGGCTCGCTGTTGAACGCGTCGACGAGCTGCTCCGGCAGCGCCTCCGGCGAGAACACCGAGACGAGGTCGCCCGGTTTGATCTGCGTGTCGCCGTTGGGTGTGATGTGGGTGCCGTCTCTCTCGATACCCACGACAAGAACCGTATCAGGCACCAGACCGTCCTGATTGGCGGCTTTGAGCGTCAGTCCGGCGATGTCTGCGGTTTCCGAGACGGTGAACTCCACGACCTCACCGCCACCGACGACAGTCTGAAAGTCGGTGACTGCCGACGAGGCACGGTCGTCCTCGGGAGCGAACCCGTTGTACGGCTGGAACGTCTCGTCGAGCACAGTGCCCTCGCGCTCGATTGTCACCCCAGCGGCCGAGAGCTGCTGTGCGATGCGATTGACGTCGGTCGTGTCCTCACCGACGGCGGTGACCACGAGATTCTCCTGTCCGGTGAGGAGCTCCCTGACGTGAATCACACCGGGGGTCGAAACTGCCTCGTTTGCGAGCGCTGAGCGTTTGCTGACCGGAGCGGTACAGGTGAACTGTGTCGTGACCTTGCCACTGGAGCTCTCGTAGTCGATGTCGGCGTGATACCCGCGAATTATCTCGTTCTCTTCGAGCCGATTGATGCGGTTGCGTACCGTGGCTGGGGTGACATCCACCTCCTCGGCGATCATCGGAGCGGAGGTGTCCCTCGCGTTCGCCCCGAGATAGTAGAGTATCCGTCGGTCGATCTCGTCGGGCCGATAGCTCATGATTCAACCTACTGGCTATCCGGACAAAGACGTTGTGCACTCCGCTCGATACCGACGGGCGTGCGAACGAAACTCCGCTCGATATTGATGGATGTGCGAACGGATCTCCACTCGATACCGACGGGTGTGCGAACGAATTGTGAATACACCCACTCAACCATTGCAAAATAGCGATTCAGTAATAGAGAAGGTAAGATTTTTGTGAGTCGAAAACGTACCGGGTAGTATGAGATCGAATGGTGGCCATTCCCCGTTCGAACGACTCAAACAGTACTACAACCACGAGGAGCGCGTCTGCCAGGAGTGTGGGTTCGAAGACAGGTACGGAACGTGGGATGCAGAGACAGACGGTTCAGACATCGCGTACACTCACACCTGCCCTCGGTGTGGTGCAGAGCAGGAACACACGCTTGAGCTCTCGAACCACGACACTCGTCACGTCCTGAACGAGTCCAGAGAGCGACGCCTACACCAGAGGGACCAGTCACTCTCCGTGTGATGCGCCGGTGGGTCTCGCTGTTGCTCCGAAACCCGTGAGCCGTGGTGTACCTCCAGCGGACGAACCCGCTGGTGGTGCCGGTCACAAAAACGGCAACGTCCTCGCCGGTAGACAGCACTCCGGACCGTCTCCCGGTGCAACAGACGAGGGCCGCGTCACAAAACCCGTGACCGCCACCGGTGGTATGCTCCCCCGGTGCTCATCTGGCTGTGGATTCGGGTATCCCGACAAACCCCAGAGGACCAGTTGCCGCCACATCCGATCCCTCGCTCGTCCACACTGATTGTGACAGTCGGTCTCGACCCCGCCCGTCTGTTCAGTACAGCAAACTATCACTGTTCCTTCTGAGTTGGATTACTGTTTTCGGTTCCACGCACACGCGGGGACAGACCCACGTTCGTAAGCGTTTAATTCTCACCGGGAATAAGAGGACTATGGCCGATTGTCCACTCGCGGACGAGTGTCCCAGCTTTTCCGAGCGAATAACGGGAATGGGATGCCAGCACTACGGTGACAGGGGGGGTGCCGAGTGGTGCAACCACTACAACCAACCCATCGAGGATCTGCAATCTCAGCCGGTCAAACCCGGTGAGGAGGTCGTTATTACCATCGAGGACATCCACGAGAGCGGTGCAGGGGTCGGTCGCACCGAGGACAACTTCATCGTCATGGTCGACGGACTCCTGCCGCCGGCGCGCGCTCGGGTCGAGATAACAAAGGTCCACTCGAACCACGCCCGCGGGAAAGAGTTGGAGGGGCTCCCGATGTCGGACGAGGACGACGCTGAGGCCGAAACCGAGACCGAAACCGGGTCAGAGGAGAGCGACGACGATCGAGACGATGACGACCCCCGTCTGGGCAGCCGCGACAACTTCTGGGGCGGGTGACCCGTATCGCGACACCAACCGGACCGCGAAGTCCGGGTCGACACGCGAGGCTGTCTCCGGTCCCGAGAGAACTTTTGTTCGGACACACTACACAGAGATACGATGGCCACAATAAAGGACAGTGTACACGACCACATCGAGGTCACCGGGGTCGCGGAGGACCTGCTCGACACGCCGCCGGTTCAGCGACTCCGGCGGATAAGTCAACTGGGGACTGTCGGACTGGTGTATCCGTCGGCGAATCACACCCGCTTCGAACACAGTCTCGGTGTCTACCACCTCGCTGACCGGGCGCTCTCGCACCTCTCTATCACCGGGACACAGGCAGAGCGTGTGCGGGCCGCCGCACTCCTGCACGATGTCGGTCACGCACCGTACAGTCACAACATCGAGGAGGTGCTGCACCGCTACACCGGGAAGTACCACGACGAGGTTACCGATCTTGTGAGCGGAAGGGCAGTTGCGCAGGTGCTCGAAGAACACCATCTCGAACCCGACCGTATCGCCGCGCTGATAGCAGGCGAGGGTGAGTTCGGTCAACTGGTCTCCGGTGAACTCGATGTCGACCGGATGGACTACCTGGTGCGGGATGCCCACCACACCGGTGTCCCCTACGGAACCATCGACTACGGGCGCCTGGTGCGAGAGCTCCGTTTCGTCGATGGCGAACTCGTACTCGACGAGGGGAACGTCCAGTCCGCGGAGAGTCTTCTGCTCGCACGGGCGCTGATGAACCCGACTGTCTACCAGCACCACGTCGCCCGCATCTCGAAGGCGATGCTCCGCCGTGGGGCCGAGCGAGTTATAAAAGCCGGCAAAGCTGACCCGGAGACCGTCCGGCGGATGGACGACTACGCCTTCCACCAGACGCTGCGGAACTGTGTGCTGACCGAGGGTATCGCCCGACGACTCGACGAGCGGGACCTACTGAAGCGGGCGGTCTGGGCGGAACTCGATGCGGTGCCCGGGGAGATACTCGATGCCGACCACGGGGACTGCCGCGAGATGGAGAGCGCAGTCGCCGACGAGGCCGATGTCGACCCGGATGTCGTGTTGCTCGACGTGCCACCCGAACCCGAGATGACCGAGTCCACCTCCCGGGTGCTGGTCAACGGTGAGGTGCGCGCGCTCGGCGAGCAGTCGACGCTCGTGAGCGCACTCCGGCGGGCACAGCGCGACCAGTGGCGACTGGGCATCTACGCACCTGACCGGGTCGCAGAGCGCGTGGGCAACGCCGCTGTCCGTACACTCGGACTCGACATAGAGGGCACCCTCGTGCGCGATGTCCGCACCGGTGCAAACACCACGCTCGATGATCTCTGACGGAGCCTGTCCCGGACGAGACGCGGCCGCTGGCAACCCGACTCAGGGGTCGTTGTCGCGCTCGTAGGCACCGGCTTTCTTTTGTTCGCCGCGCTGTCGTAACACCTCGGGTGTGCGGCAGATACCGGTCGCACCGGTGACCTGCGGTGGGATGCAGTTGTTGCAGTTCTCACAGAGCACCTCGCTGGTGTCGTCCTCGAGGATGCGGGCGGCGAGTCGCGGTTCGGCGTAGAACGGTCGCCCCATGCCGACCATGTCACAGGCTCCGCTCCCGAGCAGTCGGTCGATCTGCTCGCGATCGCGGATCCCACCCACCTGCAGAACGGGGATATCGACGTGGGCACGCACACGCCGGCAGAACTCCTCGTTCCACCCGGGTTCGAACTCGTTGCCTGTGGCGCTGAACTTTGCTGCCGCCTTGACCACCCGGTAGCGCAACTCGCCCCCGAACGCCTCGGCGTACCCGTCCTCGAACTGCTCGTCCTCCCAGGCACGCTCGGGGAACTCGCCTTTGATGATGCTCTGGTCCCAGAACGGGGTCTCGGTGACCGGGACCACCGCGTCGTAGCCGAACTCCTCGAGCATCCGGCAGATCTCGATGCCGTCGGCCAGGCTGAGATGTGAGCGTATCCACCACGGCGCCTCGGTCTCCGCCGGTACCTTCGTCGTCAGCGGACGGTCACCGATCTCCGCTCTGATCGCGTCGTGGACCACCTCGAAAAAGCGGGTGCGTCCGGAGAGGGAGCCACCGAACTCGTCGTCGCGGTTGTTGTAGAACGGTGAGGCGAACTGCTGGAAGATGCTCATCGTCGCGCCGGCGATGTGGATACCGTCGTAGCCTGCCTCGATAGCGTACCTCGCAGACTGTCCGATATCGTCGGCGAGTTCGTACACCTCCTCGGTCGAGAGCACGTTCAGTCGAACTCCATCAGCCGAGTCTGTCCGCCAGCGACCAGATCCAGGGCAACTCGGAGACTGCCTGCTGTCGGTTGTCCGACAGCGTTGCCTGTAGCCGCCGTGCCAGGTTTCCAGACTTCTTATACCACCGTGGCCCAGTTGCGCGAAGATGTGGCCGCCGTGACGGTGGACAGCCTCCGGAACCGGTGACAGTCCGTGAACGAACTCCGGGTCGTCGGCGAACGTCATCCGGGGTGCTGCACACCCCTCACCGCTGCGAACCGGCATCGCACCCTGCATTATCAACCCGACACCACCCTCCGCCGACGGCTCCAGTTCGTTTACCATGATCTCGACTGCGTCCTCACCGTTTCCGGCGTGTTCCAGCAGCGGTGCGCGGTAGAGCCGATTGTCGAGTTCGAGTCCGCCGATCTCGATCGGGTCCTCGAGCGTGACCGACATGACTCTGAATTGGAGGCAGGTCTCCTGAATGTTTCGCTCACGCTCAGGTCAACTCACGGGTCGTGTCGACTCACCCGTCACGTGAGCGGAGACGCTCGATACGCGACTCGGTCGGCGGGTGGGTCCCGAGTATGCGGCGATAAAAAAACCGGATCGCCCCGTCGAGCACCTTCCGCTCCTCCCACGGCGGCGGCACGATGCCGAACGCTCTCGTCGACCAGCCTACCCGGAGATCCTGTGTGTACTGTGTCGAGTACTCCCGGTCCAGCGTAATGAGTGCACCTGCCATCGCCGCGTGGGACCCGACCAGTTCGCCGGCCGCGCGGTCGGCGACGTACTCCCTGTGCCGGGCAACCATCGGAGTGGCGAGTCTGTTCGTGATGTACACCGGTATCGCGGCGATGAACACCGGAAAGAGTGCTAATGCACCCGCGTCGAATCTGAGCACGAGTTTGAGTAGTCCGCTGATCTTCGATTGGGGGAGG
>KE356579.1:2262690-2264073 GCA_000416085.1 halophilic archaeon J07HX64 | reverse complement strand
GTCCGCTGGACCCGGGCACCTACACGTACGAGGTGTCGTCTGCCAACGACTCCGCCAGCGGTACGTTCACACTCCTGTCGCGCGGCGATATCACCGCTCCGGACTGTGGTAATGTCACATACAGGGGCGACGGCACCGCGTCCGACCCCCACGAGGTGAGAACCGTCGACCAGTTGCAGTGTCTCGCGGTCAACAACAGGACTGCCGTCTACGAGCAGGCCGCAGACATCGACACCACCGGAACCGACAGGTGGAACGACGGTGGCGGATTCACACCAATCGAACCGCCCGATATAGGACTCGACGACTTTGCCGGTGAGTTTCACGGCAACGGATACGAGATAATCGGCCTGACGATCAACCGCTCGGCGGCCCGGTACATCGGAATGTTCGTGGACATCTCGGACACCGGCGTTCTGACGGACCTGACCCTCACCGACGCCAGTGTCACCGGGTTGGAGGAAGTGGGCGGGATTGCCTACAGAAATCGCGGGGAGATCAGAAACGCATCAGTAAGTGGTCAGTTCAGCGCGGAGGAACCGGGAGCAGGGAGTATCGTCGGTTCGAACACCGGGCTCATCGAGAACACGTCGGCGACTGGACGTGTCAGCGGGCCCGGCAGCGGTGGTCTTGTCGGGTCGAACACGCTCACAGGAGTCATACGGCATTCGGAGGCACACGTGCGCGTGCACGGCAACGGGGGGCTCGCCGGCGACAGTTTCTCGGGTGAGATAATCGACTCACACGCGACCGGGCGTGTCACCGGGTCGACCGCTGTCGGCGGTCTCACCGGTCTCATCGGCGACGGATCAGTTATAAAGGGGTCGTACGCGACAGGGCGGGTCAACGGAGACAAACGAGTGGGCGGACTCATCGGCAGCGTCGATGTCAACGGAACAGTGACCGAATCCTACGCGACCGGGGACGTCGACGGGATTGAAAGTGTGGGTGGGCTTGTCGGGTGGAACAGGGGGGGGAACAGTTGCCGAGTCGTACGCGACCGGTACTGTCAGTACTACCGACGAGTTTGCTGGCGGGCTCGTCGGATACGTCCAGAACGGAACGGTTCGTGACTCACACGCAACGGGGCGGGTAGACGGGCAGACAAGTACCGGAGGGCTCGCCGGTAAGAACGCCGGTGGAACAGTGACCGGGTCGTATGCGACCGGCCGGGTCAACGGCTCGTTCGAGGTTGGGGGGCTGATTGGGCTCAGTCACAGGGCTCCGTGGAGAGAGCGTATGTGCGACGGTCGTACGCGACCGGGCGTGTTACCGGTTCCATATTTGTCGGTGGACTCGTCGGCGAGAACGATCCCGATGCGGTGGTGACCGGTTCGCACGCCACCGGCCGTGTCGTCGGCGATTATCAAACAGTGGTCTGGT
>KE356579.1:2261118-2262640 GCA_000416085.1 halophilic archaeon J07HX64 | reverse complement strand
GGCCGGTAGCCGACACTCGCGGCCCGCGGGAAATGTGACGCGCCGATCTCGATGTCTGGAACCGGGCTGCCTGCCTGTTCGGCGAGGCGACGGACCCGGCGTTGCACCTCGTGCTCCCGCCCCGGGTCCGAGACGATGTCGTACTCCGCCTCGAGGTCGGCCCGAACACTGCTACTCGACCGGAGTTCGCTGTAGACGACCCACCCGGTGAGCCCGACGACACCCAGTGTGCCACCGACCAGGCCGACCGTGAGCGAGTCGGCATCGAACACCTGGAACGCCAGTGTATGACCGAGAATCAGGCCGACCCCGATACACACGAACAGCCCGAGCGGACGGCCGACCTCCCAGACTGTCGGCGGGTTCCGCAGCGACTGCCAGGGGTCACCCGACCCACCAACTCCCGGCCGAGGGTCTGTGTTCTGCGGCACCTGCGAGGAGTCGCCTGTCTCTCCGGTCTCTGTGCGACCGAGCAAGTCCGACAGCTCCGCCCAGCCGCGCCAGAGACTGACGAGCCAGTACAGACCGACGAGCAAGCCAAAAAAAGTGAATAAAACAAGTAGCAGGCCCGCAAATACCTGCCCAGCAGCCAGCAGAAAAAAGAAGACGACACCCGCGAGCGCGAACTCGGCTGCGAGCAACACCAGCAGACCGCTGACCGCAAGCGCCAGCGCGACTGCCATCCGGAGCCACAGTCCGAGATACAGTCTCCCGTTTCTCATCCGGGCTCCCTACGTGAGCTATCGGTTAAAACTGCCAGGACACGTCTCTGTCTGTGAGACACCACGGTGCGACTACGCGGGAAGTCGGCCGACTAACCGGCAACATCGAAACGACACACACTCAAAGGACGCCTGCAAACGACAATCTGTGCCAGGGGAGCTTGGGTGGTTACAAGCACCCGACTTGTAATCGGGAGTTCGTGGGTTCAAATCCCACCCCTGGCTTGTCGTCTCCCAGTTCTCGTCGTCGGTAAACCACTGTGTGACCCAGAGTGTCAAAAATCGCGTATACCTGTTCTCCGCGGGTGACCACCCTCGGCTACGATGAGGAAAGGGCTATGTACAATCGAGATGAGAGGGAGATATGGAGAAGGTGAGTCTCGCGGACGCGTTCGCGTCGTTCGACGAACAGTGGTCCCCGCGGCTCGCGGGTGAACTGAACGGACAGACAGTCAAACTGGCCAAAGTCGAGGGTGAGTTCGTGTGGCATCATCACGAGAGCGCCGACGAACTCTTTCTGGTCGTCTCGGGTGAACTCGAGATCGAACTTCGCGAGGAGTCGGATATCGTGCTCCGGGAGGGGGAGCTCGTGATCGTCCCCGAGGGTGTCGAACATCGCCCGGTTGCCGACAGCGAAGCCGAGATCCTCCTGTTCGAACCGGCCGAGACGCGCAACACGGGAAACGTCGACAGCGAGGAGACGCAGACAGAACTCGAACAGGTCGACTGACCCGACCTCCGGGTCAAACTGGTGTGAGCCCCTCGGAGCGGGGCGCTGTCCCCGAGTTCACTCACGACCC
>KE356579.1:2259320-2261068 GCA_000416085.1 halophilic archaeon J07HX64 | reverse complement strand
ATGTCGCGACCGGTACTCGCAGAGCGGCCATCTGTCACAGACTGTCCTGTCCAGGTCTCGTCGCCAGTCACGGACGTCTGTCCGATAGTATCAGTCACCGGGGTCCCGTGAGCGGTCGGACGGCGCCGGGAGGGTCGGTTCGTCGGAGTCTTGCTGCCTGTTGTGAATCTGCTCGCGGACCGTCGCGACGATGGTCTCGCTACCGATGAGGAGGAAACCACTCAGAACAACAACGAACCCGACAAGCGTCAGCGCCGAGAGCGCCTCCCCGAGCAACAGCCACCCGCCGAGTGCCGACACGACCGGGATGAGGTAGAACACCAGATTCGCACGGGTCGCGCCGGTTGTGTCAATCAGTGCGAAGTACGCGAGATAGGCGATCGCACCCGAGAACACACCGACGTAGAGGAGTGCGACAACTGCTGTCGGCGTGACAGAGAGACCCGCGACCGACTGGCCCGCCCCCAGACTCAGCAGGTGTGAGAGAACGGCAGCGAGTGGGACACCCCAGACCACTCGGGCCGTGCTCGAGAGCGTCGTGTCGACCCGCCTAATCACAACGGCGCCGAGCGCGCTCGTGACTGCCCCGGCCGAGAGGATGGCGATGCCGGTACCGCTGATCGTCCCGCCGGCGGCCGGGTTCGCGACGAGAACCACACCGGCGAGACCGAGCGCCATGCCGACCCCGGCCCGGACCGAGAGCCGCTCGTCTGTCAGGAGCACAGCAGCGAACACCGGTGTCAGGATCGGGTTCAGACTGAACACGATCGCGGCCACACCGCTCGTGGCGTACTGCTGACCGACGAACAGGAACACGTTCGTGAACCCGATTACGAGCACACCCGTGGCGACGATTCCGAGCAGATCACCGGCTGTGCGGGGTCTCAGGTCGCTGCGGGACATCGACACGGCGGCGTACGACACGAGCACGGCCGCGCCGATATCGAACCGGAACGCGACAAACAGCAGCGGGGGCAGATACGCGAGTCCGGCCTTTGTTGCGACAAAGGTGCCACCGAACAGCACGGCAGCGGTCACGAACAGCGCGAGCGTCCGTTTTACACCCACGCTATCGGCCCCTCCGGCGATATTGGTGGTCACTCGTGGTTCTGCGCGATTGGAGTATCATACTATAATAAAGGGGCCGAATACGGATAAGGAAGTTTATAAAAAATTTCACGATGGCCAGCACCGGCGCCCGGTGTGTGACCTGTAGTGTATGAAATCCTTGCACGGTACGAAGAGGGTATACCGCGCGCAGTCGTTGTAACAGTATGGAGAGTGCGCTGTCGGAGCTCGAGTTTCTCGCCCGGTCAGAGAACAGAGTGGCGGTGTTACAGTTGCTCGCAACGGACTCCTGGACCCGTGGTGAACTGGGTGAGGCGACAGATGCATCGCAGGCGACACTCGGGCGGATTCTCGACGATTTCGAGGCCCGGTCGTGGGTCCGCCGGGAGGCCGAGGGGTACGTTGCAACCACAACTGGACAGTTACTCGCCGAGGGGTTGGCCGACCTGCTCGACACAGTCGAAACCGAACACAAACTCCGTGATATCGTGCCGTATCTGCCGACCGCCGTGCCAGGGTTCGAACTCACACAGTTCGCCGATGCAACGATCACGGTGCCGACCCAGACCAAGCCGACCGCCCCGCTGCAGCGTGTCCTCGAACGGATGCGGGGTGCCGAGACGCTCAGAGCGGTCTCACACACGCTCAACAACCGGAGTCTGGCTGTTATAGCTGATCAG
>KE356579.1:2257184-2259270 GCA_000416085.1 halophilic archaeon J07HX64 | reverse complement strand
GTGCCTGTATCGAGGGTCGTCTCGGCCAGCGAGAGTGACAGCCCCGTCGGGTCGGCCGGGTCGGGCGACCCGGCGAACGTCTCCCCGGGGAACGTGAGATTCAGTTCGACAACGTCGTCACCATCCTCGAGTGGGAGCGTCTCGAACGCCGTCGGCCCGTCGACACCGTCGACGGTGAACACCACCTCGGCCCCGGCGCCGGTGTTGACGGCGAGCGTCTCGTCGAACGTTCCCGGGCCTCCGAACGCCCCCGCCTCCTCGATGGTGAGCGAGTCCTGTATCTCGCCGTCGACCACGGCGTTGATTGTCGTCCCGGGCGGAACCTCGTTGCCCGCCTCGTCGACCGCGGTCCCGTAGATATTGACCGGTTGCCCCGGATCATCCTGTGCGAACACACCCGGGGCTGTCGCCGATAGCGACACCACGACCAGCAGCGCGAACAGCACCGCGCACGACCCGGAGAACCGGGCGGCCCGTGCCGCCCCACGAGTCGTATCCAGCCAGCACGTCACGTCAGGGTCAGTCTCAGGAACAGCTCCTGCACGTCGAAGATCGTCACCTGGTCGTTCTCGTCTCCGTCGAAATTGAACGCCTCGGGGTTGTTCTGCACGGCGGGTGTCTCGAAGTTGAGGAAGAACGCCTGCACGTCGAAGATGGTGAACTCACCGTCCCCGTTGACATCGTTCAGCAACCCGTTACCGGTCGTGTCGGTCGCGAACTCGCCGTCCCCGGTCGCGTCGATCTCGGCGAACGTGGCGACGGGGAACGTCAGGTTAACCTCGACAACCGGGTCGGCACTCCCGAGCTCGGTGGTATTGAGCGCCTCCGTGCCGTTTGGGCTCTCGACCGTGAACACTACCTCCGTACTGCCGTTGACCGCCAACTTATCATCGAACGCGCCCGCGCCACCAAACTGCCCGTCTGGTCCGGCGGTGAGGTTGTCCTCCTCCTCGCCGTCGACGACGGCGTAGATGGTCGTCCCGTTGTTCACACTGT
Organism: halophilic archaeon J07HX64; assembly: GCA_000416085.1. Classification (GTDB taxonomy): domain Archaea; phylum Halobacteriota; class Halobacteria; order Halobacteriales; family Haloarculaceae; genus Halovenus. Next base: position 2,258,274 of record KE356579.1, on the reverse strand, counting down.
TTCCGAGTTCGTCGGCTGCGCTCCCGTAGATATTGACCGGTTCGGCCGGTTCCCCCTCCTGTGCGGTGACCGCGCCGACGGCCGCGACACCCATGAGCGCAACCACGAGCGCGAGCACCGCAACACCGGCCAGATGCCGTCCGTTCACCACTCGATCCATTATTCGACTCGCGTCCGGATCCGACTCTGTCATCGTGCCCCTCCTCCGCGGGTACACGCTGTCGGCTCCGTCTGGAACTGTACACCGGTGATCGCCACCTGCTCTGTACCGCCGGTGGTACCCTGGTGCTGGCCTGTGTGCATGCTCAGTCGTTTCGTACATGCATTCCCCACTCATATAAAAACTGCGAGGGCCGACTGTCGGGCTCTGGTCTACCCGGTGGAGCCCCGAAATCAACCGGGATTGTATCGTCCAGCCGATACTCCGCTGCCGACTGAGACCGCAGCACCCATCTGCACCGCCGTGCTCTCAACTGTGACACCCCCGTTCGAGAAAACCGGGTCGCGCGCCGCACCGCCCGGTTCCGGGACCTGCGACACCTCGGCGTCGATTCCGAGGGTGGTTTCACCGGTTTCGGCAGGGTCAAAGGCGAGTTGCCCCGCCACGACCGGTGTCAGCGCCGCCTCTGTCGCTGTCGCAACGGGACGCACCTCGCTTTCGTCAGCGTCACCGTTGTTCACTACAAGGGTTGGGCTATCGGGGAACCCGGCGAGTCCGGCGCGGGTGAGCGCCGCCACGTCGGGGTCGAACGTGACGTTGCGTTCGTATGCCCGGATGTCACGCCCGGTGTCGTCGAAGTTGTCGAACCGGTCGAGCGCGAACCGCACATTCCGCGTACCTGCCCCAGACCCGGTGTTCTCGACAGTCGCGTTGACTGTCACTGTCTCGTTCACACCGACCTGCCCGGGGGCCTCCAGTCCGGACACGCTGAAGCGGGCGCTGTCCCAGGAGACTGTCTTTGTTGTCTCGTCGTCGTCGGTCGCCAGCATGATGTCGAACGCCGTCGTGTTCTCCACCTCGTAAGCCGTCGTGACCGTCGCACTCGACCCCGGGGTTAGTTCCACACCGGTCCGGTCGACGCGCTCGACC
>KE356579.1:2252142-2257134 GCA_000416085.1 halophilic archaeon J07HX64 | reverse complement strand
TAACAGTATGGAGAGTGCGCTGTCGGAACTCGAGTTTCTCGCCCGGTCAGAGAACAGAGTGGCGGTGTTACAGCTGCTCGCAACGGACTCCTGGACCCGTGGTGAACTGGGTGAGGCGACAGATGCATCGCAGGCGACACTCGGGCGGATTCTCGACGATTTCGAGGCCCGGTCGTGGGTCCGCCGGGAGGCCGAGGGGTACGTTGCAACCACAACTGGGCAGTTACTCGCCGAGGGGTTGGCCGACCTGCTCGACACAGTCGAAACCGAACACAAACTCCGTGATATCGTGCCGTATCTGCCGACCGCCGTGCCAGGGTTCGAACTCACACAGTTCGCCGATGCAACGATCACAGTGCCGACCCAGACCAAGCCGACCGCCCCACTGCAGCGTGTCCTCGAACGGATGCGGGGTGCCGAGACGCTCAGAGCGGTCTCACACACGCTCAACAACCGGAGTCTGGCTGTTATAGCTGATCAGGTCACAGCCGGCAGACAGAGCTTCGAGGGGGTGTTTGCGGAGGAGGCGATCGAGACACTGGCAGTCGACGAGGAGTCGTGGGCCGCGCTGACTGAACTCGCCGCCAGTGATGCGGCACAACTGTGGATCCGGAGTGATGATGTGCCGTTGGCGGCGACAGTCAGTGACGGGGCGGTCACGTTCCTGCTCCGCGACGACGACGGACTCGTTCAGGCGGCAGTCGAGACCGAACGGTCGGCTGTCAGGGAGTGGGTGACAGACACCGTCGACCGGTACAGGGAGAGGGCCACCCCTTTTAGCCCGGGGTCGTACGCCACAGACTGAGCCGAGACGAGAGACTCCATGTCCCAATCAGGCTGTCGAGCATCTCCTCTTTTCTCTCGGGGACTGTATCCTCGGAGAGGCACCGGTACATCGACGGCAGACGACAGTTTCAACTGTGGAGTGAGCCCGACAGTTATCGATACGTTAGCTGCCCGGGTGTCCGTGGGTCGTGGTACAGAGTCCTGCCGATACGCACGCCACACGAGATAGATAAAACTCGCTGGCATATCACGCAACTCCACCATCTGTGGGTGAGTGAGTCCCCCCGCGGGTCGTTCAGTCTGTATTCAACCGCGCTACGAATAAACAAGACGGGTGCCTCGGTGCTTGACCCCGAGACGGTTCACGAATCTGAGCCGGAGAGAATAACAGGGGACGCGAGCGCCTCCCGACACCCGGCGCAAAGGGTACAGATTTATTAGGGTCGGGCTATCCAGTCCAGACGTGTCCCGGGGGAGAGAAAACACGACGGTGCTCATCGTCGACGACGAGCGGGAAGTCGCGGATGTGTACGCACTCCGACTCGGCACCGAGTACGAGACACGGGCAACGTACAGTGGCTCGGAGGCACTCGATATGCTCGATGAGTCGGTCGACATCGTGCTGCTGGACCGCAGGATGCCCGACCAGTCCGGCGACGAGGTGCTCGCCGAACTCCGCGAGCAGGAGTACGACTGCCGGGTCATCATGCTCACGGCAGTCGACCCTGGTCGCGATATCGTCGAAATGAACTTTGACGACTACCTGTGCAAACCTGTCGAAAAGGACGACCTCGTGGGTGCCATCGAACAACAGCTCCAGGTCAAACAGCACGACGGCCGGCTGGGGGAGTACCTCGAAGTGTGCTCGAAGCTCTCACTGCTTGAGGACCGACTCCCGCCCGGAAGCGAGGAACTCGACCAACTCCGCCGCCAGGCCGACCAACTCGAGTCCAAACTTGACGGCCGCCTCGACGATGTCGACGATGTCGCCTCGCTCGCGGCGTTCGACGCATCCTTCAGCAGTATCGACCGACACTCTGGCTGACTGTCTCAGATAGTCAAAGCGCCACTATTTTTTCGACCCTGCTCGCATTCTCCTGGTACGACCAACCGAACACTCGCGGTATCCGGTATGGCGTGTGGTGGCTGTGAGCAGACCGTCGAGGATGTCCTCGCGGCCCTCGACGGTGTGACCGCAGTCGAGGCCGATCACGAGCGCGACGCTGTCGAACTCCTCACAGAGAGCGCCTCCGAGGAGCAGATACGCACTGCCGTCGAGGACGCCGGCTACGAGGTCACCGCCTGATCTGCTAGTCCTGTCACCGAACATTCACGCCGGAGACGAACAAACAGTACCCCCAACAACGCGACTACGACCACCAGCACACCGAACCCGTCATCCCCCGTCGTCGACTGTCGCCACCACCGCAGCACCGGTGACCTCCATCTCGCTCCTGCCGGCGAGGACTGCGGTCACTGTCCCGTCGGTGGGTGTCCCACCCATGGGACTCGTCTCGGCCAGCGAGAGAGACGCTCACCGGCGCCACCGACTTCGCCTGGACCGTTACTGCAGGTGTGTCGGCCACCGTCGTCCCCTCGACGGTGTACTCGGCCCGAATGCTGGCGGCCCGACCGTCTCACCGACGATGGTCCCACCCGACACTGTCGCAACGTCCGCATCGAGGCTCTCGAGTCGGACCACGTCGGTGACATCGCCCCCGGTGTCGTTCTCGCAGGTGACTGTCACCGCCGCCGTAGTGGTGTCTGAATCTCGCTGCCGATCACGACGCTGAACGTCGTCCCGGACAGGGCCTCGTTGCCTGTCTCGTCGACCGCGGTCTCGTGGATGTTGACCAGTTCCGGATCTCTCTGCGCGAGTGCGTCTAAACCGTTGCTGGCAGCGACACCGCGCACGACCTGGAGAGTTCGGCGACCCGTGCCGCCCGGCGTCACGTCAGGGTCTCGAACAGCACCTGCACATCGAAGATCGTCACTTCGTCGTCCGGGTCCCCGTTGAAGTTGAACGCCTCGGGATTGTTCTCCACGAGGGGTGTCTCGAAGTTCACGAAGAACGTCTGCACGTCGAAGATTGTGAACTCACCGTCTCCGTTGACATCGTTCAACAATCCATCACCGGTCGTATCGGTTGCTACGTCGCCGTCCCCGTTCACGTCGATCTCGGTGAACGTGGCAACGGGGAACGTCAGGTTGACCTCGACAACCGGGTCGGCACTCTCGAGGTCGACGGTATCGAGCGCCGTTGTACCGTCTGGACTCCCAACCGTGAACACTACCTCCGTGCTGCCGTTGACCGCCAACTTGTCGTCGAACGTGCCCGCGCCACCGAACTGCCCGTCTGCTCCGGCGGCGAGACTATCCTCCACGTCGCCGTCGACGATAGCGTAGATGGTCGTCCCGGACCCTGCTTCGCTTCCGAGTTCGTCGATTGCGCTCCCGTAGATGTTGACCGGTTCGGTCGGCTCTCCGCTCTGTGCGGTGACCGCGCCGACGGCCGCGACACCCACGAGCGCAACCACGAGCGCGAGCACCGCACCACCGGCCAGATGCCGTCCGTTCACCACGCGACCCGTTGTTTGACCCTCGTCCGGGTCCGACCCCGTCATCGTGCCCCTCCTTCACCGGTACACGCTGTCGGTTCCGTCTGGAACTGTACACCGGTGATCGCCACCTGCTCTGTACCGCCGGTGGTACCCTGGTGCTGGCTTGTATGCATACTCAGTCGTCTCTTACTTGCATTCTCCAATCATATAAAAACTGCGAGAGTCGATTGTCAGAGTTCCGTCTCTCCGACCGAGCCCCGAGGTTGACCAGGACCGGGTCGCCGACCGACACCCTGTTCCACCGGTGAGGGCGGTGATGCCTGCACGTGCGGTCGTGCTCTCAACTGTGACACCCCGTTCGAGAAAACTGGGTTGCGCGCCGCTGGTCAGGTGCACGGCTCTCTCTGTACCTGTCTATCTATCTGCCGAGAGCGTCGCGTACCACGGGCATGAGGTAGTTCTGGGACCGGAGAATCAGAATGTCGACAGCTCGCCGTTAATAACCTGTCGGGTGACGTCGGTCACACCGGCGAGTTCGGTGTCGACCAGGGTTTCGATGTCGTCACGGACATCCGCGAGTCCGACACCGTCATCGGTGGCGACGGAGATATCGGCGACGTGGGGGTGGTCGATCGGCTGTCCGATCTGGCTGAGCAGGCGCACGTGTAACTGACGGACACCGTCGACCTCGTTGGCGACCGACGCGGCGATCTCGGTGCTCAGGAGATTGTAAATCTTGCCGATGTGGTTGATCGGGTTCTTACCGCTCGTGGCTTCCAGACTCATCGTCCGGTTGGGGGTGATGAGCCCGTTCGCGCGGTTACCCCGGCCGACCGAACCGTCGTCGCCGTGTTCGGCGCTCGTACCGGTCGTCGTGAGGTAGATCGAACCCGTCTCGTAGTCGTCGGCGGTGTTGACGTGGACGGTCACCTCGCGGTCGGTGTGCTCGCGCGCCAGGTTGGTGACGTACTCCCCGACGGCGGCAACGGCATCACGGTACGCATCCATCCCCTCGATGTACCGGTCCACCATCGCAGCGGCGACGGTCACGTCGATGTGGTTCCCCTCACGTTTGCCCATCACCTTTATATCCTCTCCGAGTTCGGGGTGCTCCGCCCCGTAGCCCTCGTTGAGTCGGGTTTCGGTTTCGTAGACGATGCGTTCGGTTTCCGACAGCGGCGCGTGACCCACCCCGTAGCTAGTGTCGTTCGCCATCGGAACGGCGCCCTCCTCACCAAAGACATCCACGAGATCACCGCTCCCCTCACCCAGACGGACGTCGACGACGATATCCGAGCCCACATCGAGATGCGGAAACTGCTCGTCGAGATACTTCCGGGCGGTCCGGAGCGCGACTGTCTCGGCCGGCAGTGACTCACCTTCGTAGCGTTTGGTGGCCCGGCCCACCACCAGCAGGTAGATCGGTTCGAGCATCTCGCCGCCCCGAACGCCGGCGCCGCCCGGCCGGCCGCGAGCTGCGTCTCGTCCGTATTGTAGTGCAGCGGCTTGCCGAGTCTGTCGAGGTACATCTGACCGAGTTCGCGCGAAACCGCCTCGGCGACCCCGTCACAGATGGAATCGGGATGTCCAAGCCCCTTTCGCTCGACAATCTCTATCTCCTGATTCTCGACCGTCAACCCGCTCG
>KE356579.1:2251080-2252092 GCA_000416085.1 halophilic archaeon J07HX64 | reverse complement strand
ACGCCGAACCCCGAACCGAACCCGTCACCCCCTCCTCCGTTGTCTCCCGTTCCATCATCACCGGTTCCGTTATTACCAGTCCCGTCACCTCCTGTTCCGTCGTCGCCAGTCCCATCGTCACCGGTTCCATCACCCCCTGTTCCGTCGTCGCCGGTTCCATCGCCCCCTGTTCCATCGTCACCAGTCCCATCGTCACCGGTTCCATCACCCCCTGTTCCGTCGTCGCCGGTTCCATCGCCCCCTGTTCCATCGTCGCCAGTCCCATCGTCACCGGTTCCGTCGTCGCCAGTCCCATCGTCCCCTGTTCCGTCGTCGCCAGTCCCATCGTCACCGGTTCCATCGCCTCCTGTTCCGTTGTCGCCAGTCCCGTTATCGCCGGTTCCATCGCCTCCTGTTCCGTCGTCGCCAGTCCCATTGTCACTATCGCCGCCTCCGTCGTCATCACCACCATCCTCGCCGGGTTCGACAGTCGTTGTGGCGGCACTGCTGTCCCCAGGCGCGTCGAGGGTGTGGTTGATGTTGCCCGGCGAGCCTGGTGCCGTAGGGGAGAACGAGACGGTCTCTTCGCTCCCGGGGTCGAGTTCGAGGTCGAGTGTCTGCTCGGTCTCCGTGGCGCCCACCAGTGTGTAGGTGAGAGTCACCGACCCCGGTGCCTCACCGACGTTCGTGACTGTTGCCGTCACGGTCAGGGGTTCACCCGGGACCACGGTTGCCGGCACATCGAGTGGTCCGATCTCGAACACCGCCTCGGAAGCAACGGGTTCGACGGTCAACTCGGCAGTGTCTGAGACCCCATCGAACGACGCCTCGATTGTAGCCGTCCCGGCGCTCTCACCGGTGATCACACCGTCGTCGACTGCTGCCGTCCCAGGGTCGAGACTCTCCACTGTTGCGGTGTCGGTAACCTCGATTTCGCTCCCGTTCGAGAACGCTGCTGTTACAATCGCCGCCGTTGTCTCGCCGGTTTCGACAGTTCCGTCGGTGAGCGCGAGCGTGATACCGACGGGTTCGG
>KE356579.1:2249835-2251030 GCA_000416085.1 halophilic archaeon J07HX64 | reverse complement strand
TTCGACCCCAGGAAGTTCCAGCCCGGGCCGAGCGTCACCTGGCCGGGCGTCGGCGGGTCGTCGGTTTCGAACGTGAGTCCGAGCCGGGCGCCGTTACTCTCCGCGGCGACGTACACCGCCCGGCTGAGCGCCGTTCCCGTGTCGAATCCCGGGTCGGTGACCGCCTCGTACGTGCCTGCCTGTGCGTCCCAGCTATTGAGCGCGGCCACGCCCTCGGTAACGAGCTCCGCACGCTGTGGGATCGACCGCAGATTGTACCCCGCGTCCAGACCGAGCACCTCGTGAACCACCGCAACTGTCACAGTCGTGGGCGTGTCGAACCCGCGAAGCGCCACCTCGGCGTCCTCCCGCGGTGCGATGTCGAGTACCGCCGGGTCGAACGCCGCGGTGAGTGACCCGTTTCCGACTGTCCCCGTTGTCACGGGCTCACCTCCGACGGTGACCGTCACCCGTTTGCCGTCGACCGGGATACCGTCGCTGTCGGCGATTCCGCTCGCCTCGACCGTCACCGTCCGCTCGTCGGCGACAGCCCCGACGAACGCCGCGTCGACCGCTATCTCGTCGACCGTCCCGTTCTGTGTCGCCGGCGTGACTGCCGCTCTGCTCTCGGGGCTGTCTGTGTCGGTGATTGGGAGCGCTGTGGCCCCGCCCAGTGCGAGAGCGGTCACCACCAGCGTCAGAAGGAGGCCCACACCCCTGTGCCAGGTGGTCATACGGCGCCCTCCACACGTCTCTCGTCTCGATGCTGTCCACGAAACTGAACGTGCCAGGTGGTCATGCGGCGCCCTCCACCGGAGCCGTCCGATGCTGGCCGCGTGAGCTCACGCCCCGTGACTCCGGTGTCGATCTCACCCCGTGCGAGCCACGAATGCATACCCCACTCGGATGCAGTACCGGAATCGTCTATCACAGTTCCTCCCATCGATTTATATCCAGAACACATCCAGCGCGCCTACTTATGTGTACTGAGTTCAGTCCGAGGTGACAGCCGGCAGCGACCCTGTCGACAGCGACACCACGACACGCAAAACAGACGGCCGGTTGAGAGCGTGGTCGACGGAAGCTTGGCAAAGAGCGTTATTGACCGAGAACACGACTGTCCAGGCGCGCCGCTGGCCGGGTGCACGGTTTGCTCTCTATACTTGTCCATCCGTGTCCCGAAAGGGTCGCGCTCCGTGGGCACGCGGTGGTGGAC
>KE356579.1:2247773-2249785 GCA_000416085.1 halophilic archaeon J07HX64 | reverse complement strand
CGGCCGGACGATCCGGATCGGTGACGTGCGACTCGAGGTGACACACCCGGTCCCGCGGTGTGTCGTGCCGACCCGGGACCCACACACCGGGGTGGCCGACGAGGGGTTCGGTGAGACGTTCGTCGAACGACGCGGGTCGACGCTCCCCGAGTGGGTTGATCGTACAGACTTCGACGACAACCTGTTCAGCGTGACCGTCGGCACACGTGTGCCGGAAGAGGAACGTGACGGCGAACTCCGTCTCGGGGACGAGCTCCAGGTCGTGTGAGCGCGACGACCGAACTGCTCCGTGTGGTGGTCGGCGTTATCATCAACAGGCGTCGTCATCATCGGTGTGTGTTGTCGTCGGTGTCGTCGTCGGTGTGCTGGCACTCGCCGCGCCCGGGGTCGGGACAGTCTCTGTGGGTTTTTTACCACACTCACCGCGAGTGTCGGCGCAGTATATACCATCGTCTGCTCTGGATTCCCTTTCTCGCGCCGTGGAACACCCCTCTGCACATGTGATATCGCTGAGCTACCAGAGTCGACACTCGCGGCTACTGTTCTGGGGCCTGCCGGAGACGTCTGCCGGTAGAGCGAGGGGAGGAGAGTAATTTACTATGATCACGCAACATTGTCGGGGGTTTCGTCGTCCTCGACGTCGCGTTTCATCGACTCGCGGCGGGCCTTCGCGTCGCGGCCGGTACCAGCCCGCAGGAACTCGTTTTTCGCGCTGACGGCCTCCTCGGCGGCGTCGAAGTGCCCCTCCGCGATGACCTCCTCCGCGGGCCGCTCCTCGATATCGAGCGCGAGTCTGTTTTTCTTACTGCTGTACTCGACTGTCCCGGCGGTCACACGCTCGAACACCGGGTTCCGGGGCTCCTCGACGACGAGTAACTCGCTCCCGCTGTGTGTCTCGCTGTCGGTTGCTGTGCCGAAGCACAACGCGACGAGGTCGGCTACATCCTCGACATCGTCGATGTCTTCGAGACCATCGATGCTGTCGATGTCGACACCGGTGATGTACTCGTACTCGTACTCCTCGTCGTCGAACTCGATACTCTCGATACGCTCGTCGAGGTACTCGCCTCGTCCCATCTTGTACTCTCGCATGGGTACGGATTTGTAAGTTGGCGGTTTACGTTTTGTGCTCGGGGTCGTCTCTACGCCCGCCCGTCGACCCGTTGTCTGGAGCGGAGTCGGAGCGTCACTCGGAGCGGTGTTCGAGCGCGGCGCGGTGACACTCCGGACAGAAATCCCCCTCGCGGAGCGAGGAGGCGAACTCGACGAGTCTGGTGAACTCACACTCCGGACAGTAGAACTCCCCCTCGGGGACGGTGAGCCCGGTTGTCGACCTGGTGGCTGGCTCCGGTCGGGTGCCGGGGCTGGAGTCGTCGGGGTCGACATCCGGCTCCCAGTCCTCGACGTCACCGGTGCCGTCGCCGTCCTCGTTCTCCGGTTCCGGGCCACTCCGCCGGACGGCGCTCCTCGCCATCCTCGTCGATAATGAACGCGTCGTTCTTTCGGGACGGCGAGGCATCCTCCGTGTCCGTGCCCCCGTCTGTCCCTGTCCCCCGGGGACCGGGTGTCCGCTGTCTCTACTGTGCCCGTGTCGCCAGTGGGACTGGGGGCCGCGACATCCGAACGACTGGCCCCGGGCCGGGAGTCGAGAGACCGGTCCAACGTGTCGGTGTCGGACGGTTCGAGGCCATCGTCTGCCCCGTCCTGGCCGACAGCCTCCGCCCCGGTCGCCGCCCCGTTTCGGGGAGTGCTCTCGCCACTGCGCGGCGTGTCACCCTGACCGGTGTCCCGGGTGCTGATCTGTTTTACCTGTTCCTCACGTCGACCCTCTTTCGACTGGCTACCCTGCTGCCCTGTTGCCTCCACCTCGGTCCTTCCTCGTGCTGTTCCGTCCTCCGGCCGGTCGATGCCGGTCCCGTCTCGCGGGCGCGCATCAGTTCCGTTCTGCTGGCCCGTGTCGGTGTTGCTTTCCTGCCCGGCATCGACCCCGTCTTGCTGGTCGGCGTTCGCTT
>KE356579.1:2244214-2247044 GCA_000416085.1 halophilic archaeon J07HX64 | reverse complement strand
TCGGTTCGTCGTTTTTCAGCTCTCTGTCGGCCCAGACAGCCGGTTCCTCGTCGAGCCCGAGGATGTCGAGCCACGCCGTCCGGGTTTCCTCTGTGACCGGTCGCCAGAACAGCGCGGACGGGTCCAGATGCCGGTTGGCCAGCGTGTCGTACCAGTCCTCGGGTGGTTCGTCGGCGACCATCGTCAGTTCCAGTACCCCCCGGTTGACGGTGTCGGCAGCCAGCGTCAGCGACGCGTGCTGGAGCGGGTTCGACTCGATACGGCTCCCGTGGGTCTCGACCACCTGCGTTGCTATCTCGGCAAACTCGCGTCCGGGTCTGAACGGGTCGAGCGCGTCGAGCACCTCCGCGGCGACGCCGATACTCGCGGGTGTGGACTGGTCTGTCAGCTCCTGTGGCCGCGCGATCAGCGACTCCCCGTCGGCGGGTGTAAAGTACAGTGTCCCCGCGTCCTCGTCCCAGAACTCCCGCTCGATCGCCGAGGCCAACTCGAGTGCAAAGAACAGATGCTCCGGATCGCGTGTCGCCCCGAACAGATCCAGCGCGCCACGGGCCAGAAACGCGTAGTCCTCGAGATAGCCATCTATCTTCACCACACCGTCCGAGTAGCGCCGGCTGAGGGTGGTGCCGTCCCATAGTTCGTCGCGGACGAACTCGAGCGCCGTCGCTGCCGGGTCGGCGTACTCCCGGTCGAGGACGACTGCCGCCTCGGCGAACGCCGAGATCATCAACCCGTTCCAACCCGCCAGCACCTTCTCGTCTCGCGGGGGCCGTGGGCGCTGTTCGCGTGCCGCGAGTAGGTCCTCGCGGGCCGTCGTGAGCAGCTCTGTCACCTCCGCCTGCGACTCCTCACGGTCTGCCGACACCCCCGCTGGTGGGCGTGACCGTGTGAGGACTGTCCGTCCCTCGAAGTTACCGGTCTCGGTGACGCCGTATCGGTCACAGAACACCGCTGCCGCGGCCTCGTCGTCGAGAGCGTCGTGGACCTGCTCCGGCGTCCAGACGTAGAACGCCCCCTCGGTCTGTTCACCCTCCCACTCGCTCTGTGCACCGAGTGTGCTGAAGAACCCCCCCTCCGGGTGGGTGAGTTCGCGCTCGACAAACGCGAGTGTCTCCCGAACTACCTCGGCGTAGCGGTCGTCGCCGGTGACGCGGTAGCCTGCGAGATAGGCCCGCGGCAACTGGGCGTTGTCGTAGAGCATCTTCTCGAAGTGTGGTACCGTCCAGTCACTGTCGGTCGCGTAGCGGTGGAACCCGCCACCGACGTGGTCGTACATACCGCCGTCTGCCATCGCGTCGAGTGTCTCGACCAGCACCTCCTCGAACGTGTCGCGCCCTGTCTCCTTTCGGGCCCGCGCGAGCAACTGCAGGCGACCTGTCTGTGGGAACTTCGGCCCACTCCCCCAACCGCCCTCCTGGCGGTCGGCCGAGCGGACCGCCGCCTCGGCCGCCGTCTCGATGAGCGCCTCGTCCAGGCTGCCGGCGCTGTCGGGCACCTCCTCGAGTTCCCCCTCGACCATCGCCGTCCACTGTGCGGCGCGGCTCTCCATCTTCTCGCGCTCCTCGGGGTCGTTCCAGGCCGCCGCGATGTCCTCCAGCAGGTCCAGAAAGCCAGGCATCCCGCGGCGTGGCTCCGGCGGAAAGTAGGTGCCGACCTGGAACGGCTCCCCCTCCGGGGTGAGCCACGCCGATAGCGGCCAGCCACCCCGGCCGCTGACACGCTGGCAGACTGTCTGGTAGATGCTGTCGATGTCGGGTCGCTCCTCGCGGTCGACCTTTATCGGGACGAACTCCTCGTTGAGCACCGCCGCGACCGCCTCGTCGTCGAAACTCTCGTCCGCCATCACGTGACACCAGTGACAGGCGGCGTAGCCCACCGACAGAAAGATCGGCTTGTCCTGCTCGCGGGCCGCCGCCAGGGTCTCCTCCTCCCAGGGCTGCCAGTTCACCGGATTCTCGGCGTGGTCGCGCAGATACGGGCTCTCCTCCTCGTCGAGTCTGTTGCGCTCGAGTGTGGCTGTCATATCTCTCAGTACGCCCCGACGCCGCTAAAGAGTTCCACATCACGACGCCCACCCGGTCCACCTGTCACACCTGGCTCACTTGGTCCGGAGGGGGTGCCGAGTAAATGATTCGTGAGAGTATCGGCTAACCAACTGGTAACGGTATCGGCCAACCGATTCGAGACGGTGTCGGCCGACCGACCTCACAGTGCCGGCGCGCGCCGGCGAGCGTGCTCGTCAGAGCCGCGGGCCGACACCGTGCGAGGGAGGAGGAGCGCAGTTACCAGAGGAAACGAGCACCGCAGTCGGCTGGGGAGGTGTGTGGCCGGTCCAGACGAATCGAGTGTGGTCTGCCCGCTTCCCGGGGATAGCCGACACGGTCACCCGGGGACACACAGACAACACCGGGTCGAGTCGGTCAGATGACCTCCCGGAGCGTGTCGGCGAGTTCGGGGTGATCGTTGCGGGCAGTGTCGAGCTTCTCCGCGGCGGTACCCTCGTCGACACCGAGGTCGGCGGCGATCCCCTCGGAGTCCCGGCCGAACCCTTCGGCGAGCACGAACGCACGCACCACCGCGTCGGCCACATCGGGGTGTTGTTCCTGTACCACATCGACGATCTCGTCCTCGTCGTAGCGATCGTAGATGGACTCGATGCGGGTGACGACAGTCTCCTCGCTCATCGACAGCTCCGTCGCAATCTCGGGCGGGTCGAGCTCGAACCCCTCGAACAGGAGCAACACCATCGCGCCGCGCTCGTCGAGTCCGGAACTCCCGGCGAGCGCCGCCGCGAGTTCGTCGAGTTCGACGGGCTCACTCGCCGACCGGA
>KE356579.1:2240649-2243668 GCA_000416085.1 halophilic archaeon J07HX64 | reverse complement strand
GAACTGCGCGAACACCTTGCCGGGCTCACCGATAGACTCGGCCGGTGTGCCGTAGCGCAACACCAGCCGTCCGCCGTCGGTGACTGCCTGCCGGTTGTCCGGTGTCCCCCGTGTCGTAGACGTACTATCACTCATTATATCCGCTTCAAACGGGGGATACTTGTCGGTTGTGTCCCGCCGACTGGTAGTGTTCAGATAAGCAGTTGTGAGGGAATAGAAAGCCCTCACGCTCTCGGGTTCTGCTCGCGGCTCTGCTGTCTTCTCGCGGTGTTGCCGCTCGAATGGTCCGCGGAGCGTCGCTCCGCGCTACTCGCACGGCCCGAGGGACAGGGTCCCTCGCTGCCCGCGGCTCGCTGCGCGCTTCGCTCACTGCGTTCGCTGCAGTGCTTGTGTCGCCGGGGTTCACCGAGAGCGCTCGCCCTTTCAGTCCGCCAGGATGTGGTCAGTTCGGCTGCAGAAACCGTCTCTTGGCCGGTTCTTATCTGAACACCGCCCGCCGACTGGTGTCCGGGTGCGTCCCCTCGACCGGTGAGCGATACCGATAGCACAGACCGGGCCAGTCGAGAGCGGAACAGGTCACACAAAAGCGGAGCCCGAGGTGGGTCACCCGGGCAGAGAGGGGTCGTCGGAGCCCGAAGGCGCTATACGCGAGGGAATCGAACAGCAGCCGATGAGCAAACCGAGCCCCGAGGTGTACGAGGAGGGTCGGGGGATGGACGCCCACAACAGGGTGATGCGGGAGGTCCGTGCCCGGAACAATGAGAGTCACGACCCGCGGGAACCGACGCGGGTCTGGCTCGACGAGGACAACACACCAGACGGTGTCTACGACTCGCTGACGATCATCCTCAACACGGGTGGCTGCCGGTGGGCCCGCGCCGGCGGTTGCACGATGTGTGGCTACGTCGCCGAGAGTGTCGAGGGCGGCACCGTTCCCCACGAGGACCTGATGCAACAGGTCGAGCACTGTCTCGACCACGAGGCCAAACACGCCGAGGAGCCGGCGGGGCAGGTGAAGATCTACACCTCCGGGTCGTTTCTCGACGAGCGTGAGGTTCCGGCAGAGACCCGGCAGGCAATCGCGGAGGCGTTTGCCGACCGCGACCGGATTGTTGTGGAGTCGTTGCCGGATTTCGTCACCCGCGACCGGGTCGCCGAGTTCACCGACCGCGGGGTCGAGACCGACGTGGCAGTCGGCTTGGAGACCGCAACAGACCGTGTTCGCCACGACTGTATAAACAAGTACTTTGATTTTGCCGACTTCGAGGACGCCGCGGCCGAGGCACGCCGGGCCGGTGCCGGGGTAAAGGCGTATCTGCTGTTGAAACCGCCGTTTCTCTCGGAGAGGCAGGCGGTCGCCGATATGAAACAATCGGTGCGACGGTGTGGGGCCGTGACGGGTGTTCACACGGTGTCGATGAACCCGACGAACGTCCAGCAGTACACGATGGTCGAGGACCTGTACCACGCGGGCGGCTACCGGCCACCGTGGCTCTGGAGCGTCGCCGAGGTGCTCGAATCGACCGCCGACGAGGATGTGATCGTCGTCTCAGACCCCGTCGGGGCCGGCAGTGACCGCGGCCCACACAACTGTGGGGAGTGTGACGAGCGTGTCCAGCGAGCAATAAAGGACTTTGACCTGCGCCAGGACCCGTCGGTGTTCGAGCAGGCCTCCTGTGCCTGCGAGGCCACCTGGGAGGCGGTTCTCGAGCGCGAGCGGAGCTACTCGATGCCGCTCGTTCGGTGAGCGCGACCGATCCGGATGGTGGCCGGGATGCGGAGAGCCAGTGGATTGAAAAGTCCGGGCCGAATAGGCGATGCGAGGATACAGTGTCACTCGAGAGGTTCTTCGACAGGGCAGCGGGCAGGTCCCGGTCACTCGTGGTCGTGAACCGGACAGCGCCCGAACCGCTCCAGCGACTGCTCGACAGGCTGTTCGCCGAGCAGAGTATCACCGTCGAGGAACGGGTCAGCGACCAGTACGACGAGGACACCGTGTTGTTGGTCGAGGACGAGGAGGTGGTGGCCACGTCGCCGCTCGAGGCGCTGGAGAACGCGATCTTGCTGGTGAACTCGGACCTGTTCCGCACCGGGGCGCGGGGGCTTCAGGAGACGACAGTTCCGGCGGTGATGGAGGGGCTCACAGATCATCTGTTCACGCTCCGGGGGTACCCGGAGTCGAACAAGGAGAAGCTCCTGCTCATCCTCGTCTCCCGGCGTATCGAACAGCTCGCATACAGCTACGGGGTTGGGACGCTCCGGAGCTCGTTCCAGCGGCTCTCCCGACTGGAAAAAGAGCAGGGAACCCGCGAGGCCTACGATACCGTCGCAGGAACAGATGTCGACGTACACATCTACGGCCAACCGGACTGGGTGCCGTCGCCGGAGTTCGGGGTCACGATACACGGCGGCTACAAGGAGGACTTCCGCCGGTCGTGGTTCGTGCTGTACAACCCACCTGCCGTGAAGCGCGACCGCTACGACTCGGCGGTGCTGGTGGCCGTCGAGCAGGACCCGGGTGTCTGGAGGGCGTTCTGGACCTACCGGCGTGAGGTGGTCGAGGATGTCGGCGCGTACATCCGGCGGACCCTCTAAACCGCCTACCGCTCTCCGGAGTCGAGTTCGTCGACTGCCCCGAGTACCCACTCGACGTGCTCGTCGAGACGCGCGCGCCCGGCGTCTGTGAGAGCGTAGACGTCGTGGATACCCTCGGCGCGGGTTTCGAGGAAGCCGTTTCGTTCGAGCGCATCGAGTGCACCGTAGAACGACTCCGGGTCGATGCGCTCCTCGTAGTGGTCCTCGAGTCGCGTCTTCAGCGCCTGTGCCTGCAGTTCGTCCCCGGCGAGTAACACACAGAGGTCCCGTCGCCGACCGCTGCGGAGAAAGCGGGTCATCTCACCGACCCAGCTCCTCGTGTGCACTGGCGAGGTGACGTGAGCAGAACGCCGCCACCAGGGAGAGTTCACCCGCGAGCGCGCCGGCCGCGACAACCTCCGCGAGTGCGTCGGCGTTGCTGCCC
>KE356579.1:2238076-2240599 GCA_000416085.1 halophilic archaeon J07HX64 | reverse complement strand
GCCATCGCCTCCGGGGTCGTGTCGAGACGGTCCTCCACCAGCCCCCGGTCGAGTACGACGTCGGCGGTGACGGTCCGACCCCGCCCCTCGACTGCGTTTATCGCCGCGGGCTTTTTATCCGAACAGAGGTTGCCCGACAGCGCGACCAGCTCCGCCGGTGTCTCCGTTTCGAGGAGGTCGGCGGCCGCCCGGGTCGCGATTGTGGCCATGTTCATCCCCATCGCGTCCTTCGTGTCGTAGACGAACCGCAGGAAAACGCTGTCACCGACAACGTACGGGTCGACCGCGAGCAGTTCGCCGTGACTCGTGGTCGACTCGGCCGTCTCGCGGATCCTGTCTGTGTTGTCCGCGACCCACTCGGTGACGCGCCCGGCTTCGGCGACCCCGTCGACCCGGAACACCGGGGCGCGGGTCATCCCGGAGTCGGTGACACGGGCGGTTGCGCCGCCGGCACGCTCGATTGTCGAGAGACCGCGGTTGATACTGGCAACGAGCGCGCCCTCGGTCGTGGCGAGCGGCAGATAGTACTCGCCCGTGGCGGCACCACCGTCGACGGTGACCGGGCCGGCGACACCCATCGGGAGCTGTGCCCCTCCGACGAGGTTCTCGGCGTTCGATTCGGCGGCCTGCTCGGCCGCGAACCCGAACGCGCCGAGCGCGTCGAGATCGGCATCGGTTTCGGTTGCAAGAAACGCCCGGCGCGCCGCGGCGGCAGTCCCGGCGTCGGCGTGGTCGTCGAGCTCGTGGAGCCGCAGGTCGCCGGCGTGGACACGCCCGGCGAGGTCGGCTGGGTCTGTCATGACCTCGATTTACCCCCACATCCCCTAAATGCTACCGGGGTCGTGCCGAGCACGGCACCCCGACAGACGGGTCGAGCGCACGGCCAAAGGCCGAACAGGTTGACAGAGACACAAACACCTCGACGGGAGTGACGGAGCTACCGGTCGGCGAGGGCTCCGGCGAGCATCCCTGCGGTCTGTCCGGCGCCGACGAGCGCGAGCGCGGTCAGTTCGACCCCGTTGCCGAGGTCCGCGCCGAGCGCAGCAACGTACACCACGGCACCGAGGACAGAGAGCCCGCCGCCGGCGTAGTAGACCAACCCGGACCCGGGCATCTCCCGACCGGTGTAGACCAGCCCTGCCGCGGGTAGCAGCATCCAGCCGACGAGGCTGGTTCCGAGCAGAACCGCCTCTCCGGGGGCCTCGAGAAAGCCGGCGACACCCGCAAGGGTTACACCGAGACCGACAACGAGCACGAGTCGCCAGGCGCGCAGTGCGCCTGTCGACATCGCAGACCAGCCCGTCACGGTAAAAAAGGCGATGAACCCCGCCATCACCAGGTGCGCGACAAAGATACCGTCGGTCCCGAGCACGTCGGCGTAGACGGCACCGATCGCCAGCCACGCTCCCGGCACCAGCGCGGCCGGCGCCAGGTCACGCGCCTCCCAGAGCACACTCACAGTCCTGTGGGACACTCGACAAAGCTGGTGTCCATCCCCCAGCCGTCGGCCAGGTCGGCCATCGCCCGGACACCGAACGTCTCTGTCGCGTAGTGACCCGCAAGCACCACGTGGAGACCGCGTTCGCGGGCCTCGTGATAGACCTGTTGTTTGCCCTCGCCGGTGATCAGAACATCCGCCCCGGCGGCAACGGCCTCGTCGACGAAGTCGGCACCCGAACCGGTGACGATAGCTACGTCGAGCACCGGGTCCGGGCCGAAGTCGAGCACCCGTATCTCGTGGCCACCGGTGTCGAGGTGCGGCTGGACCGTCCGTACGACCGTCTCTATCGAGAGCGGGTCCGGCAGTGTCCCCATCTGACCGACGTATCTGCCCCCGTGGTCGCCGAACGCATCCCGCCCCTCCAGGTCGAGCAGATTCGCGATGTGAGCGGCGTTGCCGAGCGTCGCGTGCCCGTCGAGTGGCAGGTGTGCGGTGTACAGCGAGAGCTCACCCTCCAAAAGCGCCGCGACACGGTCGTACTGGCGGCCGGTGAGCCGTTCCGCGTCCCCCCAGAAGATGCCGTGGTGGGTCAACAGCAGGTCCGCACCGGCCGCCGCGGCCCGCTCGGCCGTCTCGACGGCAGCGTCCACCGCCACCGCGACGTGCCCGATCTCGCGCTCACCCGACCCGACCTGCAGACCGTTCGCACTCGGGTCCACATCGGCGTACGCGGCGGTGTTGAGTTTCTCGTCGAGTCTGTCGCAAAGTTCCTGACACTGCATACAGTTAGTGTTGACCCGGGGTAACATATGTGTTTTCCCTGGTATCTCTCCGAGTGCATCCGACAGCGGCCGCCTGTCCGGCGACCTGCCCACCGGGGCGGAGTTCGGCGACGACTCACCGACAGTCCGAGTTCACGGTGACTCCCGCGAGACGTACCAGAATTCGTATGACACTCGACTCCGTTGTGAGAGCAACAGTCACGGTATCTCAGAACGGACGCTCACCGGCTGTGAACCGCTCGCAAGGGCCATACTGTCCGCCATCCACAGAAGCGGATTTCAGTAACACGCGTTACAGAA
>KE356579.1:2233138-2236268 GCA_000416085.1 halophilic archaeon J07HX64 | reverse complement strand
AATCGACAGGGTGTGTCGCTGCCCCGGTCGAGTTCTGCCGCCGGAGGAGTCCGAGCATCCCCCCGTGCCAGAGAGGACGTACCGTCCGGACTGAACGGGAACTGATAAACTTACACACTCGTATGCCGTCTGTATGGAGACGTCCCATCGGATCTTCGTTGGTGATTCCCGGGAGATGTCCGAGGTTGGAGAGAGCGAGGTGGAACTCGTGGTCACCTCACCCCCGTACCCGATGATAGAGATGTGGGACGACCTGTTTGTGAGTCTGAACCCCGAGATAGGAACTGCCCTCGACGCCGGTAACGGGCAGGAGGCGTTCGAGCGGATGTGTGCCGAACTGGAGACAGTCTGGGAGGAGATAGACCGCGTGCTCGTCGACGGAGGGATCGCCTGTATAAACGTCGGAGACGCGACGAGAAAGGTAGACGACAGTTTCAGAGTGTACCCGAACCACGCCCGTGTCACCGACTACTTCGAGGGGATGGGGTTCGAGCCGTTACCCGAGATTCTCTGGCGGAAACCGACCAACTCGGCGGCGAAGTTCATGGGGTCCGGGATGCTCCCGCCGAACGCGTACGCCACGCTCGAACACGAGTACCTCCTCGTCTTCCGCAACGGGAAACAGAGCCGAACGTTCACCCCCGGTTCCGAGAGACGGTACAGCTCTGCGTACTTTTGGGAGGAACGCAACGAGTGGTTCTCGGATGTCTGGACGGGTATCACCGGACGGCTCCAGTCACTTGACAGTGGCGAGTTGCGGGAACGCTCCGGAGCGTACCCGTTCGAGATCCCGTACCGACTCGTCAATATGTACAGTGTGTACGGCGACACAGTTCTCGACCCATTCTGGGGTACCGGGACGACATCTCTGGCAGCGATGGTCGCGGGACGTAGCTCTGTTGGCTACGAACTGCAGGCGGAGTTCACGGAGGTGTTCACCAAGAGGGCGACCGACATCGAGCGGCTCTCGCAGGACACCGTCTCCAGACGGCTTGAACGACACGAGGAGTTTGTCGAACAACGGTTGGATGATGGGAACACGTTCGGCTACGAATCGGAGATCTACGGCTTCCCCGTGACGACGAAACAGGAGCGACAGCTCCGGTTGTACACGGCAGCGGATATAAACGAAGATGAAAACGGGTACACCGTGTCACACACCCCGTACTCCGGGTGAGTGCTACGCGCCCGAGAAAACGGGCTCAGATGGACCGGGAGTGCGAAGGAAGCAGAACAGAACGGGACCGGATAGCGTAGTCGGACGGTTCAGGTGCGGAAGCTCTCGCCGCAGCCACACTCGCTGACGACGTTGGGGTTCTCGACGTGGAACCCCTCCCCCTGGAGTCCGCCCTCGTACTCCAACTGCGAGCCCTCGATGTAGTTCATGCTGGCGGGGTCGACGAACACGCGCAGACTGTGGTGCTCGGCGACGGTGTCGTCCTCCTCGGGTTCGTGGTCGAAGCGCATCCCGTAGGAGAGACCCGCACAGCCGCCCTGCTGGACGTACAGTCGGAGCCCCGCCACGTCGGTGTCGAGTCCCTCGCCCTCGAGCAGGGAGAGCGCCTGCTCGGCCGCCTCTGCCGTCACGGAGATGTTTGGTCCCCCTGTCGGCGTCTCGGTAGTACTCATGTTTCCGGATACTGTCCGGAGTGTGTTAACCCTGACGCCACTGTCGAGACAGTCCTGCGCTACCGACCCGAACTGTCTCCATACCACCGGCTGTACTCACCGCGGCAGGCGAGTAGCGGAGAGTAGCCGAGAGCGCAGTCAAGGAGTAAAAGCCGTTTTGTTCGTCGGGCCCGAATCGGAGATATGTTCACGGGTATTGTCGAGGAGACCGGTGAGGTGCGTGCCGTCGAGGAGAGCGCGGACGGCCGTCGGTTGCGGATCGACACGAGTATGCAGGGGTTCACACGGGGACAGAGCATCAGTATCAGCGGTGCGTGTCTGACCGTCGAGGACTACGACGGGGGCAGTTTCGAGGTGTTTCTCGCCAGCGAAACCGTCGACCGGACATACCTGGGGGAACTCGACCCGGGTGACCGGGTAAACGTCGAGCGAGCGCTGCCAGCGGACGGCCGTCTCGACGGTCACTTCGTGCAGGGACACGTCGACGGCACGGCCCAGATTACCACCATCCGACAGATCGACGAGGACTGGCGGTTCGGGTTCTCGTTGCCACCGGGTCTCGCCTCGTACGTCGTCGAGAAGGGGTCTATCTCCATCGACGGTATCAGTCTCACCGTCGCCGCGCTCGCCGGTGACGAGTTCGAGGCGGCTATCATCCCCGAGACGTACGACCTGACTACCCTCTCGACGAAGTCGGTTGGCGACCCGGTTCACCTCGAGGTGGACGTCGTGGCGAAGTACGTCGAGTCGCTCGTCGAGGGCTACGACTCTGGCCCCGGCGAACCCTGATCTGTAACACGGTGTTACGTTCTGGTCGGCCGGAGGCTGTGTTTAGCGCTGCCACTCGTGAAAGACATCAGCCGAGATCTGTGTGTACGGAGCGATCCCGGTTACTCGACCCGTGCGGGTGACACCGAACCTGGGCTCTCGACTGTCAGCCACGCAGACGACGGAGGCGTACGCTTGAATAGCGAGGGATCGGAGATCCCTCGGACCATGCGGACGGGCGTGTGGCGCCCGTGAACAGGCCGTGGGACGCTGAACGTGAGTAGAGAGTACGATCCTCTGAGCTCATCCGAGGCATAAACGAGGGTCTACGCGAAATCGATACCCTCGACGAGTGAGTGGAGCCATTGCCCCCGGGCGAAGCACGGTAGGGTAGTTTACTTGAACGCGGCGATACCGGTTAGGTCGTTGCCGAGGATCAGCGAGTGGATGTCGTGGGTTCCCTCGTAGGTGTAGACGGTTTCCATGTTTGCCATGTGACGCATCGGGGAGTGCTCGAGGGTGATGCCGTTGCTGCCGAGCATCTCGCGGGCGATGCGGGCCTGGTTGCGGGCCATCCGGACGTTGTTGCGTTTGGCCATCGACACCTGTTCGGGGCGGAGTTCGTTTGCCTGTTTCAGTTCGGCGAGTCGGTTTGCGAGCAGTTGCCCGAGTGTGATCTGTGTGGCCATCTCGGCGAGTTTCTCCTGCTGGAGTTGGAAGCGGGCGATTGGGC
>KE356579.1:2216992-2233118 GCA_000416085.1 halophilic archaeon J07HX64 | reverse complement strand
CCCGTAGCCGTCGAGGTTCGGCGCGTAGAACCCCAGGTCACCCATCTCCGGGATTCGCTCGACCGGGAACTGCCCCTCGCGGTAGCTTTCGACCATCTCCTCGCGGGCGTCGTCGGCGAACTCGCGGGCGGTGTCGCGCGCCATACGCTCCTCGCGGGTGAACTCCTCCTCGAGACCGAGATAGTCCAGCATACCCTGCTGTGGGCGCCTGTGAATAATAGGCCTTGTCCCGGTCCCACTGGTTGTGGTATCCCGACGAAAAAATCTTATTCCTACAGCACACACATGAAGTAACAGAATGTCTGTGAAGAAGAAACACACCTCAGACCGATCACACGGCCACCGGGGGTGTATGTAGGTGCAGGCAGTAGCCACCCCGCTGGATGTGGTGTACGTGAGTGGGGGAGACAGAGCAGAGACGACGATAGCGAAGCAGGGAGGGTTCCAGCTGTCGACCGTGAGCAGAGACGAGGGCACCTGGCCGGACGGGGGGCAGGTAGACTGTCTGCTGGTCGATGCAGTCGGCACAGACGAGCGCATCGAAACCGTCGAGCGCGTCCGGGGGCAGTATCCGTCGACGCCGATTGTCGTGTTCACCCCGGACAGAGCCGAGCGGGCACTCGAGGCGGGTGCGACCGATGTCGTCCGGTCGCGACCGGGGGAGGCCCCGGACCCGCTCGTGCAACAGCGTGTCGAGAACGTCTGTGAAGCAGGGGGAGTCCCGGGCGCGGCCAGTCAGGATGCCTACACGCACGAGGACCTGCTCTCGAACCTCAGCGAGAATCTCCAGGATGTCATCTGGGTGTACAACCTGCAGACAGGCAGGACCGAGTTCGTCAGTGCCGCCTACGAGGAAATCTGGGGCTGGCCGCGTGAGCGTCTCCTCACCGACGGTGTGGAGTTGTTCTACGAGACAGTCCACCCCGACGACCGCGAGCGCGTCCGGAGGGTCATATCGAACGAGCGCAGCGAGTCACACAGTCACGAGATAACCTACCGGATACGTCGCCCCGACGGTGAGGTGCGGTGGATTCAGGACCGGACGTTCAGTATTCCCGAGGACAGCAAGCAGAAACGGATGGTCGGTGTTGCGCGGGACGTTACAGACGAGAGGAACGCGAGCGGGAGTTAGAGGAGTTCCAGGAGACGCTCGACACCGTGCTCTCGAACATCCCGATGGTACACTTCGCGTTCGACGCGGACGGTGTGCTCACACGGTTCGACGGGCAGGCACTGGGGAAGTTCGGTGTCGAGTCGGAGAACATCGTCGGCGAGTCGGTGTTCGACGTGTTCGCACACCACCCGGAGATACCAGAGCACTGCCGGCGGGCACTCGACGGCGAGGAGGTGACTGCGACTGTCGAACTCGGCGGCCGGTGGTTGGACTCCCGGTACCAGCCGCTGTTCGAGGACGGGAAACTGGTCGGGGTCGTCGGGCACGCGTACGACATCACAGACCGGATGGAGCGACAGCAACAGCTCGAACAGCAGAACGACCTGTTCACGAGGGCACAAGAGATCGCCGATGTCGGGGCTTGGGAGTACAATCTTCAGGGGCCGAACCTCTGGACCGAGAAGGTGTACGACATCTTCGGGGTCCCGAAGGGAACAACACCGACACTCGATATGACCGAGGAGTGCTACCACCCGGCGGACTGGCCGGAGGTGAGTGAGGCGCTCAAGCGGGCAGCCAGTGAGGGGGAGCCGTTCGAACTTGAGGTCAGACTATCGGGAGACCGGGACAGCCAGCGGTGGGTCCACCTCCGGGGTGACCCACAGTCGGAGGCAGGCAGTGTCGTCAGACTCCGCGGGACCGTGCAGGAGATAACCGAGCGCAAGAAACGCGAGCAGGAACGCGAACGCAACGAGCGGTTCCTCGAACAGGTCCAACAGGTTGGTGAGGTGGGCGGCTGGACGTACGACTTCCGGACCGACGAACTCCGGCCGACCGAGGCGCTGTGTGACCTGCTCGGGCTGTCGATGGAGACAGAGATGGACGCGGCCGACGTGATACAGTCTCACCACCCCGAGGACAGAGAACGGGCCGCAACGGCAGTCGAGCGCCTCTGGAGAGACGGCGAGCCGTTCGATATCGAGGTACGGGTGCTCACCGGCGACGAGGGGTCCCGGTGGATACACTCACAGGCAGAACCCGTCTACGAGAACGGTGAGGTGGTGGCGATGCGGGGTGTCTCACAGGACATCGACGAGCACAAGCAACGCGAACAGCGGCTCGAGGCAGAGCGGGACCTCGTCGAGCGCATCCTCGAGACGAGCCCCGTTGGCATCCTGGTGCACGACGCCGACCTGCAGGTCACCCGTGCGAACAAGCAGGCGGCAGAGATGATGGGTGTACAGCCGGAGGCACTCGAACAGCAGCAGTCGGCACCGGAGGGTGTCGAGATACTGTCCGCGGACGGGACGCCCCGGCCCGACGACGAGAGGGCCATCATGCAGGCCAAACAGACCGGTGATCCGGTCCACGACGAGGAGTTCATCGTGGAGACAGCGGCGGGCAAGCAACGGACTATCGTCGCAACGCGGTGCCACTGTTCGACGACGGCGAACTCTGGCGGGTCATCGCCGCGTTCGACGACGTAACCGAACGCGCGGAGCGTGAGCGCCAACTGCGGAGGAAACGTAACGAACTCGAGCGCCTCGACCGCATCAACAGTATCATCCGGGATGTCGACGCGGCGCTCGTCGGCGCGGAGACACGGGCAGCGGTCGAACAGACCGTCTGTGACGAACTCGCGGGCTCCGGTCGGTACGCACACGTGATCGTGTCACGGGAGACCGGGGGACAGCTCGCGCCGCAGACGGTCTGTGGGGATGGAACAGCGGTATCGGAGCTCCCGGAACACTCTCTGACACACTACGCAGCCGAGACCGGCCAGACGCAGGCGAAACAGACCGGTGACGGCCACGGCTGGACAGTCGGTCAGACACTCGTGGACGGTGAGACACACTCGACAGCCGCGATTCCGCTCACCTACGAGGAACAGACCTACGGTGTGCTCACGGTGTGTGCAGCCCAGACGGGGGCGTTCGACGAGCGCGAACTGGACGTGCTCGACGAGCTCGGTGGCACAGTCGGCTACGCGATCGCCGCTGTCAAGCGCCGCAAGCGCGAGGCGGCGCTGAGATCACTGTACGAGGAGACAAAGGACCTGCTGACCGCAGAACACCCACAGGAGGTCTGTGACCTCGTTGTCGAGACCGCCGCGTCGGTGCTCGACCCGCCGGGTGTCGGTATCTTCCTGCTGGACGACGAGCACGTGCTCGACCTGGCCGCCGGAACAGAGCGACTAGAGGAGTTCTACGGCGACCGGCGGTCGTTCTCACCCGGACCACCCGACTCGCTCACCTCGCGGACCTACGTCGACGGGAGCGAGACGTTCGTCTCGGATGTCCAGAGATCCGAGCACTTCGCAAACACGGAGACAGAGGCCCGGAGCGTACTGCTTCTGCCGCTGGACGACCACGGTGTGTTTGTTGTTGCCACCGACGAGGAGCGGTCGTTCGGGGAGGCGAAACGTCAGCTGATCAGACTGCTCGCGGAGACGACAAAGGCCGCACTCGACACCGTCACCGACCAGGCGCAGTTGAGCGAGCGAGAGCGCCAACTCGAGGAGCGGGCGAACCGGCTCGAACGACTCGAGTCGCTGCTGTCGTTAGTGGGCGGTATCGATGCCGCGGTCCAGCAGGCCGGCACCCGCGAGGAGGTGGAGAGCGAGGTCTGCGAGCAACTCGCTGATACCGAGCCGTATGCCTTCGCGTGGATCGGCGGTGTTCCACCCGGCGGGACTGCCGTCGAGCCACGGACCTGGGCGGACGGCGACAAAACGGAGCGACCGTATCTGGACCTGGGGACGTTCGAACTGGACAGTAAAACCCCCGCTGCCCGGGCAGCCAGCACCGGCAGTTCGGTCTGTGTCCCGAACGTGACAGACCTCCTCCGGGAGACCGACTGGGCACAGGCTGCTGTCGAACACAACTACCAGTCGGTGCTCGCGGTTCCGCTGGTACACGACGAGGTGACGTACGGTGTACTCACGGTGTACGCGAACGAACCGGACGCGTTCGACGAACTCAGTAAAACGATAGTTGAGCATCTCGGCAAACTCGTTCCCCGGGTGGGTAACAGGCTACAGCGGAACCGCACGGTGCTCGCCGACCGGGTAGCCGAACTCGAACTGTCGGTTCCGGAGGCCGACGCGTTCCCGAACGCCGTTGCGAGGAGAGTTGGAACGCCGGTCCACTGCCGGCAGGCGCGACCCGCGCCGGACGGCCGGACGAAACTCGCCTTCGACCTCACCCGGTCCTCGGAGGACGCGGTGCGGGAGGTGGAGTCGACGTTCGTCACCGTCGAGTCACTGGATGTGACCACACAGTCCAACCAAGCGGTGTTCCGGGCGACACTCGCCGGGTCGACTGTCGCGACGACCCTGCTCTCCTGCGGTGCTATCCCCGAGGAGGTGGTGGCCCGGTCCGACCGCACCACTACCACTGTCAGATTGCCACACGATACCGATGTCCGTCGGTTTCTCGACCGTCTGGACGAGCACTACCCCGGTGTCGAACTTGTCTCCCGGCGTGATGTCGCCGGACGTGCCGACACACAGGCCACGGCTCGTCGCGCGTTCGCCGAGGACCTCACCGACCGTCAGCGCGAGGTGCTACGGACCGCCCACGAGCGTGGCTTCTTCGAGTCTCCTCGCGAGATAACCGGCGTCGAACTCGCAGACCATCTCGGGGTCTCACAGCCGACTGTCACACACCACCTCCGCGAGGCACAGAAACGACTGTTCGATACGCTCCTGCACAGGGTCTGAGTCTCACACACCGGCGGCAACTGAGTGCAGACCGAACACGGGTCCACAGCACAAGGTCGTGCCGAGGGGACCCACGGGTATCGACAAGTGTATGCTCTGTCTCTCTCCGGTCCCGACGTATCCGGAGGGGTTCAGCCCGGACCCGTGTGGCCATGTCGCCCGCGTTCGCAAAGCTCTGACCGTGAACTGCTCCGGGGTCAACTGGTTCGAGAGACCCCGCTTCTCGTCATCAGGGAACTGTTCGATCTCCGAACGACTCTGGATACAACCGACCGTAGACACGGCCGACTGTAGACACAGCCGATCATAGACACGGCCACCGGTGTGTCACCGCCACCCGCGTACCGCTCGCTACACTCGATGTAGCTCAGTGGTACTGCGTGGTAACAGACGCAACAGTTATATACTCGGCCCGAGTAGTCAGAGGTAGAGTAAAGAACAATGGCAGATTACACAAACCCCGTTGCGACGACGTTCGAGTTGCAGCGCCGTTCGATAGAGCAGAGCCAGGAGGCGCTCGAGCAGACACTGAGCTTCCCGACGCGTGTTGGCGACGCGGCAGTCGACAGTCTGGACAGTCAGGAGTCTGCCCAGCGCAACATCGTGGAGTTCCAGCAGGACGCGATTCACAGCCTGCTCGACACCGTCGAGGAGACGTTCCCCGGCGTCGAAACCTCTACCGACGATGTCCGCGAGGTAGTCGACGACCAGTACGGGTCGGTGCTCGAGGCTCACGCGGACCTGTTCGAGAGTCTCTCGACCAGCCTGGAGGAGACTATCGAGGCGTACGACGACCTGAGCGCAGAGACAGTCGAGGCGCTGGAGGCGCTCATGGACGATCTCGTCGATGCTCAAGAGGAGCTCGAGGAGCAGTCCGTCGAGGCAACCGAACAGGTCGAGGAGCAGTTCGAGGAGCTGCAGGCACAGGTCGAGGACGTGCAGGCGCAGATTCAGAGCGTCTCCGAGGACGCCGCTGCCGCCGTCGACAACTGAACTAACCCGACGACAGCCCCCGTCGGACGGCACCAGATTCTCTTCTTTTGACAGTGTACTGTCCGGTTTCGTTTGCTCCATCCACGACATCACAGCACAGTACGGTGGCCAGAGCGGGTGCCCACCGGCAGGCCCGGTTCTCGATTGCCGGCGATGATGGACCCCGAGCGACAGTCGGCCAGGTGCGCAGCGGGTCGGGACAGGATTAAGCCGCGGGGACCCGGAGAGACTGAGTATGTTCGATGCCGACGACCTGGCGGAGATACGGTCGGGAAAGGAGCGCTGGGAGGCAGAGACACTGGACCCGGTGCTCGAGCGGTATGGTGAGCGCACCGACGAGTTCGAGACAGACACCAGTGGACAGCGTGTCGACAGACTGTACACCCCGGAGGACCTGCCCGAGGGCGGGTACGAGGAGGCGCTCGGGTTCCCCGGTGAACCGCCGTACACCCGTGGCGTGTACCCGACGATGTACCGTGGTCGTCTGTGGACGATGCGACAGTACGCGGGAATGGGCACCGCCGCCGAGACAAACGAGCGGTTCAACTATCTCATCGACGAGGGTCAGACCGGGCTCTCGCTCGCGTTCGACCTGCCGACACAGATGGGATACGACTCCGACAACGGGTTAGCCGCAGGCGAGGTTGGAAAGTCCGGTGTCGCGATCGACTCGCTCCGTGATATGGAGCGTGTGTTCGAGGGGATCCCGCTGGACGAGGTGTCCACGAGCATGACTATAAACGCCCCGGCCGCGGTGCTACTCGCGATGTACATCGCCGTCGGAGACCGCCAGGGGGCCGACCGCGAGGCGCTGCGGGGCACCATCCAGAACGACGTACTGAAAGAGTACATCTCGCGCAACACCTACATCTATCCGCCGGAGCCATCGATGCGGATCATCACCGATATCTTCGAGTTCTGCGCCGCCGAGACGCCGAAGTTCAACACCATCTCCATCTCGGGCTATCACATCCGCGAGACGGGCGCGACTGCCGCCCAGGAGCTCGCGTTTACTATCGCCGACGGTATCGAGTACGTCGAGGCGGCGCTCGAGGCCGGTCTCGATGTCGACGAGTTCGCCCCACAGCTCTCGTTTTTCTTTGCCGCACACAACAACATCCTCGAGGAGGTTGCAAAGTTCAGGGCAGCACGACGGATGTGGGCGAGAATAATGGCGGAGCGGTTCGGCGCCGAGAACCCGAAGTCGAAACAGTTGAAGTTCCACACCCAGACTGCGGGGTCGACGCTGACCGCACAGCAGGTGGACAACAACGTCGTCAGGGTGGCCTACCAGGCGCTCGCGGCGGTGCTCGGCGGGACCCAGAGCCTGCACACGAACGGCAAGGACGAGGCACTCTCACTCCCGACAGAGGAGTCTGTCCGGACGGCGCTGCGAACCCAGCAGATCCTCGCCCACGAGTCCGGTGCCGGGGACACAGTCGACCCGCTGGCGGGCAGTTACTACGTGGAGTCGCTAACCGACCAGGTCGAGGCCGAGGCGCGTGAGATAATCGCGACCGTCGACGACCGCGGCGGGATGCGGAAGGCGATCGAGGCCGGGTGGGTCCAGCGCCAGATACAGGACGTTGCATTCGAGCGCCAGCAGGAGATCGAGAGCGGCGAACGGGTTATCGTCGGTGTCAACAGGTTCACTGTCGACGAGGAGGAGGATGTCGACATCGAGGAGGTCTCCCAGGCGGTACAGGAGAGCCAGCGCGAGCGTCTGGACACTCTGCGGGCGGAGCGTGACACCGAGGCAGTGGAGACCGCACTCGACGCGCTCGAGGAGGCCGCGCGGGGCGAGGAGAACCTGATGCCGTACATAATCGACGCGGTGAAATGCTACGCCACTACCGGCGAGATCTGTGACGCAATGCGCGAGGTGTTCGGCGAGTTCCGGCAGGGGGCCGCGGTGTGACCGACAGCACAGGTGAACCGAGGTTCGACCACGCCGGTATCGCAACAACCGACGCCGACACACTCACAGCCCTGTACGTCGACCTGTTCGGCTGTGAGCGCGCCCACGAGGAGACCTTCGACGGGATGTTCGTCTGTTTCCTCGAGTTGGGCGGGGGGTACCTCGAACTGCTAGAACCACGTGACGGCGGGACCATCGCGCGGTATCTCGACGAGTACGGCCCGGGTATTCATCACCTTGCGGTTGCGACAGACGACATCGAGACGGCGCTGGAGCGGGCACGCGCCTGTGGTGTCGACCCGGTCGAGGGGCCGCGACCGGGTGTGTGGGGCCACCAGGTGGCGTTCCTGCATCCGCGGTCGACCGGCGGTGTCCTGTTTGAGTTTGTCGAACACTGAGGGAGGTGAGCAGGTGTCGGTGACAATCGGTCTTCCGTCCAGCGGGGCCCATCGATTAAATAACGTGAGACCGAACAGATGACAGATGAAGATCGGACTCATCTCGGATGTTCACGGTAATCTGCCCGCACTGGAGGCAGTTCTGGATCATATGCCTCCGGTAGAGAGGGTCGTCTGTGCAGGCGATATCGTCGGGTACAACCCGTGGCCGGCGGAGTGTCTCGAACAGGTGCGGGATGTCGCATCGGTCACGGTACAGGGGAACCACGACCGCACAGTCGAGACCCCGGAGAGATACAGCGCCAACCAAATGGCGATGGAAGGGTTGAGATACGCACAGTCAGAACTCGACGAAAAACAGCGCGAGTGGCTCGCCACCCGACCGAAACAAACCACCATCGCCGACGGGGAGTACCGCCTCGTTCACAGCCACCCTGACCCCGACGAACTCGGGTCGTATGTGCGACCCAGGAACTTCCCCGAGATGCGTCCGCACCTGGACGAGCACGAGGGTATCGTGCTGGGTCACACACACATCCAGCACAAGGCGGTCGTCGACGACCGACTCGTGGTGAACCCTGGGAGTGTCGGCCAGCCGAGAGACGGGGACCCGGACGCCGCCTACGCTGTCCTCGACCCCGACGCTGGGACTGTCGATCTCCACCGCGTCGAGTACGATATCGAGAGCGTGATCACCAGGGTCGAGGACGCCGGACTGCCGAGACGGACGGGCACACGACTGCTCGATGGCTCGTGAGTCACCTCGACCGACGCGTGACTGTTCTGTGCGTATCACCGACGTAAGCGCGCGTTACAAACGGTCACAGTCACCCAGTACAGCCGGTGAGCCATCCGTGTGCCGGCAAACAGAGCTGTTCTGCCGCAGTTACCTCCACGGATACTGTATATAAACACCGGCTGTATGAGAGGTTTTAACATGTCTCTACCGGCGGTAGCGGCTGTTTACCGAGGGGGTACCAATAGATTTATGTAGAATCCCATTCAATGATGGAATGACTATGGCTCAGCAAATGGGTAATCAGCCGCTTATCGTACTGTCCGAGGAGAGTCAACGGACCTCCGGAAAGGACGCTCAGTCGATGAACGTAACGGCCGGAACGGCCGTCGCAGAATCGGTACGGACCACACTCGGTCCAAAGGGGATGGACAAGATGCTCGTCGATTCGACGGGCAGTGTCGTCGTGACAAACGACGGCGTCACGATTCTCGACGAGATGGATATCGAGCATCCGGCCGCCAACATGGTGGTCGAGGTTGCCCAGACACAGGAGGACGAGGTCGGCGACGGCACCACGACTGCGGTTGTCATCGCAGGTGAACTGCTCTCGAAGGCAGAGGACCTGCTCGACCAGGACATCCACGCGACAATCCTCGCACAGGGGTACCGTCAGGCTGCCGAGGAGGCAAAGGATACGCTCGAAGAGATCGCGATCGAGGTCGACGACGACGATACCGAGACTCTCGAGGGCGTCGCCAGCACGGCGATGACAGGAAAGGGCGCGGAGAGCGCGAAGGAACACCTCTCCTCGCTGGTCGTGCAGGGTGTGCGCTCGGTTGCCGACGACGACGAGATCGACACGGGCAACGTGCAGGTCGAGACGGTCGTCGGCGGTTCGATCGACGAGTCGAACCTCATCGAGGGTGTCGTGGTCGGCAAGGAGCGTGTCCACGACAATATGCCCCCGCTGAAGGAGGACGCCGGCATCGCGCTGCTGGACACCGCCATCGAGGTGCCCGAGACGGAGCTCGACACGGAGGTCAACGTCAGCGACCCCGACCAGCTCCAGCAGTTCCTCGACCAGGAGGAGAAACAGCTCCAGGAGATGGTCGACTCTATCGCCGACGCCGGTGCGGACGTGGTCATCTGTCAGAAGGGTATCGACGACATGGCCCAGCACTACCTCGCGGAGGAGGGTATCCTCGCGGTCCGACGGGCAAAGCAGTCCGACATCCAGGCGCTCTCGCGTTCGACTGGCAGCCGCGTCGTCTCGACCATCGAGGACATCACGGCCGACGACCTCGGCTTTGCCGGCACGGTCGCGGAGCGCGAACTCGATGGTGAGGAGAAGCTGTTCATCGAGGATGTCGACGACGCGCGAGCGGTCACGCTGGTGCTGCGCGGTGGTACCGAGCACGTCGTCGACGAGGTCGAGCGCGCAATCGAGGACGCGCTCGGTGTCGTCGCCTCGACACTGGACGACGGCAAGGTGCTGACCGGCGGCGGTGCGCCGGAAACCGCTCTGTCGCTCGGTCTGCGTGACTTCGCAGACAGTGTCGGCGGTCGCGAGCAGCTCGCTGTCGAGGCGTTCGCCGACGCAATCGACGTTGTCCCGCGAACGCTCGCCGAGAACGCCGGACTCGACCCCATCGATTCGCTTGTCGAACTGCGCAGTCAGCACGACGCCGGCAACACCACGTCCGGTCTCGACGCCGAGGCTGGCGAGGTCGGTAGCCTCGAGGGCACGGCTGTCGAGCCGCTCAGCGTGAAGACCCAGGCAATCGAGAGCGCCACCGAGGCCGCTGTCATGCTGTTGCGCATCGACGATGTAATCGCTGCTGGCGACCTGAAAGGTGGCAGCGGCGACGACGACGACGACGACGCGGCCCCCGGCGGCCCCGGCGGCGGCATGGGCGGCATGGGCGGCGGTATGGGCGGTATGGGTGGCATGGGCGGCGCGATGTGAAGTCGGCCACAGCCCACACCTGACCCGACCCGACTCGACCTGCACCGCCCGCGAACTGAACCTTCCTTCTATTTTTATGCCCACAGCGGCGGCTCTCCGTTCGATAGTGCCCACAGGTCACCCGACACTTCCCGTCTCCCCGGTGTCTGCTGTGCTGTGCACAACAGAATCGTGTGTATTCCTCCGGGACTTTTCGGACGGCAGTCCCGACCACGCCGACGCTGTCCGGGGACCCTACAGCGCGCTCGCGCCCTCGTCGACAGCAGTGAGCAGGGTGTCGAGGTGTTCCGCACGGGAACGAGAGGCGAACAGTTCGTGACCGCCGTCGTAGACGACAGTCCGCGCTGCGGGAACAGTCTCACCGATAGCCCGTACCGAGACGACCCGGTCCGCGAGCGTACAGAACACGACCGCATCGTCGTCGACCGGCGGCAGGTCGCGGTGTGCCCGGCGGGACTCCCGGATGAACGTCGGCGCGGCCCGGGAGGGTCCCTCGCGGAGTTCCCGGTCTGTCGCGAGTTCGCCGATTGCACTCCGGGTGGCGGTCCCGCTCGGGAGGACAGCCCTGTCGACCGGGAGGCGCGACACCAGTCCGAGGAGCGCGTCGTCGACACCGACCTGCCCGCGCGAGAACCCCCAGAACGGGCTCAGAAACGTCGACGTTCGCGCGCCGTCGAGATACGCGGCGATCAGTCCGCCTGCGCTGTGTCCCACCAGACGGAACGCCGGCAGATCCGAGACGTACTCCGCAACCGGTGTGACGTACTCGCGCTCGAAGTCGGTGATGACGGTCGGTATCTGGAACCCGTGGACACGGTACCCCTCCCCGACGAACTGGTCGAGGAGCCACTGGACGTTCTCGTGGTGGAGTCTGTTTCCCCACCCCAGTACACAGACGAGATCCGACCCGTCCTCCGGACCGTACTGCTCGATATGCATACCTCTCTCGGCGGGTGCTGCGGGCTAAACCGTTCTGATTTTCAGTAGTATTTGGGAGTATTCAACCACATTCCGTAGTACTGGCGAGGATGTATCGTGTAACACTCCCACTAACCCACTGCTGGGTCTTGTTGCTACCGCGATTTTGATGCAGTCCACCCGTATCTGTCTCTCGTCGTTTCGCAGTGAGTGACGCCGAACAGTACTGAGACAGGTGGGTCTGACGACCGCTCGCCGGTTCCTGTTGGTCGGTCGCGGACTGAACGCCAGCAGAACGGGCATCTCTCGTGGATGATGGAAAACTGGCGTGATTCCCTGTCGAGATGTACTCAGCAGGGTTCGCCTCCTCCATCTTGCTCTCTGAGAGATGTTTCCGCCCGACGTTCACCGCTCCAACCACGTCACGGTCGCACTCATAGCCACACGTCCGACAGTGGAAGTGTCCACCGTGGCGATTCTGTTCGTGGTCGTTCGGTGCGTTCACAGTCCGGCCACGTTCACCACAGCGCGGACAGTATCGACTCGTTCCCCACGGATTCACTGTCGTAACCTCGATTCCGAGCAACCCGGTCTTGTACTCGACGTGATCGAGCAGTTCCCCTCGTGCCCACGACGAGATCGACCACGCGATAGCACCATCCGTCTCAGAAGAGTCAATCTGGCCGAGTGATTCGAAGATGATGGTTTCACAGTTATTCTCGGCGGCTAACCACACCAACTGGTTCGCTATGTGGTGTTGGATCTGCTCGCGCAGTCGGCGTTCCTTCTGGCGTGTCTGGCGGAACTCACCGACCAAGTGGTCGAACCGGTCTGTGTGGTCTTTGCCCTGTCGCCGGAGTTCTGCCAGTCGGTCATTGATGCCTTCGGCGTCAGCCTTGAGACGAAACAGTTTGTTCTTCGCGGGATGGTCGAGAAACTGTGGCGGCATCAGTTGGTCGTGTGTCCCGCCGTCGCCGCTGTCCAGCACGACCGCTGTCGCCTGTTTTTTCACGCCGAGATCGACTGCCAGAACGCGGTCGGCAACAGTCTCAGTGTCCTGCTTGGGGACGGCCACAGGCACGTCAAGCGTGTAGCCATGCTCAGAGGCGTGGAGTATTGGGGCTTTCGCGTCTCCCGCGTCGATCATCCGCTGAAACCGGGGGTGGATCGGGAGGCGAAGTTCGTGTTTTGTCCAGTCATAGTGGCTCCCCGGCGAGAGCGAGTTCGGCGCGTTCAGCACGAATCGAAGGTCACTGTCTTCGATTGTGAGTTCGTGGATGTGGTAGTCGCCTTTGTCCGGTGCGTAGGGGAGCGTTCCGTTCGGCTCTGGTGTCTTGACCAGCTCCGTGTACGCTTCGGGGAACCGTCCGTGCCGGTCGTAGTAGTCGTTGAATTGGTCGACAACAGACTCCAAGACGCGCCATTCGATGTACGGAGTGTCTTCATCATACAGTCGTGTTCGAAGTCGTTTCCAGCCAATGCGTCGAATCTTGCGCTCGTCGACAGTGTCAGTCACGAACTGGAAGGCGTGGAACTCGTCGGTGTGAGCGTCGAGAACGTGCGTAACGCGGTGGTACACGCACCGCTTGAATCGGTCGTAGACGTATTCAGTCACGTCTGCGAAGTCCTCACGGTCGTTGTCTCGGATGTATGTGTAGGACTGCCCGGTATGGTCGCTGATGGCGTCGAGATGCCCGTCGCTCCAGTATTCCTCAGCGAGCAATCGGCGACTGTGTTTCTTGACGAGCGTGGTGAGGCGGTCACACGCGTCGTGGGAGTCATCCGGGAGGTGGAACTGTTCGGTGAGCTGTGTCATTTGTCGTCGGAGTCTGGGATTGAGATGCGCGTGATTTTGACCTGTGCGCCAGTCCAGCGTTTCGGGACGATAACGTGAGCGCCGTTGCCCTGTGGTTTGACCTCTTTTTCGATGGTTTCCTCACCGTTGATGAGGAACACGTCCCCGTCGTCAACCTCCAGTGTTAGTTCGGTCATTGTTCGCACGATGTATTAGTCAAGTACAGATATAACCGTTGCGGCGTCGGCGTTGTACTGTTTCATACTGGAGACTACCAAAACAAACCAAATTTTGTAAAGTTACGTTACCCTTTCGTCGGCTGTCGTGGTGACTGTCTGTCACCAGGCAGACGGGTCACGTGCCGTCGGTACCCCGCCGCCTGTCGTCTCTCCTCGGGCGTAGAAAACTGTTATAGGATTCGAAATTCATACAGGACAGTATGGAACGTGTGTGGGTGACGAGAGCCAGTCCGACAGTGCAGGCAGTTGTCGACCCGGTCACGGCGGCGTGTGAACAGGGGTTCGTCCCGACAACGGTCCACCTGGTCAGGAACCCGTCTGTCGAGGAGGCGGCAGACGAGGCGCTGACAACCATCGAGGCCATCGTCGATACGTACGGTGAGTCCGTGACGACTCACACGGAGCGTCTCGCTGATGAGCGTGACTTCGAGGACATCGCCGAATACTACCGCGATGCGGTCACGGATGCACCAGCCGACAGCGAGATCGCGGTCGACCTGACACCCGGGCGCAAGTTCATGGCGGCGATGGCGTTCCAGGCGGCCCGGCAGTTCGACGCCGACCGCATCCACTACCTCTACATCCACGACTCGAAATACTACGACCGGCCCTACCCGGAGGTACCACGGACCGCTGTCGACCTGATGGATTTCACGGAGGTGATCGGATGACCGTCTCCCGGCAGGGGCTGATGTCGGTCCTGAACGCGCTCTGGACCGAGGCTGTCGAACACGTCACGGTCGAACACCCCTGCGCGGAGATCGGGACGCTACTCGAAATCGACCTGGAGAGTGCCGAGGAGAGCACTGTCCGGATACGTGCCGGCAGACAGACGTACAAATCGCGGCGCGACGAGGTTCGCCTCAGCCACGGCACCCGCGCCTACGAGGACCTCCCCGACGCCCACACGTACTGTCAGGCACTCACCGCGGGCGGTCTGGTCGATGTGCACAACAGGGACGAGATCGACTCGTTTCTGGAGCGACACGCCTACCCGGACCTGGAGGCCGGACACGCGCCGGTTTTCGCCGGTATCGACGCCAATATCTTTCCTTGGCGCATCCCGGCGGTGCTCGGAATCGACCCACAGCGACCCGAGTACGACGACCGACGGCCGCCGATAAACGGGTACGCACTCTCCTCGGGGGTCGAGAGCGAACTCGACTGGCGGTTCAAACAGCAACACACACAGCAGATTGCCGAGGCGTTCGGAGCGGAGTTCGAGCGCCTCGAAAACCAGCCTGCCGGCAGTCGGCGGGCCGGGTTCCTCGGAAGCTCGGAGTTCCGCCGGCTCCGGGCGAACCGTCGCTCGGAGGTCGTCGAAACCGGCGAGGGTGACGAGGCGAT
This sequence comes from halophilic archaeon J07HX64, assembly GCA_000416085.1. GTDB lineage: Archaea > Halobacteriota > Halobacteria > Halobacteriales > Haloarculaceae > Halovenus. The sequence continues at coordinate 2,217,970 of KE356579.1, read as the reverse complement.
CGTCGAGGGATACCGCGAGTGGGCCGCGAACGCTCGAAAGAACGTGGTCCTCTTTACTAACGACCGCGGGTTCGTCAACCGGGCAACCGATGTTGGGGTGCCCGCGGTGCACGTCGAGTACCCCGTCGGAACCCCGCGGGCGGTGACTGCCACCTGGGACGAGATACGGGACACGCTGTACGTGCTCGCGGTCGTGTTCGGTGTTCTGAAGCTCCCGACGGTGACCATCTACGGTGTCTGGGACGGCAAGACGGGGCAACACTGGCGGGCACAGGAGGTCGATGTCGTGGCCCGCAGCCCCGCTGTCGAGACCAGACTCGAACGCGACCAGTCTGTGCTCGATGCCTACGAGACCGGGTGAGTGATCCGATTCCGAAGCTACAAGCGACTGGGACACCTACTAAGGATGCGATGAACACAGTCAAGATACGCGAGGTTGCGGACGAACTTGCCGAAACCGGGTCGGAATCGACAGAGTCGCTCCGAACAGAGAACGTAAGTCTCGAGATAATGCGGTTCGAACCGGGCGACGAAGACAATATGCACGCCCACGGAGAAGACGAGATATACGTTGTCGAGTCTGGCACCGCAGAGCTCAACATCGACGGTGACGTGACACCTGTCTCTGCTGGTGATATCGTCCACCTCGAACCGGGGACCGACCACCGGTTCCAGGCGTTCGAGGACGAACTGGTCATGACAGTCGTCTACGCCCCGGCGACGGGAACCCACCAGTGAAGTACCTCGGGGACAAGTAGTTTGAGAGACTGCGTCTCTCGTCAACTGCTCGCGGGCATCGCCCGCTCGCAGGTTCGTTGGACGGTGTCCAACGTTCATCACGGAAATCGAAGATTTCCGTACGACCCCGAGGCTTCACCGTCTTGGGTCGGCACCGCGTCCGCAGGTGAATTTAATTCCTCCCGACCTTCTCTTTCGAGTCGGCTGGAATTCACACCCGAACTCGGTGAAGAGTCCGTG
>KE356579.1:2213341-2216972 GCA_000416085.1 halophilic archaeon J07HX64 | reverse complement strand
TCCAGACACAACGGTCTGGCCGCGATGTCCCCTCCAAACGCGACGGTCCGGCCGCGAGATCCGCTGGCAACTCGTGCAGGTGTTCTCCACGGGGCGACGTTCGCTGGAAACTGCTGACTGTGGCAACCACCTGTACCCGTTGAGTGACTTAGGGCGAAAGTTTATAATTCTTCACGGTACTCGTATGCAATATGCGACGAGAGATGTGGCAGGCACTGGTGTTCGTAACACTTCTGTGTCAGGGTGCCGGGGCGGCGTCCGCACATGTGAAGTACGTCACAGACGGTGACGGCACGGAGGTAGGGGTCGGGGAGTTTTTCGCCGCCGCGCTGGGCGAGCCACTAAGCCTCGCCCTGCTGACTGCCGGGGGTATCGGGGCGGTAGCCGTCGCCGGCAGCTATCTCCGGTACGCGACCCGTCTGCCCGACGTGCAGGTGGGTATCCGGACACTGCGGTCGTACCGGCCGTATCTCGGGTGGATGCTCCGGCTCAGTATCGGGCTCCCACTCGTCGGGGCTGGCTTCGCGGGGTACTACTTCTCGCCGAGTGTGCCCGCCGAACTGCGGCTCCTGCAGGTGATACTCGGGTTCGCGCTCCTGTTCGGACTGGCGACGCGGCTGGTTGCCGCCGCCGGACTGGTCGCGTACCTCGCCGGACTGGCGACGAACTTTCCGGAGCTGTTGCTCGCAAGCGAGTTCGTCGGCGGGTTCCTCGGGATTATCGTCATCGGCCCGGGTCAGCCCTCCGCCGATATGCTCCTGCGTCGGGTCGCGGTGACCGACGGGACGTTCCTGAGCCGGTTTCGCGGGATCACGACCCCGGGCAAACTGCTGAACCGTGTCGGTCTGACACACGAACTCGCGCCGATACTCATCCGGGCCGGACTGGGTCTCAACTTCGTCTATCTCGGTGTCTCCCAGAAGTGGCTCCAGCCCGCCGGTGGACTGGAGGTGGTCGAACAGTACGGCCTGACGAACGTGGTGCCGGTCAGCCCGGAACTGTGGGTGTTCGGTGCCGGCCTCGTCGAGTTCGGTATCGGCGTGCTCTTTCTCGCCGGTTGTTTCACACGCGGCGCCGCGGTTGCCGGGTTCGTCGTCCTGACGATGACACTGTTCGGTCTCTCCGACGACCCGGTGCTCGCCCACATCACCCTGTTCGGTCTCACCTCGGCGCTGATGGTAACGGGAAGCGGGAGGTACAGTCTCGACGATACTCTCGTTCCCTGGCTCCACCGCCGACTCACCGTCGACCCCGACCCCGCCGACACGGCTACTATTACAGCCGACGACTGACCCCGTCGGGTCACCGGCGGTTCGGGTTCACGCTCGTCAGGGACTGTCGAAACGTGCAGTCCGTATCGAGGAGAGCGAGTCAGATATATCCACGTCGGTCAGTAGGCTCAGTGTATGGAGGTAGCGTTCGAGTGTATCATCTGCGGGGAGACGGCAGTCGCAACGGTATCCGACAGCCAGGTCGGTCCCGCCGACGAGCCACTGCGGACGGTGCGTGAGTGTCCCGACTGCGGTATCGAGACGATCTGGATACAATCGTGAGCGGTTTCGTCGTGCTCAGACCAGCACCGCCCCGAACGGGTGCGCGGGCACCTCTGACACCCAGACGACCTCCTCGGTGGGGCTCACAAGCGAGACCAGGCTGTCGTCGTAGTGAGAGAGCAACAGACGGTCACCGACAGAGACCGCGGCGAGTCCGGGAGCCGGGGTGTCGACAGAACCACCGGTGAGAGAGACGAGTTCGGCGCGCCCGGCGTCGAGCACCCACAGCGACCCGTCGGCCGCGAGAAGATCGACCGGTCGGTCGAACCCGTCGTGAACGGTCACCGACCCCAGTTCGCGGTCGAACGTGTGGACGGTCCCGGCGTCGCGACCCGGCACGTGCACGCGCTGGTCTGTCACGACGAGGTCGTAGGGGTTCGTGCCGACAGCGGCGGTGCTCTGGACGGCGTACTCGGAGGTCCGTCTCGAAGGACCCGGAGGCTGTCTCGAAGGACACCACACGCGCGTCTCGCTGGTCGACCGCGTAGGCCCGGTCACCGTCGGGGCCGACTGTGATACCCTGGACACGGGCGTCGGGGCCGATGTCGACGGAACCGATCACCGACCGGTCCGGGGCAGAGACGATATCGACCCGGCCCTCTCGACGGCTCCCGACGTACAGCACCGCCCCCGATGGTCCCGTTGCCACCTCGTGTGGCTCGGCCCCGACGGGGATCCGCTCGAGTAACCGACGATCGACCGGGTCGATGACCGCCAGACTGTCACCCGCAGAGCAGGAGACGAACAGGTCGCCCCCGGCGACCGCGAAGTGTGACGGGCCGAGCACCCCCGTTTTGACCCGCTCAACGGTCCCCCCGGGGGTGACCGCAGTCACACCCCGGTCACCCATCGTCGCGACGAAGGTGGTACCGGCGGCCGTTGTCGCGTGAACCGGGTCGTGACCGACCGGAATCGAACCGAGCAGGTCACCGGTGTCGACATCGAGAACGACCAGTTCGTCGGCCCCCTCACACGGCACCGCGGCGATACGACCCTCGGGAGTTGGGCTGGTCATCCGGTGCAGGAGAAGTCGCCACTCGAATCCTCACCGCCGAGTTCACCGTTTGTCTCGACGACAACGTTCGTCGCCGTCTCGACGGGGTGCCGGCCTCGGTCTGTATCCACGTTCGCCCACTCGGGGAAACTGCCGTCGTAGAGCCGGACATCCTCGAACCCGACGGCCCGGAGTGTTAGCCACGTCGAGGTCGGGTTCACGTTTCCGTCGCCGTAAACGACAGTCGGCTCGTCCGGGTCGAGTTCGCCCTCGCCCTCGTACATCTGGACGATGTCGCCGGGTGCTGTGAGCTGACGACCGGCTACGTTCCCGACCCAGTGGACGTTGAGCGCCCCCGGGAGGTGCCCGTGTCGGTCGTTCTCCGGGTTCAGCTCCGCCGACCCCGTTGCTCCGAGATACGCCTCCGGGGTGCGACAGTCGACCAGACCCGGCCCGTCGGCGTTGAACGAACCGACGTGTTCGGCGAGCCATCCGCGAGTGCACCACAGCTCCTCGTTTGGTCGTGGCTCGTACACCGTCGACGTGGTCGAGCCCGCCGGTCCGGTTCCGACCCGCCCGGTCCAGGGCTCGAGCCCGCCGTTGAGCACGTGAATCTCCCCTCTGTGACCGACCGCCTCGAGCGCGAAAACGACCCGTGTCACACGCGAACCGACACTCGCCCCGTACACGACGACATCGTCTGTCGGGTCGAGCCCACGGTCGGCGAACCCGGTTGCGATGGTATCCGTGTCCGGGGCTAGTCCACGCTCTGTCCTGTGCTGTGGGGTTACCTGGTCGAGTGGGACGTGCCGGGCACCGTAGATTCGCTCCGCCCGGAACCGGCTCTTGTCGCGCGCGTCCAGCACGATGACATCGTCGCGGTTGTCCGCGAGCCAGGGTGCCCCGACCAGATACCCGACGTTACCCTGGACCGCGGTCTGTTCGGCACGGTCGACGGGTGTTATAACGTTCACACAGCCGGCTGTCGACCCCAGACCGACCGCACCCGCTCCCGCGGTCGCCTTGAGGAGTGCTCGTCTCGTCGGTGTCGGGTCGGTGTTGTCGGTCATCTATCCACAGTAGC
>KE356579.1:2212017-2213321 GCA_000416085.1 halophilic archaeon J07HX64 | reverse complement strand
GGTGGCGCAGGGCTCTCAGATGCCGATAGCCCTCGCCGGTGGAGTCGTCAACTGCTTCGGCCCTGTGGACCCCGAGGACTACCGGCCGCCGCTGGCCGCAGGAATCACGCGAATCTGTGCGTCAGCCCCCACCTCGCTGTCGATCTCTTCGGTGGGCGTACCGTCGATGTAGACGTTGATGAACTCCTTTATCTCTCCGTCCTCGACGACGCTGTCCCTGAGTTCGGGGCCGTACTCGTCGGCGTGGTTGTCGAACAGTTCGCGGACTGTTTCCCCTTCGACCTCGACCGTCGAGGTGCCGGACCCGCCGGCCAGAACGGCCGGGATCTTCAGTCTGGGCATACTGGCTGTTGGGTCCTCGGAGACAAAAACCGCGCGCCAGCGGCAACCCTGCACGTGTCGCCAGCGGAGCCCGACGAGACAGCAGGACAGTCCTGAGCGCACCGAAGCAACAGCAGTACTCCGCCGGACCGCCGGTGTTATACAGAAACCGCCCTACACTAGGGTATGAGCGAGCTCAATCTCGATCCGACACAGCTCGACAGGTACTCCCGGCACATCATCATGGACGATGTCGGTCCGGAGGGACAGCAGTCGTTGCTTGACGCGGAGGTGCTCGTGCTCGGGGCTGGCGGTCTCGGGTCGCCGATCATCCAGTATCTCGCCGCCGCGGGTGTCGGCACGCTCGGTATCGCCGACGACGATGTCGTCGAACTCTCGAACCTCCAGCGCCAGATCATCCACGGCAACGACGATGTCGGCCGGGCGAAGGTCGACTCCGCCGCAGAGTTCGTGACCGAACTCAACCCGGATATCACCGTCGAGAAACACGAGACACGTGTCACGAAGGACAACATCGAGGGTCTGATCGCAGACTACGAGTTCGTCGTCGACGGTACGGACAACTTCGGGACCCGGTATCTGGTAAACGACGCCTGCACACTCGCGGGGGTTCCGTTCTCGCACGGCTCGATATTCAAGTTCGAGGGACAGGTAACCACCTTCGCCGGCGGTGACGACTCGCCGTGTTACCGGTGTCTGTTCCCCGAGGCACCGCCGGCCGGGATGATCCCGAACTGCGCCACCGCAGGTGTACTCGGTGTGCTCCCGGGAACCGTCGGGGCCCTCCAGGCGACCGAGACGGTGAAACAGCTAATCGGGGTCGGCGAGTCACTCGATGGGTCGATGCTGTTTTTCGACGCGCTCGACATGGACTTCGACCAGGTCGAGATCCCGAAACAGGACGACTGCCCGGTCTGTGGCGACGACCCGGCGATCGAGTCGGTCCACGATGTCGATTACTC
>KE356579.1:2208391-2211997 GCA_000416085.1 halophilic archaeon J07HX64 | reverse complement strand
GTCTCGGTGGCCGGCGCGTGATCACTGCTGTCGTCATCGGTGCGCGTGGTATCGTCGACGGCACCAAGTCGTATCTTCGGGGGTTCTGGACCGACGACCGACCGGTCCGCGAGCGGTTGCGTGACTCCTGGGATGCACGGACCGCCGGTCTCGCGATGGCGCTCGTTGCGAGTGTCTGGTTCTGGGTTCACGGCCACTGGGCCATCACCGGCAGTGAGGCGCGCTGGGCGGGGTACCTGCTCGGCGAGGCCGGTCTCGACGTGGCGAGTGTCGAGTACTGGGGCTCGATACTGTTCCGCGACGGTAACATCGGGGTGACAGTCGACATGCTGATGATCGGGTCACTCATTGTCGGGTCGTTCGTCGCGGCGTACAGTTCGGGCGATTTCAGAATCCGCAAACCGAAACGTGAACGACTCCCGAACTACGTTATCGGTGGCCTGTTGATGGGTGTCGGCTCCCGTCTCGCCGCCGGCTGTAACATCGCGAACCTGTTCTCGGGCGTTGCTCTCCTGTCTATTCACTCGTTTCTGGCCGGTGCCGGCATCATCGCCGGGGTGTATATTATGACACACTACCTGTACCGCGAGGTCGGGTGCGCGCTCTGAGTCTACGACCTACGGAGGGTGCGTCACAACAGGATCGAATCGACACGGACTGTCAGGTCACAAACCGCCGACAGCTGCTGTCTCTCACCGGGAAGTGGGCCGGGCCCGGGTCTCTTTACTCACAGTGGACCGCGGGAGCGAGCCCTGTGGTGCAGGTGTTTCAACACGTGTGAACGTAGAGTGAGGATGCTGACCGGGACTGCTCAGGCCTCGGACTGTTCGCCACGCTCCAGGTCGTACTCCCACTCCCGGTAGCCACCCGCCATGCTGGCGACGGTGGCATCGTCGTCGACGCCCTCGAAGCTCTGGATGAGTTTGGCCGCCTGTATCGAGGACTGACCGATGGGGCAGGCACAGACCACCTCGTCACCCCAGTCGATCTCGTCAACCTGTGCGGGGAGCTGTGACATTGGGATATTGAGAGCGCCGGGGATGTGTCCCTGCTCGAACTGTGCGGGCGGACGGATGTCGACCACCTGCGTGTCGGCGTCTTCGATACGCTCTTTGACCGCCTCTGGGGAGAGTTCCTCGACCATGATTACCTCTTGTGGAGGAAGATACGGTAGAAACCGTCGCCGGACTTCCACACCTTCGCGTCAGCGTCGTCGTCAACTGCCTTCGGGACGTTCTCGGTGCTTGGCACGTGGTCTGTCTCCTGGACGAGCAGGTCCCCCTGGTCGAGCCCCGCGATCGCCTTTTTTGCCTCGACCTGCGGGTACGGACAGACCTCGCCGGTCATATCCTGTACCTCGGCGGCATCTGTGCGCAGTTCCTCCGCGGTCTCGTCGCTGAGTTCGTCCGGGAGTTCGACAACGTCCTCCCAGGATGTCTGACTCATACCCATGAGTAGTGGCTGTCCAAACTAACTGGTTTCGGAAGAGTCAGGCCTGGCCTCTATCTTCGACACGCTGTCGACCGGTTTCGCCGAACTCTTGACCGCGACTCTCGTAACACTGTACATGGATGATGTCGTCGACGAATCGACGATCTTCGAGACACCGTTGCTCGAGATAGACCTCGAACTCGACGCCGACGCGACGGTCTACGCGAAAGCGGAGTGGTTCAATCTCTACGATGCGCCGTACGGGGGCGGGTCGATAAAGTCCAGGGTGGCAAAGGGGATGCTCGACGGCGCGGAGCAGCGGGGTGACATCGACAGCGATGTGACACTCATCGAACCGAGTTCGGGCAACACCGGGAGCGAACTCGCCCGTCTCGCCGGTGCCCGCGGGTACGATGTCGAGATCGTGATGCCGGACAACGCCTCGGAGGGAAAGGTGAACGCGGTACGGGACGCGGGGGCCGAGATACGGTTCGTCGACGCCGACCGCGGCTACGACGCCGTTATCGAGACCTGTGAGGAGGTCGTCGCGGCCGACCCCGGAGCCTATTTCAGACCGAACCAGTACGAGAACCCCGACAACCCCGGCACACACGAGCGGACAACAGCACGAGAGATCTACAATGCAACGGACGGGGCGGTGACACAGTTCGTCGCCGGTGTCGGTACCGGCGGCACTATCACCGGAACCGGCCGCGGACTCCACGACCTGTCGGACGGCCAGGTTACTGTCGTCGGGTTCGAACCGGACGGCCCGCTCCACGCTATCGACGGGCTGAAATATCTCCGATCGGACGACCACTACCACCCGGCGACGTACGACGAGTCCGTGCTCGACCGGAAGGAGTACGTATCGACGGCGGCCGCGTACGACTGTGCGCGGGAACTCCGCGAGCGGTACGCCGACCGCGAACTGCCGATCGCGGACCCCGGGCAACACGACACTGCAACTGTCAAGAAGCATCTCAGGGTCGACGGGCAGTTTCTCCTCGGCACCTCCGCCGCCGCTGGGGCAGCGACTGTCACACAGCTCGACAGGACAGGTACACTCGACGATGATGATACCGTAGTGTTCGTGTTGTGCGACAGAGGTGACAAGTACGCCGATATCCCGCTGTGGGAGGAGTACCTCTGACTACGGTGTCGTGACGGCCGTTGGTAGCACGGGCAACAGCACCATACCAGAACAGCGGTGACACGGGTGATAGCGTCACAACAGGAACAGCGGTGGCGCAGGGCTTTCGAGTGTCGATAGCCCTCACCCGCAGAACCGTCGACCGCTCCCGCCCTGTGGAACCCGAGGGTTACCGGCCGCCGCTGGCCGCAGGGATGACACGGATCTGTGCGTCACCGTTGATTGCGCTGTCGATCTCCTCGGTCGGCGTCCCGTCGATGTAGACGTTGATGAACTCCTTTATATCTCCGTCCTTGACGACGCTGTCCCTGAGTTCGGGTCCGTGTTCGGTTGCGTGGTTGTCGAACAGTTCCTGGAGTGTGTCTCCTTCGACCTCTACCTTCGAGGTGCCAGACCCGCCCGCCAGTGCGGCCGGGACTTTGAGCGTGGGCATACAGTTAGTTGGGCCTGCGCGGACAAAAACCGCGCGCCGGCGGCAATCGATCGGGTGTGCCGACAGCGTCCGGAATAACGGCAGTATTGTTTCGGAACGCCGGTATTATACAGATTGCGCCCCAGTTCTGTGTATGAGTGGACTCGACCTCGACGCGACACAGCTAGACAGGTACTCCCGACACATCATCATGGACGATGTCGGCCCGGAGGGACAGAAGTCACTGGTCGACGCGTCGGTCCTCGTTCTCGGAGCCGGCGGCCTCGGGTCGCCGATCATCCAGTATCTGGCGGCCGCAGGTGTGGGCACGCTCGGTATCGCCGACGACGATGTCGTCGAACTCTCGAATCTTCAGCGTCAGATAATTCACGGCGACAGCGATGTCGGCCGGGCGAAGGTCGACTCCGCCGCGGAGTTCGCGACCGAACTCAACCCCGATATCACTGTCGAGAAACACGAGACACGTGTCAAAAAAGACAATATCGACGACCTGATACAGGACTACGAGTTCGTCGTCGACGGTACGGACAACTTCGGGACCCGGTATCTGGTGAACGACGCCTGCACGCTCGCGGGGATCCCGTTCTCA
>KE356579.1:2206481-2208371 GCA_000416085.1 halophilic archaeon J07HX64 | reverse complement strand
TCTCTGCCCGGTACCGCCACGAACCCACGAAGGGGTGACCGTCGAGTGCACAGATGAGATACGAGTGGTCCGGCCAGGTCGCCCGGTCGATATCGGTTTCGCTGGGGGTCGTCGGGCCGCTCGGGTGTGAGTGGTAGAACCCCACAATCTCCATCGCCTCGTCCTCGACCGCTTCGACTATCTCGAACTGCTCTGCCGGGTCGATACGGTAGCGGATCTGTGGAGTTTCCGCGACGTTCGTCGCCTGCCGCGCGTCGAGCACACGACTCTCGCCGCTCCCGTACGTCCCGGCGAGCACACCACAGACCTCCTCGTCGTTCCCGGAGTACGCGTGGTAGACGATACTGTCGTACACCTCGCGGCTGAGTCGGATCACAGTACGGGTAGTTCCGAGACGCTGTTAAACCTCCTGCCGGTGCGCGGGCAGCCGACGGCGCCCGGTGAGCCGTGTCGCCACGCTGGCGCCCGGGTGAGACACCCGTTCACTCCGTCTCGATGCGGTCGCGGAGCCAGGCGGTCGCGTCGGCAACGGTACCCGGGTCGTCACCGGTCACCTTCACGCGACCCGGCTGTTCGCCCGTCCGCGGATAGCTGCCGACGGCGACATCGAACTGCTCGCGGGCATCCGTTACTGCCCCGACCAGCGCACCCTCCGGTGCGGGTGTGTGAATCGTCTCGGTGGTCCGGTCGCCGTCGAACTCGTCGGCGACCGTCCTGTACATTGCTTTCAGTTCGTCGGGAATCCCGGGAAATACGTAGACGCCGTCGACGACACAACCGGCGGCGAAGCTCTCGTCGGTCAGGAGCGCGTGCCCGGCCTCGGGCACCGACGCCCAGGCGTCGAGGTCGAGGTCCATGTCGTAGCGGGACACCATCTCCGGATTGTCTGCGGCGAACTGCTCCGCCTTTGTCTTGAGTTGGGCCCGGACCTCGTCGGGAACGACGAGCGGGCAGTCGAACGCCCGCGCGACGCCGGCCTTTGTTACATCGTCCGGTGTACCGCCGATACCACCGGTCACGATGACCGCGTCGAAGGCGTCGTGGTACCGTGCGACCGCGTCGGCGATAATCGACTCCTCGTCTGGTACGGTGAGGATACGGGTGACGGTCGCACCGGCCGCCGCGAGTTTGTCGCCAACCACGCCGCGTTCGTGTTCTCCGTGTCCCCGGCCAGCAGTTCGTCACCGACTGTGAGCAGTGCAACATCCATCTATACGATATCTGAATCTGCCGGGATTAAGACTTGTCCTGCCCGCAACGCGCTGTGTTCGCCCGCCCCGAACCCGGGCGACGACTGTGGACACACCAGCACTACCGACACTGTCTCCCAGTCCCGGTCCCGGGCCCGCCGTCGAGCACAAGACACGGTGTGACCGGTCGAGTTACTCTGCCGATCAGACGAGACCGAGCACGCTGTCCAGCAGAACGGCAGTAACCGCACCGAGTGTGAACGCCAGGACGATGCCGGGCGCAGCGAGCAGTGCGATGAGCACTGGAACAACTGCCGCGTACGCCAGCAGACCGCCGAGACTGCGCGTTTCGTGGGTATCGGGCGAGTGGGTCATCGAAGCGTGTGTTGTTCGAGCGTCCATATCTATACGCAGGGGCTACACCCACTAAAAAGTAATCTGAACAACATTTCTGTAATGCGCGTTACTGAAACTCTGTTCACCGCCTCGCTGGACAGACAACGTCGGCGTCCGTCACGACCGCGTCAGCGAGGGTTCCAGTTCGTCGGACCTCCGGAGTACGCGTCCCGCATCCGAGTCGGTAGTCACGACCGCGCTGATGATCACGGTGGTGTCGGTAGTTGCAATCGGGTCGATGGTCACGACGGGGTCACTGGTCACGGTTGTGTCGGTAGCTGTGGCCGTGTCGATGATTGGGACC
>KE356579.1:2205352-2206461 GCA_000416085.1 halophilic archaeon J07HX64 | reverse complement strand
AGACGACTGAACCGACGACACAGTCGGAACCCTCCTGGGTGGCCGGCGCAGAGGGCCCGCACAGTCCGACAACGCGGTTTTTTAGAGAGAGGGTTCGGTGAAAAGACCTCACGGTACGCTATTGACTACACGGACGAACTCACCGTCATCTACGAGTCCGGTATCGGGGATGGTACCGACGACCGGGAACCGCGAACCGTACCCTCGATACTCCCGATTCTTACACCGGTAGAGTCATACCCTCCTCGTGCAGAGTAACCCGTGTGAGCGATGACAGTAGTTCGGAGTCAGTATGGGGAACAGACCGCTCCGAGTCCAGGTCCAGCGGTGAGGACTCCGACACCGGCTGGGGGACCGACAGCAACCCGGAGTGGGACACCGACTCGCAGGACCCGGACACACCCGAGGACGAGGCCAGCGGAGAGTACTCGGAGCAGGACCGCAAGCGAGCACAGATGTACACGTTCGTCATGTGGACACTCATAATGATGGTCGAGGGATACGCACTCCTGATTGCCGAGGAGTTCCTGCTCGGTGTCGTCGCAGGGGCTATCATCTATCTGCTCTTTCAGTCCGTGACACCGAGTTGACACGGGGTGGAGGGCCGGGCGCGCAACCGACACGGACCCGGGTCGTGTCGACGGTCTCGCGACAGTCTCTTCCTGTAGCACTGCACCGAACTGAGAAGGGTCGAGATGTATCCCGCGAAGGGGCGACCGTCTCACAGCAGCGTATGGTCGAACTCACGCATCCGACCGGTGTCGCGCAGCAGGTCTGCCAGGTTCCTGTAGAGGCCACCGTCGTCGTCAGACCCTGCTGTGCCCGCCGCCAGTGTCGCCCAGTCTCCGACGAGCACACAGAATCGCTGTGCCCGGGTCATCGCGACGTTCAGCCGTCGTGGACCGTCCACCGGTCGACCGAGAAAGCCGATGTCGCCGTCCGGGTTGCTCCGGACCAGCGAGATGAGCACGACTGTTCGCTCGCTCCCCTGAAACGCGTCGATCGTGTCGACGGTCACCGCCCCGGCATCGCTGATCCTCTCCTCCTGCAGTGTCTCGCGTATCCGGTGTACCTGTGCGGCGTACGGTGTGATGATACCGATCTCGTCG
>KE356579.1:2199346-2205332 GCA_000416085.1 halophilic archaeon J07HX64 | reverse complement strand
CACAGCAGGAGGCGATTGATATCGCAACCGCAGAGGCGACGGCACTGTCAAGCAGGTCGAACTCGAGAGCGAGTACGGCACTCCCGCGCACGAGGTGGAACTCGTGAACTCGAACGGACTGGAGACCGAGGTCACAGTCAACGCCAACGACGGTACGGTGCTGGAGAACGAAACCGAAGAGCAGTACGAGGAAAACGAGGAGTACGTCGCGCCCGGAAACGTCGGCCTCTCCGAGCAGGAGGCGATCGATATCGCAACCGCAGAGGCCAACGGCACTGTCGAGGAGGTCGAACTCGAGAGCGAGTACGGCACTCCCGCGTACGAGGTGGAACTCGTGAACTCGAACGGACTGGAGACCGAGGTCACAGTCAACGCGAACGACGGCACGGTGCTGGAGATCGAAACCGAGGACGACTGAGCTAACGGCACAGTCGGAGAACCCCTCGCGTGGCCGAGACAGAGCGGTTCAGACAGTTCGACGGTGCGGTTTTTTTGAGTGGGTTCCGGTGAGCAGACCTCAGGTTAGGTTGCCGACTACGCGGATGAACTCACTGTCATCTGCGAGTTTGGTGTTGGGGACGGTATCGACAACCGGAAACCGGAGACCGTACCCTCGATACTCTCGACTCTGACACTGGCAGACCCATACTCTCGTCGCACAGAGCGACCAGTGTGAGCGACGACAGTAGTTCGTACGCTCACAGTGATGATCTGAGGACACACCCCTGGTCGCCGAGGAGATGCTGCTCGGTGCCTTGCGGGAGCCAGTATCCACTTGTTCTCTCGGTTTGCGACACCGATAGCGACACACTGCGGTACAGGACAGGAATGGGGGGCGCGCAACCGACACCGACCCGAATCGTGTCGACGCTCTCACGACGGTCTCCTTTACTACACTGCACCGAACTGAGACCGGTCGAGACGTATCCCGGGAAGCAACGACCGTCTCACAGCAGCGTATGGTCGAACTCACGCATCCGACCGGTGTCGCGCAACAGGTCTGCCAGGTTCCTGTAGAGGCCATCGTCGTCGTCAGACCCTGCTGTGCCCGCCGCCAGTGTTGCCCAGTCTCCGACGAGCACACAGAGTCGCTGTGCCCGGGTCATCGCGACGTTCAGCCGTCGTGGGCCGTCCACCGGCCGGCCGAGAAAGCCGATGTCGCCGTCCGGGTTGCTCCGGACCAGCGAGATGAGCACGACTGTTCGCTCGCTCCCCTGAAACGCGTCGATCGTGTCGACGGTCACCGCCCCGGCGTCGCTGACCCCGTTCTCCTGCAGTGTCTCGCGTATCCGGTGTACCTGTGCGGCGTACGGCGTGATGATACCGATCTCGTCGGCGGGAACCCCCTCGTCGCGGATTCGGCTGACGAGTCGCGCGACGAGCGCAGTCTCCGCCGGGTTGTAAAAGGAGGTTCCACGTCGTTGTTCGCCCCCGCCGATATCGTACCCGAGGATGGGTTCGCGGTCCGCGAGCGGGTCGATGTCGACCCCCGTCTGGAGTGACCGGTTGTAGAACTCCCGGTTGGGGAAGTACGCGATATCCCGGTGCATCCGGTACTGTGTGCGCAACTGGAGACCGACGTCCTCGAAAACACCGCCGTCCGCGTAGAGGTGCTCGAACAGCGAGAGTCCGACAGCCTCCTCCGGTGGGGTCTCGGTCCTGCTGAACGGCGGCAGTTGCCGGTCGTCACCGGCGAGTACCACGGTGTCAGCTTTCGTGAGTGGGATGGTCGACGTGGCGAGCGTGGCCTGTGTCGCCTCGTCGATTACAACGAGGTCGAACTGTCGCTCGACTGTCGCCGCACTGCCGTTTGTCGCCGCCACCACCTCCGCGGTCCGGCCGGGTGTCTCGCTGTACCACGCCGCGACGGTCTCCCGGCCGGACTGCTGGACGTTCCGCCGGTCGAGTGTGAACTCACCGGTTCCGTGTTGCCCGTGGGCGTGGAGCGACCCGCTGTCTGTGGTCTCCGGTGTGCTCTCCCCGACCAGGACGTTGTCGACGGCCTGATTCGAGTCCGCACAGACGAGCACGTCCGCGCCGGCCTCGACGGCCCGCCGGACAATCTCCACGAGCGTCCGGGTCTTCCCGGTGCCCGGTGGCCCGTGGATGCAGAACAGGTCGTCGGCCAGCAGCGCGTACTTTGTGGCGGCCTGCTGTTCCTGATTCAGATCTGGGTCGTGCTGTGAGCTCTCGGCCACCCGGGGCCGGGTGAACGTCAGCGGGCGCTGGCCGGTGAGCACCTCGCGGAACGTCTCGTCGTTGCGGAGACGCTCGACGGCGTCGCGACGGCGGTCGTACGGCAGCGGGTTCAGCAGTTTGAGCAGACCGAACCCGACGCGGTCTCGCTCCAGATACCGCGTGACAACACCCCGGTCCTCCACCTCGCCCGGGTCGAGGACGACCGTGACCCGGGTCGAACTAACCTCCTCGACGGTCGCCCGGAGCGGGAACGACCCGGGACTGTGCTCGCGACTCGGCGGTACCAGGAGCACCGGGTCGTCGGGGTAGATGTCGAACTCCGAGCGAACGAACCCGTGTCGGCGCATCGCGGCTCTCTCGCTCGGGCCGTCGAGTCGGTCGAAGTCGATACCCAGTGTGACCGCACCGTCCGGGGAGACGCCCCTGCTCCGGAGCGCGGGCAGCGCGGCCTCCCCGTCGGCGTACCGCGTCGCCGGGTCGGCATCGTCGAGGGTCGCCCGCCGCTGTGTGATGGTCTCCTCGCGTTCACGCTCCAGATACGACGCCACACCGTCGAAGAACGTGTCCGGGTCGACAGTGTGTCGGGGCGGTTCGTGGTCGTCGAACGGAGCCTCGTAGTACTCCGGGTACGTCTCGGGGATGCGGTCGGGGTGCCAGAAACGGAGTCGGCGTGCGATCGGTGTCTCCGCGAACGCGTCGACCGACAGGAAATCGTGGCCGTCACCGTCCGCGAAGACGACAATCTCACCGTGCAGGTCGTGGTCTGTGTACGCGACGTACCTGCCTGTTAGCGCCGCGCTCTCCCCGGCGTGGAGTGGCAGACACGTCCATCCCGGGTGGTCGGCCGGTGTCAGCGACCCGTAGTGGCTGGCGAACCGGTAGACCGTCTCCAGCGAGAACTCGACCGGGTCCCCACGCTCGAGTGCCGCCTCGTCGGGGACTGCGAGCGCTGCACTCCCCGGGTCGAACGAACGAATCGCACTCTCGAGGATTAGTGTCATTACTGTATATAGTGTCGTCGCTCTGTGACTTAAACCCGGTGGCCGAGAGAGCAACAGGGTGGAAAAACTGCATCAATCGAACAGCATCCGTTTGTGACTCCGAGGGAACCGCTGCAGAGCTTCCGCAAAAAAAGCAAACAAAAAGTTGGGTTTAGATAGAAGCTGTGGAGACAGAACAGCGCACGCCAGTCGACTGTCTGTCTCTGTTCCCGTGTTGCATCGACGACCCAGGTTCGTTTCGGGGTGGCTCCGTGTACATGGCTGCTCCCGCTGTGGGGGCCGCGGTGCTCGCCCGCCCGTTCGTGCCGTCTGCACGCTCGCCCGCGAGTGTCCCGACGAGGCGCTTGGGTCTGTCGAACTGCCCGACGATCGGACCGTGTTTGCTGTCACAGAGGACGGAACGTGCACGCAACTCGCGCTCGTCTACGGGACCGACCGACTCGACAGCGAGACTCTCTCGGCGCCCTCTGATTGTTGTCGCGCGGATGTGGCTCAACTGGTTGTCGCCACGGTCGGACCGATGACACACACCGCGAACGCGTACTGTTCAAAGTTGAACCTCACGGTAGTTGAGATGGAGACCGTCACACCACGGTCGAGACTGTGGAGGGCGTTTGACTCCGGATAGGCCGGGTTCGGTGACATCGGCAGGGACTGACCCAGGGGGACAGATAGAATTCCCGTGAAGCAGGCCAGCCCTCGTGCGAGACAGCGGTTGTCACAACCTGCACACCGAACCCCACATCGAGTGGGTCGAACTATCCACGAACTCAGACACGGGCTGTGTGGTTCCGAACCGTCACCCGGTTCAATCGATTCTCGGGCATCCCTATCAGAGGGGTCAAACCGCTCGGACCGGTATATACAGGTCAGTATGGGACAGGAGACGCTTGGCGGTGAGGACCTCTCGGAGCTCCGGGAGGCGTACAGACGGAAGGTAAACGAGGAACTCCCGGAGCAGGCACAGCGCAGCGACGGGTGGCCGATCCACCTCGACCACTGTTTCGGACGTGTCGTGCTGGACAACCTGTTCGAGGACGAGTGGTACGACCACGTCGACGGCCGGCCGGCATACGAACACCTCTCCGCGCGGGAGCTCCGCGCGGCGATCGATATCGCCGACCGGATGCTCGAGAGCGGGCAGCCGGTAGTCGAGGAACTCAACGAGAACTCGCTGCGGTGGCGAGACAAACTCGACTGACCGGCTAGTTCGGTTTCTCGATGGACCGGGGCGACCGGCCGGTCCTGACCCGCACGGTCGGTGACAGGGTCGAGACGTCACATCTCGAACTCACCGGCGCGAACGGTCGGGGACCATCGGCAATTAACTCGGTACAGTAAACTACTGAGACGGTACTCTCAGTCTCGGGACCGCCGGACGACGAGCGACAGCGCGAGCCCCAGCGCGACTGATACGAACCCGGCGAGCAGCAGGAACATCAAAGTCGGGGAACCGTACGCGAGTGCAGTCCCGACAAAAGATGCGCCGAGAGCGCCGACCCCGAAGATGGCGAGATAGGTGTAGCCAAATGAGAGTCCACGGTGTTCAGGTGGCGAGCACGCAGCGATGGTCGCCTGACTCATCGGTTGCACCGCAAAGAGTGCGAACCCGAGCGCGACACTAACGAGAACCAGTGTGGGCAGTGTCCCGGAGGCGGGGATAAAAACCAGTGCGATAGCAACGAGGATGGCGAGCATGAGTGCGAGGCCTCGTTCCGGTTTGATCCTGTCTGTTAGTTTGCCGCCGACGTACTGGCCGCCGATACCCACTGCGAGTAGCCCGGCGTAGAGATACCGGGAGAGGTCGAACTCGCGGGCAACTGAGCCATCCGGAATCGGACCGACACCCTCCTCGGGTGCAACGTCGACCAGCGGAGCGAGGAACTCACTCAACAGTTCCGGAAGAAAGGTCGGTGTTCCCCTGTAGTAGAGGCCGTTGAACAACACCAGGACAAAGACAGTGAGGAATCCGACGGTGAATACCTCACGCGAGGCAGTGAGAAACTCGCCGAACGAATCGATATCCGCCGAGGGTGCATCGCCACCATCGGCCACAGCGACCGCGGCCTCCTCGTCGAACCCGACACGCAGGCCCGCGGCACCCGCGACGAGTGCTGGAACGGCCAGCATCATCGCAGTTGTTTGCCAGTCAAACGCCAGCAACAGAACCGCAGTCACGAACGGACCACCGGCGATGCCGATGTTACGGAAAATTCGAGGCGAAAGCCTCGCCCTTCAGGGCGGGGATGAAGCCGACCAATAGTATTCAACCGCCGACGATGGCACAGACGGGGTTCCAACGCAATCTTTAATCCGTCCGACCGTTATAGTATACATAGATGGTAAAGAGTACCCGTCACGCGAAATACGAACTCTACTACCACATAGTGTTCGTGCCGAAATCGGGCGGGACCGAAGGTCCCGCTGACCTCGCGGAACAGGGTTCCGCTCAGTATCGGCGTTCGCACCTGACGGGGAAGACGAAGGAACGTCTCGAAACCATCTTCGCGGAAATCTGTGAGGACAAAGACCTCGAACTGGCCGAGTCCGAGGTCATGCCCGACCACGTACACCTGTTCATCGGAAGTCCGCCCAAGAACGCCCCGTCACTCATCGTCAACTGGGTCAAGGGCATCTCGGCGCGGAAGTACAATCAGCGGTACGACGACCGCGTGAAGTGGACTCGTTCGTACTACGTCGGTACGGCGGGAAACACCTCGAAGGGCGCTGTCGAACAGTACATCGCTGAACAGGAGGGTGACGACGAATGAAGCGCGTCAACACCT
>KE356579.1:2197956-2199326 GCA_000416085.1 halophilic archaeon J07HX64 | reverse complement strand
TCGTGTGTGTAACTCGACAGTCCACGTGTGTGGCCAGCGTAACTGTGGCACCCAACCCGTCGTAGACGACCCGGTCTTCCGACAGGCTTCGTCTGTCGGACCCACGATTCTCGGGGTGCTGTGTGGCACCACACTGAGTTCAAGACGAACTCGATAGGCACGGGTACACGGTGTCGACGGTGCGAACAGCCGATCACGACAGTTGTGACGAGAGGGCCATTCCAGAGCGCAAAATTGATAAGTCGTCAGATAAAATAACTATTTTCAGTCCCAGTCCCCAATTATAGATATGCAAAAAAAGTCTCGTGCGGTCTCACCTGTTGTATCTGTTACACTAATGGTGGCGATCATAATACTGTTGTCGGTAGTCGTTTCGGGGTTCGTTTTGTCGCTCGGAGGGAGCACAACAGAGGAAGCGCCGTTGGTTAGTTTCTCGGCCGACCAGGAGGGGGACCAACTGATGATAACCCACGAGGCCGGTGACACGATCGACACGTCGAACCTCAGACTTACAGGTGTGAAAGGCTCGGGACCGTCAGGGGAGGAGTTCAGTAGCGGGGACCGAATCAGTAGGGTCCCCACACCGGGGGCCGAGCGAGTCGATATCGTCTTCAAGACGGAGGACTCGTCGAGCATCCTCCGTACCGTGGATGTCTCCGGTATCGAGGTCAGCAATCTGGTTGTCAACAGCGAGTTCGAGCGCGGTTCGGGGGAGGAGACCAGCAGTTGGACTGAAAAGGGAACAAAGAGCGAGATTCTCCGAACCGACGAGAGAAGCCTCAGCGGAGCGTACTCAATGAAATTCAACGACCTCACACAGAGTTATAGCGGTCGAGAGATCTTCTCCGAACCCGTCGATATTAGCAGTAATCAGAGATACGAGTTTGGTGCGTCGTACTATCTGACCAAGTTCAGTTCCGACCAAACAAAAGACGAGCAGTTCCTTCAGATTCAATGGCTCAACTCATCAGGTGTAGTGATAGAGGAACAACCCACCGAAGATACTGGAGGAAGCAAGTTTGACGAATCTGGAGAGTGGAGAGCATTTAATGAGACCGCAAAAGCCCCGTCCGATGCGGTAGCCGCGCAACTCAAAATAAGCGCTAAGGAGGGCGGTACTGAAGATCCGGACGTTTACTGGGACGAACAGTTTATCCAGCGGGTTGATTGAGACTTCTTTCTGTAGTGTCGCACAGATTCAGACAGGTCACTCACCATCGTCCTCGCATCACTACCCTCGCCGTCACGTGACTGCCAGCCTCGACAGGAGCCGTGTTCGAGACTCCCGACGGCCTCTCCCACTCTCCAAGGGGAGCGTGCACGTTCAGGTCACTCGACCGTATCGCACTCTGGGTGTGGTGACCGACCAC
>KE356579.1:2188939-2197936 GCA_000416085.1 halophilic archaeon J07HX64 | reverse complement strand
GAAGCCGCCCTTGACGTTGGCGCAAACAATCTCGTCGCTTGTTCTACGACCACTGGGAACCAGTACCTCTACGATGGTCGGGAGTTGTTCGGACGGTTCCGCGAGACGACAGACGAAATCGCCCGCCTACAGTCGAAACTCCGCGAAGGACGCTACAGTTCCAAGCGGATTCGGCGGCTGTACCGACAGCGGACGAAACGCCGTGACCACGCACAGAACGCACTGGTACGCGACCTCGTTGAGCGACTGTACGACGAGGGTGTGGCAACGGTGTACGTGGGCGATTTGACCAACGTGCTGGAAACGCACTGGTCGGTTAGGGTGAACGAGAAGACGCACAACTTCTGGGCGTTCAAGAAGTTCATCCACCGTCTCGCGTGCGTCTGTGAGGAGTACAGTATCAGCCTTGAAGCCGAGTCAGAAGCGTGGACGAGTCAGACGTGTCCCAAGTGTGGCGACCACGAGAAGACGACACGCCACCGCGATACGCTGACGTGTCCGTGTGGCTTCGAGGGGCACGCCGACCTCACGGCGTCAGAGACGTTCCTTCGGGAAAACAGCGGTTGCGAAGTCAGGCCGATGGCACGGCCCGTGCGATTCGAGTGGGACGACCACGAGTGGTCGGGGAAACCACACCCTCACGAAAGTCCCAAAGAAGTGCGCACAAACCCGCAAGTTGCCTCCGTGGGTCGGTAGCCGAACCCCCGACGGAGGAATCCTCGCGCTTTAGCGCGGGGAGGATGTCAACGGCCATCCCGTGGTAGGCGAACGCCGAACCACGCTGTTCGACGCCGTTGCTGATGAGTGTCAGTCCCGCCGGATGATAGACACTGGCGGCGATCCCCCAGAGAGCGAGCGCGATACCGATTCCCACCACACCGGGGAGCACACTCAAGAGTACAAACGATATCCCCATGCCGAACAGACAGGCGATGATGAGTCTCCGGGAGCCGAACCGGTCGACCAGAATTCCACCGGGGAGTGCTCCGAGTCCGAACAAGCCGTAACCGACGGCAACGACAGTGCCGAGCGTCGCGGCGGTGATGGAGAACTCCACCAGCCATATTGTCATCAGAATCGGAATCGCCAGCTCGTACGTGTGGACCATACCGTGGCCTGCCATCGTGAACGCTGTTATCGCACGGTCGTTCCGGTTCATGAACCCTCACCGGGTGCGTCGGTCGGGACCCATCTGGCCATTGCTATCTGAACGTACGGGATGCTGAACTAATGCAGTTACCGTTTATAAACAAAGGTCAGCGGCAGAGAAAAATTAAATCGGAAAGAACTCTATGCGGAGAGGTCGGATTTGAAACTCGAACCGGTCTGTCGTCGGTGCCCCGGCAGATCGGTCTCTCTCATTCCGCCGAACACACCACTCAGTCCCCTCTCCTACGTGTTGTTTCGTGTGATACGGCACGAACTCTACTCTGACCTACTGTGAAACCCTTCGGTTCTCCAGATTCCGTGAGTGGAGTGTGCACGGGCACGTCACTTGACCGTGTCACACTCGACGAGGGTCGGTGTGGCAACTGGCCATACCGGAGTCTGTCGAGTGGTCGTGACTGCTCACCAGAGTAACGGAAGAATCGGCAGTGATCGGGGGCCTCAGCCGAACAGTTCGCCGAGTCCCTCGCCGGCGTCGTCGTCGTCATCGTCATCGTCGTCCTCCTCCTCTGCCTCTTCCTCTTCGACCTCCTCGTCGTCGTCGTCCTCCTCGACGGTTTCGGCGCCGCCCGCGGCAGCGCCACCTGTGGCGGCACCACCGGCGGGGACAGCCGCGGCCTCGTCGACAGCCTCGTCGATGTCGACATCTTCGAGGGCCGCGACGAGCGCCTTCACGCGGGACTGCTCCACGCTGACGCCTGCCGCCTCGAGCACGTCGGTCAGGTTCTGTTCGTTTATCTCTGCGTCCGATTCGTTCAGGATGAGTGCTGAGTATACGTATTCCATTGTTATCCGAACATCGCCCCGAGCGCGTCGCCGCCGTCGTCGTCATCGTCCTCGTCACTGTCCTCGTCGGTGTCGGCCTCGGGTTCCGCGTCCGCCTGGTCGTCTGTCTGTTCGTCGTCTGTCTCCTCGGTAGCTGTCTCGGTTGTGTCAACCTCGACATCCTGCAACTCCTCCGGCAGCGCCGCCTCGTCGTCGACCTCGGCTGCGAGTGCACGGACCTGCGCGTCCGCCTGCCCGATGAGATCGGGCATCACGTCCGGGTCGGCGATACCGGCCTGCAGGGCGAGACTCTTTGCCTCGCCGGTGGCCTTCGAGAGCATGAGTGGTGCGGTCTGTGTGGTCACGATACCCGCGTTGACCGCGAGATTCTGTCCGCGACCCGCCGCCGTCCGCACGTCCTCGCGGTACTCGTCGATATCGAGTTCGAGGTCCTCGGGCTCGAAGAGAACACCGTCGGCGAACACACCGCGGAGATCGAGACCGACCTCCTTTGGTTCGATTCCGAGTTCGCCCAGCACGTTCGATAGGTCCGCCGAGACCTCCTCGCCGGCCTCGAGCACTGTCGAGTCGCTCATCACCGCTATCGAGCCCTGGTCGATGCGGGCGTTCGCGCCGACGGTCTGGAGCTGTCCGACGAACGGCCCGGGGTCGACCCCGGTGTCACCCTCCGGGATGACGATATCGTTCGGCGCGGTCTCGCCGGCGTTTATGGGTGCAGACGTCTTCGAGGCCTCGAGCTGCTGGTAGAGACCAAAGGAGTTGTCGTTTGTCCCGATCAGGCCGACCTGGCCGTCCACGAACTCGGTGAGCCGGTCGAACCCGCCGTCGGTTTCGTCGAGCGCCAGTTCGAGCAGCGTGTTACGAGAGACCCGCAGTGCCGCTGTCCCGTGCAGTTCGCTTCGCATCTCCTGGAGCTGTCGGCTCGGGATGCCGGTGATATCGACGACACCGACGCTGTCGTACGTCGCGAGGAAGTCGGCCAGCTCGTCGACCTCCATGCGCTTCCACTCGGGGATCGTCTCTGTCTGCCGCTGTGTGCTCATCTCAGACCACCTCGACTGCCGGGCCCATCGTCGTCTTCACGTAGACGTCACCGATGTTGAGCGGTCCTTTCTCGAGATCCGCCTCCAGTCGCCGGATGATGACGTCGATGTTGTCGGCGATATCCTCCGCGGACATGTCCTCCGCACCGACGCGGGTGTGGAACGTCCGTCGGTCACCGCTGCGCAACTGAACGGAGTTTCTCAGTCGCTCGACCATCTCGACGACATCGTCGTCGGGGCCGACAGGGTCGGGCATCTTCCCTCGCGGACCGAGCACGGTCCCCAGGTATCGCCCGATGTCCTGCATCAGCGACTCCTGTGCGAGAAAGAAGTCTATCTCGCCGGCCAGGTCCTTTGCCTCGCTGTCGTCGTCACCGAGGTCGGATAGCTCGCTGCTGTCAAGCACCGTGTCCGCGGCCTCCTCGGCCCGGACAGCGGTCTCGCCCTCGGCGAAGACGGCGATATTCGTCTCCTGGCCGGTCCCCTCCGGCAGGACGATACTCTCATCGACACGGTTCGACGGGTCGTTAAGATCCAAATCGCGCAGGTTGATTGCGATATCCACCGTCTCGCGGAAGTTCCGCGGTGGGGCATCGTCTATTGCGCGGGATACTGCGTTCTCTATTTCCTGGTCTGCCATTGTCCACCTCCGTAGTACGCCTGTGGCTTCTACGGGTTAGTGAAACAGGGCCGCACCTGTCTCGTGTTGAACGTGGCCGATGTTACATTTAAAGCCGTCGAACCAACCGGACACCCGGCACTCGGCCCGCCCTGCCTGTCGAACTCACCTGTCCGGAGCGAGATATTGAAGCGTCTGTTCGCGATTCTCCTCTCGACGGAGAGGACTGTCGTTGCTCCCTCGCTACAGGGCTGTGGCCCGGTCGACAGGGTCGTTCGAGATGTGTTCCGCGCCTTTCGTGATGGCAAGGGGGTGTCGCTCTCTTGGGCCATCCCACCGGAGTCGATGCCGTCGCCGCGCGAACCACCCCTCGTGACCCGGGGAGAGACGCCGGTTGGCGGTCCAGTTCCGCGAGTCACGTCGCGAGACTCTCGGACACACAACGTGCTCTCGCTGGTGTGGCACTGAACCAGGGACCGTGTCGGGTCGGGTGTCTGTCGACCGACGGTCCCGACGGCGACCGGGTATCAGAGCTCTCACGCCTCCCCGTATATCCCCTGGACCTCCTCCTCGTGGGCGGCGAGGATATCGCGACGGCGCTTCTTCAGCGACGGTGTGAGCATGTTGTTGTCGGGGGTCCACTCCTCGGCGACGAGGGCGAACTTCTTTATTTTCTCCGCTCTCTCGAGGTCCTCGTTTACCCGTTCGATGGAGTCGGCGACCCACTCGTTGACCCGCTCGTCGGTCGTGAGGGCTGCGGGCTCCTCGGGGAGGTCGACCTCCTCGCGCTCGGCCCACTCCCGGAGTTGCTCGACGTTGGGCACGACGAGTGCACCCACGAACTTCCGGTCGTCGCCGACGAGCATCAGCTGTTCGACCCGCTCGTCGGTGGAGAACCGGTCCTCGATCGGTTGCGGGGCGATGTTCTTCCCGGTGTCGAGCACGAGGATCTGTTTCAGTCGGTCGTGAACGACAAAGTGTCCCTCGGGTGTGCGCTCGACGAGGTCGCCGGTCCGGAACCAACGGCCCCCCTCGAACTCGACGCTGTCGGCGGTGACGACCCCCGACCTGTCGGCGCTTCCCTCGACAAAGGCCGACTCGGTCGCGCCGGGCCGGTTCCAGTACCCCTCGGTGACGTTCGGTCCACGCACCAGGAGTTCGCCGACGGCGCTGTCCGGACTGTGAAGGTCGAGGTTCGCCCGTTCCTCCGGGGTCGACTCGATGGCGGTGTCGATACCGACCAACGGCACACCGACTGTGCCTGGTCGAACGTCATCGGGCACGTTGACCGTCACGACGGGTGCGGTCTCTGTCAGACCGTACCCCTCGACGATGCGCAGCCCCATACCGTTGAAGATGCGACACAGGTCCGGGCTGAGACTCCCGCCGCCGGAGACAAACAGCTCCACGTTGCCCCCGAGGTTCTCCTTCACGGTCGAGTAGACCAGTCGGTCGGCCAGCCCGTGTCTGGCCCGCAGGAGCAGTCCCGGGTCGTCGGCCTGCTGGTACCGCTCTGCGACACCCAGCGCCCACTCGAAGATGCGGGCTTTCAGCGGGCTCTCGCCGGCCTGCTCGCGCATCGTCCGGAAGATGCGCTCGTAGACCCGCGGGACACTCGCGCCAGCCTGCGGTGCGATGGTCGCGATGTCCTCGGTGACGGTGTCGGTCGACTCGGCGTAGCCGACAGTCGCACCCGAGCCGAACATCAGGAAGTGACCGGTGAGACGCTCGAACACGTGTGCCAGCGGCAGAAACGAGATGGTGGTGGTGTCGGCGCCGATTCCAGGCCGGTCGAGGTCGTCGTTGGGGCCGGCGCGCCTGCGGACCGCGTGAATGTTTGACCGAAAGTTCCGGTGGGTCAGCCGCACCCCCTTCGGTTGCCCGGTCGTGCCCGAGGTGTAGATGAGACTCGCGAGGTCCCCCGGTTCGGTCTCGTCGAGCCACCCCTCGTAGGTCGCCTCGTCGAACGCCGCCGTTCCGGCCTCGTGGATCTCCCCCAGCGTGTAGATATCCTCGCGCTCGCGGTCGGTCTCCGGCTCGTCGATGAGCACTATCACCTCCAGATCGAGGTCGTCCTCGACAGCGAGCACACGCTCCAACAGCGCCTCGTTCTCGACGACCACACCGGTCGCGCCGGGGTCGTCGAGCAGGTACTCGACCTGTGCCGGTGAGGATTCCGTGTAGACAGTGGTGACAACCGCACCGCCGGCCAGCAGTCCGAGATCCGCCTGTGCCCACTCCATACGGGTGTCTGCGAGGATACCTACCCGGTCACCGCGGTCGATACCCACCTCCCGAAAGCCCGCCGCCAGCCTGCGGACCACCCCGCGCATCTCACGGTAACTGAGCGTGGCGTACTCGCCTGCCGGTGCCGGCGACACCACACCCGCCAGACTCCGGTCGTAGACCCCTCCTTTGTACAGCTGTGCCGCCCCGTCGAGGTGACGCTCCGCGCTCGCCTCGTACAGCTCCGGAACCGTCCCGTGCTCGGGCAGGTCGTCCTCGTACTCGCGCTCGCGGGCCAGCCAGTCGGGCTCTGACACCTGGCGTGACATCTGTCCACATATATACACGGTATCACCACTAAAGTCTTCGCTCCGGACGGACGCGCCAACATCACAGAACTCCGACAGTCGGTGTCTCCGGAGGGGTAACACACCACTCGGGGGCGTCGTCGCGGGTCCGTGTGGTCGCCGGGGACCGTTCGTCGAGAGCAGACGACCGACGGTGTTACAATCCACTCGCCCGTAGTCGGCCCGATGAGTTCAGTAGAGGAGCGCAGCGATATCGAGGAGGAGTACAAGTGGAATCTGGGCTCGCTTTTCACCAGCGACGACGAGTGGGAGGAGGCCCACGAGGTGGCGGCAGCACAGGTCGAGGACCTGCAGGCGTTCGAGGGGCGTGCGACCGAGGACGCAGAGACACTGCTGGAGCTGTTCGAGGTCCACGAGTCGGTGATGCGCGCCGTCGACGACGTGAACGCCTACGCCCGGATGCGCCGTGACGAGGACACCCGTGACGACCAGGCACAGGCGATGGCGACACGGGCAAAGTCGCTCGCCTCGACCGCCAAGAGCGCGGCGAGTTTCATCGAACCGGAGCTACAGGCGCTCGACCGGGGTGAGTTCGAGGCGATGATGAACGCCGAACCCGGCCTCCGCGAGTACGAGCACTACATCGACGACGTGCTGCGGATGAAACCACACACCCGCTCGTCCGAGGTGGAGAGCCTGCTGGCCGACCTGGGCGAGGTGACCGACGCGCCGGGCGAGGTCTACCGGATGCTGACGAACGCGGACATGACCTTCCCGACCGTCGAGGACCCCGACGGCGAGCAACAGCCGCTCACGCTCAGCAACTTCACCACACTCCAGAAACACCCCGACCGGGCGTTCCGGGAGCGGGTCTACGAGTCGTTCTACGACGAGTGGGAGACGGTCCGTAACGCGGTCGGCGCCTCGTTCCGCAACAGCGTAAAGAAAGACGGGAAACTCGCCGACGCGCGCAATTTCGACTCCGCCCGCGAGGCCGCGCTCGCGGGACCGAACGTCCCTGTCGAGGTGTACGACACGCTGGTCGACACCGTTCGTGACAATGTCGGCAGTCTGCACCGGCACGCCGAGCTCAAGCGCGAGGCCCGTGGGCTCGACGACCTCCGGATGTGGGACATCTACACCCCGATGGTCGACGGGGAGGGTCCCGAGATCCCATACGAGCAGGCCTGTGAGTACGTTATCGAGGCGGTCGAACCACTGGGCGAGGACTACCAGTCACGGCTGGCCGAGGGTCTGCACTCCCGGTGGGTCGATGTTTACGAGACAGCGGGCAAACGCTCCGGTGCCTACAGCAGCGGCACCTACGACTCCCAGCCGTACATCCTGATGAACTACCAGGACGACGTCTCATCGATGTTCACACTGGCACACGAGCTCGGCCACTCGATGCACTCGGAACTGGCCGGTGACGCCCAGTCGTACGTCTACGCCGACTACACCATCTTCATCGCGGAGATCGCCTCGACGGTCAACGAGACGCTGCTGACCCACCACCTGCTCGACACCGTCGAGGACGAACAACTGCGCCGGCACATCCTCAACGAGTATCTGGAGCGGTTCCGGTCGACGCTGTTCCGCCAGACGATGTTCGCCGAGTTCGAGCGCCGCGTCCACGAGCTCTCCGAGTCCGGTGAGGCGCTGACCAGCGACCGCCTCGACGATGTCTATCACGAACTGAAAGGTGAGTTCTACGAGCCCGCGGTCCTGGACGACCGTATCGCCCGCGAGTGGATGCGTATTCCTCACTTCTACTACTCGTTTTACGTCTACCAGTACTCGACAGGCATCAGCGCCGCTGTCTCGCTCGTCGAGTCGATCCGCGAGGAAGGGGATCCGGCCGCACAGCGCTACCGAGAGTTCCTCGAACGAGGCTCGCACGGCTATCCGCTGGAACTGCTCGGTGACGCCGGTGTCGACATGACCGACAGCGGACCGATCGAGCAGGCAATCGACGTGTACGGCGAGTACCTCGACGAGTTCGAACAGCTGAACTGACCCCTCACAACCTGCCATCTCCAACGAGGAGTGCGGGTCACGGTTCGGCAGCCGTCAGGTACAGGCCACGGTTCGGCAGTCGTCCGTGCGAGTGGCCGAATGCAGCAAAACACCCCTGTACCGTGGTTAGCCGGATACGCTGGTCAGCCACTCTATCGCTGTGAGCCCCACAGAGTCGACCCGGGCTTTCATTGTTCGGGACCCGCAGTAGTCCGGTATGGATATCCGGAGCGTTCTCGACGAGTTCGGGCAGCGTGACTGGGACACAGACCCCGACGGCGAGATCAGGATGGCCGTGGTCGGTCTGGGCAACTACGGCCGCAACGTCTCCGTTCCGGCGATCGAGGCGAGTGACTACTGCACGTTCACCGTCGGCGTCTCCGGGACCCCCGGGACGCGCCGTGCCGTTGCCGACGAGCACGGGGTCCGGACAGTCGACTACGAGGCCTACGCCGACGGCGCAGCAACCGGGGCCTACGACGCGGTGTATATCGCCACACCGAACAGTCTGCATCTACCTCACGTCGAGACGGCCGCGACACACGGAAAGGCGGTCATCTGCGAGAAACCGCTGGAGGTGACCGTCGAGCGCGCCGAGCGCGCCGTCGAGGTCTGTGCCGACGCCGGTGTCACCCTGATGACCGCCTACCGGATGCAGACCGACCCGGTCCTGCGCCGACTCCGGACAGTTGTCGACGCGGGTGCGCTCGGCACCGTCACCCGGGCGTCCGGGGAGTTCAGCTACAACGTGCTCGGCGGCTCCCGCGGGCCGGACCAGTGGCGACTCGACGCCGACCTCGCGGGCGGTGGTGCGCTGATGGACGTCGGTGTC
>KE356579.1:2165394-2188546 GCA_000416085.1 halophilic archaeon J07HX64 | reverse complement strand
CGAGGCGGTGGACGAACACGTCGACTTCCAGGTGGTGTTCCGGATGTGGTCGGCAACTTCGCCGCGACGCTCACCGGCCACCCGAACGCTGTTCTCGAACTGCACGGGACCGACGGACTCGTCAGACTCCGCGACGCGTTCCAGCCCCGGCGCGAGCGGACACTCGTCGTCGAGACCGACACCGGTCGCGCTGTCTTCGAGGACCTCGGCCGTGACGAGACCCGCGAGGAGTTCGATTACTTCGCCCACTGCCTGCTGACCGACCGCCGGCCCGAACCCGACGGACGGGACGGACTCGTCGACGTTGAGGCGATGCTGGCGGTCTACGAGTCCGCCCGGTCAGGCGAGCGCGTCGCGCTCTGAGCAGCCGAAGCTGTGGCCCCCGGGCAAAGCACACAGACAAGTCGTGTCCGGAGTCAGATACGTGCGTTCTGTTCGAGTGTCGCGCGGAGACGCTCCTTCGAGGGGTCACGCTCCGTCTGCAGTTCACCGTAGATTGTTTCGAGATTACGGATAGTGCGGCCGACGGAGTACTGCTCGACGGCCTGGCGCGTGTTCCAACTGTTGTCGAGACAGCGGTCGATGGCGTCGACCATCGAGTTCAGGTCACGGTGCTCGAACCGGGCGCCGTTCTGTGAGCCGATTGTCTCCGTGAACGGTGAGACGTCTGCGGCAGCGACCGGGGTGCCACAGGCGTTTGCTTCGAGCGTCGACAGCCCGAGAGTGTCGGCTGTCGAGGCGGTCACGAACGCATCGAGCGTGGAGTAAAACCCGGGGAGTTGTTTTCGCGGGAGGAAATCCCGGAACACCACGTTGTCCGGGGCCCGCCGCTTGAGATCCGCGCGACACGGCCCCTCGCCGACAACGACGAAGTCACAGCCAGACAGCCGCTCGGCGAGACGGAGAATCTCCCCCACGTTTTTCTCCATGCTGATCCGGCCGCTGTAGCCGATGAGTGTCTGTCCCGGCTCCGAGGAGTGGGTCCGGGGTCTGAAAAACTCGAGGTCGACACCGACCGGTAGTCTGACCGACTCGACATCACGGCTCATCTGGTCTGTCGAGGTAGTGACGGTGTCGAACCGGTCGAGGATGTTGTTCTCGATGGGGACGTACGCCCGTTTCAGCAGTTCGGCCACCCGGCGCGACCGGATGCTCTGGTGGAAGTACTCCTCGATCGGAGTGTGGTGTGTGTACACCGACGGGACATCGCGCTTGCGAGCGTAGTACAACCCGAGCAGACCCCCCATCGCGGGACCGTGTGCGTGGACGATGTCGAACTCGGGGAGTTTCGAGGGGCGCCGCGCCAGACCGATGCGGTAACCCGAATAAAAGGGGTTGGGGAACGACTTTATCGGTATCTCCCGGGCGGCAGGCCGATAGTCCCCGTCAGGGTAGACGATCCACACCTCGTGCCCTGCCTGTTCGAGACGGTTTCGCCAGAGCCTGAGTGTGTACGTTACACCGTCGATTGTTGGAAAGTAACTGTCGGTGAAAAACCCTATTTTCATCTGTTGTGAGCGCGGACGCCCACGGTCGCCGTGAGCGTGAGCGTGTCGGACACGCCCCCGACCTCCGCGCACTGGCCGGTTTCTCTGTTCAAAACGGTACGTTCCTGCGGTGTGTGCCGTGCTTCGGCCGGCATCACGCACCAACCTCCGTGTAACAGTCCACGAGCTCGTCCGCGACGTTCGACAGCGCGAACTCCCTGCCGAGCGCCGCCGCGTTCTCGCCGAGACGCCGCCTGAGGCTGTCATCGCGCAACTGCCCGAGTGCGTCTCGGAAGTCGTCGGTGGCCTTTAGACAGTGTGTGCCGTCCTCAAGCCAGTCGAAGGTGGGGATATCCCGCACCACGACGGGTGTTTCGGTGACCATCGCCTCCAGCAGGGCGATCCCCTCGTTCTCCTCGTGTGTGGGGAAAAAGAAGATGTCGCCGGCCCCGTAGGCCCCGCGGATGTCGTCGACGTAGCCTGTGAACGTGCAGTTCGGAGGTGCGGAGTCGATCAACTGCTTCGTCGGTCGACCCTTTAGCGAGCGGTTGATCGGTCCGAACCAGGCGAAATCGATATCGGGCATCGCTCGCGCGGTTTCGACGAACGTCTCGAGGCCCTTTCGCTTGATGACGTGACCCACCACGAACACTACCGGCGGCGACAGGTCGTACCGCCGCAGATACGTCTCCCGGAGTGATTCGTGCCCTTCCAGTTTCCCCGCGTCGACACCGTTCGTGAGAACTCGCGTCTCGATGTCGGCGTAGGACTCGATAATGGACTCGTTGTACGTCGAGGGACAGACCAGCAGGTCCCCGAGACGGTACACACGGTCGAGGTACGGGCGGAGCGGACGGGCGAGCAGGTTCGTCAGCCGGAAGCTGTTGCCGAAATCCTCGGCGGTCACGTGCGTGTGGATCACCACCGGAATCCCGCGACTCGCTGCTCGCTTTGCACAGTATGCCGACCGTGGCCCCATCAGATTGAGGTGAACCAGGTCGACGTCGAGGCTCGGCTCAGTGGTGTACTCGATGCCCTGCCGGTCGAGCATCTGTCGCTGGTGTCGAACCGACTCCCGTATACCACCACTGACAATATCCTCGAATTCCAGATAGTGCGACACCCGCATCGATATCCGATACAATTACCACCGTCAATATAAGTCCACGGGTTCTGGTATCCGGATATCAGACAGAAATCAGATTCGCGCTCAGTTCGCGAGTTCGAGCCACGGCACCTCGACCAGCGGCGGTATGTGTGTCTCGATATGATGCTCCCAGATCCCCTGTTCGCCGAACGCCTCGCCGTGGTCTGCTGTGACCACCACATCACCCTCGAGATTGTCTATGAGGTCGGTGATGCTCTCGAGCGCGATGCGGAGATTCTCCTCGTGGTAGCTCATCACCGTTTCGCGTGTGCCGTTACTGAGCACGCTCGTGGGTTCGAGTTCGAGCATCAGCCCGGCTTTCATCGCGAGCGAACTCCGTTCGAGCGCCGACTCGATCACCGGCCGGAGCCGGTCTGTCGCCGACGACAGGAGCGAGGAGTCGCCGTCGGGTTCCGCTGTCTGCTCGCCCTGTTGTTTGATCCCCTCTCTGATGGTCGTCAGCTTCCCCCCGTCACCGTGTCCGAGAAACGGCGCGTGGGGCTGCATGTAGTGCAACACTGCCCGGTCGTGGTCGTCGACAGTCTCCTGATGGTTCAAAAACGACTCGGTCATGCTGTCCGGCGGGACCGTGCCCAACGAGTCGTCCCAGCCCTCCTGCCAGACGTCGATAGTCGTTCCGAGGTGCTCCGTTGCGGTCCACTCGTAGTCACAGCTCGCCCCCCACTTCAGCTCGTTCAGCGGGATACCCAGACTGTTGATAAACGGGTTCCCCGAAAAGTAGGTCATATCGAGTGGCCCCGTCAGCGTCCGGGTTGCCCACTCCGGTGTCGACGACCCGAGTGATCGGCGTTTCTCGAGTGTCCCATCGAGATACTCGTCGTACACATCGGCGAACACGTCGTATCGGCACGCGTCGAGCACGATCGCGTAGTCCCAGTCGGACTCGACGAACTGCTGGTCTCTCATTGGTGACTGTTCACGGCATGCCCAAATATCGCTGTTGGTTTCGCGTCTGCTGACAGGGCAGGCGGTGTTCCACCGGATGAGTAGACGCGTGTGGACGATAGAGACCACCGCCCGGGTCTGACGAGGTTGCTCGTCTGTGCTCGGCTACGGTGTCGACCCGGTTGCGCTCCTGTCGCCACCGGAACCGGTCCAGACGATGTCGGGTTCGAGCGCCGGGTCCCTGATGCCGCCGGGTGTCACCTTGTCACCTGCTCTCAGCCTCGCGGGATATCTTGCCTCTCTCGATCTCACGCCGCAGGTGTCGGTGACGCCCTCTGTGGTATTGTCTCGTTCGTCTGTACAGTCGAGCGGGCGAACGTGGCGATTACCGCCAGGACCGTGATCATCAGAGTCACCCCGATGACTGGAGTAATCGCTGTCACTCGCGAGTCTGTGTCACTCACCGCAACTGTGGAGATGAGTCGGTGGTAGGTCCTCTGACCCGCTCTGATTGTCTCGATAGTGTGGTCCCCTGCCGAGTGGTCGTGTACACTCGTCGGTTACAGGATATCACTGCTCAGGGTGTGGCTGTTGGTATATATGAGAGATAGATTGGGAAATTGGTTGATCGGTTACGCGTCGGGACCTTTGCGACTGGAGATGATGCTGGAATCGCTTCCGCCCTCGGGGGTGAAGACAACATCCAGGTCAAAAGCCCGGTCGATACCACCGTTACCAGTGAGTGTCACACGATCACCTGTATTAAACACGGAATCGGGATTGGAGCTAGAGACATGGGCCCATGTGTCATCTTTACTCTCTAACTCTCAGGTACAGTCCTCGACGTAATCACCCGACAGCAGTCGAATTCTGACACGAGAGACGGCTCGGTGCGCGCTGCGCCCTCCCGCCACAGCACAACCGCGATTGTGTGGTCTGCTCGCGCCCGCGAAGACAAAAATTCACTCCTGATATCTACAGGAGATCGGCCGTTGGAGACGGAGAGGTGACGCGACAGTCGGTGTGTGGTCCCGGGGCACACCGGAACCTCTATGCGCTCGCCGGACGCGTGTACGCGTATGAAAATCGCTGGGATGGCGAGCAATCGCGGGCGCAATCTCACGGCAATCGCCGACCGGGCACCCGGTGGCGCGGACCTGTCGGTGGTGCTCACGAACACCGACGACGCGCCGGTGCTGTCGGCGGCGGTTGACAGGGCGATTCCGACCGAGACCGTTTTCCGGCGGGACAGTGAGTCGCGGCGGGACCACGAGCACCGTGTGCTCGACGCGCTCGACGACCACGAGTTCGACCTCGTCTGTCTGGACGGGTACATGCGGATCCTCTCGGATGCGTTCCTCGAACGCGCTCCGACGACGCTGAACGTTCACCCCTCGCTGTTGCCCGCGTTCCCGGGGACCGACGCCTGGGGGGATGCACTCGCGGCCGGTGTCTCGGTCACCGGCTGTACGGTCCACGTTGTCACCGATGCCACCGACGAGGACGGCGCTGTCATCGACTCCGAGATAGACAGCGGGCCGATCGTGACACAGGAACCGGTGCCGGTCTACGAGGACGACAGCCGCGAGCAACTCAAACAGCGCGTGCTCCAGGAAGGGGAGAGTCGCGCCTACCCACGTGCGGTCCGCTGGTTCGCCGAGGACAGGGTGAGCGTCGACCGCGAGGCCGGAACCGTCGCGGTGGCCGGCGACACCGGCGGGCGATTTCCCGAGCGCCGGGTCGTCGCGAGCGAGCACAGCCGCGACCTGCGCTACGGCGAGAACCCACACCAGAACGCCGCACTGTACGCCGACCCGACCGACGAACCGGGTGTCGTCACCGCCCCGCAGTTGAACGAGGGCGCAAAGGGGATGTCCTACAACAACTACAACGACGCCGACGCGGCGCTCGCACTCGTCCGGGAGTTCGCCGACCCGGCGGCGGCGGTCATCAAACACACGAACCCCGCGGGCTGTGCGACCGCCGACTCGCTCGCCGGGGCCTACGACCGGGCGCTCTCGACAGACCCGATGAGCGCCTTTGGCGGTATCGTCGCGCTCAACCGTGAGTGTGACACTTCTACCGCCGAGGCGGTCGTCGACTCGTTCAAGGAGGTGGTGCTCGCGCCGGGCTACACCGACGACGCGCTCGACGTGCTCTTTCGGAAGGAGAACCTCCGGGTACTCGATGTCGGGTCGTTCGACCGGCGACCGGACCACGGGGGGTCACCGCTGGTCGAGACCGGCCTCACCGGGGGGCGACTCCTCCAGGGGCGTGACGACCAGCGACTCACACGGGAGGACCTCGAGGTGGTCACCGAACGGGAGCCGACCGACGAGCAGGTCGAGGCGATGCGCTTTGGGTGGCAGACGCTCAAACACGTCAAATCGAACGGTATCCTCTTTGCAAAGGGTACAGAGACCGTCGGGGTCGGGATGGGGCAGGTCTCCCGCGTCGACGCGGTGCGACTGGCCGCGATGAAGGCCGACGAACACGCCGAGGGGAAAGACGCCGACGGTGCGGTGATGGCCTCGGACGCCTTCTTCCCGTTCCCCGACGGTGTCGAATACGCCGCCGAGGCCGGCATCGAGGCGGTTGTCCAACCCGGCGGGTCGAAAAACGACGACGCCGTCATCGAGGCCGCCGACGAACTGGGGTTAGCGATGGTGCTGACCGGCCAGCGGGCGTTTCGACACGACTGATACCCCCTGACAGACAACGCCCGGACCGTCACCCGTGGTGTGAACCCCGTGTCTCACGGCATGAGACACACCACCTGATTCAATCCTGTTGCACCAAGACCAGCAGGTATGACGCCATCGCTCCGACGCAGAGAACTGCTCGCAGGCTGTGCCGGCGCCGCAACTCTCGCTCTCGCGGGCTGTATCTCCTCGGAGTCACTCGACGCGGGTGAGTCTGTCCCCCTCGAGGCAGACGCCGCCGCGGTGGATGCCGTCAGCGTCACGACCGAGAACGGCGACATCGACACACGTGGCGAATCGACCGAGACAGTCGATATCGACGCCCGCAAGCGGGCCGCCGGCGAGGGCGACCTCGAGGATGTGACTGTCGAGACCGAGCAACGCGGCGGCGAACTGTCGCTCGAGTCCGAGGTCGACAGTGACGGTGGACTACTCTCGGGGTTCGATCCGACGCCGAGGCTCACAGTCGACCTCGTCGTCCCGGGGAGTGGAACCGAGACAGAGACACCCGACCGTCTGGAGTGGGTCACGACGAACGGGGATATCACCGCAGAGTCGGTCGGCGGCGAGGTGACCGCCGAGGCGACAAACGGCGATGTCGAACTCGACCGTCTCACCGCTGCGAGTGTGACAGTCGACACCACGAACGGTGACGTGACCGTCGACATGGTCGACACCGCCGATGTGGTCGTCGACACCACGAACGGCGATGTCGAACTCAACGTGCCGTCGGAAGCAGAGCCCGAACTCGTGTTCGACACAACAAACGGTGGCGTGACCGTCGAGGGACTGGACGCCGAGAGGGTCGACACAGATGGCTCCACCGAGACGACAATCGGTGCCGGCACCCACCGCATCGAGGTGACGACGACGAACGGCGACCTCGATATCCGTGGCCGCGAGGCTTGATTTTTCACTGTGTTGAGGCGTGAGGATCCCTCCGCGAGTAATCCAACCGGGTACCCGGCCCCGTGTGCCGGGCGAGCAGACTGGACACGCGTGCCGTTCCGCGGGTCGCGTGACAGCGCGTGAACTGCCCGGCTACCGGAGTCGCTTCCGGAGGCAGGTCGCCGAGGCGGGGCAGTGTTCGGTGAACTCGGCCGTCCGGCGGATCTCAGGCGGGACACGCTCGCGTGCCGTCTCCTCGCAGCCACAGCGTCGAAAGAACACGGAGGCGGTCGTTGTCAGCAGATACAGCGTTTTCCCCTCTGTGCGCGCACGCTCCTCCAGGGCCGCGACCAGTCGAGTCCCGTAACCCCGGCCACGACGGGGTTCGGGCACCACGACCGACCGGAGGAGTCCGTGTGAACCGCGGCGCTCGATGCCGTCGATGCCGACGAGCGCTCCCCCGTCGGTGGCGTGATAAAACGACGCGGGCGTCGCGCCCAGGTCACCGTGGGGAAGATCGTTCGCCGCCAGCAACCGCTCGATGCGGTCCATCTCCCGCTCGTCTGCCGGTTGCAGTGTCACCGACGCTCGGGCCGCCTCGTCCGGTGTCTCGCCACCCGCCTCCGTGTGTCGTCTGCTCGATTTGTGTAGTTGCGCGTGCGCGGACTTCAGTGTGCATATCGGTGGTATCCCGATCTGACCACCGTCGACACCCGAGGCTTTATTATCCATCACGAATCATCTGAACAGTAAGTTCAGCGAGGAAGGGATGACAGGCTCGGACACGTTACCACAGAGCAGACTGGCGGTACCGGAGGGGATAGACGAGCGTGCGTTTTTTACCCTGTCGGACGGCACACCGACGCTGGTGGGGCACGCGGACCTGGAGGCGGCAGTTCCGAACGAGGAGAAGCCCGACCTGCAGGAGTTGGAGCGGTACTGGGTGAACAAGCCGTTTGCCTTCGTCGTGCTGTACCGGAACGTCACACAGCAGGAATACCGCTACTACCTGGTGGAGCCGTCGCTGAGTGACACCGAGCGTGCGCTGGTGGATTTCTTCGCGGACAAGCTCAAGCTCAGCATCGATTACGACACGGTGGCGACCGACGCCTCGCCGACCGACCGGGGTGAGGTGGTTCGCGACGAGACGCTCCGGCTGATGCACCGGTACAACCTGCTCTCTGGTGATCCGCCCGGGGGCAGGGGTGGTCTCGGGGGGCGCGCAAAGAGCTGGCTGATATCGCTCCTGCGCAGGCGCGCCGCGAGGCAAGCCCGCGGGAACGACACAGTCGACCCGATCCCGGTCGAGCGTGACCCCGAGACCGGCGAGCGCGGGTCACTAACCGACGACCAGGTCGAGACACTCGTCTACTATCTGGTGCGCAACTTCATCCGTTACGACCGCATCGACGGGCTGAAACACGACGTTCACGTCGAGGATATCTCCTGTGACGGCTACAACGAGCCCGTGTTCGTCTACCACAGCAGCTACGGGCAGGTGCTGACGAATGTCAGCTTCGGCGACGACGAACTCGACGAGTTCGTCATCGAACTGGCACAGCGCGCCCGGAAAGGGATAAGCAAGCGTCAGCCGAACGTCGACGCGACCCTCGAGGACGGTTCGCGCGCGCAGTTGACCCTCGGACAGGAGGTCAGCGACCGCGGAACGAACTTTACTATCCGGCAGTTCCGCGAGGTGCCGTTCACCCCTGTCGACCTCATCGCCTGGGAGACGTACTCGCTGTCACAGATGGTGTATCTCTGGCTCGCAATCGAGAGCGGTAAGAGCATGATCGTCGCAGGCGGCACCGCCTCCGGAAAGACCACGACGCTGAATGCGCTGTCGCTTTTCATCCCATCGGACAGGAAACTGGTCTCCATCGAGGACACCCGCGAGCTATTGATCCCCCAGCGCAACTGGGTCCCGACCACGACCCGCGAGCCGTTCCAGGCCGACGACGGCAGTGCGATAGACGAGTTCGACCTGCTCGAGGACGCACTGCGCAAGCGTCCGGACTACATCCTGATGGGTGAGGTCCGCGGCGAGGAGGGTCGAACGCTGTTTCAGGCGATGAACACCGGTCACACCGTCTGTACCACCTTCCACGCGAACTCCCCGAGAGAGGTGATCCGGCGGTTCACCTCGGAGCCGATCAGCGTCGCGAGTTCGATGTTCAGCGCGGTCGACATCGTCGCGACACAGACCTCGACAACGGTCGACGGCAGGCGGGTTCGCCGAGCAAAGAGCCTCGTCGAGATCGACGAGTACGACGCCGGACTCGACGAGTTCGTCGTCGACAGGACATACGACCGCGACAGCGTCGCCGACGAGATTCGGCCGACGACGACCGACCGAACAGACCTGATGGAGGAGGTCCGCCGTGACAACGGCTGGACACCAGAGGAGTTTCGCCGCGAGTGGCGCCGGCGTGAGGCGCTCCTCGCGTACCTCGTTCGCGAGGGTATCGACACGTACGCCGGCGTAGCCGCGACGATACAGGCGTACGTACACAGCCCCGACCTGACGATGTCGCTGGTCAGTCAGGACGAACTCGCCGCCCGTATCGACGAACTCACCACGATGCGGACGATCGATATCGATGTCGACGACGAGGTGGAGGAGCTCGTCCCGCGTCCGTCGCCGGATCCGACCCTCCTCGAGGAGGTCGAATCTGTTCTGGAGGACCGGGCTACCCTCCTCGAGGAGTACGATGACGGTGAGACCCGGGCATTCCGCGGGGACGTGACGGCGACGGGTGAATCAGACGACACCCGACAGTCCGGGGACGACACGACCGGTGGCTCCTCCGGGTTCCCGGGCAGGCCCGCAGCGGATGAGGGAGCCGATGCCGGGTCGATGTTCGAGTGGTTCCCGGCGGGGACACCTCGGGAGGAATCCGGGGACTCTGACAGGAACGGGTCGACACCGGGGACCGAGGGGCGCGACGGTGTCACGCGTGTCCCGTCTCCCGAACCGCCGACCGCGTCCGAGAACGGGGATACAGACGAGGAGGGTGACCGGACGTGACACTCGAACGACGCGACGACCCGACGCACGCGACCGGACAGGGGCGGTACGGCGAGGATATCACCGAGCAGGTCGCGGGGGGTGGGTATCACCAGCGTGTCGCGCTCGTGCTCTCGCAGGTCTTCCACCCGGTATATCGGTCGCTGTTCGCCGGGCGTGGTCACTTTGTGAGTCGGCTCGAGATGCGTCTCGCACAGGCGAAGCTATCGACACCAGTCGAAATCTACCTCTCGAACGCGCTCGCGCTGGGGACGCTGCTGGGAGGACTGTTCGGTAGCGGGGTCGGTGTGCTCGTGTTGACGATGTTCGGCCGGCCCGAACTGCCGGCGACACTCGCTCCACCGGACACCGGGTGGGGTGAGGCGCTCGGACTCGTGCTGTCGACACTCGGTCACGGCCTGTTCGTCGGGTCCTGGCTCGCACTGTTTGCCGTGCTCGGCCTGTTCGTGGGGCTTCTCGTCGCCATCTACTACCCGGCGGCGCCGATCTACCAGCGCCGCCGCGAGATCGACCTCGTGATGCCCGATGTCGTGGGATTCATGTACTCGCTGTCGGTCGGCGGGATGGACACGCTCGATATCTTCACTGCCGTTGCCGAGTCCGAGGACACTACGGCGAGGCCGCGTCGAGTTCCAACAGCTCACCCACGAGACGGAGTACTTCAACGTCGACTATCAGACTGCCGTCGAGAACGTCGCTCGGACGACCCCGAGCGAGGACCTCTCGACGTTCCTGATAGATATGCTCTCCGTGGTGAACAGCGGCGGCGACCTGACGAGTTTCCTCGAGACAGAGACCGAACACCAGATAGAACAGCGCCGGCGGAAACAGGAGGACCTGCTCAACACGCTGGAGGTGTTCGGAGAGGTGTACATCTCGCTGACGGTACTCCCGCTCATCCTGATAGTCGTGCTCGTCATCACGTCGCTCCTGGGCAGCGAGCAACTGCTCATGTTGCTGGTGACAGTCTACGTCGTCCTGCCGGCGTTGAACGGCCTGTACTTTCTGGCGGTGAGTGTAACGATGCAGGACGAGGCTGGAACCGGTCGTCTCGACCCGGGCGAGCGTGCGGTGACCGGGGTCACACGGGAGGGGTCGGTTCGCGATCTGGGTGTCGTCGACGCGCACGTCGAGACCCGGCCCAGGGAGCGACTCCTGCACCGTATCCGGGCGGAGGAGCTTCGGCACCGCGTCTCACAGCTGCTGGCAAACCCACTTGCCGTCTTCCGGGCCTCACCGCGGTACACACTCGCGGTCACGGCCCCGCTCACGGCTGTCGTGCTCGTCGCGCTGGTCCTGCAGGGGGTGGCCGAACCGAGCGCGGCGGCGATGCGACAGCAGACGCTCACACAGTCGTTTGTCTGGTTCGGGCTCCCGTTTCTGCTGGTAGCGACGCCGCTCGCCGTCTTCCACGAGTGGCGCGAACGCACCATCGCATCGGTCACCGACACGCTCACCTCGGACCTTCGGAAACTCGCCAACGCCAACGCGACCGGTCAGCCGTTGCTCGAGGCGGTCCGCATCACCGGTGAGGAGAACACCAGCCGTCTCGGCCGGGAGCTGACGGGTATGTACAAACGGGTCACGTTCGGCAGTTCACTCGGTGCCGTTCTCGTCGAGTTCAACAACAGATACCGCATCCCCAGACTGGCCCGGTCGGTCAAACTCGTCCAGAAGGCCCAGGAGACGAGCGATCAGATAACAGACGTTCTGACGACGGCGGCGAACCTCTCGGAGATCCAGGACGACCTGGAGCGCGAGAAGCGCACCCGCACGCGGATGCAGGTGGTCATCATCGCAATCAGTTTTGTCGTGTTCGTGGCGGTGTTGCTCATGCTCGAGAAGTTCTTTATCGACACCATCGTCGGGGTGCTCGGCGAGACGCCGGACGCCGCGTTCGCGGACTTTGGAGACCTCAATCCGTCGTTGCTCTCGATGCTGTACCTGCACGCCGCGCTCATCCAGGGCTGCTGTGCGGGTGTGATCTGTGGGTACGTCCAGACCGGCCGGGCATACGCCGGGCTGAAGTACGCCATCGGCTTTGTCGTTATCACGTTCCTGGCCTGGGTGCTTGCCGGTTTCCTCGTCTGACAATGAGACAGAAAAACACACAGAGCGGACTGGAGTCGACTGGCGGCCCGTCACAGCGCGACCGTGGGCAGGCCGAGCAGATCGACTTCCTCAACGGGATCATAATCCTGTTGTTCGGTGTCGGACTGTTTTTCGCCGGTGGGAGTGTCCTGTTCAGCATCGGGGTCGACTCGAGTCCGGACCGCGAGGGTGCGGCGCTGAACGCAGACCAGCGACTCGTCGGCGACCTGCTGGTGACCGATATCCGGGACACCGAACTCAACCGGTCGTGTGCCGACGCGTACTTCAGCATGAACGAGAGCCGGGTCTGTACCCGTGCCAGTGGTGTGGTCAGCAACGCAACGACCGAACAACAGTGGCTCCGGCGGTCACTCGGGGTGGAGTCGGAGTTGCGCGTGAACGTCACCGTTGTCGACGACGGGAGTGTCGTCACGAACGCCACCGTCGAGTACGCCCTCGGTCCGTCACCACCGCCCGACGTGGCCGTGTTCGAGTCGAACCGGTTCGTCACGTTCGGCGATGGTGAGTACCAGACAGTGCTCGTGAGGGTGTGGTAGCCGTGTCCGGTCCGTCTCACCCGTCGACCGGCGGATACGACAGCCCCGACCAGGGCAGACAACTGCGGGACGACACCCGTGGAGTACAGTGGACACTGGAGGCGTTTCTGGCAGTGTTGCTGTTACTCGCCGCGCTGGTGGTCGTCGCGTCGGTGCTTCCGCTCGGCACACAGCAAGCCGATGCAGAACTCGCACAGACACAGCTACAGCAGGCCGGCGACGACGTGCTGGATCTCGCCGCCGCACAGGGTGATCTCACCGCGGCAGTGCTGTACTGGAACACCTCTGCCGGGGTGTTCATCGACGCCGAGGCCAGTTTCACCGGCCACCCACACTACGTGACCTTCGACGGGGCGGGGACCCACCCGCTTGCGGCGCTGTTGAACGACACGCTCGGCGAGCGCCCTGTCGCGTACAACATCCACATCGAGTACGAGAACGAGACGGGGCCGGGTGTCACCGAGCAACGGCCGGTCGTCTACCAGGGGCCGCCGGGTGGTGACAGCGTCACCGCGTCGACGACAGTGCTCCTCCAGGCAGACGACGTGCCACGGGTGAGCGCCGGGAACTGTACACTCGCCGAACTCGACAACAGCAGCGCGTGTGGCTCCGAGGTGTTCTACGCCCCAGGTGCAACCGGTGTCACCGCCACCTCGCGGTACACCACCGTACAGATACAGATCGAACTCTGGCGGGTGTGATATCATGACAGGAACAGAACCCACGGTGTCGGTTCAGACGAGGGGGTTGATGCCCGCGTGAGACTGTTCAACACACATCGAAGGGTGATAGCTGAGGTCAGAGAGCGTCTGCCGGCAGACGGGCGCGGTGTCTCGCACGTGCTGGGTGTGATACTCGTCCTCGCAATCGTGCTGACGGGTATCGTCTCCATCGTCGGGTTCGGTGTCACAGGTGTCTCCGACAGCACCACAGACATCTCGGACACCGCCGTCGAGCGGGACCTCACCGGGTTCGCACAGGCGGTCGACAGGGCGACCGTTCACAGTGACACCGCGGCGGGAACGACCACGGTGGACCTGTCGCTGACAGGGGTGACAGAGAGCCGCGAGTGGGTCGAAACGAGCGAGGACGCGGGCAGACTGTCACTCTCGACCCGCCGGGCGGACGGGTCAGAGACGCCCCTCCTGAACACGTCGCTCGGTCTCGTCGCCTACGAGAACCCGCGCTCGGAAAGCCGCATCGCCTACCAGTCGGGGTTAGTGCTGTCGGCACCCGACGCAACCGCGACCCCCGCCGTCATCCGGATGAACCAGTTCACCCACCGGACAGACGGCGGTGTCGAGTCGCTCACACTGCACGTTACCCGTGTCACCGGACAGATGCTCGTCGACCGTCGCCTCGACATCTCGGCCGGACCCGCCGAGAACCTCCATCCTGGGGTTCTGGTCGGTGCCGGGACCGGGACGCCGGCGGAGGAACTGGTGTTGCGCGTCGACTCGACGTACAGTGAGGGGTGGGAACTCGCACTCAGGGATCTCTTTCCCGCCGACACCGACTTTACCTACGTCGGGGAGACACTCGAGGTGGTCTACGAGATCCCCGAACAGGGGATGTTCCTCCACGCGTACCGCCACACCGTGACCGTCGGTGGGGAGTGACGGCACTATCCCCCGGTAGAATTTGCTGTCTGTGCTCCAACCGGAACCCCTCGGTCCGGATGCTGTGCGTGGCTCTCCTGTGTTCTGTTACCGACCAGGATTACGGTGTCTCTTGTGCCCGGAAGCGTACGGCGAGTACGGCCCGGTAGAGCGCGACACGGATGTGTGCGCCCGGATGACAACACCGGCGGGTAGCTGTCCTCCCACGGTCACGCTGGGGCGGTCACTCCTCGGAGAGTCGCGTCGAGAGTCGGTCGAACTTCTCCTGGATCGACTCCCCACGCTCCTCGCGTTCGCTGGTGTCCCCCTCGATGTGTTCCATCGAGACGAGGTCATCGTCGCGGACTGTCAGGGACATCCGTCCACCCTCGTCTCTGCTCTGTGCCGGCAACTCCGCTGCCGGCACCGTCACCTGTTCCACAACCTCGCCGTCCTCCTCGACGAGAACGACCGCCGTGGTGTCGTCGACGATTCTGTCGACCACACCGGTGAACGTTCCGTCCATCATCCCACCCCACCGACCGGAAGATGCTCATCTCCGACGAGCGCAGTCTGTCCGACCCGGCCGTTCGGGGGCTTCTCCGCCAGCAGATCCATCGGGTCCGTGGAGAACGACTCGGCAGGGCTGACCGTCACCTCGGCACCGTCGGTCGTCACGACAACGTCGCCGTGGACGCCGGTCCAGTACGTCTCGGCGCCGTGCTCGGCGAACCGCTCGAGCACCTCGCTGTGAGGGTGGCCGAACTGGCTGTCGTAGTCACTCGATATCACGGCTACCTCGGGGTCGACCGCGTCGAAAAACGACCCCGTCGAGGAGGTGCTGGAGCCGTGGTGCCCGGCCTGGTAGACATCGGCATCGAGCTGCTCGGCCCACTCACCGGAGAGCCGCGACTCCACCTCGCGCTCGGCGTCCCCGGTTAGTAGATAGCGCACGTCACCGAACTCGACAGCGAGCGCGACCGAGTTGTCGTGGAACTCCCCACCGTCACCGTCTGTCGGCGGATTGAGCACGAGCGCCTCGACGGCCTCCGAGTCGAGTGGGAGCTGGTCGCCCGCCTCGACGAGCAACAGCTCGTGACCGTAGCTGTCGACAGCGTCGAGGTAGTTCTCGTAGGTCTGTGTGTCGTGTGGCTGGCCGGAGTCGTACACCGCCCCGACACCGTCGCCCTCCTCCTCGAAGTACTCGATAACGGCGGCGTGTCCCCCGATGTGATCTGCGTGTGGGTGTGTTGCGACGAGGTGGTCGACTCGCTCGATACCTCGCTCCTCCAGGTAACTGATGACCTGCTCGCCGTCGGACTGCCAGCCCCCTGTGTCGACGAGCACGGTCTCCCCCTCCGGGGTAACTATGAGCGTCGAATCGGCCTGCCCGACATCGATGTAGTGGACCTCGAGTTCACCCGTGGAGGGACTCCCGGTGTCTGCCTGTGCAGGTGTGTCCGAACCACCGTCCTCGCCAGCGATACCGTCACCCGCGCCGAGACACCCCGAGAACGCGACGAGAAACACGCACACGGCCAGCAGTGTCCACCTTCGCATTGTAACCGATATCCC
The DNA here is from genome assembly GCA_000416085.1 of halophilic archaeon J07HX64. Lineage (GTDB taxonomy): Archaea > Halobacteriota > Halobacteria > Halobacteriales > Haloarculaceae > Halovenus. The sequence continues at coordinate 2,172,567 of KE356579.1, read as the reverse complement.
CTCGGCCGATATGTGTGTTCCGAACGAGCGAACCTCCTGGCACACTGTCACCCGACCGGTTCACACCGTCTAGCAGTGTCGTTGGTTTGTAGATTAGCTGCTCACCAACTGGTCGAGACACACGCCGGAAACGGCCGTCGTCGCTGTGTTCACCCGGCGCTCGCGCCGAACACGCTCTCCTCTCCATCGGGCTCTCACCGATATCGTGTCATACCAGACAGCCACACGATCCCGCACAAAAAACGGGTAACCACAGAGATACCCGGTGGACTGGGTCTCTCCGACCGTGTCGATACAGACGCCTCGAACGACGAACCGGTAAACAACAGGTCTCGACCGACGGAGGAAACACTCGCGGCTGGGGGCGGTCTCTGTTAATGTGACAGATGTCGAGGAGGCGGTCGAGGAGCAGGAGGACAGATATCGCGGCACGTCGCCAACGGCACCACGTCGGTATCGGCGAGGGGTGACGGTTATCGCCGCGGACGACGGACCGACACCAGAATCAGCCGAACAGCGGCAAGCGGGACACAGAGCAGATACGGTCAGTTGACGGGACACAGGACCGATACGGTTAGTCGGCGGGATTGGAGGTCGACTGTTCGACATCCATGTCGAGTGCGTCGGCGAGGTCGTACTCGTTACCGGTTAGTAAGAACAGCACGTCCTCGACCGGTTCGATCACCTCCGGCACCTCGCGCAACACCAGCCAGAGAATCAATATCATCGCCACCACCGACGCGCTCTGTGCGAGGATACGGTCGGCCCAGATGTACGATACCCGGAGTTCGTTGTCGAGACCGAACAGCATCATCGTCGCGTCCGGAAAGATATTCATAAACTGTTCACCGAAGTTCACACTTATAAACACGTTCCGGACGATGTTGAGGACGTAGATAACAGGCACGGCCACGGCGAGTCCGCGAAGTTTCCGCCGCAACGGGGCACGGACCGCCCCGATCAGGCCGATCATCACCGCCATACTCCCGAGACCGGTGCAGGCGATGATGATAGTGTAGGTGATAGTGCCACCGTCGCCCTGGAAGAACACGAACGTGTTCTCGAAGGCGAACTCCTTTGGACCCTCTGCGCCGAGTATCGAGCGGTCCACACCCACCTCAGAGAGCCGGGTCACGACCGGCGGGTCGTAGCCGAGCAGACCCATTGCCCATCCGGTGTGGTCGACGACTGTGAGTGTTAGCCACTCCCGGAGTGGTCTGATCGTTACGAACGGGGCGTACACCAGCCCCATCATACCCACCGCACGCGAGAGGGTGAAAAGCGAATCACGACCCTCGTAGAGGGTCTTGCCGACGAGCACCGACAGCGGGACGGCGACTGCTGCCCCCACACCGCGGATGATACTCTGGTCGACTGTGAACCACGGGTAGACGAGCGTGAGCCAGAACAGCGCGAACACCACCCACCCCCCGGCCAGCACCGGACGGGCGTACTCGCGGTTGTAGTACTCGAGAAGGATACCTGCCAGAAAGATCCCGAGTGCCAGCCAGCCGAGTGGTTCGGCAAACTCTCCGAGAGCCTCTACGACCCCGAGGGCGTCCCTGAGAGCGTCTTCGACAGTTCCGAGAGCCCCGAGCATACTGACGACCAGTATGCCGACGGACAGTATATGTCTTGTTGTTTATTCGGCGTCTGTCTCCGCTCGAACCGTCTTCGAACTGCGCTTTTGTTTCGGTGTCCTCCGGTGCCGTGCCGGAACCAGGGTTCTCGACGCGGATTAACCCCGCAGGCCACTACAGCGTCTGTATGCGTACGTCCTCGACGCGGTGGATATCCTCGCCGATGGCCGCTCCCTCGCAGTCAGGATCCGGACAGCGGTAGTGCCACCCGTCCTCGGTTGCCTCGGCCTCGGCGAAACGAGAGCCACACGAGTCACAGAACAACTGTCCGTCCTCGCAGGTATCTCGGTGGAGTTCGAGTTCGAGTTCCGAGCCGAATGTCCGCTTGCAGCTTCTACAGGTGTGCATACTCCTATGTTTCATATACAGTCTTAAAATACCATCGGAAACACGGAACAGCTACACGGTGCAACAGCGCCCACGACACCGCCCTGTGGACGGTCAGGCGTGCTGTCTGACGATGTTGAGGATCTCGTCGAGCTCCTCCTGTGAGAGGGAGTACCGCTCTTGAGCGTACAGCGAGCGAAGTTCGGAGCGGTCGACGGGAACGAAAGTCCGACGATTTTGTACGCCGTTCGTTCGTCGACCTTGTCGAGTTCGAGCAGTTCGTCGATAAACTGGCCGGACTCCTCCCGGGGAGAGCACGGCGAACCGGTTGACGTGCTCGATGGCCCGCGCGAGCTCGTACCGCATCTCCCTGTCGTCGTCGGCCGCACGCTCGACCTCTATATCCTCGAGTATCTCCTTTGTCTCCGCGATTGTGAGATACTCCTCGTCGAGTTTCTCCTTGAATATTGTCATAGTTGTGCTGCCGGCGAACCGGGCCGGATGATATCCGGTGTTAGATAACGAGGATAAAAATACCTTCGAAACGGTTACGAGTTCGCGCTCGACTCGACGGTCCTCTGTATCTCGCCCCGGAGTGGGGGCGTCTCGAAGGCGTGGTCGGGGCGCAGATTGACAAAATCGAGGTAGCCCTCGGCAGCCACGAGCACGTCTGTGGGGTGGTGTTCGGCAGCAGTCTCGACGGCGACGGTCGGGCCGACGAGTGGCTCCAGTGCCGCGAGCGCACAGGCGACATCGTAGGCGCGGGCCTGGTCGATTGCTCCCTCACGGACGTTCGTTGCGTCGATAAAATACAGACTGTCCTCGGCGACCAGCACGTTCTCACCCCGGAGGTCGCCGTGTGCCAGACCTGCCTGGTGCATCCGTGCGAGCGCCCCAAACAGGTCCGGCGCGACCTGCTCGGCGGTCGCCCTGTCGAGGTCGTCCAGTGTCTCGAACACGGGGAGATACTCGAGCACCAACACACCGTCCCCCTCGTGTTCGAACGCCTCCAGCGGTTCCGGGGCGTTCACCCCGAGCGCACACATCTCCCGTGTCGCCGCGAGTTCGTGTTCGGCCATCTCCAGTGGGGTGTCGAACCGCTCGAAAAACGCCTCGTTCCCGCTCGAGAACGCACCCAGATTGCGCCCCGTGGTCAACAACCCCTGCAGGATGGTGTTCTGTCTCGTGATGATCTTCACAAAAAACTCCCCGTTGACAACCGCCGGTGTCGAGAGCCAGTTATTCGCCTCCAGTAGGCGCACTGATTCGAACTCGGTGTCCTGCCGGACTGCGGTCTCACGTGCGACCGCCTCCAGTTCGGCTCCGGACACCCTCCCCCGAAGCAACCGCCGAATAGTCATATACCTCCGTAGGGTGACGACGATTAAATACCTCCGGGGGGACAGTCCGCCCCCGACAGTACCCGCGCGACCCGAACAGGGGTTACAGTGGACCGTCGACACCGGGTGGGGGCGACACGGATAAACCGTCGGCACCCCGACGGGGGATATGACAGACGTGGCGCAGGCGTTCGTGCCGGGACACCTGACAGGGTTTTTTACCACACACTCCGATACCGACCCGACACGCGCCGGGTCACAGGGCGGCGGTATCGCGCTCTCGACGGGTGTGACCGTGACCGTTCACCCGGCAGAACAGGTCGAGGTGGTGCTGAACGGCTCCACTGTCGAGATGGCCGCCGTCGAGCGCGTGCTGGAGACGCTAAAGACCCGGGCCGTTGTGCGCGGCGTGACCGACCTCCCGCTGGCCTCGGGGTTCGGCGTCTCCGGCGCGATGGCGCTCGGGACCGCCCTTTCCTGCAACGCGGCGTTCGACCGCCAACTCTCCACAAACGAACTGGTCACCGTCGCACACGGCGCGGAGGTCCAGGCCGGAACGGGGCTCGGTGATGTGGTCGCGCAAGCCCGTGGTGGTGTCACTGTCCGACTCGAACCCGGCGGTCCCCACCACAATGTGCTCGACGGGATCCCCGCAAACAGACGGGTGGAGTATCTCACCCTCGGTGACCTCCCAACGGCGGACGTACTCGGGGGCAACACCGACCCGATCGACGAGGCCGGTACACAGGCACTCTCGGCTGTCGTCGAGGAACCGACGATGGACTCGTTCATGCGGGCCTCGCGGCGCTTCTCCCGGGAGTCGGGGCTGCTCACCACCGACGTACGGGAGGTTATCCTCGACGCCAACGAGGCCGGTGGACAGGCCGCGATGGCGATGCTCGGCAAGACCGTGTTCGCGCTCGACAGCGCGCTCTCCGAGGCCGGCCACGACCCGACGGTGTGTCAAGTCCACCACGCCGGCGCAACCCTCCAGACCCCCCACGGGGTGTAATCGCGGGTCCCTCCTCGATTGTGACGGTTCGTCACCCACGGTCCCCCGTCGCGACGAGGAACCAGGGTCGAATCTCACCGCTGTGTTGTTACTATCCACCCTGACAACTGTGCTCTTACTCTCGGCTGTGTCGGTGAGTTCGGCAACACGGCTGTTCGACTGCCTGCTCCGGATCCGAACGTATCGGCGTCGAGGTCTGCTTCGGTCACTGGCTCCGCGGAATCGTCCCCGTTCGGGGGCTGTTCCCGGGTCTCGTCAACCAAACTGTCGATGTTGACGAGCAACTGCTCATCGTCGTCGGCTTCGAGGTCGGTAGGGAGGAACAGACCGACCACCGCCACCAGTATCAGCACCACACCCGTCAGCGGAGCAGCACCCGGTGTCTCTGATCGTCCGTGCCTGCACAACACGTGGAGACGACCCGGTATCCGCCCTCCGCGCACACTCCACCCACTGACTATCTATCGCCACGTACGTACGATTCCGGGGTGGATTAGATTCGGTTTTCGTTCAACCGTCAGGTCGGTTGCCGTCCGGCGCTCTGTGGGGTTTCCGCGCGCGTGAGAACACCGTACCGGAGTCGATTTCTCGGCTAGTGTGTCGTGACGGCTACTCGGTTACCGGCTCAGTGGCCGGCGGATACCGGGTTTTCGGCGCCACCTGGGGGTCAGACGCTCCGGATCGACGACAGTCAGACCCCACGACTACAGAACACGACCCCGACCTACTGCCGAGTACAGCCGACACGATATTCACACAAACCAGACCTGCCCGAGAGGAGACGGACTCAGTGACACGACACAACCGGGCTGGTCACCCCTCTTCCTCGACGAACTCGGGGTCACTCATGGCATTCTGGAGGCTCTCGAGTCCGTTGACCCACTGGGCGACCGGACCGAAGTCGAGCTCTCCGGCCATCTCAAGGTCGAGGTGTTGGCCGTCGATGAGCATCGTTCCGGCCTGGACACAGTAGCCGAGCGCGTCGTCGATGTCTCCCTCGTCCTCTGCGACGGTCGCGGCCTCGATGTACTGTCCGATCGTTCCCTCGGCCGGTCCCGCTGCGACGAACTCCTTGCCGGCGTACAGCACGCAGAGCAGCGAGGTCTGGACCCCGTCGAGTAGTATCACGGCATCCTCGTCGTCGAACTCGACCTCTTCGAGTGTGATCTCCTGGATATCTGTGAGTTCCGTGAGTGCTCGCTCCTCGTCGATGGTGTCGTTCTGGTGGTCGGTGAGTATCTTTGCAACCGCGATGGCCGTGTCGTACTGGAGGTTCCGGAGCAGTCGCGCCGACTCCTCCTGTTCGGCGTCCAGTTCCTCGTCGCGGAGTCGGTTGAGCCAGTTCTGCCACCGCTCCTCAGTGTAGTACTCGCCGGGCTCATCATTGCTCATATGTCAGGATACTCGCGTCCGGAGTTAGTCCTTTCGACCCTCGCTCCCCTCGACGGGGTGTGGCGCGCTCACACCGTCGCCGACGGCGACTGTTACACCGCCCGAGCAGGCCTGCGACCAGCACACGCCCTCTGCGCTCGCCCGTAGACAGGAGGGCGGAGACCGAGTCTGTCGACGACCGCGGCGGCTTCCGCCCACAGGTCACTGCGCGTCTCGCCGCCGACACACGGTGTCGGCGTCTCCGGGCTGACGGACTCGGGGCTCTCGCCCGGCGTTCACCGGACAGACGGGTTTCTACAGGCAGAGCGGATCGGGTGTCTTGGGGTCCGTGGTGACAGGAGACGGGGTCACCCGAACCACACGGTCCCGGACGCTCACAGACTGTTTCGGAGACGGTCGAAAAACCCCTGTTCGACATCGATCTCCTCGCCGCCGGCGGCGGCGAACGTCTCGAGGGCTTCGCGCTGCTCGGCGTTGAGATTGTCCGGTGTGACGACCCGAACCTGCACGTAGAGGTCGCCGTAGCCACGCCTGCGCAGACGGGGCATTCCTTTTCCCGACAGTCGGAACGTCTCCCCGCTCTGGGTGCCCGCCGAGAGGTCGAACTCGACGGCACCGTCGATTGTTTCGATGTCGATCGTGTCACCGAACACCGCCTGCGGGAACGAGACGGGTTCGCGCTTCACCAGGTCGTTGCCGTCACGCTCGAACTCGGGGTGGTCCTCGACACTGATGTCGATGAGGAGGTCACCTGGTCGGCTGCCACGGTCCCCGGGTGCACCCTCACCGTCCATCCGGAGGGTCTGCCCGTCACGTATCCCTGGGGGTATCTCGACCGTGAGCGTTGCCTGGTTGCGGACCTCCCCGTCGCCGCGACAGGTTGAACAGGTCTCCTCGTAGATGGTCCCCTCACCGCTACATCGCCGACAGGTCGAACGCTGCTGCATCCGACCAAACGCGGTCTGTCTTACGCGTGTTGTCTCACCCCGCCCGTTGCAGTTCGGACAGGTCCGTGACTCGGTCCCCGGGGGGTAGCCACGCCCGTTACACTCCGAACAGGCCTCCGGCCGGGTGGTCGTCAGCTCTGTCTCCGTGCCGTGATAGGCTGTCTCCAGATCGATCGTCAACTCGGTGTTGAGGTCACGACCCCGCTGTGGGCGGTCACCCGACCCCGATCCACCCCCTCCCCCGAAGAACTCCTCAAAGATATCCTGCATGTCGCCGAACGGACCGCCGCCGCCGCCGAACGGGTCACCCTGTCCACCCGCTCTGCCGCCGTTGCCGCCGGCGCCACCCCGCTTCTCGGCCTCGACGAACCGCTCGTGACCGAGCTGGTCGTACTGTCTGCGCTTCTGTTCGTCCGTCAGCACCTCCTTTGCCGTTTTTGCCTTTTTGAACTTCTCCTCGGCGTCGGGGTCGTCACTCACGTCTGGGTGGTAGTTCCGGACCGCCTCGCGGTATG
>KE356579.1:2164065-2165344 GCA_000416085.1 halophilic archaeon J07HX64 | reverse complement strand
CGGGTCGACACGACCCTCTACGGACTCCGCCCCGAGGGTGGCCTCGAGGACCTGCAGACTGTTGTCCCCGACGAGACGGACCTGCTCGCGGTCAACTCACAACCCATACGCGAGTCTGCACCAACGGGGCACTGCGGGGTGTAGGTAACCTGGCCGTCGAGCACGACGTCATCCTGCAACTCCACATTCCGGTTTGCACCTCCTGATTGAACCGAACTCCACCCGCTCGTTCTGATTGTGGGACGACGAGGGCCCGATACACGGCGAATAAAGAAATGAGAGTCCCGAACACAGCACGGCATCCACCTGCAGGCCTGCCGTCTGTCTGCTGTCAGCAGTCTCGTAAGAGTTAGCGGAGAAAGACTCGCTCCGAGGCCGTGTGTGAGGCGGCTATCTGCCCGCCCGACCCACATTCGTTCACCGTCCGAACTGCCCGCCTTCGAGACTCTCACCGACCGAGGTGTGACTATCCCCACGAGCAACAGCCACCTGTTCCGTGGTGTCTGCCGTCCGGTCACAGCGACGTGTGATGTTGAGGGTGAGGAACCGGGCACGGTGTGACTACTCTGTCGGTCGAGTGCACGACGCCGCGGCAATCTTGACGCAACATAGATGTACGTCACCCGCCAACTGCCGATATATGAGACGGCGCAGGCTACTCGTTGTGACTGTGGGAGCGACTATCGGGTTGGCGGGGTGTCTCGGTGGGGGCGGTGACGACTCGGACGATGGGAGCGACGACTCGGGTCCCAGCCCCGGCCCCGACAACGGGACCACCGACGACGAGAATGACGGCAACGGGACCCCCGACAACGGCGGAGCAGAATTGGAAGCAGTGATCAACTGGGACCCCGAGAACCCGGCTGTCGGTGAGGAGGTGACCTTCGACGCGTCGGGGTCCACGGGCGACATTGCCGAGTATCGCTGGGACTTGGACGGGGATAGCGAGATCGAGACCACCGGTGAAACTGCCAGTCGTACCTTCGACGCAGAGCAGCGATTCAGTGTCGCGCTCATAGCCGAGAGTGTTGACGGTGAGATAAATAGTTCTGTCGCCACGTTCGACTTGCGCGAAATCAACCTCTCTGCGGATTTCGTTTGGACCCCGCAGCACCTGAAGAGGGCGAGGAAATCACGCTCGATGCGTCGCCGTCTGCTGGCGACATTGTGGAGTATCGGTGGGATTTCACCGGTGATGGTCAGTTTGATCTGACTGTTACAGAACCCGTAACCACATATGTTTTCGAGGATGTAGAACCCGCAGAGGTAGAACTTGAAA
>KE356579.1:2159496-2164015 GCA_000416085.1 halophilic archaeon J07HX64 | reverse complement strand
TTCGGCACCGAACCAGGACGGCGAGCAGACCACAGTCCCGCTCGGCGGGCCGACAGTGCTCTACTTCTATCCGCGGGACAACACCCGGGGCTGTACGATGGAGGCGACCCAGTTCGACGCCGAACTCGACGGGTTCCGGGAGGCCGGTGTCGATGTCTACGGGGTCTCGGTCGACGGCGTCGACTCTCACTGTGAGTTCGCACGCGAGCACGACCTCGGGCTCGACCTACTCGCAGACCCCGACCGCGAACTCGCCGACGCCTTCGGCGTTCCCGAGGGGCCTGCCGGCACGGCCGGACGAACAACGTTTGTCATCGACGACGGCGAGATAACGGCGGTCTACGAGTCTGTGCGGCCCGACGGGCACGCCAGCGAGGTGCTCTCGGATATACTAGAGACGGGGGTCGGGGTTGCTGACGTAGACCGGTAGCGACATTCCTATGAGGCCGGTACAGTAAATATAAACATGGAACAAAAGCGGGAGTTGACGAGTGTCGACCTCGCAGCCCTCGCGGGTGAACTCGCCGCGTACGAGGGCGCACGCGTGGACAAGGCCTACCTCTACCCCGATGGGCTGGTACGGCTGAAGCTCCGTTCGTTCGACCGGGGGCGTGTAGAGCTGCTGGTCGATCTCGGCGCGACAAAACACGTCCGGGTGGCCGACCCCGACAACGTCCCGGCGGCACCCGAGCGCCCGCCGAACTTCGCGATGATGATGCGCAACCGCATCGAGGGGGCCGAACTCGTCGGTGTCGAACAGTTCGAGTTCGACCGCATCCTGAGCTTCCGGTTCGAGCGCGACGACGGGACCACCACCCTCGTTGCCGAACTGTTCGGAGACGGCAACCTCGCGGTGCTCGACGGGACAGACGAGGTGGTCGACAGTCTGGAGACGGTCCGCCTGAAATCCCGCACCGTCGCACCCGGTGCCCGCTACGAGTTTCCCGACGCCCGGTTCGACCCGCTCGCGACCGACCGTGACACGTTCGCCGAGCGGTTCGCCGAGTCCGACGCCGATGTGGTACGGACACTCGCCACGCAGTTCAACTTCGGCGGTACCTGGGCCGAGGAGCTCTGTACCCGCGCCGATGTCGAGAAGACACTCGACGTGGCTGCCGTCGACGACACGACCATCGACCGACTCTACGCCACAGTCGGGGAGCTCGGGGCTCGTCTCCGGGGTGGTGACCTCGACCCGCGGGTCTACCGCGACGGGTCCGACAGCCCGCGGGTCGATGTCACACCGGTCCCGATGCGGGAACGCGCCGGTTTCGACGCCAACCCGTTCGACAGTTTCACCGGGGCGCTCGACGACTACTACACGAGTCTCGACGAGGAAACCGAGCCAGCAGGGAGTGATCGTCCGGAGTTCGAGGCCGAGATCGAGAAACGCAAGCGTATCATCGAGCAACAGCGCGGCGCGATCGAGAGTTTCGAGCAGCAGGCCGCCGCCGAGCGGGAAACGGCCCAGTCGCTGTACGCGAACTACGACCTCGTCGACGAGGTGCTCACGACGGTCCGGACGGCCCGCGACGCCGGCCACTCCTGGGACGATATCGCCGCGCGGTTCGAGCACGGTGCCGAGCAGGGGATCGACGCGGCACAGGCTGTCGACACGGTCGATGGCAGTGAGGGAACGGTTACCCTCTCCGTCGACGACCGGTCTGTCACACTCCGGGTTCGGGACGGTGTCGAGAAAAACGCCGACCGCATCTACCAGGAGGCAAAGCGAATCGAAGAAAAAAAGCAGGGTGCCGAGGCGGCGATCGAGAACACGCGGACGGAGCTAGAGTCGGTGCGGGCAGAGCGTGACGCGTGGGAGCGAGGCGACGCGGACGACTCCGGACAGGACACGGCAGGGGATACCGACGATGAGACCGTCGACTGGCTGTCACGGTCGTCTGTCCCGGTCAGACAGACCGACCGGTGGTACGAGCAGTTCCGGTGGTTCCACACGAGCGACGACTTCCTCGTCATCGGCGGGCGCAACGCCGACCAGAACGAGGCCATCGTCAAGAAGTATCTCGACCGTGGCGACCTGTTCTTTCACGCCCAGGCCCACGGTGGCCCGGTGACGGTGCTGAAAGCAACCGGTCCGAGCGAGTCCTACGACGACGATATCGAGGTCCCGGACCGCTCGAAACAGGAGGCTGCACGCTTCGCGGTGTCTTACTCCTCGGTCTGGAAGGCGAGCAGGTACACCGGTGACGCGTACATGGTCGATTACGACCAGGTCTCGAAGACACCCGAGAGCGGCGAGTACCTCGAAAAGGGTGGCTTCGCCGTTCGCGGCGACCGGACCTACTTCGAGAACGTGGCCGTCGGTGTCACCGTCGGTATCACCTGCGAACCCGAGACCCGCGTTATCGGTGGCCCGTCCGACACGGTAGAGGAACGCGCCGAGACAAGCATCACTGTCGAACCCGGCAAGTACGCACAGAACGACATCGGGAAGCGCCTCTACCGCGAGTTCAAGACCCGCTTCGCCGACGAGACGTTCGTCCGAAAGGTCGCCAGCCCCGACCTGATCCAGGAGTTTCTCCCCCCCGGACAGAGCTCGATGGTCGAGTAAACGGTCCCCCTGTCACAGACGCCGGGGTCGGCTCGGCACGCGCCACGGGTACAGTTACAAACAGCACCCGGACGGCTGTCTGGGGGCGGGTGACCCTGTCTGTGGCCGGGTGACCCACCCCCGCGGGCAGTAACGAGTCGTTGACCGGACTGTGGCCGGGTGACGCACCCCTGTGAGCAGGACCGGGTTGTCGACTGTGCTGTGCCCCGGACCGTCAGTCGAAGCCCGTATTTACGCTGTTGTACAACGGTAGTGCGTGATAGATTTCCTCAGACGAACAGACGGGTCAGGGGCGCAGGCCGGACAGCCAGCAACCGGGGAGGACCACGTCACCGGCCTCCGACGGCGGGGGTTCCTCCGCGCGTCGGCCGGGGCTCTCTCGCTCGCCGGACTCGGTGTCTCGGGCACGGGCGGGGCACACGGGAGCACACAGACCGCGGACATCCCACGATATGCCGAATTCGTGCCCACAGACGACCGGTTTCGCTCGGAAGACGGCGTGGTCGGGGTCCTGAGTGTGGGTGTCCCGTCACTCATCGAGTTCTTTCGGATTGAGAGCGACCAGCAGTTCGAGACGACGCCGTTCCAGTTCGAACCGATCGCTCAGGTATCGTTTGTCGTCGGGTTCGAGTTTTCGCTGTTCGATGGGCTCGGACTCGGGGAGGCAATCCCTGTTGCGGCGGCTGGGGGCACCGAACCGGGGTTCGGCGATATAGCCATCTCGGAGCTCGTGACAGACCGGATCACCAGTTTCGGCAACGTCACGGTCTCCAGCGGGTCGTACGACGTAGACGAGATCACGGCCGCCATCGAGGAGAGTGAGCTCACAGAGTCAGACAGTGCCGGTATCTTCACCGGGCCGAACCCCGTGTTCGGTGGCTCACAGCAGAACCAGCCGGTGGCGGTGACCTGGAGTTCGGAGCACGTCATCACCGGACCAGAGCCTGAACTCGTCGCGGTCGCCGAGGAGACGGTCCAGGGTCAGGGGTCCCGACTGTCCGAGCAGAGCGAGGACTTCGCCCGACAGGTCGCCGACGCCGGAGCGGGTTCGTTCACCTCGACCGGTTTCTCCCTGGAGGGACCGCTCCAGGTGGGCGAGTCGGACTCGTTCGTGGACTACTCGTCACTCCGGGAGAGCGCGGTCCAGGGATACACCCACTCTCACGTGGTGAACCCCGGAGCGTCTACCTGGAACGGAACCAGCGTGCTCAGCTACGAAACCACGGACGACGTCGACGAGGATGCACTCTCCGGAGTCGGCTCCGCGGCCGCCGATAGCAGCCTCTCCCGTGACGGCCGGTTCGTCACAGTCGAGTCGGACTACTCCAACCTGCTGCCGGACAGCGGAGCAGACGACGGAACTGATAGCGAAACGGGCGGCGATAGCGGGGCCGACGACGGAACTGACAGCGGAACGGGCGGCGATAGCGGGGCCGACGACGGAACTGACAGCGGAACGGGCGGCGATAGCGGGGCAGATGACGGAACTGATACCGGAACGGGCGGTGATAGCGGGGCAGATGACGGAACTACTGATGGAACGGGCGGAGACGACGATAACAGCTCCGGGGACAACGGAGAGGGCGGAGGCGACGGGTCCGGACCGGGGTTCGGAGCACTGTCGGCGCTGGCGGGTCTCGGTGGCGCGGGCTACCTACTCTCGCGGCGACTCGGTGGCGCGGAATCCGGTGACGAGCAGTAGTTGGGTGGCTGTCGGCACCAGTGTCGGTCATCTGTGACCCCGAGATCCGTGTCGTCGGGGCCCGTCCGGCACAGTGGAGGAGTGCGCCGAGACCAGTGTCGCTGTCGAACCCGCCAACTACGCACAGAACGGCATCGCGAACCGTCTGTACCGCGAGTCCGACAGCCGGTTCACCGGCGAGACGCCCGTGTGCGCGGTGGCCAGACTGAACCTGATACAGGCGTTTCTCCCCCCGAACAGGGCTC
>KE356579.1:2146270-2159476 GCA_000416085.1 halophilic archaeon J07HX64 | reverse complement strand
CGTCGAAGTATAATTACGAGGACACGACTCGACACACAGTCGACGAGTGCTGTAGTTGAGGGGCTACTCTGGGTATAAAAAATACTCGGGTTGTCTCGGAAAACTCATCTAAAGATAAAGAATATACTGGTCGTCTCCAAAGATTCGACGTATGTCAGACATCGATAAGTACGGAGAGACCAACGGTGAGCGAGCAAGCAGGCAAGCCTCTGACAGCGGACGTGGTGGTAGTATCCGGAGGCGGGGATTTCTCAGCGCCTCGGCTGCAGCCGTCTCGCTGGTGGGGCTCGGCGCCGCGGGTGGAACACAGCTCCCCGGGGGAACTCTCGGGAGCGTACAGTCCGGGGACGTTCCGTCGTACGCCGATTTCGTGCCCGCGGACGACCGGTTTCGGTTGGACAACGACACCTTTCAGGTGACGAACGTCGATATCGAGTCGTTTATCGAGATCTCGCAGTCCGATGGTGAGGGCAACTTGGAGTTCGAGACAACACCGTTTCAGCTAGAGCCGCTGATTCTTACCAGCTTTCTCTTTAGTTCCGAGGTCCCGCGGCTCGGAGCACTGGGACTCGGTGAGGCACTCCCAATCGCGACAGTGGGAGGGCAAGTCCCGCAAGATGGTGACGTTCCGGATCCCCGGACAGACCGACTCACCGGGGTCGGCCAGATCGCCGTCGCCAGCGGGTCTTACGACGCGGATGTGATCGCTGCTGCCATCGAGGAGAGCGAACTAACAGAGTCCGACACACCCGGTGTTTTCGTCGGACCCGACCCGACGTTCGGCGGGACACAGCAGGACCAGTCGCTGGCGATCACGTGGAGTTCGGAGTACGTAATAACGGGTCCGAGTGTCGAACTCGTCGCGGCAGTCGAGGAGACCGCCCAGGGCGAGCGGGACCGCCTGGCCGAACAGAACCAGGATTTCGCCACACAGCTTGCTGCTGCTGGGGCCGGTGAGCTTAGCTCGACCAGTTTCTCACCGGATGGGGACATCCAGGCTGGCGGAGGGGGTTCACTCGTCGACTACTCGCCGATTGCGGAGAGCCAGGTGCAGGGGTACACCCACTCCCACGTGATAGGCTTCGAAACCGGTCTGTGGAGTGCCACTACTGCGCTTAGCTACCCGAGTACGGACGCTGTTGACGGGGACGCCCTCTCCGGGGTCGGCTCTATGGCCGACGAGCGGTCTCTCTCCAGTGACGGTCGGTTCGTCACCGTCGAATCCTCCTACGCTGGACTACTGCCGTCCGACGACCCCGACGACGGCGGTTCTGACGACGGGTCCGGCGATGACGGCACCGGTGACGGCGGTACCGATGATGGCTCTGGCGACGACGGCACCGGTGGTAGTGGCTCCGACGACGAGTCCGGCGATGATGACGCCGGCGATGGCGGTTCTGACAGCGGGTCCGGTGATGATGACGCCGGCGACAGTGGTACCGACGATGGCTCCGGCGGTGATGGTGGCTCCGACGATGGTACCGATGATGGCTCTGGAGACAACGGCTCCGGTGACGATGATGGAGATGACAACAGTTCCGGTGACGACGGCTCCAGCGGTGGAGACGGGCTTGGACCGGGATTCGGAGCACTATCGGCGGTGGCAGGTCTCGGCGGCGCGGGCTACCTGCTCTCGCGGCGACTCGGCGGGGACACCGGACCGGACGAGGAGAATCGGTAGTCAACTCCGACAGTGTACAGACAGGCCGGTTACCCGTTCGTGGCGACAGAGGTCAAGAGAACGCCGGTCCTGACAGCGCCCGACTCCCGAGTGACCTGTCACCTCGATATCGAATATCGACCGCCAGCGGTAGCGGCGGCCCCCAGAGGAACCTGCGCCAACTGTGGCGTACACCACGGCCGTGTCGCGAGGAGAACAGAGAGACGACAGCAGGACAGTCCACCGGCTGAACCCGCGTCCGGCGTAAACTCCCCTCTGTACGAGCGTCGCGTGACCACCGCCGTCACGAGCGTCCCGACGAGACTACCGATCTGCTGCTGTGTCGCCGTGGAACCCTCAGAGACAGGTGTGCGGTTCGAGCGACTCGCGGGCCGAGTCACCCGTCTCGGCACGGCGGGTCCGCCGGGTGGCTGCGAGGCCGATGTGTCCATTGACCGTGGCGTCGTTGCTGATGATCCGTTTGAGGTCCGCGAGTAGGGCCTCCTCCCCGACATCGCTTAACCGGGTCGGATATCAGAGCGCCACCTTGGTCGCCGGCAGGGATAGCGATGAACAGCGACACCTGCGCGTGCAGCGACCCCAGCAGGTACAGCGGGTCCTGACCAACAAACAGTGGAATCCGTTGTTGGCTCTCGTTCGTCGTAGTCGGCTCGCAACCGGTCGAGTCAGTCCGACGGGTGGTGGAGGTCGTCATCAACACAGACCACCAGACCGTGTGTGGCCACCTGTATCTCGGTCAGGATAGCGTTTGTTTTTCCCGAACAGCCCTCCGGTTCGCCCACGACAACCCGTGCCTCGTCGGGGGGTCGCCGGAGCGCTCGACAACCGGGTCGTCCGGCGTGTCACAGACGATTAGCAGTTCCTCGTCCGGGCCGAACTGCCCACAGAGGTCGTGCAGGCACCGGTCCAGTCAACTGTCGGCAACAGTACGCTCGTCGATGAGTTGACCATCACCCGGGTTTCAGCTCTCGTCGATCCGACTCGACGGCACCCGGACACTCGTCGCCGATTCACTCCCCGAACCCCGGGCTGGTGGGTCTGTCGGTGACACCGTACAGCAACAGGACAGGCAGAGTCTCGGTCCAGACGACTCATGATTGCTCTCGCGTGGTTGCCACAGCGTCCGGCCCCCACTACGAGTCGCCGACGCTGACGTACACCTGGAACACCACACCCAGGAGCATCGCTGCGATAACACCGACGAGGCTGAACACGATAGCCATATTACCGTACGGCTGGACATCGATAGCGGCCAGCAACACACCACCGACCGCGAGCGCGACTGCGACAACCCCGAGATACACCCCCGACTGACCGAGCATCTCGACGTACCGCGGCACGTCGTACCCGGGTTCGACTGCTCCCTCCGGTGGGTTGTCGCCCAGCCACGGCGCATCACCGCTGGTCGACCCCCGGCCCTCCGCCCAGGGGTACATCGCGTCGTCGTGACCGTCCTCTGAATCGACGTCCTCCTCACCGCCGACACTGCCGAACGGCTGGGCGGGCCCGGAGGACTCCTCCTCTCTGCGGTCCTCGAGTGGAACCCACTCCTCGGCCGGGTTCGTGTCGGCGTCGGGTTCCGTGTCTGTGCTGTCACTCATATCTGGCCTCGCCGGACCGCTGTCTGTGTGACTCGCATCGTTACTCACTCGGAGATGACAACTGCTGGCGGTACTCGGTTTCACTGTCGGTGCTTCCGATCATACTCTCGTCGGTCAGGTGGCAGGCGACCCGGTGGTCGGATGTTATCGAGCGGGTTTCGGGCACCTCGCGCTCGCAGACAGTTTCGAACTGCTCTGTGAGCGTCTCGGCGGCGACCTCCTGCTCACCCTCGACGAGACTCGTGAGCGCCTGCGAGAGTGTCGTCTCTGCGGTCTGGTCATCGAGACGCGCCGGAATCTCGTACTCCTCCCGGACCCACCGCGCGAGTCGGTCGTTGTCGACATCCTCCGGCTGTGTGTCTGCCGGGTCGTCGAACTCACCGCCGGCCTCGATTGCGCCAACCTCCGCGATACTCTCGAGGTCGACCGAGTCGATCAGCACCTGCTTCCGGAGGTGCAACACGTTTCGCCAGGTCTCCTGTGGCAGGTCGATCCCCTCCGGCGGGATAACCTCCGGACACCGGGTGTGGAACCGGCAGCCACTCGGCGGGTTCGACGGCTCCGGCACGTCACCGGTGAGCTTCACCCCGAGCCCCCGGTCATCCGGGTCTAGTGTCGGAATCGCCGACAGCAACGCCCGGGTGTACGGGTGTTGTGGATCGGTGAACAGCTCGTCTGCCGGCCCGACCTCGACGAACTCCCCGAGATACATCACCGCAACACGGTCACAGATCTCCTGAACGACACCGAGGTCGTGACTGATCACGACAACTGCGAGCCCCAGTTCGTCCTGGAACTGGTCGATCATGCGGAGCATCTCGGACTGGATCGACACGTCGAGCGCCGACACCGGCTCGTCGGCCACCAGCAGCTTCGGATTGACTGCCAGTGCCCGCGCCAGGGCGATCCGCTGTTTCTGCCCACCGGAGAACTCGTGGGGAAACCGGTTCATATCGTCCGCGGAGAGACCGACCCGCTCGAGCAGGTCACCGACGATCGCCTCACGGCGCTCGACATCGTCGAGCCCCTGCACCACGAGCGGTTCCGCGACCGCGTCGCCGATATTCATCCGCGGATTGAAACTCGAATCGGGGTCCTGGAAGATCATCTGCACCTCGCGACGGAGGCGTCGGAGCTTCTCGTCGCTGTACTCGGTGATATCCTCGCCCTCGAAGCGGATCTCACCGGCCGTTGGCTCCTCCAGACGGATCATCGAGGTTGCGGCTGTCGATTTCCCACAGCCGGACTCGCCGACGATCCCGAGTGTCTCGCCGCGCTCGACACTGAAACTGATCCCGTCGACCGCACGCACACGACCAACCTCCGTGTTCAACAGCCCCTTGTTTATCGGGTAGTGCTTCTCGAGATCTCTGACCTCGAACAGTGAATTCCGTGAACTCATCTCTGTTTACCCTCCCCGGAACGGTCGGACCCGCCGCGATCAGTGGTTCCTCTCCCGTCGGTCGCAACCTCCTCGGACTCGTTCAGAACGACCCCCGCGTTCATGTCGCGTGCGAAGTGGACACACGAGACGGTGTGGCCGGCATCCTCCCCGACATCGTAGTGGTCTGGCTGGTCTCCCTGGCTGCACAGCCCCACCGCGTGTGGACACCGGTCGGTGAACCGACAGCCGTCCGGCGGGTCCTTCGGGTCGGGCAACTGACCCGGAATCCCGCCCAGGTCACCCTCACCCGGTAGACACTCGAGGAGGGCCCGGGTGTACGGGTGTGCCGGAGTGTTGAAGATGTCGGTGACCGACCCACGCTCCATCACCTTCCCGGCGTACATCACGACGACCCGATCGGCAACCTCGGCGACCACACCGAGGTCGTGCGTGATGAACAGTATCGCCATGTCACGCTCCTCCTGCAACTTCTTCAGCAGGTTCAGGATCTGGGCCTGAATCGTCACGTCGAGTGCCGTCGTCGGCTCGTCGGCGATCAGCAGATCCGGCTCACAGGCCAGCGCCATCGCGATTATCACGCGCTGTTTCTGTCCACCGGAGAACTCGTGCGGGTAGTCGTCGAGTCTGGAGGAGGCCTCCGGAATCCCGACCTGTGTCATCAGTTCGACCGCCCGCTCGTTTGCCTCCGTCTTCGAGACGTCCTGATGAAGCACGACCGCCTCGCGGATCTGCCAGCCGACCGTGTAGACCGGGTTCAGCGCACCCTGTGGGTTCTGGAAGATGTGGCTGACCTTCCCACCCCGCACGGCGCGTACCTCGTCCTCTGACATCCCGATCAGCTCCTCCCCGTCGAGTGTGACCGAACCCTCCGGGATGTAGCCCGGTGGACTCTGGAACAGTCGTGTGATCGCCTCGCTGGTCACAGTCTTTCCGGACCCGCTCTCCCCGACAATCGCCGTTGTCTCGCCGGGCTGGACCTGAAACGAGATACCGTCGACCGCCTGCACGTCCTCGCCGGTCTCTGTCTGGAAGTACACGTGGAGATCCTCCACCTCGAGCAGTGGGTCGTTTGCACTCATCACTCTGCCCCCTCGTGGCGCGGGTCGATCGCATCACGCAGTGCGTCTCCGAGGAAGTTGAACGAGAGCACCGTCAGGAACAGAAACACCCCCGGAATCGTGGATACCCACCACAGACTCCGGAGACTGCTTCGTCCGTCGGTGATCAACTGTCCCCACGAGGTCACTGTCGGGTCGCCGAGTCCGAGGAACGACAGTGCCGCCTCCGCGAGGATGATCGCCGGAATCGACAGACTCGCGTACGTGATGATCGTGTTCGAGATGTTCGGCAGGAGATGCCGACGTATCGTCCAGAGACCGCTCGCACCGGCCGCCTTCGAGGCGGTGATGTACGGCTCCTCGCGGCGCTGGAGCGCCTCCGAACGCATCAGACGGGCACCACCGCCCCACTCGATGAATCCGAAGATGAAGATGAGGATGAACAGACTCCCGCCGATGGTGTACACGAGCAACAGATACAGGAAAAACGCCGGGAACGTGAGCTGGATGTCGACCCACCGGAACGCGATCTCGTCGACCAGACCGCCGTAGTACACCCCGACCAGGGCGACGGCGGCCGCGATGACGACGCTGAGTGCTGTTGCCGTCAGCCCGACCATCATGCTTATTTCCATCCCGTGGATGACGCCGATCAGGATATCCTCACCGCCTGTTGTTGTTCCGAACGGGAACTCCCAGGTGCCGGTACAGATGTTGCTGCTTGCACAGCCTAACGCCTCCTGTCCGGCCGGACCGACGTTGTACGATTCCGTCGAGACACCGACGGGCGGGATTCCGTCCATTCCGGGTCTCGACTTCGGCTGTGCCGTCACGCGTGAGCCGACGAACCCGATTATAAATATAACGGCCAGGAACAGCCCGCTGATGACGGCTGCCTTGTTCCGTCTGAAACGGCGCCAGTAGTACCGGGTCATCCGGGGGTTCTCGTACAGTGGCACAGCCCCGTAGTAGATGAACCCCGCGAGTGTCATCAGCCACAGCCAGTTGTGGAGCTGGACAACACCGATAACGGGGAACGAAACCCACCCCTCACTCAGCGAGAGCAGCGGGATGGCGTTGACCACCGTCGGGTCGAGTATATCCTGGAGCGGTCCGAGCTGGTTCGAGACGAACGACTCACCCATTATGTACCTGACAAACAGGTTGCCACCGAATCCGAGCGCCCACACCGACACGACCGCGATCCAGATCTTCGACTTCAGTGGCCGACCGCGGCTCTCCGAGTCTATCTGGTCCCAGTTGACATCCTCGAACCGCGCCTTCTGGACACCGCCATCGGGCGTCGTTGTCCGGCTGTCACTGTCGGCCGGTGTGGACACCGACCGGTTGGACTGGTCGTCGGTCATGAGCGATCACCGTAACTGACCCGCGGGTCCAGAATGACGTACGCGATATCCTGTGCGAGATTGCCCGCGAGCACAATGAACGTTGGCACCAGTAGTGTGACCAGCACTAGATTCTGGTCCTGTTCGATGATGGCGTTGTAGGAGGCTAACCCTAAGCCGGGGATCCCGAACACCACCTCGATGAGGTACGACCCCGTCAGGAACAGGCCCAGGAACCGGCCCACCAGGATGGTCGAGAGCGGGACTGCCGCCGGACGGAGGATGTGTCTGGCCACGATCCGCCAGTTGCTGACACCCTTTGCCTTTGCTGTCTTGACGAACTCGGCGTCGACGTACTCCAGTGCCTCTGCGCGGGCGTACCGGGTCATGGCCGCGATGAGTCCGGTCATACTAACGAACGTCGGGAGGACCAACTGCCTGAGATTCGCGGGACTCAGGATGCCGACCTGCTGCTGGCCCCCGGCGTCTTGCCCGATGAACGCCGGATGACTGCTGCTGTCGACCGTCTGAAGCCACGTTAACTTGCCATCGGCTGTCTGTGCTAACCGTTCGTTGAATTCGATCGGGAACCAGCCGAGGAACGCACCGAAAACGACCAGCAAGACCAGCCCGAACCACCAGTTCGGGATACTAACTCCGAAAAACGAGAACAGTGTTGCGGCGTAATCGGTCTTCGTGTACTGGTTGACCGCCGAGTACAACCCGATTACCAACCCAATCGTCGTCGAGAGGATGATTGCGGGAACCCCGTACATCATCGAGTACGGAATCGTCTGCTGTAACGTCTGCACTACCGTCTGGTCGTACCTGTAGGACCACCCCCACTCACCCTGGACGAACCCGACAAGGAAGCTGGTATACCGGTCGACGAGCGGTTCATCGAGGCCGCGCTGTTCCTTGTACGCCTGTGCCGCCTGCTCGGCTGATTGACCATCCTGCTGTGCCTCGAACTGCGCCACCTGCAGGTTTTGATCGGGCACTATGTCCATCAACACGAAACCGATGGTCAGGATGATCAGTGCAGCCACAACCGACCACGCGAGACGTTTTGCAATATACCACTTCATGTGTCACAGTGCCTCATTGCTCTTGAACAGAGGATAGAATGCGGTGGGACTTTAATTATCTGTCGACACGCCACTGGGCCGCGCGCGTACTTAATCTATCGGTTGACAGTGAGTGGTAAAATCATCGATTTCGAGCGAGTCTGTGGACACTACAGTCATAGAACAGCGGTGGTTCAGACGGCCACTGCGGTGGTCAGCAGATCCCGGTGTCGTGACCGACGAAATCGGGCTGTGTCGTGCTCAGACTTCCTCGACGCTGAACCCGTCCAGACCCGCGATGATCTCACGGGCGTTCTGGATGTCGCCGTTGTCGAAGTCGATACCGTGCAGGGTGGCCTGTGAGGCGTCGAAGAACTCGGACCACCGGGGCTGCCAGGTCGCTGCCGGCGGACCGGCCAGACCACGCTGGATCTGCTCGGTAATTGTTTCCTTGTTGATCGCCTGGCAGACTGCGAATCGACCGTCGGCACTGTCGAGCAGCGGATTACCGTTGGACCGCATGTTGAAGAACATCGAACTGATGAACGGCCCGAGCTGACTCTCCATTTGGGTGTCGTTGCGCTGCTGGAACTCCTCGACGTTTTCCGTGGTGACTCCCACTGAGTCACCCTCACCGTTTCGCCAGCGATTGAACAGGGTTGCCTCCTCGGGTTCGCGGTCGCGGAGCAGTGTGTTGAAGTACGGAGCGTTCGCGTAGCCGTCGTCCATCACCTGGACGTTGCTCTCCTCGACGTGGTCGCGCATGTAGTAGTCGTCGTTGCGTTCGAAGATCACGTCGCCAGCAGTGCCCGGCGTGTCGTCCTCGTAGCTGTACGGGCCGACGTTGCCGGTCCAGGAGAAGTTGGCAATCTCGTTGGACTGGCGCAGCGCCTCGGCGTCGGGGGCGTACTTCTCGTAGAGGCCCATCGGGAGGATATACCGGTTGCGCAGTAGCGGTCGGAGGAAAAAGTCCGGGTCCGGCGATGGCAGTTCGATCTGGAACTCGAACTCGCCGGTCTGCTCGACGTTGTCGACTTGATCTTGCCACTGTGTGTACGAACTCGGCGGGGTCTCCTCGTTGAACGGGTTCCCCTCCAACCCGTAGATATTGTTTATCTGGTAGATCCAGTCCTCGGCGGTACACTGGCCAAAGTCATCGCCGAACTGGATGTTGTCACGGATGGTGCAGACCCACACCTGCGAGTCACCGGAGTTCTCGATCTTCATCGTCTGGGGGACCTGCTCGTTCTCCGCTGTCAGGGCGTAGGCGATGTCGGCGACGTTGCCGATAACCGCACCCGAACTCGTGTCGTCGGCCTCGGGCGGGTAGAACGTCTGTGGGACCCCGTCCGTGAGCACGACGTAATCACCACTCACGGTCTGCTCGCCGCGGTAGCGGTTGTACACCGCACCGGAAAACCCGAAGTCGTTGAACGCGTCGCTGACATTGATATTCGGACGGAACGCGGTCCAGCTCTCGTCCTCAGAGTGGAAGTTCGCCGGACACTGCTGGGTCAATCGACCGAAGATCTCTGCCAGGATATCGACACGCTCCTGACGGTCGACTGTCTCGTTTGCCTGGTCGTAGAGATTCTGCATCTCCTCGTCAACAAAGCCGTACGCGTTGACCGAACCATCTGGTACCCAGAACACCTCCGTCGCCAGCGGATTCCGGGGTCGGGAATTGCCACCGATACCGATCAGCATATCCCAGTCGTTGACCACTCGGGTCTGGTCCGGTGGGCCAGCGTTGCGGCCGATCGGGCCGTACTCGAACTCGTCGGGGTTCGCATCCTCGTTTGGCTCCGAGTTCAGTTCGCTGAGGATGTCCGCAGTCTCGAGCAGTTCGACGTTGATGCCGATGCGGCTGAGATTATCCTGGATTGAGGCGGCGATGTCGGGGTCCGTCTGATCCGACGGGTCGTGCATCAGGGAGAGTGTCACCTGGTTGCCGTCGGGACCGAACGTCTCCACCTCGGGGAGGCTGTCGGGCACGTCATCACCACCATTACCGTCGCCACCGTCGCCACCGTTGCCAGTGCCGTCACCACCATTGCCAGTGCCGTCACCACCGTTGCCAGTACCGTCGCCACCGTTGCCAGTACCGTCGCCACCGTTGCCAGTGCCGTCACCGCCGTTGCCACCGTCGCCACCGTTGTCGGTGTTGTTATCGCCACCGTTGCCGGTATTATTATCACCGTCGTCGTCACCCGTACAGCCGGCCAGTCCTGCCACCGCACCTGCGCCGAGTGCCTGGAGGAGGCGTCGTCGACGCGTGCTATTCATTTGTTTGTGTTTGCGGTTCTCTTGTGGGTCTCTCGGCATGGCACTTAGTTCCAAACACCAACCTATATATCTTTCTCTTCGCCAGTCTGTGCAGGGCAGTGGTGTTCGTTCTATTCCCTTTTTAATACTAACCGCAGCAGATCCGTACCGGTCCCGTGTTAGGCTCCTCGCCTCGGGAACGGGTCGCTGACACGGGTTCAATAACCGGTCGGTTCGAGAGGCCGTCGATACCGTTGACAGGTCCCCGCTCAGCAGATGGGCAAGTTTATATATCTGGTTTACAACGTTCCAACCAACAGTGACTAGTAGACGAGCAGTTCTCGCCACGGTTGGAGCGGCAGTCGGCGGGTTGGCCGGTTGTCTCGGGCCATCCGGTGACAACGACAACAGCACCGACGGCAACGGCACCGGCGACAACGGGGGCGACTCCGGCCCCAGCGGCGAGGTGGTGATCGAGGGCCCGTTGAGCGACACCACAACTGTCGACAGGTCGGCACGGTTCGAGGACGCGGCAGTTGACGAGAATCTCATCGTCGAGGGGACTGTGACAAACGACGCCGAGGACGGAACACTGGTTGCGAACCTGGAACTCGATATCGAGGACTTTCGGCGAAACGAGACAGCAACGCTAGAGGTCGAACCGGGGGAGAGTACCGACTTCGAACTCACGCTGACCAGTGTATACGCCCCGCAGTTCAACGGTTACACGCTGACTGTCACCACCGAGGAGCCGTGACACACCGCCGCCTGGTCCGGCGAATCCGCCTGTGACAACCCAGGCAGACGACCGTCTCACACCTGATCTCACCTGCTCTGGGCTCCACCTCCCGTTCGAAACCGGTGCTCGTGAGCCGTTTCGACGCAACTGGTCTGTCTCGCTACGCACTCCGTTTAGTTGCGAGACTGCTTGTCCCCACGATGTGCCCACAAAATGGTGACGTCGCGCGGGCGCGCGGCGCGCGGCCGCGAGCATTACCGGACGAACGGAAGAACGGTTCCGACTGGACGAACAAACGGACAGTTTCGACCGAACGAACCTGTCGAGCGGTTACCGGCTCCAGATCGGGTGCCACGGCCAGGTAGGATCGCGGGGTGTCGACTCCGTGGTGAGCTCGACTCCGATGTGCCGGGGTCGATAGAGCCCCCCTACAGCGCCGTTTTCACCGCGGATACAGAGCCCGCGTCGATAACAGTGATTCGTGAGCAGAGCCATCTCGCTGGAGTGGGATGGGGAGACGAGATAGCTACTCGGTGACGCCAACAGCGCCGGGTCCCGGCGGTTGACCCTCGCGCCGTGTGGGAACTGAGTTTACTAACCACAGTGAACTGTGCAGGTTGTTACGTCTCCGGGGCCGCGAGACACTCCGGTCGGTGAGAATAGACCCTGACGGTCGAACCCGGAGTTCACTCCTCGAGTGCAGTTTTCAGCTGTGGCACGGTGCTCGACAGGTTGTCGGCCTGTTGCTGAGCCGTCTCCACGTCACCGAGGAGCTCCTCGAGACGCTCGATCTCGTCTGCGAGGTCATCGGCATCGTCGAAGGCGTCGGCTTTCTCGCCGATCACGAGTGTCTTTTTTGCGTCGCGGAGATTGTCAGCCGCCGCACCCGTCTCGAGCCTCGAACTGAGTCTGTTGAGCAGGGCGAGTGTGTTTTCGGCGTCGATATCGAAGAACGCCTCCGGGTCGGGAAGTGCCTCGCGGGTCTGTGTGAGCGAGGACTCGACATCCTCGCGCATCTCGGATGCCGCCTCGGAGAACAGGTCCTCGTCGTCGAGTGTTGTCTGTGCCATATCCATACTTCGCCCCGAACGGAATTAAACTGCCGCCCGAAAGCGGAAGTAAAACACCGACCGGAGGTCAAACAGGTAGTGATAGGTTCAGTATATGTACACTGTGTGTTCACACGTGAGATTCGTCGTTGTCGGTGCAGGTGGAGTCGAACCCAACACAGCACGGCCGGTCAGGAACGGTGGCCGTCGTCGAACACTCACCAGAAGGGTCCGAGATTGTCGAGTGCGACGGGCCACTCGAGGCAGTACTCGAACAGGCAGATCTGGGGCGGTCGCGGAGTTGGCGGCCCAGACGGGTGAGCTGAGTCACGACCTCGCCGCGTGACCACGAGCACGACTGCCGGCCGGTGACACGTATCGACGAGGCGTTCCGCCGCAACCGCGTGGACGTAGTCGACGAGGTGGCCCACCCGGAGTGACTGGATACCCCCTGGTGAACAACGCACTCCTCGGGGGGAGCAGCCTCGCCGTCGCGGTCGTGTCGGTGAATACAGCTAACTGTGTAGCAGGTGGCGGCCACGCAGATGCAGTCGACAGACGGGGTCGGCTCCGCACAGACCTACACTGTACTGAACCGACCGGGCTACAGTGGGGTGCCGCCTTTTTCGCCCTGACTGGCCTGTGATAGCAGGTCCGCCACGGGTGACTCGTACTCGTAGCCGGGGACGATACCCTCGACGTACGTTCCCTCGACGAACTCGACGAACGCCGTCGCGATGTTGGCCGCTCTCGCCGGACTGGTGTAACTGAAACTGTACTCGATGTGTACAGTGTCCTCGTGGGTCCCAACCTCGAACGAGTCGAGATCGACCGCTGCCCGGGTCGCGGTGGGGGCGTCCTCGAGACGACGGCGCAGCGTCCGGAGCCAGTCGGCGGCCACCGCGTCGCCGACCTCCCCGCTAGTCGCGCTCTCGATTGTCGGGACCTCTACGGTGACAGTGTACGCGGTTGGACCGTCCCGGGTGTCGGCGGTC
>KE356579.1:2139046-2146250 GCA_000416085.1 halophilic archaeon J07HX64 | reverse complement strand
ACGAAGTGAACAGTACCCGACGCAAATTACTGATGGCAATGGGTGGCACCGCGACAGTCGCGATCGCAGGCTGTACCGGTGGCGATGACGATGGCGACAACAATACCGGCAACGGTGGTGATAACGGCGGCGACACGGCGGCGATAACGGCGGCGACAACGGCGGCGACATGGGCAACGGTGGCGACGGTACCGGTAATGGTGGCGACGGTACCGGCAACGGTGACGACGGCGGCGACACTCCGTCTACTCTCTCGGTCGGCCCGGCGCAGGCTGACAAGGCACAGGCGGCCTGGGAGCGGGTAACAAACAACCCCTCACCGGACGCCCAGGACCTCCGCAACGAGTCCTACGTCGAGATGGAGGAGGCCGTGCGAGACGATATGGTCCTGCTCCCGCTGTACCACGGACTGACCGAGCGGTTCTGGTACAACGACGTCGAGACTCCGGACACAGGGACGCTCGGCTCCCACCACCAGATCCACAACGACACGTCGGTGGAGGGCTCGGACACACTCAGTCTCACCAACGCGACATTCAGTACCATCGATCCGATCCGGTCGACCGACACCGCCTCGTCGGAGGTCATCAACCAGATGTACGAGACGTTGACCCACTACCCGGCCGGTGTCCCGGAGCTTCAGAACCGGCTCATCGAGAACGTCGAGGTATCCGACGACCAGCTCACCTGGACGCTCACCCTCCGTGACGACGTAACCTTCCACGACGGGTCGTCGATGACCGCCGACGACGTGAAGTACAGCATCGAGCGGGTCGCGCTGTCGGACAACAGCAACCGTGCGAGTTTCGCACTGGACGTCACCGGCGGTGTCGCTCTCGAACACGACACCAGCGAGGAGAACGGGTCAGGTCCGCAAAACGCCGTGCCGGATTCGCTCGGACTCAACGTTGTCGATGACCAGACCCTGGAGCTGAACATAGCGGCTCCCAACCCTCCGTTGCTGGACGTTCTCACCTACTCCGCGTTCGCGCCGATGCCCGAGGGGTACGTGGACGACGTGCCCGGCTACGACGGCGACGTGACCGCCGACCAGGTCAACACTCAACAGGCAAACGGTACCGGGCCGTTCCTGTTCGACAGCTTCACGCAGAACGAGGAGGCGGTAGTCACCCGCAACGACGACTACTGGGGTGAAACCGCAAACGTCTCCGAGGTCCGGTGGGCCATCTTCTCGGACCCGCAGGCCGAGTACGACTACTCGGTTCGCGAGGAGAACGCCGACATCTTTGAGATCCCAACCCAATTCTACAGCCAGGACCAGATCACCGCCGAGCAAGACGACCGCGGGCGCGACGTCGGAACCTACCAGCTCGAGGACGGTCCCCAGACCGAGGTCAACTACCTCGGTGTGCCGGAGCTGAGCACGTTCTACTTTGCGTTCAACGCCGCGCAGACGCCAAAACCGATCCGGATGGCAGTTGCGCTGGTGGCGAATCACCAGGAACTCGTTCAGACAATCTTCGAGGGACGTGGTGTCGAGGCGTTCAGCTTCACGCCGCCGGGTATCTGGCCGACCGGCACCGACGGCTATCAGAACTGGCTCGATTCCTGGCCGTACGGACGGAACCAGTCGAACTTCGATGCGGCTGAACGGATCCTGTCGGAAAACGGCTACACCGCGGATGACCCGTACAGTCTGACGGTCACGACATACTCGAGTGAGGTGTTCCAGCAGGCCGCCGGCAACCTCCGTGACAAACTCTCCGGGCTGGGCATCTCGATGGAACTCGAACAGGCACCGTTCAACACACTTCAGGAGCGCGGTGAGAACGGCGACCTCCAGATGTACTCGCTGGGCTGGATCTGGAGCTGGGAGTCTGTCGCCTACGGGATGTTCTCGTTCGAGCCGAAAAACACCAACACCGACCAGATTCCGACCGACGCGAACGGCTACTACCTCGACTGGCAGACCGAACTCGACGAGGAAGCCTGAGGAACCCCCAACAAACCAATCGCACCGACCCCCCGACCTGACACGCATTGATGTTGTTCGACACCGTGTACACGAATATACCGACCGACAGACCGCAGAGGACTGGGTAATCAATGGGACGCTGGCGTTACTTCCTGCAGCGTGTGCTGCTCTCGATACCGGTGTTGTTTCTGGTCATCACGTTCCTGTTCGTGGTGCTCAGGCTGGGACCGGTCGACCCGGTTGCGGCACGTCTCGGTCCTCAGGCGTCAGGTGCCGATGTCGCCGCAATCGAACAGCGACTGGGTTTGAACGACCCGCTGTGGGAACAGTACATCAGGTTCGCCTCCGACCTGCTCCAGTTCGAGGGGCAGTCGTGGGTCGTCCAGGCCGACCGGAGTATCCCGGCCGTGCTGGCCGACACCGCGCCGCCGACGATCTGGCTGGGGTTCTGGGCGATACTGCTCCCGCTGTTCGTCGGTCTGCCGCTGGGGTTCTACGCCGGGTTGAACCCCAACACCGGCCGTGACTACGTCAGTTCGGCGCTGGGCATCCTCTGGCTGGCGATGCCGAACTTCTGGCTGGCCTCGATGCTCGCGGCCTTTCTGGCGTCGACAGCGAGCGGCGGCCCGCTGGGATTCGAGTGGCACACGTTCGGTCCCAACATCGAGTCCGTCCAGGGGACACCGAGTCTCAATTTCGTCACGATGAGTTCGCTCGGGCCCGTTCCGTTCCCGACCGGACTCGATTTCGGTGGGTTCGCGCGTGACACGAAGAAGATCCTCCCGCCGGCGATCGTCCTGGGTTCGGCATCGATGGCGGCCGAGCAGCGCATCGGCCGGACGGCCGTGCTGGAGAACATCAACTCGAAGTACGTCGAGACCGCAAAGGCAAAGGGTGTCAAGGGCCGCAAGATAATCAGCAAGCACGTGTTCCGTAACGCACTGATACCGCTGATCCCAGTCATAACGAACGAGGCCTTCCTCCTCGTCGGCGGGTCGGTTATCGTGGAGGAGATATTCACAATAAACGGCCTCGGTCGGACGTTCTTCCAGGCCATCACCCAGGGTGACCTGCCGCTCGCCGGGTCGCTGTTGTTCATGTTCACACTGTTGCTGATCATCCTGAACATCTTCCAGGACCTGCTGTACACGATAGTTGACCCACGGGTGGGGTACGAACAATGAGTGAGACAGGCAGTCAGACAGGCGGGCCGGAGTCGGACGTCGCCCCGCTCCGGGAGCGGTTCCTCGACAACCCCCGTCCGGCGCTCCTGTGGTTTGCCGGTGCACTCGTCCTGTTGGCACTGGAACTTGGCCGGGTACTGGGGTGGATAAAAGGACTCGGAACCGGCGTGAAGTTCGTCGTCATGACCACCGCCACACTCCCGAAATGGGTCGGTAACAACGTCGAGAGTGCCGTTGCGGACACTGGAGTCCTGCCGGGGAGTCTTGAACCTGTCGGGGAGTTGCTCGGTTCCGGTGTCGTGACTGTACTCGTGTTTATATTCGCGGTGTCGGTGTTTCTCTCACTGTCGGAGCGGCGTGTCACGCGACTCGTCAGACCCGACATGCCGAGTTATCGCCGTCTCACCCTCGAACGGGTCCTCCTGACGGGTGGGCTGACCGCTGTTAGCGCGCTCATGGTGTTGACCCCGGTTGGCGGAGTCGTCGAGGGTGTGATCGGCTTTCTCACAGCGGTGCTCGACAACATCTCGGATCAGGCACCGACGCTGACCTCCCGCGAGACCATCCCCAATCAGGGGTACCGGTCGCCCGACGGTTCGGGCTGGGAGGGGACGTTCCTCGGTCTGTCGCCGGGGCAGTCGTGGGGAGTTCGCGTGGCAGTTGTGTACGCGTACGCGCTCGCGTGGTTGGCGTGGCTCTGGCGGGGATACACCGTGTTCCGCGACCAGTACCGGGCGGCTGACTGGACTCCCCGCGACGACACATTCGACCGGTTTAGCGGGCACTACTGGGGTCTGTTCGGTCTCGTCGTCGTGTTCAGTTTCGTGGTGCTTGCGCTCTGGGCGCCGGCAATCAGCACGGTCCCGCTCGAGGAGCGGTCCGAAGAACCGTACCGGTTCGAACACCAGTTCCTCGACGACGAGGATATCGAGGGTATCCCGTTCACCGACGGCTCCGGCGAAGTCGAGACTGTCAGGCACGGTCAGGCCAACCTCTACTCGGTCTCGCAGGGTGGGAGTCGGAACGTGGGGCTGATGAGCTACGACGACTTCGACCGGTTCTCACCACTCGGGACAACACCGAGTGGGAGTGACATGATGACGCAGTTGGCCTACGGTGCCAGAACGTCGCTCATCATCGCGCTCACCGGACTGGGCCTGGCGATGCTGATCGCGTTCGTGATGGCGCTCCTGACAGCGTACTACAAGGGTCTGCTCGACCTGCTCACGGTCGTCACCAGTGACACCATCATCTCGATACCGCTGTTTTTGATGGTAATGATGCTGTCTGTGGTGTTGAGTGGCTCTGAGCACCCGCTCGTGACACCGCTCGACGGCGGACTGTTGCTCGCGCTCATCTTTGCCTTCGCGTTCTGGCCGGGACTGTGGCGCGCGATACGTGGGCCGACGCTGCAGATCGCCGAGGAGGACTGGATAAACGCGGCAAAGAGCTACGGGCAGACGCCCTCGAAGATCATGCGCAAACACATGGCTCCGTACGTGGTTTCGTACGCGATGATATACGCCTCGCTGCTGATCGGGAGTGCGATCATCGTCACGGCCGCACTCTCCTTCCTGGGGCTCGGTATCTCGGAGCCGACCCCCGAGTGGGGACGGCTTATCAGCAGCGGCCGGTCGTATATTACCACGAACTCCTGGCACGTCTCCACCGTGTCGGGTATCATGATCGTTTTCGTGGTGGCCGGCTTCAACGCGCTGGGTGACGGTATCAGGGACGCGATCGACCCCGAGTCCGATGTCGGTGAGGGCGACGCCGCGGCCAGTGGAGGTGGTGGCTGATGGCCACCGAACGGGTCCGTGACCGGACCGACCGCGCAGACCCCATCCTCGAGGTGCGGAACCTGCGAACGGTGTTCTACACCGACAGGGAGACCATCCGGGCAACAGACGGCGTGTCGGCGGACATCTACCCGGGTGAAACCCTCGGTGTCGTCGGGGAGAGCGGGTCGGGAAAGAGTGTCACCGCCCGGTCGATAATGCGACTCGTCGACTCCCCCGGACAGATCCTCAAGGGCAGCAGTATCCGCTACCGGCAGACAGAGACCGTCCGGGAGTACGCGGACTCGTTCTCGGGGCGGACGGCCAACCTCTCGGATGCAGCCCGCGAGATAGAGATGGACGCGGCGTTCGACCAGATCGACCGTGTGCCACAGGAGTTTGGCTACGAGCAACCGGCGGACGTTCCTATCGAGGATCTCGTCGGTGGCGGGTACGGACCGGAGTTGGGGCTCTGTGACGAGGGCGACTTCGTGTTCGTGACCGAGGGTGAGACGACACAACCCGGGCAGATACAGGAGGGGTTCGTCGAGATAACCGCCCTCGAAGGCGAGGCAAGGCGACTGATGCGGGGCGGTCGCATCGCGATGATCTTTCAGGACCCGCTCAGCAGCCTGAATCCGGTGTTCACCATCGGCAACCAAATAAAGGAGGCGCTCAGTCTCCACCGCGATATGCAGGGTGCCGAGGCGACCCGTGAGGCAGCGGAGCTGTTGGAGGCGGTCGGGATCCCCGATTCCCGGCGACGGCTAAAGGAGTATCCACACCAGTTCTCCGGCGGGATGCGCCAGCGTGCCGTTATCGCGATGGCGCTCGCCTGTGACCCGGACGTGCTCATCTGTGACGAGCCCACAACAGCGCTCGATGTCACGATCGAAGCACAGATTCTGGACCTGTTCGCACAGCTCCAGGCGGAGCGGGACCTGGCGATACTGTTTATCACCCACGACATGGGTGTGATCGCGAACGTCGCGGACCGGGTGAACGTGATGTACGCCGGTGAGATGGTCGAGAAAGCGGATGTGGACCAACTGTTCGACCACCCGAAACACCCGTACACCCAGGGACTGCTCGAATCCATTCCGGGGGCGCAGTCGGGTGACAGTCTCTCGACTATCGATGGGAGTGTACCGACGCCAAACGAGCCACCGACGGCGTGCCGGTTCGCAGACCGGTGTCCAAAGGCGTTCGAGGCCTGCCGGCAGGTCCACCCGGTTCAGGTGCCGGCAAACGAACAGGACGACGACCACATGGCCGCCTGTCTGCTGTACCCGGAGGAGATGTCCGAGCGAGAGGCCGCCATGATGCACGACCAGCGCAACCCACTCCGGGACGAGGAGAGTGATACGTCATGAGCAAGCAGGTCGGTACCGAGATGAATAGCACAGATGACCTGGTCCAGGTCAGGAATCTAAAAACATACTACGACGAGGGCGGACTGTTCGGCGGCCAGCCGGTTCGGGCTGTCGACGGTGTCTCGTTCAATATACAACAAGGTGAAACACTGGGGCTGGTCGGCGAGTCAGGCTGTGGAAAGTCGACCCTCGGACGGACGCTGCTCCAACTCGAGGGTGCGACCGGCGGGGAGATACTGTACGACGGCAAGGACATCACTAGCTACAGCCAAGACGAGCTCCTCTCGTGGCGGCAGAACGCACAGATGGTGTTCCAGGACCCCGAGTCGAGTCTGAACGAGCGCATGACCGTCGGCGAGATCGTCCGGGAACCGCTCGACGTTCACGAGTGGGAAACCGACAGTGAGCGCCGACAGCGGGTCCAGTCACTTCTCGAGACAGTCGGGCTCCAGCGCGAGCACTACTACCGGTATCCACACCAGTTCTCGGGCGGACAGCGCCAGCGCGTTAGTATCGCCCGGACACTCGCCCTGAACCCGGATTTCATGGTGCTCGACGAACCGGTGTCGGCACTCGACGTGAGTGTCCAGGCCGAGATAATCAATCTTCTCGAGGACCTGCAGGAGGAGTTCGGTCTGACCTACCTGTTCATCGCCCACGACCTCTCCGTGGTTCGGCACATCTCCGACCGGGTGGCGGTGATGTATCTCGGCCACATAATGGAGATCGGGCCGACAGAGGAGCTGTTTACGGACCCCTCGAACCCGTACACGCACGCGCTGTTGTCGGCGATCCCGCTTCCCGACCCGAGGCAGGACCGGGACCGCATCACCCTCCAGGGGACGCCACCGAACCCGCGATACCCGCCGAACGGCTGTCCGCTCAGCACCCGTTGTCCGGCCCGGATACGGCCGTCGGAGTACGAGGACCTCG
>KE356579.1:2137573-2138996 GCA_000416085.1 halophilic archaeon J07HX64 | reverse complement strand
CGACTTCGAACTCACGCTGACCAGTGTGTACGCCGAGCAGTTCGACGGTTACACGCTGACTGTCACAACCGAGGAGCCGTGACACACTGCCGCGTGATCTGACGAACTCGCCGGTGACAGCCCGGACAGACGACCCTGTCTCACGGCTGGCTTTCCCCGTTCGGAGCACCTCTTCCAGTTCGAGAACGGTACCCGTGAGCCGTCTCGACACAGCTGGCCCGTTTCGCTACGCGCTCTATCCGGCCGCGAGACCGCCTGTCTCCACGATGTACCAACGAGGTGGCTGCTGGTATCTACGACGTATCCACGAGGTGGCTGTTGATGAGGCGCGTCTCGCGGGCGCACAATCACAAAATCGATAATTGACAGTTTCGACCGCACGAATGGAAAAGCGGTTTCAGCCGGACGAAACTGTCGAGCGACTGCCGCCTCCAGACCGGGTGTCACAGGCAGGCAGGGTCGCGGGGTGTCGACTCCGTGGTGAGGGTGGCTCCGATGTGCCGGGGCCGACAGGAACCCCCACAGCGTCGCTGTCTCCGCCGACACAGAGCTTGCGTCGACAGCAGCGTGACTCGTGAGCGGATACGCACCTCGGATGTCTCGACAGGGACCCAAAACCGGGACTCGGTGACTAACGGCACTGGGTCCCGTCGACCGGTCTTCGGAGACTGTCGCGCCGTGCGAGAACGGAGTTCACCGACCGCAGTGACGCGCGGGTCATCGCGCCGCCGGCACCGCGAGACACACCAGTTGGTGAGGGTAGACTCTGACGGCCGAACCCGGAGTTCACAGGCGGCACGAGGCGGATGCCACGGGGTCGTTCGGAACTCTTCGAGTTCCGTGATGAACGTTGGACACCGTCCAACGGACCTGCGAGCGGGCGATGCCCGCGAGCAGCTGACGAGAGACGAAGTCTCTCGAACCACTTGACCCCGTGGAGGAAGCCGACACTCGATGCCACAAACCACGCCACGATGACAGGCCGACTCCCAAACGTATAAACAACTCCAACAGTGTATGTGAAAACACAGTGGAATACCGTCGCACCGCTGTCATCAAACTCGACACTCCCGAAGGAGCCGACGACTCCCTCCGAGAGACAGTCGAACAGTTCAAGTACTGCGCCAACACCGCAAGCGAGTGGTGCTGGCACGGCGACAACGGCTCCCACGTCACCTCGAAAGCCAAAGCCGAACAAGCCCTCTACGATCGACTCCGTGACGAAACCGACCTAACCGCAAACCTCGTCCAGAAAGGAATCCGGCGGGCCGTCGAAGCAATCAAAAGCGGCGTCGAACGACTCAGTCGTGGCGAGAACACCTCGCAACCGAACTTCTCGGCAGACAGCGCGGTCTACGACAAGCGAAGTGCGACGTTCCACCGCGACCACGTATCCCTTTCGACAGTGGACGGGCGCGTTGAG
>KE356579.1:2132839-2137523 GCA_000416085.1 halophilic archaeon J07HX64 | reverse complement strand
ATGACAGAGCTGTTCGGCGAACTCGACGTGCCCGCGAACGTACAGGAGATCATCGACGACATCGCCCGGAAGACAAACGAGGAAGGCGAGGAGGCGGCGCTCGAACTGCTCAACAACGAGTTCGGCAGTGTCTGTGACGGCATCGACGACGACGAGGGTTCCGACACGGAGTTGCAGTTCTACTAGATGGGCTCGACAGACCGGAAGAGTTACTGCCACCGACACGACTCGGAGTACCGCGAACCGGGGCCTGTTATCGAGGAGCGCGTCATGAAAGAACGCGGCGAGTGATGTCCTCCTCCGGCCGGTCCGGGATGCGACCGCGGACCTACGTGGTGGCGGTGCTCGATGCGGTCACGTTCTCACTGGGAGTGACCGGGGTGACGCTGGTTGCCGCGATGCTTCTGAGTGTCGGGAGCGGCACCGGTGGTGCCGGAATAAAGGCGTTCATGTTCGCAATCGGCTGGCTGATGATGGCGTACGCCGTTGTCCGACTGTGGCCGTCGGGTCCGAGCACGGACCCCGAATCGGATCCGGGGGGAAGCTCAATCCCGAAGACACGCCAGGTACGGTTCCAGCGGGTGACACGTATGCTGCCGCCGATCCGCTGGATCACGCTCCCGCCGCCGGAACATCGGCTCCGGATCCCGGCACAGCTGTTTCTCTCGAGTGTCTTCGTGCTGGCTACCTCCTTTCTCCTCGAGGTCGGTCTCGGCGTCTAGTCCCCGGAATCGACTCGAAAAGAGTTATGCACCCGGCCAGGGTAGTGCTGGATATGACACAAAAAGACGAGATGCCCGACCCGCCCGACCCGATAGAGGAGCGCATAAAGGACCCTACGGGTGCGAAGGCGGAGGCCTGGCGGAACACGTTCGACGACATGGAGGCGATCGCGGCGGACAGGCGCTCGGACGGTTGGGAGGTGCTCACGGTGACCTCTATCCACACCGACACCGTCAGCATCGATATGCGTGAGGACGACGAGTTCGGGCTGAAGATGATCATCCCGGACAACCACGCCGAGGAGTTCGAGCCGCTCTACGACCCCGAGGAGTTCACCGAGTACCTCTCGTACGGTAGAGAGGTCGAGGGGCTGATGTACGCGGTGCTCGAGTTCATTGATAGCGACACCGAGCGGTCGATTCTTGTTGCCTGCCGGTACGACATGCGGATGGCCGAGGGGATGGTCGCCTCTGCCCAGGCTGAGGGGGCCCTGTACACCCACCTGCGGACGATCGACGGGACGAAGATCGGCGTCTTCGAGCATGAGGAGTGGAAACCGCTCGTCTCCCCGCCTGCCCGTTCGAACTAGCTGTCGAGGCCGTATACCGTCGACTCGGGGTTGAACGCGAGCCAGGCCGCCCAGTACAGGGGGCCTCGCCCGGGCGCAACGGGGAGTCGTGTGCCCTCGTACGGCCCGTCCAGTGCCGTTCCGCGCAGCCGTGACCACCTCGACCCACCGGCCACCAGGTCACCCGCCTCGTTTACCCCCGCGGTGAGTGTCTGTCCCTCGACCCGGCGGAGGTAGACCCGGGGCCGTCCATTCGATGTGGTCGTCACGAGCACCGGCAGTGACCCGACAATGTCGTTGATCGGGTCGGCACGCTGCACGTCTCGCGCGGCGTATGCCCGACTGGCGCTGTCGGTGCTAACTCCGACAACAACCGTCCGTCGTTGGAGACGCGTGTCCGTCCACTCCAGCGCCCCGAGCGGGCCATAGTCGGGATACCGGTCCGTGATGCGCTCGCGCCGCTGGTAAAACTCGAGGCTGTAGTTGAACGACACCGGTCCGACGACGGTGTTCGACGCCGGCGGTGGCACCAGCACCGACGTCTCGGGCGCTGCCCTCTGCCAGTCACCCCAGGTTGTGACTGCGCTCCCCGTCCGGTCGAGTCGCGTGCCGGTGAGCGGCCCCTGGATCGCTCTCGCACCGAGCTGACTCCAGAGGCTCTCGCTCTCCTCGTCGTAGAGAACGAGATTCGCCCGGTAGAGATAGCCCGACACACCGAACGTGCGGGTCGTCCCGGCGACTGTCCTGTCTGTCACCAGCCCGGCGTCACAGACCGGGCAGTAGGTTATCAGCTGTGGCCCCCCGAGTCTGTCGTTGACGACCTCGTGTCGTCTGAGCAGTTTCAGCGGATACGCCCGGGCGATACCCGCGCGCTCGATACCGATCACCTCGTCGTCCGGCCGGAGTTCGACTCCCGCGACAGCCTCACCCGCAACCTCCGTCTCCCAGTTCGGGGCGAACACCGGGTCGACGATCGCCGGTATCCCATCTTTCGGTGCCCCCCGATTCAGTTCCTCGTCGGGGACGCCCGCTGTCCCGCGCTCGCCGGCCGGCGGACTGTCTGCCTGCCCCGTTCCCTCCCCGGATCCGGTCCCGGTCCCTGCCTGCGACTGGTTCGGTCCGGACTCCTCTCCGATATCATCCCCAGACCCTCCGTCTCCGGCGTGGTGAACTGCCACCACCCCTGCGGTCCCCGCAGCGACCCCACCAAGCGCTGTGAGGTACTGTCGCCGGTCCATACTACCCATACCCGTGAAACCGAATAAAACGCATCTCGACTGTGTGCGCCTCACGCACGCGCAGTGACAGCCCGCGCCGGTTCGAGACGGGGCTCGTGCTCTGTTGCTCGCGGGTCGAGAGTGCCCGACTCAGCATGCGAGGGCTGGGATTCGAACCCAGGAACCCCTGCGGGAGCGGGTCTTAAGCCCGCCGCGTTTGGCCTGACTCTGCTACCCTCGCGCGGTGACACATCTGACGGGCACTCAAAAAGTGGTTACGGATTCACGACAGAGCTCGTCGAGACTGTCAGTTCTCTACGGTGACCGACTCGAGCAGGATGGAGTCGAGCGGCTTGTCGTCTCCGTCGGTCGCTGCCGACCCGATCGCCTCGACGACGTCCATCCCGTCCACAACCTCGCCGAAGACGGCGTGTTTGTCGTCGAGGTGGGGCTGTGCGTCGAGTGTGATGAAAAACTGCGACCCGTTCGTGTCGGGGCCGCGGTTGGCCATCGAAACGGTTCCCGCGCTGTCGTGGCGCAGGTCGGGGTGAAACTCGTCGTCGAAGGTGTAGCCCGGACCGCCGCGACCCGTGCCGGTGGGGTCGCCGGTCTGTAGCATGAACCCACTGATGATGCGGTGGAACTCGATGTCGTCGTACAGTGGGTCTGTCCGTTTCCTGCCGGACTGTGGGTCCTCCCACTCCTGCTCGCCCGTCGCCAGTCCGACGAAGTTGTCCACCGTCTCCGGGACACGGTCATCGAACAGCCGTATCTCGATGTCACCCTCCGTGGTGTGCAGTGTCGCAGTCAACTCACTCATACGTAACCTACACGTTCCACGAGTAAAGTGACTGGCGATGTCAGCCCCGTGACCGTCGAACGAACCGGGTCGAATCGACGTATGAGACGACAGCCGACGCGCCGAGGACTCTCGGTCGCCCGGTCGGCCCTCTCCGGAACGCTCGTCCTCGAAAAACCAATCGGGGGAGAGAGGAGAGACAGTCACACTGGAAGAGACGACCGGAGCGGAGAGAAAGAAACAGGTAGCCGCCGTCCAAGACCCGGTATGGACTACGAGACACCCCAGTTCTTTCGGGTGATGCGGTACGCGAGTCGGGCGGACCGTGACGTGGTCGACATGGTGAGTGGGAGCCCGGACTGGGAGCCGCCGGAGGCGCTCCGGAAGGGGTTACTCGAGTACGCACACGCCGACTCCGAGCGATTCCAGTACCCGCCTAGCGTCGGACTGCGGGGGTTGCGCGAGGAGATTGCGGGCCGCCGGGGTGTCGACGCGGAGCAGGTTATCATCACGAACGGGGCTGGCGAGGCGAACCATCTGGCGATGGCGGCCGGTCTGGAGCGGTTTCCCGGTTCGGAGGTGCTGCTCGTCGACCCGACATACCCGTACTACGCGGGCCGGGCGTCGATGCTTGGTGCCGACACGCGGTACGTCCCCGCAGGCGAGGACGGTGTGCCCAACCTCGAGACCGTCCGGGAGTGTGTGCGCGCGGAGACGAGTGTGATCGTCGTCACCACGCCGAACAACCCGCTCGGTGTAACCTACAACGGCGAGACGGTGACGAGACTGGTCGAGATCGCCGCCGACAACGATGCCCTGCTGGTCAGCGACGAGGTGTACGACCAGTTCGACTACTCGGGGGCGTTCACCTCGGCGCTGTCTGTCGACTCGCCACACCGGGTGGTGACGAACAGCTTCTCCAAGTCACTCGCGATAACGGGCTGGCGGGTCGGTTACGCGATCTTCCCGACCGGGACGGACCGACCGGTGACCTGTTCGAGGACGCCCGTACCCGGCACATGCTGACGAACGTGACCGGCTCTCGACCGGCACAGGCGGCGGTCCTGCACGCACTCAGAGAGACCGGACCCGACTACTACGCGTCCGTGCGCGATCAGTTGCGCGAGCGCATCGCCGCGTTCACCGCCGCGCTCGACCGGGCCGGTGCGACCTACACCGACCCCGAGGGGGCGTTTTACGTGATGGCGCGGTTCCCCGGCTTCGCGGGCAGTTTCGAGAACGTGGAGCAACTGATAGACGAGGCCGGTGTCGCCGGGATGCCCGGGGAGGCCTTCGGCGAGTCCCGCGCCGACTGGATCCGGTTCGCGCTCGTCTCGCCCCGCGTCGAGACGGCCGCCGAGCGACTCGACGCCTTTT
>KE356579.1:2125833-2131823 GCA_000416085.1 halophilic archaeon J07HX64 | reverse complement strand
CGTGCTCCAGCAAAGGATAGTTGTCAAGTTCGCCCGAGCCGAGTTTAATTGCTGACACACCGAGGTCGACGAGCAGGTCCACGCTCTCGGGGTCGAACGGCGTCGAGAGAAACGTGATCTCCTGCTCGTTGCAGTACGACTGGAGATGCTCGTGGGCCGCCCGGTCGAGCTCGTGCTGCTCTGAGATGTCGCGCTGGCTCTCGACGCCAGTCTGTTCTTGCTGGTAATCTGCCGTCGGCGCGTCGTCAGTGACGAGACGGTCGGCACTGAACATCTGGAACTTTACCGCGTCGGCACCCGCCGTCGCTGCTGCGTCGACGAGGCCCTCGGCCAGATTGAGGTCGCCGTTGTGGTTAACCCCTGCCTCTGCAACAAAGTATGCTGGCCCGTCCGGATTGACCGGTTGGCCCCCGATAGAGAGTGCTGCCATGCGTTCGTCTTATTGGAGCGACCGAATAAACGTTCGCACGTGCCGTCGTCGCTGATGGGTTTGCCCGACACTGTTTCCATACTGGGGTGAGATCTTCTGTAGACGGAGCAGGGGGACCCACCACCGTTTCAGCAATTCAGTCGTCTAGGATGGCGGAGATACTGCTGAGGAGGCGGAGGGGGGACACACCACCGTTTCCGCAATTCTATCGTCTGCACGGTCGGTTGTGTCCGCCCCTTGCGCTGTCTGGAGTGGTTGCTCTCGAGACTCACCGCGACAGGGCATCAACACCCGCTACCTCGGCACCTCATACCTCTGGCGCGTCCAACAGACACACACCAGATTTCAACTGAAGCTCAAACACAGGCGTACCGACCACAGCGCGAAAAAGTATCAGCGCTTTAGTTGAAACGGTGGAGTGTCCTCACGCTTCACTTGAAACACACGAAAAAGTGGTTTTAGGTACTATGCGCCGGAAACGGAGATATACGCCGGTTCGAGCGGAAACAAAACATCTTCGCGAACAAGGATGCGCTGGGGGAGCCGTACCAGCCCGACAGTGTTGAGCAGCGTGACGAGGAGATAGAGGAGTATATGAAAGCACTCCAGCCCATCGTCGACGGTTGGGAGCCAAACAACATCTTCCTGTACGGGGGTACCGGGGTTGGAAAGACCGCGGTCACTGGATACCTGCTTGAGAGACTCCAGCGTGATGTCGGCGAGTACGATGACGTGGATCTCTCGGTCGTCTCGTTGAACTGTAAAACGCTGAACTCTTCCTATCAGGTTGCTGTCGAACTGGTGAATACGATTCAACAAAGTAGCGCCGGAATAAGTTCGACGGGGTATCCACAGCAGACGGTGTTCAAGAGACTGTACGAAGAGCTCGATGTTATCGGCGGGACTGTCCTGCTGGTTCTCGACGAGGTGGATGCCATCGGCGAGCGTGACGGACTGCTGTACGAACTGCCACGCGCACGGGCAAACGACAAACCCGATGCGACGAAGATCGGCGTCATCGGAATCAGCAACAACTTCAGATTTCGCGAACAACTGGACCCGCGCGTACAGGACACACTCTGTGAGCGTGAACTCCAGTTTCCACCATACGATGCCCACGAACTCGAGAATACTCTTGAGTCTCGTGCGGAGATCGCGGTCGCTAACGACGCTGTTGAGGAGGGCGTATTGAATTTCTGCGCTGCGCTCGCCGCTCGTGATAGTGGTAGCGCCCGTCAGGCCCTCGACCTGCTTCGATTAGCTGGGGAACTCACCGAAAATCAAGAGGAGGACAGTATTACTACCAACCACGTCGACAGCGCCCGGTCACGTCTCGAGCAGGAACGACTAAAGGAGGGCATGCGGGAGTTGACCACACACGGACGACTCGCGTTGCTGGCAGTGGTTTCCAAGACTGCAAAGGCAGAAACCTCATGTCGCACCCGTGAACTCTACGAGGAGTACCGCACACTCTGTGACTCGTCCGGAATCGATTCACTCGGCCAGCGATCCTTACATAATCACCTCCCTGACCTCCGTATGCTCGGTATTCTCTCTGCCGAGGAGAACCGGAGTGGTTCTCGTGGGAACTATTACAGCTACAAACTGGATGTTCCGTTTAGTAGCGCAATCGATGCGATGTCAGACGTGCTGAGACTCCACAGCGAGATTGAAACGATACGAGAGGTCGCGTCGGTAAACAACGTTGCGTAGACACAGTACCCATACAATAGAAGATATCGAGATCACTAATGTTCATCCTCAATTGAAACAGTAAGAGCTCTCTCCAATTCCTCGCTTCACTCGGAAGGACGGAGTATGTCCCTTCGATTTCCTGTCTTACTCGAGATAATTGGTTGTGTCTGCTCAGTTCCTCGTTTCATATGAAAGCGCGGAGTGTGTCTGTCCAGTTCCCCGCTTCACGCGGAATAAGTAACCCAATTACCTACACGGATACCGAGGCAGAGAATCCATCTCAGGACACCGAATCAACCTCAGTCTAAAAGACACGGCCTGTGCTCCTCTTATTCCATCGAACGACCGAAACCTCATAGAATCATCAGAGCGAGCGAGATACCCGAGAGAAGCGAAGAGCTGTGAGGAACTATCTGATAGTCCGGTGATAACTGGCCCAGACCGTACGACACAGTACAGTCAACAACTCACGTCAGGGTCTCGACACCCGAGATCTCGAAGCGGGTACCGCCGTCTACGCTCTCGCAGACGCGGATCTCCCAGCCGTGGGCCTCGACGATCTGTCGGACGATGGCCAACCCGAGGCCGGTGCCGTCGTCGGTGGTCGAGTGGCCGCTGTCGAAGATCTGGTCTTGCCTCGCGTCAGGGATACCGGGACCGTCGTCGGCGATATAAAACCCTGGTTCGTCCTCGAGTGTCCCAACCGTGATCGCAACCGACTCACCGCCGTGTTCGATCGCGTTCCGGAGGAGGTTCTCGATAGCGCTCGCCAGACGACTGCGGTCGGCACTAATACTGTTTGTCTCTTGGATAGATAGTTCGGCCTCGGCGGTGTCGACGTTGCGCCAGCACTGGGTGGTCAACTCCTCCAGGTCGACCGGGACAGTCGCACCCACAGTCGCCCCCTGCCGGGCGAGTTCGAGCACGTCCGCGATGAGCTGGTCCATACGCTCGAGTGCCTGTTCGATGCTTGGGAGGTGTGGGCTGGTACAGTCGTCGGCGAGCAGTTCGAGCCGGCCCGTCGCCACGGTCAGCGGACTCCGCAGGTCGTGTGAGACAAAGCCAGCGAACTCGTCGAGACGGTCACGCTCGCGTTGCAGTTCCTGCTCCCGGCTCCGGAGTCGGTCGAGCTGTTCGACCCGTGTCAGCGCCGACTCGACCATGTTCGCCCACAGTTCGACCCGGTGTCGGTCCCGCTCGTCGAACGCCGACCGGGTCGTCGACCCGATGTTCAGGAGCCCGTGCTCACCGAGCGGGACGATCAGTTCGCTCTGTATCACCGTCTCCGCGTTGTACCGGTTCGTGTACTCGTCCATGTCCTTGATCAGACGGCTCTCCTGACTCTCGAAGGCCTCCCACGAGAGCGAGGGGGTCTCCGCCGAGTACGTCGGCAGTTCCCCTGCGACGATGTCCCGACCGTCCTCGGTGATAGCGACCGGTTCGAGGCGGGTTCCGTCGTCGTTGCACAGCCAGATCCCGGCGATATCGAACTCGAAGGCCTGCTCGAGCGCGTCGACAGTGATGGCCGCCGCATCGTCACGGTCGGTCGTGTCCATGAGCCGCTGGGTCGCCCCTTGGAGCTGTGTCACGGTGCTCGCGTACCCGGCGAGTGACTGTTCGGTCTGCTTGCGCTCGGCTATATCCCTCGTCACGACAAGGATGCCGTCGACGGGTTCGTGACCGAGATAGTTCGTCGCCCGGTTCTCGAACCAGCGGTACTCACCGTCGGAGGTCTCGAGACGACACTCCACCCGGACAGTCTCCCCGGTGTCGCCGGTCCGAACACTCTCGAATGCGTCGACCACCCGTCTTCGTTCCTCGGGGTGGACCCGTTCTATCGGTGTGTGCCCGGTCAGGTCCGGCGGGTCGAACTCGTTTGGCCCTCCGGGCGCCGGGCTCTGGTACTCGACGACCCCCGACTCCGAGAGCACGGTGAGGAAATCCGGCGAGCACTCGACGAGTTTCTCCCGCCGCTCGACCCCCGCCGTGACGTTGTCGACAGAGAGGATAGCCCCCTCGACGGCCCCGTCATCGGTAAGAAGCGGTCGACCGTGTATCTCGACGGTCCGTTCGACCCCGTCCGGTCGGCAGATATCGCAACGGACCCCGTCTACCGGTTCGCCGGAGTCGAGCACCTGCCGGAGTATCGCCCCCACGTCGGAACCTCCATCTGTCGCGCCGTTGCTGTCCCCGCAGAGTTCGGCGATATCCGGGCCCGAAACCTCGGCCGGATTCTCACCCCAGTCTCCGCCGGGTTCGACCCCGAATATCGCCGCAGCACGGCGGTTTGCGAACACAACACTCCCGTGCCTGTCGACGCGAACAACCGCGGTCGTGACCGTCTCCAGCACCTGCTGAAACTCCCGTGACCGACCCGCCGCCCGTTGCTCCGCACGGCGGGCGGCGACCGCGTTCTCGATCTTGTTGGCCAGGAGGTCGTACTGTTCAGTTTCACTCTGCTTC
The DNA here is from genome assembly GCA_000416085.1 of halophilic archaeon J07HX64. Classification (GTDB taxonomy): domain Archaea; phylum Halobacteriota; class Halobacteria; order Halobacteriales; family Haloarculaceae; genus Halovenus. Next base: position 2,127,235 of record KE356579.1, on the reverse strand, counting down.
CGGAGGTAGTCGGTGACCCCGGCGGAGATGGCGTCGCTCGCAACCGTCTCACTGCCCTCACTGGTGAACAGCAGGAAAGGGAGTTCGGGGTGCTGTGCCCGGACAGTCTCGAGAAACGCGAGTCCGTCCATCCCTGGCAGATCGTAAGCCGAGACGATACAGTCCGGTGTGACGTCGTCGACCGCCTCTAGCCCCTCCTCGGCACTCGTGGCGGTCCCGACATCGAACTGGTCGTCCCGACGCTCGAGCGCGGCGGCGGTCAGCGCCGTGGATTTCGGGTCGCCGTCAATATAAAGAACCACAGTCCGTCCGGGTGACTCCGGCATGACTTTGAAAAGTATATTATTGTGACCTACACATGAACATTGTGGTACACATTTTGTATCACGGGTCTGCTCTGGTGACGGCTCGGGGGCGTGGTCCGTGCGCACAGACACCTGAGTACGGGGCTGGCACGCCTCCGGTGATGTTCTCCGGCAGCCGCGAGAGCTGGTGCCCCGCTACCGGTGCCCCCAATCTGCCCCAGCACGTGACCACACCGCCGGCGAGGGCCACTGTCCCCTGCCGCTACGGCACCCCCCGAATCTCGGGTTGTTCGTCACCGCCGTCTGTCGCCGTCCTTTCTGTCACCGTCTTTATCTGCCATCAGCATCCTCCGGAACCGTCGCTGTCTCCTATCATCATCCTCTGGAACTGTCGTCGCCATCGGCATCCTCCGGACCTGTCGTCATCTGTCACCGGTATCCTCCAGAGTAGTAGTCTGTCAGCATCGTCGTCCGCAGATGAGCCTCGATGTTACGATGTGGCGTGCCCGGTCTCACAGAGCGGGGGGAACCGAACATCTTCCTCTGCCCGCGGGGACCACCCGGTATGAGCGACGTCCCCGACACACTAACCGATGCGCTCGCAGGTCTCCCGACAGCGGGCCGAGCGGCGTTAGAGGCAGGCGCCGGAGCAGGGGGTGCCACCGCCGCGCTTCGGGCCGGCGACGCCAGTCCAGTCTATGCCGTCACGAACGAGCGGGAACACGCAACCGGGGTTCACCAGCAGTTCCCCAAGGATGACGTTGTGACGCTGCAGGCCGACCTCCGGGCGATTCCGCTCCCGGACGACGCCGTCGACGTGGTGACCGCTCACGCGCTGTTCAACGTCGTTCCCACGACCGACGCGGCAGCTATCGTCGAGGAACTGACCCGCGTGACCGCTCCCGGTGGTGCCGTCGTCGTCGACGACTACGGACCGGTTCCGGACGGCGACACGCGTGCGTTATTCGGTGTCGGCAACGCCGTCTCCGAACTGGTTGAGGGCGAACCGACCTACAGCTTCTATCCGAGCGCGCACCTCCGGGGGCTGTTCGAGGCGGCGGGTTGGGAACACACAGAGACGACGACACTGCTCGACC
>KE356579.1:2116627-2125813 GCA_000416085.1 halophilic archaeon J07HX64 | reverse complement strand
GTCGCCGCCTCTCATCATCCTCCTCTGGAACTCTCGCTATCTGTCACCGGCATCCTCCGGAATCGCCGTCTGTCACCGGCACCCTCGGAACTGTCGTCGTCTGTAGCATCGTCGTCCGCCGACGAGTGTCGACGTGAGACTGTGGCGTGCCCGGTTTCACGGAGTGAGAGAGAACCGAACATTTTTACTGCCCGTGCAAGCCAGCCGATATGGACGACATCCCCGACACACTGACCGATTCGCTCGCAGGTGTCCCGACAGTGGGCCGGGCGGCGCTGGAGGCAGGCGCCGGGGCGGGGGGTGCCACCGCAGCGCTCCGGGCTGGCGTCGCCAGTCCGGTTTATGCCGTCACGAACGAGCGGGAACACGCCACCGAGGTTCGCGAGCAGTTCCCTGGTGACGGTGTCGTGACGCTACAGGCCGATCTCCGGGCGATTCCGCTCCCGGACGACGCCGTCGAGGTGGTGACCGCTCACGCGCTGTTCAACGTCGTGCCCACGACCGACGCGGCAGCTATCGTCGAGGAACTGACCCGCGTGACCGCTCCCGGTGGTACCGTCGTCGTCGACGACTACGGACCGGTTCCGGACGGGGACACGCGTGCGTTGTTCGGTGCCGGCAACGCCGTCTCCGAACTGGTCGAGGGCGAACCGACCTACAGCTTCTATCCGAGCGCGCACCTCCGGGGGCTGTTCGAGGCGGCGGGTTGGGAACACACAGAGACGACGACACTGCTCGACCCGGTGCCGTGGACGGCGGAGTTGCTCGATGCACACGCCGAGATCGCGAGCGACCACGCCGAGTCGCTCCCGGACCCCCTCGCGTCGGCGCTCCGAGACCACATCGAGCGCGTGCGAGAGGAGATCGGCGAGCGCAGCGACACCGGAGGGATGTACAGCCTCCGACTCGGTCTGCCGGCGTGAGCGTGGCGTCGGACTGCTCTCGGCCGGACTGTCGTTAGCGGGCCGAGTGAGTCGTCGCCGGAGTCTTCGCAGACCCCACCCGGAGACACGAGCGAAGCGACCCGTGTCGTCGTGTGTGAGACAGACGTTCGAAACGGGTTTGCTTGGAGGCTCCGTACCGATGGTATGCGTGAAGCCGACCAGACGACGCGCGAGCGGATGGCAGACCGATTGCGCGAGGACGCACTGCCCGCGAGCGCGCTGGCGAAGGAGTTCGACGTACAGACGACGGAGGCGCTCGACCACGTGCGTCACGTCGCCCGTTCGCTGGCGCCGACGGCCGAGGAACTGCTGGTCGCGCCGCCGACCTGTCGCGACTGCGGGTTCGACAGGTTCGACGACCCGGCGAACCGTCCGAGTCGGTGTCCCGAATGTCGGAGTCAGGCGCTGACCGAACCGGAGTTCAGAATCGAGTGATGGGAAACCGGTACGCATAAATCCGCGATTTTGGAAATACACGCATGAGCTGTTCGACAGGCGGGACCGCCGGAGGGTCGCGGTGACAATGGAGAGGGGGCGCCGACTCACCGACGGTGGCACGGACAGGGATGGGTTCGACGACGCCGACGGTGACAGCGACGTGACCACAGAGGGTGAGGCAACCGGGACCGGCGGTCTCTCACGGTGGTACGAGGCCGCCGCCAGCACCGCTCGAAACGTCAGTTCCTTTGGGTTGCCTGGTGGCATCTCCCCGTTCGGCGGCGAGGAGAACCTGACGTTCCTGTTCTACAACACGTGGCTGCTCGACGGTGTCGACCTGCCGGAGGTGGAGTTCGGTCCGCTCGGCAGTGTCTCACCCGGGACAATCGGCCGGATGCCGGATCTTGAGGGACGCACCCGGGACCTGTGTCGTGCGCTCGACGAGAGCAACTACGACATTGTCGCGCTGTGTGAGGTGTTTCGGCGGGAAACCCGCGAGAGGCTGGCAGAACAGGTCGACAGTATCACCGACAGTCACGCCGGTCCCGGTTCGGTTCCGCTGGAGCGACTCGACCTGCCCTCGAAACACAGCGGGCTCTACACGCTCACCGCGAACGACAACTCCATTCTCGACAGCTCTGAGGTGGGGTTCGACGACCGGGGAAACTCGCTGCGAGATGCCGATTTCTACGCCAACAAGGGTGCACAGCACATCGAGGTGGACATCGGTCCGGGTAGTGTCGATGTGTTCACCACCCACCTGTTGCACGGCGGTGACCTCAACCTCGACCCCGCCGACATCCCGTTTGCCGACTCGGCGAGCATCGAGGAGTACCGGGCACGCCAGCTCGAGACACTCTCGGCGTTCGTCCGGGAGGCAGGCAGTGAGGAGAACGTCACCATCGTCGCCGGCGATTTCAATCTGAACGCACAGGACCCGGGGACAATCGCCGAGCGGGACCTGACCGAGAACGAACTGTTCGGGGAGTTCCTCTCGGAGTGTTCGCTGTACGACGCCTGGGAGCGACACGGCGGCGAGGTTGGAACCACCTACATCGAACACGGCCCGCCCGGCGGGATGGAACGGGCGAAGATCGACCCGGTCAACCCGAACTACCTCGAGGACCACGGCGAGCGGTGTGACTACGCCGACGTACCCGACCGCCGTATCGACTACATCCTCATCGAGGAGCCACAGCCCGAACACGCGTTCGAACTCGACGTCGAACAGATCCGCCGGCGACACTTCTGGCGCGGAAAGACGAACACCCGCGAGTTCTGGGCCACCTCCGACGTGCCGAACTACGTCTCCGACCACGCCGGTCTCGAACTCGAGTGTCGCGTCGAGTGACCGGGTGACTCGCGTGCACCAGCGGATGCCGACTCTGATGCCGAGTTCGATGTTGGCTCTCGACTCTGCGTTCGGGTTCGAGTTCAACTTCGACTCTCGACTCTGCACTCAATATTGACCTGACCCTGCCCTCGATACTGACTCCCGACTCTCGGTCCTGCTCTGACCCGGTTCTGTGCCCAGGTCGGGTTCACTCCAGTCGTTCGGCGTCGATGTCGACAGCCGCCGGGGTGACGACCAGAAACCCGCGAAAGTGCATCAAACTGCCGCCGCCGTCGCGGATATCGCGCGCGAACCCGGCGGCAAGTTCGTTCAGGTCGCCGTCGATGTGCAACACGAGCGCGGCGCCCGAGGCGACGAGTTGGACCCACTCCTCCGGGTCGGTTGTCCCGTCGAGCACGTCGAGGACAACCCGGTCGCTCGCGGGTGGTCCCTCACCACCGGTATCGAGTTGATCCTCGACCGACTGGAGGTCGAGCCCATCGAACTCCTTCATACACGCCTCTCGCATGGCGGCCGCAAAAACCCTCGGACGTTCGACCTCCTCGCTGTCCGCTGCCGTGTTTCGCCTCTGTGCGCGGTGTCGGTGGCTCTCGTGCTGTCCTCAACCGGTGAGAGCGTTACGACCGTGTGCCAGCTCTCAACTGCCGACGTGTGTGCCCGTGTTCGCCCTCGCGTGATTGGGCCTGTCGAACTGCCGGGACCGGAACCCCGCCCCGGATGCCGAGGTTCCGCCCCGAGTGCCGAAGCGTCCGCTTGAGTACAACTCCACTCCGGACATCGAAGCTCCGCCCCGAGTACCGAAGCGTCGGCTCGGACAAGTCGAGGCCCTCCCACATCGTAATCATGATGTACTCACACGGGCAACCAACAGGCTATGAGTGACAAACAGGGACTCAGCACCCGGGTGTTCGGAGACCTCTCGCGGGAGCCGGATGGCCGGCCACAGAGCCTGGTCTGGTTTGTCGTCGCCGGACTGTTCTGGGTGTGGTCGGCGTACTCTCTGGTCGCCACCGGGCGTTTGTCGGTATTGATACTCCTGATCGGGGTCTCGTTCGCGCTGAACGGTGTCGCGGAGTCACTGCCGGTTGCGCGCACACGGGTCGCGTATCTCCTCCGGGTGGCGGCGATCGTGTCTATACTCTCCCTGTTCACCCTGCTGTTTGTCTGAGCGTCTGACAACTTGGCTATCGAGCCCTCTGTTTGTCGGGTCGCACAATCCTCTGGCCACGCTGTTATCGAACACCTGATAACTCGGTTCTCCGGCCACCCCTAACTCGGTCACGTCCACGGGGAGAGACAGCACCGAGGCAGGCACAGACGAGCACCGCGGAAGCTAAGTGAGACCCCACCTCACGGGAGAGTAGATGGGATATACGCCACACGTGCTGGTCGTCGGTGGTGGCCCGCTGGGTGCCGGTTTAGCGCGGGATCTCTCGATTCGCGGGCTGGACGTGACGCTGGCCACTCCGGGACCACTGGTCACATCGCGCGTCGGTCGGATGGGTGGGTTGCTCGCAAGCGGCGCACAGTTCGCCTGCGAGGACCCCGAGTATGCCCGGCGATGTCTCGCGGAGCGGCGCACACTGTCCGAGATCGCCGGCCACTGTGTCGAGGATACCGGTGGACTGGTCGTCGGTGAAGCGCTCGACGAACTCCAGGCGGCCTGTGAGCGCTGTTCGATCACCGCCGAGCGACTCGATGGGGCGACGGCACGCGAGCGCGAACCCGGGTTAGCCGCGACGGTGGAGGGTGCGCTCGCGGTACCGGACGCCGCAATCGACCCGCACCTGCTGACCGTCGCAACCGCCCGCGACGCCCGCGAGTACGGCGCCGACATCCACACCCGAGCGAGGGTGACCGATATCGAGGTGGTCGACGGCACTGTCGAGACTGCCACGCTCAGCCACGACCCGGCACCGACTGAACCCGACCACACAGACGAGGCGAGTCACGCGAGGGTACGCCCGGACGACGGGCAAGGAATGGGCCTGTCTGGCAGCAATATGGACGGTCTCAATCGCAGCGAGGAGACGCCCACCCCGACCACCGAGGAACTCGATGTCGACTACATCGTCAACGCCGCCGGACGGGAGGCGCCGGCGGTGGCCGACCGGGCGGGTTGTTCCGTCCCCGTTCCGCCGCGGCAGGTAACAACACTCGTCGCCGGCGGTCGACCGGTCGAGATGGCGGTGACACGCCCGGCAGACTCGGATACGACACCCGACACCGCCGTTCCAGTTGGACAGCACACGCTGCTCGCGACCGAGGGACCACCGGACGAGGCAGACGGCGTCGCCCCGTCGTCGGTCGATGCAGCGCGGGACTCGCTCTCGACGCTCGTCGATGGGGCACAGCCGCTCAGGGCGTTCGGGATGCACCGCGACCACCTCGATGTCGGCGAGGGGCGGGACTTCGGCGTGCTCGACCACGACAGCCAGGGTTGCTGGGGGCTGTTGACGGTGTTCGGTGGGACAGTCACCACACACCGGCGGGTCGCCGAGCGCGTCTGTGACAAGGTCTGCGGCGAGTTCGGCATCAGGCGGGCCTGTCAGACCGACGAACTGCTGGTACCGGGGAGCGAGGACGTGCCCGACCTGGCGCAGGCCGTTGGGACGTTCGGTCTCGCCGAGTCGGTCTACGAGCACAGCAAGCGCCGTCTCGGGGGCCAGGCAAACGCGGTGTTGCACACCGAGGGTGAGAACCCGGTGCTGTGTCACACACAGTCGGTGACCCGCACGGAGGTGTCGGCAGCACTCGATGACAGCACAGGTGCTGCCGCGGACCTCGGCGGTGTCCGGGTGCGCACATCGGCGGCAACCGGTGACTGCCAGGGCGGCCGGTGTGCACACCGGCTGGCAACCCAACTGTACCCCACACACGACACCGATGTGGTCGAGACGGCCTGTGCGGCACTACTCGAGGAGCGCTGGGCCGGACAGCGCCCGGTTGTCGACGCCCGCTCGACAGAACTGGCCCGCACCCACCGGGACCACGCGGCGACGATGAACCGTGACCACCAGCACAACCTGGGACACGAGGACATCGCGGCGTTCGACAGCGGATTCGGGGCGACAACAGAGCGGCCACGCTGCTGTCCGCGTGTGGGGTGGGAGCCGTGAGCGACCAGCAGACCGGAGTGGAGGACACGACTGCGCCGACGGACAGCCCGAGCGTGCTCGTGGTCGGTGGTGGGTTCGCGGGCTGTGTGGCGGCGCTCGCAGCCGCACGGGAGCAACCGGCTGCGGCGGTCGAACTGCTCGTCGTCGCCGACGACCGGTTCGACGCACACTCCGGAACAGTCGACGTGCTCGGCTACACCGGTGACGAACCCGTCGAGGTGCCACTCGACGCGCTCGGGACCCTCCCCGCGGACCACCCGTACCGGCAACTCGGCCGGGACAGACTCCGGGCGGCGCTCTCGATGTTCGACGCGGCACTCGACTACCGCGGCGGGGCAACCGAGCGGAACGCGCTCGCCCCCACCCACGCCGGTCGGGTGCGTCCGGTCGCGCGGTACCCGGCGGGGATGGCCGCCGGCCTGGTCAGCCGTGACGAGCCGATGCGACTGGTCGGGTTCGAGCAGACCCCCGACCTCGACGCCTCGTTTGTTGCCGACCGCCTCGCGGCACAGCTCCCCTACGAGGTTGCCGCCAACACGGTCACGTTCCCGGGCACGGTCACCGAGTACCCCTCCGGACCGGTGCTCGCGGCAGCGCTCGACGAGGACGAGGCCCCGAGCGGCGATGTCGGTCAGCCCGATATGGACCTCGCCGGGGCGGTCCCGCCGGATATGGACGCCAGCGAGGCGATGTCACCGATGATGGGTGGTGACGACGGGGGACCGGCCCGCGACCCGCTCGTCGAGCGTGTCCGGCCGCTGCTCGATACGGAGGGCCGGGTCGGCTTTCCGGCGGTGCTCGGCCTGACCGACCACGACACAGTCCGGGCGGAACTCGCCGATGCCCTCCACGCGGATGTGTTCGAGGTGCCGCTCGGTCCGCCGAGTATCCCCGGCCGCCGACTCGAACGCCGCCTGCACGCGGCGCTCACCGATGCGGGCGTCACAATCACCCACGACACGGTGACCGATGTCGAAACCGGCGACGGGCGCGTCCGGCGTGTCTCGCTGTCCGGCGGGCAACGGGCCGCCGAATCGGTCGTGCTCGCGACGGGTGACCTGACGGGCCCGGGGCTGACCACCGACCGGACGGGTATCCACGAACCGATCTTCGGCTGTCACGTCGAGCTTCCCGACGACCGCTCGGACTGGACCGGATCGACCCCGCTCTCGGAGCACCCGCTGGTCCGTGCCGGTGTGTCCGTCGACACCGACCTCCGGCCGCTTGATTCCTCCGGTCGCCCCGAGTACGACAACCTCCGGGTCGCCGGTCGACTCGTCGGTGGGGTCGACTACGACGCCGAGCAGTCCGCCGACGGCGTCGCGCTCGTCACCGGTCACGCGGCCGGCAACTGGTCGGTTCCCTGAGTGGCTGTCGGTCTTTATCTGAGATGGCCGCCCTCGGCACACACACTCGCCGACGATGGTGAATAGTCGGAACCGGACCGTGCTGGCCGCGGGTTCGGCCTGATGCAAGCCCGGAGCCGTGTGACAGGACGTGCTCCCTGTGACGTAGGGGGTGTGCTACCCGCGATACGCGCAGTGGAACCCGGCGAGATGCCGGTAGAACGCCGGAAGCACCTCCGTTCTGAGGTCGGCCTCCTGGTCCTCGAACTCCTCGGCGGTGAGCGCCCGTGCGTCGTCGATGGCAGCCTCGACGTGCTCGGGGACGCTGTTCTCCCTGACGGTGCCGAGATACGCCCAGATGAACGCCGACTCCAGCGCGTCGAAAAACGACCCCGTCGGCTCGAACTCTGTCCGGTCGCCGTCGGCCAGTCGGTAGTAGCTCCGCTGTATCAGTGTCGACCCGTCCTCGATATCGTGGTCGGTGAACGACCCTGTGGTGGTACACTCCTCGATGCTGTCGTCGATGTAGAACTCGTCTTCCGTCACATCTGTACAGAGGGCCCCGTCGGGTTAGTGCCCGGCCCACCTGTGTGACCCACTCACACACTCGGGAGGGATTAATGCCGAACGACGCACCGGGTCCAGGTGGGAGTGGCCGGAGTACAGACTCTGCGGGGTACAGACGACGGGAGGAGCTGTTCAGCAACCGGACGTTCATTGTGCAGGCGTTCACACTGTCGGTATGGAGACAGTCGACTTCCTCGTCGTCGGTTCGGGGTCCGGACTCGAGGTGGCAAACGCCGCCGTGAACCAGGGACAGTCGGTCGCGGTGGTCGAGAGGGGTCCACTCGGCGGGACCTGTCTCAACCGCGGCTGTATCCCTTCGAAGCAGTTGCTCTACCACGCGGACGTGCTGGAGACAGTCGAACAGGCCGACGAGTTCGGTATCGATGCAACCGTCGAGGATGTCGCGTTCGCGGAGATCGTCCGGGAGGTAAACGAGGCGGTCGAGGCCGACGCGGCGTCTATCCAGCGGGGTCTGACCGCCTCGGACCAGCATCGCCTGCTCGACGGTGAGGCCCGTTTCGTCGACGACCGGACAGTCGAGGTAACCGGCGGCCCGGACGACGGCACACAGATTCGGGCCGAGACGGTGCTCGTCGCCGCGGGCACCCGCCCGACGGTTCCGCCCACCGACGGACTCCAGACAGTCGAGCACCTGACCAGCAGAGAGGCGCTCGAACTGGAGACCCCGCCCGGCCACCTCGTCATCGTCGGTGGTGGCTACGTCGCGGCCGAACTCGGGCACTTTTTCGGTACGTTCGGTAGTGACGTGACAATCATCGGTCGCCGGCCGAACCTGCTCCCGCAGGCCGACGCGGAGGTCGCCGCGGCGTTCACCGAGCGCTACAGTGAGCGGTTCACCGTCCACACGAGCCACGAGGCGGTGTCGGTCGACGACTCCGCGGGTGACGGCGAGGTCACCGTCGAGGCCCGGCCCTACGAGTACGGCCCGGACCCCGGACCTGTCGAGGGTGGTGAACACGTGCAGGCAACGGGTGACAAACTGCTCGTCGCCGCCGGGCGGGTGCCGAACACCGACACGCTGAATCTCGACGCGACAGGTGTCCAGACCGACGACCGGGGGTTCGTCGCGACCGACGAGTTCCTGCGCACAGACCAGCCCGGTGTCTGGGCACTCGGCGATATCGTCGGGGAGTTTCTGCTGAAACACAGCGCAAACCACGAGGCTCGTGCGGTCGTCCGGAACATCTTCGGTGACCAACCCCAACCTGTCGACTACTCGGTGATGCCGTTTGCGGTGTTCGCCTCACCGGAGGTTGCCGGTGTGGGCGCCCGCGAGGCGGAGTTGCGCGAGGCTGACCGGGAGTACGCCACGAGCACCTACCGCTACGCGGACACCGCCCGCGGCGACGCGATGCACGCCGAGGGGCTGGTGAAGGTGATAATCGACCTCGATGGCG
>KE356579.1:2115035-2116607 GCA_000416085.1 halophilic archaeon J07HX64 | reverse complement strand
GACACAGTCCGGGCGGAACTCGCCGATGCCTTCCACGCGGATGTGTTCGAGGTGCCGCTCGGTCCGCCGAGTATCCCCGGCCGCCGACTCGAACGCCGCCTGCACGCGGCGCTCGTCGATGCGGGCGTCACAATCACCCGCGACACGGTGACCGGTATCGAAACCGGCGACGGGCGCGTCCGGTGTGTCTCGCTGTCCGGCGGGCAACGGGCCGTCGAATCGGTCGTGCTCGCGACGGGTGACCTGACGGGCCCGGGGTTGATCACCGACCCGAGGGGTATCCACGAACCGATCTTCGGCTGTCACGTCGAGCTTCCCGATGACCGCTCGGACTGGACCGGACCGACCCCGCTCTCGGAGCACCCGCTGGTCCGTGCCGGTGTGTCCGTCGACACCGACCTCCGACCGCTCGACGCCTCCGGTCGCCCCGAGTACGACAACCTCCGGGTCGCCGGCCGACTCGTCGGTGGGGTCGACTACGACGCCGAGCAGTCCGCCGACGGTGTCGCGCTCGTGACCGGTCACGCGGCCGGCAACTGGTCAGTTCCCTGAGTGGCTGCCGTCTCGTTCCGACTCAGTTCGTCGCCGCTGTTGTTCTCGCCGTGCTCGCGACCACTGTCGGGGGGTCCGACAACAGACAGTTGGGCGGACACGCTGACAGTGGGGCGGTGCCGGTCCGGTGTGAGACCCGTGCGAGGCGTACACTCCGGCGAGCGGAGTTTCAGAAAAAGAGCACAATCCAGAGCACGGGTGTCAGGACCCCCAGACCGGCGACGACGGCGCCGACAGCCAAAAATAGTTTGCCCCGCAGTTCGGTCTCGCTGGCCACTTGTCCGGTGGTCTGTCGGCGATGACGAAATCCTCGCCCGCGGGTTCGTCGATGACGTAACTAACATCGCCCCAACCGCTCGTCTCGCGCGCACTGCCCAGCACGTAGGCGCGCTCCCCGGGTTCGACTACACCCTCGGTGTAGCGGCGGCGGTCGCCGAGTGTGAGCGGCCCGAGTTCGTATTCGTTTGTCTCCTCGACCTCCTGTTCTCGTTCGACAAAGGACTGTATCGCGGCCGGCGCCTCGCTGCCCACCCCGACATTCCGGCGATGCCAATCGAGGCGTTGCTCCGTGTCCGATGGTGGGTCGATGCGGACCGTCCCCGTTTCGTCGTCGACGAGAAACGGTCTCACCTCCGCCCGGTTGTAGATGCGGTTCCAGTGTCCGCCGCCATCTGAATCTCCGACGTACTCCTCGACGGCCGTCCGGAACGCGACAGCGTCGGTCTGACCGATCGGCGAGCGCACTGTGGCATCGTCGGATACCGGGCGTACCGTCCCCGTGATCGCCACCCGGCCCGACTGGAGGTCGCTCATCTGCGATATCTCCGTCTCGCTCATCCTCGACCCCGCGGCTCTCCGTCTCCAGCCGTAGTACGCGACGCCGGACGAGACGAGTATCTGGACCAGCCAGAACACTACCCCGAAGACCCCGAACAGTGACCCACCACTCATTCTTTTCCCCCGGTTGTCCGCTTCCCGACTCGACACGACATCCGCATACGAGCACACTCAACCGGGTAG
>KE356579.1:2108037-2112658 GCA_000416085.1 halophilic archaeon J07HX64 | reverse complement strand
AGCACCCTCCTGTACGAAGTGACACTCGTAGCAGGCGAGACGGTCACTCATCAGTTCTCACCCGCGTTGGCCTGTACCTTGCGCCGTTCGCGCGCCGCCTCCAGCCAGTTGTGTTTGCCGAGACCGACCTGTTTCGCGGTCAGCCCGATCTTCGAGTCTCTGGGGTTTCGCTCGTCGATGCTCTTTGTGACGATACGGGTTCTGACAGTGTCACCGGTACCGAGTGTCTGGTTCGACTCCCTCGAGGCGAGCATCTGTCCCGCCTCGTCGTATGCGAGATACTCGTCGGAGATCTGTGAGACGTGGAGCAGTCCGTCGACGGGGCCGATACCGACGAACGCACCGAAGCTCACCACCTCGACGACCTCGCCCTCGACGACCTCCTGCATCTGGGGGTCGAACGTGAGCGCGTCGAACTCGGCCTCGTAGTAGACGCCGGGCTCGTTCGGCAGCACGCGTCCGTCGCCGATGTCTTGAACCTCGATCACCGAGACGACCGAGCCGACGTCCTCGTCGACCTGTCCTTCGAGCTTGTCCTGCAGGAGTCCCTTTACCATCTTCGTGGAGACATCCGCCAGGTGCTCGGGCGGTACCTTCACCGTATCGAGTAGTGTGACCCGTTTGTACATGTGTTATGATTGTGTGAGCGCCAGTTTGTTTTTTTCGCGTAAACCGATCACCGGGATATCCGCATCGAGCAGTCGGTCCCGGAGTGGCCGGTCGTTCGTGACAGCCGGTCCACCGGCCCTGCGTGCGAGTTCGAGCACCGCGTCGTCGGCGTACTCGGCCTCGGTGTCGCGGCGTTCACACCGCTCCAACAGGTCGAGTCCGACGCGCGCGGCACACGCCGGTTCGCCACCACCGTCTGCCAGCGCTTCGAGCTCCCGCTCGACGGGTCGGGGAACGAGCGGCGTTTGCCCCCCACCGAGCCTGTCGAGTTCGTCGAACAGCCGGACGTCACATTCGACCGGCATCATCAGCGCGTTAGTGTCGAGCACGAGCGTCACTGTAGGGTTCCGAAACCGATGAGCCGCCAGCGCGCACCGACCCGGCGGTTGATGGCGATGTTCACACCTGGGTCGGCACAGACCGGACGCTTGAGCTGCACATCACACTCACCGCCGCGGGCGCTCGTGACCGACCCGACAGTGGTTGCGGTCCCGACAGTCAGCATCAGCGGCTCGCCTGTCGATATCTCGTCGACCTCCTCTGTGTCGTTACTGCCGACGACACGGTCGAGTAGCTCAGTCTTCATCGTGAACGAGTGATGCACCGGTGGAAGCGCCCCCGGCGGACCGGCGACCTGCCCCGCGAGCGCGTCGCCCTTTGTCATCGCCGGGTCCAGTCCGGTGCCGACCCCGAGCAGACCGCCCGGGGTTGCCTCGTCGACATCGTCACCGCCGGCCTGTAGTGACCTGATCTCCGTCTCGATAGACCGGAACTCGCTGCGGCCCTCCTCCTCTACCTCGCGCCCGGGCCGCAGTTCGATCGTCTCGCCGTCGGTGAGCTGGCCGCGCGAGAGCGACCCGCCGAGCACGCCGCCGGTTAGTGACTCCCAGGTGGTCCCCGGACGGTTTATATCGAAGCTCCGTGCGACGAGCATCCGCGGGTCGGTCTCGGGGTCCTGCTCCGGCGTCGGGATCTCCCGCTCGATTGCGTCGATCAGCACGTCCAGGTTCACCTCCTGCTGTGCGCTGACCGGCACCACCGGCGCGTCCTCGGCGACTGTCCCCTCGACAAACGACTGGATCTCCTGGTAGTTCTCGCGGGCCTGTTCGCGGTCGACCAGGTCGATCTTGTTCTGTGCGACCACGATGTTGTCGATACCGACGATATCCAGCGCCATCAGGTGTTCCTCTGTCTGTGCCTGTGGCACCGGCTCACCCGCCGAGATAACAAGCACTGCACCGTCCATCAGCGCCGCTCCCGAGAGCATCGTCGCCATTAGCGTCTCGTGACCCGGCGCGTCCACGAACGACACCGTCCGCAACGGCTCGCTCGCGGTCCCGTCGGGACACTCCTCGGCGACCGTGTACCGCTCCGGGCGCTCCCGACCGGGACACTCCCGGAACGTCGCGTCCGCGTAGCCCAGCCTGATCGAGATGCCGCGCTTCATCTCCTCCGAGTGCTGGTCTGTCCACTCTCCGCTCAACGCCTGCACTAGTGTCGTCTTCCCGTGGTCGACGTGACCGACGAGACCGATGTTCACCTCCGGTTGATTGTTCGTTGTCATCTCGGGAGTAATATGTACGTGAATTCGCTCTCTGCCGGTGATAAACCTGCTGTTTTCCGGCCGCCGGCTCGCCTCGACTCCGCAACCGGCGTCCGGACGCTCGGACTACCCTGACTCAAACGCCTGTTTCACTCTCGACTGTGTTTTTCACAGCTCCGTGAGTATGTACAGTCATGAACCGACGCCGCTTTCTCACAACCGCAGGTCTCGTCGGCACACTCGCGGTCGCCGGCTGTGTCTCGAGCGGTGACGACGACACCACCGGAGCCGGCACACCACCCAGCGAACGCGTCGACGAACCGCCCCACAACCCCGAACGCCCGCCCGAGGACGACTGGGACCCCAACTGGCTCGGCGCAGGGATGGCGACCGACCCCTCCCTCTCGTTCGAAACTGTCGATGCACCGCTCACAGACCACCAGCTCGCTACCGGCTCCCCGCCGTCCGAATCCGAGTACGCCGTCTCCCTGCTCACCTCGACGGCGGAACTCGAGTCGACCGTCGAGATGGACGACGCACCCGACCGACTTCGGTCCGTCGACTTCGGGGAGGAGTTGGTCGTGGTCGTCGAGTCCGGTTACGGCTCCTCCTCGGTGGACCACGTCTGGCAGCGCGTCGAGACGGTCGCGGGTGGCATCCACCTCAACGGCTACCGGACCGACCCACAGGCGGGCACCACCGACTACACCGCGCGACACTCGGTGCTGGTCGTCGAGACAACGGTCGAGGAGGGCGACCGCGCCCACGCCAGTCTCACCGTCAGCGGTGACGAACGCATCAACTTCGACAGCAGCGAGGGTGTCATCAGCCTCGACCGAACCGACGGAGGAAACGGTAACACCGGCGGTCAACGCTCGAGTCCACCGCCCGAGGAGCGCATCGACAGACCACCCCACGACCCCGAGCGCCCGGCCGGAGACGACTGGAACCCCGACTGGCTCGGTGCCGGGATGGCGACCGAACCCTCACTCCCGTTCGAGACTGTCGAGGCGGAACTCGCCGAGTCGGCGCTCCGTGCCCCCCCGGACGCGGAGTTCGACCCGGTCTACGCCGCCAGACTGCTCACCTCGACCGAGGAACTGCAGTCGACAGTCGATATGTCCGGGGCTCCCGACCGACTCCAGTCTGTCGACTTCGGGCAGGAACTGGTCGTGGTCGTCGAGTCCGGCTACGGCTCCTCCTCGGTGGACCACGCCTGGAAACGCGTCGAGGAGACCGACGACGGTGTCTACCTGAACGGCTATCTGACCAACCCGCGTCCGCAGACCGACGACTACACCACGCAACACTCGGTGGTAATCGTCGAGACACCCGCCGCGAAGGCCGGCCGCGCTCACGTGAGTCTCACCTACAGCGAGGACTGGCGTGTGAACTTCGACAGCACGGAGGGCGCTGTCACGACCGGCAGCGACGACACCTGATCAGGTCCAGTCGATGCGGAACAGTTCGACATCGACTGTCCGGCGGTCCTGCTGGTGAAAGTCGAAGGAGCGCGGCATATCGAACTCGGCGGCGTACCCGTGGGTGACGGTCCCACCCTCGTCGGCCGCAAAGGACTCGACGAACTCGCTGCTGCCGGCGTTGTGAACAGAGTACGACACCTCGGCGACCTGTGCGGTCGTCTCCAGAAACGCCCGGTCTGCGTGTTCGTTGCCGGTCTGTGCGCCAAAGGGCGGGTTCGTGATGACCGTCACCGGCCCGTCCGGAGACAGTCCACCCGCCGTCACGTCGCCGCGCACCCACGAGACACCGCTCGCTGTCCCGACCCGCTGCTCGTTCTCGCGGGCGGTCGACAGCGGTCCCGGGTCGATGTCGACACCGACCACCTCCGCCGGCCCGCGTAGCGCGGCCGCCAGCGCGAGCATCCCCGTCCCACAGCCGAGATCCAGCACCGTCCGCCCCTCGATGTCACCCTGCAGGTCCGCCGTGTGGACCAGATGCGCCGCCACTCCCGGCGGTGTCCGGTACTGCTCCAGGTCTACTCTGGGGTCCTCGAACCCCGCCACGACACCCAGCTGCTGGGTCAACTCGCTTTTCGTCGCCATCATACTCCCGAATACACGGCGATAATTGAAAAAGCTTCATAGATGACCGTGGGTAATCAAAGCGGTCGAATCAGCGGGAAGGAGAGCGTGACACCGGGTCGTTGCGGGCGGTGCCCCTGTTTAAATCCGATGACGCGGCAGGTACATCCGGATGGTCACAGTCGGGGTCACACCGGAGACGACAGTCGTGACCCTCGGGTTCGTGCTCGCGGGAATCGCCCTCGGGACGATGAGCGGCCTCGTTCCGGGATTGCACGCGAACAACTTCGCGCTGCTGCTTGCTGGCTTTGCGCCGGCGATCCCGGCCAAACCGCTGCCCGTCGGCGCCGCGATGCTCGCGGCG
>KE356579.1:2101518-2106020 GCA_000416085.1 halophilic archaeon J07HX64 | reverse complement strand
GCGTCTCGACCCGGCCCTCGCGCAGTCGTCGCATCAGTTGATTCAGGTCCCGCGCCGATGCGTCGACGAGACGAGACGGCAGGAGTTCGGCTGTTCGTTTGAGGCCGGTTGCGTATGTGTGCAAAGTACCGTCGGCTTTCCCCGTATCGTCCGGGTCGGTTATCATCACGACTTCGGGGTCCTTCGCGTCGAGGAACTCCATGATGCGTTCGTGGTCCTCTTCATCGATGACCCCGTGGTCACGATGCTCGTCCATGCGGTCACGATACTGTTCGTAGTATCTGCGCTTGCCTGTTGGCACATCCTCGATTGAGGAACGTAGGAATGTAAGTATGACGCCGAGGGAATTCTCGATATCGTGCCCTCCCTCGCAATCGGTGTACCGGACCCCGCGCTCGCGCCGTCGGCGTTGCCGGGTCACAGACTCGTTCTCCAGGGCCGGGGTCGGGAGGCGTTACGACTCTCTGCGATGGGGAGTCTCCTCGCGGTTGCGCTCGCGGTGCCGCTCGCTATCCCGGTGACACTCGCGATGGAGCGGGCCTACCCCATCATCACGGCCAACCTCTCGCTGGTACTGGGGACGGTTTCGGTGTTACTTGTGGTGACAGAGCGGACGATGGCGGCCCGGTTCGGCGGTGCCGTTGCACTCCTCGCGAGCGGCGCACTCGGCGTGCTGACACTCGACGTGCCCGCGGGCGGGGTCCTGCCGGCCGGGAGTATGCTCGCCCCGCTGTTCGCGGGTCTGTTTGGCGCACCGATCCTCATCGAGGCGATCTCCGGGGAGGGTGTCCCGCCACAGGGTGACGCCCGGGTGACAGTCGGCCGCGGGGTCGTCCTGTCGGTCGGGGCTGTCGGGACCCTCGCCGGGGCGCTGGTCGGATACATCCCCGCAATCTCCAGTGCTATCGCCGCCGCGGCCGCACTTGTCGTCCTACCACACCGCGGTCCCCGTGCGTTCATCGTCGCCACCAGTGGGGTCAACACGGCGAACACCGTCTTTGCTCTGTTCGCCTTGGTCGCGCTCGGCAGTCCACGGACAGGTGTGCTGGTCGCGGTGGACAGGGTCGGTGTCCCACTGAACCTGCCGGTCCTGCTCGCGAGTGTCGGGATCGCCGCCGCCGCGGGGTTCCTGCTCGTGCTGGTTGTCGGTGACCGATATCTCGCTGTTGTGGGTGCCGTAGACAACGTCGTCGTCTCGCTCGGTGTGCTCGCCTTTCTGTGTGTGCTGGTGGTCGCACTCACCGGTCCGGTCGGTCTCGCCGTGTTCGGTGTCAGCACAGTCGTCGGCCTCGTCCCGGCACAGTTCGGTGCCCGTCGGATGACCTGCATGGGTGTGTTGCTCGTGCCGCTGGCTCTCTGAGTCGCCATTGTAAAACTCGGATACCCGCAGTCGGTCTGACCCCGGTGGGGTTGAGCATCTGGTCGTGAGGCTTTTTTACGCCGCTGACCTCACCCGAGTCATGAGATCACTCGCATCAGCCGAACCGTATCGGCGGACGTTCGAGGCGTCGGTCACGTCGGTCGACGGGACCGCGGTGACACTCGGGGAGACGTACTTCTACGCGGAGGGTGGCGGCCAGCCGGCCGACAGGGGGCGACTCGGTGACACACCGGTCGTCGACGTGCAGTCCCGCGGCGGCGAGGTGGTTCACACACTGGCGGCCGAACCCGGATTCGAGACCGGCGATACCGTCGAGGCAGCAATCGACCCGGCGTTCCGGACATACTGTATGCGCGCACACACGGCGAGTCACGTCCTCTACGGCGCAGGCCGGCAGGTGCTCGCGGATCTTGGCTACGGCGGGTTCGATATCAGCGCCCCTGGGGGTGACGACCCGAGCGCGGACGGGAAGGTGCGGGTCGATTTCACCACACCGACCGATATCGACGACTCGACGCTGGTCGAACTGGAGCGTCTGACCAACCGTGCGGTCTGGGACTCACGACCGGTGACCTGGGAGACAGTGGACCAGGACGAGGCGCTGAGCCGACCGGATATCGCGTTCAACACGAAAACCGAGGAAGGGCTGTCGGGTGACACCGTCCGGGTGGTGACTGTCGATGGCTGGGACGTGGCCGCCTGCGGCGGGACACACGTCGAGAACACCCGGGAGATCGGGCCGGTGACACTGCTCGACCGGTCGAACCCGGGTGAGGGGATGACCCGTATCGAGTTCGCCGTCGGCTACCGGGCCATCGAGGCCCGTGCCGCGGACCGCCAGCACGCGATGACGGCCGCGAACACACTCCAGACCGGGGTGCCGGAGCTACCCGACGCCGTCTCCCGACTCGACACCGAGAACCGCGAACTCCGGGCCGAACTCGACACGGCGAAGCAACAACTCGTGGACTCCCGACTCGACGAACTGCGGGACACCGTCGTTCAGAAGGGCGAGAACGCGTGGCTCGTGGGCTCGGTTCCGGGACTCGACGCGAACGAACTGTCCGGCCGGGCACAGCAGGCCGTCGGCGACGGTGTGGACGTGGTTGCCCTCGTCGACGAGAACGGACAGTACCTCGCAGTCGCAACGGGAGGGGAGGTGGCGGCCGGGGCCGTCGTCGACGACGTGACCGACGAGTTCGGGGGCGGGGGCGGCGGGAGTCAGACTGTCGCACAGGGCGGCGGTCTCGGGGCCGACGCCGACCGTATCGTCGAGTTCCTCCGGGAGTGAGACGAAAGCGGACCCCTGGTCGGGCGATACGAGAGGGGGCAACGAGACTGAGACTCGAGAAACAGTCGGCGACAGCGGAGCGGTACGCTCATTGCGGTGGCTCGTGTACGCAGTTACATGACAGCGGACGAGGTCGTCCCGCCCGAGGTGGAGCGTCTCGCGGGGCTCGTCGGTCCCGGTGGTGACGAGATACTGGCCGAGATGGAGGCCCACGCGGACGAGGAGTCGTTTCCGATAGTCGGGCCGGCGGTCGGGGGCTGGTTCGCACTGCTCGCCCGCGCGGTCGACGCACGCCGGGTCTTCGAGTTCGGCTCCGGGTTCGGTTACTCCGCGTACTGGTTCGCCCGAGCGCTCTCACCCGATGGCGAGGTAGTGCTGACCGAGATCGACAAGGGCGAACTCGACCTCGCCCGGGAGTTTTTCGACCGCGCCGGGTTCACAGACCGCGCACGCTTCGAGCAC
Organism: halophilic archaeon J07HX64; assembly: GCA_000416085.1. Lineage (GTDB taxonomy): Archaea > Halobacteriota > Halobacteria > Halobacteriales > Haloarculaceae > Halovenus. The sequence goes on along the minus strand of KE356579.1, from coordinate 2,102,886 downwards.
GGTGACGCACTCGAAATCGTACAGCGTTACGATGGCCCGTTCGACGTGGTGCTACTCGACAACGAGAAAGGGCGTTACCGTGAAGCGTTCGAGGCCGTCGAACCGACGCTCAGGTCCGGCAGTCTCGTCCTCGCGGACAACGCTGTCACCGCGGGGACTGTTGTCGACCGCGACGAGGTGGTCAGACTGCTCGCCGGCGAGGATATCGACGCGAGAGACGGCTCAGAGGGCATCGCCGAGTACATCGCCTTTGTCCGCGAGCGCGACCACCTCGACACCTCACTGTTGCCGCTCGGGGAGGGTGTCGCGGTGAGTCGGGTTCGGTGAGCGGCGTGTCTGGTCTCGGAGAGGTCCGCGAGCAGGCACAGCAGAAAGAGTCGGGCATCTCCGGTCGAGAGTTCAGTTAGGACGCCTGTGGGACTGTCCGACGACGAGCGCGCAGACGTTCACCGTCATCAGAGCGAGGAATGTGAGTGCAAGCGGGAGAGACTCGAGACCGGTCGCCAGCAGCGGCACGTACGCGAACGGGAGCAGGACCGCTGTCCAGAACGCGACGGCACGGACCAGACTGCGAAGGGCACTCGTGAGTCGAAGTTCGGTGTTGCCAATTGACAGCGAGAGGGTGGAGTCTGACACTGACATGTTCTGTATCAACACATGTGCGGCATCCACTTATACCCGGTAGAGAGTTCAGTTTGTTTTAGCATATTTTACTACTTACGGTATCCGTGCAACCTTTTACGACCGGTGCAGAGACTCTCAGACGTTTTATCGGCACCTTTGGACGCGTCTCACGTACTCCACAGTTGCGTCGAGTCTCGCTCACGTGGTGGGTCTTTCCTCCCGGAGCTGTCGTCTACAGGCGGTCACAGACCGTCGGCAAGGACACGATCCCGGCCAAGACCGGTCTCGGTACACCGACAGCCGGATCTGGTGGCGAAACCCTCAAGCGCAGTGTCGACAAACGAATGTGCGTGAGTGAGGTGTACCGGACAGTAAACAGTCGAGGTCGGGCAGGGTTCGTGATCCGCGGCTCCGAGTTCGTCGGACACGTCGGTCCGGCCCGGAGTGTGGCGGCGGCAGAGCAGTTCGTCGCCTCGGTGCGTGAGGAGTACGCTGACGCGACCCACAACGTCCCGGCGTACCGGGTCCGTGCCGACCCACTCCGGGAGTACGCCGACGACGATGGCGAGCCCGGTGGGAGTGCCGGCGACCCCGCGCTGAACGTTCTCGCACAGGAGGATATCCAGAACGTTGTGGCGGTGGTCACGCGCTACTACGGCGGGACGAATCTCGGTGTCGGCGGTCTCGCCCGGGCATACGCCCGTGGGGTGAAGGATGCCCTCGACGCGGCGACGGTCCGCGAGC
>KE356579.1:2099317-2100374 GCA_000416085.1 halophilic archaeon J07HX64 | reverse complement strand
GAATTCTGTAGCTATTGTGGCGCCGCGGAAATCCCGGCTGAGGCAACGTTCTGTCCGGACTGTGGCGACCGACTCCCCGACAGTCCCTGAGGTATGCCGTCTCGCCCGATGACCCGCAGGAGAGTTCCAGGTAGCCCCGGTGTGCGCCCGAACTGTCACCTGAACGTATATGACTGCCGAGCGCCACGTCACGGGTAGCTATGGGTGACACAGGGGAGTCGGGTGGACGGGCAACACGCCGACAGGTGCTGCAGGCCGCCGGCGGTGCACTCGCTGTCGGGGCACTCTCCAAGATGCGGTGCTGTGCAGGCCAGCAACCGGCCTCTCTTCGGCTGGAGTGGCAATGAGATTGTGTGTACTGGGACAAGGCAGGGCAACCGAAGTGTGAGAAGTCGTCTGGTCGTCTAAACTGGTCCAAGTGTTTATTACCGGCACCGATTAAGAGGTGATTATGGCCGAAGCGAGTCGTGACGCGGCAGACGACACGCTGGCGACTGCTATCGGACAGCACGTTTTGGGTGAGATTTCGCTCGGAAAGGCCGCCGAGAACGCGGGGATGACCCGATGGGAGTTCGAGGAGATACTCGAAGATGCCGGATTCGACGCACTGTACGGACCTCGCTCCACGGAGGAGCTACGGGACGAGGTCGATGTCGCTCTCGACTTGGAATAGCACCATCGATGTCGGCGACTCCCCGCCAGCCGGTCGTTCTCGACGCGACCGTGCTCAGCAACTTCGCCAGTACTGGCACGGTCGACGTACTCGTTGATACGCTCGACCGGCCTGCCACTGTCCCTGCGGTGCAGACAGAACTCGAACGTGGATACGCCCAAGACTACGATTTTCTTGACGACGCACTCGCCTGGATTGGCGACGACATCACGCTGCTCGGCGTTGAGGAGCGGCTTGCCACCGGAGAGACAGTGATTCGAGAGCACCTCGACAGCGGTGAGTCGGAGGCGCTGCTCGGCGCGATAACACGCAAGGGAACGCTTGCGACCGACGACCTCGCCGCTCGCGAGATGGCGACGGAGCGAGGCGTCCCGGTGACAGGGT
>KE356579.1:2092944-2097995 GCA_000416085.1 halophilic archaeon J07HX64 | reverse complement strand
TTGAACACCCGCTTGACGACCTGTGCAAAGTATCCTTCCTCGTTAACAACATCGCGCAGTAGCACACTCTCGGTGGCGATATCCTGGACGTACTCCTCGCGGATGGTGTCGAGACAGGCCTGGAACCGTTCGGAGTCGACCGGCGGGGCAAACAGGTCCGCGTTCTCCCGGGCGATCTCGTCGGACTCGTCGTAGACGAGCGAGCCGTCTTGGAGATTGATCAGACAGATGCTGACGTGACGGCTGTACCGCGCCCGGGAGAGGTCGTCATTCTGTATCTAGTTGCGGACCCGCTCGGACCAGCCCGTCGGCGAGGCCAGTCCGACGAGGTAGCTGTACTCCCCCTCCTCGGCCTCGTCGACAACCTCGTTGACGACGGCGAGCAGCGTATCCAGGTCCGCCGGTTGGGCGTCGAACCCGTTGTCGGCGTACGCGTGGAGATTCGAGAGCACCCTGGCCTCGATGATCATCTCCGTGGTGCTACCGAACCCGAGGGTCCCCGGCATCGTTATCTCGTAGCGAGCGGCGGAGTTGAGCGGGTACCTGTTCGGGTCGCCGTTGTCCAGAATGTCGAGGAGGTAGCCACGGTTGTTGCGCCGTTCACTGCGGTCCTCCCAGTAGCCGTCCGGGACACCGAAACTGGTGTGACCCATGTAGATGCTGTCGGTCTCCCACATCGAGGTGTCGAACCGCCCGAGATAGTCCATCTCCAGGACCTTCGCCATGCTCGCGGTGACGACGTTCGACCCGTCGATGCCGTCCTCCCCGTCCATCACGTCGCTCTCGAGTGACTGCTGGACCTGGGAAACCTGCTCGTCGAGCTCTCCTGCTTCTCGTCGAGTGAGTCTCTCGTGGCGGCTATCTCCTCGCGCTCGCGTTCGAGGCGGTCGAGTTCCGTCCGGAGCTGGTCGCGCTGTTCCTGGAGCTGGTCGAGTTCGTTCTCGACGAGCGCTGCGGCCTTCTGTCCGGCCTCCTCGGTCGCGTCGGCGACGGCCCGCTCTCTGGTCGCCTCCAGGTCGTCGATCTTCGATTCGAGTCGCTCCTCCAGCTGTGCTGTGCGATCGATGCGTGTGGCCATCTCCGTCTCGGCGGACTCCTGCTGGGCCGAGAGTTCCTCGATGCGGTCCCGGAGTTGGCCGAGTTCGCTCCGGAGGTGGTCGGCGTCGCCACCACCGGACAGCTCCTGTCTGAGCCCCTGCAGCTCCGATTCGAGCTCCTGCCGCGTGAGCAGGGTCCCCCCCTCGCGCCCGCGGATTGCCTCCTCGACCTCCTCGCGTAGCTCCTCGCGGACCTGCTCGCGCTCGGCGCTGGCGTCGTTGACCGCCTCGACGGCCGACTCGATCGCCTCGACCATGTGCTCCAGCCCGTGGGCCTCGACGTAGACAAAGAATCCCTGTCGGATCTTCTCCCGGCGGTCGTCGTACCGGTCGACCAGCCGCTCCATCAGGTCCTGCTGGACGTCCGGATGTTCGAGCAACTCGTCCAGATTGGCGAGCTGTGTCGAGGTGTACTCCTCGACGAGTTCGTACACCTCGCCGTCCATCCGGCGGATCTTCTCCTCGATCTGTGACTCAGAGAGCGCGTCGAACTGCCGGTATCGGTCGAACTCGACGACAGCCTCCAACTCCCGCTCGATGAAGTCGTCGGCCATCGCCGCCGGCACGTCGCCCCGCTCGCTGTAGAAACTCGCCGCGACGAGCAGTCTGGCGAGACGAAAGTCCCCGCGGACCCGACCCCGCTCGGTGTCGGTGAGAAAGTCCGAGCAGTTTCTGCGGAACGACCCCCGGACGAACTCCGACTCGTTTGATTTGAGTTCGTTGTACTGCTCGATACGGGACCGTTCGGGCATCCGCCGCAGCGCGGCGAGGTCCTCGTCGAGAACGATATCGACCGGTGTCGTGAGATCCTGGAACCGGTCGGCGCAGTTACTCATATCGCAGTACCCCCGTGTCGTGCCGGCTTCGGCCGGCCGTGTGCTCGTGTCATTGCTGGCTCTCCGCGTAGTCCGCGAGTTCAGTTGCAAAGAAGTCGGCGAGAAACCCCGGTGCCGGCGGGTATCCCTCGACCCGCATCGTCACCGCCGTCTCGCCGTTGCTCTCCGAAAGTCGGTACGTGACCTCCGCTCGCCCTTTCCTCGTGTACACCTCTGAGTTGTTCGACCGGTCCTGATCTGGCGTATCGATGGCACGATGCTCGACTCCGTCTGCGCGGGAGTCACCCACTGTCTAATTCCTCTGATGTGGAATCGGACTCGATCGCGTCGCGGTCGGGAAAATCGATGTCGAGCAGGGCCCGGAGGCCAGCGACATCGAAGTCGTCGTCGGCGACGGCCAGGGGTTCGTCGAGGGCGACCGCTGCCCCGGCGATGAACGCGTCACGGGCACTCAGTACCGCACCCCGGCGGTCGAGTTCGGCCTGTATCTGGGCACCGGCGCGTGCGAACCCGGCACTGGTCTCGACAGGTGTAAGCCACCCGAGCGCGCCGTCGACGGCGTCGAAGTTCGTCGGACCAGATTTGAACACTTCGCCCCGGTACACCTCGAACAGCACCAACTGTGGCGCAACCGCCCGCTCGTCGAGGTGTGATTCGATGCACTCGACAGCGATATCCCGGCCGTTGAGGTAGTCGATAAGAATGCTGTCGTACAGCATCAGGGGTCACCGACGCTCCGTTTCATCTCTGTCCGGGCCTCGCGTGCCCGCTCGGCGGCGTCGGAGCCCTCCCACAGGCCAGCGCCGGCGCGGACCGTCTCCCGGCGCTCTCTGAGCAGTCGCGTCAACAACTCGTCGAACGTTTCGTCTTCGGCCTTCAGTGCCGCAAGCGCGCGATGGGTGTCCTCGTCGACCCGAATTGACTTGCTCATACCCGTCTGTATACCCGGCTGTATACAAGACAGTTCCGGCGCAACTGCCGAATTATAAAAAAGAACCGCTCGACAATCACAGCCACATCGTCGGTGCTGTCGACTGCAGGAGCACGCTGCTGTGTGGATTCCCGTGGAGCACATAGGCGCGAGCCATCTCGGCGAACGCGCTGGTAATATGTATTCCGAGCAGGCGCTCCGGACCGCGATTGCGACGACACAGGCCGTCGCCACGCACACGACTGCGTCGCACATCTCGACCTGAAACCCGAGAACATCCTGTTCCGATCGGTTGAGGATAGCTGGGCCGTACCGAAGGTGGCCGACTGGGGGCGTTCGAGGCATCTGCTGAACCACTCCAACAGCGTCGAGGGGATGTCGCCGGGTTACGCCGCACCCGAGCAGTTCGCGGACGGCTACGGCAGCCCCGACGATATCACCGACATCTACCAACTGCGGGCAGTGTTCTACGAACTGTTCACCGGTCGGCCACCGTTCGAGGGGCGACCGATGCGCGTGATGCGACAGGTCGAGACCGAACAGCCCACACCGCCGAGTGAACTGGTCGACGTTCCCCCGGGACTGGATGACGTGTTGCTGACCGCGCTCGCCACCGAGCGAGACGAGCGATACGACGCCGTCGTGCTGCTGCGCAACGACCTGCAGGAGTTGTTCGACCGGTCCTGATCGCTCGTGCTACTCGTCGTAGAACGTCACCCGAGATGTAGAACATCATCGAACTCCCTGTCGCGGGTGACCAGCACCGCGGCGTTCTCCCGGACGGCCGACGCGACGAGCGTGTCACGCGGCCCCAGCGGTTTGCCGGCGGCGTGACGGTCGCCGTCGAGTTCGCCGGCAGCGATTGCCGCGTCGAGTGCTGTGTCGAGCACCGACAGCGTTCTCAGGAACCCGACGGCGCGGTCGAACCGCTCGTCACGTTCGTTCCTCGGGAATGCTCGGTCGGGGATTTGAACCGGGCGGGGCGGTCGCTCACTGCGTTCGCGCTGCGACTCGCTTGCTCAAATCCCTTACTCGCATTCGCCGCTCACGAGTTGTTCGCGGCAAAGTGCTCGGTCGGGGATTTGAACCCCGGTCATCGGCTCGAAAGGCCGAAATGATTGGCCGGACTACACCAACCGAGCGGTTGCATCTGGACGTAGTCGTAGTAGGTAAAAAGCTTGTCTGTTCACCGTGCTACGGCGGAACGTCATCCTCTTTGCCGCCGCAGGCCACAGGTGGGTATGGAGGAGCCGGATATCCTGTTGACAAACGACGACGGCATCGACGCGAACGGCCTCCACGCACTCCGACGGGGGCTCTCGTCTATCGGGTCGGTGACGGTCGTCGCACCCAGCGAGGACCAGAGCGCGTCCGGACGCACACTTTCTATGTCTGTGACCATCCGCGAACACGAACAGGGCTACGTCGTGGATGGCACACCAGTCGACTGTGTGCTCGCGGGGTTACGGTCGCTGTTACCGGAGACAGATCTCGTGGTGGCGGGCTGTAATCAGGGCGCGAACCTCGGCTCGGCGGTGCTGGGTCGCTCGGGAACGGTCAGCGCCGCTGTCGAGGCAGCCTTTCTGGGGGTTCCGGCGGTTGCCGTCTCGATGTACATTCCACCGGAGCAGTTCGACGGGGTCGACCCCGGACTCGACCTGGCGGACTACGAGTCGGCTGTCGACGCGGCGACGTACCTCGTCGAGCGGGCCGGTGATATCGACATCTTCGAGCGTGCGGATTACCTGAATATCAACGCACCAATCGCCGCTCACAGCACGGGCGAGATGGCCGTCACACAGCCATCGAGTGTCTACCGTATGACCGCCGACCGCGAGGGCGAAACCGTGAATATACACGACCCGATCTGGGGCGAGATGGAGTCGGGGTCGACGGCTGACCCCGTTGGAACCGACCGACACGCCATCGTCGAGGACAGGATCAGCGTCTCGCCGCTCTCCGCACCACACACCACCGCCGACGACCCCGATCTCGCTGCGCTCGCCAGGGAGTACTAACCGGGTCGTTTACAGCCCGCGGATTGATTGTCACGCGGTCCGAACGTTCAGTCGATGCCCCGGTACGGAACCCACGTCGAAGACGGGACTATCTATATCCCGACCGGTGATGACCCCATCGTGGTCGGACCGGTCGACGACGCCGTCGACGTGGTCGTGGGCCGGCCTG
>KE356579.1:2086863-2092557 GCA_000416085.1 halophilic archaeon J07HX64 | reverse complement strand
GGACTCGACACCTCCGACGAGGGACTCACCGTCGACGTTGTCGACATCATCCACGCGATGACACACTCCGAACGGTTTGTCGAGACGCTGGCCGCACAACCTGCAACCGCCACCGAGGGGGACATCTCGCCGCGACTCGGTCTCTTTGTCGGCAAACTTCTCGAGAATCTCGAGAGCGGGGTCTCCTGAAATCCGCGTTCGCCCTCCCAACTGCGCTCCACGCACGCTCGCCGCAACGGCGGAGGAAGCGAGCAAACTCCCGGGTTGTGAGTCAGAGTTCGTCAAACAGCGCTTGAAGTCGAAGATGCTGAACACCCTGTCACCGTCGATATCCCGGAAAAGACCGTCGCCGGTACGAACCGGACCAGCACCGCGACGGTCCCCTCTCCCGGTCAGTCGGTCGTCGACCGCGACGGTTGCCGGGTCCTGTAGCTGTGAGTCGTTTGCCACGTCGAGAGCGCCCGCGGCGGCGGCCACGGCACCCGACAGACAGGCGAGAGCAACGACACAGCCAAACAGCGCGACCGCAACCGCTCTGTGTAGCATCTCGCTTTGCTTCCCGGGCCGGGAATAAATTCCTGTTGACCGTCCGACCGGCAGTCTGTCTCACAGCGGGTGTTCGAGCACGATCGTCTCCTCGCGCCCTGGACCGACACCGACCGCGTACATGTCGACACCGGTCTCCTCGCAGACGTACTCGAGATACGCCCGTGCGTTTGCCGGGAGCGCGTCGTACCCCGCCTCGGTGACGGCGGTCCAGTCGGTCTCGGGCCAGCCCTCGAACCTACGGTAGATGGGGTCACAGGCACCCCACTCCCGGACCGTCGCCGGCAGTCGTTCGAGGCGCTCGCCGTCGAGACGGTAGGCCTCGGCGACCCGCACCTCGTCGAACCCGGCGAGCGTGTCGACGTGGTTGACCGCGAGTCCGGTGAACCCGCTGGTGCGGGCGGCGTAGCGCACCATCGGCAGGTCGAGCCAGCCGACCCGGCGAGGCCGCCCGGTGACAGTTCCGTACTCGCCGCCGGCCTCCCGAATGCGTGTCGCGAGCGCCTCCGCCTCCCCCTGGCCCTCGGTGTAGCTTGGTGTGTCGCCGGGTACACCGCCGAGTTCGGTCGGCATCGGACCGCTCCCGACACGTGAGAGATACGCCTTTACAACCCCGACCACCTCCTCGCCGACCACACCCGGCGCGAGACCCGTTCCGGTCGCGGCACCCCCGGCTGTCGGGTTCGAGGAGGTCACGTAGGGGTAGTTTCCGTGGTCGATATCCAGCACTGTCCCCTGTGCCCCCTCCAGCAGCAGTGCGTCGCCGGCCTCGATACGACCGTCGAGAAAGGCACCGGCCTCGACGAGCATCCCCTCCTCGTCCAGGCGCTCGCCGTACCCGCGGTACTCCTCGTACAGCGCCTCGAGGTCGAACCGCTCACCAGCCTCGGCCCCGAAGACTCTCTCCGCGAGCGCCCGCTTCTGTGGGACAACGTACTCCAGGCGCTCCCGGAGTGTGTCGGGGTCGGTCAGGTCGGCGGCACGAACGCCCCGGCGACCGGCCTTGTCCTCGTACGCCGGCCCGATACCCCGGCCGGTGGTGCCGACCTCTTGATCGTCGTCGCTCTTTACATCCTCCTCGATCCCGTCGAGTGCACGGTGGTACGGAAACACGATGTGTGCCCGTCGCGCGACACGGATGTCGGGGTCGAGCCCCTGCTCGCGGAGTCTGTCGAGTTCGTCGAACAGCGTCCGGGGGTTCACCACACACCCACCGCCGAGCACACCCACCTTGCCGCGAACCGCGCCGCTCGGCACCAGGGAGAGCTTGTACTTCTCGCCGCTGTGGACGACGGTGTGTCCCGCGTTGTCCCCGCCCTGGTAGCGGGCGACGACATCGGCCGGTTCACCGAACACGTCGACGATACCGCCTTTTCCCTCGTCTCCCAGCTGTGCACCGACGATTGTGACGGTCATCAGATTGATTTCCTCCCACCGCGGTAAACAGATTTCGGTCCTCCTACAGGGGGTGTCAGGCCACGTTGCCGCGGACGGTCGTGCCCTGCCGTCGGTCGTGAAGCTGCTCGACAGCGGCTGCAACCTCGCGGGCCGCTACCTCATCGGGACCGAGCACCCCGAGCGTCTCCGGCAGCGTCGGGAACACGTACTCGCCGGTTCGAAGTGTTCCGAACACCTCCTTAGAGCGCTGACTCCAGACACAGACACACCCCCGCGGGTCGGGCAGGCCCTCGTAGCTATCCCGGACGAGCGCACCGTCCAGACGCTGTGTGACACTGTCCTCGAAACTCGCGTTGCAGGCCTCCAGGTGGACCGGTTCGTCGCCCTCGAACAGGTGCACGGTCAGACACCACTCGGATACGGCGTAGCCGCCCGACCCCACACGGACGGATACCGGTCAACCCACCTGACCCGGACTGTCCGGCCGATACCGCGTACACCGTGGGTCTCTGTGAACTCCCCCTCCCGACCTGAACTACCGGTAAGCAGTATGTTCTTCGTGGGATGCACCTCAAGACGCCCGACGGGGTCGAATCCGGGCGCCGGGTCGCCGAACACCCACACCCCGCGCACCGACACCGGTAGCCGCTCTGTCTCGTCCGTCTCGGCCGGCGGTTCGACCCTGTCGGCGGTTTCCTCCCGTGGGCAATCTAGCGTCCCTGTTTCGTATCCAGTGTAAAACACCCGGAGAGTAACTCTGAACCGACAGATCTGTCTGCCGACTGTGGTTGGTGTGACGAGCAGGGACCGCCTTGCGGTGGTTGTGACCCCCTGTCCGGCCCTGTCACAGCCCAAACCGACAGGTTGAAACATATGCACGCGTATATGTTTCATGTTTTCGTGACAGCGACGATCGACCCAGACCCGTCCCGGGCACGGTACGAGACCAGTCAGGAGTTGATGGATCTGCTCAGGTACACGGCCGAGACACTGAGTCTGGAGTTCGACCGGTGGGAGGAGCAGTACGTCACCGGGCCGAGTCTGTACTTCGTGGTGGTCGCGGATGTCGACCTGGGTTCCTACACCGACCCGTTGGGGGGCAACAGGTGGCCGGTCGACCGGTGTCGCATCGTCTCGGAGTCGGTCGAGGAGTTCATCAGCGCCGCACGCAACGTGGCGTTCAACTGCGACGGGGCGGTCATCGTCGCCGCCGACGGCACCATCCAGAAACAGATGGTCCGGATCCGCAGTCCGGACAGCGTCCCGGAGGGTGATGTCGGCGACGTCGAGTACAGCGACTGGATGGGGACGAAACACATGAGCGCGCTGGAGGCCTCGACCCGCGAGGAGGTGCTCTGGGCGGTGACACTCAGCGAGGAGAACGGCCGGGTCACCAGTTTCCTCAACGGCACCTACCAGGACTACCCGCGCGACGAGATCGGCGGCCGGTGGCGACCCGGGTGAACTGCGACCTGCCCCCTGCCCTGCACAACCGTACTCTGTTAGACAATAGTTTAATTACAGATGGCTTTGACTGTGTAAAATAGGTCGAGAGAGACCCGCTGTGGCACAGGCGGGGACATCAATCTCCTGCCGACCCCACTCCGGGTCACACCGACCGGGAGCAAGCAATGAGTGATACACCGAACCACAGCTACAACACGCCCGACAAGGGTACAGAAAACTGGCATGGCCCGCTCAACGAGAACTTCGAGCGGCTTGAGGTCGATGTCGAACTGCGCGATAAAGGGTCCCCAGGTTCGAACGACTACGACCCCGCCGACGGTGCAAAGTATCTCGACACAGATACCGGTCTCGTTTATCTCGCCGACGGGAACACATGGAATCAGGTGTTCGACCTCAGCAGCGGCGGTGGCGGCGGTGGGGGCATCCAGGATCTCTTTGGTGATGACGGCATCAATCCCGGCACAATCACCGACGGCGACACCCTCACTGTCGCGTGGGGCGACGCGACCAGTCTCGACTCATCTGGCGACATCAACGACTTCAGTCAGGCCGCCGGCCTCGACGCGGGAGGGAACGTGAACGACTTCAGCGGGGCCGCCGACCTCAATCCGGGTGGGAACGTAGAGCAAATAAGCGGGTCGGTGGCCGGCGGACAGACGCTCACCGACGTCGCCGGCACCAACCTCAGCATCGACAGCAACGGCCAACTCAACGCTTCGGGCGGTGGCGGCGGTGGCGGCATCCAGGGTCTCTCGGGTGGTGACGGCATCAATCCCGGGACAATCACCGACGGCGATACCCTCACCGTCGCGTGGGGCGACGCGACCAGTCTCGACTCGAACGGGGATATCAACAACTTCGGCGGGGCCGCTGACCTCGACTCGGGTGGGAACGTAGAGCAGATAAGCGGGTCGGTGGCCGGGGGGCAGACGCTCACCGACATCGCCGGCACCAACCTCAGCATCGACAGCAACGGCCAACTCAACGCCTCGGGCGGCGGTGGCGGCATCCAAGATCTCTTGGGTGGCGACGGCATCAACCCCGGAACCATCGGCGACGGCGACACCCTCAGTGTCGCCTGGGGCGACGCGACCAGTCTCGACTCGAGCGGCACCGTCGACACCGGGCGCTACATGACAACATCGGGCGGTCAGGTCGATTTCAACGGCCCGGCGGAGTGGTCGAACGCGGGTGACAGCACGAACACCGTGAGTGGCACCGCTGCGACAGTCGCCGGCGGCCAAAGCAACGACGCCAGCGGTCTCTACGCCACGGTCACTGGCGGCAATAACAACGTGGCCAGCAGCGTCAACGCTACTATCGGTGGCGGCGAGGATAACGAGGTAAGCAACGGCGATGGAACAATCGGTGGCGGCGTTATGAACAAGACACTCGCCAGCAACACCGTCGTCGCCGGCGGCACAAACAACGAAGCGAGGACAAACGGGTCGGCGGTCGGCGGCGGGGCAACGAACATCGCAGATGCGAATTACGCGACTGTCGCCGGTGGAAACAACAATCTGGTCACCGGTGACTACGGGACTATCGCCGGAGGCGCACCGGAGAACCCGCCCAACGACGCCACCCAGAACGCGGTGTACGACGCCTACGGCAGCATCGGCGGCGGCAGCAACAACCAGGCCGGCAGCGACGACGGGACAGCGAACGCCGAGTACGCGACGGTTCCCGGCGGGCGGAGCAACACGGCCAGCGGCAACTACAGCACCGCGATGGGTCGAAACGCCACCGCGAGCGACGACGGCGCGTTCGTTGTCGGGGATTCCACGAGCACCGAAATCACGTCTCAGTTCGATGACGAGGCGAGGTTCCAGGGGAACGTCGTCAGCGAGGGTTCCGTCGAGACCGGTTCAACATTTGATTTCACCAGTTCCGGTATTTCTCTCAGGAGATTTAACAACTCGGATTTGAGTGAGGAATTCGAAATAGAGTATTTCGCGCCTGGGGTCGGCGTATTCCCCATGCTGGGGGTGGACGAGTTTGGAACCACCACTATTTATGATAATCTGGTGTTTGATGGGGGTATTCAGAGCGACACGGGCACCAACGTTGTGATCAACTCGAATGACGAGCTTGCTGCGGAGAGCTCGAGCGCGCGCCACAAGACCAACATCCAGCCACACTCGACGAGCGATGGCGTGCTGGATCTCGAGTTGCGCAGCTTCGAGTACGAGGAGACAGGGTCAGAAGATGTCGGACTCATTGCCGAGGAAGTCGAGAAGCACGTCCCGGAAATCGTGACCTACGACGACGAGGACCGGCCCT
>KE356579.1:2081846-2084159 GCA_000416085.1 halophilic archaeon J07HX64 | reverse complement strand
AAACCGGGTCACACTGGTGCTCGGCAGATACCTGGAGGAGCACCGAACATTCGGCGGGACGTGATTCGAGAGCAACGCAAGATCCGGGGCCGACGACCAATCGGTGCCGAACAGGAAGAGTCTGACAGCGCGGATAAACACGTCGAGATTCGCGCCGAGGGTGACGCTATCGTCGACAGCAATCTCATCGACGATTCGGTGGTCAATCGCTCCCTGAACGACCAGGACGACGGGTGACGCCACCGTCGACACGACATTGACAGCCATCTCCATTCTGGAGAAACCTCTCACAATCTCATACGACCAAAGTTTTATGTGGGTGGCGGGTACACATACAGGTGTCAGGAGGCGAAGACAGAACATGACAATCGAACTCTGGGCGTTCGGGTTGGCGTTCGGTGCCAACCTCGTCATCGGGGCGGTGATGGTGTTCACGGCGTACGGGCTGATGGAGCGACACGTCTTCCTCGGTGCGGTCGGTGGACTGGCGCTCGGAGCCGTCATCGTCGGGGCACAGGCGACAGCCGGCAACATGATATGGGACAATCTCGCGTTCACGGCGAAGCGCAACCTCATCGTGGCCGCTGGGATCGGCGCGGCACTGGGCCTCGTCGGGACGATGATGACGGTCAAACCCGAACTGGAGTAGTGGAACCGTACCGCACAAACATATAAGAAACTGGCAAAACAACACAAGAACACATCGAAGCAACAATGGAAATACGCAACTGGATTCAAAAGAAGTTCGGCGGCACGGGCGACAACCTACTCGACGAGAGCGTCTACAGCAGCAAGGAACTGCGAAAGGACATCTCGAAGCTAGAACATCAAGGAAAGCGACTCGAACAGGAGATGGACGACCACCGCAGGAAGTACAAGCAACTGCTGCAGGAGGGGGCACAGTACGACGAACTCAAGCGGAAGAAGTACGCTCAGAAGGCCAAATTCGAGAAGAAAAAGTACGCCATCAAGAAAAAAAAGTATCGTGCGAATAGTATCAAGCTCGGCACCGTCCTCAGCGTCCAGGGGATGCGCGAAATAATGTCGCTGCACGATCAAGAGGAGATTGCGCTGGAGGGGGTGATGGAGGACAGCGACGCCCAAGAGATCCAGAGCGAGGTCATTGAGCGAATAGCCCTATTCGGTATCGAGATGGACGACCTGCAGGAGATTCAAGACGCGCTCGACATTCCGATCATGAATGACAACCTGGAGATGGGGTCGAGTGAGGAGGAGGAGGTCATGGAGCAGATCGCCGCCTCGGAGGTGTCCGCCGAGCAGGTCGATATCGAGTCCGACAACACCGCTGGTGCCGATGCGAAGGTCGATGTCGGGGACATCGACGCAGACATCGAGGAGGGCATCGACATGGAGGAAGTGTCGGTCGAGGACCTCTGAGTGTCCGGGCCGAGGGAGGCCACCGACCGGGTGCTACACAGGATGACTGAACTGAACACTGGCAAAACGGAGTACCACACCAATGCTGAGTGACGAGGCACAGAAGGACATTCTGAAAGACGATTACGAGAGCTCCAGGGAACGAGCAGAGAGGGCCCGGGACCGGGGGGACGCGGAGAAGGCTGCAGACCACTACCGGACTTGTGCTCACCTCCTCGGAGAGATGGCGGATCTCGAGTCGAGCGAGACCGTCGCAAGCGAGCAGCGCGGCCTGGCAGAGAACCTCAAGCAGGCCGCCGAGACGCTGTCGAACCGTGACGACAGCGCAGAGACACGGAGAGAGAAGCGACCGTCCGGTGACGGTGGTCAGGCGGACACCCCACAGCAGACACACGACGAGAACGAGGAGGTCGATGCAGACGAGTACCTCCAGGACCCGCCGGAGATGAATTTCGACGATGTGGGTGGGATGTCCGAACTGAAGCAGACGCTGACGGACAAGATAGTCGACCCACTGGAGCGACCGGAGCTCTACGAGGAGTACGACCTCGGGGTGGTCAACGGTGTTTTGCTGTACGGACCACCGGGAACAGGAAAGACCTACGTAACCGAGGCGCTCGCGGGGAAACTTGGCTACAATTTCATCGACGTGACACCCTCCGACCTGACGAGTTCGCTGGTCGGGGAGGCCGCCGACAACGTAGCCGAACTGTTCGAGGTAGCACGCGACAACCAGCCGTGTCTGGTGTTCATCGACGAGATCGACGCCGTGGCGAGCGCACGGAGCGGCGGTGCACAGAAGACACAGAGCGAGCGCCAGATGGTCAACCAGCTTCTGGAGGAGTTGAGCGAGATTCAGAGCGAGGATGTGGTCGTTATCGGTGCGACGAATCTACTCGAGGAGGTCGACGACGC
>KE356579.1:2077600-2081796 GCA_000416085.1 halophilic archaeon J07HX64 | reverse complement strand
ACCGCGTCGGGGTCCATCTCGTTCCCGAGGTCCGGGACAACCGCGACCGAGTTGCCGATGTCGAATCCGGCCACGAGGCAATGGACGACCGCGTCGCAGACCTGGAGGCCGAACTCGACGCGAAAGAGACCCGTCTGGACGACCAGCAAGATCGAATCGAGAAACTGGAAAACAAGAACGAACGGATCGCTGCGGAGAACGAGCAGTTGCGCGAGCAGAACGCCGAACTCGAAGCGCGGCTGGCCGCCGTCGAGGAACAACTCGGACTCGACG
Organism: halophilic archaeon J07HX64; assembly: GCA_000416085.1. Classification (GTDB taxonomy): domain Archaea; phylum Halobacteriota; class Halobacteria; order Halobacteriales; family Haloarculaceae; genus Halovenus. The sequence continues at coordinate 2,081,523 of KE356579.1, read as the reverse complement.
ACTCCGGAGCGACCGGCCAAGGCGTCGCCGACGACGACTGAAGACGGCTCTATCGAGGACCCCAGGCGAGACGGTCAACGGGACGCTCACGCTCGATGACGTCGAAAAGTCCTCTGCGCTGGGCGATACTGTCTCGTTCAACCTGAAACTCTACGACAACATGACCGGCGAGACACGGGTCGACCTGGCAGGGGACCTGCAGTTTGCCGGTGTGAAGTATCCGGAGATAACCGGAATAATCTCTGCTACGTGCCGGACACGGCCCGCGGGATTCTCGACGTGACCGCAACCGAGGAGTGCGGTCTCGCCGGTGAACCTCGGGAGCGGAGTCGAGACGAGTATCCGGGCACTGCTCGAGCGAATCGCCACCGAAACTGGATTCGAGGGGGCGGGCGGGTGGGACACCGCGAGACACAAGCGTCAGAACAAACAGCGGGTCAACATCTCGCGTGCCGGGAAGCTTCGGGTGACATCCCGAGACCACGCTCGCGGCAGGCCTGCGCCGCACTGTCGCGTGGTACGAGCAGGAGTTTCGTGGCTGATCTCACGACCAGGCCGACAGGAGAAAAATGTCACACCACCCTCGGCGCCGCGACACACACTATATGCCGGCGAACCGATTGAGGCAGTGTATGAGCAGGTTCAGAACCGACAGCGACTCTCGCCGGGCGGTGATATCCCCACCCCCGGGTGACCGATGAGCATCCAGACCAGCGAGGCCCGCGAGTTGCTGGTGAAACTCGTCCGGATCCCGTCGGTGTCGGGTAGCGAGGAGCCGTGTGCGCGCCAGCTCGCCTCGTTTTTCGAGCGCCACGACCGCGAGGTGTTCCTCGACGAGGTCGGCAACGTCCGCGCACCGGCCGACGACGGCGTCCTGCTGACCTCCCACATCGACACCGTCCCCGGTGATATCCCGGTGCACGTCGAAACCGACGATGAGGGTCGGGACGTGCTCTGGGGTCGGGGAAGTGTCGACGCGACGGGGTCGCTGGCGGCGATGGCAACCGCCGCGGTCCGGACGGGTGCGAGTTTCGTCGGTGTCGTCGGTGAGGAGGTCGACTCGCGGGGGAGTCGTCACGTTGTCGACACCCGCGAGCAGGTCCCCGACGCGGTACTGAACGGCGAGCCCTCTGGCTGGGACGCGCTCACGCTCGGCTACCGGGGCATCCTCGGGGGCACCTACCTCGGTGCCTCGGAGTCGGGTCACTCCTCGCGGCCCGAGAACAACGCGGTCCAGGACGCGATGGACTGGTGGCGTCGCGTCGAGGCCAGGTTCGAACACGACGAGTACGTCCCGGTGTTCGAGCGGGTCACGTGCAAGCCCGTCGGCTTCGACGGCGGCCTCTCCGGGGACGGACTCACCGTCGAGGCGACGATGGAGGTGAAACTGCGGGTGCCGCCGTCGTACACCACCGACACCGTCCGGGAGATCGCCGACGGCTGTCTGGAGAGGGGCACGGTAAACTGGCACGACATGGTCGACCCGGTGATGGAGAGCCCCCGGACACCGGTCGCCCGGGCGTTCCGTGCGGCGATCCGGGCGAACAACGGCGACCCGCGGATGCTGCGCAAGACCGGCACCAGCGATATGAACGTCTTCGCAAACGCCTGGGGTGTGCCGACCGTCAGCTACGGTCCGGGGGACTCGAACTTCGACCACGCCCCCGACGAGCGCCTGCCGCTTCCCGAATATGATAAGTCAGTGGGGGTTCTTGTTGACGCCACGGAGCGACTCCTGTGATGCATCTCGTCGACATCGACGACCTCACGTCAGCGGAACTGCACGCCGTGCTCGACGAGGCCGACCGACTGCGGGCGGCCCACGAGGCCGGCGAACCGAACACGCCGCTTCCAGACCGGACACTGGCCATGCTCTTCGAGAAACCGTCCACGCGGACGCGTGTCTCCTTCGAGACGGGAATGACACAACTCGGCGGGCACGCCCTCTTTCTCGGCCCGGACGACATCCACCTCGGCCAGGGTGAACCGCTCCGGGACACCGCCCGCGTGCTCTCGCGGTACGCCGATTTCCTGATGGCCCGGGTGTTCGACCACACCGACGTGGTCGAACTCGCCGAGTTCGCCACTGTGCCGGTTATAAACGGCCTGAGTGACGCCGCCCACCCCTGCCAGACGCTCGGTGACCTGCTCACCATCCGGGACCAGTTCGGCACGCTCGACGTCTCGGTCGCCTGGGTCGGTGACGGCAACAACGTCTGTCAGTCGCTCGTGCTGGGCGCGGCGATGACCGACCTGGAGCTGACGGTTGCGACCCCACAGGGCTACGGTATCGACGACGGTGTCCGCAAGCGCGCGGTCGGACTGGACAGTCCACCCGAGGAGACAACAGACCCCGAGGCGGCCGTTGCCGACGCCGACGTGGTGTACACGGATGTCTGGGTTAGCATGGGCCAGGAGGACGAACGCGAGGAGAAACTCCGGGCGTTCGAGGGGTTCCAGGTGACCACAGACCTGCTCGGTGACCGGCAACTGATGCACTGTCTGCCAGCCCACCGCGGGGAGGAGGTCACGAACGCCGTGATGGAGGGCGACCACCTCGCCTGGGACCAGGCCGAAAACCGGATGCACGCACAGAAGGGACTGCTCGTGTGGCTCGCAGAGCAGACGGCCCGATAACACTGTTGACTATCTCTGTGTAGCAGGCCCGACCGGCAAACACGGGAGTGATTCACCGGGAGTCGACGTACGGCAGGTCCGCAACCGTCTGTTCGACCTTCGAGCGGTTCGAGTACATCAGTGCCGTTGTGTCCCAGATGCCACCGAGCAGTGCCTCCCGCATCGCGTCGTCGATGTGACCCTCGATAGTTCGTCCGTCGTAGCGAACAGCCCCGTTTTCGACGTCGACCGTCACCTCACCGTCGGGGTTGTCCTCGAGCCACTCTTGCAGTGTGACGACAGCCCCGTGATCGGCCGTCACCACGGGCATCCCGAGTGACTTGCAGTTGTCCCGGAATATCTCGGCAAACGACTCGCCGACGACACCGTCGACCCCCCAGCGCATCATCGCCTGTGGGGCGTGTTCCCGCGAGGAGCCACAGCCGAAGTTCTGGTTCACGACCGCGATAGAGGCCCCCTCGAACCGGTTGAGCGGGTGGTCGTTCCGGTCGCCGTCCTCGCGACGGGCGTCGTAGAACAGGTACCGGGCCATGTTGTCGAACGTGACCTCCTTCATGAACCGTGCCGGAAGTATCTGGTCTGTGTCGATGTCGTCACCCGGGATCGGGACACCTGTTCCGCTAACCTGTGTGACCACCTGGTCGTCGCTCACTCTGCCACCTCCACGTCCGCAGCCGAGACCGCACGGGCCGTGTCGTCGACGAAGCGCCGGGGGTCGGTCACCTCGCCCGTTACCGCGGCGGCGGCGACCATCGCCGGACTCATCAGCACGGTTCTACCCTCCTTCGACCCCTGCCGGCCGACGAAGTTCCGGTTCGACGACGAGGCACACACCTCGGCACCCTCCAAGGAGTCGTCGTTCATCGCCAGACACATCGAACAGCCTGCGCGTCGCCACTGGAACCCGGCCTCGATGAACGTCTCGTCGAGACCACGCTCCTCACAGCGCTGGCGGACTGTCTCTGACCCCGGCACTGCGAGCGCCCGGACGTCGTCGTCGACTGTCCGCCCCGACAGGATCTCCGCCGCCACCTCGAAATCCGACACCCGCCCGTTCGTGCACGTTCCGAGGAAGGCCACGTCCACGTCGTAGCCGAGCATCGACTCACCGGGCGAGAGTCCCATGTGTGAGAGTGCGCGCTCGGCAGCCTCCCGGTCGGAGCGGGCATCAAACGAATCTGGCTGTGGCACCGGTTCGGACAGTTCGATCACCTGTCCGGGGTTGATCCCCCAGGTCACCATCGGGTCCATCCCGTCCACGTCGACCGTGACGACATCGTCGTACT
>KE356579.1:2063662-2076751 GCA_000416085.1 halophilic archaeon J07HX64 | reverse complement strand
TGTTTCTCGGCGGCGATACAGCCTGTCGCCAGGATATCGCGTATCTGACTGGTGCCGACACCGACTCCGATGGAGCCAAAGGCGCCGTGTGTCGAGGTGTGTGAGTCACCGCACGCGACGGTCATCCCGGGCCGGGACAGCCCCAGTTCCGGAGCGACGACGTGGGTGATCCCCTGTTTGCCCGAGTCGAGTCCAAAGAATGTTATACCGCTTTCCGTGACGTTCCGCTCGAGCGCCGAGAGCATCTCCTCGGCCTCGCTATCGACGAGGGGGCGCTCGCGCTTCTCGGCCTCGGTCGGGGCGATGTGGTCTGTCGTCGCGTAGTTGCGCTCCGGAAACGCCACCTCCAGGTCCCGCTCGTCCAGCATCGCAAACGCCTGTGGGCTTGTCACCTCGTGAATGAGATGCAGCCCCACGAACAGCTGGTCCTGCCCGTTCGGGAGCTCCGTCACCCGGTGTCGGTCCCACACCTTGTCGTACAGTGTTCGCTCACTCATTGCCCCTCTCCGTGTCCGACCTCCGGCTGGCCCCGTCTGTCTCCGACTCGTGATCGATATCCTCTATCGACTTCTCCTCCTGCCTGCGGCCGCCGTCCGCGACGACCCCGCGTCCGTACACCGCGAACCCGAACGCTCGGTTCGTGTCCGGGTGTGTCTGGTCTACCTCGCTCATCGTCTCGCCCACCGCTGCCCGGTCTCTCCCACCCTGCGCGCGTGTGCTTGCTGTGGTGGTATCCGACCCGGTCGTGGTCGTGTGTTGTTCTCTCGTGCTGGTGTCGTCTGGTGTCATTGTTACTGTCTCCGGTGTTGTCGGCGTTGCTGTCGTGTCCGTCCGTGTGTCGGGTCACTGTTCGTCGTGCCCTTCCCGGAGTCGTGAGCTTGCTCGTCTCCGTCGCGCGGGCTGTCGGTTCGCGCGGGGTTTCGGGTCACGCCTCCTCCGGGTCGGAGTCGTCCCAGGCGAACAGCTCGCGGAGCTGGTCGCCGACCTGCTCTATCTGGTGTGTCTGCTCGGCCTCGCGGTACTGGCGGTAGGCCGGTCGGTTCGCCTGGTTTTCCGTGATCCACTCGCGGGCGAACTCGCCGTTCTGGACAGCCTCGAGGATCTCGGTCATCCCTTCGCGGTCGACAACCTCACTCCCGCGGGTCAAACCGCCGTACTCGGCGGTGTCGGAGACGGAGTTCCACATCTCGGCGTGTCCACCCTCGTACATCAGGTCGACGATGAGTTTGAGTTCGTTCAAACACTCGAAGTAGGCCATCTCCGGCGCGTAGCCCGCCTCGACGAGCGTCTCGAAGCCGGCCTTTACCAGTTCGGTCACACCGCCACACAGCACCGCCTGCTCACCGAACAGGTCTGTCTCGGTCTCCTCGCGGAACGTCGTCTCGATGACGCCGGCCCGTGTGCAACCGATCGCACGTGCGTAGGCGAGCCCCTCTGCGTGTGCCCGGCCGGTTGCATCCCGGTAGACCGCGAGCAGTCCGGGGGTCCCCTCGCCGCGCTTGTAGGTCCGCCGAACCAGATGTCCGGGTGCCTTCGGCGCAACCATCGTCACGTCCACCGCCTCGGGTGGTTCGATCTGGCCGTAGTGGACGTTGAACCCGTGGGCGAACTGGAGGGTGTCGCCCGCCTCCAACACCGGTTCGATCCGCTCGTAGACCGTCGGCTGAACGGTATCCGGTATCAACAGCGTCACGATGTCGCCCTCCGCGGCCGCATCCTGTGGTGTGGCCACCCGCAGGCCGTCGGCCGACGCCTCCGCCCGGGAGGTCGACCCCTCGCGCAGACCGACGACCACGTCCACACCACTGTCAGCGAGATTCTGTGCGTGGGCGTGACCCTGACTCCCGTAGCCCAGCACAGCCACCGTCGTCCCGTCCAGCATCGACGGGTCGGCGTCCTCGTCGTAGTACACCGTCGTGTCGAGCCCGTCCGGGTCGGCGCTCTCAGTCATCGGTCACCTCCTCGGTGGCGACCTGTGCCTCGGTCGGGGCCTGGTTCGGCTCACTGACCTGTGCGGTCGGTGCCTCGCCGCGCGCTATCGCCGCGTGCCCCGTCCGGACGAGTTCGCGGATGCCGAACTGGCGGTAGGCGTCGATGGCGTCGTCTATCTTCTGCTGGGCACCGGTTATCTCGACAGTGACAGTTCGCGGCCCCGCATCCAGTGTCTGCCCGTCGTACATGTCGGTGATTGCGTTCACCTGGTCCGGGCTGTCACCGTTTACCTTCACGATGACGAGTTCGCGCTGAACCGCGTCATCGTCGAGTTCCCGCACCGAGATAACGGGAACGCGCTTTTCCAGCTGTTTTTTGGCCTGGTCGATCCCCGACCGTGGCTCCTCGATGACGATCGTCATTCGTGCGAGGCTGTCGTCGACGGTTGGACCGACGGTTAGTGACTCGATATTGAACTGACGGCGACTGAACAGACCGGATATCTCGGCGAGAACACCCGGTTCGTGGGTGACGAGCGCCGACAGCACCGCCCGCTCGGCCGAGCGTTCGGCCTCGGCCTCTGGGTCGATACGGATCCCCTGGCCGTTGCGCCGCCCCTCCGGGTGTGTCCGCTCCCCGGGCTCCGGTCCCGGGAGTTCACCTCGGCTCATCACAGCCCCTCCAGCTGTTCCGCGTTCAGCGCAAAGCGGGCGTTGTCCCCCCCGCTCGGAACCATCGGGTAGACATCCTCTGTCGGGTCGATCGCCGCGTCGATCACCGCTGGCCCGTCGTACTCGCGGGCCTCCTGGATCGTCTCCTCGAGGTCGTCGTAGTGCTCCGCCCGCAGACCCTTTGCGCCGAAGGCCTCGGCAACCTTGTCAAACTGGGGCGCCCAGGGGTACTCCGAGGCCATGTGCCGGCCACCGTAGAACCCGTCCTGCCACTGGCGGACCATCCCGACGGCCTCGTTGTTCAACACCACGATGGTGAGATCGAGTTCCTCCCGCGCCGCGACCGTCAACTCCTGGGCGGTCATCAGGAAGGAGCCGTCACCGTCGAACGCGACGACCTCTCTGTCGGGTGCGGCGAGTTTCGCTCCGATCGCCGCCGGCACCGCGTAGCCCATCGTCCCGAGACCGTGGGAGGTCACCCACGTCCGTGGCTCGGTGAACGTCCAGTACTGCCAGGCCCACATCTGGTGCTGTCCGACACCCGCCGCGACGATCGTGTCTGCGGGCGTCGCCTCGTCGAACCGCTCGACGATGTGCTGTGGTTTGAGCGGTTCGTCTGCCGGCGCCTCGTAGTCGAGCGGGTACTCCTCCTGCCAGGTCCGGCACTGCTCGCGCCACGCCTCGGCGGCGGGCCGACCGGGCATCGCCCGCAGCAACTGCTCCAGAACGACCCCCGCATCACCGACGAGCGGGTAGTCGGCCTCGACGTTCTTGCTGATCTCCGCCGGGTCGATGTCGATGTGGACTATCTCCGCGTCGGGTGCGAACGTCTCGATATCGCCGGTCAGACGATCGTCGAAACGGGTGCCCACCGCGAGCATCACGTCGCAGTTCGAGATCGCCATGTTCGCGTACCCGGTGCCGTGCATCCCGGCGATACCCTGTGAGAGCGGGTCTGTCTGCGGGAACGCACCGGTCCCTGGCATCGTCGTGACCACCGGAACCTCGAACTCCCGCGCGACTGTCGCCAACTCCTCGGTTGCCTCGCCCTTTATCACGCCGCCACCTGCAAGGATGAGCGGCCGCTCGGCGTCGACCAGCGTCTCGGCCGCGGCCTCGATCATCACCGCCTCGGCCGTCGTCGGTGGGTCGTACGTGTCCGGCGTCGACGGCTCCTCGGGTCGCTGGTCGGTTTCCGCCTGTGTGATGTCCTTCGGCAGGTCCACCAGTGTCGGGCCCTGTCGGCCCTCGTTTGCCAGTGCCCACGCCGTTCCGATGTCGGTGCCGACTGTCGCCTCGTCGTCGGCGAAGATATTGTACTTCGTGATCGGCCGTGTGACACCGATCGTATCGGTCTCCTGGAAGGCGTCGTTGCCGACGAACCCGGTTGGGACCTGTCCCGTGAGCGCGACCAACGGGTCCGAGTCCATGTTGGCGTCGGCGATACCCGTCACCAGGTTCGTCGCACCCGGTCCGGAGGTCGCCATGCAGACGCCGGGTCGCCCCGAAACGATACCGTAGGCGTCGGCCGCGTGGGCTGCACCCTGCTCGTGGGCCATCGTGATGTGGGTCAGCTCCTCGTGCTCGTACAGCGCGTCGTAGACTGGCATGATTGCCCCACCCGTGACGCCGAACAGGTACTCCACACCCGCGTTCTCTAAGCCCGCGACGACCGCCTCCGCACCGGTCTCGACGCCGGACTCCTCCGGTTGGTCGGCCCTCTCGCTGTCTGGTTGTTCCGACGGTCCGTCGCCGTCGTCCTGTTCCGTCCGCGCAACTGGTGTTCGCTTGCTCATGAATGGGTTTGCTGCTGGGTGTTCGAGAAGCGATACCGACCGGACTGGGGGTGAGTAATAGTGGGGGCTAACAAGCCCCTACAATGGTGTCGCTGGCAGCGCGCCTGTCTGTGGTGCCAGCGCTGTGTCTCATCTATCTGTGTCTCATACCCTCGAGTTTGATAAATGTTGTGCGGACCCACGCCTGTGGCCGCCGGAGCGGACCTGCAGGACCCCGACTCATCGACCGTCGAGGTGGCTGGTGCCCTCCTCGTGACTGCGGGTGTCGACCCCGGCGGGACCGTGGGTACGACCACCGGCGACCGGTGGGCGTGGCGCGCGCAGACCGGCATCGCTACGCGTGGACCTCCTCGCTGGACTCATCGTCGGTGCGGTCGACACCCACCTCCTGGGCGAACCGCTCTAGCACGGCGACGGTGACCCGCTCGGATCCGGCACCGAACTCCTTTATCCGGCGTGTCACCTCGCGGAGTTCGGCGTCGGTCGGGTCGAACCCGACCTCGTGGAGTCGCTCGCGCACCGAGTGGGTGCCGGTGTGTTTGCCGAGCACCAGTTCGCGCTCGGCGCCCACCATCGCGGGGGTCATCACACCGGGTTCGAACGTGTCGGCGTTCTCGATGACACCGGCGGCGTGGATGCCGCTCTCGTGGGAGAAGGCGTTGTCACCCACGACCGGCTTGTTCGCCGGCACCGGGACCTCCGAGCGGCCCTCGATGACCTGCGACACCTCCGTGATGTGGGTCGTGTCGACGCCCGTGTCGACGCCGTACACCGACTCCAACGCCATCACCACCTCCTCGTAGGCGGCGTTGCCGGCGCGCTCGCCGATACCGTTCACCGACACCTGCGACTGTGTCGCGCCGGCTTCGTAGCCTGCCAGCGCGTTCGCCGTTGCCATCCCGAAGTCGTCGTGCGGGTGGACATCGACACGCGCGTCGCCGGCGGCCTCAACGACCGTCGAGACCAACTGCCCGAACCGGGTCGGCGTTGCCACACCACACGTGTCGGGAACGTTCACCCAGTCTGCGCCCGCGTCGACTGCCGACTCGACGATGTCGACGAGAAACAACTCCTCCGTGCGGGTTGCATCCATCGGTGAGAACATGCACTCGACACCGGCCTCGGTCACCCGTTCGACGGACTCGACCGCTCGCCTGCGGGCCTCCTCCCGGGTCGCGTGCATGGAATCTGCCAACTGTACGTCGCTGGTCGAGACGAACACGTGGACCATGTCGACACCGCTGTCCAGTGCCGCCTCGATATCGTTCTCGACCACACGTGCCAGGCCACAGGTCGTCGCTGACGTCGAGTCGGCGATGTCGCGCACCGCCTCGAACTCGGCGTCACTGTTGACCGGGAACCCTGCCTCCACGACGTGAGTCCCCATCGCATCTAGACGCGACGCTATCTCGCGTTTATCATCGTACGAGAATGACGTTCTAGGGGTCTGCTCGCCGTCGCGCAGTGTGGTGTCGAAAATCCGTGCGTCCGTTATCTCGGAGCTATCTTCCAGTGTGCCCTGGAAGAACTCGATCCGCCGGGGATCCCGACGTACCCTCTGTGTCAAACATATGCATCTCTCCTAAACGACCGGCAACATATATATCTGTTCCTTGTATGTGCTTTATTCTCATGCCACGACGGGACGTACCAGAACAACTTGTTCAGCACAGTCTCGCCATCCGGTGTAACGGGTCCAGTGCACCGAGTATTATCTCCGACGGAACGAGTTCGGAGAGCCCCCAACAGGATTATTACCAACAGACAGTTACGGACAGCTATGTCCGGTGAACCGCAGGGGCGCGAGTGCGGCGAGTGCGGGACACCCATGCATCTGCTCCAGCCCGTCTGCAAGGAGTGCGGGACCGCACACGACTGGTCCTGTATCGTGGAGTGTCGGGACTGTGGCCGGGGGACAGACGTTCTCGACGGGCCGTGTGCATGTGGTGTGACACACCCATCGTGGCGCGCAATCGAACGTGCGGCACGCACCGAAGGCCCGGTAACCGTCGCGAAGGATGCGGTTGAGCGACCGAGCGAGGTTGGCTACCGGCGCCACGTCGGGACGGTACGCGGCCAGTGGGCTGACTACCGGCGCGTGCTCGACAGCGGCGGCGAGTTCCACGTCCGGACATATCTCCATCACTACGAACTTCACGTCGACGAGGTCAGTGCCATCGACGAACCGACGAAACACACCCTCCGGTACGGTCCCCGGGCCGCCGTGACGACGACTGTTGACCTCGTGCGGAGTGTCGCCGGCACCACCAGACAGGTCGGCGGTCTTCTCGGGTCCTCGGTCATTCCCGACGAGTCTGTCCCCGAATCACAGGAACAGTGATTTTCTACTGTGGGTTATCTACCGGTAGAACAACCGAGGTAGCTCACAGATACCTCTCCGGTTCATCGTGACCGCGACAGGTACGAGAGAGGCCGTTACTCGTGACCTCATGACCGCTATCCGTCGGGACCGTGACCGACCGCGTCGAAACCTCTTTTATACCTCCAGCCGAACCGAACGGTATGACTACTACGTTCATAATCGGCAGCGTTCTCGTGCTCATCCTGGTTTTCATATTCTTTATGTACCTGCTGTTGCGCCGTACCGCTCAGGGATTCAAAGAGGGGATGGACGAGGACGGTGGATGAGCTTTGATCAGTCCGGGTCGGAGTCCGAGAGTCGCACGGGTCCTCTCGATCATCTTCCGGTCTGACGCCTCCCGTTCCCCAGGTTGCAGTCCAGACGGTGGTCGACGTTGTCTATCGGATATCAGTCGGTGTCGCCGCCCTCGCGGTCTGTGGCGTTTGTCCCGGACGGTCGCCCGTCGGCAGCCATCGGTTCGCCGAGACTCTCGAGTTCACCGTCCGCAGAGACCCGGAGTTCGCCGCTGGTCTCGTCGAACATCAGTTGCGAGTGTGGGTACGCAATCTCGACAGCGTCGTCATCCAACGACTCCCAGACGCGTGTCCGGACCCGCGAACTGAGTGTCTGGACCTGGTAGGGTTCGCTGGCCCAGTACCGCATCCGGAGCAGTATACCGCTGTCGGCGAAACTCGCGATGAGACACTGTGGGCCCGCCGGGTACCGGGCGGCCCCGATGCGGATGCTCGGTCCGCCGGTTATCACCCCCTCGATGCCACGGGCGCTCTCCTCCATCCGCGTTCGCGCCTCAGCGATGTCGCTCTCGTAGGTCACCAGCAACTCCAAGGAGAGCCGAACCCGTGTGTCCTCCGCCGAGTGATTGACCACGTCCCGCGAGCGCATCTCACCGTTCGGAATCACCAGGAACGTGTTGTCGAGTGTGAACACCTTCGTGTACCGGAGCGTGATATCCTCGACGTACCCACGCGTCTCCCGCTCCGGGAGCTCTATCATGTCATCGATCTCGTAGGGCTGGTCGGCGAGGAGAAAGACCCCGCTGATGAAACTCCCGACGATGGGGGCGAGGATGACACCGACCACCGCCGAGAAGACGGTCACCGAGAGTGCGATACTGCTCAGGTCCAGCCCGTAGATCCGGAGCAGCGTCAGCAAGCCGAGCACGTAGATGCCGGCACGGATCGAGCCCAGAGCAACGCGACCCAGACTCTGTCGGTCGACGTACTGCACGATCGGGCGGGTGAACACGCGCGTCGCCAGTCGGGCCGCGAGCCACGCCAGCGCGACCACCAGCACCGCACCCGCGAGTTCGACTATCCAGGGCTGCACCCGGTCCGGAAGAAACGGGGGTTCTAGCACGAACATCTCCCCCGGATCTGTCACCGTCGCCGGCACTATGACCGCGTGCATACTCCTGTGAACTGGGGCCAAATAAAAAACGTTGTGTAACCGATGACCCGCTCTGTGACCCCCGAGGCGCTGTCCGGAGAACGGTTCACACCGGTTGCCCGGAGATTTATACCCCAGAGAGAGGCCACCACCCGCTAGACCTGGGGCGCGAACCCCGACTCACACGTCAGTTCACCGGTCGAGACGCGCCGTACAATCAATCAGACTGTACGATACGGAACAATGAGTGAACAACCAACAGATTATTCAGATGCGAGCAGAACAGACCAAACAGAGTGTATGGGGCAGTCGGACGATACCGACGCGGCCACCGCAGGGCGGTCAAGGAGTACAGACCACACCGCCGGCAGACGCAACCGAGGAAACGTCATGCTGGCGATGGCTCTGGTCTTGGCGGCACTGGTCGTGCTCGGCGCCGCCAGCATGGTGCTCGCACCCACCGGTAGTGACGGCGTCACCACACAGTCGGTCGACCAGGGCGATACCGATGTTGTCAGGGAGGGTCTCTCCTTGGTGTTCATCGAGTCCAGGAACACACTCAACCGGTCCTACGATCCGGTGTTTACTCCCCCCGACACCGGTGACGACCCGCCGCCGATCAACCACACGACAGTCGAGGTGTTGCTCGACCCGTACCCGTTTACCGACGAGCAGGTCGCCCGGATACAGGGCCTGATGTCCTCGCTCGCCCACCGGACACTGGGCGGGTCTATCGCGTCACTGGAACCGGTCGCCGACCGCACCACCACCGGGGTACTCGTCCGTTTGGGCACAAACGACTCTCACGAGTTCACCGACAAAACTGTGCTCGCGGAGAACACTACCGGGGTCCAGGACCTGGCGTTCGTGCTGGAACGGGGGAGCCTCCCGACCAGTGCCGACAACGCCACGACTGTCGAGGTTGGCAGCTGGACAGTTGCGGCGTATCAAGACCGGACAACCAACCGCGTGCGATACCAACTCGGTTCCTACGACCCGGACGACGACTGGCAAGAGACGGGGAGCCGTACTCTCCGGGTCAACACCTACCGGGGGACGGTCAACGGCGAGACGGTCGATTCGTTGGCTGTCAACCCCGGTCAAGCGGAGTTCACCGTGCAGGTGGTTGACGACCGCCGGAGCGACGGCGACAGCGTCAGCGGTGGTGTAAATCTGGTCGCCGTCGGTGCCGGACCCGATGACGTTGGGGATCTCTCCGGAGAGGGAGACGGGGACGGGAGGGGGAACACCTGGCAGGAGGTGGTCACACGCCCGGCGTTCAACACGACCTACATCGACGCGACAACCACCTTCGTCGACCGGATTACTGTGGACACCACCTACCGGGCTTTCGAGTTCGCAACCGGGGGGTCCACACCCGGGCCGGAGAACGTAACACTAACACTCGAGACCGAGAACACGAGCCAGTTGGTCGAACCGGCAACCGTCGACGGTGCCGGGGTTGGGACACCCGGCACCGCTGGGCGGGGTGGTGCTGAGGGTGTCTCTCCTGTCCGGGCGGGCGAGGGCGTACCCCCGAGCCAGCCGACGATCTGGGAGTCAGGGGACGTCTGGCTACCCGACTACGCGTTCGAACCGGAGACGGAGTACACGGCAACAGTGAGGATAAACAGATCAGACCAGACAGACCAACTTGCCGACGAGGACCTGCTCAGCCTGTACACGTGGGACGCAAACGGTACGCTGGAACCGTGTATGTGTGCAGAAACAACTCTGACAGAGGTCACCGCGAACTCCACCGCGTTCACCGTCGACCCGTACGCGTTGGAGGAGTCGCTGGTTCTCGAGGCCAACACCGCGATACTGCCGGAGGTCGAGACAAACATTACACGGAGTCTGACCATCGTCGACCCGTACCTGAACCCGGGGCTCGAGCTCGAAGAGACCGCCAAGGTCGGTGACGAGGTGGACAGCAGTTCCCCCCACGGTGCATTCATTTTTAATCTTCGAGACAGGGACATAGAGCCCTCAGACGAGACGAGACACACCACACTCCAGTCCGTGTCACCGAGTTCACGGCCGGTTCAGGCGGTGACACAGTACGTCGAGAAACAACTGGACGGGACCACGGTCAACCGGTCGGAAGCCGGTGTGTGGACCACCGTGCTTGCACAACTCCGAACCGAGTATTACGAGCGTAGCAACGAGAGTGTCGGTGACGCGTCTGAGTTCATCGAGAACTTTACCGACGCCTCCCCGGGCGAGAAGGCGGCGACACTCGGGTTCGAGGGGGTACGCGCGGCCCAGGCCACGACGGTGTTCAGCACGCTCGACGAGCAGATCATCAACACGACAGTCGGGATTGACGACGTCCTCGGTGGGGTGTCAGCAGAGTATGCGGCAGGTGTCGGCAGTCTGGTTGCAAACGGGGATTCGGACGCCGACGCCCACACGTTCGGGGAGTTCCCCGCGCTGGCCGAGCGCGCGAGCCACGGACACAATGCCAGCAAGTCGCCGCCGAGGTGGTGGCTGGCGAGACTCGGTAACACAGACCTGACGTATGAACAGCGCGGCATGCTGAAAGAGATCTATGATCCCCCACATTACCTGAGCTACGGCCCAGGTGAGTGGAAGTCGGCACTCACGACACTCATCAACAATGCCGACACGTTCCGGGACTCTCTCGAGAAGCCTGTGTTTAGTACGACGGTCGACAGGGGGGACATCGCAGGGATAGCACAGTCGGAACTGGGTGTGACAGGGACACAGGTGTTCGTAATAAAGGAGGCGTACGAGGTGATGAAAGACCAAACATACAATTCGTCCCGGTACAACCCGCTGAACTGGTTGGACGGGGATATTGAACCGGCGCCGGAGGGGTTCCTGCTGCTGGCTGGGGTTGTCGACCCAGACAAGACGGAAGCCTACGTAGAGGTGACCGATGAACTCACGGGCGAGGGCGAGACACTCGGATACACGAACGTCCTCGAGTCGGGTAGTCTGTCGGTGCTGGACGACACTGCGCTGGGTGCTACCGCAATTAGTACCCCAACGTACGAGTTGGAGAGCGCGTCGGGTCTGACCGCAGACTGGGACATTGCGATTCAGGGCACGTACACGGAGACGAGTCCGGAGCACAACCACACGTTGAGGACATACCGGGCGAGTGACGTGGTGACTGTAACGGACCTGTCTGATGCGGAGGTCGCAGACGTATCGGTGTCGCTCGAGGACAGTCCAGAGGTTGCGGTGCTACAGGACCGAGGGCTGTTGAGTGGGTCCGATATCGGGGTACAGCCGCTGATCGTCGGCGACCCACGGAAGTTCACCGTGTCGATGACGTACCTGAACGGGACGACGAACACGCTCTCGGCTCCTGCGGACCAGGGTGTGAGTCTCGAACTGGTCGGACCGAACTACGGCGGTGGCGGGGACGTGCCGACGGACCCCGACGAGTTCGCCACAGTCAACGGGAATGGAACGCTGACCGCGCAGGCGGCCACCGGAGAGTGGGTGAACGGGAGCAAGAGCGGGCCGGTCAAACTGCGAGCGAGTCTCGGGGAGGGGACTGTTTCGGATACCGCGACGGCCCCGGCAGTGGCAGTCTCCGCACACGGTGTGGCCCTCTGGCAAAATCTCTCTCAGAGTGGAGAACTTGCGTTCTCGGAGAGCATCCCCAGAACAGTGGTCTACTCAGATGCTGACGGCTACGACACGAGCGTCCTGTCGCCGGGTGTCGGCTATACGGTCCGACAAGGCAGTCTCGCCGCAGGGTGGTACAACCGGACGGCGGTCCCGGTCACACCGGCCGACGTCGGGGAGATAGCTCTGGACAACCAGAACAGCGTGAACTTCTTCAGGACGACCGATTCTACTCCGGTGACAGAGCCATTCACGCTCGTCGGAGAGAACCCGTCCGACGACTGGTCCAATATCACCGTCCAGAACATCAGCGAGAGTGCCGGACTCGATCTCTCGGCACTGGGCTCTGTTGCCCGGACCTACGACACCGTGGCGCAGTACAACGTGGATAGTAGCGGTGATGATGGTGGTGGTGGCGGTGGGAACTCCCCGTCGAACCCCCACATCATGACAGCCCCAGCCGCAAGCGGGTCGGCAGGTAACGCCGGACCGTGGCCGCAAGCAGAGGGCGATGAGAAGGCAAGCTACGTGAACGATATCAGGTTCGTCGACAGCAGCCCGGAAGCGACGGATCCGAGTCGGACACACCAGACGCCACGGCAGACAATCGAAGAATCACAGTCCGGCAGTATCTACGTCTGGTCGAACTTCAAGGCGGCTGTTGTGGCCGGGACCAATCCGGAGGCACTCCAGCGAGGGTACACGTCGTGGCGAAGTTTCGCCGGTTGTGGTCACCCGAACCCAGACATCTCCTCCGCTCCCCCGTGCTGGACGGAACCGATGGCATGGGTTGACTTCACCGGGACCCGGAGTAACAGTTGGTCGAGTAGTCTCTCCCAGACCGGGTCGAATCAGGATGTCGCGCTCGACATACCACCGTCAAAAAGCGGGAGTGGACTACACAAGTACACAGTGTCTCCTGGGAACGTCGATGGGGACAAAACAGTCAACATAGCGGTAAACGGGAACGCAGAGGTCGTCAACAGCGGTAACGTCAACACCGAGGTGTGGGATATCACTGTCGTGGACACCGACCAGGGCGGTGGCGGTTCGCCCACCTCGCCGTTCGACGTGACGCTGCAAAATATCCCGTCAAACGTACTTCCTGGCGGTTCGTTCACACCGGAGGTGACGGTAACGAACACTGGCGATGAGCCGGCTCAGGTCACCGTGAGTCTGGACACCAGCGGAGCAACCAGCACGAGTGACAGTTTCTCTATAAGCCTCAACAAAGGCGAGTCAGAGACGCTCACAGGGACCACGGTCGACGTGCCGGGGAGTGGAGTTGGAGATGCAGAGATTTCTGTGGACGCCTCGG
>KE356579.1:2059812-2063642 GCA_000416085.1 halophilic archaeon J07HX64 | reverse complement strand
GGAATAGAAGTAGCGGCTGTACTCGTCAAAGAATGGACCCCGAAAGTCAACCGAGTGACTCACGTCTGTCCCGCCGAGTTGGTCTGCGAGGGCACTGAGGTCGGCGCCGTACTCGGGCGGGGCGTCGGTCGGTTCCAGATACGGGCTGCCGTCGGTCGCCCACAGCGAGTCGGTGTATGAGATGTGGTAGCCACCCTTCGGGGCGTAGAGGCCGAACGCGATCCGTTCCTCGCGGCCTTTTACTCTGTACGTCGAGAAACGTCTATTAAATATGTCCGGAATCTCGTAGCCGGCGACGACGTCGATGCTGGGATCGTCGGCCGAGTCGACGGTGACGGACTCGTGGCTATCAGGCCAGGCGCCGTCGTCGAGATTACTCACATCGACGGTGTACTGGGTGGTCCGGCCGAGCGGTAACTCGACGGTGACGGGTTGCTCGTCGAGGCTGGCCGTCGCGATGGTCTCACCGCCCTCGATGATACTGACCTGGCCGCTGTCGGCGCGGAACTCCTCTTTGTGGGCCTGGGTGTAGACGGTGACGGGAACGGGGGTGGACGCGAAGAGATCGAGCGCGAGGGTGGCCTGCTGGTCCCCGGCTGTCGCAGTGACGGTGTACTGCCCCGCTCTCAAGACTGTCGGTGAGGCCACTGGCGGTGAGTCGTTCCGAGGTTCCGCCCTCGAGGACGACGGTGAGTGTCTCGGTGGCGAGGGCATCCTCGGTGGGAACCGTCTGGCCGGTGGAGCCATCGGGGCTGTCGTCGATGTTGTCTTGCCCGGTCACAACCGCGAACGTGACGGGGATCTCGGCGACGGTGTCGGCGTCGTTGGTGACGGTGACGGCAACGGGGGCGGACTCGTCGACGCCGAGGTCGACGGTGACGGGGACCTGGCCCGCACGGAGGTCGGTGAGTATCACCGACACGTCAGACTGTGCAGGCTCACCGTCGTCCTCGCTACCGCTGTCACCGCCACCAGCATCGTCGTCTGAGCCGCCGTTCCCACTAGTATCGTCGGTCTCTCCGGTACCGTCACCACTGCTGTCGGAGTCGCCTCCGGTGTCACTGTCGTCCGGTTCGTCGCTGGACTCGTCACCGGTGTCGCCGTCTGTGGTGCTGTCGTCGCTCGACTCGTGTGTCGCATCCGGGTCCTCGCTGTCACCGAGACAGCCTGCTACCCCGACTGAGAGCGACGCGCCCAGCGCACTCAGCCACCGGCGACGCCCCACACGCGCGGACGTGTCGGATTTGTCTGTCATTGAGCGATACATTACTCGGATTCGTATAAAAACGTTCGGACGTCGCCGGGAGAGAAGCTCCTCGAAGCGAGCGCACCACCGACTGCAAATGGCACGGCACGGGGAACTGGACGTCGCGTGTTACAGATCGAGAGGCATCTCGGGGTGTCCCGGTCTGGGGGTGAGCGACACGAGCGAGCAACTGCTAAGTGCGTGCCGCTGGGAGATATACGTATGGAGTCGTTGCTTCTCGGTCCCGAGGACGTACGGGAGAGCACACAGTTACCGGAGGTTATTGATGCGATCGAGGGCGCGTTCGCGGCGTACGCCCGCGGGGACGTCCAGATGCCAGCAAAGTCCTACATCGACCTGCCCCAGTACGACGGGGACTTCCGTTCGATGCCGGCCTACGTCGAGGCGGACGACTGGGAGGCGGCGGCGGTGAAGTGGGTCAACTCCCACGTCCACAACCCCGACCGGCACGACCTGCCGACGGTGATGGGGACGGTCGTCTACTCGGACCCCGAGACGGCGTATCCGCTGGCGCTGCTCGACGGGACGGTGCTCACGCGGTTGCGAACCGGCGCGGCCGCGGCCGTCGCAACCCGCCATCTCGCCCCCGCCGACGCCACGACGCTCGGTCTCGTCGGCGCGGGCATCCAGTCGTACACGCAACTGGAGGCGATTGCGCAGGTGCGACCGATCGAGCACGTCGTCCTCAGCGACGTGAACGACGAGGCGATCGCCGCCTTCCGTGACCGCTACGCCGACGAGTACGAGATCAGCGAGGGCGCCGCCGCCGAGGCCGCGGCCTGTCCGGTCGTCTCGACGACGACACCGGTTCGAGAGCCCATCGTCGAGCGCGTCGGCGAGCAGACCCACATCAACGCGATGGGTGCCGACGCCGCCGGAAAGGGGGAACTCGCACCGGAGATCCTGCAGAACGCGAAGATCGTCATCGACGACTACGAGCAGTGCACCCACTCCGGCGAGATAAACGCTCCCTGGGAGGCGGGTCTGCTCGACGACAGCGATATTCACGCCGAACTCGGCGACGTGGTCGCCGGGAACGCGAGGGGACGCACCGCGGCGGACGGCGTAACGGTGTTCGACTCGACTGGACTCGCTATCCAGGACGTGGCCGCCGCACACGTCGTCTACGAACACGCCGACAGCGAGGGTATCGGAACCCGGTTCCCCCTCGTCGGAACCGGAGCCTGAGACTCCGGAACAGCTGGACAGTAGCCCTCCTAAACAGTGGAGCGATGACACAAATCTTATTCATCCCGATAGCATTCTGTTTGTATGAGCCTTTTTCGGAAAGCAGGGGAGCGGTTCCAGGAGACAAAAGAACGGATGCTCGGTGGCGAGGACTACGCCTGTCGCACCTGTGAGCGAGCCGTCGAAAAAGAGTACGACCACTGTCCTCACTGCGGCAAACCGACTGTCGTTCAGGTCGAGTAAGCCCGTAGCAACCGGAATCGACTGTCATACAGCTGTGAACCGGCCGAGATAGCCGACAGAGAGGGCTCCTGGGCGAGTGACCGAACGTTTAGGATGGTCGGGTGCATATGACGTGGTGGCAGAGGGAGTCCGGTTCCCGTGGGTGTCACGAGGAAAGTCCCCCCACCGTCCGGGCAGGTGACCGGGTGCAAGCCCGGGGCGGGAGACCGTCGGCGCTGGAACAGAAACGAGACCCCTCCCCGCGACCGATGAGGCGCGCGAACCCCGAGCGAGTAAAAGCAAAGGGGAGCTAACCCGCCGAGGGTCGTGAGATGGCACTACCGTCTCGCACGTGCCGACGGTGTCGGTCCGTCGGTCGACGCGACGCGGGGAGAACGGATGGAACGGCGAATCCTCACCGGTGCAAGTCCGAACCGTCAGGTAGCCCGGACGCTGGTTCGGACGCTCAGCCGAATACCGGACCGAACAGAAGGGGGCTTACTCCCCTCAGCCACCGTTTTCGACGACGAGAGACAGTGTACGGTCGAACGACACTCCCGTCGGTCGGGACAGCGGTCTGCTTGAACCCACTGTAGCCGGGGCCGGGAAGAGCACCGTCCTTAGCTCGGACCGCAACCACCGGAGTCGGTGACCGCCCGGGTACGTGCTGTCTGCTCGCACAGATGCACCTATTACTGGTCGTGTAGATCTGCTCGTCGGCGTCGCGTGGGTTCCCGCTGTGACGAGATCGATACCGTGTTCGGTGGCGTACTCACGAACCGTCTCCCGGGGCACACACTCACACACCGGCGTTACCAATCTGACCGACAGGCTCTCTCCACCCGCGGACACCGTTTGTTGCCGACTGCTCCTACGTGTCCAGTTGCTCGCGGAGTATCGTCCGACCCTCGTCGGGGGGGGGGGGTAGCGCCGAACTGTTCAGTCAGAATCGATAGTGGGTGTATGTACCTCGGTGGTCCGGGCAATGTGTAGTCCGCGAGCAACCGCCTCGGCTCTCTCAGAGTATCCGCCTGTCGACACGAGGATCTCGTCGTCCACTTCATACTGTTGAAGCTCCAATCGAGAGTAGCTTCCTACCGCCGGTTCGGGCCGTGTGTCGCCCCGTCACAAGTCGGCACGGCAGACGGGAACG
>KE356579.1:2057657-2059605 GCA_000416085.1 halophilic archaeon J07HX64 | reverse complement strand
TCCTCGTCCGCCGCCGACTCTCCCCCGTTTGCTGTATCTGACATCGGTAATCGTTAGGAATCAGCGATAATGTACGTTCCGGCTACAACTACCCCGGAGTGCCGGGGGAGTGATGCCGGTCACACCCGCAATATCACGCGTTAAAAAGCCCACCACGAGTCGGACGCATCGGGGGAACCTTCGGTCCCGCTCTGTCGTCGGGCGACGCCCGAGGCATCTTCGGTTTCTTTCCGCTCACGCCACGGAGGATGTCACGCCGCGCTCGCGCCGTCTGTAGACTCCGCCGAACTGTCACCGGGGCTGTCGTCCTCGGCGACTGCGAGCAGTTCGGTGTAGCGGTTGCGGATTGTGACACTGCTGACGCCAGCCGCGTCGCCGACTGCGTCCTGTGTGGGCTGTTCACCGGTGAGTTGGCCGGCAGCGTACACCGCGGCGGCCGCGAGACCAACGGGGCTCTTTCCGTTGAACACACCGGTCCCTCTCGCGTCGCGCAGGAGGTCGCGCGCACACCGCCGGGTTTCCTCGCCGAGATCCAACCCGTCAAGGACCCGGTCGAGGAACTGCAGAGGGTCCGCCGGCTCGACTGCCAGCCCCAGTTCCCGGTTTATATACCGGTACGCGCGGGTGAACTCGGCCTCGTCGACCCGACTCACGGCGGCCACCTCGCTGATACTGCGCGGCCGACTCATCTGTCTCGCGGCGGCGTACAGCGCCGCGGTGGCGACACCCTCGATGGACCGCCCCGGCAGGAGTTCCTCCTCCAGCGCCCGCCGGTAGATGACACTCGCCGTCTCCCGGACCTCCTCTGCGAGGCCGAGGGCACTACCCATCCGCTCCATCTCACCGAGCGCCTGCTTGAGATTGCGCTCGCTGTGGTCACGCGTCCGGAACCGCTCGTTCCAGGTTCGCAGTCGCTTCATCTTCTCTCGCTGACGACTGGAGAGGCTGTTGCCGTAGGCGTCCTTGTTCTGCCAGCCGATGTTCGTCGACAGCCCCTTGTCGTGCATCATCTTCGTCGTCGGTGCACCGACGCGACTCTTCTGGTCGCGCTCTTTGCTGTCGTAGGCGCGCCACTCCGGACCGTGGTCGATCTCATCCTCCGAGACGACCAGCCCACACTCCTGGCAGACCCGCTCGCCGCGTCTCTCATCCGCGGCCAGTCTGCCGTCACACTCCGGACACGTGGACCGCTCGGACTGCTGGTGCTGGCTGTCTGACTCCGTTTCTGACTCTCTCGATTCGACACCGTGCTCTCTGACTGTTGACTCACTCATTGAGATACTGTCTGACGGTGTTGGTGTATCCAACACGTCTTACTAACTATAGGTAAGGGCTGCGCGTATATAAAGTTTGTTACCGCGGCGAGGACCGTCACCGTGCACACTCTCCGTAATCCAGGTCAGTTCAGCCCCCAGAGGCTTTGCGTAACCGCTCCACAGTCGAGTAGCCCTCGACAACGAACCCCCTGTACTTATACTACTGGCCGCCGAATACTTTGATGAAGCGATTCTCCGGTGCGCAGACCGGACCGGGGTCCGGTAGCTGTGCACGTCGAGGCATCAAAACGGTTATGTGCCCTTGGTACAAATATGACTGTAGTATTCCGAACTGTCCCGTTTTACCCACACAACACATGGTAGATGTAAGCAGCCACGAACTCGTACCGGACCACGGCATGGTCGACAGTGCAGAGCTAGAGACCGTGCTCGAGGAGTACAATATCACAAAAACGGACCTACCGAAGATACGTCGAAAGGATCCGGCAGTTCCGTCGGAGGCAGAGGTTGGTGACGTGGTCAAGATCACCCGCGATTCCAGGACCACGGACCACGCGATTGTGTACAGACTAGTGGTGGAGAAACAATGAACATAGAGACACGACGTACCATCTCGCGGGAGTACTTCTCCCGGGAGCGACTCGCAGAGCACCACTTCCGGTCGTTCAACG
>KE356579.1:2056460-2057637 GCA_000416085.1 halophilic archaeon J07HX64 | reverse complement strand
GGTCGTCGACCAGACCGAGACGAAGGTCGGCCGGATGCCGATCATGATCGGCTCCGAGAAGTGCAATATCGCCAACTTTAGCGACGAGGACCTCATCGATATTGGTGAGGACCCGGCCGACCCCGGGGGGTATTTCATCGTCAACGGCTCCGAGCGGGTGCTGATGACGAGCGAGGACCTCGCGCCGAACAAGATACTCGCCGAAACGGATACAAAGTACGGTGACGACGTGCAGGTGGCAAAGACGTTCTCCCAGCGCCGCGGCTACCGCGCGCTGGTACTGGTCGAACGCTCCCGAGATGGGCTGCTCGAGGTGTCGTTCCCCTCGGTTTCGGGCAGCGTCGACTTTGTGACACTCGTCCGTGCGCTCGGGCTGGAGTCCGACGAGGAGATCGTTCACAGGGTCAGCGAAGACCCCGAGATAGTGAAGTTCATGCTTGAGAACTTGGAGGCCGCGGATGTCCAGACAACCGAGGGAGCAGTCGAGTCACTCGGCAAGCGGGTCGCCTCCGGGCAGGGCAAAAACTACCAGCTCAAGCGAGCCAACTACGTGATCGACCGGTACCTCCTCCCGCACCTCCACGAGGACGGGGTCGACGAGGAGGATGTCCGGATCAACAAGGCCTATTACCTCTGCCGGATGGCGGAGGCGTGTTTCGAGTTGGCGTTAGAGCGGCGCGAGGCTGACGACAAGGACCACTACGCAAACAAGCGGCTGAAGGTCAGCGGCGACCTGATGCGTGATCTGTTCCGGACAGCGCTGAACAAGCTGGCACGGGACGTAAAGTACCAGTTAGAGCGTGCGAACATGCGGAATCGTCAGCTCTCGGTGTCGACGGTGGTCCGGTCGGACGTGCTGACAGAGCGGCTCGAGCACCCGATCGCGACGGGCAACTGGGTCGGTGGTCGGTCAGGTGTCTCGCAGTTGGTCGACCGCACGGACTACATGGGTGTGCTCAGCCACCTACGGCGGTTGCGGTCGCCGCTCAGCCGCTCACAGCCACACTTCGAGGCGCGTGACCTGCACGCCACACAGTGGGGCCGTATCTGCCCGTCCGAGACGCCGGAGGGTCCAAACTGCGGACTGGTAAAGAACTTCGCGCAGGCAATGGAGCTGTCGAAGACTGTCGAGGACGAACGGGCACTCAAACAGGAGCTCGCAGAGATGGGGGTCGAG
>KE356579.1:2053944-2056410 GCA_000416085.1 halophilic archaeon J07HX64 | reverse complement strand
TCGTTCCGTCGTCCGTGTCGGTCGTGTCGTCGTCACTGTCACCGAGACAGCCCGCAAGCGCGAGCACTGTCCCGGTCGTAACCGTCTGGACAAACCGTCGCCTGCTGCGCCTATCGTGTCTCCATCGTTGCTCCCACTGTGACGTGTCGTCGGTCATCGATTGCTAGAGTGTGCTACCGATAATTAGTCATTTTGCGAACTCGGTTTCACAACAATTGTTCACACGAAACACGAGACAACGGCCCTGGCCCGGTAGAGAACTCCGACCCCAGGGGGGCGAGCATCTTCACGGACATGTAGCCACCAGGATCAGTCGTACAGCGTGAACTCGTCCGTGGGTGTTCAGTACCCCAACAAGAGAAACTCGTGCTGAAGCCCAGCGACGAGTCCAACGAACCGTACAAACAAGAGGAAGGGGTATCTGTCGACGAGTACGGTTGCTTGGAGGTTGAGAGCGAGCTACACACGTCTAACCTTGTTGCGTCCCTGAGTCAGGGTTATACAGAGACCTCCATTTACACGACTGGAGAACGGGCGATAGCTGTAACAGACGGTGCTGGTGGCGGTGCCACAGTTTACTCGCTGTCATTCTCATCACCTATGATACCAGCATTTTTGAGAACTCGTTTTGTGGATTGGAACGACCGCTGGAGAACTATATCATCCATCGTGTCCTCAGTCACGATGTCTTCCTGAACTAAACTGACCTCTCTTTCAAGTTCATTCAGAATACCTTCCAGACGTTCGAACTGTTCGAGTGCTTCCGCCCGTCCGATACTGTCTTTAGACTCCTCCTGCTTATTATCGGTAGAGATGGTACGCTCAACTGATTTCCTCACAAGGTCTGAGCGGTCGTCGAACTCAGGATTCTCAGAGTGGAACTTATCCCAAGCTTCCAGTCTATCAGAGTCCACCTTGATCTGGACTAACTTCGAGTCCGCCATGTCGTACAGTATCGGAACCGAACTACGCAAGGATTACGTAATGACAATATGACCGATTGGACAGAGAAGTACCGGCCATCGACGCTCTCGGAGCTGCGGGGTAACAACACAGCTCGTGACGAGTTGCGCGAGTGGGCGGACTCCTGGGAGGACCATCATGAGGCGGTCGTCTTGCACGGTCCACCGGGGGTGGGAAAACCTCGGCGGCGCACGCGCTGGCGGCCGACCGGGGCTGGCCAGCAATCGAGTTCAACGCCTCGGACTCGCGCACGAAAGACGTGATCAAACAGGTTGCGGGTGAGGCCGCAAAGAGCGGGACACTGGCCGCCGGCGGGTCGGGCCGGCGACTCCTCGTTATGGACGAGGCAGACAACATCCACGGCAACGTGGACCGCGGCGGTGCCCGGGCGACGACGGACCTGGTGAAAGACGCCGGACAGCCGGTCGTGCTCGTTGCGAACGAGTTCTACGATATGTCGAAAGGGCTGCGAAACGCCTGCCAGGATATCGAGTTTCGTCCGGTCTCGAAGCGCTCGATTCTGCCTGTGTTGCGTGATCTCTGCCGGCAGGAGGAGGTCGACTACGAGACTGCGGCGCTGGAGGCGCTCGCCGAGCAGAACAGCGGCGACCTCCGGGGTGCGGTAAACGACCTGCAGGCGCTCGCGGAGGGGCGGGACCGTCTGACCACCGAGGATGTCGTCACCAGCGAGCGCGACCAGACGGAGGGCATCTTCGATTTCCTCGACGCGGTGCTGAAAGAGACCGGTCCCGAGGCGGCGCTCCGGGCCAGCTACGATGTCGACGAGACACCGGACGACCTGATACACTGGATCGAGGACAACATGCCGAAAGACTACGAGGGAGCGGAGCTTGCGTCGGCGTACGGCTTTCTCTCGAACGCCGACCGCTGGCTCGGGCGCGTGCGAGCGACACAGAACTACAGCTACTGGCGGTACGCCGGGGACAACATGACCGCCGGTGTCGCGGCGGCTCGCGGCGGACAGAAAGGCGGCTGGACGCGGTACGGCCCGCCGAGCTACTGGTCGAAGCTCGGCCGCTCGCGCGGGGCCCGCGAGACCCGCGACTACGTCGCCCGACAGATCGCCGAGACGAACGGCGTCAGCACGGGCGCCGCCCGCCGGGAGATCCTTCCGTACCTCGCCGAGATGACCCACCACTGCAAAAACCGTGACCTGACCGTCGCGATGGCCGCCCGGTACGACCTCGAGGAGAAACACGTCTCCTTTGTCACCGGGAGCGGCGAGACGACGAACAAGGTCCAGTCTATCGTCGAGGACGCAGAGGAGATGCGCGAACAACAGGCCGCCGACGCCTCACAGGGGGCCTTTGAGGGGGGGCAGGACACCACCGAGACTGCTGGCCAATCGGACAGTCAGTCCGACACGGAGACCGATGACTCACCCGACGTGGGGACAGAGAGCCCACCCGACGCGGTGACCGACCAGGACGACGAACAGGCAACCACTGACAGCACAGACGAGTCGACCGGGGAGAGAGAGAC
>KE356579.1:2036655-2053894 GCA_000416085.1 halophilic archaeon J07HX64 | reverse complement strand
CCTGCAGACGACTAACATGAGTCAGCAAAGAGAAGCAAAAGTCTACGTCAACGGGAGCCTGGTTGGGACACATCCCAGCCCAGAACAGCTCGCAGACCACATCCGGCAGGCCCGCCGTCGGGGCGAGGTCAGTGAGATGGTGAACGTCGCGGTCAACCAGCGAACCGACGAGGTGATCGTAAACGCCGACGCCGGACGGGCACGCCGTCCGTTGCTCGTCGTCGAGGACGGCGAACCGCTGGTCTCCGACGAGGATGTCGAGGCGCTGGAGAACGGCGACCTGGACTTCCAGAACCTCGTCGACCGGGGCTACATCGAGTTCATCGACGCCGAGGAGGAGGAGGACATCCTGGTCGCCGTCGAGGAGGACGATCTCACCGAGGATCACACACACCTGGAGGTCGACCCACAGCTCATCTTCGGCATCGGTGCCGGGATGATACCCTACCCCGAACACAACGCCTCGCCCCGTATCACGATGGGGTCGGGGATGATAAAACAGTCACTCGGGTTGCCCTCTGCGAACTACCGGGTTCGCCCGGACACACGCCAGCACCTGCTGCACTACCCACAGCTGTCGCTGGTGAAGACACAGACAACAGAGCAGATCGGCTACGACGACCGGCCGGCCGCACAGAACTTCGTGGTCGCGGTGATGAGCTACGAGGGGTTCAATATCGAGGACGCCCTCGTGATGAACCAGGGGTCGGTCGACCGGGGACTCGCCCGGTCGCACTTCTTCCGGACCTACGAGGGTGAGGAGCGCCGGTACCCCGGTGGCCAGGAGGACCGCTTCGAGATACCCGACGAGGAGGTTCGGGGTGCCCGCGGCGAGGAGGCCTACAAACACCTCGACGAGGACGGTCTCGTGAACCCGGAGACGTCGGTCGGTGAGAGCGCCGTCCTGCTGGGGAAGACCTCGCCGCCACGGTTCCTGGAGGAGCCCGACGACATGGGCGGGCTCAGCCCACAGAAACGCCGGGAGACATCGGTGACGATGCGGTCCGGCGAGTCCGGCATCGTCGACACGGTCACACTGATGGAGGGTGAGGATGGCTCGAAGCTATCGAAGGTGTCGGTGCGCGACGAGCGCATCCCTGAGCTGGGGGACAAGTTTGCCTCGCGACACGGTCAGAAGGGGGTTGTCGGCCACATCGCCCCGCACGAGGATATGCCGTTCACCGACGAGGGTGTGGTGCCGGATCTCATCCTGAACCCCCACGCTCTGCCCTCCCGGATGACAGTCGGCCACATCCTGGAGATGATCGGCGGCAAGGTCGGCTCGCTGGAGGGGCGTCGGGTCGACGGCACCCCCTTTACCGGCGAGAACGAGGAGGAACTCCGGGGTGCACTCGAGGAACACGGCTTCGAATCCAGCGGCAAGGAGACGATGTACTCGGGTGTAACCGGCGAGAAGATCGAGGCGGAGATCTTCGTCGGCACCATCTTCTATCAGAAGCTCTACCACATGGTGTCGAACAAGATTCACGCCCGCTCGCGCGGGCCGGTGCAGGTGCTGACCCGCCAGCCCACCGAGGGGCGGGCACGCGAGGGTGGGCTCCGTATCGGCGAGATGGAACGGGACGTGTTCATCGGGCACGGCGCCGCGATGACACTGAAAGAACGGCTCCTCGACGAGTCCGACCGCGAGACAGTGTACGTCTCCGCGGACAGCGGCATGGTTGCGGTGGAGGATGTCAACCAGCGCCGTGTTTACGACCCGTTGACCGACTCGGAGAGTGATATACACGAGATAGAGGTGAGCTACGCGTTCAAGCTTCTACTCGACGAGATGATAGCGCTCGGCATCCGCCCGCGACTCGAACTGGAGGACGCAGTCTAACAATGGCACTCGACACACCACAGGATCTCGAACGGATCGACTTCGGCCTGATGGACCCCGAATCCTACCGGGATATCTCGGCGACGAAGGTCATCACGGCCGACACGTACGACGACGACGGGTTCCCCATCGACATGGGGCTGATGGACCCGCGACTCGGCGTTATAGACCCCGGACTGGAGTGTAAGACGTGCGGCAAACACTCCGGTTCGTGCAACGGCCACTTTGGACACATCGAACTCGCGGCGCCGGTTATCCACGTGGGGTTCGCCAAACTCATCCGGCGACTCCTCCGGGGTACCTGCCGGGAGTGCAGCCGTGTTCTGCTCACCGAGAACGAACAGTCCGAGTTTCGGGACAATCTGGACCGGACCCGGAATCTCGGTCGTGATGTCGACGACGTGACGAAGTCCGCGATCCGGCAGGCCCGCAAGAAGGACCGCTGTCCGCACTGTGGCGAGGAGCAGTTCGACATCCAGCACGAGAAACCGACAACCTACTACGAGGTTCAGGACGTGCTCGCCTCGGACTACCCCGCCCGCATCGCGGGTGCGATGGAACCCGACGAGGACTCCGCCCGTGTGACACCGACAGACCTCGCAAAGGAGACCGGACTCGACAGCGGGCGTATCCGGGAGATAATCTCCGGCGAGTTCCGTCCGCGGCCCGACGACCGAGAGATGCTCGAATCGGCACTCGGCGTCGAGTTGACCGAGGAGGACATGAACAAGCTGATGGCCTCGGACATCCGGGACTGGTTCGAGCATATCCCCGACAACGACATCGAATCTATCGGTATCGACCCGGACGGTTCCCGACCCGAGTGGATGATTCTGACGGTGCTGCCGGTGCCGCCGGTGACCGCCCGCCCGTCGATTACGCTCGACAACGGCCAGCGCTCCGAGGACGACCTCACACACAAGCTGGTCGATATCATCCGTATCAACCAGCGGTTCATGGAGAACCGTGAGGCCGGTGCCCCACAGCTGATAATCGAGGACCTCTGGGAACTGCTGCAGTACCACGTCACGACGTTCATGGACAACGAGATATCGGGCACCCCGCCCGCTCGGCACCGCTCGGGCCGGCCGCTGAAGACGCTGTCTCAGCGCCTGAAAGGAAAGGAAGGCCGGTTCCGCGGCTCGCTGTCCGGCAAGCGTGTGAACTTCTCGGCCCGGACGGTCATCTCCCCTGACCCGACAGTCTCACTGAACGAGGTCGGTGTGCCGGACCGGGTCGCGACCGAGATGACACAGACGATGAACGTGAACAGCCGCAACCTGGACCAGGCCCGCCGGTACGTCCGCAACGGGCCCGAGGCACACCCCGGCGCGAACTACGTCCGCCGGGGCGACGGCCGCCGGCTGAAGGTGACCGAGAAGAACTGCGAGGAGCTCTCCGAGAAGGTCGAACCCGGCTGGGAGGTCTCCCGTCACCTCATCGACGGCGACATCGTCATCTTCAATCGCCAGCCCTCGCTGCACCGGATGTCGATAATGGCTCACGAGGTTGTCGTGATGCCGTACAAGACGTTCCGCCTCAACACGACAGTCTGCCCGCCGTACAACGCAGACTTCGACGGCGACGAGATGAACATGCACGCACTGCAGAACGAGGAGGCGCGTGCGGAGGCCCGGACGTTGATGCGCGTGCAGGAGCAGATGCTCAGCCCGAAGATGGGCGAGAACATAATCGGGGCGATCCAGGACCACGTCACCGGGACGTACCTGCTGACCAACCAGAACCCGCAGTTCAACGAGACACAGGCGCTCGACCTGCTGCGGACGACACGCATCGACGAGTTACCCGAACCCGACGGTCCCGTGGACGGTGAGGGTGAGCCGTACTGGACCGGGCGGACGCTGTTCTCGGAGCTGTT
This sequence comes from halophilic archaeon J07HX64, assembly GCA_000416085.1. GTDB lineage: Archaea > Halobacteriota > Halobacteria > Halobacteriales > Haloarculaceae > Halovenus. The sequence goes on along the minus strand of KE356579.1, from coordinate 2,050,172 downwards.
GCCCGACGGCCTGGATCTGGAGTTCACATCCTCGGCCGGCGACAGAGTTGTCGTCACGGACGGGCAGTTGCTCGAGGGAACTGTCGACGAGGACGCCGTCGGCGCGTTCGGCGGCGAGGTGGTCGACACAATCGCGAAAGACTACTCGCGAACGCGTGCACGCATCTTCATAAACGAGGTGTCTTCGCTCGCGGTGCGGACGATAATGCACTTTGGGTTCTCGATCAGCATCGACGACGAGTCGGTGCCGCCGGAGGCACAGGCCCAGGTCGACGAGGCGCTCGACAACGCCGAGGAGCGCGTCCAAGAGCTCATCCAGGCTTACGAGCGCGGCGACCTCGAGTCGCTACCGGGCCGGACAGTCGACGAGACCCTGGAGATGAAGATAATGCAGACGCTCGGACAGGCCCGGGACAGCGCGGGTGACATCGCCGAGGAGGAGTTCGACGACGACAACCCTGCGGTGGTGATGGCGGAGTCCGGGGCTCGCGGGTCGATGCTCAACCTGACCCAGATGGCCGGCTGTGTCGGTCAACAGGCCGTCAGGGGCGAGCGTATCAACCGTGGCTACGAGGACCGCACACTCAGTCACTTCAAGGAGAACGACCTCTCGGCGGACGCCCGCGGGTTCGTGCGCCACTCCTATCGCGACGGGCTCGACCCACGGGAGTTTTTCTTCCACGCGATGGGTGGCCGCGAGGGGCTGGTCGACACCGCGGTCCGAACCTCCAAGTCGGGCTATCTCCAGCGGCGTCTCATAAACGCGCTCTCCGAACTCGAGGCACAGTACGACGGCACCGTCCGGGACACCGGCGACACCGTCGTCCAGTTCGAGTTCGGCGAGGACGGCACCTCCCCGGTGGAGGTGTCCTCAAGCGAGACCGAGCCCGCGGTCGATGTCGAGCGCATCGCCGACCGTGTGCTCGACAGCGAGTTCGAGAACGGCCAGGAGAAAAGCCAGTTCCTCGGCAACGAACAGGAGCCGATCAACATCTCCGAGCACGCCGACGACTGGTGGCTCGCCCAGAGTGACGACTAACCACAGATGACACAGAGCAAAATCGAGGCGACCGTCGAGGGGAGTGATCTCCCGCGACGTCTCAAAAAACAGCTGCACAGCACACTCGAGGACCGCAACCCGACTGTCGAGGAGGCAGAGCAGATTGTCCGGGCAACAAAGGCAGAGTACGAGGACTCCCGTGTCGACCCGCTCGACCCTGTCGGGACCGTCAGCGCACAGAGTATCGGTGAACCCGGTACCCAGATGTCTGTCGAGGCCGACGAGCGTGTCCTGATCAGACGGGACGGCGAGACGGCGGTGACAGAGATCGGTTCACTGGTCGACAGACTGCTCGAAGACCAGCCGTCTCGAACGACAGGTGACCACGAGGTGGCGCGCGCCCCAGACGGGTTCGAGGTGCTCTCGCTCCGTGCCGACGAGCAGGTCGCGTGGAAACCCCTCGAGGAGATCAGCAGACACGAGGCTCCCGAAGAGGTCCTCGAGATCGAACTCGAGTCCGGCCGCAGCATACGGGCGACAAAATCACACTCGTTTGTCACCCGCACGGATAACGAGGTTGTCCCGGTCGCCGGTGAGGAGCTATCAGAGGGCCGGTGGTTACCAGTCGTCGCGTCGTTCGGAGGAGAGACGGCAGACGAACTCGACCTTCGTGAGTATCTGCCGGCAGACGAGTACTGGTATACCTCACTACTCACCGACGGTGGCGCCGAGACATGCCCGGGGGGAGCGGACCAGATTCGCAACAAGCGTCAGGCGCTCGAGGCAGGAGACCTCGAACAGCACGCTGTCTACCCCCGCGGTGGAACAATTTCGCTTCCGGAACGGCTCCCGCTCGACGAACAGACCGGGTTCTTTATCGGGGCGTTCCTCGCAGAGGGCTCTCTGACAGAGCACTACATCTCGGTCTCGAACGTCGACGACGAGTTCCAGCACCGAATTCGTGCGTTTGCCGACCGGTTCGGGTTTACCGTCAACGAGTACGAGAACACGAGTGGCTTCGCCACCGGATACGATATTCGACTCAACGGAACTGTTCTGGCTGACCTTCTTCGTCGTGTCTGTTTCGAGGGAGGTGAGAAGACTGTTCCGGGCGTCGCGTTCGGTGCAAACGAGACGTTCGTTCGTGGACTGCTGTCAGGGTACTTCAGCGGCGATGGGAATGTCACGACAAACGCAGTCCGCGCGGGTTCGACGTCGAAGCAGTTGACAGAGGATATCACACTGCTGCTCGCCCGGGTCGGAGTCTACGCGACGAGAGGCGAACAGCAGAGTCTGCACACGCTGCGGATTCCGAGCAAGCACGTGAGCCGGTTCCACGAACGTGTCGGTATGGTCGGCGAGCGCGGCGAAACACTGGCCGAGACGGCGGCAGCAATCGACCCGGATGGGCCGGACGCAACCGACCAGATTCCGAACTTCGGCACCGCTCTGAGATCCGTTGCGAGCGAGGCAGGGATCCCCTCCCGTACGGTCAACGCCGCACACAGGCGCCAGCGTATCGGTCGAAACCGACTCTCACGCCTTCTGGAGGAGATGGATGGACAGGTAGACGCTCATCGTGAGGCGTTCGAGGCGCTCTCCCAGGCAGTCGAGGGTGATGTCGTCTGGGACCGGATCGCCTCTATCGAGTCCGTCGCGCCCCGTCACGAGTTCGTCTACGACCTCTCGGTCGAGGGACTGGAGACGTTCACGACGGCGGAGGGTGTCGTCACACACAATACGATGAACACTTTCCACTACGCGGGTGTCGCGGAGATCGACGTCACGCAGGGGTTGCCTCGGCTGATCGAGCTGGTGGACGCGCGAAAGGAGCCCGACACGCCGATGATGACGGTCTACCTCGACGAGGAGTACGCGACGGACCGTGACCGGGCACACGAGGTTGTCTGGAACATCGAGGCAACACGGATCCTCCAGTTGGGTGATGTCTCGACGAACGTGGCCGATATGCTGGTACAGGTGTCGCTCAACGAGGACACACTGCGCGAACGGTGGCCGACTGTCGCGGACCCGATCGAGGTGGCCGAGGAGATCGCGGACACGATCGAGTCATCGCTCGGTGTTGAGGCAAAGCAGAACGAGTTGGACATCGAGTTCGGTCCGGAGGAGCCCTCCTACCGGGATCTGCTCCAGCTCGTCGAGGAGCTTCGAGAGATAGTGTTCAAGGGTATCGAGGATATCTCGCGGGTGGTCATTCGAAAGGAAGACCTGGACGACGGCGAGGAGTTCGTCCTCTACACAGAGGGGTCAGACTTCGGGACGGCCCTCGAGATCGAGGGGGTCGACGCCTCCCGGACGACCTGCAACAACATCCACGAGATACACAGTGAACTGGGTATCGAGGCGGCGCGTGAGTCCATCATCGAGGAGACGATGAACACACTCGAGGAGCAGGGACTCGGTGACGTGAACATCCGCCACCTGATGCTGGTGGCGGACATAATGACGAACCAGGGCGAGATAGAGTCGATCGGTCGACACGGCATCTCGGGTGCAAAGGACTCGGTACTGGCGCGGGCGGCGTTCGAGGTGACAGTGAGTCACCTGCTCGACGCGGCGATCCACGGCGAGATCGACCAGCTCGACGGTGTGACAGAGAACGTCATCGTCGGGAAGCCGATCAAACTCGGGACGGGTGACGTGGACCTGCGGATGAGTCCGGGCGAGCCCTCCGACTGATGCGGGTGACGCTCTCGGGGGATGCGCTCCGGGTCGCGGGCCTGGTCGAGGAGGAGACAGACGTGACCGTCCGGGACTGCCTCGTCGACGATGACCGTGTGGTGGTGCTGGTCGGTGCCGGCGAGATGGGGCAGGCGATCGGTCCCGGCGGCGAGCACGTGAAACGCATCGAGCGGCGACTGGGCTCGCAGGTGACACTCGTCGAGGACGCAGACCGACCGGAGGCGTTTGTCGCGAACACGCTCGCACCTGCCGCGGTGTACAACGTCACGATAAGCGAGGGAGAGGAGACGGTCGCCTACGCCGAGGTCGACGAGAACGACCGCGGCGTGGCGATCGGGGCCGGCGGGCAGAACATCGAGACCGCTCGCAGTCTGGCGAAGCGACACCACGAGATAGACGATATCGAACTGGCATAGTCGCTGTCCTGTTAGTTACTGATCTGCGTGTCGACAGCGGTGAGCAGGTCCGCCTCACTCTCGACGACCCGTGTTTCGCCGCCGTCACCGGCGGTGCGCCGGAGGCCAGAGTCACCGAAGTTGGCCCGCACACGAGGTACCTCGTCGGCCCGGTCGGCCACCACCCCGGCAGTCGTGTCGTGATCGGCGACGACCAGTATGTCGGCCGCCCGGGCGAGGTCACGGGCCGCCGCGCGCTCGGTGTCGGCCGGTTGTTCAAAGGCAGGGACCGTGACAGTTCGCAGACCGAGGTCGGCGGCGAGACTCGCGGCGACATCGCCCTCGGGGACCGGACCGAGGGTGACCTCGTACCCCGCCCGCCACAGAGCGCGCACAGCGGCTACCCCGCTCGCACCGCCGCCGACAACGTGGACCTGTCCGGACCGGTCCGGGCGGTCCGGGAGCGCCGTTATCCGGTGTGTGCCGGTGATACGATCCCGTGAGACGGCCGTCTCGGTGTCGAACGCGTCTGCGAGTGCCGGGTCCGCGAGCACGCGCCCCGGTGGGCCGCGGGCGCGAACCCGACCGTCGGACAGAAGCAGGAGTCGGTCACAGAACCGGGCGGCGAGATCGAGGTCGTGGATGGCCGCAAACGCAGCACGACCCTCGCGGACGAGGTCGGAGACGAGTTCGAGCACCTGAATCTGGTGGTTGATATCGAGATTCGCTGTTGGCTCGTCCAGCAGGAGTCCGTTTGGTTCCTGGGCGAGCGCCCGGGCGAGAATAACACGCTGGCGCTCGCCACCGCTCAGCGAGTCGACCGCACGGTCCCGGAGCGCGAGCGTCTCGGTACGGTACATCGCCGCCCGGACCGTGCCGGTGTCGTCGGTCCAGTCGAACCGGGAGCGGTGCGGGGTGCGCCCCATCTCGACGACCTGCTCGGCGGTAAAGGAAAAGCCGACGTGGGTGTCCTGTGGCACAGTCGCGACCCGGCGACTCGCCGCCGACGCGGAGAGGTCGGACACCCGCTCGCCGTCGAGTGTGACCCGCCCGGCGTCGGGGTCGAGGATACCCTGTATCGCGCGCAACAGCGTCGTCTTGCCGGCGCCGTTCGGGCCGACCAGCGCGACGAACTCGCCGCGCTCGACCGACAGCGAGACGCCGTCGAGAACATCTGTCCCAGCGAGCGACAGGTCGACGTCGTCGAGACGGATCACAGCGCGTGCACCTCTCGTCGGCGGAGCAGGAACAGGAAAAAGGGCGCGCCGACAGCGGCGGTGACGATGCCGACGGGCATGGCGGTGCCCGCCCGGGCAACCGTATCCGCGAGCACGAGGAACGTCGCCCCGGCGAGCGCGCTGGTGGGGACGAGAATCCGGTGGTCGGGACCGACAATCAGACGCATGATGTGAGGGATGATGAGGCCGACAAAGCCGATGATGCCCGCCACGGCAACAGCGGCGGCGGTGATGAGCGCCGAGGCCACGAGCAACAGTCGTTTGGTCCGCTCGACCTCGATACCGAGCGCGAGCGCCTCCTCCTCACCGAGCAGCATGACGTTCAGGTCGCGGGCGTACGCGAGCAGGACGACAAAGAACAGGACAGCGAGCGGCAGGGTCGCCTCGACATCGCCCCAGTTGCTGTAGCGCAGGGTTCCCATCAGCCAGAGGATAGCCTCCTCGAGCCCCTCGCCGGACCGCAGGAGGAGAAAGGAGACAACAGCCCCGAGAAACGTCTGGACCGCGAGTCCGGCGAGCAACAGCGTCGCGACCGGGGTCCGGCCGTCCTCGGTGGCGATGAAGTACACCCCGAACGCGGAGAGCACCGCACCGAGGAACGCGGCGGTCTGGAGTCCGAACGGCATCGCGACCGGGAAGGCTATCGTGGCGACCGCACCGACCGCCGCACCGGAGGAGACCCCGATTATCGAGGGGTCCGCCATCGGGTTCCGAAAGAACCCCTGCATCACGGCACCCGCGGCTCCCAGCGCGAATCCGACGACCGCACCGAGCGCGATCCGAGGCAGCCGTATCCGCTGGACGATTATCTGGTCGGTCTCGGCAACCTCGAACCCGAACGGTCGGGTGTAGGAAACATCCGGCACCGGCACCTGGACAACACGCTCACCGAAACCGAACTGACCCGATTCCAGCCCCACCCCCGACGGGTAGGCGAGCGTGTTGAGCACCGCCCGGGTGACCGTCACAATATCGAGGTTTACCGACCCGACTGTGGTGCTCGCGAGCACAGTCCCGACCAGCGCCGCGACCAGCGCCGCCGACCACAGTGCCGTCCGGAGCAGTATCCGCATCGTTCATCAACTGCGCTTTGATTAGATAAATATTTGTTGCACTGGTGTTCAGGAAAGGACGTGCATAGAGACAAAGTCACAGTGTGCGTGCTGGTCGCGCTCGCGTTGGGGTTGGCGTTCACCGCCGGTCTCGCGGGCGGCCAGTCGACAGGTAGCACAGTCGCGTCGGGTCACACCTGCGAGTTCCCGCTGACAGTCGAGGACAACACGGGCCAGCAGGTCGAGATACAGGAGGAGCCACAGCGGGTTGTGGCGCTGTTGCCGAGTGTCGCACAGCAGATCTGGGAGATGGACGCGGAGGAGAAGGTGGTGGGGATGCCGGTCCGGGAGTGGACCTCGTATCTCGACGGGAGCCAGAACAGGACACACGTCCTCGAGTTCGACGACAGTGTGGGACTCTCTGTGCCGGACAGCGAGACGATAGTCGATCTCGACCCGGACATCGTGCTCGCACCGAACGAGGTGCCGGAGGATTCGGTCACCGAACTCAGGAACGCGGGGCTGACGGTTTACTACTACGAGCGGCCGTCGGAACTCGACGGACTGGCCGACGTGCTCGACCGGACGGGCCGGTTGCTCGGCGAGTGCGAGGCCGCAGACGAGGCAGTCGAGGAGATGACCGGGACCTTCGAGTTCGTCGAGTCGGCCGTCGCGGACGAACAGCGACCGGAGGTGTTCTACGACTCCGGGTTCGGCACCACTGTCACCGAGGGGTCACTCCAGCACGAACTGCTCACCACCGCCGGGCTGGAGAACATCGCGGCCGGGTTCGACAGTCTCCAGTTCGACCCCGAACAGGTCGTCGCGGCCAACCCCGAGTGGGTCATCACGACAGAGGGCGGCCAGCTCTCGGAGTTCAGCGGCTACAACGGGACGACGGCGCTGCAACAAGACCGGATCGCCAGAGTCGACCCCAACCTGTTCAACCAGCGCGGACCGCGGTACGCCGATGTCGTCGAGAACCTCGCGGAAACCTTCCACGCCGAGGCGCTCGCGGCCGCACGCAACAACGACTCCGCGGACGACGGGGCCGACGACTCCACGGACGGGTCTGCCGATGACGGAGCCGACGATTCGGCCGACGACTCCACGGACGGGTCCACCGACAACGGGGCCGACGATTCCACAGACGGATCCGCCGACGACTCCACAGACGGGTCCACCGACAACGGGGCCGACGATTCCACAGACGGGTCCGTCGATGACTCCGCGGACGACAGCACCGGTGAGGATGGCAGTGAGGGCAGCGCAGACGGTGACGGGACCGGGTTGACAGTCGTCGCGGTGCTGGTAGCGCTGAGTGCGCTCGTCGCGGTCGGACGACGACGCACGGACAGATAGCCGGTGGTCCTGCCGGGGGCAGTCACCGCGGCGGATCACGGAAACCGGCCCGGTGTTTTTTATTTGCGACCCCGAAATGTGTTCGTGCACGACAGCTACGGGGCGGTGACGACAGGCGAGAGGGTCCAACTGTGGAGTTACGAACTGACGGGCGAGGGGATACGCTCGTTCGCCGAGCGCTACGACCCACAGGGGTTTCATCTGTCAGACAACCCGGACGGCCCGTTCGGTGGGCTGGTCGCGAGCGGGTGGCAGACGGCTGCGGTGACGATGCGGCTGCTCGTCGAGGGGTATCTTCAGGAGGCACACACCGTCGGGTCACTGGGGCTCGATGGGTTGCGCTGGCCGGAACCGGTTCGGCCCGGCGACCGGCTCTCGGCGACGCTGACACTCGGCGAGAAGGAGCCGTTCGACGAGGGGCGCGGACTCGTCCACCAGGAGATAGAGACACACAATCAGGATGACGAGCAGGTGCTGTGGGTTGACGCGCTCACACTCTATCCGCGAGAGCCCTGACGACCCGAGGAGACGGGATTTATATACTCCGGGCTACCTAACCTGTTAGTATCCAATGAACGATTCGCTACAAATGGAGACGGAGACAGCAGGTTCAGAGGGACTGCTGGTGACGGACGGAGACGGAGTGGTGACGACGCTGGGCGGGAGCGCGGCGGCGCTGCTGGGTGTCGAACCGGACCGTCTGGTCGGCGAGCGACTCGGAGACCGGTTTCCGGAGACAGAGCTGGTGAGAGGGTGTCGGCAGGCCCGCCGGTCCGGGCAGGAGGTGCCGTTTACAGGCGACGAGGGGTGGCGGCTGGCGGGGACCGCGTACCCGGTCGGAGACGGTGCAACGGTTGTGCTGCAGGAGCAACGCGACAACCCCAGCGGGGAGGGACAGGCAAACGAGCGCGCGCTCGAATCGCTACACGGGATCGCCACCGACCCGACACTCGCGACCGACAAGCGGATAGACCGGATACTCGAGACCGGTGCCAAACGGCTCGGGACCGCATACGCGACACTAGCGCGTATCGAGGAGGATACCCACGAGGTCGTCAGGTCTGTCGCGGTCGGGGAGGAGGGTGGGTCGGAGGGGCTGTCCTCGGGCACGACGAATCCACTGTCCGCGATGTACTGCCGGCACACGATCGACGGGGCCGGGCCGACAGCCATCGCGGCCGCCGGGACCGAGCGGCCGTCCGACCCGGCGTACGACCACACCGGGTTGGAGTGTTATCTGGGCGCGACAGTCGAGGTTGCGAGCGAGGAGTACGGCACTGTTTGCTTTGTCGATCCGGAGCCGCGGGCAGAGCCGTTCAGCGAGCGCGAGCAGACGTTCGCGGAGCTGCTGACCAACTGGGTGCACTACCTGCTGGAACAGCAGGCCTACGAGGAGGAGCTGGAACAACAGCAGGCGTTCACAGAGAGCCTCATCGACAGTCTGCCGGACCCGCTGTACGCGTTCGACAGCAGTGGAACCCTGGTTCGCTGGAACGACCAGCTCGCGGCGGTGACCGGCCGGACGGCGGCAGAACTCGAGGGGATGACCGCCCCCGAGTTCGTCGCCAGCGAGGACCGCGACCGCCTCGACTCGGCTACCCGCCGGGTGCGCAACGGCGAGTACGCCTCGGTGGAGGCGGCGCTCGAAACCGCAGACGGCGAGCAGATACCCTACGAGTTCTCCGGGGCGCCGCTCCGCGACGGGAGCGGCGAGGTCAGCGGTGTGGTCGGGGTCGGACGTGACGTCAGCGAGCGCACCGAGCACCGGCGGCGACTCTCGGACCTGCTCGAGATCACCCGCTCGTTCATGCAGGCAAAGGACCCACAGCAGGTGGCCGAGATAGCGGTCAACGCGGCGCGGGAGCTTCTGGGATTCGACACGAGCGTGTTCCGGCTGTACAACTCCGACCAGAACACACTCGAACCGGCCGCCGCCACCGAGCGCGCCCGGGAAACAATGGGTGAACGCCCCGTGTACGAGGTCGGCGAGGGGTACCCGGGTGAGGTGTTCGCGACCGGCGAGAAACAGGTCATAGACAGCTTCGGCGGAGACGAACAGGGCCCTGACAGTCTGGCCTCGGCGATGTACTACCCCGTCGGCGTCCGTGGAACGCTGAGTGTCGGCTCGACATCGCCCGGCGCGTTCGACGAGGCGGACGAGCAGTTGCTCGCGCTGCTAGCGACGAGCGCAGCGGCCGCCTGCACGCGTGCAAAACGTGAGCGCGAGGTCCGAGAGGCCCGCGAGCACACAGAGCGCGTGCTCAACCGGGTCAACGGGCTGGTCCGGCAGACCGCCGAGGTGCTCGTCGAGGCGACCACCCGCGAGGAGATCGAGTCGGGTGTCGTCGGCGAACTCGCCGACGCGGACCCCTACGCGTTCGCATGGGTCGGCCGGCCGGACATCACCAGCGAGCGGCTCACACCGGCCGCGTGGGCCGGTCGGGACCTGTCGGGCGGTGACTGGTCGTTTGCCCTCGACGGTGACGACCCGATAAGCGAGACGTACCGCGAGGGGACACCTCGGTTGTTCGACGTCGAGAACCTGCCGGCAGCGGAGCCGTGGGCCGGGCTCGCGGGTGTAGTCGAGGCGTTCGTCGCGGTCCCGCTAGTCTACAAGAGCACTACCTACGGTGTGCTCGTGGTGTGTGCCGAGGACCGGAACAGACTCGACGAGCGCGAGCGTGCGGTGTTAGAGGCGCTCGGGCGGGCCACCGCGAACGCCACGAACGCCGTCGAGCGGGGTCGCATCCTCGACGCCACCGAAACAATCGAGCTCGAACTCGCGATCGGCGACCCGGACCTGTTGTTCAGTCGGCTGTCCGGCGACGGTGGGTGCCTCGAGTCCGCCGGCACCGACCGCCGTGCCGACGGGAGCATCGAGATGTACCTCTCGGTCACCGACGTCGAACCGGAGGCGTTTGTCGAGCGTGTTCGGGGTGACCCCGAGGTGGAGTCGGTCACTTGTATCGTCGCACACGACCGTGAGTGTCTGCTGGAGGTGGTCGTCGAGGAGTCGTTGCTCGCTGTGCTCACCGAGTACGGCGCCGCGCTCCAGGCTGTCACCGCCGAACGGGGCACAACCCGCATCACGGTCGAACTGCCGTACGAGGCCGAGGCGCGCGAGCTGTTCGACCTCGTCGCCGAGCAGTACCCCGGGACAGAGCTGCTCGGCTACCACGAGCGCGAACGCCCCGTCGAGACCCGGCAGGATTTCACCGCGGCTATCAGCGACCGGCTGACCGACCGTCAAGAGACCGCGCTCCGGACGGCCCACCTCGGCGGGTTCTTCGACTGGCCCCGTGACATCGACGGGAACGAACTCGCCGAGGCGATGGATATCTCGCGCCCGACCTACCACCAGCACCTCCGCGCCGCGCAGGCGAAGGTGTTCGAGGAACTGTTCGATTGACCCTCTCTCGGGGCTGAACTCGTGGGTGTTCGCCTCCCCCGCGTCTGACCGCCTCCAGGCCGACGTAGGATAGGAGGGTTCGACCAGTACATACCACCGCCACAGGACGGAATCTCCTGTCGGACGAATCGCGTCGCGCCGGTGGTGGCGGTGCTCGCCGGTATCGTACAAGAGATTATTGAGTGGCCCCGGTCTCGCGTCGGGGCGACCCCGGGCTGGTGCTCACCGCCATCGCCCTCATCACGTGGGTGGTCGCCCGGGCTCCGTCCTGGCAGGTCTTCGATCTCGGGGGGCTCGCCACCCTCGGCGGCACTCTCACCGTCGTGGCGGCGTAGCCGGATTGAGTCCGCGATACCCATGGATGGACAGGATAAAATGCCCCGAGGGAGAACGCGGTGACAGCGACGCTGTAGTCGGCGTCAGATCACAATGGATAGAGAGCAGGCAACACGCGAGTGTACAGCAGTCGTCGACTCGATCACTGAGGCGGTCGTCAGCGACCGGGGGTTCCTGGAAACCGTACTCACAGGGATGCTCGCCCGGGGACACATTCTGCTGGAGGATGTCCCCGGCACGGGCAAGACACTAACCGCCCGGAGTATGGCCACCGCGCTTGGACTCTCCTTCTCCCGCATACAGTTCACCCCGGACCTGCTGCCGGCAGACGTGACCGGCACCTACATCTTCAACGAACAGGACCGGGAGTTCGAATTTCGACCCGGTCCGGTGTTCAACAACGTGGTGTTGGCCGACGAGATAAACCGCGCCCCGCCAAAGACACAGTCTGCGCTGTTGGAGGCGATGGGCGAGCGTCAGGTCAGTGTCGACGGCGACACCCACGACCTGCCCGAACCGTTTTTTGTGATCGCCACACAGAATCCGGTCGAACAGGAGGGGACATTCGCGCTGCCCGAGGCACAGATCGACCGGTTCATGGTGAAGACGAGTCTGGGCTACCCCGAGTTCGACGGCGAACTCACGCTTCTCAAACGCCGCGACGACCGCTCGGCGCGCAGTCCGAGCGTCGAGCGCGTGCTCTCGACCGACGCGGTGCTCGACCTGCAGGAGGTCCCGGAGTCGGTTCGCGTCGACGAGGACCTCATGCGGTACGCGCTCGAGATTACGCGGGCCACACGGAGCGACCACCGCGTCGCTATCGGGGTCTCCCCCCGTGGCTCACAGCGACTGTTCGAGGCCGCCCGCGCCCGTGCCGTACTCGCCGGCGACGACTTTGTCACACCGGATACGATAAAACGGGTCGCCCGACCTGTGCTCGCCCACCGGCTCGTGCTCACCGCGGACGCACAGGTAAACCAGGTCGACAAGCGCGACGTGGTCGAGGAGGTGCTCGACGAGGTCCCGGTGCCGACTGTGGCCTGAGACGGGCGGTCGACGCTCAGTCTTCCGTGGGGTCGAACCGCTCGAACCACTCGACGATTGTTTCGAGACGGTGAACCGCGTTGTCGGGGTCACCAGGGCTGTGGCCCTCGTCCTGGTAGACGACGAGTTTCGCCGGGACACCCTGCTTTCGGACACTCACGTACAGCTGTTCTGCCTGTGTCGGCGGGCATCGCCAGTCGTTTTCTCCCGCAGTGACCAGAAGCGGCGTCTCGACCTGGTCGATCTCTGTTACCGAGGAGTTCGCCTCGTACAGCTCCGGGTTCTCCCACGGCAGGCCGAGGTCGTGTTCGGTGAACACGTGTGTGTCGTCGGTACCGAAGGCGGACCGGCGGTCGTAGATACCGTGTTCCGGGGCCGCCGCTGCGAACCGGTCGGTCTCGGTGACGAGAAAGCCCGTCGAGATACCGCCATAGGAGAACCCGGTCGCGAACAACCGGTCGGGGGCGGCCCACCCGCGGCCGACCAGGTCGTCGAGCGCGGCCAACTGGTCGACCACCTCGACACTCCCCCACCGCCCGCGGAGCGTCTCGCAGAACGCCTGCCCGTACGAGGTGCTCCCGCGGTAGTTCGGTCTGAGCACGATGTACCCGCGGCTCGTGAAGTACGTATTCGTGAAACGGAACGTCGGGTCGTCGTACGACATCGGACCGCCGTGTGGCCACAGAACTGTCGGGTGTGGCTCCGGGTCGGCCGGGTCGAACCCCGGGGGCGTGTACACCATCGACTCGACCGTGACCGGGTCGCCGTCACCCTCCACATCGTCGTGTTCGGTCCGCACACGGTGTAGCTCGGCGGTCGGGTGCTCCTCGACGAACGCTCCGTTCAGGCTCGTCAGCCGGACCGCACTTTCCTCGAAGGACGCGTCGAGTTCCGACCGTGAGAGTGCGTACAGGTCGTGACCTGTCTCCGGGTCGTCGACCGAGCAGACGACCCGACCACCCGCTGTGTCGAGTAGTC
>KE356579.1:2034061-2036635 GCA_000416085.1 halophilic archaeon J07HX64 | reverse complement strand
GTCGAGTCCCTCGGCGCAGGGTCGGGGGTCACCGGTTTCGGCGTCGAACGTGTACGGACGGACCCAGCCCTCGTCGGCGACACCCGCGAGGAGTGTCTCGTTGTCGAGCCAGACCGGTGAACCGAACCAGGAGACGGTCCTGTCGAGGCTGGCCGAGACAGACTCGTACTCGCCGACCCCATCCAGCACATACACCTCTGTCGGGACGTACAGGCTGTCCGGTTCCGCGCTGGTGAACGCGAGTCGGTCGCCGTCCGGTGACCACTCCAGACTGCTCGCGAGGGTGTCGCCGTTTGTTAGTTGCTCCGCCTCGCCCCCCGAGGGGTGGACAGTGTACACGTCCATCACGCCGGAGTCGTCGGGTCGTTCGGTCCGGTTCGAGACGAACGCGATGCGGTCGCCGTCGGGGCTCCAGGACGGCTGGAGCCCGGATAGCGGCTCCTGTGCGCCCTGACCGTAGGCGTCGTCGAGCCGGCGAGCGTCGCCACCCGCGGCGTCGACCACGAACAGATAGCTCGTCACCGGGTCCGTCCAGCCGGTAGCCTCGGACTTGTGCTGGAGCCGCTCGGTCTCGATCGGGCCGCCCTCCCGGCGCTGTTCGACCTGCTCCTCCTCCTCGTCGGTCGGGTCGCGGGCGCTCACGACCGCCCGTTCCCCGTCCGGTCCCCAATCGAACTCACGGATACCTTCCTCACGGTCGGTGACCTGTATCGCGTCTCCGCCCCGTTCGAGGTCGAACACCCACAGCTGTGGCTTCGGCTCGTCGTCTCCACCCCCGCCTGAGTCGTTTAGGTCGCTCTCGTCTTCGTTGTTTGCGTCGCTTCCAGGGGGTCGTCCGATGGCGCGGCCGATGTCCTGTTCGCGGGCGGCCACGAAGCCGAGTCTGTCGCCGTCGGGGCTCCAGACCGGCTGTGATGCGTCGGAGGCCCGCGCCAGCCGGTGGGGCGTCCGGGAACCGTCGGTCGGTGCCACGAACAGCGACGAACGGTCGCTCTCCTCCTCGCCGTCCCGCTCCGCGACGACGAACGCGACCCGCGTGCCGTCGGGCGATATCGCGATATCTGACAGTCTCGAAACGTCGTACAGCGCCTCGGCGGGAACTGTCGAAACCATGTATCTGACAGTTTCTCCAGTCACAAAACTGTCCGTGTTTCGTCCACCGGTGCCCGTACAGTTATACCGGAGGGCGCGACCAGAGGTCGTATGTCCGAGTGTACGGTCATCGTGGGAAGGTGTACGACGACGTTCGAGGGAGCACGCGACGAGCACCAGCACGGCGACGTGCTGGTAATGGTAAAGCCCGACAACACGGTGCTGGTCCACGACGCCGCGGGCTACCAGCCGGTGGCGTGGCTGACCCGGCCGGAATCGGTGACGGTCACCGACGGGACAGTCGCGGCCCGCGACGGTGACCAGCATCTCGAGGTCGAGGTCCACGACACCCATGTCCGGGACCGATACCCGACAAGTGACGCGGGTATCCCGGTCGGAGAGTGTCCGGACTGTGGGTCGACGCTGGTCCGAAGCGGCGGAAGCGTCTCCTGTCCGTCCTGTGAGAGCTACTCGCTGCCACGGAACGCGACGGTGCTGGAGGAGACCTGCGTGGACTGCGGACTGCCACGGATCCGCGTCGAGCGCGGCGCGTCGTTCGTCGTCTGTCTCGACCGCGGCTGTGAGTCACTTGATGAACGGGTGCGGGCGGCGTTCGACCGCGAGTGGTCCTGCCCGGAGTGTGGCGGCGACCTGCGTGTCCTCCGTCGGGGCGGACTGTTGCTCGGTTGTGAGGAGTACCCCGACTGTGAAACCGGGTTCGCGTTCCCCGACGGGACCCACGAGGGTAACTGTGGCTGTGGACTCCCGCTGTTCGAGACACCGACCGGCCAGCGGTGTCTGGACAGCACGTGCACTGTGGAGTGAGTGCAACGCCAACTCAGTTCGTGTCACGCAGTTCGACGAGTTCGCTCTCGAGACTCCAGTCGACATCGAAGTAACCGGCCGCGAGACACCCGTTGTAGCCTTGATACCGGAACGAGTCATCAAAGACCATTAGATCCGGTGAGGGTGTCTGTGTAGGCTGCATGTTGACAAGTTCGTTCAATCGGAGACCGGCGGCCGAGGTCCCGCTCACGACCGCCATCAGATTGCCCGTTGCGTCGGGATGTGGATAGCAGTACTGGACCCCGAGGTCACCGTAGTAGGACTCAGAGCCAACATCAACCTGCCCGTCCGCGACGGTGATCGGTGTCTTGTCGTTTACATCGGCGAGCACACTGTTGTTTGCTGGTGTGCCGACAAGAATGAGATTGTACCGTTGAATAATATCACTGTCGACGGCCTCGTCCGGAATAACAGGCGCGGGGGCGCGAGCGCGACCGACGAGACGGTGTGACCGCGTGTTCGCGAGTCCGAGCGCGGTCGCCTGGAGTGTCTCGTCGCCACCGGTTCCGTAGACGATACGGTAGGGGTCGTACTGCACCTGTCGGATCGGGCCGTATATGTCCGCATCTTTCTGGAGCGCGTTTGACGAGGAACTGCTGTACTGGTCGGTGGTCGACCGAGTGGTGACACTGTCGG
>KE356579.1:2031204-2034041 GCA_000416085.1 halophilic archaeon J07HX64 | reverse complement strand
GTGAAACCGGGTTCGCGTTCCCCGACGGGACTCATGAGGGTAACTGTGGCTGTGGACTCCCGCTGTTCGAGACACCGACCGGCCAGCGGTGTCTGGACAGCACGTGCACGCACCTGGAGTCGACGACCCCGGAAACGACCTGACGACCCCCCGGCTGCGGCCGTCGAGCGCGTGCATGCGAGGTTCGGCGGTGATCCGGCACTCTGTGTTGTTCCCTCTCACCACTCACTCCCTCGTCGGACTCCGCGACAGGTTAAAAATCGGAGAAACGCCCGAGACTGGACAGTGGACACCGATTTCACATAAGTCGCGGAGACGGGACTCCGCGACGTGTCGAAATCTGAGAAGCGCCCGAGGCGGGATTTGAACCCGTTCACAGACGGTCATGCTCGGCTTTGGCCTGCGCGGGCGTGCGACTGTTCGTGTTCAAATCCGCTATCCGGTGAACACCGATTTCAGGTAAGACGCGGAGATGGAACTCCGCGACGTGTCGAAATCGGAAAAGCGCCCGAGGCGGGATTTGAACCCGCGTCACGACCGTGACAGGGTCGTATGATGGGCCACTACACCACCCGGGCAGGCAAAACTATGTACCGCGGTTCCATTATTAAACCTTTCCAAAAGGCTCGGCGAGCGAGCGACTCAGTGGTCGTCCTCCCGCCACTTGTGCCCACATTCCGTGCAGACAAAAAACCGGGTTTCGCTCTCGTCGGCGGCACGGATCTGCTGCATGTACCAGTACGCGGTATCGTTGTCACACTCCGGGCAGTATGCCGTGGTCGTCGGGCGGGCATCCTGCTCGGTCTCGCTCACGTCGACGACATCTGACTCCTCCTGTGCCGTCGTCGTGATCATCTCCTCGTCGGTTGCCGTGTCCCGGCCCTTCTGATACCCGCAACTCCCACACACCCAGCGGCCCTCCTCGTCTGTTTTCATCATCGAGCCACACTCGTCACAGAACTCCATATCACGGCATAGGATGCTGAGAGATATTAAATCACCCGCTTCGACACCCCGTGATGACCGTCGCTACTGGTCGGTCGTGTTCGCTGTCCACTGTTCACAGGGTTCGAGATCCTCCATCGACTCACGGTGATAGCGACAGTACGGTTCGAGGTCGTCGGTATCCCCGACGTACTCGAAGTACGCGCAGTTGCCACAGTAGGCGTCGGGTTGGCCGTTCGACCCGGAGAGCACCTCCGTGCCGCCCCCCTGTGTGACCGACTGGCCGCCGTCGTCTGTCGGGCCCGGTCCGGTACCCCGGTTCGTGGAGCTGTGCTCCCACCCACCGGTCGTCGGTTCGTCCTCGGGCGCCGATGCGTTGTCGGCCCTCCGGCCCCGACCAGTGTCGGCCTGGTCCGACGACCGCTGCCCCTGCTGTTCGGACCCGGTGCGTGAGTCGCGACTGCCCACGGACGCCCCGTCGGCCCCTGCCACAGCGTTCGAATTCGATGCCGGTTCGGACCCGGAGTCACCGTCGGGTTCGGCCGTCCAGACAGTGTCGACGGGGTCGGTATCGGCATCCGTGCCGGTAGCCTCGTCCGCCCGCTGTTCGGCGACCTGCACACCTCCGTCGCTCGTCTGTGTGGGGACATCACCGGCGGGGTCGCTGCCGACGAGACCGATCCCGCCGAGTCCGGGGACCGATCGCACACTCGACGTGAGTGACGACTCCTCGTCGGTGCCACGGCGGACGAGTTCTATCGTTCCCTCGTCGGTGACCTCCACACGTGTGGTGCCGCCAGGGTCGCCGCGCCTATTGAACGTTGCCACCGCCACGAACAGACACCAGAACGTCACGAGTACGCCGAGTGTGTACACCGCGACCGTCGACAGCGCGAGCGCGGGTTCGTTCGTGAGCCACCGCTCCGGGTATGCGTACACGAACAGAAAGACACCGAACACCGAAACGCTGGTTCCGATGACCGCCGCGGCACGGGTCTCGTCGCTCGCGGGCAACGCCGTGAACACACCGACCATCGCCGCAGGCAACCCCAGTCCCGCGAGGATACCCGCCGTTCTCCGTGCCCCCTCGATGTCGAGTCCGACCCACGACCGGGCTCCGGTCGTGGTCAACACGATTGCGACCGCACACATCGCCACACCGGTAGCGAAAACTGTCGTCGCGAACAGCCGTCGCCGACGGTCCACCACAGTCCTGACCCCTCCCTCGTAGACATCGGACAGGCTGGTCATGCTCCCCGTTGGCTGTCGTCAGATAAAACTCCCCGTCAGACGGACGTCAGACGACGGCGCCACGGGAGCGGTCCCCGGCAGCCTCACTCGCCGGATAGCGTGCCGCCCTCACTCGCCGGATAGCGTGCCGCCCTCACTCGCCGGACAGCGTGTCGAGACATCGCGCCCACGTGATACCGCGGGTCACTCGACGAGTGTCTGCTCGAAGGCGCTCGCGTCCTCGCGGTCGAGTACCGTCTGGACGTAGTGACTCTGCAGGGAGTCGGCCTCACCGAGTTCGAGCTGGGCAATCGGCTCGTCGAACAGCACCTCACCGTCGTGCATGAGTGTCACGTGGTCGAGGTACGGCTCGAACGCGTCGACGTAGTGCGAGGAGACGACGACGGTGTTGCCCATATCGGTGTACTCGTCGAGAAACTCGAGCAGTTGCGCCTTCGAGACGTCGTCAAGCGCCGCGAGTGGCTCGTCGAGAAACAGAAACTCCGGCTGCTTGATCAGCGCGAGCGTGAGATCGAGTTTGCGAGCGTACCCACCGGAGAGGTCCGACGCCTCACGGGAGAGTTCGTCGTTGAGCCGCAGTTCGTCGACGACAGTCTGGTTCCACTCCTCGTCGTCGGCCCCGACCATGCTCCGGAACACGT
>KE356579.1:2027256-2031184 GCA_000416085.1 halophilic archaeon J07HX64 | reverse complement strand
ACCCCGGATTGTCTATCCTCAAGTAAAACTCCTCGTCAGACGGCTGTCAGACGACGGTGACGAGAGCGGTCCCCGAAAACCCCGCTCGCCGGACAGCGTGCCGAGAAACCGTGCCCACGCTGATATCCGCGGCCGGGCCGTCCCGGTGCCGAGGAACTACCAACCAGCCCCCGGTTCTTATTACGCATCCTCAAAGTAAGCCCGTTGCTCACCACGTTCTAATCAATGTAGACGAATCCGTCGGCCCCCGCCGGAACGCTGTCGAACTGTGGGTTACTCTCCAGCGTATTTCCGCTGTCACCGAGAAACATCGTGGTCGCCACCCCACCAACAGTAGCAATCCCGACGACCAGCACCGCGAGCAGTCGTCGACTGTCAACACCTGCGCCGTTCTTTCTATCGCCTGTCAGAAAACACGTCACCCCGCGTGTGGCGAGCAGAGAGAGGCGACCGAATATAGCTTATCACCAACGTTGACGTGAGGGAATGTATCCTATGATCACGATCGCCACCCAACCGCCGCACACCGGGTCGACATAACCGTTTGCACATCACGATAGTCGAACCGGATACAGATACAGGTGTACAGTATCGACCGACCTCGCTGTCTCACCGGGTGAGACTGGACACTCGTTTCACTCAGTCGCGGTGGTGTCTCTCGCACATCGAACCGATAGCCCGTGGTGATGGCTGTCATCGGCGATAGCTACACCCTGCGGGGTCGGACTGTCGCGGGTGTCTCACTGTTCGACAATCGGTACCGTTTCCGGGGGTTGTGTCGCGGTAGACACGTCGAGTGCGTGCGGTTTTAACACGTCGCGCCCGGAGCGACGGTCGGAGCAGAGCAAGAGAATCCAGATGATAGCACCGAATCCAGCGGTTCGACGGTCGCTCGTTCGACTAACGATGCTGCCGGGGTGGGCGCTGCTCGGGGTCGTCGCAGCGGTTGGCGCCGCACGTGCCGTGCTCGCCCCCGGTCTGTCGGTGCCGCGGAGCTACCAGTTTGTCCCGTTGCTGGCGAGTGTCGCAGTGCTCGGATTGCCTCACGGGGCGGTCGACCACCTGACCCCGGCTCGGGCCCGGGGTCGCCAGGCGACGGTTCGCGACATAGGGGCTGTCGGCCTGCTGTACGCGGCACTCGGCGGCCTGTACGCCCTGCTGTGGTTCGTTGTTCCGGTGGCGGCGTTCGTGGTGTTCATCGGTCTGACCTGGCTCCACTGGGGGCAAGGTGAGGTGCACAGTCTCGGCGCGGTGGCCGGTGTCGACCACCTGGAAACCCCCGCCCAGCGTGTCCTGACGGCGCTCGCACGCGGAACACTGCCGATGCTCGTGCCGCTTGTCGCGTTCCCCGGCGAATACCGGTTTGTCGCCGAGACGCTGGTTGGCCTGTTCGGTGGGTCGCTCGGGCCGCTGACCGCGGCGTTCACCACAACCGGCCGTCTCGCGGTGGCCATGCTCGTCGGAGGGCTGCTCGTGGGGTCGCTCGCGCTCGGCTACCTCCGGGCCGGTAGCCTGCGCGGGTGGGCGCTCGATGCGGGCGAGGTTGGGCTGTTGGTCGCGTTCTTCGCGTTCGTGGAGCCGATCCTGGCAGTCGGGCTGTACTTTACCTGCTGGCACGCGCTCCGGCACGTCGGTCGGTTGATGGCACTCGACCCGGACGCGCGGGCGGCGCTCGCTGATGGACACACCGGCGCCGCGTTGACCCGGTTCACCCGGGATGCGACACCGCTGACACTCGCGTCACTCGCCCTGCTCGGTGGACTCGCCCTGCTCGTGCCGACCAGTCCCGCCGGACTTCCCGATCTCGTCGGGCTGTATCTCGTGCTGATCGCCGCGCTGACGCTCCCCCACGTCGCGGTTGTTGCCGACTTAGACCGGACACAGACGGTCTGGACACCGGGGACGATGCGTCTGACCAGCCAAAGTGAGTGACTACCTTTGTTTATGTCACCCTACTCCTCGGGTTCGAACCGGGAGACAACCCAGATTGTCACGGGACCACCCGCCAGCCATGCCAACCCGAGTGCAAAGAACGCGGGGTTCTCTGTTGCCATCCCGAACAGCAGTCCGGCCGAACCGACCAGCACGGCCGCCAGGAACAGGATCTTGTAATACAGCTCCATCTTCACGTACCACCGGACGTACTGCTCCATATCCCCACTCTCGCGGGGCAGCAGGGTAACCGTTTCGTTCACAGCCATCTTTTTAGCCGGTGCCCAACGATGTAGTGGCATGAAGGCAGTCGTCATCGCCGCCGGTGAGGGGACCCGTCTCCGCCCGCTGACCGAGGACAAGCCAAAGGGTATGGTCGAGGTGGCAGGCAAACCGATTCTCACACACTGCTTCGAGGACCTCGTCGAACTCGGTGCCGACGAACTCATCGTCGTCGTGGGCTACAGGAAAGAACGGATTGTCAGCCACTACGGTGACGAGTTCGGGGGTGTACCGATCACCTACACCCACCAGCGCGAGCCAAAGGGGATCGCCCACGCCCTGCTGACCGCCGAGGAGCACGTCGACGAGGAGTTCATGATGATGCTCGGTGACAATATCTTCGAGGCCAACCTGCAGGACGTTCTCAATCGCCAGGGCGAGCAGCGCGCCGACGCGGCCTTTCTCGTCGAGGAGGTTCCCTGGGAGGAGGCAGACCGGTACGGTGTCTGTGACACGAACCAGTACGGCGAGATAGTCGAGGTGGTCGAGAAGCCCGACGACCCCCCCTCGAATCTGGTGATGACGGGGTTTTACACGTTTACCCCGGCCATCTTCCACGCCTGTCATCTCGTCCAGCCCTCGAACCGTGACGAGTACGAGATAAGCGACGCGGTCGACCTGCTCATCCAC
This sequence comes from halophilic archaeon J07HX64, assembly GCA_000416085.1. GTDB lineage: Archaea > Halobacteriota > Halobacteria > Halobacteriales > Haloarculaceae > Halovenus. Next base: position 2,028,340 of record KE356579.1, on the reverse strand, counting down.
TCGGGGCGGACCATCGACGCAATCCGGATGAACGGCTGGCGCATCGACGTTGGCTACCCCGAGGACCGCGACGCGGCCGAGCGCAGACTCACCGAGGAGACAGACACACAACCGGTGACCCCCGAAACCGAGTGAGCCACACCGCCAAGGTTGATACCCGTCTGGCCACTACGACCAGGGGCGTGCCCCAGTCCCCGCCCGAGCTCGCCCGGATGGGCGCGATGACCGCGCGGCGAACCCGGGCACGCGACACCTGACCTGGCGGCTCCTCACACCCGCCTGGCCCGACTCGTGGTGACCGCCTCGCGGTCACCCGCGCACTCGGAGGCGCACAGTGCCTCCCGCCTCGACGGCCTGCGCCGTCTCGGCAATTGGAGACGCGTAGCGTCTCTCGCCCGGCACGAGGGTTAGCCGGCCGACACGGCACGACGCCGGGGATGACGCCGGTCGTTAGTGTTCCGGGCGACACTCTCTGTTACACCTGTTCCCGGAGAGCCACACTCATCACCTCTGACAGTGCCCGCGCGCTGTCGACGGTCAGGAACAATCTGGACCGACAGGCCAAAGCCGGCGGCCGCCGGTGGTTGTGGTATGTTCGGCACCAGCGGGGCACGGGGTCGGGTGGGGGTGGACATCACAGCAGAACTAGCGCTCGCGGTGGGACGGGCACTCGGCATCGACACAGACTGTGTCGTGGTTGGGCGAGACGCCCGCGAGAGCGGTCCAGCCCTCGTCGACGCGCTCGCCGCGGGGCTGTGTGAGTCTGGAACCGACGTGGTCGACATCGGACTGGCGGCGACCCCGACGCTCGCGCGAGCAATCGCCTGGGAGGACGCCGACGCCGGTGTCGTCGTGACGGCCTCGCACAACCCGCCCGAGGACAACGGTCTCAAACTCTGGCAGGAGAGCGGACAGGCGTTCGACGCCGACCTGCGCGAGCGCATCGCCGACCGCGTCGAGACCGGCGAGACCGACCTCGCAGCGTGGGACGAGTTCGGAACCCGGAGGTCGGCCGAGGCGACGGACCGCCACCGTGCGGTGCTGGTCGACGCCGTCTCGCTCGACCGGTCGCTCAGAGTCGCTG
>KE356579.1:2026073-2027236 GCA_000416085.1 halophilic archaeon J07HX64 | reverse complement strand
GACACGGGTAACAGCGGTCGCCTCAACGGCGGCCCTCGGTGGTCGGAACTCCACGTCAACCGATCCTGCACCGAGAGTGATCGTATTCTTCGCGAGAACGACATTGGTGCCCTCCTGTAGAGGAACCGCGACCGGTGTGTTGTAGGTCTGGCCGTTCACCCAGATCTGCGAGGCGTTTGTCTCAAGCACTGCGATGGCCGCGTTCTCGCGCTCGAACGTTGACAGCGCGTAAGCACGGGCCAGAAGCGACCCGCCGTATCCGTACCAGCCCTGGACATTGTTGAGGAGTCCGTCGCCGGTCAGTGGCATGAACTGGCCGTCCTCCGGCACGATCGCACTAGAGAAATCCAGCGGCACAGTCGATCCGTCCAGTTCCTGTTCCTGCCACTCGGCACTGCCGCCGGCTGCGAACGCCGATGGGAGCAGCTCGCCCTCTGGATCGATTGCCCCCTCGCTGATTACCTGCTCACCACCGACCGGTGTGAGCCAGTCGGCGAATGTGTCACGGCGCTGGTACTGGAACGGTCCGACAGTGCTCCAGTTCGACGGTGTGAACGGCTCTTCTATCGTGTCCTCACGTGTGAGTTCATCCGACGACACGGAACCGAACTCGACGAACCCGCCTGCGGCCGGGCCCATTGCCGCCGCCGCGAGATTTGTTAATCCTGCTACTTTCGCGAACTCTCGCCGTGTAAAGACACCCTGGCTGGTATCTTTCTCTGACATGCGAATAGAATTGCGCTTAAGATTAAATAAATCTTGTGGCGATAAGGGACTCGTTCTGACCGGGTCCTGTTGCCGGCGACAGAGTGTCTCTCCTCTCTATTCGATGATACTGGGGTAGTTATCTCTGGAGAGCGTGACTGTAACGTCTCGATACGCGCACCGGATCTAATCGAATATCAGTCTAAATCCCAACAAAAATTAACATATAAAACGACTTTGAATTGTGAGTCGGGTCCGTTCACAGACGGTCCTGCTCGGCTTTGGCCTGCGCGGGCGTGCAACTGTTCGTATTCAAATCCGCTATCTGGTGGACACCGATTTCAGGCGGACCGCGGAGACGGGACTCCGCGACGTGTCGAAATCAGAAAAGCGCCCGAGGCGGGATTTGAACCCGCGTCACGACCGTGACAGGGTCGTATGATGGGCCACTACACCAC
>KE356579.1:2019998-2026053 GCA_000416085.1 halophilic archaeon J07HX64 | reverse complement strand
GAGGAGGCACGCGCGCTGGTTCAGACAGGAGTGAGGTGTGAGCTATCCCGCCGGTCGACCGCGCTGTCTGACGTCTGCCCCGTCACGGATCTGTCCTCGCACTGTGGACAGACCCTGGGTGCGTCGACTCCGTTTGGTGTGAAAACGCGGGCATAATCAGTCGTGACGAATGCACCGCAGTTCTGACATTCCGGCATACATCCGGATAGTTAGTGCGACCCATCTTAACTGTTGGTGGTTCGGGCCAAGTTCCCCGTGTTTCGATAGCGGACAGAACAGTCCCGTCTGAACCAGTCTCCGGAGAGACAGCCCGGACCGAGCGCCCGCGTATCCGGTGTTACTCAGGTAACAACACTCCGCGGGCGGCAGTTCAGTCTGTGGACCCACTAATCGACGTGGAGACGGAACCGTCCTTTTCGAGGTCGATGACACCGTCGAACAGGGAGCGGAACTCGTCGACGACAGCGTCATCGTGGACACCGCGCGCGAAGTGAAAGAGACCGACAGCCTCGTGTTCGACGAGCAGGTCAAGGAGGCGCTCGACGGCGTCGTAGGTCCGGTCGTCGTCGGCGTAGTAGATCATCTCGGTGATAGAGTCGAGACTGATCCGTTGTTTGCCGTCGGTCTCCTCGAGGAAACGTTCGGTCTCGTCGACGACAGCGTCGAAGTTCTCCGGTCGGGAGATGTATCGAATGTGGTCGCTCTGCCGGCGTGTGTACCCGCGCTCGACGGAGAGTGTGTCGAGAATTGTCGCGCGTGAGGCGTCGACCTCGTAGTGTTCGAGTTTCTGGTCCACCTCCCGGGCCGTTGTCCGTGTCGACACGACGAGCATGTGGTCGGTGTCGGTGTTTAGAAACTGGGTGTCGATGCGGTCGGTCTCGCTGATACTCGGGTGCAACAGCAACAACGCGGTGCCGGCAGGAATCGTCTCCGGTGTGTTCTCGACTGCGAGTTCGTAATCGGTATCCATGTCAGACAGACCGGTCGGCGGCAATTTAAGCCTAGGCTTTCCGGGTCGACTCACTGTCTCGTGACCGAATCGTGCCGTGGAACGAGAACGACGAGACCGAAATGTCGGTTTCGGTCGTCGACAGGACCGTCACACCGCCCCGGACAGTCGACAGCAAAGTGGCAGGTGTGTTTGGCTGGCTCACCCTCACCGGGGTGACCGTCCCACTCGTCGTAGCTCTCAAACTCGTCGATACACTCCGGAGCGGTACCGACCGCTGATGACCCTCCCCTACTGCTCGCCCTGCCATCTTTGTACGAGGACCGGGCCACTCTGTCACGATGTTTCCCCGCCTGCACGTCGATGACGACAGGTGCTCCTGCTGGATGGCGAACAACCGACGAGAACAGCGTGTCGCGCGACGGGGGCAATATCCTCGCGGGCGACAGATCTCACACCCTGACGAGCGAGGAGGTGAGCGGTGTGGGTGAGCGCGCGCTCGCGGCGGTTCGGGTCAGAGACGGCAGTCAGGTCGAGGTCTACTACAGCCAGTGGGCCGGTGGAGATGGTCGGCTTCGCCGGGTACTCCACTCGTTTGGTGACCCGCTCGACGCTCTCACCGGTGCCAGTGCCGGATGGCGGTATCGCGGGCGACAGGATCAAACGACGTTTGCCGGTGGTGTCGACACACTGGGACTCGATGCGGTGTATCTGCTCCGTGACCGGGATGTCCGCGTGTATCTCCCCGTGTGGCTCGGGATCCCGAGGGCAGTCGAACAGACAGGGGCGTCCTGGGCCGAGCAGGCGACCGATGGGGTGCTGGTCCGTGTCGAGACGTTCGGGGGGTGTCGCCGCCTTCGAGAGGTCGTCCGGTTCCTGAAAGAACTGTTCTACAGGGCCGTTCGGCGAGCGTGGTTCGACCGCCAGACCGCTCGCAATCTGCTGGCACTCGCTCTCGGGAGCGACCACACACCCGGTCGGGTTCACACATCCGGGACACCACTCTGACCGGCATCTCGACTGTGTCGTGGCCCCAACCTGTCCTCGTCCGCTCGACGGAGACGGTCACCACGCTCACACCGGTCACCGCTCCGATCCCCCCTCTGTCCGTTCGACAGAGACGGTCACCGATTCGCCGGCCGAGAGGTCGACGGCCTCGCCGACGAGTTTGACCCCGAATCTGTCGCGGGCACAGAACAGTGCGAGACCGGTGACCGGCCGGCCGTTCGCCCGGACGGTGCAGTCGTGCCAGGTCACCGTCCGGCCTGTGGCGGTGCCGACCTCCGTGCCGGCGACTGTGGCGTTGCACCTGTCTCTGTCCGTTTCCCCGTCGCTGTCGGTGTGCCCGTCGCCGGTCACCGCGTCGACGGGTCGACCGAGGAGTCCACCGCCGGTGTAGTGTGGGAACCCGCCGTCGAGGACGGTTCCGCCGCCGTCGAGACCGACGAACCCGTTGCCGGGTGTAGGATGTGCCGGCGCGTCGAGTCGTGCCCAGGTTTCGCCGGTCTCGACGACCGTCCCGGTGCCGTCCCACGGGAGCGGTCGCACGTCGACCTCGACCGATATCGGGAGCGACCCCGACGCGCGGTAGGGGTTGGCGTCCGGCGGACGGAATCCGAGGTGGATGTGATTCGGAACCCAGGGCGCAAAAAAGCCCGCCCGGACGAGGTCACCGAGTGGGTCGCCGACCGCGACGCTGTCACCGGGTTCGACCCCGGGGTCGACGTGGAGCAGTCGTGCGACGTACTCGCCGGTGTCGACCAGCAGGAGGTAGTCGTGTTCGGCGGCGTACGGCTTCGGCGGCGCCCTGACCTCCCGGCTGTCGAGCACCTCGCCGGCGACCGGCGATGGCGCACGATTACCGTCCGGGTAGAGGTCGACTGCACACCCACGGTCGTGAGCCACGAACGGCGAGTTGTAGAGGCTGAACCGCCGGTACCCCGTGAACAGATCCGACCCGAGTGAAACCACCATCACCACTTTGTCGGCGCTGACAGACAAGTGTCCGTTGGTCGCGGGTGGCCCGGCACCGACGGAGTCGATCCACGGGCACCATGTGTCGGGATTCTATTATCGCGAGCAGTAACACGAATACATGGACGGAGGAATACAGCGGACACTGGCAATCTGGACGATGCTCACCGTTGTGTTCGTGCTGTTCGCGGGGTTCCTATCCGCCCGTGGTGAACTCACACTGGGGTTCGTCGGCACGTACTGGCTCACCCCGGTGGTCGCTACCGCCATCGGCATCCTCCCACCGCCGTGGGCAGTTGTCACCGCCTGATGTCCGCGTGGACCACAGATCAAACCCGTGCCGGGCACGGGCGGAGGTAATACCGTGCCGATTTGCCTGTCAGGGTTAGCTGCACTCAGTCACTGTCCACCGTCGCGGCGACTATCACGTGAGCGCCGCATCTCCCAGCACTGCACGGCACCTGTCACGATGGCATAGAAACTGTGGCAGCTCTCGTGGCTGCGTATCACACCGATGAGAGCACCGGTCGGTGGTCCACTCTGTTACGAGGACCGTCCGATAATAACACAAGCTCCACGTGCTAACGACCGCGAGATAGGGGGTGGGTGACCGTGGCCGTTAGCCCCCGTGAGAGTGTCTGTCCACCACCTGTCGCAATCGGCCTGTCACGATGGGTATCTGATCTGTACTCCGGTCAAACACAGCGGATCCGCAAGAAACATATATACATATTAGGTTCATGAAATGCTTCCATATACATGCCAACCAGCACGCGTCTGATCCGGCACAGGGTGTACTCGTGTATCGCCAACAGAGTGGAGTCGAGACATTCCGTAGCAGGTGCGCATCAGACAGGGCTGACTGTGGCACCCCGGGGCAACGAGCAGTGTGCGCTGCGGCGCACGGGTACTGTTCCAGTGACACAACCTGCGGACGGGCGCGGAAAAACAGGGCAGAGGTGGCGATGAGCACTGCCGGACTCCGGGTCGAGTTTCAGCTCCAGCCGACCACAGAGCTGGACGAGATCAGAGCAGCCACCGACAGCGAGGCCGTCGAACTCGACAACGCAATGTACACCGGGAGCGACTATTGGCACCAGCATCTCACCGTCACGTCCGAGCTCGGCGGTCCGGCACTGCGGGACCGACTCTCGGCCGTCGTGAACGGTGTTATCGGGTTCTCTGCGGCTGAGTTCGACGACAACACGTACTACGTGTTAGTCCAGGTAGAGGAGCCGGAGCCGTTCGTCGTGACGAGTGTCGGCCGGACCGGTGCGATACCCCACCGCGTCTGCCTGTTCAACGACCACCTGAGTGTGACGGCGTCGGTGAGCGACTGGTCGCACCTGCGGCGCGTAGCAGACCGGCTGAAGACCGACTACCAGACACTCGACCTCCTGCACAGCGCACGGGCCGAGACGATGGGGTTCCCGCTGGGCAATCACAAGCTCAAGCACGCAGTCTACAGCGACATTCCGACGTCACAGCTCGAACTCCTCCAGACAGCTCATCAACAAGGCTATTTCGACGTTCCGAGGTCGGTGACTACGGTCGAACTGGCCGAGACCATCGGCATCAGCCAGTCGACACTAAGCGAGCGCCTGCGCCGGGCACAGGACGAGCTGCTCGGGGTCATGTTCAGAAGCCGGTGACTCCGGGCCGGTGTGGCGGAACGCAGTATAAACCCTGTATAATAACCGCCTAACTTCGGGAACACTGTAATACCGCCTGTATAATATTACAATATGTAGCAGAGTGCGGTAATAATCAAGAGACTACTACTCACAAGATATGGCAGCAGAGAATACACACGAACCGGAGTTGCTCTCACTAGATACTGGTGGCACGATGACCGATACGTTCGTCGTGGACCAGGGTGGCGAGTACACAGTCGGGAAAGCACAGACTACCCCGGACGACGAGTCCGAGGGTGTTATTACATCGTTTGGTGACGCCCTGTCAAACTGGGATACATCGCTGACGCGAAGTGCGGATACGTTACGAGGAACAGTCTATTCGGGAACAGCAATGCTGAATCGGCTTCTCGAACGAGAGGGGAGCCGCAATATCGGTGTAATCACGAACCGCGGGTTTGAGGACACCCACCGATTCGGTCGCGGTATCCAGTCGTGGGCAGACCTCTCCTACGCAGGACGGCTCCACGGTCGGGAGCACGAACACCCCGAACCGATTGTCCCGCGGGAGAACGTCCGTGGGGTGGGAGGTCGGACGATGTTCACGGGCGAGGAACTCGCGCCGTTGTACGAGGAGGAGGTAGTTGAGGCGGTCTCGGATCTCCTCGACCGCGGGGTACGTGTCATCTGCGTCTCGCTCCTGTTTTCCTACACCGACCCGGAGCACGAGCAGCGGGTCAGAGAGATCGCCGAGGCGGAGATCGAGCGTCGGGGTGCCGACGTCGCCGTGTGGCTCTCCTCGGAGCAGAACCCTGTACGGGGTGAACTGCCGCGGCTCAACAGCCTGATTCTGGAGGCCTACGCCGTTGAGCCGTCTCGCGAGCAGTTGCACAACATCGAGGAGAAACTCAACGACGAGGGCAACGAGGCACCATTCCGGGTACTCACCTCGGCCGGCGGGACCGTCGCACCGGAGCACGACTGGCTGATAGACACGATGATATCGGGACCTATCGGCGGCATCTTCGGCGGGGAGTATGTCGCCGACGCGCTGGGTATCGACAACCTGGTGTGCTCGGATGTCGGCGGGACCAGTTTCGATGTCGGTCTCATCACCGAGGGGCACTACCCGACTCGGTGGGACCAGTCGCTCGCGCAGTTCATGGTGAATATCCCGATGGTTGCGATGGACACAATCGGCTCCGGGACCGGTTCCTACGTGCGTGTGGACAGCGCGTCGAACCGGATCGAGGTCGGTCCGGACTCCGCGGGCTACGAGGTGGGTGTCTCGAACACCGACGCCGATCTGGAGACGCCGACGGTGACAGACTGCACTGCGATCCTGGGCTATCTCAACCCTGATCACTTTCTCGGCGGTGATATCGACATCGACGTCGGCAGAGCAAAGGCCGCGATCGAGGAACAGGTCGCGAGCAAACTCGGCCAGGACCCCTACGAGACGGCACGGGGCGTGCTCGATATCGTCGAGCGCAATATG
>KE356579.1:2019058-2019978 GCA_000416085.1 halophilic archaeon J07HX64 | reverse complement strand
TCGAGCTGTTCGGTCGGGCGGTGTGCGAGAATTTGTCGATAGACCGCTGTCGGGACGTACCCGCCGTCGGTCTCCCGGACGTAGACACCCCGGAGCTGGTCGAGGTGGTAGTTGAACTTCCCGCTGTCCTCGAGGCTGACGGCGTCCATCAGCTCGGCGTATGACTTCGGCTCGGTGTGTGCTGCGGCCCAGTCTTCGACCAGTGCGAGCAGAATGTCCAGTCGAATCTCGTGGCCGAGCAGCGCGAACGCCTCGCGGGCGTCGACCGACTCGGGGCCGCGACCAGATTCGTTGTCGGGCCTGTGATCCATGCGGCAGAGTAAGAATGCGGTCCCTATCACAGTGTGGGCAGTCAGTAGCCCGCTCCCCGGGATGCGTCCGTCACCACCTACGAGCGAGCAACCGAACCGGGATGTGAGACGCTACGAGACGGATTCTACGACACGCTCTCTGTACAGCTCCCAGCATCAGTTCACACACGCAACAGAAAATCGGCAACGCGGTCGACGACGCGCTCGTCGACCGGATTGTCTGGCCTCTCCCATTCCTGCGGACGCGATGGGCCCTCCCCGGCCTGGAACCGATGGTTCAGATCCTCGACCACGACAATCTCGGTCTGGGGGTCGTCGCCGATTGCCTCGCGCCAGATTGGAAGGTCGTCCTCGGTAGTGACGAGATAGTCCCGCCCACCCTGCACCAGCAGCGTCGGCACGTCCAGTTCGGCGGCCGTTCCGACGTGGTCGTACTCCTGCAGCGTCCGCCAGAACGGTCGGCCGCGCGCGCCACCGCGGAGGTTCAGCGTTTCCTCCGGACCGATGGTGAGCGTCCGGAGTTGCTCGGCGAGGGCTTCAGTGGTCGAGAGTGTCTGTTCGTCCTGTGCGTCACTCTCCGTCGAGAGTCACTGGTAGCGTGTCTGTCGA
>KE356579.1:2014724-2019038 GCA_000416085.1 halophilic archaeon J07HX64 | reverse complement strand
CCGGAGACTATCACATGATGAGCTACGGCGGCGGCGGCCCGCTACACGCGGCGGGTTACTCGAAGCCCCTCGACTTCCGTGACGTACTCATCCCGCAGTGGGCAGCCGCGTTCTCGGCGTTTGGCTGTGCGACAGCCGATTACTCCTACCGGTACGACCAGTCACTGGACATAGTGGTCCAGCCGGACATGTCTAACGCCGACGAGGTTGCGGTGGTGCTGAACGACGCACTCGAGTCGCTCGCTGACCGTACGGTCGAGTCATTCGAGCGCGACGGCATCGACCAGACCGAGACCGAGTTCCGCCCTGGCCTGCGGATGCAATATGCCGGGATGCTCGACGACCTGGAGATACAGATACCACAGGACCGCTGGGAGGGTGGTCTCGACGGCGAAGATGTCGAGGCCATCGTCGACATCTACGAGACCGAGTTCGCACAGGTGTTCCAGCGGGCCGCAAAGAGCCCCGAACAGGGCTACATGATAACGATGGGCGTCGGAACCGGCGTTGCGCCGTCGCCGAAACCGTCGATTCCTGAGGAACCCTTGCGCGGCGAAACGCCCCCGGAGGCGGCCGCAAAGGGCGAACGGCCGATCTACTACGACGGCGACTGGCACGATGCCAACATCTGGACGATGCGCGCAATCGAGCCCGGAAACGTCATCGAGGGACCGGCCGTTATCGAGGCACCGGCGACGACAATCCTCGTTCCGCCGGAGTTTGAAGCACCGCTCGACGAACACCGTATCTACCACCTCCAGCGAGGAACATAACTATGAGCAAAACAGTAGACGACACCGGCGACGAGACAGACCAGCCAATCGGTTGGGACGGACAGACACTCCAAGAGATGCTCGCGACCAGCGAGGAGCTCTTAGAGGAGACTGACCGCTACTACGGAACCGAAACACTCGAACTGAAAGACGAGGACCCGTTTACATACGAGCAGATGTTCGCACGGGTCCGGGGGGCGCTTGTCAACGCTCGCGAGACCGCACTCCACGTCTCGGCCTCGCCTATCGTCCGTGAAATCGGCGAGCTTTCCTTCCAGCTGTACACCCCAGAGGGTGACTGCATCGCCCCGTCGACCGGCATAATCGTGCACGTACATACCGGGTCGCTCGCGATCAAGTACATGATCGAGGAGGACTACGAACACGAGCGCGGTATCAATCCTGGTGATATCTTCTGTAACAACGACAACGAGCTCGGGAACGTCCACACGACCGACGTTCACACGATTGTACCCATCTTCCACGACGGTGAGCTCGTGGCGTGGGCAGACGGTGTCACACACGAGGTCGATATCGGCGGGATGACCCGTGGTCACGACCAAGTTGCAAGCACGAGCCGGTACGAGGACGGCCTGTACGCGACCTGCGAGAAGATCGGTGACGACGACGAACTATACCAGGACTGGAAAGACCGCGCACAGCGGGCCGTTCGGACGCCGATGTACTGGGACCTCGACGAGAAGTGTCGGCTGTCGGGCTGTCACATGCTCCGGACGGCGGTCGAGGACATGATAGACGACGTCGGCGTCGAGCAGTTCAAACAGTTCTCCCGCGAGGCAATCGAGGAGGGACGCATCACACTGGAGGAACGGGTGAAAGAGCGGCTGTTCCCCGGCACGTACCGGGATGCTAGCTTCATGCCGGTGCCGTTCGAGGAGGCCGGTTGGAAGCCGACCTCACAGCAGAACATGCTGAACCACCTCCCGGTCGAGATGGAGGTGTTTGCGGACGGGAGCCTCTCGGTCGACATGGAGGGGGCAAGTCCGCCCGGCCCACACCCGTACAACAGCGCGGCAGGGTCGATGCAGGGCGGGCTCTGGGTGTCGCTCACCCAGTGTCTGCTCCACGACGGCAAGGTAAACGACGGCTCGTACTTCGCGGTCGACACGAACTTCCCCGAGGGGTCGGTCGTCAACCCACAGGACCCGAGTCGCTCGTATCACACCTCCTGGGGCTCTATCATGCCCAGCTACAACGCCGTCTGGAAGAACCTGTCGCGGGGCTTCTTTGCCCGCGGTTTCCGCGAGGAGGTGGTGACCGGCTACAGCGAGACCGGCGACACACTCCAGGGCGGCGGACAGTTCGACGCGACCGAGGAGTACTTCCCGGTCGGCCCGTTCGATCTCTCCTGTCAGGGACTCGGCGCGTCGGCGGTCAGGGACGGTCTCGACCACGGGTACGCCATGTGGAACCCCGAGGCGGACATGGGTGACATCGAGGAGTGGGAGATAGTCGAGTGGGGCTTGCCGTATCTCGGCCGCGAACTCAAGCCCAACACCGCCGGTCACGGAAAGTACCGTGGCGGTGCCGGCTGGGGCGCACTCCGTGTCGTTGCCGGCGCCTCAGACGTCTCGCTCTCGAAACACGTCCGACCGGGGGTCAGCTTCTCCACCTCGGGTCTCCACGGCGGCTACCCGCAGGCGACGAACTACTCGGTTCGGGCACACGAAACCGATCTTCACGACCGTTTCGACGACCGCGAGCAGTACCCGACCGGCGACAGACTGCCGGAGGACCTGGACGAGAACATCGACGGCGATATTGTCCGGACCGAGCGAGGGCTGTACTTCCCGACAACCTTCGACGAGGGTGACCTCGTCTACTATCACATGGGCGGAGGCCCCGGCTACGGGGACCCGCTGGAGCGGTCCGTCGAGCGGGTTGTTGCCGACGTGGAGGAGGACATATACACGCCCGATGTCGTCGAGCGTGTCTACGGCGTGGTCGGCGAGTTCGACGAGGCCTCGCGCACGTTCGACCTCGACGAGGAGGGAACCGAGCAGAGCAAAGCAGAGATCCGCGAGCGCCGCGAGACAGAGAGCCAACCGGCCTCGGAGTTCTGGGAGACAGAACGCGAGCGCATCCAGGATGGTGACGTCAGCGACCCCGTTACCTGGATGTACAGTGGCGTTCTCGACCAGTCCGAGGAGTGGGGAGCCCAGTTCCGCGAGTTCTGGGACCTGCCTGCGGAGTTCGACATGGAGTAACACAGATGGCAACAAACAACGACCAGATTGAGAAACTGATCGAGGGAGAGCTCTCCTGGCAGGAACTGCGAAACGATGTCCTGCCGGACCCGAAAGACCAGCAGCGGTTCGAAACAACCCGTGCGGTGCTCCAGTCGTCGGTGGACTGGGACAACCCGATTTTGGTCCCGCTGAATGACCATCTCTACGTTGTCGGCACCGACGAGGGCAGAAAAGTAAAGGCCGACTGCGGTGCGGTGCTCTGTGACGCCGGTGAGAACTGGAAGATGCACACGGACGTGCGTGTTCGCGAGGACAGCGACGAACTCGAGGAGCTCTACACGACCTGGATGAGCCCCGACGAGGATTGGACGTTCCAACTTCGGGAGTTTTTCTGCCCGAACTGCTACGAACAGTTGGATGTCGAGGCTGTCCCGGCGGGCTACCCTATCCTCCAGAAGTTCGACCCCGACATCGACACGTTCTACGAGGACTGGCAGGACGAACTAGCCCCGGACAAGCGATGACAGGTGCGCAGCGATGACCGACCAGGCCGGCGCACGGACGCTCAGAGGTGTCTTCGAAAAGGCGCTCACGAAGTACGCCGACCGGACCGCTGTCCGCGTCGACGGGACGGCACTGACGTACGCCGAACTCGACCGGACAGCAAACGCCCTCGCGGGCGCGCTCGTGGAGCGCGGTGTCGAACCGGGTGACCGCGTCGCCCTGATGATGTCTAACTGCCTGGAGTACGTCGTCGCGGACCTGGCGATAATAAAGGCCGGCGGGGCGAAACTCCCGCTCAACGACATGCTGACCGCCGAGGAGTTCGAGTTCATGCTCTCTGACTCGGGTGCCGAGACCGTCGTCTGTGGTGCCGACTTTGTCGAGACACTCGATGGGTTTCGTGATTCGTTGCCGGCTCTGGAGACTGTCGTCGGGGTCCGGCCCGACGATCGCCCACTACCAGAGGGGTTCCTGGCGTTCGAGGCGCTCGCCGGGACCGCTCCGTCACCGCCCGAGGTCGAGGTTGGGCCGGACGACGTTGCTGGGCACTTCTACACGGGCGGGACGACGGGACAGCCAAAGGGTGTCATCCACCAACAGGAAGGGCTGACGATGAACATCTACGCCCACATCACGGAGTTGGAGATCGACGGCGACGAGACACTGTTGCTCATGACGCCGCTGCCTCACTCCGCGGGGATGTTCCTCTGGGCGGCGCTGCTGACCGGTGCGACCAGCGTCGTGCAGGCCGGTTTCGACCCCGAGGTTGCGCTCGGGAACATCGCCGCCGAGGGTATCACGTGGACGTTCATGGTTCCGACGATGAT
>KE356579.1:2003310-2014704 GCA_000416085.1 halophilic archaeon J07HX64 | reverse complement strand
AGGGTGAGAGCGGTCAGAGCCCCGTAACACAGCCCCACCACGAGCACGATCGGCTCCCGCGCAACGATGAGATGTCCGAGTCCGAGTCCGTAACCAACCCCCAGAAGGACTCCTGTTGTCGTCCGAATCTCGTTCCGGCCGTCGAAATCACGAAGATGAGTCACAGCCCAGTCGACGAGCGTCGGCATCGGAAGGGTCGCGACGAGCAGTAACTGTGAGCTCTCGAACAGGCCGAACACGAACACAACAAACCCGATAGCGATGCCCGGGTAGATACCCAGACAGCGGGCACAGAGATGCACTGTCCGCCCTCGCGTCCGGAGTGTGTAACAACGGTGGTACTGGTCCGGTGTGTGATGCGAGAGGAGATACTGTCTCGTCTCCGCGAGTCCAGCGCGGAGCTCGGACCGTGTCGTCTCGTCCACACGTCTGTTCAGTCCGTTTCGAACTAATTGCTTTCGCGTACCCGGTCGTCGGGGTCACGCGGCTTGAGACGGTTCGTGTCTCCGTATCAGCCTCTCGAACGACCCCGGGCCACTCACACTGTCCCGTCTGTCGGGGGGACTCGCTACTCGTCACGGCTGTTCGAGTTGAGTTCGCTTTCGACCGACTGCTCTCTGGCCTGCTCGTCCAGCATCGCACCGTCACTCACGCCGATATCTGTGTGTGTGTGTGTCTCCGTTGTCTCCCCTCCAGCGCAGACGTCACAGTAGAGGTTCGTCCCGCCGGTTTCGGAGGACAACACGACGCCGAACAGCACGAACTTCTCGGTGTACTCACGCCTGACACCACTCGAGACAGAGCTCTGACAGACAGTGCAGGCTCCGGCCTCGTTCGAGACCGGGTACTCCTCGACATCTCTCACTGTCCCGAGTGTCGTTAGCGACTGCTCTCGGTCGAACCGCTGGCGTACAATCGGGAGCAGCACGACGCCGACAACAATGAGCGCAATGCCGGTCAAGATACTAACGAGGAACCCACCCTCGGGGGTCAAAATCCCGTCGATACCGCCGAGAATAAACAGAGACCCGGTGATGTACTGGAGTAGTTCCCACCCTGTCAGTCCGTCGCTCTGTGCCGACTCCTGCGGGACACCACAACTGGGACATACGTCCGTATCGTTACGAATCTGCTCGCCACAGGACTCACAAAACTGGATTGTCGGCCCGTTGGACCCGGACCCCGACGTGTTTTTTACACCGCACTCGGGGCAGATCTCGGCCTGCTCCTTTATAATAGAGCCACAGGTGTTGCAGAACTGTTCGTCTGGTCGCGGTGATGTATCGGACATGACTAATTAAACTCTGTTAGTCTCTGCTTACAGCCGGAGATATAATGATGCTTTGGTATGTCGCCCGGCTATCAGCCGGTCACGCTCAGTTGTTTACATACTGCCGCTGGAACTCCTCGTCGGACTTTGTCAGGTAGAGTATCCCCTCGATGAAACCGGCGATAGCCGGAATAAACGTCCAGAAGAAACAAAGATACAGAACCCCCATTCCGGTTTCGTTTAGATAGAACTTGTGTACACCGAAACCACCGAGCAGGATCGCGAAGATGCCCGCCGTTGTCCGGTCCTTGTTGCTACCCTTTGTGCTTCCACCCTCGGACTGGTTCACGCCACACTCCGGGCAGATCTCTGCTTGTTTCTTTATTACGGCACCGCAACTTGAGCAGAACTGTTCATCCACAGCAGGTTGGCCGCCATCTGCCTGAATCCGCATGCAAAACTGTTCCCGAGCGAGTCACTTATAATTTGCCACCGAGCGTACACCTGCTGGTCGCTCGCGTCTCCGTCACGTCATTAGTTCGTGGGGGTTCTCGGAGAGGATTCGAGAGACTCCGGCATCGTACCCGGGGTCACAGTTGGTAGACAGCTCGTTTCCCGGTTCTCGGACAGTCAGGACGGAGTAGAGTCCGACCGTCTGGGACGGTCCTCAGGCCCGTTGTGGAACCTCGAGTTCGTCCGGGTCGACGTCCTCGCGGAGGAGCGCCTCCTTCTGGTCGGCGACGATGCGCTCCTCGCGCATGATCTGTTTGTACGCGGACTGCTGGGAGAGGTCACCGATGAGGACGCCACCGACGAGTCGACCGTCCTCGAAGGCGAGTCGACGCCACTCCTGCTCGCCGTACCTGCGCTCGGCCTCCTCGTCACCACGGGTTGGGTGACCAAAGGAAAGAAAGGGAAACTCGAAGTGGGTGATGGAGTACGAGGAGACCCAGCGGAACTCCTCCTCGGGTGCGTCGGCGACCATATTCCTCGCAGCGACTGCGCCCTGCTCCTTTGCAGACCCCCAGGCGCCGTTCTGTGCGCGCGCACCGACGAGGGTGTCGTAGTACTGTGTGATATCGCCCGCAGCGTAGATATCCTCGACGTCCGTCCGCATGTGTTCGTCGACAAAAACACCGTTATCACACCTGACACCGGTGCTGTCGAGCCACGCCGTGTTATAGTCCAGACCGATTGCGACACCACAGAACTCACCCTCGAAGCGCTCGTTGTTCGGGTCGACAGCTGCCTTGACGCGACCATCGTCGTCTACCTCGAAGTGGTCGACACCGGAGTCGAACACCGTTTTCACACCCTTCTCCTCGAGCGCGTCATGGATTATCTCCGCACCCTCGAGCGAGAGCGCGTACCGCCACCAGCGGTTGCCGCGCATCAGGTAGTGTGCGTCGAGTTCCTGTGCGGCGCACACTGCCGCGAGGTCGATACCCAGCAGTCCCGCCCCGACGATGATACCGGTGTCACACCGGTCGGCGTGCTCGCGGATGGCACGCGCGTCCTGGAACGTCCAGAAGTGGTGGACACCATCGGCGTCACTGTTCTCGACGGGGAGTTGTGTTGGCGTGCCCCCCGTGGCGATCAGCAGTTTGTCGTACTCGTAGGTGTCCCCGGTGTGGGTGTAGAGCTCGTTTGCCTCGGCGTTTACCTCCGTGACGAGTGTATTCAACCGGAGGTCGATGTCCCGCTCGACGTACCACTCCGGCTCGTGGATGGAGATGGGAGCCTCCGGAAGCTTTCCCTTTGCGAACTCCTTTATGAGGATGCGGTTGTAGAGTGCCTCACCCTCGTCGGTGATGACCGTAATGTTCGCGTCGGGGTCGGCCTCTCTGAGCGTCTCGGCGGCGGAACTGCCCGCAATCCCGTCGCCGACGATAACGTGAGACGTACTCATATCTGTACTCTTGTGTCCCGGGTTAATGTGGATTGCTATTGGGAGAGGGGTCCTTGGAGTCGGTGGTAGGCCATCCGATGGCAGCGGTCTACCCGCGGCGGTCACAATCAGATTCCGGACAGACAGAGTGACCGTCGTGCGATCGGAGCCGGCTCGTGTCGGTCACAGCCGGTGGCCGGAATCCACAACGCCGATTACCACGCTCCGAGTAACAGTAAGCGATGACACTTCCGGAGGAGGCGCGTGAGCGACTGGCCGATATCGTCGAGCTGCAGCCGACGAAAAACGCCACACTGCAGGACCAGTGGGGGCTCAACAGCGGCAGCGAAGTTCACCAGTACCTCGAATCGGAGCTGGAGGCGTACTACTACCGCAACACGAACAGCCTTATCTGTGCGACCCCGGAAGGGGAGGCACTCGTGGGTGAGGGTGAGGAGGGGGGTACCCGCACTGTGAGTGGAACAGAGCTCGACAGGCAGGTGCTCGCGGCACTGCCCGGGCCCGACGAGGAGCCACAGAGCGTCGTCGCCACCCTCCACAGCGTCCAGGAGGCAGGCAGAGACCCGGAGATCGACGCGGTGCGGTCGTCACTGCACGCGCTCGTCGACCGCGGGCTCGTGAACCGGGTCCGACGTGTCGTCCCGACATTCCGGCTCGCGCTCGACCGTGACCGGATCGTCATCGAAACCGACGAGCGGTGACAGCCACGCCACTACCCAGGGGTCTACCGTGAGCTACCCGTCCGTGATCGTGTGAGTAACAGCTACGCCGCCCCACCACCCGGGGTGATTCACACTCGGCTGTCGTGCCGACCGACGGCTGAGTCGTCGACAGACGACACTGGACAGAGCGTAGCGGGTCCCGACAGGCCGACACGACTAACTACCGGTCGGTCGTACGTGGAGTTATGAGTAATACAGACCAGGCACAGGCAGGGACGCCGGAGGGACAGGGTCCCGTCGAGATCGACGAGGAGCTCGCCCGGCACCTCGAGAACAAGCGCGAGGAACTGTTCGAGAAGTTCGAGATCCCCTACGAGTTTCCACCGGAGGTGCTCGAGGAGGCAGAGCAGCGAACCGAGGGTGTCACAGCGGAGATCCAGGCCGAGCTCGACAGCCGGACCGACCTGCGCGACCTGACCACCTGGACAACAGACCCGATCGACGCACAGGACTTCGACGACGCAGTGTCCGTCGAGGAGCGCGAGGACAGCTACGTCCTGTGGGTCCACATCGCGGACGTGAGCCACTACGTCCACCCGGACACGGCGATGTGGTCGGAGGCCCGTGACCGGGGCAACACGGTCTATCTGCCCGGTCACACCGTCCACATGCTCCCGCCGATCCTTGCCGAGACGGTCTGCTCGCTCGTTCCCCACGAGGACCGGCTGGCACACACCGTCGAGATGCACCTCGACAAGGACGACCTGGGTTACGACGAGATAGACATCTACAAGTCGGTCATCCGGAGCGACGCCCGCCTGACCTACACGGAGTGTGAGGATATCCTCGACGACCCCGGGGCCGCCGCTGAGTTCCTCGAGGAGCCAGGGCTTCTCGAGGAGGTCGACCTCGGCGGCAAGAACCGTCTGATCTGGGAGCTCGCAGATGAGATGCACGAACAGCGAAAGGCCGACGGCTCGCTCGTACTCAATCCGAGCCGCGACCGCGCCCACACCATCATCGAGGAGTGTATGCTGAAGGCAAACAAGGCTGTCACCCACGAACTGATGTGGAGTCGACGGACCGAGGCGATGTACCGTGTACACCCACAACCCTCGCCCGACGAGTGGAGCGAGGCCCTGCGAGAGATACAGGACCTGAACGGTGTCTCCGTTCCGGGCGACAAGTGGAGTGAGCCACGAAAGGCGGTCAACGCCACGCTGGAGGCGGCCCCAGAGCGACAACTCGACCAGATTCAGTGGGCCGTTATGAAGGTGATGCCCCGTGCAAAGTA
The DNA here is from genome assembly GCA_000416085.1 of halophilic archaeon J07HX64. Lineage (GTDB taxonomy): Archaea > Halobacteriota > Halobacteria > Halobacteriales > Haloarculaceae > Halovenus. The sequence goes on along the minus strand of KE356579.1, from coordinate 2,009,569 downwards.
CATGCACGACCCCTTTGGGGGTCACCACGCGCTGAACTTCGAGATCTACGGTCACTTTACCTCGCCTATCCGTCGCCTCTCGGATCTCGTGAACCACTGGATTGTCGCCACGAACGAGATGTTCGACGACCTGATTGCGCTCTGTGACCACGCCTCCGAGCGCCAGAAGGACGCCGAGTCCTGCGAACGCGAGTACAAGAAGTTCCTCGAGGAGGTCGGACTCGACGCCGCGGCGATCAACAACCGCGGTATCGAGGTCGTCGAGGAGTAACTACCCGCCGGTCGACCCGTCGACCCGTTGGCTCTCCGCCGCCCAATCGGGTGTGAACGTTCCCGAGATAGCGACACAGTCGCCGTCGAACTCGAAGGCAGTGTCCCCGGTTCCGAACGCCGACCGGGTCGTCTCGTGCAGGTTACTCCCGATCTCCGATTTGACGGTGAGTCCCATCTCTATGCCCGCTGTTTCCTTGTCGCCCCGCTCGAACCCAGCGGTGTCGTGCTTAGTTCCCCGACGACCCCCACCGTCTCGTTGCCTGTTCCCGGGCTGACTGTCCCGCCGTCTTGATGGTTGTTTTCACCGCCGTCCGGTGTCCCCGAAGTCCCCCTCGGGGGCATGGACGGTCAGGCGCCCCCTCACCGCTGTCCTCGCCGTTCCCGTTGTCCCCCCGCCGATGTCACCGTCGTCACCGGTTTGCCCTGCCTCCCAGACGACGCACGACACAAAGAATACACTCTCCTCCGACACGAGGGTGTCGGCGTGCGGGGACACACTGCTGTCGTCTCCGCCGCTCAGTCCATCGAGACAGCCAGCAGCGACGAGGGCCACACCGACCCGCGGAGTTGCAGGAATCGCCGTCCGTCGGTCTCTATCGGATTCACACCGGGACGAACGGATCTCTCGAATTAGCTCTCGATAGTTACTGTGCAACTGACCGAATCGGAGTGATTGAGGTGGAGCCGACAGCGGTATCCCGGTCACCGCGTGACGAGAACCGACAGGGGTGGGTGGTGTGACCGAGCACAGACGGGATAATAACAGATGAACAGACGGTAGCAACCCGTGATGAGTCGGCTATCACACCGTCCGAGTCGAATCCGGACGGAGGTGACGGACGTGGCCCAGTCGTTCGACAGTGTCCCCGTTTCTGATGATGTATCATCGAAAACTACCCCAAATCGGAACGGTGGACTGTACAGTGGACCGGATACACGCCGGCAGCTGGATCTTGACGAGACAGTGAGGCTGACGACATCCTTCCCGGCGTGAACAGGATGTGACTCAGTCTCAGACAGCGGGGACTGCCGTCGGCGGAGGGACCGACCCTCTCAGGTAGTCGAACGGGGTCCGACGACGGGATTCTCTTGCTGAATCAGGGGAGCGGGCCCCGCCGCGTATCAACGGCTGGTCGCGGATGGCAGAGTCTCACAACTTTTATAGACGGGTGGAGAGTATACAAAATCGACAGATGTCAGACGACGACGACCGGCCGACGGGACCGCCGGACGTGTTCAAACTGTTTGCCGAGACGAGCGAGCAAGCAGTCGAAACCCAACAGGACCTGTTCAGACGGATACTCGGGGCCGGGAGCGGCTCCGGTGCGGGAATGGACATGAACCAGCTCGGTGCGATGAGTCAGACGGCGACGTTCAAGACCCGTGTCCAGAGCGGTGGCCGCATCAGCATTCCTGACGCGGAGCGGGAAACCCTCGACATCGAGGAGGGCGACATCGTGCAGGCCGTTGTGTTCCCGGTCAAGCGAAAGCGCGACGACGACTGATGAGACGACCCCAGTTTGTGTGGCGATAGACGTGCGGTGTGAACTACTCGATACCGGTCGCCGGACCGCCGAAACCGGTGTTACTCTCCAGCAAACTGTGGACCGGATCTCCGTCGACGGCGCCGAGAGCTAATACGAGCCCTGTCTGTGGATTCTCGACCGTCAGTACAGCCCCCTCCGACGGACTGTTCTCCCGGCTGACGGCCTCCGAGGACACGTCGAGAGCGTTCGACCGCGAGGAAACCCACGGCTCGCCCGTGGCCGCGCCCGAAGCACCCGGCGACACCACCGGAGGGTTCACCGCCGAGTCGTTTGATACCCTCAAAGAGCAGTTCCTCGCGCTGTCTGCCGCGCTCGAACAGATTGATAAAACCGATATGAGCACAGAAATATCTGGTCTCGTGACAGTTCGAGAGGACCGATGGCTGTGGAGTCATCTGCGCTCACTCTACAGAGTAGCCCGATTGTGTGAGTCGACCGGACTGGTCTGTTCTCTGATCCGTGGCGCCGATCGCCCTTGTTCCGACCGTGTCCACGCGGTCACCGGGCGTACACGACCTCACCGACGAGTCTGGTGACCGCCCGGTCGGAGGGCGGGGATACGGCGAGGTATGGCTGTCCGGTGGGACCGAACACGTCCACGACCGCGCCAACGGCGTCGAGTCGCTCGTCGACGAGTTCGGCCCCGACATCGGGGAACTCCTCGTCCGTGCTCCGAACGACAGCAACCCCCTGTGTGACGCCGACGACGGTACCGGCCCGTCTCACGCCCGGATCGCGCCGAGATACGCGGCCGTCGCCTGCAGGAGGTCACTCTTGCTGGCGTCGTCGGCGTCGCGCACCAGAACCTGGCCGCGGGGTTCGTGTTCGCGCGGGTAGGTCTTCCCCCGTTCGACGGCGACATCGTAGCCAACCTGCTTGACCGCCTTGGCGATCTCCTCGACGGTTGGCTCCTCGACAGCGAGCTCTGCTGGCACGCGTCGCCCCTCTGAGCGTGTCAGATTCACATCGAGATACGCCGGCCAGATGACATTCTCGACCATGCTCTGGATTGTGCTCGCACAGAGTAATTCTCTTTCGGTTCGACAGCCTCACTCGGTACGACTCCACGAAGAAAAAGTCGGGTCAGATCGGAGTGCGGTCGGGTTCTGTCGCGACACTACAAAAAACGCGTCAGGTCGAACGGTGTCAGGTCCTGCCAGGCCGTGGGCTCAATCCTTTCGCTCGACCATGTCACCGAGCGTGTACCCACCGGTGGAGCTGTCACCTTCCCATCCATCGGTATCGACGTCGCCGCCGGCCGAGAGGTCGATGTCGAAGTGCCCCTCCAACTTGCGCTGGAGGTCGTCTGTCGGCAGTGTCTCACCAAGCTCGAGTTTGCGGATGAGGCTCGCCTTCTCGTTGAGTTCGCGGGCAAGTTCGTCCTGGGTCAGGTTGGCGCGCTCGCGGGCGGTCCGTATCCGCTCGTCGAAATCCTGGGCGAGTTCGTCGACATCCTCGTAGATGTCGGTGCTGCGTCCGCCACCCCCGCTGCTGGTCGTTGTCGTGCTGGTCGAGCGTGAGCCGCTCGAACCCGACGAACTCGACGAACTCGAACTGCTCGATGTCGAGTACTTCGTCGATGTCGAGGACGACTCCTCCTCTGTCTGCAGTTCGGTCCCGAAATCGGTACACGCGTCACAAACATTGAGCTCCGCACCCTCGACCTTGATGCGACTCGGGTCCGCTGTTTCTGTCCCGCACATTTCACACTGAACCATACCGAACGTTTGTGAGCCCGCCGTTTGAATGTTACTCCACGCACGGCGACACGGGGAACCTCGCTTCCACGAGTGCCAGTTTCCTGTCTCGACAGCGTGGCCCGCAGACACAGACTCAGATTGAGTCCTGTCCGTAGCGGTCACAGTCTCCACAGGCGTGTCCCCGGGTCATTCCGAGTTCGGCAAAGCCGCGTTACACCATCTTCATCGACGCGTTCACACCCCCATCCGTCTCGACTCCACACGCCAAACAGGGGTGTTTCCGCACCCAGATACTCTGATGTCTCCACGCCACATGATGCACATCTCTTGATATCCCGGCTGCCTCCACCTGCACGATGTGTGTGCTATGCATGTCACCCTCTCGTGGTAGCAAACTGTCGCCACGTCGCGTTCTGCTTGCTGCGAGCGTCTCCGTCGCCCGGGGAACGAACCGGTTCAGCCGAGCGCCCGATGGGCGTGGTAGAACCGCTGGAGTGCGGTCAGGTGACCGACCACGGCGAAGACAACGAGCAGCCAGCCAACGAGGGACAGTCCCTGGAGTGTCGTGCCGACGAACGCGGCAACGGTTGCGATCACACCGACGAGTACGAGCCGGTCAGCCCGGCCGAGCAGACCGCCGTACACACGGTCGAGCCCGACTGCCTGCGTCTGTGTCCCGAGATACGAGGTCATCAACACACCGGTGACGGCCGCGAATCCGAGCGCGAACCGGTCGACACCTGCGGCCAGCCCCAGCACGACGGCGATATCGGCGTACCGGTCGAGCACGTGGTCGAGCAGGTCACCGGCCTGCGAGGAGGTGTCGAGTTCGCGCGCCAGCGCGCCGTCCAGAAGGTCGAGCACCCCGTTGCAGCCGACGAGGACAGCCCCCAGCAGGTACGCGAGCCGGGTTTCGCCGGCGAGTGTGAAACTCCCGGCCGCGCCGACTGCCGCGAGTAACGCGAGGACACTCACGAGATCCGGGGTGAGACCGGCGCGTTTCGACCCCGCGACGACCGGTGTGATCATCCTGTCGGCCAGCGGCCGGAGCCCGTCGAGTGTCATAGGTACTCGAGAAAGGAAACTGTCCCTGCTGTCGGGTCGCGCTCACCCGCGACGACCGCCTCGATGTCGGCGGCAACCGCGCTTGGCTCCCGGTCGGTCGTGTCCACCTCGTAGACACGCTCCGAACCGTGTCGCTCGACTGCCGCCGAGAGCACGAGGTCCAGCGCCTCGCTCTCGGCGTTCTCCGCGGCTGTCGAGGCGGGTTCGCCGCGCGCCTCGAGCCGGCGCTCCAGCGTTGCCGGGTGACACCGGAGCACGATAACCCGGTCTGCTGGCACGTGGTGGGCGAGGTGTGACTCGACGAGGATGTCGTCACGACCGTCGAGGTGCGACACCACAGCCTCGATATCGGCGATTGCCGAGTCCCGCTGTTCGTCGTGACCGGTGGTGAGACCCTGTTCGCGGACGACGCTGTTGAGGTGGATGGTCGACAGCGGGGTTTCGGCGAGTGTCACCGCCGTCGTCTTTCCCGTGCCGGGTGTGCCGGTCACTGCCACCCGCATCGGCTCACCCCGCCAACACCTCGTTTATTCGCTCGACGGCCAGCGGCGTCGTCTCGCGGGTGCCACAGGTGACCCGGACGCAGTCGGACAGTCCGAAACTGCTGCAGTCCCGGATGATGACCCCCTTTCGCTGGGTGGCCGCCGCGACCGCCTCGCCGTCGCCGACCGCCGCGAGCACGAAGTTCCCGCCGCTCTCCCAGGTCGGCGCGTCGAGGTGTTCGTGCATGTACTCGCGGGCCCAGCGGGCCGTCTCGACGGTCCGGTCGAGGTGTTCGTGGTCCTCCAGCGCGGCCAACCCGGCCCGGCAGGCGAGCTTGTTCACCGCGAACGGGGTGTTGATGCGGTCGTAGGCGTCGGCCCAGGTGTCGGGCACGAGCCCGTACCCGACCCGCAACCCCGCCAGACCGTGGCTCTTTGAGAACGTCCGCAGCACGCAGATGTCGTCGCGCTCGTCGAAGAGCTGTCGCGCCGAGGGGGTCGCCGTGAAATCGCCGTACGCCTCGTCGACCAGGACTACCGTCTCGTCGTCGGTGGCGGCCGCGACCCGCTCGATATCCGCGAGAGACATCTCCGACCCGGTCGGGTTGTGCGGGCTCGTGACGTAGACAATACGATGGCCGTCGTACTCGGAGAGCAGTGTCTCGGGGGTCTGTGTGAAATTCGTCTCTCTGTCGAGACTGTACCGGTCGACCTCGCCGCCGTGATAGCGGGCACTCATCTGGTAGTAAGCAAACGCCGGGTCGGGGACGAGCACCCGGTCGCCGGGGTCGAGCATCGCACGACCCAGGTAGTCGAGAAAGCCGTCGCCGCCGGGGGAGAGCCACACCTGACGGGGTTCGAGATTCCACTCCGCCGCGACGGCGGCCATCAGGTCTGTGTGGGCCGTCTTCGGATAGGTGTGTATCTCCTCGACCGCCTCGTGAACTGCCTCGACAGCGGCGGGACTCGGACCGAGCGGGTTCTCGTTCGAGGAGAGTTTGATCAGACTGTCAGGGTCGACCCCCAGTTCGCGGGCCACCTCCTCGATTCCCTCCCCTGCTCGGTACGGTGTGTGTGCCGACAGGTCCCGTGATTGCATACTTATAGAGAGTGCGTGTGGCGGTTTAAGACTGGTTATCGTGTTCGTCTGCTGGTAGAGGCCCCGGAAACAAGAACCGGGGGTCAGAGCACG
>KE356579.1:2001991-2003260 GCA_000416085.1 halophilic archaeon J07HX64 | reverse complement strand
GAGACTGTTACGGACGGCTGGGTGCACACGGGCGATATCGGCCAGGTAGACGAGGATGGGTACCTCTATCTGCTCGATCGGGCCAGTGATCTGATAATCACCGGCGGTATGAACGTCTACTCGACCGAGGTTGAGGAGGCACTCGACGAGCACGACGCGATTCAGGAGGTAGCTGTCATCGGGGTTCCCGACGACGACTGGGGTGAGGCCGTCACCGCAGTCTGTGTCCGTCGGAGCGAGAACGCCGTCTCCCGCGAGGCGGTGTTCGACTTTGCCGACGACCGTCTCGGGGCGTACAAACGACCCAAACACGTCGAGTTCGTCGACGAGATTCCGAAAACCCCGTACGGCAAGATGGACAAGAACGCGCTCCGGGAGGAGCACTGGGTCGAACAGGAACGGAAAATAAACTGACCCGCTCGCACCCCTTCTCCGTCCCACGTAACTCCGAAATCGTCTCAGTATAGACTGTGGTGGCGAGACGTGGTGGATGACCCGGCCGGAGCCATCCGCTCGCGGCAGCCGACCAGATGCCCGACGAGCACGGGGGCAGGTGACGAGAGATGTAGTGTGGACCGACCGAACGGACCGAGTCGGTTCGAAAAGAGTGACTTGCGACAGTTGTTGTCTCGCCGGTGCCGACAGGTCCCAGTATCTGAGTCCGGTCGAGCAGCGTTCACGAGGAGTAACCGAACCCGAATCTCGCGGCCGGGGACGCCGTCATCCGGGGCGACGCAGACGGCTACGTCCTGGGATACCAGTCGGTCGACACACCCAGTGACTCTCGCCGGCGACCCGCACCACAGAAGCTAAACACGGCTCACCCCAACACTCCATAATGACTGATTGGACAGAGAAGTACCGGCCATCGACGCTCTCGGAGCTGCGGGGTAACAACACAGCTCGTGACGAGTTGCGCGAGTGGGCGGACACCTGGCAGGACCATCACGAGGCGGTCGTTTTGCACGGTCCACCGGGGGTAGGAAAGACCTCGGCGGCGCACGCGCTGGCGGCCGACCGGGGCTGGCCAGCAATCGAGTTCAACGCCTCGGACTCGCGCACGAAAGACGTCATCAAACAGGTTGCGGGTGAGGCCGCAAAGAGCGGGACACTGGCCGCCGGCGGGTCGGGCCGGCGACTCCTCGTCATGGACGAGGCAGACAACATCCACGGCAACGTGGACCGCGGCGGTGCCCGGGCGACGACGGACCTGGTGAAAGACGCCGGACAGCCGGTCGTGCTCGTTGCGAACGAGTTCTACGATATGTC
>KE356579.1:1990360-2001941 GCA_000416085.1 halophilic archaeon J07HX64 | reverse complement strand
ATACTGTCGGACAGACGTACGTGAACAACTACGGGACACTCGGGCGGGACAGTTTGTGACAGATGACCTCTCTGCGAATACCGGTCGCGAAATATTCTGTCCGGCAGTATGGAGACCCGCCACGCCCGCTCTCCGGCGACCGACCAACCTCGGTAGCTCTATGGGTGTGTGGTCACCAAGAGAAACGGACATCGTCGCCGGGGTCGACACCGAACGCCTCCTCCCCCCGGCCGCGGGTGACCGCGAGTTCGATGTTGCCGTGGCTACCGACGGTGACGAGTCGCTGACCCGGGTCACACCGGGCGTATGTCTCCCGGACCGGGGCGGACTCGCCGTCAACCCGGATGTCGGTGCCGTATCGCTCGGCCGCGACCCGGCCGGGGATGTTCGTGATGGCGTTGCCGAACTCGTCGACGACGAGCACCTCGCCCGTCGCGCCGTCGGAATCGACAGTCGCCGCCGGAAAGGAGCAGTCCACGAACGATGCGACCGGACGGAACCCGGGGTCCTCGTGGAACCGGTCGACACCGAGTCGGTGGACCCGGGCGGCCGCCGGCGCGAACACGTCACGCCCGTGGAACGTGGAACTCGCGGGTGCCGGCGGCCAGTCGTCCGCCGGTGTCGGTCTCCCCGCACTGCCCGACTGCTCCGCGACCCGGAACACCTCGATTCCGGACTCGTCACCGCGTTCGGGGGCAGGTGTAGATCCCTGTCCGGTCTGTCCGGCCTGCCGGGCGAGTTCGCGGGCGACCGGGAGGAGCACACCGTTGTCGGGTCCGACGAGCACGTGTTCGCCGGCACGGACGACAACAGCGGCCCGGTCGGTTCCGACACCGGGGTCGACCACGACCAGGTGGACCGCCGGCGGGAAGTACGGCAGCACCTCCCGGAGCCAGAACGCGCTCGCCTCGACATCCTGCCGGGGGAACTCGTGGGTGATGTCCACGAGACGGGCGTCCGTCTGCTGGAGGATGACCCCCTTCATCGCGGCGGGGTACGGCCAGCCGAAGTCCGAGCTCAGGGTTATCATCGTCGAGTGTTGGCGGCGTCGAGACATAAATCTCCGTACCGCGGCTGGACCGAGCGCGGGTGAGCAGGAACTGTGGGTACAGAGCAGGGAATGCTGTCCCCGGTGTCCTGACCCCAGGTCGATACTGTCTCCCGGGGTCCACAACCGGTCCGTCCCCGCTGGGGGTGGTCAGGGGGCGTAGTAGTACTCCCCGGCGGATTTCTGTTCGCGGTCGAGTTGGCTGCCGGGTTTGTTGATGCGCGGGCGGGAGGTGCGCTCGTCGCGGCGGAACGTGATATCGAGATTCGAGAGGAAGCTGTTCATACCCTCGCGCATCCCCTGTGGCGGCGCGGCGCGGCCGTGCTCGGCGGGTTCGCCGTCGAACACGAGCAGACGGTCCGCGAGCAGGTCGATCATGTAGATGTCGTGGTCGATAACCATCGCCGTGGCGTCGTTGTTCTCGGCGTATCGACGGATGGCGCTGGTCGCCCGGACCCGCTGTTCGACATCGAGGTGAGCGGATGGCTCGTCGAGCAGGTACAGGTCGGCGTCGTCGGAGAGACACGCAGCGATCGCGACTCGCTGACGCTCGCCGCCGGAGAGGTCGGTCAACGTCTGCTCCATCACCGACTCCAACTGGAGCGGCTGTGCGATCTCCGTGTTCCAGTACGACGAGCCAAAGTCGTCGGTGATCGACGAGAGGAACGTGTCTACGCGCATCGGCTGGTCGATCTCGATGTACTGCGGTTTGTACGAGATATCGAGGGTGTCGTCGACCTCGCCGGTGTCGGGTTCGAGACGACCGGCGAGCAGTTTCGCGAACGTGGACTTGCCGATACCGTTCGGGCCCACCACACCCAGCACCTCGCTCTCGCGTATCTCGCCGGCCGTTACCGACAGCGAGAACTCGCCGTCACCGTAGCTCTTTTTCAGGTCGGGGTACTCCGCGACGACGGAACCGGCCGACCCGGGACGAGGGGCGTGTTCCTCGAACTCGATAGCCGACTGACGGACACGCATGTTCTCGTTCTCGAGATAGCCCGAGAGATACTCGTTGATGCCGGATTTCACCGACTTCGGTGGTGTGATGACACCGAACGCGCCGGGTTCACCGTAGCCGATGTGAATCGCGTCGGCGAGTAGGTCGAGGATAGCGAGGTCGTGCTCGACGACGAGCATCGAGCGACCCTCATCCTCGGCGAGTTCGCGGACGAGTCTGGCTGCGGTCATCCGCTGGCTGATGTCCAGATACGGTGTGATCTCGTCGAGAAAGTAGAAGTCGGCGTCACGGGCGAGTGCGGCGGCGAGTGCGACCCGCTGGAGTTCGCCGCCCGAGAGGGTGTCTATCGGCTGGTCCACGACGGGACCGATGTCGAGTCGCTCGACAAGCGAGTCGAGTGCCCCACGCTCGTCGGTGCGGGCGAGCAGTTCGCGGGTCTTTCCGTCAAACTGGTCCGGGATGCGGTCGACGTACTGTGGCTTGCGCGCAACGGTCACGTCACCGGCACGCAGCGCCGCGAGGTACTCCTGGAGGGCGGTCCCCCGGTAGCTGTCGAGCACCCCGTCCCAGCCGGGTTCAGACCCGATCTGCCCGAGATTGGGTGTGAGTTCGTCGGCGAGCACGTGGACGGCAGTGGTCTTTCCGATACCGTTCGGACCGAGTATCCCGGTGACACGGCCCTCCTCGGGGGCGGGCAGACCGTACAGCGCGAAGGAGTTCTCACCGAACCGGTGAACCGGGTCGTCGTCCAGTTCCTGTGGGAGATTTATGATCTGAATTGCGTCGAACGGGCACTTCTCGACGCAGATGCCACACGACTCCCCGAGACAGACCTCCTCCGAGATCCAGATCTGGTCTGCGCTCCCTTGGTGGGGTTCGCCCTCGTCGTAGCGCTCCTCACGGGTTGTGATACACTCCTTTCCGGTTCGATTGGGCGGACAGAAGTTCGCACACTCGTAGTTGCACCGGTCGGGTTGGCACAGTTCTAAGTCGACAACTGCGATACTATCATCCGCCATCGTCAGAGAAGTCCTCGTGTCGTGAGCATGATGGCCCAGGTAATAAACCAGGTGAAGAATGTCATCGCGAACACGTACAGCTGTGTCTTCGTCGAGAACTCACTGGAGTCGATACCGATTGCGCTGTACAGCGGAAACTGTGCAACGACCGACACAACGAGTATAATCATCCCGAGCAGGTCGTCGGGTTGCGGGGTCGACCCGACCATCTCCGTCGCGAACAGTGTCGACGCGATACCGGCAGACACCCCGAGCAGTGTTGCGCAGGTGGTAACAATCACCGACCGGGTGAACTGGTCGTACTCTTTGTCTGTGTCCTCATCCTCGTCGGTGTCGGTCTCCGCGGACGCGTCACCGGTGAGCGGGGCCTCCTCGGTGACTGTCCCGTTTGACGGGCTGTCGGCCCCGGTGTTTGCCGGGTCGTCGACATCGTCGGGGCCCTCACCCGTCTCGGTTGCCATGCAACCATATCGACTGTCCGAATTAAAAAACCGTTCGAAACTGGCGCCACAGTCGAGTGTCAATCTCGCCGATGCTGTTCGACCGATTTATACCGACCGCTTGCACAGTCATACAGGATGGCAACAGAAACAGACGCCGGCTTCCAGCGCTCGCCGTGGCTGTTCCTGCTCGGGGTCGTTATCTTTCTCGGGTCGACTGTCCTGTTTCTGTTCGATCTGCTGGAGGGAAACAACGTGATACGGGGGCTCGTGGCGAACGGCGTTGCCGCGGTCATCCTGCTCGGTCTCGCTGGTCTCGAGACGCTGTCGAACCCGGAGTCACACGTACAGACACGGTTCGAGGCACTCCGTGCGGTGGTGTTTTTTTGTGGGCTCTACCTGTTCGGTGCCGGTCTCGCGGTGCTCGCTGCGGCACTCGCGAGTCATCCGGACCCTCGTGTCGGGGCTGCCTACGTCGCCGTCGGTGGTGTCGTCATCACCGTGACGTTCCTCACAGGTGGTGCGGAGGAGGGTGCCCTGGGCCGATTGCCGACGGCAATCGGTCTGCTCGGACTCGTGCTCGCGCTCGGGTCGGCGACGTTGTTTGCGTACGACCTCGCCACCGGCCGGAACGCGCTACGAGGAATCATACTGAACGGTGTCGGCACCGCGATATTCATTCTCTGGACCGCCTACGACACACCCTCGGACCCTGAGTCGGATATCGACACAGTCTCGGATGCGCTCGGAATCGCGCTGCTGCTGTACGGCAGTTACCTGCTCGTTGCGGGGGTTGTCATCGTGGTGACGGGCCTGGTCGCACACGACCAGGGTCTCATCGGAGCTCTGTATCTTGCCCTCGCGGTCGTTCCGGTGGTGCTCGGATTCCTGTTTGCCCCGCTCGACAGTCTGACCGAGTCCACGACCCCGGACTCATCCGAGGAGGGTGAGACAGACGAGGAGGATTGACCCTCGTCCTGCGGCTATCGAGACCGGTTCGCCGTCGGTCTTGCACTCGTCCTGGCCGGACTGGTGGCACGCGGGGGAACCGACCGTCACAGTCTCACCCACTGTCGCGGGGACGACCGGCGGGAAGAGTCGACAGATACCCGCCGACACCGAGCGAGAGGACCGCTATCAGTCCGACGACGAACCGGAGCAACTGCGAGAGTGAGTCGAGCGGTGGCGGACCACTGTTCAGTTCCATCACCTCGTACCGCTGCACGTGCTGGCGGTTGTCGGTCGGCCCGACTCTCGGTTCGTCAGCGGGTGGCAGGTCGGCGTCCACAGGCCGCTCGATGGCGACAAGCCTCGAACTGTCGTCCGGGTACGAGAGCGCCGGTATCCCCTGCCCGGTCGGAACGCTGTACACACCGCCAGCCAGTAGCGCCTCCCGATAGATCTCCTGACCACGGTCGGACAGACTCTCGTACGAGATGATGGGGGTCCCCCGTTCCTCGAGTTCCGCTCTATCCGCGAACGAGTCGGGACGCGTATCGTGTGTGTCCTCGGAGCCGATCGGGACGAGGGCTGGACCCACCAGCGAGAGGATGCCGAGCACGAGCAGCCCTGTCGCGATCGCGCGGCGCCGACCTCGCGGACTCATTCGAGATCAGCCCCCGCAAACGACCGATAGCCGAGCACCAGCGGAACGACCAGCCAGAACGCCAGAATAACGAGCGCGAACTCGTCGGTCAGGTACACCGGCAGCTCCGTGGCCACCTCGCCGGGTTCACTCGTCGCTGTGCTGCCCGCGCTTTCGCCACCGCTCCCCGGGCCACCCCCCTCGACGGTGGACCCGCCCGGGTCACCCGTGTCACCGCCCTCTGTGCTGTCGGAGAAAAACTCGTTTTCCATCCCCTCGGGGAGGACGAGGTTGAGCGTCTTCTGGTAGGCGAGATACGGGCTGGTGAACTCGACGGCGTTGTACAGGTCGGCGTTTGCATCCATCCCCAACAGCTCCGTGTGAACCGTCCGGACGACGTTGCTGACCTGGATAACCGGGAAGATGTAGAACAGGACCAGCAGGAAGTACGCGAGTAGCGAGCGACCAATCGCGCTGTTCCGGGAGGCCACTGTCGCCGAGAGAGAGACACCGATGACGACGAACACCGCCGCGTAAACGAGTGTGACAGCGAGTGTCCCGAACACGACAGCAGCGGGGAACGCTCCGTATTTGCTCAGAGAGACACTCGTCGCGGGCGCGTATGCGAACCCCACGCCGACAGTGGCGATGAGGAGTCTGCTCAGGAGTTTGCCGAGGAACACGTCACGACGACCGTTCGGGACCGACAGGAGGAATTTTATCCCGCCGCTCTCGCGCTCGCCGGCAATCGCGAGATAACTCGCGACGAGAGCGGCAAGCGGGAGCAGTAGCGCGAGCAGGATCGTCAGCACGTCGAACAGTGACTCGACGGCTACGGTCGGGGACTGAGAGCGACCCCGGTTGACGAACGCGAGACCGACGCCGAGGAGACCGAGTCCGATAGCGCCACCCCAGAGCGCCGGCGAGCGCCCGGCGTTCCGGAGGTCCCTCGTCGCGACGGTGCGGATGCTCACTGTTCCTCCGCCGGTCCGGTGGTACCGGCCTCGTCGCGGCCGCCACCGGTGTAGATGTTGAACAGTTCCTCGAGCGAGGCGTTCTGAGAGAGTATATCCACCACATCGACCTGTCTATCCACGCTCCTCACGACGTCCACTTTCACCGTAGGGTCGGTGCAGCGGACAGTCAGGGTTGTCCCGTCGACTGTCGCGTCGGCGACGCCGTCGACTGTTTTCACGTCCGCGGGGTCGGGCGGGGTCGCACACACCAGGTCGATTGTGGCGTGGCCGCCCGCCTCCTCACGGAGGTTCTCGATTGTATCGACCGCGACCAGCTCCCCCTCGTTCATTACGCCGATACGATCACAGATTGCCTCGACCTCCGGGAGGATGTGGCTCGAAAACAGCACCGTGGTGCCGTTTTCGGCCCGGTCGCGGATTGTCGAGCGCATACTCTGCATTCCGTTCGGGTCTAGTCCCGTGGAGGGTTCGTCGAGAACGAGCAGTTCAGGGTCGCCGACCAGCGCCATCCCGAACGCGAGGCGCTGTTGCATCCCCTTCGAGTAACCGGCCGCGAGACGGTGTTCGTCGCCGCGCAGGCCCACAGTCTCGATTATCGCGTCCGGGTCGTCGTCCACGCCCTTCGACGCGACCGCCCACTCGACGTGCTCCCGGCCGGTGAGGCGGTCCTCGAACCCGTATCCCTCGGGAAGCACACCGATCCGCTCGCGGATGGCGGTGGACTCCGCCTGTGTGTCCCGTCCGAGCACCTCGGCGGCCCCGCTGGTCGGTCTTATAAAATCGAGCAGTATGTTGAGTGTGGTCGACTTGCCAGCCCCGTTCGGGCCGAGAAATCCGAAAATCTCACCACGCTCGACTGTGAGCGAGATATCGTCGACCGCGACGACATCGCCGAACCGCTTGGTAAGGCTGTCAGTCTGTACGGAGACCATGTAGCCGCGATTGTGTGTGGTCCGGATTAATCTTTTTTTCTGGAGATGGCAGACACCGGCGGAGCACGCCGGTCGGCACGCTGTGCGGGACCTGACCGACTCGGGGATGTCGGACCGATGCGCTGTGAGTCGGTGGGCACAGACCCATGTGGTCGCGCAGAGCCGGACGACCCTTACAGCGAGAGCAAGGCGAAAGCACCCCTTCAGGGGTGTGGATGAACCCGACAACTGAGGACCAATCCGTATGAGTGCGCCATCCCGGAGTTTTATTATCAATCAAAATGTAGGTATGACCACGATGAGGCGGTTCTACCGCCGTCGTAAACGGATACTATCGGGATTCGGACCGCGCTACGTCTGAACGAATCCGCCTCAGACCGCTGGTTGTGGATTTCGACACGGTAACTCTGAATCCCCCGTGTCGGAGGATAGGAGAACGGCGGCCTGGCCCTGCCAGGAGTTCCGTTATGCCGACTGAACTGCAAACCTGAAACTCCCGACCAAGCGGTGCGGTACCGCGGGAATCCAACGAGTTCAGTCGTTGGAGGAGGTCAATCATCGCGCGGCGTCAACCGACTGCACACCGCTCACAGTCAGGAGCAGACCTGACCGGACAGCCCTGAGCGGAGCATCACTGCAGCACCGGAACCCCGGCCCATCGGCGTAGATGCCCCCCGGTTGCTGGATTGCTTTTTTGTTACCGACTCTCGAACAGATTGTATGGATCTCTCGCGGTCACTCTCCCGGCGTCACCTGCTCGCGAGCGGCACAGCCGTCACGCTCGGAGCGCTAACCGGTTGTGTCAGCGACTCGGACAACGGTGGCGACGCTGATTCCGATGACCCGGGTGGTGGAGACGACCCGGACTCGGACGACGGTGGCGACACCGATTCAGACAGGGAATCCGATGCGGACGACGATGCAGACAGGTACGATGATTCAGACAACGACTCCGATGCGGACGGCGATGACGACTCCAGAGGCAGGTCGGAGGGGCTGAATCTCCGGGAGGCAAACGTCGTCGACGTAACAGTCGAGGAGCAGAGTAGCGGATACCGGTTCGACGTGGCTCTGCATCACGACGACAGCGGCGAGGAGGGGTACGCGAACTGGTGGCAGGTCGAGCGACTCGACGGCACCCGACTGGGCCGGCGCGAACTGCTCCACGCCCACTCACGACAGCCGTTCACCAGGTCCGAGACGGTCACAATCCCCGACAGTGTAGACTGTGTCGTCGTTCGCGGCCACGACCAAACCCACGGGTACGGGGGGCAGGTGATGCTGGTGAGTCTCGAATCCGGCGAGACACGAGCGCTCGACAAAGAACCGGAACGGGGGTCGTTCGACGAGAGGAACTGTCCCACAGAGAACCCCGCGCGGTGACACCCGTCCCCCCGGGGTACACACGACCCAGGGTTACAACTGGTCGGTTCGTGCCTGTGCTCGCAGAAGCATCTATCTAAACGGGTGTGCTGCACCCCGCATCGGATGCGCGTTGCATCGCTGCGGGGGAAAAACTACGTCGGAGAATCGCACACGACCAACTTACAGTCGGGTGAGGTTCGTTGCCCGCGGCCCCTTTGGTGCGTCCTCTATCTCGAATTCAACGTCCTGTCCCTCTTCGAGGTCCGGGCCGCCGACGTCCTCCATGTGGAAGAACACGTCTTCGTCCGCATCCTCAGTCTCGATGAAACCGTAACCGCCTGTGTCGTTGAAGAAGTCGACCGTTCCTTCTGCCATTGCGTATCGACAAAATGCAGTCTCACTCATAACCCTTCCGAACCGGTGGGTCCCGTGTCGGCTACTAACACGGTGTGACCCGACAATCTCACCGCACACCTGCGATTTGGCCCTGTACGTGGTCCCTATCCGCCGATCGTCGGTACGGAGCGAGTAGATACAATCACGATGGTAGATGCACCATCCACGAGAGACATCCTCGTCGGGCAGATATCGGAACCGGAGCAGCGTTTCTGCTGTTTAGGCGACTCGATGTGACCACCACAGGTCTGGGAGATCCTCGTCAGTACCGACGAGACGCGTCGTATCTCGAACCAGTCGACCTCAGACAGTTCACGAGGGTTGCTGTGGGTAAGTTCCCCATCCTCGTACCGTCGACCGTCCGGGAGTGTGTGAGTCCCGGTGTCGACGACCCCGGATAGGGCGACTCCGGGTATCGGCCCTCTTCGGGCACTCACAGCTCTCGGTACTGTCGGTGTCGGACCGTCTCTGTGGCTGTCAGACTCGGCTACGCCGTCCGGTGTGGGAGACAACGACAAGATTGAACTACTGGGGGGGAGAACTGTACGGTATGTCAGAGCTACTGGCCGAGAACCTCTCCGGCAAGTCCGTGATGGGCTCGGACGGAGCGGAGCTCGGGATGCTGTACAACATCACGATGGACATGGACACGGGTCGTCTCGAAAACCTCCTGATTGAGCCGGTGGACTCGTACCGGGGAGACGAGTTCCCGACGGACGATTCCGGTCGGATGCGGATTCCGGTCCACCGCGTGAAGGCTGTGAAAGATCACATGATAATCGATCGGTAGGTCTGATGTACGTTCTCGACGCATCCGCGTTTATCCACGAGTATCACACGGACAATCAGATAGCTTCGGTGCCGCTCGTGCGCGAGGAGTTGGAGGGTGAACAGGCCTACCGGTTCGACGCGCTCGAGGGCTCCGGGATGCACATACATATCCCGGATACAGGGACCGTCGAACGGATAGAGCGGGCAGCCCGCGAGACGGGTGACCTCGCGGAGCTCTCGCGGACGGACCTGCGTCTGCTCGGCGCGACGTTCGAGCTCGATGGACGCCTCGTCACCGACGACTACGCGATGCAGAACGTCGCCGAGAAGCTGGAGCTCGACCTGGAGGTGATCGCCCGCGAGGGTATCGACGAGCAGCGCTCGTGGCTGTTCCAGTGTGCGGGCTGTGGCCGCGAGTTCGACGAGAATCACGACCGCTGTCCGATCTGTGGCAGTGACCTCTCCCGGAAGAACCCGACCTGACCTGCCGCTTGCAGGAAACCCCAGGTTGTCGACTACGTGTTCTCCCGACCGGCCAGAACCCGCGACAGGAGGGCGACAGCAACGAGGAGATACGCCACAGTCGCCGGCAGGAGGTATGCTGATGCGAACGCCACGACAGCGGCCACGTACGAGAGTCCGAGCAACAGGAGCACGAGGCCCGTAATAACGAGTCGGTCCACGTCTGTGGTGGTTCGTTTGCTCCCGGTTTCGTCTGACACGGGGCCGATCACCGGTTCTCGAGCGGAACAAACGCCTCGTCCTCGGGACCGACGTAGCGGCCGCGGGGGCGAATAAGTCGGTTGTTGGTCTGGTACTCGAGGATGTGCGCGACCCAGCCCCCGGTCCGGGCCATCGCAAAGATGGGTGTGTACATATCGACGGGGATACCGAGCTGATGGTAGACCGAACCCGAGTAGAAGTCGACGTTCGGGGCAATACCTTTCTCGGGGAGGCGCTGTTCCTCGGTGAGATACTCGGTTATACTCGTAGTGTAGTTGAGCCACTTCGTCTCGCCGGAGGCCGCCGCGAGGTCCTCGAGCTTAGATCGCAGAATCGCCGCCCGCGGGTCAGTCACGCTGTAGACGCGGTGCCCCCATCCGGGGACCCGCGAGCCGCGGTCGACCATCTCCTCGACCCACTCGCGGGCGGTTATCTCACGCTCGTCGAGGTCGAACAGCGCCTCCATCACGTCCTGGTTGGCACCGCCGTGGAGCGGGCCGGCGAGCGCGCCGATACCGCCGGTGACGGAGCTGTAGACGTCCGCGAACGTCGACGCGATGACCACCGTCGTGAACGTCGAGGCGTTCAGCCCGTGGTCGGCGTGCAGGCTCAGCGCCATGTCGAACGTCTCCTCGGCCACCTCGCCGGGTTCGTCCCCGGTGAGCATGTAGAGGAAGTTCCCGGCGTAGGAGAGGCTCTCGTCGGGTTCGACCGGCTCCTCTCCCCGGCGCAGACGGTCGTACGCCGCGAGTAGCGTGGGAATCTGGGCGAGGATGCGCCGCCCCTTTCGGCGGGCTGCCGCCTCGTCCCGCGGTCTGGCGTCGGCGTCCGGGTCGGTCATGGAGAGCATAGAGACCCCGGTCCGGAGCGCGGCCATCGGGCGCTCGTCGGCGTCCGCGAGCACACGTAGTGAATCTAGTACCGCCTCGTCGACGGCAAACTCACCTGCCATCCCGTTGGAGAACTCCGCGAGTTCGTCACGCGCCGGCAGCCGCCCGTTCCAGAGCAGATAGAGCACCTCCTCGTAGCTCGCCCCCGTCGCGAGGTCCTCGATATCGTAGCCCCGGTAGACGAGCTCACCTGTCTCGCCGTTTATGTCGCTCAACTCCGACTCCGCGACCACGACCCCCTCGAGCCCTTTTGAAAATTGCTCGGTCATGCCATTACTTCCTGAGGCGAGCGGATAAATCATTATACTCTGTCTGGAACAGGTTCGGGACCGCTCACCGGTCTCCGGACGCCACATACCGCCGATACCAGTGGTTCGTCGCGAACGATGCAACCCCGTCGACGCCGGTCTCGGGGCTGTCGGTGTGGCTGCCCGGACCGGGTTGGTTCCGAATCGGAGCCACCATCGGTGGAGG
>KE356579.1:1984268-1990340 GCA_000416085.1 halophilic archaeon J07HX64 | reverse complement strand
TCGGAGCAGACGGTGTGACTGCCCGGACCCGATCGGTCCCGAGTCGGAGCCACACACCAGCGGGGGCTGGAATGTGGCTGTGTCGGTCGGGATACCGCGGGTGTTTTTACTGTGTTGTGTGTATACAACGTATGTCTGTTCCAATCAATCCAGAGCAGTTGACCGCGGCGGATATCGGCGAGGAGCGCGCGACACTCGAACTGGAACACGAGGAGGCCATCGAGTTCGTCCGCGAGTGCTGTCTGGAGGCCGGGTTCGGGGTGCCCGTCGAGTTCTCACCCTCCGAACTGCTCAACGAGAAGGTCGATGCCGACAGGGACCCGTACCACGTACTCGGCGCGTGCAACCCCGAGATGGCAGACCGTGCACTGGATGTCTCTGAGAAGCGCATGGGGGGGCTGTTCCCGTGTAACGTCATCGTCTGGGAGAGCGACCCCGGTGTCCAGCAGGTCTATCACGTCTCGATCATGCGCATCGCACGGCTTGTCGGGATGGCACCTGATACCGAGGAGTGGGCGAACATCGTCGAGGACACCGGCGAACTCGTCGAGGAACTGTTCGAGCAGATCGAGGCCGGTCGCTGAACCCGTCCGACAGCTGTCCAAACAGCTCTTTTACTCATCAAATCAGTTTATACGATGGCTCTGTAACCGTTGGGTATGAGCGAGCTGACGCGACGTGACGCGCTCGCGGGTGTGACAACGCTCGGGGCGGTTGCACTCGCCGGGTGCGTGTCGGAGAACAATAACGAGGGCGACCAGCCGGGGGATCAGTCCGAAAACAGCGGAGAAGACGACCCGAACGATGCGGAAAACGGTGATAGCCAGGAGCCGACCGTCGAACTGCTGGACACCACGTTCAGCTCGGCCGAGGGAGACCAGGGCCGCGGTGATACTGTTTCCGCCGATGTCACCGACGGTGACGTCGTTGTGACCGGGACACTCCCAACCGCCACGCCACACTACGAGGCGGTCCTCTCGAACGCGACACTGGAGGGACGGGATCTCAGACTGGCCGTCGACGCCGAACGGACACTGGAGGAAGGGCAGGCTGGCACACAGCCGCTGGGTGTCGTCGACTACGAGGTGAGCCTAGAGTTTTCCGTCGAGATAGAGAATCTCTCGATGTTCGACTCGTTCAGAGTCGAGCACGGCGGGCGGAGTCAGGAGACACACACCGTGGAGGCGGCCGGTGTCCCCACCGGGGCGGTCGCCGGCAGAGGGGACGGGGATACGGACGACGAGCGGTCGAGCAGCGTGGCGGAGTCGGGTACGGTGCTCGCTCGCTCTATCGTGACCACCGACAGGGGGTGTGCCGGCGGAGCGAGAGGGGACAGCCTCGACCGTGTCGATGCGAGCGAGGAGGCGACGCTCTCACAGAACGGCGACACCGCCACCGTCCGGGGTGCAGTGTTGGCCTCGACACCCTGTCACGAGGCGTTTCTGGAGAGTGTGGACTACGGTGCCGGCACGCTCCAGGTGGTCGTCGGCGCGGAGTCGAATCTCGGTCCCGACGAGTACTGCACGCAGTGTATCGCGGATATCGAGTACGAGGTGACCGTCGAACTCACCGAGGGAACCGACGTTAGCAGCCTCTCGGTGACACATCTCCGGGGGGCGGAGTAGCGGAGTCGGGACCGCTGTCGACAGCGCGTGCTCGAATCGTAGGCGATAACTTTGGTCCGGCGTAATCTCAATCGATGAGCCAGCAACTGCCGGACGTGCAGGCGACGAGTCCGGACGTGGAAGTCGGGCTGAACCGGGTCGGTGTCACAGGTGTCGAGAAACTTGTCGAGGTGGCCCGCCCGGAGAAGCGCCCAGTCGTGTTGATGGCCGATTTTGAGGTGTACGTCGACCTCCCCTCCTGGCGAAAGGGGGCAGACATGAGCCGGAACATGGAGGTTGTCGACGAGATTCTCGAGACGGCAGTCAGTGAGCCGACCTACCGCGTCGAGGACGTCTGTGGTGACGCCGCCGAACAACTACTCGAGAAACACGAGTACACTACCCGTGCGGAGGTGCGAATGGAGGCCGAGTACATGACCCGAGAGCAGACGCCGGTGTCGGAGCGACCGACACAGCACGCTGCGGATATACTCGCGAGCGCGACCGCCACCGAGGACGGCACCCGTGCCGAGGTAGGGGCCGAGGTAACCGGGATGACGGTCTGCCCCTGTTCGCAGGGGATGTCTGAGAGTCGTGCCCGGGAGACACTGCAGGAACTCGATGTCGAGACGGAGGTGGTCGACGCGTTTCTGGAGGAGGTTCCGCAGGCCGGCCACTCACAGCGTGGTCACGCCACCCTGACCGTCGAGGCCGACGGCGCACCCGAGGTCGACATCCGGGAACTGATACAGGTGGCCCGGAACGCGATGAGCGCACGCATCTACAACCTCGCCAAGCGCCCCGACGAGGACCACATGACAATCGAGGCACACCGCGACGCGAAGTTTGTCGAGGACTGTGTCCGGGCGATGGCCGAGGGTATCGTCGAACGGTTCCCACACCTGTCTGACGATGTTGTCGTGCGGATGGAGCAGTCCAACGACGAGTCCATCCACCAGCACAACGCCC
The DNA here is from genome assembly GCA_000416085.1 of halophilic archaeon J07HX64. Taxonomy (GTDB): domain Archaea; phylum Halobacteriota; class Halobacteria; order Halobacteriales; family Haloarculaceae; genus Halovenus. The sequence goes on along the minus strand of KE356579.1, from coordinate 1,987,767 downwards.
ACGCCGAACGGGTTACCGACATCGAGAGCCTCCGCAACGAGGTGAACGGCACCGCCCGCTGACCCGGTCTGTCGGTGGCCGAGACAGGGGCAGATCTCTGTTCTCGTCTGTCGGTGACCGACACAGAGACAGACCGCTGTCTGTGTTTGTCCTGCTGGAACAACCGTTGGCCCGTGCTGATCGTGCAGCGGTGATACCCTGCATGCACCACCTCAGTACAGTTACGGTGGAGCTTCGCGATGTGTTATACCGCCTCCGGACCACCGGTCGCTTATTTGATACATAGCTATCACGCCTCAACTGGACACCCACGCCTCTTTGTTATCTCGTCTCTACACGGACTGCCCCGAGACCAGTGACCGGTATACCCCCTGTCTCACGCATGTCAGTCTTGACAACAACTTGATAAGTTGGCCATACACGGCGCTCTGTGACGGACTGTCTAGCGTGTTGTGTCAACCGGATTTGAGCGCTCTGTGGACGATAGCAACTCATTTTTATCTGTGGGGGTATTAATAGGGATTATGTCGTCGGTTGATTGGGAGGATGACGATCCATTCGAGGATCAGCGTGATAGGGTGGAGAACCCGATGAAGCGTCTGTTCTATTCCTATGGGGCTCCCTACAAGTTACAGGCAGTTGTTGGTATCGTTTCGAGTGTATTCGCCCGTCTCTTGGATCTGCTTCCACCGCTGATGCTCGGTGTGGCGATCGATGGGCTGTTTCTCGGAACGGTCGACTATCACGAGGCGTTCCCGGTCGCCAGCGGGGCTGTCGAGTCGATTGTTCCGGCGAGTGAAACCGGTCAGTTCTGGTTCACCATCGGGATTATCGCCGGTGCGTTCGGGCTCGGTGCGGCCTTCCACTGGGTACGCAACTGGGGGTTCAACTCCTTTGCACAGAATATCCAGCACGATGTCCGGACCGACACCTACGATAAGATGCAGCAGTTGAACATGGATTTCTTCGCCGACAAGCAGACCGGCGAGATGATGTCCATCCTCTCGAACGATGTGAACCGTCTGGAGCGGTTCCTCAACAACGGGATGAACTCTCTGTTCCGTATGCTGGTGATGGTTGTCGGTATCGGTGCGCTGTTGTTCCTCATCAACTGGCAGCTCGCGCTGGTCGCGATGGTGCCGGTGCCGCTCATCATGATATTTACGTACATCTTCATCAAACTCATCCAGCCGAAGTACGCGGCCGTTCGGTCGACCGTCGGGAAGGTCAACTCACGGCTGGAGAACAACCTCGGTGGTATAAAGGTAATAAAATCCAGCACGACCGAGAACTACGAGTCCGACCGTGTCGACGACGTCTCCCAGCAGTACTTCGACACGAACTGGGAGGCGATCCGTATCCGGATCGGCTTTTTCCCGGGACTGCGGGTGCTCGCCGGCTTCGGGTTCGCGCTGACGTTCATTATCGGTGGGCTCTGGGTGCTGCGGGACAGCGGTGGTCCCGGTCCGCTGACCGGTAATCTGAGCGAGGGGATGTTCGTCGTGTTCATCCTCTACACCCAGCGGTTCGTCTGGCCGATGGCGCAGTTCGGACAGATAATCAACATGTATCAGCGCGCACGGGCCTCCTCGGCGCGCATCTTCGGTCTGATGGACGAACCGTACCGGGTCACCGACGACGACGACGCGTCAGACCTGGCCGTCGACGAGGGTGACGTCGAGTACGACAGTGTCACGTTCGGTTACGACGACGAGGAGACTATCGTCGAGGATGTCAACTTCACCGTTCAGGGCGGCGAGACGGTCGCACTCGTCGGCCCGACGGGGGCAGGAAAGTCGACGGTTCTGAAGCTTCTCATGCGGATGTACGATGTCGACGAGGGGGCGATCCGGGTCAACGGCGAGGAGATCGACGAGGTGACACTGAGCAGCCTCCGTCGGGCGATGGGCTACGTGAGCCAGGACACGTTCCTGTTCTACGGCACGGTCGAGGAGAACATCGCCTACGGTACGTTCGACGCAAGTCGCGACGAGGTAATGGAGGCGGCGAAGATGGCCGAGGCTCACGCCTTCATCGAGAATCTGCCGGACGGGTACGACACTGAGGTGGGTGAGCGTGGCGTGAAACTCTCCGGTGGTCAGCGCCAGCGGATCTCGATCGCGCGGGCCATCCTGCGCGACCCGGAGGTCCTGATCCTCGACGAGGCCACCAGTGACGTGGACACAGAGACCGAGATGCTCATCCAGCGGTCGCTGGACAGGCTAACGGAGAACCGGACGACCTTCGCGATCGCACACCGGCTCTCGACGATAAAAGACGCAGACCTGATACTCGTGCTCGAGGACGGCAAGGTCGTCGAGCGGGGCAGCCACGAGGCGCTGCTGGAGAACGGCGAACTGTACGCCCACCTCTGGGGTGTCCAGGCCGGCGAGATCGACCAGCTTCCACAGGAGTTCATCGAGCGCGCCAGTCGCCGCCGCGCCCGCGCCGACGTCGACGACTGACCGGCCTTTTTTAATAGATGTCATAATCGCTCGACGACGAGAGCCGATACCGAGGCGGATATCGACGCTCAGTTCTCGACACAGTCTCCGGCGCAGACTCAACGCGGTGCCCCCACACGGGGTCTACGAGGTGCGTGTCGACGGTCGGCGCGGGATACAAAATCGACACAACACAACTACACCGGGGTCGTTCGAAGGGCAAGGTATCCCGCGATGACGAGACCTCCTACGTCTCGAACCAGTTGACCCCGGGGTGGATTCACATCTTCGAGTCGCGGTATCCAGACCTAGCATAGCCCAGCCGAGACCACAGAGCGGGCGGCGTCACTCGGGGGACAATCGACGAGACAGTCGCGGGACTCGGACAGGAGCTGACAGTGCTCTGTCTCGCGGTGAACCGGCAAGAGACAGAGTCCGGCGTGGCCGGAGACCTACGACCCCGTTGTTGCTCCGGTTCCGCGGCGGAACCCGCGGGAAAGCGCGAGCGTGCCACAGGCGAGATACAGCAACACGACGAGGGGGTCGACGCGTCCGGTGACGAGTTCGACGACGAGACCGAGTGTCATCAGCACCGCCCCGGCGGCGTAGAACCCGGTCGTCGCGTTGTCCGGTGCATCGATCTTGATGTCGAGACCCGGGACTGTGCCGGTTGCGAGGAGTCGCTCCGTGAGTTGACCGACGAGCATGACGACGGGTATGATGACGGTGAACCCGGCGAGACCCAGCACCTCCACCGAGACCGGCAGAGAGTCCGTTCCCGCGGCCGAGAGCCCGATGCCTGTGCCCACGGCGACCGAGACGAACACGAGGGCGAACACCGCCTCGGCGCGCTCTCTGTCGATGTTCCCGAGCATCGTCTCTCAGCTGTCGTCTGTCTCCAGGAGCGCTGTAACCGTCACACCGACGCCGGTGAGGACGGCGACGAGCCAGAGCCAGGTCTGCGCGCCGAGACTCTCCCCGGCGGCAACCGAACCGATGGCCCACCCGATTGAGAGCCCGCCGATTACGAGCGCGGCCACGAACACCGACCGCCT
>KE356579.1:1969846-1984248 GCA_000416085.1 halophilic archaeon J07HX64 | reverse complement strand
TTCGCCCGTTAGTAACTCGACCCAAACAGATATATACCAGTTTCAGATGACCCCACCGGCTCGTCGAATTTGGTGGTCCACATCTGCGGGGCAGTCTCCGCCCCAGTGGCAACACGGCGGCAGGTGGGTCACACACTCCGGTCTGCTCGCGTGGCGCGAGACCAGGCGACATCGACAGGTTCGGACGACAGGGTGGACCGGGCATCGCCCCTTCCAGCAACAGACCGCCAGTCCGGGGAAGCCCGGAGACCCGGATGCACTCACAGCGGTGAGTTCGGGTACATCACACTGGCGGGTGTACTCAGCGTCGTCAGACCGACCCCGAGTGTGGCCCACTCGGTGACCCGAAGCGGGGTCGCGCTCACTCGTCGAGTGCGACCGGAACACCCTCGCCTGCCACGTCGGCTGCGAACGCGCTCGAATCGGTCTCGAGTGCGTCGAACGTGTTGTAGTGAACCGGAACAACGAGTCCAGGGTCCATCGCCGACGCGAGGTCGGCAGCCTCCCGACGGTCCATCGTGAACGACCCGCCGATTGGTGGACAGAACACGTCGATGTCGAGTTCGGCGTGGCCCGCCAGCACGTCGGTGTCACCGGGCCAGAGGAGGCGCGTGTCCTCAACAGACAGGATGAACCCACAGCCACGACCCTCGGGGTGGAAAGGGGTGCCGTCGGCACGGACCCGGGGGCCGTCGGGTTCGTTGTATGCCGGGACAGTCCAGAACGGGACGTTCGCGGCGACCCCCTGTTCCTCGCCGCCGACTCTCCGGACACCCTGTGGCAGGTCGACGAACCGCGGCAGATCGCGGCTCCCTCTGCGTGGCTGTATCCCCTCGAACGCGAGCACTGTCGCGTCAGGGGCGGCAACGCGCTCGATACCGTCGGGGTCGTAGTGGTGGCGGTGGGTGACACAGACGAGGTCACCGTCCCGGGGTCGGTAGTCGGTCGCCGACGGGTGTGCCGCTGCTGCCCCGGGGCTGTCGGCCTCCCACGCCCCGGTCAGCGCACCGTACCGACCGGGGTCGAGATACACCACCGTCTCGCCGGCGGTAACCCGGAGTGTCGCGTACCCCAACCACTCGACTGTGAGGCTGTCGTACTCGATGGCCATGCACTTGCATTGGGTCCGGCGATACAAGGGCGTTAGCCTCACCCACAGCACACTGGTGGCCCCCCATCTGCGGGACGACGCCCCCGGTCCGGAACAGTGGCTGATACGTGTTGGTAGTGTCAGACCGACACCGCGACCCGAAACATCTTATTACCCAGAGAACCAATAAAGAATGATGACCGATACCGTGGACGACGTCGACATGCCGTTTGAAGACGAAGCGTCCAAACAGGAGAAGATCGAATCGCTACAGCAGCGGCTCGAGGTACTCGAGGAGCAAAACGAGGATATGCGGGACAAACTGCTGGACGCAAACGCGGAGAACAACAAGTACCAGCAGAAACTGGAGCGACTGACACACGAGAACAAGAAGCTCAAACAGTCTCCCCTGTTCGTGGCCACAGTGCAGGAGATATCGAGCGACGGTGTCATAATCAAACAGCACGGCAACAACCAGGAGGCGCTGACCGAGGTGACAGACGAGATGCGCGAGGAGTTGGAGCCGGACGCCCGGGTTGCGGTGAACAACTCACTCTCTGTGGTGAAGTCACTCGACGACGAGACGGATGTCAGGGCGCGGGTGATGCAGGTCGACCGCAGTCCGGAGGTCGCATACGGCGATATCGGGGGTATCAAAGAACAGATCGAGGAGGTACGAGAGACCGTGGAGATGCCGCTCCGCAACCCCGGTATGTTCGACTCGGTCGGTATCGACCCGCCGTCGGGTGTGCTGTTGCACGGCCCGCCGGGCACCGGCAAGACGATGCTCGCAAAGGCCGTCGCGAACCAGACCGACGCCACGTTCATCAAGATGGCCGGTTCGGAACTCGTCCACAAGTTCATCGGTGAGGGCGCAAAGCTCGTCCGTGACCTGTTCGAACTCGCCAGACAGAACGAACCGGCGGTGATATTCATCGACGAGATCGACGCCATCGCGGCGAAACGCACCGAGTCGAAGACCTCCGGTGACGCCGAGGTCCAGCGTACGATGATGCAGTTGCTCTCGGAGATGGACGGGTTCGAGGACCGCGGCGAGATAAGCATCATCGCGGCAACCAACCGGTTCGATATGCTCGACCGTGCCATTCTCCGCCCCGGCCGGTTCGACCGCCTCATCGAGGTGCCGAAGCCGGACCCCGAGGGTCGTGGACAGATCTTCCAGATTCACACCCGCGATATGAACGTCAGTGACGGCGTCGACTTCGACGGGTTGGCCGAGATGGCCGGCCAGTCCTCGGGTGCGGATATAAAAGCTGTCTGTACAGAGGCCGGGATGTTCGCCATCCGTGACGACCGGACGGTGGTCGAGATGGCCGACTTCCGGAACGCCTACCAGAAGATACAGAACGAGAGCGACGAGGAGGTTTCGCGGACGTTCGCGTGACCGCGGACCGACGCTGTTAGGCACAGGACCTTACCGGCTCTGGCACGAACAGTATGTAATGAGTTCGAGCCCGAACCTGTTCTGGCATCGACGCGACCCGCGGATCCGTGATAACGCCGGTCTCGCCGCAGCCGCGCGCGATAGCACCGTCGTCCCGGTGTTCGTCTACGAAACAGACCTGCTGGGGACGATGGGGTCCCGGCAGCGTGCACTTTACTTTGGACATCTCAGGAAACTCACCGAGCAGTATCGCGAGTACGGAAGTGACCTGGTGGTCCGGGCTGGGGAGCCGAGCGAGGTGCTCGTTGACCTGGCGGCGGAGTACGGGGCAGACACGATCTACTACAACGACCACTACCGGGCGGCGCGGCGCAACCGGGAGCGGCGTGTCGAGACCGCCCTCTCGCAGGCCGGTGTGGACCGGGAGTCCCGGACTGATCTGGTGCTCGTCGACCCCGGCCGTCTGGAGTCGTCGTACCCGAACCACAGCCAGTTCCACAACGACTGGGAGCAGGTGCCGAAGCGTCCGCCCTACCAGGCGCCGTCGCCCGACTCACTGGCCGGGGTGTCCGACGGAACCACAGTGCCGGAACCCGACGCGGACATCGACCTGCCCGAGGGGGGGTACAAGGCTGCCCGTGACCGACTCGACGAGTTTATCGATACGGGCATCACCTCCTACAACGACACCCGTGACGACCTCGCAAAGGCGGTGGAGGAACCCACGAGCGCGGTGTCGCGGCTGTCGCCGTATATCTCGACCGGTGCGATCGGTATCCGCGAGATATGGGCGGCCGCCGGCGACGTGTACGACCGGGTCACCGGGGGCGAGCGTCGCAACGTCAGAAAGTACCGCTACGAACTCTCCTGGCGCGAACAGAACTACCACCTCCTGTACAACAACCCCGACCTGGCGGTCTCGAACTACAAGTCGTTCCCGAACGAGATCGCCTGGCGCAACGACGACGCGGAGGCAGAGGCCTGGAAGCGCGGCGAGACGGGGTACCCCCTGGTCGACGCCGGTATGCGCCAGTTGAACCAGGAGGGGTACGTCCACAACAGACCCCGACAGGTTGTGGCGAGTTTCCTGACAAAGCACCTGCTCGTCGACTGGCGGGTCGGCGCGCAGTACTTCACGAAACAGCTGCTCGACCACGACTACGCCTCGAACTACGGGAACTGGCAGTGGACCGCCTCGACGGGCACCGACTCGGTGGATGTGCGCATCTTCGACCCGGTGAGTCAGGCCAGCAAGTACGATGACGGCGCGGCATTTATTCGGGAGTACGTCCCCGAACTCCGGGACGTGCCCACGCGAAAGATAATCGACTGGCCGACGCTCTCGGCCGGCGAGCGCAACCAACTCGCGCCGGAGTACGCGGACCCGATCGTCGACCGCAACCAGGGGTACGAGCGCGCACAGCGGGTGTTTGAGGAGGCGCTGGGCAAGCGCTGATGGAGTAACAACTGCTGCCGGTGGAGGACCGGTCGTCGATGACTACATCCGCCGGTAAGTAAACTACCGACAAAGAGCTCTACTGTGGCACATCCTGTTCCGGCCACACGGGAAACCACGCTTTTGATTCCCGTCTCGACTGGCCGTAGAGTGTCAGGTCCCTGAGATCGAGAGACACGAGATCCAGCTATCAGGTTGTAGGCGACAGTGTGCTTGTCACCGTGATCTGGGTTCGATGTGTCCGGCCTGGTTTGTTCGATCGTGTCGCTCGAGTGCCTCCGTGAGCAGTTTCGACTGTGCTTTCCGGAGATGTTCGAGAAACGTCGCGCGACTGATACCAAGTTTCCCCGAGACGGTCTCGCTGTCGGCGTCGCGTGGCCACTCGAAGTACCCTTCTTCGAGTGCACACTCGAGCACCTCGAACTGCCGGTCGGTCAACGTGTCTGTCGACCGGTGAAACTTTGACAGCTTTTCCAGTGCGACATCGCCGATCTGTCTGAACTCGTCGATCATCGCCCTGAGATCCTCTCTACGGAAACACAGGATAGTGTACTCGCGTCGGTCCGCGGTGATGACGCTGCGCCGGCGCAAGATCCCGTTGTTCAGGTCGACAGCCTCGTACGCCCCACAGGAGTCTTTCGTGACGAGGTAGCTCTCCTCGTCGAGTTGCTCGAGGTGGTTCACCTGCTCCGAGGCGGTAAAAAAGTCGGCAGCCTCCACCGCGCGGTGCTCGAGTTCGATGACGAAGGTGACGCGATGGTCGTGTAACCCCTCGATTGTCGTGTCGAACGACACGTCGAACGTCTCGGCAAACTCCGAGAGCACACAGTCTTTGTGCTGATGCAGGTGGATTGTGGCCTGAAACATCCGGCTGTCTCTGATTATAGAAGGCACTCTGCATAAACGTTGTTCACAGGTCAGTGGGTTCAAAACGGCCACACTGTCAGGACGACAGTGTCCAGGGCGGCGTTTTGTGCTCTATATCCACCGACGTCACCGTTGTCACCGCAGGTGGAGTCGGCGTTTCTGGTCCCCGTCGGCGGTTGTGCGTGCTATCCGGGCCCTCGGTCGTGGCTACACCGAGTGTCGCTCAGGGGAGACCCTCCTCGCGTGCGAGTTCGAGCGCCCTGTCGAGTCCGACAGGCCCGTTTGCCGCGAGCACGGACAGAAACCCTTCGACGGTGTCCTCGTCCGGTTCGACACCCACGCGTTCGAGGAGTTGACGCGCGCTGCTCGCCCCGGTTGCCGACCCAAAGCGCAATCGCCGCTCGCCACCGAACCGCTCCGGGTCGAACGGCTCCAGTGTGGTGGTGTCCGAGAGCATCGCAGCGGTGTGGATGCCCGACTCGTGTTCGGAGATCCGCTCACCGAGGACGGCCTTCCGGTCGTCGTACGTCTCGCCGATACTGTCGAGGACCTCCCGACAGACCGGGACCAGATTGCCTGTCTCGATACCGAGGTCGTCGCCGTTGTCGACGGCACAGGCGACCACAACCTCCTCGAGTGAACTGTTGCCGGCGCGCTCGCCGAGCGACGCGACACTAACGTCTGCCTTGCCGACGCCAGCGTGGTAGGCGGCGAGGGCGTTCGCGGTCCCACACCCCATGTCGTCGTGGAAGTGGACGCCGGCACGGTCGAGGTCGATATCGTCTGCCAGGAGGTCGAGACGAGTCTGGACACTCCGTGGCGTCCGGGCACCGACGGAGTCGGCCAGAGTGATGTACGGCACGTCCGGCACTGTCTCGAACACCTCCACGAGGTGCTCGGGGTCAGTCCGGAAGGCGTCGGCGAGTGTGACGTGCGGGGTCACACCCCGGTCGGTGATGTGCTCGACAGTATCGGCGAGCATCGTCAGCATCTCCCCGCGCGAACTTCCGAGGAGGTGTGTGAGGTGGCGGTCCGAGACGGGGACGAACGTCTCCACGACATCCGCACCGGCATCAACCGCCGCATCGACGTCCCGTTCGAGTGCGCGAGCGAGCGCGACCACCTCCGCGTCGAGTTCGGCCGCGAGCGTCTCGATCACCTGTCGGTCCTTTGCTCCGGTCGCGGGAAACCCTGGCTGGACAAACGGGAGCCCCACCTCGTCGAGCAACCGTCCGGCTGTGATCTTCTGGTCCGCGGTGTAGTCTCCACCGGGCATCTGATCACCCTCACGGAGGGTGACGTCGGTTAGTTGCATCTACACGACCCCGTCGTCCCGCAACTCGGCGAGTTCCTCGTCGGAGAGTCCGAGTTCACCCTGATAGACAGCCTCGTTGTGTTCCCCGTGTCTGGGTCCGAGAAACTCCACCTCACCGGGGGTGCGCGAGAACTTCGGCACGGTGCTGAACGTTCGGACAGTCCCGACGTCCGGGTCGTCGACCTCGACAAAACTGTCCCGGGCCTGGAACTGCTCGTCGTCGAAGATATCGCTCATATCGTTGACCGGGCCGACGATGGCGTCGTTTGCCTCGAGAATCTCGATTGCCTCCTCGGTGGTGTGTTGTCTGGTCCACTCCTCGATCTCCTTGTTGAGCGGCGCCGCGTTCTCGACACGGCTGGCGTTGTCCGCGAACCGCTCGTCCTCTATCAGCCACGCCTTGTCGATCGCCTCGGCGACCCGCTCGAAGATCCTCTGATTCGAGGCCGACATCGTGATGTAGCCGTCGGCAGTCTCGTAGATGTTCCGCGGGGCGGTGTTGGGGTGTTGGTTGCCCGTCCGCTCGCGAACGTGACCCATGTGATCGTAGGCTTCGACCTCGCCGAAGAAGACCCGCCACAGCGGTTCGACGAGCGAGACGTCGATTACCTGTCCGGTATCGCTGCCGCCGCGCCCGACGTCGCGCTCGAAGAGAGCCATCAGTGTCGCCTGCAGCGCGAACTGTGCGGCCTGGATGTCGGCCAGACTAACCGGTGGGAGCAACGGTTCCCGGTCGGGGAACCCGTTTGCGTGGGCCCATCCCGAGACGCCCTCGGCGATGGTCCCGAAACCCGGCTCCTGGGACCGCGGTCCGGTCTGACCGTACCCCGACAGTCGGACCATGATCGCCCGACTGTTCACCGCGTGGATCTCCTCGGGGCCGAGTCCCCACCGTTCCATCGTGCCGGGCCGGAAGTTCTCGAAGAACACGTCGGCGTCCTCGACGAGTTCCAGCGCGAGGGCACGACCCCTGTCGGACCCGAGGTCGAGTGTTACACAGCGTTTGTTCCGCCCGAGTGATTTCCAGGCGAGTGACTCGCCGTCCTCGGTCTTCTGTGGCCACTCCCTGATCGGGTCACCCACCTCCGGGTGCTCGATCATAATGACGTCGGCGCCGAAATCACCCATCAGCATCGTCGCAAAGGCTCCGCTTATCATTCCGGACGCGTCGATCACCCGGAGGCCGTCGAGTGGTCCCTGTCGTTGTCTGGTCATGTGCTACGTTTTCTCCAGACAGGCACGGAACAAAGATGTTGTCCCATCAGCTGTTGGTGGTTCATACGCTCGTCGTGTCCACCGATGTCGACACCGGGTCCGGACAGGACGAAGCCGGCGGTTCGGGTGGCCCCCACACGCCGGGTATGATGCCCGGTTCCGACCATCGGAGGCTGATAGCGTGCTCTCGCCGCCGTCCTGCCCACGCTCGAACTGTTCAGGGCGACTCACCCCCGAACTCCGCGTCGACAAACCGGACGACATCGTCGGTTTCGACCACGTCACCGTACTTTGCGTCGATATCAAACAGGTTGGCCCTGTGTGGCCCCTCTGCTCGGTCTCCGACAGCATCAGCCGGGACGATGGTCCGGTAGCCGTGCTGGAGGCTGTCGACGGCTGTCGCGCGAACACACCCGCTCGTCGTGACACCGGCGATGACCAGCGTATCGACGCGGTGGGTCGTTAGCTCCGCCTGGAGATCGGTCCCAAAGAAGGCGCTGGCGTACTTCTTGAGGATGACACGCTCGTCGCCGACGGGAGCGACCTGCTCGTCGACGGCGACACGGTCTGTACCCAGCTCCAGGTCACGGAGGGCTGGGACCTTCTGGACGAACATCCCAGCGTCGCCGCACGACTCCTCGAACGCGATACTGGTGAAATACCGGGGCAGGTCGTGGTCGCGAAACACCGCGAGCAGGCGTTCGGTCCGGTCGAGGACACCCCCGACTGCCGAACCGAGCCTCGACTCGGGGTCGGTGAACGCGTTGATCAGGTCGATAACGACGAGCGCCGGTTGCTCGCCGAGACCGACACTCTCGCCAAAGTCGTTTTCGGCGTACTGCGCTGCTGTCTCGTCGGGCCAGTCCATTGTGTGCACTCTGAACCGTAGCCGTTAGTGGCGGTTGTTGAACTCGCGGCGTTCCTCGGCGATCTGTGCGGCGAGTGTCTCGTCGTCCGGCAGGGGGCCGTAGTCGAACTCCTGGAGTTCGTCCCGACTGTCGCGGATCTCCCCGCGCCGACGCTCGGTGGCGTCCGCGTCGACGGCCCCGTCCTCGACGACAACACCGTAGTCCTCGTGCGCCTGTTCCTCGCTGACGAGTCCCCGGCGGACCTCCTGTGCGACAGTCTCGGGGTCACGCTCCAGCGGGTCACCCATGCCGCCGCCGCCGGCGGTGCTGAACACCAGTTTGTCGCCTGCCTCGACGGCGACATTCTCCACCTTCGACGGCAGCGTCTCCTCGGTGCCGTCGGCACGGATGATCTGTTTCTCGCTGGTCTGGCCGTGGTCGCCGCCGTCGACACCCCAAGGGTACGTGTGTGCACGGTCATCCTGGAAGGTGATGGCACCGTCCTCCTCGAAGGTGTAGACCTTGGTGATGCCGTGTCCGCCGCGGAACTGGCCGGCGCCACCGGTGTCCTCGCGGGTGCTGTACTCGTCGATAGTCAGCGGGTAGTACGCCTCCTGATACTCCGCCGGCACGGTCCGGAACAACGGCCACCACGAGTGGCCGTCGAGTCCGTCGGCACCCGGACGCGCCGGAATCCCGCCGTAGAGAATCTCGAGCATCTGGAACTGGTTGCCCTCCGAATCTGTTCCCGCGTAGACAAAGTTCGGCGAGGTGCCGTAACTGCCGGCCACGGAGAAGCCGTCGATGAGTTTCGAGAACGTCGCCTGCAGAACGTCGAACTGACGCGACATCATGGGGAGCCGATTCCCCAGTGGGGCCGGGAACTCCGGTTGAACGACTGTCCCCGAGGGCAGGTTCACCTCGAAGAGGTCGTAGTACCCGTCGTTGAACGTCAGCAACGGGTCGAACGCCATTATCAGGAACACACCCGTGAACATCTTGAACATATTCTCGTTCAACAGGAAATTCACCGTCCCGGGGACCTGTTCGTCGGTTCCCTCCCAGTCGAGGTAGACCGTGTCACCTTCCCGGTAGATCTCGAGATGGAGCTTGATCGGGCCGTTGCCCATACCGTCGTCGTCGACGTAGTCCTCGAAGGTGTAGCGCTCGCCCTCGGGAACAAACTCGTTGATGAGGTCGATCATCCCGTCGCGTGTGCGGTCGAGGATGGCGTCACAGCCCTCCTCGTAGGTCTCCCTGCCGAACCGGTCACAGAGCCCGTGGACACGCTCCTCGGCCGCGGCTGTACCAGCGGCGAGAGCCTTTATATCCGCCTCGGCGTGGTCGGGAAGACGGGTGTTGTGGGTGAACGTCTCCAAGAGCTCCTCGTCCAACTCACCCCCTTTGTAGAGTTTGACCGGCGGGAGACGCATCCCCTCCTCGAAGACGGTTGTCGCCTGGACGGGCATACTGCCGGGCACCTTGCCACCAACGTCCATCAGATTGCCCCACTGACTGGAGAAGCCGACCCGCTTGCCCTCGTAGAACAGCGGACGCAGGAGGAGCATATCCGGGGTGTGTGACATCGCACCGGCACACATGTAGGGGTCGTTTGTGGCCACGACATCGCCTTCCTCCAGGTCGTCCCAGCCGAAACTGGCGTTGTCGATGATAGTCTCGATAGCCGAGCCGAACTGGCCCATCACCATCCGGCCTTCTGCGTCGGCGATGAGCGGGAACTGGTCGGACTGCTCGCGGATGACCGGGCTGATTGCTGTTGTCTCGAGAGCCCGGTCCATCTCGTAGCGGGTGTTCTCGAGTGTGTTCTCGATTATGTCGAGCGTCGTCGGGTCGATGTCGTGCTCACCAACGAACTCGGGTGTCGGTGCTGTGTTGTCTACGGTTTGTTGACTCATGCTGAATCACTCCTGGTTATCTCGATGTTCGCGTACCTGTCGACGACGGCGGTGTGTTCGGGCTGGACGACAACCGTCGAGTCGTCCTCGATAACGATCGCCGGCCCGGTTAGTGTGTTGCCAGGGTCGAGTTTCCCGCGGTCGTAGACCGGTGTCTCCTGATAGCTGCCGTCGAAGTAAACCTCTGTGCTGGCGACCCTGGCGTGGCTCGCGTCGGCACCCTGCGGTTTCTGTTCCTCGATTGTGATCCCCTGGACCTGCCCCTTTCCGACGACCCGGAGATTCGCGATCTCGAGGGGCGCATCGAGCGAGAAGCCGAACTGCTGTTCGTGACGCCGCTCGAAATCACCCTTTATTTCCTCGAGACCACTCTCGCCGCGCAGTCTGTCGAGGTCGACCGGGATAGAGAGTTGGATGTCCTGACGGAAGTACCGGCAGTCGGCGTAGTACTCGAAGGCGTGGTCGTCTGTGTCGACACCCTCGCCGGTGAGCCACTCAGTTGCCTCCTCGCGTAGCGCAACCAGTCGCCTGTGGACGTCTGTGCCACCAACATCCAGGTCCGTCTCGAGGTATGTCTCCGAGAACTCGTTCTGGACATCCGAGGTCAGAAAGCCAAAGCAGACATGACCCCCGGACCGGGCGGGACAATCAGCGGGTACGCGTCCATCACATCGACCAGCGCGTTTGCGTGCATCGGTCCGGCACCGCCAAAGGCGACCAAACCGAAATCACGTGGGTCGTAGCCGCGTTCGACCGAGACAACACGGAGTGCCCCGTGCATGTTCTCGGTGACGATGTCCAGTACGGCCTGTGCGGCCGCCTCGACAGTGCTCCCGCGTTCCTCGGCGAGGTCGGCGATAACCGTGCGTGCCGCCTCGTGGTCGAGTTCCATCTTGCCGCCGAGCGCAACTGACGCGGGGATCCGCCCGAGCACGACGTTCGCGTCTGTTACAGTCGGTTCCTCGCCGCCCTGTCCGTAACAGGCCGGCCCGGGGTCGGCACCGGCGCTCTCCGGGCCGACCTGGAGCGAACCGCTGAGCTGGACCCGAGCAACCGAGCCACCTCCCGCACCGACGGTGTTCACGTCCACTGCCCGGGATTTGAACTCGCGGTAGCCCACCTTCGTTTGACGGGTCGTCTCCGGCTTGTTGTCCTCGACTAGTGAGACATCCGTGGAGGTTCCCCCCATGTCCAGGGTCAGAACGTCCGGGACGCTCTTTCGCTCAGCGATGGTCGCTGCGCCGACAACGCCACCGGACGGGCCGGACAGCGCCAGTTCGACCGGACGGCTCTTTGCCGCACTGGAACTCATCAACCCACCGTCCGAGCGGACGACATTCATTGTCGCCGTCGACCCGGCCGCCTCGAGCGAGTCGTCGAGACTGTCGAGGTACTCGATCACCTCCGGCCGGGCGTAGTCGTTTATTACCGTGGTCAGCGTGCGCTCGTACTCGCCGTACTCCGGGACAATCTCCGAGGATATCGACACCGGTAATTCCGGCGCCTCGTCGGCGATGATCTCTCGGACCGTCTCCTCCTGTGCAGGGTTGAGATACGCGTTCAACAGCGCAACGGTTAGTGACTCGACGCCGGCGTCGGCGAGGTTGCGCACCTGTCTGCGCACCTCCTGCTCGTCGATCGGGTCGACCACCGTACCGTCCGGGGAGGAGACGTGCCCGGAGACGCTCCGTGTGTCGACCAGGTCCGCGAGCGGGGTGGGCTTGTCCATGTCGATCCAGCCGTACAGTGGCCCCGGTGTCCATGCCCGCGCGAGATGCAGGATATCCTCGTGTCCCTCGCTGGTTATGAGTCCAACCCGAGAACCGGTCTCCTCGAGCAGCATGTTCGTCACGACGGTCGTTCCGTGGAACAGGAGGTCCAACTCCGATACCGACGTGTCGGCCTTTGCTGTTGCCTCGTCGATACCGTTTATCACCCCTTTGGAGGGGTTCTCCGGTGTCGACAGCATCTTGTCGGTTGTGAGTTCGCGGGCCTCCTCGTCGAACACGATAACGTCAGTGAACGTTCCACCGACATCTACTCCAAGATTGTGTGTCATTTATTGGCTTACCGTGTAGTGCAAAAAGACTACAGTACATAGCTATTTCCCCAACCGAGGTTGGTTGTTTATACATAGCCGACTCCGAAATCGACAAGCGCGAGAGGCTCAGTCGACGGGGCGGCCGTCCACATACGGCCATCTGGCGAGGGTCGGGTCGGTCAACTCGGCCGATCGGGTGGTGGGCCTGCACCCGAACGTGCACGCGGTGTCAGGCTACGTCCTCTTAAATCCGGTCGGGTCGGTTGTCAGGAGAGGCATCTGATACAGTCTGAAACTCCCCCACACCCGTTTTTATGATGTCCTCACCAAAGAATGCGTCTCGCTGTCGGGATTTTTCCACCACGTGATCGAGTGTCGCCGAATCACCACGTCAGCCTCGCTCGGTTGCATCCGTCAGCCTCCGGTTGACATCTCCCCTGTGTGGGACGAAAGCGCTTTTGCACGTCGGTTGCCGACGTACGTGTAATGGGGCTCGAAGAGGAGATCGCGGAGATCGAGCAGGAGATACAGGACACCCCCTACAACAAGTCCACCGAGCAGCATATCGGTCGTCTGAAATCGAAGCTCGCGGAGAAAAAGGAGACGTTCGCAAAGCGGCAGTCCTCCTCGGGTGGTGGTCCGGGGTACGCGGTCGAGAAGACCGGCGACGCGACGGTGGCGCTGGTCGGGTTCCCGAGTGTCGGCAAGTCGACGCTGATGAACGCGCTGACGAACGCCGACAGCGAAACGGGGTCCTACGAGTTCACCACAATCGATGTCAACCCCGGGATGCTGAAATACCGGGGCGCGAATATCCAGTTGCTCGACGTGCCGGGGCTCATCGAGGGTGCCGCCGGCGGCCGCGGTGACGGACAGGAGGTGCTCTCGGTCGTCCGGACCGCCGACCTCGTGGTGTTCATGCTCTCGGTGTTCGAGATCGACCAGTACGAGCGCCTCCACCGGGAACTGTACAAAAACGGGATCAGGCTCGACCAGCGACGCCCGCGGGTGTCCGTCCGAAAAAAGGGAAAGGACGGTATCGCGGTCAACGCGAGCGTCGACCTACAACTGGACAAGGGGACAATAAAGGGGATCCTGCGCGAGCACGGGTACACGAACGCGGATGTGGCGATCGGCGAGCAGGTCGATCTCGACAGACTCATCGACGGTATCCGTGATAACCGGGTGTATCTTCCGTCCATCACCGCGGTGAACAAGGCCGACCTCATCGAGCCGAACTACGCCGAGACGGTGAACGAGACGCTCCGTGACCACGATATCGACCCCGAGGAGGCGGTGTTTATAAGCGCCACCGAGGAGCGTGGGCTCGACGCGCTCCGCGAGCGGGTGTGGGAGGAACTGGGGCTCATCCGTGTGTATATGGACAAACCCGGCCGGGGAATCGACTACGACGAACCGCTCGTTCTGTTCGAGAGCGATACCGTAGAGGACGCCTGCGAGAAACTGGGCGGCGCGTTCCGCGACCGCTTCCGGTTCGCCCGTGTGACCGGCCCCAGCGCCAAACACGACGAACAGCAGGTCGGTCTCGACCACGAACTCGCCGACGAGGACGTGCTGCGCATCCTGACGACGAGGTGAGACCGGACGATCCTCCGGCGGAATCGGGACCGGGCAGACACCCGGCACCGGGCGAGTAAACAGATAAAACTGGGCCGACCGGGCAGACAGCTAACACCGGGTGAGCAGACGTCCGGTCTATGTCCGCTCGTTCTCTCGTCATCAGATGAACTCGGTGTTCTGTGGCCCGTTCGTGATGTGGATCTCGAACGGTTGGGTGCTGTGGTCGTCCTGTTCGACGAGATGCCAGTAGGTTTCTGCCATCTCGTCGGGGTCGAGAAACGTCTCGTCGGAGTCGTTGGAGGACACCTGTCGTGCGCCCGGTTCGTCGATCTGGCCGTCGAGGACGACGTGGGCAACGTGGACACCCTCGGGACCGAACTCCTGGGCGATGTCCATCGCCATCCCGCGGGCGGCGAACTTCGCGGATGTGAAGCCGATTGTCCCGCCGAGACTCCGGACCGCGGAGGTCGCACCGGTGAAGATAATCGTCCCGCCGTCTGTCCCGAGCATGTCCTCGACAGCCTCCTGTGAACAGACAAAGGCACCGCGGGCGTCGACAGCCCACGCCCGCTCGAACTCCTCGACACCCGTGTCCAGCAACCCCGACCAGGCGGGCGCGCTGGCGTGGTTCACGAGCACATCGACGGGCCGACGCCTCGCGGACGGTT
>KE356579.1:1968770-1969796 GCA_000416085.1 halophilic archaeon J07HX64 | reverse complement strand
AAACTGGCGCCCGGGGTGCCGACCCCGTCGATGCTGTTCGACCGATTTATACCGACCGCTCGCACAGTCATATAGGATGGCAACAGAAACAGACGACGGCCTCCAGCGTTCGCCGTGGCTGTTCCTGCTCGGGGTCGTCCTCTTTCTCGGGTCAACTGTCCTGTTTTTGTTCGACCTGGTAGAGGGAAACAACGTGGCGCGGGGACTCGCGGCGAACGGTGTCGCCGCGGTCATCCTGCTCGGTCTCGCCGGCCTCGAGACACTATCGAACCCGGAGTCACACGTACAGACACGGTTCGAGGCGTTCCGTGCGGTGGTGTTTTTTTGTGGGCTTTACCTGTTCGGTGCCGGTCTCGCAGTGCTCGCTGCGGCGCTCGCGAGTTACCCGGACCCCCGTGTCGGGGCTGCCTACGTCGCCGTCGGTGGTGTCATCGTCACCGTGACGTTCCTCACGGGTGGTGCGGAGGAGGGTGTCCTGAGCCGACTGATCACGGCTGCCGGTCTGCTCGGACTCGTGCTCGCGCTCGGGTCTGTGATACTGTTTGCGTACGACCTCGCCACCGGCCGAAACGCGCTGCGAGGAATCGTAATAAACGGTGTCGGTACCGCGGTGTTCATCCTCTGGACCGCCTACGACACACCCTCGGACCCTGACTCGGATGTCGACACAGCCACGGATGCGATCGGAATCGCGCTGCTGCTGTACGGCAGTTACCTGTTCGTCGCGGGGATTGTTATCGTGGCGACGGGCCTGGTCGCACACGACCAGGGTCTCGTTGGATTTCTGTATCTCGGCCTCTCGTTTGTCCCGGTGGTGCTCGGATTCCTGTTCGCGCCACTCGGCAGTCTGATCGAGTCCACGACCCCGGAACCATCCGAGGAGAGTGAGACGGACGGCGGTTCACCCGAGGAGAGTGAGACAGACGGCGGTTCACCCGAGGAGAGTAAGACAGACGGGGAGGATTGACGCTCGTCCCGCGGCTATCGGGGTTGGCTCGCCGTCGGTCTTGCACTCGCCGTGGCCGG
>KE356579.1:1963292-1968720 GCA_000416085.1 halophilic archaeon J07HX64 | reverse complement strand
GCTGTGTGTGTCATACCACGGACTACGGATGTGGTGCACAAAAATCATCCCGGGAGCGTGCGGTCGACACAGACGCGAGCAGCCGACTGTGTGCGGGCTCGGGGGGTGCGAGCGGTTAGGTCTGTCCGCGCTCGCGCCGTGTCAGCCGTGTCGCAACTGCGTCGCCGGCCAGCGGCAGGGAGAGCACGACAGTCATCGCCACGGCAGTCGAGACGACGAGCGCCGCGGGTGAGTCGAACACCGAGACACCGAGAGCGGAGATACCGACAACCACCGGGAGCGCAACGGCGCTACAGGCGGCCATCACGCGCCGGGGTGGACTCGGGAGCGGTCTGACGGCGTACCAGCCCCCGAGCGCCGCCGCCGCGCCGCCGACGAGCAGGAGACCCGGTTCGTAGCTGAACCCGCTGCGCCAGGCCCCGAAAAGCGCGGTCGCCCCACCGACCGCAAGAACGGCACCGGCGCGCTCCCGGTCGCGGGCGACGAGCCCAACAACCACCAGTCCGAGCGCGATACCCGCGAGAACGTCCACGAGGTAGTGGACCCCGACGACAACCCGCCAGAGCGAGACCAGCCCCGCCAGTCCCGCCGCGACAACGTATCTGCGCCGGCGCGAGCCCCACTCGTACAGCACGGCGAGACTCCCGTGAAGTACCGCGAGGGCAAGCCCCGCGGCTTCGCCGTCTTGACCGCGCACCCAAAACCAGGCCGTGCCGTCGCAGGCGAATTTAATTCCCCTCGACCTTCCCGAGATGGGTCAGCTGAAATTAACACCCGAACGCCCGGTGTCCGTGAGGGTCGGCGGCTCCACCCCGCCCGACAACACCCGTCTCATCTGCTGTCGCAGCGTTTTGAGAGGTGTCGCATCTCTTCGCAACTGCCGGCAGTTGCTTCGGATTGAGGTCTTCAATCCGCGTCGCAACTGTACGTTTCAATATGTTGGCATACAGTGTATAACTTACGCGATTCACCCTCGGGGTCAACTGGTTCGAGAGACTGCGTCTTTCCTCATCGCGGAAATCTTTGATTTCCGTGCGACCCCGAGGCACTCTGGCTGTATCTCTGTAGACGGCGGTCGACCCTGCGGCGTGACCGCTGGGGATACCGAACCCCTCCGCCTCGATCGCCCGGACCGCCGGCGGCGGCCGTTCGACAGCGAGCAGTTCCTTTAGTCCGGTCCTCAACCCGAACACGAGTAACAGCGCGGCGATCACCCGGAGACCCGTCGCGTGGTCGGTCAGCCAGTACACCAGCGACACGAGCAGGATGAACACGAGCGGGTCACCGAGATTCGTGATTGCGGCGAAGGCGTCGACCCCCCACTCCGGGAGCGGTTCGCGGACCGTCTCGATGTGACTCTCCTCGAAGAGCACCCTTGTGCGACTCACGCCCGGGGACCTCTTTGTTCTTCTGTCTGCCCGGTGCGGTCGCACCGAAACGCTTACTCCCGGCACGCCACTGCTGATATCCATGACAGACGACACAGCGGAGACAGAGTCTGAGACCGCAACAGAGGGCGGCTCCGACGCGGAGGCGGTCGACGCCGGGACAGTCGAACACGTCGCCGGTCTGGCGCGGGTGGACCTGGCGGCGGGCGAGCGCGAGCGCTTCGTCGAGCAGTTTACGGACATTCTGGAGTACTTCGAGACGCTCGACGAGGTGCCGGAGATCGAGCGCGACCCCGAACTGACGAACGTGATGCGCCCCGACGAGGTGGCCGAGAGCCTCGACCGCGAGGCAGCGCTCGAGAACGCCTCCGAAACCGAGGACGGGCAGTTCAAGGGGCCGCGGGTCTCCTGAGATGGAGCACAACGGCTACATCACCGAGACCGAGATCGGGGGCGCAGCGAACGGTCCGCTGGCGGGCACGACAGTCGCGGTGAAGGACAATCTCTCGACAGAGGGTGTCCGGACGACCTGCGGGTCGGCGATGCTCGCGGAGTACGTCCCACCGTTCGACGCGACAGTGGTCGAGCGAGTAAAAAACGCCGGCGCAACGATCCCCGGGAAGACGAACATGGACGAGTTCGGGATGGGCACGACAACAGAGACATCGGCGTTCGGCCCGGTCGAGAACCCCGCCGCACCGGGACACGTTCCCGGCGGTTCCTCGGGTGGGTCGGCGGCGGTCGTCGCGGCGGGTGACGCCGACCTCGCGCTCGGCACCGACACCGGCGGGTCGGTCCGGTGTCCGGCCGCTTTCTGTGGTGTCGTCGGCATCAAACCGACATACGGGCTGGTCTCCCGGTACGGGCTGGTCGCGTACGCGAACAGTCTGGAGCAGGTCGGCCCTATCGCGCCTACCGTCGCGGAGGCCGCCGAACTGCTCGAGGTTATCGCCGGGCCGGACAGTCAGGACGCGACGACCCGCGACGCAACCGACCACGGCACTGACTACGACTTCGCGGCTGCCGCCGACGGCGATGTCGACGGGCTCTCGGTCGGTGTGCCGACAGAGCTCGTCGAGGGGGCCGAGGAGGGTGTTCGCGAGCAGTTCTGGGCCGCTATCGACGACCTGGAGGCCGCCGGCGCGACCCACGAGGCGGTGAGTCTGCCGAGTGTCGAACACGCGGTGGAGGCGTACTACGTCATCGCGATGGGTGAGGCCTCCTCGAACCTGGCCCGCTACGATGGGGTCAGATACGGTGTCTCCGGGGGCTACGAGGGTGACTGGAACGAGACCTTCGCCCGCTCCCGCGAGGAGGGGTTCGGCGAGGAGGTCAAACGCCGGGTTCTGCTCGGCACCTACGCACTCTCGGCGGGTTATCAGGAGAAATACTACAAGAAGGCACAGGATGCCCGCGCCTGGGTCCAGCAGGACTTCGACTCGGCGTTCGAGACGGTGGACGTGCTCGCCTCGCCGACGATGCCGGTGACACCGTTCGAACTCGGTGAGAGTCTCGACGACCCGCTGAAGATGTACCTCGCCGACGCGAACACCACACCGGTCAACCTGGCCAATCTCCCCGCCATCTCGGTCCCCGTCGGCGAGACGGACGGTCTGCCTGTCGGGATGCAGCTCGTCGGTCCCGCGTTCGGCGAGAAGGCGATCATCCGTGCCGGCAGTGCACTCGCCTGAGTGTCCCGCTGTCCTCGGAGCACGAGCAACAGCACCGCCCCGCCACCGACGGGTGTGCCCCGAGGTCTATCCGCCGGCCGTTACCGCGACACGTCGGGGTACCCCCCGGGCCACCGGGAGCCGCCTGCTCATCTCGGCGAACCTGAGCGGGCGGTACCGGCACTCTGTTTGGTCCACTTCCCCCACACCGAGTTGACTCCCGGTGAGGCCCTCGAACCCGTGTCCGGCGACCCCCTACTGTATCACGCCGAATCAGTGCGTTAGCTCACATGATAACGCTTGCGTCACCAGCGCTCTCGGGATACCGACAGTTCAGTCTGTGCTCTCTGTACAGGGCCCCGCCAACTTTCGTCTCTGCTCTCTTATTTTTCAGCCGTGCTGACAGCTCTGTCGATACAGCGACTCTCTCAGAATCGAACACAACCACAGCTATCCCGTTCCCTGGATATCTCGTTCCTGGATATAACCGCAGACGGTGCTGTCCTGCCGGTTCACTCGGTTCTGGGGTAGTGTGTTAACGACTCTCAGAGCAGGGTTATAACCCTCGGGTGTATATACGTATGTGACCATGAAAAAGCAGGAACTCATCCACCTTCACGGCCTGCTTGCACAGGTGCAGAATCACTACGAGGAGGAAACCGGAGAGGCGGTTGACCACGACCGGTACCCCTCACTCGGTGTACAACCGACATCGATTCACAAGTCTAAAACAGATCACAAAGACGCTGTTTTCGCGCTCGCAAAGGGCATCACATCGGAGATGTCCGAGACTGAAGAGACCGAACCGGTCCCGACTGCCGCGGACTGAGCGAGTGTTCTTTTCACTACACCCAACGTCGTTTAGCGACAGCAGCGTCGATGTCGGTCCGGGTAACCGGGTCGGACACACCGCACGTCGCCAGGCAGTCTGTCCTGTTGCCCACGCTCTGTTCGACTGTTCACCCTCGACGAAGATCTTGTAGGCAACAGATCGGTCGGTTGTTTCGCTGGTGGGAAGTACACGGGACACGTAGCTCTACCATGGAGTTTCCATCACCGCCCGCGGAGGTCGACAGTGTTAGCCCCTCGGAGTTGCGACGCCGTATCGACAACGGGGAGCGGGTGACGCTGCTCGACACCCGTCTCCCGGAGGCCCACGAGGCCTGGCAGATCAGTGGCGACACCGTCACGACGCTGAACGCCCCGTACCCGGCGTTCCGGGGGACCGACGTGGACAGGGACGTTCTCGACGGGATCCCGTCCGACCGTCTCGTCACGGCAGTCTGTGCAATCGGCAAGTCGAGCGAGTACGTCGCGGGTGTGCTGGCGGAGCGTGGCTACGAGGTGGAGCACCTCGTAGACGGGATGGAGGGTTGGGCGCGAATCTACGACGCCGTCGAGGTGAGTCGCTACGACGGGCCGGGCAGGGTCTGGCAGTACGTCCGTCCCTCGAGTGGCTGTCTCGGATATCTCGTCGTCGACGAGGGTGAGGCGGCCGTCGTCGACCCGCTCCGGGCGTTCGCCACGCGGTACGTGACCGACGCCGGCGAGCGTGGTGCGGAGCTGAGCTACGCCATCGACACACACGTCCACGCCGACCACGTCTCTGGGGTGCGTCGACTGGCAGCGGACGGTGTCGAGGGCGTGATGCCGGCGCCTGCCACGGACCGCGGACTCGCGGAACCCGAGGAACTGCGACTGCTCTCGGACGACGACACACTCCGGGTCGGTCGCGTCCCGGTCGAGGCTGTCCACGCACCCGGACACACCTCCGGCATGACGGCGCTCCGGGTCGGCGGGTGCCTGCTCCTGACCGGTGACGGACTGTTCATCGAGAGTGTCGCGCGGCCGGATCTTGAGGCCGGACAGGAAACCGCGAGCGCCGCTCGCCGACTCCACACCTCGCTCTGCGACCTGCTCGCACTCCCCGGCGAGACGCTCGTCTGCCCGGGTCACCGCGGTGAGACGACCGACCCCGCATCCGACGGCACCTACACCGCCCGACTCGACGAACTCCGCGACCGCAAGATGCTCTCGCTCTCCCGCGAGGCGTTCGTCGAGACACTCCGCGAGGACGTGCCGCCGCGACCCGCCAACCACGAGGCTATCGTGGCGACCAACCTCGGACAGCGACACCCCGACGACGCGGAGGCGTTCGAACTGGAACTCGGACCGAACAACTGTGCCGCGGCCCCGTCTGACGCCGACTGACCGCTGTCTGTGTCCGGGGAGGCAACCGATTGTCCGACCTGCACACCACGGTCAGACGCCTGGGTACTGTACAGAAACAAACAGAACAGCCATTCTGCTTAACAGATAGTTTGCACCCGAACTGCACAGAGACCGGCCCGTAGCCTCAGGACAAACTCC
>KE356579.1:1961750-1963189 GCA_000416085.1 halophilic archaeon J07HX64 | reverse complement strand
CGGAGCACTACTCTGCGCGAGGACCACTCTCTGCACCCGAACTGCACAGACACCGGTCCGTAGCCTCAGAACAGACCCCCAGATGGGAGTCTGGCACATAGCGACAGTTCGGTTGGGACCCATGCTGTAACTATGTGCCGACTTACGATTGTGCTCTCCCGGTATATGCGTGTTGTGATTCTTCGGGTTAACAGAGCCAGACGAACAGGGCAACACCCGGTGATGTGTTCACAGGGGTCTGAGCAGAAGATGTTTTGCCGTAGAGAGGTAAAAATTTGTCAGCTATCGGGCGACAGGTAGCACGGATTTGGGACCCATGACAGACAGTTCAGATCACGACAGGTCGGTCACACTCCTGCAGGAGTTCGGACTGAAGGAGTACGAGGCAAAGGCGTTCGTCGCGCTCACACGACTTCCATCGGGAACAGCAAAACAGGTAAGCGAGATATCGGAGATACCGCGGACGCGGGTGTACGATGCAGTCCGGACACTCGAGTCGGATGGGTTGGTCGAGATACAGCACTCCAGCCCACAGCAGTTCCGCGCGGTTTCGGTCACAGAGGCGACGAACACGCTACAGCAGGCCTACGAGGAACGGACAGAGTCGCTCAGGGAGGCGCTCGGCTCGCTCGGCCGGGCAAACAGAGAGACAGAGTCCGACACCACCCACGAGGTGTGGTCACTCTCCGGGACGGCCGGTATCACCAGCCGGACACGCGAACTGGTCGAGAGTGCCGACAGAGAGCTCGTGCTGGTGCTCGGTGACCCGTCGCTGTTTACGGGACCACTGGTTGAGGGGCTACAGGCGGCCGATGGGCGGGGTGTCACAGTCCTGGTCGGCACCACCACCGACAGGATCCGTGCCCGTGTGCAGGATGAACTCCCGACCGCGGAGGTGTTCGTCTCGGAACTGGACTGGCTGAGCGGCGTCAGCCCCGACGACGACACGGAGATCGGTCGACTGCTCCTCGCCGACCGGAGCGCAATCCTCGTGAGCACGTTCCACCCACAGGCAACCGACAGACAGGAGCAGGCGGTGTTCGGTCGCGGGTTCGACAACGGGCTGGTGACGGTCGCCCGGCGGCTGATGGCGACAGGGCTCTCCCCGATGGAGGACCCCGGCAGTTCGGACTGAGCGACTCGACTCACTCCTCGGAAGACCCGTAACCGGTACCCCGCTCGAAGCGGGCACGTTCGCGAACACCCCCAGCCGCAGCCCCGGTCCGTTTCCCCACACACTCGAGCGGCGACGCACGATACAGCCGGTTCGGGGATATCACACCCCCGATCTCGGTTAGTCTGGTCCCTGTTGTCAGCGCTCGACCACGAGCAGGGCAACGTGCTCGTGAACAATCTCTTCCAGGCTGCCCGCGGTCGCCCGGCGCTCCTTTGCTGTCACCTCGAAGAAATCGACCACCCGCTCTTCGTCGAACGCCCCG
>KE356579.1:1959521-1960767 GCA_000416085.1 halophilic archaeon J07HX64 | reverse complement strand
CGTCGACCCCGAGGAGTCGGTCACAGTGACCGCGGGCGCGGACACCCCCCTCACAGAGCACCGGCACGTCGACCACCTCGCGCACCGCCCGGCAGAACTCGGCGTTCCAGCCCGGCTCCCGCGGAAACCACAGCGACTGGAGCCGGTTGAGCAGGCTGACCGCCCGCGCCCGGAGCGGCCCACCGAACGCCGCCTCGTACGCGCCCTGGAGCTGTTCGGCCTCCCAGGCCCGGTCCGGGTACGCCCCCCTGATGAGACTCGCGTCCCAGTACACCGATACCTCGACCGGGACGACCGCGTCGTACCCCCCGTCTGCCAGCCGGCGGGCGATCTCCAGCCCGTCTGCCCGCGAGAGATGCCGGCGGACGAACGGTGGCGCGGCCGTCTCCGCGGGCACCTTCGTCACGAGCGGCACGTCGCCCGCGTGCTCGCGAACGGCGTCACGGACCGCCAGCAGGAACTGCACACCGTCACCGAACTCGTCGTCCCGGCGGTTGTAGTACGGCGAGAGAAACTGCTGGACGATACCCATGTTCGCCCCGGAGATGTGGATCCCGTCGTAGCCCGCGTCGACAGCGTAGCCCGCGGCGCGGCCGAACGCCTCGGCGAGTTCGTACACCGCCGCCGTCGAGAGCACGTCCGGCTGGAGGTCGACGAGACCCGCCCGGTCGGCGAGTTTCAGCTGCCACGGCGGCTCCGAGACGGCTGTCTGTGGCGTGTCCGGGTTGCGCTTGCGGTGTTCCTTGTGCCACAGCCCCATACTCCGCAGGCCGCCCTCCGCGAGCTGGATGAAGATGCGTGAGCCGTGCTCGTGTACCCGGTCGGTCAGCCGCGAGAGCCCCGCGACGAACGATGGGTCGTGAACGCGGGTCATGTTCGGCGCGGCACAGCCACCCTCCGGGGAGACGATACTCGCCCCCTAGAAGATGAGCCCCGCACCGGCGGCCGCTGTCGGTTCGAGTTCGTCAACGAGTGTGTCGACAGCCCCCGGTCCGTTTCCCGCACACTCGAGCAGCGGCGCACGATACAGCCGGTTCGGGAGTGTCACACCCCCGATCTCCACCGGGTCGGTGAGTCTGGTCCCTGTCATCAGCGCTCGACCACGAGCAGAGCAACATGCTCGTGGACTATATTTTCCAAGGTGCCCGCGGTCGCCCGGCGCTCCCGGGCTGTCACCTCGAAGAAATCGACGACCCGCTCCTCGTCGAACGCCCCCAGCGTCTCCGCCGGGTCGAGAAACCCCCGG
>KE356579.1:1958182-1959471 GCA_000416085.1 halophilic archaeon J07HX64 | reverse complement strand
CCTGCGGAGAGACCCATCCGCAGTGCCCGGTCGATCTGCCGGCGGCCGGCCGCGTACAGCAGTATCTCGACCGCCGGGTCGCGGGCGATGGCCGCACCCCGCTCGCGCTCCCTGGCCGCGAGGTCGACCGCCCGCTCGAGTTGCTCGCGGTCGACCACGTAGCGGGCGTCGAACAGCTGGACGGTCGCACCGGTTGCCTCGCGTATCTCCTCGACCCGGGCCAGTGCCCTGTCGACGCTCTCTACTGTCCTCTCGCCCTCGAGCAACTCCATCAGAAGTCCTCCAGATTCGACTGGTCGTCGTCGGTACCCCCACCGTCTGTTTCCTCGCGCTCGGGGAGTGACTCCGCGTCGGGTTCGACATCCGTCATCGAGGGGTCGGGGTGACCCGCGTTCTCGAGAACTGTCTCGGCTGTCTTCGTGCGGTTCCGGAGCGCCCCGAGCACGACCGACTTGTCGGCACCACGGAGCTCTGCGGGCGTCTCGATACCCGCGTCGAACAGCCGGCGGGCACGCTTGCGACCGACACTGCGTACCTCTGCCAGCTCCACCAGCTCCGACCTGACACCGTACTCGACACGCTGTCGTGCCCGCCGAACCTCGGAGCTGACCCCCAGCCCCAGCTCGGCCGCCAGCGACTCCGCCGCGCCCAGCAGCCACTCCGCCGCGTCTGTCTTCCCCCGGATATCACCCGGACCGACCTGGTAGCGGTCGGTGAGCTCGTCCTCGTCCACCTCGCCCGCCCAGTCCTCCAGCAGCCGTGCGGTTTTCAGCGCCGACAGCCAGTCCTCGAAGCTGTCCTCGAACTCCGAGGGTGCCCGTCCGAGCAGCTCCTCCTCGCGCTCGTAGGCGAGCATCGTGTACTCCTCCTCGTCACCCGACCGCAGATACAGCTCGTACATATCGGGTGTGCGACAGATGAGGTGGTACAGGCCGAGTGCGGTTGGCTCGCGGTCTGTTTCCGACAGTGACCGGAGCCCGTCGATCACCTCGGCGGCACTCATCGGGTCGAGGTAGAGCCGCGAGACGGTGTGTCCGAGGTTCGTCGCAATCAATCCCTTTTCAGTCCGCTCCAGAAACCCGTTCGTCGTGAGGTAGTCGACAACCCGTCGGGTGATCGGCTCGAGTTCGCTGCGGCTCGCGGTCCGCTCGGCGTACAGCGTCTCCTCGAAGAACGCGAGCAGTTCGGATTGGGACTGTGCAAAGCCCGAGGCGACTGTGGCGAGGGCGTGTGTTCGGAGCGCGGGCTCGGCGGCGAGCTTCGACTCGACGGGTTCGGGTTGGCCCAGA
>KE356579.1:1955733-1958132 GCA_000416085.1 halophilic archaeon J07HX64 | reverse complement strand
CGCCCGCCGCCAGCGTCGGTGTCGCACAGACGACCTTCACCAGCCGGTCTCGGAAGGCCTCCTCGACGAGTTGGCGGTGCTCGCGGGCGAGACCGGCGTGGTGGAAGGCTGCCCCCTGCTCGACGGCCGCCGCGAGGTCGTCACTGGTGTCGGTGTCGCTCACCTCCCGGATGTCGGCGGCCAGATCCGCGAGCTGTGCCTCCTCCTCGGGGTCGAGAAACGGTTCGGTTGTTCCGCCGAGGCGCTGGGCTGCCGACTCGGCGTTTCGCCGCGAGTTGACGAACACCAGCGTCGACCCACCCTCCTCGAGTGTGTCCCGGACAATCGCGGCCGTCTGGCTCTCACTTCTCCTGACCGGGAGCTGTGACTGAGTGCCGTCCTCGAGGTGGAGGGCATCGCCGTAGTGGACCCCTTTTTGTAACTCGATCGGCCGCCAGGTCGAGTCCACCAGCCCCGCGTCCAGCCACGACGCGAGTTCGTCGGCGTTACCGATTGTCGCCGACAGCGCGACTGTCTGTAGCTCCGGGTTCAGCCGCCGCAGTGTGGCGAGTGTCACCTCCAGGGTGGGTCCCCGTCCGTCGTCGTCGACGAGGTGCACCTCGTCGCTCACCACGACAGAGAGGTCGTCCAGCCAGGGGGCGTCGTTTCGCACGAGCGAGTCGACCTTCTCGCTGGTGGCGACGACGATATCCTTTCCCGCCAGCCAGCCCTCCTCGGACTCGAAGTTGCCTGTCGAGACACCCACGTCCAGCCCGTACTCCTCGAACTGCTCGAACTCCTCGCGCTTCTCGCTCGCAAGCGCCCGCAGGGGGACGATGTAGAGGGCCATCCCGCCGCGGGACTCCACCGCCGAGAGCATCGCCAGCGTCGCCACCAGCGTCTTGCCACTCGCCGTCGGGATGGCGGTGACCAGACTCTCACCCGCCGTCACACCCCGGTCGACGGCCTTTGCCTGTGGCGGATAGAGCGACTCGATGCCCTGCTCCTGGAGGTGCCCCACCAGCCAGTCGGGCACGTCCGGTATGTCGGCGATATTCATGCTCTTTTTTCGGGCGTCACCCATCTTAAACTCTCGTTCCGATGTGCCACCCGACCAGGCTAACCCGCACGTTGAAACCGCTCGGGAACCCAGTTCGCGTATGGACCCTGAGACCTTGCGCGCCGAGTGTCCGGCGTACGAGTCGGGTTGCTATCTCAACACGGGTGCGAGCGGACCGAGCCCCGAACGGGTCGTCGAGGCGGTCGCGGGCTTCGAGCGACACCACCAGTACCACGCCCCCCACGAGGAGGGGCCGTACACCGCCGCGTTCGACGCGCTGTCGAGCGCCCGGGAGGCGGTCGCGTCACTGCTCGGTGCGAACGCCGAACAGATCGCGCTCACCCGCAGCACCGTCGAAGGGATCACCCACGTCGCCGGTGCAATCGACTGGGAGCCAGGCGACGTGATCGTACGGACGGACCTGGAACACCCGGCAGGTGAACTGCCCTGGCAGCATCTGCGCCGACGCGAGGGGGTCGAACTCCGGGAGATACCGACAACGGGGGGTCGCATCGAGATGGACAGGCTGCCGGAGCTGTTGGCGGACGCGCGTCTGGTCTGTCTGAGTTCGCTGGCCTGGAACTACGGGACACGGCTCCCGGTCGCGGAGGTGGTCGAACGGGCCCACGATGCCGGCGCGCTGGTGCTGGTCGACTCCGTCCAGTCGGTCGGCCAGATGCCCGTCGACGTGTCGGAGTGGGGTGCCGACTTCGTGGCCGCCTCGGGGCACAAGTGGCTGCTCGGCCCCTGGGGGGCGGGGTTTCTCTACCTCGACAACCCCGGTGAGTTCCAGCCACAGCGCATCGGGTACTTTTCTGTCGACCCCAACACGAAGGGGGGCGGTGACTACGAGTTCAGACAGAGCGCCCGCCGGTTCGAACTCGGGACAACCGCTGTCGGAACCTACGTTGGCCTGGAGACGGCTATCGAGACGATACAGGCGGTCGGTCTCGAAACGGTCGAAAAACGGGTCGACCGCCTCAGAAACCGCCTCGTGGACGGTCTGGGCGACCGCCTCGTGAGTCCACCCGACGCCCGCTCGGGACTCGTGGTGTTCGAGGCGGCCGACCCCGAGGGGCTGGTCGACCGACTCGCCGACGAGGATATCCAGATCCGCTCGCTCTCGGACCCCCACGCCTGCCGCGTGTCGGTCCACGCTGTCAACACCGCCGACGATATCGACCGCCTCCTCGAGGCGCTGTAGCCGGTCGCCGGCACCCCGCAACGATGGCCCGTGTGTCCACTCCGCCGGACAACTGGACCCGGCGGTTCGGACAAGTCGGTGTGGTGGTATCCCGGATACCGGTCACTCCGTCGGGCCGTTGCTCGTGTCTCCGACAGCGCGCCCGCGGTCGGTCCC
>KE356579.1:1954597-1955683 GCA_000416085.1 halophilic archaeon J07HX64 | reverse complement strand
GTAGGTGCAAGCGCGTCATTGAAGCAGGAAGCCCCGAGGCTTGACCTCGGGGTGAGTTCACGTCGTCTCGTACTACCTGTCAGATACCGGCGACCCGACTGTGCACGCGATAGATACACAGACCGGAACCGAGCGGTGGCGGTACACCGGCCTCACCGGGTTCGAACCGCCGCTGATGTTCGCCGACGGGACGCTCCTCGTAGACGACGGTGGTGCTGTGTACGGACTCCGGGCGACGGCGGGGGAGGTGGACTGGCAGTTCAGCAGACAGGACAGCGAGATACTCGGGGTGCGGGTCGGCGGCGGCCGCGTGTTTGTCTCCGTTACGGACTCCGAGCAGGCCACAGTCACCCACGCGCTCGACTCCGGGACCGGGGCAGAGCGGTGGGAGACAGCAGGTGACGTCCGGGCGTACGCGGACACCACCCTGTACGGTGCCGACCAGAACGGTGACATACAGGCAGTGGACGCGGAGACGGGCGACCGGCGATGGCGGTCACCGGAGTCCGCAGAGGGTGTGATCGCGGTCACAGATACCACGGTCTACAGCGTCCAACCGGACAATCTGCCGATCCGCACGCGAGGAACGAGCGATACGCCGGAGGACCGTGCGACGGCACACGCGATCGATACGACGACAGGGACGGTCACGTGGGAGCGCGGGGACGTGTCGGGATACATGCGACCCACGGTGGTGGACGACACGCTCGTTCTCTCGACGGCGGGGCAACTGTCCCCGTTACTCCACGACCCCGAGATA
Organism: halophilic archaeon J07HX64; assembly: GCA_000416085.1. Taxonomy (GTDB): domain Archaea; phylum Halobacteriota; class Halobacteria; order Halobacteriales; family Haloarculaceae; genus Halovenus. Next base: position 1,954,923 of record KE356579.1, on the reverse strand, counting down.
ATCGGACTCGACACGGCGACCGGTGAGAGAACGTGGGGATGGCCGGTTCCCAGGGAAGCTTCGACGAGGAGCCCGATTGTGGTGGACGGACGAATGTACGTTGTGAACGGTGATGCCCTCTACGCGGTGAAGACCGACACCGACGGGTCGAGCAGAGACGCAGCCACGTTACACGGGGTGAACGGACACCACGGTGGATGGGTGTACGGCGGCGGCTGAGCCCGCCGATTCGGTCGAACCGGCGTGGCGGTGCCCCGGATACCCCCAGACCGTCGAACCGTTTTCGTGTCTCCGACAGCGCGCCCGAGACCGACCCCGCCGTCGCT
>KE356579.1:1951111-1952467 GCA_000416085.1 halophilic archaeon J07HX64 | reverse complement strand
GACGACCCCGAACGGTAACGTCGACCCGGCCTCGAACGGTCACGCCGAGACGACCCCGAACGGTAACGTCGACCAGACTCCGAACGGGCACGCTGAGACGACTCGGAACGGTCACGCCGAGACGACTCAGACCGGTAATGTCGACCCGGCCTCGAACGGTCAGACGGATGCGACCCAGACCGGTAACGTCGACCCGGCCTCGAACGGTCAGACGGATGCGACTCGGAACGGCCACCCCGATGCGGTCCAGAACGGACAGAGTGATCCGGCTCAGAACGGCCGGCCCGACGCGACCCGGAACGGAGACGTTGATACGAACGCTGAGACGACCCAGACCGGTCACACGGAGACAGTTCGGAGCGGCAACACCGACGCAACTCGGAGCGGACGCGCCGGACCGGACCAGAGTGGACACACAGAGCCGAGTCACGGCAGTGGCGGGAGAGCGGAGTCCACGGAGCGGGGCGCAGACACATCCGGCAGTCCCGGAGACGCGTCGAAGGGTGCAGACCCGGCGGTATCGACCGCCCAGGGTGACAGCCTGTCGGGGAGCAACGAATCGGTCGATACCACGGAGGATGATATCGAGCGCGAGCGTGTGCTCGTAATTCGGGATGTTGATACGTTCGTCGGGTCAGACGCACGCGACTACGACCTCGCGGCCGACGACGTGGTGACACTACCCGCAACAAACGCGGAGATTCTCGTTGAGCAGGACGCCGCCCGACGGGTGTAGCTGGCCGTCCGGAACAGGACAGATAGATGTGGCGTTACAGAAAACTTTTGCCCGCAGGGGCAGAGCTATCAGTTATGGTAGAGCCCATTGTTGTCGGACTGGTGGCTGCCGGTATCGTCTTTCTGCTGGCGGGGGCCGTGCTCTCGGTGTACGGTATCGCGCTGCTCGGTGCTGTCGTCGGCGGTGCCAGCGGCTACCTGCTGGGACCCGAACTCGGGTTCACCGTGTTTCCCGAACTTGCGGGACCGATACTGGTCGGCACGGCCGGTGGTGTCGCGCTGAGCTATCTGCTGCTGTCACTCGCGATCGGTCTGCTCGGGTTCGTCGTCGGGACCTACATGGGTGCTGTCGGGTCACAGCAACTGCTCCAGGAGCCGGACCTGCTGGTCGTGGCGGTTCTCGCGCTCGTGACCGGGGCTGTTGCTGCCTTCCTCGGGACCATTTTCAAGCGGACAGTGATGGTGTTTATCACCTCTTTCATCGGCGCGACCCTCGCCTCGCAGTCGGTCACCGCCTCCGATGTCGACGAGGCGAAGCTGTCCGAGCCCGACCCGATCCTGTTCGACCCAGTCGAGGAGCCGCTGTTCATCGGGCTGTTCGTACTCGGTGTGCTCACACAG
>KE356579.1:1940994-1951061 GCA_000416085.1 halophilic archaeon J07HX64 | reverse complement strand
TCGGCCCGCCGGCGTAGTGTTTGACCACCTGCTCGCGGGGCAGGCCGCGCTCCTCGGCCCACGTCGCGACCTGTTCGAACGCCTCGCCACCCTCGGTGTGTAGCTGGACAACACAGCCGACCTGGGCGCCGAGTTCGAACGCGTGCTGCATCACCGCGTTCGAGGCCTCCCAGACCGCCTCCGAGACATCGTAGTGCGGGCGACCGGATTTGAGCGCCAGCGCCGGCCCGTCGGCCACAAACTCCGCGGCGATGTCTAACCCCGTCTGCATGCGGTCGGCCGCCTCCGCCGGTGTGTCACCATCCTCGACGAGTCGCGAGATGAGCGCCGGGTGAACCCCGAGGACGGGCCACGCCGTCCCGGGCAACCGCTCGGCGGCGGCGGCGGCCACGTCACAGGTAATCTCGAACGTCTCCCGGAACCCCTCCGGGTCACCGGCGGCGTCGGTCAGCGCCCAGGAGGGTTTGTTCAGCACGAGCAGGTGTGTCCCGCCGACGGCAACAAACTCGTCGGTGGCCGCCGCGCCGCGCCCGTTCACCGGGTCGAGGTGGAGGTGATTGTCCAGAATCGGCGTCTCTGTCATGGCTGTGTGTGGGGTCGGGCCCGGCAAAAGCGCTTCTCTGTCGGTGGCGGTTCAGCGCTCGGTGTCGGTGGACTTCTCGAACTCGACGCGGTGTGGCTCGTAGCCGTGTCGCCGGTAGAACCGCCGTGCGGCCTCGTTGTCGGCCATCGCCTCCAACGAGATACTGTCGACACCGGCCTCGTGTAACCGCTGCTCGGCCCGCGAGAGCAGTCCCGACCCGACCCCCTCACCCCGGCGGTCGGGCACCACGTAGAGATTCTCCACCAACCCCCGCCGACAGTCGACCTCGTACTGGTCGTTGCGCGTGACGAACGTCACGAACCCGACGATACGACTCTCCCGGTCACCGGCAGCCGAACGGGCCACCAGCAGCTGTCCGGTGGCGGCGTACCGCGCGAGTCGCTCGCGAACACGTGTCCGGTTCGGCTCCGGCAGGAGATGTGACTCGTGTTCGCGCTGGCCGCGCGCGAGCGCTACCCACAGATCCGCGATGGTGTCCGTCTCCGACGGACTCGCTTCGGCTATCTCCGTGTCACGGTCGGTCACAGATCGCAACACTCCGGGCACAGTATCCGGCTGTTGGAGTCAGGGTCGGTCGACCCCACCGCGCGCTTGCGGACCCTCGGAGCCGTCGGTTCACGGGGCAGTTGTTCGGCCCTCTCTCTGTGCGTGTCCGACCCGCTCGCGCCTGACGTGTCTCTCAGGCCTCTGCTCGGTGTATCTACGTCCACACTCGTATGTCACTGTTCGATACGGAGTGACAAAAGCCTGCCTGTAGTGGTGTCACACTGTCTCCGGTGACGTCGGCAACGTCGAAGTGAGCGATCTGGACATCCTCGGATCTGCGGAACTCCTCGCCGATAGTCCGGCCGCGCAGTATCTCGCGACGGCGGCTGTCCTGTGCGCTCCCCGCGTCTTGGAGCTGCTCGGTCGCGGTGCCGAGCGCCGAGACCGGGTCCCGACCGGTCGCCACACTCAGACTCGCTGTCACGGGGTATCGGTTGCCGACAGACTCCTAGATCAGCGTGTGGTCCTCCCTGTCGAGCCCGTTGGAGACCGCGACCATGTTGTCGAACCGGGAGAGGAACACGTAGCCATCGCGGTTGCCGAACAGCTGTGAGAGATCCACGCACAGCCGCGACTGTAGTGTCTGGAGGTCGACCTCGCGGTGTCACCGTCCACGGGCCGTAGCTGTCGATCTGGATGTGTGTGAGCTGTGTGTTCGTCACTGTATCCCTCCGCTCCCCGTGCGGTACGGACAGTGCTCGGCCTCGCGGAGCCCGCCGACAACGGTGTGGAACCTGGGGCACCCCTCGAGAGCCGGACCGTCGACGTGCTCGGAGATCTCGGCGACTCGCACGATCCTCTCGTGGCTGGTGGGGACCGGGTGGTCACCGGACATTCCGACGTACTCCCCGGCAGAGCGTGGAACATCTCCGGAGCCGTCTGTCCTCCTCGCCAGCGCGACGTGGCCGTACTCGCGCCACCTCCCACTGCCGCTCTCACCGTCGGTGTCTTGTGACCGATCCATGTACACTGTCCTCCAAGCCGCGCAAAATGGTTTCCGCTGTTTGTCGGTTGTCTCCGGTCACCGACAACTGTGTCGTCGGAACCCCTGTCCTGTCCTGTCCACCCCCCTTCATCCCCATCACTCACCGTCGCCGGTGGTGATGTCGTCACCGTCACTCTCGTCGGACACAGGTTCTGTGTCGGCAGTCGGGATCCGTCCGGTGCCGAGGACCGCCCGGACAGTCGGTTCGAACTCCCGCCAGGTTGTGAGGAACCGCTCTCCGACTGCGGCGAGCAGATCCGCGAACTCGTGGGGGTCATCCGGCGTCCGGATGACGGTGTCACCCCCACATTCGAGAACGGCACCCCGCTCGACACCTCAGGTGAGACGCACTGCGGGCGAGTGACACTCCGTCGACTGTACGCCCCTCACCGGGTATCACGGAACCCTCCTCGTTTGTCCCGTACGAACCCTCTCGATACTGTCGATTACCGGATTCGTTCAGATCAGTTTACCTGTTTGCTAGTTTGACGAACAAACTCTGGACGTCGAAGATTGTGACATCGATGTCGTCGTCCCCGCTGAAATTGTAGAACGGTGCGTACCGTTGTACCTCCTCTTTCTCGAAGTTTTGAAAAAACGTCTGTACGTCGAAGATACTGAACTCGCCGTCGCCGTTGACATTCTCGAAGAGCCCGTCGTTGTCGGGGTCCGTCGGTAGTGGGCCCGACGAGATCGCGGGCGGGCCGACATCACCGTACAGTCCGCTGCCGTACTCGCCGCGACCGTAGCCAACCCAGGTGTCCTCGAGATTCTGTTTCTCCGCGGTATTCTCCTGTTCGACAGTGCCGTCAGACGCTGCGGCGGTGCCGCCGGCAGCCCCACCTGTGGCGCTCGCACCTGCGGCGAGCGACATCAGGTACGTCCGCCGCTCCAGCGGCAGGAGTGCATCACGCTCGCCATCCTGTTTCCTGTTTTCTGTGTTAGTCATTGTTCTGTAGACCCAGGCGGTGGCTATCCGGTTGCTCGGGTACCGTCTCCTGGGCATACCTGCAACGTCAATGCGAACTCACTTAAAACCAGTCGCTCGGGCCGTGTTGGGACCGCAAATATTTTTATCAAGGCTCGGGTTAGAGATGTCGTGCACGAGCGGACGCTTGCGTACCTGCGCGGCCGGTTCGGCGACCACTACCGTCGGACCGACATCGAGCGCCCGCCGGATGCGGACGCCCGGGAGTGGGGGTACGTCCCCTGGACGGCCGGACCCGGTGAGAGGTACGACCGGCACAACGCGCTGCTGGATCTCGGTCGACTCTCGGACTTTCTCGCCCGCGAGCGCCCGAAACACGCGTACTTCTCGGCCGGTCGCTACGAGGACCCGAGCGCCACGACGATGAGCGCGAAAGGCTGGCAGTGTTCGGACCTCATCTTCGACCTCGACGCCGACCATCTGCCCGCGACGACCCAATCCGACAGCTACGCCGAGATGCTCGCCACCTGCAAGGACGCCCTGCTGCGGTTGCTCGAGTTTCTCGAGAACGACTTCGGGTTCGAGGAGCTCTCTGTCGTGTTCTCCGGCAGTCGGGGTTACCACGTCCACGTCCGCGACGATGCCATCCAGAGGCTGGAGCGGGACGCGCGCCGCGAGATTGTCGACTACGTCAGAGGGATCGGACTCGAGTTCGAGTCACTGCTGAGTGAGGAGACGGTGGGCGGGGTGATGGGTCGGGAGAACCCTGCGACAAACCGGTATCTCCCGACCGACAGCGGTTGGGGTGGCCGCATCCACAGTCGCCTGACCGCACTGATGCGTGAGGTGCGCGAGATGGACGAAGAGCGGGCGCTGGCCCGCCTCCAGGAGTTCGACCGCGTCGGCGAAAAAAAGGCACAGACCGCCTACGGGTTCGCACAGAACCGTTTCGTCGAGATCGAGCGCGGGAACCTCTCGGCACACAGTGTCTTCGAGAACCTGGCCCGGGAGTTCGCGCCGACGGTCGTCGCCGAGGAGAACGCCCCCATCGACGAACCGGTGTCGACCGACACGAACCGGCTGATACGGCTCCCCGGCAGTCTCCACGGCGGCAGTGGCCTCGTCGTCCGACCGCTCGCACGCGACCAGATAGCGGCGTTCGACCCCCTCGTCGACGCTGTCCCCGAGACGTTCCGGGGCCACGATATCGCGGTCGAGGTGACAGATGGAGGGACAGTTCAGCTCGGCGGCGACAGCTTTACACTCACGGAGGGAGAGTCTACTGTACCGGAGTATCTCGGCGTGTTCCTGATGACACGAGGACGGGCCGAGAAGGGCAAAGAGTAATCACAGGCGTGGTGATATCCGATGAATCTAGACGAACTGCAATCGGTGCGTGACCGCGAGCGTCAGACCGACAAGCCACAGCAGTTGCGCGAGTCCTTCTACGCGGACGTAGGCTCGTTCGTCGAGCAGTTGCGCACAGAGCGCGACCGGGCGGCCGAGCGCCACGGGAGCCCGTACGCCGACGAGGTGATGCGGCTGACCGACGAGATAGACGCCGCACAACAGCTCGTCGAGGATATTCACGAACGCCGTATCGGCAAGGTTGTGAAGGCGGCCTCGCTCGAGGCCGCGGAGCTGTCCCCCGAGATCGACGGGCTCACAACCGAGGAACAGGCGCTGTTCGACGACCTCGTCGCGGACATCGAACACCACCGTGAGGACGTGCTAGCTACCGTCGAGGGTCAGACATCGACCGACGCTACGGCCGACCAGACGAGTCTGGACGCGACCGGTATCGACGCGGCCGGGGTGATGGGGGCAGACACCACAGACAGTGAGTCTCCACCATCGCTGGAATCGACCGACCGCTCCCGGCCGGAACACGCCGACCCTGGCGAGATGCGCCCCGACACCGCGCCAGGGGACCGACCCGTCGGCAACGACCCACAGGCGAGCGGCCCGGCACGGACCGACGGAAACGGCTCGCGGCCGGACGACTCGTCCGAAGACAAGCAGGGACGCCAGCGGCCTGACCCGGGCGAGAAGGACCTGACCCGGAACGGTCACACCGACGCGGCCCAGAACGGTCACGATGATACGACACAAACCGACCACTCCGACACACCCCGGAAAAGAAAGACCGATACGACACAGACCGGCCACGCGGAGACAGTTCGGAGTGACAGCTCCGACGCGGTTCAGAGCGCACAGACGGAGTCGAATCAGGGTGGTCGCCGGGGGGCGGAGTCCACGGAGCGGGACGCAGACAGATCGGGCAGTACCGGGGACGCGTCGAACGGGACAGACCAGGCGGTGTCGACCGCTCGGGGTGACAGCCCGTCGGGGAGCAAAGAATCGGTCGATACGAGGGAGGATGATATCGAGCGCGAGCGTGTGCTCGTTATCCAGGATGTCGACACGTTCGTCGGGTCAGACGCCCGCGATTACGACCTCGCAGCTGACGACGTGGTGACACTACCCGCGACGAACGCGGAGATTCTCGTGCGGCGGGACGCCGCCCGACGGGTGTAGTCGGCTGTCTGAAACCGGACAGACGGGTGTGGAGTTACAGAAAACTTTTGCCCGCAGGGGCAGAGCTATCAGTCATGATAGACCCCATTGTTGTCGGACTGGTGACCGCCGGTGCCGTTTTTTTGCTGGCGGGGGCCGTGCTCTCGGTGTACGGTATCGCGCTGCTCGGTGCCGTCGTCGGTGGTGCGAGCGGCTTCCTGCTGGGGCCCGAGCTTGGGTTCGCGGCGTTTCCCGAACTCGCGGGACCGATACTGGTCGGTGCGGCCGGCGGTGTCGCGCTGAGCTACCTGTTGTTGTCGCTCGCGATCGGTCTGCTCGGGTTCGTCGTCGGCACATACATGGGTGCTGTCGGGTCACAGCAGCTGCTCCAGGAGCCGGACCTGGTGGTTGTGGCGATTCTCGCCTTGGTGACCGGGGCTGTTGCTGCGTTCCTCGGGACCGTGTTCAAGCGGACAGTGATGGTGTTTATCACCTCTTTCATCGGCGCGACCCTCGCCTCGCGGTCGGTCACCGCCTCCGATGTCGACGAGGCGAAGCTGTCTGAGCCCGACCCGATCCTGTTCGACCCCGTCGAGGAGCCACTGTTTATCGGACTGTTCGTGCTCGGTGTCCTCACACAGCTCGGCCTGTTCAAGTTCGGCTACGTGACGAAACTCGTCAGCTACCTGCCCGGTGCTAGCGTACTTCAGGACCGCGAGGAGAGCAAGGACGAGGGGTGATCTTCAGGATGAGTCGGTCCACGGTACAGACCGGAGAGACGGTGTCGGTTCCTCTCGCAGGCGGAGAGGGGGGTGTGGTATCCGGCGTGGTCACTCGGCGCGGTCGGCGCGGTGTTCGCTGATGAGACGGTCGACCATCTCGGAGCTCTGCTGGCGCTCGCGCTCGCTCGCCCGTCGCTCCCAGTCGGCGATCGCCTCCTCGATCTCGGACTCACGGGCGACAGCGAGTTCGTCTACCTCCTGAACGGTGGCGAGCTCGGCCGGCGCGACAGGCACGTTGTTGTCGAACAACACACCGTCGGCCATCCCGGACAGCTGTCCGTTGCGCAGCACCAGCCGGGGTTCGACCTCGGCGAGCCGGTTCGCGGTCGACCGTCCGGCACCGCTCGCATCCCGGAGCAGGATGATGTCGTCCTCAGCGAGTCCGAACCGCTCGTGGGCAGTCTCGATACTGTCGGTCGTGAACTGTTCGATGATCTTGACCGGCACTAACCCGGCGCGCTCCTCCGAGACGTCCGCGAAGTCCGAGTGATCCAGCTTCCACAGCGTCTTCAGCCGTTCGAGTTTGCCCTCGAGATCCGAAACCTGTTCGCGTTCCTCGTCGAGTTCGCGCTCGAGACGCTCGTTGTCCCGCTCCAGGCGGCTCACCTCGCGGCGCTCGCGGGCCCTCTGGCGCTCCTCGCGACGGGCCTCGGAGAGCTGTCTCTCGTACTCCTCGATCTGCTCGTCTCGCTCCTCGAGGTCCGCCTCGAGCCGGTCGACGTGCTCCTGTAGCTGCTCGACCTGGCTCTCGAGCTGTCGGATGCGGCGCTGCTCCGGTGAGGGTTCGTGCTCGACGTGTTCACTCTCCTCGGTGTCCTCGCTCTCGTCCTCGGCGAGGTCCGAGAGCACAGCCTCGACGGACTCCTCGTCGGCGACGACCCGTTCGACGACGGTCCCGAGGTCCTGCCGGGGTGGCACCTTCGCGGCGACGCGCTCGAACTGGTCGGCGTGGGCGTCGTAGGCACCCAGCGCGGCGGCGATTGCATCGCGCTCGTGGTCGTTGTCGTACCCCTCCTCGCGGGTGCGGTGTTTCTTTACGTCGACGGGGAGGTCACGGTCGGGCACCCACGCGGCGGCGTCGAAACTCCGGCGGATCTTCTCGACCGTCTCTGGCATCGGTGTCACGTCGGCCGCCACCAGGATCGGTCGGCCGCGCTCGATTATCCACTCGATGACGGCCGCGGTGTCGGCGGTGCGCGTGCTGAGCACGTCGAGCACCCCCCCGTCGAGCCCGATCACCGCCACTGCGGTTGTCGTGCCGGGGTCGATACCGACGAGCACGCGGTCGCGGCGCTTCGCGAGCGGCCGGAACTCGATACCGTCACGCCGGACCCGCTCTATCTCCACCCGGATGTCACCCGACCGCTCCGAGGAAACCGGGATATCCTCCGGTCGGCCCTCGATACTGAACACAGCGTTCGAGAACCCACCGTACTTCTCTGTCACGTCGCGCTCGTAGCTCAGCCCCGCGTCGTCGAGTGTCGACTCCACCTCGCGGGTGCGACGCCGGACAGAGCCGTGGATACGCCGCGTGTAGCGGTCCTCGCTCCAGCCGCCGCCACCCCCCGTCGAGCGGCCACGGGACACCTTCAACTCGGTCGTGTCGGTGAACGCTGTCACCTCCTGTCCGACGTTGCCGGCGGCGAGTCGGGCCGCGGCCTCGGCCTCCTTCATCGGTTGCTTGCCGTACGGAACACCGTGTCGGGAGGCGACCCGGGAGAGCGGTTCGGGCTGGTTCGCGCCGGTCACCTGTACCAGGCGTGTCCCGGCGGGGAGCCAGTCGAGAAACCGGACGAGGTCGTCCTTGTCCTCGGCCAGTTCGTACATGTTGTCTGTCGCCACGAGTGCTGGCCGGTCGCTCTCGATGCGCCTGCGGAGCTTCCGGTAGCTGACGACATCACGCTCGACACTGTCACCGTCGAGGACAACCAGCGCGTACGAGGGTGCATCCCCGCGCACATCCCCACTCTGGACATCGACGCCGAACACCACATCGTCGAGTGCGGCCGTTCTGTCACTCACTGCCGACGCGTAAGGAGCCAACCGATAAAACGGCTACGCCGGATTCACACCTGGGGCTGCCGGCGACCACCTCGCCGGCGGGTTCGCGACCGTGTCGGCCCCGGGGAAGCTCTGTCAGGCGCCGGGGTGTCCCCGGAACAGTCGGGTGTGGATGGCTGGATTTTTGCCCGGCGCAGTCATCACGGGGAGTATGCGCGTCGCCTTCGTGTCGTTCCGGACCACCCAGCACGGGGACGCGTCCGGAGCACGCCGGGTCGAGCGGGTTGCGCGGATGCTCGCGGGGCGGGGTCACGAGGTGACGGTGTTCTGTGACCAGTGGTGGGGTGGTGAGATGGTCCAGTCGTTCGTGGACGACCCGGTCGAGTACCGCCGGGTCAGCATCGGCGGCCGGTGGTCGTTCCGGGTCGGTCTGCCGTTCGCGCTCGCCGGCTACCGCCCCGACATCGTCCACGCCCGTCCCTCACCGCCACAGCTCGGCGCCGCCCACTGGGGGGCTCGTCTCGCGCGCGTGCCGCTCGTCGCGGACTGGTTCGGCGACGAGCAGACCGGTGATGGGTTCACCGGAACCAGCATACAGCGGCCCGACCGGCTCCTGGTTCCCTCACAGCTCGTCTGGACTCGGGCCTGCGAGCGCGGTGCCGACGGCGACCGCACCGAGATTGTCCCGGAAGCAATCGAGTTCGAGCGACTCGAAACGGTCGACCCCGACTCGGATGTCGACCTCGTGTACGCCCACCCACTCGACGAGCACGCCAACCTCGGCCAGTTTCTGCTGGCGCTCGCCGAGTTGCGCTCCCGTGGCTGGCACGCGACCGTCGTCGGTGACGGCCCCCGCCGCGAGGAGTACGAACAGATGGCCAGGGAGCTACAGATCGGCGACCGGGTCGACTTTCTGGGCGCGTGTGACCGTGGCCGGCGTCTCGCGGCGTACCGTGGCGCACACGTGTTCGTCCAGACGGCCACCCGGGAGCTGTTTGCCACCGAACTGCTGTGGGCACTCGCCTGTGGCTGTGTCGGCATCGTCGAGTACCAGGCCGGCTCCAGCGCTCACGAACTCGTCGAGAACTACCCCCGGAGCTTCCGGGTCACCAGCCCGGCCGAACTCGCCGACGCCATCGTCGACGCCGGTGACCTCGAGAAGATGGACCGCGAGGCAAGCTGGCAGTCTCACGACACCGATACCGTCGTTGAACAGTACCTCGATGTCTACCGGAAACTGCTGTAGCTCCGATACAGTGTGACGGTGTCACCTCGACCTGGTGTGGTGACAGCGTATCTGTACCGATATATCGGTGTCTGACGAAGCATTAAGTGTGAGTAGTACACACGAGAACAACAACATGGGAAACAAGAACAAGACAATCTCCTTTCGTGTAAGCCAGGAGAAGTTCGAGACCCTGCGCGGTATCGCCGAGGAGCGGGATATCTCGCTGTCTGCGGTTTTCCGGGACTACGTCGATATGCTCGTTGCCCACGATGGCCAGGTGGAGGCTGTCCCGGAGCACGAACTGAACGAGTCCTCGGGGACCGACGACACGAGCGAGAGCTTCCCGCCGAAGGTGAATGTTCCAAAGAGCTTTATCCGCGAACACGAGCGGCTCGAACTGGAGGCCGAACACCTCCGCGAGCAGCTTCAAGAGCACAAGCAGTACGTCACACAGCTCCGGCAGGAGCTCAACGACG
>KE356579.1:1938383-1940864 GCA_000416085.1 halophilic archaeon J07HX64 | reverse complement strand
GTTCGAGATACAACAGGGGCTCAATTAGTCGTTCGGTCGAGCGGTCCAGAGGAGTGTAGGGGCAAACCAGCAGTGATTTAGCCCGTCTCGCGCAACATGTCGGTAATGGCGCTCGCCGAGTCAGACCGCATGCTCGTCGTCGACCACCTGGGCAGGGAGCCGACAACCGAGGAGGCCGCGCTGTTCGAGAACCTCTGGAGCGAGCACTGCGCGTACCGTTCCTCGCGGCAACTGCTCGGGGCGTTCGACGATGCGGGCGAGCAAGTCGTCGTCGGTCCCGGTGACGACGCCGCCGTCGTGGCGCTCGACGGGGAGACACACCTCACGATGGGTATCGAGAGTCACAACCACCCCTCCTACGTCGACCCGTTCGACGGCGCGGCGACAGGTGTCGGCGGTATCGTCCGTGACACCCTGTCGATGGGTGCGTCCCCGATTGCGCTGGCGGACTCGCTTTACTTCGGGTCGTTCGAGCGCGAGCACCCCCGATACCTGTTCGAGGGTGTCGTCGAGGGGATCAGCCACTACGGCAACTGCATCGGTGTGCCGACGGTGGCCGGTAGCGTCGCCTTCCACCCCGGCTACGAGGGGAACCCGCTGGTCAACGTCGCCTGTCTCGGACTGGTCGACGCCGAACGGCTGGTCACCGCCGAGACACAGGCGCCAGGCAACAAACTCGTTATCGTCGGGAACGCAACCGGCCGAGACGGACTCGGCGGGGCCTCCTTCGCCAGCGAGGACCTCTCGGCGGACGCCGAACTCGAGGACCGCCCGGCGGTGCAGGTGGGTGACCCCTACACCGAGAAGCTGCTGGTCGAGGCAAACGAGCAACTGATCGAGGAGGGCCTCGTCGAGTCGGCGCGCGACCTCGGGGCGGCGGGGCTCGCCGGCGCGACGAGTGAACTCGTCGCAAAGGGCGGGTTCGGCGCCCGACTGGAGCTGGGGGCGCTCCACCAGCGCGAACCGGGGATGAACGCGCTCGAACTGCTGCTCTCGGAGTCCCAGGAGCGGATGTGCTACGAGGCCCGCCCGGAGCACGTCGACCGCATCCGTGCGGTCGCACAGCGGTACGACCTCGGTATCTCGGTCGTCGGTGAGGTGACCGGTGGCAGCTACGTCTGCACGTTCGAGGGTGAGACGGTCGTCGATGTCGACGCAACCTTTCTCTGCGAGGGTGCGCCGGCGAACAGTCTCGACAGGGTCGAACCGACCACACCGGAGCGGGACCTGCCGACAACCGACCTCGGGCGGGCGTTCGAGCGGGTCGTCGGGAGCCCGAACACCGCCTCGAAGCGGTGGGTGTACCGCCAGTACGACCACGAGGTGCAGGTGCGCACGGCGCTCGGCCCGGGCGACGACGCGGCGATACTCGCAGTCCGGGAGGCCGATGTCGGTGTCGCCCTCGCCACCGGCGCGGAGCCAAACTGGACCGACACGGCACCCTACGAGGGTGCCCGGGCGGTGGCACTGGAGACCGCCACGAACGTTGCGACAAAGGGCGCAGTGCCGCTGGCGGCGGTCGACTGTCTGAACGGCGGCAACCCCGAGAACCCTGAGGTGTACGGCGGTTTCGCCGCTGTCGTCGACGGACTTGCGGAGATGTGTGCGACACTCGATGTGCCGGTCGTCGGCGGGAACGTCTCGCTGTACAACGATTCACCAGCAGGGCCGATCCCGCCGACACCCAGCCTCGCGCTCGTCGGCACGACAGAGAGCTACGACGCACCGACGCTCTCACTGGCCGGTGAGGGCGACCTGCTCGTGGTGGGTGACCGCCCGCTCGCCGGCGACATCGACCCGCGGTTAGGCGGTTCCGAGTACCTCGCGAGACTCGGCGGGAGTGACCAGTTCCCCGCGCTGCCGGTGAACCCCGGCGAACTCGTGACGACGCTCGCGGAGGTGGCCAACCGCGAGACGACACTCGCCAGCCACGACGTCAGCCACGGCGGTCTCGCGGTGACGCTCGCGGAGATGGTGACAGAGGAGACTGGTGCCGACGTGACACTCGGGTCACCGGCGTCGGGTGCGGAACTGCTCTTCCACGAGCAACCTGGCCGGGTGGTAATCGAGACGACCGCACCGAGCGCGGTCGAACGGGCCTTCAACGGGGTCGCGCCGGTGACACGGCTCGGAACGACCGACGATTCGGGGTCGCTCTCGGTGACCGCTGGGGGGGAGCCTATCGATGTCGACGCCGGCACGCTCGCGGACTGGCGCGACTGTATCGGGGAGACGCTCGACGGCAGCGGGCGGTAGCCGGCACGACCGGCTGTCTGGATCGGTCTTGCGACGAGCGCGTCGTCCCCGGGCATCCCGAACCGTGACGACCCCGGCATCCCCGGACACAGTGCTGTCGACGACAGGTGGACGCGTCTCTCCGGCACCCCCGGACACGGTGCGGTCGATGATGTCTGGACGTGTCTCTCCGGTTGCACCGGATGGTTCAGGGAGACCAGACCACACCGCACTTTGCCGGGCAGC
>KE356579.1:1933484-1938363 GCA_000416085.1 halophilic archaeon J07HX64 | reverse complement strand
CCGACGATTCGGGGTCGCTCTCGGTGACCGCCGGTGGGGAACGCATCGATGTCGACGCCGGCACGCTCGCGGACTTGCGCGACTGCATCGGGGAGACACTCGACGGTAGCGGACAGTAGCCGGTCCGACCGGGCGTCTGGGTCGGTCCCGCGACGAACACGCCGCTCCCGGGCGTCCCGAACCGGGACGACCCCAATATCCGGAGGCGATGCCGTCGGTGGCGGATGGGTGTCTCCCCGGCTACACCGGACAGTCTGAGGGGACCAGACCAGACCACACCGCACTTTACTGGGCAACACCGATGTGAGGTAGATGACCGGTTGGTCGACGAAGCGGATGGTACTGACCGCGTGTACGCTCGCCTTTTTTCTCTACGATGGTGGCACGGTTGGTGATCAGTCCGGTCGTGCCCGCAATCTCGGGCGAGTTCGGCGTCTCGAACAGCCTCATCGGGCTGTCACTCACCGGGGTCTGGCTGGCATACGGGCTGGCGCAGTTTCCGAGCGGGCTGCTCGGTGACCGGTTCGGCCAGCGGATTATCATCCTCGTCGCTGTTGCCGGCACCGCTCTGGGGAGTCTGTTGCTCGCGCTCTCACCTGTGTTCGCTGTGTTCTTCGTATTCGCGTTCGTGCTCGGCGGCGCGGCGGGTCTGCACTACAGCGTCGCAACGACGCTGCTCTCGCGTAACTTCGACAACACCGGGACAGCGATCGGCGTTCACAGCGCCGGTGCACCGGTCGCGGGCCTGCTTGCACCTGTGACCGCGGCGCTCGTCGGCTCGGTGCTGGGCTGGCGGTACGCCGTCGCCTTGGGGGTGGTCGCTGCCCTGCCCGCGGTTGTCCTCGTGGCAGCCGGCATCCCCAGTCGAGAGCCACGCCGCCCGGACGAGCCGATCCGTGAGCGTGTGCGTCCGGCGGTGCTGTTCGAACTCCTGAGCCGACCGCCGATCGCCGGTACCCTACTCATCTCGGTGCTCTGTGCGTTTGTCTGGCAGGGCACCGCGTCGTTTTTGCCGACCTTTCTGATAGAGCATCGCGGCTACTCGGAGACGGCAGCCGGGGCGGTGTTCTCTGCGTACTTCGTCGTACAGGGGGTCGGACAGCCGCTGATGGGCTGGCTGTCTGACCGCATCGGCCGCGATACGGCGATGAGCATCTGTATGGCTACCGGTATCGCGGGGTACGGGCTGTTTGCACTCGGTCCCGGTGTCGCGAGTGTCGCCGCTGCGACCGGTCTCGTCGGGATCGCGATGAGTTGGGGCGCGACGATGCTCCCGAAGTTCCTCGATAATATGAGCGCCGCCGAGGAGGGGATGGGGTTCGGTCTCGTCCGGAGCAGCTACATGATGTTCGGCGCGTCCGGGTCGGTCGGTGTCGGTGTGCTCGCCGATGTCGCTGGCTGGCCGACTGCCTTTCTGGTACTGTCCGGGATTCTCGCGCTCGTGCTGGTCTCACTCGCCGCCGCGGCGCTCCGTCGACGCCTGCAAACGGGCCACGCCGCGACCACCAGTCCACCGTAACCCCCGAACCGGCGGGAGTCCCCGACTGCCACACCGTCCAGCAGACAGAGAGCCAGATGGCAGTCTCGCTCCGGTACCGCGCCGCCTGTGCACGGAACTCGCTCTCGCCGTAGACACCGGTTTCGAGTGTCTGTTGGGGTGTTCTCGCACACTCGCAGGCGGGGACTCACAGATATGCGTGCCCATCAGCGTGAACTCAGTCGTCGAACAGATGCCGTTGCTGTGTGTCCGGTCCGGGCAGGGACTGCCCCGGTGACAGGATACCGTCGACAGTATCACACCACGGGGCGACAGCACATCGCGGGTACTCAGAAGAGAGGGGGGACGCCGGCAACAAACGAACCCACCGAAGAGCGTCCGTATCGGGTTCAGGCGAGCAGCGGCGCGGGCGGTTCGCCGGGCAGTTCGTCGCGGTCGTGCGGGGCCTCGAACTCGAGGTCCGGCCCGGCCGCGATTATTCGGGTTGGCGTCACGTCCGGGTGGGTCGTGTAGTAATGTTCTTTTATGTGATCCATGTTGACCGTTCCGGCGACACCGGGCGTCTGGTAGAGATCACGCAGGTACGGCCAGAGGTTGTCGTACTGGTGGATGTACTGCTTGTTGCACATGAAGTGGGTGTGATAGACCTGGTCGAACCGGATGAGGGTTGTGAACATCGCGATATCGGCCTCCGTGAGACGGTCGCCGGCGAGATAGCGCTGGTCGGCAAGCACCTCGTCCCAGTGGTCCAGCGCGTCGAACAGACCGTCCACAGCCTCGTCGTAGGCCTCCTGTGACTTCGCGAACCCGGCACGGTAGACACCGTTGTTGATCGGTTCGTAGATCGCGTCGATGATGCGGTCGACCTCGTCACGGTAGCCCTCCGGGTAGAGGTCGATATCGCGGGTGGCGTGTGCGTCCATCTCGGTGTCGAGCATCCGCATTATCTCCTCGGACTCGTTGTTGACGATCGTTTCCTCCTCTGTATCCCAGAGCACGGGGACGGTCACACGGCAGGTGGCGTCGGGGTCGGCCGCCTGGTACTGTTCACGGAGGTACTCACTCTCGGCGACGGAATCGACCGTACAGCCCTCCTTCTCAGGTGTGAACTGCCAGCCACCCTCGTCGCGGAACGGGTCGACCACGTCGACCGAGATGGCGCTCTCGAGCCCCTTCAGCGCGCGGGTAACGAGCGTCCGGTGGGCCCACGGACAGGCGAGGGAGACGTACAGGTGGTACCGGTTCGACTCCGCCGGGAACCGGGCGTCGGGGTCGTCGCGGATGCGGTTGCGAAAGTCCGTCGACTGCCGGACAAACTCCCCCTCCTCGTTTGTCGTCTGGTAACTGTCTGTGCGCCACTCGCCGTCTACGAGCATGTTCATACATGTAGTAGGGGCTCCGAGTATAAAAGACCGTCTCGGCTCTGAGCACCGCCCGGGAGGGCGGTGTGGTGTCTGCGAACAGCAGCACACAGACGCGTGCGCCGCCACCTGCACGAGAGGTGGCACCGCCCGGACGACAGGGATTTGTAGCGGTTCATCGTAGAGGTTCTCGTGACCAACCGCGCGTCGTCCACGACCCGGCGAGCGGCGGCGAGCAGGTGCTCGCGACGGAGGTAGAGCTCGCGGAGTCGATACGCGCCCGCGGAATAGGGCTGATGTTCCGCTCGTCGCTCCCGGAGGAACACGCACTGGTGATGGAGATGGGGTCGGGGCTGTTCGGTCGTCCGGGCCGACAGATGGTGCACATGCTGTTCGTGCGGTTCCCGATCGATGTGGTCTGGCTCGTCGAGAGCACTGTCCAGCGCGTCGCACGGATGCGACCCTGGCGGAGTTTCGCCTCGGCGCGTGCCGATTGTATCCTCGAACTGCCGGCTGGCACCGCCTCCGACGTGGAGCCCGGCGATACGGTCCGTGTTGTCGGCTGAGAGATTCCGGGATGTCTCTCACCTCGGTGAGCCCCGTTCTGGGCCGGTTCTGGCGCGTCTGCCCGGTGTTCGACACGTTACGGTGAATTTTAATCCTGTGAGTCCAACCTCGGGTATGCACTACGTGGTTGCGACAGATGGCTCGACGGTGAGTGACGAGGCGGTGACGTACGCCGCCGAGCAGGCGGCGGCGATGGATGTTACACTCGAGATTGTCCACGTCATCGCGCCCGAGACGAGGTTCGTCGACGGCGAACTGGTCCAGCCGAGCGAGGCCGAGTTGCTCGACGACGGTGGAGGCGTTCTCGACCGCGCGCGCGCCCTCGCTACGGACACCGCGGACGTAACCGTCGAAACCGAACTGCTGACCGGTCGGCCCGCAGATGCGATCGCCGAGCACGCAACCGACACCGGGGCGGCGGCGATCTACGTCGGGCACCGTGGTCTGTCGGAGAAACGCGAGCAGGTCGTCGGCAGCGTCGCAAAGAGCGTCCTCGACAGGGCGACGCTCCCTGTGACGGTCGTCAGGTGAAGACAGGCACCGACTCCGGTCGGGTCCGCCAGCGGAAGTCGTTAGTGCGCCGTCCCCGAAGACAGGCTATGTCACTCGCGGATACTCTAACCGACAGCCCCGAGGAGGTCGCCTCGCTGATCGAGCACACCAACGTCGACCCGGCGTCGACCGAGGCGGAGGTCCGTGCCCTCTGTGAGGAGGTCCTCGAGTACGGGTTCCACGCTGCTGTCGTGGTTCCGTACCACGCGGAGCTGGCGAGTAAACTGCTCGGTGACCGCGCGAACGTCGTCGCGGTCGTCGGCTTCCCCTACGGGATACAGAGTTCAGCCGCGAAGCGGGCCGAGACACGGGCACTCCTCGAGCACGCCGACGAACTCGATATGGTGATGAACCGCACGGCATTTGCCGACGGTGACGACGAGACTGTCGTCGAGGATATCGCCGCGGTGAGAGAGGTCGTCGGCGAGCGGACGCTGAAGTGTATTATCGAGTCGCCGGCGCTCTCGCGGCCGGAGATCAGGCGTGCCGCCGCCCTCGCCGAGGAGGGCGGGGCCGACATCGTGAAAACAGCCGTCGGGTACGACGGACCGACCGACCCGGCAGACGTCGAGGCGATCCACGACGCCGTGGCCCCCGGCACCGGGGTGAAGGCATCCGGCGGTATCGGCAGTTTCGAGACGGCGCTGGCGATGGTCCAGGCGGGCGCGACCCGTATCGGCGCTTCCTCTGGCGTCGAGATCTACGAGTCTGCCCGCTGAGAGCGGTCGACTGCATCTCTTCGCCTTGACCGAGACTGCCATCGACACGTTCCCGCTCTCGGTGACGGTAGTACCCATCCCGACGGTCTCGACGCTGAACCCGTCTGGTCGTGTTA
Organism: halophilic archaeon J07HX64; assembly: GCA_000416085.1. GTDB lineage: Archaea > Halobacteriota > Halobacteria > Halobacteriales > Haloarculaceae > Halovenus. The sequence goes on along the minus strand of KE356579.1, from coordinate 1,933,550 downwards.
CCGTCACGCTCTGACCGGCTTGGTCGTCGTCGCTCGTAACCGTCGCGACGCACCAGGGTCACCCGC
>KE356579.1:1930472-1932897 GCA_000416085.1 halophilic archaeon J07HX64 | reverse complement strand
TGCCGAGGGCTGTTGACGCGCGAACAACTGGAGTGCTGTCACTGGCTATCTCCCACCTCGATGACGACAGAGTCTGCGACAATCGAACTGTTCCGGCGTGAGCGACGGAGATACCTCCTACAGCACGGTACTGTCGGCCTGGTCCATCATCATCGTAGGGTTGGCGATGATAAAGAACACTACCAGTAACAGCACCGTCAGCAGCATCAGTGTTACAGCGACTCCCAGTAAACCACGGTCAGCGTTTGTTGGTATTGTTCTTCTCACTGGTCCCCACCAAGTACGAGTACAGTCGTACCGTCAGTATATAATCTTTTTATTCTCGAGCAAATCGGGTTACACTCACCAGTTGATACCACTATGTGGAGTAGAGGGACAAAATTAGGTGAAAACGGTTGATATACTGGTATCCGGGCCGCAGATGGTACGGTGAGTATCCGGTTCGAGAGCACGGGATATCACAGCTGAAAACACTGCTGTGACGGCAGTATCGGGTCGGTTTATCTACAGACCGCACAACAGCGCAACCTACAAGCCGCGTCTTCCCTTATGTAGAGGTATGACAGAAGACGCCGTCGAACACCGACGGATGATAGTTTCCGGAACGGGTATCGCAGGGCTGTCGGCGGCAATCTACGCCGGTCGGGCGAACAACGACCCGCTCGTGCTCGAGGGTGACGAGCCGGGGGGACAGCTCACGCTCACGACAGATGTGGCGAACTACCCTGGATTTCCCGACGGTATCGGCGGTCCAGAGCTCGTCCAGCGGATGAAAGACCAGGCGATGCGGTTCGGAGCCGACATGCAACACGGTGTCGTGGAGTCGGCACAGAAGCGGAAGGACGGTCGCATCGATGTCGAGGTGTCGACCGGTGACCGGTATGTCTGTGACGCGCTCGTCGCCGCCTCCGGAGCGAGCGCACGCACACTCGGTGTGCCCGGTGAGGAGGAGCTTCTGGGGTACGGTGTCTCCACGTGTGCGACCTGTGACGGGGCGTTCTTCCGCGGCGAGGATATGCTCGTCGTCGGGGGTGGCGACGCTGCGATGGAGGAGGCAACCTTCCTCACGAAGTTCGCGGACACGGTCTACCTGGCCCACCGGCGCGAGAACTTCCGCGCGGAGGCCCACTGGGTCGACCGTCTCGAGGAACACGCGGACGAGGGTGATATCGAGGTGATGAAAAACACCGAACTGCTCGAGGTGAGCGGTACCCCCGAGGACGGTGTCGACCACGTTACCCTCGCCCGCAACGAAACCGGCTATCCGAAGGAGAATATCGACGATCCCGCCACCGAGACGCTCGATCTGGATGTTGGTGCGGTCTTCCTCGCGATCGGGCATACCCCCAACACCGGGTATCTGGAGGACACCGGTGTCGAGATGGACGACCGCGGGTACATCGAAACGGTCGGCGGTGACGGTGGCGGCCAGACAAAAACTGCTGTCGAGGGGATCTTCGGAGCCGGTGACGTTGTCGACCACCACTACCAGCAGGCGGTCACCGCCGGCGGCATGGGCTCGAAGGCCGCGATGGACGCCGACGAGTACCTCGAGGAGATACCTGCCGCCGGGGAGCGGACCGAGGTGGCGGCCGGCGCTGACGACTGAGAGCCAGACTGTGCCGTGGTCGGCCACAATCGTCGAGCGACGATAGGGCGGGACTGGACCTGGACTGGTCTGGTCTGGTCACCCGCGAGACGATCACACATCAGTGTGACTCCGGTTTCGGTGCCGGCGCACACAGTACCCACAGAGGTTTACGCCCGGATTCCAAACGTGACACATGGCAGAGACAGTTACGGTACACCTGGAAACCGACGAGGCGAGTGACGAACTAACCGTGCCGCGGGCGCTCGTGGACCTGCTGCGCGAGGGTGACGAGGAGACACCGGAGGTAGTGGGCGACATCGCGATGCTCGGGATGGCACAGCAGGCCCACGGCGTGGTACACCACGCCGAGGGCGGGGTGAGCGACGAACTCGAGGCCGCGGAGGCGCTCGCTATGGACCAGTTCGAGGAGCGGTTCGGCCGCTCGTTCGCCGAGATGACCGGTCACGACCACTAACAGACCGTCGAGCCTCCACGATTATGTGGACAGTCCTGGGTGGGTGCGCTCCGCGCCACACCGATAGCTATGGCTCTCGGATAGGGCAGATAAGAAAACGACCGCATTATTTTTGCTCACGGAGGCTGTCGGTTTTGACATGACCGAGGGGACAGTCCCGGACCTGGCAGGCGAACTCGTCGAGATCCCGAGCCACGAGGACGAACAGCGTGCAGGCGACCGCATCGAGGGCTGGTTGCGCGAGCACACCGACGCCGCTGTCGAACGGGACCCCCACGGGAACGTCATCGCACGCCACGGGATGGACGGTGAACCCGCCGGTGGGTCGGACCCGACACTCGCACTCGTCGGGCACCACG
>KE356579.1:1923228-1930452 GCA_000416085.1 halophilic archaeon J07HX64 | reverse complement strand
CCCGAGACGACGGTTCTCGGCCGCGAGATGCAGGGGAGTGTCGTCGTGACCGGGATAGAGGGCGGTTCGGCCTGGAACGTCATCCCCGAGCGCTGTACGGTCACTGTCGACGAGCGCACAGTTCCGGGCGAGCGCGCGCCGCTCGCGGACCTGCCGGGTGTGCGCCACGAACTCGACCAGGACCTTCCACCGATGGCCTGCCACGACGAGGCGTTCGCCGAGAGTGTGCTCGCTGCCGCCGCCGCGTCACAGGAGGGTGACCCGGATGCAGTCCTGAAACCGCACGCGACGGATGCCGGCTGGCTGGTCGACGCCGGCACGACCTGTGTCATCTGTGGCCCGGCCGAACCGGGCGAGGCACACACCGCGACCGAGAGTGTCTCGCTCGATGTCCTCGAACGGTGCCGGGAGCTCTACCGGCGAACTGCGGAGCAACTCCTCGGGTGACCTGGTGACGGCGCGGAGAGACTCACCTGTGCTCGGTGGACTCGCCGACCACACGGTAGCGGTACGGGTGGTCTTGGATGATCTCGATGTCGCCGGTTTCGGCCTGCCGACCGAGCACGGTCGCGACACGGTGGGGGCTCTCGAACTCCTCGTCGTGCTCCTTGAGCAACCCAAAGATCTCGCGGGCGGTCAACGGCTCCCCGGACCCTGCCTCCTCGAGCACCCCCCTGATGCGGTCGAACTCCGACCCACGGCCACGCATACTCTCCCCTTTCTCCTCCTCTCGTATTAATTGCCGTCAGACCTGTGTCGGACACCGAGAGAGGTCGGCGGTCTGTGAGACTCCTCTCCCGGTTCGGGTACAGTTACAGGCCAGGAGTCGGTGTGACGAACCTTTCTTGTGGCTTCCCGAGCGAGAGAATGTATGAAAACATTCGAAACTGGCAGCCACACACTCGAGCGTGTCCGCGAGTACGTCTGGGAACTTCCACAGGAAGGCGAGATGCGGGTCCCCGGCCGTGTGCTCGCCAGCGAGGCTCTGCTGGCAAAGATCGCAGACGACAGGAGCCTCCAGCAGCTCAAAAACGCGACACACCTGCCCGGTGTCCGGAAGTACGCCCTCGCACTGCCCGACGCCCACCAGGGCTACGGATTCCCCGTCGGCGGTGTCGCCGGCATCGACGCCGAGGACGGCTGTCTCAGCCCCGGAGCTATCGGATACGATATCAACTGCCTCCCAGGCGGGACCAGCGTTCGCCTGCAGTTCGGACGGCGACGAGAGATTGGAGACCTTGTGGGGGATTTTGAGACCGAACAGGCGGTCGTTGCGACCGAAGAGGGACAGATAGCGTCGACAATCCAGCTACTGACCGAGCAGGAGGGCCAGACGGTCTACGAACTCGAAACCGAAACCGGGGATACCATCGAGGCGACCGTCGACCACCCGTTCCTGACGCCCAGCGGGATGACCGAACTCGGCAGCCTCGAGCCGGGACAGACGGTCCACGTCAGCCCGTTCCGCGGCATCGACGACGAGCCAGTGGAGGAGTTCACCGTGCTGACCGAGGAGGACTTCGCCGACGAGAATCCACAGATTCGACGGGTCCTGAACGAGCGCGACGTATTGCCGCTCAAGTCGACGGACGAGACATTCCAGCATCTGCTCAAACTCGTCGGCTACCACACCGGCGACGGGGCGTTCACCAACGCGGGCCTCACATCGTTCTACGGCGACCCCGATGATCTCGAAGCGATTGGCAGGGACATCGAGCGTGTCGGATTCACAGCCTCACCAATCTACTCGCGTGAGCGTTCACACGAAATCGACGGGACGAGTTTCGAGCGGACAGAGCACAGCATCCGCTCCTCCTCGCGGGCCCTCCAGCTCGTGATGCAGAAACTCGGTGCACCGGCCGGAAAGAAGATCGAATCCGGGTTCACTACGCCGTGGTACTTCCACCGGCTTGCCGACTGGCAAAAGCGGCTGTACTTCTCGGCGTACTTCGGAGCCGAGATGAGCGCCCCAGCAGCACAGCACGAGAGAAACCTCTACTGTCCGAAGGTTTCCCAGACGCGAACCGTAGAGACCGCTGACGCGGGCGAGCAGTTCATGCGAGAGGTGGCAGGGTTTCTCGACGATATCGGCATCGAGACGAACAGCATCGAGCGGTTCCAGACGGACAGCAACAGCACGCACGATACGGTGCGATTCCGCCTCGGTGTCAAGAACGATTCCAGGAACCTCATCCGGTTTTATTCGACTGTCGGCTACACGTACAGCCGTGAGAAACAGCGACTCGCTGCAAAGGCCATCCAGTATCTGAAGCTCAAAGAACAGACAATCGACAAGCGCGCACAGGTCGCCGCGGACGCAAAGGCGCTCGCAGACGGTGGAACGTCTCCGCAAAGAATCAAAGCACAGTTCGATATCAACGAGCGATTCATCGAGCGGAGTATCTGGAGTGAGCGTGACGGTCGTCCCCGTCCGCCCGCTGATTTTCCCGAATTCGAAGCGTACTGCGAGCAGGTATCCGTTGCCGAGAATCTCACGGTCGAGACGACTGTGTCGGAGATTCGGGAGAGCGGTGAGACGACCGTCTACGACATCGGCGTCGACCACGGGGCACACAATTTCCTCGCGGACGGGTTCGTCGTCTCGAACTGTGGGGTAAGATTACTGAAAACTAACCTTTCGTACGAACAGGTGCAGGGCCACGAGGAACAGCTCGTCGACGCGCTGTTCGCGAACGTGCCGACAGGTCTGGGTGGCGGTGGCGTCGTCGAGGGGGCACCTGTCGAGGATATCCTGCAGCGAGGAGTCGAGTGGGCCGTCGACGAGGGTCACGGCATCGAGTCGGACCTGGCACACTGCGAGGACCAGGGCGTTCGGCGGGACGCAGATCCCGGGGCGGTCTCGAAGAAGGCAAAGGACCGCGGCCGCAACCAGGTCGGCAGCCTCGGCAGCGGTAACCACTTTCTAGAGGTCCAGCGGGTCACCGACATCTATCGCGAGGATGTTGCCGACGCGTTCGGGCTCGAACCGGACCAGATTGTGGTGCTCATTCACTGTGGCTCGCGCGGTCTGGGTCACCAGGTCTGTACGGACTATCTGCGCGATATCGAGCAGACCCACCAGGGGCTGTTGAACCAGTTGCCGGACAAGGAGCTCGCGGCCGCGCCCGCCGGCTCACAACTCGCCGAGAAGTACTACGGCGCGATGTGTGCGGCGATCAACTTCGCGTGGGTCAACCGCCAGCTCATCATGCACCAGACCCGGCGTGTGTTCGAGCGCGTGTTCGACCGACCGTGGCGTGACATGGGGATGGAACTGCTGTACGACGTGGCACACAACATCGGCAAGAAGGAGGTCCACGATGTCGACGGGAGCGAACGGGAGCTGTACGTCCACCGAAAGGGTGCGACGCGTGCGTTCCCCGCCGGCCGGTCCGAACTGCCGCCGGCCTACAGCGACGTCGGCCAGCCGATCATCATCCCCGGGAGCATGGGTGCGGGGAGCTACATCCTGCGGGGTGGCGAGAACTCACTCGGCGAGACGTTCGGCTCGACCGCCCACGGCGCCGGCCGACTCATGTCACGTACACAGGCAAAACAGGAGTACTGGGGTGAGGACGTGGTGGATGACCTGCGCGAACAGGACCAGATCTACATCAGAGCCGAGAGCGGCGCAACCGTCGCCGAGGAGGCCCCCGGCGTCTACAAGAGTGTCGACGAGGTGGTCCGGGTGTCCGACGCGCTCGGCATCGGCGACCGTGTCGCCCGAACCTACCCGGTCTGCAATATAAAGGGGTAGCGCCCGGCTCGACCGCTGTCGGACAGTCCGGGCAGTCGCTCGCTCCGTTCGACTGTCTCCGGCAGTTCACCGGGCACACAGGAATCACAGGCTGTCGATACTCACGCCGGCGCGGGGGCCAGCCCCTCGATGTCGTACTCGACACCGGTTAGCTCCTCGCTCCGGGTCCAGAGTCGTCTCGCGTCTGCCTCGTCGTGGGAGGCCTCGTTCGACTGCTGTTTTTCGGGTGCACCGCGCATGTTCATCAGGCCGCCGGGGCCGTAGTACTCGCCCCCCTCGACATCGGGGGCCGTGGCCGCGTACAGCAACGGTAGCGCACCCTGTTCGGCAGACTGTGCGACGACGGTGTTTGCGACCTTCATCATCGCGTACCGCAGTCGCGACCCCGACTGCTCGGGACCGCGGTACTGCAGGTTCGTCGCGGCGTAGCCGGGGTGGCAGGCGACGCTCTTTGTCCCGGTGATCCCGGCGTCGTCGAGTCGGCGCTGGAGTTCGTATGCAAAGAGGAGATTCGCCAGTTTGCTCTGACCGTAGGCGCCCCACTTGTCGTAGGACTCCTGCCGATGGAGGTCGTCGAAATCCACATCGCCGGCGGTGTGGGCACCGCTCGAGTGGCTGACCACCCGCGTCTCCCCGGTTGTCCTGACGAGTCGACCGAGCAGGTGTCCCGTTAGTGCAAAGTGACCGAGGTGGTTCACACCGAGCTGCATCTCGAACCCGTCGGCTGTCTCGTTGCGCGGGATCGCCATCACACCGGCGTTGTTACACAGCACGTGAAGCTGGTCGTACTCCTCGCGGACGCCATCGGCGAACGACGCCACCGATTCGAGGTCGGCGAGGTCACACTGCCGGACGTTCAGCACGGCTCCCGTCTGCTCGATTGTCTCTCTGATCTCGTTTGCGGCCTGCTCGCCCCGCTCGAGACTCCGGCAGGCCATCACCACTGTCGCACCGTTCCGGGCGAACGCCTCTGTCGCCTCGTAGCCGAGGCCACTGTTCGCACCTGTCACCACGACAGTTCGTTCCGATTGATCCGGCATCTCGGCTGCTGTCCAGGAGTCTGCCATACCTACCTTTAGGTGGACCAGCGGTACAAACCCCGCGACTCACCGGTCCGCCGACATCGAGGAAACTGGGACTGTCGATGGCTGTCAGCACGGTGAGGTGAGCACAGTAGGACAGTCTCGCCAGCGTCGAGGGGTACAGAGCTGTCGATGTCTGTCAGTGCGGTGATGGGATTCCAACGGGGCAGTCTCGCCGGCACCGAGGAGACCGGGGCTGTTGGGGTCCAGTCAGCAGGCCGGACCCGGGGTCTCGACAGCTTTAATACAGACTCCACGGAGAGATAGGTATGGGCGTCCGGAGCGATTTCTGGGAGATCTACCGCGAGTCACTGCCCGTGTTGCTCGTGGCGCTGTCCGGCGGACTGTTCGCCGGACTCGTGCTGGAGGGGTTGGTCGAGAGTGTCTCCGAGTACCCGGGGTTGCTGGTGATGGTGCCCGTTTTTCTCGCGACCCGTGGCAACGTCTACGGCGCGCTGGGGGGCGCATCGCCAGCGGTCTCCACCAGGGGCTGATCGACCCCCGGTTCCAGCGCGACGAGCGACTGGTCAACGCCGCGCTCGCCTCGCTGGTCAACGGGGTCGGTATCTCGATTCTGATCGGTGTCATCACCTGGGGGGCACTCCTGATACTGCCGGGCTGGACCCCCGCGAGTCTGGTTGTTCTCGTGGGGATTATGTTCGTTGCCGGGGTGCTGACCTCGGTAGTGATGATAGTCGGACTGCTGGCGCTCGTCTTCGCCGGCTTCCGGTCGGGCTACGACCCCGACAACCTCGTCGGTCCCATTGTTACGACACTCGGTGATATCTTCGACATGGTCTTTCTACTGTTCTCGGTCTGGCTCGTGGGAGTGGTCCTGTGACGACCCCTGTACAGGATTCGCTCGGCACCTGGCGGTGGCGGACAATCGTCCGCAACATGTTCCCCCTGTTGGTGGTGCTCTCGGTGGTCGTCCTGTGGGCCGGGCTCACACTCGAGGAGGCCGAGGAGATGCTGACCGAGTTCACCCTGCTGGCGGTGATGGTCCCGACGATGGTCGACATGGGCGGGAACCTCGGTGCCATCCTGAGTTCGCGTCTCTCGACACGGTTTCACCTGGGGACGACCAGTCTCGATCCCCGGGACCGTGTGCTCGTGGCGAACATCGCCGCGATTCTCGCGCTCGCAGTCTCCGTGTTCACGGCGCTCGCTGTCGGTGCGTATCTCGTCGGACTGGTAATCGGCGCCGCGCTGACCCTCCCCGAGCTGCTCGTCATCTCACTGGTCAGCGGCACCTCCGTGGCTCTCATCGCAGTCGTGTTCAGTTTCCTCGCGACCTATCTCTCCTACCGGGTCGGTGTCGACCCGGACGACACCACCATCCCCATCGTGACGAACGTCGTCGACGTGTTCGGGATGGTCATCTTCGTCTCTGTCTCCGCGGCCGTCGTCGAGGTCTGACCGTCCGGCCACGTTCGACGCGGTGGGAGGAGTCGGGGCACGACCGACTCAGCGGACCTCGGAGAGTGGTCTCGACAGCCGCGCCAGTCCTCCGTGGCGACCGCGGTTCGTTCATCGGTCGCCGCGGTGTCGGACTCGATACCCCGCAGACCGCCCCGTTCGACAGTCATCGACACGATAGAGCGCTCACCGGCCCCGTCGGGAAGTCGCTCCGGCGCCACAGCCACCCGCCGGTCGGACCCACCGCCGGCCAGCGGGAGCAACACTGCTCTGCCGTCCTCGACCCGGTCGACGACGAACCGCGACGTACCGGAGCCGTCGATCCCGGCAGGAACGCGCATCACCTCGCTGTCGGGTTTCTCCGCCAGCAGCTCCAGTGGGTCCGTCGAGAACGCGATATCTGGCTCTGTGGTCACCGTTCCGTCGACGGTAGCCGTTGTCTCCTCGTGGACGCCCGTCCAGTAGGTCTCGATGTCGAACTCGTCGAACCTGACCAGCACCTCGTCGTCGGGGTGGCCGAACTGGCTGTCGTAGGCGCTCGACACAACTCCGATATTCGGGTCAACTGTCTCCACGAACAGCTCCGACGAGGAGGTGCTGGAGCCGTGGTGGCCGACCTGGTAGATATCACTCGGAAGCCGTGTCCCCCACTCCGAGACCATCCGCTGTTCCGCGTCCGACCCGGCGTCCCCGGTCATCAGGTGAGTGACACCGTCGTACTCCACCTGCAGCGCCACACAGTTGTAGTCGATATCGTCTCCGGAGTCACCCGCTGCCGGGTTCAGCACGAACACGTCCACACCGGCTACCGGCAACTGTTCGCCCTCCTCGACGAGGAGCAGGTCCTTTCCGTACGTCTCGACGGCGTCGATGTAGTCCTCGTAGGTCTGTGTGGTGTGTGACACCCCCGAGTCGTAGACGAACCCGATACCGTCGTGCTCGGTCTCGAACTGTTCGATCACCTCG
>KE356579.1:1915315-1923208 GCA_000416085.1 halophilic archaeon J07HX64 | reverse complement strand
TGGTGGTGCTCTCGGTGGTCGTCCTGTAGGCCGGGCTCACACTCGAGGAGGCCGAGGGGATGCTCACCGAGTTCACCCTGCTGGCAGTAATGGTACCGACGATGGTCGACATGGGCGGGAACCTCGGCGCCATCCTGAGTTCGCGTCTCTCGACACGGTTTCATCTCGGGACGACCAGTCTCGACCCCCGGGACCGGGTGCTCGTGGCGAACATCGCCGCGATTCTCGCGCTCGCGGTTTCCGTGTTCACCGCGCTCGCTGTCGGTGCGTACCTCGTCGGACTGGTAATCGGTGCGGCGCTGACTCTCCCGGAGCTGCTCGTCATCTCACTGGTCAGCGGTATCTCCGTGGCTGTCATCGCGGTCGTGTGCAGCCTCCTCGCGACCTATCTCTCCTACCGGGTCGGTGTCGACCCGGACGACACCACCATCCCCATCGTGACGAACGTCGTCGACGTGTTCGGGATGGTCATCTTCGTCTCTGTCTCCGCGGCCGTCGTCGATGTCTGACAGCCCGGGCACGTTCGACACAATCTGAGGAGCCGAGGTACGACCCACTCAGTCGACCCCCGAGAGTGGCTTCGACAGCCACACCTGTCGCTCCTCGGTCACCGCGGTGTCGGGCTCGATACTCCGCAGACCGCCTTGTTCGACGGTCGTCGACGCGACAGAGCGCTCACCGGTCCTGCCGGGGAGTCGCCTCGGCGCCACGGTCACCTGCCGGTCGGATCCACCGCCAGCGGGAGAACACTCTACCGTCTTGGGCCCGGTCGACAACGAACCGCGACGTACCGGGACTGTCGACAGAATCGGAGCGCGTCACCCCGCTGCCCGGTTTGTCCACCAGAACGCCAACAGGTCTGTCGAGAACGCGACGTCTGGGTCTGTGGTCCCGCTCCACAGACGGTGGCTGTTGTCTCCTCGTGAACGCCCGTCCAGTAGGCCGGTGTCGAACTCGCCGGACCTGACCAGCATCTCGTCGTGAGTGACCAAACCGACTGTCGGGGGCGCTCGACACGACTCCAACCTCCAGGTCAACTGTCCCCACGGGTACCTCCGAAGGGGTGTGTCCTGCCCGTAGGTCTCGACGGCGTCGATGTAGTCCTCGCTGGTCTGTGTGGTGTGTTACACCCCCGAGTCGTAGACGAACCCGATACCGTCGTGCTCGGTCTCGAACTGTTCGATCACCTCGACGTGCCTGTCATGTGTGTGTGCGTGGACGGCAACCACGCGGTCGGTATGCTCGGCACCGATAGCCCCGAGATAGTCGACCACCACCTGCTGTGATCAGTTGTCCGTATCGACCACGACGGTCTCGTTCTCGGGTGTCACGAGGACCGTCGGGTCTGCCTGCCCGAGAACGAACCCCCCGACATCGACCACTGCCCTCAATAACTCCCGCCGTGTGACACGCGAATTAGGACACAGCTATCTTTATACTGGGAACCACATAGCTTTGTTATCAGTTCGACACGCCTGTCCCGCGTTTGAGGATCGGCGCTGTCAGGGGGATATCAACGCGGGTCGGCCGGGTTCGGGGCCAGCACTCACCTTTCCATACCCGTAACGAGTCCGGAATCGGTGCTCACGTACGCTGTCCTCGACCGGGTTCGGGACGACGCTCAGACTCCTACACTCGTGATCAAGTCCGGAATCGGTGCTCACATCCCCATGTCTTCGGCGGGCTCCGGAACCGGGATGTCGTGGACCTCGATACCGACCAGTTCGGCGATGTGGTCGAGTGCCATGTCGAACCCGTAGTAGCGCTCGCGCTCGTTCCCGTCTCTGTCCCGCACCGCGAGCATGGCGTACCCGTCGATGTTCTGTGCGACTGTCGCCTCGACGCCGCCCGCGCGAACGAGAAGCTGGCGCTCGGTGTCCGTCTCCTGGTACGTGGCCGTCACTCCATCCGCACTCACAGTATCTTCCATACTGTGTGTTGGTCCCGACACACCCAAAGCTGCCGGTTCCGGAACTGTGCTCGATAAAACTATCAATCAGCCATCGCTGTGCGCGATGGAGCTACTCGCGGACGACGTTCGTCGCGCGGGGGCCTTTGGGGGCCTGTTCGATCTCGAACGTGATGTCCTGTCCTTCTTCGAGGTCCGGTCCGCCAACGTCTTCCATGTGGAAGAACACGTCGTCGTCCGCGTCCTCAGTCGAAATGAATCCGTAACCGCCTGTGTCGTTGAAGAAATCAACCTTGCCGTTTGCCATTGCAAACAAACGTACAGTCTACCCGGGTATAACGGTTACGAACTGTCTATGTCCGGCATGATGTCGGTGCCGGCTAGACACGTCGGGGTCGGCTGTCGGTACCGCCGATAGCAGGCGTGACGCGGCACCACGCATCTCTCAGGTTAGTATGCCCTCGACTCGCCTGCCGAACCCACAGTGTCAGACACTCAGTTCGTCCCACCAGCGGTGGTCGTGGTGCCCGAGCGTGCCGAGCATCGCGCGGGAGCCCCGACTCGACCCGCGTTCGCTGGCGGTGAGCGCGTAGATACTCCCGTCGTCGCTCCCGACGAGGACGGTTCCATCGACTAGTGTCGGTGAGGACCAGACGCCACCGCCGGTTCCGACGGTCCACCGCACGTCGCCGGTTTCCCTGTCGATCGCGTACACGTACCCGTCGGTGCTCCCGACGAACACCGTCGAGACGCCGACGGTTGGCGAGGACTCGACCTCACCGTCTGTTTCGACTGTCCATCGCTGGTTGCCGGTTTCCTGGTCGATCGCGTAGATGGTGTCACCGCTGCCGACGAACACGGCACCGCCACCGACTGTCGGCGAGGAACCAACGTCCCCTCCGGTGTCGAAGCTCCACTGCCTGGTTCCGAGGTCGGCGTCGAGCGCGTACACCCGGCCGTCCCTGCTCCCGATGTAGACCGTCGGCCCGACAACTGTCGCCGAGGACTCGACGACATCACCGGTCGAGAGCGACCACTCCTCGGCGCCGGTCGCCGCGTCGAGGGCGTACAGGTTGCTGTCGTTGCTTCCGATGTACACCGTTCCGTCGGCGACTGTCGGTGAGGAGCCGACCTCACCGTCGGCGTCGAACTGCCAGACCCGGTCGCCGGTTGCTCTGTCCAGCGCGTGGATCCCCCCATCGAGGCTGCCGACAACGAGGTGGTCGTCGGTGACTGTCGGCGAGGACCACACCCAGTCGCCGACAGTCGTGGTCCACACCCGCTCACCGGTCGCTGCGTCGAGCGCGCTGACCCGTGCGTCAAAACTCCCGAGATAGACTGTCCCATCGAGAGCTGTCGGTGAACCGCGGACACGCCAACCGGTGTCGAGGCGCCACTGTGTGTCACCGCTCGCCAGGTCAACCGCGTACAGGTGACCGTCCTGGCTGCCGACGAACACGCTCCCGTCGGCCACTGTCGGCGACGACCGCACCGCTCCGCCGGTCGGTAGTGTCCAGCGGGTGGTGCCACCGGTTCGCTCCTGACGCCGCTGTGCGGCCGTGCGCTCGGTCCCGGCCGGTTCTGTGTCTCTCATTCGGTCCTATCTCTCCTGTTGTCTGTGACCGGATTATAACTTGTGGTGGCGTTTGCGTGTGCACAACCGCTGTGCCTCGAAACACTGCCCGACCAGACCCCTCTCAACTGCGCCGACTCGATGCCCCGAACCATCGAGTCGACCGGACCCGCCCCCGAATGGCCGACCGGACTCACAGTTGAACGGTCGACCGAACTCTGGTGAGTCAATCCGGGCAGACTCACACCCGGGCAGTTGACGGTCTTCCGGCCTGGACTCCCTGGCCCCGGATCAGAACCGGTAATACGATTAGGTGGCTACCTGTCCGGAGATAGTGTGTTTTCGAGTGTTCGGGACCGCCTGCGCCAGGGTGTCCGTTACGAGTACGTCGTCATCGGGGCGGTGGTCGCCAGCACGTTCTTTATTGGTTTCGGCGGGGGTGTCATCTTCCCAATCCTGCCGAATCTCGACACCGTACTCGGTCTCTCGCCGTTTCTGGTCGGGCTGATACTCAGCGCGAACCGGTTCTCGCGGCTCGTCGCGAACGCGCCGGCGGGCGCACTCGTCGACCGGTTCGGCACACGGACACCGATGGTGGTCGGTATGTTCGTGCAAGGGTTCGCCACAGCGGGCTACGTTGTCGCTCTGCTCGCGCCGTTTCCCGAGGGCTGGTTCGTCGTCGCACGGATTCTCTGGGGGGTCGGCAGTGCGGCCGTGTTCGCCACGGCGTTCACAATCGCAGCCGATGTCAGCACCGACGCGTCACGCGGCACCAGTATGGGGCTGATCCGGGGCGGTGTGCTCCTCGGATTCCCCTCTGGGGTGGTGCTGGGCGGACTGGTCAGCGAACTCGCGGACAACCTCTCGGCGTTCGTGCTCGCGACGGGCTTTGCGTTTCTGGCAAGCGGTGTCGCATACCTGCTCATCCCCGAGACCCACGTCGAAGAGGAGCGCGACTCGGTCAAGCCCTGGGAGATAAACACGGGGTTGCCGGCGCTGACGGTCGGTGTCGTCAACTTCGCCGTGCTGTTTGTCTACGTCGGTGCACTGTTCTCGACACTCGTTGGCCTTCTGGACGCCCGCGATATGGGCGTGTTCGGACTGGGCGCACAGGGGAGTTCGGGCATCTTCATCGCCACGACGGTGCTCGTCGCCGGGGCCTCCATGTTCGCCAGCGGCTACGCCAGTGACCGGCGCGAGTCACGGGTGCCGCTGTTGCTCGGTTTTCTCGGGGTGATCTGTCTCGGTTTCCTGCTCCTGGCCCGCGCCCACTCGGTGTGGGGGCTCACACTCGCCTGTGTCTGTATCGGCGCCGGGCAGGGCGGTGTGAGCGGTCCGCTGCTCGCCCTGCTGGCCGACCTCACTCCGGGCGAGCAGATGGGCCGCGCGATGGGCACAAACAACGTTCTTGGCGACATCGGCGGCGGACTCGGTCCCCTCGTCACACTCCCGATTGTGGATATCTCGGGGTTCTGGCCGGTCTACCTCACCTGTGCCGCACTCCCCGCGTTCGCGGCGCTCGTCCTGCTTGTCGGTGTCTTCCGCGAGACGGGCCAGTTCCTCCCGTCGGTGGAGCTGTAACCCACCGTCTCTCACTCGACCGGTCGGAGCGTCGCCGAGAACTGCCTGAGCGCCTCACGCTCGGGCTGGTCGACGACCTCGAACCCACCAACCGACTCGCTGCGCTCGACCACAGCCCCGAACGTCTCGGCGACGTGTTCGAGCTGTTCGCGGTGGTAGCGCCGCCGAGGGAGCGCCAGCCTGACAAACTCCGGCCGGTCGGTGCCGGGGAACGCGAACCCACCGAGTTCGACCGCCCGGACACCACCCTCGCGGTAGGCCGCACAGACCAGCGCCTGCCCCGGGAACTGCTCGCGTGGGATCTGCGGGAGCGCCGCACCGGCATCCAGGTAGACCGCGTGCCCACCCACCGGCCGGTAGACCGGAACACCCCGTGCCTCGAGTAGGTCCGCGAGCTCCCGGATCTGGCCGATCCGGTGGTCGAGATACGCCGGTTCGACGGCCTCTCTGAGCCCCACCGCCATCGCCGCCATGTCGCGGCCGGCCATCCCGCCGTACGTGTAGAACCCCTCGTAGAGGATCGCCCGCTCCCTGAGTCGGGTGAACAGGTCGTCCTCGTCCGCACGGTCGGCGACACCGATGAACCCGCCGGCGTTTGCTAACCCGTCTTTCTTGCCGCTGACGACCATCGCGTCGGCGTACGAGGCCTGCTCCCGAACGATGTCGTCGATCGCGACTCCCTCGAACTCCGACTCACGCTCGCGGACGAACCACGCGTTCTCGGCGAACCGACAACCGTCGATAACCAGTCTGGCGTCACACTCGTCGGCCAGTTCGCGGGCCCGTCGGACGTTCGCCACGGAGACAGGCTGTCCTGCCGCTGAGTTGTTCGTCACTGTTACAACGATGGCGGGCACCCGGTCCCGACCGACTGCCTCGATGCGCTCGCGTGCGGTCTCGATGTCGAGGTTTCCGGTGAACGGTCCCTCCGCCGAGAGGTCGAACGCACCGTCGACCGGACAGTCGACCGGCCGCCCGCCGGCCTCCGCGACGTGGGCACGGGTCGTGTCGAAGTGCGTGTTCGCGACGACGATATCACCCTCCTTGACGAGTGCACCGTACAACAGATGCTCGGCCCCCCTGCCCTGATGTGCGGGCACGATACGGTCGAATCCGAGGATGTCGGCGACTGCCCGCTCCAGTCGCTCGAAGCTCTCGCTGCCGGCGTAGGACTCGTCACCACCCAGCAACGCGGCCCACTGGTCGGTGCTCATCGTCCCGGTCCCGCTGTCGGTCAACAGGTCGGTCCGCACGTCCGCGGCCGAGAGCCCGAAGACGTTGTAACCGGCCGCCGCGAGCGCCGCCTCCCGCTGCTCGCGGTCTGGCAGTGACTGGCGTGAGACCATCTCTGACTGGTACATACGGGCCCCATTGTGTTCGCCACGAATGTATCTTCCCCGAACTGTTCCGTCCAGTGGCCCGCGGCTCTGGTCCCCGATGGATAGGTCAGTCCGTCACACACCAGACCAGACAGGTGGTGTCACCCACGCCGCGAACGGAGCGGGACTGATACTGTCTGACCGTCGGGCGTGGCCCCGGGGCTCGTGTGGCGGGCGAGAGCGGAGTCGGTATCCTGGTCCGGTGTCGGCTCGGCAGTGTGCCGTCTCCGAAACGTTCAGTGCTGGCGACCCGGTACAGTGTGGTATGAGGTGTGAACTCCGTCGGATCCCGGGTGAGGCGAGTCTCGCAGACGCTCACGCGGTGCGCCGGGCCGTCTTCATCGACGAGCAGGGTGTCTCCGAGGCCGAGGAGATGGACGGCCGCGACGAGGCCGCCACACACATCGTCGCCTACGCGGACCCCGACGAGGACCGCGAGCGCACCGACTCCAGCAGCGCGACCGGGCGCGGCGGTGCGGACCTGCGACCGGTCGGGACCGCCCGCCTCCGTGTCACCGATGACGGGGTGGCGAAACCAGAACGCGTTGCCGTCCTCGAACCCTACCGGGGTGCGGGTATCGGCAGGCAACTGATGGAGGCAATCGAGCGCGAGGCCCGGGAGCAGGGCTGTGCGCGTGCCCGCCTGCACGGACAGACAACCGTCGAGACGTTCTACCACGACCTGGGCTACGAAACCACGAGCGACGTCTTCCAGGAGGCGGATATCCCGCACGTCGAGATGGAAAAGCGCCTCTGAGAACGCGTCCCGGAGGCGCGGAGCCTCGACCCGCGCCCGGTGACGCCTCGTCGCGCGAGACACCGTCCACGGTCGGTTAGTTCTCGCGTAACCTGGCGATGTGGTCGATACGCTTCTGTACCAGCTCCGGCGTGCCGATGTCGTGGCGGGCGCGCAACCCCTCCGTGCCGGCGGCGAGCGCCTCCTCGGCAGTCTCCTCGGCCGCGGCGATGGAGTCGCCGACGCCGACAACAGCAAACGACCGCGAGGTGGTGGTGTGGATACCCTCCTCGCGCTCGTCGACGCTGGCGTAGTAAAGCAGGGCGTCCCCGGCACGCTCCTCGTCGATTGTCACGGGGGTCCCACCGTCGGGGTCGGTCGGGTAGCCCTCGGGGACGACGTACTTGCAGACAGTCGCCTGGGGCTTGAGCGTCAGTTGTGGGAGTGACTCGCCGTCGCGGGCCGCAACCAGCACGTCGAGCAGAGCCGTCTCGAGCACCGACACGGTGTTCATCGCCTCGGGGTCGCCCATGCGGGCGTTGAACTCGATGACCTGCACACCGTCGGCGGTCAGCATGAACTGCCCGTAGAGGACCCCTTTGTACCCCTCGAGTGCGTCGACAGTCGCCTGCAGGATATCGACGGCGGTCATGTACTCCGCCTCGGTCATAAACGGGAGGGTCAGCCCGGTGTCGGTGTACGACCCCATACCACC
>KE356579.1:1913956-1915265 GCA_000416085.1 halophilic archaeon J07HX64 | reverse complement strand
GCGTTCGTCGACTGTATCGACACCTGGAACCCCGGCGGGGCGGCCTCGATGTCGGTCGACCCGCTCGCGGTGTCGCCCGAGTCTGCCAGTTCGACGGTCCACTGTATCGTGTCGCCGTAGCCAAAGTCACCGTCGACGTTACTGTACGTGAGTGTCCCGCTGCTCGTCCCGCCACCCGGCACGAACACGTTCGAGTCTGTATCTCTCGCTATTCCCCCGGCCACCAGGTCGACAGCACTCTCCGTGCCGCCACCGCCGCTGTTCGCCAGCGTGTAGTCCACCGAGAGGTCACCGTCGAGCGGGATCTGCCCCGGCGCGTTCACCGACTGGATACTGATCGCCGGGTCCTCGACGACGTCTGTCGTGCCGCTCGCGGTGTCACTGTAGTCGAACAGCTCTATCGACCAGTCGATCGTGTCACCGTCACTGTAGCCCCCCGTGCCGCTGAACGATATGCTCCCGCTCGTGGTTCCGCCGGCGGGAACGAACACACCCGAGTCGGACTCCTCCAGCGAGCCGTCGACGTACAGGTCGACGAAGCTCTCCTCGCCGGGACCGCCGGTGTTCTGGAGCGTGTAGTCGACGGTCAGGTCCTCGCCCGGCTGTATCTCGCTGGGACCGCTCACCGACTGGATGCTGATGTCGGGGATAGTGGTCGTTCCACAGCTCTGGTCGCTGTAGTCGAACAGTTCGATACACCAGTTCATGGAGTCGTAGAGACCCGTATCCGTGAACGTCAACTCCCCGCTCGTCGTTCCGCCGGCGGGCACCGAGACGGACGAGTTGAACTCCTCCAGTGAGCCGTTTATCGTGAGGTCGACGAAGCTCTCCTCGGCGGCGATACCGTTTGTCTCCGACAGCGTGTAGCTGACGGTCAGGTCCTCGCCCGGCTGTATCTCGCTCGGTGCACTCGTCGACTGGATGACCACGTTCGGCGTCGTGACGTCGACAGAGCCGTCGTCGCCGGGGTCGCCGAGTTCACCGCCGGACGACGCGCCGCCGGCACCACCGCTCGCGCCACCGCCGACCTCACCGTTGTAGGAGTCGGCGTACGTCGTGTTCACCCACCAGCCACCGATGCCACCGGGGTTCGCGGAGGTGTCACCCGCGCCCCCGCCCGGGGCACCGATGTCGTTGCTGATTGTGCCGCCGGAGTCCTCGCCGTCGCTCCCGCCAGACCCGCCGGCGAAACTGGTCGAACCGCCGGACCCGCCCGGAGCACCGCCACCACCCGCCGACTCGACACTCGGACTCGGGAGACTGCTCTCGCTCCACGCCGCGCCACCACCGCCACCGCCCGCCGCAGCCA
>KE356579.1:1909632-1913906 GCA_000416085.1 halophilic archaeon J07HX64 | reverse complement strand
GCGCCGGCGACCAACCCCGCTGTCGCGTTCCAGGTCCCTCGGATGATAACGACATCGCCCTCGCCCAACCGGTCGTCACCGGCTGGATAGAACACCCACTCGTCGTCGGTCCGGTGGACCGCTACGGGCGAAACACCCGGATGTCCGGCGAGCAGGTCCCCGACGCTCCCGCCGTCGATGTCGGACCCGACACTCACACGTCGGACCGCGATCTCGCTCTCTCGGACCGACTCCGCGATGACAGGGTGTGTGCCGATATCCCGGAGGATACCCTCGGTTATCTCCAGCGCAGCATCGCTTATCAGTTCAGTACTCCCCGCGAGGCGGAGAAACCCCCGCAGGGTGGCGGGACTGTCGACCTCGGCGGCGGCCCGTAGCGTCCAGGCCTCCAGCCGTGACTGCAGACTGTCGACCTCTACCTCCAGGGCAAGCACCTCCTCGGCGAGCTGTTCGTCGTCGAACAGCACGCTCGCGTACGCCAGGTCGACCGCGAGTTCGCTGACGTTTTTCATCAGCACGATCGTGTCGACCGCACGGCTCATATCGGCAACCTGATCTGCGGGCTCCGCCGGTTGCTCGTAGACCTCGCCGGTGGCAGTCTCGTAGACCGCGGCGAGGGTTTCGGCCGGCCCGCGCAACAGCATCACGTCACCGGCCACCAGCCGGGTGTCCCGGCCGGGGTCGAGCAGCCACTCGCCCGCCCGCCGGATGGCGATCACCCGGACCCCCGTCTCGGTCGCCAGGTCGATCTCGGCCAGCGTCCGGTCGGTGTATCTCGACCCGGACACGAGCTCCGCCCGTGCCAACACTTCCACAGCATCTGGTAGTGCCGCTCTGACCGCCAGCGGCAGGTCGTCCTCGCCGAGCACGACGTCCGCGATATCGCCGGCAGCCTCGGTTATCTTCTCCGTGGCACCGACCATCCCCAGCACCGGCGCCAGCTGTTCCGCGTCGCGGGTGTTGCGCGCTGCCATGAGCGTGTTCATCCGGGTCTGTAGCCGGAGGGTATCCATCTCGAACTCGAGCTCCAACACCTCCTCGGCGAGGGGCTCGCTGTTGTGCAACAGCGCCGAGTACGCGAGGTCCACGACCAGCTCCGAGCGGTCTTTCATCGCCACCAGCAGGTCCTTTACACCGACCGGCTCGTACCCGACAGACTGGGTGTTGACCCCGTCGAACCTGTCCATACACGGTCTTCATGCGACGCCCGTTTCACTCTGTCGCCGACCGCCGCGCGGGTCAGGGTTCGACGACCACCTTGCCGATCGACCGGCGACTCTCGATGTACTCGTGTGCGGCGGCGGCGTCGGACAGGTCGAACGCCCGGTCGAACTGCACGACCAGGTCACCGCTTTCGAGCATCTCGGAGAGCTCCGGGACCGCGGCGAGCACCTCCATCGGGCGCAGCTGGAGCGCGCGCCCGAGATGGTAGCCGACGATCTGGTAGTTGCCGAACAGCACGTCGTCGGTCTGGAGCCGGCCTGGCATCCCCGAGGCCGCGCCGTAGACGACCATCCGCCCAAAGTGTGACAGCGCCTCCAGTGACCGTGCGGTTGTTTCCCCGCCGACCCCGTCGAGCACCATGTCCACACCGTGGTCGGTCTCCGCCTCCACCGCGGCGACGAAATCGTCCTGTTCGTAGTTTATCGGGTGGTCACAGCCCAGTTCGACCACACGCTCCAGCTTCTTCGCCGTCGAGGCGGTGCCGAACACCTCGGCCCCGGCCTCGCGGGCGAGCTGGACCGCCGCTGTACCGACACCACCGGCCGCGGCGTGAATCAGCACCGACTCACCCGCCTCCAGCTCACCCCACCCGTGCAGGCAGTTGTGCGCGGTGAGAAACTGCACCGGATAGCCGGCCGCCTCCGTCATCGAGAGCCCCTCAGGCACCGGCAGGAGTCCCGCCGCGTCCGCGATCGCGTACTCGGCGTACCCCCCTTCGTCGACCATCGTCACCACACGCTCACCGACCTCGCGGCCGACCCCTTCGCCGACCGCATCGACCGTGCCTGCCACCTCCAGCCCCGGTACGAACGGCGCCTCGGGACCGCCGTGGTAGTGGCCGCGCCGCTGCATGATGTCGGCGAAGTTGACACCGGCAGCCTCGACCGCGACCCTGACCTCGCCCGGCCCGGGCTCCGGCTGCCCGCGCTCTACCGGCTCCATCACCGCACTGTCACCGTACGCTGTTACCTCGATTGCTCGCATACCTCACCGTAACGGTGCGTCTCACCTGTATGTGCCGCTCGCTGTGGCCCCTACGGTGGCTTGGTGGCACGCGGGCAGGACGAGCCCGCCGGCCACGAGCGGAACTCGAGCGGAGAGCAGCCCCGGTCGGTCACCCGCCGTTGTCGAGTGAGATATCCTTTGTCCGGACGATACGCTCGTCGGACTCGAGTTCGTCGAGCACCGAGTCGGGGACGCGGTCGTCGAGGTTGTACACGGAGAGCGCCTCGCCGCCGATTGTTTCGCGACCGTTGAACATCCCGGCGATGTTGATATCGGCCTCACCGAGCACGGTCCCGATGAACCCGATGACACCGGGCACGTCGTCGTTGTATGCCACGAGCATGTGACCGTACGGAACAGCGTCGACACGGTAGCCGTCGATGCGGACGATACGGGAGTCACTGCTGGCAAACTGGGTGCCACAGACGGCCACACTCGTTCCATCGCTGGCGACGGTGACAGTCACGAGTGACTGGAAGTCCTCGGCCTGGTGGGTCTTCGACTCGGTGACGTCGATGCCCCGCTGCTCTGCCACCCGGGGGGCGTTGACCGCGTTCACCTGCCACTCCAGCGGCTGGAACACACCTTTTAGCGCACTCGCCGTCACCAGGTCGACATCCTCGTCGGCGATATCACCGGCGTATGTGATCTCGACACGCTCGACACGCTCGTCGAACAGTTGGACGGCTATCTTGCCGGCGGTGTCGGCGAGGTCAATGTAGGGTTCGATCGTGGGAAAGGAGCTCTCGTCGACCGAGGGGGCGTTCAGGGCGTTTTGAACCGGCTCGTCCTCGAACGCCGCGAGCACCTGCTCGGCGGTCGAAACGGCGACGTTCTCCTGTGCGGCCGCCGTCGACGCACCCAGGTGTGGCGTGACGACGACATCGTCGACCCCGAGTAAGGGGTTGTCCGCCGAGATTGGCTCCTCGGCGAACACGTCGACCGCCGCCCCGTTTAGGATACCGTCCTCGACGGCCGCCGCGAGCGCCGCCTCGTCGACGATACCGCCACGGGCGCAGTTGACGACGTACCCCCCTTCGAGCTCGGCCAGCTCCTCACCGGCGATCATGTGCTCGGTCTCGTCGGTTAGTGGCGTGTGGATTGTCACCACATCGGCCCGGGAGAGACACCCCTCGAGGGTGTCGACCAGCTCCGCGCCGAGCTGGTCGGCCCGGTCCTCGCTGATGTAGGGGTCGAACGCGACAACGTGCATTCCGACGTTGCCGAGCCGCTTTGCGACCTCCTGTCCGACGCGGCCGAACCCCACGACACCCAGCGTCTTGTCGTTTACCTCGGTCCCGAGAAACTCACCCTTTGCCCACTCACCGCCGGTCAGACGGGCGTGGGCCTGCGGGATAGACCGGGCGGTGGCAAACGTCATCGCGACGGTGTGTTCGGCTGCCGCCCGGACGTTCCCCTCGGGGGCGTTCGCCACAATCACACCACTCTCGGTGGCGGCGTCGATATCGATGTTGTCGACACCGATACCCGCCCGGCCGACGATACGGAGCGACGATGCGGCCTCGAACACCTCGCGTGTCACCTCTGTTCCGGAGCGAACGATCAGCGCGTGCGCATCGGCGACCGCCTCGAGTAACGCCCTGTTGCGCAGATTGTATGCCGTCTCGACGGTGTGACCTGCCTCGCGCAGGAGCTGGAGGCCCGAGTCGGCGATAGGGTCCGTAACCAGTACGTGCATACCCGAAGGAAACCCGTCACCCGAAATAACACTTGCCTTCTGCCCGGCGACCCCTATTGGTGTTCGACCCTCGCGGCACGTGCCCGTACCTGACTAACGACCAGACAGTGACCGCTCACGCTCTGTGTTCAGGTCACAGCGCTATCCGGAGCCGCCTCAAGCCGCAGACCCCGGGTCACCGCCACGCCGAAAGCGACGCTGCCTCCGAAAGCCGTACTGTGAGATACGCGTCGTCCGTGCTGATGTCCGCGATAATGAGCTCTGCCGGCTCCTCCTCTATCGCCGCCATCACTTCCGTGCTCTCTTCCACGGCCGTCGGTTCGACAGCATCGGACCTCATGCGTGT
>KE356579.1:1903539-1909612 GCA_000416085.1 halophilic archaeon J07HX64 | reverse complement strand
GTTCGGCACCGGATGGAATCGCGTGTCGTGCCGGGTCAGCGAACGTCACTTGACGGTGTTCAGACACACCGCGTGCCGTCAGACGGAATCCCCTGGAACGGTGGGAGCCAGCAGCAGATTCAGGCTCGAAGCACACGGACCGGTGTCACGAACGATCACGGCCCAGTCCGAGAGGAGAAACGGATGCTCCGGTCTTTTTGTACCGCGGCCCCGAACCGGGCGTATGAAACAGACAATCGTCGGGCGGGCGGACCTCGGGATGGGTGAGGGAAAGCTCGCGGCACAGGTTGCACACGCCTCTCTACAGGCCTACGAGGACGCCGCGAAATCGGCCCGCCGGGAGTGGAAGGGAGACGGTCAAAAGAAGGTGGTGTTGCGCGCCAACGGCGAGTCCAAACTGTTCGAACTCGCGGAGCGGGCCGATATCGACGGACTCCCGCACTCGCTCGTCCGCGACGCCGGCCACACACAGCTAGAGCCCGGAACCATCACCGCCCTGGCCGTCGGCCCGGCAGCCAACAACCGGGTCGACGGTGTGACCGGTGACCTCTCGCTTTACTGATTTTTCTTCCGGGCGCAGACCCCGCGCCCGGTCTGTTCGTGTGGCTGTTCCGGTACGGCCCTGCGGTGAATACCGGTCGTCGGCACACCTCTACTGTTCCCGCTGACGCTGTAGGTTGCCCCCTCTCTTCGGGGAATCCAGTGTGATGCCGGACCTGGCTGTGGAGCCAGCGAACGCGCCCGGCTGGTTATCCCGATGGTGTGGGAGTCGACAGACCTGCCCGGGCCGGTTCGTACGGTGGCGTGACCGCGAACGGCGCGGGGCGCTGGTGTCGGCAATCCAAGACGAAACCATCGGAGTCGCGAGACAGACACAGCGACTACGTTAGACATAATTACCAGCATCTCTGAATCGCTCGCGTGGACCGTCGCACTCTGATAGTCCTCGTGCTCGCAGCCCTCGCAGTCATCGCCATCAGCCTCTCGGCAGCGACAATCACATCGACAGTCACCCCCTCAGGGGGAGAGAACGGAGAGGGAACACCAAACGATCCGATAATTACCCCACCGGAGGTAGACGCGGAACCGGGGGCAGAGGAGGGGTCAGATAGCTCGGCGCTCATACGGCGGCTGTTCATCGTGCTCGGTATCCTCGCCCTGCTCGGGGCGCTCGCGTACACGGTACAGAACCCCTCCCGGGCGGCCGTATTCGCCGTCGCGTTCATGATCCTGGCGCTGGGGATATACTTCCTCCTGGAGGTGGTCGACAACACACAGATAGAACCCGGTAACCTGACCCAGCAGCAACAGATGGAGGAAGACAACCTGAGCGGGAGCGCGGGCCGCGGTCCCAGTTCCGAGGGTGAGAACGACCAGACCCGGGATCTCCCGATAGCGGACGCTCTTGGCTTTTTACTGATTTTAGCACTGGGTATTGTACTCGTGGCCAGACAGTTTCGTCTCGGGTCGGACGACGATGTCGACGAGGACGAAACCGACTCGGACGAGGAGACAGCGGCACTGGGTGAAATCGCGGGTCAGGCAGCCGACCGCATCGAGGACGGTCCGAGGGACGCCGAACCCGGCGCCGAAAACGAGGTGTACCGCGCCTGGGAGGAGATGACAGCACAGCTCGATATCGAGAGCGGGGCGGCGACGACGCCACGAGAGTTCGAGCAGCCGGGCAGCCGAGGCGGGGATGTCCCCCGACGACGTGCGGGAGTTGACAGACCTGTTCGAGACGGTTCGGTACGGTGGTGAGGCCGCGACAGCCGAACCGTGAGCGGCGTGCGGTGTCTGTACTCCGGCGAATCGAGTCGACGTACGGGGGGAACTCGTGAATCTGCGACGATTGTTGGTTGTCGCAGGTGTGGTCCTGTTCGGACTCAGTGTGCTCGAGCTGTTCGAGTTGCGCCAACTGCCGTTCCCTGCCAGCCGGACACTGCGGACGATGTTGGGCGTCGCAGCGGTTCTCTACGGGGGGACCATACTCCTGAACCGTCGTCGCGAGGAGCCGGGCCCGGCCGAGACACCGGACGTGGAGGTCACGGCACCGCCGGAGATCACGGGGACCGACCTCGAGGCGACATTAGAGGGGATTCCTAGTGTCGAGGGGGTCCAGAGCGGGGTCGTGCCGTCGGTCCGTGGTGAACTCCGGAAGGCGGCGACTGTCTTTCTCACACAGTACCGGGGGCTAGACAGCGAGGCGGCCTGGGAGCAGGTGACGGCAGGAACCTGCACCGACGACCAGCGTGCGACCGGGTTCCTGACCGGTGAGGGAACGTCGCTCCGCCGGCGAGCGCGCGCGCTGGTGACGACAGGTGGGGTGACCGTCCGCAACCGGGCGGTCGACGCCGTTGCCGCGATCGCGGGGGTCGAACCCGGCGAGAGCGCCGACAGAGCAGATGTGGCGTTGAGCAACGATATCGACGGGACGGGGACGGACGGTCTGACATCGGGGAGCCTCGACGGACAGCACCGCAGGTCACAACACCGGACGAACCACTGGACGGGTGTCAGCGTGGTCGTGCTGGTCTGTCTCGGGGCCGGTGTGATACTCCGCGAACCGGGTGTGTTGCTCGCTGCGGTGGTGGCGGTGGGCTACGCGGCCTACGCCCGGGCGACACCGCCGGGGACGGTCGCCCTGTCGGTCACCCGCTCTGTTGACGAGACCGACCCCGAACCCGGTGACGAGGTGGAGGTGGAGCTCACACTCACAAACGAGGGCGGGTTCTGCCCGGATCTCCGGGTGGTCGACGGTGTTCCCGAGTCACTCACCGTGGCCGACGGCTCTCCACGGTCGGCTGTCACCCTGCGTGCCGGTGAGTCGACCACACTCAGCTACACCGTGACCGCCAGACCGGGGGTTCACGAGTTCGGGCCGACGCTCGTGCTCGCCCGGAACCTCTCGAACTCGGCCGAGCAGGAGTTCCTGTTACCGGCCCCGGCCACACTCACCGCGGTACACCGCCCGCAACCGGTCGAGGAACCGGTGCCGCTCCGTCGTCAGCCCACACAGTACGCCGGTCGTGCCCCGACCGACACCGGCGGCGAGGGTGTCGAGTTCCACACCGTCCGGGAGTACCAGCCCGGGGACAGCATGACCCGCATCGACTGGAACCGTCGCGCCCGGACGGGCGAACTCACCACACTCGAGTTTCGTCGCGAGCGTGCCACCCGGGTGATGTTGCTGGTCGATACCCGCACCGAGGCCTACGTCGGGCACAGCCCCCGGGGTCGGGATGCGGTCGAGCGCTCGGTCGAGGCCGCACAGCGGATTCTTCCCGCGCTGCTCACGGAGGGACACCTGGTGGGTGTCGGTGCATTCGGGCCGCAGGACTGCTTTCTGGCCCCGGATACCGGGACGAGTCACAGCCAGCGGGGTCGTCAGCTGCTGGCAACAGACCCCGCGTTCAGAGAGGGAACCGACCCCGAACGCAACCGGCGGTACTGGCTGCGACGACTGCGCGAGCGACTCCCCGGGGACACGCAACTGCTCGTGCTCTCGCCGCTGCTGGATACACGGACCGTCGAGGTGGTCCGGCGACTGGAAGCATACGGCTACCCGGTGACTGTTCTCAGCCCCGACGTGACCACCAGTGCGACGTCGAGTCGTCGGTTGATGCGTGCCCGCCGTCGCCTGATGATGACCAACCTCAGACAGGTTGGGGTCCCGGTGCTCGACTGGGACCCCGAGAAACCACTCGAGGAACTGTTCAGACGGGAGCGTGCCACACAATGAGCCTGTGGGACCCCGACGACCGTATCGACCGGTCACCGACTCTCCTGAGCAGCGCACTCGCCCTCGCCGCGGGTGTGTTCGCCGTGACGGCGAACGTCGGTGCCCCCGTCGCCGCTCTGATCTGTGTGCTCGGTGTGCTGGCGCTGAGTGCCGGACTCCTCGACGGTCGACAGGTCGTCGTCACGGCCGGAACCGGGTTGCTCGTTCTCGGCTCAGTTGTGGGCGGGACCCAGAGTGTGCCGGTGCTTGCCACACTCGTCGGTGTCGCGGCGGGACTGCTCGCGTTCGACCTCGGCAGCACCGCCGTCTCACTCGGCGACCAACTCGGCCGCGAGACCGATACCACACAGGTGGAACTCGTCCACGCCACCGCGAGTACGCTCGTCGGCGGTGCGTTCGTGGGCGCGGGCTTTGCCATCCGCGAGACGGTCTCCGGCGGGCAACCGCTCTCGGGTGTGCTCGGACTTGTCGCCGCCGTGCTCCTTCTGATCGCCGCGCTCCGCCGTGCCGACCCGGTGCGGTGACTGACTGGTGCCGACGACCCGTGCAGTCCGGGTGTGACAGTCGATTCCGACGACCCGTGCAGTCACCGAGTCGCGACAGTTGATTCCGACGACCCGTGCGGTCCGGGTGTGACAGCCAGGAGTGTGGTTGCAGACACAGAGACAGCACGGCGCCCTCTTCTGTGAACTGGTCGAACAACGAGCATGTCCCGGAACAAAAAACGACCGTATGTTCGGAGCATGGGGTATCGAGGTCACAACCGTCGCGATAGTGACGACGATGATGGCGACACTCGCCTGGTACCGGACCGACCTGACCGGTGTGCAGGCGCTGACGAACGCCGCGATTGCCGCGCTCGTGACTGCTGTTAGTATGACTGTTATGTTCTCTCTCATCAAAGCGATGGACCCACATTGGTACCGCCCCTGACCTGGGCTGGAAGCGGGTTGGCGTCTGCGCGCGACCGAGAACCAGCTGGGACACTCCCCCCTACAGGTCGTACAGGTCGCCGAACTTCTCCTCGGCGTACTCGATAAAGTACTCGGCGGTCAGCGGCTCTCCGGTGGCCTGCTTGACGAGTTCCGGTGTGGTGTAGCGCTGTCCCTGCCGGTGAACTCGCTCGCCCAGCCACTCGCGGATGGGGTCGAACTCCCCCTCGCGGACGAGTGAATCGACATCGAGATCGTCGCGGATTGCGGCGTTCAGCTGTGCGGCCAGCACACTGCCGATGGTATACCCGTGGAAGGCTGCGAACCCGCTCGTCCAGTGGATATCCTGCAGACAGCCCTCGCTGTCGGTGTCCGGCACCACGCCGAGGTACTCGTCCATCTTCTCGTTCCAGAGCCGCGGTATCTCCGCGGCCTCGATGTCGCCCTCGATGAAGCGACGGCCGATCTCACACCGCAGGATAATGTGCATGTGGTATGTGAGTTCGTCGGCCTCGACCCTGATGAGGTTGTCCGGGCGGATGCGGTTCGTGGCCTCGTAGGCCTCCTGCACCGTCAGGTCGTCGTGGCCGTCGATATGTTGTTTGAACGTCGGCAGGAACCGCTCCCAGAACGGTTTCGTCCGGCCGATGTGGTTCTCCCAGAACCGCGACTGTGACTCGTGGACACCGGATGAGCGGGACTCACCCAGCGGTGTCGCGTAGGCGTCCTGTCGGAGCCCGAGCTGGTAGCTCGCGTGACCGTACTCGTGGATTGTCGCGGTCAGCGCGTCGAGGGGGTCGGTTGGTTTGAACCGTGTCGTCACACGGGCGTCGAACTGTGTCCCGGCCATGAACGGGTGTGGAGCGGTGTCGAGTCGCCCCCGTGACCGGTCGTAGCCGAGCACGTCGAGCACAGCCTCGCTGAGCGCCTCCTGGTCGGTCTCGGGGTACTCACCCTCCCACGGGTCGGCCAGGTCGGTGTCCGAGTCGCGGATCGCCTCGATCAGCGGTGGGAGCGCGGCGCGGAGCTCCTCGAAGATGCCCGCCATCGTGTCGAGCGGAATGTACGGGTTACTGTTCTCGTACAGCACCTCGTAGGGGTCGGTGCCGGGGTCGACATGGCCGGCCCGCTCGCGCTCGAGGTCGCGGAGTCGCTCCAGCCGCGGGGCGAACTGGTCGTAGTCGTCCTCGGCCTTTGCTTCCTGCCAGATCTGCTGGTTCTCGGAGCCGACCTCTGTGAGTTCCTCGACGAGTTCGGTCGGCACGTCCGCCACACGCTCGTGATTGCGACGGATCTCGCGGACGTTTGCCGCCTGCTCTCCGTCCAGGGCCGTCTCGTCGAGCGTGTCGAGCAGCCCGCAACATCGTCGTCGACGAGCAGTTCGTGGGCTGTCGCCGAG
>KE356579.1:1902483-1903489 GCA_000416085.1 halophilic archaeon J07HX64 | reverse complement strand
TTTGAGTGTCTGTGTCGCGGTTGTCATCGTCGTCGGGTCGTCAAACTCGTTGTTCTCGTAGGCTGTTTCGTAATCTGCCAGGAGAGATTCGACCGTCGCCTGCTCTTCGATTTCTGTCACAGAGTTGTTATCCAACTCAGCTGCGGTCGACAGTTTGTTTTCCTTTGCATCTCGGTAGTCAGACGAAGTTCGTCCGAGGTGTGTACGGTTTTCGATACGGTATCTGTTGCCCCATCGTCATCGGTTACTGATAGTTGAACCGTGGCCGCACCTGCTTCGGTTGACTCGACCGTAACCGTGGCACCAGTCGTGTCGGCACTGCCATCACCCAGACCATCGAGCTCCCAGTCGTATGATTCAACTGTCCCATCGGGGTCCTCAGACGGCGACGCATCGAGTGTGACCGTCTCTCCGATAGTTGGAGTCTCCGGCGTGACGACGAGCGAGGCTGTCGGAGGGGTATTCTCGTCCGCAACGGCGACTGTCACCGTCGCGGTTTCATCCGACTCTGTGTCCTCGATGGCGAACGTGTACTCACCAGGCTCCACAGAGTCGTCGACTGCTACGTCAATCGACGGGGTCTGTGCGTCCCCTGGTTCGATGTCGTCCCATAACCAGCCCCTGTCCCACGTACCATCGTCGTCGTTTCGGGCGACAATGTCGAACGGCCCACTGTCCGGATACGCTGTTGCAAGTGTGTCGTTCCCACCGAGGAGAAACGCGTAGATTGAACCGGCCTCATCACCGACGTTCGTGATGGTGAACTCGAGTGTCGTTTCTCCCTCCGGCGCGACTGTCTCGGGAGACGCGCTCGCGGTGATATCGAATATCGCCTCGCCTCCCTCCTCGACGGTGACGGTCCCCGACGCGGTGTCGAGAACGTTGTCGAGGTCGGTTGCCGCCTCCACGGTGAACTCGTACTCACCTGGCTCAAGATCGTCGGGCAGAGACAGTTCCAGGTCGGCGGTCAGTTCGTCGCCCGGGTCGGCCGTCCAACCTGTCCACA
>KE356579.1:1899941-1902463 GCA_000416085.1 halophilic archaeon J07HX64 | reverse complement strand
AGCAACTCCGCCGCATCAGGTTTCACACCGTCGGGTGTCGCGATATCGACTGTCGTGTCGAGTGTTGTCGCAATCCCCACCGCGGAACCAACCGTATCCAGGTCGGCGTGGGTGTGTGTGACGACGACGACCCGCTCGCTCGCCGTTATCCGTTCTCGGATCTCGTCCATGTCTGTTCCTTATAATTGCCCGACAGTAACAATTGTGTGTTCGACTCGGAGCGAGCGCCGTTCCCCCATACCCCCTCGCTCTTACCATGTCCTGCCCTTCCCTGCCCTGCCTTGCCCTATCCCGCCCTGCCCTTCCCCGGGTCGCGGCACGGGGACCGCTCCTGGCCACCCGGCACATATAGACAGGACAAGTTGAACAGACGTGTGGACAGGACGGGACTCGACCAAACGGATACAGTCGAACCAACCGCTCAGCCTCTTTTTGATCTGAGGGCGCCGTCTAAGCTGTTGCTCAAACTCCACAATCGGTTTCTCACGGCTCTCAACTCTCTCCCAATAGCTATATACACCCCAAGTCCAAACAATGAATCACGGGCTTGGAGCCTATGAGGTACAGGCGTGGGACTTTTAATCCCGAGACAGAGGGTTCGAATCCCTCCAAGCCCTTCGGACGGTCGGTGCGGTTCGCAGTCCGAGACATCGAGACGATTTTTATTTTCCGGAGGAGATACCACGTGCATGGGTAATCTTGTCGGCGCTCTCGGTGTGGCGGTTCTGATGATGGTCGCAGTTAGTCCGGTGCTGTCTATCTTTCTGTACAAGCGGTACCAGACCGGACAGCGATACAGACAGCTCCGCGGGACAGTTGTCGAAACCCCGGATACAGTCACTCCGGGGGAGACAGTGTTCGTCCGTGGAACGGTCACAGCCGGGAACGACCCGGTCACCGGACCGGTGTCGGGAACCGAGACAGCGCTCGCTGCGTGGGTCATCAGGGAGTGGTACACCACGAACGGCAACTACTGGATGCCGAAGGCCCGTGGTATCGAGGCCGGTGACATCCACCTCAGCGGGTCCGCGGGACGGGTCGCGCTCCCGAACCTCTTCGAGTGTGCACAGACCGACGCCGGAAGCGCGTATTGCTGGCGTCGGAGCCCCGACTCTCGAAGGCGTCGAGACCGACGACACCGTGGTCGAAACCAGCGAGTTCGACACAGACACGGAGATTCCGCCGGAGAAGTCGACGCCGTCACGACTCGCCACGCTGGAGCAGCGTGCCAGTCTCGATTCGCCGACCGAAGGCTGGTCACTCCCCTTTAGTCGTGATGGTGGCACCCGAAACTACCGGGAGGTGACCGTCGACACCGGTGACACAGTCACGGTGTACGGGAGGGTGGACGCGGCCGACCGGCCGGGAGCGGCGCCGACAGTCTCACCGCCCGAGGGCGACGCCCTGCTCGTGAGCACACTCCCACCCGACGACCTCGTCCGACGTTACCGGTGGTCCTACTGGAGAGGGTTCTACGGTCTCCTCGGCGTGATACTGCTGATCGGTGCGTTCGCGGGCACCATCGCGTACATCTGAGTCTCTCCCGTGTGGTCGGTCCCTCCGAGGACTGTCACAGTTCGCGTCGTCGGCTCTTTGGCACCACCGACCGGAGTTCGCCGTGCACGTAGAGACCGACACCGAGTGGGTCGGGTTCACCGGCGAGGGTATGGGTGACGAACAGATACCCCCAGTCGCCCTCCCAGTCGAGGTCCTGGTCATCGCCCGCGAGGAACGTTCGCGCGGCCGGACGCGACAGGTGGATACAGTTGCGCGTGGCGTGTCGACCGAACCGCTGTGCGGCCTCCAGTGTGGGTTTCCAGTGTCTCTGGCGCGTCCGCAGGACTGCCATTCCGAGCCCCTGGACCGCGGCCGGTGAGGCTATCTCCCCGCGGAACGCCCACAGTTTGCCGGCACCGCGCTCCCAGAACGTGTGTGCCGCGAACACGTCAGGGTCGATACCGTACCGGTCGCGCCAGAACGCGAGCACCGCCTCCCTGGTCGGTCGCCCGGGGACGCTCCGTTCGGCCTCTGTCGCGGGCAACCGGTCGAAGCGGTCACCGTTGTTTGTCGGTCCCCCGGAACCGTCCTCGGAGCTATCGCCCGACATCAGCCGGTCACCTCCAACCTCGCACAGAAGAACCCGCCGGTGTCGTTCTGGTGTGGGTAGATGCGCTTCGCCTGCCGGACTGTGGGGTCGAAGGACTCGCCCTGCCACTCGGTGATGCCGGGCGAGTGTGCCAGCGGGATATCGAACGGGACCAGTCGGCAGGGGCGCTTGCCGAGGACGAAATCCAGCACGGCCTCGTTCTCCTCCGGGGCGAACGTACACGTCGAGTAAACGACGGTCCCGCCCTCGCGGGTGGTCTCGACGGCACGTTTGAGTATCCCCTTCTGGACGCCGGTGACCCCTTTTGTGCGTTCGAGCGTCCACTCGTCGATCACGTCGGGGTTCTTTCGGACAGTGCCCTCACAGGAGCAGGGTGCGTCGACGAGTGCGTGGTCGTAGTGTGCCCCGTCGAACG
>KE356579.1:1896645-1899921 GCA_000416085.1 halophilic archaeon J07HX64 | reverse complement strand
CGCGATGCGACCGATGTTCGCGTCGGTGCCGACGAGGACACCCTCGTCGTCCATCAGCGCCGCGAGTTGCGTGGTCTTGCTCCCCGGCGCGGCACAGGCGTCCCAGACCCGGTCACCAGGGTCGGGGTCGAGCACCCGGGCCGGCAGCGCCGAGACCTCCTCCTGACCGTGGAGCCAGCCGTGGCTGTACGGCCAGTTCCCGCCGGCCTGGTCCTCCGGCAACCGGAACAGACCGGGGTGCCAGTCCGCACGGTCGTGGGCGATCCCGACCTCGTCGAGGGCCTGTCTCGCCCTGTCGACGGTGGTCTTTAGCGTATTCACCCGTACAACGGGCGGCAGTGGACGCTTGCAGGCCGCTCGAAAGGCTCCGGGGTCGTCGGTGAGCGGCCCGTAGCGTTCCAGCATACTCATCGATGTCGGTTTGCTCCGCCCGCGCTTGTCGGTTTCGTCTCACCGCAGTGCCGTGGTCGGGCGTGCCGTGTCGAGAACAATCGGCATCGACGCCTCTCCGAGTGGCGACACTACAGTTCGGCAGCGGTCGGTTCGATTCGGCGGACGATAAAGTACGCCACGACGAGTGTCAGAATCAAGACCCCGAGCGAGGCGGCAGCGGCGAGCGCACTCTGAGTGTCGCTGAAATCCTGGACCTGGAAGCTGATCACCTCGCGTGCAACAGCAACAATCCCCGCGCCGACGACAATCTGGATGACCGGTTCCTGCCGGGCGTACGCCAGCAGCGTCCGGTGGACCTCCACGATGATGAGCAACACGAGCACCGTATCGAGCAGCAGGATAACCTCGGCGGGGTCGGTGAAGCTCCCGGAGATAATAAGCTCGTACAACCCGACTACAAGATTGACCACACCGATCAGGAACAGCACCAGCAGGATGTACGTCGCCCCCAGAACGAGCCACTGCATCACATCCTCCGAGGGCTGTATGAGGTCCGGTATGTCGTATCTCACGTGGGCCTGTATGTCGGCGGCTGGTATAAATCACATCTGTCTTTCCCGACAGTACCGGGGTCCAGTCACAGGAACGGACCCGTCCAGCCCTGCGGAAACAGGGGCGAACGCGCGATTGCCACCCTGTACGCGGACGAGACCGTTCAATCCACGAGCGCTCGCATCTCGGGCCGGCGCGGAGACGGACAGCGCGGAGACAGGCCGGCGTGAGGACGGGTCGTGGAGACAAGCCGGTATGAAAACGGATTGACGCGAGGACGGGCCAGCGCGGAGACGGGTTGGCACGGGGGCGGGTGATGACCGGAGTCCTCACGATGGTTTTATATCCGAAACCCGTGAGAGAGTCACCATGGACGTAGACCCGGAGGTTGACGAGGACATACTGTCGACCGAGATGGGGTCCGGTGAGTTCGTGCTGGCGGTCGTGACCGCCACGAAGCCGGACTTCTACAAGCAGGCACCCCTCGTCGACGCGGCGCGTGACCTTGGTGTTCCGTGTTTCATCATTCACACCGGACAGCACCACGATGACGTGCTCGGACACGGACTCACCGAGTACGGTCTCGAGGGCCGGGTCGCGGTGGATCTCGGTATCCGGGGAAATCTCAGCGAGAAGACAGCACAGACGATGCTGGCAGTCGAACAGGTCGCCGACAGACTCGATCAGTGGCCCGACACGACCGTATTACCGGTCGTCCACGGTGACACCCACGCCGCTGCCATCTTTCCGCAGGCGTGGCTGTTCGCGACGAACCAGCAGGTCGCACACAACGAGGCAGGGCTCCGTGGAATGGCCCCGGAGTACGACGAGATGAGGTGTTCCCGGGGGACGGTCCCGCTCGACCCGGAGGCCTGTATCGAGACGCAGTGGTCGGGGGAGTGGGCGATAGACAGGACAGAGCCGTTTCCGGAGCAGTACGACACGTTCGTCGGGTCGGCGGCGGCGAAGTATCATCTCGCGCCGGTGGCGCTGAACCGGACACACCTCGATAACGAGGGCTACCCTGTTTCGGTCGAGGGTCGGGAACGGGTTCCGGTCGTCGGCAATTCGGTGGTCGACGCGATCGAGATGAAGCGTGACCACGACGGTGAGAGTGTGTTCGACGTCTACCCGGCCCTGGAGCGACGCGACGACTGGATCCGTGTGGACATCCACCGCCGGGCGAACCTCCTGCCGGCGCGCTTCGAGGCGATCGTCACCGGTGTCGTCGGACTCGTCGAGGCGGGGTACAACGTCAACTTCGTCGAGATGACCGCCACACGGCACGCACTCGAGCGCCAGGGCTACCGCGACCAACTGGAGCGACTCGCCGACCGGCGGGAGAACTTCCTGTTCACCGGTCTCTGGCGGAAACACGCCCACGTCTACGAGTTCCTCGAATCGGGCCAGTGTCTCGCGGAACTCACCGACTCCGGGAGTATGCAGGAGGAGTTGAACCAGATCGACGGGGTCTGCTGTCTCACGGCCCGGTTCAACACCGACCGCCCCGAGACTGTGTTCGACGCGAGCACGAACCTGCTGGTCCCGCCGGTCTCCGGTGAGTTCGTCCGGGAGATGGTCACACGCGTCCTCGAATCCGAGTCTGTCCGGAACCGCCTCGAGTCCGGCCCGAACCTCTACGGTGAGGACGTCGGGAAAGAGATCGTCGGTTTCCTCTCCAACAAGGCTGACGAGGGTGCCTTCGAGTGGTCCCACGAACAGCACGGGTTCGATATCGACAGCGATCACACCGTCAACTATCTGTGAGCCCCTGTGCCACCTGCTCGAGAGCGGACAACAGAGGATCAAGTCCGCCGACCGTGTCGCCCGGTTCCGGCAAACTGTTTTCTTGTGACTCTCGAGCCACATTATCGTTGTGAACAACTCCCGCACCGGCAGAGCGGAATGCAGGTGGATACTCACCCGGGAGCCGTTGTGTTGGGGCGTAGATGGCTGGTCGCCGGGGAGCCAAACCCTGGCCACTGGTGACAGGCAGGCCAGAGGCAACGCTTTTGCTGAATCGTCACGTTATACTCACCGATACGGTGACTGCGAGTCCTCGAGAACACACCCGCAACAATACCCTCGTCGACGGGCAGGCGGCACGGGTCGGTCTGTGCTACCCGGACGACCGGGGTGTACGGACGTGTGTCTCCGTTCGACCGGCGGTAGTGGCGGTGCACAGCTATCTAACCCTGCGTGACCGGCGGTGGTGGTAGTGTACGGGTACTCGTGGCCGTTCGACCGGAGATTCCACAGGGACGCGGTGGTCGGACTCGGTCTCGGAACCGTCTGTCTCGTGGTGGTGGCAACAGTCCTGGCAGGTGTGCG
>KE356579.1:1895595-1896595 GCA_000416085.1 halophilic archaeon J07HX64 | reverse complement strand
TCCGCGGTATCGTTCGCGCTCGCGACGGTGGCCGTGTACGCCCCCGCCTCACCCGTCTCGGTGGCGACACTCAGCGTCTCGGTTGTCGATGCACCGCCCGCCAGGCCGACTGTGCTGCTGTTAGAGCCGAGTCCGTCGACATCGAGTGTGATCGTCTGTGTGTCCTCGATATCACCGGTGTTCTCGACGGCGGCAGTCACCAGTATCTCCTCGCCCGCGACCGGGGAGTTCACGTCGGCGATCTCGACAGCGAACTCCGGCGGCGCGAGCACCTCGACTGCCTGTGTCACCGGTGTGGCTGTCTCGCTGTCGACGGTCACCTCCCCGCTCCCGGCGTCACCGTCCCCGGTCGCCCAGACCAGTGTCGTCTGTGTCGTCGCGCCCCCGGAGAGGCTGACCTGCTGACTGTCCACGACTGTGCCGCCGATGTCCAGCAACTCGAGCGTCTCCGAGACGGGTTCCGCGCCCTCGTTTGTCGCCTCCACCGACACCGCGAGTTCCTCGCCCTCGACGACCGACGTATCGGCATCGAGTACCGTCACCGAGAGCGCCCCGGACGCAATCTCTACGCTCGTCGTGTCGCTGTCGTCCGCGGAGGCAACCTCGACCAGCAGCGCCGGCGCGCCAACCCGCGAGAATCGCCGAACGTATCGGTGACTACTGGTGCGCGAACTGGAGTGCGGTCACCGGCTATCTCCGACGCGCATGACAACAGAATCTGCAACAGTCAGACCGTTCCAGCGCGAGCGGTGGAGATGTCTCTACAGCGCGGTACTGTCGACTTGTTCTAGGACTATGGTAGGATTGGCGATGATGAAGAATATCATCAACACCAGCACCGTCAGCAGTATCAGCGTCACAGCCATTCCCAGTGAACCACGATTGGCGTTTGTCGATGTCGGTTTTTGCCATTGGTACTCTCCCCTGCTTACTACGAACATAGTATTGTCATATAATCCTTTCATTCTAAAAACCAGGTTACACTCACCATCTTGTACCA
>KE356579.1:1894323-1895545 GCA_000416085.1 halophilic archaeon J07HX64 | reverse complement strand
CGCGAGACGAACAGACACCGTTCGGTGAGCGTCTCGATATCGAGACGGATGCGATACTGGTGTTGCTCGGGGCGGCAGCAGTTGTCGGTAGCGGACTCGCCCCGACGATGTTCATCGCGGTGGGGCTTGCCAGATATCTACTCCTGCTCGAACACGCGGTCCGGCGCTACCGTAGTCAGACAGTCGGCGGCGAACACCGCCGGTGGCTCAATCGTCTGGCGTACGTCACCCTGGTGGTGACCGTCTGGCTCGCCACACTGCCGGTGACGGATCCGGCCACTACACAGCCGCTCCTGTCGGTTGTCGGGCTCCTGTTTCTGGTGAACTTCCTCCGGAGCTGGCTGGCAACCGGGGGCTGAGGCGGTCGGGTCGGGTTGGGCTGGAGAACCCGGTGTCAGGGCCGGCAGACGAGGGCACCGTTCCTGTCGGTAGCGGTGTACCCGTGCTCGGTACACCAGGCACGGATCGCGCCTGTCCGGTCGGCACCGGGGCGGTCGTGTGGCTCGACGAACAGCGTCGGCCGGTGGCGGGCAACCGTCTCCGCCGCACCCGCAAGCACCGCCGGTGCGAGCCCCTCGACGTCGATCTTTATGTGATCCGGTGCCGGAAGCCGCTCTGTTAGTGTGTCGAGTGTGCGGATTCGGGCAGTTTCGACCCCGGTAACGTGAGCGCCCCACCGGGTCGCGTCGGCACGGTCGAACGAGGACAGCTTCGGAAACGACGAGCGGTAGAACGGCCGGTGTTCGTCCGCCGCACCGACACCGACCGGCCGGACGAGAACGGTGCCATCCGGCGCAGTCCGGTCGCGATTGGCACGAAGTCGTCGTCGACTCGCCGTGTCTGGTTCGACTGCGACCACCGTCCGTCGTGGTGTGTCGGCGGCGAGCGGGAGCGCGTATCCGCCCGCGTACGCCCCAATGTCGTAGACTGTGTCGTCCGGGCCGACGGTCGCCGCGAGCGCCGCCAGTAGTGGGTCGAACGCGTGTGATGTTACCAGTTCGTAGGACCGGTACGGCCCTGCTGTTGTTAGTCGCTCCGGGGCGAGCAGACGGCCACGGTAGTTCAGCGCCGTGGCCCGGTGGTATGCCCTCATCCCGACTTGGCGGGTTGTCTTCCGGAGGCCACGGTACCAGTTGCCGGCGGATCCGAGACGGCGGCTGACGGCGTGGAGTGGGGCTGATTCCATTCGGGTTTCTTGTTAGTAGGGCTGCCTCCGGCATGG
>KE356579.1:1888092-1894273 GCA_000416085.1 halophilic archaeon J07HX64 | reverse complement strand
GGAGCGCCTCCGTACTCCCTATGCCGCCCGGTGTCGGCACTGTGGCCGCGACCCGCGAGAGCGGAACGACGAACAGAACAGCCGCCCAGGATGGGTCAAAAAACAGGGTGAGGGTGAGATAGAACAGGAGCACGATGACGAGTTGCCCGGCCACTGCGAGGGCACAGATGACGACGAGCCGTCGGCGTGAACCGGCGAGTCGCTCGACAGCCTCGACGAACCCATCAACCCGGGCGGTGACAGCGTTAGAGGATGGCGGTGACCACCCGGGCACCACCCGACCAGTGAGCGCCAGAAGCCGGGTGAGCCCCGCGGCGACGCGGTCTGCCGTGCGCTCGCGCACCCGCCAGAACAGAGCGAGAACACCCACCACGGCCACGACAGCGACCCCTGTCACGGCCGTTGTCGCGCGAGCACCGGCGATATCGGCGCCGGCCACGAGAGAGGCGCCGCCGAGCACCCAGAGCAAGAGCGTCCCCAGCGTATTGAGCGTGTTGAGACTTCCCAGTGCCGCCAGCGCCCGCTCGTAGGGCGTCCGGACGGCGTGGGCGATGACTACACCACTGAGCGGTGCCCCACCGGCCTGCCCGAACGGTGTAACACCGTTGAAAAACAACGAGACACCGAACAGGAGCACAGCGCGTCTCAGACTGGTGGAGACACCGGTCGCGTCGAGTGCGAGCCACAGCGCTACCCCCCATAGCACCACCGGGACGAGTCCGAGTCCACTCAGTACCAACATCTGCTGTGGAGAAAGTGTCTCGAGTCTCGCGACGACATCGGTAAACCCGAGCACGTACCCCAGCAGGCCGAGTGTCGCCAACCCGACGACGGCCCCGGCGACCTGTGTGCGTCGGCGTGATAACACGTGCGTGTCCGTACACGGGGCTCTCGTTTGGTCGTTTTGCACCTCGAACCAGCGACTCCAGAACAGAACCGAGGTATCACTTACTTTCTCCAGCATCAGAGCGGAGAGATCACACAGCTTCACCTGAGCCTGACCAGATGTAACACACACTGCTATGTGCTTGCGAGCTTTGTTAGTGCTCTGTGGTGAGGGTTAGCGAAAGAATTAAAACATCGCACCACCTATCAATATGTGAGAAGGCAGAAGGCGGAGTCTCGTCACGGTCGTTCTCGGAGCGTCCTGCGGAACCAATCCTGTGGCTGTCCGGGTGCTGGCAGCCAGGAGATACAGATGGAAACAGACACCGACTTCATCGACGGCGAACAGTACGAACTCACAGTCACAGCGGTCTCGGGGTGCAGTTTCGACATCGGCGACACGAGGGTGACACGGCACACGCTGGAGGACGAGGCGGGCGAACGGTTCGCGGTGCTCGTGGCCCCGGGCAGCGGCGGACTGGTCCCGCTGGAACCAGGCGAGACGTACCGGGTGCGGGGTCTGGTCGGGGCTCGACCACCGGGCAGGCGCGACAACGACGCGCACTGTCCGTCGTGTGGCTCGTCGCTCCGGGCAGGGCGGGCCGTCGACACGTTCGATACTGCGCTGGTCGACGCGGTCGAGCGGTTGCAACTCACCGAGCCGTTCGGAGTCGTCTCCGGGCGGACAGTCATCACACGCGTTTCCGAGCACAAAGGGGTCGACGACAGAGGAGTCGACGACTGGCAGCCGATGTCGACATCGACACCGGAACTGTCGGTTCCGGACTACTACTGTCCGGCGTGTGACCGGCCACAGAGCCGTGCCGTGCCGGCCGATGTCACCGAGCGGGAGGAGACCGAACACCAGTATGAGGCCGCACACATCGAACGTATGGGATCACTGTCCCCCTCTGCGAGCGTCGGCGGGTCGGCGGTGGAGAGCGTCGGTCTCGCGACCGGCGGCGCAAAGGATGTTGAGAACTTCCGGGAGAACATAGAGGCCGGCTACACGCCGCAACCGGAGGCGATGGGTGACGAGGGGCTGTTCTACGACTACTACTTCGAGACCGGCGAGTCGGACACCGCCGACAGTGACGCCCTGTTCGCGCCCCGGTACGCGACGGCGGTCAGCGAGCACCCGCTGACCGGCGATACAGAGCGGTTCCTCTCGGTGGGGCTGGACTCGACGCTGTCGGTCGCCGAGTTCGAGCGTCCGCGTCTCGACCTCGTCGCCGTGCTCGACATCTCCGGGTCGATGTCGAGCGAGTTCGACTCGTACTACCACGACGAACACGGGAGACAGCACCAGAACCCGGCGGGCGGAACGACCAAACTGGACGCCGCGACCGCGGCGCTCTGTGCGCTGACAGCACAGCTGCGGCCCGAGGACCGACTGGGGGTCGTGCTCTACAACAACCGGGCACACGTCGCAAAGCCACTCCGGGATGTCGGGTCGACGAACATGCGCGCCATCCGCGAACACATCCGCGAGGTCGCCGCCGGCGGGGGTACCAACCTCGCCGACGGGTTCGAGGCCGCCTGGGATATGCTCGCCGACGGGGAGACGACGACCGACCTGGAGCGGCGTGTCGTGTTCATGACCGACATGATGCCGAACACCGGGGCAACAGACGAGCGGACCCTCACACGACTGTTCGCCGACGCCGCCGACGAGGGTATCCACACGACGTTCGTGGGGATGGGGTTAGACGCGAACGCCGACCTGGCGGATGCTCTCTCGGGGGTCCGGGGCGCGAACCACTACTTCGTCAACTCGGCCGAGGAGTTCGAGCAGCGACTGGGTGAGGAGTTCGCGTACATGGTCACACCGCTGGTGTACGACCTGGCGCTCGAACTCGCGGCCGACGACGCCGAGATCGCCGCCGTCCACGGGTCGCCCGGGGTCGACGCCGCCTCGGGCCAGTTGATGCAGGTGGAGACGCTGTTTCCGTCGGCCAAATCCGACGGTGAGGCCCGCGGCGGTGTCGTGCTGGTGCGACTCGACAGCGCGCCACCGGGTGGGACCGTCGACCTGGTGGCGTCCTGGACCGAGCGCGACGGGAGCGAGCACCAGGAGCGCGCGACGGTCCGACTCCCGGACGGTCCGGAGCAGTTCGCCCACGACGGCATCCGCAAGGCGGTGGCGCTCTCGCGCTACGGCCGGGAGCTCCGGGCCTGGGCGCGGGCGGTCCACGGGCGGGCGGAGAACGGGACCGGTGTCGACGACTGGCTGTTGCCCGACCAGTTGGGCGAACACGAGCGCGAGTCGGTGCCGCTCGCGGTCTCCGGGGACTGGGCCACCACGTTCGGGGCGCTCCGGGAGTATCTCGCCACCGAGCGCGAGGTGCTCGGCGACGAGACGCTGGAACAGGAACTCGCGCTGCTCGGACAGATACTGGACGCCCGCGACGAACAGGAGGGGCGGTGAGGATGCAGGTCTTCGCGTTCGACCGCGATTTCACCGTCGACGTGAACCCGTACCCGGGCCGGGAGGCCGTGCCGCTCGGGTGGGTCCGGCATCTGGCACACGAGACCGGGCACGCGGTCTACGCAATCGGCAACCAGGACCTGGCAGCGGAGGCAGCGATCCCGGGTGTCGTGGACATCGTCGGCAGACACCCCGACGACTGGGACCGCTGGCTCGGGGACAAACGCCCGAACGGCCGCTACGAGCGGTTCCCGGAGCGCCGGGAACGACTCGCCCTGATAGCGGACCTGCACCCCGATGCCGACGGGTACGTTGTCGTCGACGATATCGACCTGAGCGACGTCGACGGCCGGGACCACTACCACGCCTGGGATTTTGTACCCGCCCTGCGACGCGGCGACATCGACCCGTTGCTCCCCTGGGTCGACGACCCCGTGCCCGATAGCGGGTACACAGTCGAGGACGGGTCCACGAGCGGGGACTCCGACGACGCCGGTGAACTGGTAACCGAACCGGATGACGAGGACAGACAGACCTGGGTTCGCCGGGAGAGGTCACGATGACCCGACCCCCCGGGTGGTCCGGGGAGTCGGGTGGGTACGACCCGGTTGTCGTCCGGGTCGGGGACCGGGAGCTTTATCTTGGTGACCGCGGCGCGGCAGACCCCGCCACCCACGAGTATACCTTCGAGGCAGTGATATCGCTGACACACCGGCCCCAGCCGTTGACGACCCATCACCATCCGCTGCACGACGGTTCCGGAAATCAGTTCGGGTTGTTCGCGGCGGCCGTCGACGACAGCCGGAGCAGGCTGAACGAGGATGGCCCGGTGCTCGTCCACTGTGCGGCCGGTATCTCCCGGAGTTCGACGGTGATCACGACCACTCTCGCCGCCGAGGAGGGGCGCGGGTTCGACGACGTGCTCGGCGAACTGAAAGGGCATCGCGAGCGGGCAAACCCCCATCCTGCGCTCCGGGCATTGGCCCGGGAGTATCTCGACGAGGAGCCGACACCGGGCGAGCGGGAGGCCCGGAACAGGTCCAGAAACCAGTACGAGTCGCTCATCGACCGCCTCGAGGACAGCATCGCCGACGAGACAGAGGACGAGTGAGATGACAGGAGACACCAACTACGCACAGGGAGCCCTTCTCGGACTGGCCTGTGGTGACGCGCTCGGTCGACCGGTCGAGTTCCGGTCGCCGTCAGGTATCGAAGCCGAACACGGTCGCGTGACCGAGATGCTCGGGAACGGGGCTCACAGACAGCCGGCAGGAACAGTCACCGACGACACGGAGATGGCGCTGTGTATCGCACACAGTCTAGTCGAGCGGGGCGGGTTCGACCCCGGTGATATCGCAGACCGCTTCGTGGGCTGGTACGAGAGCGGCCCGTTCGATATCGGCAGTATGACGCGACAATCGATCCGTCGTCTCCGGGATGGTACGTCCTGGACGGCGGCGGGACAGTCGGTCTGGGAGTCGAGTCCAGTCCGGAGGGGGCAAACGCCGGCAACGGGAGCCTGATGCGGTGTGCCCCGCACGCGCTGGCGTTCGACCACGACCGTAACCTGCTGCAGGAGGGCAGCCGCGACTCCTCGCGGATAACCCACGCCGACCCACGGTGTCAGCACGGCTGTGCCGCGCTGAATCTCGTCCTGTCCGGACTGCTGGCCGACCGCCCGAGCCCGGTCGAACTGGCACTCGATACTCTCGACGATGATGCCCCCGCGGCGGTCGTCGATGTCCTCGAACGGGTGGAGACGACGAGGTCGACCTCTCGAACTCGGGGTACGTGATCCACACACTGGAGGCCGGACTGCACCACGGACTGACCGCCGACACGGCCGAGACTGGGATCGTCGATGCGGTCATGATGTGTGGAGACACCGACACAATCGCGGCCGTCGCCGGCGCGGTGGCCGGTGCCCGGTTCGGCGCGC
Organism: halophilic archaeon J07HX64; assembly: GCA_000416085.1. Classification (GTDB taxonomy): domain Archaea; phylum Halobacteriota; class Halobacteria; order Halobacteriales; family Haloarculaceae; genus Halovenus. Next base: position 1,889,021 of record KE356579.1, on the reverse strand, counting down.
AGGCGCTTCCCGACCGGTGGGTCGACGCGCTCGACGTGGCCGAGGAACTCAGGGACCTGGCGGCCACACTCGTGTCGATGGTCACGCCTCCCGAACCCGTGTCCCACCCCGCCGGGCGCCGGCAGACCGAGTGTGCAAACTGTGAGGAACCGTTCAAGAGCTACACACCGGAGTTTGCCTCCGGGTACGCGAATCTGGTGTGTGAGGCCTGCGACAGTCGGGCCCGCACCGCGGCCGGCGAGCGACCAGCACACGGTGCCGAGTACGTCGGCGAGGAACGGGTCCACGAGAGGGACGACGGAACGACAGTAATAAACCCGGGACCCGACGCTGGTGACACTGTACGTCGACGGAAACCGGTGCTGGCGCCGGTACCGCTTCGGCGGCTGGATCACCCGTCTGGACGAACACGACTGTGACTCGCTGGCGGAGTTCAGGTACACCCACCGCGGACACTCGCTCGTCTGAACCTCCGACCTGGTCGCTCTCGTTTCTGAACACGACACCTGGGGCGGGGGGGACGGGGGAGAGGGAGAAGGCAAAAACAGGTGACCCGAGGGCCTCCCGCCGCAGCCGTTCCGGCACGTTGAAACACCAGGACCCACTTATATTGTGTAGTGTCCGTCCAGCTTCTCCATTACTCAGACCTGGAGACCGCGATCGACAGTCACAGGCAGTGTGCACGCCTGGCCGGCGAGATTATCGCCAGACGCGATGCAGAGACAGTCGTCGTCGGATCAGGTGACAACACCGCCCCGGGGGCGCTCTCACTGGCCACCGAGGGTGCGGCAGTAACCGAGTTCTTCCGGGCGGTCGAACCCGACGCAGACACGTTCGGCAACCACGAGTTCGACTTTGGGTCGGAACGAGCAGCAGAACTCGCCGGACTGGCCCCACAGCCCTGGCTCTGTGCGACGCGACCCTCGATG
>KE356579.1:1886829-1888072 GCA_000416085.1 halophilic archaeon J07HX64 | reverse complement strand
CGGTATCACGATCGCCTCGCTGGCGCTCGGGTGGCTCGGTGAGCCGGCGATTGCGGCGCTCATCGAGCCGGTGCTTTCCTCTTTCGTGTCCGAGCAGGCGGTCCACCTGATCGCGGTGGTCGTCGGGTTCAGTGTGATCACCTTCCTGCACGTCGTCTACGGCGAACTGGCCGCGAAGACTCTCTCGATCGCCGCACCCGCACGGATGGCGCTGCTCGTTGCACCCCCGATGAAGCTGTTCTACACCCTGTTCAAGCCAGCGCTAATTGTGCTCAACGGGACCGCAAACAGGACAACGAGCCTGTTCGGCATCCCGCCCGCGTCCGAGACGGAGGCGACACTCTCCGAGGAGGAGCTCCGCCGGGCGCTCGCAAACGCACAGGAGGGTGGACAGGTCGATGCCGACGAGGCAGCGATGATCGAACGGGTGTTCGAACTCGACGACAGGACTGCCCGCGATATAATGGTCCCGCGACCGAACGTGCAGACAATCGCGGCCGATATGCCGCTCTCCGAGCTCCGCTCGCACGTCGCCCAGCAGGGGCACACGCGGTATCCGGTGGTGGATGCCGAGAGCGGCGAGCGACCGGTCGGGTTTATCGACGTAAAGAGTGTGCTGCAGGCAACAGAGGATGTCGACAGGACTGCGGACACGAACACAGAGCCCATCACCGCCGGTGACCTCGCGGACGACACGCCGGCCGTTCCCGAGTCGCGTAGTGCCGATGCCCTGCTGGAGGAGCTTCGTGACGAACAACGCCAGATGGCGATTGTCATCGACGAATGGGGAACAGTCGAGGGTATCGCCACCATCGAGGATATCGTGGAGGTTGTTGTCGGCGATATCCGTGACGAGTTCGACGACGCGACGGACGAGCGCAGCATAACTCCCGACGGGGAGAGTGGCGGATACATCGCCGACGGGGCCGTTGCAATCGCCGAGGTCAACGAACGGCTGGACACGGACCTAAACAGCGGCGCGTACAGCACACTCGCGGGCTTCGTGCTCGACCGACTCGGCCGTCAGCCCGAGGCAAACGATCAGGTCACGGATGACGGCCACCAGTTCACCGTGACAGCAGTTAACGAGAACCGCATCGACCGGATCCGGATCACCGTCGCCGACGAGACAACTTCCCCGCAGGATTGAGTAGCCGCTCCGGTTCCGAGCCGATATACACCGGGAGACGCATAACAGAGTGTATGTCGAGCTTCGATGTCGACCGCGAATCGGTGGTGATGT
>KE356579.1:1885045-1886779 GCA_000416085.1 halophilic archaeon J07HX64 | reverse complement strand
AGAGGGAGAAGGCAAAAACAGGTGACCCGAGGGCCTCCCGCCGCAGCCGTTCCGGCACGTTGAAACACCAGGACCCAATTATATTGTGTAGTGTCCGTCCAGCTTCTCCATTACTCAGACCTGGAGACCGCGATCGACAGTCACAGGCAGTGTGCACGCCTGGCCGGCGAGATTATCGCCAGACGCGATGCAGAGACAGTCGTCGTCGGATCAGGTGACAACACCGCCCCGGGGGCGCTCTCACTGGCCACCGAGGGTGCGGCAGTAACCGAGTTCTTCCGGGCGGTCGAACCCGACGCAGACACGTTCGGCAACCACGAGTTCGACTTTGGGTCGGAACGAGCAGCAGAACTCGCCGGACTGGCCCCACAGCCCTGGCTCTGTGCGAACGCGACCCTCGATGGTGAGCGGTTCGCAGCCGAACAGACCCGGCCACACAGACTCGTCGACGCCGGCGAGACAGTCGGACTCGTCGGGGTGGCCCACCCCCGGACGGACGAGATAAATCCGGGTGCGAGCGATGTCGAGTTCCACGACCCGGTGCCTGTCGTGCGCGAGCACGCCCGGCAGCTCCGCGCCGCGGGTGCAGACCACGTCGTGGTGGTCTCACACTGCGGGCACACCGACGAGCGAATCGCCGCCGAGACAGAGGTCGACGCGGTGCTCGGCGGTCACGTCCACGATACCTACACCGACAGTATCGACGGGACAGTGGTGGTACGGCCGGGTCGCGGCGGGCGGGCGTTTGCCCGTGTCAGACTCGGTGACGACCCTGCGGTCACCGTCGAGACGGTTGGCGAAGGGCACGTCGACGAGGCGCTCGCCGGGCGGTTGCGCGAGCTAGCGGCCGTTCACGAACTCGACACGACAGTCGCGACCGTCGCGGAGCCGATCGAGCGAACGGGGACAGCCGCGACAGTCGCGGAGAGCCAAATCGGGAACGTGGTCGTGGATGCGCTCCGCTGGCGGTCGGGTGCGGATGTCGCGCTCAGTCCGCCGGGGGCAATCCGCTCCGGTCCCCCACTCCAGGGCGCGGTGACCGTCGCCGACCTCGTGGCACTGACCCCCTACGATGACGACCTGCAGGTGGTCGAACTCCGCGGCAACAGACTCCGGGAAGCGTTTGTCGCGGTTCCCTTTGGCTACCACGACGACGGCCACCCCGAGGAGTTCTGTAGCCACGTCAGCGGCGCGACAGTCGTCTGGGACGACGACGCCGGGGAACTGGTGCGGGCAACTGTCGGCGGCGACCCGATCGAGTCCGGGGAGTCGTACACGGTAGCCGTTCCGGAGTATCTCGTCCAGACAGACCACGTCAACGACGCCTTCGGGCCGGCGGATGTCGTCGACACGTGCGGGATTGCGCGGGATGCCATCGTGGAATGTGCCCGCGAGCAGGGGCTGGCCCCCAGCCTTGACCACCGCATCCGGCGCCCGCAACTCGATGTCTGAGACCCACTCCCGGCCGAGGAGCCACCGACAGCAAGCACCCAGCAGACCAGTCGCTGTGGTCCGTGGTTTTATAATGAAGAACAGCAAATCACTGTACGTGAGACGACTCAATACTCGACCGACAGGACAGCCCGTCTCATCTACCGGCGGAGTCGTATCGGTGTGGAGCAAACACAAGACGGAGTCACAGTCCAGACGGGGGCCGATAGGGTGACCGAAGCTATCTCTGTAGCCGGTCGGCTGCTGGGCGGCGCTGGCACTGGTCGCGCTGACGGCTTCTTT
>KE356579.1:1877431-1883198 GCA_000416085.1 halophilic archaeon J07HX64 | reverse complement strand
GAACCGGGGAGGACCCACTGGAGGGAGGGTTCGACAGATCCACGTCGGGTCCTGGCCGCCCGGAACCTGGCCGAGTGAGGCGAGAGACCCCCCGGGAGGGCGGTGGCGGTGAGAACCACTCCCCGGTAAAGCGGTGGACGGGGCTGCCGAACCCTCGCCCCGGTGTGTCACACATAGCGGTATGGCTGACCGGAATGCGGCCAAGTACTACTATGGCGGTCCTGAAACCGAGTGTATGAGCGACGCAGAGCAACCAGACACCGGCGCACACGAGCACCACGACCACAGCCACAGCACCGATGGACCGGGATACGCGACACCGCAGGCGGCCATCGAGCAGGCCGACCAGGAGCAGACTGCCTACGTGATGGGTCTGCACGCCGGACAGGACGTCGACGCACCCGACTTCATTGCGGTCGTCGACGTCGACCCCGAGTCGGGCACGTACGGTGAGATAGTCGAGCGTGTTCAGATGCCGAACAAAGGCGACGAACTCCACCACTTCGGGTGGAACGCCTGCTCCTCGTCGTGTCACATCGGCGGTCTGGAGCGTCGACACATGGTCGTTCCCGGACAGCGGTCCTCGCGGATTCACATCGTCGACACGAAAGACCGCCGGGACCCGGAGATAACAAAGGTGATCGAACCCGAGGAGGTGTTCGAGCACGACCTCTCGGCGCCACACACGGTTCACTGCATCCCTGACGGGGAGATCCTGATCTCGATGCTCGGGGACGCCGACGGCGAACTCCCCGGTGGGTTCCTCGAACTCGACGACAACTTCGAGATCCAGGGCCAGTGGGACCCGCCGGGCGAGATCGACATGAACTACGACTTCTGGTACCAGCCCCGTCACGACGTGATGGTTTCGACGGAGTGGGCCGCCCCCCAGACCTACTACCCCGGGTTCGACCCCGAGGACGTCGCAGAGGGCAACTACGGCCGGTCGCTTCACTTCTGGGACTGGGAGGAGGGTGTCGTCGAGCAGAGTATCGACCTCGGTGAGGAGGGTCAGATACCCCTGGAGGTGCGATTCCAGCACTCCCCCGAGGGATCACACGGGTTCGTCGGCGCCGCTCTCTCCTCGAACATCTTCCACTTCTGGCAGAACGGCAACCAGTGGGAGGCAGAGAAGGCGATCGACTTCGAGGCCCGCGAACTCGAGGGCTGGGACATGCCCGTGCCGCCGCTGATCACGGACATCCTGGTTTCGATGGACGACCGTTACCTGTTCGGGTCGAACTGGCTCCACGGCGAGGTCTGGATGTACGACATCTCGGACCCGGCGAACCCGCGTCGGGTCGACTCGCTCTCTATCGGCGGTTACTTTGGGGACCGCCAGCAGCTAAACGGCCGCGATATCGTCGCCGGACCACAGATGCTCCAGCTCTCGCTCGACGGCGAGCGGCTCTACTGGACCACCTCGCTTTTCTCCTCGTGGGACAACCAGTTCTTTCCCGAGGAGTCCGAGAAGGGGTCGGTCATGCTGAAGGCGGATGTCGACCCGCGGGAGGGAACCCTGAGTCTCGACGAGGACTTTCTCGTGGACTTCGGTGACCTGCCCGAGGGACCGGCCCGGGCCCACGAGATCCGCTGGCCCGACGGCGACTGCTCGAGTGACGTCTGGCAGTGATGGAGGTCCGTCTGGACTGGCGCGACAGTGACCGACAGGAGACAGTCTCGGTCAGGTCGGGCGAGACCATCCTCGATGCGGCAGAGGCCGCCGGCGTCGGACTCCCCTTTGGCTGCACGACCGGCGCCTGCGGGACCTGCACGGCCCGACTACTTGACGGGGAGATCACCCACAGGCGACCGCCACGTGCGCTCAAGCAACGCCATCTTGACGCGGACTACGTCCTGACCTGCATCGCCGTTCCAGAGACAGACGCCCATCTTGAGGTCGGTGCCACACTCCAGGCCGACCTGGTGTCGAACCCTTGGAAGTGATTCCGAATAAAAGTAATCGGGTCTGTGGGTTACACAGATATCGCTGCCGTGTTCAGTCGTCGGCTGCTGCGTACGTCTCTCGACCGGGGTCGAACTCACCGTAGTGAACGACCTGGTCGACCGACCGCCGTTTCTTTCGGTCGTTCTCGACATCACCGGTGCCGTCCGCGGCGTAACCGAGCGTGATCAGCATGACCGGCTCGTACTCGTCAGGGATGTCGAACGACTCGACGAGCGCGTCGGAGTCGAACCCTTCCATCGGACAGCTCGAGATACCCCTGTCGCGTGCGGCGTACATGAGCGTCATCGCGGCAAGTGCGGTCGACCTGGTCGCCCAGGTCTGACGGTCGGACTCGGGCATCGCGGCCATGTCTTCCACGCTCTCCACCAGACCGTCACGGACCTCCTCGTTCGGCAGGTACCCCTTTGCCAGCCAGTCGTCGAACACCGGCTCTGCGTGAGCCATCGGGTCTGTGTGACCCAGCACAACGATTGCCGTGTCGGCCTCCACGACGTGGTCCTGGCCGTACGCCACCTCACGAAGTGTGGACTTTCGGTCGTCGTCACGGAGAGCGAGGAACTCCCAGGGCTGTAGATTGTAGCCGGACGGTGCCAGTGTCGCCGCCTCGAAGATAGACTCCAGTGTCGAGTCCTCTATCGTCTCGTCGCTATACTCATGTACCGATCGTCGCGCCTGAAGTAACTCGTCGAACTCCATTCAACTGTAGTGGGCGCTCCACGGATATGATGTATCCGATATCGGGCGAGAAACTAACAATAATGGTACAAGATGGACTATACCCTCGACACCGCTCTGCCGAGGCGGTCGTGGTCTGTCGGGCAGATGTCTGTCGCAACGATTAAACCTGAACCGTGTTTGATTGCTGACGAATGGAGTTCAGTTACCCCGTGAGTAACCCCAGATACGAGCGCCATCTATCGACCGATGTCACCGCAGGGGAGATGTCCCAGGCCAAATGACACTCGTACAGAGCTTTCTCGGCGAGCAGTCACTCCTACTGTGGCTCGTCCTCGGGTTGGTCGGGTTCGTCCTGACCTGGCAGGGTGCAAACGTAGTCGAGTCCACAACCAGCGAGATGAGTGACCACTTCGGTGTCTCACAGGCGATCCAAGGTGGTATTATCGCCGCGGTTGCGACGTCGTTTCCGGAACTCGCGATAACAGTCATCTCGGTGCTGGTTCTCGGCGAGTTCGGGACCGGAGCCGGGGCACTGATCGGGACTGCGGTGTTCAATATCCTCGTCATTCCGGGTGCAGTTGCGGTAAGGACCGGTGACACGCCGACAACACGTGGGATCGTCTACCGTGACGCGATCTTCTATCTCGTCGCGATTCTCGGGTTCTTTGCGGTTATTGCCCTCGGTGTCATCGGAACCGACGGCAGAGAGGTCGCCGAGATAACCCCACAGATGGGTATCGGGCTGATGCTCGTCTACGTTGCGTACCTTATCCTGATTATCGGTGGACAGAAGCGGAGCGGGAGCGGGAACGGGGAGGGTCGGCAGTCAACGAACCTGCCGAAACAGTTCGGGCTGTTCGTCGGCGGACTGTTCGTCGTGCTCGTAGGGGTCGAGTTCATGATCGGGATGACACTCGAGATCTCGACGGCTCTTGATGCACCCCCGTTCCTGATGTCTGTGACCGTGCTCTCCATCCTGAGTTCGTTTCCGGATCTCCTGGTCGGGGTGGAGATGGGTGAAGGGGGCGACCAGCGGGCCGCCATAGCGAACGTCTTCGGGACCAACACGTTCAATCTGGTGATGGTGCTCCCGATTGGCGCCATCCTCGCCAGCGGTGTCTCGATCGGCTTTCTGGCCGCTGTCCCACTGCTGCTCTTTCTGTTCTACACCACACTCGTGGTCGTGGTTCTCGCCGCAACCGACTTCGAGATCTCGCAACTCGAGGGGTACTTTCTCCTCGGACTGTACGTTGTGTTCCTCCTGTGGATGGTGAGCGAGGCGCTCGGGCTCTCGACGCTGCTCACAGAGCAGACACTCCGGACGATCCTCTCCTGACCCGACCGGCACCGTTCGGCGGATCGTCCAGTCCAGCCATACCAGACCGGTACCTTCGGGCACCGCTCGGCGACTTGTTCGGTCCAGCCGCACCAGACCGGGTTGCTCACCCCTCGTCGTGGTCGTCTACACACTCGGCGATCGGTTCGACGAGTTCGTCTGCAACGGCGTAGGGGTTGGTTTCGCGCTCGAGCACGCTGTCGACGAAGCTGTCGAGTCCACCCTGACGCTGCAACTGTTCGGCGACGAGGTCGTTCACGTCCTCCCGGAGGAGCCGGCGTATCTCGGCTGCGTACCGCCTCCGGGCGCTCTCCTCGCGGTCACCGGTGTGGTCAAGATGGTCGGTGTGGTTGTCGAACGTCTCGACGAGTTCGTCGACCCCCTCGCCCTCACTCGCAACCGTCTCGACGATGACCGGCTCCCAGTCGCCATCCTCTCCACCGTCAGCACCGCCTGCGTGGTGGCCGGCGCTGTCGAGCGTACCGCCACCACCCTGCTGGAGCATCTCGCGCAGTTCCTGCACGGTGCGGTTGGAACCGGGCAGGTCGGCCTTGTTGACGACGAACACGTCCCCGATCTCGAGGATACCGGCTTTCAGCATCTGCACATCGTCGCCGCTCCCCGGGGGAACCAGCACCGTCACCGTGTCGGCGGTTCTGACGATATCGATCTCGTTCTGGCCGGCACCGACGGTCTCGACGAGGATGCGGTCCTTACCGAACGCGTCGAGCGCCTTCACCGCATCGGCGGTGGCTGTCGAGATGCCGCCGAGCGTGCCGCGGGCGGACATCGACCGGAAGAACATATCCATATCACCGATGTTTGAAACCATGCGGATGCGGTCGCCCAGCACGGCACCGCCGGTGAACGGCGAGGAGGGGTCGATCGCGATGACACCGACTGTGAGGCCGCGCTCGCGGTATGTCGCGGCGAGTTTGTCGACCAGGGTCGACTTTCCCGACCCTGGGGACCCGGTGATGCCGATAACGTCCGCCGTCCCGGTGTGCTCGTGGAGTTTCGCGACTATGTCACGGTAGCCCGGCCGGCGGTCCTCGATCTTCGAGATGACACGGGCGAGCGCCCGGTGGTCGCCGTCCAGCAGGTCCTCGACGAGCTGGGGCTGGCTCATCGCTCGGGTGCGCTCTCGCGGATGCACTCGGTTGTCTCGCCCGTCGACGTGTCCGGCCCGACTGTCGTCACCAGAGCCCGTATCGTCCGCTGTCCCTGCTCGACACTCATGAGACTCCCTTGTCGCGGTTCGCTATTTGATGTTTCGGTCCCCGTGCCGGTGCAATCGTCACCGGACCGCGCCCGATACCGGGGTCACAGCCCGACGACAGACCGCGTGAACGACCGGACCGACTGGGTGACCGCCGCGGGGTGTGGCAGCCCCAGTCGGTAGCGCACGCGGTCCTGACGCCTGAACGGGTCGAACACCGCGGGCTCCTCGAGATCCCACACCGTCGCCTCGATGCCGCCGCGGTGTCGGCGGATAATGGCGTTTGCGGCCCGTCGGCCGGCCTCGTTCGCCGACTCCATCGAGGCGAGATCCGAGTTCGTGCGGACGTAGTCGGCCGCGAGGGTGAGGTTCTCAACCCCGATGTCGGCCGGTGGTCGGTTCTTCAGTGACCCGACCGTGTTGACCAGCAGCGGCGACCGGTTCTCGACACCGTCGTCGGTCTCGACGAGTGCGTCGTCGAGATGCCAGTCGACGAGCAGATCGTCGTCGAGTCGCTGTCCGTCGGCGTTCAGACTCCGCCGGGTCTGTGTCCAGACCTCCTCTG
>KE356579.1:1872405-1877411 GCA_000416085.1 halophilic archaeon J07HX64 | reverse complement strand
ACGGGGGCGCTCGGCGACTGCAAGTTCGAACAGCAGGGCAACGGTCCGCCCGGTGTCCGTGTTCGGGCCGTCCACAGCCTCCGGGTCGCGGGTTCCGACACCGGATCGGTGTGGCTGTGCGAAGGCGTCGGTCCGGAACACGTCGAACCCGCGGCGGTTGAGTTCGCCGGCGATACCGGAAACCGACCGCCGGAGTTGGGGCCAGAGCTGGTCGTCGACGATGTTCGGGACAGTCAGACGGAGCGCAACGGGTGTCGTCCCGCGGGTTTCGAACCCCTCGCGGACCTGCTCGGAGTCGACCGGGTCGGGGTTCCGGGGGACAAACAGCTCCGGTCGCGGGTCGGCGAGCAGGTCGCGGGCACAGTGCTGGACCCGCGCCAGGTTCTCCGCCGAGAGCACCGCAGCAACGTTGCGCTCGGGGTCTGTCGGGTCGATCATCACGAGCGGGTCATCGAACGTTGTGGTGCCGTGGCTGTGGGGGTCAAATCGGACCGGCGGCTGCCAGTCTGCGGCGCTCTCGACCAGCGCCCGGAAGCCGCCGTACTCGAGGGTGAGTAGCTCTGTCAGGTACCCCGAGAACCCCTGCGTGCGGAGGTCGCTGCCGTAGACACCGACCCCGGTGAGAAACTGCTTTGCGACGCGGACATCGCTCGCAAGGTCACGGTCGAGTCGCTCGCTCACGTAACGCGTGTGAAACGGGGTCCGGTCGACCGCCGAGCGGATTTCCGTTGCATCCTCCAGCGCATAACAGGGGACAACATCGACCTGGAACCCGTCGAGTTCACCCACCACGTAGGGGTGTTCGGCGTACTCTTCGCGGCCGTCGACGACGGTGTGACCGACAGAGAGCCCGTGCTCACGGAGCCCCTCGCGACCGAGTGACGGGGGAAAACGCACGAACAGGTCGACATCGCGTCCGCCGGCGAGCCACGTCTCCCGGGCGGTCGACCCGGCCAGCACGACATCGGCATCGACCTCCAGGTCCGCGATGGCCGCCTCCGCACGCCGGGTGAGCTCCTCGACGACGGCATCGAGCGCGGCCCGTTCCTCCTCGTCGGGTTCGACCCGGTTGCGTACCGCCTCGATCACTGAATCGATGTCGTCACTCATCTGTCTCCCGGTAGCCGACAGACGCGTGAAAGCGTATCGATACGCGGCTCGAAACGAAACGTACTTGAGATGGTTTCCACTACAGAAAATGCGTGCCGCCGTAGCTCAGTTGGTAGAGCACCACGCTGTTAACGTGGTTGTCCCAGGTTCGAGTCCTGGCGGTGGCGTCGACTTTACCTCTCCGGTGTGGCGCTCGACCACCCTCTGGTGTAAACGAACCTGAGTAGTGAAGCCAGAGACGGCAGGACCCGAACAGAGCGGTCACAGCCCATCGGACGGCGTCTCGACGTATCCGGATAGTGTGAGTGTGCACACCCGTAGACGGCACAGACCGTTTCGATGTCTCCGGACAGTGTGAGCGTGGGACACCCACAGAGGTTTCTCCCTCGGAGACGCGTCACCCTCTGCTCATACTCGTAGTGTGAACGGCTCGTATGGACAGACGAAAACTGCTCGCAGTTGCACTGGTCGGTTCACTCGCAGCACTGGCCGGTTGCTCGGACCAGGGTTCGATCAGCGCGAACCCGGCCGACGACGATTCGCTCGCAGAGCAGGCCAGTCACGACCTCACCGTTATCGACCCAGGCCAGGACCGAGCGCTGGTCCGTGATGCAATCGAGAGCGGTTCCACGACCACTGTCGGTGCGGAACCCCCGGTCAACGGAGAGCGCCCACTTCGTCACGACGGTGGGTTCTACAGCCTTTCATACGTGCAGACGGGAACCCAGACCGGATACACAGGGGTAATCGAGATCGATTACAACGCCTCTGCGGTCGACGGGGAGGTTGTCGAGTACGGGACCCTGCCGGAGGCCGACCGGACAACCCTCGACGGCCTGTTGAGTGGCCCTCCTGTCGACAGCCCTGATACCGAGGGGCTGGAGCCAGGCTACGACCGCGGTACCGAGTTCGGTTACACGGAAAGCGAGGCCAGCAGGTCGGCTCTGGTCGCGGGTCAGGAGTACAACGCCGTCCGGTACGAGGGTGAGACGTACCCTGTCGATGTCGAGTCGAGGTCGGAGACACTCCCGGTGTACCGGTACGAGACGACAGTCGTTGCGGAGAGCGCGGGTGAGTACGCTGACACGCTACGCGAGGAGTACGAGTTCGAACTCTCCGGGCTCTCCGACGCCGAGCGTGACGTCTTCGAGGATGCACTGAACGGGACGAACTACATCGAGGACAATGACAACGACGGGTTCGACTCGCTGGTCGACCGGTTCCGCGCACAGCAACCGGTCACCGGGGACGAGCTCTCCGGGAACTACATCGTCCGGTACGACGGTGAGTCTCATTGGGTCGAGATCAGATACGGCGGTTACGAGTAGGAGAGCGGGTCAAGTTGAGAGAGGGTACCGAACCGACCTCGACCTGATTACGAAGACCGGTGGTGAGTTCGAGCACAACCAGACGCTCGAAGGGCTGTGATTCCTCGGCGACGACAGCGGTATCGAGGCCAGCCTCGGCGGCCGTCTCGCGGACCGCGTCGGGGTCGGTCAGCGAGGAGACGAGCAACAGGAGACGTCCGTCGGGTGCGAGCACACGGCCGACGGTGTCGAGCACGCGGTCGACGACCGCACGGCCGTTCTCGCCACCGGAGAGGGCGGCTTCCATCCAGTCGTCCCACTCCTGTTCGGGCGGTGTCGGCAGGTACGGTGGGTTACAGACGACCAGATCGACGGGACCACAGACGGGTTCGAGCAGGTCCGCCCGGACGACGGGGACACCGGTATCACGGGCCTGTCGGCAGGCATCGGGGTTGATATCCAGACCGACCACCCGCGCGCCGGTCTCGTCGCGGATCCGCGCCGCGACGTACCCCGACCCCGTCCCCACGTCGATAACGAGGTCACCGGGTCCGACACCAGCCTGTTCGAGTGCTGTCTCGGCCAGCAGTCGCGAGTCCTCGGCCGGCTGGTAGACCGTCTCGACGTCGCGCAGGTCGGCGAGCCGTGGCCGACCCTCGCCGGGTTCACTCCCGACACCGTCTGTCGGTTCGTCGTCTGCGTGCCGGTCCTCGCCGGGTTCACTCCCGACACCGTCTGTCGGTTCGTCGTCTGCGTGCCGGTCCTCGCTGGATTCGCCTCCGATATCGTCTGTCGGTTCGTCCTCTGCGTGCCGGTCCTCGCCGGATTCAGCTCCCGACACCGTCTGTCGGTTCGTCCTCTGCGTGCCGGTCGGAGCCGTCGTTCGCGGGGCTCACGCCGTTGGCTCCCCGGGGTCACCGTAGTCCCACGCGAGGGTGGCGAGTTGTGCGAACGCCGCCGGCGGGAGGTTGCCGGCGCGTTTCCCAAGCAGGTCCTCGTCGGCGGCATCCACGACGGCATCCGGGTCGGCGAGCCCCGAGATGTGCCCCGTGTTGCGGATGGCGTTTCGCATCGTCTTCCGTCGCTGCGTGAACACCGCCCGGAGAAAGCGCATGAAGAAGTCGTCGTCGGGAACGTCGTACTCGGGTGTGCGTGGTCGTGCCCTGACGACGGCGCTGTCGACGGCAGGTTGCGGGTCGAACGCCGCCGGCGGGATGGTTTCGACCACCTCGACCGCGGCGTAGTGACCGGCGGTGACCGAGAGCCTGCCGTACTCCGGGGTTCCGGGGTCGGCGGCCATCCGCTCGGCAAACTCCTGCTGGAAGGTCGCCACAACCGGTCGGCGCTCGGGGAGCAGGCGGAAGGCGAGTTCACTCGAGACACCGTACGGAAGATTCGACACCGACGCGGTGAACGCCGGCAGATCGAGTTCGAGCGCGTCCCCCTCCCGGACAGTAAGCCTGTCTGTCTCGCGGGCGTCGGCGAACTCCTCGCGCAGGAACGCGGCGAGCCGCGGGTCGCGTTCGACGACGATCACCTCCTCGGCAGTCGCGAGCAACCGGTCGGTCAGCGCGCCCGTCCCGCCGCCGATCTCGAGGACCGTCGAGACGTCGAACCCGGCGTCTGTCGCGTGCGTCGGGAGGCGGTCGAGCACCCGGTCGTCGATCATGAAGTGCTGGTCGGCCTCGGGGTTCCCCTGGACGCCGGCACGGGCACGGAGAGCGTCGGGGTCACGGGAGCCGTATCCGGTGTCCTCCATCACTCCTCGCGTGCGAAGATGCAGTATTTGAGGTCGTCCTCGCGGAGTTCCTCCATTATGCGGTCTGCGAGCACCTCACGAGGGTTGTGGAGCCCGTCGATGCGCGCCTCGATGTCCTCGAAGCTCTCGAACGGGCGGCGTTTGCGCGCATCGAGGATGTCGTTGCGGAGTTTCTTGCCGATCCCGGGCAGGAGATTGAGCTGGTGAAGCCGGAGAGTGATCGGCTGTGCCTCGTTGTAGAAGTCGACGAACCGCTGTTCCTCCGCCGCGACGAGGTCCTCGACGACGTACTCGAGTTCACTCGCCGCGCCCCGGGGGAGGTCCTCGTGGTCGATTCCGGTTGTGCGTCCGACCTGCGGGCTGTCGTAGATATCGAGGCGGTCACCGATAGAGAGCGTCGCCTCCTCGAGGGTCAACTCGTAGAGGCTGAAATCTGTCTTGTCGAGCACGAACGCGAGCGGCTTTTTCTCGTACTGCGGGCGGTCGTCCTCGGTCCGGCCGTGTGGGAGTACGTCGAGTACTATCGCTGTCTCGGCGTCCGCCGTCTGGTCGGTGTTGTCCTCACTCATGTTCTAAGTGTAGGGCGACCCGTCACATAAAGCTGGGCTCCGGGGACCCACACCCGGGGGTTAGAGAGCACACCGCAGCTGCCCCCGGCATGTCGGTGGGGTCCGGGATGACCGACGGCAGGATTGATGTGGACCCCTCCCCTCGTGTAGGTCATGTACCTGGCTGACTACGCCTGGCCGGAGATGGAGGAGTATTTCGAGCGGGAGTCACTGGCGCTGGTGCCGGTCGGGTCGACCGAACAGCACGGCCCACATCTGCCG
>KE356579.1:1853217-1872232 GCA_000416085.1 halophilic archaeon J07HX64 | reverse complement strand
ACGGTATCGACCGCGTGGTGTACGTCAACGCTCACGGCGGCAACGTCGAACACCTCCGGGAGGTGGGTCGGCGACTCCGGGACGACCGTGAACTGTACGCGCTGGAGTGGATGTGGGACGAGAGTATCCGCGAGCGTATCGAGGAGGCGTTCGACTCACCAGGCCCACACGGCGGGCCGAAGGAGACATCGCTCGTCTGGCATCTCGACCCCGACCTCGTCCACTCGGACCGTCTGGAGCAGGCCCGTGACGGCGGTCTGTCGCAGGTCGACGGCGACACCGGACGGGTCCACGGCGCCCGGACGTTCTACGACTCTATCGACAACACCGACAACGGTGTCCTGGGTGACCAGACCGACGCCTCGGCCGAGGTCGGTGCCGAACTGTTCGAGGCCGCCTGTGATCACCTGGTCGAGCTCACAGGGTGGCTCGCCGACCAGCCGTTCGAGGAACTGATGCCGGTCGAACGGGTCTCCTCAGGTGGGTAGGATGCTCGTCGCGCTCGCAGACACCCACGGAACCCGGAGACCGCGGCTAACCGACCACCTGCGTGACGCGCTCGAACGCGCGGAGGTTGTCCTCCATGCGGGTGATCTCACAACACCGGCGGTACTGGATAGCTTCGAGTCGTTTGGCGGTGTTCGAGCGGTGTACGGTAACAGCGACGACCCCGAGGTGTGTGAGCGACTCCCCGAAACCAACAGCCTGGAGTGGGCCGGAACCCGGTTTGTGCTCGCACACGGCCACCGTCGGGGATGGACGTCACTGTCTATGCTGGCACGGCAGGAAAGAGCGGACGTGGTGGTAGTGGGACACACCCACCGACCGTCGGTCGAGGAACGTGGATGGGTGGCGGCTGTCAATCCAGGCAGTCACGCCGACCCGCGAGGCCACCAGGCCACCTACGCCGTATTCGAGCGGACCGAGGGGGGAGTGACAGGGCGGTGCCGGACCGTCGGTGGGCAGACTCTCGAAACCGTCGAACTGTGAGGCGATCCGGGTCGACACATCGGTTCTTTACCCCGGAGTCTGAACGCTGTGGTGCAGACTCGGGCAGTTATCTGAGCGTTCTGAGCTCCGTGTGCGTGTGTATAGTAACAGTTTATACGTGTGTGGGGTCAAAAAATAATCAGTGATTGTGCCAGGCGGAGCAAAGACAACTGGACCCGACCCGATAGTACGGCCCTCGGTCACCGCGGGGCGAGTCCACGGTAACAGTCGTGAGGGGCGGACTCGACCCGGGTGTCGGCCGGTGCAGTCGATAGCCCGGTCGACAGGTTCAGCGCAGGCGGTGAGGATAAATAACACGGGGAGCACAGTATTGAATACAGTAGAGTGCGAGTCACGCGACTAACTGGACGGACATGAGAGAAACACTGCTTCAGCAAACTGGGAGCACAGACAGGAGCCGACCGGGAGGGGGGTTGTAGCGTGGCGCAGGAGGATAGCGGCGACCTGGGTGAGGTGGCTGACCTTCCCTCGAAGAACGACGAACAGGACGGGGGCCGACTGTCGGGAATCGGCCGTTTTCTCTCACAGACTGCGCGCGCGCTCGCAGGGTCGACAGTCGATATCGACAATTACGATCCGAAACGTCACGGGTCACTGGTTTCGTTCGACGGACTCGACGGATACGAGGAACTCGACAGGTACTGGCTGAACGTCCCCTTTGCGTTTGTCTCTATCAACTACGACCCCGAGGAAACGGACTATCTCTACTATATCGTCGAACCGGACCTCAGCGAGTTCGAGAAACAGCTCCTCGACAGGCTCATCGAGGACGTTCGCGCGCCGTTGTTGTACCGCGACGATGTTGCCGACGAGCCCGAAACCGCGCTCCGGGAGGAGCTCCGCAAGCGACTCGAGGAGTACGGTGTCCTGGCCGACGAGGAGATGTTCTACCGGCTGTTTTACTATCTCTATCGCTCCTTCCAGGGGTACGGACAGATCGACCCGGTGATGCACGACCCGTACGTGGAGGATATCTCGTGTGACGGGCCGGGAATGCCGGTGTTCATCTACCACGAGGACTACACCGACGTCCAGACGAACATCGTCTACGAGGAGGAGGAGCTGTACAACTATGTCATCCAACTCGCCCAGCGCTCGGGGCGACACGTCTCGGTGTCCAACCCTGTCGTGTCCACGACACTCCCGGACGGGTCGCGGATCGAGCTGATGCTCGGCGAGGAGGTCACCCCAAAGGGGTCGGCGTTCACCATCCGAAAGTACGCCGAGGAGGCGTTCACACCGATCGACCTGTTGAACTACGGGACAATAGACGACCGGATGCTGGCGTACATGTGGCTGGCCATCGAGAACAACCGGTCACTGATCTTCGCAGGAGGAACGGCGGCGGGCAAGACCACCTCGATGAACGCGATGTCGATGTTTATTCCACCACGGTCGAAGGTGATTAGCATCGAGGACACCCGCGAGCTCTCCCTGTACCACGAAAACTGGCTGTCGGCGGTCACGCGCGAACAGATGGGCGACTCCGACATCGGCATGTACGATCTGTTGCGCTCCTCGTTGCGTCACCGGCCGGAGTACATCCTGGTCGGCGAGGTGCGTGGCGAGGAGGCGATAACACTGTTCCAGGCGATGAACACCGGACACACGACCTACTCGACGCTGCACGCCGACAGTGTCCAGACGGTTATAAACCGCCTGGAGAACAACCCGATCAACGTGCCGCGAGCGATGGTAACCTCGCTCGATATCCTCTGGGTGCAGGTGCTCACGAAGTCCGGCGATGAGCGGGTCCGTCGGGCGCGGGCCATCTCCGAGATCGAGGGGATCGACCAGCGAACCGGTGAACTCGACTACTCGAACACCTACCGCTGGAACTCCACCGAGGACTCGTTCCGCGAGAACAACTCCTCGGTGCTCGAGGGTATCCGCGAGGACCGGGGCTGGAGTCAGTCGGAGCTGCTCGAGGAGCTTCGCAACCGGCGGCGGTTCCTCCGGTTCCTCCAGCACGAGGGGGTGACCGATTACCGACGGTTCACCGCGATAGTCAACAAGTACTACACCGACCCCGAGGAGGTGTTGAACCACATCGATAAAACGGAGTTCGAACTCTCAGAGGAGTGAGATGGTGGGCACAGCAACGCCGGTGCTGCTCGTCTCGCTGGTGGTGATGCTGTTCATATTCGGGGTATGGATTGTAGGCAAGCTCAGTCCTCGGGTCGACACGGCGCTCAGCCGGATTGCGATGACGCTGTTCCAGCGGTTCGTCTCGGCGAGTTCCGAGCGACAGCGCCGCGTTGAAGCCGCCTTTCTGACGACGACGTACCGCAACTACGCGGCAAAAACGATGCTGTTCGCGGTGATGGCGTTCATCTTCAGTGCTATTCTCGGTGTGTATATACTCACAGTGGTGCTCGCCTTTCTGGAGCCGATCGTCGCCGTGCTGTCACAGCTGCCTGTCGCGGCGCCGCTCGGACTCTCCTTGGATTTCAGCCTCTCGCTGTCCGCCCAGGTCACGTTGATACTGCTCATCGTCGGGAGTGCACTCCTGTTCGGGAGTATCGGGGCCGCCATCTCCTACTGGGTCAGGTGGTGGCTCCCGTCGAGTGCCGTCGACGTACGCAAACGGAATATCAACGAGGGGCTGACCCGGGCGACCGCGTTTATGTACGCGCTCTCCCGCGGCGGGATGGAGTTCCCGCAGATCCTGCGAACATTCACCACCTACCAGGGGATCTACGGCGAAACCTCGCGCGAGATGTCGGTAGCTGTCCGCGAGATAGACATGTTCGGTCGCGACATAATAACGGCACTCCGCCGGATGTCGAGTCGTACCCCCAGCGAGCAGTTCAAGACGTTCTCGGAGAATCTCACGAGCGTTCTGCAGAGCGGAGGTAACCTGTCGCAGTTTCTCGAAGAGCAGTTCGAGCGGTTCCGCAAGGAGTCCGAGGAGCGCCAGGAGGATCTACTCGAGTTGCTCGCGACGATCGCCGAGGGGTACGTCACGGTTCTGGTCGCAGGAATGCTGTTTTTCATCACGATCCTGCTGATCTTCGGGCTGACCATCTCCAATACGCTAACGCTTCTCCAGTTGATCATCTACGCGGTTATCCCACTCGGCAACGCCGTGTTCGCGCTCCTGGTCCAGCAACAGCTCGACCAGTTCGGTATCTCGGGTGTCGGCACCGATTCGGGTGTCGAGGCGTTACGACAGCGCAGCCTCGCGACACCGGCGAGTGTGTTGCCGGGCACAGACAGTGAGAGCACCCGCCCCGATGGCGGGTACACCGGCCGGGACCGGGAAAACAGCCGGATGCTCGCGCTCCACGACCGGCTGTACCGGGTGAAAAACGCCCTGCGCAACCCGATCGAGATCGTCTTCTGGAACCCCACGAAGCTGCTGTGGGTGACAGTTCCGATCGGGTTGTTGATGTTCCTGCTCCGGGCGCCGGCCGTGTTCGCCGCCGACGGAATCAGCATCCGCATCCTCGACGACCTGCTCGTCCAGTCGGTGCTTTTTGTGATCCTCACGTACGCTATCGTGCGCTTTTTTTACAAACGTCATATCACGCGCATCGAGAAGGCGACACCGGAGTTTCTGGAGCGGTTGGCGAGTCTCAACGAGGCGGGTATGTCGATTGTGCAGGCCGTCGACCGGGTTCGCGGAACCGATATCGGTGTGCTCTCGCCCGAGGTTGACCGCATCTGGCGGGACCTGCAGTACGGGTCGACCGTCGACGACGCGTTCGTCCGGTTCGGTCGACGCGTCCGGACAACCGCGATTGCGCGTGTCGTCACACTGCTGACGAACGCGATGCGTGCGAGCGGCAACATGGGACCGGTCATCCGCATCGCCGCCGAACAGCACCGCGCCGAACTCAGCCTGCGCCGCCAGCGCCGCCAGGAGATGTTCACCTACCTCATCGTCATTTACATCGCGTTCCTGGTGTTCATAGTGATAATCGTCTCGATAAACGAGATGCTCGTGCCGAACATCCCCGAGTCCTCGCCGATCGATAGCGGGGAACTCGAGGCGCTCGGCGCGGGCGGCGCGTTTGGTGACTTCGGTGGGGTCAACCAGGCGTCCTACACGCTCGTGTTCTTCCACGCCTCGCTGATTCAGGCGATCTGTGCAGGCTTCGTCGCCGGCCAACTCGGCGAGGGCTCGCTGCGGGACGGCGCGAAACACGCTGCTGTGATGCTCGCGATGGCGTACTTCGTGTTCATCCTGCTGACCTCGCCGATTGCCGCGGTTCTACCGGGCGATGTCCCGGGCGAGAGTGCCGATGTCGTCATCGACGGTGACAATACGTTACAGAACTTCGACGAGGTATCGCTCTCGGAGGGCGGGTTCGTCGCCGTCTACGCTGACGAGGACGACAGGGAGTAAACGGAACACTGCTCGGCCACACGGGCTATCTCGCGCCAGGGACACACACCGGTCTCACGATACAACTCGACGAGGGGAACTTCGGCAGTATCAGACAACAGCTGGAAGACGACGAGGTCCCTCTCCGTATCGTACCGCATCTCGATACAAACGGCAACGGAGCATTCGATTTCCAGCAGCCGTACGGGACCGGAGATGGGGACGACAAGCCGTACAACACACCGGACGAGGGTGGCACACCCGGTGTCTCCGCCACCGGGCTTCTGGACGACAACTTCGTCCCGATCCCCTGACCCGTCGCCGCTCGCGACTCCTGTTCTCGGTGCCGCTCGGTGGCGGCGTCGGTTCTCAACACATCGCGGCGGCTGCGACAGTTTGGCTGTGGAGACACCCGGGACCGCACCGATAAAGAGTCTCCAGACCGTCTTTTCCGGTAATGCAACGCTCCGGACCGCTGTCGCCGGACCGTCCGGCGGCCGACGAACCGTTTCGTGTCGAGGCACCGTTCGACCCCGCGGGCGACCAGCCCGGGGCCATCGAGCGTCTGGTAGACGGGTTCCAGCAGGGGGTAGACCAACAGACTCTGCTCGGGGTGACCGGTTCCGGAAAGACCAACACCGTCTCCTGGGTGATGGAAGCACTCCAGCAGCCGACGCTCGTCATCGCCCACAACAAGACACTCGCCGCACAGCTGTACGAGGAGTTCCGCGAACTGTTTCCCGACAACGCCGTCGAGTACTTTGTCTCCTACTACGACTACTACCAGCCGGAGGCCTACGTCGAGCAGACCGACACCTACATTGACAAGGACGCCTCGATAAACGACGAGATCGACCGGTTGCGCCACTCCGCGACCCGGTCACTGCTGACCCGTGACGATGTTATTGTGGTGGCCTCTGTGTCGGCCATCTACGGGCTGGGTGACCCGGGGAACTACGTCCGGATGGCACTCCGGCTCGAACAGGGTGAGAGAGTCGAGCGGGAGGAGCTGCTCGCCCGGTTGGTCGACCTGAACTACGAGCGCAACGATGTCGATTTCACACAGGGTACCTTCCGGGTGCGCGGGGATACCGTCGAGATCTACCCGATGTACGGCCGGTACGCGGTCCGGGTCGAGCTCTGGGGTGACGAGATAGACCGGCTCCGGAAGGTCGACCCGCTGGAGGGTGAGATAGTGAGCGAGGAACCGGCGGTGCTGGTCCACCCCGCAGAGCACTACTCTATCCCCGAGACGCGTCTGGAGGAGGCTATCGATGAGATCGAGGATCTGCTGGAGGACCGGATCGGACAGTTCGAGCGCCAGGGCGACCTGGTAGCCGCACAGCGCATCGAGGAGCGGACCACCTTCGACCTGGAGATGCTGCAGGAAACGGGCTACTGCTCGGGTATCGAGAACTACTCGGTGCACCTCTCCGACCGCGAGTCCGGCGACCCACCCTCGACACTGCTCGATTACTTCCCCGAGGAGTTCCTGACCGTGATCGACGAGTCACACCAGACACTGCCACAGATCCGCGGCCAGTTCGCGGGTGACCGCTCGCGAAAGGAGTCGCTGGTCGGCAACGGGTTCCGCCTCCCGACGGCGTTCGACAACCGGCCGCTACAGTTCCCGGAGTTCGAGGAACGGACCGACCGGACCCTGTACGTCTCCGCGACCCCCGGCGAGTACGAACGCGATGAGTCCGGACGGGTCGTCGAGCAGATCGTCCGACCAACCTACCTCGTCGACCCGGCAGTCGAGGTTGCCGACGCCGACGGGCAGGTGACAGACCTCATCGAACGGCTGGACAGCCTGCCAGAGGGGGAGCGGGCGCTGGTCACGACACTCACGAAGCGTATGGCGGAGGACCTCACCGACTACCTTGCCGAGGCCGGGTTCGAGGTGGCGTACATGCACGACGAGACCGACACCTTGGAGCGACACGAACTGATCCGCGACCTGCGGCTGGGTGAACTCGACGTGCTCGTCGGTATCAACCTGCTCCGGGAGGGGCTGGATATCCCGGAGGTGTCACTGGTGGCCATCCTCGACGCAGATCAGGAGGGTTTTCTCCGCTCGGAGACCACGCTCGTCCAGACGATGGGTCGGGCGGCACGCAACGTGAACGGCCAGGTCGTGCTGTACGCCGACGAACCGAGTGCGGCGATGAACTCGGCGATCGAGGAAACCAACCGCCGCCGGCGCATCCAGCAGGAGTTCAACGAGCGCCACGGGCACGAACCCCGAACGATCGAGAAGTCTGTCGGCGAGACGAATCTGCCCGGTAGCAGTACCGATACCGGTGACGCTGCCTCGCTCGAACCCGACGACGCCGACGAGGCCGCCCGCGCCATCGAGGACCTCGAAACCCGGATGCAGGAGGCCGCCGACAACCTGGAGTTCGAGCTCGCAGCCGATATCCGTGACCGCATCGGCGACCTGCGCCAGGAGTTCGACCTCGACGGCGGTCCCGACGAGGGTGTCCCCGCCCCGGACGGTCTGTGACACTCCGATTGCGAACGAGTACCCGGGGCCGACCGTCACGAGGGGGACAGTGTCCCCGCCTCGGACGGCCCACCACGGCCAGTGCCGTCACCAGCTCACTGGAGAAAGTCGCTGTCCTCGAACGGTTCGTCCTCGCCCTCGACAGTGAGCACATCGAGCGCCGTGACCGTCGCCCCGGCACCGAGTTCACCCGCGAGACTCGGCCGGGTCCGGCCCTCGTCACTGCTGACCAGCTCCTTCACGTAGAGGCCGCCCTCACCGTGTATCTCGACAGTCGCCCGCGTCGCCGTGTCAGCCTGCCCGTCGTCGTCGGCGCTCCGGAGGTCGCCGTCGGCATCGTACACCTCCCGGATACGGGTCTTTGCCGCTCGGCGGTGTGAGACACGCTGTGGGGTGTCCTGCTCGACTGTTGCGCCGTCGAGAGCCGCGAGTGCGGACCGGAGCGCCCCGGCAGACACCGGTTCCGTGAAGCGCACGTCCATCCGGTAGGTCTTGCTCGCCGGGAGCTCCTTTACCCGCTCGACCATCTCGTGGGTGGCCAGTCGCAGACCCTCCACCTCGACCTTGCGGTCGGCAAACTCGTTTACATCCGTCTGGAGCTCGTCGGTGTCGACAGACCGGACCCGTGGGGTGTCCACCTCGATGACGAACGGACGACCGGTGCCGAGCATCCGGGCGTCGACATCCTCCCGGCCCGCGCCGTGGAAGGTGGCGCTCTCGCCGTCCATCGCCGCCCGGACGACCGGCGCGGTGAGCTGTTCGACACTCTCGTCGTAGCGGTAGCCCGCCCCGTCACAGCCGTCACAGGGCTCACCCTGCACTAGCCCCGTCCCGTTGCAGTCCCGACAGGGCCACTCTGTCTGTGGGATATCCCGCTCCAGCTTGCGGTACCGGCCGTAGACAAACGCGGAGTTTACCTGCAGGTCGACCTCGTCGGTGGAGAGGTCACAGACCGCGAGCACGTCCGACCGCCCGAAATCGACGGTTGTCCCTGTCCGCTCGCCGAGTCGCTTGCCCACCTCGCGGTTGAACTCGCTTTTCATCAGTTCGCCGGCCTCCGGGTCGAGTCCGACATCCTCGCGCAGGAGCCGGTCGTTCTCCTCGATGAGCGGTGGCACCTTCGTCCCGACCTGGTAGGTGTCGAACTCGTAGCCTCGCAGCCTCGCCTCCGCCTGGCGCGCCCACCAGTCGAAGCGGTCACACTCGTTCTCACAGACCCAGCACTCCCCGGGCGGGTCGAACTCCTCGTTGTCCGCGAGCGCCACCGCGACCCGCAGGCTACGGCCCCGCTCGGGGTTCGAGAGCCCGAAACTCCGGTCGGCGACGAGCCGACCCAGACAGCTGTCACACAGCGGACCCGAGGCCAGCGCGTCGCGAGCCACAGAGAGTACGTTCATCGGTAGATTCTGGTGACTAACGCGTAATTCGGTTTCGGAGTCGTACCGGGACTGTCCACCCTCGCACTGTTTCCCGGTACCCCGGACACACTGTGTCGAGTGGCGGGGGTGGCCGTATGCGCCGGTGACACGTAGCGCAAGATACAGGTGGACACCACGCGAACGACCGGACGTGAACGAGCGAGCAGGCGGCGAGAGCCAGCGTCGGCCGGTGATAGCCGCCGCGTTCGCGCTTGTCGTGCCCGGAGCCGGTCACGCGTACGCCCGGGCCTGGATACGGGCGCTGCTGTGGGCGGCACTGTTTGTCACGTCGCTGTGGTTTCTCACCCCCGGCGGACTGCTCGCCGGACTCCCGTCTGTCGACGTGCTCGCGGATGCCTACAGTGACACGCCGGATCTCGTGCTCTTTGCGCTCGCGGTCTGGGTGATGAACGTCGTCGACGCGTACCTGACGACGAGTCGGCGCAACCGGCGCGCCAGCACCGAACAGTCCTGTCCACACTGCGGGAGGGAACTCGACAGTGACCTGGAGTTCTGTCACTGGTGTACGACACCTATCGACGACCCCGACCCCGGAGAGCGCTGACGACGCGCTCGGGGCTCTCCGGTGCCCACATGTCGAAGCGCGGCCCGTTCACCGCTCGATAATAGACTCCTCGACAGGCTCACCGAAGTGTCGAGCCTCGTCCTCGTAGTGGACGAGCACCTCGTCGCCCACCTCGAGGTCGGTGACGGACTTCCGGCCCTCGCGGGTGTGGAGCTTTATTGTCTCCGCGTTCTGGAGGAGCGTCTCGACGCGGTCCTCACCGACAGTGGCCTGGACACGGAACATGGGGCGGCGCTCGATCTTCGAGCGGCCGACGATCGCCTCGCGGGTGGTCCCGGTCACGTCGACGATCTGCACATCGTCGCCGCTGGAGAGCTCCGAGAGGTAGCTCGTCTCGCCTCCGGGCGTGCGGAGGTAGGCGTGGACGGCGCCGGCGTTCACCCGGAACGGGCGGGACGCGACGTACGGCGAGTCGGCGGTTTCGGCGTGGACAAAGAACAGACCGCGTGACATCGACCCGACGAGCATCCCCTCGTCACCGTTCATCAGTGACCCGGTGTCGATGCAGACACGGTCTGCCGACCCGGCCTGTTCGACGGCTGTCACCTCGGCCCACTGGAACTCGAGCTGTTCGCGGTCGAGCGCGTCCCGGACGGCGACGGTCTCGCGTATCTCGTCGGGGTCGTCCGTGTCGAGCAACACGGCGTCGGCCCCCTGTTCGAGTGTCTCGTAGGCCGTTCGAGCCTCCTCGGCGGTCTGCACCCCGGCCACGAGTGATGTCTCCGTTCCGATGCGGGCGATGAGGTTCTCTAGTGGGATTATCTGCCAGTCCGTCGCCACGACGATGGTGTACTCGGCCGCGTGGGCGACCGCCTCCGCGAAGGTCTCGTAGTTCTCGTTGTATATCCGGACGTACCCGGCCTCCGGGCCGCTGTCCTGGCGGAGCGCCGAGAGGTCCGACGACCCGGAGAGGTCGGAGGGCAGGTCGACGGTGCCGTCACCCTCGGTGTGTTTACCGACGACAGTCGCGTCGGCGTCGATGCCGTTCGACTCGGCGTCCATCACGTGGACATCGTCACCGAAGGCGGCGACGTTCACCTGCCCGAGTTTGCGCACCCGCTCTACGTCGTCGCGGTCGACGACCACCCAGTCGACGCCCGCCTCTAGCCCCGCGGTGATGCGGCGCTTGCGGGCCTCCCAGTTACCGACCTCGTCGTCGGCTTTCAGCCAGACAGACCGTGTCATGTGGAGAGGGTCGACCGGCGACGGCTTGAACGTGGCGAATCGCGCTGTGCTCGCCGGAGACCCGACTCTCGACTCCGGATGTCGACCGGTGAGTCGGGTGTGCCGGTCGCCTGATGCACACGACTGTGCTCTGAGCGGCGGGGTGACTGCGTCCGACGGCCACGAATTTTTAGGTCAGCTTAAAACCCTGGCGCGACACGGGTCAGGTATGGCGCGGAGAGCGGTTCGTCTGCGACACGCTGCGACGCTCACCGGGACCCTGCTCGTGGTCGGCGGCGGGGCGGTGCTCGCCGCGAGGACTGTCGACCTGGGGCGGGCCGTCGAGACAGTCCGGACGGCGGACCCGGTGGTGCTGGCGCTCGCGAGTGTCGTCTATCTCCTCTCCTGGCCGCTCCGGGGGCACCGGTACGGCGACGTGCTCGCGGCCGTGGGGCACCGTTGTGGGACGGGCTTTCTCACGGCGACTGTGTTCGTGAGTCAGGCGGTCAACCTCGTGGTGCCGGCACGGGCGGGCGACGGCGTCCGGGCGTATCTCCTCAACACCCGCCGGAAAGTACCCTACACGACAGGTGTCTCCTCGCTCGCCGTCGAGCGACTGTTCGACCTGCTCTCGCTCGCGGCCCTCGGAGGGGGCGCACTCGCCGTTCTCGCGCTCGCCGGCGAGCACACGGCGGGCGGGGAGCGCTTTCTCGCCGGTGCCAGCGTGGTCGCACTCGGCGGTGTACTCGCGGCGGGGACCGCCGTCACAGTCGCACACAGCGACCGCCGCCCCGGGGCGTGGCTCCGCGGGCGCGTTCGGCGACGGCGTCTGCGAGCGGTCGTCGACGCCGCTGCCGGGGTCGGGACCGACCTGCGTGTCGTCGCAACCGACGGGCGGACACTCCTGTGGGTCGCCGCCGGGAGTCTCGCTGTCTGGGCTATCGACGTGCTCACCGCCGTGCTCGTGCTCGTGGCACTCGCGGATCTGAATCTGTCCCTGCCCGTGCTCGTGTGTGTCGGCACCCTCGCGGTGACTGTCGGCAACCTGGCGAAGGTGCTCCCGCTCTCACAGGGCGGTATCGGTCTCTACGAGGCGGCGTTCACCGCGCTCGTGGTCGCTGTCTCCCCGGTTGGCGCGGCAACGGCGCTCGCGGCCGCTGTCCTCGACCACGCGCTGAAGAACCTCGTCACGGTCGTCGGCGGAACCGCCGCCGCGCTCGCGCTGAACCTCTCCCCCGGAACGTTCCGGCGGTCGGAGCACAGCGAGTCGTAACTGTTTTAGGTCGGCCTAAAATAAACGGCTCCATGAGCAAACAAACAACCTCGGACATCTGTGTGGTCGTTCCGACGATACGAGAGTACGAGTGTGTGCGTGCCTACGTCGAGAACGCCCGCGAACACGGGTTCGACACGTCGCGGCTCACGTTCGTACTGGTGACAGAGAACTTCTGCGAGACCGGGCAGATGCGCGAGTTGCTGTCGGACCTCGGAGTGAGGGGGGAGGTGTTCGACGGGTCGCGCCGTGAGGACTGGTACGCCGAACAGGGTATCGAGGGGTACGGGCACGTGGTGCCGGCGGCCAGTCACGCCGAGACCAGTTTCGGCCTGCTGTACATGTGGGCGAACCCACAGTTCGAGTACGGCGTGTTCATCGACGACGACACCCTGCCCGGGGAGGCTGATTTCTTTGGCCGCCACCTGTCGAATCTCGCGTTCGAGGGGGGAGTCGAGTCCGTCGCATCCGACGAGCAGTGGGTAAACGTCCTGTACCAGGCCACCGACGAGCACGGTCTCTATCCGCGGGGCTACCCCTACTCGGCGATGGACGAGCGCGTCGAGACCGGGAGCGCGGAGATAGCGCAGGGTGATGTCGTCGTCTCGCAGGGGCTGTGGACGAACGTTCCGGACCTCGACGCGGTGCGCATCCTGATGGACGGCGACCTGCAGGGGCAGGCACAGACCCGCACCGAGGCCGACCAGTTCGAGCGGGATTTCGTCGTCGAACCGGGTAATTACCTCACCGTCTGCTCGATGAACCTCGCCTTCCGGCGGGAGGTCATCCCGGCGTTCTACCAGCTGCCGATGGACGACAACGAGTGGTCGGTCGGTCGGTTCGACGACATCTGGAGCGGTGTGTTCCTCAAGCGGGCCTGTGACGTGCTCGGGAAACAGATCTACACCGGACGGCCGCTCTGCGAGCACAACAAGGCCCCACGGTCGACGTTCGACGACCTCCACAACGAGGCGGCCGGACTCGAACTGAACGAGCACGTCTGGCGACTGGTCGACGACGCCGCCGCAGACGCCGACAGCTACGAGGCGGCCTACCGCGGGATGGCCGACGCGCTGTGCTCGGCCAGTGCCGACGCCTACCGCAACGGCGGCTTCCTCCACCACGTCGGGGCCTACATGCACGACTGGCTGGACTGTCTCGGCGAACTCAGGCGCACACCCGCCGTTGCCGACGACTGAACCGACCGTCGAGAGAACGCACTCACGACAGTAACCGAAGACGATACAACAACAATGACACAGGACGACGCGCACACGACAGCGGGGTACAGGAGACGGCAGGTGCTCGCGGGGGCGGCAGCGCTCGGTATCGGCGGTGTCGCGGGCTGTCTGTCGGAGAGCGAACCCGAGGCCGGACTCATCGGCTCGGGCCGGGCCGGCAGACCCGAACCGGGCGGCACCACCATCGAGGAACTGCCGGACCTGCAGGGTGACCTGACGGTGTACTCCGGCCGCAACGAGTTTCTGATCGGCACCATCGAGGAGCACCTGAGCGCGGTCTACGACGATTTCGACCCCAGTTTCAGGTACGCGGGTTCGACCGAGCACGTGAACACGATACTCACAGAAGGGTCGGGGACACCGGCGGACGTGTTCTTCTCGGTCAACGCGGGGGCGCTGGGCACGCTGGCCGACGAGGGGCGCACGCGCTCACTACCCGAGGACGTGCTCTCGGCGACGACCGAGGAGTTCCGAACCGAGGAGTGGGTCGGCACCTCGGGCCGTGTCCGCACTATCCCGTACAACACCGAGACACTGGACGAGAGCGATCTGCCCTCGGACATCCTCGCCTACGAGACGTTCGACGGCGACCTCGGCTGGGCCCCCTCCTACGGCTCGTGTCAGGCGTTCGTGACTGCACTGCGTCTGCTCAAGGGGGAGGAGCGCACCCGGGAGTGGCTGGAGGGGGTCATCGACGGCGGTATACAGGCGTACAACAACGAGTTCGCGGTCTCGCAGGCGGTGGCGGACGGCGACCTCGACGCCGGGTTCGCGAACCACTACTACATCCAGCGTGTCCTCGACGGCAGCCCCGACGCGCCGATAGACACCGCGTTCACCAGCGGCGACGCCGGTGCCACGTTCAATATCGCGGGCGCGGCCGTCGTCGACGAGACCGACAGCCCCGAACTCGCGGAGAACTTCCTCCGACATCTCCTCTCGGCGGAGGTACAGGAGTTCTTTGCCGTCGAGACGTTCGAGTACCCCACAGTGCCGGCGGTCGAACCCGTCGGGGAACTCCCCGGACTCGACGAACTCGACCTGCCCGATATCGACCTGACGGCACTGTCGGATCTCGAACCGACGGTGGAACTGATGCGCAGTGCGGGTGCACAGATCTGAGCGGCGTGGCCCTCGTCGACCGACTACAGACCGCTTGCGGTGTGCTCCCGGCGCGGGTCCGCCGACTGGCCCGGCCCCGCGAGCGCCTGCTGGCCGCCGTCGTCGCCGTGCTGGCCGGGGTCGCCGTGTTCTTACTCGCCAGCGAACTGTTTCCGTACCACTCCTCGAACCACGACGAGGGGGTCTATCTCGGGCAGGCCGCCGCCCTGCTGGAGGGGCAGTTCCGGCTGTTCCCGGGTGAACTCGCGGAGGCGGTCAGACCGTGGTTCTTTGTCGCCGACGAGGGCCGGCTGTACCCGAAGTACCAGCCCCTTCCGGCGGGGCTGTACGCGGTCTCGATGGCGCTTTTCGGTGAGCCGCGGGTGACACTCGCGGCCGTCACCACCGGGAACGTGGCGCTCGTCTACACGCTCGGCGCGATGGCGTTCGACCGCCGTGTGGGGCTGCTCGCGGCTGTCGGCTTCGCTACCGCGCCGATGACACTCGTCACCTCCGCGGTGTTTCTCCCGTACGCGCCGACGACACTGTTCAATCTCGCCTTCGCCGTTGCCTACCTGCACGCCCACCGCACCGGGCGCGGCGCGAGCGCCGCCCTCGCTGGGGGTGCAATCGGTGTTGCCTTTCTGATGCGCCCGTTCACGGCGGTGCTGTTCGCGGTCCCCTTCGTCGGCCACGCGCTCTGGGAGGTCGGGACGGCACTCCGGGCGCGGGCAGGCACGACCGGTCTGTCCGGACTCCTCCGGACACCCGCGTTCGGTCGGCAGACGATAACCGCCGCCGTCGGTCTCGTCTGTGTCGCGGCCACCCTCGCGTACAACACCCACATCACCGGGTCGCCGCTCATATTCCCATACGAGGCGTTTGCCCCGCGTGACGGTCCGGGCTTTGGCCGCCGCCGCATCCTCGAGCACTCTGTGGAGTACTCGCCGGAACTGGCGGTCCGGACGAACGCGGCTGTCGTCTGGTATCTGCTGACCCGGTGGGTGCCCGCCGGCGCGCTCGGGGCCGCGCTCGCGGCGGTCGGTCTCGCCGCGAGCACACGCGTCCGACGGCTCCTTCCTGGCGCGCTCGGGGCCGGCCGCTCCGGGGACGACACCACGGGTTCGACGGCACGGCTGTTGCTCGGGGGGCTCCTCGTCACTGTGCCGGTAGGGAACGTGCTGTTCTGGGGCAACTTCAATATCCTCGCGAACCCGGGCGACCCGACAGACGGGTTGCTCGGACAGTTCGGTCCGTTCTACCACTTCGACCTGCTCGCACCGGTCGCGATCTTCGGGGCCGCCGGCGCGCTCGCGCTCTGGCGTGCTCGCGGGAGTGTCACGACCCCCGTGAGCGAGCTGTGTCCCACCAGTCGAGCAGGGTTCGGTCGCCTCGGGCGGGTGGTGCTCGCGGCGGTGCTTCTCGCCGGACTGCTGGTGACGAACGGCGCGCTGGTCGCCGGTCCGCTGGCCCAAAACGCCGCCCACACCGCGACATACGAGGAGGCCTACGCACCGTTCGAGGACCGGGAGTTCGAGAACGCCGTCGTGTTCCTGCCGACCCCCTACGGCGACTGGCTCGGCCACCCGTTCCAGTATCTCCGGAACGAACCCGGGTTCGACGGCGACACGGTCTACGCGCTGGACCGCGGCCCACCGGGCAACTTCGAGGTGCGTGACGCGTACCCGAACCGGACACACTACCGCTACAGCTTCCGCGGCGAGTGGACGCCGGACCCCGGCGAGCGCGAGGTGACCCCACTGCTGGAGCAACAGACCGTCCGTGCCGGCCCCCGACTCGCCGGCGAGACGACGGTCGAGGTTCCCGACAGGGTGACACACGCACAGGTCCGCATCGAAACCCCGGCCGGCCAGACCACACACACCGACACGGATCCGGGCGCGACGCTCCCGGTCACGTGGTCGGTCGACAGGACAAACGCCTCGCTCACCGCTGTCGACGGCGAGTCTGTCGGTGCGAGTGTCCCGGTCGAGAGTGTCGGCGAGGTGGTCGTGCTCGTGCGTCTGGTCCAACCCGCGGGCGCGACGCTGACCTACCGCCAGGCCACCACCGTCCGGGCCACCGGTGGCGGTGTCGAGGCGCTCTGGCCACCCGAGCGGACTGTCTGCCCGCTGGTCGACGACTGCGGCCGCGAGGGCACCTATCTCCCCGACCGCGAGAATCAGTACGGTCTCGCCGTCGAATCACAGCTCGAACCGGTCACGGGCGACGGGTCGCCGGGTGGGTGAGAGCCGACCGGGTGATACGCACAGGCGTCGCTCTGTCACCCGGTCAGCACGGAGTTCGGAGCAGGACGTTCCCGGTCGGTCACCGGCCGTATTCGCCGGTGAGACGGGCGGAGCCGAGTGTCGACCCGTCGAGTGCCGCCTCCAGTCTGTCTCGCTCGGCCCCGGCATCGAGACTGAGTGTCCTGTCGACGGCGTAGACGGTGAACCGGTACGTGTGCGGGTCGTCGTCGGGTGGCGGTGCCGGGCCGCCGTAGCCGGTCTCTCCGAGGTCGTTCGTCCCCTGTCGTGCGCCGTCGAGTTCGTCGACCTGCCCCCCGTCCGGGATGTCGGCCGGCAGACTCGTCCGGTCGGCGGGGGCGTTCCACAGCAGCCAGTGAACGAACGTCCCGCCCGGTGCGTCGGGGTCGTCCACGATAACGGCGAGTGTCGCCGTCTCGTCGGGCAGCCCCTCGACAGAGAGCGGCGGTGAGACGTTCTCCCCGTCGTCGGTGTACTCCTCGGGGATTGTCGCGCCGTCATCGAACGTGGACGTGACCGTGAAATCGTCCGAGTCACCCTCGAGACAGCCCGCGAGCAGGGTCACACCGGCAACACAGAGTCCGCGCAGAACTGTGCGGCGTGCTTGCATATTCGATTCGACTATCTCGCGCCGTTCTCTTTTGGGTTGCGCACAGCTCTGACTGGGCCGGGGCTCACCGGGTGCCGAGACAGGTCGGGCGTGGACAGGCGAGACGCGTCCTGTCGGCCGCCGTGGTCACCTCGGGGACGTTATCGCCAAGTCGACACTGTTGCCCACGTCGGGGCCGTGGCCGATGGTGCGATACCGTCGGCGGCACACACCGGTATCGAGACCGGTTGCGGGGTGTGCGTCGGTCCCAGTCCGACAGACTCGGCAGTCGTCCGGGTCCAGTCGGGGAGAGCCGACGTCGCCCGACCCCGGACTCACAGGTTTCGCAGTCGTTCCTCGAGTGTGACGGTGACGATGGAGGCGGCGATTGCCGCGCCACCTCGAAGCGGGTCGAGTTTCGTCTCGCCGGCCCGCTCGTGGTAGGCGATCGGTTGTTCGCGCACATCGTAGCCCCGCATCGCCGGCCGGACGAGCAACTCCGCCGACAGCCCGGTGTTCTCGGTCCACTCGATAGCCTCGATGACCGCCCGCCGGTAGGCGCGCATCCCCGTCGTGGTGTCGTGGACACGTCGCCCCATCAGGACGCTCGCGGCCGCCGCAAACAGGTGGTTGCCGAGTCTGTTCAGCACCGGCATCGCGTCGGCCCCGTGGTAGAGACGGTCACCGCTGACCACGTCGTACCCCCTGTTTATCTGTTCTAAAAACACCGGCAGTTGCTCCATCGGGTAGGTGTCGTCACAGTCTGTGGTGACCACGACCGGCCGGTCGGCCGCGAGCAGCGCGGCCCGCACCGCCACCCCGTACCCCTGTGGCTCCTGTTCGATGACCTGTGCACCCCGCTCACGGGCGATCTCCGCGGTCCGGTCTGTGGAGCCGTCCACACAGACCACCGCCGCCTGCCCGTCTGTCACCCGCTCGATATCGGCGAGCACCGTCCCGATGGCCGCCTCCTCGTTGTACGTCCCCATCACGACGGTCACGTCCTCGAAGGTGAACGGCTCTCTGTCTGTCGCCGGCCCACCCTCCGGTGTGACGCTCCCACCGACCACTGTCTCACCGGTATCGCCGTCCCCCTCGTCGCCGTCTCCCCGCCCCGCGGACGGGTCGTCTGTCTGACTCATGTTCGTTTCTTTTCTCCTCCGACGGTTAAGTTTTTAGGTCGACCTAAAACGGCGCGTGCCCGGGGGACAGTCGTCCGTGTGGCGGGTCCAGGGTCACAGTGTGGCGTCGAGTGCGCTGGCGGTCCGGAGCGCGAGCGCGGCGATGGTGAGGGTGGGGTTGGTGGCACCGCCGGTTGGGAAGACGCTGCTTCCGGCGACCCAGCAGTTCTCCAGGTCGTGTGTCCGGCAGGTCGGGTCGACCACGCTCCGCTCGGGGTCGGTTCCCATCCGGGTGGTGCCCATATGATGGTACGCTGGACCGGTGTTGTCGGGACCGGCGGTCCAGGTTATCTCCGCGCCGAGTGTCTCGAGGATCTCCCGCTGGATCTCGTTTGCCCGCTCGATGGT
>KE356579.1:1851028-1853197 GCA_000416085.1 halophilic archaeon J07HX64 | reverse complement strand
CTGTGCGGCCGTCTCGACGGAGCCAGGTCGGCGGATGTAGCCGAGTCGCTCGAACGGGGTAACCGGAGCCCGCCTCTCGGCCGGCCGAGCGCAGGGACACCCGGCACCCGCTGGTCGAGTGTTCGTCTGCCCGGAGCGCGGTGGCCCGCGTACATCCCCATCGTTCCGAGAACAGCCAACGTATACGATGGTCGGAGCAAAAAAAAGATCGGGTCGAACTGAGTCAGCGTTATACTCTATTGAGGGGCAAGTCGAGTAATAACCATTTTGTAACCCCTGTTGATAGATACGAGATTGCATTCAGAGAATGTCCCGGCGCGGAGTACGAGTGGAAGACTGGACCCCGGTCCATCGAGGTCGGTGGACCGAGTCTGACCGGCATCCTGCGGGAGTTGACCCGGGGTATCCGCCATCGAAAGGCACTCGAACGCATCGACACCCGGATTGTCGTTGCGGGCAGTCGCGGAAAGTCCTCCACGACCCGGCGTCTCGACGACGTGTTCAACCGTCGCGGCTTCGACACGCTCACGAAGATAACCGGCAACCACCCGACGCTCGTCCACAACGGCGAGGTCCACCCGATCGAACGGCTCGGTCCCCGGACGATGCTGTACGAGAACATAAGGATCATCGGGGAGTTCGTCCCGGAACTGGACGGTTACTCGCCGGACGATGTCGCTATCTTCGAGGACCAGGGCATCACCGGGTACACGACCCGACTGGTGAACTGGAAACTGGTCGACCCCGATATCGTTCTCCTGACCAACGTCCGCCAGGACCACAACGACACACTGGGAAAGACACGCACCGATATCGCCCGGTCGCTCGCGCGGTCGGTCCCGTCGGGAGCACACATCGTCAACGGCGAACAGCATCCAAGCCTGCACGAGTATCTGACCGAGGAGGTAGAGCGGCGAGGCGGGACAATCGAGCAGGTCGAGATACCCGACCGCCACGAGGGGATGCTCGGCGCGGAGACAACTCACGCGATCGACGCGATACTCACGTCTCTCGACGAACCGCCGCTGCCGGAGAGGGAATTCGAGGCGCCTCTCGACGCGATTCAGCCGGAGTGGACCCGATTACCTCGGGGACGGGCGTTCGACGCCGCGGAGATAAACGATGTCGAGAGCACAGAGATGGTCCGTCGGTCGCTGGCCGGTGACGAGCAGATACTGCCGTTCGCCTATCTCCGCCGTGACCGACGGGGCCGAACCGCCTCGTTTGTCAACTACGTCGACCTGCTGTACGAACGGGGGAAGATCGAACGGGTGCACGTCGGGGGTGCCAGCACACGTGCCTTCGCCGCGACCGTCGAGGCCCCGGTGACCCGCCACAACGCCGACGCCGCCGACGTGCTGGATGCTCTCTTGTCGGAGGGCCAGCCGGTCGTCCTGATGGGAAACACCGTCCACGAGTTCATGCGTGAGATAGACGCGGCAATCGAAGACAGGGCCGTGTAGCGCCCGACAGGGTTGGCTGACTATCGCCGCCGACGCGGTCAGGCCTCTCCGGTGCCCACCTTTCGAAGCGCCCGATCCCGACTCACCGCTCGATGATGGACTCCTCGACAGGCTCACCGAAGTGTCGAGCCTCATCGTTGTAGTGGACGAGCACCTCGTCGCCGACCTCGAGGTCGGTGACGGACTCTCGACCCTCGCGGGTGTGGAGCTTTATCGTCTCCGCGTTCTGGAGGAGCGTCTCGACGCGGTCCTCACCGACAGTGGCCTGGACACGGAACATGGGGCGGCGCTCGATCTTCGAGCGGCCGACGATCGCCTCGCGGGTGGTCCCGGTCACGTCGACGATCTGGACGTCGTCGCCGCTGGAGAGCTCCGAGAGGTAGTTCGTCTCGCCTCCAGGCGTGCGGAGGTAGGCGTGAACGGCGCCGGCGTTCACCCGGAACGGGCGGGACGCGACGTACGGCGAGTCGGCGGTTTCGGCGTGGACAAAGAACAGACCGCGTGACATCGACCCGACGAGCATCCCCTCGTCACCGTTCATCAGTGACCCGGTGTCGATGCAGACACGGTCTGCCGACCCGGCCTGTTCGACGGCTGTCACCTCGGCCCACTGGAACTCGAGCTGTTCGCGGTCGAGCGCGTCTCGGACGGCGACAGTCTCGCGTATCTCGTCGGGGTCGTCCGTGTCGAGCAACACGGCGTCGGC
>KE356579.1:1848221-1851008 GCA_000416085.1 halophilic archaeon J07HX64 | reverse complement strand
GTGGCGTCGTACTTCGCGCCGGAGGGACAGACCGGCTGGCAGGTGCCGTAGCCGACACACTTGCTTCGCCCGTCGTAGCGCTCCGAGTTGCGGGCGTTCGGCACCGAGTGCATCGCAACCCCGAGTTCGTCACAGGCCTCGGCGAACAGCGAGTCACTGTATGAGGGCGGAAACGCGGGCATCGGGAACGGCTCCGCCCGCGGCGGCCCGAACGGGTTGTCGTCGGCACCGGCGACACCCAGTTCCCGCTCGGCCGCGGCGTAGTACGGCCGCAGGTCACCGTAGCTGATCGGCCAGTCCGGGCCGACACCGCGGGCACTCCCCGAGCGGAAGTCGTCCTCGTGCATACGCATCACCATCCCCTGCCAGTGGAGTGTCGACCCGCCGACACCTTTCACCCGGGCGTGATTCAGGGGGTAGAACCGCTCACCCGACGCGGCGTGTGCGTCTCTGTCCCCGCCGACATCCCAGACATCCGGTCTATCGTAGGCCGGCCGGATCGCCCGCTCCTGCCGGGCGAGACGGTCACCGGGGTCGAACCGCGGCCCCGCGTCCAGTATCACCACCTCGTGCTCGCCCGCGAGACGGTCCGCCACCAGCGCCCCCGCCGGCCCCGCACCCACGACACAGATGTCGGTGTCCGACACGGGTGACCTGTCTGTCTGTGAGCCTGTCATCTCATCTCACCTCGCCTCACCCCCCGACCCCCGTTCTGTCCAGCCACGACGCCTGCTCGACTTCTTTTCATCTGTCCTGTCATACTCTCTCGTGTCAGGTTCTCCGGTTCACAGTGGCCCCTGCTGGTAGCTCCCGGTACCGCCGGGGTGCCCCTGCGGGTTCTCGATACCGACGAGTTCACCCCCGGTCGGTGAGGCGTACAGTGCCAGTAGCAGTTCGTTCACGACGTAGTAGCGCACGCGCTCGGCGTCGGTCCCATCGGGGTCCTCCTCGGCGGTGTCGGCCCCGGTTTCCCGGAGGAGTTGCTCACGCACGTCCGGCGACAGGTCGGCCACGCGGCCGCCGTGCCAGCGCTCGCCGCGCTCGTTGAGTGTGGCGACTGCCTCCCGGAGTCCGGTGGCGTGTGGCCCCGCCTCGAGTCGCGAGCCGAGAAACGACTCGACGAACGTCCCGACGCCCGACAGCGCCTCCGGGTAGACCACCTCCGCGACGGCGACCAGCGTCTCCTGCACCCGCTCGTCGCCGGGAAGTGGCTCGTCCGACCCGTCGTCGGACGACCCCCCACCGGGCCGCCGGGAGACGGCAACCGCCACCCCGCCGGCCCCGCCGAGTGCAGCCAGGGCAGCCATCGCGTCCCGCCGCGTTAGCTCCATGCCCGGTTTAGGGGAACCTAAATTCTTATATTCGTCGGAACGTCATCTTCGGGTAGCCCGTGTCCGGACCCGACCAGAGCGAGGAGGAGGGAGTGTCGCTGGGACTGGCGGTAGTCAGCGGCGCGATCGCGGCGGCGATGGTGTTTCCGTTGCTCTGGCTGTTCGTCAGGGTCAGAGACATCGAACTCCCGCGGGCACTGGAGCTGTTGTTCAGCCCGCGGACAGCCGACATCCTGTTGAACAGTCTGCTCCTGATGGGGCTGGTCACCGGGTTCTCTATCCTGCTCGGCGTCCCGCTCGCGTACCTGACCGTCCGGACGAACCTCCCGTTCCGGCGGTTCTGGACCGTCGTCGTGGCGCTGCCGCTGGTGATACCGAGTTACGTCGGCGCGTTCGCGTTCGTCTCGGCGTTCGGGCCGAACGGCGAGTTCGAGTCGCTGTTCGCGCCGCTCGGTGTCGAGAGTGTGCCCGAGATATACGGGTTCCCCGGCGCCACACTGGTCATCACGCTGTACACCTACCCGTACGTCTTCCTGACGACGCGGGCGGCGCTCATCTCGCTCGACGAACGGCTCGTGGAGGCTGCACGGACACTCAATCACGGCCGACTCGGGGCCATCCGCCGGGTGACACTCCCGCAGGTCCGACCGGCAGTTGCCGCCGGCGCCCTGTTGGTCGCGCTGTACGCGCTGTCTGATTTCGGAACACCTGCGATAATGCGTCTGCCGGTGTTCACCTGGCAGATCTACTTCGAGAGCCGCAATTTCGGGAGTGACTACGCCGCGTTGCTCTCCCTGCAGTTGCTCGCGGTGGTGCTGGTCGTGCTCGCGCTGGAGTGGCGCATCCGCTCGAACCGCACAGTCAGCGGCAACGCCCCTGGACAGCGGACGACGGTCGACCTCGGGGTCTGGCGCTGGCCGGCGATGGCGCTCCCGGCGGGGGTGGCGACGGCGGCGCTCGTGGTGCCGTGCTGGATCCTCCTGCTGTGGGTGCGCCGCTCCGGCGAGGGCTACAGCCCGAACGAGGCCTTCGAGTGGGTCCAGGTGCTCAACTCTGTGAGTGTCGCGACCGCGGCGGCCGTTGTCGCGGCGCTGCTCGCGATCCCGGTTGCCTACTTCGCCGCGAACCACGACAGCCGTCTCGCGCTCGTGTTCGAGCGGTTAACGTACGTCGGGTTCGCCGTTCCCGGGGTGGTGCTCGGATTCGCGCTAGTCTACTTTGGTGCGGGTCGCTGGGTATACCAGACGGTCCCGCTCCTGGTGTTCGCGTACGTTGTCCGGTTCCTCCCGCAGGCGGTCGGGTCGACACGCACCTCGTTGCTGCAGGTCGATCCCCGTCTCGTCGAGGCCGGGCGTGTGCTCGGCGAGAGTTCGGTCGGCGCGTTCCGACGGGTGACGCTCCCGCTCGTCCGGTCCGGTGTCGTCGCCGGCGCCGCCCTCGTCTTTCTCACCACGAT
>KE356579.1:1830706-1848201 GCA_000416085.1 halophilic archaeon J07HX64 | reverse complement strand
GGGCTCTCGATGGTGGTGTGCTCGCACAGGAACGGGGTGACGGAGGGCTGTGACCCAGGTCTGACTCACCGGTGTCGCTCGACGACCCGCTCCGGGCGCTCGCTGGTCAGGGCGTCGTCGAGTGCCTGGTCGAGTTCGTCGTCGTCGATGTTCCCCTCGGCGTACTCGGATTTGAGTTCGGTCACCGCCTCCTCCTCTGTCATCGAACCGTCTCCGTGTGGTGTGTCGTCGGCACGTGCGAGTGCCTCGTCTATCCGCTCCTGTGTGCTCGTGGGGCTGCTGCGGCGGTACAGAAGCGCACCGACCCCGACTATCAGGAGGAGCAGACAGACCAGGGTGAGAGTGACGAGGGTGATCAAAGCCGCGACGAGGCCGGCAGACAGGGCCACCAGGGCTACCGTCAACACCACCAACACGACAGTGAGAACCGCGGCGAGCACCGCAGCGACCACCAGCATCAGGCTGGACACGAGGCGCCCGATCAGCTCCCCCGGATCGAGGGCGTCGATGTCGGCCATACAGCAGGTAGTGGTCGGTTCACTGATACCGGTTACGGTCACTTTCTCGACCGGTTCGGGGTGACAGCAGTCGAGATCTGTCTACCAGTTCGAAGCGGACAGACGCGCCCACCAGCTCGAACGGGGGGTATGCCCGGGTCGGTCGCGTCAGACGACGAGCGACTCCTCGTACTCGGTGAGGTTCTCGTAGCCGTCCTCGGTGACGACGACGATGTCCTCGATGCGGACCCCGCCGACCGCGGGGTCGTAGAGACCGGGTTCGATCGTGACGATGTGGCCCGGCCGGAGTTCGCCGGCGTTCTCGGAGACGCGGGGCAGTTCGTGGACGTCCAGTCCGACGCCGTGACCGGTGCTGTGGATGAACCCCGTCTCCGCGGTGGGGTCTGCCCGCAGCGTCGGCAGGTCGGCGGCCTCGTAGACGTCACAGACGGCGGCGTGGACCGCCTCGCCGGTGACACCGGGCTCTAGCACGTCGAGGGCGGCCTGTTTCGCCTCGGCGGTCAGGTCGTACCACTCCCGGACGGTCTCGTCGGGGCTACCCCGACAGAACGTCCGGGTCATGTCTGCGTGGTAGCGGCTGGTCTTGTCCCGCGGGAAGATATCGATGATGATCGGCTCGCCGGCCGCCAGCGGCCCGCTACCGCGGTTGTGGGGGTCCGCGGCGTCGGTCCCGCAGGCGACGATCGTCTCGTCGAGCGCACAGCCGTGCCGGAGCAGTGTCACCTCGATTGCTTCCTTTAGACGTTCGCTGGTCAACACCTCCCCTTCGTGACGGAGCTGTCCGTCCTCGACAGTGGCTGTCCGGAGCAGCGTCTCGGCGCGCTCCATCGCAGCCTCGTTTGCCTGCTGTGCCTGCCGGATGTGTTCAACCTCTTCCTCGGTTTTTGTGGCGCGGATCTCGGTGAGGATACCCTCGTCGTCGGGGTCGACCGTGACACCCTGTTTGCGGAGTCCGTCGGCGGTCTGGAGTGGGAACTCCGGCGGTGTCGCAACCGACTCGACACCGTACGCGTCGAGAAACGCCGTGAGGGTACGGCTCCAGCCCTCGTGGGGTCCCGACTCCTCGACGTAGGTTCCGTAGTCGTAGTCGGAGCCGCGCTCAACCGATGCGGCCCGTGACTCACGAACCGCCCGGCCGTACTCTAAACTCCGTGCAAACAGCAGGTGCACCTCGCCGTCGTACAGTGTCACAAACGGGTCCGGGGCGTCGAACCCTGAGAGGTAGTACTGGTCTGCCTCCTCCGAGTCGGCCCGCACCAGGTAGCCGTCGACGCCCGCCTCTGACAGGTGGCCGTCGAGCACCGAGAAGTCCGGATTCATACCTCGATTTGGGTCCGGGAGCCACCTAAGACTGCCGACTGGACGCTGCCAGACACCGGAGGACGACAGACGGCGGACCTGTCGGCACGCTGTGGAAGTCTTTATATTATGCTATGCAGTACAAGGGTGTATGGAGTATCACCACGGGGACCCCGTAGAGAACGTCGGGATGATTCCGACGATGGCCGCAGACCGGTACAGGGACAGAACAGCCCTCAGCTTTCTCGGGACAGAGAAAACGTTCGAGGAGGTGGAGGCCGAGGCGAACCAGCTCGCAAACGGGCTGGTCGAACTGGGTGTCGAACCCGGTGACCGGGTCGGTCTGTACATCCCCAACGAGCCGCTGTTTCCGGTTGCGTACTTCGGGATTATAAAAACCGGCGCTATCGCGGTGCCGCTCAACCTCCGGATGGACCCGGAGACACTGGAGTACGTCATCGAGGACTCGGAGGTGGAGGTGATGGTGAGTTCGGCGTACATCCCCGAGGACGAACCCGGCATCGAGTGGCCGGTGGATCTCGCCGAACGGGCCGGTGTGGAGACGCTGTTGATGCCCGGTCGCAGCGACGAGGCACGCGGGGTCCGCAACTACTCGCACCTGACCACCGACCAGCCAACCGAGTTCGACATCGTGGACCGCGAGCACGGTGATATCGCGGCCCAGCCGTACACCTCGGGCACGACGGGCAAACCGAAGGGGGTGAGACTCTCCCACGAGAACCTGCTGGCGGCGATAGAGAGCTACAACAAGAGTGGGCTCGGTATCGACCCCGATTTCACGCTGGTGCTCGTGTTGCCGTTGTTCCACATCTACGCGCTGAACGCCCTGATGGGGTCGTTTCTCCTCCGTGGCGGTCAGTTGGACCTGCAGCCCAAGCCGGAGCCGGAGGCGCTGTTAAAGGGGATCGAGCAGCAGGACGCGGAGGTGTTCGCGGGTGTGCCTGCGCTGTACACACAGATGTTCCGCGTCTGGCGCGAGAACCCCGAGGCGTACGATCTCTCCTCGCTGAACTACGTCGTCTGTGCGGCCGCACCGCTCGCCGAGGAGGTTCGGAAGACGATTCAGCGGGAGTGGGATGTCGTCATGGTCGAGGGCTGGGGGATGACCGAGACTGCACCGGCCGGGACGATCGAACCGGTTGCCGGTGCACAGAAGGAGGCCGGCTGTGTCGGTCCGCCGTTGCCGGGTATGGAGCTGAAGATTGTCAACCCCGACACCGGTGAGACACGTGCCGGACCGGACGCTATCGAGCCGATTCCGGACGAGGATATCGATTTCGACGACGAAACACGGGTCACCGGTGAACTCGCAATCCGGGGTGACCCCGTGTTCGATGGCTACCACGGCCGACCGGACAAAACAGAGAATGTCTTCGACGACGAGGGCTGGTTCTACACCGGTGACATCGCCCGCGTCGACGAGGATGGCTACTTCTGGATCGTCGACCGCGCCGACGACATGATACTCTCCGGTGGCAACAACATCTACCCCGCCGAGGTGGAGGACGCACTCTACGAACACCCCGATGTCGCCGAGGCTGCCGTCGTCGCGGCCCCACACGAGATAAAAGGCGAGGCACCCGTCGCGTTCGTGGTGCTGGAAGCGGATGCCGAACGGACCGAGGCGGACCTCCGGAAGTTCGCGCTCGAAAACGTTGCGAGCTACGCCCACCCGCGTCGCGTGTTCTTCGTCGATGAACTCCCCCGGAGTGCGACACAGAAAGTCCAGCGGTTCAAACTCACCGAGGAGGCCAGAGAGCGCATCAGCGGTGAACTCGAACCCTCCGAGGACTCCCTGTAAGGCCGCGTGTTCGAACCGGTGGTCTGGGTCTCTATTCAATTAGTTCGCTCGACACGTGTAACATCCTCGAGCGTCTCTCGCCGGCGCACGACGCGGTCGGTCTCACCGTCGACGGCAACCTCGGCGGGCCGGGGTTGGGAGTGGAACTGGCTGGCAAGCTCGTAACCGTAGGCACCGGCCATCCCGATCGCGAGCAGGTCACCCCGCTGTGGTCTGGCGACCGACCGGTCGGTACAGAACACGTCCGCACTGGTACAGCAGGGTCCGCCCACGGAGACGGGAGCAGTCTCACGGTCGGGTGCACTCACGTTTCGGACCGGGTGGTACGAGCCGAACATCGCCGGCCGGACGAGCGTCGCCAGCGAGGCGTCGACCCCGACGACCGTGCTCGCTGCCTTTTTTACCGTGTTGACCCGGGTCAGGATGAGTTCGGCGTCCGCGACGACGAACCGACCGGGTTCGAGCGCGAGTCGGGCCGGCAGGTCGCCGACGGCCGCCCGCACACGCTCGCCCACCGCGGCGATGTCGAGCGGGGGTTCGTCCTCGCGGTAGGGGACACCGAACCCGCCGCCGACGTCGACGAACTCGAGGTCCTCGGCGCCGGCCTCGCGGGCCAGGTCTGCCACGCGGGCGATTGCCCGGCAGTGGTCCTCGAGGTCACCGCGGAGGACACCGCTGCCGATGTGTGCGTGAACCCCGACGAGGTCGAACCGCCCGCGAAGGTCGTCGGCGACCGCCGCGACACGCTCTGCCGGGATGCCGAACTTCGCATCCTTTCCGGTGGCGACATCCTCGTGATGGCCGGTGCCGATGCCGGGGTTGACACGCATCGCGACACGGCCGTCGTACCCCAGCGCCGCGAGACGGTCGAACGTGTCCACGGCCCCGGCGGTAATCGTCAGTCCGGGGTGATCAGACGCGAGGTCGGCGGCGTACTCGAGGTCGGCCGCCGGGGGGTTGACCGCCGTGTACTGGAGGCTGTCGGGGTCCGCACCGGCATCGATTGCCCGCTGTAACTCCCCCCTGGCAGCACACTCGATGTCGACACCGGCGGCCGTGAGCGCCGACAGCACCGCTCGACCGGTATGAGCCTTTGCCGCGTACATGACGTGTGCGTCGGGAAAGGCGGCAGCGATACGTCGGT
Source organism: halophilic archaeon J07HX64 (assembly GCA_000416085.1). Classification (GTDB taxonomy): domain Archaea; phylum Halobacteriota; class Halobacteria; order Halobacteriales; family Haloarculaceae; genus Halovenus. Next base: position 1,843,418 of record KE356579.1, on the reverse strand, counting down.
AGTTCTCGCGGACCCGCTCGGGGTCGAGCACGTAGAGCGGTGTGCCGTGGGTCTCCGCGAGCGAGACCAGACGGTCGTGGTTCCAGTCGGCGAGTCGTCGGACCGGAGGCGAGTCGACACTCATTGTTCGTCTGTGGGTAGCCCCGGGATTCAACTCTTTGGTCGCGGGGCGGGCTGTCCCCGCTCGCGAAAACCGCGAGCCGAACGCTCAACACTGTCGGTACCTAACTTCGGATGTGACCGACGAGAACCCCGATGACGCCCCGACAGTGACCTGCTCACGGTGCGGGCGACGCTGGAGTCTCGAACACGAACTGGACGACCTCCAGGCCGGTAACCGCGCTGCCGAACAGTTCGCGCTCGACCACCGCCGCCACACCGGCCACTATCCCGACGACGTGACTCCCTGGATTGTGGACTGCCGGACCTGCCCCGAAACCGAACAGTTCCTCGCCGAGCGGCCGGCCCGACGGTTCGCACGAACCCACACCCGCCACACCGACCACCCGGTCGAACTGGGGTCACCCGACGGCGACGAGTCCGTCGTCGGCGAGGACTGAACGGTGTGTCGGGCCGTAGCCGTCGACCTGTCTGATAGTTGATAAAGTTGTCGGCGCCAGGTAGATTCATCACGTCGGGATCATCAATAGTTGCACCGCGCTGGAGGAGTTCTCGGGACCGACGTTGGGGGTCTGTGTCCGGGTGCACTACTCGCACTCGTGGCCGGTATCATCAGCCACGGCCGCAGTCTGAGCGGCAACAACAGGCCGGCCACGGACACGAACGGGGAGTGAAAGTTCGATGATGTCGACGGTGACGTGACGTTCAGTATCCTCGACGTGCAATCGTTTTCATTCATCTCAGCAGCTCGATGGTGCAGAACAACGCCGAACCGTTTGATCTGGCGAGGACGGGGCGGTGGATATCTTCGACGTGCAATCACCGTTCGTCGACCTCACCGGGTGACGGTGACCGGGGCTTATTACCTCCGAACCCCTATCAGAAGACGATGGGACTGCGAATCGCACTCCTGAACGCCTCGTACGACCCCGTCGAGACGCGGCGGAACTTCCGGCGCGAACTCGACGCCGACCTCGTCGAGTACCACACCCCGTCGGGTGAGATTCCGGAGACAGTCGCGTTCGATGCGTGTGTCGTGACCGGGTCGCGCGCCTCGGTCTACTGGGAGGAGCCCTGGATCGACGATCTCAAATCGTGGGTCACCGGGGCGATCGGATCCGGACTGCCGGCGCTGGGGGTATGTTTCGGTCACCAGTTGCTCGCGGACGTGGTCGGCGGGACAGTCGAGGATATCGGTGACTACGAACTCGGCTACCGGACGGTCCGTCGCCGCGACGGGACGACACTGCTCGCGGGTGTCGACGAGGAGTTCACCGCCTTCACGACGCACTCTGACCGCGTCTCGGACCTTCCGGAGGATGCGAGACTGCTGGCCGCAAACGACTACGGCGTACAGGGGTTCCGGGCGAACAACGTCTTTGGTGTCCAGTTTCACCCCGAGTACGATACGACGACTGCGGAGTCGGTCACCCGCAACTATCTCGGCAACGGGCGCGAGGTCGAGGACGAGCGGGTCAAGCAGGTTCTGGCAGGGATCGACGACGAGAACTACGCGGCTGCGTGTAAGACAAAACAGCTGTTCGATAGTTTCACCCAGTACGTTCGACAACACCGGGATGTCGGGCAACCGGTCTCCGGTTAATCGGGTCGGTCGACGTTCAACTGATCCTCGATCTCTTCGAGGAACTCGGACTCCGCGAGCTCTTCCATCTGTTCGCGAAAGTGTTCCTCACAGACACCAACCCTCACACCGCCCTTCTCGACGGCGACATCGGCATCCGCGTCGCAGTAGTGACACTCCATGTCGTACAGTACGGTGCCATACCAAATGAACCCTCCGACAGGTCTATTAAAATCGAGACCCCTGGTCCGGGGAGTCACTCACCCGAGACGGGCACGGACCCGGCTGTAGGCCTCGCGGTCGAGTCCGGCGACACCGAGTGTCTCCTCGTGTGCGTCTGTCCCGCCGGTCACGAGCAGGTCGTGTTGCTCGGCGGCCTGTTCGGCAGCCCCGGTGTCGACCCCGTTTCCGTACGGGTAGGGCACCTCGACGGCATCGAGGTGCTCGGTCAGCGCGAGCGCCGCCGCGGGGTCGTCGTACCGGAACGGGTGTGCCAGACCGACGACGCCACAAGCCTCGGTCAACCGGGCCACCCCCTCCTCGAACAACGGGATATCGCGGGCGACGTAGCACGGACAGTCGTTCCCGATGAGGTGCTCGAAGGCGTCACCGTAGCCGTACTGGTGGTCGCTCTCGGCCACCGCACGGGCGATGTGTGGCCGTCCGACCCCCTTCTCGAACGTGACATCCAGGTCCACGTCGAGTCGGTCCTCGACACAGCTCACTATCTTCCGGGCCCGCTCGATGCGGTTCTCCTGCAGGTCCGCGACCAGTTCGGTCAGCCCCTCGGTGCGTCTGAGCCCGTATCCCAGCAGGTCCAGTCGGGCCTCGTCGGTCTCGACGCGCAGCTCGATGCCGTGAATCAGCTCCACCCCGTCGAGGTCGGTCACCGGCTCCTCCAGTTCGGGGTGGTACCTGTCGTGGTCGGTTACCGCCACCACCTCGACGCCGGCCCGCTCGGCAGCCGCCGGCAGTGTTTCCATTGTCAGCGTTCCGTCTGAGTTCGTCGTGTGTACATGCAGATCCGCAACGGGCATACTTGTTACTGCGGCGCCCGTTTCTTGAGGCTGCCGGTCCGCCCCCGCTCTCGTCCGGGTCGACTCGCGGGCTGTCGCTCTCGGTTGATCGGATGTGGCGTTACTCGCTGTCGATACGAGCGTCCAGACTCGTCGCGGCGATATCTTGTGCGACGCTCGCGAGAATCGCGATGATGGAGAAGATCATCGTGAGGACCATCACCAGCTCCAGTTCCCTGTCGAGGAGTCCCTCGTAGGCCAGCAGGCCGATACCGGGTACCTCGAACACCACCTCGACGACGAATATCGTCACGAGCAACACACCGAGTAGTTCGGTGATAAACAGCGTCACCAGCGACAGCGCATCGGAGCGGAACACGTGTCGTGCGACCCGTCGTCTCCCCGCCCCTTTTGATCGCACGAACTTCACGAACTGTTCCCGCAGTGATTCGCGGCTCTCCGACCGGGTGTACCGGAAGTAGCCCGCGAGCAGATGTGTCGAGAGCACCACCGCCGGGAGTACGAGCCAGAGCAGATTCGACGGGGAGAGACCCGCGCCGGCCTCGTACGCCTCCGGGAACCAGTCGGGTTCGGCATCCTGCAGTGTGAAAAACACCACACCCGCGATGAAGAAGTTCGGCAGACCGAAGATGAGGTAGAAACTGCCCGCGAACAGTCGGGAACCCGCTGCCGTCGGCCGTCGCGCGCTGTAGTACCCGATCAGTAGCGCCAGCACGAACGCCACCACCGTCGCCGGGACGGCGTAGGTGAGTGTCACCGACAGCGCCTTTCGAACGGCGGTGACGTTCGATACCGCCCCCTCGGCACCGGTTAGCTGGCCTCCGACCCCGGAGGTACCCCACTCGAGCGTGACAAACGACTGGAGCCAGTCGACGTACTGCTCGAACAGCGACGGTGGCTCCGGCAGGTTCGCCTCCTCTCCCTGCAGATTGGCCGCGAATCTGAGCGCTATCCGGTCCTCGTCGGGGCTCAGGACCACCAGCCCGAACACCGCTGTCGCCGCGACGTACACCGCAAAGACCGTCCAGAGAAGACGGCCGAGGACCCGCCTGAGGAGGGACCGTGGGAGAGACACATCGTGTCAGGTGTACCTACAACGGTATAGTTCTTGGCCCGAACCCGCCGCGGGGACGGCCTGATGTTTTATACGTTCCCTCTCGAAACTGTGTCTACAGCATCCATGTCGAAGGCTGTCGATATCGACGAGGCGGAGTTCGGAACCTCGCTGTGGATGCGCCTCAGAGTGCTCGTCCGGCCGGTGGCCGTTCTGTTGATCTTCGGGGCGCTGTTCGCCGGGTTCGTCACCTCCTACAAGCCACAGCGACCAAACGGCGGTACAGTGTCGCTCCTCGGAAACGAGATCGTCATGCTGGACTGGGTCACGCTGTGTGCGCTGTTGGTAGTGGTGGTCGCGCTCGGACCGGCGTTGGTCCGGCGCCGGCGGAGATTCCCCGGGATCGTCCGGAAGTTCGTCAGGGACCGCGTCGCCGGGGTCGCGGCGCTGGTGTTGCTCGGTCTGGTGGCACTCGGAACGTTCGGACCGGTGTTCGTCGCCGAGAACGCCTTCGACCCGGCGTTCCAGTACAATCCGCCGGTAGGGGTCTCGGTCGAGAACTTCATCCCGAGTCAGTGTGCCGGAACCGTGACCGACGACGGGACGACCTGTATCGGTGACGATACGTATCTGCTTGGGACCGACGGCTCGGGCGGTGAGATACTCGGCGCCGTGGTCCACGGTCTCCAGGCGAGTCTCCAGGTCGGCATCTCGGCTGCGGTCATCGCCGGTGGTATCGGCACACTCGTCGGACTCCTCTCGGGCACTGTCGGAGGCCGTCTCGACACGGTGTTGATGCGGTACGTGGACCTGCAGATGGCTGTCCCCTCGTTTTTTGTGTACGCGCTGCTGACACTCGTGCTCTCGACCCCGGGAGACCTCGCACTGATGGTCGTTGTGTTCGGCCTGTTGAGTTGGGGCGGTTTGGCGAAACTCGTCCGGAGCGAGGTGCTCCAGGTGCGCGAACGGCTGTACGTGACCTCGGCACAGGCGGCCGGCGCATCGCCGTTGTATCGCCTCCGGAGGCACGTGTTGCCGAACGTCTCGACCGGTGTGTTGGTGCCCCTTACGACGCTGATTCCGCTGTACGTGCTCTATGAGGCCTCACTCTCCTTTCTGGAACTGGGTGCCTCGGCCAACGAGCAGGTCTCGCTCGGGAGAAAGATCGCCGAGGGGTTCCAGGAATCGTTTGTCTCGTGGTGGGAGGTGTGGTGGGTCGCCGTTTTTCCCGCGCTCGCCATCACCGGACTCACGGTCACGCTCCTGCTCACCGGCGACCGTATCAGCGACCTGCTCGACCCCCGGAGCTACTAACAACAGTTTACCCGCCCCTCTCGACCCGTTCTCGAGGTGGCTGTTCGTCCAAAGGACCCGTTCGACACCCTGACCCCGGTTGCCCGCCCGGACGGCTGTCGTCCTCTCGTCCGGTATTGTTCATGAACGTTTATTACTAACGAGTACACAGAAGAGGTATGAGACTCACACGAACGGTCTCGGACTGCTGTGCGGAGCACACCTACCCGACAACCACAGCGGAGCTAATCGACGACCACGGTGAGACGGAACTCACGCTCCCAAACGGTGCGGTGACACTCGGTGAGGTGCTGGGGCGGTTGCCGAGTCACGACCTCGAGACCTCCGAGGACGCCGAGCACACGATCTACAGCGCGCTCAGCGAGGACGCGATCGGTCGAAAGGAGTACAGCGACCGCGACCCGCGCTGTCCAGGTGAGGGCGTCTCTGACCAGGTCTCGCTCTGAGTTACTCTCCGGTGGTCGGGCCCAGCAGCGCGGACGCGATAGTTGCATTCAGGTTCGCGAACGCGTTCAGCACGTTCAGCGCGACGATCGTCAGCACGGCTCCGACGGGAACCGCGGCCACCTGCTCTGCTGTCGACTCGAAGCTCTGGGCGACCTCCCAGTTGGACACCGTGACGTCCAGTGTGCCGTTCGGGAACACCGGCATCAGCAGGAGTTCGATCGCGATGCCGAGGGTGGCGACGAGCAGCATGAACGAGACGATACCGACCCAGAACTTCGCGAAGACAAACGCCAGCCCTTGCCACGTCGAGGACGCACCGATGTACGCCTTCGCGAGGGCCACGATACCGTTTTCCTCTTGCTCAAGATCGTCCGGGGCGGCGATGTCGGTCCCGAGCAGTCTGTTTGCGACCCGACGCTCGAACCCGGCGGCGTAGCGCGTGCAAACAAGTGTCAGCAGCAGGATACCGAGTCCGATACCTATCACCGACAGTCCGAGTCCAAGCGTGAACCCGGTGACCAGGATAATGTAGTAGAACATACCGAGCAGGGGCGCGATCATGAGATACAGCAGGTTCTTGTAGGTCTGTCCGTCCGTGACGGCTCCGAGGATGCCCGAGGGTGAGAGACCGTTCGACGCTTCGGCGGTCTGTTGTTGTGTCATCTCATCCTGTGCTTGAACAGCAACGGATAAAACCCGTCGTGGAGGGTCTCTCTCTCTGAGACGGGCACGAGCCGGTGTCGTCCGTTTGGCGCGGGCCCGTGCCCGTGCTGTCTAACAGACCGGTCACCGGTCGCCGTGTCGGTCACCCGGGACCAGCAGTCGGCGACTGTCACGACCCCTGGTGAGCAGAACACCCAAGACTCGGCCGGCCGTTGTGGGGGTATGCAGGTCACGTTTCTCGGGACGGGGAGCGCGATGCCGACCGGCCAGCGGTTCCAGACCGGACTGTTGCTGGAGGCCGACCGGCGGTTGCTCGTCGACTGTGGCAGCGGTGTGCTCCACGCGCTCGCCCGGACCGACCCCGGTTACGAGGGCGTCGACACTGTCGTGCTCACACACCACCATCTCGACCACGTCTCGGACCTGATGTCGCTGATGAAGGCGCGCTGGCTGGCCGGTGAGACCGACCTGACCGTCGCCGGCCCGCCGGGTACCCGCGACCTTGTGAACGGGTTGCTCGACGTCCACGGGTATATGCAGGACCGCCTCGACCTGACACTCCGGGAGATAGCGGACGGCGAAACAGCCGAACTCGCGGGTGTAGGTATCGAGGCCCGCGAAACGGTGCACTCGATGCAGTGTCTCGCCTACCGGTTCAGCCCCCCGAACGGGGCGCCGTTCGTGTTCGGCGCAGACAGCGAGGCCGACACGGGGCTGTGTGCGTTCGCCGACGGCGCCGCCGCGCTCGCACACGACTGCTCCTTTCCCGACGACGTGGACGTGTCGAACCACCCGACCCCGACCAGCCTCGGCCGCGCGCTCGCCGACGCCGACCCCGACCTCGGTCGGGTCTACCTGACCCACCTCTACCCGCACACAGAGGGCCGCCACGAGACGATGCTCGACTCGCTCGGTGCTCACTACGACGGCGACGTGAGATTCGCCCACGACGGCCTGACAGTCGATCTCGAGAGTCTGGGTTGACCGTCGGTCCGTGTGCTGCTGGACACCGACTCCGGCGTCCGTATCGACACGAGGCCAGACCTGACCCGGGCCCGCCCGGAGACCCCGTTCGTGATGTCGGTGTCGGTCAGCCGGAGCGCTCGAACCCGGGACCGTCGACAGCCGGTCGGGTTGGCTCGCCGCCCTGCCAGGCGTAGAACCCCTCGCCGGCGTGTCGGCCGGTCTTGCCGACAGCGACCCGTTCGGCGAGAATATCCGGTGGCTCGTACCGGTCACCCATCTCGCTCGCCAGATACTCGAGCAGGTCGAGACGCCGGTCGAGACCGGCACGGTCGGCCTGTTCGAGCGGACCGACAGCGTGGTCGTAGCCGGTCACGAGCAGGTCGTCGATAGTCTCGACATCGGCGGCACCAGTCTCCAGCAGCCGCATCGCCTCCACCTCGAGCGCCACCGCCAACCGCCCCGAAACCGGGCCGGGTGTGTCCCCGACAAAGAGCGGCGTCGCCCCGAGTTCTGCCACAAACGATGCCGCACGGTCACGCGTGGACTCGGTTGTTGCCTCCGTCACCACCACCTCGACTACATCGGTACTATCGGGGTGAACACGCAGTCCCAGCGCCCGGCCGGGGGAGTTCAGCGCGCTCGCGGCTGTCGTGACCGACAGTGACCCTCTCGAGGTTGAGACGAGCGTCTCTCGGTCGACCAGCGGCTCCAGTTCGACGAACCGCCGGCCGAGCTGCTCCGCGTCGTCGATACTCGTCTCGACGACCAGATCTGCGTCCGAGACAGCGGCAGCCAACCCCGTCGTCGCGTCCAGCGGTACCTCGCGGACATCCGCCCGCTCGAGGTGGCGTTCGATCGTGTCGATGGCGTCCATCGCCGCCGACGGGTCCCCCGCGTGGATGCTGACCTCGTTGCCACTGCGCGCACAGAGCCGTGCGATCTCTCGTCCCGCGCCTCCGACTCCCAGTACGGCTACATTCATGTCCGCACACTGGTCCGTCTGTGAGTTAAGACTGCCGACTGGCCGTTGTAGACGTGCCAACCACTGGTCTGACCGCCGCCACCCCTCTCAATCCGGTCCCGTCCTGACTGCCGGAACCACTGATGCCGACACTACGGCGGTACACAACCCTCCTGTACTTGCACTGACAGGTCTGACCTCACCAATAGAACTATATACTGGTGTGTCATACTGTACCACGTATGGCTTCCGCATCCGGCGACGAGACTGTGTTCGACGAGTTCCTTGCCCGGCGCGGTCACGAGACCGACGCTGGCTGGGACGAGAGCTATAACAAGAAACAGTGCCCCGACTGTGGCGGCGTCCACGACCAGAGCGCGACAGAGTGCACAGTATGTGGATGGTCGCCGTATAGCGGTTGAACACACGTCTTCTGCGGTATCTCCGCTCTCCAGTCACAGAGGTCTGTAACGGGTGTGAGTGTTACTCAGCGGTTTCGAGGCGAAGCCTCCGCCAAGAGATGAGCAAAGTAGACTGGGCTCAGATTACTAGCCGACGTGGCTAGCTTGGCGCCGTCGTCCCGCCCGCTACATCCGGACTCGGGACAGCTCATCTCGCCGATGATATCGGTGTAGCGCCTGCAAAGCGGGTCCTAGTATCATCACCAGTCTGGAGCACCGTCCGACAGCCGTGGGATTGAGTACACAGGTCGAAAGGTTGGCGTTGAGAGCAGCCCCCAGGCTCGCGAGCACGTCCGTCTCCGCGGGTTCGGCCCGCCCGAGGAGCTGCCCGGTCCCGCTGTCGGCCTCGACAGCACCGTACCCGTTTTCCGGGCACGACCGGCGGGTTCACCCTCGGTATCGACGACCACCACCTGGCCCTCGTTGCGGGGCGCGCTCGCGGTTCGCCGCCCGATGCGGTCGTATCCGACGACGAAGACGAATCTCGTAGTTTGCTCCGCGACAGCCGAAAAAACCCAGGACCGCTCGTCGGGTTCACTCGTCGACCGGCAGTTCGGGTTCGTAGCCGACAGCCTCGATTGCGGCCGAGCGCACCGTGTCGACGCCCTCCCCGGTTGCGACGCTCATCGTGTACTCCGCGTCGAGACTCGCCCGGTCGTCGTCGAGACGGTCGAGCATATTGTACACCACCAACACCGGTGTGTCGAACTGTGCCTCGATATCTGTGCGGAGCTGCTCCTGGACCGCGAGCGGGTAGCCACAGGTCCCGGTCGGGTCGAGCACGAGCAAGACGGCGTCGGCTGCGTGGGTGAGCGCGCTGACGGCCTGTTCCTCGACGCCGTTTCGCTCCGCGGGTGGCCGGTCGAGCAGCCCCGGCGTGTCGACGAACTGGTGTTTCACGTGGTGGTGTTCGACGTGGCCGACGTGGACCTGTGTCGTGGTGAACGGGTACGACGCCTCCTCGTTGCTCGCCCGGGAGATGCTGTTGACAAACGACGACTTGCCGACGTTCGGGTAGCCCGCGACGACAACCGTCGGTCGGTCGGGGCGGATATCCGGCAGGTCACGGAGTGCCTCGCGTGCATCCATCAGCGCCGCGAGGTCGTCCTCGACCTCACCGACGATATCCGCGAGTCGGGCGAACGCCTGTTTGCGGTGCTTGCGCGCGGTGTCGGCGTCTGTCTGGCGGAGTCGCGAGTGGTACTCGCCGCGGATCTCTGTTGCCTTCCGACTCGCCCAGCCAACCTCGTTGAGATGCTGTCGCAGGTCGTCGAGCCCGACGATGGCATCCCCGAGGTCACGGTAGAACGGATGGAGTGTGTCGAGGTCCGGCCAACCGGTGACGACGTTCTCTAGGTTGTCCGAGATTATGTTCGCCCCGGTCTGGAGCATCGACGTCTGTGCGTCCAGCCCGGACTTCGCCCGACCGGTGCGTGCCGCCCGCGAGAACGCCTGGTCGAGGAGTTCCTCGCCAAGCGGCGGTGCGGGCAGACTCTCGAATGGATGACTCATTAGATGACGTACGCTACCGGTGTGTAAAAGCCCCCTGTGATACTGTCGAGTGAGTGTCTGGCCGGGAGCAATCGCGCGGACCGTGACCCGTGCGCTCCGGGCGCTCTCTGTGAGTTGCCTACAAAACTGCGAGAGCCACCGGTCGCCGTACGGGGCGTACTGCCAGACGCCGTGGTGGGCGGCCAGGTCTCGCTGTGCCCCGGTCCGGATCTCCATCGGTATCTGGACCTCGCAGGGGGTCCCGTGTGTGGCGTGCAGGTCGGCAGCGAGGGTCACCAGGTTCGGGGTCGTGGCTCCCCAGCGCGACACCGTCCTCGAACTCACTGGAATATGTGATACTCGCGCGTGGCCTCGTCGACGCGCTCACGTGACTGGTACGCGACGGCCGCCGACAGGTCGCACGCATCTGTCACCAGACACGCTGCGCCTGTGAGCCCCGACAGTCGCCCGGGTCTGCGCCGGTGTGTCGGAGATTCGCCTGCACACAGATACCCACGGCACCGTGCTCGCGGGTGTGGTGCTCGAACGCGTCGAGTGTCGCGTCGGTGGCCGTGTGGCCCTCCATATCGAGCCAGACGAACACGCCCCGTTCGGCCGCGTGTGACACGATGTGGGCCAGATGTTCGCGGAAACACTCCTCGGAGATATCCAGTCCGAGCTGGGTTGGTTTGACCGACAGACGCGCCCGCAGGCCCGCCCGGGCGATGTCGTCACGGGCCGGCGGTACGCCCGCGTGTCGCGGCGTCGCGCCTATCATTGTGGTGCTCCCCGAGCAGACTCAGGATTGCCCCGATGCCGTCGCTATTCAATCGTGATGTGTGCAACCGCCTCTGCCGGCGTCTCCCCCGCGAGAAATCGCTGTGCAAACGGCGGCATCGTACCCGGGTGTTCGGTGTGTGTCTTAGACTACCGCAATCGGCAGTTCAGTCTGGCCCCGCCCTCGCTCGGCGGTGAGTGGTGGCTCGGCATGTTACTGTCGTCACACGGGGCTCGGTGGGGGTAACGTCTCGTCATCGCCACCACCGGAGACAGGGTGACCCGGCGGAAAAACCTCTCGTCCGGGGGCTACTCTGTTCCGGACCCTCCCTGTCTGTTACCCGCGCCGTCGGCGCAATCTGCCCGTCTGAGCTGTCGCCACCGCACGGACTCACCGCCTGTGCTATCGTCACCGGTGGTGGCTGCCGACACCGGGCAAACCCGACAGTGCCGGGAGAGCCGAGAGCCGGGGACGCGAGTTTCAGACTCACACATCTGACCGCGTGTCTGCCCTCCTGACCGGGCGAGTCGACCCCACCTCGGGACAGCAGTCGCACCCTCTTTCACAAGTATTAATCCCGTAGTTTGAGAAGGCATAGCAATGAGTGTACTGTCCGTGCCCGGAGTGCCATCCGGTGTCGAACTCGTGCTGTCTGTGCCAGTTGTCGGTGTCGAACTGGGACAGACGGGGTTCACCGCAGTCGGTGCTATAATTATACTGATGCTTCTGATGGGGTCGGGGTTCTTTTCATCGTCGGAGATTGCGATGTTCTCCCTGACCCCCTACCAGATCGATGCGATGGTCGAGCAGGGCAAGCGCGGTGCAAAGACGATCAAGTCACTGAAATCCGACCCGCACCGTCTGCTCGTGACGATTCTGGTCGGCAACAACCTCGTCAACATCACGATGTCCTCCATCTCGACGACAATCATCGGGTTCTATTTCGCCGACAGCACGGCGATTCTCGTCTCGTCGCTCGGTATCACCTCGATGGTACTCCTGTTCGGCGAGAGTGCGCCAAAGTCCTACGCTGTCGAACACACCGACTCGTGGGCACGGACCGTCGCAACCCCGCTGAATTTCGTCGGGAAGCTGCTGTGGCCGCTCATCACACTGTTTTACTACCTGACGACGGCCGTCAACAAACTCACACCCGGCAGTGAGTCTCTCGAGTCCTCGTACGTCACCCGCGAGGAGATACGGAACATGATAAAAACCGGCGAGCGCGAGGGTATCCTCGACGAGGAGGAGCGCCAGATGATCCAGCGCACGCTGCGATTCCAGGACACCGTCGCAAAGGAGGTGATGACCCCGCGTCTCGATGTCGGTGCCATCTCGAAGAATGTAACCGTCGAACAGGCAATCGCGGAGTGTATGCAGTCGGGACACGCCCGCCTCCCGGTCTACGATGGCTCACTGGATGACGTGGCCGGTGTCTTCGACATCCGTGACCTGGACGGTGACCCCGACTACGACGAGACAGTCGAGAGGGGGGTCTCTGAGGTTATCAGCTCGACACTGCATGTCCCCGAGTCGAAGAACATCGACGAGTTGCTGTTCGAGATGCGCGAAAAGCGGTTGCACATGGTCATCGTCGTCGACGAGTTCGGCGCCACCGAAGGGATTGTGACGATAGAGGACATCGTCGAGGAGATCGTCGGCGAGATTCTGGTGGGTGACGAGGAGCGCCCAATCGAACCAATCGACGACGGGGAGGTGCTTGTCAGCGGCGGGGTGAACATCGACGAGGTCAATCAGGTGCTGGACATCACCCTCCCCGAGGGCGAGGAGTTCGAAACGATCGCGGGGTTCATCTTCAACCGGGCGGGCCGTCTCGT
>KE356579.1:1829072-1830656 GCA_000416085.1 halophilic archaeon J07HX64 | reverse complement strand
AATCCGGCCCCGACAATCGCCGAGTACGCCGAACAGTACGGCCAGGATCTGATCGTGATGCCGACCCACGGTCGCGACGGGGTCTCGCGATATCTCGCTGGCAGTGTCTCCGAGACGGTCGTCCGACTCTCTCCGGTGCCCGTGCTCACGGTCCGGATGCAACCCGACGAGACACTCGAGTTCCCCTACGAGAGCATCCTCGTCCCGACGGACGGGAGTCCCGCTGCGGCCCGCGCCGCGGAACACACGCTCTCGCTCGCGGCGTCACTCGACGCCACTGTCCACGTCCTGTCTGTCGTCGACGAGTCGACACTCGGGCCTGAGTCTCCGGTCGGCGGTGTCCGAATCGGAGATCGAACGACCCGCGACCGAGGCCGCCGAGGCGGTCGTCTCGAACGCCGAAACCCACGGTGTTACCGACACGGTCCGACACGTCGAACACGGCACACCGGCCGAGGAGATCGTCGACTGTGTCGAATCGAACGAGATACACGCTGTCGGGATGGGCACGACGGGCAAACGTGGCACAGAGCGCATCCTGCTCGGCAGTGTCGCCGAACAGACCGTCCGCTCTGCGCCGGTTCCGGTACTCACTGTCGGACAGGCAAACTAACCCCCGGGAGCGTCTCACGCCAAACACCGACCGGTGTCCGGGAGATGCCACAGGACACCCTGTACTGTCGGTCACAGGTATTGCAGTCGGTGAACCGGTTAGGAAGGTCGGTTCGGCCAGACTGACGCTCTCCCGGGGATACGAACTACTGCCTGCTATCTGCTTGCCACTGCCTCGACGAATCCCTGTTCTCGCAGATTCCGGTTCCACTTTCTGACGAATCCATCCAGTTGCAGTCCGGACTCATCGTGCTGGTAGAGTCGCGGGTGCTGGGTGTACTCGATGGGAACCCAGTCGTTGCCCTCGACCCGGAACACGATTTCGGGGTCACACATCAGGTCACCCCGCTGGACGCGGTGATGAGCCACGCTGAGGCGCTCCGGGGCGATCTTCTCGAGGGTCAACGTGTCGAATCCGGGCACTTCGATACTGTACCGCTCGTTCACGTCCATCTGGTCGACTGATTCGACACCGTGTCGGGCGAGGATCTCTCGAACTGTCTCCATCTGTCTCTCCCGAGGTTGTGTGGTCCCGTCATCGGTGAAAAATCCCGTCTTTGACGACCCACAGACAGGATGGCTGTTATGACTCCATCCTTTCTCTCAGTTTCGCCGGTGTTCCTAAAATAAGAACGATATCGGTGGACGTTCCACCGGTTACTCTGGTTCCTCGACAATCTCAAGCACACGCGTCCAGAGGCTAACCCCACGAGGGTCCGTCTGAAACCGGGGTCGACCGCCCGGACCTCCAGCTCACTCCCGGCGCTTCAACCCCACAAGGGTCCGTCTGAAACAGAACCTACTAGCCGGATATGAGCTACAGTCTGACGGAATTTCAACCCTACAAGGGTCCATCTGAAACCCCCGGCGTGTTCGGCATCTCGGATCGCTGTCGAGACGCTTCAATCCCACAAGGGTCCATCTGAAACACGGCCTTCTCGTGGAGCGTCTCCGGCCCCTGACCGCTTCAAC
>KE356579.1:1827910-1829022 GCA_000416085.1 halophilic archaeon J07HX64 | reverse complement strand
ACGACATCCTCGACGGCGTTCGGAACTGCGGAGTCTATCTCTACCTGCCCTTCATGTGGACCCCCCTCGACCGCGAACTCGCCGTGGTACTCGATTTCTGCGAGATGTTCCGAGAGTCCGAGACTCGGGACGTAGTGACTCTTTCCCGCTTCGAGATGCTTCCGGAGGTTGTTGTGCCACTCGTCGTCCGTTAGCGCAACGTCAATTCGATACGCTGGCCCGACGAGTACCTCGTAGTTGTGTTGCTGTCGGAGTGTCGTCGGGTCCGGGAGTTTCACGCTGAGTTTCCCACGACCGTTGAGCGACTGGAGGTTTCCCTCTGCCGTCGAGAGCGTGTTCATCGGCATATTGACCGTCCGGAGTGTCGCCACGGGTTCGATGGCGACCGCAGACTCGCCGGGCGCGAATGGATCATAGTAGCCGTCGCGCTCGATGCCGAGAACGGCTGCCAGCAGTCCAGCAACCGTCGTCCGGGGGATTATCCGGTAGGTCTGCTTGACGATATTGCCCTCCACGCGCCGGAAATGTCCCCACGGACCGCGAACCGTCAACGAGAGACAGCGGTCTGGAAACTCCGTCTCACTGCCCTCGTCTGCCCACTGCTCGAGCGATTCCTGTACCATCGTCACTCGGTATCGCTTTCCGGGAGCGTATCGGGATACGCGTCGTACACGTTGACAACCTCGACAGTGTCTTCTCCGAGTCGTTCCCGAAGCGCCTCGTACAGCACCTCGGGACCGCCGACCTTGTCGCCGTGAGAGAGCTGTAACACGTCGCTTGCGACCACCCTGACCTGTTCAATCTGGTCGCTCGCGTTTTCGAGACGCTCGACGAACCCACCGATATCGACAGCGAGGTCCCGAACAGTTCGAAGCGCTTCCTCGGGCTCCGACCGCTCGCTGTCGAGTTCGAGGTCCCTGTCGAGACCGCCGAGGTGGAAGCTCTCCTCGGCGTACTCGACACGGCAGTAGAGTCGCGGTTCCTGTCCGACCTTGCTCCGGCTGATGGTCTGGTTTTTCAGTGCCCGCCAGCAGAGCGTGTCAAGCCGTCTGACGTCCGTCGCGGTGAGGCCCGTGTCCTCGGCCCCGTGTTCGTCCACGAGTCCATGAAAC
>KE356579.1:1825108-1826219 GCA_000416085.1 halophilic archaeon J07HX64 | reverse complement strand
GACGATCGCCGAGTACGCCGAACAGTACGGCCAGGATCTGATCGTGATGCCGACCCACGGTCGCGACGGGGTCTCGCGATATCTCGCCGGCAGTGTCTCAGAGAAGGTCGTCCGACTCTCCCCGGTTCCCGTGCTCACGGTCCGGATGCAACCCGACGAGACACTCGAGTTCCCCTACGAGGACATCCTCGTCCCGACGGACGGGAGTCCCGCTGCGGCCCGCGCCGCGGAACACACACTCTCGCTCGCGGCGTCACTCGACGCCACTGTCCACGTCCTGTCTGTCGTCGACGAGTCGACACTCGGACCGGATCTCCGGTCGACGATGTCCGAATCGGAAACCGAACGACCCGCGACCGAGGCCATCGAGGCGGTCGTCTCGAACGCCAAAACCCACGGTGTTACCGAGACGGTCCGACACGTCGAACACGGCACACCGGCCGAGGAGATCGTCGACTGTGTCGAATCGAACGAGATACACGCTGTCGGGATGGGCACGACGGGCAAGCGTGGCACAGAGCGCATCCTGCTCGGCAGTGTCGCCGAGCAGACCGTCCGCTCTGCGCCGGTTCCGGTACTCACCGTCGGACAGGCAAACTAACCCCCGGAAGCGTCTCACGCCAACCACCGACCGGCGCCTGGGAGACGCCGCAGCAGTCTGTCCTGTGGGTCCGTTTGACTTTTTTATCCGCGGATGTTCACTCTGTTCGATGACGAACAGTGGCGAGGTACGAGAGCATCTCACCACCCGGGATATACTAACAGTCCACGAGGTGATTGTCGAGTCGAGTCGGGTAACACCGTCGGGAGTCGTCTCACCCGGTGATGTGGAGTACGTGGTGGAGCACGTTCAGGAGGGCCACTTCGGTCAGGGGCCGGAGACGCTCCACGAGAAGGCCGTCGAACTGCTGCGACTGCTGGTCGCCAATCATCCGTTTGTCGATGGGAACAAGCGAACCGCGCTCGCCTCCGTCGTCACCGTCTACGCACTCAATGGCCACGAACTGCGCTACGACAGATCACTGAAGCAGTTCCTCGTCGAACTCGCGACCGACGAACAGTCCATAGATCCGGCCACAGTTCGGGCGTATTTCGAGGAACGCACACACGA
>KE356579.1:1822792-1825058 GCA_000416085.1 halophilic archaeon J07HX64 | reverse complement strand
CCCTGGAGAAAGTCACGGGTCAACTCGACAGTCTCGTGGAGGCGACGCGCCGGCCTGTCGAACACGAGTCCGTGGAGGTCTTCGACAGATTTCGGCGTGCTCGTGCCGAGATCAAGCGCGGCGCGGCCACCGGAGACCCGGTCGAGTGTCACCGCCGGCTCAGCGAGCGTCGCCGGTGACCGCCCGTAGACGTTCACGATGGCCGTTCCGAGTTCGAGTCCGTCGGTGTGTTCGGCCGCTCGCGTGAGCACGACGAACGCATCGAGCGTCCAGAGTTCACTGACCCACAACGAGTCGTAGCCGAGCGCCTCCGCGCGACTGGCAAACTCCGCCACGTCGAGTTCGCCGGTCGGCAGCAAGATGCCCGTCGGCATACCCTCCCGGACGGCGGTCGAACTAGAGATCGGTCCTCTTCGAGTCTGCACTAACCGGAGACAGACCGGGGCGACCCTCGGCGGCTGCGAGCAACAGTGCCCCGCGCAGAACAATATCCTCGCCAAAGCGGGTGAGCGCAATCTCGGGTGGGTCGTTCATCAGGTACTGGTCGATGCGCTCCTGTATCGGGTCTAGCACGAGTCGCTCGTTGTTGAGCGCAACCGCCCCACCGACGGCAACTCGCTGCGGGGCGAACATCTGCACGAGCGTCGCCATCCCCTGTGCGTTCCAGTCGCCGATGCGATCGACGGTTTCGGTCGCCAACGGGTCGTCGCCACAGGCGTCGAACACCGTCGCGGCCGTACACCTGTCGGTCAGCAGTCCGTCGTCGAACCCCTCGGTTTCGGCCAGTTCGGCAGCGTAGGCTGGCACGTTCTCGCCGCCGGCGAACGCCTCCCAGTGGCCCCGGCCGCCACAGCCACAGCGGCGGGCGGAGTCGGGGTCGAGCGTGACGTGTCCCACCTCGGCGGCGTTGCCGGCCCTCCCGCGCAGGATGTGGCCGTCGACAGCCACACCGGCCCCGATACCACTCGAGAAGGTGACGTAGGCCAGGTTCTCCGTGCTGTTGCTGTGGTCGTACTCCGCGACGATACCGGCGATCGCGTCGTTGCACAGTCGGACAGGCACGTCGGGAAGACAGGACGCGACCGCTGTCCGGACCGGGATGTTCCTGAGGTCACACGCGAGGTTGGCGGGTTCGGTTATCACCCCCCGGTCCACGTCGAGCGGGCCGAGCGACGCGATACCGGCGGCCGCTATCTGCGCCGGGTCGACACCCGTCTCCTTGAACACGGCAGCGACTGCGGTTTCGACACCGTCGGTGAACGCCTCGACAGTCGGTCCCTGTGGTGTCGGGTGGGCGACCTGTCCCACCCGGCCCCCCTCTGCCGTGGCGAGCGCACAGCGGAGGTTCGTTGCGCCGATGTCGAGACCGAGATAGTGGCTCATCTGTGTTTGGCTAACCAGTCACCGGGTGTGTCGACGGCCCCCACGCCGGTGCTCGTTCACGAGTTTGTTGTCGGATATTCTAACCTCAATCCTATTGAAACCCCGGAATCAAACACGAACAGATGAATCGACTCGAGATACTCCTCCGCCTGCTTGCTGGGAGCGCACTCATTTTGGGGAACGGCTCTTTTACCACAATCGAGTTCGTGCTGACCCGCGTCGGGTAGTACCCCGAGTCCGCGTTCGACACGCCAGGCCTGCAGCGAGCCTGGGAGATGACCGAGGATCTTGAGATCTATCTCACGAGCTGTCAGGTCGGTATCTCCGCGACGAGTATCGCCGTCGGTATCGTCGCGGAACCGGCGCTCGCGGGCCTCATCGACCCGTCAGCGAGGTGATGACCGACCCCGAGGAGGTCGTCTTTCTATCGACGACTGCGACAGTCGAGACAAACATCGAGCGGGCCGGGGCGAACCCGCACACCCGACTTCCGCTGGTCGGGGCAAATCCCGAGATGTTCCGTGGGACCGTCTACGTGCCGTCGGTGCTCGACTGTGTCGACGAACTGTGGCGTGGCGCGGTCACGTTCGAGGATATCGCCACGACACCGATGACCATCCCGGCAGAGACGCCCGTCAGTGAGGTGGTCGACCAGTTCCAGACACAGTACCAGGAACTCGCGCTCGTGACCCGTGACACCGACGCGGCGGCGGTCGACTCTAACACGGAAACGGTTGGCCCCGGCGCGGGGGTGGTCGGTCTCGTCACCGCGACGGACGCCCTTGAGGCGATTGTGGGCGAGACAGAGGACCCACTGGATCTTGAGCGGGGGTGAGAGCTACCCTTGCCCGGAGAGACAGACAACGGTGAGATCTACCCTTTC
>KE356579.1:1821232-1822772 GCA_000416085.1 halophilic archaeon J07HX64 | reverse complement strand
ACGGTGAGATCTACCCTTTCACGGAGAGATGAGAACGGTCAGGTCCGGGCACTCCCGTGACACGCCGCGTAGGTCGTGGCGGGCACAGGCGGAACATGCGAGTCGGGAACAGGTCAGAGCACCCAGATCAGGAACAAGTCGGAGCATCCAAATCGGGAGCAGGTCCTGGCAGTCTCCGACATCGGGTCAGGTCGGAGCCACCGGCTACCGTTGCTCGCGCTGTTCGACCTTGTTGAGTTCGATGAGCAGTCGGAAGATGGCCTTCACGAGGTTCGCGTCGACATCCAACTGCTCGGCGTTCGCACCGGCCCGCTCCATCACGCGGGTCTCCTGTTTCTCGTCGGTGGTCGGGAGCCCCTGGTCGGCTTTCACCTCGGCGATGGTGTCGGCGACGTAGGTCCGTCGTGCGATCAGTTCGACAATCTCGCGGTCGATATCGTGTATCTCCTCGCGCAGCGCAGCCAGACCCATCTCCGCTGGCTCTTGCTCCGGTGGCTCTGTCTCTGTCTCCGTCTTCCTGGAGTTGGTGTCGTCAGACATCGGCTGTTGCCCCCTCCTGTTGGATGCGTGTGGTGTGTACCTCGCCGTCGCGGGCACGCCAGCGCTCCCGGACCGCCGCGAGCTCCCCGGGGTCGCCGACGGCGGTGAAACTCGGGCCGGTCCCGGACAGTGAGACACCGTCGGCGTCGGGGAGCACCTCGAGCATCGGTTCCGGCGAGAACCCGAGTGCCGCACAGAACGCCAGCCCGTTGACCGTCATCGCCCGGGTGTACGCGCCATCGAGGGCGAGGTCAGCCACGAGTCGGGCGACCGGGGCAACGCGCCGGCAGGCCTCGACATCGGCCGCCGCGCTGTAGGCCCGGTCGGGTGGTGTCCAGACGACCACCCCCCAGTCGGGTGTCGCCCGGTCGAGCAGTTCGTCGGTCTCGTTGTCCGTGACCGTCAGACCGCCGAGCATACTCGCGCTCGCGTCGTCGAACGCGCCGGTGACGGTCACACCGGCCTCGCGAGCAGCCTCAACACCGATGCGGGCGGCCGCTTCCCGGGACAGTTCGTCGACCACCCCGAGCGCGTCGAGCGTCGCCAGCACCGTCGCATTTGCCGCCGCGCTCGAGGATTTCAGCCCGGCGGCCATCGGCACCTCGCTCTCTGTTCGCACGTGTCCCCCTTCACTGTCGCCGAACCGTTCAGTCACCCTCGAGACACACCCCTCGATCAGTTGCGTGTCCGCGTCCGGTGAACCGGCGACAATCCCCGTTACACCGGGTTCGTCCGTCAACTCGACGGTCGCAGTGGTGTACATGTCGATGGCGAACGCGGAGCCACGACCCGTCGCGAGCGCGTTCAGGACCGTCCCCGCCGCGGGTGCAACAGCCGTCCCATCCATACTCGCTATCTCACACGCGAGTACTTAATCTGTTGGGACCGGAGGCTCCGATCTGTGGCTTTCGCTATCCCTGGTGAGAGTCAGCAGCTATACTATACCCAGAGCCGCCGGTGACGCGGTTCCCGGCCCCGGACCGGGAGGACCTGCGAGAGC
>KE356579.1:1819598-1821182 GCA_000416085.1 halophilic archaeon J07HX64 | reverse complement strand
CTTCCGTCGTATTCGTCATCTTCTGTTTTGTTGTTCGTTCGGCCATACGGTGGACTCGGGAACAGCGGCGGCCTGCCTGGGCGGCGAACTAACAGATTACTACCGAGAAGTTCAGTGTGCGCATCGGCAATCGCACGAATCTTCTGGGCTGAAACTCCCGGCTCCTCAATGAGGATTTTCGATTTT
The DNA here is from genome assembly GCA_000416085.1 of halophilic archaeon J07HX64. Taxonomy (GTDB): domain Archaea; phylum Halobacteriota; class Halobacteria; order Halobacteriales; family Haloarculaceae; genus Halovenus. The sequence goes on along the minus strand of KE356579.1, from coordinate 1,820,996 downwards.
CTGCCGGGTTCGTAGACGACAGAGTAGTACAACTGCACGTCGGAACCGTACAACCGACTCCCCAAATCGGTCAACTCATCACTGAGTACCGAGACAACTTGTCCATCGTCGTTCATTGCTTTGCGAGCTAAATCGTACAGTGCGACTGCCTCCGCAGGACTCGGGTCCGTTAGATACGGGATGACGTGTAGCCGTGTATCGTCTCGGAGGAGATGGACAAACTGTCTGATCACCGCCGAGCCAGCAGTAACAGCGAAGGCAGTATTCACACTTAGAGGTCTGTTGCGCCAGCTTTCATCTGGCGAAAGGTTCGGGAAGGATTCGGCCATTTTTCCTTGATATCGCTCAAGTGGCGAGTCACTGAGCCCGAATACCTCACCGTGTCTCCCAGTCACGAAGTCTGTGGCCGTTCCGGAACTATCATCTGCTTCAGAGTAACTCCGCATCTGATTCTCAACCCACCGACGCTTGGTGACCTCGTTCAGGACCTCGAACTCGCCGGGATATCGGAATCGGCCGTTCTTTTCGGTTCGAATTCGAAGCGAGAGAACGCCGGTAAATCCGTCAGGAAAGCGATTTTCGAACTCTGTTTGGACTGTTTCCTTCAGTTTGGAGAGCTCATCTCCATCGAGCGACGCAAGACACTGGATGAGATCGCTATCCGGGTGTTCCGCCGCCACCTCGGTGGCCACGTCCGACTGCAACCACCGGGTGAACAGGTCGGTAATGTAGTCTGCGCACTTTTCCGGCGGCTTGTCCGCGATATCGTGCGCGAGAGACATATTGTGACCTCTCGCCCGACTGTCTTGACGACTGTACCCGACGCGTAGGAGTTTCTCCCGGTCGACAGGTTCGGCGTGAAGCAACGCAGTGGTATCGACACCGTCCGATTGGCCAGGTTCGGCAGCTACTACATCGCCAGCAGTCGCGATACGCACACTCTCATCGGAAACGTCAATCGGGACGCTGACCATCCCGATCGCTTGATCAAAGTAATCTGGCCTCGCCTCGGGTGTCAATCGCTGCTGAATATATTTTTTATCGATTCCAACTCCTTTGTACCTCATCGACAGGTACGTACTGTGAAGTTGGCCGTACAGGTGGGCGATGTCGTATATTGATGAGTATGACCGATCCAGCAGGATGTCGTCGATCGTGCCGCGGTTTGCCTCCGGTTTGATGACCTCGCTCGCCATCATTGTTGGATATTCATGAATCCGAATCCCAGACTGTTTCGTTCACCGAGTCCCACGTCCAGTGTCAAATTCAAGTGTCTACGATGGTCGTCGTCACGAACGGTATAGTCAAGCCGCCACTTGCTCAGCACCCACGTCTCCCGCTGCCCCTGTGTCGGGGTGACCGGCAGCGCAAACGTCTTGATGAGTTCGTAGCCATCAA
>KE356579.1:1818294-1819548 GCA_000416085.1 halophilic archaeon J07HX64 | reverse complement strand
GCAGCGTCCGCTCGTCACCCTCCCGCATCTGCCCAGGCGGGAACGGATTCGAGTAGGTGAATGGCTTCGGGCGGTTCTCGTCGTGCATCTCGTCGTATGCGGTGTCCTCCAGCGCGCCCCAGAGGCGGCCTCGGAGTTTGTGGTGATACGTGTTATCGTACGCGGCATCTCTGCGCGCGCGCAGTGCCGTCAGCACACGCACAGTGTTTTCTCACCCCCGTCGTGAGCTGTCAGCACAATGTGATGCTTGCCTATCTGGATCATCGGCACGACCGGGAAAGTTGGGTGGCTATCAGAAAAGTGTTTGCCGTCCGGAGTGAAAGTGGTTTGACCCCACAGAGGACCATTAGAACAATACCCCAGTTTTTATTTGAAGCATATAATAAAGTCTTCAACCACACTTTACTCCTGCTGGAATCGATTATACTGGATTAGTTACATATATTACCCGTGATGGTATAACTATTCGTCTTCTCCCTGTCGTTCGATTCTCTCCGAAGTAGCACGGATGTGACCGCGTTTAGTCTACTTCCATAGGTAATCGACTTCGGGGTCATTCGTATCGGATTCTATTTGAGTATGTGCAGACTGAGTGATTTTAATCTCCGATAGATTGATCAACTCACGCTCAACCAGTTTATAACGAAATCCGGATACAGGAGCGAAGCGCGTTAGAGATTGTTTGTCCTCGAATGACGAGTATCGTCGTCAGAACGCGGTGAAAAGTCCAATATCGACGGTAGAAAAACTGAGGACACAAGACCAGACGATTACGAGTCGCACAAGCGCCGAGTGGGTTCGAGCGGATTCGAACCGCTGATCTCGGCCTTGTAAAGGCCACGTCATAACCACTAGACCACGAACCCTATCGGAACAACACGACCCCGAAGAATAACAGTTACTCTTTCGCGCTCAGGCATCGGGGCCGAGCGCTTCGACGGTCCGGGTTTTCATCGACTGAGACACGCCGTTCGGACTCACGACTAGCGGTTCGTCGACCACGTCGAGTCTCGCGAGGGCGTCGAGCTGGTCCCGTACCGCTCCGGCCCGGCCGGCGAGTCCGAGGTTCGCGACCATCTCGTCGGTGACTATGTCCCGTGCTTCGTCGCGGTTGCTCGCACACCAGGCGGCCGCGATGTCGTTGGCGATGAGGTACTCCGTGGCCACCGCGCGCTGGTAGCCCTCCCCGTTGCGGATGTACTAGACGACGTGTCCGCGGACAGTATCCCGAGCTCGTCCGGGGTCCTCGTCGAC
>KE356579.1:1815871-1818244 GCA_000416085.1 halophilic archaeon J07HX64 | reverse complement strand
GACCAGTCGAAGCGGGCGACGTTACGTCGTTTCGCCGCACTGGGGGCGGCCAGCCCGCTCGTCTCCATCGCGGGTGCCGGGGAGAGTAACAGCGACGCACGGGAGGCGATCGCCGGCTACGTCGCGGCCACACCCGGCGCCCACTTCTCGAAGATCCGCGACGACCTCAAACTCGGGACCGGCGAAACCCAGCACCACCTCGGGGAACTCCGGCGCGACGGTGCAATCGAGCACCGAAAGGACGGTGACTACAGCCGTTACTTTCCCGCCGGTCGGTTCGACGAGTTCGAGCAGGTGGCGCTCGGTTATCTCCGCCGCGAGACGCCCCGGGGGATGCTCGTCACCCTGCTCGAGCACCCCGACGCGACAGGGGCCGAACTCGCCGCCCGACTCGACGTCTCACAGCCGACAATCAGCAACTACGCCGCCCAGCTCGATACCGCCGGTCTGCTCTCCCGTCCCGGATACACTGTCGAACGGCCCGAGCAGGTGTTGTTGTTGCTCGTCCGATACGCCGAATCCTTTGGTGAGGATGCCACCGATCTGGCAGGCATCGCTCCCGACCTCGTTGAGTACGACCCCGAGTCGCTTGACAGTTCGTCCCGGTAGTCTCAGGTTTCGAGCACCTGCCCCTCCCGTTCGGCGCGGCGCTCGATCTCCGCGGGGTCGACATGGGTCGCGGGCGGTTCACCCGTCGCGATGTCGAGGACGGCCGCGGCGAGCGGTACCGCCGCCTCGCGCAGGTTCCGGCGGTCGAGTTTGTCGAGTGTATCCCCGTGGGTGTGTCCCCAGCCGCGGTCGTCGCTCCCGTCGGAGGCAGCCATCACACCTGGCACACCCCGGCGGACGAACGGCCAGTGGTCGCTGTGTGGCGCGAGTGCCGGTTTTATATTGACCGGGACACCCAGACTGTTGGCGGCGCGCTCGAACGGATCGGGAAGACCGTCGAACCCGTTCGTGTGCACCGCCAGGTCACGCGAGCCACCGATGGCGTCGCAGTTGACCACCGCCCGCACCCGGTCGAGCGCCGCGTGTTCGACGTGGTGCCGGGAGCCGCGGAGCCCCACCTCCTCGGCACCGAACGTCATGAACTGGACCCCGACATCCAGGTCGTCCTCGATGTGGGCGAGCATCCGGGCGAGTTCGACGACGAGCGCACAACCCGCCCCGTTGTCTCGCGCGCCCTCGGCGATGTCGTGGGCGTCGTGGTGGGCGGTCACCAGCACCATCTCGTCGGTTTCGGGACCGAGTCGACCCGAGACGTTGCCCGACTCCATCTGTTCGGCCCGGCAGTCGACCTGGAGTGTCCCGGACAGGTCCTCGCGGGCACAGTGCCGGACGAGTCGCGCGCCCAGTTCACGCGAGACACCGATCCCGGGGACCGAGCGCGGCCCGTCGCGCCCGCCGATATCACCGGTCGGCGGGAGACAACCGGGCACGTGGTTGCGGAACAGAAAGCCCGCCGCGCCCGCCTCGATGGCGAAGTTGTACTTCTCGCGGCGGTGGATCCAGCGACCGTAGTCCTCGGGTGTATCACTCGAGACGAGTGCCAGTTTGCCCTCGAGGTCCGCGGCCTCGAACTCCGCGGGTGTGCCGGTCCCGACATCGACGAGCGGGGCCGTCACCTCACCCGCTGGACCGCCCGGCAGCGCGATTACCTGGTGTGTGTCCCCGTAGCGCCGGTCGGGGAGCGAGAGCGCGCTGTCGCCTCGCTCCCAGCCGGGAAACTCGAAGCTCCTCGATACCGACATCGCGTGCGCCCGCCTCCCGGAGCGCATCCGCGACTGTCTCCATCGCCGCCTGTTCGCCGGCGCTCCCGGCCATGCGGTTGCCGATGTCGACGAGCGACTCGAGTGTCTCCCACGTGTTGAACCGGTACGCACCGCCGATGACCCTGTCTGGCAGGTCCATACTCCCAACTGTGTCGCGACCCCCCTGAATGTTTGTGCTCCCGCCGGCCCGTACAGACACCCACAGACCCGGACACACGCCGGGGGTCGGGTGAGTCACAGATTCGGACACACACCGGGGGTCGGGTGAGTCACAGATTCGGACACACACCGGGGGTCGGGTGAGTCACAGATTCGGACACACACCGGTGGTCGGGTGAGTCACAGACCCGGACACACACCGGTGGTCGGGTGAGTCACAGACCCGGACACACACCGGGGGTTGGGTGAGTCACAGACCCGGACACACACCGGGGGTTGGGTGAGTCACAGACCCCGGTAGCTGTCGTCACGCGGCGAGAGGATCCCGTCGTCGGGCGGCCCACGGTTGCCCTGACCCCCCTGTGCACAATGAGGGAGTGTCAGTCACTCACTGGTCGTTTGTGTACCACCCTGTGCCCTCCCCGGTATCGTCGGTCGTCTC
>KE356579.1:1812428-1814817 GCA_000416085.1 halophilic archaeon J07HX64 | reverse complement strand
CTCCAGAGACCACCAACCGGGGCTCAGACTCGTCGCGATGTCGCTCGACGACTTCGAGGCTCTCGTCCATCACGAGTGTGAGACGCTCGTCCTCGACACTGGCGATAACCGCAATCGGAGGGGCTCCTCACTCGGGAGCTGTTCCCGATACTCGACACCCTGTGGACGCCGCCAGAACGCGATATCCCGGTAGTCGATACCGGCGTCGTCCAGCATCGAAACAACCGCTGGATGGTCTGTCAAGAGCACCACAGCCGTTGTTTTCACGACGTACCCACACTCCTCACAGGTGTGGGCGATAGCAACCCGCTGGTTGTCGGACTCCCCCATTGGTCCGAGGACCTCCCGGTCGAACGGACCGCTACAGAGCGGGCAAAACCCGCGGACGATCCGCTGCATCCTGGTGAAGGTGAACCGCTGAACGGCATCGGGGTTCGTCCCGATATCGTGTGTCTCGACGACGACCGGTGGCACGAACACGGCGGCGCCCACGTCGCAGGTGTCACACTCGACGGTCATCCGTCCATCCGCGTACCGGGCCTGGAGTGTGCCGGCACAGTCCGGCTCGGTGAACTCACCCCGGGGTCAAGCTCTGGGGCTTCCTGCTTCAATGACGCGCTTTGCATCCACAGCCTCTCGCTGAGGCGTGAACGTAGGGAGCGCAGTCTGCACAGGCGTTGATTCGGAGCGTCCCGCCCCTAATTGTCGGAGACCTCGATTGAGAATATTTTTTGTCGCGTTGAGGTCGCGGTCTTCGGTATGGCCGCACGCTGGACACGAATGCTCGCGCACCCAGATTGGCTTGGCTGTCTCCACGCCACACACGGCGCACTCTTTGGTCGTTCCTTCTGGATTTACTTTTTTAAGATGCGTGCCGTGTAGGCCGGCTTTGTATTCCAGCAGGTCAAGAAACCGCCCCCACGCGGCGTCTTGCTTGTTTTTCGCGTTCTGGCTGGTTTCCAGCATCGGCTTCACATCCAAGTCTTCGACGGCCACAACATCGTATTCTGTGACCAGCCACGTTGTGAGTTTGTGCTGGAAGTCTCGCACCTTCCGCTTGATTGTTCGTTTCGCTTGGGCCACCTTTCGACGTTGTTTCTCCCAGTTGGCAGAGCCGTGTTCTTTCCTGTCAAGTTTCCGCTGTTCGCGTGCGTAGCGGTCGTACTCCTCGGACAGGTCAAGCGTATCCACAGACAGATTCTCCGTGGTGTGGATGTAGCTGGTGATGCCGAGGTCAACACCCACACAGTTTTCCGGTTCAATCTCGCTGAGTTGCGGTTTCTCGGGTGTATCTTCCACAGTGGTGACGAGTGAGACGTACCACTCGCCCGTTGTCTCTTGCTTGAGGATAACCTCGTCAATGCCATCTGCTGGTGGCACGTCGCGTTCTGCTCGGATATTGAACCAGCCAATTTTTTCCAGTCGGAGTCGCACGAATCGGTCGTCGCCCGTGTTGTGATCCACGTTCCAGCGACGGGATTGGTTGTACGACACCGACCGAAATTCGCCTTTGCCTTGCCACTGCAACCGCCCAACGTCGTAGCCTTCGTTTCGGCGTTCTTGCAGCGTCTTAAGATCGCTGTGAATCTGTCTAATAGCTTGTTGTGCAGCGTGTTGTGATGGTTCGGCAAACGTCGGCCAGCGGCCTGTCCACTCGGTAAGTTTGTCGTGCTGGTCGTAGGCAGATGGTCGGTCGTTGTAGTCCGAGTTGTAGTAGTCTCGGATAGCGTGATTGCGAATTTGTCTGAGAATGTCGATGTGCCGCCACGCTTCGCTAGCCACGTCGTCGGACAGGTATGTGCGGAAGCGAAGCGTGTGTTTCATACTTGTTAGTCGAGCTTTTCGACAGTGAGCTTCAACTGGTCGCCTTCTTCCAGATTAAGCCCATCTCGGACTTCTTCTGGGATTGTAACGACACCCCGCTGTCGCATCTTTGGGTAACATTCCATCTGACTTCTACTGTATCATACTGTTTAATTCAGTATAAAGCTGTCGGCTTCAATCCCGGGGTCAAGTGGTTCGAGAGACTGCGTCTCTCGTCAGGTGCTCGCGGGTATCGCCCGCTCGCAGGTTCGTTGGACGGTGTCCAACGTTCATCACGGAAATCGAAGATTTCCGTACGACCCCGGGGCAGTCGCCTTGTTCCGCCTGTACATCCCCGAGACGGCGTCGCCGATCAGTTGCTCACCGGCGTGGGTGAGCGCGTACTCGGCGTCGTCCTCGCGGACGAACTCTGGGACGAGTTTCCCGAGGTGGTAGTTGAACCGACCGCCGTCCTCGACACCTGCCCGATCTTGGAGGCTGCTGAACGCCACCCACTGCTCACCCTCTAGACGGGTGCTCCACAGCGCCTGGAGGATGTCGACCCGCGTGTCGTTCGCGATGAGTC
>KE356579.1:1808761-1811646 GCA_000416085.1 halophilic archaeon J07HX64 | reverse complement strand
GCCGTCTCGAACAACCAGTACATCCGGCCTCTGACAGGGTTCGCCCGCGGGTTCGACGTGTTCGAGACGCCGGCGGGGCGGACGGCTCCGCGGCAACTCGTCGACCTGTTCGGCCCGGCCGTGAACCGGGTCGCGAGCAGTCCGGTACGGTACGGGTTCGAGCGTCTCCTCAGTATCAGCCGTGCCCGCGAGGGACTCACGACGAGTCCCCTCTCACTCACGACGAGTCCACCCTCCTCTACGACGAGTTCGGCTTCCTCCACGACGAGTCCGTCTTCGCCCGAGACGAATCCACCCTCCTCCGCGACGAGTCCGGCTTCGCCTCCGGGGGACGGTCTGGTCGACAGTGTCGGTGACCTGCTGGACGCGGCGTCGGCACCGTTTTTCATGTTCGTCAACCTGTTCGGCGCACACCTGCCTCGCTCGCCGGCCCCGGAGCACGTCGACCGGTTCGTCGACGACAGTCTGGCCGACGTCCCCGTGGTCACGAACGAGCGGGCACACAGGCTCGGCACCGGGATGGACGAGCGCGGGTTCGAGCGAATGGGCCAGCTCTACGACGCGGACCTCCGGACAGTCGACGACCGTTTCGCGGCGCTTCTCGACCGGTTGTCGACCGCCGGTGTCCTCGAGGAGTCACTGGTCGTCGTCGTCTCCGACCACGGCGAACACCTCGGCGAGTTCGGGCTGGTCGGTCACCAGCACAGCGTCTTCGAACCGGTCGTCTCGGTGCCGCTCGCGGTCCAGTTCCCCGGCGGTGGTCCCGACAGGGTCACCGACCCGGTCGAGACCCGGCGAGTGTTCCACACAGTGCTCGACGAGACCGGTGTCGAGTCCTACCCGGAGCAGTCCCTTTCCTCGGGGCGAGGTCAGGCGGTCACACGCGGCGCGTTCTACACGCCGATGGTCGACGTGACGGCGCTGACCTGGGGGGACGAACTCCGCCACGACCGGCGACTGCTGGGCGAGGCGCTCTCCTTTGCCCGGACCGGCGAGCACAAACTCGTCCGCTTCGACGGCGCGGAGTGGCTGTTCCCGCTCCCCGAGGACGGCGAGGTGTCACTGTCACGCGAGGACGGGCGACAGGTGTACGAGCGCCTGACCGGTTGGACGCCCTGAGACACCGCCTCCCCGGGGTCCGGACCACATCCAGCGAGGCGTCTCTGCCACAGCACCGCACCAGTGTTGTTTTTTATCTCGAGTAACCACCGGCAACGTATGTCGTTGTTTCCTGCGGAGATGGAGAGCAAACGGTTGCGCTACGAGCAGATCACCCCGGAGACGCTGGCCCCACTCGAACTGTACGAACACGTCAGACAGGATGCGCCGCACATCGAGGACATAACGAGACACGTCACCTGGGACCCGTACGACCACCCGAAACAGGCCGCCGAGTGGGTGCGAGCGTGTGCCGACAGTTTCGAGGCGGGAGAGGGTGCGACGTACGCGCTCCGCCCCCGCGAGGGTGACCGGGCAGGTGAGTTTGCCGGTGTCGCCGGCATCCACCCCGACTGGGAGCGCAGACGCACCAGTCTGGGCACGTGGCTGCGCAAGCCGTTCTGGGGGCGTGGCTACTCCGGCGAGCGCGCCGGGCAGATGCTGAAACTCGCCTTCGACCGACTCGACCTCGAACTCGTGACCGTCTCGCACGACCCGGCAAACGACAACTCACAGCGTGCAATCGAGCGGTACGTCGACCGGTTCGGCGGGCACCGGGAGGGTCGCATCCGCAACGATATCGTGATGAACGGTGAGCCGCGCGACTCGATCCGGTACAGTATCTCCCGCGAGGAGTGGGCGGCGACCGGGCGGTGAGGGCGACCGCAAGATATATTTTCCTCTCAGGATGAGTGCATTCAACACCGTGGTGGTCGCCCGATGAGTACACGATTTCCCTCCCTCCACTCGCGAGCGGCCGGTCTCAGGCGCCGTCTCGACCCGGTCTGGCGCCGGGTCCGTGCCCGGTTCGAGGTCGACACCAGAGCACTCGCCGCCGCCCGCATCCTGCTCGGCCTGACACTGCTCGGCGACCTGCTGTACCGTGCACTGTACTTCGAGATGTTCTACACCGACAGCGGGGTGTACCCGCTATCGACAGCAGAGGTGAGCTACACACAGTTCAACGACTGGTCGTTGCACCTCCTCTCGGGGGAGTTGTGGTTCCAGCAGCTGCTGTTCGTCCTGGCCGGACTGTTCGCGGTGGCGTTCATCGTCGGCTACCGGACACGACTGGTCGGGGTCGTCTCGCTGGTGCTCCTGTTCTCGCTTCACGGGCGGAATCCGGCCGTGCTGAACGGTGGAGACCGCCTGCTGCGGGTGCTGTTGCTGGTCGCGCTCGTGGCGCCGATCGGCGAGCGCTGGTCGGTCGACGCGCTCCGGCGTGGCTCCGCCCGCAAGACCGTCGCCAGCTTCGGAACGGCTGCCCTGCTGGCCCAGCCACTCGCCGTGTTCGTGGCGAACGCCATCGAGAAACACAAAGGTGAGACCTGGTACACCGGTGACGGACTGGAGATCGCGATGCGTAACGACACGATGAGTATCTTTCTCGGGGATGTCCTCACCGACTTTCCCGGGCTGATGACACTTCTCAACTACATGTGGATTGGACTCCTGGCGGGCTGTGTGGTGTTCCTGTTACTAACAGTCGGGCGGTTGCGCGCGCTGGCTGCACTCGCGTATCTGGGCGCATTCGCAGGGATGGGGGTCACAATGTCGGTCGGTGTGTTCCCGTACGTGCTCGCCGCGTCGGTGATCCCGTATCTCACACCGCCGTTCTGGGATCTGCTGGCCCGGTTTGTGCCACAGCGACTAACCGACCGGCTCCCGAGTGCGTCACAGCTCGGCCCGGTCGGTCGCTCGCCGCTGGAACACCGGTTCCTTGACTG
>KE356579.1:1805254-1808613 GCA_000416085.1 halophilic archaeon J07HX64 | reverse complement strand
CAGTCGACCTCGGCGAGTACGACATCCCCGGCGAGGATAGCCACCTCGACCAGCAGAGCTGGGGGCTGTACGCACCGGACCCCAGCCAGGGGTACAGCTGGTACGTCACACAGGCAGAGATGTCGAACGGCTCGACCGTCGACGCACTCGACGGTGGCACCGTCACGTTCGACAGACCGCCCGACGCCGCCGCGGAGTACGACAGCTTCCGCCACCGAAAGTATCTCCAGACCGTGCGCAGGTCCGGTACCGGCGTCACCGGCCGTATCTCGCTGAGCTACATCGACTGGGCCTGCGAGCAGGCCACCGCGCGGTACGGTGAGGCTGTCGAGTCGGTCGAACTCTACCAGATGTACCAGCCCAGCCCCCTCGACGGGAGTTTCGACGAGGAGCCCTCGAAGATCAGTATCGTCGCGGACACCTGTGGAGGGTGAGACTCGGGTCGCCCACCCCGCCGACGGCTCGCTCCGACTTGGACAGTTCCGAACGCGGACTTGGAGTACTCCAAGAAATTCATATGTCCGGCGTAGCCGTAGTGTGGGGTGATGACCGAGGAGTCAGCAGACGCCGGCGACAGGGAGCGGGCACTCAGGCTCTCGGTGCCGGGGATGGACTGTCCGTCCTGTGCCGGGAAGGTGGAGAAGAGTCTCGCCGGTGTCGAGGGTGTTGGCGAGGTGGATACACGACCGACAACCGGTGTGGTCAGCGTCGGCTACGACACCGACCAGACCAGTGAAGAGAGCGTGACGACGGCGATAGAGCGGGCGGGCTACGAGGTGACCGGCGGAACCGACGGTGGTGTCGACGTGGCGCCGGCGTCGGCGGTGTGGACGAGTAGACGCGCGCTCACGGCCTGGGTCGGGGCCGCCGTGCTGACCGCCGGACTCACACTCGAGTTCCTCCTCACCGGGGTGAACTACAGCCTCGGGACACCGTTCGCGCTCGAACTCGCGGACGTGGGGTTCCTGCTGGCGGTGCTGACCAGCGGTGCGCCGGTTGCTCGGGGCGGCGTTCAGTCCGCACGGGCGCGGAGTCTCGATATCGACCTCCTGATGGGGACAGCGGTAATCGCCGCAACCGGGGTCGGTCTGTACGTCGAGGCGGCGACACTGGCGGTGCTTTTCAGCGTGGCCGAACTGCTCGAACGGTACGCGATGGACCAGACCCGGGACTCGTTGCGGGACCTGCTCGAACTCGCGCCCGAGGAGGCGACAGTCCGTCGAGAGGGACAGGAGCAGACGGTCCCGGTCGGGGCGGTCGAGGTCGGCGACACTGTGCTCGTGCGACCGGGTGAGAAGATACCTGTCGACGGTGTGGTCCGGGCAGGCGAGAGTGCGGTCGACCAGTCACCTATCACCGGCGAGAGTGTCCCCGTCGACAGGGGGGCAGGTGACGAGGTGTACGCCGGCACGTTCGCCGAGGAGGGGTATCTCGAACTCGAGGCGACAACCGACGCCGGCGGAACGACACTCGCGCGCATCATCGACCTGGTGAGCGAGGCACAGGCCGACACGACCGAGACCGAGCAGTTCGTCGACCGGTTTGCGACTTATTACACGCCGGCGGTGGTCGTGCTGGCGGTGCTGACCGCCGCGGTGCCGCCGGTTCTGATCGACGGCGGTGTGACCCTCGGGGTCGGGGGGCTGACCCACACGTTCGCGGGGGGATGGCTGACCTGGTTCGTCAGGGGGCTGACACTGCTCGTCATCGCCTGCCCCTGTGCGTTTGTCATCTCGACACCGGTCAGCGTTGCCTCGGGTGTCACCGCCGCCGCACGGAACGGCGTCCTCGTGAAAGGCGGCACCCACCTGGAGGCGATGGGACAGGTCGACGTGATCGCCTTCGACAAGACGGGCACACTAACTGGCGGTGACCTGACCGTGACCGACGTTGTTCCCGTCGAGGACACCGACGAGTCGGAACTGCTCCGGAACGCCGGCGCGCTCGAGCGCAGGAGCGAACACCCGATCGCCGACGCCGTCCTCGCCCGGGTTGAGGAGGCCGGCCTGGAACCGTACGAGGCCTCGGGATTCGAGACGCTCACCGGGCGCGGGGTGCGCGCCGAGGTCGACGGTCGGACCTGTTACGCCGGCAAGCCGGCGCTGTTCGGTACCGACGACGGTGACGGCGACGCGGTCCCCGACGGTCTGTCACAGACAGAGCGCGAGACGGTCGAGCGTCTCCAGCGCGAGGGAAAGACAGTTATCCTGGTCGGGACCGACTCGTCGGTGGTCGGCATCCTCGGCATCGCGGACGAGGTCAGGTCGGAGGCCAAGCCAGGCGATCGACGCGCTGCACCGTCTCGGCGTCGGGCCGCTGGTGATGCTCACCGGTGACAACGAGGGGACTGCGCGGGCAGTAGCCGACCAGCTCGGTATCGACGAGTACCGTGCCGAACTGCTCCCCGAGGAGAAGGTGGCGGCCGTCGAGGAGCTCGAACGCGAGCACGGGTCGGTCGCGATGGTCGGGGACGGTGTCAACGACGCACCGGCGTTGGCGACGGCATCGGTCGGCGTGGCGATGGGTGCGGCCGGCACGGATACCGCAATCGAGACCGCGGACATCGCGCTGATGGGTGACGACCTCGGGACGGTGCCGTATCTACACGCGCTGGCCGGGCGGGCGGGTGGTGTCATCCGACAGAACATCTGGAGCAGTCTCGGGGTGAAACTCCTGCTCGCGGTCGGGGTGCCGTTTGGGTATGTCAGCGTCGCAGTCGCGGTACTGGTCGGTGATATGGGGATGAGCCTCGGTGTCACCGGCAACGCGATGCGGCTGTCGCGGCTCCGCCCCGAGACGGTGCTGGACTCCTGACGACCGCTCTCGGCCGGAGAATGTACGAGTGACTACCCGAATCGTCACGTCGGTATCACCGACCGGATAACGGAGAAAACCCCAACTCAGATCTCTTCGATGTGCGTGACACCCTGCTTCTCGACGTTTCCCTTTGTTATCTCCTCGGGCATCCAGTTCGGTTTGTCCTCGGGCGCCTCCTCCTCCCAGGCCCAGCCCTGGTACACGTGGACCTTGTGCTCACCTTTCTCGCGAAGGCGGATCTCCTCGGTTTCGGCCCTTTCCTCGGATGCTGCCGGCTCAAGTCGCCGTGCGGCTTTCAGTGCTGCCTGTCGTGGTGTCTTCCCGGTGAACACACTCCCGGGCTCCTCCCCATCGGTTGTTCTGAGTGCGAAGTTCCGCTCCTCGTTTTGTGCCATCTTTTGTCCCTCCGTTTGGACTCTGTATGCAATAGTATATAAATGTACCCCTGATTCGACCGCTGTCCTGTGATATGCGCCGGAACAACAGTCGGGGTTAGCCCCTGACCTGGCCCAGATACGGCCTGTCCCGACCGTCAATCGTGG
>KE356579.1:1802218-1802959 GCA_000416085.1 halophilic archaeon J07HX64 | reverse complement strand
TGGGATGCCGATGCTGGGGCTCGGCACCTGGGAGAACGACGACAGTGACCAGTGTGCAGAGAGTGTCCGGACAGCCCTGGAGATGGGCTACCGGCACATCGACACCGCACAGATCTACCGTAATGAGCAGGCTGTCGGGGACGGACTCGCGGCGGCCGACGTTCCGCGGGATGACATCTTTCTCGCGACGAAGGTTTGGACATCCAAACTCGGCGCGGACAACGTGATACAGTCGACGGAGGCGAGTCTCGACCGCCTCGGGACCGACTACGTCGACCTGCTGTACGTCCACTGGCCGGCCCGCGAGTACGACCCCTCGGAGACACTGCCGGCGCTCGAGCGCCTGCACGAGCGGGGACTAACCCGGCGACTCGGTGTCTCGAACTTCGAACCCAGCCACGTCGAACAGGCCCGTTCGGTGCTCGACACACCGGTGTTCGCCAACCAGGTCGAGGTTCACCCGTTTCTCCCACAGGATAACCTGGCGACACACGCCGCGGAGACAGACATCGAACTGGTGGCGTACTCGCCGCTCGCCCGCGGCGAGGTGCTCTCGGACCCCACACTGGGTGAGATCGCCGAAAAACACGGCGCGACAGCGCCACAGGTCGCACTGGCCTGGCTCCGGGAGCGAGGTATCACCGCGATCCCAAAGGCCACGAGCGAGGCACACATCCGGGACAACTGGGAGAGTCTGTCGCTCTCACTCGACGACGAGGACAACGCGCGCATCGACGCGAT
>KE356579.1:1786071-1801999 GCA_000416085.1 halophilic archaeon J07HX64 | reverse complement strand
AGCAGTCGATCACCGTTGTTGAGGCCGACGGGAGCACGACACCACTCGGTGGGTGTGCGTTCGAACCGATGCTGGTCGAGGGTGAGCGAGACGACACTGTCGAGCGTAACCGGACCCGCCGCGAGGAGCGTGAACGCGCCCGCCAGGCCGAACAGCGTCGACGGGGCTGGGAACTCGACTGGATCGACTGGGACTAGCTCCCGAGCACCAGAATGCCGGTGTTCTCGCGGTCGTCGGTGTAGTCACCGTCACTCGGCGGTCTGATCTCGAGTGTGACGGTTCCCTGGTCCTGGTTCGGCTGGAGCTCCGCCTCGAACCCATCGAAAACCGCCGTTCCGTTTTTGTCTGTTCTGGCTGTCTGGACACCCTCGTTCAACTGCGCACTGTCGCCGGTCGCTACCACCGTCGCGTTCTGGACCGGGTCACCGCTGGCGCCCAGCACCGACACCTCGACATCGGTGGTGTTCCCCTCCGCGATCACCTCCGGGGTGGGGTCGGTACCGAGTTCGGTCGACCCGAACGTGTTCAGTCCGCCGATGACGTTCATCATGACTGCGAGACACGCGATACCGACCACGAGCGCAACCACGAGTCGGATCGGGAGCCCCTCTATCGCACGGTCGTCGCGCCACATGTTCGTTGGCATGGCTCCCTCTGGTCCCGTTATCGGATATAAACGTCCGTTAGGCGATTACCGGAGCTACCCGTATGTTCCTGGCGGGCGACACACAAACACGGCTGGACTTCGGAGACGGGCCATCCGCTCGGTCTCGGCCGAGGTCAGAGCATCCGCTCAACCCCGGCAGGCGATACAGGGCGACCACCGCCGGGGCGGAGCCAACATACTTATACACCGGTACCGCGCATGACAGCACGAGTTCTGAGCGGAGAGCCATGTCGGGAACAGACACGGTACGGCCACAGAGTTGGGGGGTGGGGCGACGAGATGTGGTGCTGTTCCTGACACTACTGGTCTCGGCGGTAGTAGCGAGCGGAGCGGGTATCGGACAGATCGCAGCCGCCCAGGGGGGTGACGACCCGGTGGCAACGTTCAACGCGACAGGCACAGACGGGTTCGTCGCCATCGACACCGACAGTCCGGACGACCCGATAACGTTCCCAACACCCGACGAGGTGGAGCAGCCGATCTCGCTCGATGCCGAGCTCTTCGGGAACGGGACCTGGCGCTCGACGGAGGTGTCGTTTCCCGACCTCGGCGAGGAACAGCTCGGGTTCCCGGTACAGATACGTCTCGAGGCACCCCGGCCGTTCGAGGGGACAATCGACCGCGAGACCGGCGAGATGACCGTCGACGCGGCGCTCGAGATACTCGTTCCGGATGCAAACGCGACAGTCCCCGTTCGAGCGAACCTCACCACCGGGACGAGCGGTGAGATGCGGGGTGAGACGGAGGGCCTAGACACCGACAGCGCGACCGTGACCCTCGTCGGAAACGAGTTCACCGTCCCGGAGGAAACTGGGAACACGATAATCGACGGGTTCGTCGGTCTGCCCGCTCCGGAGCCCGGCATCAACTGGTTTTCGCTCACACTCGAGATGTCGTTCGACACCGAGACCGGGGGTGTCACCGGGGTCGTCGAGTCCACTGAGGGGGGTGCAGTCGAGGGGGCGACCGTCAGCCTCGGGGGCCAGCAGACCACAACCGGTGCCGACGGCTCCTACGAGTTCGACGCGCCGGCCGGCACGGGCGAGGTGACTGTCGAGCGGTTCGGGTTCGACGGGGTATCCGAGTCGGCCACCGTCGTTGCCGGCGAGACAGCGACAGTCGATGTCGAACTCGCCCCGGTCGAGACCGGTACCGTTGCCGGGACGGTCGAGTCGGTGGACGGCGACCCGGTAGAGGGGGCGACCGTTAGGGTCGGAGACCGACAGCTCACGACCGGTGCCGACGGCTCGTACGAACTCGGGGTCGAAACCGGCACGCGTGAACTCGCGGTCAGCGCCAAAGGGTTCACCGACACAAGTCGGTCGGTGCTCGTCGAGGTCGACACGGTGTCGACGGGAGACATCGAACTCGACCCCGCGAACCCTGAGTTCGCCCCCGTGACCCTCGTGAGGAACGACGCGACCGTTGGGGAGCGTATCGAGGTAACCGCGTTCGTCCAGAACGTCGGTGTCGCCGGTGGAACGGAGCCGGTAACGGTCTCGGTCGGCGACGAGTCGGTCACCGAGTCGGTCACACTCGGCCCCGCGCAGGTCGGGACGGTGTCTCTCGGGTGGGAGACGGGCACCGGCGACGAGGGGGTCTACGAGGCCACGGTGACGGTCTCCGAGAGGACCGAACAGGCCGATGTCGTTGTCGAGGGTCCCGAGTTCACCGTTGACGTGAGCGCCGGTGATGTCGTGCCGGGCGACACCGCCACCGTCACCGCAACCGTCCGTAACAGCGACGATATCACGGGTGCACGTGCGGTGACGGTCTCGCTCACCGGCACCGGAGACGATGTCGTCGACCCGGTCACGGAGTCGGTCGAACTGGGTCCCGGCGAGGAAACCGAGCTCAGCCTGGAGTGGCAGACCGCCGAGGCGGACGCCGGCGAGTACGAGGCAACGGCCGAGGTCGGCGGGCAGACAACAACAGAGCGTGTCATCGTCGACGAGTCGGTCGGGGAAGCCGACTTCCTGGTCACGAGCACCGGCGGGTACATGACCTACGGCTACGACACGCTCGCAAACGCCGAGGGACAGGGGTTAGAGTTCCCCGACAAGAACGCCGGCGAGGACCCGATACGCATCTGGGGTGTCATAGACGAGGCGGAGGGGACCTGGGAGTCGGTACGAACGGAGTTCCCGACGATCGTACAGGAGGGGCTGGAGGGCAGAGTCGAGGTCATCGGCGGTCTTCAGGGTCAGGTCGACCGCGAGACCGGGCTCCTGACCGCGACAGCGACATACCGCATCGTCATCGAGGGTGACGAGGACACAGCGTTCGAGTTCAATATGACGATGACCACCGGAGAGAGCGGCGAGATGACCGACCTCGGAAGCTACCGGGAGACGAACGACACGTTCGCCGAGGTGACGTTCGTCAGCAACGACTTCCGGGTAGATGACCAGACCGGTGACAGTCTCGCCGACTCGACACTGCGTCTACCGTCGCCCGAGCGGGGGCAGAACTACGTGGAACTGGAGTTCGAGGCCGACTACGACCCCGGCGAGCAGCCGAACGGGGGCCGACAGGACCAGTCCGGTGAGAACGGCAACGGCGAAACGGTCGAAACCGGAGCCAGCGGAACACTCATCGCGACGCTCGGCCAGGGGGTTGGCTTTCTCGGACTCGCGGGTGTGTTTATTATTGCTCTCGCCGGACTGTACGCGCGAGTCACAAGCGGCGACGGCGAGACGGGTGAGTGAGCAACGGTCGGACCTTAGCCACCGAACCGCGCGGTCACGAACCCGGAGACGAGTGCACCGACCCCACACAGCCCTGCCAACCCGACGATGTCCAGTACGGTCGGCTGATCCGAGCTAGCGTTGTCACTGTTCTCGCCCCCATCGCTCGAGTTTCCGTTGTCGACCTCCTGTGGTCCGGTCGGTTCGGAGAACGCGATACCGACACCGGCGACGAGCACCATCAGCGTCGCCCCGACGAGACACGCGACTCCGATGACAGCGGCGTCCCGGGTCGTCTCGGAGGCCTCTGATCTCGTCAGACCGACAATGCCGGCGACAATCGGCGCCCCCAGTGCGGTGACCGACAGAAAGGCGAGCGGCGTGTACGACGTGACAACTTCCTCCTCGGCGGCCCCGAGTTCCGGGACGATCGTCGCACTGATCCACGCACCGCTCAGCACCGCGACGAGTGCTATCCCCACCCCGATACCGAACATCGACAGCGTGATGCCCCCGATTGTCTTGCGCGGACTCTTGTTCATCTGACTTTTATTCACCCAGAACGCATATTAACCCAACTATCCGTTCGGTTGCCTGGTCGAGACGCGTGTCCGCCACACGAGAACCGGGTCACGACAGCGACGGGGAGTCTGTGCCGGGCAGACGGAGACAGGCCACGACAGTCACGGTGGGTCAGGCACGCGGCAGGTCGAGTTCGGTCCCGTCGGCGTAGACAGTCGGCTCCGTGAGAATGCCGTCGAGGTGAATAGGAACGGAGACATCGCCGCCGATTGCGTGGCTGTCACCGATTGCGAGGTGGACGGTCCCGCCAGCCTTCTCGTCGAGCAGCACCGACCCGACGAGTTCGGTCACGGCGACGTTCGTGCCGATACCTAACTCTGCGAGATTGTAGACATCCTCGCCGGCCGTTGCCGCCGCAGCCTCGAGTTCCGCGCGGACACTCTCGTCCTCGATGCTGGTGACGTGGCCATCCTCGACAGTAAACGCCACCTGGTCGCCGTTGAGTCGACCGTGTGGCCGCATCGTCCCGTCGACGACAACCCGGCCATTCGCGGTTTCGGGGCTGACGAACACCTCGCCGGCCGGGAGATTCGAGAAGTCGCCGGGTTCGTGGACGACTCCGGTGTCGGGAATCCACTCACGAGAACCGGGTTCGAGCGTGATGTCCGTTCCCTGGGGGGAGGTGACACGGAGCTCGTCGGCGCCGGCAACCTGTTCGAGCACAGCCTCGCAGGCCGCGGCGATGTGGCTGTAGTCGGCGTCGAGTCCGGTGGCGAACACCGCCTCGGTGATACCGGGCAGGGTTGCGGCACGCGTGCCACCACCGGTCGCGTCTGCGCGGGCGGTGGTGTGACTCAGACTCTTTGTGGTCGGTGCGAGGACGACATCGGCGCCGGCCATCGCGGCCGCAACAGGTTCGGGCGGTTCGGCACCGTGTTGTTCACCCACCGGGTACCGGACCAACGTCACGTCGTCCGTGACCTCACCCGCCACCTCGTACAGCGCCTCGGCGATGTGCTCGCGTTTCCTGTCGGTGACAACGGCAAACGACTCGCCGGCCTCGAGATCCAGACACTGATTCACTGCCGTCTCTGCCGGGTCGCGGAGTTCGCTCATACCTCCTCTTACCCCGCCCAGAAGTTAGCTTCTGCGGTGAACGCTGAATCCGAACTCGGCAGAGCTGTGCACCGACACGCTGGAGTTGGTGTCTTCGGCGGACGCACACAGGTTTGGAGGCACGGTCAGCGCCTGTCGTCCGGAGGAGTTGCCAGAGGCCGGTGGTTTGTTTTGTTTCACCGACCAGACCGTGTCCCGTCACAGATGCTGCCGGAACGCACCGAGTGGCGGGAACGCGAGCGTCTCGTCGCGGTTCGTGTCGCGTACGACCGGGGCGAGCGCGTCCGCATCCCGGATCATCGGGGAGAGAAAGTCGGTCGCGGACATCTCGTTTACCTCGACACCGCTGACGAGACGGTTGAACGACGGAAGCATCAACAGGTCGGCGCCCCGGTAGACAGCCTCGCCGGCGAGATAGCACGGCCGGGTGTGGCCCTCGATTGTGATCGTGGGATGGTCGTGACCGACGATGTAGCGGTCCGCCTCGGCGTCGGGTTCGACGTGGCCGTGACAGATTACCGTGTCACCGACGCGGTACTCCCCTGTTGTCGTCCCACCCCAGACCACATCGAGCATGGTGTCGTGGTTCCCCGGTGTGACCACCACCTCCGCGTCGACCCCGCGGGTTGCCTCCCGGAACCCGTCGAGGGTCTCCTCGATGAGTCGCGGGACCGTGTTGAACGAGTGCAACAGGTCGCCTGCGACGACCACCGCCCGGGGGTCGAACCGCTCACACAGTGTCGCGACCCGGTCGACCATGTCGGTCCCCGCTCCGACGGGAACCTCGACGTTCGACGCCGCCGCCTTCCCGACGTGCAGGTCCGCGAGCACCAGCACGTCCTCGAGGACCACAGCCCGGTCGCGCAACCGCAGTCCGTCCAACCCGTCCATATCTGTTTTCGTGGGCGGCGCGTAATGAGCGTGCCGACTGCATCCTGAGCGTGCCGACTGCATCCTGAGCGTGCCGACTGCATCCTGAGCGTGCCGACTGCATCCTGAGCGTGCCGACTGCATCCTGAGTGTGATGACTACACCCTGAGCGTGCCGACCGTCCCGCACTGCGAACCACTGAGGCAAGATTTTTATCAGGCAATCGCTTTGCTCAGGATAGAACATGTCTGCTGATGATACTTCAGACGGTGAGGGAGAGACGGCCGACTCTGACGGAACCGAGACCGACAGTGGACCCGACGTGCGGGAGCGACTCGAACAGGAGGCAGACAGAGCACGAGAGCAGTTCGACGAGAACATCATCGACCTGCTGTCGTGGGTACTCGACACCGATACACGAGCCCGCATCTACGTGCATCTCTGCCAGAATCCGGACAGCACCAGCAACGAGGTAGCAGAGGGAACGGGTCTGTACCCGAGCACGGTCGACGAGGTGCTCGCCGACCTTCACGAGGAAGGCAACGTGACACGCACCAAACGCGAGAGCCAGGCTGCTGGTAACGACCCCTACGAGTACAGCGCGCTCCCGCCGAGTGAGCTCGTCGCGGAGATAGTCGGCGACGTTCAGGAACAGTTGAACACCGTGTTCAGCTTTGAGGAGTACCGCGACGGAGACGAGTCGGAGAGCTCCGACGAACCGGTGACGATCACGGTCCGCGAGGAACACGACGACAGTGTCACCGACGGGATGAGCACCGGGACCAGTGACGGACACGATACCCACGACGACTCCGATGAGTCGTAACAGACCGCACTGTGTGAGCCTGTACCGCAATCCATAACAGCAGGCACACCATCACGACGGACATGGATGTCGCACTGGGCGGGACCTTCGACCCGGTTCACGATGGTCACCGCGCGCTGTTCGAGCGTGCGTTCGAACTCGGGAACGTGACAGTCGGACTCACTAGCGACGAGCTTGCACCCCGGACCCGCGCAGAGGACCGCCCAGTGCGTCCGTACCAGGTACGTCAGACGGAACTAACGGGTGAACTGGAACAGTTCGCCGAGGAGTACGACTGTGAGTTTACTGTTCGGAAACTCGAGTCGCCGACCGGCATCGCGACGGAACCGGTCTTCGATGTGCTGGTGGTCTCGCCGGAGACGAAAACGGGAGGCAAGCGAATAAACGAGCTCCGTCGCAAACAGGGCAATGAACCGCTGCAACTGGCGGTGGTCGAGCACGTCTACGCCGAGGACGACGAGCTGCTCTCCTCGACGCGTATCGTCCGTGGCGAGGTGGACGAACACGGCACACTCACGCCCGAACGCGATGGCTGGATGGCCGACGTCGAACGGTAGCATCCCGCCGTCCGGACTTGGGGTGTCGTGTCGTCGGTTACTGTGGACCGGTGTTTGTCGTTCGGGTTACCACTCCGGGGCGTCGAGTCCGGCGCTCTCGAGTAGGTCTTTCCAGCGCTGCTGGACGGCAAGTCGGGAGACACCGACGGCGTCGGCCACGTTGCCCTGTGAGCGCTGGTCACCGGCCACCAGCGTACCGACGTACAGGGCTGCGGCCACGGTGGCGGGTTTCGAGCGGTCCTGCTGTGGGACCCCCGAGAGAAAGACATCGCGTGCACACGACCGGGCATCTGTGCCGAGGTCGAGTCGGTCCGCTGCCGTTTCGAGGTCGGTCAGCCACTCCGCGTTGTCACGCTCGTCACGCGCCCGATACATACACACACATACTCACGGAACGATATAAAACCCGGTCCGGGAACGAAGCGCTCTTTATAGCCGTTGTGCAAGAGACGTTTGCGCGCGGGTGACCGAGCCAGGCCAAAGGTGCAGCGCTTAGGACGCTGTCCCGTAGGGGTCCGCCGGTTCAAATCCGGTCTCGCGCACTGAACCGAGAACCGCGAGCGGAGCGAGCGGTCTGGTGTGAGAGCAGGACCGATCTGACATCTGTAGGTCACAGTCCGCGCATGGCCGCAGGCCCGAACAGGAGGTTTTCCGCCGGTTTAGAGCCGGTCCTGCACATCGCGAGGCCCGAACAAAAAAAGAACAGACGGCAACCGCCGCGAGCGAACTCGAGCAGTCCTGGGAGAAACATAGACACCTCAGGCCCCACTCGACAGTCGGTGCCCACACTCAGCCGAGTGTCATGCCGTCGAGACGGTTGGCAGCGAGGTTCAGAGCGACAGTCCCGGTGAGCAGCGCGGCGAGGATGGTCACACCGCTGCCGGCGTAGACGGCAACCGGTGGGACCCGACCGGCGAACGTGATGACGAGGGTTGCCGGGGCCACGAGCAGGCCGAGAAGCACAGAGTGGACCCCGATGGCGAACTTGCTCGGTGTTATCGGTCCGTCGACCGACTGCTCGAGCGCACCGACGCGGGGCATAATGAGTCCGATCGCGATAGCCCCGGGGACGACACCGAGCAGGACAGCGACGCTGACGAGGAGTGCCGGCACCGTCAGCCACAGCGGTCCGACGAGGACCCCGGCGAGTGACACCGCCGCGACGGTGACAGGGATACCGAGACAGACCGTCGTCAGCGCGTAGCCACGGACAATATCGCGCCCCGGGGCCGAGAGCAGGTGTGTGAGTGTCTCGTCCTCGGAGGAGAGCGGATTGAGCCCGACACTGACGGTTGCCATCCAGACAGCGTAGAGACCGATAGACAGCGGGAAGAGGGGGATATCGGTTCCCCCGGGTTCGACGAGAGCGAGACCGACGACCAGCGCGGGTACCGCGAGCAGGCCGAGCACGAGCGGCCGTCGCCGGGACTGGAGCCAGAGCCGCCAGGCAACGGCACGTGTCGGACCAGTAATACCGAGACGGCCGAGCAGGTCGTCGACACGGGTGCGCTCTGCGCCCGCCCGCTCGCGACTGCCACCGGTGAACCAGCTCCGGAGGGCAAACTGCTCGATCACCACGGCGAGCACGAGCGACCCGACAACACCGCCGGCGGTCGCCCAGACGACCAGTGTCTCGTCTGCCGCCACCTCCGGAATACCCATTATGAACGCCTCACCGAACGCGGCAACCGGCAGATGTGACAGCAGTGCGATGGACTCCTCGGGGTATCCGACACCCACCGACAGCACGATAACCCCGACACCTCCGAACAGGACACGCCCGGTATCTCCGAGTTGGACACCCGTCGCCGCGACACCGAGACGGACCGCCATCCCGGTGAGTTCAGCTGTCAGGAAGAACACGAGCAACGCGACGAAGGTGAGCGGGTTGCGGGTCGGGACATCGAACCCCCAGGCGAGGACAAACGCCGTTGCGACCACGAACGCGCCGAAGATAGCGACCCGCCGGGCGTACTTGCCGAGCATCGTCCCCCACAGCGTCGGGCGGAGACCGGCAGACCGGAGCAGAAAGGAGCTCCCCTGGACCGAGCGCGCCGCCGTTGGTGTGCTGAGAGCCGCAACCGCGACGAAAGCGAGCCAGAGTCCGGCCGCGGCGCCCCGCATCATCTCTTTGAACCGTTCCGGTTCGACCTCGGAGGGGAGCGTCCGGGCATCGCCCGTGACGACGAACAGCCAGAGCGCGACGAGGACACCGGCCTTGAGTGCGAGTGTGCGCGGGTTGGCGATTGCACGCCGCCAGCCACGGAGCAGGTACAGCCGTGCGACGAGGAGACTGTCCGCGAGTGCCGTGCGATTCATCCGTCGGTCAACTCGATTACCGCGGCTTCCAGGTCTGCCCTGTCGTCGACGCCACCGGCCAGTTCGTCGGGTTTGTCCTCCGCGACGAGCCGGCCGTCGGCGATTATACCGACCCGGTCACAGATCTCCTCTATCGTCGCGAGGTCGTGTGACGAGACGAGCACTGCCGTTCCATCGTCACTAACGGTTGCGACCAGGTCCGTGACAGTCCGGGTCGCCTGCGGGTCGAGCCCGTTCAGCGGCTCGTCAAGCAACAGCACCGCCGGGTCGTGGAGTGTCGCCTGTGCCAGCCCGAGTCGCCGGCGCATCCCCGTCGAGTACCCGTCGATGCGCCGGTCCGCCGCGTCGACCAGACCGTACCGTTCGAGCGCCTCGTCGACCCCGCTGTCGTCGAGTTGCCGGAACTGCGCGGCGTACCGGAGCTGCTCTCGCCCCGTCAGCTCGTCGTACAGCGGTGCCTCAGCGGGGAGGTATCCGAGCACGTCCGTCAGCTCTCGCCGCTGGGTGGTGTCGGTTCCGTCGATGCGGGCACTCCCCCCGTCGGCGTCCAACAACCCGGCGAGCAACTGCAGCGTCGTCGTCTTTCCTGCCCCGTTTGGACCGACGAACCCGTAGACTGTCCCGGACGACACAGACAGGTCCACGTCCGCGACCGCGACGACGTCCCCGAATCGCTTTGTCAGCCCCTCCGCCTCTATCGCGTCTGTCATCACATATACTGTTGGACATTTGAACACAGATAGATTTGTCGGAGCGTGTCTCCGGGAGCAACTCCGGTCGCAGGCCGTGTCGAACGCGACAGAGCTCTATCCGGCGTCGAGCAAACCCTCCGACACTGCCACCAGACCGGTCGGGGGTAGAGTTGTGTTCGGACTCTGGTCTGGCCGGGGACAAGAGACACCACCACCGGACTGGCCGGGGCCAGAGCCCGGTCTGGGCTCGGGTCCAGGTTCTCGCAGTCACGGGCGGGTCCGCGAGGAATAAGTGGTCAGGTCTGCTGTGTGGGGATAGATGGACGGCAACGACCGCTCGATAGCGGCGTTCACGATGCTGGGTCACGGGCTGGTCCACTGGTTCGAGATGTCGATACCGATCTTTCTGGTCGCCTGGGGGAGTGCGTTCGACGCCTCGCTGGTGCTCCGCGGGCTGGTGGTCGCGCTCGGCTACGCGCCGTTCGGACTGGGTGCACTCCCGGGCGGGATGCTCGCAGACCGCTACGGGCCACGGCGTGTCGTGCTCGCCTGCTTCGCCGGCATGGCCGGTTCCTTTCTCCTGCTCGCGACAGCGAACTCGATGCCGACAATCGCCGCCGCACTCCTGCTGTGGGGCGCAGCGGCCAGCGTCTACCACCCGGCAGGAAACTCACTCATCTCCACCGGCGCGAACAACCGCGGGACGGTGTTTGCCTACCACGGGATGGCCGGCAACATCGGTCTCGCGCTCGGGCCGTTCACGACAGCGACACTCCTGATCTTCCTCGACTGGTCGGTCGTCGCCGTGCTGGTGGCCCTGCCCGGACTGGTCGCGCTCGCGTACGCCTGGCGCGTCGAGTTCGACCCGACAGCGGCGACCGACGACGCCGAGGCCGGTGCCGGCACGCCGCTCTCCGTGCCGACGATGCTCACGAACAGTCGCCAACTGTTCGCGAGTGCGTTCGTCGTGGTGTTCGCGCTCGTCGCCTTCGAGGGGCTGTTCTACCGGGGTGTGCTGACCTATCTGCCCGAGATACTCCAGGACCTCGACGCAATCGAGACCGTCACCGCCGGCGGTCTGGCCGGCATCGAGGGCATCGAACCCGGCGATTACGTCTTCGTCGGCCTGCTCGTGGTCGGTATCGTCGGCCAGTACGTCGGTGGACGGCTCACCGAGCGGGTTGCCGTCGAGCGCGGTCTGCTGGTCATCTTCGGGCTACTCGCCGTGCTGGTGGTCGCGTTCGTCCCGGTTGCGGCGCTCGGTCTCGCCCCCCTGCTCGTGCTCTGTGGTCTGCTCGGGTTCTTCCTGTTCGCGATTCAGCCGTTCTACCAGGTTGCGGTCGCCCTGTACACACCGGCCGACACCCGCGGTCTCTCCTACGGGTACACGTTCCTCGCGGAGTTCGGTATCGGCGCAACCAGCGTCGCGGTCGGCGGGTTCGTGCTCGGCGGGTACACGCTCGCGGCGTTTTTCCTCGTGCTCGCGGGGTTCGCCGTTGTTGCCGGGTTGCTCGCCTTGCTCCTGCTCGCGGGCGGCGACCGGTTCGCCCCGGAGAACCAGCCCGAGGCCGCCGACTAACCCCGTAACTCACCCCTCGTACTCGTAGAACCCGCGGCCGGTCTTCTTTCCGAGGTCACCCGCCTCGACCTTCCGCTTGAGCAGGTAGGCAGGTCTGTACCGGTCGCCCAGTTCCTCGTGGAGTGTCTCGCTCGCGTGGAGCACAACATCCAGTCCGATATGATCCGCGAGTTCGAGCGGTCCCATCGGGACGTTCGTCCCGAGTTTCAGCCCCGTGTCGATGTCCGCCTTCGTGGCGACCCCCTCGTCGTAGGCGCGGATGCCCTCGTTCACCCAGGGCATCAGCACGCGGTTGACGACGAACCCGGGCTTGTCCGCCGACTCCCAGGTTGTCTTTCCGAGGTCCTCCGCGAGGGCGTGTGCGAGTGCCACCGTCTCATCTGTCGTGTGCTCGCCGACCACCACCTCCACCCCCGGCATCACCGGTACGGGGTTCATGAAGTGGATACCGACCACCTGCTCCGGACGGTCGGTTGCCGCCGCAATCGAGGTGATCGAGAGTGTGCTCGTGTTCGACGCGAGCGGGACCGTGTCCCCGCACACCCGGTCGAGGTCGTCGAAGATGTCCTGCTTCACCTCGAGGTCCTCGACTGCCGCCTCGATGACCACGTCCGCGCCCGCGAGGTCGTCTATCTCGGTCGTGCCGCTGACACGCCCGCGGGCGGCCTCTGTCTCGGTGGCGTCGAGGCCGTCGTCGCGCCCCAGCCCCGACTCTATCGACTCCATCCCCTGCCTGACGTACTTGGAGTTTAGGTCCCGCATAATCACGTCGTACCCGGCAGTTGCCGCGACCTGTGCGATACCGCTCCCCATCGTTCCGGCCCCGACGACACCGACGGTGTCGATATCTGCGAGTTCACTCATACGCGTTTGCTCGGGAGGCTGTTGTATAGACCTGTCGTCGGCCAGTCGAACTCGGCAACAGTTCAGACGGTGACGGTTTGTCGAAGCTGGAGCCCCGAAGCCGGATGTGTCGACAGCAACCCTGATTCGATAGGTCCGTAGTTCCCCCACGGTCGACACACAGTCGTCGCTGCCTCCTGCGTCGCCTGGGTCAGAATATATAGCGTTATACGATTTATAGACGGGTCGCTGTCGTCTGAACCGCGTTCGGGAGTACATTCAGACAGAACAGCGAACAGTTAAATATGCAAACAGCAGTGAAACGGGAGGGACTCTCGTCGAGGTGCTGCGACAGTCCGTTCTGCCGGTATCACAGGTTCGCGCGGATACCGATCACCACAGGCCGTTCCGGTCTCGGTCACTCGGCGCCGGATGGTCACCGGTGAATCAGCACAACAATCCCTGTCGATGACGATTCCGGGGCTCTCGACGATACCGACCTCTCTGGCGGGGTCAGCGGATCAGTGTCGGATGATGTCCGGAGACTGCTGTGACCGCACACCCTGCGCACCGCATGAACTCACAGCCCCGCGGTTGACTCGACGAGGGACCTCTCAACTAGTCGACCCAGATTCAGAGCATCACAGACGCGTCCGCTGTGTCGGTCGTCTATCCTTCGTCAAAGATTCCTGAACAGGGAGGCCGAGACAGCAGGTCACACTGCACTGCTATCGTGCGGTTACCCGGACCCTGCTCCGCTGGTGGAGAGTATCCACCTGTCTCGAACCCCGGGGGAGGCCACGCGGTCACACACCGTGCTGAACCCGGCGACACGCACTGCACACGGGGTTGAGGTGCTGTGATTTCCGGTCGGGTTCGGACGGGTGCTGAGGGGAGGAGAGGACTGCTGTCGGCCTGTCGTTCTTCGACCGGACTGTCGGGTCTCTACGGGTGCTCCGTGACTCACCGCCGAGACGGCGCGCAGTTACTCTTGAGGCGACAGAGCTGCTCTGTCGGCGCGTGCTGGAGTCGGCACAGAGCCTGAAACCCCCGAACCGGGTGGTTCGAGAGACGAATTTTAAAGCTGAGAGATGCCTGACTATCGAGCGATTCCGGTGTATTCAACACTTCACACACCAGTTCTCACCGCGCAGGACCCGCTGTCCCGCTGATCGGATCGCACAATCGATCCACAGAGTCCCGTGAGAACGAGAGCACGGTCGGTGGGCGTCGACGGTGGTGCGGTAAACCGGAATAAGCGACCCCACATAAAGTTCGGTCGAAGTGGCGAATCCCGGTGCAGATAAGATGCAACGCCGCAGACCAGCAACCTCTCACAAGATGGCGATCGGGAGGCGCTGAGGCCCGCTTGGACCGAGACGGTGCCTCGGGCGGTGGCTCAAAATACTTAGACGCACTTCTGATATCAGACTGTATCCGAACACTCCACAGCCGGTCAGAGAGGGTATCAGATACACGTCTAAATGCCCTTAGACGCGCGTCTGATATCACCCGTCCCAAACCCGCACGAACTGGCTCCGAAAACCCGCAGACTGCCGCCGGAGTGTGCATCTGTCCCTCGTTCTGCTCGCCGCGCAGTCGAGGCCGGATCACGACTCCGAACACCGGCAGTCGTGGCCGGTCCCCTGTGGAAGCGCTGTCGGATTTCGTTGCCTTGCGTGCGCGTAGGTTACATCCACGAATGCCCCTGCCACTCCCCAGACGCCCTGACCACTCGCCGTGAGTAAAGGTCACTCTCCGAGCAGCCTGACCATCCCTGCGCCCACATCTCGATGTCGGAACACCGCCGTAGATTTTTAGATGGATTTCTAACATCAGAGTAAAGTGGGTTCGAGGACATCGGGAGATATGGGTGACACAGAGCACGATACCTCGAGGACGGTCGTGCAGACGTACGTCCCGGCATACCAGCGCGAGGAGTGGGACGAGCACGCGGAGCAACTCGGCATGAGTCGGAGCGAGTTCGTCAGGTCGATGGTACAGGCAGGTCGGCGTGGGTTCGGTGCCGACCCGGACCCCGCTGGCGAGGAAACCGACGAGGTGAGCGCCGAGTCACTCGACGAGCGTGTCCGCGAGGAGCTGTCGGCCTCGGGACCGCTCTCCTGGGAGGAACTGCTCGCCGCCGTCACAGGCGACATCGAGTCGCGTCTGGACGAGAGTCTCAAACGGTTGCAGGCCGAGGACGAACTCCGGTACAGCGGCCGTCAAGGCGGCTACGTCCTCGCGGACGGTGAGGGTGAATGAGCGGGGGGAGGGCGCCGGTCGGAGGACAGCCCCGGACGACCACGTCGAGTACTTTCTCGAGGATATCACCCGGCAGGGGAAGTCACCGCGGACCCGTGAGGCGTACGGGCGCGTCCTGCGGGAGTTTCGCTCGTATCTCGTCTCCCGCGGTCTCGGTCTCGAGACAGCGAACCACCGGGACTGCATGGCCTATATCCACCAGCTCCGGGGCGAGGTGGGCGAGAGCACCGTCGCGACCTACGCCTCCTACCTCCACCGGTTCTACGAGTACATGGCTCGCGTCGATGCCTTCGAGGAGAACCCGATGGTGGTCGTTCTGGAGGAACTCGACGAGGAGATATCCACAGACCCCGCCCGACGGGATATCTCTGTCGCCGAGATGCGCTCGTTCGTGGCTGCTGTTCGACACCCGCTCGACAGGGCGGTGGTGCTAACACTGCTGAAGACCGGTCTCCGGGCGGGGGAGCTCTGCAACCTCGACACCCGAGATCTGTCTCTGGCCGACGCCGCCGTCGAGACCCCCCATCGCCCGCGTCTCGATGGTCGACCGGACTCGCTGTACGTCGACAGCACACCGGCCGCCTCCGAGATGTACAACGGTGAGCACCGGACTGCCTCGAACAAGCGCGAACGGGCCACTGTCGTTCCCGTCGACGAGGAGCTCGCAACCGTGCTGGAGCGGTGGCTGGCAGTCCGTCCGGACACTGTCTCACCTGCGGACCCACTGTTCGCGAGCACCGGCAACCGGTGGGGCGAGCGTCTCACACCCGACATCGTCCACCACATCGTCACGGGCCACGCCCGCGACGCCGGTTGGTACCGGGAGGGCGGCGGCCCCGAGGAGAACGTCACGCCGCACTACTTTCGTCACTTCTTCACCACACACCTCCGTGACCGCACCGGTGACCGGGGTGTCGTGAAGTACCTCCGCGGTGACGTCGCGCAGATGTCATCGACACCTACACCCACGACTGGGGCGACCGTG
>KE356579.1:1783704-1785392 GCA_000416085.1 halophilic archaeon J07HX64 | reverse complement strand
CAGTTCAGGAGCCGCCGGTACCACCCGGGGACGCGGCCGGCCCACTACGAGGCGTCATACCGGCCGACAGGCGAGCAGTTCGAGTCTCGGTCGGATCCGCTCGCGAGGTTCCTCGTCGAGCGCTACCGGTTCTACACGGAGGCCCCGGACGGGACACTGCGCTACGCAACAGTGAGCCACGAGCCCTGGACGCTGTACCCCGCCGAGGCGGCTGTCGAAACCGACACCCTCCTGCGTGCAGAGGGGTTCCAGCGCCCCGACGAGGAACCGGTGTGTTATTACAGCCCCGGACTGAATGTCGAGGCCTCCCGGAGTATGGAACCAGGCACGAACTGAACGGGTGCAGAGCGGGAGAGGTTCTCACAGGGGAGCAGAGTTCAAAATGGTAGAGAGTGTTCACGTGGGAACGGAGTCGGGGGTATTCATCGGGGTGGGCGTAGGATCGTACCTCTGTCGACTCTCGGCCTGTCCGTAGAGACCCGCAGAGTGTTCAGGGCGGGACTGCCGACTCACGGCGGCGTTCGAGTCGACCGCGCACCAGTGGAAGGAGTCGCGAGAGACCCGACTCGAAGCGGTCGTACTCGAACAGTTCGAAGCGGTGATCGCCGGTTAGCGTATCGCCGGTTCGACGGTTCAGGTTACAGCCGCCGGCAGCGTGGAACCAGCCCGGAGCCAGCAGGTCGTGGAGTCGCCCGATTTTGCCACGGGCGCGAACGTGCTCGAGGAATCGGAGCTGTCCCCCGGGCCGCAGAACACGGGCGAGTTCGTTTAGTGTCGCCACCAGACTGGGGACCGTACAGAGTACGAACACCGCTACCACCGCGTCGATGGAGTTGTCGGGATACGGCAGGTCCTCGGCACCGGCGTCGACCACCTCTATGTCGAGGTCGAGCCCGTCGGCACGGTCGACGGCCTGCCTGCGCATGTGCGGGTCGGGTTCGATACCGTGGACGGTCATCCCCGACCCCGTCGTGTAGTGTGGGAACATCGCACCCGTTCCGGAGCCGATATCGAGCACCATACCCGAGAGCCCCTCCGCGAGGTGTGCCCGGTGGTCGGCGAGCAACAGTCGTTCCGGCAGCGACATCACGGGGTCGTACACCCGCGCGAACAGCGGGTGTTCGGGGTCGTGCCCGGAGTCGGAGCTCATGTTCGATGGTCCGGCGACGTGAGTAGACCGAGTTCACGGAACAGCCCGACCTGACGGTACATCCGGCAGCCGACACAGAACCCGGTCGTCGCGCTCAGACCCGCGAGCAGTCCAACGGCGGCGGCGAGTCCGTAGCCGGCGACCGCAACCGCGCCGACACCGCTCGCCAACGACACCAGGAACAGTCCGGTGGCGGCTGTGCCGAACATCGCACCGACGAGACGCGCGAACCGGTGCGGAACCGCCGACTCGACTGCATCAGGTGGACCGACAATCCGCTGGAGAACACGCGACCAGGCGAACCCGTACGGGTCCAGACGCCACCGTGAGACAACAGGGAGGGCGAGCAGTCCCGCCAGGGCGTACACCAGTACCGGTTCCTGCAGACCGACCCCGGCGAGTGCCAGCGCCGCTGTGACCGCCTGTCCGAACCGCGCTCCGCGCGGGTCAACCGTGTCTACCATTGCAGAATAAACGGGAGCTACCGTCATAACCGTTCTGTCCTGGGGCTGTGAGCCTGACAGCCCCGGACTCCGAC
>KE356579.1:1776782-1783098 GCA_000416085.1 halophilic archaeon J07HX64 | reverse complement strand
CGAGGGGTAGACCGCGACACCAACCCGGTGGCCCTCACCAAACACGTGGTCGACCGACTACAAGAAAAGAGCTGGTAGGGCCCGCCCGGCGTGATGGGGAGTGCCTCCCTGTTGTGAGGGTTCGTTCGGCCGAGATCGACGATGCCCGCCCCACCGTCCTGATACCAGAGCGCCCCCTCCACGTCGGACACCGGCTGTTGGTCCGTTCCCACCGTAGTACAGGCTCGCTGCACGACGACCGGGTACGCAACGCCCGGATTCTTCATCGATGCCGGCTTGGCGATCTTGACGTGAACGCGGTCGCTCCGGCCGGTCAGGTCCGAGTCCTGCTCCGCAACCTCGGTCCAGTAACCCCCGCGAAGCGTTTCCTCGCCGGATGAACCAACCTGTGAGGACGCCCCGGTCGACACAGAATCTGCTCGTGATGGACCCCTTAGTCTGCATTCTGTCCCACCTGCACCGTGCAGGGGGAGGGGGGTCGAGTTATCGCTGTGGTGTGCCGTCCCCACACGACCGCGAGCTGTCACGCAGTAATGCTGACTATACGACACGCTCGCCGCGGCCCCGATGCCGGCAATATGCTGTCCAGTTTATCGCTGTCGCTACAGATGGATGGTCCGTTCCGAGCCGAAACGACACCGATATCTTTTTGTTTACTCGTCAAAGATGTGCATATGTGCAGTTTTGGCCGGGTGAACGTGGTCAGTTCCGGAAGTATTAATACACCCTTAGTCTGGGTTCAGGAGACTATGAGAGTTTCAGGGTTATGCTGATATGTGCGGAACTCGTCGAGAGATATAGCATGGTAGCGCGACACACAGAGGAGCGTACGGCGGGGCTGGCGGACCCATCAGACGCCCGCTCGAACTGCGGTGTCGGGGTCGTAATGGACCTCGACGGCGGAACGGGTCATCGGATCGTGGACGATGGGCTCTCGCTGGTCGAGTGCATGGAGCACCGCGGAACAACAGGGGCCGACGAGAACACGGGCGACGGTGCCGGGATCAAGTTGCAGATTCCCCACCAGTTTTTCGGGAGGAGACGGCGTTCGAACTGCCCGGAGCCGGCGAGTACGCCGTCGGTTCGCTCTTTCTGCCACAGGAGGAGAGTGCACGCGAGGCTCTCGTCGAGTTCGCCGAGGAGAGACTAACGGCCGAGGGGCTTGAGGTGCTGGGCTGGCGCCGGGTGCCCACAGACAACGGGGAACTCGGCGAGACTGCGCTCGACTCGGAGCCGGCGGTCTGGCAGGTGTTCCTCACGGGACCGGAGGCCGGTGAGTCGGGAACGGCGTTCGACCGGCGGCTGTACGTCGGCAGACGGGTGCTGGAGAAGGCTGTCGAGCGCGAGGAGCCGGCGGGACACGGGCAGTTCTACGTCGTCTCGCTCTCCCGGAAGACAGTCGTCTACAAGGGGTTGCTCACCGCCGGCCAACTCGCGGAGTACTACCCGGAGCTGCGCGACGAGCGGATGCGGTCGACGTTCGCGATGGTTCACGCCCGGTTCTCGACGAACACGCTCGGGGCCTGGCACCTCGCACACCCGTACCGGCGGATCATCCACAACGGCGAGTTCAATACGATCCAGGGCAATATAAACTGGATGCGTGCCCGCGAGACGGACCTCGAACACCCGGCATTCGAGGAGGGATCCGGGTCGGAGCCGTCGGATATCGAGAAGATACGGCCGATCATCGACGACCCGGAGCAGTCGGACACGGCGAGTGTGGACAACGCACTGGAGCTTCTGATGCTCGGCGACCGGTCGTTGCCTCACGCGCTCCGGACGCTCATTCCGGAGGCCTGGCGCGGTGACGCGAACAACGTGACCGGCGGGCGCCGGGAGTTTTATGACTACCACGCCTCGCTAGTCGAGCCCTGGGACGGGCCGGCGCTGGTGGCCGCCACCGACGGTGAACGCGTCGGGGCGGTGCTGGACCGGAACGGGCTCCGCCCCTGCCGGTACGACGTGTTGGAGGACAACACACTCGTGATGGCCTCCGAGGCCGGTGCACTCGACTATGACGAGAGCGAGATACGCGAGCGTGGCCGCCTCCAGCCGGGGCAGTGTTTCCTCGCCGACCCGAACGAGGGGCGGATTGTGCCCGACGAGGAGGTGTTCGAGGGGCTGGTCGATCCAAAGTACGGCGAGTGGGTCGAGCGCGAACAGTGCCGGCTCGAGGAGCTGTCGCCGGAGTCGGACAGCACCCCGAACAACGAGTTCGAACAGCTGCGCGCCCGCCAGGCGGCGTACGGCTACACATACGACGAGGTCGACCACCTGCTGGAGCCGATGGCCGAGAAGGGAAAGGACCCGATCGGGTCGATGGGTGACGACACACCGCTGTCGGTGCTCTCACAGTTCAACCGCCCGCTTTTCACCTACTTCAAACAGCTGTTCGCACAGGTGTCGAACCCGCCGCTCGACTACATCCGGGAGGAGCTGGTGACGAGTCTGGAGACGCGGCTGGGCGACCAGCGCAACCTGCTCGCGGAGACACCCGAACACGCCCGCCAGCTGGTGGTTGACTCGCCGGTCCTGACCGACGAGGAAACGGCCGACATCAGGGACCTCGACGGCGACATCTCGACCGGTGTGGTCGATATCACGTACGACCCTGACGAACACGACCTGGAGGCGGCCGTCGAACAGGTTCGCGCAGACGCGTCGGCAGTCGCTGAGAGTCACGATATCGTCGTGCTCTCGGACCGGGCAGCGGATTCGGACAGGGTTGCGATCCCGTCACTGCTCACTGTCGGCGGTGTCCACCACCACCTGGTGCGAAACGGTCAGCGCAACCACGTCGGGCTGGTCGTCGAGTCCGGTGACCCACGGGCGGTCCACCACGTGGCGACACTGATCGGCTACGGCGCCGGCGCGGTCAACCCGTACCTCGCCTACCAGACGATAACCGACCTCGTGGCAGGACCCGACGGTGCCCATCCTGGTGAGGCGATCGACGCCTACATCGAGGCTGTCGAGAGTGGCCTGCTGAAGACGATGGCGAAGATGGGCATCTCCACCGTCGAGAGCTACCAGGGCGCACAGATCTTCGAGGCCGTCGGACTCTCGGGGTCGTTCGTCGCGGAGTACTTCGAGGGGACCGAGAACCGGACCGAGGGGATCGGTATCGAGGAGATCGAGTCGGACCTGCTCGCGCGCCACCAGCACGCCTGGGGCGACGATGGCGAGATGGAGCGCGTCGGCGAGTACGAGAACCGAACCGGCGGCATCTACCACCAGTGGAACCCACAGACGGTCAGCACGCTCCAGCAGGCCGTTCGCACGGGTGACTACGAGCGGTACCGCGAGTTCGCGGAGTCGGTAAACGACCAGAGCGAACAGCTCGCCACCCTGCGCGGGCTCCTCGAGTTCGACCGCGACGCCCGGGAGTCGGTCCCCCTGGAGGAGGTCGAACCTGTCCAGTCGATCGTGAAGCGGTTCGAGACGGCGGCGATGAGTCTCGGCTCGCTCTCCCCGGAGATGCACGAGAACAACGCCATCGCGATGAACCGTATCGGTGCGGGCGCAAACACCGGTGAGGGCGGCGAGCCGCCCGAGCGGTTCGACACCGAGAAAGGCTGTACCACGAAACAGGTCGCATCCGGCCGGTTCGGCGTCACATCGACGTACCTCTCCGCGGCCGACAGACTCCAGATAAAGATGGCACAGGGGTCGAAACCCGGTGAGGGTGGACACCTGCCGGGGAAGAAGGTAAACGAGATGATAGCCCACGTCCGGTACGCCACCCCCGGTGTTGGACTCATCTCGCCGCCGCCGCTGCACGATATCTACTCCATCGAGGACCTCAAACAGCTGATCAGCGATCTGAAGGCGTCGAACCCGACGGCCGACGTGAACGTGAAACTGGTCGCCGAGTCCGGGGTCGGTATCATCGCCGCAGGGGTGGCAAAGGCAAACGCCGACATCGTCCACATCTCGGGTGACTCCGGTGGGACCGGCGCGTCACCGAAAACCAGTATAAAGAACGCGGGTGTTCCGTGGGAGCTCGGTCTGGCGGAGGCAAATCAGCTGCTCTGTCAGACCGGGCTGCGCGACCGCATCAAGGTGACCACCGACGGTGGGATGAAGACCGGCCGGGACGTGGCAGTCGCCACCCTGTTGGGTGCCGAGGGGTACGTGTTCGGCACCGCCTCGATGGTCACCTCGGGCTGTGTGATGGCCCGGCAGTGTCACGAGAACACCTGCCCTGTCGGTGTCGCCACCCAGAACGAGAAGCTCCGCGACCGGTTCCCCGGCCAGCCACAGCACGTCATAAACTACATGACGTTCATCGCACAGGAGCTCCGCGAGCTGATGGCCGAACTCGGCTTCCAGACAGTCGACGAGATGGTCGGCCGACCGGAGATACTCCGGCATCGGACGGACGTCGAGCAGGAGAAAGCAAGTAAGCTCGACCTCTCGTCGATGCTGGTCACGCCGGACCGACCCGAGGGTGTCGACCGGTACAAGACCCGCGAACAGAGCCACAGCCTCGAGGACCGCCTGGACTGGGAGCTCATCGAGCGCGCCGAGCCGGCGATCGAGCGGGGTGAACCCGTTACCGTCGACATGGACATCAGCAACGTCGACCGGACGGTCGGCGCGACGCTCTCGAACCGCATCTCCCAGAAGTACGGCGTCGAGGGGCTCCCCGAGGACACCATCACGACCCGCTTCTCGGGCACCGCAGGCCAGAGCTTCGGTGCGTTCCTGCAGGACGGGGTCACGATGGACCTGGTCGGCAGCGCGAACGACTACGTCGGAAAGGGGCTGTCGGGTGGCAAACTCGTCGTGCGCACACCCCAGAACGCGGGCTACGAGGCCAGCGAAAACATCGTCGCCGGCAACGTCGCACTCTACGGCGCCACCCAGGGTGAGTGTTACGTCAACGGTGCCGCCGGCGAGCGGTTCGCGGTCCGCAACTCCGGGGTAAAAGGTGTCGTCGAGTCCGTCGGCGACCACGGCTGTGAGTACATGACCGGCGGTGCGATCGCCGTTCTCGGTGACGTCGGAAAGAACTTCGCCGCCGGGATGTCCGGCGGTATCGCCTACGTCTACGACCCGGAGAACGCCCTCGAGGACCGCGCGAACACCGGGATGGTGACTGTCTCGAACACCCTCGAGGAAAGTGACCGTGCGATGCTCACCCGACTCGTCGAGAACCACGCCGAGTACACCGACTCCGAGCGCGCCGCGGAGCTGCTGGCGGACTGGGAGACCGAGATCGAGCAGTTCACCCGCGTGATGCCCGATGCATACGCCGAGGTGATCGAGGACCGTTCCCGTGCCGACGTGCGAACCGAGTTGCCCGAGGCCGCGACGCTCAAGGCCGGGGAACACACGACGCCCGTCCAGACCGGCGCAGACTGAACCGGTCCCGCCACGACCCACACCGAAACAAACGGTTCAACAGGTGTGGGGGCAGTACCAGATGATATGCCGGATGAGAGTAACGACACGGACGAGGAAGATTCGGCTGGCGGTATCCGTCGGTATGCCGTGCTGGGTGTCACCGGCGTTCTCGTGCTGGTCCTGGTCCTATTGTTCCTCTTCTACACCGGACTACTCCCGGTGACGGGCGGGGACTACGAGCAGCGCACACTCGAGGTGACCGACTGTACAGGCACCGAGCGGGGTGTGCTAACCGTCGATGTCGCCGAGTCGTTCGGCCAGCAGTACGTCGGTCTCTCCCGAACGGGATCGCTCGCGGCGGACAGGGGGATGCTGTTTACCTACGGCGAGGAGGGCGACCGGGAGATAGTGATGCGGAACATGGACTTCCCGCTCGATATCGTCTACATCGGGGGCAACGGTGAGATAACCGGGATAGAGACACTCGACGCCCCGGGCGGCCCGATAGAGTACTACCTGACCTACGACTCGACGACCGGCACCGGCCAGTACGTCCTCGAGGTAAACGCCGGGTGGAGTGAGGCACACGGTGTGTCTGCCGGTGACTGTGTGACCGGACTGCCGTGACTGTGTTGTCCGCATACGCGGAGCGGGCACACTGGTGAGGCAGGATCTGACAGACCAGCAGGTCAGGACCGGTCACAGACCCGTTCGAGTAGCACTGCCGGGTTCTTGCTGTTATCAGGACCGGTCACAGGCCCGTTCGAGTAGCACTGTTGGGTTCTTGCTGTTATCAGGACCAGTCACAGGCCCGTTCGAGCACCGCCTCGGCCACACGGGCGGCGTTCTCGGCCGCGACACCGAACCCGGACTCGAAGGCCGGGTCGAACAGGCTCTCGGCGGGGTCTACGCCGTCTGTCGGTCGGTCGTGGTTCGAGATCCCCCGGACAGTGAGATACCGGTC
>KE356579.1:1764884-1776158 GCA_000416085.1 halophilic archaeon J07HX64 | reverse complement strand
ATCTCGACGGTGTGGTCGAGATCGTAGCGCTCGTGCCAGACTGTCGCCTCGCTGGGCAACCCCTCCAGATCGTCGAACGCGGCAACACTAACGCATCGAGGGCTACCATACCGGTTATCCGACCGACGGGCGCAAAACCCTCCCGATACCCTGTGCCCGGCCATCGGGCAGTCTGTTGCTTCGTACACCTCGTTTGGAGCCAGAGGCACTCTCGATGGGGGGCATTGAAGGAAAATTCTTTTCAAAGACGGGCTCAAAAGAAAGTAAACGGACGAGGTAGACAACAGTGCCAGAAATGGAAACCGCGACGTTCGAGACGGATTTGAGTCTGTTCAAGTACGACAACCTGGAGCAGTTGCCGCCGGCCTACCGTGACCTCGACGAGGAGGAGCGCACGGTGCGTATCGAGGCGGCGCTCGAGGAACTCGGCGACGACGTGGTCATACTGGGCCACAACTATCAGCGCCGGGAGATCGTCAAGCATGCCGACTTCGTCGGCGACTCCTACCAGTTGAGCAAGGAGGCAGCGAGCGCCGACGCGCCGTACGTTATCTTCGGCGGGGTGACGTTCATGGCCGAGTCTGCCGATATAATCACCGACGAGAGTCAGTCGGTGATCCTGCCGAGCATGGAGGCGTCCTGCCCGATGGCGGGGATGGCGGAGGCCCTGCAGGTCGACGCCGCCTGGGCGGAACTCACGGCCGAGACCGACGCCAACATCATCCCGATCACGTACATGAACTCCTACGCTGACCTGAAGGCGTTCTGTGCCGAACAGGGTGGGCTGGTGTGTACCTCCTCGAACGCACACAAGGCCTTCGAGTGGGCGTTCGAGCGGGGTGACAAGGTGCTTTTCCTGCCCGACAAACACCTCGGCGAGAACACCGCACACCGGATCGGTATGGAGGATACGGTCGCCGAGTGGGACCCCTGGGACCCCGAGAGCGACGCCGCGACGGCCGCACAGGAGGATATCATCCTCTGGGAGGGGTACTGCCAGGTCCACGAGCGGTTCCGCGCCGGGCACATCGAGGAGTTGCGAGCGGAGCGGCCGGATGTGAACGTGGTGGTACACCCGGAGTGTCGCCGCGAGGTGGTCGAGGCCGCCGACGTCGTCGGGAGCACCTCGACGATCTGCCAGACCGTCGAGGAGGCAGACCCCGGTGATGCGTGGGCGATCGGCACCGAGATACACCTGGCGAACCACCTGGACCGGTGGCACCCCGAGGTCGAGGTGCTGCCGCTGTGTGGTGACGCCTGCATGGACTGCAACGCGATGCGCCAGATCGACCCCAACTACCTGACCTGGGTGCTCGAGGAACTGATCGCCGGCAACGAGCGCAACGTCATCGAGGTTGCGCCCGGTGAGAAGGAGTTCGCACAGGTCGCCCTCGACCGGATGCTGGAGATATAACGATGGAACAACAGGAAACCGACGTGCTGGTGATCGGTGCGGGGATCGCGGGGCTGTCGGCGGCGCTGGCGGCCGACCAGTCCGGCGCAGACGTGACGCTGGTCACGAAAGCCGAGCGCCCGGAGGACGCCTCGACGTGGTGGGCACAGGGCGGTATCGCCGTGACCCGCGACCACCCCGAGACGTTCCGGGAGGACATCCTCACGGCGTCGGACGGCACCGCCGACCCCGACGCGGCGGAGGTGCTGGTCGAGCACGCCACCGACACCGTCGAGGAGGTGCTCGTCGACACGCTGGACATCGAGTTCGACACGAACGGGACCGGCTACGATTACGGTCAGGAGGCCGCCCACGACGAGGCGCGCATCCTGCACATAAACGCCGAAACCGGGAAACACATTCACGTGCCTTTCCTGAACTACGTCGCGGCAGAGACGGACGTGCGACTGGTGCAGGACACGGCATCGCTCGAACTCATCAGTCACGAGGGCCGCGTCTACGGGGCGATGCTCGAACGCGACGGCGACTGGGCACCGGCGTTTGCAGGTGCGACTGTCCTCGCCACGGGTGGCATCGGCGCACTCTACCCGCGCTCGACGAACCCCGGAGGCGCGACCGGTGACGGGGTTGCGATGGCCGCCCTCGCCGGGGCCGATGTCGAGGATATGGAGTACGTGCAGTTCCACCCGACCGCCTACGACCCGGACCCGCCGGGTGTCGAGACCGGGTCACAGGACAGCGACGACACCTTCCTGGTCAGCGAGGCGGTCCGTGGTGAGGGTGGTATACTGCGAAACGGCGACGGCGAGCGGTTCATGCCCGGTTATCACGAGGATGCCGAACTCGCGCCGCGTGACGTGGTGGCGCGTGCGGTGCGTGAGGAGCGCGCCGACACGGGTGTGGTGACACTCGACGTGTCCTCGCTCGCGTTCACAGAGGAGTTCCCCGACCTGGCCGAGAAG
This sequence comes from halophilic archaeon J07HX64, assembly GCA_000416085.1. Taxonomy (GTDB): domain Archaea; phylum Halobacteriota; class Halobacteria; order Halobacteriales; family Haloarculaceae; genus Halovenus. Next base: position 1,773,782 of record KE356579.1, on the reverse strand, counting down.
TGTGCGTCCTACGGTGTCGACCCGTCGACGGGCATCCCGATTGCTCCGGCACAGCACTTTCTCTGTGGCGGGGTGGCCGTCGACGACCGTGGCCGGAGTTCACTCGACAGACTGTACGCCGTCGGTGAGTGCTCGCGAACGGGTGTTCACGGGGCCAACCGCCTGGCGAGCACGTCGCTGCTGGAGGGGCTGGTCTGGGGGCGGCGTGCCGGACGGGACGCCGCCGGGTACGACCCCGAACAGGTGGAGGCACCGGAGTTACTCGACCGGGACCCCGCCCTGCCGCCGGCCTTTGCGAGCGAGAAGTTCCACCGCCTCCGGCGGGTGATGGGTGAGGAGGTCGGCATCGAGCGCACGCCGGGCGGTCTCTCGCGCGCACAGGGGGTGTTGCGCCGCCTGAAAGGCGAGGTGGATGCCTACATCCGCACCCGCACCGCCCGGTCGCTGTACGAACTCCGGTCGGCGTCGGTCGTGACACTGCTCGTTGCGCGGGCCGCCGCCGAGAACAGCCAGTCCGCGGGCTGTCACTATCTGGTGGAGGCGTAGATGCTCACCGACAGCACAGTCGAGACGTGGCTGCGCGAGGATATCGGCCACCGCGACGTGACAAACAGTGTCCCCGGTGAGACGACCGGCCGTCTGGTACCGACCGAACCGGGTGTCGCCGCGGGGCTCGACGCGGCCGCCGCCGTGTTCGAGTACCTCGGTGTCGACGTCCAGGTACAGGTCGAGGAGGGTCACCAGCTCGACCCCGGTGACCCGGCGCTGGTCGCGGAGGGTCCTGCACAGGACGTGTTGCGCGGCGAGCGTGTCGCAGTCAACGTCGCCGCCCACGCCTCGGGGGTCGCAACACGGACCCGCGAGGCCGTCGATGCGGCCCACGAGGTCGACGACGAGGTGCGCATCGCCGGCACACGGAAGACCACCCCGGGGTTGCGCGGCATCGAGAAGCGCGCCGTCGCCGCCGGCGGGGGTGACACCCACCGACTCACCCTCTCGGGGATGGTGATGGTAAAGGACAACCACATCGCCGAACTCGGGTTCGACCGGGCCATCGAGCGTATCCGCGAGCGGACCTCCTTTGCAACAAAGGTCGAGGTGGAGGTGGAAGAGCCCGGTGACGCCGTCCGCGCGGCGGAGGCCGGCGCCGACGTAGTGTTGCTCGATAACCTCGACCCGGCGGCACTGGAGCGAGGTGTCGAGGCGCTCCCGGACGGTGTGCTCGCGGAGGCGAGCGGCGGTATCAGTATGGACGACGTGCCGGCCTACGCCGCGACCGGTGTCGACATTATTTCTCTCGGGTCGCTGACACACTCCGCACCCGCGCTCGACTACTCCTTTCGAACCGGGTAGGGGACCGTCTGTTGCTCACGACAGACCGCTCACAGACGTAGAGCGTGGGAGCGTCGATACCGGGAGGATCCGCCAGCATCGACTCCCCGACAGACGCGGACACGGTGATGGATACCGGGACGATCCGCCAGTATCGACCCCTCGACAGACGTGAGTACGGTGACGACACCCCCGCTCGCACTCGGCAGTATCCCCCAGGTAAAACTACCCACGTGTCGAGTCTCCGGGTCGGAGACAGACGTTACGTATAACAGGGGGCCGCGCGTTGTGTCAGATATGAAACTCCGGACAGCACTCCTCGGCGCAGCGGGCACTGTCGGTGCAACCGTTCTGGCGAACCGCAGTCTCCGCTCCCGGGCCGACGAGTTCGAGCCGTTCCTGGACGGCGAGCAGGGAACGTACAGGTGGCGCGGGTTCGACGTGGGGTACACCGAGATGGGTGACCCGGAGGACCCCGACGTGTTGCTGCTGCACGGCATCAGCGCGGCGGCCTCCAGCCACGAGTTCCACCGGATTGCCGGGCCACTGAGCGACGACTACCACGTCCTCGCACCGGACCTGCCGGGCTTCGGTCACTCCGACCGGCCGCCGCTGCTTTACTCGGCGTCACTGTACGAGACGTTCGTCGCGGACGTCATCGCGGACCTCACCGACGAGCAGCCGCTGGTGGTCGCGAGTTCACTCACGGGTGCGTACACGGCGATAGCCGCCGGGGAGGTTGGCGTCGGGCGGCTGGTGCTCGTCTGTCCGAGTGACTCGACGGGCGGGGAGCAGCGGGTCTGGCTCCGTGGCCTGCTTCGTACGCCGGTGCTCGGCGAGACAGCGTTCAATCTGACAGTCAGCAAGGGCGCACTCCAGTATTTCAACACAGACCACAGCTACTACAACCCCGACGCGCTCCCCGACGAGGTTGTCGAGTACGAGTGGCAGACCGCCCACCAGCCGGGTGCCCGGTTCGCGCCCGCCTCGTTCGTGGCGGGCTTTCTCGACCCGGAGATGGCCGTCGAGGACGCACTCGCCGAACTCGACGCCCCGGTGACACTCGTCTGGGGGCGCAACAGCGACCTCGCACCGCTGGCGGAGGGCCGCGCGATCGCCGAGGTCGGTGACACCGACCTCGTCGTGTTCGACCGGGCGAAACTGCTTCCACACGCCGAACACCCCGAGCCGTTCCTCGAGGTCGTTCGCGGCGAGGTGGCCCCCGAGGCGTAGCTCCTCGGGTAGCCGCTGTGTGACACGCAGGCCAACAGGAACAGACGCTCACTCGGCGGATCCGGACTGCTGTTTGCTCGTCACGTAGCCGGCAATCCGGTTGCGGACGCTCTTTGACTCCACGTTCGTCAACTCCATTACGAGCTCCTTGTTGTGCTCGAAATCCGGAGCGAACGCGTCCGGGTACTCCTCCATGAGCATGTTTGCCGTCTTCTTGACGTAGGCGGGCTTGATAGCCATGTGTATCGACATAACCGTGTGGCTCATTAAAACCATTCGATACTCCCGGTAGCCTCCTGAACACCGACCACCATCCGGACGGACTGCCCGAACGGGGGCATCTCGGTCTCCGTCGGGTGGGTGCCGGCCAGTCGTACTATGTGCGTCGAGTCCGAACGGTGTGGCGTGACCGAGCAACTGTATCTCCCCGACGAGGACAGCGTGACAGAGTTCACCGCGACGGTGACCGAGGCGACGGCGGAGTACATCGTCCTCGACGGCACGTACTTCTACCCGGAGGGTGGCGGCCAACCGGCAGACACCGGCCGCATCGAGTGGGAGGGCGGCCACGCCAGAGTCGGCCACGCCCGGAAGGACCACGGCGACGTTCGCCACGTCGTCGAGTCGATGGCAGGGGATCCACCAGCGGCGGGAACGACTGTCGAGGCGGAGATCGACGCCGAGCGTCGCGAGCAACTCAGCCGGATGCACACAGCCCAGCACGTCGTCTCCCGGGTCGTTCTCGACGCGTACGGCGCGACGACCGCCGGCAACCAGGTCCACACCGACCGCTCACGCATCGACTTCGAGCCGGTCTCGTTCGACGAGGCGGATGTCGAGCGCATCGAACAGCTCTCGAACGAGGCGATCGAGCGGGACCCGGCCGTCCGGAAGGAGAACCGGCCACGCGAGACAGTCGAGCGCGAGGTCGACGAGGGGCGGGCGCTGCTCGATCTCATCCCGGAGTCCGTCGACCCGCTCCGTGTCGTCGAGATAGAGGGGTTCGATATGTGCCCCTGCGGGGGGACCCACGTCGACAGCCTCGGTGAACTCGGCGAGCTCAGTATCGTCGACCGGATCTCGAAGGGCGCGGACACCGAACGCATCGAGTTCGAACTGGCCTGATACGGCCGGGCCCGCAGCTGTTTGCCACGCCGGATGCTCGCCGTGATACCTTTGTTGACCAACCCTCGGGCAGTTCGTCAGAGGCACGACACTGCTCCGGCGGACACCCAGAAGGTAAAGAAGATTTTTCAGAACCAGTGACGAAGCGGGCGGCATGGAGCAGTTCGACACACACCCGCTCACGGCCGGTGTGACAGGTACCATCGTTGCTGTTTTTCTCTCCCTGTTCGCGCCGCCGACGGTCGCCCTGGGGGTTGGTGCTGTTGGGGTCGTCACAGTTGTCCGCTCCGTGGACGGCTACCGCCAGTACGCGTGGGCGGGGACAGTGTTCGCGCTCCTGATTGCTCCGCTCTTTTTGTGGGTCCCGACGGCCTCGAGTGCGTACGAGCGGACAGTGTTTCTGTCGCTGGTCGGTTTCGGACTGGCCAGTCTGGGGCTGTTGCTGGTGCGTATCGCTGTGCGCGCGGCCGCGGGTCGGGCCCTGTATCGGGTCACCGACAAGGAAACACGCGAGCGGGCGAACCAGTTCACCGCTGCTATCGGTGCAACGGTGACGCTGGCCTGGGGCGTGTTTGCAGCCCAGGAGCGCATCGCCCGGTCCGGCATTGTCGGCATACTCGCACCCGTTACGGTTCTGCTCGACGTTGCGGGCATCTCGGTCGAGATTGCGGGATTCTGGATTCTCACCCAGGGTATCGACCTGGTGTTGCTGGTGTTCGTTGGGACTGTTCTGGTCGGGTTCCACACGCTCTCGTCGTGGCACGCCTTTTTCCATCTCCGCAGGACCAACACCGCGCAGGCTGTCGGTCGACAGACAAAGCAGGCGGCGAGCACTGCGACCGAGACATCTCGCGACCTCGCGAGCAAAGCACGGAACTCGGGTGAGACTGCCGACGCTGCCGATGTGGCCAATACTACAGAAACGGCAAGCGGGCAATCGGACAAGGCCCGACAGCAGTCCCCCGATACTCAGTCCAGTGACCCCAGGAGCGCCGGCGAGAGTGACACCAATCACCGGGAGTTGCCCGTCTCCTCCGACGACCGCAGCGCTCCGACAGGGTTGCTCGGACGACTGTCCGGCCTCGTCGGCAGTCGGGGTGGCCCCCACGACCGAAACCGTGAGGAGCAACGGCCGACGCGACCGCCCGAACACGACCCCGGCCCACAACAGAACACCGGGACAGCCCCCCGTCCGGACTCGCAGAACGACGACGGCTCCCGGGGCACTGACCCACAGAGCGAGGAACCACCCGAGTCCCGGCGGGGGTCAGCACGGTACTGTACCGACTGTGGCGCAGAACTGGAACCAGACACACAAACATGTCCGGCGTGTCAGACCACCGTCGATTCGACGTAGACGGGAGCACATCGTCGCCAACCCGGATTATCCGACAGTCTCAGACACCCTCGCTGAGTCGCTCGTACCGGTCCAGAAACGCGTCGCGACAGGACGAACAGCAGAAGTGGTAGATATCGTCGTCGAGTCGTTCGCGCTCGCCGTCGCCGCCGACGCTGTTGCCACACTCGACACACTCGGGTGCGAGTTCGGGTTCGCCGAGGCGGGGTATCCACGTCGAGTCGGCGAGCAACTGGACATCGTAGCCGGTGACCGCGTTGGCGGGGAGTCGGTCGGCGAGAAACGCCCGGACATCCTCGGCGACGACGGTACAGACAACTGTCTCGTCGGCGGTCAGGAACAGGGACTCGACGTGGTCGGTGTCGGCGAGGCGGTCACGGACCTGCTCACCGGCGCCCGGATTCGCACGGACGGTCACGAGTGCACCGGTCCCCTCGCGGAGCAGGTCGCGGTCGATGTCCACGGTGAACCGCCGTATCACACCCAGTTCCTGCAGACGGTCGACACGGTCGGAGACCGCCGGCGGTGAGAGCTCTACCTGTTCGGCGATGTCGCTGTACGAGCGCCGGCCGTCCGCGGTGAGTATCCGGAGAATCTCACGATCGGTGTCGTCGAGTCCGCGCATGGGTGCTGATTACACTGAGAGGGTCAAACACCTTGTGTCGTCTCGGCCGGAAAGAAGATGTCCTCGATGTCACAGTCGAAGTACCGTGCGAGTTCGAAGGCCAGTTCGAGCGACGGGTTGTACCGGCCCGTCTCGACGGCGTTTATTGTCTGTCGGGTCACGTCGACAGCGTCGGCGAGGTCCGCCTGCGTGATGTCGTGTCGCGCCCGCCAGACCTTCAGATTGTTCTCTACTTCCATGGCTCCGGATTGCGTGCGAGCCACCACTTGATAATACCGTAGACGGCATGGACAGTCACAAAACCATATATGAGTAGCCGCGGGCCGACGTCGACAAGATCGGTCAGCATGACGTACAGACCGACCACCCACAGCAGCAGGAAGTAGGCGTACCAGCCAGCCCTGTAGTTCAGTTGTTCGTACCGCTCGTCGGTTGGTTTCGGGGACCGCACGTACGCCGGGCCGACCCACAGTATCGGACTAAAGATCGCCGCCGTGCCGAACACGACGAGCGCAACCGCGAGCGGGTCTGACCTGACGAAGATTGACGTAAGCACCAGCACGATGCCTACACCAAGCGGTACAATACGTACCGGGAGTGAAGGTCCCTTGTCCATGTGTATAGTTTCCTTTCCATAGTGTCTTAGTTCTTTTGCACCAATCGCGTGGTACACCCGGGCCTTGCCGTGGCTGTGTGCGGGGTCGAGGGGTTACAGACGGCCCGGGTCACCGAACGTAGGACAGTCGTGGTGGCAGGTAAGGGGGTCACCGAACGTAGGACAGTCGTGGTGGCGGGTCAGGCCGGTCCGTTCGTGGCGGGTTCCTCGGCGGATTCGACCCGGATAGAGCCGGCTACCTCGTCGGACAGCGAGACAGAGTCACCGGACACGAGCGTGACGGTCACCACGCCGAAGGGAGCAATCTCGCTGATAACGAGTTCGGTGCCCGGGGTTACACCCGCGTTCTGAAGATACGCCAGTTCCTCGGGGTCACGGTCGCTCACCCGGCGGACAACGACCCGCTCGTCTTCCGGGAGGTCAGCCAGTGTCGCCGTCTCGCCGTGGTCGAGCGGGTCGAGTGACTCCGTCGGGATGGGATCACCGTGCGGGTCGACATCAGGGTCATCGAGTTGCTCGGCCACCCGGCGTTCGAACGCCTCGCTGATGTGGTGTTCGAGACGGTCGGCCTCGTCGTGGACCTCGGCCCAGTCGTAGCCCAACTGTTCGGCCAGGTACGTCTCGATGAGTCGGTGATGTCTGAGCACCTCCAGCGCGACGGTCTCGCCCTCGGTTGTCAGTTCGACACCGCTGTACTTCTCGCGCTCCACGAGACCGCGCTCGGCGAGTGTCTCCATCATGCTCGTCACTGTTGGCGGTGTCACCTCGAGGTGATCGGCCACACTCGAGGTCGAAACCGGCGGGCCCTCCCGCTTCGAGAGCTCGTAGACCCCTTTCAGGTAGTCCTCCATCTTTGCGCTGAGCATTCGCCTCTTTTTATGTAGTCGCGTGCCGGGAATAAGTGTGGTGCTCCCCCGCCGGAGGGTCGTTTGCTGCCGGCGTGTCACCGCTCGCCGGGCAGATACGGGAGCGGACTCACCGGACAGAACATGGGTGACTCGGTGAGAAGGTGACCCAGCGCACGGACGTGTCCGCTCCCGACGAGAAGGAGAACACGGGAGTCGTCGTCGTCCATCGTCCGCCAGAGATGGTGGACCATCCGGATGTTGCGGTCGTACCAGTACGCGAGCGCAACCGGACTGCCGAACCGCGCATCCGCTCCCCGTATCCCCCGGTCGAACATGCCCTCGTGATTGGTGCGGAGTCGGCTCCCGCTGTTGAGCCACGCCAGATACTCGGGGACTGTCGACGAGGCGAGTCGTCTGTCGTACTCGCGCTCTCTCGCCGCGGGGTCTGCCACCGTGTCCGGTGTCTTCCGGGCAGTGTCGAACTCCCGCTCCTCGAAGGGGTCGGGGCTGTACCGGTCTCTGTCGGGGTGTTCGTCGACTGCCGCGACGGAGTCGTGGCCGAGGCGGTCTGCCAGCCTGAAACCGACCTGCACGACCTCACTCCGGCAATCGGTGTTGGGTTCGCTGTGGTCCGGATGCGGTGTCGAGAGCGTCTCCGCCCGGTCGTACGCGCGCTCGCCCGACCGGTACTCCCGGTAGTGGCTGTTCACCTCGTTGCTCCGGTGGTGGCGTCGCTCGACCGCGAGTCGCTGTGGCTCCCACTCCGTGAGTCGGTCCACCAGTTCTCGCAGTTCAGTCTGCCGACGCTCCGAGAGCACGTCGTCGGCGTCGACGTTCACCTCGTCTAACCCCGGATTCGCCATGTGGAACGTCCCGAGCAGCATCACGCGGACCTGCTCGGACCCGCAATCGGGCCAGTTCGGTGCGCCAGCCTCGGTCGACCTGTCCCCCATCTCACGTACACGCTTGTCTGGCGTGGTATATTTTTTTGAATCGCCTGTGGAACGCAGGCCTGTTACCCTCCGGTCTCTGTTCGTCCGAGTTCGTAGAACTCCCCGTTCGGCCGCATACGGGCGACGTGGGCCATCCGGTTCGAGAGGGGGAACGGCGCCGGCGTGCCGACGATGTCTCAGATTTCCGTATACTGGTCCCCCGCTCTGGTACCCACTGACCCCTCTCCGGTATCCATCGATCCCCCGCTCTGGTGTACGCCAGCGTGACTCTCTGAGCGCCCACGAGAAGGTATATTGCTGTCGACCCGGAGTATGATACAGACACCGCGCTCTCAATCATGACCAGCAACCGGATAACCCGGCGGAAGTTGCTCAGGACAGTGGGTGCGGGATTGCTCGGGGCGGTGGTCGGACCGGGTGTCACCGCGGGGTCGGAGTCGGGCGAGATTCGCTGGCGGCGCGAGTTCGACGCCGAGATCGGCGGGTCGGTGACGGTGGTCGACGGGAGTGTGTTCGTTCACGACACCACCGGACAGGTCTCCGCGGTCGGGTCCAGCGACGGTGAGCTACTGTGGGCGGCCGATAGCGGTGACAAAGGGGGAGCACCGACAGTCGTCGACGGGACGGTCTACACCGCAGGGTACAGGGCCGGGGCCGACAGTCCGACCGGGACGGTGAGCGCGTTCGACGCCGAGAACGGCGCCCGGCGCTGGAGCCGGCCGTTCGACGGGGTCGGCGCACAGACAGTCAGAGACGGGACCGTGTATCTTCGGACCCGGTCGGAGCTGCGAGCACTGGCTGCGGCAGAC
>KE356579.1:1761554-1763431 GCA_000416085.1 halophilic archaeon J07HX64 | reverse complement strand
GGTCGGGCGCGTACGGGCGCGTGACGGAGAAGATATCGGGATTCTGTTCGGAGGTGAGGTTCCGACCGGCGGCCGCTACCGTGAACTCCTGTCCAGTCGTGTCGAGGCCAAGTTGCGAGAAGACGTCGTTGACGCCATTGCTCTGGATGAGTGGCACCGACGGCAGCCACCTGTCGTCAGCCAGCACCCGGTATCGAACACTCTGTGATTCGGTTGCTGAGTCGAGTCCGCGGAACACGGCCACTGTCGAGTCACTGCCTCTTTGCTCGGTGAGTTGGACATCTCTGACACCACGTGTCGAGTCAGCGAACTCAACGGTCTGCGGGTCTGTCCATCCCTCAGCGTTCCGCTGGAGGTAGTTCACGGTCGACTCACCACCAGATTCGTTGCGGGATGTCCACATCGCGGTGGACTGGGAGATCGAGATATCGGTTGCCCCCGAGGTCGGGTAGGCCGCCACAGAACTGGAACTGTCCGCCGATACGTTGTAGATACGGAGTTCCGGGTCCGGGCCGGTTGTTCGGTGTGCCACCTGGAAACCGGACCCCGCCCGCGCTGCGACTGCGGGTTCCGCCCCGTCTGTGAGTGTCTCCGGACTGCTCCATCCGTTCTCGAACACGGAGTACACGATCTTCCGGTCGGTCGCTGTCGATAGGTTCGCGTCGGCGTCACGCTGCCACACCAGCAACAGACGCTCGCCGTTCCGTGCGAGAGTTGGACCGAAGTCCATGACCGAGTTGTTCGTCACCAGTTCCGGAGACGCCCACGTGCTGTTGGTGTACCGGCTCGCGACAATCTCCATTGTCGGGTACGCGTCTGACGGCTCGGCGATACTCTCCTGCGAGAGATTCGCCTGTACCTGTGTCCAACCGAGGGCCACACCCGTCTCGTTTGAGACGGCCGTACTCGTGGGACTCAGATCGTACTTCTCGTTGTTCGTGATACGGACTGGTGTCTGATTGTCGGTCGGTGTCTCCGGCGGGGACCAGTAGATGTCGTGCCCGTTAGTTATCGGGGCTGTCTCGCGTTGTCGGTCCCAGATGATAGCGGGACCGTCCTCGAGATACGTCACGGTCGGGCGCCGGTCGGCGACTTCGTCGAACGTGGGCCGGGCGTAACTCTGGGCGTTCCTCACCGGACTGTCCGGAGTTGCTGGCCGAACCCGACTCGCTCCCTGCCGGTCATCCGCCGACAGTTCTGCTCGTGTCTCTGATGAATGCAGGCGCGCCAGTTTTCTCTTTTTGTTCCCAGTCGGTTTGCCCCGCCTGACTGCCCGCCCCACGGGTTCCCTGTGCGACATCCGACGAGATGAGTTCCCGTCCGACTTCGAACGAAACCATTCTCTCGAAAAGCAGTGCGTCAACATTGACTGAGACTGAGCCGTTGAATGTGACTGATACATCATCTATCTCGGGATACAACTCCGACCCGTATGCTACCTTTGCCGTCCAGAGACACTGAGTCCCAACCGGACCGACACTTGTCTCTGCTGTTGCCTCGAGTCCAGCACCCAGGTTATTTACTGAACCGATAATCTCGAGACCGCTCTGTGCTTTATTGAATACGAGTTCTCCACCACCGGACGCGAGCACGAGCACCTCCACGTCCACCTCGTACCCGAGTGCGCCCACAGAGGTAGTGTACGCGGGGATACCCAGCACAACACCCAAAGACACAGACCCCTTCTCGAGCTGGAGCGGATCGAGACTCGCAGTGCCACTGACTCGGCCACTCGCCTCGGCATCACCCCCCAGAATCGACGCGTTGAGGGTCGGACCGCCGGACAGTGTCACTGTACTATCCAGGAGGTCTGCCAACAGGCTAACATTGAACTGTGCCCTGTCGATTGTCACACCCCGCCCACCCGCCAACGGGGA
>KE356579.1:1755091-1761504 GCA_000416085.1 halophilic archaeon J07HX64 | reverse complement strand
GAGGGGCGGGTACACGCGGTCGACCTGGACACGGGCGAGGTGAGATGGACCACGGAGACCGGTGTGTGGTTGCGCGGTCTGACCGCGGCCGGCGGACGGCTGTTCGCCGGGACCGTAGCGGGTATCCGGGCGTTCGATACAGCGAGCGGGGATCAGGTGTGGCAGTTCGAGACCGGCGAGCCCGTCTCGCCGACCGTCGCCGACGGGCACCTGCTGTTCGGCACCACAGCAGGTCTCCGTGTGCTCGGCGCCGAAACCGGTGAGCCCGTCAGGACGGTCGAAACTGGGGGACCAGTCGCGTCTGCACCGGTTGTTGTCGACGGGACGGCGTTCGTGACAGGGTCGGCCACGGAGAGCAGCGGGCAGCGAGCGGAGGAACCGGTGGGCCGACTGCACGCGATAGACGCAGGCATCGACGGACGGTCGACCGGCTCACAGGTTCTGCTCGGGGCCGGCGGTCACCACGGCGAGTGGGCCGACCAGGCGCCGACGGCGATGTTCTCGTACGAACCCGCTACCCCGGAGGTGGGCGAGCAGGTGAGCTTCGACGCGGGGGCCACGACCGGCGACATCGAGCGCTACGAGTGGGACCTGACCGGGGACGGGGGTGTCGACACCACCGGACAGACGGCGAGTCGGACGCTCGACACGCCAGGCCGGTATCGTGTGGGGCTGACCGCAACAGACAGCACAGGTGAGACCACACGGACCGTCCGGGAGCTGTCCCCGCCGGCAACACGGCGCTGGCGGGTCGAGACCGGGAACGCGGTCGGCGCATCGGCGACAGTCACCGACGGGACGGCGTTCGTCGGGAGCCAATCCGGTGAACTGTACGCGTTGGACACGGAGACCGGTGAGACGCGGTGGCGGTTCGACACCGGTTGGCCCGTTCGCAGGGCGCCCGCAGTCGTCGGTGGTCGGGTGTTCGTCGGGGCAGGGGTGTCACCAGTCGGGGCACTGTCCGGCCCAATCGGTGCCGTGTACGCGCTCGACGCGGCGAGCGGTGACGTGCTCTGGGAGGCCAGCATCCCCGCTGTTAGCTCCTCACCGACGGTCGTCAACGGGACAGTGTTCGTCGGCGACAGCAACGGACTGGTCCACGCGCTGTCGGCAGCCTCCGGCGGGAGCCTCTGGACGGCCGAGGTTGGGACCGACAGCGCGGTCCGGTCCTCACCGACAGTCGTCGACGGGACCGTCCTGATCGGCGGTCAGGCGGGTGTGTACGGGTTGGACGTGGTGACCGGGGACACCCGGTGGCTGTTCGAAACCGAGCAGACCGTCCAGACCTCACCGACTGTTGCTGACGGGCGGGTCATCGTCGGCCAGATAGACGGGAGTGTCTCCGCCGTGGCGGCGGCAACCGGCGAGGAGCGCTGGACAATAGACCTCGGGCCGCTGCCGGTCCGGTCCTCACCGACGGTGGCCGATGGGCGGGTGTTCATCGGGAGTAACAGCGTCGGTGTGCACGCGCTCGACCTGGACACAGGAGAGAGACTGTGGACAGGCGCCACCGACCGTGCGGTGACGTCGTCACCGACTGTCGCCGGTGACAGCCTCTACGTCGGGGGGCAGGACGGGGATCTCCACGCGTTCGGGCTCGAAACCGGTGACCGCCTGTGGCGTGTCCCCGTCGGAGACGGAGCGTCCACGGAGTCGGCTCCGGTGACCGCGTCGCCGACTGTGGCCGACGGGGTGGTCGTGGTCGGTAGCACCGACGGCTCTGTTAGCGCGTTCGACGTTACTCCCGGGGTGTACAGCAACGGCTCCCGAGTTTCACTCGGGACGCTCGGACACCACGGCGAGTGGCGGTACGCCGACCAGTTGTCCGGGACCGACACCGGCGAGGAGGGTGACGACACCGGTCGCGGCGGCGCGACGGACAACGGCCAGGGCGGTAGTGGACCGGGTGGCGACGACGCGTCCGGAGGTGACGGAACCAACGACGGAACCAACGACGGAACCAACGATGGAAGCGACGACGGAACCGGAGCGGGTGGTGGGGACGGTCTCGGTCCGGGGTTCGGGGCCGGTTCGGCGCTCGCCGGTCTGGGCGGTGCGGGGTACCTGCTCTGGCGGCGACGAGACGGTGAGGACGAACCGGGGTGACTGCCGGATTCCGCAACGCCCAAGTACAGAATGAGCTAATATACGCGTGAATAGCCGATGCCAGACAGGAAAGTATTACGAAAAATACAGGAATCCGAGAAAGAGGCGGACAAACTGATCGCGGAGGCCGAGCAGGAGGCAGCGGAGATACGCGAACAGGCACAGGAAGAGGCAGCGGAGATACGCGAACGGGCACAGGAGGAGGCAGAACAGGATGCCCAGGAGCGGGTCGAACAGGCACGCGAGGAGATAATGGCCAGGCGCGAGGAGATCCTCGAAGAGGGCGACAGGGAGCGTGAGCGCCTGCGGGGTGACGCCGAGGAGAACGTCGACGAGGTAATCGAGTACGCGCTCGAGGAGTTCCGGGAGGCAATAGATGCTCAGGCCTGAGCAGATGTCGAAGGTGTCGGTGACCGGTGCCCGGTCGGTGATGGAGCCGGTCATCGAGACGATGTACGACATGCGGCTGGTCCACATCACAGACTACGACGGCTCCTGGGAGGGGTTCGAACCCGGTGACCCGCTCCCGGGTTCGGACGAAACCTCGAGTACGCTGGTGACAGTCCGCTCTATCCAGAGTATCCTCGACATCGAGGACGAGGATGTCGACCCGGAGGCCAGTCCGGATCTGTCGAACGCAACCGAACGGCTCGAGGAGATCCGCGCCGAGGTGAACAACCTCGACGACCAGCGCACCGAGTGCAGGGAGCAACTGCGGAGACTCGACGAGCGCCGCGACCGGATGGAGCAGTTCGCGGAGCTGGGGCTGGAACTCGACCTGCTGTGGGGGTACGACTCGCTGGACGTGCTCGTCGGCGAGGGCGATGCCGGCGAGGTGCGGAACGCGCTCGAACAGAGCGACTCCGTCGAGGCGTTCGACGTGTTCGGTAGCGACGAGACAGTCGCCGCGTTCGGCTACACGGACGGTGACAGTGCCCTGACGGACGCGCTCGTCGGGGTCTCGTTCACCGCCCTCGACGTGCCGGCGGAGGACGGCGACCCGGAGACGGTGATAGCGGACATAGAGAGCGAGCGCGGGCAGGTCGAGGCGGAACTCGAGGTGCTGGAGGACGAACTGGAGGCGCTGGAAGAGGACTCCGCGGCGTTCCTGCTCGCACTCGAGGAGGAGCTCTCTATCGACGTCGAGAAGTACGAGTCCCCGCTCCAGTTTGCCACCACCGAGCGGTCGTTCATCGTCGAGGGCTGGGTGCCGACCGACAGCTACGAGCAGTTCGAGCGTGACCTGCAGACGGCAGTCGACGGCCGTGTCGAGGTGGCAGAGCTGATGCAGGCGGCACACAGCACCGACAACCACCTCCCGGAGACCGGGTCCGGGTCCGACCGCGGCGAGTCCGGGAGGAGGGGCACGGGTGACAGCCCCGGTAGGGAGCCAGTGGCGACCGACGGCGGGACGGCCTCGGGTATCGAGACCGTCGACGACGACCCGCCGGTCATCCAGAACAACTCGGGGCTGGTCGGTCCGTTCGAGTTGCTTACAAAGGCGGTCGACCGGCCGAAGTACTCCGAGTTCGACCCGACGATCATCGTCTTCCTGACGTTCCCGTTGTTTTTCGGGTTCATGATCGGCGATATCGGGTACGGACTCGTCTACATGGCGCTGGGGTACTACATGAGCAGTCGGCTCGATTCACAGGCACTGCAGAGCTTCGGGACGATCGTCGTCTGGATGGGGCTGTTCACCGTTGCCTTCGGTGTGCTGTACGGTGAGATAATCGGACTCCACTTCTTCGAGTGGTTCGACATGGAGCCGGTTATAAAGAAGGGGCTCGATCAAGGAGAAGTGGGCGCTCACCTGGCTGGTGGTGGCCGTCCTCGTCGGTATCGTCCAGTTGAATCTGGGGTACATCTTCGAGTTCATCGAGGAGTACCAGCTCCACGGTCCCGCACAGGCCATCAGCGAGGTCGGCTCGTGGCTGCTGGCGCTGAACGGTCTGTGGGTGTTCATCTTCAGCAAAACGTTCATCAATAGCAAGCCAGACCTGCTCGTCGGCAGTGATGCGGTGCTCAACAGCGGGCCGCTCGGGTTCGGGTTCGCCGGCTTCCCCGATATCGTCGGTGTCGCCGGCGGAATCGTCTTTTTCCTCGGACTCGGACTGTTGCTCGTTCTCCCGCCGCGGTACGAGATAGTCGAGTTCGCCGTCCCGCTGACACACGTGGTCTCGTACACCCGTCTGACCGCAGTGTTACTCGCGAAGGCCGGGATGGCGCTCGCGGCCAACCTGCTCTACTGGGGGGTCTACACGGACAACAAAGACGAGTTCCACTACCTCCACGCGAGGGAGGGTGTCCCCGATAAGGAGGGCTACGAACTCGTCTTTGGCGGGCTCGCGAACTTCGGCTCCGTACCGGTTGAGGCCGGACCGCTGTCGCTCGGTCTCGAGGGCATTATAATCGGACTGCCAGTATTTATTATCGCACATCTTCTCGTTCTGGCGATCGGCGGGTCGGCTGCTATTCAAGCGATTCGTCTGGAGTTTTTCGAGTTCTTTGAGAAGTTTTATGAAGGCGGTGGAAAGAATTACAAACCGTTCGGCTACGATAGGACGTACACTACTAACAGTAAAACTCAGACACCAGCATGATAGAAACACTTCCAGAGCTTGCCAGTGTTGTACTACAAGATACTACCGGTGGGTCGCCAGCCATCAGCGCCGACGCGGCAGCGGCAATCGCTGTCGGACTGGGGGCACTGGCCACCGGGTACGCACAGCGTGGTATCGGTGCCGCAGCGGTCGGTGCTGTCGCCGAGGACGGCGACAACTTCGGGGCGGCACTACTGTTCGTCGCAATCCCGGAGACACTGATCATCATCGCGCTAGTCACAATCTTCGTGGCATAATACACAATGTCTCTCGAGAGAGTCGTTGAGGATATAAAAGAGGAAGCGAACGCTCGTGCAGAGGAGATCCGTGCAGAGGCCGAGCGCGAGGCCGAGCAGGTGCGCGAGCGGGCCCGCGAGGATGCAGAACAGCTCCGCGAGGAGCGCCTCGCCGAAGCAGAGCGCACGATAGAACAGGAGCGCGAACAACAGCTCTCCAGCGCGAAACTCGAGGCGAAACAGTCACGACTGGAGGCCCGCCGTGACGTCCTCGAGTCGGTGCGCGGGGATGTCGAACAGCGCATCGCCACCCTCGACGGCGAGGAGCGCGAGACGCTGACCCGGCAGCTACTGGACGGTGTCGCCGGGGAGTTCGACGGCGAGGACACGGTCAGGGTCTACGGCCGGGAGTCAGACCGCGACCTGCTCGAGTCGCTTCTGGCGGAGTACGACGGGTTCGAGTACGCCGGGAGTGTGGACTGTCTCGGCGGGGTCGTCGTCGAGAGCGAGGCCTCGCGGATGCGGATCACGAACACCTTCGACTCGGTGCTCGAGTCGATCTGGGACGACAACATCGGCGAGATGAGCGACCGCCTGTTCGAGGATAATGAGTAACATGGGCGCACCGGGCGGCGGGGCCACGGGCAGTTCCAACCCGGAGTATGTCACCTCGCGGGTGCGCTCTCGGCGGGCCGCGCTGTTCGACGAGAGCGACTACCGGAAACTGGTGCGAATGGGGACCGGCGAGATCGCCCGCTACATGGAGGAGACCGAGTACAAGACCGAGATGGACGCGCTCGGGGCACGCCACGATGGTGTCGACCTCATCGAGTACGCGCTGAACCGGAATCTGGCGAGACAGTTCCAGGATATGCTGGTCTGGGCCGAGGGGAGGCTCTACGAGCAGATAGCCAGCTACCTGCGCACGTTCGACGCCTGGAACGCGAAGACCGCGATCCGGGGTGTGTACTCCGGGGCGTCCCCCGAGGAGATACAGACCGACTACATCCGGGCCGGCGAGTTCGACGACGGCCTGCTGGACCAGGTGGCCGCCGCCGAGTCTGTCGAGGAGGTTGTCGAACTGCTCTCCGAGACCATCTTCGGGACGAGACTCAGGAGAGCCTACGCCGTCTTCGAGGACAGTGACGTGCTCGTGCCGCTGGAGAACGCCATCGACAAGACGTTCTACGAGCGTCTGCTCGACAACACCAGCGAGTCAGCGAGTCAGAACTCGCCGGAGGGGCTGTACAGGCAGGTGCTCCAGGCGGAGATCGACTTCCGGAACGCCCGGAACGCGCTGCGGCTCTCCCGGACCGGCACCGACCTGGACCCCGAGGAGTTCTACATCGAGGGTGGCCGGCTGTTCGAGGCGGGCCAACTGCGACAGCTGGTCGGCAGTTTCGACGACCTCGTGGAGTTCATCCGGGAGAGCACGTACGGCGATGACCTCTCGAGCGCACTCTCCGAA
>KE356579.1:1740962-1755071 GCA_000416085.1 halophilic archaeon J07HX64 | reverse complement strand
GAGGAGAAGTCAGAGCGGCTCGACGAGGCGGTGACCGAGACGATGGCGACGACGACATCGGTATCGTGGTGATGCACGACGACGATATCGACGTGCTCTCGCGGAGCGTCCGGGAGTCGGTCGAGACGAGCGTCGAGCCGGTGGTGGTGACGCTTGGCGGCGGGACCGGAAGCGGTAACTTGCGCGAGCAGATAAAACGAGCAATCGGAATCGACCTGATGGACGAAGATACATGAGCAAGACAACAGACCCAGACGTCCAGAACGAGGGCGTCATCGAGAGCGTGAGCGGCCCAGTCGTAACAGCAACCGACCTGGACGCGCAGATGAACGACGTTGTCCGGGTCGGCGATTCGGAGTTGATGGGCGAGGTGATCGAGATCGAGGGTAACGTGACCACAATCCAGGTGTACGAGGAGACCTCCGGTATCGCACCCGCCGAGCCGGTCGTGACGACAGGTGCACCGCTGTCGGTCGATCTCGGGCCGGGGATGCTGGACGCCATCTACGACGGTGTTCAGCGCCCGCTGCGCGAGCTTCAGGAGCAGATGGACGGTGCCTTTCTCGATCGCGGTGTCGACGCGCCGGGTATCGAGATGGACAGGACCTGGGAGTTCACCCCCGAGGTGGAGCCGGGTGAGGAGGTCGGTCCGACCGACATCGTCGGAATCGTGCCCGAAACCCAGAGTATCGACCACAAGGTGATGGTCCCGCCCGACTCGGAGGGTGGCACCGTCACCGACACCCGGTCGGGTGAGTTCACCGTCCAGGAGACGGTGGTCGAACTCGACACGGGCGAGGAGATACAGATGCACCAGGAGTGGCCGGTGCGGACCCAACGCCCGGCGGAGGAAAAGGAAACCCCCACGACACCGCTGATCAGCGGTCAGCGCGTCCTGGACGGACTGTTCCCCATCGCGAAGGGCGGTACGGCCGCCATCCCCGGTCCGTTCGGCTCCGGAAAGTGTGTCACCCCCGACACGCCGGTCATGCTGTCGGACGGCGAACTCGTCGAGATCGAGGCGCTGTTCGAACGACTCGCCGGCGAGCGGGCCGCGGAGGACGGCGAGGTGCTGGCCGAGGCCGACGCCGAACTGATGACCTTCGACGAGGAAACGGGCGACATCCGGCCGGCACCCATCTCGCACGTCTACCGGGGGTCGACAGAGAGGCTCGTTCGCGTGACGACCGCAAGCGGACGAGAGCTGGAGGTTACCCCTGCCCACAAGCTGTTCCGGATGGGCGGGGACCTCCAGGTCGAGGAGACGCCGGCCGCCGACCTCGACGTGGGCGACTCGCTCGTGATGCCCCGACACGTCGACGTGGACGTGTCCCAGACGACAGTCGACCCCTACGAACTGCTCCCGAGCGCGCGTGCAGTCGAGGACAGCGTCGTCGAGCCCATCCAGGCGGCGGTCGAGGAGATGTCGCGTTCGAAGAAGGCAGTCGCGGAGGCAGTCGGTGTCTCCTACGACGTGTTCATGAACTACACGCTGGGGCGGACGAACCCGCCGCTGTGGGTCGTCGAGGAACTCTGTGCGGAACTCGACCTCGACCGCCCGGCGGTCGAGCGGGTCAAGCCCGGCAGCAACGGAAAGCCGGTGACGGTTCCGGCAGGCGTCGACGAGCGGTTCGCCGAGCTACTCGGGCTGGTGCTCAGCGACGGGATGCTCACCGAAAGGACCGTACGGTTCCACAACACCGACCCGGCGTTGCGCGAGCGGTTTGCCGATCTCGCGGCAGAGCTGTTCGGCGTCGATACCGCCGAGACGGTCCACAACACCGTCGAGACGGTCGAAATTCGGAGCACAGTCGTCTCGTCGCTGCTCGCCGCGCTCGGCGTCCCCGAGACGAACAAATCGGTCACGGGCGCCGTGTCCGAGGCGGTCCTGTCGGGACCCGACCCGGTCGTGGCCGCGTTCCTCCGGGGGTACTACCTCGGCGACGGCTCCTTCTCGGGTGGGACCGCCGAGATAACCACGGCAAGCGAGGAGATGGCGACCGGGCTGACCTACCTGCTCGGTCGCCTGGGTGTCCTGTTCCGTATTCGCCACCGCGAGGACGGGAGCCACCGGGTCACCATCTCGGGCGCGGACGAGCTCGCGGGGCTGTCCGAGGCGCTCGCGGACGGACCAGAGCCCGGGGTCGGCACACACGAGAAGCTGGCTGCCATCGCGGAGTACGCGGCCACGACAGACGGGAACACCAACGTCGACACCGTGCCGGTCGGCGCGGAGACGATGGTCGAAATCGCCGAGGCAGCCCGCTACGCCGAGTTCGCCGACGAGGGGCTGGAAACTCACAACTACACCGGTCTCGGAGAGCAGCCGAGCCGCGAGGCGTTCGAAACTATCGGCGACGTGATTGCGGACGGCGGGCAGGCGGTCGCCGACCGTGTGGACCACGTCGCAGGGATGCTCTCGGACGTGTTCTTCGACCCCATCGTCGATATCGAACTCGTCGAGGGCGAGCAGACTGTCTACGACGTGACGGTGCCGGGGACGCAGAACTTCGTCGGCGGGCACGTTCCGAGCGTACTCCACAACACGGTCACCCAGCACCAGCTTGCGAAGTGGGCCGACGCAGACATCGTCGTTTACGTCGGCTGTGGCGAGCGGGGCAACGAGATGACCGAGGTTATCGACGACTTCCCCGAACTCGAGGACCCGGTGACGGGCCACCCACTGATGTCCCGGACCTGTCTCATCGCGAACACCTCGAACATGCCGGTCGCGGCCCGGGAGTCGTGTGTGTACACTGGAATCACGATCGCGGAGTACTTCCGCGATATGGGGTACGACGTGGCGCTGATGGCAGACTCCACCTCGCGATGGGCCGAGGCGATGCGTGAGATCTCCGCTCGTCTGGAGGAGATGCCCGGCGAGGAGGGGTATCCGGCGTACCTGGCGGCCCGACTGTCGGAGTTCTACGAGCGAGCCGGGTACTTCCGCAACACGAACGGCACCACCGGGTCGGTGTCGGTGATCGGCGCGGTGTCGCCGCCCGGGGGTGACTTCTCCGAGCCGGTGACACAGAACACACTGCGCATCGTGAAGTGTTTCTGGGCGCTGGACTCGGATCTGGCCGAGCGGCGTCACTTCCCGTCGATAAACTGGAACGAGTCGTACTCGCTGTACCGCGACCAGCTCGACCCGTACTTCGAGGAGAACGTGGCCGAGGACTTCCCGGAACAGCGACAGTGGGCAATCGACACACTCGACGAGGAGGCCGAACTCCAGGAGATCGTCCAGCTGGTCGGAAAGGACGCCCTGCCGGAGGACCAGCAGCTCGTGCTCGAGGTGGCGCGCTACCTGAAGGAGGCGTGGCTCCAGCAGGACGCCTTCGACGACACGGACACCTACTGTGACCCCGAGAAGACCTACCGCATCCTGAAGGCGATACGAACGCTCAACGACGAGGCGTTCGACGCACTCGATGCGGGTGTTCCGATCGACGAGATAACCGATATCGACGCCGCGCCGCGGTTGACCCGCATCAGATACGAGGCGGAGTACAACAGCTACATCGACGACATAGAGGAGTCGATAGCGGCACAGATCCAGGCGCTGTACTAACAATGCAAAAGGAATACAGAACGATAACCGAGATCAGTGGTCCGCTGGTGTTCGCCGAGATAGACGACCCGGTCGGCTACGACGAGATCGTCGAGATAGAGACACCGTCCGGAGACATCCGCCGGGGACAGATCCTGGAGGCCACGAGTGATTTCGTGGCGATCCAGGTGTTCGAGGGGACCGAGGGGATCGGCAGGAACTCCTCGGTCAGGTTTCTCGGCAACACCCTCCAGATGGAGCTCACCGAGAACCTGCTCGGGCGCGTCCTGAGCGGCTCCGGCGACCCGATCGACGACGGGCCGGAGGTAGAGGAGGACAAGAAAGAGCCGATCGTCGGCGCGGCGATGAACCCCTACGCCCGGGAGTACCCGAGCGAGTTCATCCGGACCGGTGTGTCGGCGATCGACGGCATGAACACGCTCATCCGTGGTCAGAAACTGCCGTTGTTCTCGGCGTCGGGGCTGCCACACAACGAACTCGCGCTGCAGATCGCCCGACAGGCGACCGTGCCGGAGGAGGACGGAGGGTGACGGTGACACCGAGTTCGCCGTTATCTTCTGTGCGATGGGTATCACACAGGAGGAGGCAAACGAGTTTATAGACGACTTCGAGCGGACCGGCGCTCTGGAGCGGTCTGTGGTGTTCATGAACCTGGCGGACGACCCCGCTGTCGAGCGGATCGTCACACCGCGACTCGCGCTCACGACCGCGGAGTATCTCGCCTTCGAGAAGGGGTACCACGTGCTGACTATAATGACCGACATGACGAACTACTGCGAGGCGCTGCGCGAGATCGGGGCCGCACGCGAGGAGGTGCCCGGCCGGCGTGGCTACCCGGGGTACATGTACACCGACCTCGCGACGCTGTACGAGCGGGCCGGCCGTATAAAGGGCCAGGAGGGGTCGATCACACAGTTGCCCATTCTGACGATGCCCAGCGAGGACATCACGCACCCGATTCCGGACCTGACGGGGTACATCACCGAGGGGCAGATAATCGTCGACGGAGCCCTCAACAGCAAGGGTGCCGAACCGCCGATCGACGTGTCGCCGTCGCTGTCACGGCTGATGGACGACGGTATCGGTGCGGGGCTGACCCGTGCCGACCACGCCGACACGAAAGACCAGATATTCGCCGCCTACGCCGAGGGAAAGGACCTGCGTGACCTGGTGAACATCGTCGGCCGTGAGGCGCTCTCGGAGCTCGACAACAGGTATCTGGACTTCGCGGACCGCTTCGAGGAGGAGTTCGTCGACCAGGGGTTCAACACCGACCGCACCATCGAGGAGACGCTCTCGATCGGTTGGAACCTGCTCTCGATGCTCCCGAAGGCCGAACTCAACCGCATCGACGAGGAGTTCATCGAAAAGTACTACCGCGAGGACACCGGCGAGACGGTCGAGGCAACCGCCGACGACTAACACCGCCCTCGGAGCCTCGCACCTGTTTTTACTGTGGCGACAGTCCGACCCGTTCGAGTCGACAGAACGCGCCAGTCCGGAGTGGGTCGGCCAGTTCCGTGAGCGTGGCAGTTCAGAGTGGGTCGACCAGTTCGGTGAGCGCGGTCTGTGGGTCGTCGGCCTTTGCGACACCGCTTGCCAGGAGCACGCCGTCGGCACCCAGGTCACCGGCCGCGGCGATGTCCGCGCCCGTCGAGATGCCGGCACCGCAGTAGACCGACACGGAGGGGTCGACCTCCTGTGCGGCCTCGACCGCCTCGCGCACGACCCCCGGGTCGGCCTGGCTGACGGGCGTCCCGGTGCCGATTAGCTCCGGCGGTTCGACCGCGACCGCGTCCGGACCCAGCGCCGTGACGGCGGCCACCTGGTCGGGGTTGTTCGCACAGACAACCGTCTGGAGACCCGCGCGGTCGGCCGCCTCGAGTGCCGCGTCGATATCGGCGAGGCGCAACCGTTGCTCGGAGTGGTTCAGCAGCGTCCCGCCGGCCCCGGCATCGACGACTGCCTCTGCGAGCGTACTGCCCGTGTGGCTGCCGCTCGTCACCGGGTCGACGTGCTGTGCCCACGTCCGGACGCCGGTACCTGCCACCGCCCGCAGGTGGGCCGTCTGCGGTGCGATTGCGACGGTCGCTGTCGCGCTGTCGACACGACTCGCTGCCCGGGCCACCGCCACCGGGTCACAGGCGTACGCCTTCAGATTGACGAGAACGAACATACTGTCCCGTCGCCCGGCACCCATATATCGGTTGTGCCCCGGGCGATGCAGGTCCGAAAGCTTCAATTGTCCTTGCCTGGTATCGGCAGATGCGCGAGGGTTCGTGGTCTAGGCTGGTTATGACACCTCCTTGACATGGAGGAGGTCGGCAGTTCAAATCTGCCCGAACCCACTTCTGATGCCGACGACGAGTGCAGAGTCGCTCCCCTCGGCAAGGCAACCGGCCCGTACACCCGCACGGCACGTACCCGGGGACACCTGTTCGAGGTTTCACACGGAAGGTTCCGTAGCAGGACACAGTGTGTTACCGGGGGTTACGCAGAGACAACCTCGATATACAGACAGTAACCGGTTTCGACAGCAGTCTCGGCAGTCATCAGTGGACTCCACGCAACACACATCGGGTCGAATAGAAAAGGGGATTACCGCTGACAGCCAATAGTTGATGAATGCGCGATAGGATCTGTATCCTCTCTGTCCACGGCACTGACCACCCATTGTTTCTGGGTAGTGAGAGACTGGCAGCGGCGAATCCGGATTTTGTCGTCGAGACGGCACACAGCGTCGACGAGGCGGTCGACCGACTCACCGCAGGGACGTTCGACTGTGTGCTGTCGGCGTATCGGTTGTCCGGCGGAGACGGGATAACGCTCCTCCGTCGTGTCAGGAGTCTCGACCCGGAGTTGCCCTTTGTTCTCCACACACACCGTGGCTCGGAGGAGGTCGCGAGCGAGGCAATCACCGCCGGCGTCACGGACTATATCAGCGCCGACCCCGGTAGCGACCAGACGGAGTCGGTGGCAGCGCGACTCGTGGATGTAGTGAGCGAGCAATCGGAGTCGGGGCAGGAGTCTCAGGTCCGCGAACTGGTCGAGGTGACAGACGACGTGCTCTGGATGGTCTCGGCCGACTGGGACGAACTGCTGTCTGTCAACTCCGCGTACTCCGCGGTGTGGGGGCAACCCGAGACAGCACTCCGGGAGAACCCGATGGCGTTTCTCGATGCCGTCCACCCCGACGACCGGGACCGTGCCAGAGCGGCGGTCGAGCAGGTGACAGACGGTGAGTCCGTCGAGATAGAGCTGCGAGTCGACCCGACAGCGGAGTTCCAGCGGCAGGTGCTCGTTCAGGCCAACCCGGTTCTCGCCCGCGACGGGTCGGTCACACGTATCGTCGGCGTAACCCGCGACGTCACCGAACAGCGTGACAGACAGCGCCGTCTGGAGGCGGAGACACAGATGGTCGATAGCATCTTCGATGCGCTGCCGGACGTGCTGTACACGTTCGATACAGCCGGCTATCTCCTCCGGTGGAACAGGCAACTCGAGATGGAGACCGGTTACACAGCCGACGATATCGAGGAGATGCACGTGACCGACTTCGTGCCTGCAGACCAGGTTGAACCCATTGCGGAGAGTTTCCAGGCCATCGTCGAGGAGCGACGCTCCGTGACGGTGGAGTCGGCGTTCGAGACGACGGGGGGCGAGCGCATCCCGTTCGAGTTCACCGGCGCGCCGCTGGAGGCCGCCGACGGGAGTCTGCGTGGGGTCACGGGAATCGGGCGGAATATCGCCGAGCAGCGGAGACAGCAGCGCCGGTTCGAGGCGGTGTTCGACAACACGTACCAGTTCACGGGGCTGATGTCGCCCGACGGAACACTGCTTGAGGTCAACCAGGCGGCAGTCGAGTTCTCCGGTCGCGACCGTGACGAACTCGTCGGAGAGAAGATCTGGGAGGCCTACTGGTTCCAGAACAGCGAGACAGTCAGACAGACTGTCAGGGAAGCCGTCGAGACCGCCAGTAGTGGGGAGTTCTTCCGGGATCAGATCCCGGTCCAGGGGAGCAACCGTGAGGCGGTGATCGACTTCTCGGTGCGTCCGGTCACCGACGAGGACAGCACCGTCGAGTTACTGATCCCCGAGGGGCGAGATATCACCCGTCTCTCCGAGCGGGAGCAACAGCTCGAGGTGACAAACCGGTTTCTCAGACACAACATCCGCAACAAGTTGACCACGATTCAGGGGTACGCCACACTCGTCTCCGAGGCCGACGCGGACCCGCTGCGGTCGTACGGAACAGCGATCGACAGGGCGGCAACCGAACTCGACGACACCGCGGAGATGGCCCGCGATATCCACGAACTGATACAACGGGACCCGACCCCGGAACCGGTGGATATCGTCGACCAGCTCGACCAGGCTATCACCGTCCTCCGGGACCGGTATCCGGACGCAGACATCACAGCAGAGACACCGGACTCGCTCACGGTGATGGGTCTCAGGTCACTGGACGGGGCGCTCGTCGAACTCGTGGCGACCCTGTTCGCGGGCGCCACGGGTGACAATCCGAGCGTGAGGGTTGCACTCACCGGGGAGGATACGCCTGTGTTGCGGCTCGGAGCAACCGGGTGTGCACTCTCGGCTGCCGAACAGGAGGTGCTGGCAGGAAAGACCGAGATCGACCAGATACGACACGCGCAGGGTCTCGGTGTGTGGTACGTGTACTGGCAGGTCTGGTACTCCGGTGGGGAGATCAGTGTAGCCGGTGACGGGGGTCAGGTCGAACTGTCACTGCCTCCGGCCCGGTAGTTCGCGTGTGGCTCCGTGAGCCGAGTCGACTCACCGCTCGCGTTCGGGCCAGTGGCCGTACGCGAGGTCGCGCTGGATGGCGTTTGCACCCTCGTAGATCGAGGGGTACTTCGCGTCACGGTAGGCACGGTTGGCGCGGGTTTCCTCGCGGAGCCCCTCGCCACCGTGCAGCTGAACCGCAGTCTGTGCGATGTCCTCCGCGGCGCGGGTGGCGTGGCTCTTTGCCAGACTCGCCCAGAACGCCGGGTTGTCGCCGGTCATCACGTGTTCGCAGGCCTCCCAGGTGAGTGCCCGGGCAGCCTCGAACTGCTCGCGACTCTCGACCAGTCGGTGTCTGACGGTCTGTTTGTCCGAGACGGGTTCGTCGTACAGCTCTCTGTCGTGGACGTACTCCCAGGCAGCCTCGAGCGCCGAGGCCGCGAGGCCGATACCGTGTCCCGCAACCGCGATGCGGCCGTAGTTGAAGAAGGAGGCGAGATTGTAGAACCCACTGCCCTCCGCTCCGAGACGGTTCGAGGCAGGCACACGGACACCGTCGAAGTTGATGCGGGCCTGCTGTGAGGCGCGCAGCCCCATCTTTCCGGTTATCTCCTCCGGTTCGTAGCCATCCAGCTCTGTCGGCACCACGAACAGCGAGTAGCCGCTGTGTTCGGGCTCGCCGGTCTGGGCGTAGACGACGATCCAGTCGGCGTCGACACCGTTGCTCGTCCAGTACTTCTCCCCGTCGATGACGTACTCGTCACCCTCACGTCGGGCAGTCGTCGTCATCCCGGCGAGATCCGAGCCACCGGACGGCTCCGTCGCCGCCATCCCCGTTATCACATCGCCGGCCGCAACCGGTGGGAGCCACTCTGCCTGTTGCTCCTCGGATCCGGTCATCGCGACCACCTTCGCGCCGAAATCGACCAACTGGAGCGCGAGCCCGATACCGCCGTCAGCCCGGAACCACTCCTCGACGACCGCGAGTCGGTGTGCGAGCGTCCACCCCGCCCCACCGTACTCCTCGGGAACGTAGCTTCCGGCGAGTCCCGCGGCCTGTGCCTCCCGGATTATCTCGCGCGGGTACTCCCCGGTGGCGTCGTGTTCAGTGCTGTTCGGTCGCACGTGCTCGTCTGCGAACTCGGCGGCGGCCGCCTTCACGTCTCGGGCACCCTCCGGGACCAGTGACGGTGTTAGGAGATTCATACACCTATATTGTACCGAGTTTATTTTATCACTTTGGATTACCCCCCTCTCGCGGCCGAGAACGCGGGAATCACACCCCGAAACATCGGGCCGAGTGTGACGATCTCGTGGTTTCGAGACGCAGGCGTTCCAGGCGTCGTCTGCTGGATATCAGCACGACAGGCAGTCCGGCTCCGAGGCCGAGCAGTAACCGCGGGTCGAGACGAGGGAACTCGTCTCCAATGGGTTGCGACTGGGACCCGTTCGTCGGTCGAATCGCGGTCCTGACACGGGCGTCAGAATCTTATGAGTGAGTCTCGAATGTACATCACGAATGGAAGACTCGTCGTGGTCCCGGCGCGACATTCTAAAGAGTATCGGGGCAGGTGTTCTCGGTATCGGGGTCGGAGCCGCGGTGTACCACCGGATGAACGAGTACATAATCGGAACCGAATCCGAGGGTGGTGCCGCCGCCGCGGCATCGGTGTCAGAGAGCGGTTACGCCGAGATCGACCTCAACGAGCACACGTCGACAAAACTGGTCTGTGGCGTGTTCTCGGGGGCGCGCAGTGAATCGCTGGCCGCCCGCGACGATGTCGCGTTCGTCCAGCGTGACCGGAAACTAACACACGTCTCCGACTCTCACACGGGGTCTCAGTCTGCCACCTCGGCGGGAACACTCCCCTGGGGGATCGACCGCATCGACGCCGACGTGGCACACAGACGAGGGGCAACGGGTGACGGTGTCGACGTTGGTGTCATCGACACGGGTATCAGCGCGACCCACCCGGACCTGAGCGGGAGCCTGGCCGACCCGGAGGTCGACGAGAACCACGAGGCCTGGGCGGAGTGCTCCGGCGGGGACTGCACGTACCCCTGGTCGGACGACGGCGGTCACGGGACACACGTCGCGGGCACCGTCGCTGCCGCGGGTGGCGAGGAGGGGGTCATCGGTGTCGCACCGGACGCGACACTGCACGCGCTGAAAGTCTGTTCGGGGAGCGGTGGCTGTCGCACCTCGGCGATTGTCGCGGCTATCCGGTACGCCGCCGACCGTGACTGGGGTGTGGTGAATCTCAGTCTCGGTTCCCCGCTGCCGTCGCCAGCGCTGAAAACCGCCGGCGAGTACGCTGTCGAGGCGGGGCTGGTGCCCGTCGCCGCCGCCGGTAACCGCGGGGCAGCCGACTCGGTCGGGTATCCGGCGGCCTACGAGGAGTACCTCGCCGTCTCCGCGACGGATATCGACGACGAACTCGCGGGCTTCTCCTCGCGGGGACCGGAGGTGGACCTCGCAGCGCCCGGGGACAGCATCTGTTCGACCCACCCGGACGGACACACCGTCCTCAGTGGCACGTCGATGGCGTCACCGCACGTCACCGGCGCGGTGGCACAGTTGCTGAGTCAGGGGCACACACCCCCGGAAACCCGTCAACAACTTCTCGACACGGCCGAGGATATCGGCCATCCCGACACCCAGCAGGGTGAGGGGTTGGTCGATGTTGCGGCGGCGCTGGGCTACGACTCCGGCGACGACGGCATCGGAGACGGTGTTAGTTGTCTGGCCTGACCGCCAGGTCGGTTCCGGCCCGGGATCACGGTCTGTCTGTCCGGTGCGTGAGGATAGCCGGCACGGTGTCAACACTGTCGACAGGGCGATTCCACACGCGCTGCAGGCGGACGCGAGGAACAGGTGACCGTGGAGCGAACCGGGACCGCAGACAGCACCCTCGGTAAGCGCATCCGAGGGCTCGAATCCGAGAGAGTGACACAGGGATACACCGTCAACGTGGACTGCCGGAAGCCGGGATACCCGCTCCGGACGTTGCTGTACAGCACCGCGTCCGTTCCGAAGCAACGGTCACCACGGGAGAACAGGTCGTATCCTCGCCTCGCGAATACTCCACCTCCGGTACAGGAATCCCCGGCGTTCACCCGGAGAGGCGTGACAGTTAATACTGAGCAGCGCGACAGCACAGTATGTCAGATAAAAAATGTCCCGCCAGGTCGTTGGGACGGTCTCTCAGCCTCTCGGCCGAACTCAACAGGGCGGAGACGGTCGAAACCGCGGTCACCCGCGCGATGGAGCTGGTGGAGACAGCGTTCGACCGACCGGCAGCGAGCGTCTGTGCGCACGACCCGGCAACGGGTACAGTCACGACCCTCGGTTCCTCTGTCTCATCCTCGGCTTGGGTCGAGAGCGCTCCGGACCGGATACCGGAGCTGCTCGTCGACCGAGCAGCCGAACGCGGGGAGGATGCATCTGACCGCGATGCCTCCCGAGCGACAGTCGACACCAGCCCTTGGGGGCCGATTCAGGTTGAGGTGCTCGTTCCCGTCGGGCGCGACCGAGCACTGCGTGTCGGTGCCACGGAGCAGGAGCGACTCGACAGCGGCGAGATAGCCATCATCAAGGGGATCGCGGCGAACCTCGAAGCGACACTGGCCCGGATCGACCACCGACAGTCGGCGGCCGTGGGGTCTGATGTTGCTCGTGCGCTGTTCGCTCAGTCGGACGAGGCCACGTTCGTCAGCGATACCGACGGAGCACTGGTGGCCGTCAACCGTGCCGCGGTCGAGTTGACAGGCCGCGAACGAGACGCAGTTTCGAGAGGCAGACTACCCGATATCTTCGGGGACACGGCGGCCGAGTCTGTTCGCAGTCATCTCGACGAAACTCTCACCGGAGTGTCGGAACCGTTCACGACGACACTCGAGCACGCACACGAGGGAACGCTCACGGTCGAACTCACGAGCAAACGGGTCGATGTCGACGGGACGAGCTATATCCGCACGACAGCACACGAGCGGTCGTCGGGCGAAGAGGGAGGAGTAAACGACCCGGTCGAAGATGACGCGACCGCGCTCCGTCGGTTGAGTGAGCTCACAGCCGGTATCGAGGAGTTCGACGAGACTATCGAGCGGTTGCTGTCACTCGGGTGTGAGCACTTCGGTCTGGATACGGGCATCCTCTCGCACATCGATGGAGACGAGTACGAGGTCGACACCGTGGTCGACGCGACCGGGACACACGAGGCGGGCGCGGTGTACGAGCTCGGGAATACGATGTGTGATGTGACGCTCGCGCGCGACGCAACCGAGTCGCTCGCGTTCGCCGACGTCGGGGAGACCGACCACGAGAATCACCCGGCAGCCGAGAGTGTGCGTGCGTACATCGCGGCGCCTGTGATCGTCGATGACGAGACGTACGGGACGCTGAACTTCTCGATGGGGAGACCACGCGCGGAGGCGTTTCGCCCGGAGGAGAGAGAGTTCGTGACACTCGTCGCAGAGTGGGTCGGCACCGAGATCGAGCGCCGCCACCGGTTCGAGGAACTGGAACGGTACGAGACGATCCTCGAGGCGATCGACGACCCGGTGTACGCGCTGGATGCAAGGGTCGATTCACCTACGTCAACGATGCAACAAAACGGGAGCTCGGATACGGAAACGAGCTCGTCGGAGAGCGTCCATCGGTCGGGATGGAGAAGTCGGACGTGGAACAGGTTCGAGAACAGATCGAGGGTCTGATGACCACCGACGAGCAGTCGACGACCGCAGAGTTCGAGATCGAAACGGCCGACGGTGGCCGAACACTCGTCGAGAACCGACTCGCGCTGATCGGTGACGAGGGGTTCCGCGGCACGGCCGGTGTGCTCAGGGATATCACCGCCCGGAAGGAGAGACAGCAACAGCTGGAGACGTTTCAGCAGGCGATAGCGGAAGCCGCCGACGGCGTCGCGATCCTCGAGGATGGCGAGTACGTGTACGTCGACCAGACCCACGTCGACACGTACGGCTTCGAGGACGAGGAGCAACTGCTGGGTGAGAACTGGGAGAAGCTCTACGACGAGGCGGAGGTCGAGCGACTCGAAGCCGAGGCGTTTGCCGCGCTCGAAGCAGACGGGCACTGGCGGGGAGGTGTCACCGGGACTCGACCGGACGGGTCACAGTTCCCGGCCGAACTCTCCCTGACCATCGTCGACGATGGCCGACTCGTCTGTACATTCCGTGACGAGACCGAGCGCCGAGAGCGCGAGCGCGAACTCGAATCGTTCCAGCGAGCGATCGAGTCCTCGAGAGACGGTGTCGCGGTTCTCGACGGCGACGAGTACGAGTACGTCGACCAGACCCACATCGACATGTACGGTTTCGATACGAGGGAGCAACTGCTGGGGAACACGTGGCGAAAGCTGTACGACGAGGCCGAGGTCGAGCGCCTGGAGGCCGAGGCGTTTGCCGCGCTCGAATCCGGGGGGTACTGGCGCGGGATGGTCACCGGGACCCGACCGGACGGCTCGACGTTCCCGGCCGAACTCTCCCTGACCATCGTCGAGGACGGCCGACTCGTCTGTACCGTCCGTGACGAGACCGAGCGCCGAGAGCGCGAGCGCGAACTCGAACTAAAGGAACGGGCGATGGACGAGGCCAGTGTCGGTATCCAGATCACAGACCCGAC
The DNA here is from genome assembly GCA_000416085.1 of halophilic archaeon J07HX64. Lineage (GTDB taxonomy): Archaea > Halobacteriota > Halobacteria > Halobacteriales > Haloarculaceae > Halovenus. Next base: position 1,741,113 of record KE356579.1, on the reverse strand, counting down.
ACAGGCGGACAACCCGTTGGTCTACGTCAACAACGGGTTCGAGCGGATGACAGGATACGACCGCGAGGACGCGCTCGGTCGCAACCCGCGATTCCTCCAGGGCGAGGACAGCGACCCGGAACAGGTAGCCCGACTTCGCGAGGCGATCAGT
>KE356579.1:1725735-1740166 GCA_000416085.1 halophilic archaeon J07HX64 | reverse complement strand
GACGGACGGCTGCTGGAGGCCAACGAGACAGCTATGAAGTACGTCAACGCTAGTCTCGAGGAGCTCCGCGGGGAGCTGTTCTGGGAGACACCGTGGGGGGCTCACTCCGAGGAGCAGCAGGCGGACCTGCGAGAGTGGATTCAGCGCACGGCCGACGGTGAGTACGTCGAGTACACTGCGACACACCGTGGTCCCGACGGTGACCGACGCGAGGTTACAGGGAGTGTTCGACCGGTGACCGACGAGTCCGGCACAATTCAATCACTGGTCATCTCCGGTCGGGACGTCACGGAGCGCGAGCAGCGGCGGCGTGAACTGCGGGACCGTCAGCGAAAGCTCGACCTCGTGCTCTCGAACACCGACACGTCGATCGGGGAGTTGAATCTCCACGATGGGAGTCTAGACTGGCCGGATATGCTGGGTGACAACAGTATCGGGTCACCGGAGACGGTCGAGGCGCTTATCGAAACGGTGCATCCCGAGGACCGCAGGTATCTGAAGTCGGATATCGAGGCGATGGTCGACTCCGGCGAGCCACTGGACGGTGAGTACCGTCTGGTGGACGAGGACGGTGAGACCGTCTGGATAACTGCACAGGCCATCCCCGTCGAGGACGACGGCAGAGAGGATGAACCGACCGGGGAGGTGGTCGGGATAGCAACCGATATCACCGAACTCAAACAGCGCGAGCAAGCACTCGAAACGAGCCGAGAGCAGTACCGGAGTCTCGCCGAGAACGTCCCGAACGGCGCGGTCCTCACCTTCGACGCCGACCTCGAGTACGTGCTGGCGGCAGGGGAACTGCTCTCGGAGTTCGGACTGAAGGAGTCGGACGTCGCCGGGACGGAGGTCGGGGAGGTGCTCGCCAACGGCGAACACGACATCGTGTCACGGTTCGACGCGGCGCTTGACGGCGAGCGCACGGACCGCCGGGTCGAACTCGGCGACCGGACCGTTCGGGTTCACATCGTCCCGGTCAGTCCCGGCGACGAGGAATCGACAGACACTCGAGGGCTGGTTCTCGGACAGGACGTCACCGACGAGGCACGTCGGGAGCGGGAACTGTTCGAGGAACGCGAGCGGTTCCGTCTGCTGACCGAGAGTGTCGACGAGTACACCTTCCTCGTCGTCGACGAGGCGGGTGTGATTCAGACCTGGAACGAAAACGCCGAGGAGACGTTCGGGTACGACGCCGAGGCGGCGATCGGAATGTCGATAGCCGAACTCCATCCCGAGGCCGAGCGAGCGAACAAACTCTCCGACCGACTGCTCGAGCAGGCGCGGGTCGCCGGCGAGAGTTCGCACGACGGCTGGCGCGTCCGCGCGGACGGGTCGACGTTCTACGCGGACGTTCGGTACGCGCCGCTCGAAGCCAGCGACAGCGAGTTCGACGGCTACGCGACTATCGTTCGTGACATGACCGACCGACGACGCGAGCGGCGCCGAACCGAGCGGTTCGTCGAGGAATCCGACGACGTGGTGACGATAGTCGACCCCGACGGGACGGTGACGTACGCGAGTGGGTCGGCGAACCCCGTCCTCGGGTACGACCCCGACCAACTCGTCGGCCAGAATATCTTCGATTTCCTCCACCCGGACAGTCGAGCACACGCGATGGAATCGTTTTTTACCTGTGTCGAGGAGTCGACCAACGTCACGGCGGAGTGCCGTCTGCGCTCTCCGGATGGCGGATGGACCAGTGTCGAGGGCCGATGCCGGAATATGCTCGACGACGACGCCATCGACGGGGTGATCGTCTATCTCCGTGACGTGACCGAGGAGAAGAAACGCATCCGACGGTTCGAGAGTATCTTCAACAGCACGTTCGATTTTACCGGTCTGTTAGAACCCGACGGCACAGTCCTGGAGGTAAACGACACCGCACTCGAGTTCGGCGGGGTCGAGCGCGACGCTATCGTCGGGGACCCGTTCTTCGACGCCCGATGGTGGACACACTCCGACGCGGTCAGGGACGCCGTCCGAGACGCCATCGACGAGGCCGCGGCGGCGAGTTCGTCCGCTACGAGACGGAGGTTCGCAGCGCCGACGGCCTCGCGACAATCGACTTCTCGGTAAAGCCCGTGACCGACGAGGACGACGACGTGTCTCTGCTCGTCGTAGAGGGTCGTGACATCACGACCAAACAACAGCACAAGCGTCACCTGGAGGTCATGCAGCGCGTGATACGTCACAACATACGAAACGACCTGAACAAGATACGCGGCTGGACACGGATAATGTCCGAGGAGACGGACGATAAAAAACGGGCCGAACAGTTCGAAACTATCGAACGGGTCTTGGACAAGTGGGAGACGATGACAGAGAAGATACAGGAGATCCGGGCTGTGCTCGAGTTCCAGCAGGGGCGAGCGCCCCGGCAGGAGGCGGGGTCGGTAGTCGAGAGCGCCGTTGCTCCGGTTCGTGAGGAGTACACCGACGGGGCTGTCGTGACCGACCTGCCAGAGACCGACTGTGAGCTACCCGCGGGGCTGCTTGAGGCGGTTCACGAACTGGTGGAAAACGCCGCAAAGGCATCGGCAGGGGCCACAATCGAGGTGGAGGTCGACCGTTTGGCGGACGACTGGACCGAGGTTTTCGTGAGAGACGACGGCCCGGGGATGCCGGAGATGGAAGCGGACGTGCTCGAGACCGGCGAGGAGACACCGCTCAGTCACGGGCAAGGCCTCGGTCTGTGGATGGTCCGGATGATCGTCACCCAGGCTGGCGGTGACATATCGGTCGAATCGGCGGATGACGGAACGGAGGTGTGTCTGCGGGTGCCGGCCAAACGGACAGTCGAGAACGGACTGTCCGTCGAGACGGGAGAATGACAGCCGAGCAGTCGAACCCGGCAGGTGTCCTCGTCGTCGAGGACGACCGGGACGTGGCCGACCTGTACGCGAAGTGGCTCGACAGGAGATACGACACCGAAACCGCCTACAGCGGAGCCGACGCGCTTGAACAACTGGACGAGAGTGTCGACGTGGTGCTGTTGGACCGGATGATGCCCGGGCTCTCCGGGGGTGAGGTTCTCGAGGCGGTCCGGGACGCCGACATCGACCCCCAGGTGGTGATTATCTCGGCAGTCACACCGGACCTCGACATCGTCAAGATGGGGCTCGACGCGTACCTCGAGAAGCCGGTCGATGCCACGGCGCTGCACGAGACGGTCGATCAGATGTTGACCCGTGCCGAGTACGACGAGAAACTCCAGAACCTGTTCTCGCTGATCGAACGACAGGAAACCCTGGAGGCTGTAAAACAGACCGAGGTCCTCGAACACAGCGAGGAGTATCGCTCACTCACCGACCGTCTCGAAACGGTGCAGAGAGAGGTCGAGTCGCTGTTGACAGAGCTCCCGGACGAGGACTTTCGGGTCGCCGTCGAGCGCCTCCAGCGGACGGCTGCCGAACGAACGAGCGAGCGCCAGTACGAACTACTCACCGAGGACGTGCTCGACAGCTCACAGGAGGGGACGGTCGTCGTCGGCGCCGACGGCGGTGTGGTGTGGGCCAACGAGGCGACGGAGAGGTTGCTCGGATTCGACCGGAGTGACCTCCGTGGACGCGAGTACGCGAGTGCCGCGACGGACTATCTCCAGGGTAGGGGTATCGAGACCGAGGAGGAGTCGCTCGCGTCGCTGATACGAGCCGGGCTGGCGAGTAACGGGGCCCAACTCGAGGCCACTGTTCACGTGCCCGGGGACGGGGTGGTGACAGAGCGGTGGCTCGAATACCGGAGTGCGCCCATCGAGACCGGATTGTATGCGGGCGGGCGGATCGAACACTATCACGACATCACCGGCCGGTACAGGCGGGAACAGTACCTCCAGACGCTTCACTCCGCGACGCGTGAGCTGATGAGTGCCGAAACCGACGAGCAGGTCACCAGCCACGCTGTCACGACTGCGACGCGAGACCTCGAGTTCCCGTACGCTGCGGTGTTCACCAGGGACCAGGCCACCGGTGACCTCGTTCCGAGAGCCAGCGAGATAACAACCGCCGAGACGGGCCCAGCGTTGCCGACACTCTCCGGCGGTACCGACCCGGTCTGGAGAGCGTTTGCCGACCGGGCGGAGCGCCTGAGCGCCGATACGTATCGGGAACGCAACGGCTACGACGGGTGGCTCGACGACGCGTTCGACGACTGGATGCTCTGTCCGCTCGGTCAACGGGGGGTCTTTCTGGTGGCCACGACGGACGGGGGCTCTCTCTCGGCGACGAAACAGACCCTCGCAGAGACGTGGGCCGCGAACACGCGACAGGCACTCGAGCAACTCGCCCGGACCCGGAACCTCCGGGACCGCGACAGAGAGCTGGAACGGCAGAACAAACGGCTGTCGCGACTGGACAGGATCAACAAACTGATCCGGTCTATCGGCCCGGCGGTAGCGAGCGCAGACACTCGCGCGGAGATCGAGACGGAGGTGTGTCGCCGCCTCCTCCGGATGGAACCGGTCACCGGTGTCTGGGTCGCAGACGTCGACATCTCGACCGACGGGACTGTCTGCAGGGCTCGGACAGGTAACCTCGAGGACTACCTGGCGAACGTGCCACGAGCGACAGCGGAGGCGAGCGGGACAGGAGCTGTCGAGACAACACCGGGGGTCCCGGCGAGGCAGGCCTACGAAACACGGTCGTCGGTATCTGTGACAGATCTCGTGGCCATCCAGTCCGACGTGTGGTGGCGCAACCGTGGCCTGAAACGGGGAACCAACACGATTGTTGCGGTACCCGTTGTTCACGAATCCACGCGCTTTGGTGCGATAGAACTCCACCTCGACCGTCCCGCAGGGATGGAAGATGAAGAGCTCGACGCCCTCGCGGAACTCGCCACGACCATCGGTCACGCTATCGGTGCGATCCGACAGCGCGACGCCCTCCTGTCGGGTGGCGGCACGTTTCTCACCTTTCAGATCGACTCGGATTCGAGGCTGTCCCAACTCGTCACAGTCGCCGACGCTCCACTCACGGTGACGGATATCTCGCGCCAGGACGACAGGACCTGTGCGGTGTTCGTCACAGTCGAGGTGGGTGCTGGTCGCGACAGTGACCGCATCGAAACACGAATCGAAAACACACCCGGCGTGTCGGTGCTCCGCACCGGCAGGACAGAGATAACCTGTGTCCTGACACTGGGTCCGGAGTCGCCGACCCAGCAACTGGCCAAACAGGGTGCCGCACTCCAGCAACTGGAGCAACGTCCCGACCCGAACCACCTGGTCGTGACGGTGGAGTTACCGCACGAAACCGAGGTTCGGGAGTACGTGGACGCCGTCACCGGCGCTCTCGACGGCGTCGAACTGGTCGCGAAACGTCACCAACCCGCCGACCGGCGGTCAGCCTCGACTGTCACCACGGCTGTGGACGACCAACTAACCGACCGGCAGCGCGAGGCACTGCAGACCGCCTTCCACGCGGGTTACTTCGACTGGCCGCGAAGCGCCGACGCAGACACTGTCGCCGCGGAGATCGGTATCGCACAGTCGACGCTCAGCCAGCACCTTCGAACGGCAGAACAGAAACTGCTTGCGGAGCTGTTCTCGTGAGGCCCGACCGCGACCCCCGATACCGGTCGCTCTGGTTCGGTTCGTCCCGAATCTGGTGATGCCCCGACAACGAGAGTGAACCATGCACACTCGGACCCTCCCCCGCGTGAGTACCGCAACCCGGAGAGTTGCATTACGCACACCACCGCCACGACTGTCGATACTGTCCAGACCGAGTCTACTATCCGGTAGCCTGTCGAAACGGAGACAGCTTTCAACGGGTCGGTGCATCTGTGTCCCGGTGGGTCGCCGTCGCGTCTCGACGACCCAGCGATACCGGTGCAGGACAGACGGACGAAACGGGCGACCCCGGACGACCGAGGGCACCGTTCTGCCGTAGTTTGGGTGCGCACAGTCATATACCGATATTAATCGGTAGTTTTAGCTGCACACCGATGACGAGAGGCAAACAAAGCAGTATGCCGTGAATACAGTATTATATATGAATCGTAAAGCAAACTCAGCCACTGTGGCAAACGAGAAAAACCACCTCGTTGCAGCGTGGTCGACAAAAACGGAACTGGTTCGAGAGTTCGACCGGCCGGCCGATGTCGTCGATGCCGTTAGCCGGACAGCCGACGAGGCTGTCCGCCGGTGGTCGGAACTCTCCGAAACGCCCTCACTGAGCCAGTTCGTCGATATCGACGGTTTAGACGGACTGTTCAAGCCGAAAGCTACGGACCACGCTGAGTGGATTCCGTCGGTGGAGTTTCAATTTCAGAGCTGTCGGGTGACACTACTGTACGGTTCTTCGATCCGGATAATCGTCGAGCGTGACGTATAGATCGAGTGCACATCACGTCGGCGTCGTCCAGCGCGTACACGCTGTGGGCGGCAAGTCGACAAAGCACCACCACGCTCACGTCCACAGAGGAGGCACCGGGACTCCCGACACGAACCGATAGCTGTCTCTACGATTAAACCGAGGGCCCCCTCGAGCAGACGGAAGCGCCCGCCCCGTGTCGGGTTCGTCGACCCCGAAACCCGGTGCTCACAAGTCGACGGGGACGACAGGTGGGGCAACCTCGCCGTCCTCTCAGCGCCGCGAGCACGCGGATACGGGGTCGCAGGATAGCGAGCAGTTCTGTGTCGCTGTCCGTGACGGGGGCGCTGGCGATTCCTATCAGTACAGCACGGGCCCACGAGATGCCCGCTGTCGCGTCCTTGGGGTGAACACACTCTTAGCCCGGACGGTGTGGTCCAACGAGTTTGACCGCCCGGAGTCACAGTGTATATGTTCAGTACGTGAGAACACCCGGTATGGTCGAACACGACATCGACGATGTCGACAGAGCGATTCTGCACGCGCTGCAGGCAGACGCGAGGAACACGTCCTCGAGTGATATCGCGGAGCGAACCGGGACCGCAGACAGCACCGTCCGCAAGCGTATCCAGCAGCTCGAGTCCGAGAGAGTAATAAAGGGATACAGCGCCGACGTGGACTACGGGAAATCGGGGTACTCACTCCGGATGTTGCTATACTGCACCGCGTCCATCCCGGAGCGGGGCGAGTTGATCCCCGAGATACTCGGTATCGACGGTGTGGTCTCGGTACAGGAGCTGGTGACCGGTGAGCAGAACCTGCTCGTGACAGCCGTCGGGGAGTCCGACAGCGACATCACGCCGGTTGCACAGACGCTCCTCGAACTTGGACTCACCATCACGGACGAGGTGCTGGTCCGGGCCCACGAGACGACTCCTTTCGACGAGTTCGACCCGGACCGGTGACGCCACCACAGTCACTGACCACAGGTCCCGTCCTCCCTTCCGACTGTCTGTACCTATAACAGTACGTTACTATCTGTTCCCGACAGCTCTCCCGTTGTAACAGTACGGTATCTGGACTCCAGCTGAGGAACGGTCTGGTAACATCGAAGGTTTTAATCTACGGACCGTTCGAAACGAACGTAACGGAGGTCGGTTGCCGTCGGTCGGGTCGGCGTGTGGTGTCGGTCACGGTGGCGACTGGTCGACGATGAACAATGTCAGGAGAGAACGAGCGGAGAACGGTTGGACAGCTCCCAACGAACAACGGACCGACGGCGCGCGTGCCGGCGGTTCTCACGTGGCTCGTGTGGCTGCTGTGGCTGGCGAGCCTGTGTGTGGTCGGTGTTCGACTCGCCGGCGGCGGGGGCTGGGAGCTGTCCGGGCTGGTGGTCGTCGACGGGCTGACGCTGGTTATGTGGGTCGTCGTGACCTTCTTCAGCGGGATCGTACACAGCTACTCGCGGCGGTACATGGCGGGGAGTGAGCATCTGACCCGGTTTTTTACCCGTCTGTTCGCGTTCACACTGGTGGTGATGGGGCTCGTCGCGGCAGACCACGTTGTGGGCTTCTGGCTCGCCTGGCTGGCGATGGGGCTGGTCATGGCAGACCTGGTCGGGACCGTCCGCGGGTGGCCACAGGCCCGGACCGCCGCCTCCTACGCCCGGCGGTACTTTCTGGCGAGCAGTGTGTTCTTGGGCATCGCGCTCGTGACACTGTCGCAGGCAACGGGTGCGAGGACAATCTCGGAGATACTCGTGGCCGCGGAGACGGTGTCGGGGACGACGCTCACTGTGGCACTGGGGAGTCTGTTGCTGGCGGCGATGATACAGTCCGCGCTGGTGCCGTTCCACACGTGGCTGCTCTCCTCGATGACCGCACCGACACCGGCATCGGCGCTGATGCACGCCGGGTTCGTCAACGCGGGTGGGGTCCTGTTCGCGCGGTTCGCACCGGTTGTCACCCTCGACGGGCAGTTCATGCTCCTGGTCGTGGTGGTCGGGGCCGCGAGCGCACTCCTCGGGAAGCTCCTCAAATCCGTCCAGGCAGATATAAAAGGGAGTCTCGGCTGCTCGACGACCGGTCAGATGGGGTTCATGCTCGTCCAGGCCGGGCTCGGGTTCTTTGGAGCGGCGGTCACACACCTCGTTTTGCACGGGTTCTACAAGGCCCACCAGTTCCTGAGCTCGGGTGGTCAGATCGAGCAGACGGATCCGACCACAGGGTCGACGGCTCGGTCGCTCGGACTCGCCGGAGGGGTCGTCACACTCCTGACGGCAACTGCCGGTGGTGTCGTGTTTGCGCTACTCACGGGAAAGGGGACAGGGCTCGACAGCGGGCTCCTGTTGACCGGGCTGGTCGTGCTGACGACACTACACGCGACACAGACCGCGGTGCGACGGCGTTCGGTTCCCGCGAGGCTCCGGTACGGTGTCGTGGCGATACTGTTCCTGCCCGCAATCGCCGTCTACGGCGCGGTCTACGTCGCTATCACCGGGCTGATGAACGGGGGGGTCGTCACGGTCCCGGCAGACCTGACTGTCGTCCACGTCGCCGTCGGTGCAGCGTTCGCCGTTGCCTACATCGCTATCGAGACGGGTCTGTATCGCCGGAGCGAGCGCCTGTACGTGGCGCTTCTGAACGCCACACAGCCCCCGTCCGGGACTGTGCTGACAGCCAGCGAGGAGTACAGTGAGCGCTGAGGCGGCGGTTCGGGAGCGTATCGACAGCGCGGCGTCGACTGTCGGGCTGGTGTGGCCGCTCCACTCGTTCGTGACCGCGAACCCGCTGTCGGGGTTCGAGGACGTACCCTTTCACCAGGCGGTTCGAGAGGCGGCAGCCCGGTTCGACGGGAGAGGCTACCCGGATTCCGCGACGTTCGGCCGCGCCCTGGCGGACGGGCGTATCGACCCTGCTGTCCTGCGTCGTGAACTCGAGCGTCACGGCTACGACGGTGACCCGGACACGTCGCTGTCCCGGTTGTCGGCAGAGTCGGTCGGTCGGTCGTCGGGGTCGGCAACAGATCAGGAGCCTGTCAACACACTCCTGACAAAGTGGCTGGCGGCGTTTCTGGAGCAGGAAACGGCCCACTGGCCGATGCCGAACCGCGAGCGGGGGTTCTACGCCGCGTTCCGCTCGGTGGCCCGTTACGACCGGGAGATACCGGACCGGACCCGGATAGCGGGGCTGCCCGACGAGCCTGTGGCCGCAATCGAGCGGGTGTTGTCGGGGGTGCCCGAGTCCAGATGGGAGTCGGTGTTCGAACACCACCTGACCGCGCTCCCGGGCTGGACCGGTCTGATCAGACATCGTGCGAGCGGCGGGGGTGACTGGCAGTCGGCACACCCGGTCACACTCACCGGGTACCTCGCGGTGCGTCTCGCGCTCGTCGACCTGCTCGACACACCGGTCGAACCGGATGTCACAGACACCGAGGGCTCCGGAGTGGAGGTCCCGCTAGCGGAGGTGTGGCTGACCGCGTGGGAGCGGAGCTACCGACGGGAACTCGTCGACGAGGTGGCCGCGGCCGGTCGGGAGAGCGCCGAAACCGGGGACCGAGAGCGTCCGGACGCGCAACTCGTCTTCTGTATCGACACACGCTCCGAGATCATCCGCCGTCACATCGAGGCCACGGGGAGCTACGAGACACACGGCTATGCCGGCTTCTTCGGGGTTCCGATGCGCTACCAGCCGTACGACTCCGGGGTGACCGTCGACGCGTGCCCGCCGATTCTGGACGCCCAGCACCGGGTCACCGACCGCCCGACTGGTGCGACACCGGAGCAAGGGCGCCACGACACCTGGTCGAACGTGCTCGATGCGGGGGCCGATATCGTGGAGTCACTCCAGTCGAACGCTGCCACCGCGTTCAGTTTCGTCGAGAGCGCCGGTGTCGGCTACGGGGTCGCGCTCGCGGCCCGGACACTGCTCCCGGCCCGGGTGTACGACCTGCTCGAGAGCACAGACGGACGGATACCGGACGACCACGAGTTCTGTGAGCCGTTACTCGACCACGACCCGGACACCGACCACGCGCTTCCGGCGGGCCTCACACTCGGGGAGCGTGTCGAGTACGCCGCGACAGCGTTCGACCTGATGGGCTGGGAGCAGTTCGGTCGGGTCGTCGTGTTCGCGGGTCACGCCAGCCAGACGACGAACAACCCGTTCGACGCCAGCCTCGACTGCGGCGCCTGTGCGGGCAACCCCGGGGGACCGAGCGCCCGTGTCCTCGCCGCGATCTGCAACGACAGGACAGTAAAGGAACACCTCCGCGAGCGAGGGTTCGAGATCCCGGCCGACACGGTCTTTGTCGCCGGTCAGCACAACACGACCACCGACGAGGTCGAACTGTACGCCGGTGCGGTTCCCGAGAGCCACGAGGCGGATATCGAGCAACTCCGGGCGGACCTCGAACAGGCCCGCGCCGGGGCGGCAGCCGAGCGTGCCGGTGACATGGGTGCCGGACTCGACGCCGGGGTCCGCGAGACGGAGCGCCGCGCCGCGGACTGGGCCGAGACACGCCCGGAGTGGGGGCTGGCCGGCAACGCCGCGTTCGTCGTCGGCCCCCGGTCGCTCACGGCTGATCTCGATCTCGACGGGCGCTCGTTTCTCCACTCGTACGACTGGTCGACCGACCCCGACGGGGCGGCGCTCGAGGCGATTGTGACCGGCCCGATGGTCGTCACACAGTGGATAAACTCACAGTACTACTTCGCGACAGTCGACCCCGCGGTGTACGGCAGTGGGTCGAAGGTGACCCACAACCCTGTCGGGAACGTCGGTGTCTACCAGGGAAACGGCGGTGACCTGATGACCGGTCTCCCGGTGCAGTCGCTACAGAGTGGGACAGACGAGCCGTACCACCAGCCGCTCCGGCTCTCGACGGTGATTCACGCACCCGTCGAGCGCGTGACCGACATCCTGGCCGACCACGATGGGGTGACCGAACTCCTCGAGAACAACTGGCTCTCACTCACCGTCGTCGACCCACAGCAGGACCACCGGTCGTTCCGGTTCGACGGCGACCTGTCCTGGGTGGATAGCTCCGAGCGGGAACCGCCGACCGACCAGGGGCCGACCGCCTCCCCCTCCACCTCGGCCGTCGACGACTGACCCCGATGCTGGTGTGGACGACTGGCTTCTCTCTCGGTGTAGACGAGTGACCCCTCCGCCACCACGGGCAGGTTCGAGCCGAGAGAGCTTATGCTGTCGAGTGAGTACCGGATGCATGGCCGAGGAGGAACCGACACCGGAGTCAGCCTACGACGAGCTGGCGGACAGCTACGACGAGGCGGTGCGCGAGGGGCCGTACAACGCGGACCTGGAGTTTCCCGCGACAGCCTCGCTCGTCCCGGAGGTAGCGGGCAAGCGGGTGCTGGATGCCGGATGCGGGACCGGTGTGTACACGGCGTGGCTGGCAGAGCGAGGGGCTACTGTTGTCGGGGTGGACGTGAGCGGTGAGATGCTCGCACGCGCCCAGGAGCGCACCGGGGGTGACGTGAGCCTCCGACAGGCGGACCTGAGAGACGGGCTGGCGTTTGCCGACTCCGACTCCTTCGACGGTGTGGTGAGCGCGCTCACACTCGGGTACGTGGCGGACTGGACGGAACCGCTCTCGGCGTTCGCACGGGTCCTCCGGCCCGGCGGGTTCCTGGTGCTCTCGACCGGCCACCCGCTCGACCAGTTTCCCTTCGAGGCAGACAACGGGGCGGCGAACTACTTCGAGACCGAACGACAACGGCACGAGTGGGCGGTCGACGTGCCGTACTACCGGCGACCGTTCTCGGCGGTAATCAACCCACTGCTGGAGGCCGGGTTCAGACTGGAGTCGGTTGTCGAGCCACAGCCGACGGCCGAGTTCGAGCGACGCCGGCCGGAGCTGTACGAGAGGGAGTCACGGCATCCAGTCTTTCTCTGTGTCCGTGCGACACGGGTCTGAGTACTGTGGTCAGTAGTGGCTGCCCGGAGATGTGGCTGACAGTTCGAGTTCGTCGAGCGGGACGGCCATCCGCTGTTCGTAGGGTTCGAACCCGAGCTTCTCGTAGTAGGCGAGCGCCCGGTCGTTTCCGGCCTCGACCCCGAGCACGAGTTCGATACAGCCCTCCTCACGTGCGTACTGCATCGCACGGGCGACGAGCTGGTCGGCCAACCCGGTCCCGCGGTAGTCGGGCCCGGCGTACAGGTTACCGACGAACAGCCGCTCCGGCGGGTCGAGAAACGGGTCGATCGGCGCCAGTCCGGCGTTTATCCAGCCCGCGAACGTTGCCGCCACATCCTCGAGGGGGGTTGCCGGGTCCTCGGCATCATCAAGGCCGACCCAGCACCGCCGGTCCGGGGTGTCGTAACTCTCGACGAGCCGTTCGAGCAGCTCCTCCCGGTCGAGCTCCGGGTCGAGATGCTGCTCGCCGACTGCCTCACTCATCTCCTGCCAGAAGGGAAGCCAACACTCCTCGATGAACCGGCGTAGTACCGGTTCCTCGGCTCGCACCCGACGGAGGTGAGTGGTAGCGTCTCCCGCCGGTCCCTCGTCGAGTGACAGCCGGAGATCCTCCACCGGGACCCGCATCCCGAACCCTTGGACCTCGAACCCGAGTTTCTCATAGTAGCCGACCGCGCGCTCGTTGTCGACCCCAACGGTGAGTGTGAACTCCGGACAGCCGTCCTCCCGGGCGTGCTGGACAGCCCGTGCGAACAGGTCGTCGGCCAGCCCGGTCCCGCGGTAGCGCTCTCGCACCCAGCAGTCCTCGATCTCGAGCCGGTCGGGCCAGTCGAACCGCTGTGGCGATTGGTGTGTCTGTGTCCGCACGAGACCAGCGAACGTCCCGTCGACCGTCGACAGTGACGCCATCTCCTCCCCGACACCGTCGAGGGCAACCCACAGTCGGCTCTCCGGTGAGTCGAGCTCCTCCAGGTGGTACTCCACCGCCGCCTCGGTTGCGTCGTCGGCGAGTGCGTGTGTCTCCTCGGCCCCGGTCAGGTCCTCCTGGAACGACAGCCAGCAGTCGGTGACGTAGCGTCGAATCTCCGCCTCGTCGTTGCGAACTCGACGGATCTGCATACCTGTGTCTCCCGTCACGCGGGTATCAGCGTTGCGGTGGGTCTCTGTCGCTACAACTGCTGGGGACGTGGGCGGTGGCCACCACCGGCGCGCCGACCGTCGAGATTCTCGATCGGGTGGCAGCACACCGAACTGTGGCCTGGGCTGGCGGGGTAGTGAGGAGGCGTGATATCGGAGCTATGTACCGCGGGGCAACGGGTCACACCCGTTATATCTCCCGAGGGACTACTACCAGTATGGAGTACACATACGACGGGACCGCACACAGTGACCTGGTTGCGTCGTACGCGGCGGACAGAGCGCCGTTTCCGACGGAGTCAGCGACGTTCCCGGAGCGACACGCACCGACCGAGGAGATAGCGGTGTTACGGGGGTTGTTGTTCCCGCGGTGCTGGAACGCCGGTGAACTGGTCGGTGACGAGCAGGCCGTGCGCGAACGCATCGAGGCGCTCGGGACGCTGTTCTGTCAGGGTATACAGCCGTACTCGCCGGAGTGTCTCTCCGATGTCGTGACGCCGGTGCTCGACAGACTGCCGGCGCTCCGCGAACGCCTCCGGACCGACGTCGAGGCGGCCTACAAAGGCGACCCCGCCGCGAAGAGTTACACCGAGGTGATCAGGGCGTACCCGGGGTTCCAGGCGATCCTGGTCCAGCGCGTCGCACACAGACTCTACGAGACGGGCGGCGCGGTGTACGCCCGCGAGTTGACCGAGGCCGCGAAGCGTCTCACCGGGATCGACATCCACCCGGGTGCGAGTATCGGGGCGCACTTTTTTATCGACCACGGCACCGGTGTCGTCGTCGGGGAGACGGCGACCGTCGGCGACTGGGTCCGTATCTACCAGGATGTTACACTCGGCGCCCTGCACTTCGAGGCGGACGAGAACGACGACCACGCGCTCCGGAAGGGGTACAAACGACACCCGGACATCGGTGATAACGTCGTCATCGGGGCCGGCAGCAAGATCCTCGGTCCGATCACCGTCGGTGACCACGCCAGTATCGGCGCGAACACCTGGATTACAGAGGATGTCCCCGACCGCACGACTGTGTACGTCTCG
>KE356579.1:1723543-1724809 GCA_000416085.1 halophilic archaeon J07HX64 | reverse complement strand
GACCCGGGTGTTCTTCGAGGAGGCAACCGGCGCGAGCAGTGTCGAGGACTGGCCGATCTGGCCCGACTGTGTCGCGCTCGCGGAGACAATCGCACGGGAGTGTCACGTCGTCGAATCGTTCGAACCGCGCCCGCTGTCGGTGCCGACGCTCCTGTTCCGGGGTGCGTACAGTCCGGCCTACCTGCAGGACGGTGTCGGGGTGCTCGCGGACCGACTGTCCGACACCCGCACAGTCGAGGTTGATGCCGCACACGCCGGCGTGGCGACTGCGCCCGACCGGATTGCGACCGCTCTGGACTCGTTTCTCGCGTGACTCCCCGACCCTGACAGCAGAACACTGTCTGCCCCCGCCTTCGGCCTGGCAGGTGTCGAACGGACACACGCCGCGGACGCTCCGCTGTCTGGGTCGCAGTACATCGGTCTATTATAAACTCCCTGATGTACCAGCCACAGGGGATATACCGCTCAGTGACGCAGTGTATACAATGCCCGATTCACCCCAGTTTAGCGACCGGTGGGACGGTCAGGGGGAGGCGGGCGATGTTGCGATTCGTCTGATAGAGTCACTCGGCTCACACGCGATTTTCACCCTCGACGGGGAGGGAGGGATAACGACCTGGTCGGCACCAGCAGCGGAGTTGTACGGTCACGATGCGGAGGCGGTGCTCGGTGAGCATCTCCGTGTCCTGCTGGGTGACGGGGACGAGGACGAAACCGTCGAGGACGTGACCGCGATACTCCCCGCGGCAAAGACCGGAACAGTCGAGAGAGAGGGCTGGCACGAGCGGTCGGACGGGTCGGTGTTCTGGGGAACGCTCACCCTCTCACCGCTCCGCGAGGCTGAATCCGGGGGCTACGGGGCGGTCTGTCGGGACACCACAGCGACAAAGGAGTACCAGCGGATGCTTGAGCGACAGAACGACCGTCTAAAGGAGTTTACCGACATCCTGGCACACGACCTGCAGAATCCGCTCAGCGCCATCGACCAGTATCTCACACTCTACGAGGAGACCGGTGAGAGGACCCACATCGAATCGATCGATCAGACAACCGACCGTATGTCTCGACTCGTCGAGGACCTGCTCCGCGTCGCGAAACAGGGTGACGTCGTGACGGACCCGGAGCCGACCGATATCGAAACCGTCGCCCGACTCGCATGGACAGGCACCGGGAGTCCGGGCGACAGTCTCGAGTACGAGACGGTACCGACGGTGAGCGCAGACTCGGATCGACTCTGTGAACTGTTCGAGAATCTGCTCCGGAACG
>KE356579.1:1718680-1723493 GCA_000416085.1 halophilic archaeon J07HX64 | reverse complement strand
GAGGCCATCCGGTCGATCTCGCCCAGCGCGTGCTTGAGATTGCGCTCTTTCGAGTCACGCGTCCGGAACCGCTCGTTCCACTTTCGCAGACGCTGCATCTTCTTTCGTTGTTTCGCCCCCAGCGAGTTGCCGTATGCGTCCTTGTCGCGCCAATCGATATTCGTCGACAGCCCCTTGTCGTGCATCATATTCGTCGTCGGGGCACCGACCCGGGACTTCTCGTCTTTTTCCTTTGAGTCGAACGCTCGCCACTCCGGTCCACGGTCGACCGAGTCCTCCTCGACGACCAGTCCACAGTCCTGACAGACCGTCTCCCCGTGCTCGTCGTCGACGACCAACCGACCACTGCACTCCGGACAACTCAGTGACTCGTCATCCTGTTCCTGTTCCGATTCGGTCGTCCGCGTTCGTGTGTTTGTGTCGCTCATAGTCGGGTACAGCCTCCGGGTACCCCGTGAATGGTTCAGAATCCCGGTGGGTTCAGTAGACGTACGTTATTTTGAATCCTATTTAAATTTTGTGCTATCCTATCGACGAACAGCGGGAGACGGCGTGAGACACCGGAATCTGACCAGTTAGGAGACCCTCTTAAATACTTCCGGTGCGACACGAGAGTACCGCCTCCGGCGCGGGGGTCTCTAACAGCGTGGACCTCTGTGAGACAGGAACAAAAAGCTCCCGAGCAGCTCAGACGACAGCAGCCGGTGTTCGGTATCGAAACGGTCAGGAGCGGAGACTGTGAGAACGAGACCGGACCGCCTCGGGGTCGGTGTGGTGGACCTCGGCCCGGTGGTCGCCAACAGGTGAACAGATTGAGGTGGCGTGTCCGCGTACACCGGGGTATGGAGCAGGTCAAGTCGGCCGACGGGACCGAGATAAGCTACGAACGGCACACGGGTAACAGCCCCAGGTCGGGGTTGTCACCGGTGGTCTGTCTGCACGGGACCGGCGTGACGCGGCAGGTCTGGCGTCGGTTCCTGCAGCAAGCAACGGGTACGACGTTCGTGGTGCCGGACCGACGTGGCAGGGGTGAGAGCGGTGACACCGACCCGTGGGGGTTCGAGCGTGAACTGGAGGACGTGGCAGCGGTGGCGGCGGCCGAGGCGCCCGACGGGCCGGTGACGCTGTTCGGGAGTTCGTTTGGCGGTCTGGTGGCGATGCGGGTCGCCGAGCGCATCGCGGTGGACAGACTCGTCCTGTACGAACCCCCGATGCCCGCGGTGACGGTCCCGGACAGCGAGGAGGTCGGTGTCGCCGACGAGGTTGACCGCCGCCTGCAAGCGGGTGACCGCGAGGGTGCGACCCGGGTGTTCTTCGAGGAGGCAACCGGCGCGAGCAGTGTCGAGGACTGGCCGATCTGGCCCGACTGTGTCGCGCTCGCGGAGACAATCGCACGGGAGTGTCAGGTCGTCGAATCGTTCGAACCGCGCTCGCTGTCGGTGCCGACACTCCTGTTCCGGGGGGCGTACAGTCCGGCGTACCTGCAGGACGGTGTCGGGGTGCTCGCGGATCGACTGTCGGACACCCGTGTGGTCGAGATCGATGCCGCACACGCCGGGGTGGCGACCGCGCCCGACCGGATTGCGACCGCCCTGCGGTCGTTTCTTGCCTGACCCCCCGACCCTGACGGCGAACACTGTCCCGCTCGGAGAACACCCCGCTCCCAGTCCGACCGCCGCCGAACAGGAGCGACTGCCGGGACGGTTATCGAACGGGAGTAAACACCGCGGAGACTCCGTTATCTGAGACGTGGGACACCGATCTATTATAAACTCCCTGATGTACCAGCCACGTGGGGTATATCTCTCAGTGGCGAAATAAGAACAATGTCTGATTCACCCCGCTCTGGCGACCGATGGGATGGTCAGGGGGAGGCGGGCGATGTTGCGATTCGTCTGATAGAATCACTCCGCTCACACGCGATTTTCACTCTCGACGCGGAGGGGAAGATAACGACCTGGCCGACACCGGCAGCGGAGTTGTACGGTCACGACGCGGAGGCGGTGCTCGGTGAGCATCTCCGTGTGCTGCTGGGTGGCGGAGTCGAAGAGGAAACCGTCGACGACGTGGCTGCGATACTCCCCGAGGCGGGGAGCGGAACAGTCGAGAGGAAAGGCTGGCACGAGCGGTCAGACGGGTCGGTGTTCTGGGGGACCCTCACCCTCTCACCACTCCGGGAGAGTGAGTCCGGGGGCTACGGGGTGGTCTGTCGGGATACCACGGCGACAAAGGGGTACCAGCAGATGCTCGAGCGACGGAACGACCGTCTGAAAGAGTTTACCGACATCCTGGCACACGACCTGCGGAACCCGCTCAGCGCCATCGACCAGCATCTCACACTGTACGAGGAGACCGGTGAGAGAACCCACATCGAATCGATCGACCAGACAACCGACCGTATGTCTCGACTCGTCGAGGATCTGCTCCGCGTCGCGAAACAGGGTGACGTTGTGACGGACCCGGAACCGACCGATGTCGAAACAGTCGTCAGACTCGCCTGGACAGGCACCGGCGATCCGGCCGACAGCCTCGAATACGAGGTGGTGCCGACGGTGAGCGCAGACTCGGACCGGCTCTGTGAACTGCTCGAGAATCTGCTCCGGAACGCTGTCAGACACGGTGCGACAGACAACTCGACAACTGTCACGAACACCCGTGGCGACCACGGCGGGGGTGTGACGGTCCGCGTCGGACCGCTCGATAACGGGTTCTACGTCGAGGATGACGGTCCCGGTATCGCGGACAGTATCGGCACAGAGGTGTTCGACCACGGTGTGACTACCACACAGGACGGCAGCGGCTACGGTCTCTCTATCGTACAGACTATCGCCAACGCACACGGCTGGGATATCTCGCTCGCGACGGCCGAGAGTGGCGGTGCCCGCTTCGAGATAACCGGTATCGAGTTCCTCGGCTGAGGACGGTGGTCACCCCCGGCAGACGCAGGTTCCTCTCGACCGGAGACACGTGGTGTCTCGGGACGGGCAACCGGTCACCGCGCACAACAGGGAACAGCGGTGATGGTCAGATAGCCACCACGAGCGCTGGCTGAGGGTAGAAGGGGTGGGTCACCGCACACCGGGCGGGGGGCCATCGTCGCCGATATCGTCGTCGTCGTCCTGTTCGACGTCGAGGCCGACCTCCTTGCGTTTTTTCTTTGCGCGGCGTATCCCCCGGTAGTAGTAGAGCACACCGACCGCACCGGCGAAACCGGCCAGCACGAACACCCCGCCGAAGATGTACAGATCACGGATCAAGTAGTACCGGACTGTGATGCCGCCGCTGTTGAGACTGTCCCAGCGGATGCGGGCACGGTTGTTCTCGACACCCGTGCTGTGACCCCCGGGGCTGGTCAGTGAGAACAGCGGAAGATCTGTGCGTGACCCATCCGGCATCAGCACCTCGTGGGAGCCGTCGACCGGCGTCTGAACCCGCCAGGTCCGTGGACTTCCACCGAACGACCCCGAGGCCCAGTTTGCCCTGTAGGCGATTGTCCCGTTCTCGACCGGGAACCGTATCTCCGTCTCGTCGGACTGCTCGACAGCGGTGAGATTGTCGTGAGTGGCGTTCACGATCGTGCCGTTCGGGTACTGGAACTGCAGTGCCTCGATCGAAACCGACTGGTCACCGCGGAGCAGCGTGCCCCGGTGGATCTCCGCCGTTGTCCGGTTCTCGACGGTGACGACCGCCTTGTACTCGTCCGCGGAGAACGAGAGCAGGGGTGAAGTCGTCACGTTGTAGCTGGCAGTCACGTTTTTGTCCCAGTCGTACTCGGCGTCCTTTGTCAGGTCGTCCTCGCTTATCTCCCCACCACCACCGAGACAGCCGGAGAGGGCAACAAGCGCGAACAGCGCGCCGACCGCGAGCAGACGCCGGTTCATGATACGACACAGAGTAGCTCCGAGGGCAGATACTCACCGATACTAGCGAGCAGCCCCGGCGGGTCGGTATCCGGCTTGCAGACGATGCTCTGTTCGAGTAGCCCCAGTCGCTCGACAGTGACGATATCGCGGGCGTGCCCGGCCCGGTTGACCGTCGCGCGCACCTCCGCCCGGGTCGCGCTGTTCACGTTCAGTCGACCCTCACCCCGGGTCCACCCGTACAGACGGTCCCGCTCGGCGTCGGCGAGTCGCGGGGTGTCTCCGCCGACGAACTGGAGCGGGGTGTGCTGGACGAGTCCGTACCGTGTGCGTATCTCGCCGGGGTCACCGGGACCGAGTCCGAGTTTCCTTCGCGGAACCCGCACCTCGGTCCCCACGTCCAGCACGAGCGCCTCCTCGTCCCAGGCCGTGAGTGTCCCGGTGCCAACCTCGCCGGCCGCCGGGAGACTCGCCTCGCCCCACCGCTCGCGGAGGAGGTTCCCGGCAACCTGGGCGTCCGGTCCCGACAGGTCGACCACGGGGAAGTCGTCGTCGTCGACCTGTAGCTCGTGGGCCGCGTCGAGTTCGCCGATATCGTCCTCGAGCATGGCGTCCAGCGACTGCATCGCCCGCTCGCGGGCGTCACCACCGACGTAACACCGCGTCGCGAGCGCGAGCTGTGTCTCGCCCATCAGGCCTCGACCCGTTCGGACTCGACGTTGAGTTCGTCCCGGAGTCGCTCGATACGGCTCTCCATCGCATCAACGAGCCTGGTGTTCTCCATCGCGTCTACCGAGGTGCCACACTCGGGGCACTGGAAGCCAAACTCCATCGCCTCGCCGAACTCGAACCGGATACCACAGCTCTCACACAGGTAGAACTCGTTCTCCATCTCGTACTCGTGTCGTTCCTCCAGTGTTTCGAGCAAACGGTACATCTCCTCTTGTAGCTTC
>KE356579.1:1715985-1718660 GCA_000416085.1 halophilic archaeon J07HX64 | reverse complement strand
CTGCGAGTACGAGCATCGGCGTGACAGGGTCGGTCTGGACGGTCCCGGTGGGGTCCTCCCTCAGTCCGGAGAGAAACGCCGGGAAGCCGCGGACGAACAGCCCGTACAGTATCCCGACACTGGCAGCAGAGATACCGGTCACACCGACCAGATACAGCATCAACTCACTTCTACTCGCCGGGCGACTCACGACCGTACTTCCGGAGCGTGGGACAAAAACACGTCGACACACGACCGACACCGGGTATCTGGAAGATTGATGTGTGGCCCGCATCAAACTGGTCTCGTGAACCGGATAGCCCCAGAGGAGTTCGCGGAGCTCACACAGGTAGCGCAGCCACGCGTCGCGCCCGGCGGCGACCGCGTGGCGTTCGTACGCAGGGTGCCCGACGACGAGTCGTCCTACGAGGCGACTGTGTATCTGGTCCCGACGGGCGGTGGCGAGCCGCGGCGATTCAGCATCAGCGAGGGTGTCGACAGTGAGCCACGGTTCAGCCCGAGCGGCGACCGACTCGCCTTTGTCTCGACCCGCGGCGCCGACGACGAGCGCCCACAGCTGTGGGTGGTCCCGACCGACGGCGGCGAGGGCCGGCAGGCCACGAGTGTGGTCGGCGGGGTCTCCTCCATCGCCTGGGGGCCCGACGGTGAGCGGGTCGCGTTCGTCCAGCGGTCGAGCCCGGAGGAACGCGAGATGGGCGAAGACCTCACAGTCGAGGAGTCCGACCCCGAACCCGACGAGCCCGACCCGCGGGTTATCGACCGCACGGTGTACCGGTCGATGGAGCGGTACTTCGACGGCCGGCGCTCACACGTCTATCTCGCGGATCTCGAGACCGGTGACGTCGAGCGCCTGACCGACGGTGACAGCGACTTTGCCGCCCCCGACTGGGGTGACACCGACACGCTGTATTACACGCGGTCGGTCGGCGACCCCGACCCGGACGACTCGCTGGACTACGAGATACGCGCTCACCATCTCGACGAGGACACCGTTGAGACGGTCCACACCACAACCGGTGGCGGCAACCGTCTCGCCGCGACGGCCGACGGCCGTGTGGCACATACGGTCGTCGAACCCGACCAGGCGACGCTCAACCAGACCGAACTGGCGGTGCTCGATGTGGACACCGACACGGTCAGCCGACCGACGGCAGATCTCGACCGGACACTCGGATACGAGAGTGAACCGGAGTGGGGTCCAGACGCGGAGCGGCTCTACTTCACCACACCCGACGAGGGTGCCGTCGCGCTGTGGGCGGTGTCCTGGGACGGAACCGGTGCCGAGGCGAGGCGGGTCGTCCGCGAGGACTGGACCAGTATCGACGGCGCCCACGTCGGTGAGGACCTCGTTGCGGTGATTCAAAGCGAGTGGGACCACCCTGGCGACCTGTTCGTCACGACACACGCTGGCACCGAACGACGCCGACTCACCCGCATCAACGCGGACTACCTCGACGACCGGGCGGTATCACAACCCGAGGAACTCCGTTACGACCCGGGCGAGACTGTCAGCCGGGCGGTCACAGACGACAGACGGCCCGACGAGTTGCAGGGCTGGCTGCTCACCCCACCGGATTTCGACCCCGAGGAGCGGTACCCGCTGGTTGTCGAGATCCACGGCGGACCACACGCGATGTGGACCACCAGCGGGACGATGTGGCACGAGTTCCAGACGCTCGCGGCGCGGGGCTACGTCGTGTTCTGGTCGAACCCGCGGGGGTCGGCCGGTTACGGCGAGGCGTTTATGTCCGCCATCGAGCGCGACTGGGGCGCGGTGACGACGAGCGACGTACTCGCCGGCGTGGAGACTGCCGTCGACCGGGAGTATGTCGACGAGGAGCAGGTGTTCGTCACCGGCGGTAGCTTCGGCGGGTTCGCAACCTCGTGGATTGTCGGGGCGACAGACCGCTTCGAGGCGGCGGCCAGCCAGCGCGGCGTCTACGACCTCACGGGCTTTTACGGCTCGACAGACGGTGCCTACCGGCTCGTCGAGGGTGATTTCGACACGACGCCCTGGGAGGAGCCGGACCTGCTCCGGGAGCGGTCACCGGCGGGTCACGCCCACGAGGTGGACACGCCGACACTGTTGCTCCACAGCGACGACGACTACCGGACACCCGCCTGCACGGCCGAACTGTTCCACCGCATCCTCCGCAAGCACGGTGTCGAGACGAGACTCGTGCGCTACCCCGACGAGGGCCACGAGCTCTCCCGGAGCGGCCAGCCCGGCCACATCGTCGACCGTATCGAGCGCATCACCCGGTGGTTCGACGGCTACTCGGAGTACCACGACGCCCCGCCCGCACTGGAGCGCGACCCGGACGCCGGACTGACCACGAGCGAGGACGACCCGGGTGACGCAAACAACGGAGAGAACACCAGCGGAGGCTACAGCCGATAGCGAACAGTTCGGCCAGAGTTGGACACCTCGACTGCGAGTGGCCAGTTCGGCCAGAGTTGGACACCTCGGCTGCGAGTGACCAGTTCGGCCAGAGTTGGACACCTCGGCTGCGAGTGACCCGTTCGACGCGCGGCGTGTCACGCTCTGGTGAGCCTCTCTACGGACCGTTTGCCACCAAAATAATTATATAACGACAGGTACGAGAGACGGCATGGCGTCGCTCTCCGGGCTGTCGCTCCCGGACCCGTCACAGGTCGCCTCGTGGATCCGGGAC
>KE356579.1:1712401-1715965 GCA_000416085.1 halophilic archaeon J07HX64 | reverse complement strand
GAGCGGTCCGATTCGACAGTCGGGGGCGAAGAGGGTGAAATAGACCAGCGGCGACCGGTCGGGTTCGTCGGTCCGCCGCTGGCGGCGACAGCACTGCTCGTCCTCGCTCTCGAGTGGTTCGGGTTCGACTCGTCGGCGTTTGCCCTGTCGTGGCCGGTGCTGTTGCTGGGGCTCGCTGGGTGTGTTGCGTGGACCCGCCGCTCTGGCCGCCGCCGGGTTCGAAGCGACGACCACCACATCGTCGCCGGCACTGCGGGGTTCGTTCTCGTCGCACATCTTCTCGGCAGTCCCGACAGGGTGTTCGGGACCGTCACGTCGGGACTGTCGCTCCCGGAGACGATTCCGCTCTCGGTGTACGGCGCAGGGTTCGTCGTCTGGATCGGGTACATGGACGACGCGTTCCGCTACGGCGATGCACACGACGACCTCCGACGACTGTCGAAGGGCGGCTATCTGCTCGCGTTTACACTCGTCTTCGGTCTGCTCCTGCCGTTCACCGGTGGCCCGTACCGTGACCTGCTCGCACTACTGCTGGCCACGACTGCTGTCGGCGGATTGTCGCTGCTCGTGATGAACTGGTTTCGCGTGTGAACCGCCTCGGGGTCAACTGGTTCAAGAGACCTGGTCTCCTGTCATCACTGGAATCTCTGATCTCCGAACGACCCCGTGACATTCGCCTCGACAGTCGGTGAACCCTGGACTCAGTCGGTGCACAGCAACGGGGGCCGAACTCGCCGTCCGCTCACAGGTCCGGGTCCGGCCTGTCACCCTCCAGCTGTGTCTCCAGATTGTCGAGTGTCTTTCCGAGCTGTCGGCTGTTGAACCGTCTCGCGATCGGGCCGGCGACGGCGGCGAGCACCCGTCCGGGGAGCTCGTAGTCGGCGCTGTAGGTAACCGCCGTGCCGCCGTCGGCGTCGGCAAAGGAGATATCTATCTCGCCGGTGATACCGCCAGACAGTTTGAACACCATCCGCTCGTCATCGATGTGGGTCACCTCGGTGAGGTAGCCCTCGCGGGTGATGCCGGCCATCCCGTAGACATAGCGGGCGCGTTTGCCGCCGTTGTCGAGCTGTTCGACCGTCTCGGCCGACTCGAGGCTGGGGGTCACCGCCGCGTGGTTCCGGGGCTGGTCGAGATACGCGAACACCGTCTCACGGGGCTGGGCTATCAGTCTCGTCTCGCTGGCCTCGGCCATATCTGTTGTTCCTGTCGGGGGAGTATTACCAGTTGTGACCGGCGGTCAGGACACCTATACCGCACGAGCACGTACAACTGGTAATGAGACAACCGACGGTTGGCACACCGCCGGAGTACGACCTCGCGGAGAACGATATCCCCTGGGTGCTCGGGACACAGCTCACCAGACGGTCGGGTCCACTTGCCCGTGCGTCCGAGGGGAGCCGTGTGCTGATGATAGAGGCCCACGGGTTCGCCCGGCGCAAGCCGTACCACCACCACAAGCTGACGCTCCTGTTCGCCGGAATGCGCCATCTACGTGACCGACTGCGCGAGGCCGGCTACGAGGTGATCTACCTGAAATCCGAGACGTTCGGGGAGGCGTTCG
Organism: halophilic archaeon J07HX64; assembly: GCA_000416085.1. GTDB lineage: Archaea > Halobacteriota > Halobacteria > Halobacteriales > Haloarculaceae > Halovenus. Next base: position 1,714,401 of record KE356579.1, on the reverse strand, counting down.
AGCAGTTCTTCTCGGAGTATCCCGATTCGCGGCTGGTGGCGATGCGGTCACCCAGCTACGGTTCCGGCGAGCGGTTCGCCGAACTCGTCGAGGAGGCCGGCGGTGAGCTCCGATTGGTGGATAACGAGCTGTTCGTCAGCACACGGCAGGCGTTCGACGAGTGGGCGAACGCAAAGGAGAGTAACAGTTTCCGTCACGAGTCGTTCTACCGATGGATGCGCCGCGAGACGGGCGTCCTGATGGACGGGGACCAGCCTGTCGGCGGCGAGTGGAACTACGACGACCAGAACCAGGAGTTCCCACCGCCCGAGTGGGAGTCACCGCCGCTCCCGGAGCACGACCACGGCGAGCTAACAGCCGACACAGCCGAGTGGGTCGAACGGGAGTTCGACGTCTGGGGGGACACCGATATCGCGGAGTTCCCGTGGCCGGTGACCCGCCGGCAGGCGGTCCGACAGCTCCGGCAGTTTATCGACGAGCGGCTCCCCGAGTTCGGCCCCTACCAGGATGCCATGCGGTCCGACGACTGGGCGATGTCCCACGCCTTGCTCGGGTCGAGTATCAACATCGGTCTGCTCCACCCGACCGAGGTGATCCAGGCGATGGAAGAGGCAAACGAGACAAACGAGAGCATCGCGCTTAACTCGGCCGAGGGTGCGATCCGGCAGGTGCTCGGCTGGCGGGAGTTCATGCGTCACGTCTACCGGCACTCGATGCCCGAGCTCGGGAGCGCGAACCAGCTCGGCGCCGAACACGACCTGCCGGAGCAGTACTGGACCGGCGAAACGGATATGAACTGTCTCTCCGAGACTGTCGGGGATGTCCACGAGCGGGGCTACTCACACCACATCCAGCGGCTGATGATACTCGCGAACTTCGCCACCCTCTGGGGTGTCGAACCCGAGCAATTGAACGACTGGTTCCACGCCACCTACGTCGACGCCTACCACTGGGTGACCACGCCGAACGTCATCGAGATGGGCCAGTACGGTCACGGCGTCTTCGCCACCAAACCGTACGTCTCCTCGGCAAACTACGTCGACAAGATGTCCGACTACTGCGGAGACTGCAAGTACTACAAAACAAAGGACACCGGGACCCGCGCCTGCCCGTTCAACGCGCTGTACTGGGACTTTCTGGACCGCAACGAGGAGACACTCCGCTCGAACCACCGCATGGGCCTGATGTACAGCCACGTCGACAACAAACAGGAGTCGGGCGACATGGTCGAGATCCGCGAACGTGTCGACGAGTTGCGCGAGATGGCCGAGAACGGCACCCTCTAACGGCGGTTACCGGGTGAAAAATTCAGTCCACTGGAGCCACACGAAACGAGACATGACAGTCGACAGATACGGGTTAGGCTGGGCGGTCGCCGCTGGAACGGTCGGGGCCGTCCTCGCGGTACTCCTGCTCGAGTTTCGGTACGGAAGTCGATCGTCTGTGGTCCTGGGGTTCACACTCGGTGTTGCGACGGCAGGGCTGACACTCGCACTCGCCCTGTTCGCCTGGGTCGCCCTCTCGGAGGTCGACGGAGACTCGCTGTACCCCGCCGCCGCGGGCGTCCTATCGGGGTCGCTCCTCACGCTCGGGGTCGCGAGCAGTCTCCCCGGAGGCCTGTCGGAGTCTGCACTCTCCGGGGGGCCTGTCCAAGCGTCGGCGCGCGCGGACCCACGGACAGCCCAGATCCTGCTCGTCGGTGCCGGTGTGCTGGTGACCGTGGGGTTTGCACTGCTGTTTCTCTCCGAACTCACGACCGGGGAGCGGTGACAGCCGGGTTCAGAGTCTGGTCGTCCGGTCGGCCGGGTTGGAACAGAGCCCCGGTTCGTCGGCTGCTATCCCGGTTCGCGGACGGATGTGGCGCTCTCAGCGCTCCTCGACCGGACGGGAACAGCGGAGACAGAGTGTGCTCGGCCCGGCCCAGTTGACGTCACTCGAGCCACAGGCCGGACAGACGTAGGTGTCGGTGTCGTACGCGGTCGACCCGCGGGGTGCCGCCA
>KE356579.1:1708438-1712381 GCA_000416085.1 halophilic archaeon J07HX64 | reverse complement strand
GGTGACCGCTATCTCACCGTTTGCCTGTCCGCGTGCGAGCTGTTTGAGCGGGGCCGCGGCGCCCTCGAACAGCGGTGTCGTCCCGCGGCTCTGGGGGTCCTCGATAACGTCCGCGGCATCCTCGTAGGCTGCACTCGCCGCGTTGTAGCTCTCCGTTGCCCCGTCCAGTCCGGCGACAGCCCGGAAATCCCCGACGAACTCCCGGAAACAAGCCCCTTGCACCGGGCCCGTCTGGCCGGCGAGGTCCTGTGAGATTGTCACACCCTCGACCCCGCGCCGGGTCGCCCGCGAGTCGGCCCCGGCGACGCGATAGCTCGCCGCGGCGGAGACCAGATAGCCGAGTCCGACGCCGACCCAGCCGTTGTCACCGGGATCGAACGTCTCGACCCCCTCCCGCGGGTCAGCGAGCACCCGCCAGGCTGCGCGTGTGTACTCGTCGCCTGCATGATTGTAGTCCCTGGTGGCGAGTGCATCGACTGCAGCGTCCCTGTGACCGCCGTCGTTCGTACTCATACCCACACAACGGGGTGTACGGACACAAGCCTGCCGTTCTCCACCGAGGGGAGCGGATTCCACCCCGCGAACAACAGCCTTACCACTCCCGTTGCAAAGTGTGGGTATGTTCGTCGGTGTCGACGGCTGTCCGGACGGCTGGATCGCGGTCCGGTACAGCACTGAGGGCTACGACGGTGCCGGTCTGTACAGCGATATCGAGGACCTGTGGGCCACACACGGTGACACCGCACAGCGGGTCCTGATCGACGTCCCGATCGGACTCCGCGAGGACTCGAGCAGGAAACGGGCGTGTGACGACGCCGCCCGGCAGGTTCTCAGCCCTACACGACACAGCAGTGTCTTTCCGGTGCCGGTCCGGGGGGCGGTCCACGCGGAGAGCTACGAGGCCGCAAAGGCGATCCAGGAGGAGCGGACAGACGGCAGTCTCGGGGTGCAGTCCTGGAACATCGCGGACAACATCGCGGAACTCGACACGTTCCTCCGCGAGACAGCGCCGGAGGCGGTCGGAACCGTCCGGGAGGCACACCCGGAGGTCTGTTTCTGGGCGCTGAACAACCGGTCGCCGACGGGGTACTCGAAGACCGGACAGGGGGCGGCGGCGTTCTGGGAGCGGATCGATATACTCGAACGCGCCGACAGTGAGGTCCTCTCACATGCCCGGGATGCCGGGACCGACCTCGACGCGGGTGTGGACAACGACGATATCCTCGACGCGTTCGTGCTCGCGCTCACGGCCCATCCGGGGACCGGCGACCTGCGGACGCTCCCGGCGGAGCCACCCGCTGACGGACAGGAACTCCCGATGGAGATGGTCTACGCCGACCCGGAGTAGGCACCGTCGGGAGTCGTGCTGTTTTGTTGTCCGGCACTCGGGTCACTCTACCCCGAAAGACCGATTTCCGGGCATCGCTTAGTTCCGTCGATGGCCGACCCAGTCCGCGGTGACGTGCCCGAGGTGGACGACGGTCCGGAGTACGACCTGGACTTCCGGGCTCACCCCGAGCGGTACAGAGTGACGAGTGACGAGCGCGGCGTGTTTAAGATCGAACCGTACAAGAGTGAACTCCTCCCCGAGTGGACAGTCACCACACTGTCCGAGGCCGAGGACAGCGCCGCAACACTCCACGAGCGGTACCGCGAGTACCGCGAGGCGGGTGAGTTCGTCGGGATGGATATGGCCCGGAAGTACCTGCGGATGGGTTGGACACGGGCGATGCGTTACGCAAAGTACCCCGGCGGACAAAAGTACGAGCGCGACGAGGCGGGCAACCGTGTCGAGCGCGAGCCACAGGAGTGGTACGACGAGGAGAAACGCGAGATAGCGGTCGTGTTCCGGGAGCACCTCAACCGTGTCCGCGAGGATAGCGCCTACGAGACGGCGAAACGGGAACACCAGACCGCGTACGCCGACGAGTGACGGGAGAACCTGTGATACGGGGCGAGCAGAGCGCGGGCCGTCACCAGCCGAGTAGTTCGTTCGTGTACAGGTCGGCGGCGTCGACCGCCTCGGCCGGGATGTGGTCACCCTCGATTGTCGTTAGTATCTCCTCCTCGGCGAGCCAGTCGACGAACCGCGCCCAGCGGTCGTGCTCCATCCCGCCCCACTCACCCTCGTCGGTCAGGTAGTGCTCGGCGAGTTCCCGCTGGCTCTCGACGAGAAACGCCCGGTCGTCGAGTGTCTCGGGGCCGTCTGCTGTCTCGCCGAGGAGTTCGGCGGCCGCCGCGGGGTTCTCGGCGGCGAACTCGTAGCCCCGACCCGTCGCGTCCAGGAACGCCCGGAGGGCGTCTGCGCGCTCCTCGACCACGTCGGGGCGGGCGAGCATCACCGGCGTGTAGCCGTAGGGCACGTCGTACTCGTGGAGGTAGAACGGGGTCAACTCGGTGCCCTCGCGCCGGGCCAGCACCCCCTCCCAGGGCATGAACACCCAGGTCGCGTCGGCGTCACCCTCGACCAGCGTGTTCCAGATGCCGAGTTTCGGCGGTGTGATGATCTCGATGTCGCCGTCCCCGCCGTTGTTTCTGACGAGTTGCTCGACAATGTGGTCCTCGAAGCGGGCGTCGTAGGAGGCGTAGGTTCGGCCGTCGAGGTCGGCGGGACTGTCGACCTCGCTGTCCTCGAGTGCGACGATGGCGCTCGTGTCCTGCTGACAGACCGCCGCCACGGCAACCAGCGACTCGTACCCGGGGTGGGTGTGGTAGCTCAGCGCGCTCTCGGAGGGGGCAATCGCGAGCGTGGAGTTGCCGGTCGCGGCCCGCTTCGCGGGGGTCTGCTCGTAGCCGTCCTCGGCAGGCGAGCGGATACGCACATCGAGTCCCGCCTCGTCGTAGTATCCCTCTGCCTGTGCGACGTAGACACCGGTGTGGTTCGTGTTCGGGGTCCAGTCGAGCGCGAGTTCGACCTGTGTCATGGCTGTGTCTCCGGGTTCGGCGCTCTTAGTCCCCGTGTCTCTCCGGGTTCGGCATCCGGACAAGCTCCGGTCTCCGGTACACGTGCATTAGCGACCGACAGCGACCGAGCAGGGCAGTCAGACACAGTGTGTACTGGGACCACCTTGACCCGGGTGGTCTGGGTCTTCACGAGCGGGAAGGATGTAACCGACCAGAGACAGTAGTCTGAATCGAAAATATCGAGCGAGGGTCGGCGAGAGCGCCGACTTACTTTGCGCGCCCGTCGTCGCTGCTGACACTCGGGCGGGCGTGTTCGGAGCCCTTTCCTTTCGAGCCGAGTCCGCGGCCCTGTGTGCCGGCGCTGGTGAGGCCACGCAGGGCGCGGTTCTTGTGGGTGTCGTCACAGATCCAGTTGAGATCGTCGTCGTTCTCGATTGCGGGGTGGTTCGGGTCGAGCATGATAATCTCGTGCCAGATCTGGCTGCCATCGGCACCGACCCAGTAGGAGTTCAGCACCCGGAGGTTGGGGTACTTGCGGGTACACCGCTCCTCGGCGATGCGCTGGATGCTCTTGCGGCGGGAGAGCCGGTTGACCCCTTGGCGCTTCGAGCGCCGACCGGCGGTGAACCGGCTCTTTCGCGAGCCACCCTTTCGGACACTGACGCGGGCGACAATGACGCCCTGTTTTGCCTTGTAACCCTGTGAGCGGGCGGCGTCGAGCCGTGTCGGTCGCTCGATACGCTCGATTGCGCCCTGGTCACGCCATCGCTGCTGGCGCTGCCACTGTAACTCTGCAACCTTGCTGTCGTCCGGGTTCTGCCACGCCTCCCGGATATGCGAGTATACACTCTGTGTCATTGGTCTCACCACACGGGCGTTTGTTGGTTCAGCCCACGTAGGCCACATCCCGACCTGTACAGACAGGTGCCCGCTGGTGCCCGTCCCAGCGAGTTGTATATACTTCTCAGTTTTAAGTTAAAATACTTCGAAGCGGTCCGAACACCGGTGGTGTGCCCCTCCTGCACGGTCGCACAGCGTT
>KE356579.1:1698292-1708418 GCA_000416085.1 halophilic archaeon J07HX64 | reverse complement strand
GACCTGGAGTCGTTCGTCTCCGAACACCGGGTCGTGCTGGTGGACTGTTACGCCGACTGGTGTGGCCCGTGCAAGATGATGGAACCAGTCGTCGAAGGGCTCGCGGAGTCGACCGACGCGGCTGTCGCGAAGGTCGATGTGGACCAGAATCAGGATGTCGCCGGCCAACTCGGTGCGCGGAGCATCCCGACGTTCGTGCTCTTTGTCGACGGTGAACCCACCGAGCGACTCGTCGGCGCACAGGACGAATCGACGTTCGAACAGCTGATCTCGCAGGCCTGAGAGCCGAATGTCGCGAGCGGGAGAGAGGCCGATGCAGGCGGTCGTACCCGCCGCGGGCGAGGGCACCCGGATGCGGCCGCTGACTGCCAACCGGCCAAAGGGGCTGGTCGAGGTTGCTGGGGACCCGCTGCTCGCACACGTCTTCGACACACTCCGACCGGTGGTCGAGGAGTGTGTGGTCGTCACCGGCTATCAGGGCGACCAGATAGTCGAGCGGTTCGGCCACTCGTACAGGGGTCTCGAGCTCACGTACGTCCGTCAGTCGGAGCGACGTGGACTGGCCGACGCCCTGTTACAGGCCGAGTCACATATCGATGGGAGCTTTATATCGCTGAACGGTGACAACGTCCTCCGAGCGGATCTCGGGGGGTTAGTTGCCCGTCACCGCGAGACCGGTGCCGACGCAGCTGCGTTCGTCGAGCGGGTGTCCTGGGAGCGGGCCAGAGAGGGGGCGGTTCTCGAACTCACAGCGGGGCCCGACGCGAGCGATGTCGAGGGTGTAACAGACAGGATCCCGGAGCAGGTGGCGGTCACCGGGGTCGTCGAGAAGCCCGAGGAGCCGCCGTCCAGATACATTCCGCGTGGCTGTTACGTGCTCTCGCCGGCCGTCTTCGACGCCTGCCGACTCGTCACACCCGGGTCGACCGGGGAGCGGGAGCTAACCGACGCCGTCGACCTGCTGCTGGCCGCTGGCCGTCGGTTCGAGACCGTTCCGCTGGACGGCTGGTGTCACAACCTCAACACCCCGGCGGACCGTGACCGGGTTGCCCGCCGACTGGACGGCGCAGACGACTGACGAAACCGCGACCACCGTCACCGGGACCGAAGTCCGGCGTGGGTTCGTCGCGGGCGTGGTCGATATCACGGCGGGACAGCGGGAGAACAGGACAGCGTCTCCGGCGCAGGTTAGGCGGGGTTCTCACCGACCCGTTCGGTGATGAGGTCGCGAAAGTCGTCTCGTTCCTCGAGTTCGGACATCTCGTCGTGTTCGATGAGTGCCGTCCCGCCGACGGACTCGCGGGGGGCGGTGTCGACGATGTAGACAGGACGCGTGCGGGTGACCCGACCCACCGACGACATTATGCGGGCGCGCTTCTCGGCGGTTTTCGTGAACTCGGAGTGACCGGTCAGCACCTGCTCGGCCTCGCCGTCGTCGCTGACAGTCTCGAACGGAGCCCGGTCTGTCGGGTGGACGTCGTAGCCGACACGGGTGAGCACCGCCACCACGTGCTCGTCCTCGGGGCTGGGGTCGGGCGCATCCGGCGGTGCCTCGCTCTCGCGGACAGACTCCTCCTCGAACAGTTCGACCGGCGAGGTCAGCGGCGCGTCGAACAGCTGTTTGAGCTGTGCGGCTACCTCGACACTCGCATCCATGCCGTCCTCGTACTTCGAGACGGTGCGCCGGGAGACACCGAGTTCCTGTGCCAGTCGACCAAGTGACCAGCCACGCTGCTCGCGTGCGTCTGCGAGTACGTCGCTGTCGATGTTGACGTACAGCCCGCCCGGCGCGGCGTAGATCAACGGCGGCACACCCTCTACGAACAGGTCTAGTGCGGTATCCGGCGAGAACACCGGAACACCGTGACGGAAGTACGCGACACCCGGGTCGAGCTCCTGGTCACGTGTCCGGAGCCCGATGACCAGCGGCGTCGAGCCGAGGTACTCCCCGAGTCGTCGCATCTCTGCACCCGTCCGGGCGTCGAAGGCGTCGATGTTGCTGAGTATCTTTACGAGTAGTATCTCCTCGCCCCGTCGTGCCGCCACGTCGAAGCTCTTTGGTCGAACCGCACAGCGGTCACTCACGATGAACCCGGCGTCCTCGAGCATCGCAGTGACGTTTCCAACCAGCGCGGATCGTCCCATTACCTCTCTGTTAGTGTGCTTTGGATTTAAAACCATTGTGGTGGCCCTGGTAGAGGGTGGTCAGAGAAGCATCGATCGAGAGACCGTCTCTACCGGCGACACTGACCATGCCCTGGGGGACTGAACGGGCGAGTGCTCGCGACGAGGGCACCGCAGCGAGCGGAGAGCGGTGCGCACAGCAAACCACCTGAGGCGTACAGTCAGGCCGTGTTGGCGGCGACGCCCTGAGCAGTGTTCTGGTGGCCGCTCATCGGAACGCTACCGTTCTGATGCTCCGAAGGGTTAAGTTTGGAAAAGCACAAGACAGAATATTCGTATGAGCCGGACCCCAAAGGGGCTTGACATACTGATAGCGGCCGGAGACAGGTCGTTCGGCAGTGCGGTCGTCGACGCAGTCGAGACGAACACGGAAGCTGCGAGCGCGGAGTGTGTCGAATCGGTTGCTGACACGCTCACACGGGCACAGACCACCGACGGTGTCGTCGTCGACGACCAGTTCGTGGAACCGGTCACGGTTGTCGACCAGCTCACGAGCGAACAGGGGCTACCGGTCGTCGTATTGACAGAACCGTCGGAGAGCGGCGAGACAGTCGCTCGCGCAATCGAGGCGGGTGCGAGAAACGTGTTCCCGCGGGTGACGGCCGGAGCACAGTACGAGCTGGTTGTCGACTGTATCACCCGCGCGTCGGGTGAGCCGTCACCGGCAGACAGGCGCCACAAGCAGGCGTACGGACACGAACGGAAGTACGAGGAGATGTTCGAGATGGCGGGTGACGGCATCATCGTTCACCACCCCGAAACCGGCGAGGTGGTCGACGCGAACCGGCGGGTCGCGGATCTCCTCGGGTACGACCGGGAGGCGTTTCTGGAGCAACCGCTGTCCGAGTTCCAGGCGAGCGCTGCGGGTGTCGACGGACAGCAGGCCAGGCAGATGGTCCGGGAGTCGGCCCGCAAGGGGCGACAGGAGTTCGAGTGGCCGCTCTCGTCGGCCGACGGTAGCACCGTCTGGGTGCGTGCCCGACACGAGGTCGGCGAGGTCGGCGGCGAACGGCGCGTTGTCGCGTCGCTTCACGACATCACAGAACAGAAACGCCGCGAGCGCGAGTACGAACAGATATTCGACGGTGTCAACGACGCGATCGCGGTGTTCGACCCCGAAACCGGTGAGATGCTGGAGGTGAACAACAGCTATCACCAGATGTTCGGCTACGACGAGTTCGAGCGACTGCGAGAGCTGGGTATCGACGGGTTGAGCGTGACCGAGGAGGGGTACACCGGTGAGCGGGGTGTGCGACTCATCCGGGAGGTCGCCGAGACCGGCGAGAGCAGGACCGTCGAGTGGCAGGGGGAGACACGGGAGGGCGAGCGGCTCTGGTTGGAGGCGACGCTCGCACCCGCAGAGATCGGCGGCGAACAGCGCGTCCTCTCGATCCAGCGTGATATCACGGAGCGCCGGGAGCTCGAGCGCACGTATCAGGATATCTTCGAGGGCGTCTCCGACGGACTCGTCATCCACGACCCCGAGACCGGCGAGATACTCGAGGTAAACGACCGGTACTGTGAGCTGACCGGCTACGACCGGGCGGAGTTGCTCGAGGAGAGTATCGAGATTATCGTCCCGTCGGACCCGGAGTACACGTTCGAGGATGCGATCACACGCATCAGGAGAGCCCGTGAGGAAGGGCCGCAGCTGTTCGAGTTCAGAACTGAGAAAAAAACCGGCGAGACGTTCGTCGGTGAGATACATCTCACGACGGTCGAACTCCGTGGCACCGAGCGGGTGCTCGCGAGTGTGCGGGACGTCACAGAGCGAAAGCGCCGCGAGCGCGAGTACGAGCAGATATTCGACGGTGTCAACGACGCGATCGCGGTGTTCGACCCCGAAACCGGTGAGATTGTCGAGGTGAACAAGCCGTACTGTGAGATGGTCGGCTACGACGATATCGAGCGGATCCGTGAGATGGGTATCGGGGGGCTGAGTGCGGACAGCGAGCGGTACACGGGGGAGCGTGGCAGGAAACTCATCAGGCAGGTGAGCGAGACGGGCGGGCCGGAGACCGTCGAATGGCGGGCCGAGACCGCCGGTGGTGACCGCATCTGGTTGGAGGTAACACTGTCACCGGCCACGATACGCGGCGAGGAGCGGGTGCTCTCGATACAGCGAGACATCACGGAGCGGAAGCGCCGCAAGCGGGAGTTCGAGCAGATATTCGACGGTGTCAACGACGCTATCGTGGTCTGGGACCCCGACACGCTCGCGGTGCTCGACGCGAACGAGGCGTATCTGGAGATGCTCGGATACGAGAGCCTGGACGCGCTGCGCGAGCAGGGTGTTCCGGGTCTCAGCGTCACCGAGGAGGGGTACACCGAGACACAGGCTCGGGAGATCCACCAGCGGGTCGCCGAAACCGGTGACCCGGAGACGGTGGAGTGGCAGGGTGAGACGAGAGCCGGCGAGCGCATCTGGCTCGAGGTGAAGGTCACCCGGGCAGTTATCGGTGGCGAACAGCGCACAGTCTCCATCCAGCGGAATATCACAGAGCGCAAACAGCGCGAACGGGCGATCCGTGCCCTGCAGGACGCGACCGAGCGCCTCCAGAGCGCACAGACACCGGACGAGGTGGCGACAATCGCGGTCGAGGCCGCGAGCGACGCACTCGACCTCTCGATGTCGGTCTGCTGGGTGCACGAGTCCGACCCTGACCGACTCCAGCCGGTCGCCGCAACCGACGCCGCCCACGAGGCGGGGCTGGTCTCGGAGCTCTCACCGGAACGCCACGAGTACACGGTGTTTCGCTCGGGTGAGTTGGCCGAGTACAGCCCCGGCGGGCACAGAACAGACGACCCCCTCGAGACGAGTGTGTTGCTCCCCCTGGGAGAGCACGGGCTCGTCGCCGCCGGCACACAGGAGCAGACCGAGGCCGACAGCGCCGCACTCGACGTTGCAAAGGCGCTGGCCGATCACGTACGGACTGCACTCGACAGGGTCGAACGCGCACAGGCGGTGCGGGAGAGCGAGCGGCGGTTCCGCATGATCGCCGAGCGAATCGACGAGGTGATCTACCTCGCGGAGCCGGACTTCTCCGACGTGCTGTACGTCAACCCGGCGTACGAGGACATCTGGGGACAGCCGGTCGAGGCACTGTACAGCGACGCGACGGCGTTTGTCGAGGCGGTTGACGAGCGTGATCGCGAGAGATTCCGCTCGGAGTTCGAGACGATGCTCGCGGAGATCGAGGATGGCAACCCACGGGAGAGCTACGAGTTCGAGTACCGGATCCGACAGCCCGGTGGCGAGGTGCGGTGGGTGCACGCGACCGGATACGTTATCGAACTGTCGGGCGGGACACAGCGGTTCGTCGGTATCGTGGAGGATATCACCAAACGAAAACGCCGCGAACAACGCCTGGAGGTGTTCAACCGGGTGCTACGCCACAACCTGCGCAACCAGATCGACGTGATCCGGAGTCGGGCGGAGGTGCTCGCGGACCAGCGGGCCGACGACCACGCCGACCGCATCATCGCGGCGGTCGACGAACTGGCCGAGATCGGAACCCGTGCCCGTCGGACCGACCGGATAATGTCGATGAACGAGCGGGCTACGGCGGTCGACCTCGCAGAGACGCTGGAGAAAGCGATCGGAAACCTGTGTCCCGAGCGAGCAGATGTGAGTGTGAACACGAAGGTGTCGGGGGACCCGTTCCTGCGGACAAACGGACAGGCGGTGCAGATTGCCGTCGAGAGTGCCCTGGAGAACGCACTCGAACACGCCGGGTCGGCGATCGAGGTGGCCGTCGAGGAGGCCCCGGACGGCTACACCCTGATTGTCGACGACGACGGCCCCGGTATCCCCGAGGACGACCTCGTACCGATCGAGGTTGGAACAGAGACAAACCTCCGGCACGGGCGTGGACTCGGCCTGTGGCAACTCCGGTGGAGTGTCGACAGAATAAACGGGGAGCTGTCGTTCGACACGACAGACGGGACCACCGTCCGTATTACCATTCCCGACCAGAGCGGGTCGGACCGACCCGGGTGAGTGCTTGCCACCCGCCCCGACTGTCTCTGATCCGGCTGTACAGAACACCGACGACCTACTGTACAGTCTGTGTCAGCACACGACACAAGCTGTGTTCAGGAGCAAAGTACAAGTCACTGGAAAGAAACGGTGTATATAGGAGAATGTCGTCGGGTTCAGAGTTCGGTCAGACCGAGACAGAGGTCTCGGACGGTAGTCTGCCGGGAGACGGTCGCTGGCTCAGACAGACAAAGGCGTTTGCGTTGCGGAACCTGCGGGCGACACTGCGGACAAAGGCGACGATAATCTGGGGGTTCGGGTTTCCGGCGTTCTGGTACTTTATGACGAGTCTGCTCTTCCTGCCGGACGCGGGGGACCTCGGTCCCGGGGTAGCAATCGGGGAAATAAAGGGCGCAACGGCGGTGTCGCTCGGGCTGTTCGGTGTGCTCACGGTGACGCTGGTTGCGTTCGCGTCGGGCCTCGGCGAGGACCTGACAGCGAAACGGTACCGGAAGCTCAGGTCGTTACCGGTGTCACCGAGCGCGGACTTTGCGGGTCGGTATCTCGCCGGTGTCGCGGTCGCGGCAGTCTCGTACGTGCTGGTGTTGTTGGTCGGGTTCGTCGACGGGGCCGAGTACGCGCTGCACGGGCCGGAGTCGGTTCTCGTCGTCACCGGGAGTTTCCTGTTGTTCTCTCTGGTGGGTGTCTCCCTGGCGGTGCTGGTGACGTGGCTGGTCGAGGACTCCGAGATCGTCGTCGGCATCACGAACGCCATCCTACTCGTGAGTTTCTTTCTCACCGGGTACAACGGGACGAGTCCGGGGTTACTTCCCGAGGAGACGCGCCAGATAGTGAACATCGCGCCGAACTCGCTCGCCTCGCGGCTCCAGACGTTCCACCTGACGGAGACGCCGCCGACGGGCGCGCAGACAGGCGGTGTCACGCCGCCGTCGCTCCCAGTTGGGCCGGAGTTCGTCGCGCTGCTCGCGGTCTGGGCGGTGGCGCTCGGGGCGGTCGCCTCGGTTCTGATGGACCGGGCGGTGTACAGCGGCGAGGCGGGGGAGTGAGCGTGAGTGGCGCCGCGGTCCGTGTGCAGGAGCTCCGGAAGGGGTTCGATGACGGGGACGTTCTCGACGGTATCGATCTCGAGGTGCCGAACGGCGAGATAACGCTCCTGATGGGGCCGAACGGTGTCGGGAAGACGATCCTGTTGTCGTGTATCGCCGGGGGTCTCCACCCCGACGAGGGCGAGATCAGCGTGTTCGGCGTTCCTCCGGAGGAGGCCGACCGGCGGCTCAGTTTCATGCTCCAGAACGCGATGCTCGTCGACGAGCTGACCGGTCGGGAGAACGTCGCCTTTTTTCGGGATCTTCACCCGCGTTCGAGGGGGGTACCCGACGGTATCCTCGAGCGGCTGGCGTTCGACACCGAGGCGCTGGGGCGGGAGGTGGGCGATTACTCCGGCGGTATGAAACGGAAACTCGAACTGGCAATCTCGTTGAGCGTCGACGTGCCGCTGTACCTGCTCGACGAACCGACCGCCGCCCTCGATGTGACTACCGTCGAGCAGGTCCACTCGATGCTCGCAGAACGGCGAGCGACCGGCGACACCATCCTCGTGTCGAGTCACCTCCCCGGGGACGCCGACCTCGCCGACCACATCGCGGTCGTCACCGAGGACGGTATCTCCGCCACCGGGTCGCCGGAGGGACTCCTGGAGACAGTTCCGATGGTCGTGCTGGCCGAGGGGCCGGCCGATATCACCGGAGCGGTCCGCGAAGGGCGACTGTTCGAGGGCGAGATCCGCCGCCGCGGGTTCCTCCGCGAGGACACCGACCCCGAGACGGTCACCTCGACCGGACAAGGGGGGATCGTCGAGGTCAGGGAGCCGACATACACCGACCTGTTCAACTACTACGTCCATCTCGAGACACCAGAGCACGGATGAGCATACGTCGGGGAGTGCGAGCGAGTCGAAGACGTAGTACCACCCCGAGGAACCAGGGCTCGTCCGCCCCAGGTGACGACACACCGCCTGCAGGAAAACGATATATATCGACGGACCGAGGACATCAGTCGCCTGGTAAGTATCCGCGAGACGGCCAGACGAGCGGTGACCTCCGCAGACTGGTTATTGGATACGCCTGTACTCCAGGACACTCAACAGTCCGAACCCGATCAGCATCAGAGCCATCGTGGCGAGAGCCTGCTCCTCGGAGAGCGCGACCACACCGCCCCCGATGAACAGCAGCCCCAGGATGGCGACACCCAGATTGACAGGGTTCTCGAGAAAGAACGCTTTCAGACCCATACACACTGTTGGGGGTCTCTTTTTTTAGATGTGCTGGAAGCGAGCGCGGCAGTCGAGGAGCGGGTTGTCCTGCCCACGCTCACCGTCTCAAAATGTGCCGCCTCCCCGATTTGAACGGGGGACAGCGCGATCTTCAGTCGCGTGCTCTCCCAAGCTGAGCTAAGGCGGCCCATCTGTTCCAACAGGGAGGTTCGGAAAAAGGATTTCGATACCCCTCAGAGGCGTGGCCCTCCGGCGGTCAGACGTGTTCGTCGAGGAACGCGACGACGTCTGTGTAGGCTTCGATCCGGTTGTCGAGTTTCGCGATGCCGTGTCCCTCGTCCTCGAACACGAGCAACTCGACCGGGACACCCTGCTCGCGGGCCTCCTCGGCGACCTGTCTGGCCTCGCCGACCGGCACCCGGGGGTCGTTTGCGCCGTGAATCACGAACAGTGGGGCCTCGATACGGTCGACCTTGTGTATCGGACTGATCGACTCCAGGAACTCGCGGTCCTCCTCGAGGGAGCCGTACTCGGCCTCGCGCAGTTCCTGCCGCCAGGAGCCCGTGTTCTCGAGGAACGTAACGAAGTTGGCGATACCGACACTGTCGACACCGGCGGCCCACCGCTCGGGGAACTCTGTCAGCGACGCGAGCACCATGAATCCGCCGTAGGAGCCCCCTTTCGCCACGATGCGTTCACTGTCGACCGCGTCGTGTGCCTCGAGCCAGTCCAGCGCCGCCCCGATATCGCGCACCGAATCCATCCGGTTCTCGACATCGTCGAGGTGGGTGTAGTCCCGACCGTAACCGGTCGAACCTCGGACGTTCGGTTCGAACACGGCGTACCCACGCGAGAGGAAGTACTGGCGCAGTCCGCTAAAGGACGGCCGGCGCTGGCTCTCCGGTCCACCGTGGATGTCGACAATCACCGGCGCACCGCCGTCCGGAATCTCCGCCGGCAGCGAGAAAAACGCCGGAATCTCGCGGTCGTCGAACGTCTCGTACCGCACCAGTTCGGGCTCGACGAACGTCTCCCGCGGGATACCGGCTGTCGCGGCGTCCGTCCAGCGGACGACCGCCTCACCGTCACCCACTGTCGCCCCCATCTCCCCACCGCCCGGTCGGTCTGTCGTACCAGTGCCACCCCCCCGGCTCTCACCACCGTCTGTGGCCGCGTCGCGCAGCGCAGTCACGTCGACGACAGAGACGTTCGTGTTGAGCGTCCGTCCGGTGGAGGTCAGCGAGAACTGGTCACCGTCGGGTCCGAAGCTGATTCCGCCGGCGAGGTTGCCGGGCACGTCCGGCGTCGGCAGATCCGTGAGCGTGCCGTCGTCCGCGAGATCCGCGAGCGTGAGGTCGGTGTAGCCGTCGACGTTCCGCGAGTAGACCAACAGACCCGACTCGTCGAGCGCGACACTCCCGAGGTTCCACTCGCCGCCCGTCCGGACCGTCTCGACTGTCCCTGTCTCGGCGTGCATCCGGGCGAGATACATCGTGTCCGAGCCCTCGTCGGTCACCAGGTACAGCCACTCGCCTGTCGGTCCCCACTGGAGGCTCCCGTAGCGCACGCCGCTGGTGTCGGTGGTGAGCTGGCGGCGCTCGCGGGTCTCCAGGTCGAGCACCGAGACGTCGTGGTCGAAACTCGAGTGTGCCTGGTGAAGAATAACGGCG
>KE356579.1:1696972-1698242 GCA_000416085.1 halophilic archaeon J07HX64 | reverse complement strand
CTGACAAACTCCAGTTCAAACGATTGTCGAAAGCGCTCCCCGGGCCAAGTGTCTACCCACCATATCTCCTCGTCGTAGTTGGACTGTTCATCGAATATGGACTATTTGATTTATACAACTACTTTGTTCTGGGCAAGAGTTCATTTATCACACAGCCGAACTCACTCGCAATCCCGGCGATGACGATCCTCGGAGTCGTCGGGCTCCGATACATTCACAACAGCTACGACGACGCCGTACCGCAACTTGGAATTGAAGACAATACTGTCGATATTGATCCATCGATGCGGAGTCAGTTTGAGGGGCTCGTTCCACTCCGGGTGCGGGTATTGGGGTATCTCGCTACCCTTGTTATATACTACTCTTTCCTGGTGTTTGTCCTTGGGATCCCCCAGGTTCTCGATATCAGTGGCCTCGGTCTATTTCTGTACGCACAGACGGTCAGTTTCCCGCTCATCATCGTCCCAATCTTGTTCGAACTCGGAATCTCATACGTCGCTGTTCACGTCATCATCCCCCGGCGGATCGCCAAAGCTGACCTCGGACTCTTCTACTACGACCCGCGGAATCTCGGTGGCTTCGAACCAGTCGGGGAGTTACTCAAGCGCTCGTACTATATTTACACGGCGATTCTGCTGATTTGGTTCATTCAAGGACACGCGCCCGTCATCCTCTCTGAGGTTCTCATGTCGCCGTATCCGCCACCGGCGCCAATCTATCAAGTCGCGCTCTCGGCTGTATGGATCGTCGGCGTGGTGACGATAGGGTATTCGATGTACCGAACGCACTCGTTTATGCGGATGAAAAAACGGGAGAAAATTCGCTCGTTAGAACAGGAACTCAAACAGGCGGTCAAAGATCCACACGATGCTACGCTTTCAAACATCAAAGATAGAGAACAATATGAAGGGGCTCAAGAGACGCTCTCGCACGTCAAAACCACAAAAACGTACCCAACGACGTTTGCAATGTGGACTCAAATTTTCATCAGTGTCCTTCTCCCGCAAGCACTGAATATGGCCGTTCAACTTCCTGGATGAGACCGAGATTCGTACGTGACTAATCACTGCTGTACTGCATCCACCCTCTGTGCCTCGCACCGCTCCCTGTAGCTATCCCCACTCTAGTATTTTCATTTCGATTTGTATTACGATAAATCGGCTGTGGCTGTCTCTGTAGTACTCTATCGCTATCGAACTCTCTTGGCGAGAGTTCCAGTATAGCGACGCACGACGTGACGAAACATATCGGGTATCAGTACGACCAGAAC
>KE356579.1:1693576-1696922 GCA_000416085.1 halophilic archaeon J07HX64 | reverse complement strand
GTAGAACGTCCGCTGGGTCGGCCACCCGCCCGGTCGGTCTATCGTCCAGACCTGTGCCGTGCCGGTCGTGTCGAGTAGAAAGGCGAGTGTCCCGTCGGGTCCGAGCGACCCACCGTACGCGCTCCGCATCGTCAGGTACCGTTCGAGATCGTACTCGTGCACACCTGCAGGGAGGGTCGGCAGACTCAATACGCTTTTGCCCAGACGGGTGGTGTATCGGAGCTCGGTCTTTGCTCTGGGTTGCCGGCCCCGCGCGTGTCCCGAAGCGCTCGGTAACCGGTGACGTCCCCATCTCGAGACTGGTCTCGCGCTGCTTGTCTGTTCATCCCGAGTCAGGGGCAGGGTTCGAACGGTTTGTTCGACCCGGACAGTGTCTCCTCCCCAATACCCCCGGCACTCGTCCTGTAGGTATAGAAAGCTCAAACAGCTATCTGTGTCTGTTTTGGCCGTCTCAGTGGTGCTGCTGTCCGGTTCGTACAGTCGGGCTGCTGGCTAAAATGACTCTCTTATCCTCTGTTCACCGGATTCAGGAGACTAAAACAGCCATTTGTGCGTCCACGGAGCTTTTACCTGCGGGGGGGTTATCGGGAGACAGGTAGTCATGAGCAGTATCTTTCCGCTCCGGGACACAGTGACGCGAGACGAGGACCGCGAGCCTCGACTCGTCGACCTGGACGAGGAGACAGCCGACGAGGTGTTCGAGGCGCTCTCCTCGGGGACCACACGTAGCATCTTTCTCTCACTCCACCAGAACCCACAGACAGCCTCGGACCTGGCCGACGAGACAGAGACGTCGGTGCAGAACGTTCAGTATCACATCGGCAAATTGAAAGATGCCGACCTGGTCGAGGTTGTAGACACCTGGTACTCGGAGCGGGGAACAGAGATGAAGGTGTACGCGCCAAAGGACGACTCGCTGGTGCTTTTTGCCGGGCGTGACAAGCAGAGCACCCTCCGGAGTCTGCTCAACCGGGTCGCCGGCGTGCTCACACTGCTCGTTCCCGCGAGTGTGCTCGCCGGACTCGGGGCACGCTGGACCACCGGAACACAGGACGGCGGTGACCAGACGATCCCGGTCGAGACAACCACCAGCGACCCGGGAGGCGACTCTGGGGTGGATACCGGCGGAGACAGGGTCAGCCAGGACGCCGGCGGCGCCGAGGACGTGTTAACCCCGAGCAATCAGAGTTCCGCCGAAACATCCGAGGCCGCCACCGCTGACAGTGTTGTCATGATAGACAACGATACCGCCTACGTTGTCGAGGGTGAGATCGGAGAGACGGCAAACGAGAGCATCTTTTTGATGACGGGCGATACCGATCCGGGGTCGAACGCGACTATCCCGGCAGAGACTGTCGACAATGCCGCAGACACAACGGCGACCATCGCGGGACTCGACCCGGGACTCGCTGTCGGGGCCGGTGTGTTGCTCGGCGGGTTGCTCGTTGCGGGTGGACTGGCCGCCTGGTATGGACTCCCAACCGGATCGGTAGACCCGGAGTGAACTGAGACCCTCGTGTCGAACCGAGTGGGAGTAACCTAACCTGAACTGATAAAACAGAGGAGAACCGAACGGAGCAGTTCAACTCGCCTCAACTCACGACTCGTCGTAGACCGGCACGGCAGCGCCGCTCGTGACTGCCGTGGCATCGCTACAGAGTGCGAGGACGACATCTGCGACATCGGCGGGGTCTGCCCACTCGTCGTGGTCGGCATCCGGCATCATCTCCCGGTTCATCGGCGTATCGATCACACTCGGTACGATAGCGTTTGCACGGACTGTGCCCTTGTTCTCCGCTGCGATGCTCTCGGTGAGCAGTCGGACCCCTGCCTTGCTCGCCCGGTACAGCGCATCCCCCTCACCGCCGGACAGCGAGGAGCGCGAGGCCACACTCACCACCGCACCCTCGCGTTCGCGGAGATGCGGGAGAGCGTGTTTTGCGCCCAGAAACGCCGTCTTCAGGTTCACGTCGAACAACAGGTCGAACAGCTCGACATCGGTTTCCTGAACCGGGTCACCACCCCGCCAGGTGCCGGCGATGTTTGCGAGGTAGTCGAGTCCGCCGTGTGTCTCGACAACCGACTCGACGGTGTCGGCGACCTCACTCTCGTCGGTGAAGTCGGCCCGGTAGAAGTCGAGGCGCTCGGGTGAGTCGAACAGGAACTCCTCGCTGTCCGACGCGACGATGTCGCTTCCACAGACGGTCGCACCCGCGTCGAGGAACCGCTCCGCGACTGCGCTCCCGAGTGCGCCGCCGACACCTGTTACGAGCACCACACTGTCGCTGAAATCGAACTGGACGGACATACGCCGGAGTTGTGCCTCCGGGGTCATAAACTCGTAGCTCCGCCGGTCACGTCTCTGTGCTGTCACCCCGGATTCGTCCGACAGTCTCGATTGCGCGCTGACCCGCCGTCACGACATCGTCGGGGAACTGGTCGGCCCTGGCCTGCAACTGGTCCGGGGTGAGCCACTCCCACGCCGACGCGGGTGCCTCGTCGGCCCCGGGGTCGATGTCGCGGCTGTCGGCGCGTCCGTAGTAGACGAAATCGACGTGCTGGTGGGCCACCTCGTCACCAATCGAATCGATATCCTCGAGCAGGAACTGTTGGGGTCGCGGGATACTGCGTGCCGTCTCGGACTGTAACTCGCCGGTGGGGGCGACCAGCTCCACCGAGAGGCCGAGTTCCTCCTGTGTTTCCCGAAGCGCCGCCTTGTGGGGCAGTTCCTCCCGCTCGATGTGGCCGCCTGGTGGCAGCCACATACCGAGTTTGGCGTGTTCGTGTAGTGCGGTTGCGCCGTCGTGGACGACGTAGACGGTGGCCACGAAGTGCCGCGTCGTCTCCATACGCACGTGAGTGCCGGACACGGCTTGTGTGTTGCCCTTCTCGAAGCGTTTAAACGGGATACTCCGGTAGTGTCTACATGAGCACGCGACCGGCAGAGGAGGACCTCTCTGCGGACGAGCGCCGGGGACTCGAACTCGTCCGGGAGACCGGCGGAATCCACCAGAGCGATTTCTGGAAGCAACTCGACGTGACCTCCCGCACCGGGAGTCGCATCGTCGAGTCGCTCGTCGAACAGGAACTCATCGAACGCGAGGAGGCAGTGTACAAGGGGCACAACACATACTTGCTGACGCCAACGGCCCGCGACCTCGAGTTCTCGATGCTGATGGCCGGCGACATGCTCTCGCCGTTCGTCGGTAGCGAGGAGGCTGACCCACAGAGTGACACGTTCTCGCAGTGGGTGATGCAGTTGGCCTACGAGGAGTAACCACCCTCGCGAACGGAGACGGCCACACCGGTCTCGAAATCCAGCATCCCGGGACCGGATAGCTCCGCC
>KE356579.1:1692401-1693526 GCA_000416085.1 halophilic archaeon J07HX64 | reverse complement strand
CGGGAGGTTCTCGGCGAAGAGGGTAGTCGTGAAGTTGAGCGAGTTGTCCCCCGAGTTGATGTCGATACCGTTGTCCTCACCCTCCGCGAGTCTGACCCCCTGGAGGTCGACATTGTAGGTGACGTCGGCGTCACCGCCGAAACCGAACGGATTGGGGTTGTTCAGCACCACCTCTGTGATGACATCTACATCCTGGTTCTCGACATCGCCCCAGCGGTTGTCCTCCAGTTCGGCGCCCGGCAGGCCGATAATCCCGAGCGCGAACAGCACGGCAATCAGTGCGGCGAACCCCCCAATACCGAGAGCGAGGTACTTCGCGATTCGTCTGAGTCTCCCTGCTGTCTCGTCGCCACTCCCACCGTCTGTGACGACGGTTTCCGCCTCCTCTGTGTGTTCGTCCGTCGGGGCTCCGTCCCGGCTATCACTCATCAGCGGGTACTGTGTGTGTCGGAGATATACCCTTTGTGGCCCGAGACTCAGAGCAGAAAATACTCCGTGCGGTCGCTCAGGTCGGTGAAATCGTCGGCACGGGCCCGCAGTTCGTCGGCGGTGGACTCCTCGAAACAGATCGTCTCGACGCGCACACCCTCGTGTTCGAGGTGGCTACAGAGGCGGGCGAAGTCGCCGTCACCGGTGCAGAGCACGATGGTGTCGACGTGGTTTGCGAGTGTCACCGCGTCGAGGCTCAGTCCGACATCCCAGTCGGCTTTCTTGCTCCCGTCGGGGAACGTCCGGATATCCTTTATACGGGTCTCGAAGCCGATATCCTGGAGCGCCTCGAAAAACGACTCCTCCTCCGGCGCGTCGGCCCTGATGACGTAGGCGACCGCCCGGGTGAGTTCGCGGCCGGCGACGGCCTCCTCGAGCAGGGCCGAATAGTCGATATTCCGCGAGTACATGCTCTGAGCGGAGTGATACAGGTTCTGTGAGTCAGCGAGAACGGCCACCCGCTGTGAGGGGTGTACGTAACTGTCGCTCATCGACCGGTACTCTATCGCCGAGTGGTATAGTCCTTTCACTGCGCCGCCCGACCCGCACCGGACAGAGCACGGACAGCCACGCTCAGTACGCGTCCATCGAGCGCAGTCGAATGATGCGCTTCTCCGTCGGCGGGTGAGTCGAGAA
>KE356579.1:1691250-1692351 GCA_000416085.1 halophilic archaeon J07HX64 | reverse complement strand
CTGGTACTCCCCCACCCGCCGCAGCATCTCGACACCGTCGACTGTCTCAGTCACCGCTCCACCCCGCCGCCTCTGTCTCTGCCCGCTCGAACAGCAGTCCGAGGATGTACGTTGTCACGATCAGGTCGAGGACGGCGAACCCGAGCATGGCCGCCTGCACAACGGGGTCCTCGAAGAAGAGCACCGCAACAATGACGATAGTACTGCCACTGGACAGACCGAGCAGTCCGCGCACCCGCCGGTCTGCGAGCGGATGCCCCGAGAGGTCGTTCTCTGTCATACCTTCTGTTCCGGGTGACCAGGTAAAAAATCCCACGACAGGTCTCTCCAATATGAACAC
Organism: halophilic archaeon J07HX64; assembly: GCA_000416085.1. Taxonomy (GTDB): domain Archaea; phylum Halobacteriota; class Halobacteria; order Halobacteriales; family Haloarculaceae; genus Halovenus. Next base: position 1,692,011 of record KE356579.1, on the reverse strand, counting down.
CCCACCAGACCGGGTGGGTTCGTGTGGACCGTCGGTCAGGGGAGGACTCCGTCGTCCAGGTCGATGACCGCACCGACCGCTTCGAGTTGTTCACGTGGCTGCTCGAACTCGGTGAGGCCACAACCCTGTGCGTTCATTCCTTCCTCCTGCTCGACGAAGATGGCGGTCGTCAGGTCGAACTCGCAGGCAAAGGCCTGACCGCCGGTCGGGATGGTGAGTCGTTCACCGTTTATATTGAGGGCGAGTTGCGCGGTTATCACCATGTCGGTGAACTCGACACCAGGTTCGCCCGCAGGCTGCCCGCTGTCGACGTGTGTGGGGAACCAGACGGAGACGTTCTCGTTGTCCATCTCGGCGACGAACGTCCGCTCCTCGGCCTCGTTCGGTGGGATCAGCGCCTCCTCACCGAGCACCTCGTTGCCCTCCCCGTCGAGCACGCGCACCTCACCGGCCTGCCAGTCGACGAGCGACTCGCCGTTCATCTCGACACCGCCGGCAAAGGCCGGCGTCGGAATCGGGAACGGGTTGTCGTTGCGGATGGTCATCGTGGTGACAATCTCCGTTTGCTCCTCGGTCACCTCACCCCACTCCGTCGTGGCGTCCTCGATTTCGATTGACGGTTCGACCCGGAGTCCGGAACCGGTGAGCGAGTACTCGCCCTCGAACTCGTCGGAACTCTCGTTGAGTGCACCCTCGATGTCGGTCTCGACCTGTTTCTCGACAGTTTTTTGTGGGCTTCCGGAGAGCGGTCCGAACGACAC
>KE356579.1:1684380-1690423 GCA_000416085.1 halophilic archaeon J07HX64 | reverse complement strand
GCTACCCGCTGTGAGGGGTGCACGTAACTGTCGCTCATCGCCGAAACTCTATCGCCGAGTAGTATAGTCCTTTCACCTGCACCGTCCGACCCGTGCTCAGTACGCGTCCATCGAGCGCAGTCGACTGATGCGCTCCTTGGTCGGTGGGTGAGTCGAGAAGATCCGTTCTATGAGACTCTCACTGCTGTCGAAGATACACAGCGCGTTGACCGTGTTCTCGCCGCGCATCTCCTTGTTTTTTGCACCGGCACTGATCTTCTCCAGTGCGCGTGCCATCGCGTCGGGGTTGTTCGTGTACCTCGCGGCGTCCCTGTCCGCAACATACTCCCGGTACCGCGAGATGGCTCTCACAAAGAGACTCACGATCATCTGGGCGACTGTTCCGAGCACCCCCCCGATGATGTAACTGCTGATGCTCTGCTCACCGCCAAAGAAGTACGCGAATTGGACGGCGAGACCTACCAGCGCCGCGATGGACTGGCCGAGCACCATCATCACGACGTCACGGTTCTTTATATGCGCGAGTTCGTGGGCGAGCACCCCCTCGAGTTCGTCGTGGTCGAGCAGGTCGATGATCTCTTGGGAAACCACCACGACACCGGCACCTTTTCGCCCGACCGCGAACGCGTTCGGGACGCCCATCTTGGCGACCATCAGTCGGGGCTTGTCGATATTCATCTCCGAGGACACCGACTCCACCGAGCGGTGTACTCTGTCGTACCTGCGCCCCTCGGGCAGGTCCTCCGCACCGACGCTACGAAGCGCCATCCACTTGCCGAACTTGTACTGGAATCCAACAAACCCGATGCTCCCGAGCGCCACCACGAGCAGTATCGGTGTCCCGGTTCCGAACCTCCAGAACACGAACCCCGCGATGGCGGCGTAGAAGCCGAACAGGATACTCCCCGCGAGGAGCATCCTGAGTTTCAGTCCGTTGTGTCCGACCATCGTGTCTATAGATTTGCTACTCAACACTCAAAAACGGAACGTTTGTTCTCGAGATCACCGACTCGACTCGACCCTGAGCCCCGGCGACTGTGGCCGGACGACCGCCCCTGGACCCGGCCACCGCGGAGTGGATAGGGCGAGTACCCGAGATCCGACTCTCCGTACAGTCCGGGACAACAACTCGAAATGTTTATATACCTCCTAAGTTATGATAAGGTATGCACTCACCGACGTGTCTCGTGAATACCCGTCTGTCGACCGGCGGGGCGTCCGGTGAGTTCTGTTCTCACACTAAGCGCAAGCGAGCGGTTGAGACTCGCTGCAGGCTGGCATCCTGTTTCGGGTCGCGTTCGAGTCCACCCGCACAGTCACACAGACACTCACGACACACGGCCAGAATGACACACACGACATTCACCGGCGTGTACCCTGCGATGTGCACGCCGTTCCACGAGGACAGGAGCATCGACTTCGAAACACTGCGTACGGACGCCAGACGACTCGAGCGGGCAGGTGTCGACGGACTCGTTCCGATGGGTTCGACCGGCGAGTCGGCGACAGTCAGTCACGACGAACACATCGAGGTGATCGAGGCGGTCGTCGACGCCGTCGACGTGCCGGTTATCGCCGGCACCGGGTCGAACAACACCGAGGAGGCGCTCAGACTCTCCCGGCGCGCCGTCGACGCCGGGGCCGACGCGCTGTTGCTCATCTCGCCGTACTACAACCGACCGGGTCAGCGGGGTCTGCGCCAACACTACGAGACCATCGCCGACGCGGTCGACCTGCCACAGATTGTCTACAACGTTCCCTCCCGGACCGGTCAGAATATCGAACCCGACACCGTGGTCGAGCTCGCCGGTCACGAGAACATCCGCGGGTACAAGGCCGCCGGCGGTGACCTGAACCAGGTCGGCGAGATAGCCGAACGCACACAGGCGGAGACGTTCGATGTGCTCTCGGGTAACGACGGTGAGACACTGCCGGTGCTCTCGGTCGGAGGGACCGGCTGTATCAGCGTCGCCGCGAACGTCGAACCCGAGCGGATGAGCGAACTCGTCCGGGCGGCCCTCGACGGCGACTACGACCGGGCCCGCGAGCGCCACCACGAGCTCGGACCGCTGATGCGTGCGCTGTTCTGGGAGACGAACCCCGTCCCGGTCACGGCGGCACTGGAGATCCGCGGGCACGGGTCGGGTCGACTGCGGCCGCCGTTGACACCGCTCTCCGCGGACAACCGGGACCGGTTAGAGTCGCTGCTCGCCCGATACGAGGACCGGACAGACACGACGGTGAGCCGATGACAACCATCGGTGTCCAGGGGGTGACGGGGCGGACCGGGAGGACGGTTGTCGAGACTGCCACAGACCGCGAGGATGTGACCGTCGCGTTCGGTATCTCACAGACCGACCCGGACACCGACACTCCGACATATGATCCGGACGAGCGGGCGGCGGCGCTCGACACACACACACCGGACGCCGTAATCGACTTCAGCGAACCCGCGGCGGCGGTCTCGCTCGCGGGTGTCTGCGCCGACGCGGACGTTCCGCTGGTGGTCGGAACGACCGGGTTCGACGACGACCAGTTCGCCGCGCTCCGGCGGGTGAGCAAGCGGACACCGGTGCTGAAGGCAACGAACTTTGCACGCGGGGTGCAGGCGTTGCTTGCGGCGCTCGGACCTGCCCTCGAGTCGCTCCCGGGGTACGATGTCGAACTGCTCGAAACCCATCACAACGGGAAGCGGGACGCACCGAGCGGAACCGCCTCGACACTGCTCGACCGTATCGCCGAGTACCGAGAGTTCGAGACGGTGCCCGGCCGAGAGGGTATCCAGCCCCGCGACAGTAACGAGGTCGGGGTGCTCGTCCGGCGGGCAGGCGATGTCCGGGGCGAACACGAGGTGTTACTTGCCGGTAACAACGAGTTGCTCACGCTGACACACCGCGCCGAGGACCGCGGCGTGTTCGGCGCGGGCGCTCTGGATGCCGCGACCTGGCTCGTCGGTCGCGACCCTGGCTGGTACTCCTTCGAGGATGTCGTCACCACAGACAGGCCCTGACGGGGGCAAACAGAGATATCCGACTGTCGAGGTCGTTCGGTCGTCTGCACGACTCAGCGCTGCCGTCGGAGCCGGTCGACAACGAACTGCCGGTCGAGCTTCGCGAGGAACAGGCCGAGCTTCGGTCCCTCGGTGTCGTCGAAGAACAGCCGGTAGCCGGCGCCGAAGAACCCGCCCACCTCGAGGTCGTACTCCTCGGCGAGTTCGAAGATACGGTTCTGGATTGCGTCGCCGTCGTGTCCCTCGGCGACGAACGCGGCCAGTTCGTCGAGTGCCTGCTCGGTGTCAGGGTCGAACGAAACCTCCGGCATCTGACTCCGCTTGAGTTCGTAGTCGAACGCGTTGCCGGTACGACTCGCCCACGTGCGGGCCTGTTCGACCCGGTCGAGTGCCCCCGCGACAGCCTGTTCGGACGCGTCCTCGGGGATATGTCCCTCCCGGCGTGCGATCTCCTCGCGGAGGTCAGGGTCATCGGTCATCCCGAGCACCGCCGCGAACGTGTACGGGATACGCAGATGCTCCTCGCTGTCGGCGAGCATCGGATACACCTGCTGTGCCCGTTGTTTCCTGTCGGACCCGCCGGGGTCGGAGTCGCCGAGAGCAACGCGCTCGAACCGGTCGAACTCGTCGACCAGTTGGTCGAGGTTCTCGATCGAGAAATCCCGTTGTTTCAGTGGTCGCTTCGAGAAGAAGTACAGCAGCACCTCCGGCTCCAGCAGGTCGAGCACCTCGTCGATTGTGACGACGGTTCCCGCCGAGGAGGACAGCGCCGCACCCTCCAGTGTGAACCACTCGTAGACCATACCGACCGGTGGGTCGTTGTCGAACAACTGCCGGGCGATGTCGGTGCCGCTGGGCCAGGAGCCCTCGGCGTGGTCCTTTCCGAACGGCTCGAAGTCCACGTCGAGTACATCCCACTGTGCGGGCCACTCGAACCGCCAGGGCAGTTTGCCGTTTCGCAGCGACGTTGTCCCCTCGTGACCGCACCCCTCGATCACGTCGTCACCGGTCTCGATGTCCTCACAGACGTAGGAGACGGTCCAGGCATCGAGGTCGACCCCCGTCGCCGTCCCGGTGAGGGTGCCACAGGACTCACACACCGGAAAGAACGGAACGTACCCCTCGTCGACCCCATCCTGGTAGCCGGCGAGCAGGTCCCGGGCAGTCCCCCTGTTGGAGAGAACCGTCCGGATGGCATCGTCGAACGCACCCGACTCGTAGAGTTCGGTGTTCGAGACGAACTCGACCGGGATATCGAGACGCTCGACGCTGCGCCGGAGCAGATTTGTGAAGTGCTCGCCGTATGAGTCAGCCTCGCCGAACGGGTCGGGAACGTCGGTGTAGGGCCGACCGAGGTTCCGGCCGAGCGCACCCGCATCCACGTCGCCGAGTCCCACGATCTCCCAGTTCTCGTCGGCGAGTTGCCGGGGGAGTTTGCGCAGGCGGTCGCGGTCGTCCGAGGTGAACACCTGACGCACCTCGTGGCCCCGCTCGCGCAACACCTCGGCGACAAAGTAACACCGCAAAATCTCGTTGAAGTGACCGATGTGCGGGATTCCCGAGGGGGAGACACCACCCTTCAGTACGACCGGTTCCTCGGGGTTCCGGGCCTCGATCGCGTCCGCGGCAGCGTCCGCCCAGAACGCCGTACCCGAGCGCGCCACCTCGTACGGGTCTGGCGGTGTCGACTCCGAGTCGTCGGTACTGGTACTCCGAGTGTTCATCGGTTCGTCACAAAACCTCGCATTGTGCTTCCGTAGGGTGGACGGATAATTAAGCGTTGGCAAGCCCGATACACCGGGGGTTGTGAGTGAGGAGACCACCCGGGGCTGTGTGTAGCGGACAGCACACAGACAGTCGCGGACGTCGGGTGGTCCGGTTACCCCTCGGGAACGATGTCGGTGCCGTCGTGCTCACCATCGACGGCGGCGGCGACGCGTTCAGGGTCGGAGCCGTCGACCACGACCGCACGGAGATCCGACCGCTGGAGGAGCTTCGCCGCCAGCAGGTCCACCGGCGCGTTGCTCCCGGCATCGAGTTCCACCTCGCCGACCACCTCGACGAGTTCGGTCGGCGAGAGACGGTCTAACTTCGCCGCGTCGTCGTCGACCCCGGGGTCGGCATCGAACACACCGTCGACACTCGTCGCATACACCAGCAGGTCGGCACCGGCGTGCTCTGCGACACCCGTTGCGACGGCGTCGGTAGTGTGTCCGGGGGTGGTCCCGCCGAGCACCGGGATATCACCGCGGCGGAACAGTTCGCGTGCGCTCTCGACCGCCTCGACCGGGCGTGAGACCGCCGCGTCGCCGAGCGCCCCCGCGAGCAGGCGGGCGTTTAGCCGCGTCACCTCGATACCGAGACGGTCCAGCGATATCTCGTCCGCGCCGAGTGCCCGCGCCGTGCCGATATACTCTCTCGCGACCGGGCCGCCACCCACCACGACACCGAGTTCGTGTCCGGACTCGACCAGGTCGAGCAGTGTCTCGGCGTATGCCTCGACCCGCTCGGCCTCGAGCTCTGGCACGAGGACACTCCCCCCAACTGAGACGACGACCCTCATTGGTTTCCGGTAGCGACGACGCACGCTTAAGCGTTATCAACAGATATTATCAGCTCCCACCCACCCGAGAGCTGCAGGAAAGAATATATATTTGGTCGGTTCGACTGTCGAGACATGGCAGAAAAAAACGTCGGTGGTCGTGACCGTCAGCTTCGCGCAATACTCGCCGCTGCCCTGACTGTCGTCGCAGTCGGCACACTGCGTAGCGGAAACAAACGAGTCGGTCTGCTCGCGGTTGTCGGGGCGCTCGCCTTCGGGTTCAACGCAACAACCGGCTTCTGCGGTATAAACGAGACTCTCGGTATCGATACGGCAGAGGAGTAACAACCGTACGATCCCGGGTCGAACTGAGCACCAACGGCGTAGTGACTCTCGTTGCGGTGTCGCAATTGTCTCGTCGAGAGGTACGTCGCGGAGAGTTTCGAACAGAAAACCGGTGTACAGCTACCGGATTCTCTTTGCTCCGTCCC
>KE356579.1:1681493-1682591 GCA_000416085.1 halophilic archaeon J07HX64 | reverse complement strand
CAGTCCCACAACGCGACGAACCGCCCTACATAACCCCGCTCGAGCGTGTGTGACTCGTCGACACGATAGCGTCGCCGTTCGATCACGGGGCACTCTGACCGTGCTGTCTGTAGAGTTTATATACTTCTCGCCCGTAATGCGAGTAACGTATCGAATGGGGGATCAGTACTACGACCTACTCGGTGTCTCGTCGGACGCCTCGACAGCGGAGATCGCGTCGGCGTACCGCGAGCGTCTAAAGGAGACACACCCGGATGTAAACGATGCGAGCGACGCCGGTGAGCAAACAAAACGACTCATCGAGGCAAAGGAGGTGCTCATCGACGAAACGAGGCGTGCCCGGTACGACCAACTCGGCCACGAGCGCTACGTCAGTATCGAGTACGACAGAACACCCGACCACAGCCCCGATCCGAACTCCGAGTCCAGTCCCGAGGATGTGCGCGGTGGGGTCGACAGTGACGCGGACGACCGATCAGACAGAGCCAGGCCAAACGGATCCGGGAGTGCCGGCGCCGGTAGCAATCAGGGCAACACAGCGGCACGGGGTCGAGACACCGTGTCGGACGCTCCCACGGAGCAGGTCCCGACAGGGACGTGGGTCAGAGAGCACACAGGGAGCAGAACGGGTCGTGGGGTGCAAGCCACAGTGGGATCAACTGGGGGGAACGAAACGAAACCGACTGGGACGCGGTGTCCGAGGCAGTCTGGGAGGAGGTGACCGGCGGTGAGAGGCAGACGTCACAGGACACGGGCGGGTCGGAAACGACCGCTTCAGCTGCCAACGCGAGGGCGGAGTCGGAAACGGCGACCCAGTCGAGTAGACAGGCCGAACACAACCGGACCACACCTCCAACCTGGGGACAGTCCGAATCGGACGGAGACGTCCGGAATCAAGACCAAACAGCCGACAGGAACAACGAGAACGCGACTGCGACCGGTAGTATGGGGGTAGGAGACGAGACGGCCAGCGAGAGCACCGGTACAGGAGTGGGCAGTGACGCGACCACAGACACAACAAAAGCGCACGGCAGCCCCGGTAACACAGCGGCGACGACGAAACCAGGAACAGACGAGCGGGGGGACTGGACAGTTGGC
>KE356579.1:1676763-1681473 GCA_000416085.1 halophilic archaeon J07HX64 | reverse complement strand
TGACTGGACGGTTGGCTGGTACTCCGAGGGCGACCCATCGGGAACGCCACACGACGCCTGGAGCGTCGGCGGCTCGAACGATGTCCGGCGCACCTGGCGTCCCGGTGCAGACACCGACACCCGCCACAGAGGGGGCACGTTCCCGCCGCACCGGATCCTCTCACCTGTCCAGACAGTCACGCTGTTCTGTCTGTGTTTCGTCACCTACCCCCTGCTGATCGGTGGTGCGGTGTTTCCGTTGTTCAACCTGCCGGTTCGCCTGATGCTCGCTCTGTTTCTCGTGTTCGTCGTGGCACTGCTCATCGTGTTACCACAGCTCGGTGTCGTGGTGTTCGGGTCGTGGGTACTGCTGTTCCCGATGGTGTTCGCACAGCTCGGAACCCCGGTTGTCGCACCGCTGAGTCTGCTCACACTCAGCGCGGCTATCGTATCGCTCGGACTCGCCGCTCTCTCGTGGCTGCTCACCCGCCCGCCGGTTCTCTAGAGCAGACGATAGCGCCCTCTGTGTTTGCTCGCCTCGCCGGTCTCGACGAGTTTCCGCAGCGCTCGCTCGGTGTACTCGGACGGGACACCGTGCTCCTCGGCGTGTGCGACCACACGCTCCTCTGTTGACTCATCGAGTTCGCGCACAGCCTCGCGAACAATCTCCTGTCGACTCTGACTCGTCGACCCCGACTCACCGGCCTCGGCAACAGTCTCGGGGTCGATACCCGACTGTTCGAGATAGGTTTCGTCGTCGATACCGGCGGCGTCGACCTGCTCGTCGAGCTGTGCAAACGAGCCGAGTTCGGCGAACGCCTCGCCGTGGCCACTCCGGGCCGCGAGCATCGATGCGCGCACCTCACGAGCGTGGTCACCGTCCTCTGTGGTGACGAACGCACGGCGCTTCTTGTGGAGTCGTGTCCGCCCACAGCGGGGGCAACCGCTCCGTTCCGGGTCCCCCTCCACGACCCAGAGGGCCTGACACTCGTCACAACCGACAACCTCGTACATACACGGCTGTTGCTGGCCCTCGAACATAAATTTCGCCGTCCAGCGAGCGACAACAGACCACCACTCGGAACAGCTGTGTCGTCGCGCTATCTGCGACAGCAAACGAGTCCCCTCGCTCAGAGCGTCGACAGACGCGGAGCGTCTCGGTTACATGATAAAAGGCGAACTGTTCCGGGGACGGACGTGCATCGCGTCACCTCCCCCGACCCCTGACAGTGTTGTATCGAGGAGTGCGTCACACAGATATTACTGGCTCGGTAAAACTGTGTGTGCAGTTCAGGGCCCGGACACAGGTGACCAGATGAGAACACTCAGAGTCAAACTCGTCGTGCCCGGCGGGGACACACACGACGCCGCCCGGGACGCGTTCGACGAACTCTCAGAGATCCACGCGGACCAGTCGATATTCCAGGTGAACCAGACACAGTACGTCGGTGACGATAGCTGGGGGTTCCAGATACGGTACGAAACAGAGATACACACGAAACAGGAGTTCGTACAGAGCACGTCGCTGGCGGATATCGAGCAGGTGATGAACCGGGTCGCACCGGGTTCGTTCGAGCGGCGGGTGAACGACACCACCTGAGCACGACACAGAGAATTACCACCGGTAAGCGGGGTCTCTGTCGAGGGTCACACGGTCCCGTGTGGGTCCGCGTCACCGTCGCCGAGCACCATCTCGAACGTCGGCGGGTATCGACCGTCGACGAGGAGCCTCGCCCAGTCGGTTGCTATCTCGAAGAAGACGCTGGCCTCGTTTGTGAGGTACTCACTGTGGCCGTACTTTTCGACGTACCGGCGCTCGATCGGATCGACCGCCTCCCCGTGAACCTCCGTAGCCGCACCTTTCAGCTGTAGGTTGGCGTCACCGTCGACGACCAGTGCCACACGCGGGTTCTCGCTCATGTTCCGGTACTTCTGGTACATCGACTCGGTCGTGATGTACACGTCGAGCGCGTCGTCGGCAACAAAGCGTACTGTCGCTGCCTCTGGACGCCCGTCCGCCGAAGCGGTTGCAAGTGTACACGTGTCCGTCGTCTCGAGTACCTGCTGTGCCTGTTTCTCCGGCGGGACCGACGGGGAGTCTGGTGTCATCTGTCCGGTTTAGGGTCGCGAGGACACGTATCACCGTTGGAGTCCTCACGGGTCGGGTTACTGGCGCCGACGGGACGGGGGTGGGGGAGGAGGGAGGGGAGGGGAAAGGTGAGGAAGCAACCGCTCACCGGTTCAGGATTCGGTGAGTCGTCCGCCGTCCACGGCGACGTTCTCGCCGCTGATGTACGCGGCGCTCTCGGAGAGAAAAAACAGCAGCGGTGCGGCCACGTCGTTGAACGAGGCCGCCCGGCCCCGCGGGTACGCGGACACGTCGGAGACAGTGTTCTCGACGGCAAACGGCGAGACGGCGTTCACTGTGACCCCGTCGTCCTGTGTGTCACCCGCCAGCATCCGCGTGAACATCAGCACCCCCGTCTTCGCAACAAAGTACGGGAAGTTCACGGGTGGTGCGTGCATCCGGTCGCTGTCGGCGAACCCGATGTTGACGATGCGGCCCCAGCCTCTGTCGCGCATACCGTCGACCGCCCGCCGCGAGCAGAGTACGGTGCCGTAGAACGTGCTCTCGACGACGCTCCGCCAGGCATCCCACTCGATCTCCTCCCAGTGGCGGGGGTCGAAGTTTCCGACGTTGTTCACGAGCACGTCGATACCACCGAGTTCGCGCTCTGCGGCGTCGAACATCGCGTCCACCTCGTCGGGACGGGTGATATCCCCCTGAACCGTCGTCGCTGCCACCCCCCGTTCACGGGCCTCCGCCGCTGTTGCGGTTGCCTCGGCCTCACTCTCCCGGTAGTGGACAACGACATCCGCACCACAGTCCGCGATACGCAGCAGGAGTTCGCGACCGACACGGGTCGCGCTCCCTGTGACGAGCGCTGTGCGACCATCCAGGTCCGGGGTCAGGGTCATACCGGGCAGACGGCTGGCACCGGATTAAATCTCACTACATAGTTCAGCAGGTGACTCCCACTGTTCACTGTCCCATACCGTCATCACTCCCCCGTTGCTCGGGCAGTGCGTGAACGAGGCTGTCGACCTCGTCGTCGGACCACTCCTCACAGTCGGTCGTCCGTGTGTGTAGCTGACGACACAGCGCGGGCGGTGGGGTGCCGCTCACCGACACCACCGGCGATGTCCGTTGCTCCCAGGAGACTGTCCACGGCGTGTCGGGTTCGACCCTGAGATAGCGCACTGTCTCCGTTGCTTCGATATCGGCCACAGACTGCTGTTCGCGCCCGACAGTCGAACTGTCGTCGACGACAGTCGACGCCGTCGGTGGGACCCTGTCGACAGCCCCGAGCGCTGTGAGGAACTGGGCCAGCGAGTCTGCCTTCCACATCGTCATGTAGTGTGTCGGAAACACCTCGACGTGGACAGGTGGCTCCACGGGGACTGTCTGCTCGCTCGTTTCCGGGCCTCGACCGGACATACAGAGTAGTTCAGTCGGGCGCAAATGATACTGTCGGACAGAGTATTTTGTGACCGATAGTCGTCGAGCGGCCATCTGTCACACTACCAGAAGGCGTGGGGGAACGGTTCTCGTGGACAGGGGAGGGGAGTGATTGACCGACTGGACATCAGGGATCTCGTTCATCAGTGGTGAACCGGTTCGAGAACCCCGCTGTACAGTAGGTATGTGAACTCCTCTATGATACCTCCTCTGTAACTAAGAACAGATAGAGACGGATAGGAGACGATCTGACGCTGGTGCTATTCTCCGTCGGTTTTTAATTGCCCTCGGGGATAGCTAGATACATGGCTTCACACTCGGGGGACCCCTCGTATCGTGCCCACGTGGAAAAAGCACCCATCGGAATCTTCGAGATGAACGAACACGGCGAATACGTCGAGGTAAACGAAGCCGCCTGCGAACTGGTCGGTTATTCACGGGATGAGCTGCTCGGTATGACGGTGACGGACCTGGCCCCCGAACAGGACGGCCCCGATCAAACTCCCTCGTTTGTCGAACTCAGCGAGACGGGACACAGGCGGACTGAAGAACAGATACGTCACAAAGACGGCTATACGGTCGACGTAATCCTCGAGACCGTAGAGATCGGAGAGGGCCGACTCGTCGCGTATGTGCAGGATATCTCCGAAGAGAAGGAGTACAAGAAAGCGCTCGAGAGAACCCGCGACGAGCTGCGACAGATAATCGACCTCGTTCCCGACCCTATCTTCGTCAAGAACCGGGACGACGAGGTGTTGCTCTCGAACGAGGCAAACGCCGAGTTACACGGACTAACTGCGGACGAGATCGAAGGGACACGAGAGCGGGACATCGAGCAGGATGTCGAGAACATCCCCGACTTCGACAGGTGTCGAGAGCGGGAGAGAACGGTCATGGAGACAGGCGAGTCTAGAACGTACGAAGAGAGGTTGATGAGTCCCCAGGGCAAACAGCACGTCTTCCGGACGACGAGAATCCCATTCACGACGGTACAAAGCAGTGAGAGTGCGGTACTTTGCTATGCCCGTAATATAACCGAGACAAAAAAGTACGAACAGGAACTCAAAGAACAGCGCGACAACCTCGAAATCCTCAATCAGGTTCTTCGCCACGATATCCGCAACGACCTGCAACTCGTCACCTCCTACGTCGACCTGCTCGTCGAGGAGTACGAAGACGAGGAATCGAACGGGTACATCACCACGATACAG
>KE356579.1:1658606-1676440 GCA_000416085.1 halophilic archaeon J07HX64 | reverse complement strand
GTGAGAGACGATTCCCGTGGACAGAGGAAGGTGGGCCGTCGACCGACCGGTACTATTCTCCGTCGGTTTTTAATTGCTCTCGGGAGTAGTTGGATACATGGCTTCACACTCGGGGGACCCCTCGTACCGTGCCCACATCAAAAAAGCGCCCATCGGAATCTGCTGAAGAACGCGATACAGCACAACGACAAGCCGGTGGCAGAGGTGACCGTCTCGGCAACCGAGCGAGATGATACAGTGTCTGTCAGGATTGCGGACAACGGCCCCGGTGTTCCCGACAACATGAAAGAAGCCATCTTCGGGGAGGGTGAACAGAACCTGCAAACTGCCGGAACCGGGATGGGCCTGTATCTGGTCGATGCACTCGTCACCAGTTACGATGGTGAACTGTGGGTCGAGGATAACGACCCCGAAGGCTCGGTCTTCGTCGTGGAACTGGCGAAAGCCGGGTGAGAACTGTCGTCTGCCACGCTGTGAGCGAGGATACGAATCCGACACGTACTGCTATCCGGACACGGACACGGACACGACCGAATCAAACGTCGGGGGCCGTGACCGGTTCGTCCGCGCACTGCTCCCGTCCCGCAGACCATCGTGGCTATCGGTACGCCTGCCTGGACCGCACGGCATCCCGGGTCGCTCGACGTCACCAGTCGAACGACTCGTGAATCTGTCGGCCCTCCTCGTTCAGCACGGGCCCGACAACCTCGCAGACACCGTCCAGAACTGTCGCCGAGCGGACCGACGGTTCACCACCGGTGAACGACGCAATCTCGGCGCTGCTGACGCTGTAGATCACCCGCCCGAACCCGGCCGTGGCCATCCCACTCGCACACATCGGACAGGGTTCCGTGCTCGTGTACATCACCGTCTCGGCGCGTTTCGCCGGTGTGAACTCCCGGGACGCACGATAGGCCAGGTGCAACTCCGGGTGTCGCCGGATATCTTGCTCCGAGTTGACGCGGTTCGACTCGGCCATGACCACCGAATCATCGCGCACGAGCACACTGCCGAACGGTCTGTCACCGCGGTCGACAGCCTCGCGGGCGAGTTCGAACGCTCGCCGCATGTGTGACTCGTGCCGAAATCCATCGAACGCCACATCTGACATACCCGTAACACAGGACGGACGGGCAAAAGGCTTGACACACGCGTGTTCAGACGGCCCGAAACCCGGGCAACCCTGTTCGGTCGGCCGCCGATGTGGCGTTCGCTAGTGTGGTTCCCTCGGCCGGCAGTTACAGAATCACGATATAAAACGAGTGTTAACTCCGTTTCGAGGCGAGAGACTGCGAACCGGGTTTAGATGGGGTGACGACGAATCTGGAGCTATGTCACACGAGAATCCGAGGGGAACACGAGTGTCGCGACGCAAGTTTCTCGCAGGCGGCGCAGCAGTGGTAACGGCCGCAGTCGCCGGGTGTACAGAGGGCACAATTAACTGGTTCGCTGACAAGATCTTCGAGGAGGTCAACATTTTAAACGGTACCGGGAGCGAACTCAACGGGAGTATAACGGTAACAGGTCCGGACGGAGAGAACAGACTCGACGAGGGGTTCAGTATCCATGCCGGGGATCAGGATGTCGATGAGGAGGGTAGCGGAGTCTTCGAGGATGTCTGGACGACCGAAGGCTCGTACGATGTCACCGTCGAGTTCGACGACCCCGTCGAGGACGTGACAGAGGTCTCGGAGACGGTGTCGGTATCAGACCCCGACGACGAGATGCTGGTGATCTCGGTCGGATCTGACGAGATTGACAGGGCAGTAGCGTTCCGGGTCGGTGATAGCTTCACCGATGCGGTCCCGGAGGAGGACAACGGTTGAGTGGTGTCGGTTCGACGCTGTGACCTGACCGCCGGCGGACACCGTCTCGGCACGTGTTGCCGTACTCGTGGAGTACCGGTACGACCCCACGGCGTGAGTCCCGATCACACGTGGTGCGGTTGCCCTGCGTTCGATGCGCTCTGTCGCGCCGATTGTGTTGCCCCCTGCTTGGGACTGTTTATCTTTTTTCGGTCCTGGCTGTCGATCCGACCGGCTCAGCAGTCGATAGACTCGGCGATATCGACCAGCGTCTCGCGGGGCAGCGACCCGCTGATGGACTGTGTGGTCTCCGGACACTGCCACTGGAGTTGGTTCTGTCTCGGTGACTCCCGGTACGCCCCGGTTCGGTTACCGATCTGAACCTCCTCTCTGCGCTCGTTGATCGACATATCGTCGATACTGTCGCGTTTCGACACTGTGAGCGTGGCCACGTCGCTCGTGTACCGGAGCGAGATACTCTCCTGCGAATCGGAGAGAGACCGCCGGGCGTAGTTAAGTTCGAATCCCGCCGGAACGTCGGGGTCGGGAACCTGCAGGTTCGTCACCGCTGCCAGTTGCTCGCGACTCTCGTAGCGCCCGACGTCGGCCTTGGAGCCGGTGATAGTCGCGTTGTCCGGCGGTGTGAACTCGAACTGGTCTGCCGGAACCTCGGGGTTGAACGTGATGTTTTGCAGTCTGAACGAGTTTCGTGACTGTTGGCCGTTGAGAGTCAGATTACTCGTCGAGCGGAGGGTCACGTACCACTCGGTGTCGAGATAGTACGTCCAGCGCCCGCGCACCTCCGACTCCTCGGTCGACTCGACCGTGAGGACGTGTGCCTCCCGGCCGTTCACGGTCTCAGTGCCCTCGTACGCCGCGGTGGTCGGGATATTGAAACCACCCGTCGACGCCGAGTCGGTGCTGTCTTCGAGCCCATCACCGATCCCGATTGGAACAATCGGAAGGGCGGATCCACTCTCGTTGCCGCGGTTGATGCGGGTGACAATCTGACGGAGTTGCCGACGCTGGCTGTTGGTCTGTACGCTCTCGATTCTCCGGGCCCTGTTCATGTTCTCCTCGTAGACCCAGACAACGGTTCCGTTTGACACGATAGTCTGGCCGTTCGAAACGTTTGTTGGTTTCACCTCCCGGTACAGCTCTCCGGTTCCGGGGCGAACAATCAGGCTACCCTCGGTGCGACTCGGACCGGCAGATTCGAAATTCCCCGACGCTTCGCTCGAGGAGTTGAACACGAACGTGGCGCTGTAGGCGTGGAGTGAGGTGTAGGTCTCCTGCATATCGTCGCTGTCGGGGAGGTCATCGTCCTCGCCAGATATCGTTGTGCAGCCAGCCAGTACAGCGACGACACAGAGTAGACAGACGGCGACCAGTCGCCTGTCGAGTGCCCAACCCGTGGAGGGTGGACTCATCTCCATCCTTGGCCGGCGATTGCAACCGCGAGAGTCCGCTCGCGGTGGGTGTCTCGGTGAGACTGCATTCGATATTACCTTTTATTCCGCAGGTACTTTGAACTGTGGTCTCTGGCCTGGTACTACCGGCGGCGACACATATCAGATAGGAACAATTTCGGGGCCTGTTCTTACACCCACCAAACAGTGTGAGGACCGTCGGGGGCAGTCCGCTCCCGTGACGGGGGGACCCGGTAGCTCTCGAACCAGTTGGTGCCGGGCTCTCACACTCAACAACGCTTCCGGGCGTCTGTCACCCGCCGGGCAGACGGGAGACGCTCGTCGAATCAGGATAGATTTTTGTACGCGAGGAGATTACATATAAAAAGTGCTTTCCGTCGAATTACACTGCCACTCAGAGCGCTCGTACGACGGGCGCGACCCGGTCGACCTCCTGCTAGAGCAGCCGCAGCCGTCGGGTTGGACGCGATCGCGGTCACCGACCACGACGATATCCAGGCGAGTCTTGAGGCTGTCGAGCGCGCGCCGTTGTACGGTCTCGTCGGGATCCCGGGTGTCGAGATATCGACTGCCGCGGGGCACATACTCGCGCTCGGCATCGAGGACCGGATCCCACCGGCGCTGACGTTCGGGGACACACTCGCCCGTATCCACGAGGCCGGAGGGCTGGCAGTCGTCCCGCATCCGTTTCAGGAACTGCGCCACGGTGTGCTGGCCCAGATCGACCGCGACGAACTCGCCACCGCAGATGCCATCGAGGTGTACAACTCGCGGCTGCTCACCGGTTGGTCGAACCGGCAGGCCCGGCGGTTTGCCGGCAAACGTGACCTCCCGATGACCGCCGGCAGTGACGCCCACATCGCGGAGATGGCGGGGCAGGCGGTCACGAAGGTCGACCCGGAGGAGAAAACGGCGGCGGCCATCCTGGCGGAGATACGCCAGGGCCACACCGTCGTCGAGGGTCACCGGACGCCCTGGCGGATCAGTGCCCGCCAGTTCGCCGGCGGCGTCCACCGCCGGGTCGCACACCGTCTCCGCGGGTTCGGCAACTGAGCGACTCTCCTAGACAGGATCACAGACGGTGTTATCGTTACATCCTGTGTGTACAGTTCACATAATCTTGTGAGTGGTGAGTATCAACAGCTATACTCTGTGACCCTGTGATACGGCCCGATGTGTCCGACGCAAGAACAGGTGGTGAACGGAGTAATAACGAGTCTCCCGAGGCGTGCGGTGGCGCCGACGACACATCGGCAGGCTATCGTTACATTATCTGTGCCGTTCGACCGGTTCGTGGGCGAACGGGCGTCGGTCGATCCGGATGTGTTCGCGTCACCGACCGACAAGCAGCGGACACTCACAACAGACTTCCTCGGGGTCGAACAGTTTCCGTTGGAGGCCTGTTTCGGTTTCTTCGAGGAGTTGGCGGGCCCGACCGAAACCGCCGAGCAGCGACAGCCGCCGCTCGTCTGCCAGTAGTGGTTGATAGAGGGCACAGATCAGTCGGAGTTCGAGACTCGACTCGTCACGCTGGTGGCGGTGTTCGTGTTCCCCGGGATCACCGACCGGTTGACCGGCAACCTGGTCTCGCTTGGCCTCGTGACACTGTTGTGGGTGCTGCTCTCGATCACCTGAATACTCGGGACGACGTGGCTGATCGGGATGTTACTCAACGCGCTGACGAGGCCACTCGTAGCGTTGACAGTCGGGCCGGGTATCGCCGACAGCATCGACATCAGCACCCGCTACGAATCGGGGTTCCGCAGACAGGAGAACATCTGGACAGCGCCGGGAACGGCCGTCACCGGCACCGCCGGCGCACTGCCAGGGAGTGCTGTCACCAGCATCGGCGGGTTCGGGACAGTCCTCGTCGACATCCTGCCGGCGCTCCAGCAGTTCGGTACCATCGCCGCGCTCACGATCGTCTGTGCGTCTCTGGGGACTGTGCTGGTGCTTCACTCGATACCGGTGCCGTGGAGCGGTCTCTCGGGCCTCGGAACAGTTCCCCGGCGCCGGGGGTGAGGAGGCGTCCCCGGCCGATGCACCGGCGACAGTCTAGAGATAGGCGGCGTCCCAGCGGGTCGGTTTGCGGGCGTTTCCGCAGCCGTCACACTGGATGCGGCCCATCGCGTCCATCGCGTTCGCGAGGTCGCCACACCGCGAACACCAGTAGCCGTAGATCTCCTCGTGACCGGGTTCGGTGTAGACCACGTGGAACGGTGCAATCGAACCGGTCTCTGTGCTATTGTGGTTGACGTAGACAGTTCTGCTGTCGGTCTCGAGCGCCTCGATACCGTCCTCGTCGACATCGGCGTAGACGTACTCGGTGTAGCTCGTCCCGTTTATTTTGACCTCCTCCTCGCCGACGTGTGTGAGCCCCTGTGCCTCGTAGAACGCGGTGCCGACCTGGTTGTCCGCGAGCACACGCCCCTGGAGTGTGTCGATGCCGGACCCGCCGAGGCGTTCCCGGGTCGCGTCGAACAGCCGCTGACCGTGTCCCTCCCCCCGGTAATCGGGGTCGATGTGCAGCCACAGCAGCTGTGCGGTCTGCTCGCCGGTGACGACACTCTCGGAGAACCCGACGACCCGCCCGCCGTCGTCGGCGACCAGCATCAGTTTGTCGTCGTCGGAGACGATATCCCGCAGGCGGCTCTCGTCGTACCACTCCTCGATTGCGCCGGTGATCGCCCGCGGTCCCAGGGAGTACGATGCCTCCAGCGACCGGCGGGCGACGTCCCTGATTGCCGGGCGATCCCGTACGTCTGCCTCTCGTATTTCCATACGGGGTTGTTCGATGCCCGGTAGTATAAACCCACAGTCGGACCGACCATCGCCTCACAGACCCGTTCGGTCGTCTCTGCCGACCTGTCTGGAGGGCGGTCTGAGGGGGCGAATGACGCCGACACGCGGCGTGTGACCGACACCGGGCAGCAGGATTACGACACAACTAAGTGTGACCCGCCGGTATATGAAAGTAGAGTCCCGTGGGGTAGTGGCCAATCCTGCGAGCTTCTGGGCGGAACCGAGACACACTCGTTCCGGGAAACGGCTCGCGACCCTAGTTCGAATCTAGGCGGGACTATCCTGGCGTTTGTTCCATTTCTTTCTGTTCCGTTTGTACCGTCCTTCTGTTCCGTTTCTTTCTATATCTCTCCGCTTTAGCTGGCACACCAGTTCGACATCCGGTCAAGGGTCGTTCCGAACACTCTTTCGCGTGGGCACTCCTACATCCAGGTATGGACCTGGAACTCGATACTGTTCGAATGGGAGAGACGGGGCTCGAGGTGAGTGAGATCGCCTTCGGGACCTGGCGGTTCGGCCGCGAGACAGCCGCGGGTAATCTGGAGACGGACCGCGAGACAGCCCACGAACTGCTGTCGGCTTACGAGGCCGCCGGCGGGCGCTTCATCGACACCGCGAACGTCTACGGCGGTGGTGACAGCGAGCGCTGGATCGGTGAGTGGCTGACAGACCGTGACCGGTCGGAGTTCGTCATCGCGTCGAAGATCTACTGGTCTACCCGCGAGGGCGACCCGAACGCGAGCGGGCTGAACCGCAAACATCTCCGGCGACAGCTCGATCTGATCCTCGACCGCCTCGGGACGGAGTATCTCGATATCCTGTACATCCACCGCTGGGACGAGGAGACACCCGGTCGGGAGTTCACAGCGACCCTCGACGAGTTCGTCAGTTCGGGACGGGTCCACTATCTCGGGGCGTCGTCGTTCCGGCCGGACGGCTGGCGCCTGGCGCGGGCAAACGAGCGGGCCCGCCAGCGCGACCGGGAGCCGTTCACGCTGACACAGCCCCGGTACAACCTGGTGGACCGCGAGATCGAGGGCGAGTACCTCGATTTCTGTCGCGACGAGGGGCTCGCGGTGTTCCCGTGGAGCCCGCTCGCACAGGGGTTTCTCACCGGCAAGTACACACGTGAGGAGGGGCTCACAGGGGAGTCGACCGCCTCGGACTCGGACCGGTGGTCCGAGCGGTACCTGACCGAGGAGAACTTCGAGACACTGGACGTCGTCCGGGCCGTTGCCGGGGAGACCGGTGCGACACCCGCACAGGTGGCACTGGCCTACCAGACCCATCACCCCGACCTCACCGCGCCGCTGATCGGTGCGCGCACCGTCGAACAGCTCGAGGAGAATCTCGGTGCAGCGACGGTGACCCTCTCCGAGGACCAGTTCGACCGACTCGAGGGCGCCCACGACGGCCCGTTCGAGCGGTTCCTGTAGAGCGATGAACAGGATGGTCGCGTCGACAGCGTCAGAGCGTGTCGACCTCGAACTCGATACGGCGTTCACAATCTCCCGGGGGAGCACAGTCGAGACGACCAACCACCTCGTGACAGTGACAGACCGAGCGGGGCGGGTGGGTATCGGCGGCGCCGCACCCGCGGCGTACTACGGCGAGGACGGTGACAGCGTCGCGGCGGCTCTGCCGGACCTGCTCGCGGCCGTCGAGTCGGTCGGCGACCCGGGCGAGTGGCAGACAATCGAGCGGCGACTGGCCGAGATTGCCCCCGACGAGGCCGCGGCTCGGGCAGGGGTATCGGTGGCGGTCCACGACCTGGTGGCCAGACAGCGCGACGAACCACTCTACCGGGAGTGGGGGTTGGACCCGGAGCGTGCGCCCGCCACCTCGGTGACCGTCGGCATCGACGACCCGGAAGAGATGGCTGCGCGGGCACGCGAGTGGCGGACAGCAAGCGACTCCGGGACAGCAAGCGACTCCGGGACAGCAAGCGACTCCGGGACAGCAAGCGACTCCGGGACAGCAAGCGACTCCGGGGCGGCCGGCTACCCTGCGCTGAAGATCAAACTCGGGACCGGGGACGACCGCGCCCGGTTGCGGGCGGTGCGCGAGGCGGCACCCGACGCCAGCCTGCGTGTCGACGCGAACGGCGACTGGAGCGCAGACGAGGCGCTCGCGGCACTACCGTGGCTCGATGACCTCGGTGTGGCTCTGCTCGAACAACCAGTCTCCGGGGACGACCACGCCGGCCTGGCCCGGGTGACCGAGGCGGCCCCGATGCCCGTGGCGGCCGACGAGTCCTGTGTGACCGCGACCGACGTACCCGACATCGCCGATGCGGTTGATGTCGTGGTGGTGAAGCTGATGAAGTGTGGCGGTCTCGGGCCCGCCCGCCGGCAGATCGCGGCCGCCCACGCGAGTGGACTCGACGTGATGCTGGGCTGTATGGTCGAGACGGGTGCCGCCATCGCCGGTGCAGCACACCTCGCACCGCTGGTCACGTACGCCGATCTCGACGGTGCACTGTTGCTCGCCGAGGACCCCTGCACGGGTCTGTCACTCCCGGACGGTGAGATAGACCTCGCGGCTGTCGAGCGCGGAACCGGGGCACGGCGGCGCTGAGTGTGAATCCAGGCGGTCACAGATCTGTGGGCTGGGTACTCGACCGCCTGGCGGTGGTCGACAGACGGCAGGCGAGACGGGATCACAGGTCCGCCGGGGTCTCCCCCGGAGTCTGTTGACCGGGCAGCCGGTGTCCCCGTTGTCATCTTGAACCGGCCCCTCGCACGGTTACTCCACCACGGTGATGCCGCACCCGTCGGTGCGGTGCTGGTCTGTGTCCGATTCGTTCCTCCGGTCCTGTTTTTCTGGCTGCAGTGGGTGTACCGGGCGCTACGGCTGTCCGGTTGTTGGCATCGCCGATATGACATTTTCGTCAGACGGGAAAGAACTTAACCCTCGGGTGTCTACACCCGCTCATATAATCATGAAACTAGCGATGATTGGATTCGGGCAGGCGGGCGGGAAGATCGCCGACAAGTTCCTGGAGTACGACCAGGTCACGGACAGCAGTATCGTCCAGTCGGCGATCGCCGTCAACACGGCGGAGGCAGACCTGCTCGGTCTCGAGTATATACCGTCGGAGAATCAGGTACTCATCGGCCAAGCCCGAGTAAAGGGTCACGGTGTTGGTGCGGACAATGAGCTCGGCGCGGAGATCGCCGAGGAGGATATCGACGAGATACAGGATGCAGTCGATAACGTACCGGTTCACGAGATCGACGCGTTTCTGATCATCGCGGGATTGGGTGGTGGTACCGGTTCGGGCGGGTCGCCGGTGCTCGCGAAGCATCTCAAGCGGATCTACACGGAACCGGTGTACGGGCTCGGGATACTTCCCGGCAGTGACGAGGGCGGTATCTACACGCTGAACGCGGCACGGTCGTTCAAGACGTTTGTTCAGGAGGTGGACAACCTGCTGGTGTTCGACAACGACGCCTGGCGAAAGACCGGCGAGTCCGTCGAGAGCGGCTACGACCAGATAAACGAGGAGATCGTTCGGCGGTTCGGTGTCCTGTTTGGTGCGGGTGAGGTGAGTTCCAGGGAGGAGGTCGCGGAGAGTGTGGTCGACTCCTCGGAGGTTATAAATACGCTGGCGAGTGGCGGCGTCTCGACAGTCGGGTACGACGCCGAGGAGGTCCGCGAGTACGGGTCGGGCGGCCTGCTCTCGCGGTTCCGGAGCAACAGCGGGGACGCCGACTCGGCGAACACGACGAACCGGATCACGTCGCTGGTCCGGAAGGCCGCGCTCGGACGGCTGACACTCCCCTGTGAGATACAGGGCGCAGAGCGTGCCCTGCTCGTGGTGTCTGGACCGTCGAAATATCTCAATCGAAAGGGTATCGAGCGCGGGCGCAAGTGGCTGGAGGAGCAGACCGGGAGCATGGAGGTCCGCGGCGGTGACTACCCCCTCGACGAACCGAACGTTGCCTCGTCGGTACTGCTCTCGGGGGTTCACGACGTTCCACGAATAAAAGAGCTCCAGCAGGTGGCGATCGAGGCACAGGACAACATCGACAACATAGAGCAGGAGAGCGAAGAAAACTTAGAGAGCTTAGTCCAAGACCAGGATGATGAGCTGGACCCGCTGTTCTAAACTGGCCTTGTGGGTCACGGTCGTGGTCGTGGTCGTGCTCGGCGCAGGGGCGCTCGGAGCGGCCGCGGTGCCGTTCGATGGTGACACCCCAGGGTCTGCCGAAGTCGGTGACGAGGTACAGGTCGAGGAACTGCGACTAACCGAACCGTTCCAGGTGAGCGACAGTGGGTGGACGATGCGGGTGTCGACAGAACTGGAGAACCCGCGACTTCAGGTGACTGCTCTGAACAGCCCCGGGAACACAGTCGGAGAGAAGGAGTTCGACGTGACAAACGACACGGTGTCGATGGCCATTGACGACAGTAGTATCAATGAGATTGTTCTCTCGGTACGTGGTGACGTGCCCGCCATCGCTGGTCCCGGTCCGGGGGCGTACGACTACGAGAACAGAGACCGGGAGAACATCACTGTGCTGGAGATAGAGGAGGTGTTCGAGGACCAGGTCGAGACAGTCGAGAACGGCACGTTCGAGCTGCACCGGTTCACATCGGATAGTAGAGACGCCCGGCAGGCGATCGACAGCGCGAGCGCGGCCGCCGAGGAGGCGGACAGCGACGAGGCCCGCGACCGCATCCAGGAGGCGATCACCTTCTACGACAACGCCGAGTTCGGTAACGCAATCACCGCGGCAAACGACGCGGAGGGGCGCGCGGACACCGGTGGCGGGGGGCCCTCGACACCCCTGCTCGTCGGTGCCGTGCTGGCGCTGGTGGTCGTGGTTGGCGGTGTCGCGTACTATCTGCGCTCGAAACAGGACTCGGCGAACAAGCTCCAGTAATCGGGTATGCACGTTGTCGTGCCGTTCGACGCAAGCGAGCCGAAGACCCGTCTGGCGCCGGTCCTGGACACCGGGGAGCGTTCCCGGTTCGCGGCGGCGATGCTCCGTGACGTACTCGAGACGCTCCGTGCGGCCGGACACACACCCGAGGTGCTCGCCACCGCACCTGTCGACGTGGGGGCCCCGGTGACCGTCGACCAGCAACCACTCACGCCGGCGGTTAACGCCGTCCTCGCCGCACACGAGGCACCGGTCCTGGTGGTGATGGCCGACCTCCCGCTGGTGGTACCAGACACGATCAGACGGCTGACCGGTGCCGGTTCGGACCTCGCACTCGCACCGGGGTTGGGCGGCGGGACGAACGCGTTCTGTGCGCGGCACCCGGCCTTTCGCGTCGACTACCACGACGGGTCGTACCGCAAACACCGCGAGCGGGCGGCCGCCTGCGGCGCGACCACCACCACTGTCGACTCGTTCAGACTCGCGCTCGATATCGACAAACCGGACGACTTAGTCGAGGTGCTACTCCACGGCGAGGGGCACGCCGAGACGTGGCTCCGGAGAGACGGGGTTCGAACTCGTCACCGGCGAGCGCGGCCTCACAGCTGTGCGATGACAGCCTCACCGCGGTGAACAGAGGTCCCAGCAGTCGGGCGCTGCCTGCCGACAGAGAGGAATCGAGGACCCTGGGCAGACGGCGAAGAACACCGTCGACGGAGAGGGACCCTGTCCCTCGGGCAGTCGGGTGCAGCCCGATGACGACGGGAGTCCGCCGTTGTATACGGACAGCCCCCGTTCAGAACAGATCCGAGTGGACGGGTGCGAACGCGCTGTCGGACCCGGAGGTGGACGCGGTTTCGTCGTCGGTGTCGGCGTCGGTGATAGCGGAGCCGTCGAGGCCCTCGGCGAGGAGGTCCCCGAGCGGCGGACCGACGTTCTCGGGTTCGACCAGGAACGCGTCGTGGCCGTGGTCGGAATCGACGACGTGGTGGGCAACCGCCACGTTCGCCTCGCGCATCGCCGTCGCCAGCTGTCTGGCCTGGGCGACCGTGAAGTGCCAGTCCGCGGTGAACGACATCACGAGCGCCTCGCCGTCGAACGCCGCGAGCGCGTCGGCGTCGTCCTCGAACCCCGCCGCGAGGTCGTAGTTGTCCATCGCACGGGTCAGATACAGGTAGGCGTTCGCGTCGAACCGCTCGACGAACGTCTCGGCCTGGTAGTCGAGGTACGACTCCACGTCACGGTACGGATAGAAGCGCCCGGCCGGGTCGGTCGGAAACGAGCGAACGGCGTCGCGACCGGCGCTACGACGGCCGAACTTGCGCTCCATCGACGCCTTCGAGAGGTACATCACGTGGCCGAGTTGACGCGCGAGCGCCAGGCCGTCGTCGGGGTGCTCGTCGTCGTAGTACGCCCCGCCCTGCCAGTTGGGGTCGGTGGTGATCGCCCGGCGGGCGACGGCATCGACCGCGAGACACTGCGGGTCGAGACGGCCGGCGGCGGCGATCGGGGCGATACACTCGACGTGGTCGGGGTGGCGCTTCGCCCACTCCAGGACGTTCATTCCGCCGACACTGCCGCCCGTGACCAGACGCAGGTGCGGGACACCGAGTTCGTCGAGCAACAGACGCTGACAGGCCGTCCAGTCGGTGACCGTCACCGGCGGGAACGTGGTCCCGTAGGGCTCGTCGGTCTCGGGGTCGGTGGACGGCGGACCGGTTGTCCCGTAGCACGACCCTGGCACGTTCGCACAGACAACGTAGTACTCGGTGGTGTCGATAGCCTTTCCAGGACCGACGATATCGTCCCACCAGGCACGGGCCTGGCCGGCAGTCTCCACACCGCCCGCCCCCGCGACGTGCTGGCTGCCGGTGAGTGCGTGACAGACCAACACCGCGTTGTCGCCGGTGAACTCGCCGTAGCTCTCGTAGGCCACCTCGAGTTCCGGGATGGACCTGCCACACTCGAACTCGAAGGCACCCAGCGAGACGGTGTCGCGCTCGACCGGGGTGCCGGACCGGTTGCCGGTCATCTGTGTGCTGTCTCGAGGGCGCTGTCGAGGTCTGCCAGGATATCCTCGACAGCTTCGACACCGACAGAGAGCCGCACCATGTCGGGGCGCACACCCGAGGCGCGCTGTTCGGCCTCGTCGAGTTGCGCGTGGGTGGTGCTGGCCGGGTGGATCAACACCGTCTTCGAGTCGCCGATGTTGGCGAGAAACGAGGCCAGTTCCGTCTCCTCACAGACCTGGCGTGCGGCGTCGAACCCGCCTGCCGGGCCGAACGAGACCATCCCGCCGAACCCGCCGTCGAGGTACTGCCGGGCGTTCCCGTGTGTCTCGTGGCTGTCGAGTCCGGGGTAGCGTACCCACGACACGAGCGGGTGGTCGGCGAGCGTGCTGGCGACCCGGGCGGCGTTCTCGCAGTGACGCTCCATGCGCAAGGCGAGTGTCTCGGCACCCTGCATCGTAGCCCACGCGTCGAAGGCGCTCTGTCCGTCCCCGAGTGTCCGGAGACCGCGCTGCCGGACCGCAACCGCGAGCGCCTGGTCACCGAATCGGTCGGCAAATCGCACCCCGTCGAAGGCGGGGTTCTCCCCGCCCAGTTCGGGAAACCGGTCGGGGTGGTCATCCCAGGGAAACGACCCGCCGTCGACGAGCACACCGCCGACGGTGGTGCCCGACCCGTGTATCCACTTCGTCGTCGACTCCCAGACGATATCCGCGCCGTGTTCGAACGGCCGACACAGGTACGGCGTCGCGAACGTGTTGTCGACGAACAACGGGGTGTCGTGCTCGTGGGCGACCGTCGCAACTGCCGACAGATCCGGCACCACCAGTGACGGGTTGGCGAGTGTCTCGCAGTGGACGTAGGCCGTCGACTCGTCGATCGCCTCGGCGTACGCCGACGGGTCCAGCGTGTCCACGTACCGCACCTCGATACCCCGCCGGTTCGCCATGTTCGAGAAGTACGAGTGGGTCCCCCCGTAGATGGAGGCCGCCGAGACGATGTTGTCGCCCGCGCTCGCGAGCACCGACGTCGCCGCGTCGAGTGCGGCCATCCCCGAACTGGTGGCAACGGCGGCGGTCCCGCCACAGAGACTCGCCAGACGACGCTCCAACATCGATACCGTCGGGTTGTCGAACCGCGAGTAGACGTTCCCGTCCTCGCGCAGGGCGTACATATCCGCCGCCGTCGCCGCGTCCTCGAAGACGTAGGAGCTCGTCTGGTAGATCGGTGGTGCCCGCGCACCCGTCGCCGGGTCCGGTTTCTCCTGGCCTGCGTGCAGACAGCGGGTGCCGAATCTCCGACCGTTACCGTCCTCACTCGGGGTTCTGTCTGTCATGTGTATCAATCATGTTGTCTTGAGTACCCATAGCCGCGCATCATCCTAAAAACCACGATGTTCGTCTGTCGGCGGCACCGACCCGACAGTCTCAGGTGGGGCACAGTCGCGGTGTATCGAGTCGAGAACCCACTGTTCAGCCGTGGACGACTCTCAACGCGTGCTGAGTTCGTCGGCATCGGCGACGATGCGGGTTTCGGCCTCACCGCTAGAGACCTCGTTGACGAGATTGTAGAAGTCGTTCTGCATCCCGGCGGGGAACGTGACGACACCGATCCACGAGCCGTTTGGTTGCCACTCCTCGCGTTCGAGTGTGCCGAACTCGCGGACCTGGGCCTGCCCGCTCCCGGCGTGTTCGGGGGGCAACTGTGCGGCGACGGTCATCGTGTCGAACCGGATCGGGATGACCGGTCGCAACACGTCGAGCGCCTCCTCGACCTGGGTCTCGACCGGTTCCATCGGGTCGACGCGGAACCGTGTCTCCTCCAGCGCGGACTCGATGCGCTCGGGCGGGTGGGGTGCGTCGTCCATCTGCGGGTTGACCGCGTTTCGCGCGATGCGGTTCACGAGCTGTTTGTGCTTCTGTTCCTGCATCTCGCGGCGCTGTTCGGCCGTTATCTGTATCTCACCCTGCTCGATCACCTCGGGGATGATCTCCAAGGGTTCGGTCGTCTCGAACACCTCCTCCAGGGCCGACTCGGGTGGCCGGTCACCGCTCGACGCGTCCTCGAAGATGTCCTCCACGGCGATTACATCCTCGAGATCACCCTCGAACTCCCCGCGGCTTATCTCGAGTGCCGCGTCCGGGTCCACCAGCACCTCGAACCGCTCGCCGTGTGACTCGAGTCTGGCCGTGACCGCCTCGTCGATAGGTATCATATCTGGATGTTACCTCCGGGCAGTTTAAAATGTTCGTGACCCGCCCCACCGCTCGCGAGAGACACTGTGACAAAACTGATTTATACAGAACCGCAGTACTGGCGACACAGCATGAGTGCAGAGAGACGGGGGCCGGTTTCCGGGAGACGACTCGAACTGGCGAAGCTGTCACTGTACGCGCTCGTGGCGCTCGGCTCGCTGGGACTCGGTGTCTTGAGTGGGGAGAGTAACCTGGTGTTGATCGGTGTCGTGGCCGCGGCCGGCGGGGCTACGGAGGTTCTCCCCGTCGACAGGGCCACAGACCACCTCTGCGAGACAGACAAACAACGACGGCAGTTCCGCTGGGCCGGTGTGTTCGTGATTCTGATAGGCGCACTGGCGTACACCGCTGTCCTGCTGTGAACCGCCTCGGGGTCGAGTGGTTCGAGAGACTTCGTCTCTCGTCATCACGGAGCTCCTCAAGTTCCGAACGACCCCGAGGTGTCTGAGTCCCACAGATTAGTCGCTACCACTCCCAATCCGAACGACGGGTGGGTTGTCGAGGCCGGGCACATTTCGATTCTGCTTCTCCAGTCCCCTCGCACTGATGAGCACGCCAGCTTCGCGGTCAGCGTGGTCCTGAAACTCACACGTTACGCGGTCGAACCGCTCGCCTCGTCGGTTCGCCCGTGACTTGTGTCCACACTCGACACAGTTAGAGACGGTCGATACCGAGATTCGAGACCGTCGCGAACCGGTCCTGGCGCTCCCCGTACCGGTCGAGCACCGGGTCGAGACGCTCGCTCTCCCAGTCCTCGCTGGCCTCGCGTATCACCGTTAAATACTCCTCGTCGTACATGTGTCCGCACACGAGCCGGTTTGGAGAGAAGATTCCGACGGGCGATTGACAGTGTCGACCGAACTCCTCTGTCGATGGTGACTGCTCCCCGTGTGCTCCGAGTCGACTGACATACCACGCTCTAATCTGACGAATCGGAATTTACCGGGAGTTCGGGGCGAGAAGAAACAGTCTTGTTGTTGACCGACGTGGACAAACTCCCGCTGCCGTCGGAACCGAATCTCTGGAGGTACGGATACCCGTCGGGGTTGACATCAGGTGCCCACGTGTCACCGAAGTCGAACAAGTTGTTTTTGGCGGCGTCACCTTGCATCTCCTCGGTGGACAGCCCCTCGACGCTCGTGATTTCGCCATCATTGCTGCCTGTGGCATTGTCCTGTCCTGTGCTATTGATGTCCCAGTAGGAGTCGTTGAGTTTACCATCTGGTCCATCATTGATGCCCGCGAGGCCGCCGACGTCATTATCGCCAGTGACGTTCCCAGTCGCGAATAGTCGGGTGGTGACGTTACTGTTCACTCCGATGACCCCCCCAACTGAGGTGTTACCGGTGACATTGCCCGTGGCGTAGGAGTCACTGATCACCCTCGTGTTGTTACCGACGAGGCCACCGACTTCATTATCGCCCTCGACGTTACCGTGTGCTGACGACTCTCGAATCTCACCGGTACGTTCCGGACCGTTGAGTGTCTCCTTGCCAGTGCTGTAACCGACGAGGCCACCGACTTCATTATCGCCAGTGACGTTCCCAGTCGCGTATAGTCGGGTGGTGTTGCCAGCGTTCAGTCCGATGACACCCCCGACTTCGTTGCCACCGGTGACATTGCCCGTGGCGTAGGAGTCCTTGATCACCTTTAAGTTGTCACCGACGAGGCCACCGACTTCATTATCGCCCTCGACATTACCGTGTGCCGACGACTCTAGAATCTCACTGGTATTTACCACACCGTCGCCTCTAAGATTCCCACTATGGCTGCCCGCGAGGCCGCCGACATCATTATCGCCAGTAACGTTCCCAGTCGCGAATACTCCGGTAACGCCGGCCCCGTTCCCTCCGATGGCCCCCCCGACTCCGTTGTCACCGATGACATTGCCCGTGGCGTTGGAGTCACTGATCGCCTGTTCGTTGTCACCGACGAGGCCACCGACTGTAAATCTGCCCTTGACGTTACCGTGTGCCGACGAGTTTCGAATCTCACTGTCTGCCGCGTTACGCTGGAAACCGACCAGCCCGCCGACTTTACTACCGTTCTTGGCCGTGACGTTACCGTGTGCCGACGACTCTCGAATCTCACCGGTCAAGGAACCGACCAGCCCGCCGATGTACTTGTCGTCACCGAAACCGTATTCTCGTCACCCACAACGACAACGTCACCCTCGGCACGAACACCGACAATTTTGCCGCTGCTCGCCCCCACTGCTCCGCCGACGGAGAGGCCATCTCCCCCCGTTGTTATGTTCACATCGACATCGACATCGGCGACGCTATTCTTGACCGTTCCTGATGCGTCGCTGACGATACCGCCAACAACGTCCTTACCCGAAACATTTCCATCGACGTCTACGTTCTTGACTACTCCACCGTTGAGAAGACCGGCAATAACCCCGGTCTTTTCCTTTGCAGAGATGTTTGCATCTTCGACAGTAAGATCCGTAACATTCCCTGCGAGATTCGCAAACAGGCCAACGTACTTCTCGTCTGGTCTGTTGATCTCGAGAGCCGAGATAGTATGTCCGTTTCCGTTGAGGGTGCCGCTGAACGGATCAGCTTCACTACCGATCGGGTCAAACCCACTCCCGTTCGGCCCCGCCACTTCATCGTAGCCGGTTGTGTTTTGATCCAAATCT
>KE356579.1:1656840-1658586 GCA_000416085.1 halophilic archaeon J07HX64 | reverse complement strand
GGCAATAACCCCGGTATGACTCTCCGCTGAGATGTTCGCATCCTCGACAGTAAGATTCGTAACCCGCCCTGCGAGATTCGCAAACAGGCCGACGTACTCCGTGTCGTTCGCAATCTCGAGAGCCGAGATAGTATGTCCGTTTCCGTTGAGGGTGCCCTTGAACGGATCACCTTCACTACCGATCGGGTCAAACCCACTCCCGTCGTTTGCGGTCGGCCCAAACCCACTCCCGTCGTTTGCGGTCGGCCCGGCGACCGCCTCGTATCCCGGGGTCGTCTTGTTCAAATCGTTCACCAGTACGTAGTCGGTGGTGTCATTGTTGCGGACATCGTCGAGGTCGTTCCAGTTATTGATAGCAATTGCACCCTCCGTTGCTGGGTTGGTAACTTTGACCGTAACCGTGTTACTCACACCTTCGAATTCGGCAGTCACCTCTGTTTCTGTTGTTCTCTCGGCGACGGCCGTTATGCTGTTGTTCCTCTCGTCGACTGTAACGACACTCGTGTCGTTGGAGGTGACGTTCGCTTCGTCGGTGATGTCCTCTGTGCTCCCGGATTCGAACGTCGTCTTGATCTTGTACCCTGTCGTCTCGTTGATTTCGAGCGACGTGGGCGTGAAGCTCAAACGTTCGATTGCTACCGCTCCCCTGTCCGAGGTGACCAGCGTGTTCGTCGGTTCGTAGGCCACGGACACACCGAATTCGCCGAGGAGCCGCCCGGTGTCGGCCACCCCATCGAACGCGTTGATCGGGATCTTGATCTCCTCACCTGCGGTGAAGCCGTTGCTCGTGTTCGTGAACTGATCGAGCGGCATTGTTCCCTCGACTGCACCGGCGGTCCTGAGCATCAGATCCGTCAGCGCGACCGTATCACCGCCGCCGTGTTTCACGACGAACTCCTCCGCCGTGGTCTCGACCTGGATATCAACAAACGCGGGTTCCTCATACTGTCCAGCCTGCGATAGTAAGAACACACCGGTGGCTGCGACCAACAACAGTGCAACCGCAACCATAGCAACAACCGCGATCGTGTTAGCTTGCCCCCGGCTGTCGGACGAACTGTGCACTTTCGTTTCGAACAACGTAGTGGGAGTAAACAAATCTTTCGATATCAAGAAGTTACAACGAATCGAGTTCGCCACCACGCCGACCCGAGCACGAGCTCCGACTATCTATCAGCAAACGGTATCGAATCAGCAGGAACGGCTCAGCTAACATCGAACCGACAGTATTGTTTTTGAATCTCGCATAACGAGAGTGCCTGAGATACAAAGCAAAGAAACTGGACTTTGTTTGACCGAGAAGATATCAAATACGAGAATTCGCAGCAAACGTATATTCCCCACGAAGCTGTAGCAACGGGATAGAGACCATGACAAAGGTATCTACAGAGGACAACCGGGTGCAACACACGCGCGAGACATCCGAGAGCCCGGAGTTGAGCGCCGGTGTCGCGGAGGTCACGCGTCGCCGCAATCTGTGGTGGGTGTTCCTGATTGCCGAGTTGCTCACGTTCGCGAGTTCGTGGGTGGCGGTCTGGCTGACCCTGGAGGTTGTTCCGTCCGAGGGCAGATTCGTCGAACAGAACCCGGTTGTCGATGCGTTGTTGGGGTGGTCGACGGTAGGGGTCGTCGTGCTCTCGCTGTGTGGCCTCGCAGTCGCGTTCGCGCTCCTTCGGTTCGCCGGAGGGCGGGTGACCGGCCGGGCCGGGGTGCTGTTGCTCTCGACCTCTGCCGGGGCGGTGGCCG
>KE356579.1:1641889-1656820 GCA_000416085.1 halophilic archaeon J07HX64 | reverse complement strand
GGGTGTGATTGGACCGGCAGACACATTAGCCGGCCTGCCCAGGCGAACAGTATGAAAACCGAGTCGCTCGTCGCGCTCCTGCGTGGGGCCGACGCGGTCCGTTTCGGCGAGTTCGAACTATCTCACGGCGGCACGAGCGAGTACTACGTCGACAAGTACGTCTTCGAGACGGACCCGGCGTGTCTCTCGGCCATCGCCGACGCGTTCGCAAGTCGACTCGGCGGGGAGAGGCTCGCCGGCGTCGCACTCGGGGCGGTGCCACTGGCCGCCGCGACGAGTGTTGCCGCCGACCGGGGGTACGTTATCGTCCGGAAAGAAACGAAATCGTACGGCACCGGCAACCGTATCGAGGGGACCCTCGCCGACGGCGAACAGGTGGTCGTACTGGAGGATATCACCACGACCGGACAGAGCGCTCTCGACGCGGTGCGGGCGCTCCGTGACGCGGGGGCGAGTGTCGAGCGGGTACTCGTCGTCGTCGACCGCGAGGAGGGCGCCCGCGAGCGACTCGCCAACCACGGTGTCGAGCTCGAGGCGCTTCTCACGGCCTCGGCGCTCCTCCAGGAGGGGGAGGCCGACGGTTCGACAGACACAAACCCGTCCTGACCAATCTCCGTGCAGATGAAGCGCGGAGAGATCCCTCTCGACGGCCCGTTCGACCTTCGACTGACCCTGGAGAGCGGTCAGTCGTATCTCTGGTGGCGCGAGGACGGCGCGTCCTACGGCTCGACCGACGCAGACACCCGGTATCTCACCACGACCCGGGCGGGGGATGACCCGGCCCCGGCACCTATCCGGGTTCATCGCGACGGCGACACGGTCGTCTGGGAGTCGACGTTCGATGCCGGTGACGTGGTGCGCCGTCGCCTGGGTCTGGACGACGACCTCGGAACTGTTCGGGCCTCGACCCCCGACGACGACCTGGTCGAGGAGGCGTTCGACGCCCACTGGGGGCTGCGCATCGTCCGTGACCCCCCGTTCGGGGGGCTCGTCTCGTTTATCTGCTCCGCACAGATGCGTGTCGCACGCATCCACGGAATGCAACAGCGCCTGCGAGAGACGTTCGGCACACCCGTCGAACTCGACGGGGAGACCTACCACGCCTACCCGACACCCGACCAGTTGGCGGCAGCCAGCGAGCAGGAGCTCCGTGACCTCTCGCTCGGCTACCGTGCCCCCTACGTCAGGGACACCGCCGAGATGGTGGCGAACGGCTCCCGACCCGGTGAGGTCCGCGACGAGCCCTACGAGGAGGCCCGCGAGACGTTGACCCGCTACGTCGGCGTCGGTCAGAAGGTCGCCGACTGTGTGTTGCTGTTCTCGCTCGAGTATCTGCAGGCGATTCCGCTGGACACCTGGATGCGCCAGATGATAGAGGAGTACTACCCCGACTGCGACCGCGGTAGCTACGCTGATACTTCGCGGGCCCTCCGGGACCGTCTCGGCGGCGAGTACGCCGGCTACGCACAGACCTACATCTTCTATCACCTGCGAACACAGTAGCGTGTCGACAGCTCGTCGATACACAGAACAGTCATCGGTCCGCCGGTCCGGAGCTCTCCCGTCCCGAAGCTTCAGGATGCGGTTGTCGGTGGTCTGATCGCGATGTGGTTCGGTATCGCCGCCACGCCCGTGCTCCCGGTGTTCGTGCCGCCGCCCTCCCGTTGCCCCTTGCTCACCACCGTCACAGCCTTTCTGATGGGTGCCGTCGGCGGCCAGATGATGGACCGGAGTGAGTGAGAGGACCTGCTCCGGGTTACTGCTCCCGGATAGCGTCGACCCCGGTGCTGTGACCGCATCGTTTCACCGTCGGTGTCGACACAGTGCCGGGGCGGGAGTCGTGGCACAGTCGTGTGGACGGTGATTTATATCTCTCCCGGCGCAATCCGAGGTATGGCACCGAAAATCCTTATAATGGGTCCGCAGGGAGCAGGAAAAGGAACACAGAGCCAGCGTATCGTCGAGGCGTACGGGGTCAAACACATCACGACCGGCGGTGCGCTCCGGGCGAACAAGCAGAGAGACATCAGCGACCTCGATCTCGAGTACGACACACCCGGTGCGTACATGGAAGCGGGCGAACTCGTACCCGACGTGGTTGTCGACGCCATCGTCGAGGCGGCACTCGACGAGGTCGACGGGTTCGTGCTCGACGGCTACCCCCGCAACATCGACCAGGCCGAGGCCCTCGACGAGATGACCGACATCGATGTGGTGCTCGTGCTGGAGGTGAGTCGGGAGACGTCGGTGAAGCGACTCACCGGTCGCCGGGTAGACCCCGAGACAGGCGAGAACTACCACACCGAGTTCGACATGCCCGACGACGAGGCGGTGCGCGAGCGACTCGTCCAGCGCGAGGACGACACCCAGGAGGCTGTCGAGACGCGTCTCGATGTGTTTGAAGAGGAAACTGCGCCCGCAATCGACCACTACAGCGACCACGAGGGGTACACGACAATCGACGGCGAGCAGTCACCCGATGCTGTCTGGGCGGATATCGACGCCGCAGTCGAGCGGAAAGTCGAAGGTTCTTAACGCTCCGTTCTCCTACTGTTATGTGATGCCACGGACGGGAAAAAAGGTCGACGAACTCGCCGAGGAGGGCGAGCAGATGACCGACGCCCTCTCGACGGTGCTCGGCGTCGCCGACGAGAAGGGTGTGGTTACCTGGGGCGATGTTAGCGACGACATCTCCTCCGGCGAGTGGGGCCGTCTCATCGAGAAGGGGTTACTCGTCGATGTCGATGGCGAGGGGTTCGTCGTCGACGACCCCGAGGGTGTTCGCGGTGCCCTCGACGAGGCTGACCCCGAGAGCGACGACGACGACGGCGGCGGTGTCTGGACGGTGTACGACAAGATGGCGCTGCTGGGTATTGTCGGACTGTTCGTCGGGTACGCCTTCTCCGGTGTTCGGGCCTCTATCGCGGGCCTGTTGGATGTCTTTCTCGGCCCGCTGGAGGCGACGATGCCGTTCTACATGGTCATTCTGGTGCTCGCCACCGTGACCGGCGTGTTCTCGGCCATCATACAGGACAATCTGATGGACACCAGTGTGATGAGTGAGTACAGAGAAAAAGCGGACGCTCTAAAGGAACGGCGCGAACAGGCAAAGGAGCGCGGCGACGAGGAGGAACTCGAAGAGATCCAGGAGGAACAGGTTCAGATGATGACCGAGAACCTCGGGATGCTCCAGGCGCAGTTCCGCCCGATGATCTGGATCATGCTGTCCACCATCCCGGTGTTCCTGTGGATGTTCTGGATCGTGCGCGACGTCGGTGTCACGGTTCAGGAGTCGGTCATCGTGATGCCGTTCTTCGGCGCGGTACCGAGCTGGAGCGCCGGTGTCGTCGGACCGATCGAGGTGTGGATCGTCTGGTACTTCATGTGCTCGCTCGTGTTCACTCAGGTCATCCGGAAGTCGCTGGATGTCCGGTCCTCACCGTCGGGGTGAGTCGACCCGGCCACTCCTGTTCGCGGTGAGGTATCCCCGACCGTCCCTCGACAGTCCGCCGAACCGTGACCGCCCGATACCCGTTAGCTCCGGCCGGGTGGTCTCTGTCGGCGGTCAGAGAATCACACGCTTCACATCGAGTCCGCTGGCGCGCCGGACGACCGCCCGCACCGGGTCGGTCGCACCCGCGAGGTTGTCGGAATCACCGTCCAGAACGGTGAGCGCCGCCCGGCGGCCGGGGGAGATGACACCACAGTCGAGTCCGGCGATCTCGGCACCAGCAGTTGTTGCCATGCCGAGCACCTCCCGGGCGGTCACGTCGAACTGTTTTGCCGTGTAGGCCATCTCGCGGAACATCGACGGGGGGTTCAACATCACGTTGTCGGTGCCGAGCGCGACGGTAGTGTACTTGAGCAGGTCCCCGACCGGTGCTCGCCCGACATCGAGTACCGTGTTCGCGCGTGGACAGACCGCAATCGGAACGGACTGGTCGGCGACCCGTTCGAGGTGGTCCTGCTCGGCGTGGACCATGTGGACGAGCAGGTCCGGTTCCAGGTCGAGCGCGGGGTGGATGTCGGTCGGGTCCGGTTCGCCGGCGTGAATCGCAAACGGGAGACCGCGCTCGGCGGCCGCGGCACGCTGTTCTCCAAACTCGTTGTCGTTCGCGCCGCTCGCGCCGAACCCGTCGGCAACATCGAGCACCGACTCGTCCCCGCTACCGAAGATGAACGGGTCGACCGCGGCCGCCTCGCCGGCCTCCCGGAGCGCCTCGGCTCCGGGCACCCCCGACTCGCGAAAGTCGAGACAGGATACCGTTCCGGTCTGTCGCATGAACCGGAGCGTCCGGCGCATCGCCGTCACCAGTTCGGCTCTGTCGGCGGTTGCGAGTTCGCGGTGTTTCCGGCTATCCGGGGGTGCCACCGCCTCCTCCAGGGACAACCCCACCGCGGCCTCCTTTGCGACAGAGTCCCCGATATGTGTATGTGCGTTTACAAACGACGGCAGCACGATGTCGGTCGACGCTGTCTCCGTTTCTTCGACAGCCGTTATCCGGTTGTTCTCCACGACGACGCGGCCGTTGACCGGTTCGAACGACTCCCCGAGCAGAACAGTTCCTGATACTGTCTCCATACTGTCCCCGTTTGGCTCACAGCGGTATAGTTCGCGCTGTTCGGTGACTGTTCTCCGCCCCGAGAACACCCAATCTGTCGATCTTGTTCGACTCCGCGCCCGAATCAGGGGCCACACACCCGGAACGGTATCTCCTCTCGCAACTGGTTCGGTGTCTCCGCTCGATACGCGGAGCGATGTCCTCACCCGAACTCGTCGCGAGACTCGCATCGACGTTCTCCCCTGCATCGGTTCGGTATCCCCGTCGACACGCGGAGCGACAGCCTCGGTCGCACCCAGGCCAGGTATCCTCGTCGACTGTGCGTCAACTCACAACAGCAACGTCTTTTACCATCACACACACAGTTAGAGTATGCTGATTACCGTCTCGGGTCCAGCGGGGAGTGGAAAGAGCACGCTCGCGGCATCGCTTGCCGAGGAACTCGGCGTCGAGCACGTCTCCGGGGGCGACGTGTTCCGGGCTCTCGCGAGCGAGCGGGGACTCACCCCGCTCGAACTCAACCGTCGGGCCGAGGACGACGACAGTATCGACCGTGACCTGGACCGCCGACTCCGGGGGTTCGCCCGCGACCGTGAGCAGGCGGTGCTGGAGTCGCGGCTGGCGGGTTGGATGGCCGGCGAGTACGCCGATCTTCGGCTCTGGCTCGACGCCCCACTCCCGGTACGGGCCGAGCGCATCGCCGACCGCGAGAACAAGCCCGTCGCCGCCGCGCGCGAGGAAACCGAGGCACGCGCCGAGAGCGAGGCGCTTCGCTATCAGGAGTACTACGATGTCGACATCGACGACCTGAGGATATACGACATGGTTGTCAACACCGCCCGCTGGTCGCCCGACGGTCTCCGCGAACTCGTGCTCGGGGCTGTGAGCGCCTACACCCCCGACGGTGACGAGGGCAAACACACGATAACCGGCGTCTCCTACGATTTCTGACGATGCGTGACCCCCCTCCCGAGCGGTCGCCCGCCGACCTGCTCGCCTTCGGGATCCTCAATCTCGACAAACCGCCCGGCCCCTCCGCCCACCAGGTCGCCGGGTGGGTCCGGGATTTCGCTGCCGACGCGCTCGCTGACGCCGGTGCGGACCCGGCCATCGAGCGGATCGCACACGCGGGCACACTCGACCCGAAGGTGACCGGGTCACTCCCGATGTTGCTGGGCCCGGCGGCCCGTCTCGCCCGGGTGTTCGACGACGCCACAAAGGAGTACATCGCCGTGCTGGAGCTTCACGGTCCCGCACCGTCCGACCTCGCGCCGGTCGTCGCCGAGTTCGAGGGGCAACTCTACCAGCGCCCGCCCCGCAAGAGCGCGGTCAAGCGACGGCGGCGTGTCCGCGAGGTGTACGACCTCGATGTGCTGGAGCACGAGGAGCGTCGGGCGCTTCTGCGGGTGCGCTGTGAGTCCGGGACCTACATCCGAAAACTGTGTCACGATCTCGGGATGGCGCTGGGCACCGGTGCGCATATGGGCGATCTCAGGCGGACCGGGACCGCCGGGTTCGACGACACCGACCTGGTGAGCATGGAGACGTTCGTCGACGCGCTCGCGTTCTGGACCGAGAACGACAACCCCGGTCCGCTCCGGGGGGTTGTCGACCCCGCAGAGCGGGTGCTCGCCGGCCTGCCGCGCGTGACTGTCGCCCCGAGTGCCGCCCGCGAGATCGCGGAAGGTGCGCCGGTCTACGCGCCCGGCGTGCTCGGTGTCGAGCCTGCCCGTGCCGACGCGCCGGGCGATGCAATCGGAGAGGCCGACGACACACCCGGAGGAGCCGTTGCTGTCGAGGGGCAACTGGTTGCCTGCTACACGCCCGACGGGGCCGCGGTCTGTCTCGGGCGACTCGTCGCCGATCCGGAGAGCGAGTCGGGAACTGTCGTCGACCTGGAGCGGGTGCTCGTCTGAGAGCGGCCCACACCTCACAGCCGGGGGGCGGTCAGGTCACCGCCGGTGGAGACCGACTCAGTTTTGAATGTGGGGCAACCACAATCGAGCAATGGACGACGACATACGCGAGCGCGTCGAGCGCCGGGCAGAGATCGACGCGCTGTACAACGCGGTGAAACACGACAGCGAGGCACAGGTCGGGGCGATACTGGGCCCGCTGATGAGCGAGAACCCCGAGTTCCGCCAGTACGGCGACGAGATCGCGGGCGCGGTGGGTCCGGTCGTCGGGCGGGTAAACGAGATGAGCTCCGACGAGCGCCGGACCCGTCTGGAGGAACTCGCGCCCGAGCGGGTCACCGAACTCGAGGCCGAGGAGGAGACCGACGAGACGACACTGCCGGACCTCCCAGACGCGGACCCGGGTGACGTGCGCATGCGTGTCGCGCCGAACCCGAACGGCCCGTGGCACATCGGTCACGCCCGGATGGCCGCCGTCGTCGGGCGCTACGCCGAGCGCTACGACGGCTCGTTTATCTGTCGGTTCGACGACACCGATCCCGAGACAAAGCGACCCGACCTCGATGCATACGACGCCATCCTCGATGCGATCGGGTATCTCGGGTTCGAACCGGACGACGTGGTCGTGGCGAGTGACCGTCTAGAGACCTACTACGAGCACGGACGGCGCCTGATCGACGCCGGTGGCGCGTACACCTGCTCGTGTCCGGGTGCGGCGTTCTCCGAGCAAAAAAACGCCGGTGAGGCCTGCCCACACCGCGGCAAGAACACCGAACAGGTTCACGAGGAGTTCGGTCGGATGATCGAGGGTGGGTACGACGCCGGCGAGATGGTGTTGCGCGTCCGGACCGACATCGAGCACCCCAACCCGGCGCTGCGGGACTGGGTCGCGTTCCGCATGGTCGACACCCCGCACCCGCGGCCGGTGGCCGCCGGCTACAGGTGCTGGCCGATGCTCGACTTCCAGAGCGGCGTCGACGACCACCTGACCGGCGTGACACACATTATCCGCGGCATCGACCTGCAGGACTCGGCAAAGCGACAGGCGTTCGTCTACGACTACTTTGGCTGGGAGTACCCCGAGGTGGTCCACTGGGGTCACGTCGAGGTGGATGCCTACGACGTGCCGATGTCGACCTCCTCGATACAGGAGCAGATCGAAACCGGTGAACTGGACGGGTGGGACGACCCGCGAGCGCCGACAGTCGCCAGCCTCCGACGACGCGGCATCCGCGGGGAGGCGCTGGTCGCCGCCATGTCCGAACTCGGGATGTCCACCACGAACGTCGACCTCGCGATGTCCTCGGTGTACGCGGAGAACCGCGAGCGCATCGACGCCGACGCCGACCGGGCGTTTCTTGTCCGGGACACCGCGAGCAACGGTGACGGCGCGGTCGAGCGGCCGGTCGAGGGTGGACCTGACACCGGGACACCGCCGGTCCACCCCGAGTTCGAGGGGCGTGGCCGCCGCGAGATTCCGGCCACGGGTGGTGTTCTGGTCGAGTCGGAGGACCTGCCACCGGCAGGCGAGCGGGTCTGGCTAAAGGGGCTGGGCTGTGTCCGTCACACAGGCGGTGTCTTCGAGCACGCCGACGAACCGCTGTCGGTGACCCGTAACGAGGGTGTCGACATCGTCCACTGGGTACCGGCAGACGACAACGTTCCTGTTCGTCTCCGAACCCCCGAGGGTGACGTGTCGGGCTACGCCGAACCTGGTGTAGACACCTGTGAACCCGACGACCTGCTCCAGTTCGAACGGGTCGGATTCGCGCGCGTCGATTCACCCGGCACAGACCCGGTTGTCGCGTACTTCGCACACCGGTAGTCCGAACGCACCTGGTCGGTCCGGCCCCCGACGGCCCGGTTCTCGCTCCCGCTGTTCGCCGGTGGTCCACCCCGCACGACGGCCACCCGGAATAAAAACACTGTGGCAAACTGTGTACAGCCTGTACACGGACAGGAACGGGATCTCAGGCAGGTAGCCAAGAGACATAGCTAAACGAGTTACTGAATCTTGAACTCCGGAATGCACCTGCTCGGATCGGTCGACGATGCCGGATATCGCGACACTCTCGGATCTCGCCACCGTGATATCCCTGCGGGACTGCCACTGCCCGAGGTGCCGTGTACAGGTCAATCGCATCGCGGAGAGACCTCCGAACAGGCGGGAGACTGCGGTCGTGGCGGGGTTCAGGATTACGAGAGGGCAGAGGCTCGGTCGGAGAGGCATAACCACTGTTTCGACCGCTCGCCCGGCCAACCCGGGGAGGTCTGCGACCAGAGACGGTGGTTCGGCGTGTCCGGGAGGGTTCACAACCGCATCGGCCGAGGACCAAAGGCGATGTTGCTAGACCTGTGTGTCGGGCCACGACCCACCCCCGGTAACCGCCCGGAGTTCGAGACGCTCGTCGGTTCCACCGCGGGGATACGCGACGCGTCCGTCTTCGACTGCGGACCCGTCGAGTGCCGACCTGGCGCGGACATCAGGAGGACGATGCCCCACACCGCGCTCCGACCTGCCCGGCCTCGTGTGTCGAGAGGCCGGTCACGACTCCTGGATGTGCCCCTCCTCGCGCAGTTGGTCTGCCTCCTGTTTCTCGTAGCGCCAGGTGATGTCGCCCTTCTCGTCCTGCCAGTCCCAGGGTTCGACCAGCACGACGTCGTCCTCACGTATCCAGATTCGTTTCTGCATCTTCCCCGGGATGCGTGCAGTGCGTTCGACACCGTCCATACATCTGACACGGACCCGGTTTGCGCCCAGCATGTTCTCGACAGTCGCGAACAACTCGTTCTCGTCTGGCATCCGGAGGTCCCGTCGGCCCTCGTTGTCGCCCATACATAACCCTCTGTGGTGAGAGGATAAAATAGTTGTAGACTCGTGGTCACAGTCGCTCGAGCACAGCCTCGGTGTCGTACTCGAGCGAGAGTTCGCGCGAGCGGCCCCGACCCTCGACATCCGCGTACTGCGCGTTGAGGATACCCAATTGGTCGAGTTTGTTTATTATCTCGGCGTACCGGGTGTAACCGAGGCCGGTCTGGTCGTGGAACACCTCGTAGATGGCACCGGCCTGTTCACCCTCGTGACGGGCAACGACCTCCAGGAGCGCCCGCTCGGAGTCCGACAGCCCGCCCAGCCGGCGCGAGAGGTGGATGTACCGCGAGGTTTCGAACGCCGCCTCGACATCCTCGGGGTCGACGGTGTCGCTCGCGCGCCGCTCCGCGTTCAGCCCCGACCGGCGCAGCAGGTCGATCCCTATCCGGAGGTCACCGCCCTGGTCTGCGGTCAGCGCTGCCACGCGGTCGAGCACCTGCGTGTCGACGACCCCGTCGTG
The DNA here is from genome assembly GCA_000416085.1 of halophilic archaeon J07HX64. Classification (GTDB taxonomy): domain Archaea; phylum Halobacteriota; class Halobacteria; order Halobacteriales; family Haloarculaceae; genus Halovenus. Next base: position 1,647,010 of record KE356579.1, on the reverse strand, counting down.
GAATCCACGGTCGACGCGTTCGCCCAGGATATCCGCGATCTCGGGCTCGTCGTACTTCGGGAAGTAGACATCCTCGGGCCGGAAGACACTCTGTACCCGCCCGTCGAGCTCCTCGATGATGTTCAGCTCCAGGTCCGAGGAGATAACGATGACACCGATGCGGGCCCCGCCCTGCTCCTCGTGGGCGCGCAGCAGCGAGTACAGCGTCTCCGAGGCCGCCGACTCGTAGAACAGGTAGTTCACGTCGTCGAGCGCCACCACCAGCACCTCGTCGTCCTCGACGAGACGGTCGGTCACCTGCGAGAACAGCTTCTTGAACGAGATGCCCGAGGCCGGGGGCTCGTAGTCGAACACCCCCTGGAACAGCCGCGAGAACACCGCGTATCGGGTGGCGTTTACCTGGCAGTTCACCCGGACCGCCCGCACGTCTGTCTGTGCGCGGAGTTCGTCGAACAGGATGTGTACGGCAGTCGTCTTTCCTGTACCGGGTGGTCCCTGTGCCATGACGTTGAGCGGCCGGGACCCCCGTACCGCCGGCTTGAGTGCGTACTTCAGACTCTCCATCTGGGTGTCTCTGTGTCTGAACGCCTCGGGGAGATAGTCCACCTCGAAGACCCGCTCGTCGCGAAACAGCGACTCGTCCCAGGAGAGCATGTCGCCGCCGGATCCGTCTGCCATTACTTTCACCGAGCTACTCGCGGCACTTAATCCTGTCGAACAGTTTTACAGTTGATAGCTTTGCCGGAGATGTGGCTGCGAGCGGGCAGTGCGGGGGGTGTTTGTGGCAACCGTCAGGGTGGGAACGACGGGGACGGGGTCACACGCTCGTAGTCGGTCCGGCAGGGCGGGCCGTCGGCGTGCTCGAACCGAGGGGTCTCGCCCAGTCGGACGAGCGAGGACGAACGGGTGCCGAACCCGTCCCCGTGGATGCAGACATCGTACTCGTGGTTGCCGAGCACCTCGCCGGCGCGTGTCAGCCAGTCGTCGGCATCCTCGCCGGGTTCCGGGCGGAGCGCTACGCGGACCGCCTCGGCGTTCTCGGCCTGCTGTCTGCCGGCATCCTCGCGGTAGGCCGGGATGTCGTACTCCCCGTCGACCCCGACGTTTACCACGACGTGTACACCCGGACTCAGTGTCCGTATCCGCTTTGCGCCGTCGAACTCGACCAGCAGTGCCGCGCTGCTGTCCGCCACCAGCAGGTGGAACCCCTCGTACGTGCGGGCGTCGAGTTCGCGCTCGACGAACCGGACCGCCGCCTCCGCGCTCTCGCAGGCCAGCGCGTCCCGAACGAGCAACCCACGCGAGCGTGCATCCGGTCTCTCCCGACCGTCCCAGCGGTTGGTGATCGTTACGAGCAGGCCGTGCTCGTTGTAGCCGAGCCACGTCCCCGCGGCTTTCGTGTCCTTTGGCGCAACGACCGTCGTCTCCCAGTCGCGTTGCTCCGGCGACTCGGACGGCCTGTCGAGCAGTTCGTCACGGTTTGCTCCGAGTGCAACCGGTGCATCGGGAAACACCTGCCACGCGAGCGTTAGTGTACACATAAGAAGCTCTATGTACTCGACCCTCAAAGTATGCAGGGGCCACAGCGCCGATGCCATCGCCGACGTGTTGCTCTACCAGCCCGTCATATCCACACCACACCAGTTTCATCCCCCGTGCCCTGTCACCCTCCTCGGCCCGTCGGTTCCGGGCCTGGGGGGTGTCCCGACAGCCCGGTGCCGGGACTCGTGGTCGGGAACCAGGCTTTTTTTTCCGGGGGGCATTCGACGGGTATGCCACGGACAACTGTCGTGCCCGCTGGAGGGGAACGGTGACCGACCGACTCCCGTCGGACCACTCCGTTGTTGATTCTCACCGGGTCGAACTCGATGCTGTCGGTTCGACCGGACGTGCACAGCTCGTGCTCCCGTCGAGGCTGTCCTGTGCCCCCGGCGACATCGTCCGGCTATCGCTGGCGGGGACACAGACCCACGCCGAGGTGGTGTCGACACTGCGGGGTGAGGGTGCCGTCCGCCGTGCCTGCCGGAACCGCAGATTGGCCCGGACCGGTGAGGGAACGGACCTGCTCGGCGAGTGGCTCGACAACGGCGGCCACGGCCCCGGCAGCACGCTCCTGCTGGACGTGCTCACGGAGGGGTACGCCTACGGCCTCCGCGAACCCGGTGAACGGGTGCTGTACGAACCGGTCGAACCGCCCGATTCCTCGCTCACCGATATCGCCGAATCGCTCGACGAGTGAGGACTCCGCGGAAAACAGTCGGGACAGCCGTCTCAGTCGGCCTCGACCGGTTCGACGAGTGTCTCCGGCGGGACCGAGGCGAAGTTGACGATAGCCTCGAACCGCTCCAGGGGAAGCCGGTCGCCGCTCGTGATGCCGCGCGCGTCGCGGTCCTCGAGGTGTGTCTGGACGAACCGCTGGGCGACAACCGCCATTCGCCCGTCAGGGTCCCCATCCGCGCTCTCGACTGCGGCCTCGCCATCGAGGGCGTCCTGGGCCTGTTCGAGCAGCAGGGCGGCGGTGAACACGTCGAAGATATACCGTGCGAGCCGTTTCGCCGATAGCTCCGCGTAGTCGCGGTCCTCGCCCGCGAGTGTCGCCATCGCGACCGTGAGCTCCTGGAACTCCGCCTCGACGGTGTCGACGGCGTCGGCGAGTGCCGGATGTGTGGCCGCCGAGAGGTGCTCGTCGACCGCCTCCACAAACGGCTCGTGGGCCTGCTCGCGGTCCAGTGCGCGCAACACGTCGAGCGAGAGGATGTTCTCGGTGCCCTCCCAGATCGGTAGCACCTGTGCGTCACGGAGCAGACGGTTCGTGACGAACTCCTCGACGTAGCCGTTCCCGCCTTGGATCTCCATCGCGTAGGAGGTCGTGTCGATGGCCATCCGGGCGGTCCGGAGCTTCGCGATCGGGATGAGCAGGCGCATCAGGCGGTACTCCCGGTCGGCCGCCTCACCGTCACGCTCGGCCGCCTCGCGCTCGGCAAAGAGTCGTGCGGCCTCGAACGTGAACGCGGTTGCCGCCTCGTGGTCGACGACCATATCCACGAGGTCTGCCTGCATCAGCGGGAACTCGTCGAGACTCCTGCCGAACGCGTCGCGGTCGGCCGCCTGTATCTTGCTCTCCAGCAGCGCCCGGCCGATTATGCCACAGGCACTCGCGGCGTTCGAGAGCCGTTCCAGGTTGAGCATCTCGGCCATCTGTTTGAACCCCGCCTGCTGTTCGCCGACCAGCAGCGCCGGTGTCTCGTCGAGTTCCACCTCACCTGTCGGGACGGCAGTCGTCCCGAGTTTGTTCTTCAGCCGCCGGTACTGCTGGTCGTTCAGCGCCGCTGGTGGTGGGGCACCGTCGAACGCCTCGCGACGACCCTTTGTGAGCACCCCCTCGTCGGGGTGGCCGTGTGGCACCAGGAACATCGACAGTCCCGCGGTGCCCTCCGGCGCATCGGGGGTCCGGGCGAGCGCCAGGGTCGCCTCGGCGTCGATGTTCGAGCAGAACCACTTCTCTCCGGTGAGCCGCCAGTACCCCGTCTCCTCGTCGTACTCGGCGGTCGTCTCGGCTGCGCCGACATCGCTACCACCCTGTTTCTCGGTGAGGAACATCGCACCCTCGACCAGGTCTGCCCGGGAACGACTCGTCAACCCGTCGTAGTAGGCATCGAGTTCGTCGTCGCCGAACTTCTCGAGGACCACCGCGGCCCCGGCGGTCATCGCAACCGGACAGACGAACCCGGAGGTTTCCGCGTACGCGAGCAGGTACAGCATCCCGAGATAGTGGGTCAGCGGCAACGGCTCCGAGCGACCCGGCGGCGCGCGGAACGAGTCCGACACGACACCCGCCCCGTAGGCCAGTCGCTCGGTCTCGATCTGTTCGGCCGGATACTCCACCAGGTTCTGCACCTCTCCGTGCTTGTTGTAGGTCCGCAGCTCCGGCCCGTGACTGTCGACGTAGTCGGCGTTGTCTGCCATCACCTGCCCCACCACCTCGCCGAACTCCGACAGTCGGGGTTCGGCCCACGCAAACGCCTCGTCGGGGTAAACCCGAGCGAGTTCACGCTGGATTGCTCTGTCGAGCGCCCAGTAGTTACAGTGGCGCCCCTCCTCGAACTGCCCGTAGTCGATTGGACCGCTCATGGCTTCGGTTGGGTTTCGGGCGTAATAATCCCCTGGAGACTGCGGCCCGGTCACCCGGAGACTACTGTCTCCCGCGCCGCTCGCTCGCGCGTCCGCTGGCGGTGTCGTTCACCCGCTGGTCTCCGCCGGTCGCCGCTGTTCCCCCGTCGGCCCGCCACGCGCCCCGGCCTTCTCTCCGGAACGGAGCTCTGTTGCTGTGCAGCCCCCAACCGAGCACGCAGTTGAGCACGAATCCGACGAAACCGGCGACCACACCGCCCGCGAGGAGACTCGTGAGGGCGAGCAACGCTCCGGCCCCGGCCAGCCACACCCCGACCTGCCAGCCCCGGGCTCTTAGCCTCCAGACACCGTAGCCCGCGTAGCCGTAGGCCCCGCCGAACAGGAGCACGACCAGCCCCAGCGGCTGGAAACCGGTCCCGGCCACCGGAACCGAACTGCCGACTGTGAGTATACTGAACCCCGCGAACAGCAACAACACGCTGTGTAGCCCGAACGCCACGGCGACTGCCCGGAGTGTGAGGCTGCTGTTGCTCGTCCGGCCCCCATTTCGGGTGCCCCGCTGTGGACCGGGGGTGGTCTGTTGGCCCCCACCGGTCGGTCCGGTCTGTTCTCCGCGTGACCGCTGGTCCCGTTCCCGCTGTCCACCGCCGTCGTGTGACCGTTGCATAGGCCCCACTGGCGCGGCATCACTCTTGAACCCTGACAGTGTAAGGGCCGAGAGCGCTCACAGATGGCGGCGCTCGATATCGGGGTCGACGCCGGCGGCGGCGAGGTCCTCCCGGATGCGCTCGCGGAGCGGTGTCGGCACCGTGTCACGCCCGACAGGCACGGCAGTCTCGTGGGATCCGTCCGATGGTGGCACCTTCCAGTAGATGATACACTCGCTCGGCGCGTAAAACTCGATGCTGTAGCGGTCGGTCGCGCCGCTGTAGTGGACGCGGGCGGCCCGCCCATCGATGCGCCAACCCTCCTGTTCACCGAGACCGGCGA
>KE356579.1:1639328-1641848 GCA_000416085.1 halophilic archaeon J07HX64 | reverse complement strand
CAGTCGGGGTGGCCGTCCTCGAAACAGGAGGGTCGGCCCTGTTCGTCGATGCCAACCACCCGTTGCTCGGCGTGCCGGCGACAGACGATGCGCGCCGTCGGCAGGTCACCGTCGTCGGTTTCGGCTGTTGTGTCCTCACGCGCCGCCAGAAACGCCTGGCGCGCCTCCTCGTACTGGCGGCCTGCGTTCTGGACCTGCGCACGCAGGAAGCGAGACAGTTTGTCCGAATCAGTCATGCGTGCATTTTGATTGGCAGCGAAAAGAGCCTTCTGTCCGGTCGGGTACCGTGTCTGCCCAGCACCGCAGAACACACTCCCCTCACCGACGACCTACCCGGGATCTACACTACCGTGAGTTGTGTCTGAGAGCCCTCCCGCTAATCGGCGCAGGGGTGGCAGTCGACTGCCTGTCCGCCACAGAGTCTGTACGCGGGCGGCAGCGGGGTCCAACACCAACCGCCCACTATCTCACGGAACAGTCTCGCCGAAAGACAAGGACCGAGACGTTCCGAAACCACGTCTGCGGAAATCGGAAGCTCCGTGGACAAGACCGCTGGGTCCGCAGAGCGCCTCTCAAATGAAAACACTCTGACGTTACCTCGTGATATTACCGGTCTAAGGAGGGGTGCTATTATTTGTCTGTTCGTGTTGTTGCCGCTGTGTCGGAGCTACTGGGTGTCCTCTGCGGAGATTACCGGTGTCTCATCGTCGGTGTTGCCCCGAAGTGTGGCGAGTGCGCTGTCGTGGTTGGCACGAGACCGCCCGTACAGCAGGTATACAACCACGCCGCCGACTGCGATGCCGGTTGCACCGAGGATAGCTAACAGGCCCAACTGTGTGATCATCCCGAGACCGGCAACTGTCCCGACTATCTGTACCACCGGGTAACCGGGCGCACGGAACGCTGGGTCGTACGTGTCGATATTCGCCTCACGAAACGCGATCAGCGCGATATTGATGATCGACAGAACGAGGATAATAAACGCACTGGCCATCTCTGCCAGCGTGATCACCGGTACAAAGGCAACGAGCACCACGAGCACACCACCGGTCAGTAGAATCGAGTTTCGCGGTGTACTGAACCGGGGGTCGATTGTCTGCAACAGATCGGGCAGCAGGTTGTCACGACTCATCGCGAGTGGGAACCGAGAGGACGAGAGCACACCGGCGTTGGCCATACTCATCAGCGCAACAATGGCGAGCACCGACACAACAACCTCACCGTATCCGCCGAACAACGCGTCAGCACCGTCGGCCATCGGTGTCAACGATGCACCGTGTCCACCTCCCTCGGCTGTCAGCACCGCAGGGTCGTTGAGCACCACAATCGACCCGATTACACCCACGTAGATAACCGCCATAATCCCGAGCGACCCCAGAATCCCACGCGGAAGATTTCTGTCCGGGTCTTTTACCTCCTCGGCAACACTCGCGATCTTTGTCACACCAGCGTACGAGACGAACACGAGCGCAGCGGCCGTGACCACGGTGCCCGGGTCGGAGTCTGTCAGCCCCGACAGCCGGGACGGGTCGGCGGTTGTGCCACCGGTGCCAGCGAGCCACAGCGTGTTCCCGACGTACGCGACGAGTCCGGCCAGCACGACGGTGACGATAATCGCCTGCGCCTCCCCGGTGAGTTCTGTCCCGAGGATATTCAGTGTGACAACCAGCGCGCCGAGGCCGACACCGACAACTGTGATCTGTGTCGCACTAAGCGGTGTTATCAAGGCGAGATACGCGCCGAGTCCGACGAGCGCGAACGCGCTCTTGAACACCAGCGAGAACCACGCGCCGATGCCGGCGATTGTTCCTGCCAGTGGGCCGAGAGCGCGCTCGACGTAGAGGTAGTCGCCCCCGGACTCCGGCATCGCGGTACCGAGTTCTGCCTTCGACAGGGCCGCGGGAAACACCACGAGTGCGGCCAGCAGATACGCGATTACAACGCTTGCACCTGCCTCCTCGAACCCGATCGCCGGGAGCACGAATATTCCGCTCCCGATCATCGCACCGATACTGATCATGAGTGTCGGGTACAATCCCAAACTCCGTCTGAGGCTGTCTGCCATCTATTACGCTGTATGTGTTCCTCACTTAAGTAATCAATGTTTCTCAGTCTCAGCCGTTTAAAATCAAAATCTCTTAATTCAGTGTTCTCAGGTTGTACTGGATCTACTCTTATCGCCTATGCGATTGATACGCGAGTATGGACATACACACAGATGTCACAGTTGCGGCTACCGGTGTCTCACGTGGTCACAACACCCTGCTCGGAGCCGTCACGTCGGGTTCCGGACGGTCTGTTGTCGTGAGGTATCCTCACCGTTGAGCATCGAGCCGTCCTTGGCCTGGGGGTTGCTGAACGACTTTAGAGTGGTTTTCGAGCCGACGTTCATGCCAGCTAGATGGCGCTATCTGACTAACAATCGCACACACTTTAAGCACTGCAACTCCACAGGCTCAGTATGGCACGTGTACTGGTTCCGTTCGAGCTTCCCGACGCAGTGTCGCTCTCACAGCATCT
>KE356579.1:1634905-1639252 GCA_000416085.1 halophilic archaeon J07HX64 | reverse complement strand
CTGGTCCCATTCGAGCTGCCCGACGCAGTGTCGCTCTCACAGCATCTCGTCGACGAACTGGCATCGGTCGAGGTTGTCGTACTCGGACACTACAATCTCCCGGAGCAGACCCCGTCGAGTATTGCGAGCGAGCAGTTCGGTGAGGAGGCAAGAGCAGAGGTGGACGAGATCGCCACGCAGTTTCGGGAAGCCGGCGCGGACGTTACGACACGACTCGTGTTCGGGAAGGACCGCAACGCGGCGATAGAGGAGGTCGCCACCGAGGAAAACTGCGCTGCGGAACTCATTCCGGCCGAAACCGACAGCATGGACCGCGTTCTCGTGCCGATTCCTGATGCGGATCTCGACCGGTTGTCGGAGTTTGTCCAACTATTGTACGACGATATGACACAGGAGGTGACACTGCTTCACGTTGCCGAGGGCGAGGCAATCGACCGCGGTGAACAGCGTCTCTCGGAGGCGCGCGAAGAGTTGATAGGGGCCGGATTCGAGCCCGGGCTGGTCGACTCGAAGCTCATCGAGGACAGCGATAACGACAGCAAAATAAAACAGTTTGCGGACGAGTACGACGCGGTCGTGATGTACGAGGCAAAACCCAGTTTCAGAGACGTTCTGTTCGGGTCCCTTCCACAGCAAGTTGCGGACGAAAGCAACGACCCCGTGCTGGTCGTCCGGCGCGACTACGAGCCACAGGGTGACGATTGATACTGCCGGACAGAGTATCTGCAACCGGTCCTCACAGAGAGACAGTTCGTCACAGACTGCCCCGCCCGAGTGTTCCGTAGACGCTCACCTGCGTCTGTCCGACGATACGAGTAACCAACCGTTCACAATCATTCACAGACACTCGAAAAGGAGTAGCCGACGGCACAACACTGCGGCACGTCGCATGCATCTGTGAGCCCCCCGCCCGGTCGGGGTAACGGTGTGGGGGACCGTACTGTCTCGATCAGTCCGTATCTGTCGGAGCAAGTCCGTCGTCGGACTGTCCACGACGGTTGTGGATGATGGTTCCGATGGCGCCGGTTCGGTCCGTCCGGGACCGACCGTAGACGAGGTAGATTATCACACTGGCGATGATGATCCCAATCGCACCGAGGATCGGAAGCCTGCCCATCTGAGTGAGCAGCCCGAAACCGGCAAGCACACCGAACACCTGTACGTACGGGTACCCGGGAGTGGTCCACTCGGGGTCGTACTCGGGGACATCCGCCTCGCGGAATGCGATCAGCGCGACGTTTGCGATCGAGAAGACCAGGATCTTGAACGCGCTCGCCAGCTTTGCGAGCTGGATGACGTTCACGAACGAGATAAGAAACAGGAGAACAGCACCGGTAAGTAACACCGAGTTTCGCGGCGTACCGAAGCGTTCGTCGATTGTATCGAGCTGTGGCGGGAGGAGGTTGTCACGACTCATCGCCAGCGGGAACCGCGAGGTCGACAGCACGCCCGCGTTTGCCATGCTCGTCAGCGCCACGACTGCAATAATCGAAATAACCAGAACACCGGCCCCACCGAACAGCGCGTCGGCGCCGTCGGCCATCGGCGTGAGCGACGCCCCGCCCTCGGGCCCGCCCTTTTCGAGATCCTTTGGATTGGCCAGTCCAACGATCGCAGCGACAACAGCGATGTATACGAGTGTCATAATCGCCATCGAACCGAGGATCGCTCGGGGGAGGTTCTTCCCCGGATTCTCCACCTCCTCGGCGATACTTGCGATCTTTGTGACACCGGCAAACGAGACGAACACGAACGCCGCCGCGGTTATGACGCCCCCGGAGCCGTCGGTCGTAAACGGTGTGTAGCTACTCGAACTGACCTCGAAGCCTGCGTTGACCGTGTACGCGAGCAGTCCACCCAGCACGAGCGTGACAATCACCGCCTGGACGCGACCGCTGAGCTCTGTCCCCGAGATATTCAACACGATCACGGCCGCAGCGAGCACGAGACTAACCGGCGTGAGCAACGCTTGGTCGATAGCGGTTGCTGCCAGGAGATACGCGCCGAGTCCGGCCAGTGCGAACGCGGATTTGAACGTCAGGGAGAACCAGGAGCCGATACCCGCGATCGTACCGAACAGCGGTCCAAGTGCCCGGTCGATGTACAGGTACGTGCCACCGGCCTGTGGCATCGCTGTCGCCATCTCGGCTTTCGACAGCGCTGCCGGAAGAACGACCAGCGCCGATAGCACGTATGCGAGGATTACGGCCGGTCCGGCTTTCTTGAATCCGAGTGCCGGTAGTACGAAGATACCGCTTCCGATCATTGCTCCCATGCTGATCATCATTGTCGGGTAGAGACCCAGACTTCGGTCGAGGTCGTGGTGGACCATCCTACTTCACTATACAGATTGAACTACTTAAATCAATTTCGGTGCTCTAACTGAGAGCGGCTTGGAATAGATTTATTACAATCGAACTCGTAGAACATAGCAGGCAGATGTCAACACAATGGTCGCGGGAGTTTGGAGGGGACAGCCGCCATTTTCCGATGGGACTGCTATCAGTAGTCGGTGTACTGCTCGGTACAATCACAACAGGGTATCTCCTCGAGCACCCGTCTCTGGCCGAGCATCCGTACTCACAGCTCATCAGGAACACCGAGATCGGTGTGGTTGTCGTGCTGTCGGCCGCTGTCGTAGCGACCGCATACTCACTCGTGCAGAGCCAGTACAGCACCACGGAGCTCTGGGCGATCTTCGGCTGGAGCGTCGCCGGAATACTCAGTTCCGTCGGGGTCGCCGGAGCGGTCTACGCACATCAGGTTCTGCGAGACGGTGCGCTCGCCGACAGGGTATTTCTGTTCGAGGAGCTGGCACTGGTCGGACTGGTCGCCGGTATCGGGTTCGGTATCACACGACAGAGAGCAGCTCGTGCCGACACCGAGGAGGACACGCCGGAGGTAGACGCGTACGCACTCACCGCCGCGCTCGGTGAGAACAGCGAGGCACTCAACCGCCGTCTGGCTGTGGTCGAGCGACTCGCCGAAACCACGACCAACGAACTGCCCCTTGTCACGCTGGCGATGCAGCTGTCTGCGGAGGATGTAGAGATGTTCTCGGATGACGAGCAGACGGTCACTCGGACACTCGAAGAGGAGGTGCTGCCGGAGCTCGTCGACGCCAATCTGGCACAGATACACGACGACACCGAAACAGTCGAGTGCGTCGGGTCATTGTCGCTCGCGGGGTCGATCTCCGGCTCCTGACCCTGGTGGACAGAGGAGAACCACGGTCGCTCGTAGGCTGACACTTCACCGCTGTCAGGCCCCGGACACGTCGACGATGGCTGCAGCGTGACAGTGCGAGATACAACGAGCAGATTCTCGTGGGGGACAGTCAGTTAGACACCGCAGTCCGAGAGAACGGGCGAGCAGCCTCACCCTGGTCACTGGACGGTATAATCGTAGCCACATCGCTCTCGTGAAGCACTGTTGTCTGGTCTGGCTTGATTATCTCGTCGCCACGTTCGACCAGTAGAACTCTCGTATCAGCGGCGAGGTGCCCGGCGTCGCGGGCCTCGGTGATTGACTGGCCGGCGATGGGGGCATTGTCTTCGACGACAATCTCGAGGATATCGCTGCCGTTTGCCAGTGAAATCGTGTTTACACCGTTTCCCGACGTGTCACTGTCCTCGGGACCAAACGGCTCGTACGGGCTACACAGTTCAGTCTGAAGCAGTTCCTCGTCCTCGATACCGATGTCGAGCGCCGACAGGTCCCGGGCGATGTCACGCAGATCCTCCGTGCTCTCGCCGACGGCGACGACCTGAAGATCCCGTTTGCCGGCCATGAGTACCCGGACATCGATCACACGCGGGATCGACCGGGCGGCCATTGCGAGCCGTTCCCGGTCGGCGGCTGGCACAGTACACAGGTAGATACCTACCAGATGTCCGCCGACACGCTCGAAGTTGACCATCGCCTGGTAGCCTTTGATTATCCCTCGTTCTTCGAGTCCGTTGATTCTGTTGTGAATTGTCCCGTCAGATACACCGAGCTCGTCAGCCAGCTCTGTCGCCGATGTGTGACGGGCATCTTCCATGAGTCTGTAGAGAATTCGCCTGTCGATGTCGTCCGGTTCGTAATCCATACTCGATCCTATATCGAATGTTCTATCTGAGATTAAATATGGATGTCGGTCGGCGGTGCTCCGATAGGTGAAGACGGACAGCACCGGCGCGTACCCGATCACCTGCGGTCCACAACAACAGGAGGCCCCACAGGTCACCGGTTCACCGCTGGATACCGCTGCCGACGGGGAGTACCCATAGAGAGCGGTGTGAGAGAGACAGACCGTTTCCGCCCGACACGGAGGGGTTCGATGGAAACCGATAGAACAATATACTC
>KE356579.1:1628656-1634885 GCA_000416085.1 halophilic archaeon J07HX64 | reverse complement strand
GGTCGGCGGTGCTCTGACGAACGTACGTGGGATGATAGGAGCTCTTTCCCGACACAAAAGCTCCGTGTGGCAATCGACAGAACAATATCAGTCGACTTCGATTGTCCGGATAGTCTGTGGTAGATAGTATGCTACACCCTGTACCTGCACTCGGCGGTGTCCTCTCCGCGGGGAGCGAATCGGTGGTAGAGACACCAGAGAGCCTGTTGCTCGCTGTAGCCTCGATACTCGTACTGGGGCTCGGAGTTCAGTTGATGGCACGACGACTCCAGATTCCGAGTGTGGTGTTCTATCTGGTGCTCGGTATCCTGCTGGGGCCAGTGCTCGAGTTCGTCACGCTGGAAACCTTCGGCGGTGTGGAGCGACTGCAGCCGATTGTGGGTATCGGTGTGGCCATCATCGTCTTCGACGGGGCGTACGCACTCCGGTTCGACCGGGTCCGCGAGGCAGGGTCGGTAGCCTGGCGGCTGGTGACAGTTGGCGCAGTTATCATGTTTGTCGGAATGACGGCCGCGACTCACTACCTGATCGGGGCCGACTGGAACCTCTCGCTCGTCGTCGGGGCGCTGCTGGTGGCGACCGGGCCGACAGTCGTCACGCCGATTCTGGAGGTCGTCCGGGTCAGAGAACACGTGGCCTCGGCGATGGAGACCGAGGGTATCATAAACGACGTGACCGCGGCGGTTGCGGCCGCTGTTATCTTCGAGACGATGGTCCTGCACGACGACCCGCTGATGGAGTCGCTGTTCATCTTCGCCGAGAAACTGAGTGTCGGTCTCGCTGTGGGTCTGGTGACGACGGGTGTCGTCTACGTGCTGATCCAGACAGAGGTCACACCCGGTGACGAGGTGCGGGGAAACCAGTTCCTCGCGCTCGCCGGGGCGGTCGGGGGGTATGCCGTTGCCAGCACCGTCACCGCCGAAGCCGGAATAATGGCGGCAGCAACCGCCGGTATCGCGCTGGGCAATCTGGACATAGACCACCGCCACGAGGTCGAGGAGTTCGCGCGCAACGCGACACTCGTCGTGCTTGCCTTCGTGTTCGTCGCCATCGCCGCGCTGATGGACCTCGAGGCAATCAGAAACCTCGGTCCCGATGCGCTGTTGCTGGCGCTTGCGGCTATCCTCGTCTTTCGGCCGCTGCTGGTGCTCCTCTCGACAGCCCGGGCGAAGCAGTTCACGTGGCGCGAGCGGACGTTTATCGCCGGTGTCGGTCCCCGTGGGATCATCCCCGCAAGCGTGGCGACACTGTTCGCGGCCAAGATGCAGGCAGAGGGGGTCGACGGGGCAGGCGTGTTGCAGGCGGCGGTGTTCGCGGTCATCCTCGCGACGGTCGCAACACAGGCAGGGTTCGCAAGACAGATCGCAGACGCACTCAAGATCTCACCAATGAGGACTATCATCATCGGGAGCGGCCGGGTCGGCCGGGCGCTCGCGAAACGACTGGAGGATAGAGGCGAGTTCGTTGTCCTCGTCGAGGACGACGACGAACCGGCCGAAGAGGCGCGCTCGCAGGGATTGACCGTCCACGAAGGGGACGGCAGTGAGATGAGCGCTCTGAGGAGTGCCGGCATCGGCGAGGCAGGGCGCGTCATCGCGGCAACCGGTGACGACGACGTCAACCTGCTCGTCTGTCAGACCGCCAAGACGAAGTTCGACATAGAGACACTCTACGCCCGGGTCAACGACCCGTCGAACGTCAGCGCATTCGACTCGATAGACGTCACGGCGATCGACTCGACAAACGCAACCGCTACCGCCATCGACGACGAGATAGAGCGGCCTGCGCTGACCCACTGGATGAACGAGATGGGCGAGGGGCACGACGTCCAGGAGGTCGAACTCACGGCGGAGAAGTTTACCGGCAGATCGATAAAGGAGGTGAACACGGAGATACCCAGCGGCTGTATCATTGCTGTCGTCAGCAACGGCGGCAAGACGCGTGTCCCCGACGGGGACACTGTCCTCAACGAGGGTGACAACGTCACCTTCGTCGGTGATATCGATGCCGTTCGGCAGGCGATGAAACGGTTCCACCCCTACGACTGACGCAACCGAACCTGTCGGGTGGGTCCAAGGGAGGGTATCTCCGCCTGACGCGCCGTCCGCGGGGCTGAATCGACACTCCCAGACCGGGAGTTTGACACGAGACAGTTCGTCCTCGGCCACGAGATTTGTGTCCGCTGCGAGATTCGTGCCGGTTGCGAGATTCGTGCCCGCTACGAGATTCATGTTGGCTGCGAGATTTGTGCCCACTACGAGAACACGCGACCGGGCGTGTGAACGGGTCACATCTGTTCGTCATCAGAAAAGGCTTTACAGGCCCGGCCGCGTAGCGGCGAACAATGGTACTGGACAATCTCGGCAGTTCGCTCAGGAGCACCCTGAACGACCTCCGGGGGAAATCACGCCTCGACAGGGAGGATGTCGAGGGTATCGTAAAGGAGATTCAGCGTTCGCTGATTCAGGCTGACGTCGATATCGCGCTCGTACAGGAGCTCTCGGACAGCATCGAGACCCGTGCGCTGGAGGAGGAGCCACCGTCGGGCACGTCGGCCCGTGACTGGGTGCTGCGCATCGTCTACGAGGAACTGGTCGAGTTGCTCGGTGAGTCGACGGACCTGCCCCTGGAGAGTCAGACAATCCTGCTCGCGGGGCTGTACGGGTCGGGAAAGACCACCACCGCGGCGAAGATGGCCTGGTGGTTCTCGAAGAAGGGGCTCCGGCCGGCGATCATCCAGACCGACACCGACCGGCCGGGCGCGTACGACCAGTCCAAACAGATGGCAGACAACGCCGAGGTCGAGTTCTACGGCGACCCCGACGAGAACGACCCTGTCGCCATCGCCGAGACTGGACTCCTCGAAACCGCCGACGCGGACGTCCAGATTGTCGACACCGCCGGTCGGGACGGTCTCAACGAGGAGCTGATCGAGCAGATAGAGCGCATCGAAGGCGCGGCCGGTCCCGACCGGAACCTGCTGGTGCTCGACGCCGCGATGGGCCAGAGTGCGAAAGAACAGGCCCAGGAGTTCGAGGAGGCTATCGGTATCGACGGTGTCGTTATCACCAAGCTCGACGGGACCGCGAAGGGTGGTGGGGCACTCGCCGCGGTCGACCAGACCGATTCCACGATCGCCTTCCTGGGGACCGGGGAGACCGTGAAGGATATCGAGCGGTTCGAGCCGTCGAGTTTCGTCTCCCGGCTACTCGGGATGGGCGACCTCGAACAGCTCGCAGAACGGGTCGAGCGCGCCATGGAGGAAACCCAGGAGGAGGGCGACGAGGACTGGGACCCCGAGGATATGCTGGAGGGTGATTTCACTCTCAAGGATATGCAACGACAGATGGACGCGATGAACCGGATGGGACCGCTCGGACAGGTGATGGATATGATACCCGGCCTGGGTGGCGGGCTGATGGACCAGCTCCCCGACGACGCGATGGACATGACCCAGGAGCGGATGCGCCACTACGACGTTATAATGGACTCGATGACCGAGGAGGAGCTCGTGAACCCGCGTGTCATCGGTGCCGACCGGCTCAGGCGTATCTCCCGCGGTTCGGGCAAACAAAAGGAACAGATCCGGGAGCTCCTCGAACAGCACCGCATGATGGAACGGGCTATCAAACAGTTCCAGGGGATGGGTGAGGGCGACATGGAGCGGATGATGCAGCAGATGCAACAGCAGGGCGGACCTGGCGGTGGCGGTATGGGCGGCATGGGCGGCGATGGCGGCAACAACCCGTTCGGGTGAACACGGTGACACCCGGACCCTGGAACCGATTCCTGTCGGGGACTGCGACGAGCAGTATCTCTGCCGACACCTTGACTGAGAGTCTGTGATGCGACCCTCCCGGCCTGTAGACGAGTTGTTCCCGCACCCGAGAAGTAAACGCCGATAACAGACGACACCGGCAGAGTATAAAAACCACACACAGAGTCGAACAGCTCCGCGACCGGTAGAGTTATGTCTGTGAGAATCACTCACAAACGTATGCCGGATGACGGACCAGATAGGCGTGAACAGCAAACAAACCAGCCCCAGTCGGGGTACGACCAGTCGGGGCGAAACCCGCCCACAGAGCGGGGGCAGAGCGGGCCCGCCCGCCCACAGGCACAGACCCAGGCCGATTCGGCCCGTGGACAGTCACAGCGACGGGGAGGCCGACAGCCGGCGGGGAGACGGCAGGGTGCAGACGCGTCGGTCACCGACATCCTCGGCACGGAGTCGGGAAAGCGGTTCCTGCTGTACATCGTCGGGACGTTCGGTGCGGTCGGACTGGGCTACGGCGTCGGACTGATGTTACTCTCCGCCGCAACCGGTGGGCTTGGGAGTGAACTGTTCGGTGCGGGTGCGATCCTCGTCGCCGTCCTCTCCGCCCCGGTCATCAGCATGGTCACCGGGGTTCTGACCGGGCTCCGTCTGACCGCCAGCGACGGGGAGTCGGTGCTGGTCAGCGGTGTCGGAGCCTTTGTCGGCTTCCTCGTGATGCTGATCATCATGGTTGTGTTTTCGGCTCTCAGCTTCGACAGTGGCGGTGGCGGCGGTGGTACGGCCTTCGGACCGCTGTTCGCATTCAGCACAGGTGTCGCCGTCTCCGGCGCGGCGACAACGTACGTTCTAAAGCGACTCGGAATCTAAACGTACCGGCGTGGGTCGGTAGCCGAACCCCCGAGGACTCCTCGCGCTTTGCCGCGGGGAAGATATCAACGGTGCCGGTGCGTTATGATCAGGTAGAACGTTCTGCTACGGATTGCCGTCGGTCACACGTCGACGGGTTTGCCGTCCTCTGTCGGCGGCGCGACGTTGTTGATGACCGCCTCGACGGAGGGCTCCTCGACGCGGACGCGCACCGCAATCGCGCCGAGTTCACCCGGGTCGTCGACGACGAAGTTGACCACACCGACAAAGGCAGCCTGCTTTTTGATCCGGAACGAGAACGTGTCGCCGCGCTGGTTGCCGAAAAACACACCCCGGGCAGTGTCGAGGATAGACTGCCGGTGGAGCAGCTCCGAGAGGTGTTCGAGGTTGTGGACGGTGGCGCGAAGCTCACCGTGTTCGAACTCGGTGTCAGCGTCGGGGAACACACCCGTAATCGCCTCGGTTACCCGCTCTGTGAGCTCGGTGTCGTACACGGGTGCGGTTATCTCGGCTTCGAGTGTGTACGGCTGCTCTGTCGACTCCTCGGGTGATTGTTTGCTGTGCAGCAGTTTCCTGACCTCGTCGTGGAAGCGCTCGAGTGAGCCGGTGTTCTCGAGTGTGAGTCCGGCACGGTCCATCGCCTCGCCCATCCCGAACTCGCGCTCGCGCTCGTCACGCTCGGCGAGTGACTCCCCGCCCTCGTTGCTGTCGGCGTCACGGTTGCGCAGGTCGAGCCGCTCGGCCCGCGTCTCGAAGGGTGTCTCGACACTCACGAGCGTGAACGCGTCCCCGAAGGCGGTCTCGAAGCGCTCGACCTCGACCTCGGAGCGGATACCGTCCACGACAACCACCCCCGCGTCGGCGAGTCCGTCCTCGATACTCGGGAGTGACGCCTCGGCGATGGCAGCCGGACCGTTCTCCGCCCGGAGCTGCTGTGCGACCTGCCCGTGGTGAGTTGCCGGGTCCAGGTCGCGCTCGCGACAGGCCGCCCGGATTACATCGCCCATCGTCACCACCGGCACGTCGAGTTCCTCGGCGACCGTGGCGGCCTCGCTCTTGCCGCTGCCCGGCAGGCCGACGATACCGACAACCGCTCGCTCTGTCTCGGCCTCGTTCATTACCTGTTCTTTGCTCACGGCTCTGATAAGGGCTGTGCTGTCGACAGTCGCCCGGCTATCGTTAGCTTGTTTTATCTCCGTACCGAACTCACTTTTATGAACCATTGCCCGCGTTGTGGTGAGCGGGTCGAACCGGAGGACGCGTACTGTTTCGAGTGCGGTACGGAACTCGGGGACCGGCCAGAGGGTGAGGGGACCGACAGACAGCGGCGGGAGACGGGACGAAACCCGCGGCGCGGAGACGAGTACGAGTCACGGAGTCGACCAGGGCGTGGTGGCTACGGTGACAGCAACAGCTCACAGGGAGGGGTCGAGTCACTAACGACACTGTGGATAGCGGGCGTGCTCGCGGTTGTCGCGCTCATCGAGAACGTCTCTGTGGCGATCTTCGCCGACGAGATCGTGGGATTCGTCGAGGACCAGGGGATTATCGAGGGGCTGAGCGCCGACACAGTCGCCCTCCAGG
>KE356579.1:1627757-1628636 GCA_000416085.1 halophilic archaeon J07HX64 | reverse complement strand
GTCTCGGCGCGGTGCTGGCGCTGGCACTGATCGGTCTCTGTGTCTACTACTACCGGCAGGGGTACGTCAGCAGACGCTTTTTCTGGACACTCGTCGGCGGGGGTGTCGTCGGCATCCTCCTCGGGAACGCGATATCGTTCCTGCTCCTCCTCGTTGTCGGGGGCTACGGGCTGCTCGTGGTCCTCCGGCGTGACCGCTCCCAGGACCGACCGGTCGGCGGTGTCAACAGACGCTGAACCGAAAGATAATCCAGCCGAGCGAACCCACCCGAACACGTTGCGAGCATGAACGACGACGACGCGGTGGACGGACTGAAACAGCTCGGGCTGACGACGTACGAGGCCCGGGTGTTTCTCGGGCTCCAGAAACTCGGTCGCGGGACCGCGAGCGAGGTGAGCGATATCGCCGATGTCCCACGGTCACAGGTCTACGGTGCAGCCGAGGAGCTCGAGAACCGGGGGCTCATCGAGACACAGCAGTCGACCCCCACAGTCTACCGACCGGTGTCACTGGAGCAAGCACGCCGCCAGGTCCTCGACAGACTCGCAGAAACCGGCGCGGAGACGTTCGACTATCTCGACACGGTTCAGGGCTCACAGCAGAGTCAGGAGCACACCGAGTCTATCTGGATGATACGCGGCCGGGACTCGGTGACCGCGCGGACACTGACACTCGCCGAACAGGCCGACGAGCGCCTGCTGTACGCCGTCGATGACGCCTCACTCGTGACCGAGGAGGTGGTGGCTGCGTTCGAGACCGCCGCCGACCGTGGTGTTCAGACTGTGCTCGCCAGCGCGAACAGGACGGTGCTCGGTCGGGCCGCGGAGGCAGATGGACTAACAGCGTTCCGGGTGTTGCTCGACCGTGTGCCCGATGTCA
>KE356579.1:1625337-1627574 GCA_000416085.1 halophilic archaeon J07HX64 | reverse complement strand
TTCTGGACGAGCGAGACCGCCTTCGCGTCGGTGCTCGCCGAACTCGCGGAGGCCTGGCTAAAGGAGCCGTTCGAGTGAATCCGGTGGTCTCAAGCCCGGCCCGCCGCTTGCCCGGGTATGGGCACACCGCGCGCCGACCGCGCCGACCAGGCCACCGACGTTATCGACCGTCTCCACGAGGAGTACCCCGACACGACTATCTCACTGAACTACTCGAATCGGCTGGAGCTGCTCGTCGCGGTCATCCTCTCCGCACAGTGTACCGACGAGCGGGTTAACGGGGTCACCGCCGACCTGTTCGAGACGTACCAGACGCCGGCGGACTACGCCGAGGCCCCACAGGAGGAACTCGCCACGGCGCTCAACTCCGTTACCTACTACAACAACAAGGCCACGTACATCCGCGAAACCTGCGACCAGTTGCTTGCAGAGCACGACGGCGAGGTTCCCGACACGATGGAGGCACTAACCGACCTGCACGGTGTGGGCCGCAAGACGGCGAACGTGGTGCTCCAGCACGGACACGACATCGTCGAGGGGGTGGTTGTGGACACACACGCCCAGCGGCTGAGCCGTCGGCTCGGACTCGCCGACCACGAGCGCCCCGAACGCATCGAGAGGGAACTGATGGAACTCGTCCCGGAACGGGAGTGGCAAGAGCTCACACACCTGTTCATCAGCCACGGACGTGCGGTCTGCACCGCCCGTAACCCGGACTGTGACGCGTGTTCACTGGCCGACATCTGTCCCTCCGAGCGCGGGGACAGCGAGATCGACCGCGCCAGCGGCGAGCGCTGGGACGAGCGGTGAGCGAGCAGGCTGAGACTCCGCTACCTTTTTCAGAACAGTACAGAAAATCGGTGTATGGTGACGGTCCGTGCGCCAGCGACGAGCGCGAACCTGGGCAGTGGGTTCGACGTCTTTGGTGTCGCACTCTCGCGGCCGGCCGACGTGGTCAGGGTCCGCAGAGACACCGAGACGTCGATCGAGGTCAGCGGTGCGGGCAGCCAGTTCATCCCCGAGGACCCCGAGAAAAATACCGTCGGTGCGGTTGCGGAGGCGCTCGACGCGCCAGCCCACATCGAGATAAACAAAGGTGTTCGACCGGCCTCGGGGCTCGGTTCCTCGGCGGCCAGCGCCGCGGCGGCAGCAGTCGCGCTCGACGAACTCTACGACCGTGGACACACCCGTGAGGCGCTCGTTCCGATAGCAGCGGAGGGTGAGGCCGTCGTCTCGGGGGTGGCCCACGACGACAACGTCGCGCCGGCTATCGTCGGTGGGTTCACAGTCGCCACCGGGAACGGTATCACACGGGTCGATGCCGACATCTCGCTCGTTGTCTGTCTGCCCGATATCGTCATCTCGACCCGTGATGCCCGCTCGGTGGTACCCGAGAGCGCGAGTATCGAGCAGGTAGTCGAGACCGTCGGCAACGCGGCGACGCTCACCGCCGGTATGTGTCGGGACGACCCGGAACTCGTCGGGGCTGGTATGCACGATTCCGTCGTGACACCGGCCCGTGCCGAACTGATCGAGGGGTACGACGACATCTGCGGGGCCGCCCGTGATGCCGGCGCGACCGGGGTCACGATCAGCGGGTCCGGTCCGGGTGTGCTCGCGGTCTGCCGCGGGCGTGACCGCCGGTCCGTTGCCTCCGCGATGCTCGATGCCTTCGAAGCACACGATATCGACGCCCGCTCGTACCAGACCCGGGTTGGCAGGGGTGCACAGATCCTCTAAACCCGGTCCGCAAGCTCCCGGAGCGCGGCGTCGAACGCCGCCGGTTGTTCGAGCATCGCCAGATGTGCCGCATCCTCGAGAACGGCCATCTCACAGTTCGACAGTTCCGCGGCGAGGTACTCGTGATACGCCGGCGGTGTGAGGCTGTCGTGTTCGCCGACGATAGCGAGCGCCGGCAGTTCCAGAGCATCGAGTCGCTCACGGACATCGAACGTGTGACAGGTCAGGAAATCTCGGTGGGTCACCCGCTGGCCAGTCCCGAGCAGTGTGGCCCGGGACCGCTCCTCGACCTGTTGGTCGGGGTCGTACAGCAGCCACGAGTCCCCGTGTAGCGCGTCGACGACAGCCTCGAACTCCTCCCGGAGTCGTCGCCGGATAGACTCGTGGACAGCGAGTTTCGCGCCCGTTCCCGCGAACACCGCGGCCGACGGTTCGCACCGGCCCGAGAGGAGTGTCTCGAGGACGACCGCCCCACCGAGGGAGTTGCCGACGAGCAC
>KE356579.1:1617698-1625016 GCA_000416085.1 halophilic archaeon J07HX64 | reverse complement strand
ACCGGACTCTGACCGACTCGATGTGCCCGACCCGGAGGTTCGAAAGGAGGGGAACGTCACTGTCTTTGAGAACTTCCGTGACGTCTGTCAAGAGCTCTCCCGAGAGGCCGACCACGTGATGAAGTTCCTGCAGGACGAGGTCGGCACGAGCGCACGCATCGACGAGAGCGGTCGTGTCCGTCTGACCGGCGACTTTGGAGCAAAGCGCATCAGTGACGCAATCGAGGCCTACACCGAGCAGTACGTGCTCTGCAGTGAGTGTGATCTGCCCGACACGAACATCGAGCGCGAACAGGGTGCCGAACGCCTCCAGTGTACAGCCTGTGGCGCCCGTTCACCCACGTGAGCGCCTCGCGACCAGCAGACGAGCAGGCGCCTGTACACGCCGTCCGCACGGTCAGCCAAGGCTTATTCACCTGAAACTCCTGTAAATATCTATGACACTCGGTGTCGAGGACGCGCTGCTCGAGACCGTGAGTCTCCTCGCGATTGTCGTGGCGGGCACGGGGGCGATAGCTATCCTGGTGCGATTCAGCGACACCGCGTTGCTCGACCCGTTGCGTGAGCGGTTCATCCTCGGTGTTCCGTGGGGTACCGTGACTGTCGTTGTCGGTCTCGTGGTCGTGTACTATCTCGTGCAGGGCGGCGGTAGCAGCGGTGGCCCGGTCGTGCAGGGGTTTCGTTCCTGGTCGGTCTGGTATCCACAGGGTGTGCTGTTCTCCTCGTTTGCACACGCATCCGAGTCCCACCTCCGGGGTAACATCTTCGGGACACTCACGTTCGCGCCGATCGTGGAGTACGTCTGGCGCCACCGACCGCCAGCCTCCGCGCGAGTCCAGAGCAGATACGCCCGTGTCGGGGTGTTCGTGCTCGGGACTGTCGCGGTGGGTATCGCCGGGTCGTTGTTCGTGCCCGGCGCGATAATCGGTTTCTCCGGGGTTGTCTTCGCGCTCGCGGGGTTCGCACTCGTGGTTCGCCCACTCGTGACAGTGTTCGCGATACTCGCCGTCCGTGCGGTCCGTCTCCTGTACGGCGCGCTCATCGACCCTGTGGTGGTCGCGGAGGCGCGGCCGCGGTTCATATCGCCCTCGTGGGCCGACACGGCGCTGCAGGGACACCTGTTCGGTGTCCTCGTCGGGGTACTGCTTGCTGTTGCCCTGCTCCGTCTGCGCGAGCGCCGGCCCGACCTCAGGCACGTCTTTTTTGCGGCGCTCGTGTTCGGGGTGGTGCGCTCGCTGTACGCCATCTACTGGTTTCTCGGTGCCGACGAGTTCGTGTTGTTCCAGGCCGCCGGTGTCGCCGGTATCATCCTGTTCGCGACGCTCGTCGCGCTCGCGACACTCCCGGCCGACCGGCGATTCAGCGTCGGTCCCTCGCCGGCGACTGTGGCTGTTGCCCTGCTCGGGCTCGGGGTGGCGGCGCTCGCGGTCAGCGGGTTCGCCTACAGTCTGGTCCTCGTCTCCTCCGGTGAGGCGGTCGAGGACGGTGTCGAGGTCCGGGACTACAGCGTCGCGTACGTCGACAGCGCACAGGACCAGTACGTCGGAGCGCTCGAACTGCCAGGGATCGGGAGTCCGCTGTCGGCGACCACGAGCGGTGTCGTCGTCGCGAGCGACCGGCGCAACGCCTGGGGGCTCGCCGTCTCCGCGGGTGAACTCGCCTTCGACGGCCAGGCCACTGTTACTGTCGGCGGCCCCACCTGGCGCGAGACGGTGTTTGTCGACCGGACACAGTGGTCGTTTCTCGACGGCAACACAACGTTCCGGGTCGAGGCGTTCCACGACGGCCAGAACCGTCTGCTCCACACCGCGAGCCCCGCCGTCGGGAACCCCCGTGTCGACGGGGTGAACGTCAGTATCGCCGCAACGGCCGAAGGGTACGGCCTCCGTCTCCGGCGCAACGGTTCGACCCTGTTCGAGGGGCCGGTCCCTGCACGCAACGAGACGCTCAGCTTCGAGACTCTCAGCTTCGAGCGCGTCGAGGACAGTCTGCTCGCCCGCTACGGCGACACAGAGCTGCGTCTCGCCGAGTTCAAACGTAGCCAGCGCCCCGAATCGTAGCTATCACAACAGGTAGACCGGACGCAGTTGATTCGGGAGGACCCGACCGACCCGGAGAGATCTGACCACAATCCCCGCGTCCGGGGCTCCGGCACGCCCGTTCTGCCGGGGCTGACTACCCCGACTACCCTCATCGCGCTGCGGTATAATCACACGCTTGAAGTGAAACACAGCCGTAGCCCGGGTATGCGAATATACACACGCCGAGGTGACGAGGGTCAGACCGACCTCAGAGGCGAGAGCCGTGTCTCGAAGACGAACCCCCGAATCGAGGCCTACGGGACTGTCGACGAGACGAACGCGCTCCTCGGACACACAGTCCCAACCGGACACAGCGATGTTGACGCACATCTCGAAACCGTCCAGAACCACCTCCACATAGTTCAGGCGGAGCTGGCGACACCCGACGAGGACGCCGACAGCCCGGAGATAACAGCGGACCACACCGAACTCCTCGAGGAGTGGATAGACACCGCCGACGAGGAGTTGGACCCGCTCGCGCACTTCATCGTCCCGGGTGGCGGCGACGCGGGGAGTCAACTCCACTACGCCCGGTCGGTCTGCCGGCGAGCAGAGCGCCGTGTAGTCGCCATCCCGGACGACGAGTACGTGAACGAGACGGCGCTGTCCTACCTCAACCGCCTCTCGGACGTGCTGTTCACCTTCGCCCGTCTCGTCAACAGCCGCGAGGGTGAGTCCGAGTCCGAGCCAACGTACTAAGCGGGAGACAGACAGAGACGGGCGACGACCTGCTCCCGTTTTTCACCGACGGTGGACGGGGACCCGATCCGAGGGCCACAATCGCCGTGAGCGGGGCGGCCCGCCGCCCGGTCGGCGGGTTCCTACGCCGGGCCCGCGTGCGATATCGAGTGTCACCCGCAAAGACATTCATGTCCAGCCATCGACGACATCGGCCACTGTCGAAGAGCATATACACCGGAGGAAACTACCTGTTCGGTAGAGCCGGTGACCATGCCAGCCGAGCAAGACAGTCCCCCGATCCGAGTGCTGGTCGCGAAGGTCGGTCTCGACGGCCACGACCGGGGGGCGAATATAATAAGCCGGAAGTTCCGGGACGCAGGGTTCGAGGTGGTGTACTCGGGTCTCCACCGGACCCCGGAGGAGGTGGTCCAGATGGCAGTCCAGGAGGACGTGAACGTCATCGGTATCTCCATCCACTCGGGTGCCGAGCACACGCACGTTCCGAAGGTTGTAGACGGACTGAGAGAGTATAATGCGTTCGACGATACGATGATTATTGTCGGGGGGATAGTCGGTGAGGAAGACCGGTTACGGGAACTGGGTGTGGAGGCGATCTTCGGGCCGGGGGCCTCACTCGACGAGATTGTCGAGTTCGTGCGCGAGAACGCCCCGCGATACTGAACCGACAACTGCGGTCATTGCCCGGTCCACACGCTCCAGAGGCGTCACGTGGTCTCTGCCGGGACCAGGTCTGCGTACACCATCGCCCCGCTCACAGTGTCTCGTTCGACGATATCGCCGCGTTCGAACGCAACACGACGGTCGAACACCGGGCCGTCACAGACGAACGTGTGGTACTCACCGGTCTCACCGGCAGGGTCGGCAGTCTCTGGCAGGTCCTCGAGAAACTCTCCGTCGACCGTCCGACCGGCGAACCCACGCCCGAGACTCTCGTCGACGGCGACCGTGACGGCCTCGTAGCCACCACTCACGAATCGCCGGACGAGATCACCGGTCTCCGCGTCGAGCAGTGGACAGTACGACGACAGACCTGTCGACTCCATCGCGGTCCCTCTGAAATCCGGGTCGTCGTCGGCGAACACGTCACCGAGGATCAGTCGGTCGACGCCCGTCTCGACGTACCCCGAGAACACGTCGGTCATCGTCTGTATGTACTCCTCGCCGGTTGCGTTCTCGGGGATCCTGACGATATCCAGCGGGAAGCCGAGCGCACTCGCCTGCCGTTCGAGCAGTTCGAGACGAACACCGTGGATACTCATTCGATCTGCGCCCTCGACCGCGGTGGTCATCAGAGCCGCCACCTCGAACGACGTCTCTTTCAGCACCGACTCAAGCGCGAGCGTGCTCTCTTTTCCCCCGCTCCAGGAACAGACCACATCCTCCATACACTGTAATCGGTTGCCCTCCCTGGAGTAGTTTTCGCGCTCGCACGGTGCACTGCCAGAGCAGGTGGACCCAAACTGGGTCGGTTCATAGCCTGCGGTCGAGGAAATCCCCGAGGATCTGATAGCCCACGGCGGTACGGCTCGCAGTCTCTGACTCCGCCAGTTCGTGATACTCGAACTCGTCACCCTCCTCGAACCCGGTCTCGCGGAGTGCTGTCCGCATCTGTCGTGACTGTTCGACCGGGATGTTGCTGTCCTCGACAGCGTGTACAACAGCAAGGGGTGTCCGGAGGCGCTCGAGGTGTTCGACCGGACTCCGCTCTCGCCAGGTCCCCTTGTCCCCTTTGAGCAGTTGTTCCAACTCGTCACGCACCCGCCGGTCGGTTGCCTCGTTCCGGTGGAGTGCCACCAGGTTGCCGAGACCCGCCCACGCGACACCGGCGGCGAAACGGGTGTCGTCTCTCAGCAGTTGCATGTACGCACAGTAGCCGCCGTAGTGGCGACCGGTGATGCCGAGACGGCTCTCGTCGACCCAGTCTCGACCCGCGAGCCAGTCGGCCACGGCGGCGATGTCACGCTGGTCCCCGCTGCCGAACTCCCCCCGGAGGGACTCCTGCCCGGACCGCAGATACCGGGTCGCGCCGCGCTGGTTGACCCAGAGGACACTGTACCCCCGCCGCAGGAGATACTGTGTCGACGGGTCGAACCGCTGGAGTGTGGTGCGACGCGGTGACCCCGAAACCCGGACAACGACCGGTGACGGCTCCCCGGTCTCGCTCCGCCGGTACAGAATCCCGCCGACACTACCGTCCCCGGACTCTATCGCGACGTGTTCGGCATCGACGAACGGGTCGGAGCCGAACGCCCCGCTGTCGGGTTCGAACAGGGGCTGGGACTCGCCTGCAACCGGATCGTACCGGTAGAGACCCGCTGTGGTATCCGGTGAGCGGTAGCCGACGAGGAGACTCCCGTCGGCGAGTGTCGCGCCGTACCCCTCGCCGGCGAAGTCCGCGACACCGTCGTCCACACTCAGCACGGTCGCACCGCCGGTGAGACTGTGCACGACCGGCACGAGCGTCGCCCGTTCGGTCACCCGCTCGGCCAGGACACGGTCGGTCCCGAGGAACTGTATCGGGTGCTCCCGGTGTGTGTCACTCCCGACCCAGCGCTCGCTCTCGATACACAGTGTGGCGTCGCCGGTGCCGTCCCCGCCGAGTCGGATGACACCACAACTCGGCTGGTCGACCCCCCGCGAGTCGACCAGCAGTCGACCCTCTGTCCAGCCCCTGATACCGACCCCCGTCCGCTCGAGCGGCAGTTCGACCGGGTTCTCGCCGCGGCGGTTCACCACACGGACATCCGCGCTCTCGACACCACGGCCCCCGGTTTCCCCCGTCGTGGTGTAGGCGACCCGTTCACCGTCCGGTGACATCTTCGCCCCCTGTACGTTCCCCTGTGTGACCAGTTGGACCGTCTCACCGGTCCGACTGTCGTGCCGACAGAGGGTGTTCTCTCCCTCTCTCTCGTGCAGGAACAGAAGTTGGCGGCTGTCTGCGGAGACATCGGTCAGGAGACAGCGCCCATCCCGGGTGACAACGGGACGGACACCGCCGTCGAGACCGACCGCGTAGATGTCGTCTGTCTGGTCCGGCCCTCGACGTGCGTGACAGAGGACCGCCTCGCCGTCGCCACGCCAGGCGAGGTGACCACCCATCTGTGGACCCGACTCCCCGCCGGCCAGCCGCTCGTACTCCCCGGTTGCCACGTCGAGCACACACAGTTCCCGGTTCTGCCCCTGTTCGTGGTAGAACGCCACGCGTTCCCCGTCCGGTGACGCCACCCCCGCCCGGGCGCCCGGTAGCTCGAGGAACGCCTCGATCGACTGCTGTTCGGACACAGACTCACATAGTAGACCCCGGCGGAAAAACTGCCGCCGACCGTGCCGGGGATATCGCCGCTGTGTCGGTCCTAACAACAGCTATTTATCCGCCACTGCACGACAGACGAGCAATGGAGACCACCGACCGAGATATCGAGGAGATGGAGGAGGGAGAGCTGCTCGTCTTCGACGGGGAGCTCTGTCTCGTCTCGTCGACCGCAACCTCCTCGGGTGGCAAACACGGATCGGGAAAGGTGACCATCGAGATGAGTGTGCTCCCGGACGGACCAACCCGCAAGGTCAACCAGCCGGAGGACAGCCGTGTCGAGGTCCCGGAGTTCAGTCCCGCCCGCAACCCTATCGTGAGTGTTAGCGAGGGCGAAAAACAGTTCGACCCGGCTGTGGTCCAGATAGCCACCGGTGAGAGTGTCGTCTGGCTGTGGGAGGACACCGAACCGCACCGTCTCGCCGCGGAGAGCGCAGAGCTGTCGGGTGAGCGTGTCACGGGTGTGGGCCAGACGTTCGAACACACGTTCCGGACGGCGGGAACACACATCGTGCGCTGTACTGTTCACGAACAGTTCTGTGTCGTCGTCGTCGAGGACTGAGAGACGCGGCGCAGAGTGGTTACCGAACCTCGAGGCGAAAGCCTCGGCTTTCACCGCAGGAGGTCAGACGCTCACGCGAGCGGGTCGGAGCAGTCGTACACCGGCCCGTGGTTCGGGCAGACGTACTTGCAGTGGCGCTTGTGAACCGCCTCGGGGTCAAGTGATTCGAGAGACTCCGTCTCTCGTCATCACGGAAATCGAAGATTTCCGTACGACCCCGAGGCACTCGGCCTGTTCCGCCTGCAGACGGGTCGGACCCCACCCGTCCGGGTCCTGTCGGGACTCGTGGGCAATGCAGTTGATAGGCGAGTGCGACACGTCGAAGACGTGCGATCGGTGTGCCTGCGAGGGTGTTCGAGAGACGCAGGGAGGGTTTGAGTGTCCCGGGTGTGGGCTGGACGACGACGCGGAGAAGAACGGTATATTCGAAAATCGGAGATCTTCCGAGGTAGGCAAACGTTTTGTTCGCAACACGCTGAATATCGGCAAACGAGCCCCGGGCAAGTTCTCGAAACCGCTGTCTGAGGCAGGCTGGACTGGCACAACCCGAAACGCGGGTCATCGTCCCACGTGACGACGAACCTGTGAACCTCCTCCTGCTCGTGGATTCAATCCCCAGTGTGGGAACCCCGTGGTTTCGGCCGTCGGAGGATGTCAGCATCG
>KE356579.1:1609678-1617678 GCA_000416085.1 halophilic archaeon J07HX64 | reverse complement strand
CGCAGGAGGTCAGCGCTCACGCGAACGGGTCGGAGCAGTCGTACACCGGCCCGTGGTTCGGACAGACGTACTTGCAGTGGCGCTTGTAGAGCCGTTCGTCACACCGTGGACATCGTGATGCGGTTGGCATATGTGTGTGTTCTTCGTGAGGCGGTTGGCCTGTGTGTCCTTGATGAGGTGGTTAGCGTGTGTGTGACTCAGCACTCCGACCAGCCGCAGGTCTGGCAGGTCTTGCAGCCCTCGGAGTAGTTCAGCGACATCCCGCCGCAGTTCGGACACTCAGGGTTCTCGCCGGCCTGAATGGCAGCATCCGGCTCGGACCTGGCCGTACCGTTCTCCGGGCTGGTGTCTCCGGACGACCGGGAAGCGACACCGCCGTCGGTTTCCTGGCCCGACATCGGTAGATTGTGGTTGGGGTCCTCGGGGGTGCTGGTCTCCTCTGCTGTCTCCTCCAGTGTCTGTTGCTGTGGGTAGCTCATGTCGATGTCCCCCTCGACGTACCGCTTCAGTGCGGTGCCGATCGCATCCGGGACCGACTGGATCTGTTCACCCTTGTCCCAGGCAACCTTCGGCGAGCGGATACCCTGGAGTTCGTCGGCGATCTCGTAGGGGTCGACACCCGCGCGCAGTGCCGTCGAGATGGTCTTCGCCAGCGCCTCGGTGAACGAGGCGGTGAACCCGCCGGAACTCCCGATTGTCGCGAACAGCTCGAACGGCCGGTCGGCCACGGGGTCCTCGTTTATACTCACGTAGAGTTTGCCGTACCCCGTCTCGATCCGCTGTGTGACACCGTGTAACACGTCCGGACGCGGGCGCTTCTGTGCGAACTGCTGGTCGGCGGTCTGTTCGCCGGCCACCTCCCCGGTGTCCGCCGGTTCGGTCTCCACGAGGTCGGTTATCTGGTCCTCTATCTCGGCACGGACGGCGTCCTGTTCGAGGAACTCGTCGAGACCACCGAGCGACGCCTCGATCGCCTCGAGTATCTCCTCGACGGTTGCCTCGCCCTCGTCGGCGAACTCCGTGTTCTGTGCACGCGTGGTGATGACCTGCTTCGACCGCGTGCCGTCGCGGTAGTAGGTCACCCCCTTTCCGCCGTGGTCGTAGATGTACTCGAAGACCGACTTCGTGTCCTCGACTGTGGCGCCGTTCGGCGCGTTCACGGTCTTCGATATGGCCGAATCGACACCCTCCTGACAGGCGACCTGGACCTGTGCGTGGTCTCTGCCGTCGAGGTCCGCCGTGACGACGAACAGTTCGCCGATCTCGTCCGGGACAGTCGCCAGCCCCTCGATCCCGGCGTACTCGTTGTTCGCCATCTGGTGTTTCGCCTCCTTCTTCACCGACTCGATACTGATGTCGTTCGCCTCGAGCACCCGGAGGAAGTAGTCGTCGAACTCCACCAGCATCTCGTCTCCCTGCACGTCGTCGGAGACGTTCTTGTAGTAGGCGACGTTCGGGATGGGCTCACACCCGCCCGACGTGTTGCCGATCATCGACGTGGTGTTGTGGGTCACGAACCCGTTCGCGATGTAGGTGTTGTTCGACGGAACGCTGATGTCTTTCGTGTACGCGGTTGTCTCTGTCACCGACTCGACCGTTGCCGCGTAGAACTCGGTGAGCCGTTTCCCGTCGAGTCGAACCGCTTCCCCGGTTTCAGACTCGACATCTCTGACGAGCTTCCGGGAGACAGAGCCGTTTATCGGCGACTGATTGACACGCTGTCTGACCCCCTCGCTCACCGAGTCGTACCCGTCGACAGCACGCAGTGCATCGACGACAGCCGGCGGATACGTGTCGTTCCGATGCGACTGTGCGGTCAGTTCGATCTCCGCGGACTTGGTGATGAAGCCGACCTCCTCGAGGAAGCGCACGTCCTCGCGTCTGTTCGCGCCCCGAACGGTGTATCGGGTTCGCTCCCCGTAGTGGTCGTCTCGCCCGTCCACGTCGAGGCTATCTCGAACGAACACACAGCCCAGGGACAGCAACAGAGTCTGTACCTGGTCTGCGAGTGTCGACGACACTGTCGACAGTTCGACCTTGCGGGATGCGGTCCCGTCGGCCTCGAACAGACCGCGGAGGAACGACTTCGCGACCGTCTCGTCACCGGCGAGAACCGCCTCGGGAACAGACGCACTCGCCGCGCCCTCGCCCTCGTTACCGTCGTCTTTCGTCCAGCCGTTGTCCTCGAAGTACCGCGGGAGGTGGCGCCCACCGAAGCTGAGCACGTGACGCGTCCCGCGGTCCTCGACGGTCGGTGAGACGCCGAAGACTGTCTCCCCGAGTTCGCGGAGATGGGTGTCGAGTTCGTCGGCCTCCGACTCGACGACGAGTTTGACACCGACATCCTCGTGGACGTACCCGTCACCCGCGAAGTAGCCGAGGAACTCCGCTAGTTCCGGCGTCATCTCGCCGGGCAGACGCAGACCCTCGTCGCTGTTCCAGTGATAGTTCTCGGACTCGCTCGTGTCGAGACCCGACCGTGTGCCACCGTCGGCGGTGTTTCGCCGGAGGAGGATCCGGTCTCCCGGTGCGAACTCCCCGGCCGCTCTCCAGACGTACTCCCCGTCTGCGGAGATTGTCCGGAACCGATGGTCCGGCGTCGAGGTGACGCTGAACCCTCCCTCGGTCTCGATCTGGCGGGCGTCGGCGAACCCGTTGTCGTACACCGCGGTTGCGGTTTTCGTTCCGCCGTCCGTCGAGACATCGACCTCGATCTCGCTCCACTGCTCGAACTCGGCTGTTGTCTCGTCCAGTTCCTGTATCGGGACCAGTCCGCTGTCTGTCGAGACGAGTGAACTCTCCTCGACACAACCGGTCGGCGCTATCGTCGTCGTGTTGTGATTCCTGATCGGGAACCCGTCCGCCCACTCCTCTGCGGGTTCACCGACGTGGTGTTCGAACCACTCGCGGTACTCGGTCGGGTCGGCGTACTTCGAGTTGTCCCACTCGGTGAAGGTTCCGCGCTCGGTGGCGAGTTCGTGACTCGTCCACTTCGAGCGGTGGTTGATGTGGACCATCACCTGACGGGCGATCTCGTTTGCCGTGTCACCCCCGTACTTCACACCGAGCTGGATGTACAGCTGTGCCAGCCCCATTATGCCCAGCCCTATCTTGCGCATCTCGCGAACCGTCCTCTCTATCTCCTCGACCGGGAAATCCGACATCGTGACGACGTTCTCCAGGAACCGGGTGCCCAGTTCGATCCGTCTGTCGAGCTCCTCGAAGTCGAGCGCCTCCGACAGAAACGCCTCGACCGCTGCCGTCTCTGTCTCGTACGCGTCCCCGTGACGCTCCGACCAGACCCGCCAGTCCGGTGCATCGCTCGCCGCGAGTGTCGAGAGATTGATGTGACCGAGGTTGCAGGCCTCGTACTCCTCGAGCGGCTGTTCTCCGCAGTTGTGAACCACGACGCCGTTCGCGACAAAGGACTCCGTGTCCGGCTCCGTGAGGTCGTACACGTCCTCGGTCCCGTCAGCCTCGACAGCGTCGACCGTTGCCTCGAACCGACCTGTGCACGGGCCTCGACTGTACCTGTCCAGAGCCCCACTCAGCTGCTCGCTCTTGTCCTCTCGCAGGAACCCTATCTCCTCCGCGAACGTGTGCAGGTGTCCGGAGCTGACCACGAGCTGGTGGCTCGACGACGCCTCGTACTCCCTCGTACCGCCGTGACCGTCCGGGAGCTCCGTTCGACCGCCGGTTTTCCGGTCTTCGTAGCGCTGTGACCGGATACCGAAGTTGGTCAGGAGCCGCTGGACACTCCCTAGCAGGTCCGGATCGATACCGGTCAGGCGCACCGAGAGCCCTGTCTCGGGTGTCCCCTCGACGTGTCCATCGGCGGTGAACAGCGCCTGGAGGAACCCGCGGGCCATCTCCTCACTCCCGCGACGGACAGCCTCGGGCACCTGCAGTTTCTCCTCGGTGAGACCGGCCCGTTCGGCGTACTCGTAGAGCCGTGCCGACCGGATGCGCTGTTCGACGGCCTGTGCGCCGCGGTACTCGTCGCTCCGGCTGATCTCGCTGACACCGACCCCGTAGTTCGCGTTCCCCAGCGGGTCACGGACAACCTCGTTCACGTCCTCGGCAAAGCTCCCGGAGATCTCGGCGTCCTCGTCGTAGAAGTTCAGCACGGCACGCTCCTCGTCGTGCTTGAGGTGACCGTCACCGACCAGCCAGCCGAGCACGCGACCCGCCGCCGCGGAGCCGTGCTGGCCGAACTCGCCTTTCCGGTTCTGAATGTGGACCGTGTCGCCGGCGTCGAGGTTCCCTGCCTCGACCCAGCCATCGTCGGTCATCACGCGGTGGTCGGCGGTCAGGCGGAGCTCGTACCCCTCCTCGGTGGTCAGCCTGTACACCTCCTTCTCGCCGGTGCGGTAGACGCTGCTCGCCTCCTTTATTCGTTCCTCGCTGCGTCGACCGTCGACCACGATGTCACGCGCGACACCCTGCTCGTACAGCTCCTCTGCCGTGACGAGCCCGTTCTCGGTGCTGATGAGCGTGTCACCGGTCACACACGGATTTGTCGCGAGGATGCGGTGGTCGGGGTGTTCCTCGACGTCGAAGGAGTGTTTGTCGTTTATCCGTTCGAGGTAGACGACACCGGGTTCACCGTTCTCGTGGGCGCCCCCGATAATGTGGTCCCAGAGTTCACGGGCGGGCACAGACAACACCTCACCGGCCTCGACGTAGTCGCCGAGACCGAACATCTCGTACAGTTCGACAGTTTCCTCGGTGGCGACGTGTGGGTCCTCCGTCCGTGGGTTGGTGAGCGTGTACGGCTCGTCCTCTTTCATCGCCTCCATGAAGCGGTCGGTCACGCCGACCGAGATGTTGAAATTCGAGAGGTGCCCCTCGACAGCGTTGCGGAGATGCTCGGGAACGTGCCCCTCCTCGTCGATGAGACCGCGGGCCTCCTCCAGCGCGTCGGCAAACGAGGTGTGTGTGAAGTCGTCGGGGTCGTTCAGTCGGAGTGTGTTCGCCAGCGAGACGTCCTTGTTCTTCGCGTGGATGAACTGGATGATATCGGGGTGTGAAATGCGCATCACACCCATCTGCGCACCGCGACGTGCCCCGCCCTGAGCGATCGTCTCGCAGTTATGAACGACCAGGTCCTCTGCGATGTACGAGTGTGTCTCCGGGACCTCAACGTTGTACACTGGACCTTCGTAGGGGGTTCGATCGACCTCGTCAACGGCGACGACTTCCCGCCCTCTCGTCTGTTTGGTCCGGTCCCGAGCGGCGAAGTCGTCGGGCACGTCGTCGAACAGTCGTTCGAGATGCGTTCCGATGGCGGTGCTGACGCTAACACTGACTGAGTAGGTTTGTTTCCGGTCCTCGGGGACCCTGTCGTGCCGCGAGAACTGGACGCCACACCGCAGTCCGGTTTGGAAGACAAAGTCGACTATCTCCTCGTTTGCCAGTTTGAGCTGCGCGCGCTGGCTGTTGCCGCGTTTTTCCAGTCTCCCGTCGCCGTCGAACAACGCCTCCAGAGTTCTTGCCTGGGTTTCGACGGGTGCCTTCCAGAGGAGTTCCGGCACCGTTTTTTCCGAGGCACCAGTAGCAAAGAGCCCCTCGATGAACTGTGCGAAGCTTGCACTCTCGACGTGGACGTGGATCGTATTTCGGTCCTCGACTGGTTCGAGACGGGTCGGCGCGTCGAAAGACTTGAGCGCTTCCTCGATCTCGGCGACTGCATCGCGCTCGTCGTTGTGTAGGGTAAACGTAACCTCGTTCGGAACGCCGCGACGGTAGACGACGCATCCCTCGGCAAGATACCACCCGGCGACGGTTGCGAAGTCTTCGACAGGCACCTCGTCGGCAATCGCGGCTGGCTCTGTGCCTCTGGAAACCCCGTAGTACTCGCGGTTGACCGTGACACCGCCATCAGTGAGTACTAACGGACCCGAGGCGATCTCACCCAGTTCGACTGTCTCGTCGAGACCGAGACCGTTTGTCTCTTTATTATGACCGAGAACAAGGCGGTCACCCGGCTCTATGTCCCGAGCGTCGACCCATTCGAACTCGTCGTCGCGAGCAACCCGGAACGGGTGTTCTCCAGTCGCCCGAATCTGCCGGTTGAGTCGTGTCGGGGTGATCTCGACGAGCTCTTCGCTGACCTGCCGGTCCATCGTCTCGACGACCGGACGCTCGTCTCCGTGTTCGTCAACGACCAGATCACCTTCTACGAGGGACTCGATCGGGCGTTGCCCACCGGGTGTTAGTACGTCTGTCCCTGGCGGGAAGCACATCTGGTCGTAAGTCCTCATAAACGTGACAGGACCGCTCGCGATGCCGCCGGTGGAGCCGACCGGGTCACCGTAGGGGCGCAGTTTCCAGAAGGCATACCCCATGCCGCCGCCGCTGTTGTGAGAGACAACACCGTCGGCGATATACTCGTGATTGCCGGCGACGGTCACGTCGTGTACCGTCGCCGTGCCTGCGGACTCGATCGACTCGACGGGAACAGACCAGCGCTGCCCGTCGTGGACGGTTCCGAAGGTGGTCCCGTCGAAGGCAGTTTCCTCAAGCGCGGCGGCCATCTCGTCCTCACGGCCGTCCACGAACCCGACCCGGTCGACGAAGCGGGTCAGACCGACCTCGCCGGTCGGACCGACGTTGTGATACTCGCAGTCGTCGGAGTCGAGATCCCACCGTGCCGCGGGTAGCCCCAGACCCAGGAGGAGTGTCTGCACACCGTCGACCAGTTCCTGTGAGGCGCTCCACAGCCGTGGGTAGCGGTCGCGCTGGAGACCGCCGTCGGTCGAGAACAGTCCACGGAGAAACGCCGCGACGGTGTCGCGGTCTGCGCGCCAGATGACGTCGGGGACCGACGCGGAGGGAGCGTCGGGTTTTGCCGCCCCGAAGTTCGCCAGCCAGAACCGCCGTATCTCGTGACTGTGCAGCACCGCGTGGTAACAGCCGTCCTCGAACCGCCAGTCAAGACCCTCACCGAACAGGTCCCGGCAGAGCCAGTCGGCGTGTTCCAGCGTCTCCTCGCGCCCGAGATGCAGGCGGATGCCGTCCTCGTGTGTCGAGCCGTCGCCGACCCACATGCCGAGCAACTCCGCGAGTTCGGGTGTCAGCTCCGTCGGTTGCGTGACCGTTTTCACCGGGTTACCGTTCGGTTCGAGCGACTGTGCTGTCCGGTACCCCCCGACCGTCGTCTGGTGTCGGCCGAGTTCGTCGGCGATCTCCGAGTCGGTGTGGCCCGCCTCGTACAGTCGCTCGAAGGCGTCAGTGTCGAAACTGACGCTTCCGCGCGAGCGACCGCCCGAGCCGTTCGGGTCCAGACCGAGTTCGTTCGCGCGCCGCCGCTGGACCGTCGACGCCGAACAGTCGAGTCTGTCCGCGATCTCGTAGTCAGACAGCCCCTCTGTGTACAGTTCGCGAATGTCGCTGTTATCGACGGTCCTGTTTGCATCCCACTGCGCACCGGACCCGACAGCTCTCAACTCGGCGGTGTCGTCGGTGTCGGTGAGCCAGTCGAGCCGGACCGATAGCGTGTCTCCGGGCGCTATCTCGTCGATACGGGTCCAGTCACCGTCGACACACAGTTCATGATTCGGTGTCCCGGTGAGTTCGATTCCGGCTGTCGTCGTGACCCGATGTACCGGCGCGTCGTTGTACGCGTGTGTCTCCTCTACTGTCCGTGTCTGGTACCCGTCGGCGTCCCGTTGCCGGATCTCGTCGCCCGGCTCGACCTCCGCGACCGACACGACCCCCTTTCCGTCGACCGCGACACTGGCGTCGTCTGTCAGACACTGGAACACCTCCGCAGCCTCCTTTGCGGTCTGGTGGATATCGTCGATATCGTCCGCCGGCGAGTCGACGAAACACGCGCTGAGCTGCTGTAGCTCGTCGCCCGCGTTCATCAGCGTCGGACTGTTGTGGCTGACGAACCCCTCGACAACGTACGTGTTCCGGCGTGGGACCTGCATATCCTCGACTGCCATCGTCCCGACCTGTGTTACTCGTTCGACACGCTCGTAGAACTGGTCACGCTC
>KE356579.1:1605668-1609658 GCA_000416085.1 halophilic archaeon J07HX64 | reverse complement strand
CGAACATAGCCTTGCTGAGCTCCTGGTGATACTCGGAATCGGGATCGATCAGGAGCTGCGAGAGGTCCCGATACGCGTCGAGACCGAGTTCACTCTGTTCCCGCCAGTCTCGAAGTCGTTCTGTCTGGTTTGGGATCTTGATAGACGTGGCGTTCTCCGCGACTTCGGTAAACTGGGCCGCACGCTCGCGTTTGCGCTCACTCAGGAAACCAACCCGGTCGACAAACCGCTTGCCACAGACGTTCTTCCGGATGGAGAGACGATAGCCATCACGTTTCTCGGACAGCCTCGAACGGATACCAAGCCCCAGCAGGAGCTTCTGGACCTGTCGACCGAGCTGCATACTGTGTGTGTACAGCTCGATCTGACGGTCGCCGACCGTTCCGTCCGCCTCAAACAGCCCACGGAGAAACGCCGCGATACTGGACCGCCCGGAGCGGAGCACGTTCGCCGGGACAGTCGCGGTCCGGGACTCCGTTTTCAACAGGTCGTTCTGATCGAGGAAGTCGCTCAGGTCGCGGCGACTCGCCCGGCCTACGAAGCACGCACCGTCGTGGTGTCGTCCCGTTGTCGGCTCGAACCCGAACACAGACTCGGTCAGTTCGACCCAGTAGTCGAGCAGGTCCGGGTCAGACTCGTCGAATGCGACCCTGACACCGCTGTCACGGGCTGTCCCGTCTCCGATGTACAATCCGAGCCACTCCGCGAGGCTGCTCGTCATCGCAACCGGTGGCTGGAACTGCCCGCGGGGGCGACCGACCTGTACCGCTCCGCCGTCGGTAGCTGTCGACTGCCAGTCGAGTGACGGTGACACACCGCTGTCGTCGAGAAAGTTCTTCTGTACGACGAGCGTGTCTGTCGGCTGGATATCCTTTACCTGTTGCCACTCGTACTGTCCGTCCGCCGTAATAACCCGAAAGTAGTGCTCGGGGGTCGCACGGACAGTGTATCCCGAGCTCGTCTCTATCTCGACAACGCGTTTCTCCCCGTTGTCGTACTTCTGCTCGACACGAGCGGCCCCGTCCTCGTCGTCGTAAACTCGCTCGCCGGGTTCGACATCTGAGATAGACTTCAGTCCGCCGCCTGCAGCTACCAGCGAGTCCGGTGGCACACAGTTCGGGACGAACGAGAGCTTCTCCATCCCCTCCTGGAACTCCGCGGCGGTGGTCTCGACGTGTTCACGCACCGACTCGGGCAGTTCCGGCAGGATGGTCTCGTAGGCGAACTTGCTGACGTTGTGTTCGGTCAGCGGCCGCTCGATATCGTCCTCGACGGTGACGCCGGTGCCGAACACCTCCGCGGCGAGTTCGTCACGGCGCGGGTGGCCGGGCTTGAGCTGGTCGGGGGTGACCATCACGTCGACCCCCTGCTTGTCCGCCTCGAAGACGGCCTCCGCGAGCGCGATGTTCTTTGCGACGCGCTCGAACAACTCCTCCTGTTTCTCGACCGGTTCGCCGTTGCTGTTCTTTCGGAGATAGCGCGCCGGCAGGATGTTGTGGTATGCGTTGCCGGTCAGACGCTCCTCGACTGTCTCGCCGTCTGTGCGTTTTATCGGCAGTGTCAGGTCGCTGGCGACGGGTTGCTCGCTCATACCTGCTCACCTGGCTCTCTGGTCGTCTCGACGGCTCTCGTTGGTCGCGCTGTCGCGGTTGTGGTCATCTATGTACAATCTATGTTTGGGTCCGAGGGCTGTCTGTTGCTCTGTGTTGCGGTTCGCGCGTCTGCGAGATACGCAATCTCTCCTGTGCTGTTCGTCATTTGACTGTCTGATCTGAGCGTCTCTCGTCAGGACTGAACTCAGGGGTCTGTCCCTCTTAACTGTGTTCAGACCAGGGTGAAAGTAAAACAGCCGGACCGGATTTCGGAGACTGCGAGGGGGTGACAGTGGAAACCGAGGGGGGAGTCCGACCGGAGACCGTGCGACAGATGTCAGACACGCGCACCTATTGCGAGGAGTCGACGTGCCGTACAGCAGTCAGGAGACATAAGTACGAGGGATAACAGAGTCGCTAGCGTGCCGAACTACCCGACACACGCACGCTGGGGGCGCATCGGTGCGGTGCTGACAGCGCTGGTGGTGGGTGCCGGACTGTTCGCCGGGTTCGACTCACCACCGCTGGCCGTGGGCGGGGCGCTCGGGGCCGCGGTCGCAACCTTCGTCGGTGCGGTGTTTCCGGATATCGACCACCACAGGTCGATCCCACGCCGGAAGGCTGTCAGGTGGCTCCGTGTGCTGGTCGTGGCCGGGGTCGCGTCGCTCGTCGCCCTGAACTTCGAGTCGCTCGTGGGGTTCGCAGACACCGCGGTTGCCAGTACCCTCGACGACCCTGTGGTCCCGTCAGAGATACTCGTCGGCGGTGGAACGGCACTCGTTGCACTCGCCAGCGCGAGTTCAGTCGAACCCACACTCGACCTCGTGACGGGCAAACACCGTGGCTGGACACACAATCCGCTGGTGATGTTCGTGCTGACCGCTGTGCTGGCGGGTGGGGTCGCGCTGCTGACGGCCGAACTCCCGGTCGACCAGCGGACGGCCGCTGTGACTGTCGTGGCCACGTTCTTCACCGGGTGTCTCGTTCACATCGGACTCGACGGCGAACTCCGTTCGTAGCCACACCCGGCCCACCAGGTTGGTGCTGGTGTTCGCAGTTGGTGCTCGGGGGAGACGAACCGACAGTGTTTGTATCCTGGGGTCGAAGTGAAGATAACAGATGAGTCGTGAGAACATCGAGGTGCGCGGGGCGGCAGAGAACAATCTCGAGGATGTGGATGTCGAGATCCCACGCGAGGAACTGACCGTCGTGACAGGGCTCTCGGGGTCGGGGAAGTCCTCGCTCGCATTCGAGACGATATACGCCGAGGGACAGCGCCGGTACATCGAGTCGCTGTCGGCCTACGCTCGGAACTTCCTCGGGCAGATGGACAAGCCACAGGTCGAGACTGTCGAGGGGCTCTCGCCTGCCATCTCGATCGACCAGAAAAACGCCGCGAACAACCCGCGCTCGACTGTCGGGACGGTCACAGAGCTCCACGACTATCTGCGCCTGCTGTACGCCCGCGTCGGGACACCGCACTGCCCGGAGTGTGGCCGTCACGTCGACGACCAGAGCGCCCAGCAGATGGTGCGTCGACTGTTCGCGGCCCCGGAGGGGACCCGCGCGGAACTGTGTGCGCCGGTGGTGCGCGACCAGAAGGGGGCGTTCGAGGAGCTGTTCGACGACCTCGTGAGCGAGGGGTACACCCGCGTCGAGGTGGACGGCGAGCGCTACGACCTCACAGTCGAGCGGCCCGACCTCGACGAGAACTACGACCACACAGTCGACGTGGTGGTCGACCGTGTGAAGCTCTCGGCCTCGGAACGCTCCCGGGTCACCGACTCCGTCGAGACGGCTCTGGAGGAGGCCGACGGTGTGCTGAAGGTCAGCTTCCCGGACCCGCCGGCGGAACTGGGTGTCGGTGGGACGCGGGCGCGCTCGACCGGCGACCTCTCGGGGGACGACCCCTCCGGGGAGGAGGGCGACGCGGTCACCGGCGGCGGCGGGACCGACGAGGACCGGCGGGTCGTCGAGTTCTCCGAGGAGCTCGCCTGCACGCACTGTGGTATCGACATCAGCGCAATCGAGACACGCTCGTTCTCGTTCAACAGCCCACACGGGGCCTGCCCCGAGTGTGAGGGGATCGGCGAGACAAAGGAGGTGAGCGAGGACCTCGTGATACAGGACCCCTCGAAGCCGCTGAAAAACGT
Source organism: halophilic archaeon J07HX64 (assembly GCA_000416085.1). Classification (GTDB taxonomy): domain Archaea; phylum Halobacteriota; class Halobacteria; order Halobacteriales; family Haloarculaceae; genus Halovenus. Next base: position 1,605,913 of record KE356579.1, on the reverse strand, counting down.
CTTCGAGCCCTGGAGCTACAGCCGGACCTACTACTCCCGGCAGCTCGACAACGTGGCCCAGCACTTCGGTGTCTCGCTCGAAACACCGTTCGAGGAGCTGGACCCGGGGGTACAGCGGCAGTTTCTCTGGGGGACCGACAGGCAGGTCCACTTCCAGTGGCGGACAAAAAACGGTATCAGGGAGAAAACCGAGCGATTCGAGGGTGTCATCCCCAATCTGGAGCGGCGTCACGTCGAGACCGACA
>KE356579.1:1601844-1605648 GCA_000416085.1 halophilic archaeon J07HX64 | reverse complement strand
GTCGAGACTGCCCTCGAAGAGGGCAACGGAATCCTGAAGCTCGTCCTACCGGACCCGCCGGCGGACGCGGCCGCGGCGGTCGGCGGCGCGACCGCTCGCTCGACCGGCGACCTCGCCGACACCGATGCCAGCGCAGACGGGACTGAGGACGACACTGGGACCGACGACCGCCTCGTCGTGGAGTTCTCCGAGGAGCTCGCCTGTACCTTCTGTGGTATCGATATCTCCGAGATAGAGACCCGGTCGTTCTCGTTCAACTCCCCACACGGCGCCTGTCCGGAGTGTGAGGGAATCGGCTCGACGAAGGAGGTCAGCGAGGACCTCGTCGTCCAAGACCCGAGCAAGCCGCTCAAACACGTCTTCGAGCCCTGGAGCTACAACCGGACCTACTACTCCCGGCAGCTCGACAACGTCGCCGAACACTTCGGCGTCGGCCTGGACACCCCTTTCGAGCAGCTCGACCCCGAGATACGGCGACAGTTCCTCTACGGGACCGACAGGCTCGTCCACTTCGAGTGGACGACGAAAAACGGCACCCGGGAGAAGACCGAGCGTTTCGAGGGCGTCATCAACAACCTCGAACGCCGCCACGTCGAGACCGACAGCGACCGCGCCCGCGACCATATCGAGGAGTACATGGCCGTCACCACCTGCCCGGCCTGTGACGCGACGCGCCTGAAGTCGGAGTCGCGCGCGGTGCTGGTGGACGACACCGCCATCACCGCGGTCAACCGGATGTCAATCGGCGACGCCCTGGCCCACTTCGAGGGGATGGAAGCCAACCTCAACGAGCGCGACACGAAGATCGCCGAGGAGATACTCAAGGAGATTCGCGCACGCCTGGGGTTCATGTGCGAGGTGGGACTGGAGTACCTCACGCTTGACCGCGAGGCGTCGACGCTGTCCGGCGGGGAGAGCCAGCGTATCCGGCTGGCCACACAGATCGGCTCCGGACTCGTCGGCGTGCTGTACGTGCTCGACGAGCCCTCCATCGGGCTCCACCAGCGCGACAACGACCGTCTGCTCGACACACTGGAGGAGCTGCGCGATATCGGCAACACGCTGGTGGTGGTCGAACACGACACCGAGACGATGCGCCGGGCAGACAACATCGTCGACATGGGACCGGGACCGGGGAAACGCGGCGGCGAGGTGGTGGCAGACGGCTCACTACAGGACGTGCTCGACAGCGAGGAGAGTGTCACCGCCGACTACCTCGCCGGCCGTCGCTCTATCCCTGTCCCGGAGACACGCCGGGAGCCCGACGGTGCGCTGACGATCCGCGGTGCCCGCCAGCACAACCTGCGGGACCTCGACGTCGACATCCCGCTCGGGATGTTCACCGCCATCACGGGTGTCTCGGGGTCGGGCAAATCCACCCTGATGCACGAGGTGCTGTACAAGGGGCTGGCCCGCGAGATGAACGACAACAGGAGTGTCGACCCCGGCGAGCACGACACCATCGAGGGGGTCGACCAGATAAAGACGGTGCGGCTGATAGACCAGTCACCGATCGGCCGGACCCCGCGTTCGAACCCCGCGACGTACACGAACGTGTTTGATTACGTGCGGGAGCTGTTCGCCGGGACGAACCTCTCGAACCGGCGCGGCTACAAGAAAGGCCGGTTCTCGTTCAACGTGAAAGGCGGGCGCTGTGAGGAGTGTGGCGGTCAGGGGACAGTCACTATCGACATGAACTTTCTCTCGGACGTACAGGTTCCCTGTGAGGAGTGTGACGGTGCCCGGTACAACGACGAGACACTGGAGGTGGAGTTCAAAGAAAAGACAATCGCCGATGTGCTCGACATGAGTGTCAGGGAGGCCCACGCCTTCTTCGAGAGCCACCGCCAACTCAGCCGGCGACTCAAACTACTGAAGGATGTCGGTCTGGGCTACATGCGGCTCGGCCAGCCCTCGACCACACTCTCGGGTGGCGAGGCTCAGCGGGTCAAACTCGCGGAGGAACTCGGTAAAAAGGACACCGGTGAGACGCTGTACCTGCTCGACGAACCGACGACCGGCCTCCACCCCGAGGACGAGCGCAAACTCGTCGACGTGCTCCACCGGCTCACCGACGAGGGCAACACCGTCGTCGTCATCGAGCACGAACTCGACCTCGTCAAAAACGCCGACCGGGTAATCGACCTCGGTCCGGAGGGTGGTGAGCACGGCGGGGACGTGGTCGCGGCCGGCACGCCCGAGGAGGTGGCACAGACCGACGCGTCCCACACCGGACAGTATCTCCGTGACCTGCTGCCCGATATCGAGCTCGAAGGGCCGCGGTCCGGCACGGCTGCGGATGTCGCCGAGCGCGAGCAGGCGACACGCGCCGGCGACGACTAACCCCGGTCACACCCCGGTTGTCACGGGCATACGACCTGTTCACGGTGCGACGCCGACAGTCAGGAGCGTGCCGTGAACACGGTAACGGTCGACCATCGCCTCGCGGCTCTCCCACTCGGCTGTCGGGAACGTCTCCGCGGGCGGAATCTCGGTCTCGCGGTCGGGGATGGTGTCCTGACTGGCAACGTGGAGGCCGGCCTCCCGGAACGCCTCACGGTACTGCTCGTGGCTCCAGAGCTGCATCTCGATGTCCAGGTTGTCCTGCCAGCCGTGGGTGTGTGTCGACTCCTCGAAGAAGTTCACCGCACAGAAGAACGTGCCACCGGGACACAGAATCCGGCGTATCTCTCGCAGCACCTCGACCGGCCGCTCGGCGTAGTAAAACGCCTCCATACTCCAGACGTGGTCGACACTGTCGGCCGCGAACGGCAGGTGGTGGAAATCTCCGGTCACGTACCCGACAGGTCTGTCGTCGGTGTAGTCGTCCGCGTTCCGGACCATCTCCGTCGAACCGTCGAGACCGACAGACTGTCCTGTGTTCTGTGTCTCTCTGAGCGCTCTGAGAGCGTAACCCGACCCGGTGCCCAGGTCGACCACTCTGTCGCCCTGTTCGACGGGCATCTGTGCGAGGGCGTGTTTCGCGGTCGCCCAGTGTCGTTGCTCCATCCCACGGTCCTTTCCGGACTCGGCCCACGCGTCGAACGTCTGTCGGGTGTTCATTGACCATTGTAGTCATCTCGAGGTCAAAACAGTGTGTGTTCTCACCTGGGGAGAGCAGTTCCCCGGAACTCCCCGTCGACAGAGTCCTCTTGTCGCCTCGGGATCGGGCGCAGAATCACTTTGTTTTGGTGATGGGCTGGCGCGGCCGACCGGTCGTGTCGGCCTACAGTTCGACGCCGCTCGGGATGAGGCTACGCTGGCGGAGCAGTTTGCCCTCGCTGTTGTAGACAAACAGAGCGCTCATCTCGTAGATAACGGACTCGTCTCTGTCGATACGGATACGGATCCGGTATCGTGCGTCGTCGTCGACCTCTCGGGCGGCGGCAACGAGTTCCCGCATCCTGTCGGCGTCGATATTTACTTCGAGCAGATACGCACCTGTCAGCCGGTTCGTGAGGCTGAACACCCCCTCACTCGCAGTGCTCTCGCCGGCTTCGGACGATGCGAGGAGCCGGAACGCGGCATCGAGATCCGTGGCTGTCAGCGGTTCACCCTCTTCCCGGAGTCGGTTGTCGAGTTCGTCTTCGGGGCCATCGTACACGATATCGATAGTCGGGGAGTCACTACTAAGATCCTGGACGGCCGCTGTGAACTGGTCGCGCCTCATCTACCCACACGTACGTGACGGGGTACAATGAACGTAACGCCGGGGTGACGATGCTCGCGCCTCGAGCACACCCGCATTAGCACCAGGTACACAGTCTGTGGAACCCGACAGCGGCGCCCGGAGCTGTGTCGACG
>KE356579.1:1599623-1601824 GCA_000416085.1 halophilic archaeon J07HX64 | reverse complement strand
GGGGAGCCCGCGCGGGAGCCTCAGAAGTTTTTTGTCGCGGTACGGAGAACAAACGGCAGTCAGCATGGCAGAGCGCGAACCCCTCTGGGGGGCGGACAACGCCTGGCGGCGGATGGGGACGACGAACAACCTGATAGTCATAACCGGGGTGTTGGTCTTCGAGGAAGCGGTGGGCTACGAGGAGCTGTGCATCCGCTTGGAGGAGCGTCTGCTCAGGTTCGACCGGTTCAAGCACCGTGTCGGCGGCCAGAAACGCCGACTGCTGTGGCCCTACTGGGAACCGGTCGACCAGTTCGACATCCACAATCACGTCTACAACATCGCGCTGCCGGAGCCGGCCGACAAGTCGACGTTCGAACAGTTCGTCGGCACGCTGATGAGCCGGCCGCTCGACGAGTCCCGGCCCCTCTGGGAGGTCTCTCTGGTCGACAACGTCGGGCCGGACGACGGGAACGCCGCGGTGGTCCGTATCAACCACAGTGTCGGCGACGGGTTCGCGCTGCTGTACGTGATGCTCGGGCTGGTGGACAACCCCGACGAACTGGAGTTCCCCATCAGCGGTGTCTCTGCCTCCCCGCCACCCGAACCGGAGGAAGGCAGGGACAGTGCCGACCGGAGCTCCCACCCTGTCGAACCCGGAGAGAAAAACAGGGGCAGCGCCGAGTCCGAACAGGCGGACAGTTCGAGCGACACGGCAGGGCCGGACCGTGGACACGACGACGAGGGTGGCACAGACAGCGAGGACCCGATGGACCGAGAGATAACAGGGTCGGGCCTACTCGGAACGGTAAAAACAGCCGCCCGTGCGGTGAGGACGGGCTACGACCTGCTGACGATGTCCGACGACCCGGACACGTCGCTGACCGGTGAACTCGGTCCGACAAAGCGGGCTGCCTGGACCCGGCGGATCGATATCTCGCGGGTGAAAGCGGTCGGGGCCGCCCACGACGCGACAGTAAACGACATATTCCTGGCGGCAACCGCCGGTGCAATCCGACGCGTGCTCGAGGACCGCGGCGAGGACACGGCAGGGCTCGAACTGCGCTGGACGGTCCCGGTCAATCTCAGACCGATGGCCGAGCGCACCGAGTCGCTGGGCAACTACTTCGGGTTCGTCTTTCTCCCGGTTCCGGTCGGGATCCGGGACCTTGATAGACGGATCGAACTGGTCCGCGAGCGGATGGACCTCCAGAGGGTAGGTATCGAGGCGTTCCTGATGTACAAGCTACTCGACGTGGGTGGTTACGTTCCGGAGTCTGTCCAGCAGTATCTGATAGGTGTGCTCGAGGATGTGGCGACCGGCATCGTGACGAACGTCCCCGGCCCGGTCGGAGGTGCGGAGTTCGCCGGAAAGGAGATCGGCGACATGATAGTCTGGGTACCGCAGGCAAACGGCCAGGGGCTCGGCATCAGCATCATCAGTTACAACGGGACCGTCAGGGTCGGTATCGCCGCCGATGCCAACCTGCTCCCCGAACCACGCCTGCTGGCCGACGCGTTCGAGACGGAGCTCGACGACCTCTTCGGGGAACTCGACGCCTGATTCACCGTGTCACGCCGGGAGACTGCTGTCGGTGTGATCTGTGCCGGGCGAACACGGTGCTGTCGCCCCGGGGGCCGCTAGTGCACCTACACCGCTCACACTGGACGGATGAGACGTTCACACGTGCGTATGATCCTGCCGGGACCGGGGTCTCCGAGCAGCGGGAGACGAGACACCATCGATAGTTTGTAACTCACCTGTCAAGAAGCGAGCGGAGACACTGTCAGCAGTCTGTGAGTCACTCGCCGAGCAGTGAGTCGACGATACGCTCGGGTTCGAACCGCTCTATGTCGTTGTAGTCCTGTCCGGTACCGAGAAAGAGAATCGGTTTGCCCGTGACGTGTGCGATGGAGATCGCGGCACCACCCTGCGTGTCGGCGTCAGCCTTCGTGAGCACCGTCCCGTCGATGTTGGAGGTGTCGTCGAACTCGCTGGCACGGTTGACCGCATCCTGGCCCGCGACCGCCTCGTCGACGAACAGCGTCATGTCGGGCTCGATGACGCGGTCTATCTTCGCCAACTGGTCCATCAGACCGCTGCTGGTGTGCAGACGACCTGCCGTATCCCCGAGCACGACATCCACGTTGTTTGCCTCGGCATACTCGACGGCGTCGTAGATCACCGCAGCCGGGTCCGAGCCCTGCTCGTGGGAGATTAC
>KE356579.1:1594129-1598670 GCA_000416085.1 halophilic archaeon J07HX64 | reverse complement strand
CCCTCGGGTTCGACGTCGACATCTTCCTCGGTGTCCTCGTGAAGCTGCTGAGCTTGTCCTTTAGTCCGTCGAACATCGGGACTACTCGTTCTGTTGCTGCTGGAGTTGCTGCATCTGCTGTGCCTGTGCCTGCTCGATGCGCTGTTCGAGTTCCTCGGATTCGCTCTCGATCTCGGCGGCGTCCGAACGGAGTTCGTCGATACGGTCGTCGAGAGTGCCCCGTTTCGACTCGAGTGTGTCGACCGCACCGTCCTGTTCACGTTCGGCCGCGTAGTCGGCCCCGAGAGTGACCGTTATCTCGTCGATATCCTGCACCTCTGCGCGCACGAACGCGCCGCCGCCCAGCGGCACCTGCACCGTCGCCCCGCTCTCGAGATCGTTGATCGCCTCGATCGCCTCGTTCATCTCCTGTTTCTCGGTCTGCAGACGCTGGATCTCCGCCTCGATCGCCTCTTGATGCTCCTCGAGCTCTTCGAGCTGTGCGGCGAGCTCCTGCATCTGTCCGCCGCCACCGCCGCCACCGAGACTCATTGTGCCACCTCCTGAATCTCGATCTGTCTGCGCTTGAGCCCGTGTCGCGAGCCGAACTCGGCGTACGTGTGCTCGACGGCCACACTCTCGTTCTCGGCATCGAGTTCTGTCTCGAAGCTCTGCCATCCCTCCGGAGTCTCCCAGCGACCAGTCACTCTGTAGTTGGTCATATCTACATTATGGGGTGTCGCCGCTCAAGTATCTTCCCATGCTGGACTAACCGGAGTGAACCGCCGAGAGAGCGGGGTGGGCGCGTCCTGTGGGAGGAATGGGGATTTCGAAACGAGGGTGATAGTCCGCGCCCACCCGATAGCTGTCACCGAATGGTGTTAAACACCCGTCAGACGCATGTACGACCGGTGTCAGAGGCTTTTTGCGTGGCCCCACCTACCCTCAGATATGGACTGGGAGACGCTGTTTGAGCGCGTGGAGCACGAACCGACGGTCGAGGAGATACGCGAGGCGCTTGCGAACCGGCGCGAGCAATGAGCGCGGACGGAGAGGCGAACCCGGCGCGGGTCGTCGCCGACGCCGACGTGCTGGCCGCCGACGTGCTCGCCGACGGACCCGCTCGCGAGGCGCTGGGGCAGGTCCGACGGCACTCCTGGGTCGAACTGCTGGCGAGTGACGCGCTGCTCGCGGACGCCGTCGCGGTCATCGCCACGCTCGCCACAGACTCCCTCGCAGAGGACTGGCGCGCGCTGGCCGAAACCGAGCGTGTCGCGGTATCGCACCCATCGGGGGACCACCCCGGACTGGCCTCTGCCTACCGCGGTGACGCCGCACACCTGCTGACGTTCGACCCCGACCTCGCAACCGCGCACACCAACCTCTCTGTTCAGCCCTATACCGCACTCAGTATCCGCCCGCCCGACGCGTTCGCCCGCCTGTTCGACCCCGCCAGCCTCTACGAGAGTCTCCACGACGACCCGTACCCCGGGCCCGACAACACCGACTGATACTGTCGGACGACGACCTCTGCTCCCCCGACCGGACAACAATCTGACCCCCGGTCACCTGTTCCGAGCGCCCGAAATCTGAGGCTTTTTGCCTTCGACAGCCCAACCCTCGTGTATGAGTACAGTAACAGGAATCGTCGCGGGAACACTCGCGGTGTCGCTGCGTCCGGGCGCCGCGCTGTTCGACAGCACACTCCTCATCTGATGTTCACCGATCACAGTCTCTCCGACCCGGTTGCCGCGGTCCACGAGGAACACGCTCCAGACGCGCTGGTTCTGGATGTCGAACGCGACTTCGAGACGTTACCGACCGCACAGGCCGAGGAACTGGGGCTGCTCGTCGACTCGCTGGACCCGTTTTCCTGCCCGGACGACTGGCTCCCGCCGGACGCGCCGGCGGTGCTCGACCGCTACGCCGGACCCGACTTTACTATCGGGATGCCCGGCGACGGCAGTGTCGCCTGGACCCGCCAGACCGACCCGCCGGTCGTGCTCTGCAAGAAGCGACTCGGTGAGACCCCCGACGCGTTTGCCGATTTCCTCCTCGCCGAGGCGCTCGTGCAGGTCGGAACGGGCGAACCCGAGCAGTTCATCGAGTTCTTTGGCGACCAGTACCCGGCGTTCGCGGCGGCGTTCGCCGACGTGCTCGACCCCGTCGGGACCTACCAGGTTGCGGCGGCCTGCTACGACGCCTACCTCGGACTGGAAACCCGCGACAGATTCGCCAACCTGGACGAACCGCTGTTCGACACCTGGTTCGACGCCGGCGAGCGACTCGAAGGCCGCCTCGCCGATCTTCCGGGCGCGCTCGCCCGCGGACAGACATCTGTTGGTGACGCAGCGGAACTGGCCTGTAGTGCTGTCAAACACGCCGGCGAACTGCCCGCACCCTTCGACGCCCTCGACGCCGAACTCTACCGTGAACACGGCGCCGCCTACGCCGTCGAGTGGGCCGACCGGACCGCCGAAACCCTCGGCTGACCGACCTCCGTTCTCACTCGATGCTGAACCCGAGCTCCGGGAGTGTCGTCACCTGACCAAACAGCCAGCCGGCGTGGTCCAGCGCGTACTCACGGTCACCCTCCTCGATGTAGCCGATGGCATCCTCGACGAGCACCGGCCGATAGTCACGCAGCCCCGCACTCCCGGCTGTGTGCAGTACACAGACGTTCGCCAGCGTCCCGCAAAAGAGGAGATTGGTCACCCCGTGGGCGTCGAGCCAGCCCTCGAGTTCGGTCTGATAGAAGGCGTCGTACGTGTGTTTGACCACGACCAGTTCCCCCTCGCGCGATGCGAGCCCTTCGACGAGCTCTGTCTCCCAGGAGCCCTCGACGACGTGCTCGCCCCAGCGGTCGAACTCGTCGTAGTACTGGTTGTCGTCGAACTGCTCTGGTGGGTGAACATCCCGGGTGAAGACGACACTCGCACCTGCCTCTCGGGCGCGGTCGACCAACCGCGTGCAGGGTTCGATTGCCGCCTCGCTCCCCGGCGCGTGGAGACTCCCGTCCGGGTGGCAGAACCCGTTCTGCATGTCGACGACCACGACCGCGGTCTGCTCTGGGTCGAACTGCATATCCGAACTTACGTTCCAACGATATAGAATGTTACCCCTCCGGATGACCGACCCCTCCGGGTGTGTCGTGTGAAATCGAAAGGATGCCCTGTGAAATCGCCGATAGGACCGCCGTGGAGTACGTCACAGACCGCCAACGGAACCCGCTCAGACTCGACCCGGAGTGTGAACCGGCCATCCCGGGGTACGGCGACGCGAACGCACGGTTTCGCGCTATCGGCGCACGCCCTGGGTCCACGGTGGTAGGGAAACTGGGATTCCGTTTACCGGTCGACCCTGGTCGGACCAGTTGTTCGACGCGCTCGTCGGCGGTGGTCTGGTGACCTCGTTCGACCCCGAGACGGGGTGTCTCTCGATTGTCTCGGGATCTTCCTCTCGTCTCTCTCGATGTGTCCACCCGACGCGGCCGATACTCCCGACACCACCGGCGGTGTGACGGACCTCCGACGGAGGCGTTCTACGCCGAGATAGAGCCGTACTTGGACGTCGAGTTCCGGGCGATAACCGCTCACGTGCTCCTCCCGGTCGGGGCGGACACGACAGAGCACGTGCTCGAGACGTGCACCTCGCTCACCACCGACCAACCTGTCGATCATCTGAGTATGAGTGTGCGCGGCGGCGCCGGTTGGCTAGTCGTCCCCGTTCCGGAGCCCGCCGACTGGACCGACGACCACGCCTGTTGTCTCGTCGAGCTTCAGAACCGGGACCACCGCCGCCAGTCCGACCTCGGTCGCTTCCTTCCCAACGAGGAGCTGGTACCTCCTGGGTTGGACGTCCAGGGACCGCAGTCGACGCGCCGGTTACAGCACGACGAACAGGACAACCGCGAGCGCGAACACCGTGAGGAGGGAGAGAGCGAGGCCACTATGAACGCGTCGGCGACCCGTTGTATACCGCCAGTGGCTCGCGACCGAGACACAGGCCGCCGTCGTCGACGAACTCCAGGACCGTACCGCGGCGACACGCCGGCGTACCTCCGCGACCGGAACGAGGCGATCGTCGCGACGCTGTACGATACCGGCCTCCGTGTCGGGGAACTCGTCGCACTCGAAACCGAGTTTCTCCACCTTGAGGAGGAGGAGCCGTACCTGTCCGTCCCGGCAGGCATACAGAAAGACTACCCGACCGACCGCTCGCCGACCTACACCGAGGTTCGGCTCGGCGTCGACGAGGCCACATACGACACGCCGGCCCGACTCCGGTCGTACCTGGGGAACCGCTGGAAAGAGTCACCGGCGGTCTTCCCCAGTCGGCAGGCGGACCGTCTGACCACCGAGGCCGTCCGGCAGGTTATCCAGTCGCTCGCCGACCGCGCCGAGGTCCGCCCGCACACAATCGCCGGGCGACGAGGTGACCCCGTCGACGTGACGCCGCACGTGCTCCGGCACTCGGTCGCCTACCGGCTGCTACACGACGAGGACGCGTGCAGGTTGTACGACGTCCGGAACCGGCTCCGTCACGCGACCACTCAGACGACC
>KE356579.1:1590199-1592732 GCA_000416085.1 halophilic archaeon J07HX64 | reverse complement strand
CCAGTCGTCACCCGGTCGGCTCGGTCCCCACGATGCCCGAGCGTTCCCAGCATCACACGCGACCCGATACTGTCGCCGCTCTCAGTGTCGTCAACCACCGTCGGCGACGAGAGGATTTCGTTGAGAGAGCCGGACGGCGGACTGAACGCCCACTCCTGGCTGCCGGTTGCTGCGTCCACCGCATACAGCCTTCCGTCGTCGGACCCGACATAGACGGTGCCGTCGGCCACCGTCGATGACGATATACCGACCCGCCCGGAGGGCTGGGTGAACGCCCACTTCTGACTCCCAGTCGCCGCATCCACCGCATACAGCGTCGTCTCTCCACCGACGTAGACAGTCTCATCCACCACCGTCGGCGACGACCTGATAGCGCCGAACGGCTCGGTGAACTCCCACTCCTGGGTGCCCGTCGCCGCATCCACCGCATACAGCGCGTTAGACCCGACGTAGACGGTCCCGTTCACCACCGTCGGTGACGAGGTGACCGGCTGGGTGAACGTCCACTCCTGGCCGCCGGTTGCCGCATCCACCGCATACAGCGCCCCGTCTGCAGGTCCTTCATTAGCCCCGACATAGACGGTCCCATCGGCCACCGTCGGTGACGACTGGACACTGTTGGACGGCTCGGTGAACGCCCACTCCTGGCTGCCGGTTGCCGCATCCACCGCATACAGGGCTCTTCGACCCGACGACCCGACATAGACGGTCCCATCCACCACCGTCGGCGCCGACGGGACGGGGCCAGACGGCTCGGTGAACGCCCACTCCTGGGTGCCCGTCGCCACGTCCACCGCGTACAGGTTCGTGTCGTGAGACCCGACATAGACGGTCTCATCCACCACCGTCGGCGATGACTCGACCCGTCGGGAGGGTTGGGTGAACGCCCACTCCTGGCTGCCGGTTGCCGCATCCACCGCATGCAGTGTTCCCGAGAGGTTCGCACCATCATCCTCTTGAGACCCGACGTAGACGGTCCCATTCACCACCGTCGGCGACGAGGCGATAAACGACGGCTGGGTGAATGCCCACTCCTGTTCGCCCGTCGTTGTATCCACCGCATGCAGTGCCCCGTCGGGAGATCCGACGTAGACAGTGGGTCCAGTCGCCTGTGACTGTGCGGCCCCGTGCCCGGAGACCGCACCGACGGCGAGTGCGCCAGCCGTAGCTTGCAAGACACGGCGCCGTGTTGGCTCTGCGTCGGTGCGTGTCGAACTCTCCTCCGGCGTATCAGACATTGGGTTTTTGCGATTTGATTGAGAACAATATAGAGGTTGTGAACTTTTGCTCGGGGGGACCCAGAACCGATTTGTTCTGTGTTGGACTGTATGTCTCACTGTTTCATCCGATAGTACATAACTCAGAGAGCGCTGTTTCGAGATCAGAAACAATAGTTCTCGTACTGGTCGGTCCGCTCGTACGAGCGGGCGGCGCCGCGTCGACAGTGGCGTCATCAAAAGAGAGCGACGACTTTGACGAGCGCCCCTCGTGGTTCGACATCCGGGGACCACAGCCGACCACCGGTTACAGCATGACTAACAGAGCAACCGCGAACGTGAGCATCGTGAGGAGGTAGAGAGCGAGCGAGCCCAGCATGAGCGCGTCGGCGAGCCGTTGCATACGGGCGACTGGCTAAGCTTGGGGGGACACGGTCTGATAGCACAGGTCTATCTAACAAACGTTAGCTGTGAGTGTGCTCTCATGTGACCCACTGTGAACACCATCACCAGGTCATCGACCCTCACTCTGCCAGCATCCTGGGAAATGGACTCAACTTACTTCGGGGCGAGTGTTCTCTCGATGTGAGAGCCCACGGCCAATTTAACCGCTTCCCGCACGAGTTACCTGTATGGACGATTTCGACACACCGAGAGAACAGACGACGCTACTCGGGCGGGCTGACGTTCGATGGGGGCTCGGCTCTCTGCAGGCCGCGACACTGGTGTTTGTAACGTACTTTTACCTCGACCATCTGTTCTGGGTCGACCAGGCGGTGTTTTATGCGGCGGCAGCGGTCGGGTTCGTGCTGGTGCCGTCGGCGCTGAAAGATATAGCAGAGGGGATGTGATGTCGTGGCCGGGTACTCAGGCCAGCTGTCGCCAGCGAAACCGACGCCACGTTCATCAGAATCCCTCTCCGTACCATCTACTGGCGCGAGGGTGGCGGCGAGTGATCAACAGAGACGGGACCCCGACTCATACTGTCTCTTATATATTGTGTGCGGGAGTGGGATCGGTGGGACTTTACCATACTGCTGCTACAGTCGCATACGCACGCAATGCCCTCCCCTCCAGAACCACAGCCTCTCACAGACTACGTTGCGGACGGTGCCCGTATCGCGGCAATCCTCATTATCTGGGCTGCGTTTGGTGCTTTTTTCAGATACGGTGTGACTGAATTCACGACTACCTTTGAGCGAGTCTTCACACAACTCGGCGGCATATTTGTGATAATTGGCGTTCTCAATGCATTGCTCTATATCTCCTATCGCACTGTTGACTACTGGCGCGACGGGGGCGGCGAGTGACCAACA
>KE356579.1:1587847-1590179 GCA_000416085.1 halophilic archaeon J07HX64 | reverse complement strand
TAGGGGGTCGTAGATGTGACTCCGACCACACCCTCTCATAGCCCCGCACTCCCGCAGCGGGAGTGGGGTCAGACACCAGTCTCACGTGTGCACCATCTTAGCCTCCTGAGTGGGGGCCGACCGCCGTTCGCCACATTTGGCGAACGCCCTGGCGGCCGCTACTCGTACCGACCAGGACACCTCAGCGAGGGGGCCGGCTACCGACCGGGAACTGTTTTCACACCCCTCCTGGTTAGACGGTGGTCCGGCGGGCACCCGAACCGGCTAGTCTGCGTTCTCGCGGCGTTTCTCAGACCGACCTGATGAACGGGGGGGTCTTGACACCAATGCCCCCCGGAGCGGCGTTTCTGAACATCAAACCTCATGCACCCCACCTTTGACCGACTCGCTGGGGTCTCGGTGACTCTCGTTCAATCCCATGACCCCAGTGGGGTTGACCGACACGCGGGGCCGACGCTCCGGGGTCTCGGTGAGTTTGCAGTCATCACATGGACCCACTGGTTTGACCGACTCTCGTGGGTGGCAACTCTCCGGGTCTCGGGGTGATTACTTTAGTAAAAAAAGCGCGCGACCCGGGACAGACGGTAGCCACGTGTGCTTACTCAGATAAGCATACATGGGTGTCTGTCGTCCGACTGTCGGGAATGGGAGTTCGTCCCGGGCGCGCGCGACTCAACTCTGGCGAGGACCCGCTCCACCGCCGGGCGGCCGCTTTCGTCGACGACAACCGGCGGGCCGTCACCGGCGACCCGGAGTGTCTTGACAGTGAACGACCTCAACGGAGTTCGTCAGTTCAGAACTTAGTAACTTTTATTTTCATAGAGTCAAACACGAATCTATCACGACATATGATACGTGCAGAGGGTGGGGACCGACCGACGCAGAACCGACGGTATGTCTCACAGAACGGTCGCTCGAGCGGCGACATCTCCTCCGGAGGAGCGAGGCAAACTCCTTTGGAGCGGGTGACCAGTCGCAGGGACCCGTGGTGACGCCCCGGAGCGGCCACCTCGGAGCGCTCTGGCTGGGCAACTCGCGTGTTCCCGCAGGGACGGCGAAGGCTGAATCCAGTCTCGTGGGACGTGAGGATGCCAGCGTGTCTGGCCCAGCCACGGGGGCAGGTGCCTGCAGGCGACACCAGCCGAATACTGCCCCGGCGTGTGTCTGTGGTGGCCTCGGATGACGAGACAGTTCGTGCGGGCCGGGGTTGCGCTGATGCTGGTCCTGTGCGCAATCACGTTCGTCGCAGGAACTGCTGTCGCCGAGGACCCGAGCACCGACGAGGAGGAGCCGTTCTCGCTGACGGTCGATACGACGCTAGACGGCCAGACAAACGACACGTCGTTCCTGATCAGCACGGGCGCGGGACAGTTTGATTACAACGTCTCGTGGCAATCGGTCGATGGCGGACCGCTGGCGGGCAACGAGACAGGACTCACCGGCGACTACACAATCAATTTCGGGCAACCGGGCACCTATTACGTGAACATCACCGGTCAGTTCCCGCATCTGCGGTACCCATTCGACTTCTCCGATGGTCCGCAGTCCGACCAGCCGAAGATAGAGGCAATCGAACAGTGGGGCAATATCAACTGGGAATCGTTCGAGGGTGCGTTCGCGGGAGCGACAAACCTCGAATACGGGGCCGACGACACACCACGACTGGCCAACGTCACAAGTATGTCTCAGATGTTCCAGGATGCGTCGTCGTTCAACGGACCCATCGGCGACTGGAATACCTCTTCGGTCACGGACATGTCCGGTATGTTTTTCGAGGCAGAGTCGTTCAATCGGTCAATCGGGTCGTGGAACACGTCCTCGATCACCGATATGAGCCAGATGTTTGCGGGTAGGGCCTCCAGTTCGACATCGTTCGATCAGTCGATTGGCGACTGGAACACCTCCTCGGTCACCACTATGCGCAGTATGTTTTTGAATGCGGATTCATTCAATCGGTCAATCGGCTCCTGGAACACCTCCTCTGTCACCGACATGAACTCCGTGTTCTCTGGTGCATCGTCGTTCAATCGGTCAATCGGCTCCTGGAACACCTCCTCGGTCACCGACATGAGCTCCATGTTCGAGGATGCGTCGTCGTTCAATCAGGACATCGGTTCTTGGAACACCTCCTCGGTCACCGATATGAGTGCCATGTTCTCTGGTGCGTCGTCGTTCAACCAGGATATCGGCTCCTGGAACACCTCCTCGGTCACCTCTATGCGTTTCATATTCTCCGGTGCGGAGTCGTTCAATCGGGACATCGGGGCCTGGGACACCTCCTCGGTCACCGACATGAGCTCCATGTTCGAGGATGCGTCGTCGTTCAATCGGT
>KE356579.1:1578510-1583600 GCA_000416085.1 halophilic archaeon J07HX64 | reverse complement strand
AGAAACGGACTGTGGGGGTTCAGGCGATGAGGTCTTCCTCGCCACGCTCGACGCGGACGGTACAGGGCGGTGAGATCTTGTTGTAGGCTCGCCGGTAGGCCTCCTTCACGGCGTCAGCCTGGTCGAGTTCACAGTACGCGGTGAACAGACGCTCGCCGGCGTGGATGCGCGCGGCGGTGCCGACGATCTTTCCGAACGACTGGCGCATCCCGTCGGAGACACGGTCCGCACCGGCCCCGGTCGCCTGTTTGTTCTCCCGGATCACCTGGTGTGGGAACTTCCGGAGGATCATCCGGTAGTTCCCCTCACCGAGCTCTCTGATGAGGTGACGGTTCGCCGACAGCCGCGAGGACTCCAGCGAACCGTGCCGTATCTGGACGCTCTCGTCGACCATCAGTGATATCTGTACCGGATACTCCTCCGGTTCCTTGTGTCGGTCACCCATTATATTCTGTGCGACCTTCGACCCCGGGATACCCGTTATGTACTCCCGACGCGTGTACGCGGGCTTGTCGAGGTCCCGGTACATCGTGGCTGGCTTCTCTGACATTGGTGTTCGTATCAGGAAATGGCCAAGAGCGTCAATAAACCCTTCGAACTAACCACACACCGGTTGGACTGCCCGATACGACCGCACCGATAGCGTGGTCAAGACGCGAGTGCCACCGAGCGCTGTGCCCAGTGCTCTTAGTATGCACAGTACCGTCGCTGTCTGGTGTGCCCTACGGGCACGAGCGGGAGATCCGGTCTCCGGTATCTAACGACTACCGTGTCGGGTCGGGTCGGGGTTCACAGCTCGCTCTCGAAGTCCTCGAGCGCGTAGAAGGAGTCAGCACCGCGGTGATCGAGCGTCTCGTTCGCGAGCAGCCAGTAGACCACCGACAGCGCCTTGCGGCCCTTGTTGTTGGTGGGGACCACGAGGTCGACGTTGCTCGTGGTATTGTTCGAGTCACACATCGCGATAACCGGGATACCGACCGTGATGGCCTCCTTGACGGCCTGTGAGTCACCGATCGGGTCGGTCACCACGACAGCATCCGGTTCGATGTAGCCGTCGTAGGTGGGGTTGGTGAGTGTGCCGGGGATGAATCGGCCGGTGCGGGCACGCGCACCGACAGCGTCGGCGAACGTCTCGGCCGGGAACCGACCGTACTGGCGCGAGGAGGCGACCAGGATCTGCTCGGGGTCGTAGCCTGCCAGGAAGTTCGCCGCCGTCCGGATGCGCTCGTCGGTCATCGACACGTCCAGCACGTACAGACCGTCGGTACGGACGCGGTGGATGAACCGGCCCATATCCTGTGTCTTCTGCTGGGTACCGATGTGAACACCCGCACCGAGGTAGTCCTCGACCGGGATGAGCAGGTCGGCCTCCTCGTCGGGCATCACGTCCTCGTCGAGAGACGGCCCGCTGTCGTCTGTTTCCTCCTCCGACTCGGTGTCGTCCTCGGGCGCTGCCGGGTCGAGGTCGACGGCCTCGGCGTCGAGACCCTCCGGTTCGGTGTCGCCCGTGCTCTGTTCGGCCTCGGCCAGGTCGGCCTCGGCGGACTGTCCTGCTGTCGTCTCGGTCTCCGCGTCGTCGTCGGACGCGTCGAGACCGTTGTTTTCGTTTCCGCTCATGCGTTGTGTTCGATTCTGATAAGTTCGTTCAGTTTCGCCGTTCGCTCGCCGCCGACGGTACCCGTTTTTATAAACGGCGCGTCGGTCGCCACAGCGAGGTGGGCGATGGTGGTGTCCTCGGTCTCTCCGCTCCGGTGGGAGATAACCGGACTGTACCCGGCCGCGACGGCCCGCTCGGTCGCGTCGAACGCGGCCGTCAGCGTTCCGATCTGGTTTGGCTTGACCAGGATGCTGTTCGCCGCACCCTGTTCGATACCTCTCGTTAGTCGCTCGACATTCGTCACGAACAGGTCGTCCCCGCAGACAAGGGTGCCCGTCTCACCGGCACCGGTCCTCGGAGAGGGGTGACCCCCGACCTGTTCGGTCAGCTCCGC
This sequence comes from halophilic archaeon J07HX64, assembly GCA_000416085.1. Classification (GTDB taxonomy): domain Archaea; phylum Halobacteriota; class Halobacteria; order Halobacteriales; family Haloarculaceae; genus Halovenus. The sequence continues at coordinate 1,581,609 of KE356579.1, read as the reverse complement.
GAACCCTTCGAACTCCGTCTCGGTCAGCGGGTCCTCGACGTAGACGAGGTTGTGACGCTCGACCAGGTCGGCGATGTACGCCATCTGCTCGTCGAGCTCCCGCGTCGTGTGGCTGTAGCGGTAGACCCCCTCGTCGTACAGTTCCGCCGCGGCAACGTCGAGACCGATCCGTATCTCGAAGCCGACATCCTCCGAGACGAGTTCGACCGCCTCGGCGAGCACGGAGAGAGCCTCACTGTCGTCGATTGCGGGTGCCCACGCGCCCTCGTCGCCCGTTGCCGCGGCGACACCGCGGTCGGCGAGCAGGTCACCCACCGCCTCGTGGACCGCCGCGTTGGTGAACACCGCCTTCTCGACGGACGGTGCGCCAACGGGGGCCGCCAGGAACTCCTGGATGTCGGTCGACTCGGCGGCGTGTTCGCCGCCGCCGATGACGTTCCCCAGCGGAACCGGGAACCCGTCGCCCCGGAACGTCCCGCCGAGGTGCTGGAACAGGGGTGCACCGAGCACGTCTGCGGCAGCGTGTGCGGCCGCCATCGAGAGCGCGACGGCGCTGTTCGCACCGATCGTCGAGAGGTCGTCGGTCCCGTCGGCGGCCCGGAGTGCGGCGTCGACCGAGCGCTGGTCACCGGCGTACACCTCGCCGACGAGGCGGGGAACCGCCTGTTCCCGTGCCGCGGCGATCGCCTCCCGGGCGGGCCGCTCGACAGCCTCGAACGCGCCGGTGCTCGCACCCGATGGGGCACGCGCACGACCGAACCCGCCGTTTTCGGTCCGGATGTCCGCCTCGACGGTCGGGTTACCGCGGGAATCGAGCACCCGCCGCAGCGCGACATCCGTGATCAGTGTCACTGATGCCCACCCTGGTGTACCGTGAACGGCAACACGTCCTGGTCGTACTCCTCGGCGGCGATGAGGATCGGTTCGGTCTGCTCTGTCTCCACGAGCACCGGCGCACCGTACGCTACCTGCAGTGCTCGTGCACCGATGATACGGGCCCGTTCGTACCGGTTGTCTGTCTTGACCATTATTGATACGGGGCGACGATGTCGACGAGGTCCTTGTGTGAGACGAGCATCCGCCGACAGCAGTGCCGGTCGACACCCAGGTCGTCGAGCACCGCCTCGGGGTCCTCGGGGTCGTCGGTCTCCTTTGTGCGTCGCTTGAACTCCTCCCAGTGTTCGCCGACCACCTTCCCGCACGTGAAACAACGGACTGGTACCATCATCTGTGGCTCACCTGTACGATTTCTGGTAGCGGGCCCGGGCACCGGGACCGCCCCACTTTTTCGACTCGCGCTGGCGCACGTCGTTCACCAGCAGCGACCTGTCGAACTCCCGGTAGGCGTCGCGCAACTCCGCATCGTTGCTGTGCTCGACGAGTCCGCGGGCGACTGCCGTCCGCACCGCGTCGGCCTGTCCGACTGTCCCGCCGCCCTCCACCGAGATATCGATATCGACATCGTCCCGGACGTTCCGGTCGACAACCCGGAACGGCTCCAGCATCTTCAACCGGGACAGCTCCGGTTCGACCAACTCGACCGGCTGTGCGTTGATCCGTATCTTTCCGGTCCCGTCGCGGACCGTTGCGCGTGCGATCGCCGTCTTCTTCTTTCCTGATGTGTTTGTTACCATGTGATGTTTGCTCCGAGTGATTCGCTGATTTCGCCCAGCGACACAAAGCGGATGTTCGAGAGCCGGTCGAGTGAGGTTCCGTCGAGCCGTTCGGTGTCGTCGTACGGGTTGCCGACGTAGACACGAACGTTCTCGAGCGCCTTCCGACCCCGTGGTCGTTTGTACGGCAGCATACCCCGGATCGACCGCTTGAAGATGCGGTCGGGTCGCTTCGGGTAGTACGGCCCGCGGTCCGAGCCGTGTGCGCGCCGCTCCCTGAACTTCTCGGTGAGTTGGTCCTCGTCACCGGTGATGACTGTGTGCTCGGCGTTGACGACCGCAATCCGCTCGCCATCGAGCGAGCGCTCGGCCACCTGCGAGGCAACCCGACCGAGGATGCAGTCCTGTGCGTCTACGACAACGTCGGCGTCGAACTCGGCGAAACTCATTGTATCACCCGCACGTTCGTCGCTTCGGGGTTCTGTTCGAGTAGCTGTTCTAGTGACAGGGTCTCACCGACCTGGTCGACCTTTGTCTGTGCCGTCCCGGAGAAATCGACAGCCGCGACGGTAACCTGCTTCGTCAGCACGCCGCTACCGAGCACCTTGCCCGGAACGACGACAGTCTCTTCGGCCCGGGCATAGCGCTCGATGCGCCCCAGATTTACCTCGGCGTGTGTGCGCCGCGGTGCCTCCAGACGGTCGGCGACATCGTACCAGACGTCGCTCCCGCCGCTCCGGGCTGTCGATTTCAACTCGGCGATGAGATCCTCTAGTCGTGGGTTTGTCTTACTCATAGCGCTCCTCCTGAAAACTGCAGGGAGCAGGATTTGAACCTGCGGACCCCTACGGGACAGCGCCCTGAACGCTGCGCCGTTGACCAGACTTGGCTATCCCTGCGCGCATTTATCGCTACCATCGGACCCCACAAACCGCTTTCGGAACGGGCGTCGGCCGTCGTGACCCCGCCGCTCTCCGGCAGGGTCACGACACGGCTGGCCCGGGGTCGTGGGGTACAGGCGCTCACAGCTGGATTGCCTCCTTGAGTTCGGCCGCCCGGTCGTCGAGCGTGCCGACAGCCCGGACGACGAGTTCGTCGACACTGAAGGAACCGTCGGTCTCGACGCTGAACACGAAGGCGTTGTCCACGTCGTGGGCCTCGACCTCCTTGCCGGGGTACCGCCGGGTGAGGTCGTTGTCGAAGGCCTCCGCGGGGACCAGGTCCCCGTTCTCGGCGTCGCCCGCCGCGTGTTCTGCCTCCGCCTCCTCGATGACGCCGCGGAGGATCTGTGGTTCCTCGTCGGCGAACTCCTCACGGTCGCCGACCACGTCGACGCGCTGGAGGTGCCGGTACGCGACCGCCACACCACCCTGGTGTTTGGCGTGTTCCCGGCCCACGTCGAGCACCGCGTCGGCCTCTACCTCCAGCCGCTGTCCCTCCTTGAGGTCGATGACCGGGATGTGGTCGTCGGCCGGGCCGACCATCG
>KE356579.1:1569158-1578490 GCA_000416085.1 halophilic archaeon J07HX64 | reverse complement strand
AGGTTCCGGGCGAGACTCCGACGGCTGTCCGCTCGCGCGGCTGTCCACAGCCTGTCGGCACTCCTGGTCGTTCGTGGTTCCCGCGTCCGGGTCACGAACAGTTACACTACCAGTCTCGCCCGGACACCTGGTCATAGCTGGACGGCCTCTCTGAGCTCCTGTCCGCGGGATTTGAGCGACCCGACAGCCTGCTCGACGAGCTGGTCGGCGGTCAGCGACCCGTCGGTTTCGACGTGGAAGACGAACGCATCCTCGACATCGGTCACGTCGAGTTTCCGTCCGGGGTACCGGTTCCGAAGGGTGTGGTCGAACGCCTCCGTCGCGACCAGGTCACCCTCGCTCGCGTCTCCCTCTGCGTGCTCGGGGGCGTGATCCTCGATGACACCCCGCACGATGTGCGGGTCGTCGTCGTCGAACTCGCCGCGTTCGCCGGCGTCGGTCACACGCTGGAGATGCCGGTAACCGACAGCGACACCGCCCTGGTGTTTTGCGTGCTCCCGGCCCACATCGAGCACCGCGTCGGCCTCGAACTGTAGGCGCTGGTCGGCTTTCAGGTCGATTATCGGAACGTTCTGGTCGGCCGGTTCGACCATCGGGTCACTGCACACGATATCGCCCGAGTATGCCGTCCGGGTTTCGTCGGGGGATTCACGTGCGGGTCCCGAGACGTCCAGCGACAGCGTCACCTCCTCGCCGTGCTCGAACTCGCCGGGCGGCGTCACCAGCGGCACCAGTCCGAGTCGCAACCCGATCTGCTCGTCGAACATCACACTCGAGTTCTCGATGACACGGACATCGTCGATACTGAACGTCGGGACATCCGCGAGCATCGCCCGACGGATGCCGTTCGCGAACGCCGGTGTCATCGGCCGAGCAACGAACCGCGCGTCTCTCTCGTTGCGCTCGACGAACTGGACCTCGTACTCCATTGTTAGAAACCCGCGTTCTTCGGCGCTCGGGTGCCGTCGTGAGGTGTCGGTGTGACGTCCTCGATACGACCGATCTCCAGACCGGCCCGCGCCAGCGCCCGGATCGTCGCCTGCGCACCCGGCCCGGGGTTCTGCTGCTGATTGCCGCCAGGACCGCGCACACGAACGTGCACGCCATCGATATCCTGTGCGAGCACCTCCTCGGCGGCCTCCTCGGCCATCTGCATCGCCGCGTACGGCGAGGCCTCGTCACGGTTCTGCTTGACCACAGTCCCGCCGCTCGACTTTGCCAGCGTCTCCGCGCCCGTCTGGTCGGTTATCGTGATGATTGTGTTGTTAAACGATGCGTGCACGTGGGCGATTCCCCACTTGGTGTCATCTGCCATGTGTATCTCTGTCTGATTACTCCTCTGCCCGCTCGGGGTGGAGTTCGTCCGTCAGCGGTGACGAACTATCGAAGCTGATTGTCGACTCCTCTGTGGTGCGTACGGTGTAGGACGGGACCCGAACCTGTCGGCCCTCGACCGTTATGTGTCCGTGCGCGATGAACTGGCGTGCCTGCTCGGTCGTGTTGGCGTACCCTTTCCGGTAGACCTGTGTCTGGAGTCGCCGCTCCAGAATGTCGGTCACCTCGAGTGCCAGCACGTCGTCGAGTGACTCCTCGTCGGCGAGGACGCCGATCCGGCGGAGTCGCGCGACGAACTCTTGACCCTCCCGCTCGGCGGTTCCGATGTCACCGCCCGCGCTCCCGATCAGGTCACGCGCCTCGCGGCGGTACTGGCGCAACTCCGACTCCGACCGCCAGAGTTCCTCCTTGTTTTTCAGGCCGTATGTGCTCACCAGCCCCGCCTCCGCGGCGATTCGCTCGCCCTGGTACGGGTGGTTCGGTGTCTCGTAGAACGTCGTGTTTGTTCCGAGTGCCATTACTCCTCCTCCTCTGCCTGTTCTTCCTTTATCGCCTCGACGTTCACGCCGATGGTGCCCTCGGTGCGGCCCGTCGACTGGGTCCGCTGACCGCGCACCTTCCGACCGCGCTTGTGTCGGACACCTCTGTAGGAATCGATCATCTTCATCCGGTTGATGTCCTGTCGGCGGGTTATCTCGAGGTCGTTACCGATCTTGTGGGTTGTCTCACCGTCGAAGAAGTCGTTCCGGTGGTTGGCCATCCAGTCCGGGGCGTCGTCACCGAACGCCTCGACGAGGCCGACGATCTTCTCGATAGCCTCGTCGCCGAGCGCACCGAACGTCTCTCTCCGGTCGATATCCGCCCGCTCGGCGATGATGCGGGCTGTTCGCCGCCCGATACCGTTCAGGTCTGTCAGCGACCGCTCCACGGACTTCGTGCCGTCGAGATCGGTCTGTCCAATGCGGACGAAATAACGGATGTCCTCGTCCGCTTCCTCGTCCGCTTCTGGGTTTTCTGCACTCATATGTGTTTGATCTACACGTCGTGGCGGGGATTCGAACCCCGGTGGCAGTATGCCACATGGTTAGCAACCATGCGCCTTGGGCCGCTTGGCTACCACGACACGTGTGCTAATACTCGCGCCCCACGCGGGACTCGGGACTGCCTGCCCCTGCACGATACTACTCATATCTCCCCGACGTGTATATTTAAACACAACGGTCCGGACCGGGTGTGCCCGACAGTGTCGTGACACCCCGACGCTCGGGCTCAGATGTGTCCGACCGGCTCACAGCGCGCTCTCGACGGCTGCCGCGACACTCCGGGCCTTTGCTGCCAGTTGCTCCCCGACCAGCCCCGCCTCGACGGCGTCGTCGAGTTCGTCGTCGTCGACACGCTCGACCGTGCCGTCTGCCTGTCTGATGACGTCCACGTGCAGGTCGACGTAGCGAACCTCGCCGGGAAACACCTCGAGCGGTGTGCAGACGTTGACGTAGGTCCCCCGGCGCTCGCCGTCCGCGCCCCGGTACACCGTCGGGTACCACCACCGCCCCTCGCGGAACTTTGTTGTCGCGACATCACCCTCCCGTTTCGGGACACCGAGCGCGTCGTACCTGCCGCCACCGGAGAGTTCACGCTCGACGGTCACCGTCTCACCGTCCACATCGGTCACCGAACCCGGCCCGAGGTCGATCCGCCGGCCGTCGGGCTTGCCGTGACCGATCCCCACTGAATCCTCCACCGCCGGGCCGAACTGACCAACCACGGCCCCGAACGGAAACGCGTCGTCGGCAGCCTCGTCGTCACCGTCGTTTTCGCCGCCGGTCAGGTCGTCACAGACAGCCTCGACAAAGTCGACAGCGGTGCTCGCAGCGCCGGTGGCGGCCTTTGTCCGGTGGTGACCCGGCATCGTCGGCACCACCGCCCGGCGGCGGTCGTCGAGCGCGAACCGCGCCTCGCGACCGAACCAGACCCACCGTGTCGCCCTCCCTTCCCAGTAGGTGTGGGGCGCGGCCTCGTCCGGCGCGGGCGCGTCGGTGAACGCCGAATCGAGCGCCCCGGCGCGCGAACCGAGTGCGTCGAGTGTGTCGCCGAGCGCGTCGAGACCGGCGTCGTCGGCCGCGGGTGCCCAGTCGACACCCCACCCTTCCGGCGGGTCGACCGGCAGTATCTCCGCGAGCTCCGGGCCGCTCCCGCCGCGGTACCCGCCACGGACCAGGTTCGCGAGGCCACCCCGAACCCGCACCGTCGTGTCGAGCACCGGCCGTCTGTCCTCCCAGGACGCCCGTGGCTCGCTCACCTGCACACGCAACCGGTCACCGTCGTCGACGTGTCCCGCTGTCTTCGAGTACGGGAGGAACCCGGTTCCCGCGCCGCAGTCGACGAGCGCGCCGCTCCCGAGTGTCTCTGTTACCTCACCGGCGTAGACCCCGTCCCGCGGGAGGTCGGCCCGCCAGACGAACGTGTCACGCGAGAGGTTCCCGAGTTCGTCGGCGACCGCCTCGACCGCCTCCGGGTCGCCGTGGACCCCGACCCCCTGCCGGTTGCCGGTCGTCTCGACGGACACCTCCGGCGGGTCGGCCGTGAACGTCTCGTCGAACCGCTCCCGTATCGCCGGCGACGCCTGCACGACGGTCTCGAAGGTTGCCGTCAGCGCCGTCGCGTAAATCCCCCTGACTCGGACCCGACTCCATGATATCTCGTGTGACCCGGACGGTCAAAACCTCTCCGCATCACCGGCGAACTGCAACAGAATCGAACGATCAAGACCGTTCAGCCGAGGACGGTCTCGAGCGCGTCGACAACCTCGTCGGCCTGTTCACGACCGATGGTCAGCGGCGGCAGTAGTCGCACGACAGTCCGCCCGGCGGGCAGGGCGAGCACACCGTGGTCGAGTGCCAGGTCACGGAGAACCCGGTTCGACCCGCGCCGCACCTCGATACCGATCATCAGCCCCTGACCGCGGACCTCCCGAATCGAGTCGCCGAGTCGCTCCGCCAACTGCCCTCGCAGGTACTCCCCGACCTCGCCAGCGTTGCCCGGCACGTCCGTCTCGACCAGTGTCGACACTGTCGCCTCCGCCGCCGCCGAGATGACCGGCCCGCCGCTGAACGTTGAGGCGTGAGAGCCGTAGTTCTCGGCAATCCAGTCCCGGCACAGCGTCGTCCCGACGGGGAACCCGTTGCCGAGGCCCTTCGCGCTGGTCAGCATATCCGGCACCACACCGGCCGTCTCGCAGGCCCACATTGTCCCGGTCCGGCCCATCCCGGTCTGGACCTCGTCGAACACGAGTGCGGCCCCGGCGTCCACGGTTGCCTCCCGCGCTCGCTCCAGAAACGCCCGGGAGGCCGGGTTGATACCCCCTTCCCCCTGTATCGGCTCGACGATGACCGCCGCCGTCTCCTCGTCGACTGCTGCCGCGAGCGCGTCCGGGTCGTTGTAGTCGACGAACTCCACGTTCCCCATCAGCGGCTCGTACGGCTTCTTATACTTGTCCTTCCAGGTTGTCGCGAGCGACCCCATCGTGCGCCCGTGAAAGGCCAGTTTGGTGGCGATTATCTTCGAGTTGCCCGTTGCCGCACGGGCGAACTTCAGGGCCGCCTCGTTTGCCTCTGTCCCGGAGTTACACAACCAGACGTTGTCCAGGTCCCCGGGTCCGATCCCGGCGAGTCGCTCGTACAACCGCGTCCGCACCTCGACCGGGTATGACGCCTGGACATAGGTTAGTCGGTCGAACTGGTCGAGCACCGCCGACCTGACCGCCTCGTGACTGTGACCCAGCGGCACACAGGCGTAACTCGCACCCATATCCAGGTACTCCCGCCCGCTGTCGTCATAGAGGTACGCTCCGTCGCCCTCCACCATCTCGATCGGCTTCTCCGAGAACACGAACCCGCTCATGTATCCCTCTCTCCGGTTTGCTCGTGTTTGGTTCTATCGCTCGTGGCAATTTCACTGTTGTCACTTTCGGTGTCGCCGTTGCTGTGACCGAGTGCACTCGCGTGGATGTGGGTGCCACCGCCGTCGAGTGCGGAGCGGACGGGCTGCTCGGCGTTCGCGTCCGCCACAATCGCTCTCGCTGTCCCGTTCTGGAGTGCTGCCTCGACTGCCATCAGCTTCCGGCGCATGAACCCCTCGGCGGCGGCGGTCAGACGCTCCCAGTCTGCGGGTGTCTCGACACGCCCGAACAGTGTCGTCTCGTCGTCGGGGTCCGCGAGGACGCCGGGCACATCGGTCAGGAGCAGCAGCGTCGCGTCGAGTTCGGCCGCGACGGCCGCCGCCGCGCGGTCCGCGTCGACGTTGACCGGTGTGACCACCGCCTCACCGTCCTCGTTCTCGATGCCGGCCATCGGCGGACTCACGACCGGTGTGTACCCCGACGAGAGCAGCGTCTCCAGCAGGCCGCCGTCGACATCCCGGAGACTGCCCGAGTGATCACCCCGGCGTATCTTGCGCTTGCCGTCCTCCAGCACGCGCACGGCAGACCGGCGCGGACCGGACAGCAGGCCACCGTCGACACCTGACAGTCCGACGGCGTCGACACCCTCGCTCCGGAGCCCCGCGACCAGGTCCGTGTTCAGTCGACCCGGCAACACCATCTCGAACACCTCCATCGTCTCCCTGTCTGTGAACCGCCCGACCACACCCGACGGTGTCTCGACGTACTCGGGGTCGATACCGAGTCGCTCCAGGGTCTCGTCGACCGCTGTCGACCCGCCGTGGGTCAGCACGGCATCGTACCCGCTCTCGCTGTCGAGCAACTCTGCCACACCACCGAGTGCACCCGCCGGGTCGACGGCACGCGCACCGCCGATCTTTACCACGACTCTCTCGCTCGCTCTGCTTTCGCCGGCGCTCATGGTGCCCCCACGGGGTGCAGTCCACCGAAGCCGAGTCCGGTTGTCTCCTCGATACCGAGCGCGATGTTCGCGGCGTGGACAGCCTGCCCGGCGGAGCCTTTCATCATGTTGTCGATCGCCGCGAACACGACGATACGCCCGCTGCCGGGGTCAAGTTCGAAGCCAACCTCGGCGCGGTTGGTGCCCGCGACGGTCTTTGGTTCGGGGTAGCGGTACACCCCGCCGCCGCCCGCGACCACCTCGACGAACGGCTCCTCGGCGTAACTCCCCCGGTAGGCTCCCCAGAGCTCCGACGTCGAGACCGGACTGTCCGGAAAGACGTGACAGGTCGCCGACGCACCACGTGTCATGTCGACCGCGTGGGCGGTGAACGCCACCTCGATGCCGAGGAACTCCTCGATCTCGGCCTCGTGGCGGTGACCCGCGGGCGCGTACGGGCGGACAACACCCGAACGCTCGGGGTGGGACCCGGCGTCGCCGCCGCCCGCGCCACCCTCGCTGGAGCCGACCTTCACGTCGACGACGATTCGCTCCGCACCGGTGAGCAGGTCGGTCTCGAACAGCGGGAGCAGACCCAGTATCGTCGCAGTCGCGTTGCAACCGCCCGCGGCGATCAACTCCGCACCGGGGAGATCCTCGCGGTCGAGTTCCGGCAGCGCATACACCGCCTCCTCGAGCAACGCCGGTCGACTGTGCCCGTCGTACCATGCCTCGTACTGCGCCGCTGTCGACAGACGGAAATCCGCCGACAGGTCGACCACCGTATCCGCGGCCTCGCGATAGCGGTCGATCTCCCCCATTGCCACACCGTGCGGGGCTGCGGAAAAGAGCACGTCTACACTCTCTAGCTCCGCCGGACTCGAAAACCGCAGGTCCAGGTCCCTGAGATTGGGGTGGACGTGCCCGACTGTCTTCCGGGTCTTCGAGCGACTGGTCGCCTGGACCACCTCGAACTCGGGGTGACCCGCGAGCAGACGCAGCAGTTCCCCGCCGGTGAACCCGCTCCCGCCGACGACACTCGCCGTGTGACTCATTCCGCCACCTCCGGGCTGTGAGCGGACCAGCGGGGGTGGGTGAACCGGTCAGACAGATGTCGGGCGGACCCCCGGGTTCGACGCGTCCCGGCGTCTCCGGTCATGCGACCACCCTGTCTCCGAACCGGACCTCGAGCCAGTCCACGACACGGCCGGGCACGTCCACGTCCACCGCCTCGTTCAGCGCTTTGAACTCGACGGTGTGGTTCACTTCGTGGACGGTGTACGCACCGCTCCCCGGGCCGCCGACCTCCATCAGGTCGACACCCAGCAACCCGCCGCCGACGGCCTCGCTCGCGCGGGCCACGAGTCGTCGTGCCTCGTCGTCGAGTTCGAACGCCGCGGTCTCGGCACCCTGTGCGGCGTTCGTCAGCCAGTGGTCGGACGTGCGGGTCATCGCCCCGACCGGTTCGCCGTCGACCGCGACCACCCGGATATCTCGCCCCGGCTTGTCGACGAACTCCTGGATGTAGAAGACCTTGTGCTCGTAGTGGCCGAGCGTCTCCTTGTGTTCGAGCACGGCCTCGGCGGCCGAGCGCGAGTCGAGTTTCGCCATCAGCCGACCCCACGAGCCCACGACCGGTTTCAGCACACACGGGTAGCCAAACGACTCGACTATCTCCAGGGCCGTGTCGGTTGTGAACGCCACCTCGGTCGTCGGTGTCGGCACCCCGGCCGCCGACAGCGCCAGACTGTTTCGCACCTTGTTTGCACAGACGGTTGCTGTCTCTGCGCTGTTGACCACCGGCACACCGTATGCTTCCGCGAACTGGGTGAGGTGGACACTCCGACTGGTCGCCAGACAGCGGTCGACGAGCACGTCCACACCGGCGACCGCTGCCGGCGAGTCCGTGAGGTCGAACCGCTGCCGACGCACGTCGATCTTGGTGACCTCGTGACCCCGGTCGCGCAGCGTCTCGAGCAGGAGCTTCTCGTCTTTCCTGATCCGCGAGTAGAGGATACCGACGTTCATGCCTCTCTACCCAGTCTACCTGCCGCTGTTGGCGTTCGTGGCCGAGGACCACGCACCTCCCCGGCAGACTGCGGTGCCCGGCACGGGACCTCTCCCTCCGGTCGGAAGCCCGCGCCTGCGCCTATCGCCCCCCGCACGATATCGGCTCGTGGCTCCGCCGAGCGCACGCTGTGCCGGGGTCTCGACCCTATCGAGCATGCAGGGCAGGGTGTATCCCGTAGACCGTGCGGGAGTTTCGACCCTGCGGAGTCGGGTGCACTCTGTGGACTGTGCCGGAGTCCCGACTGTGTCGGGTGAGGGCCACGGGGTACACCCCGTGCACTGTGCAGGGGTCCCGATGGGGTCGAGCGGGAGGTTCGGGGAGCTGTCATTTTCGGCGCCCTCGCGCCGTCGGTCATCACTCGCCCCAGTCCTCTTCGAGCTCGGGCGCCTCCTCCAGTGTCACGGGGTCGACCGAGATAACCTCGAGTTCGGCCCCGCTGATGGGGCTGTCGACGATCTCGCCGATCTCCACGTCTCCGGGCAGTTCGATCTCCTCCCCTGTCAGGGGGTCCTCTGCTGTGAGTGTGCTGTCTGACATCGTGTCTCCCGATTGCCCTCGTACTGGCTTAAATCCGTCGAAACTATCACAGAGAATGAACTTACGGAGACGGCTCTCGCGGTCGGGGGGCAGGGGGCAAACCGTCGCGTCGTGGTGTATCAGTCAGATATCTGTTGTTCGGCCCGGACGGGCCGTGGTAGGTGCGGTGGCCGGACTGGTCGTACCGGCGGTGTTGCTGCAGAGGCCGGTGCGCGGACTGGTGACCGTGACACGCGATCTTCCGGGTTGGGATCAGACATAACCCGACACCTCCCGGTCGAGTCGGTCCCGTGCGGTGGCGAGTGAGTCTTTACGATCCGCGAGCGCAGTCCGGTCGTCGACGAGTCCGTCGCGGGCGCGGTCGAGGTGTTCGGTGACAGTCGCCGGCGCAGGTCCGCCGCGGGAGTCACGCGAGGCGACACTCTCCGCGGGGTCGAGCGCGCGCTCGACAGCCTCGCGGTCGATATGATCCCACAGTGACTCACCGAGTACCTCGCGGGTGGCGGCCGCAAGCGCCGCCGTGTCGGGGGTGTCGGCCTCACCCGCGAGCG
>KE356579.1:1565180-1569138 GCA_000416085.1 halophilic archaeon J07HX64 | reverse complement strand
CCCGCCACCACGTCGCCGGTCCGCCCCCGGACTAACTCCAATGTGTCCGGGTTCTTCTTCTGTGGCATGATACTCGACGTAGAGGCGTAGTCGTCGTCGAGGTCGAGGAACCCGCGGTGGGCAAAGAGCACCGCGTCCTCGGCGAGCCCCGAGAGCGTTAGCCCCAAGCCGGAGACAGCGGCTGTCGTCTCGAGCAAGAAGTCACGGGCCGAGACAGCGTCCATCGCGTTCTCGACGGGGGCGTCGAACCCGAGCAACGCGGCCGTCCGCCCGCGGTCGATATCGAACGGTGTGCCGGCAAAGGCGGCCGCGCCGAGCGGCGAGCGGTTGACCCGGTCGTGTGCGTCGAGCAGGCGGGCCGTGTCGCGGGCGAGCGCCGACTCGTGGGAACACAGCCAGTGAGCGACCGTCGTGGGCTGTGCAGGCTGGAGATGTGTGTAGCCCGGCATCACCGTCCCGGTCCGTTCCGCGGCCGCCCCGAGCAGGCGCTCGCGACCCTCGACCAGCGTTGAGAGCAGCGCGAGCAGGTCCTCACGGAGACGGTAGCGGATGCAGGTCGCCACCTCGTCGTTTCGCGAGCGGGCAGTGTGCATCCGGCCACCCGCGGCGCCAACACGCTCGACAACCGCCGTCTCGATTGCCTCGTGAACATCCTCGCCCGTCGGGAGCGCACCGTGACCCGCCGCCTCGATATCGGCGAGCGCCCCGAGGATGGCCGCCGCGTCCCCGTCGTCGAGGATACCCTGCTCCGCCAGCATCACCACGTGCGCCCGATCGACCGCAAGGTCGGCAGCGAAGATGCGCTCGTCGGCCGACAGACTCGACAGAAACGCACGCGCCGGGCCGCCGCTGAACCGCCCGCGTCTGACGACACCCTCACCGCCGGTGTCACCACTCTCGGTGCCAGTTCGGTCCGTGTTCTCGCCGCCTGTCTCGCTCGTACCCTCGATACCGGCGTCACCGCTCTCGGTGCCAGTCTGGTCTGTGTTCCCGGTGCCAGTTCCGGTGGTGTCTGTCGTGGTGTCGTCGTCGGTCATTCCGGCGTATCACTCCGGGTCGTCAGCGTCCTGTTCGCGGCCGCGCTCGATTGCGCTGTTGGCGAGCCGGGACTGGAAGCCGTGGTACTTTGCGACACCGGTAGCGTCCTCCTGTGTGATACCGCCGCCGACATCCTCCTCGTTGAACGAGGCGGCACGCTCGCTGTACACCGCGTACGCGCTCTCGCGGGCGACCGGCCGGCAGCCGCCACCCTCCAGTTTCACCGTCACCGTGCCGGTGACACGCTCCTGTGTCGAGCCGAGAAACGCCTCCAGTGCATCCACAAAGGGCGCGTCGACGAGTCCCTGGTAGGCCTTGTGTGCCCACTGCTGGTCGACCTGGGATTTGAACGCCCGTTCCTCGTACGTGAGCACGAGCTGTTCGAGCGCCTCGTGAGCGGTCAGAAGCACCGTCGCCGCCGGGTGCTCGTAGTTCTCGCGGACCTTCAGCCCGAGCATCCGGTCTTCCATCATGTCGGTGCGACCGACCCCGTGTGCACCCGCTATCTGGTTGACCGTCTCGACGAGTTCGACCGGCTCCATCGCCTCACCGTCGAGCGCGACCGGGTCACCGTCGTCGAATGTGAGTTCGAGCAACTCCGGGTCGCGGCCCGGACTCGCGGTCCACTCGTAGATGTCGTCCTCCGGGATAGTCGAGGGGTCTTCCAGTTCGGAGCCCTCGATGGAGCGACTCCACAGGTTGGCATCGATGCTGTACCGCCCGGCCGCGCCGCCCTCGACGGGGAGGCCGCGGTCGGTGGCGTACTCGTTCTCCCACTCGCGGGTGAGGCCGAGTTCCCGTACCGGCGCGACCACCTCGTAGTCGGTGTCGCGCCAGACCGCCTCGAAGCGCAACTGGTCGTTTCCTTTGCCGGTACAGCCGTGGGCGAGCGCGACACAGTCCTCGGCGTCGGCAACCTCCCTGATCGCGGTGGCGATGATCGGTCGGGCGAGCGCTGTGCCCAGCGGGTAGCCCTGGTAGGTGGCGTTTGCCTGCACTGAGCGCAGGCAGAGGTCGGCAAACTCCGCACGGGCGTCGACAACGTGGTGTTCGACGTCGAGTGTCTCGGCGGTTTCGCGGGCCTCCGCGAACTCCGCGGGTGGCTGGCCGACGTCGACCGTGACGCCGATTACCTCGTCGTAGCCGTACTCCTCCTCAAGTAGCGGGACACAGACCGTCGTGTCGAGTCCGCCGGAAAAGGCGAGCGCGACGCGGTCGGTCCCTGTTGATTCTGGTGGTGTCATGTGCGTGTGGTGGGTGTTGTGTGTGGTTGGTGTGTTCGCAGTCTGTTCGAGAGCGGTAGTTCACGCCCGCCGTCGGGGCCGTCCGGCACGGAACAGGCTGGCTGGGGGGTATAGACATTGAGAGGGTCGGAGGAAAGTGGTAGTGTCGGGCCTAACGGCCCGGCCGCCGTGGCCGTCGCCGGTCGCCGAACCCGCCAGTGGTGGCCATACGTCGGCCGAGCGCGCGAGTCCGTATCATACAATCTCTTCTCGTGGACGCCTACTAATGCCTTTCGAGATTGAGGTGCCTGCCGGTCACAACAGCACCATCTCTCAGATCACGCCCGCACCGGTACGAATACGTGCTGGAACGTGTGTCTGCTCTCTAATCACACAGAGCGTACGGCGGAGACGCCGAACAATAGCCAGAACGGTCTCCGGTGAGAGTCCAGGACTGGCACGAACCGCCGAATGAGAGCTTCGAGGCGTTCAACGCCAACATCGAGCTACGAGACCCGGGAGCGTCCCGGAGCGTTGCCGACGACCGACCGCCGTCGAGTCCACCTATCGAACTGTGCGCGACCCCAGTCATTCGCAAGCGCCTGTGTCACCCTCCGGACAGATCCAACTGCGGGCATCGCTGTCGAGACTGTCGACTGGCGTGTAAGATTATCAAATGTGAATGTGTCGTAAAAAAGTATAACTGCCGGCCAGACACAGCGGCGGATATGGCAGAGACACCCAATCACGGATACAACGTTCCCGACGCGGGGACACAGGACTGGCACGAACCGCTCAACGAGAACTTCGAGGCGTTCGAGGCGGATATCGAGCTGCGAGACGAGGGCGGACCAACGGAGGGCGACAACGACTACAACCCGGCGGAGGGTGCGAAGTACCTCGACACCGACACTGGCACCGTCTATCTAGGTGACGGCAACTCGTGGACCGAGGAGTTCTCCTTCGGTGGCGGTGGCGGTATCAGTGGTCTCACGGGCGGCGAGGGGATCGACCCCGACTCCATCGGCGACGGCGACACGCTCTCGGTTCTGTGGGACGACGCGAGCGTGCTGGACACGAACGGTGCAATCGCTGACTGGAGCGGAGCGGCGGACCTCGACACGTCGGGAAGCGTCACCGCGAGTTTCATCGGAACCCTCTCCGGCGGCAACGGCATCGAGCCCGGAACCATCGGCGACGGAGACACCGTCTCGGTGGCGTGGAGTGACGGGACGGACCTCGCGTCGGGCGGAAGCGTCGACCAACTCAGCGGGTCGCTGACCGGCGGGCAGGCGCTCACCGACATCGCGGGCACCAATCTCAGCATCGACAGCAACGGCCAACTCAACGCCTCGGGCGGTGGTGGCGGCGGCATCAGCAACCTCACCGGCGGCGACGGTATCGACCCCGACTCCATCGGCGATGGCGACACGCTCTCGGTGGCGTCGGCGGACCTCGCGGGAACCTTCCTGTCGACGGACGGCTCGAACAATCTGACCGTCGACGCCGGGAGCGGCCTCGAAAACGACGGGTCGGGCACGCTGCAGGCGTCGCTGGGGACCGCCCTGGGCTTCGACGGGTCGAACCAGATTGCCGTCACCAATGACAGCCTGACGGTGGCGGGCAACACGGTGTCGCTGGGTGGCTCGACCGGCATCGGTCACGCCGACCTCACCGGTATCGGCGAGGACCAGCAC
>KE356579.1:1561898-1565160 GCA_000416085.1 halophilic archaeon J07HX64 | reverse complement strand
GGGGTCCGTCTCACTGGGTTCCTCGACGACACTGGACGTGGAACCGTCGGACATCGCCGGCAACGCGCTTGAGCGAGATGTCAGCGATAACCTCGCCGTTTCCGCCAGCAGCATCGGGACGAGCGAACTCTCGACACCGTTTGCAGACCTCGCAACGCTGTTCGGTGACCCGATCAGCACGGGCAGGACTCTCCAGTCCTCGGGCGCGCTGACGGTCAACACCGACGGCGCGAACGGCGGGCGTCGGGCGCTCGAACTGGGCGTTCCGAAAACTGGCAGTGATGGCTTCCTGGAAGCGGGCGGCAACGTCGTCGCTGGCCACCCGAACAACACGGTGAACAACGACGCGGTGGGCGTCACGATCGGTGGGGGTGGGGCCGATAGCGACAACGAAAACACGGCAGGCGCGGACTGGGGGACCGTCAGTGGTGGTTACGGCAACACAACGGGCGCGGACTTGGCGACTGTCAGTGGTGGTCGCGACAACACAGCAAGTGGTGAGGGTGCGGCGGTCGGCGGCGGAATCAGTAACGAGGCCGGTGGCCGAAGAGGCGACGGTTCCCGGCGGCTTTGGATTGCAAAGCTCTCGGCGATTACTCGTTCGCAGCCGGCAACAACGCGGAGGCACTGGACGATGGGACGTTCGTCTGGGCGGACCAAACGGTAAACGGCTTCTTTTCCACAGGGCCCGACCAGTTCCTCATCGAGGCGAGCGGTGGGACCGGCATCGGAACGAACGACCCGGTGACGACGTTCCACGTCCAGGATTCGGTCGCCGAGACCGGCGGGGACAACCTCGGGCGGCACGTCGCGGCCATCGAGAACACCAACTCCAATGCGGGGACTGGGAGCATACCGGACGTGCTCGGACTGGAACTGACGAACGTCAGCGACCCCGGGCAGTTCCACAGCTACATCTCGTTCATGGACAGCAGTGGGACTATCGGCAACATCCAGGGGGACGGCAACGGTGGCGTGGAGTTCGTCGGGTCGCTGGCGGACTTCGCGGAGTGCTTCCCGAAGGCCGACCCCGACCGCGAGTTCGAGGACGGGACGGTCGTCGGACTCGACGGCGGCGAAGTGGTCGCTCTGGATGCCGACTCGGACCCGGATACGGTGCTGGTCGTTTCGACGGCACCGCTGGTGACGGGGAACCGGCCCATCGACGAGGACGAGCGCGACGCGTACGTCAAACTCTCGCTGGTCGGGCAGGTCCCGGTGCGGGTCTCGGCGTCGGTCGGTCACGGCGACGTGCTGGTCGCTAGCCCCGATGGAGACGGCACCGCAGTCGCCCGGGCGGACTGTGACGAGGCGGGCCGCCCCGTGGTCGGGATGGCGCTCGGCGAAGCTGACGCCGGCGAGACGGTGCTGGCGCTGATCGGTGGGCCGGGCATCGACACCACGCCAGCGTCGGGGGCCGCGTCGGGGACTGCCGGCCGGGAACCCGCCGACGGTGACGCAAGCACGGGCGCACGGACGGCCGGCATCGACGGACGTGACCGCGTCGACGAACTCGAAGCCGAACTCGCCGAGCGCGAGGAGCGCATCGCGGACCTCGAAGCCGAGAACGAGCGGTTGCGCGAGCAAAACGCCGACCTCGAAGAGCGACTGGCCGCAGTCGAGGACCACCTCGGACTGGACTCGGGAGCGTCCCAGGGTGTCGCCGACGACTGACCGCCGGCACCGCTCCAAAGACTGACGTCTGTCGGGTTCGGACCCGACTCTCACAGCGGTCCTATCTCAGTTGCTCGAATCAGGCGGAGAGTGTCACACACAGACGGTGCGAAACCACGCCCTAACCCCCCGCCGGCCAAGGGATTCAGCAGATTTATGTCGATCAAAATATCAACACAGACTGTTTGATGTCCGCCCGTCTGCGCCTGCCGGAGGGTTCTCTCGTCGGATTCCTCCCGATTCTGGTTGCCAATCTGCTACCGATTGTCGGTGTCGCACAGTTCGGGTGGGACGCCGAGACACTGGTCACGACGTACGCACTCGAGATTATACTCGTGCTCCCCCTCGCTGGTCTAAAGGCGTTGTTCGCACAGCAACCACCCGACCCCGATGGGGACGATAACCTGATATCTCCGTCACGTGACCTGGTCCGGAAGCGGGGGAGTGTCCGACTCGTCGAGTGGCTCCCGCCGGTGTACCCGCGGGCGCTCCCGTCTGTCACCACTGTCCTCAGCCTCGCGGCCTGGCTCAGTGCTCTCCTCGGACTCGCTCTGAGTGAGGCGGGTTCGCTCGGGGTGATTGTCTCCCAGCCGACGGTGCTTCTCTCCGTGGCCGGACTGCTGACCGGCCAGTTCGTCAACCTCTGGCGGGACTACATCCGGGAGGGCAGGTACCGGGAGGTGTCACCACATACAGTCCTCGACACGGCCGCACGCCGAGCACGGGTCGTGGTGTCCCTGATACTGATTGTCCAGGCCGTGACATGGGGGGCCCGACCCGAGGCAATCACGGCCATCATCCTCGTCACGTTCGCCGGTGGCAAACTTCTCACCGAGTGGTCGGCCTACCGGACGGGTCACGAGACCACCGACGATCTCACCGGGATGCTGGCAGGCTCCACACCGGTCACGACATCGGAAACCAGCCCCGAGACATCCGGCACTGAACCCGACCTCCGTGTCCCGACCGACAGCACCGCCGTGGCGTGGGCAGGGGCATCCCGTCTGCTCAAGCCGCGGAGTGCCGCCTTCTCAATCAGTTTCACGCTGATACTGTGGCTTCTCTCGCTGGGGGCGGTGGCCAATATAACCGGGTCGGCACTCGCACTCGTTGGTGTCACGCTCGTAGTGTGGCTCGGCTGGTTGGGGCTCCAACTGTTCGAGATTGTGGCGTTTTATCTCGAACGTGGGACGGTCGAGTACAGACGGTACGACAGTACGCTCATCGCGTACGACAGTCTGCTCGGGGAACCCCAGTGGTCGGCATCCGTCGAGTCGCTCCGTAGTGTCAAGTCCCTCGACAACCGGTTCACCGACCGGGTGCTCGGCGCACGGCGGGTGAGTGTGACAGTGGGCACCGGTGAGGAAGCAACCGAACGCCATCTGGGGCCGATTGCCGACGCCGATGTCGACGCCCTCGTCGAGGGGTTCGAACTCCCTGTCGTAATAACGGATCGTGAGCCGTTCGGTCGCCTGACCGGTGTGACTGCGGTTCTCATCGCCGGTGGTATCGTCGGTGCACTTTTTACACTCACCGTCGCGACGATGAGCGGGGTCCTCGAAGTCGAAGCCGGTATACTGGTCCCGCT
>KE356579.1:1559419-1561878 GCA_000416085.1 halophilic archaeon J07HX64 | reverse complement strand
TCTACATGAGGATACCGTGGATGGTCTGGAAGACCGGGTACCCGGACACGTCGATACAAACTATCATGAACCTGGAGTGAGCCCGCACCAAGGGGTAATAGACTGGTGTTGGTGACCTCACTCTCCCGGGCTGGTATCACTGTTCGAGCGCGACAGATCGACGGGTATACTCCCAACAACCGGGCGACGGTTCAGTTTTCAGTTGCCCCACTCGCTGTTCAGGCCACGGTTCCCCCGCACGAACCACAGGAGAACGGAGTACCCGACCCCAGTCAGAAACAGTGCAGCCACGATTGTCCCGAGCGTGATCATATCGGAATATCGGGAGGCTGTGTACTAAACCCCACAGGGTGTGTCTCTGGACGAGAGACGAACCGGACCACCGGGCTTGCACGGGCGGGTTTCCCAGGTACAACCGGCGGATACAACCCAGATAGGATGGGGTGGGTTCGGTTCCCAGCCACGAGACAGTACACAGAGCTCACCTGCGACCCTGTGCCCGTTATTGCACCTCCGAGAGGGCCACCCTGTCGAGTGGCTGTCCGCTCGATGGACCCGGAACCGCGATGTTCGCATGCCGTCCTGTGTGCTCTGACCGGAGTGAGCTACCCGGGAACCCGAACGACACCGCTAATTGCGTTCGAGACTGTCTGTAACTGTGGACCGCTGTGCTCGTTGCGAGGCCGAGGTGGAGACCGGGGAGAAAGAGAGCACGTACTGTGAGGCGTGCTCGCAGAGATTCGAGGCGGTACGCGAGCGTGGGGTGTGGGTCCGGTACCGCACGGATGTCGCAGGTGGTGTGCTCCCGCCGGGGTTCTACGTGCGCTCCGACGCGTACGGAGACCGGCACGCGAGCAATCGGGTCGACGCCCTCGTGACGGCAACGGAGATAATGGACCGGCAACAGGTCGACGGTGTGTTCGACTGTCCGGAGACAGACACACGCTGGCTGGTCGACGGGTATCTCGACGCACATCCCGGGGTCGCCGAGGCAGTCGAGGCCGAGCGCGACTCGTTTTTCTCGAGACTCTCCAACTGGTAACGGCACCCGTCGACCGAACGTCCCCGACACTGTCTCGGGTCTGACTGTTCCGTGCTGTGTTGTACGGCCCGGTCGGCTCCGGTTCGGACTGGTGCCTGTCTGCTCGACCGACAGTACGATATCCTGTTGTCTACAGATAAATTATCTCTGTCCTCCCGGTCCGGATTCCGTTGTATTCTTATATATGCAGTATGAGGTAGTAAACACGTCATGACCGGACGGTTTGTCACCTCGGAAACCGGACTGTCGCGACGCAAGTATCTTGTCGCTGCGGGGATTGCCGGTCTCTCAGGCCTCTCTGGATGTCTGCTGAACGGGACCCAAACCGAGTCCACGGAGGACCAAACCCCCACACGGGGACAGACCGATGCGGAGCGACACAGTTCGCCCGAACTCTCGAGGTGGGTTGACGAGGTTCCGCGACCGGGCACCGTGGAGCCGACCGGCCGAAAAAACGGTCAGCCGTACTACCAGATCGAGATGCGAGAGGTCGAGCAGACGCTCCACCGTGATCTTCCGGCGACGACTGTCTGGGGATACGGGGGTCAGTACCCCGGACCGACAATCGAGGCCCAGCAGGGGGAGCCGATCTACGTCCGGTGGCAGAACAACCTGCCGGACAGCCATCTCCTTCCGGAGGATACGACCATCCACAGTGACAGCGTTCCGTACGATTCGACAGGTGTCCGGACGGTCACCCATCTCCACGGCGGCAATATCGAGGCGGAGAGCGATGGCCAGATGAAGGCCTGGTTTACACGGGACTTTCAGCAGACCGGCCCCAGATTCGAAAAAAAGGATTACCGGTACGTGAACGACCAGCCACCGGCGACGCTCTGGTATCACGACCACTCACCCGGTATCACACGGCTGAACGTGTACGCGGGGCTCGCCGGGCTCTATCTCCTCCGTAGCGACCACGAACAGGGGCTCGGTCTCCCGGAGGATGACTACGAGATCCCGCTCGTGTTTCAGGACCGGAGTTTCAACGAGGACGGTTCGCTTTACTACCCGTCCGGCCCGGTGACCCAAGACGATGCGGAGACCGAACTCCCCGAACCGAGTGTTGTCCCCCAGTTCTACGGTGATGTCTCGGTTGTCAACGGAAAGGCGTGGCCGCGGCTCTCTGTCGAGCCACGGAACTACCGACTCCGACTGCTCAACGGGGCAAACAGTCGGTACTACAATCTCGCCTTGCGTCGGTACGACGAGCGTGCCGGCGAGATCACCGGTGCCGGTCCCGCGTTCACCCAGGTCGGAACCGACGGGGGACTGCTCTCACAGCCAGTCGAGATCGAAACGCGACTCGAACTCGGGTCGAGCAAGCGCGCCGATGTCGTTGTGGATTTCTCCGACCACGCGGGTGAAACGTTACTCCTCCACAACAACGCGCCGGCGATGTACCACGGGGTGACCG
>KE356579.1:1557334-1559369 GCA_000416085.1 halophilic archaeon J07HX64 | reverse complement strand
TCGCCGAGCGCACCGAACGTCTCTCTCCGGTCGATACCTGCCCGCTCGGCGATGATGCGTGCTGTTCGCCGTCCGATACCGTTCAGGTCTGTCAGCGACCGCTCCACGGACTTCGTGCCGTCGAGGTCGGTCTGTCCAATGCGGACGAAATAACGGATGTCCTCGTCCGTTTCCTCGTCCGCTTCTGGGTTTTCTGCACTCATATGTGTTTGATCTACACGTCGTGGCGGGGATTCGAACCCCGGTGGCAGTATGCCACATGGTTAGCAACCATGCGCCTTGGGCCGCTTGGCTACCACGACACGTGTGCTAATACTCGCGCCCCACGCGGGACTCGGGACTGTCTGCCCCTGCACGATTCTACTTACACTTCCCCGACGTGTATATTTAAAGACAACGGTCCAGACCGGGTGTGACTCTGCCTCCCAGAGGGACTCTCTCGGCCTAATTTTCCCTCGACTGGCCACCCCTGTTTTGTCCGGCTCTTAGCCGCGAACTGTGTTGTCCCGGTGAACCATCTCGGGTCAAGTGGTTCACGAGGCTCCGTCTCTTGCCATCACGGAAGACTACGTCCTCCGAACGACCCCGAGGCACTCGGCCTGTTCCGCCTGCAGACATCCCTGTAGTACAGTGCAGAGAGCCGTGAAAGGGATCTGGTGGCTCGTGGACTCGTGTTCGCCCCCGCCTTGAGGGAGCGAACACGTCGTAGATCAGTAGAAACTCAAAGTTGAGTTGCTCGAACAACGGTACCGTTTCCGTAGCCGCGACATTCAACCACTCCTCAAGCGAATCTACGTCTTGCAGGGTTGTGGCTGTGTTTGACACACTTTCCACACCCTGTCCGGGTTAGTGAGAGCCGTTCAAGCTTTCGCCACCCTGCCTGCGTTAGTGAGAGCGATTCACGCTTTCCCCATCCTGCCTCCAGTAGTGACGAGTTTTTTATTCCACGCTCCAGTACAAAAGTATAATTACTGTCGTCGCCGAGCCACCGACAATCACATTTAGTAGAACTGTGGGAAATGGGACGGAAAAATCGAACACAACCGCTGTAAGAACAGCAAGAAGAACTGCAACGACCAGTATACATCGATAAACTATATTAACATCTGCGAACTCGAAGTCCGCGCTTTCTCCTAATCGACTACTAAATAACACTAACACAACACTAATGACAAGCGCCGGGAAGACAATATCTCCACTATTATATAAATATAGCCCGTAAGAAAGCGACAGTGATGAGAGTACAAAGATATTAACTGCTCTCGACACCCAGCTTATATTATTTGATAACTCACTTGTTGTGTCTAGATCAGCTTCGTTCATGATTATAGTACGAGTGTTACCATCCCATTCTCCCACGTTATCTATCGAGTAAACAGTATTCAGAGGTATTATACTTTGGGAAACGTTCCACAATACCATACCCGTAACCAATATAACCGTCCACGTCTCTGCCTGATTGCCGGGCGAGAGCCCACGCGAACGATTCCCCGTTGGTTTCACAGCGCGCTCTCGACGGCTGCCGCGACACTCCGGGCCTTTGCTGCCAGTTGTTCCCCGACCAGCCCCGCCTCGACAGCGTCGTCAAGTTCGTCGTCGTCGACACGCTCGACCGTGCCGTCTGCCTGTTTGATGACGTCCACGTGCAGGTCGACGTAGCGAACCTCGTCGGGAAACACCTCGAGCGGTGTGCAGACGTTGACGTAGGTCCCCCGGCGCTCGCCGTCCGCGCCCCGGTACACCGTCGGGTACCACCACCGCCCCTCCCGGAACTTTGTTGTCGCGACATCGCCCTCCCGTTTCGGGACACCGAGCGCGTCGTAGCTGCCGCCACCGGAGAGTTCACGCTCGACGGTCACCGTCTCACCGTCCACATCGGTCACCGAACCCGGCCCGAGGTCGATCCGCCGGCCGTCGGGCTTGCCGTGACCGATCCCCACTGAATCCTCCACCGCCGGGCCGAACTGACCAACCACGGCCCCGAACGGAAACGCGTCGTCGCCAGCCTCGCCGTCACCGGCGTTCTCGCCGCCGG
>KE356579.1:1547240-1557284 GCA_000416085.1 halophilic archaeon J07HX64 | reverse complement strand
CGTTCGATGCGGTCGACAACAGGCGGTACCTGCCGCTGGTACAGTCGAGTGACGACTACGGACGGCCGATGCCCCTGCTCGGGTCCGCGGACAATCCGTCCGGAAACAGACTCGCCGACCCCCCGACAGAAACCCCGACTGTGGGTGAGACCGAGCTCTGGAGTGTTGCTAATCTGACCGGAATGACACACCCGATCCACCTCCATCTCATCCACTTCCAGGTGCTCGGACGGCAGTCTATCGACTACGACCCCGCAGACGACAGTATCGACCCGGAGACGCTCCGGGACCCGGAACCGTCCGAACGGGGGTGGAACGATGTCGTCTCTGTCGACCCGGGCGACGTGGCACACCTACTCGTCCACTTTGGCGAGTACGACGGACTGTTCAACGACCAGACGGGCAGGTACATGTGGCACTGTCACATGCTCGAACACGAGGACCACGACATGATGCGACCGATGGAGGTACTCCCCTCGTCCGATGATGACACCTCCGCCGGCCAGCAGGACCACGACACCCGGTGATCACCGGCCCGGCGGTCGGTGTCGACACCGAGAGCCTCGTCGACTGTCGGTGCACCCGTGTGTCTCGGTGTTCAGAGCTTCCCTCGTGTCCTGTTATCGAAACGATTACCCCAAGATGCTGTCGGTGTCGGCGCTCGACACGCCGCCACCGGGTGAGCGCGAGGGTATCACTGCCTCGGGTGCGATCCAGACAGACACCACCGTATAGTCAGTCGGGCTGACAGATATCCCCGTCCAAAGAGTCAAACCGACTGGTATACTACACTGTCCAATATGCCTCCCTCAGAGAGAGGGTCGTCCTCCCGTCCTCCATCACCGGTTTCACTGGCGGAGGTACCGCCGACGGACGCGGGACAGAGAGACGATGGACCGACCCGGCAGACGGTGGATAGGATCGATATCGAGGAGATCGACGCAGAGTGGAGCCGGTACTTTCGCTACGGCACGATATACGACGACCAGCGTGTTGCGATCGAATCGTTTCTCGACACACTCGCCACCCGTGATTACTATCTAAAGGAGGGGGCCTGTGGGACCGGTAAGACACTGGCGGCGGTAACGGCGAGTGTCCACGCGATGCGCGACCCCGACCAGTTGGCCGACCGGACACCTGGTACCGAGGAGTTCCCGGCGTACGACCGGACCGTGGTCGTGACGCCGGTGAAACAGCAGTTACAGCAGTTCATCGGTGAACTGCGTGGCATCAACGCGACGCTGCCGGACAGTGCCGAGCCGATACGAACTGTCGTCCTGCGGGGACAGGGGGATATGCGGGCTATCAACAACACCGACCTGCCGGGTACCGACAGTCGTGAGGATATCGACGACCTCCGGGCGACGACTGCGGCGGTGATCAGATTCGGTAGCGACATTCCACTCGACTGGCCGGACAAACTGGACCCGCCACCACACTCGAAGGCCGGGTACGACTGGTCGGATGCGAGCAAAACTGCCGAACAGGACAGAGAGGAGCGCCGGTACGACCCGCACAGAGCCCGCGCGGTCAGGATTCTCGTCTCGAACCTGACCCCGCCCCGTGGTGGTGAGTACGACAGGTTAGAGATAGACGGTGTCGAGACCCCGTACCCGGAGCACGTGCCACACTCCTCGGAACTCGTCGACACGGACCGACTGCAGGAAACCGCATACAACCAGCTTCCGGAGAACCTGCAGGGCCGGTTCGACCCGTTCTACGCGGCCGCGCTCGCAGGGTCGCAGGGTCCCGGCTTCAGGTTCGCGGATGCGCCGGACCACGTTGTCGACCGGGACGCGCTGTTCAGCGCGGCCGTCGCCGACGGGCGGTGTCCGCACGAACTGATGGGAATCCTCGCGGGAGAGGCCGAGGTCATTCTCGGCAACTACAACCATCTCGTCGACCCGGAGACCCGCCGTCTGACCGACGGTAAACTGGGGCTGCTCGACGAGCAGACAATCGCTGTGGTCGACGAGGCACACCAGCTAGAGGCGAGGAGCCGCGACGGACTCTCCACGTCACTGGACCTCTACACGCTGGACAGAGCTCTCAACGATGTCAAGTTCGCACGCTACTACGCGACCGGGAACCTCAGTGAGAGCCCGACACCCGGACTGTCTCGCACGGACGCACGGGCGGCAAAGGAGATAGCCAGACAGCAACTGGGGATAGCAGCCGATGGGTTCGAATCCGAGGACCTCATCGCGGTCGAGGAGGCACTAACTGTCGCCCGGCAGGAGTTACTCGACGCGTGTGAGGGTATCGAGGGTATCAAACTCGGCAGACGTACCGGCAGGGCCGACCCGGAATCCAGAGAGGCAAAGACCCGACCGATGGCGGCACCGGAGCATCCCGAATGGGGTGACCGGTTGACGGACGCAATCGAGGCCCACGACACGCTCTCGCCGGCGGTACTCCAGCGGGCGGAGTCGGTCATGGGGGCAGTCGAGAGCGTCTACGAGACACTGGCAGAGCGTGGCGTCCACGACCGGACACCACAGAGCAGCGAGGTCGGGAGGTTCCTTCGACAGTGGGCCGAGACTCCCCGAGCGGTCTATCACCCCGAGGCTCGTGTACAGCCATCGACGAAGGACTCCATCCCGGACCGCTACCCGGAGTGGGTGCGGCAGTGGACGCCGGAGCTTCGACTGTTCAACTGCATTCCACGGCGCGAACTGCGGCGTGTCTTTGCCGAACTCGGCGGGGGTGTCCTGATGAGCGCAACCCTCCGACCGGCAGAGCCGTTTCGCGAGGCGATCGGTGTCGACGCGGTGCCACGGCCTGGCGCACTCGACGAGGAAACCCAGGACGAGAGCAGCATGACGCCAGTCCGGGCGAACGGTATCACCGACGAGATGGTCGCCGGACACGAGACCCGGTCGACCACGTTCGACCGCTTTCCGCTCCGATTCCCCCCGGAGAACCGGCTGTCTCTGGTGGCCGACCTCCCGAAGTTCACCAGCAAAAATCGTGGCAGTAACGACGTGTACGACCCCGAACTGATGACCGACACCCGTGCGAGATACGCGGCGCTCATCAGACAGGTCGCACAGACCGAGGGAAACATCCTCGTCGCGATGCCGAGTTACGACGAGGCAGCCTGGGCATACGAGTTCCTCGAGGGGGTGCCGACAGAGAAACGCCACCTGCTCGATAAAACCAGTTCGGCAGACCAGACCGACGAACTGTTGGGGGCATTCTTTGCCGACGGGGACGCCGTGCTCTGCACGAGTCTGCGCGGCACCATCACCGAGGGTGTCGACTTTGACGGGGAGAAACTCCACACGTGTCTCAGCGTCGGCGTCCCGCGGGTCCCCCCGAGCCCGGAAATAACGGCCGTGGAACTGGCGTACAAACAGGCGATCGAGTCAACAGGTGGTCTGGAGGCGGCCCATCTGATCCCCTCGACCCGGAAGGTCCGACAGTCGGCCGGACGGGTCATCCGCGGGACCGAGGAGGCCGGTGTTCGAATCCTCGCAGACGAGCGGTACGGCTCCTCCCCGGACAGGAACTGTCGTCGCTTCCTCTCACCCCAGCAACAACGGGAGTTCACCGTCGTCGAACCGGGTGAGACCGGGGCGGCAGTCGAGCGGTTCTGGGCCCGACAGGAGTAGTCTCACTGTTCCGTGCGTTACAGGTCCGGAGTGTCGCTGAGAAAGAGACATCAGCGCTGGAACGCAGTATGAAATCCCCCTCAGGACGACACGGTGGTCACTGCAGGGGTCTGTGGCTGTAGGTCAGATGAGACGAGACAGTGACCTCTCAGCGTCCGTCGGTGTCAATATCCTCGGACAGTTCCGCCGCGGAGTCGAACGCGGTTTCGGCCTGCTGGCGGGCACACCGGGTTTCGCGCTCGGCGATCGCCGCCTGGTCGGGGTTGACGTCGTCGTCGATGCGGGCCCAGGAGTCGTGAACCTTCGCGTGACACCACCGGCAGAGAGACACGGTTATCTCGTGGCTCGTCGCCCCGGACCCCTCCGCGGAGGAGTCGGCGTACGAGAGGTGGTGTTCCTCGATCAGCGGGCGGTCGTCGTCGTGTGCCATCCGTTCCTCGGTCAGCCCACACCGGACACAGCCGTCATCGTGGTTCCGACACCGGAACTGCGGACAGTCAGCCCAGTCCCACGGTCCGGTCGGTCCCTCCTCGGTCGGGTCACCCGCGACCGGGCACCGGAACTGCTCCGCCTGGCGAGCGGCAGCGAACTCCGGGTCGTGGTCGGCGTGTTCGACCGCGAACCGACACCGTCCGTCCGACGTGAGGTAGTCACACCGCTCGACAACAGCGTACGGGTCGTCGACACCGACGGTTGTTCCCGCATCGGTTCGCTCCATATCCGGTGAAGACGGTCCAGACAGATGAGGCTGTTGCGGGTCAAAAAGCCCACAGAGCGAAGAACAGATACTCGGCACGCACCAAGGGTAGATAACCAGATGAGTCTCGAACGGAGTCCCGCAGAGCAGGCCGCGGCCCTCGTCGCCGACCCCGGCCTGTACGAGTCGTTTGCTGCCGACTACAGCGACGAGATCAGCTTCTACTCGGCGCTCAGGGGGAGTGCACAGGAGTCGCTGTCCTTCGAGGAGTACGTCGAACTGCGCCGGGTGTTTCTCGACCACGGACCCACCGGGGCGATTCGCAGACGACTGGAGGAGCGGCTCGAACGGAGCCTCAAGAACATGGTCCTGGGTATGAGTCCGCGAGGCCGGGCGTACAAGGCCCCGACACTCGCACAGCTCGAGTGCCGGCGGCGTGCCTTCGACAGCCTCGATATAACGGTCCCGTCGCTGCTGTCGGCGGTCAAGACGACCGTCGAGCATCTGTACGACGAGGTCGAGACACCGACAGGAACCAGTGCAACACTCCACAGACTGCTCTCGGACACTCCCACAAACGAGTACGCAGCCGTCGAGTACGTTGCCCGGGCGTGGCTCTCGGAGGTGGCTCTCGGGGCCGACGACACCGAGTCCCGGTTGGAGCAGGTGCTGTCGACCTACATCGAGACCGTACCGAGACCGGAGCCGCCGGTCGAGTGTGACAGCGCAGCCGAGTATCTCGTGGCAGCGGAGAAACGGGCCTTTGCCGACCCGGTCAAAAAACGGCTCCAGGAGGCGGCACTGCACGCCTCACCGTCGGTCGAGACACTCTGTGAGTACCTCTATCTGACCGCAACAGACGTGATCGAGGAGTATCGTCACGGCGACCAAGATATAACGAGGGCGGACCTCGTTCTGGCACAGCGGCATCTCCGGCTGCTCGACGCCGTGACAGCCCATCCGGAGGAGTCCGACCAGGCGGCGTACGCCGAGTCGTACCGACACCTCGCGGATGCGATCGAGGCCGGCGGGGGTCGGTGGCTGACCGACCGGGCGGGGATGCCGGAGCCCGAGTGGGAGACGGTCGCCGACAGCTACGGCCAGGCTGCCGCCGCGGTGAGGCCGGTTAGTGTCGTCCGGTTCGTGAAGTACCTGAGCAAGGCGTTCAGACACGCGGCACACGCCACCGACGACTGGGCCTGTCGCTACCAGCTCCACATAAACGCACAGCGGCTGTTCGGGCGGTTCGAGCCGACAGCGCTCACCGCAGACCGGGACACCTCGGCGGAGAAAGTCGAATCGACAATCACGGGCACACTGCACGTCCACCGCTGTCGCGAGTACGAGGCACAGGCCCACCTCGCGTTCACCGAAAGTATGTACGACGAGGTCAGTTGGGCAGCCGAGAAAGCCCGCAACGAGGCACAGGCGGCACCACAGGGCTCGCTGCGGCTCCGGGGACTCGACACTATCGAGACTATCTCGGCCGCCCGTCGGGCGGAGCGGCGCGGCGAGTTCGAGACGGCGCTCGTCCGCTACGACGAGGTCGAAACAAACAACGACAGCCGTCAGGTCGGTGTCGTCTGTCACCGACAGCTCTGCCGGGTGAAACAGCTGGTCGAACAGGGGCGTCACGAGGTGGCGCTGGCGAACGCTCACGACTGGTTCGAACCGGGGTCTGCGGTCGTCCTCGCGACGGAGGCCAGCTGTGGCATCCTTCCGGACCTCGACGGCGACGCCCCGGCCGTCTCGGATCAGTTCCTGACCGTCGACACCGACGTGCTGTCCGCACTCGTTCCGCTGGTCCGGCTCGCGGCTGTCGGCGGTCCGGTCTCTGTGGTCGTCCGGCGACAGATAGCCGACTGCCTCGTCGGTCTGTGAGGGCTCGGTTAGTCGACTCTCCCCCGGGCGAACACGCCGAACTGGTCTGCCGTCTCGTCGTACCGGTAGACGGTGTACTTCGCGAGGTTCGACGCGGTGTGTGACTGCAGAACAACAGACGGGTGTACACCGGTTGTCTCCCTGAGGAGTCGGTCGACCACCGGAAGACCGGAGACGCCGACGTAGCACAGTGAGCCGTCAGCGGGCGTCTCGACTGCGGCGAGAGCCTCGGGACAGAGATACCCCAGCCAGCCGTCGGCGTCCGTGTCTGCCGGATGCTGCTCGCTCCACCGCCGGGCATCGGCGACCGGGATGTCGACAACGTCCCCCACCTCGGGGGCGACACCGTACTCCAGAAAGGAGTCGTCGGCGTCGTCGCGGAACGCGAACAGCGAGCCCCGGTCCGGTGCGATGATGTGAACGTACGTCTCGGTGGCCATCGTACCGAACAGTACGGCACTGTCCTGAACTGTCTACCGCTTCGGAGACTCACAGCGCCCGGTGAGCGTGTCCCCACCGACCTCAGTCACCGGTGGTACCGACAGTCTGCTGGACGAACCCCTCGGGGAGTGCCTCGAGGTCACCGATCTGGACCCGCCACAGGTCCGCGTACAGTCCGTCGGTTTCGAGGAGCGCATCGTGGGTACCTGACTCGACAATCTGGCCGTCATCGAGCACGATGATACGGTCGGCGTTGCGTACTGTCGAGAGCCGGTGTGCGATGACGAACGTCGTCCGCTGCTCACTCACCTCGGTGACGTTCTGCTGGACGACCAGTTCGGTCTCGTTGTCGACGTGGCTGGTCGCCTCGTCCAGAACCAGCAGTGTCGGGTCGCGGAGAATCGCCCGTGCGATGGCGAGTCGCTGGCGCTGGCCGCCGGACAGCTTCACCCCACGCTCGCCCACCACCGTCTCGAGTCCGTCGTCGAGGTCGCTGACGAACTCCCACGCGCCGGCCCGGTCGAGTGCGGTCACGAGCTCCTGTTCCTCCGGGTCTGTGACACCGTAGGATACGTTCTCGCGGATCGTCCCGCCAAACAGGAACGGCTCCTGGGAGACGTACCCCAGGTGGTCGCGGAGGCTCCGGACATCGAGCTCCTGCACGTCGTGTCCGTCGAGCCGAACAGCGCCCTCGTCGGTGTCGTACAGCCGCATCAACAGCTTCGTCAGTGTCGTCTTGCCGGCGCCGGTCGGACCGACCAGCCCGACGGTCTCGCCGGGCGCAACCGAGAGGCTCACGTCGTCGATGATCGTCTCCTCGCCGTCGTAGCTGAACGTGACGTTCTCGTACTCGACCCCGCCGTCGATCTGTTCGGGCCGTTTGCCGTCTGTTCGGTTCTCTATCTGGTCCGGGTCCTGCAACAGACCGACCACACGCTCGGCCGCGGAGTAGGCGTACTGGTAGTTGTTGAGCACCTGTCCGAACTCCCGCATCGGGTACATCAGCCGTCGGCTGTACAGCAGGAACGTAACGAGTGTCCCCGCGGAGAGCCCGATCGTGAACACCCACGAGCCGTCCTGCAGGAACACGTACCCGCCCAGCGCGAACGTGACACCGTACCCGACCGCGGTGATCAGGATGAGCGTCGGAAAGAACTTTATTCGACTGCGAATCGCCGACCAGTTCGCCGACCGGTACTCGTCCGAGGCACCGGCGACCCGGTCGGCCTCCGACCGCTCCTGGCCGAACGACTTTATAACGCTGATACCACCGATATTATTCTCGAGGCGGGTGTTCAGCTTCCCGACCGAGGACCGCACGTCGCCGTACTTCGGTTCGATCACCTGCTGGAACTTGTGAGAGGCGTAGGCGAGCGCCGGGACCATTGTTAGTGTAAAGAGCGCGAGCTGCCAGTGGAGATACAGCGTGATTGCGGCGATAACAATCGACGTGACGACGATCCGCACCCCGGCCTGGAGGTCCTGTGAGAGAAACGACTCGAGCTGGTTCACGTCGTTGTTCAGTACCGACATTATCTCGCCGGTCTTGTGATCGTCGAAAAACGACATTCGCTGGGTCTGCATCTGCTCGTAGGTGTCGGTTCGAAGCTCGTGCTGGACATCCTGGGCGACCCGGTTGAGCGCCCAGCCACGGATGTACCCGGCGACAGCGGCGGTCAGAAACGACCCGGTGACGATAGCGACTGTGAGCCAGAACTGCCCCTCCCTGCTGTCGGGGAGCCACACATCGGGCACGAGCGGAAGTGTAAACGCCTGATTCTGCTGGAAGATCGTGTCGAGTGCGACCCCCAGTACGAACGCCGGAATCGAGAACAGCGCCGCACCGAGAACCGTCATGACGCCACCGATAACCAGATACGACAGGTTGTCCGGTCCGTACTGTCTGGCGAGGTACCGCATCGGACGGTCGGTTCGCTCCCGGAGGTCGTCGAGTGAGCCGTCTGAGTTTGACATGGTATCGCATAGCTGTCGACCAACATAAACCGTTCTGGTAGAGATACGAGCACATACCCCCGTCTACAGGCGGAGCTCGAGCAGTCCACGCTCTCC
Organism: halophilic archaeon J07HX64; assembly: GCA_000416085.1. Lineage (GTDB taxonomy): Archaea > Halobacteriota > Halobacteria > Halobacteriales > Haloarculaceae > Halovenus. Next base: position 1,548,581 of record KE356579.1, on the reverse strand, counting down.
ACACCCACGCCTCGTACCGAGCGTCGCGGCACGGACTCGGGGCGGGTGCGACCACCACCAACCGACCCCTGCCGCAACCAACCTGCGGTCGACCCGCTCTCGCTCTCGGATACGAGGGTCCCGACGATCACAGCAGTGTGGAGTGTGCTGGGACCGGCCCAACTCGGTTCCCCCCGTCTGGACGATACCGCGCCCCGTTCTCTCACCCCTCGACTGTGAAACTCTCACGTCTGCCCCCGGTACACACCGAGACTGTCTGTGCCAGGTCCGTAGACAGAGTAGTGGGATACGCGACACACAGAACGGGTCGGTGTTAGTCGTCTGCTACGGGTCGCGTGTCCGTGGTGGCACGTGCAGAGGCGGGGCGACTCTCCGACTCGAGACGCGCGGTGAACCCATCAGCGTCGAAGCTCACCGCCACCGAGGTGACGGTAGTGTGGAACTGTTTGCAGTGGTTGCCGTCCGACGCGATCTTTACCGTCGACTCGACCAGTCCGGCCGCTTCGAGCTCCTGCAGTCGTCGGTACACGGTCGGCTTCGAGACATCGGTGGTCTCGATAAGCTCGCGGCCGGTGCGGGGCTTCTCGACGACGGCCTCGAACACACGGTACGTGTACTCGTCACCCAGCAGCTCCAGCAGGTCATCTGCCTCGACTGTCCGCTGAGCTGATTGCTCGGACGCGGGCTCTGCGACACTGTCCGGGTTCTCTGGCGGGTTCGTAGGGAGACGGGCTGACTGTTGCATACATACGTCTATGCTCTGTCTCTCCCTGTGTCTACGTGCTAGGTATCTGCAAAACCCCGTGTCTAGCTATACAGAGTGCCCTGTCAGAGTACTCGACGCGCGTATGCCCCGCCAGTCCACTGTCCACAGACAGCACCGGTTCTCCGGGTTTACCCGCGAACTTGTGTGGCTCACACGGTCTAGACCCTGTTCCCCACACTGCGGGTGCTCTAGCACCGTCGGCGGCAAGTCCACGCCGCCGGCCGGGTGAGCGCCCACCCCTGCTCACCTGTCGCTACATCCACCGGGTGCAGTGCTCTGAACACAGACCTGTTCCGTAGCTGTGAGACACCCGATATAGACAGTGTGTTTCTGCAACAGACGCCGGCGTGCCATCGCCGTCCTGTGTCTCGCTCTCGTCGACAGTGACCGATCGGGTGTCAAACTCGACACCCCCCATCCCGGTTTCGAAGGTGCGACCGGACCACTGCCGGCCCCCGTGGCGTTGTCTGGTACGGTCACAGTCGTAGCTCTTGTAATGGGATGACACGGGCGTATCGACTGAACGACGCGGTGACATTGCGAGCGGTCATCCGTACAGGACCCTCGGGAGCGGC
>KE356579.1:1540300-1547220 GCA_000416085.1 halophilic archaeon J07HX64 | reverse complement strand
GTCATCCCGGTCGGCCACCCGCTCGCCGAGCGCACCGTCTGCCGTCACGAGCGCCTCGACGCTCCGTGTGTGCATCTCAAGCGCCGTGCGCTCGAGCTGTGCGAGCGTCTGCTCGGGCGAGAGACCTGCTACGTCGAGCAGCGTCCGTGCGGACAGTCCGCTGTTGCTCTCGCTCATCACCTCGAACCCGACGAACCGTCTGACCGAGCGCCTGACCGCTCGCCGTGCTTCGCTGTCGCGGGGTGAGAGATTCTCGACGGTGACCCGCTCGCAACCGGCGATGTACGCGGCAGCCACCGAGAGTCCCAGCGTCGCTGGCTCGCCGACCGCGGCGTCGATTGCCGTCTCACGGGAGCCGTTCCGGGGGTCGTGTTCGCGCATCAGCACGAGCCGGTCACCACGAGTGTGCAGGTCGACCGACGTCCCCGGGTCGATCCCGTTGGTCTCCGCCCACTCCTTCGGGAGCGACACCGTGTACGTCGACCCGCCTGTGAGCTGTATCGTTTGCTGGACCGTCGTGCCGTTCTCGCTCATCAGTAGATGAGCCCCTCGTCGTACTCGACCATGTACAGTGTCCGTGCACAGATGTTGACCGCGTGGTCACCGACCCGCTCGATGTCCCGCACGGTCAGCAGCTCCTGCGAGGCGGTCTGGAGCCGTTGCTCTGGCTCGACCGACCGCCGGACCTGTGCTGTCATCAGGTCCCGGATCACCGATTCGGTTGCCTCCCGACACCGCTCGTCGAGCGCGTCGTCACGCGCGGCGGTCGCTCGCGCGGCCTCGGCGTCGTCATTGGCGTACGCCGACACCGCCTCCTCGACCATCTCACCGGCGGTCGGTCCGACCGGTGTTGGCTGTCGAGCCCACCGCCGGCCTCCTGCCCGTACCGGGCCATGTTGGTCGCGAGATCGCCGACCCGCTCGATGTCGGTAACGATCTTGAACGACGAGGCGATAAACCGGAGATCGCCTGCGACCGGTTGCTGGAGCGCGAGCAGTTCGATACAGTCGCTCTCGATGTCGAGATACCGGCGGTTGATATCGTCGTCGCCCTCGATGATCCGCCTGGCCTGCGCCCGGTCACCGGTCTCCAGGACATCCAGCGCGGTCCGGTACCGCTCCAGTGCTGTCCCGGCCATCTCGACAACGTCGTCCCGGAGGAGCGCGAGTCTGGCCTCGTAGGTCTCACGTGCCATTCTCTGTGGTGCTACCCGAACTTCCCCGTGATGTAGTCCTCGACACGCTCGTCCTCGGGGTCCTCGAAGATGGTGCCGGTGTCGTCTACCTCGACGAGTTCACCACCGGTGAGAAACACCGCGGTCCGGTTGGAGATGCGCGCCGCCTGCTGCATATTGTGTGTGACGATGATGACTGTGTACTCCGAGGCGAGCTCCTCGATGAGGTCCTCGATCTTCGACGTGGCAATCGGGTCGAGCGCGGAGGCCGGTTCGTCCATGAGGAGGACATCCGGGTCGACGGCAACGGCACGCGCGATACACAGTCGTTGCTGCTGTCCCCCGGAGAGGTCGAGTGCCGAGGTGTGTAGCTGGTCGCTCACCTCGTCCCAGAGGGCGGCCCGTCTGAGGGCATCCTCGATTATCTCGTCGGTTACGGGCTCGTTCTGTACCCGTAACCCGTAGGCAACGTTGTCGTAGATGCTCTTTGGAAACGGGTTGGGATGTTGGAACACCATCCCGATCTGCCGCCTGAGTGCAACAGGGTCGACCTCGTCACCGTACATATCGGTTCCACGGAATCGGAGTTCTCCGTCGATCCTCGCGGACTCGACGAGGTCGTTCATCCTGTTGATACACCGGAGAAACGTCGACTTTCCACAGCCCGACGGGCCGATTATCGCGGTTACCTCCCGTTCGTAGATGTCGAGATGAACGTCACTGAGCGCCTGCTCGTCACCGTAGTAGACATCCAAGTTCCGGGCCTCGACAACCGAGTCCCCGTGCGCCTGTGTGCCGGTCCCGGAGTTCGTCGTCGCGTGTGTGTCGAGCAGCGAGGCTGGCTCGTCCCGTTCGTCTGTGCTCCCGGTCTCTGTCCGCTGGTCTGGTTCACTCATTCTTTTTTTGTCACTGGTATCTGTTGCGAATAACAATTGCGATGGCGTTCATCGTGAGCATCAAGACGAGCAACACGATGGCGAGGGCCGCAACCACGCCTGTTCTGTACGCCGGATTGAAGTTCGCCGATGCGGAAAAGAGCCGCAGCGGGAGTGCCGCACCGCCCGAGAACAGCCCCTCGGGTGCACTCGATGTCGCCGTTGCAACCGCGATTATGATCAGCGGCGCAGTCTCACCGATTGCACGGCCGAGTGCGAGGATGGTGCCGGTCAGATGCCGGGAACAGCTTCCGGAAGAACAACCGAACGGACGGTCTGCCACCGACTCGCGCCCATTCCGTACGAGGCCTCGCGCAGCGAGTCCGGCACAGATTTCAGCGCCTCCTGCGCGGAGACGATGACGATGGGCAGAATCAGGAAGCCGAGTGTGACCGACGCCGAAAAGACCAGTCCCGGGGCGTAGTCCAGGAAGTTCTGGAACAGTGCGAGGCCGAGAAGCCCGTACACGACCGACGGGACCCCCGCCAGATTCGCGATGTTGAGTTCGATTACACCCGCCAGTTTGCCTTGCCACCCGCTGTCGGGTGCGTACTCCTCCAGGTAGATCGCGGCCCCGGTCCCGATCGGGAACGCCATCAACGCCATCAGCCCGACGATCATTATCGACCCGACCGTGGACGGGTACGCGCCCGCCTCGGTCGGAAAGAGCCCGTCCCAGGATTCCACGAGCAGTGTCGGTGTCACCCAGGTGTCCGGACCGGTGACCGAGAGTGACTGGTCTATGTACGCCCCGAGCAGAATACCACCGATGATGATGAACGGTCCGGCCACACCGACCCGCCCGTCCCGGTCGGTCAGGACCGTCCTGCCCACGACGTACACGGTGGGCACCCCCACCCCAAGCGCGAGCACGACCAGCAGCCGCGGGTTGACCGAGACTGTGAGCGCGACCACCGCGACCAGGAGGCTGCCGGCGACGGCTGCCCCTGCCGCGACCAACCCCGACCGCACGTTTCGTCGCCGGGTAACCACGAGCGCGAGAGTCCCGACCACCGGAGTACCGACGACACCACCGTAGGCCACCCATGCGGACAACGTCTCCAGATACGGTCGGAGGAGCCCGTCCAGACCGGTTGTTCCGGCGGCACTGAGGGCGAGGACAGCAGTTACCACGAGTAGCCTGTCCAGGGAGCGCTGCCGTCGGAGCAACGAGTTGGCGGCGACGAGTGTCGGGACACCGACCGCAATCGCCGTGACAGTGAGCCCACGGTCGACTGGAACCGGGACCGAGCCAAGCACCGGGACCCCGCCGAGAAGCTGGACGCCGAGTTCGAATATCCCGTCGAGTAGCGGGGTCAATAGCACCTCGGAGCCGAGTGTCCAGACAACAGCGAGCAGTGTCGCGAGCACCATCGCCGGCCCGATAAAGTACGTCTCCTCGGCGTACCGTCCGTACACCGCAACAGAGAGCGGCAGACTGCCGACGGTGACAACGTACGTTAGTGGTCCGTACGGGCTCATCGCCCGCAGAACGACGAACGCGGCGAGGCTGAGGGCGAGTCCGCCGAACACCGCCGCGGACGCCCTCGCGTTCGCGCTCCTGACGGCCGGATGCCGCCGGCTGTACAGGGTGAACGCCGACACCGGCCCGACCAGGGTGGCGAAAAAGAGCAGATACCACTCGGCCGACGCCGACCCCGGACTCACCGCATCGACGAACATGAACCCGAACAGCATGACCAGAGCCACCAGCCCCACCAGCGTCGCTACGACCAGGATCGCCTCGAACAGTTTCCCCTTTAGTGCGCTGAGCCGGAATCGCCCGCTGTGCTGTAACGTCTCTGATTCCGTTGCCATCTCAGTACTCCTCCCGGTACCGCTGGCTGATGCGTTCGGCGATGTAGTTCATCGTGAGTGTGAGCGCAAACAGTGTGAGCCCGATCGCGAACATCGACTCGTACGCGACCGTCTCGCCGAGCGACTCCGCCTGGGCGATGTTGACCATCGCGACGGTCATCGTCTCTATCGACTCGGTGAAGTTCTCGAAGATGTTCGGGACAGTCGGTAGCTTCGGGCTCTCCCCGGCGGCCATCACCACGATCATCGTCTCACCGATCGCCCGCGAGAGTGCAAGCACGTACGAGGAGACGATGCCCGAGGTCGCCGCGGGGACGACAACCTTCGTCGAGACGTCGAACTTCGTCGAGCCGAGCCCGTAGGCGGCCTCGCGGAGGCTGTCCGGCACCGCACTCAGCGCGTCCTCGCTGATGGAGGAGACCATCGGGATTATCATCACACCGACGACGAGACTGGCCGACAGCGCGTTGAACGTGTTTATCTCCGGGACCAGCCCCGGGATGACGAGGGTGAACTCGGAGACAACGGGGAGTGGGTCCGTGACGAACGCGGGGAGCACCGGGAGCGAGAACCCGTCCCGGAGAATCGGTGTCAGGTAGACCAGCGCGAAGTAGCCGTAGACGACTGTCGGGATACCTGCCAGTATCTCTAACATCGGTTTGACCACCGCACGGACGCGCGGGTTCGCGTACTCGCTGAGGTAGATCGCGGCTCCGAGTCCGATCGGAAGCGCGACGACGGCGGAGCCGACGACGACGACGAGTGTCCCGCTGACCAGCGGGAGCACACCGTAGGCGGGTTCGTTGCTGAGTGGCGACCAGTCCTGCCCGGTCAGGAAATCGACCGGTGAGACCGAATCGAAAAACGTCAGCGCCTGCCCGGAGAGTGCCATGATGATCCCCACGGTGACGGCGATAGTCAGCAACGCACAACCCGCGAGCAGTCGACGGTACAGACGCTCTTTACGCCGGACGAACTCCGACCGCTTGAGCAACGATAGCTCGGTTTCGTCTTCCTGGCTCATGTATACTGTGTCGGTTTTGTTTTCACGCAATCGAGGGCTATCCGGTGGGGCACTGTTCTGGTCGGGATTACAGCTGCTCGTCGAGTTTGTCGAGGTTGCTCTGGACCCGGTCGTCCGAACTCGGCACGTAGCCGATCTGGTCGGCGACGAAGTCCTCGCCGGCCTGCTCGATGTAATACCTGACAAACTCCTGTAACGTTTGGTTGTCGGCGAGTTTGTTGTTGTTCACGTAGAAAAACAGCGGTCTGGCGAGCGGGTACTCGCCGCTCTGTGCCGCCTCGAGACTCGGCGCGACCGCCTCACCTCCGTCCTCGATGACGGAGATGGCCTTTACCTGGTCGGGGTTGTTGACGTAGTAGGCAAAGGGGAGGTATCCGAACGCGGCGTCGTCCCCGGCGACGCCTGCCGCGATCTGGTCGTCACGCTCTGTCCCCTCGTAGTCGTCACGGATACTATCCTCCTCGCCGACGACGCGCTCGGTAAAGTAGTCGAACGTCCCCGAGGTGGTGGCTGCACCGAACAGATTGTACTCCTGGTCCGGCCAGTCGGAGTTTACATCCGCCCAGGTTTCGGGCGCCGTCTCGGGGCTCCATATCTCACCGATCGTGGACACCTCCATCTCGTCGACCCAGTCGGCGTCGTTGTTGACGACGATTGTGAGCGCGTCCTGTGCGATCTGGAACTCGATCGGATCGATGCCGTTGTCCTGGCAATCCTGCAGTTCGCTGTTCTTTATCGGGCGACTCGCGTTGTTTATATCGCTGTCTCCCGGGATGAACACGTTCCGGAACCCGCCACCGCTTCCGTCCTTGCTCAGGTCGTAGTCTGTCTGGGGGTGTACTCCGTCGTCATCGCTAAAGTTGTTTCCGACTGCCTGGGCAACCGGGAACACCGTGCTGCTCCCGGAGATGCGAACCGAGCCCGTTAGTTCCTCGCCGTCTCCGCCGCTATTACTGTCATCGCTGTCGCCCCCGACACAGCCGGTCAGTCCCAGCACACCTCCGGCACCAACTGCGGCGAGGAGTGTCCGGCGTGATGTGCCGGTACTCGGTCTGAAGTTATTACCTGCCATCGTCCACAGATACGATGAAGTAGTATAAATATGGTGCTATTTTATATATATTCTACGCACCGAGTATATATTACAGTTCAACGTGGTTCACATATCTATATACCTCTCTGTCCGTGGCGACAGTTAGAACGTAGAACGGGACAGATGCCGGCGGGTAGTGGCCCCGCGAGCGGGGAGATGTCCCCGGGCACACGGGAGAGACAGAGCGGTCACCAGGGGTCGGCCGGCCGTTGCCGGTGTCGCTCCATCGCCGGAGCGCAGAGGTGCTGTCGCTATCGGCGTAGTCCTCGATATCGCTTGTCGACTGAGTCGGGCCGGGTCTGGTTCCCGATGTCCGGTGCTCCCCGTCGGGACTGGCCGAGCCACATATGTCGCTGGCCGCCCGAGAGGTACGATGTGACCGAGCAACTCGCTGCGGTTGTCGAGCGGAGTCGCGCGGAGGCCGCGACAGGTGCCCTGCGTGCCGAGGGTGTCTACGACGACGCCCGCAGCCTCTTCGAGTGTGGTCCGGAGACGGTGGCGCTTCCCGTGACGCGCCCTCCGGCAGCGACAGACGTGCTCAGGGTGGTCGTCGACGAGACACAGACCGGTTCGACCACACTGTCGGACCTGCTACGCGAGCAGGGTTGGAGCGAGGCCGAACTCGGGCGTGCACCGTCGTCATGGGCCGTCGTCGGCAGTGTCGTGCTCGTTCGGGTCGCGGACTGTCCCCGACCGACAGAGGTGGGTGAGGCGCTGCTCGCGCTCGTCGGTGGTGCGGACACGGTGCTCGTGCGCCGCGACATCGCTGACCTGCACCGCGAACCCGACATCGAGGTGCTCGCGGGCGAGGGTGACACCGAGACCGTCCACCACGAGGGCGGTATCGAGTATGCCCTCGACCTCTCGGAGGTAGTG
>KE356579.1:1521689-1540280 GCA_000416085.1 halophilic archaeon J07HX64 | reverse complement strand
GCGTGCTCGACCCGTTCGCCGGTATCGGCGGGTTCACGCTCCCGATAGCACAGGCCGGTGCAACGGTGACTGCCGTCGAACGCACCCCCGCGGTGTTCGCGTATCTCGTCGAGAACGTCGTCCGCAACGGGGTGACCGACAGTGTCGAGACGTACCGCGCCAGTTACCCGGAGGTCGTCGCAGGGTTCGCCCCCGAGAGGGAGTTCGACCGTGTCGTCGTCGGCCGTCACGACGCTCACGAACACCTCGCTGACACGCTGGCCGTGCTCGCGCCGGGTGGCACCGCCCACGTGCACGCGACAGTTGCAAAAGAACTGCTGCCCGAACGGCCAACCCGGCGTGTTCGTCAGGCCGCCGAGGAGGCGGGCCGGACCGTCGACTCGACGGCGGTCCGTCGTGTCGGGAACAACGACAAGAGGACGTCCCGCGTCGTCGTCGACGCCGTCGTGGCGTGAGACGTGACAGAGGATTGTCTGCGAGGAGATCCTGACACCGCCGTGCTCTCTCCCGGGGCAGACCGACCCTGTGGACGAGTTCGACCCCGTGACAGTGACTGTTAGACTCCAGTTCCAGCCCACATCGAGAGGCACAGTCTGGACCGGCCTATCGAGATGTGTCGGTTCGTGTACTCGTTGTCTGTCACACCAGTGGTCGTCGCGCTACGGTTCGAACTCGCCGCTGACGATGCTGTCGGCGAGCATCGCCATGTACTCGACCCAGATGGCCTTGCTGGAGGACACGCCGTCGGTCAGTTGGTGCCGGTGGATGTCCGCCCAGACTGCCGCGAGCATGAATGCACCGAGTGCGGTGTAGAACCGCTCGTGTTCGACGGTGATACCGGTCAGGCGCTCGTATCGGTCGATGAGCTCCCGACGGTCGGGGCTACCAGGTGCACTCGTGAACGGGGCCAGACCGTGTTTGTTTGCCGCCCGGAGTTCGCGGATCGTCCCCTCGTCCGACCAGCGGGCGGCGATCTCGTCGATCTCCGGTGTCGGGTCGCCGGCGTCGCGCCACCGGAGCAACAGGTAGCCGAGCTCCACCCGCGGGTCACCGAGAAACGCCGTCTCCCAGTCGAGGACACCCGCGAGTGTCGGCTGTTCGGTCCCGGTAAACAGGACGTTCCCCGGTCTGAAATCGCCGTGAGAGAGTGTCATCACCGGGTCGGCCGGCGCGTGCTCCCGCAGCCAGTCGGCCACATCCCAGAGTGGCGATGGGTCGTGTCCGGTCACTGCCGTTGCCTCGTCGAGCCGTTCGATGTCGGTGACGACCTGCTTCCGGGGGGTTGTGCGCTCACAGATATCGACGAACCGGTCGGACTCTGTGCTGTGGAGCTCTGCGAGTGCGTCTATCAGCGATAGCCCCACCTGACGGCGGCCGGCCGGGTGTCGAAACCGCTCCGGCAGGCGGTTCCCGAGCGGCACCGTCTCGCCGTCGAGATGTGTCATCACCAGGAACGGTGCCCCGACGAGCGACTCGTCCGCACAGTGCAAAACCGGCTCCGGAGCGTCGACCGCTGTCTCCTGCAGTTGCTCCAGCACCTCGTACTCCTCGCGCACGCTCAGAAAGGACCCGGTGTCCCGCAACATCTCGGGGGTTCGCAGAACGTAGGGTCCCCTGGGCCCGGCGGTCGAGACGAGCAGAGAGGTGTTCAGCGCCTCGTGGAGTACCGACACGTCGGTGATCTCTACGCCCAACTCCGCCGAGAGATACGTCTCGAGCCGGGAGCTGTCGACTCTCTCGCCGTTGGTCATACCCGCAGTAGCACGAGTGAGGTAAAGTAGTAGTCGGAACGTCCGGAGACAGTTAGTGCGTCGACTGTCGCGGCGGTCACCTCTCGTCGAACAGTCCGGAGACGTCGTCGTCGCGACTCTGCCGGCGGTCGGTGTGCTCGCCGAGGCGCTGGATGATGATACCGCGGTTCTCCGGTTCCCGGACGAAATCAAACAGCAGTGTCACGAACGGGCTCGACGCGACATCGTCGGACAGGTCCTCGCGCGCGTAGTTGACTGCGGTTTTCACCAGTTGTTCGTCGTAGCCGTACTCCTCGGCGAACACGTCGGCCGCGACAGCGGTCGCCTCGAATCTGAGATCCCCGAGTTCGAGTTCGCGCCCCTCGTGGGTCAGCGCGAGCGGTTGCCGTCGCTCGACAGCCTCCGGGTCCTCGGCGAGGGTTGCGAGTTCGGCACGCAGATCGGTTAGGTTGACACCGCGGTACCTGGACGGGAGTCCAGCCAAGTACTCGCCGGCACTGTCGGCGAGCCCCGTTGCCCCAGACCAGTTGCCGTTGCTCGCGTGGTACACTGTCGCGGTAAACTGGATGAGTCCGTGGAGAAACTGCTCGTCGTCCGCTCCGGAGTCGAGGTCGAGCCAGTGGGCCTCCCAGGCGTCGTGTGCGGCGTGATACTCACCGGTATTGTAGATTGCGATACCAGCCCGCAGGTGCGCGTCCATACATAACTGTGTGTCCGGAGCGTAATAGTTCCAGTCACGGGATACGGCACCTCCTGTGGCTCCTGTCGCCCGGTGCCGGACCCCGTGGGTTCGGGAGAGGTCGACACTGAACTGCCGCCTCACCGGTTTTGCCCCTGTGAGTCCGTTTACCCGACGGGATATACAGGAGAGTGAAACTGAGGGAACGCCATCGCAGTCGGTTGTTGCTACCCTCGTTATCCCCGGGGGTGGTGTAACTGTTACTGCGGGTGTTCTGTCACGACAGATGCCCGGTCGATTTATATCCCTGTACCCTGTTATCTCAGACGATGCAGCGAGAGCGCGACGCGGACGGGGTCGAGATGTCACGACAGTTTGTCGCCAGCATCGTCGTACTCGCGGTGACAGCGATAGCGACGGTCGGACTGCTGGCCACCGGGCAGGAACTGGGTATCGTCGCCGCCGTTTCTGGGGTCGGCGGCGCGCTGTTCGTCGGACTCCTCGCCAGATGGTACACCACGTCGGGCACGTCCACAGCACAGGGGGACCGGGCACGCGACGAAATCGGGGAACCCGGCGACAGCGTGTCGCGAGACAGATCAAAACGGAATCACAGTTCCGGTGCGGAACCGCAACAGCTTCGATCCGACTCGGGAAACGCTCTCGAGTCTGTCTCCGAGGCCGAATCGGGGACGGAGCCCGTCTCCGGGGCCTCCTCTGTCCCAGGAACGGAACAGGAATCGGGTTCCCCATCCGGAACCGGGGTCGATATCGACTCTGTCTCCGAGGCCGAACCGGAGCCGGATTTTCCGCCCGGAACCGAGATAGACCCCGACTCGGTCTCCGGGACTGGACCCGAATCCGAGTCACTCTCCCGGTCCGAACCGGGTGTGGACTCGCGTTCTCGCTCCGGGTCAGGGTCGGGGGTACTCTCCGGGTCGGGGCCCGACGTCGACTCCGTCTCCGGGACCGGACCGGACATCGACCCTGTCTCCGGTGCTGAATCCGAGTCTGGGTCACTCTCCGGGTCGGGGCCGGACGTCGACTCCGTCTCCGGGTCCGGACCGGACCCCGTCTCCCTCTCCGGCACTGAATCCGACCCCGAGTCACTCTCCGGGTCGGGGCCGGACATCGACTCCGTCTCCGGGTCCGGACCGGACCCCGACTCTCTCCCCGGGTCCGACTCCGAATCCGAATCTGACCCCGAACTCAAACCCGAGTCCCGCTCCAGAACGTCGTCCGATATCGACTCAAAGTCCGAGTCACTGTCCGATCTACGGTCCGGTGGCTGGTCGGAATCAACATCGGAGGGTGACTCTCTCTCCAATCCAGGGTCGGGGTCGGGGTCACCGTCCGAGAGCGGTTCCGACCCGGACTCCGCGAACGAGGAGAGAGAGCACGAACAGGACCGGGAGTGACTCACCGCCTACGGAGCGCCCACAGACAGGCGAGCACCGCGGCCCGCGCCCACAGTCTTGAGGGAAAGAAGGCCGGGAGTATCAGGACACGCTGGCGTCGTCGACTGCGAGCGGCCGGGCGTTTTCCCGTGTGATCAGATAGTAGGGGACAACGAGGACGTACAGTGCAGGAACAACAGAGAGCAGCGCCCAGCGCAGCGGTCCCCCCTGCCAGTCGGTCGTGCTCCGGAGATACAGGGCGTCGACGTAGACAGAGACCGGCAGTATCAGGAACGTACAGACGACGTACACGCCGAGATACGCCATGGAGAACAGCGCGTCGGCGAATCCGAAGAAACTACCAAGCGCGACCAGAAAACTCGGGAACACCCCGAGAAAGACCCCGTAGAGGGCGCGGTGGTCGCCCCGACGCCCACCCTCGCGGGAAACCGGCGTTGGATAGCCGTCCTCGATGTCGAGCAGCACGCGACCCCCGGCCAACTCCTCGGGTTCGGTCACCCCCTGTACGTCGAGCAGTGTCGCGAGTCGGTCGTCGGGGTCGGTTTCGGGAAGCGAGAAGTATGTCCGTGCCCGGTCGTCGTAGCGCTGGAACTCGAACTCGAGTACGAGCGCCTCGTCGGTCCAGACGGCAACCGGGAACGTATCCGGCACCTCGGTGGCCGGAACCCGCTCGACGGCGACCACATCACCGTACAGTCGCAGTCCGTCGGGCAACTCCGGAGTCTCGGCCTCGTCGCTGTCGGTTGTCTCCGTCTCGTCTGCCGACGCCTCGCTGTCCGCTGTCACATCTGCCGGTTCGCTCTCCGGCCTCTAAACCTCTGGTATCCCGAACGGCTCACTCGTAGCGCAGCGCGTCGATAGGGTCGACCCGTGCCGCCCGCCAGGCCGGGTAGAGCCCGGAGACGACACCTGTCGCAATCCCCATCAGGGTCGCCACGAGAATCCAGCCGTAGGGAACGGTGAACCCGACCTCGGCGTACGCCGAGGCGCCGTACCCGACCGCGAGGCCGGCCGGGATCCCGACCATCGCGCCCGCTAACCCGAGCATCACCGCCTCTGAGAGGAACAACCCCATCACCGCACGGTTCCGCGCCCCGTTTGCTTTCATGATACCGATCTCCTTTGTCCGCTCGGTCACGCTGACGAGCATGATATTTGCGATGCCGAACGCACCCACCAACAGCGCCAGCAGACCGATACCGGAGACCAGCCTGATGATGTCCCCGAGCACCTCCTCGATGCCGTCGACGATTTCAGCGGCCGACTGCACCGTGACGCCGCCCTCGATGACCTGCCCCGCGTCGGACTCCTGTTCGAAGTAGGTCTCGACGGCACTACTCGTGTCGGTCACCTGATCCGGTTCGGCGACCAGTGTGGCCTGCCGGTACGCGGCCTGGTCGACACCCTGTGAGGGTGATCTTACTGTCTCACCGTACTCCTGGTAGTACGGGTCCGACGGGACGTACGCCTCGTTGTTGAGTCCGCCGACGAGATTCAACCCGCCGCGGGCCTGTGTCACGATACCGACAATCTCGAGTGTTTCGGGCTCATCACCGGGCTCGATTGTGACCGTCTCGCCGACCGAGAGGTTGCCCTCGAACGCCGCGGCGGCGCGTTCGGTTATCACCATCACACCCGACTCACCCTGCTCGAACGACCGGCCGCTGACGATGTTGTCCTCGGTAAACGCCGACGGACTGGTCGCTATCACGGTCTGTGGCTGTCGCTGCCCGTCGTACTCGAGTGTTGTTGCGGTGTCGAGTTCGGCCCGCGGGATAACAGACTGCACCCCATCGATATCCCGGAGTTGTTCCAGGTCGTGTGTTGTCACGCCCGGCAGCGCGAAACTGTCGAGATTACCCGGTTCCGGTGGGGGACCGAACGAGTCGTCGTTGGGGTCCAACCCGACGTCACCGGTCACCACCAGAATCTCACTCGCGGCGGTGTCCTCGAACTCGCCGACAACGTCGGTCTGGACGCTCGTCCCGAAGCTAGCGAAGATTATGACCGTCCCGATACCGATGACGATACCGACGATTGTCAGCGCCGAACGGAGCCGGTGGCCTGTCAGCGACCGGAGCGCGATTCGGACGCCGTCACGCGCCTTCATCGACGCTCCTCCGTCGCCCCCTGCCCGGCACCGGTCCCGACGGCCCCGACCTCCGTTTCGGCCGGTGTCGTATGCTCGACCTGTTCGATACCCTCGACGACCCCGTCGCGGACGTTGACAATCCGGTCGGCGTGTTCGGCGATCCGCCGCTCGTGGGTGACCAGCAACACCGCGTTGCCCCGGTCGTTCGCGTCACGCAGAAGTGACATTATCTCCGTACCGGTCTCGGTATCGACGTTGCCGGTCGGTTCGTCGGCGAGGATGAGCTCCGGGTCCGAGGAGAGCGCACGGGCGATCGCGACCCGCTGTCGCTGGCCACCGCTCAACTCCTTTGGGAGGTGGTCGAACCGGTTGCCCAGGCCGACATCGGTGAGCAGACTCTCGGCCCGCTCGCGACGGCGTGAACGGGTCCACTCGGCAAACATCAGCGGCAGTGCGACGTTCTCCACAGCGGTCAGACGCGGCATGAGATTGAACGTCTGGAAAATAAAGCCGATACGGGTCCCACGGAGGGCGGCCCGTTCGGTCTCGGAGAGCGTCGCCACGTTCTCGCCGGCGACGATCACGTCACCGCTCGTCGGTGTGTCCAGTGCGCCAACGAGATTCAACAGTGTGCTCTTTCCGGACCCGCTTGGACCCATCACCGCGGTGTACGACCCCGGCTCGAACAGGAGGTCGACACCGTCGAGCGCTGTCACAGTCCCGCCAAGTTGATACTCCTTTCTGACATTATCGATAGATACCACCGGGTCAGAAGACGAGGTTGCCATTCCTCTATTTATACGTGCTCTGCGGGTGTGAACCTTTCGCCGTCGTACAGCGACCGGTGAGTACCCTGCTAGCTAATCGCACGACCACGAGCGTACTCCGACCGCCGATCGGCGTCACGACGGCGCACAGTTTACCGCTACCGAGCGGTCACACACGGAGCATACAAGTGTGGGCGCCGCGTACAATACAGTGATGAGATTTGACGACAGCGCACGGACGCGGTCAGTCGCAGTCGCTGCCCTCCTCCTCGCGACGGTCGCTGTCGCGGCGGTTGCGGGGCTCGCACTCGGAGCAATGGACTCCGGGTCCGACGAGCGCACAGGAGAAGAGATCCTGTCAGATGTACAGGAAACGTACGGGGACGCCGAGTCGGTTTCGGCCGACGCGGTCGTCACCGTCGAGGCTGCAGATAGGACGACCGAGTTCGAGACGTCGGCCGCAGCCGCCGGCACGGACCAGATGCGGCTCAACGTCTCGAGCGGCGGATACTACGTGCTAACGGGTGTCGACAACGGGACTGTCTGGCGCTACGATTCAGTCACCGGTCTGACGGGCGTCATCGACCGGGACGGGAACAGCCTGACCGCCAGCCTCCGCGGCGGCACCGAGGCGCCTGCCCGCTCCGGGCTCTCTGCCCTCCCCGGAAACATCGGTCTCGACACCGAACTGTCGACACTGCTCGAGAGTTTCGACGGTGAACTACCCGAGGGTGTTGCCGGTGACCTACCAGAAGGTGTCGCCGGTGAGCTCGACGACCTGCCGTCGAACGCCACTGTCGCTGATCTGCTCAATAACGACAGCTTCACCAGTAGTATCGACAGCGGTGGTTTCGCCGACACCGGTGGAGAACTTCCCGACGCGTTCTCCGAGTTCGACTTCCCAGGAAACGGCTCTGGATTTGAACTTCCGGACGAGTTCTCCGGATTCGAGCTCCCGGATAACCTCTCCGAGTTCGAGCTTCCGGACGAATTCTCCGAATTTGAGTTCTCAGGCAATCTCTCCGGGTTCGAGCTTCCCGACGAGTTCTCGGAGTTCAGCTCCTCCGAGTTTGAGTTCTCAGGCAATCTCTCCGGGTTCGAGCTTCCGGACGAGTTCTCGGAGTTCAACTCCTCCGAATTTGAGCTCCCGGGCAATCTCTCCGAGTTCGAGCTTCCGGACGAGCTCTCGGAGTTCAGCTCCTCCGAATTTGAGCTCCCGAGCAATCTCTCCGGGTTCGAGCTTCCGGACGAGTTCTCGGAGTTCAACTCCTCCGAGTTCGACTTCTCGGGCAACCTCTCTGAGTTCGAACTCCCGGAGGACTGGGACAGTGGCGAGTTGAGAGAGCGTCTCAACGGGTCGCTCACGGGTGAGTTCAACGTGTCGGCGGTCACAGTCGAGCGTGTCGGCACGACGAGTATCGACGGGCGAGAGGCAAACAAACTCCTGATAACGCACCCGGACACCGACGCAGAGACCCGTCTGTGGACGGACGCGGAGTCGGACACGGTGCTGAAGCAGGAGACGACGGCACCGGGTCTGACGATGACAGTTGATGTGGTCGACACCAGATTCGGTGTCTCGCCGGCAGACAGCACGTTCGAGCCACCGGGAGCGTCGGAGTTGGCCAGTCTGAGCGTCACGACAGCGGACAGCCCCGAAGCGTTCGAGACGGTGACATCGGTCGAGGCTGCCGTTCCCGGTGACGAGTGGACGTTCGAGCGCGGGGCAACCCTCACCGGTGAGGCACCGTCGATCACCGCAGTCTCGGGCATAGAGCCGACAGATATCGCCGCCGCCACGTACAACAACGGAGAGTCGTCGATTGTCGTGGGTCAGTTGGACCAGAGCCTCGACATAGACCAGCTTCCACTCTACGGGAGTGAGACAGTGACCGTCGACGGCCGTGAGGTCCGCCTCCTCGGGAGTGGGTTCGCCTCGGCTGCCGTCTGGAGTGAGGCCGGCACGACTGTTGTGGTGGCCGGTGACCTGAGCGGAGCGGAACTGCAGTCGGTAGTCGCCG
Organism: halophilic archaeon J07HX64; assembly: GCA_000416085.1. Taxonomy (GTDB): domain Archaea; phylum Halobacteriota; class Halobacteria; order Halobacteriales; family Haloarculaceae; genus Halovenus. The sequence goes on along the minus strand of KE356579.1, from coordinate 1,531,552 downwards.
ATATCGAACTGTAATCGGACCCGAATCCGGAACCGAAATCAGGACCAGAGGTGATGTCGGAACCGGAGTCCGGATCGAAACTGAGTGCAGGTTGAACTGAAACCGGACACGAAACTGAGGATTCTCACTCTGTGGTATCGAGTCGGAGCGTCATCTCCATTCCGAACTCCGGGGTATCGGCGGCTTCGAAGCCGACACGCCGGTAGAGTGCAATAGCAGCGTCGTTCCACCGCTCTACAGAGAGCCAGACACGCTCGATACCGGCCGCGGCGGCAGCGCCAAGCGCCGTCCGGAGGAGCGCGGTGCCGATACCGGCGTTCTGGTAGGCCTGTAGAACGAAGATGGCGAGTTCGTGCTCAGTGTCGCCGACGAGGACGACGTGTCCGATGGTGCGGTCTCCGTGGCGTGCGACTAGATTCAGTGTGTCCGGTCCGGTGATACTGTCGAGCCACTCGCGGACGGCCGACTCCTCGACCGGAGGGATACCCTGTGCCCTGTCGGCGGGGTCGAACGCGAGGTACATCTCCACGAGGCGCTCGCGCTCCTCGGGACAACACAGCAGGATACTGCGACCCTCGGCGTCGGTCACCTCCCGCACCGGCTGTGGGAATCCGCCGACAGCCTCCTCCGGGTACGTCCTGGTCATCTGATGAGTGTGACGGCGGTTTGTGCGTTCATAAGTACGAACTCGACGGTGCTGTCGAACTGTATCTTGCCGAGTGGACTCCGGGTTCCACCGGCAAGAACAATGCGGTCGAACTCCCCCTGTTCTGCGCGCTCGACCAGCAACCCGCCCGGGTGTCCCTCCAGACGCTCGACGGATACGTCGATCTCAAGCGTCGAGAGCCTGTCGCGCACCTGTGTCTCGACAACATCGACCGGATTCGGGCCCCCGTACACCGCGACTGTCAGGTCGTCGTCTGCCGTCCTGGCGCGCTCGACTGCCGCATCGAGCGCCGCCATCGCGCTCTCGCTGCCGTTCACGCCGACGATAACGCGCATACAGCCTCTCATACCCCAGGGTACAAAACGCCCCCGACACGCTTTTGTCGGCACACACCATCACCACACCATGGTCGATGACGCCAACACCGGGACCGAACAGGGACCGTCTGACGGTGACGACACCGACAGCACCGAGCGGGTCGACTCCGGTCGACCAGGGCGTGACTCCGGTACCGGCCGCCCGGACGGTGACGCCGGTGACCGGGCGGTCCCCGAGGACGTGCGCACCTACGACAAGTTCTCCAAGATAGAGGGTGGCAGTTACGACCGGGCGAACGAGTTTCTGCGCGAGCGGAGCTACATCACCGCCCGGGAGTGGGCTATCGCCCGACTCTGTGCGGACTTCAGGACCGAAACCGGTGTCGAGATGACCAAGATCGGCGAGAACCTCCCTCGCCTGGTGCCGTTCATGACCGACACATACACCCCACAGGCGGTGAACCAGGCCCGCGCCTCCTTCGAGGAGAAGATCCGAAAGGCCGGCGCAACCTTCCTCTACGGCGCCATGACCGACTTTTTTACCGCCGAGAAACTCGACGATGTTATGTACGAGTCCACCGAGGTGGCGAAGTTCCTCCTCGAGGTAGAGGATGTCGACCTGACAGTCGAGGAGGAGTTGGAGGCTGAGGAGCGTGTCTCCGAGGTGATGCGCGATGTTCGCGAACACAGCCTCGCGCTACGTCACGACGAACTCGAGTGCCCGGAGTGTGGCCATCGGTTCCACGCCGACGAGGAGTGACCGCTCGACCACCGGGTATGCCCGACCGTTACCTCTCGCCGGCAAACGCATCGCTCTCGCCGTACTCGAGGTCTTTCGTGTAGCGGTCGAACACGAGCACGAGCACCGCGCCGGCAAGTGCCGCGAGCACGACGACAGCGAGGGGCGCCGCCGACAGGTCGGTCTCCTCGGAGATACGAATAACGGGGTAGTTGAGTGCCCCGAGCATCAGACTCACGAGAAACGCGAACGTGACACCAGGATACCGCTCTAGCGCGGCGCTAACAGCGTGCGCTGTCGTAAAAAAGCCCGCGATAGCACCGAACCCGAACGTGGCAATAACCGTCAGGTCGGCGGTCAGCCCCGAGGGAACCGTCCCCGAGGCGAGCGTCGCCGCGTGGTCGATCACCCGACTCGCAACGTCGGTGAGATACTCGTACTGTCCGAGAAGAAGCAGGAGAAACGAGCCGGACAGCCCCGGAAGAACCATGCCGGAGATGGCGATGGCGGCCGCGAAGAACACGACCGGGAGTGTCTCCGGGAACAGCCCCACACCGGAGGCGCCCGCAACGAGGAAGGCGATGCTGAACCCCGCAACGGCGGCGACACCGTGCCGGAGTCGGGTCAGCCATCGTCGGTCGAACAGCACGAACGCGGACGCGGCGATGAGACCGCCAAAGAACGAGAACATCGGTCCCGGCGCGGCGGCGAGCGCCGCGCTGATAACCCGGGCGAGTGTGAGCACTGCCGTCCCGACACCCGCGAACAGCACGAACAAAAAGGGCAGGTCCTGTTCGTGTACGGCCGCACGGAACTGCTCACGACCCTCCGTTCGGTGAATACCCGTCGCGAGTCCCGCCAGTCGACCGTCGATACCGGTCAACGCCCGGATGAACCGGTCGTAGATACCCAGAATGAGCGCTATCGTCCCGCCGGAGACACCGGGAACAGTCGCCGCGCTCCCCATCGCGAACCCCTTTAGATACACCGCAACCGTCTCCCGTCGCCCCCGCAGATAGCTTAGCAGACGACCCTGTCCTCCAACCCCCTCCTCGTCCTGCGTGGGCATCGGTTATCCGCCCGGAACCGGCTGGAAACTCGCCGTGTCAACACTCCGCGCATCTGCCGTGGCGCTCGACCCGACTGCCCCTGCCATGCCGTCCGTGCCTCCGCCACTACTTTCGCTACCGTCACTGCTGTCACTGCCACTGTTATCGCCACCGTTACTGCTGTCACCGCCACTGTCGCCACCGTTACTGCCGTCACCGCCACTGTCGCCACCGTTACTGCCGTCACCGCCACTGCTACCACTGTCACTGCTATCACTGCCACTGTCATCGCCGCTGCCTCCACCACCACCGAGATTGAAGTCGAACGGCTGGGTTCGCTCCTCGAGTTGGACCTCGACAACGGGATCTTCCTCGCCGATAACCTGGCCCTCGGTGACGTTCACGTTGGCACCGAACGAGACGAATGCGCTCTCGTTGTTGTCGAACACGCGGGAGGTCTGGATGTTGTAGGAGCTGTTGGCCCGGACACTCACGTTGGTGTAGCCCTCTTCGGGACCGTACTCGTCGTAGCCGGTCGTCGAGTAGGGAACAGTCGTGTTGAACTCGAGGTTCTCGTCGAGGGTGACCGTCTGCGAGTAGGTGAACTGCTCACCGTGCACCATGTTCATCGGCACACTGATGCCGATGCTGTCACCCTCGGAGACGTTGAGCACCTCGTGTTCGGTGGCGTTGTCGGGAAGCGACCCCCGGATGGTGGCACCCGGCACCCGTTCGAACGTCTTCGTGAACGAGGGGGTTGTCCGGAACAGTTTGTCCAGTTCGCTCTTCTGGCCGGTGCTTTCCTGTCGGAGACTGCTGTTCATCAGAGGGAGGTTCTGGTTCGCAACGGTGGCAAACGGTGCAGAGCTGAGCCCGTTGTCGCGGGCCTCCGAGAACGCCACATCCTCACCACCGGTAAGGGGAACCGCTGGTACCCTGTCGTCGTAGACGAGACGGAAGTGTTCGAGCGCGGGCACCTCCTCAGCGGGACTGGCACCGAGACCACCGATCTGGTTCGTCGGGTCGTTCTCGGTTATGTTCCGCGCTGCCGATATGTTGTCGACGAACTCGACTGCACTCTCGTTTGCACCCTGTGGCATCTCGACGAACGCTCTGCCGTCGCTGTCACGTGTCTCCTGTCCGGCCCACTGTGTAACAAACGGGTCCGGCTGGGCGTTGCTCCCGTGGTAGTGGTACAGCCGGACCATCATCGACTCGTAGTAGTTCTGTTTGTTCACGATAGCGGTGTCGCCGGCCTCGGAGGTCATCCGCCGGTAGAAGTCACCGCGCTCGAAGTCGGAGGCGAAGTCTGCCGGGGCAAAGAACTTCCCGCCGAACCGTGCCTCGGTTTCGACCATCAGCGCGTCTATCATCACGTACTGCGTCTTCGCGGTGTCGCTGTCTTGGAACTCCTCCTCGAGGATATCGAGCCCCTCGCTCTCGTCCTGTGCGAGCAGGAACTCGGCGGCCGGGCGGATGTTCTGCTGGAACGGGTTGGCGTTCGGAATCCGTTCGCCTTTAGCGGTTATCCAGTGACCGTAGTCCCACCACGACAGCACACCGTAGGCACCGTCCGGGTAATCGAAGCTGTCGGTGCGCTCGTACTGGCCGTAGTACTCCATCGGCTCGCCGTCGGGGTTGGCGTACGTGCCCGGTTCCGGGGTGTTTTGGGCCATCCAGTCGAGACTGTCACCCCAACCGGTGACACTGCCGGGCTCGCTCTCCGAGTCGGCAAGCTCGATTGCCGTGTTGTCACCACCGACGAGCGGAACCCCCAGCAGCGGGACGAACATCACAAGCAGAACCACCATAATCGTGAGAACCTGGTAGGTTTCGGGCAACGACCCCCGGTCCGGCGTCCCGGCGAGCCGCATGATCGACCCGACCAGCGCGGCGTTCAGTCCACCGATAACGATTGTCAGGTAGTAGGCAAACCGGATCTGGGTGAACGTCGCGATAATCATGAAGATACTCACTACGACAAGCAACAGCTCCTCACCTCTGGGCCTGTCGTCGAGGACCTGTCTCACGATGAGCACGGCGGCACCGAGCAGTGCCGTGAACGCAGCGAACTGATAGAAGGTTCTGATGTCACCGAAACTGCCGGGGCTCCCCTCACCGATCGTCGATTCGGCACCAGCCTGTATGGAGATATCGGCGAACCAGACAACGGTGTTCAGCCCGTCGATGGTGGCCCCGAACGCCCGGTCGTACTGGCTGATTGCGAAGTCGAACAGACCCGGGGAAAGCACCGCAACGATCACCAGCCCACCGATTATAGAGCCGACGATACCCGCGGGGTACGCGAGCGCGGAGCGTTCACGCCGGTGGACCTCCTGAGAGAACCAGGCGAGCGCGACGATACCGACCGCACCGGCCAGTCCAAAGGCCGGCTGCAGGAGCGTTCGGCTGGTCGCGGAGAGACCGAGCTCCTGGAGTGCGGCGAGCTGGAGGAGTCCGGCCGTCGCGAACACGGTTGCTCCGACAAAGGCCGTGTGTTCCGGGCTCCGTCCGCGGACGTGCTCTGCGCTCATGTGTATGATAAAGAAGACACCGAAGATGCCGTACAGCCAGACACCAGGCGGCCACACCCACATATACACACCGAACGCGACGCCTGCAAGCAGTGACCAGCCGAGCGTCCCACGGATGAGTCCGAACTCGCGTTGCAACAGCAGTTCGTGGACGGGCAACTCGCGCTCTGCCGCCCGGAGCGCAACCATCAGTCCGACGACCGCAAACCCCATGAACAGCACCTCTGCGACCTGGTGGTCGGGGAACCCCGCCAGACTCACGTCGAGCATCCGGTCGGGGGCGAGGGCGATGAACATAACAGAGATGATACCACCGAATCGCCCGCCCAGACGCCTCCCGATAACGTAGGCCGGGAGCGCGACCATCACACCGAATATCGCCGGCGAAATCAGCAGCACGAACCGGCCGGTTCCTTGGCTCGGCGAACCGGCTCCGACGACCAGCGCAACCAGTGCGATCAACTGGTCGAAGATTGTTCCGAACTGGCTGTTCGCCGTTCCTTGCGGAAAAAACGTCCACGGGTCGAACGGCATCGTCTCCGGAAAATTGTTGATCACGTACTCCGTCGAGCGCATGTGGTACCAGGGATCGTTACCGGTGTAGAGAATCTCATCGTTCACGATGAAATTCGAGTAGTTCCGGACCCGGTTCCACAGGGCGAACCCGATAACAGCTAGTAATACCGGATAGTGATAGTACTTTGCCAGCCAGTCGACGAGGGCCTTTGTCTCGCCCTCACCGCCGAGCTGGTCCTGCCAGTTGCTCATTAGACTGTCTGAATAGAACGCTGGGAATAAGCCTTATGTAATGTCCTGCTTGACCCGCTCTGTGGGGTTGGTTTGACCCGACTCCTGGGGTCGGCTTCGGCCCATCCCGCGACACAGTCGGGATACAGCCCGCAAGCCATATTCACCTTCCTCTCCGAAACCCATGTATGAGTGATTTCGACAGAGAGGCCGAGCGCGAGCGTCTCCGGGAGAAGTACGAACAGGACAGAGAGGAGCGAGAGGCAACAGAGCGGATGAGCGAACTGCTCCTGCAGGGGGCAACAATGACAAACGCCCACTGTTCGGAGTGTGGTGACCCCGTCTTCCGGTACGACGGGCAAGAGTTCTGTGCGGCCTGCGAACGCCCGGTGAAACGAGAGAACGGAACCGACACCGACGACGGAACAGACGAGTCTGACGGCACCGGGGTCGAGGTCACGACACCGGATGACGACACCCGCGTCGTGTTCGGCGGCGAGGACAGCGAGGACGGCGAAACCGCACAGACACGGGAACAACGCGGCCGTCCGGAGGGGGGTACTGGACGGGGGCAACAACAGACAGGAGCAGAGAGGCAGGTCGAGACGGGGGGTCACACGGGGCCGACCGGTGACACCGGGCAGCCGACCCCGCCGGGGGACACCGGACAGACTGCCGACAGCGGGGCGGACATCGAGAGCGCGCGGGCGTCACTGGTCCGGACGCTCACGGCGTTCAGTCGGCGCGCCGAGGAAGCAGACGACCCGCGTCGTGCGCGCGATCACCTCAAAACCGCCCGGGAAGCAGCCGAGACGCTCGCCGCCATGCGCCAGTAGTACTCCCACCGCTCCACACTGTCTGGGCTCCTCTCCTCAGGCGGTACAGTTCGTGGACAGACTAGCACTGCCGCCGTTCCACACCGTCGGGGCTCCCGATGTGGAGTTCGTCGGCGAGGCCGACGAACAGGCCGTGTGCCACGACCCCGGGAATCCCGTCGAGGTCGGTGGCGAGGGCACCCGGGGAGTCGAGCGGGCCGAACGCACAGTCGAGCACCAGATTGCCGTTGTCGGTCACGACCGGACCGTCCTTTTGTACAGCCGACCGGACTGTCGGTTCACCGCCGAGTCCCTCGATGGCGGTCTCGACTGGCACCCGTGCGTCGGGCAGTACCTCGACCGGCACGGGGTGGTCGAGCCGGTCTGCGAGCTTTGTCGGGTCGACAACGACCAGCAGCCGGTCGGCGGCGGCGTCGACAATCTTCTCGCGTGCGTGAGCCGCGCCCCCACCCTTTACCAGGTCACAGCCGGCAGCCTGGTCTGCGCCGTCGATCGCGATGTCGGGGACGGCGTCTGCGAGTGTCGTCAGCGGGATATCCGCCTCACGGGCGAGTCGTCGGGACTGGTGGGAGGTTGGAATCCCCCGGATATCGAGCCCGGAATCGACGCGTTCGCCTAACTGGCTGATCGCCTCGGCCGCTGTGCTGCCCGTTCCGAGCCCCACGACAGAGCCGTCCGCAACCACGCGGGCGGCGCTCTGACCCGCCTCCTGTTTGGCTCGTGTGCGGTCACCCTTCATGCCTGTGTGGTTTTTCCCCACTCTGAAAAGTGCAAGGTATTTGCGTTTCGGCGCCGGGGAAACAGACATGGATACAGCGCTGGGGCCACCCGAGAAGATGCGCGAGCGCCGCGCGGAGCTCACGCCGATGATGACCCAGTACTTCGAACTGTGTGACCGGTACGACGATGCGCTCGTGCTGTTCCAGGTGGGGGATTTCTACGAGGCGTTCTGTGATGCGGCCGAGACAGTCGCCCGCCGGTGTGAGATCACGCTCACACAACGGGAGGACTCCACGGGCACCTACGCGATGGCGGGTATCCCGATCGACAACGCCGAGTCCTACGTCGACCGGTTGCTGGAGGCCGGCTACCGTGTCGCGGTCGCCGACCAGGTCGAGGACCCCGAGGAGACAACAGGTGTGGTCGACCGTGCGGTGACACGCGTGCTCACCCCGGGCACACTCACCGAGAACGAACTGCTGGACACCGAGCGCAACAACTACGTGGCCGCGGTGGCCGCCGACGGTGCGCTCGGACTCGCGGTGCTCGACGTCTCGACCGGCGAGTTCTACGCCACGAGCACCGACACACGGGCGGAACTCGCGGACGAACTCGGCCGGTTCGACCCCGCAGAGGTGGTCGTCGGCCCGGACGCCCCCGCCGACACACTCCCGGAGGGGGTGGTCCGCACCGCGCACGAACAGGCGACGTTCGCACTCGGGACCGCCCGTGACCGCCTCGACGAGTACGTCGGTGACCCCGACAGACTGCTCGGGGCCACGTCCGAACTGCGTGCCTGCGGGGCACTGCTCTCGTACGCCGAGTACGCCCGCGGTGGCGAGCAGACACGTCTCGACTACATCAACCACCTCACCCGGTACGACCCGCACGAGTACATGCTGCTGGACGCGGTCGCAATCGAGAGTCTCGAACTGTTCGAACCGCGTGCGGTCCACGGTCGCGAGGGTGGCACGCTCGTGGCGGTGGTCGACGAGACGGCCTCGGCGCTCGGCCGGCGAACACTCGACGCGTGGCTCCGCCGGCCGCTGCTCGACGCCGACCGCATCGCGGCCCGTCACGACGCTGTCGGCGAACTCCGCGAGCGCGTCCAGGTCCGCGAGCGGGTCCACGGCCTCCTCCGGGACGTGTACGACATCGAGCGGCTGATCTCCCGGGTCGCACGCACGAGAGCAAACGCCCGGGACCTGCGGTCGCTCGTGGACACTCTGTCGGTGGTGCCGGAACTGCGCGACGCGCTCGCGGACACCGACTGTGAACCGCTCGCCGCGCTCCGCGAGGCACTCGACCCGTTGCCGGAGATGCGCTCGCTGATCGAGGCGGCTATCGTGTCGGACCCACCGCAGGAACTCACCGAGGGCGGGGTCGTCCGGCCGGAGTACGACGAGGAACTCGCACGACTCCGGGAGACCGAACGCGACGGGAAGGCCTGGGTCGACAGCCTCGAGACACGCGAGCGCGAGCGAACCGGTATCGACTCGCTGAAGGTCGGCTACAACTCGGTCCACGGCTACTACATCGAGGTGACCGACGCCAACCTCGACCGGGTCCCCGACGACTACGAGCGCCGCCAGACGCTGAAAAACGCGGAGCGCTACTACACGCCCGCGCTGAAGAAACGGGAAGACGAGATCATCCGCGCCGAGCAGCGGGCGGACGAACTGGAGTACGACCTGTTCTGCGAGGTCCGGTCACAGGTTGCCGAGGAGTCCGAGCGCGTGCAGGCGCTCGCCGACGCGCTCGCAGATCTCGACGTGCTGGTCGGGTTCGCGACAGTCGCGGCCGAACACGACTACACCCGGCCGTCGGTCGGTGTCGACCCCGGGACGAACGGGGATGCCGGCGGTATCCAGATCGAGGGGGGCCGTCACCCCGTTGTCGAACGGACCGAGGAGGCGTTTGTCCCGAACGACACGCGTCTCGACCCGGCCGAGCGACTGGCGGTGGTCACCGGGCCGAACATGAGCGGCAAGTCGACGTACATGCGCCAGGTCGCGCTGACGGCCATCCTCGCACAGGCCGGGAGCTTTGTGCCCGCAGACGCGGCCCGGATGCAGGTGTTCGACCGCGTGTTCACGCGCGTCGGGGCGAGCGACGACATCGCCGGCGGACGGTCGACATTTCTGGTCGAGATGGACGAACTGTCGACGATTCTCGACAGTGCGACCGAGCGCTCGCTGGTGTTGCTCGACGAGGTCGGCCGGGGCACCAGCACCGCCGACGGGTTCGCCATCGC
>KE356579.1:1515264-1521669 GCA_000416085.1 halophilic archaeon J07HX64 | reverse complement strand
ACGCGGTCGCGGCCAACCTCGACGGTGCGCACAATCTTTATTTCCGGACTGAACGCACCGACGAGGGGGTTGTCTTCGAGCACGCCATCGAGCGTGGCACGGCGGACGCGTCCTACGGTGTCGAGGTGGCCGCCACTGCCGGCATCGACGAGGCCGTTGTTGACCGGGCGCGTGCCCTCCTCGACCGTTCGAACATCCAGGAGACAGACGCCGACGGGACCGACACCGGGGGAGCAGACACAGGAACCCCAGAGCGGGCGACCGGTACGGGCGGAGATCCGCCGACGGCATCCCGCCAGGTAGAACGGACAGGCGCCGATGGCGGGGTAGACACAGATATCGACGTCGATGCGCTCCGTGAGCAACTCAGCCGGGTCGATGTCGCGACAATGACCCCGCTGGAGGCGCTGAACACGCTCGCCGAACTGAAAGCACAGGTCGAGAACGAGCGGTGAGTTCTCACCGGGCGGAGAGTGTCGGTCAGGTATCGGGCGCGGGGGTGAGTGAGACGAACTCAAGATCGCGCTCGGCAAGCAGCTGCGTTGCCGTGTCGGTGACCGACGGGGCGACCAGAACCCCACGGACGGTCGTACCGGCGTGGAGGTCACGCACGAGCGCCTCGACGTAACGATTGAGCTGGCTGACCGCATCGGGCCCGACGCGACGGCGCTTGAGTTCGACCACCACGACGTTACCATCGGTGTCCTCGCCGTAGATATCGACCGCACCAGCGGGGGTTTCCCGCTCGGTGGCGCGCGGTTCGAACCCCGGTTCCAGCAGCTCCGGGTCGTCGAGAATCCGCTGACGGAGGTCCTCCTCGGTGCCGGTCAGCGCCAGCTCAGCAGGGTCTGTCACGTCGTACGCTGTCGCGTGGCGGAGTCGCTCGAAACGCACCACGAGCTCCTCCGACGGACTGCTTCGGTGGCTCCGGACGACGAACTCACCATCCTCGACAGCGGCCTCGTGGGTACAACCTGGTGGCTGCCAGTTGACCGGTTGCTGGCCTCCGTCCGTGTGGACCAGCACCGTCCCGTCGGGTTTGAGCACCACGAGCCGGTCACCTGGGTCGAGTCTGCTCGACGCGCGACCGTCGTAGACGACACGACACCGGCCAAAGAGTGTGCACAGCAACCCGCGCTCCTCACTCGCCTCGACGAGCGCGAGTGCCTCCTCGCCGTCCGGGGCGACAGCCGTGAGCAGGTTCTCTGTCACGAGACGCGATAGCCCGCGGACCCACTAAAACGACATCATCGTGGGCTGGCGAACAGGTGACACAATCCCGCCCGCGACGCGTCGCGTCACACGACCGCCACCGCGCCGCGGTGGCTCTCAGAGCACGGCGGAACTGGCTCTGTATCTTATTTAGACTGTGGCATCGCGACTGGTGATTCCGTAGCAGGTAGCGCGGTAGTTCCCTGACACTGTTCTGATATGGAAAGATTTTTTTCCAATAGAGTTGTCTACCGAAGCATGACAGAAGATGAAAAAAGATCGACACGGAGCAGACCGGAGGGGGCGAGTGGGGTCGACCGGCGCACGTTCGTGCGAGCAACCGGTGCCGGCCTGGTCGGGGCAGGCGGGGTCGGCACCGCGGCCGGCGGCGGTGACAACGGGTTGCAGACGGTACAGGACGAACCGTGGGCAGATGTCGACTACGAGGGGGAGCAACTCGACGTACCGACGAAGCAAGGGGTAACCATCTCGGGGACGGCCGATATCTCTCTTTTTGTAGAGGAGATGGATATAGATATCTACGTCGACAGTGTCGACGGGCAAGAGCCCTCCTTTTCGAGGGTCGCCGAGGGCGTCGTCGTCGACCCTCCGGATCCGAACGCGGAGTTCAGCCCCTGGGAGACAACGTTCGACTTCAGTGGAGTTCCGAACTGGCGGGACCTCGAGGTGACCATCGAGTTGACCGAAACCGGTGAGGAGATAACCGAGGATGGCCCGGTCCCCGGCAGAACGACCCCCGGAGCGGTCGAGTTCGACATCGACAGACCGGTGCCGGTCCCGGAGTACGAGACGACGTTCGACGCGTCGGCAACCGGTGGTGCGGTCGAGAGCTACCAGTGGGAGTTTGATGACGGCGAGACGGCGACGGGTGAGGTGGTCACACACGCTTACAGCGAGGCCGGCAGTTATCAGGTGGAACTCACTGTCGAACGACCCGACACCGAGAACGTCCAGACCACAACCAGTGAGTACGACGTGCCGGCGATGTGGGCGGAGGTGGATTATAAATGGGGAGGCCCTCGACGTGCCGGGGCTGCCAAATGTGCCAGTCTCGGGCACTACGAACCTCGACACCGACGAGGTCATGGGTATCGGGATGCTCTCCGAAACCGGAGCGGGCACCCCGGTTTTCAAAACTGTCGAGGGGATGTTCGTGCTGGAGACAACGGCCGACGAGCCGAACGAGTGGACCGCAGTGGTGGACTTTCAGGAAACCCGGGATGGGGTCGATATCGCGCCGGGAACGGAGTTCACTATAGACATCACCCAGCCCGAGGGAGTGCCATTTGTCGGGAATTCTTCCGGGGTGGTGACGGCAGTCGACGGGCGCGGGACGGTTAGCGGGAGCCTCACTAACACCGCTGGCGAGGGGTACCGGGGAGTCGATATCGCGTTCTACGAGAACGGCGAACGCACGGGGACAGCGAGAACGAACGGAGACGGGGTGTACGCCGAGGTCCTGCCGGCAGGGGGCTACGAGGTGGTCCCCGAGGACGACCAGTTCGCGCCGACCAGCACCGACGTGACCGTCCAGAACGACGAGACGACCGTTCCCAACATCGAACTGAGACCGCCTTCCCTCCCCGGGGCCGACAGTCCACCGACGCAGGCAGCGGCGTTCCCCGATGACGGTCTCTACGAGAACGTGACCGGCGACGGGTCGTTCGATATCCTCGACGTACAGGCGCTGTTCGACAACCTCGGTGCCGCCCCGGTACAGAACGGCGCCTGGGCGTACAACTTCAGCGGACTCGACCCCGAGCGGGTCTCCATCTTCGACGTGCAGGCGCTGTTCAACCGGTTGCAAAGCGCCGACTGAGCGGGGTTACACCAGTGCCGTCAGGAGGGTGAACGCCCCGTAGCTGAGCGCGAACGCCCCCGCGAGTGAGGCAATCCACGCGAGCACAGTGTAGCCGAGTTTGGCCGCGCTGACCTCGCCGTCACCGCCCGCCGCGGCGTAGCCACTGCCGACGATAGCGGAGACGATGATCTGGTTGAACGAGACGGGAATGCTGAAGAAGACGGCCGTCTGTGCGAGTGCGAACGAGGGGATGAGCGCGGCGATAGACCGGCGGGGGCCGAGCGCGGAGTAGTCCTGCGAGAGTGCCTTTATCATCCGGGGTGCACCGGTCCAGGAGCCGACGAGCAGGCCGAGTCCGCCACCGAGAAGCAGCGCCACGAGCGGTACGTCGAACTCGCCGAAAAGCGGCACCAGCGGGCCGATAGCGAGTCCGACCTGACTGCCGCCGGCCGAGAACGCCACCAGACCGCCAAGCACGAGCAGGAACCGTCGCTGTGTCCGGGCGGAGTTGCGCCGTGCCCGACTCACGAGCAGTCCGCCGACCAGAGCGCCACCACGAGCGACGTCACGGCGTAGGTGACGGAGCCACCGCCGAACTGGGTGACGACGGCGCGGGAGAGCGAGGCCTGTTCGCTGCCCGGCGCGAGAAAGACAAACTGGACGTTCCCGAGGATGAGACCGACGACACCACCCAGAACACCGAGTGTGCGGACCGTCGACCGCGCCTCGTTGCGGAGTAGTCGAGCCGTCGCGTACGCGACACCACCGCCGACGAGCGGTGTACCGATCCAGAGGGCACCGATCTCGCCGTACTTCGACCACGCCGGGCCGCCACCCATCGCCAGTCCGACGCCGATGACAGCGCCGGTGACGGTGAACGCCGTCGCAATCGGGTAGCCGGTAAAGATACCCACCGCGACCAGTGACGCCGCGATGACGAGCGCAACCGCGGCCGCAGGACCGGAGAGGGTCTCGCCGGTGACCAGCTCCGTCCCGACAGCCTCGGTGACGTTCGCACCCTGCAACACCGCGCCGAGCAGGCCGAGCACACCGACCAGGAACCCGGCACGCATGATCGAGATGGCGTTCGCACCGACGGCCGGCGCAAACGGTGTCGACCCGGACGAGCCCGCACCGATTGTCCAGGCCATGAACACGCTCGCGAGTGCCGCCACCACGAGCGTCGCTACCGCCGTCGTCAGAACCATCTACCGCGCAGTTTCCGGTCCCGACTCAAGAGGGTGCCGGTTGTAACGAGTGCAGACAAAGCTGTATTAGCCCGAGCTGCGTACCGGCGGGTGTGGGCGAGTTCGCTACCACCGTACAGAGCTACCTCCGGGCGGCACTCGACGAGCGCTGCCCGTCGGTCACGTGGCAGACAGAGGAGTCCGTCGCGGGGACACGGGTCGATATCGCCGGTGACGGCGGTAGGAGCGGTATCTCGTCGAACTCGAGTGGCGGCGTGCAGACCCGGCGGACAACACCGCGAAGCTGTTCCGCCATCTCGAGAGCGGCGAGTTCGACACAGAGGCGGTGGCTGTCTTCCAACTGTTCACCGGCTACTACGACCTGCAGCGAGGCGGTGTCTCCTCGAAGCGACGAAACGCCGAGTTCGTCGGGCGGGTCGCGGCGGAGACAGTTGACAGGCTGTCGTACACACCGGTCGAGTTCGACCTCGACCCGCCGAAGCGTGGCGGGACCTGGCCGGAAGACTGGGAGACTGCCGCCGACACCGTCGCGGACGTGCTCTGCGACACCATCGCCGGTGACCCATCGTGACCGCAGGAGCCACGGCGCGATGAGTTCCTCCGGCTATCACCGGTGACGGCCGGCCAGGACGTGTAAACACAGCGCCAGTAGCCCTACGTGGATTTAAGTATCATCACAGGAGCAGCAAAGGCTGTGTTGGACGTGCAAGAGACACTCCTCGGGTCGGAGTCGGAGGAGGGGTGTCGGTGTGTGCACTCGTTCGACGGTGAGCGGCTGGTCGTCGACGCGGGAGACTGTCCGGGTGGTGGTCTACTGGCAGCCGAGCAGAGCTGTCGGGAGACGGTCATCGGGGCGCTGAGCGAGCGTGACGCGGCGGCGGTCAGCGTCGAGACCGCGGGTGTCGAGCGGCTGTACGAGGGGAGATCGGCGGCACTCCTGACGGCTGCGGGACGGTTCGTCGAGCGTGTGACCGTCCACGACGAGCGCCTCGCCGCTCGGGCGCGGCGGGACCCACTCGGTGCTGCCCACGAGGCAACAGGGCGGGTCGATGCCGTCTCCGATATCGCCGCGGAGACGGGGTTAGCCGAACTGGCAGCCCGGGCGGACGGCTACGAGCAGGCACTGGCCGCCTGCGAGGGGCCGACCGTGAGTCGGTGGCGGGTCGAACCGACACCACCGCCGACGGAGCTATGTGCAGCACGGGAACTCGACACCGGTGGGACGGTGCGTCGCTACAGGCGTGACGGCCCGGACCGGTATCAGTTGACCCCCGTCGAGAGCGGGCTCGGAGCGGAGGCGCTCGGAGTGCTGGCAGCGGCGTACGGCCAACTCGCGGCCGGCGACGTCGAGGGGGGTGACCGGGCACCGGCGCGCGCGGTGCGGGCCGCGGTGGCCGACCGGAGCGGTGGGAGCGAGATACCGGTCGAACGTGTCGTCACAGCCCTGGCGAAACACACCCGCGGTCACGGGTTGCTCTCGGACCTGTTCGCGGACCCCGCCGTGTCGGACGTGTTCGTCACGGCGCCGGCCGCCGACAACCGGGTCCGGGTCACGGTCGACGACGAGACGCTGGTGACGAACGTGCGGCCGACAGAGCGGGCCATCGAGGGGCTGGCCTCCCGGTTCAGACGTGAGAGCGGTCGGGCGTTCTCCCGCGCGGACCCGACGCTCGACGCCACAGCGACAGTCGCCGACCGCCGGGTCCGGGTGGCAGGTGTCACAGACCCGACCAGCAGCGGGACAGCCTTTGCGTTCCGGGCACAGGACCGCGATGTCTGGACACTACCGGCACTCGTCGACAACGGGACACTCACACCCGAACGGCAGCGTTGCTCTCACTGTCTGTCGAGCGCGGGCGCGCCCTGCTCGTCGTGGGTCCCCGGGGTGCCGGAAAGACGACACTGCTCGGCGCGCTCCTGTGGGAGCTCCCACCGGCGGTGCGGACAGTCGTCATCGAGGACACGCCGGAACTGCCCGTCGGTCCGCTCCAGGAGACCGGACGGGACGTGCAGGCGCTGCTGGCCGGCGAGACCGGGGGTGAGCTCTCGCCGGCAGAGGCGCTCCGGACCGCGCTCAGACTCGGCGACGGGGCGCTCGCAATCGGCGAGGTGCGCGGCGAGGAGGCCGGTGTGCTCTACGAGGCGATGCGGGTGGGCGCACAC
>KE356579.1:1510371-1515244 GCA_000416085.1 halophilic archaeon J07HX64 | reverse complement strand
GGTGACCCTCGAACGCGCGTCCGAGGGTCGTCGTGTCCGTCTGGTCGAGGAGGTTGTCGATAGCGACGGGCCACGGTTCGAGGCGCTGTTCGAGCGAACCGGTGGGGGGCTCGCCCCGACCGGGCGGGTCGACCGGGGTAACAGCCGGCTGGTCGCCTCGCTGGCCACCCCGGAAGGGTCGTACGCGACGGTACGGGACCGACTCGGCAGGCGCGCACGACTACTGGACGCGCTCGCAGCACGAGGGGAGACCGGTGGCGAGCAGGTGACCGCGGCACACACACGCCGATGAACACGGGCCGGGACGACGTCGCGCCGACGGGTGATACCACCGTGGCGCGTGCACTCTTCGTGGCACTCGCTCGTCTGTACCCCTGGTCGGTCGACCCGAGTGACGAACTGCGCGACGCGCTGAGGACAGTTCCGTTGAGGGTGACCCCCCCAACAGTCGTCCGGGCGGGGTACGGGGCCGGACTGGTCGTCGGGTCGGTCACCGCTGTACTCGCGCTCGCAACCGTCGGCCCACCGGGGATGCTCCCGGCAGTTGCCCTCGGTTTGGTCGTTGCCCACATCGTCCACACGGTGCCACTGGTGGCCCTTCGCGTTCGTCGGACAGCAGCACTCGGGGATGCACCGGCACTGGTGTCCCGTGCGGTGCTCCGGATGCGGCTCTCGCCGGCACCGGAGCGTGCGGCCGCGTTCGCCGCGGCGTCCGGTGAGGGGGTGCTGGCGGCGAGTCTCGAGCGTCACGTCCGACAGGCCGAGCACACCGGTCGGTCCGGGTTAGAGCGGTTCGGCGAGGCTTGGGCAGACCTGTTCCCGCCGCTCGGGCGGGCGCTCGCGCTCGTGACCGCCGCCGGACAGGCGCCCGCCGACCACCGGGATCGTGTGCTCGACCGTGCACTCGGGACCGTCCTCGAAGGTATACGCCGGCGGACCCGGGAGTTCGCCACGGAGGTCCGGGGTCCGGCAACTGCACTGTACGCGTTCGGCGTGTTGCTCCCGACGGCGCTGGTAGCGATGCTGCCCGCCGGTGCGGCCGCGGGCGTCGTTGTCACACCGGTGACAGTCGTGTTCGCGTACAATCTGCTGTTACCGGTAGTGCTCGTCGCCGCGAGCGCGTGGTTGGTCTCCCGGCGGCCGGTTGCGTTCCCGCCACCGGACCTGAGCGACCACCCCGGGGCCGACACCGCCGACGGTGCCCTCATCGCCGGTCCGCTCGTCGGTGTCGCCGCCTGGCTGGTGACCGCCCGACAGTTTCCCGCCTGGGCACCGCCGATTGCGGCTGTCGGTCTCGGGTGTGGTGTTGCGCTCTGGCTACGCTATCGGCCGGTGGTCGGGGTCTACGACGAGATACGCGCCGGGGAGCGAGAGCTCGGAGACGCGCTGGCGCTCACCGGTCGGCGGGTCGCACGCGGACAGTCCGTCGAGACCGCGATCGCGGAGACAACAGACGAACTGGAGGGACCGATCGGCGAGGCGTTTCGGGAGTGTGCGCGCCGGCAACGCCAGCTCCAGGTCGGCGTGCGCGAGGCGTTTCTGGGGCCGCACGGTGCGCTCGAACGACTGCCGAGCCCACGGATACGCGGGAGTGTCGCACTGCTCGCGCTCGCGGCCCGCGAGGGGCGACCGGCCGGCGAGGCGCTGCTCTCGCTCGCAGACCACGTCGAAAAACTGCGCCGGGTCCAGCAGACAGCACACCACGACATGGCGTACGTCTGCCGGACCCTCTCGAGCACGGCAGTGTTGTTCGGCCCGCTGGTTGCCGGCGCCACCGTCGCGCTGGCCGACGGGATAGCTGCCGGGGCGTTCGGTAACGGGAGGGTATCGCTGGACTGGCTCGGCGCCCCTGTCGGGGTGTATGTGCTCGTGCTCGCGGTTGTGTTGACCACCCTCTCGACCGCGCTCCGGCGCG
Source organism: halophilic archaeon J07HX64 (assembly GCA_000416085.1). Taxonomy (GTDB): domain Archaea; phylum Halobacteriota; class Halobacteria; order Halobacteriales; family Haloarculaceae; genus Halovenus. The sequence continues at coordinate 1,513,329 of KE356579.1, read as the reverse complement.
GACTCGACCGCCCACTCCTGGCACACCGCGTCGGCCGGGCGCTCACCGTCGGCACTGTGACCTACCTCTGTGCGTACCTGCTTGTCGGTGTCGTCGCCTGATGAGGACCGTCGAACCGCGAGAGTTATACCGGTGTGTCAGCTTTTCACACCCATGGGTGAGACAGAGAAACGTCCGCAGGAACCCGAACACGCCGACGGGAGTCAGCAGACAGGTGTGGCGTATCTGTGGTATCTGACAGTCATCGCGGTGACGACCACAGTCGGGAGTATCCTGCTCGCGACGGTGCTGTCGCCGGGGTTCGCCTGGCGCGAGAACGCGCTGTCGAATCTCGGAGTGGTCCGGACCGACGCCGGCACGGCGACGACTGCGGTGCTTTTCAACGGCGGACTCGTGATCGGAGGGGTGATCGGTGTTGTCGTGACAGTCACGCTGTATCGCCGGGTAACCGGCAGCGGGGACCAGGTCGTGGCGGTGCTTGCCGGGGCGGCATTGACACTGATGGGGCTCGTCGGGGTGTTCACACAGGGACACCCGCTTCATTTCCCGGTGGCAGTCTCGTTTTTTCTGCTGGTTTCTGTCGTGATGTGGGTTGACGGCGGGGTCCGGTATCGCGGGGGGAGTCGTCGCCGAGCAGGGCTTGCTGTTGCCGGGGGGGTCGCGAACGTGCTCTGCTGGGTCGTCTGGGTCACCGTCGTTACGGACCCGAGCAGCGGCCTCGCCATCCCCGAGATGGTCGGCGCCGGTCTGTTCGGTGTCTGGCTACTCGCAGCCACGGTGCGACTGTCGGGGAGGTAGCTGTCGCCGGTGCCAGGACATGCCGGCGTCTCGGCCGTGACCACAGCGTGCTGGTGTCCGGACGGCCATCTATCGTGATATCTCACAGCAAAGTAAGGTTTTTGTTCGCGCTCCGGTCGTATACAGGTATGAGTAGCCGAGCCGAGGTGCTGGCGTTGCTTGACGAGAACGCCAGATACAGTATCGAGGATATGGCGCGCCAGACCGAGACGGAACCCGAGGAGATCGAGGCGACACTCGAACAGCTCGAGGATGAGGGTGTCGTCCAGGGGTACCGTGCGGTCATCGACGGGAGCAAACTCGAGGCGGAGCCGGTGCAGGCGGTAGTCGAACTGAACGTGACCCTGGACCGGGAGACAAGCTACGACGATATCGCCGAGCGAGTGGCCCGGTTCCCGATGGTCGAGTCGCTGCAGTTGGTCAGCGGCGACTTCGATTTCATGCTGACAGTAAAGGGTGATTCGATGCGTGAGGTATCGGCATTTATCAGCAACAAGGTGGCGCCGGTGCCGGAGATAACACAGACGGTCACCCACTACGTGATGACCACATACAAGAGCCACGGCATCAACTTCGACGACGACCACGACGACGACCGGCTCTCGGTTTCACCATGAACTCCGCAGACCGTGTCGACCGGGTTGGGCCGTCGGGTATCCGCCGGTTTTTCGAACTCGCGGAGGAGCGTGACGACGTTATCTCGCTGGGTGTCGGCGAACCGGATTTCGCCGCGCCGTGGGCGGCCCGCGACGCGGCCATCACCGCGTTAGAGCAGGGTCGGACCTCCTACACCGCGAACCGGGGGAAACGAGAGCTCCGGGCGGCAGTCGCAGACCACGTCGAGCAGTACGGTCTGGGGTACGACCCCGACGAGGGGGTACTCGTGACCGCCGGCGCGAGCGAGGCCGTCGACCTGGCGTTTCGTGCCTTTATAAACCCCGGCGATACGGTCGCGGTCGCACAGCCGTGTTACGTCTCCTACGCACCGGGCGTGAAGTTCGCCGGTGGCGAGGTGTTGCCGGTTAGAACGCGGCGGACCGACGAGTTCAAACTCACACGGGAGGTGCTCAGAGAGAGCGGGGCGGCGGCGGCCGATATGCTGGTGTACTGCTACCCGAACAATCCGACCGGTGCGACGATGACCCGCGAGGAACTAGCGGAGGTGGCCGCGTTCGCGCGCGAACACGACATCATGGTGGTGTCCGACGAGATATACGCGGCACTGAGCTACGACCACGAGCACGCATCCATCGCGACACTGCCGGGGATGCGCGAGCGAACGATCGTGGTAAACGGGTTCTCGAAGGCGTACGCGATGACCGGTCTCCGACTGGGGTACGCGCTCGGCCCGGCCGACGGTATCGAGGCGATGAACCGCATCCACCAGTACACGATGCTGTCGGCGCCCACCACCGCACAGTACGCCGCCATCGAGGCACTCGAGTCCTGTGAGGAGGAGCTGGCGGCGATGCGCGCGGAGTACGACCGTCGCCGGAAACTCGTCCTCTCGCGGTTCGAGGAGATGGGGGTAGACTGTTTCCGTGCTCGCGGCGCGTTCTACGCGTTCCCGGCCTGCCCGTCCGGTGATGCCGACGCGTTTGCCGAGGCGCTGCTCGAGGAAACGGGTGTGGCGATGGTCCCGGGAACGGCGTTCGGTGCCGGCGGCGAGGGCCACCTCCGTGTCTCCTACGCTACCGGCGTCGACGAGCTGAAAGAGGCACTCAACCGACTCGAACGGTTCGTCTCCTGATACCCTGCCCGACCGGTGGCCCGTATACCGGTTATCAGATGTGGTACTCACGTACAGTGATTTTTTAATCACTGGATAGTATGAGATCACAATGGCGACAAACGAGCGAGAAAAAAGTGACGACGGGGGGGGAGCCGTCTCAGCGGGGTTCGACAACAGCGTGAGCGTCGGCGAGTTCTCCTGGAGTGACCTGCGCCGGGAAGAGCACGACAACGGGTCGTTCGACCGGCGCGAGTATCTCGGATTCAGCCCACAAGAGACACCCCGGCGTCTCGACAACGGCGCACGTCTGGCACGAGCGCTGAAACAGACTGTCGAACCGCTCCAGATGCCGGATGGAACAGTCACAAAGAACCTCTACACGCGGACAGATTTCGCCGAGGATCACGGGGGGGCTGAGACAGGCCTCG
>KE356579.1:1508607-1510351 GCA_000416085.1 halophilic archaeon J07HX64 | reverse complement strand
CTGAACGAGACCGGGGAGTCCGATGGCGGTGGCGGACTGCTCGCGCCGATACACTCGTTACTGGGGAGAGGTGACAACGGAGAGGTGGGCATCTCGGAGACAGTGTCAGAGCTCGACGGGATCGAGGTCCGTCCGGAACCGGTTGTTCTGGCGGAGGACTCCCGGAACCTCTCGGAGTACCAGGTTGAGAAACTGCTGTACGTGCTCAAGCGGAACTTCATCGGGTACGGGCGAATCGACGCGGTCAAACACGACATCAACGTCGAGGATATCTCGTGTGACGGGTACAACAGCCGGGTGTTTGTTTACCACGGCGACCACGAGCAGATCATCTCGAATGTCGAGCACGGCGAGCGGGAGCTCGACAAGTTCGTGGTGAAACTCGCCCAGCGGTCGGGGATGGGTATCTCGAAGCGCCAGCCACAGGTCGACGCGACACTACCGGACGGGTCCCGCGCCCAGCTCACTCTCGGCACCGAGGTGTCGGACCACGGGACGAACTACACCATCCGTCAGTTCAACGATGTGCCGTTCACGCCGGTGGACCTGATAAACTGGAATACGTTCAGTCTTGACGAAATGACGTTCCTGTGGCTGTGTATCGAGAACCACAAGTCACTGATCTTCGCGGGTGGCACCGCGTCGGGAAAGACCACCAGTCTGAACGCTATCTCGCTTTTTATCCCGTCAAACGAGAAGATAGTGTCCATCGAGGATACCCGCGAGGTGGAACTGCCACAACGAAACTGGGTGGCGAGTGTCACACGGCCCTCGTTCGGGCAGGAGGACACCGGCGAGGTGGACGAGTTCGACCTGTTGGAGGCCGCGCTCCGGCAGCGCCCAGACTACATCGTGATGGGCGAGGTCCGCGGCGAGGAGGGGCGGACGCTGTTCCAGGTGATGTCGACCGGTCACACGACCTACACGACGTTCCACGCCGACTCGGTCGGTGAGGTAATAAAACGGTTCACCACCGACCCGATCAACGTCTCGAAGACGCTGTTCACCGCCCTCGATCTCGTCTCTATCCAGACCCAGACCCGCGTCGACGGGCACAAGGTTCGCCGGAACAAGGTACTCACCGAAATAAACGAGTACACCCCCGAAAACGACGAGATAAACGTCCGGGATGTCTACGAGTGGCGCGCCGAGACTGACGACTTCATCCAGATGGGCTCTTCGAGCACACTCGAGGAGATAAAGTTCGACCGCGGTTGGACACAGGAGAAACTCGACGAGGAACTGTTCAAGCGCAAACTGGTACTCGCGTACCTCATCAGAGAGGAGATAAACACCTACACCGAGGTCGCGGCGACAATCCAGGCATTTATAAACGACCCGGAGTCCATCCTGGCGATTATCTCACAGAACCGGCTGGAGCGGTCACTCGAGGACCTGCGCGAGATGGAGTCGGTGAAGATCGACATCGACCAGCAAAAAGAGGAGCTCGTTCCCCGGCCCGACCCGCCCTCTGAGATGCTGACAGAGACAGAACGGGTGCTCGAGCGCGGAGAACCGGTGCTCGACCAGTACCGGCAGGTCGACACCACCGACCTCGCCTCGGCGCTCGAAGGGCTCGACGACAGCGGGGTCGACGAGACCGACGAGAGCGCGGTCGACTTCGGCCGGTTCGTCCCCAAACTGGAGGAGGGGGCGGAATGAGTCTCGACAGCGGTCGTGGCCCGACAGACTCGTCGACGCTCTCACAGTCCTCGGCCGAGGCGGCGTTTTACCCGCTGTACGA
>KE356579.1:1506943-1508587 GCA_000416085.1 halophilic archaeon J07HX64 | reverse complement strand
GAGTTGTTCAGCGCAAGGTTGTACTCGCGTACCTCATCGAGCAGGGGCTCAACACGTACACCGAGGTTGCGGCGACCGTTCAGGCGTATATAAACGACCCGGAGTCGATTCTGGCGATCATCTCGCAGAACCGGCTCGAACGTTCGCTCGAGGACCTGCGCGAGATGGAGTCGGTACAGATCGACATCGACTCACAGAAAGAGGAACTGGTCCCACGACCGGACCCGCCGGAGGAACTGCTCGACGAGACCAGCACAGTGCTCAATCAGGCAGAACCGGTGCTCGAGAGGTTCCGGGAGGTCGACACAACCGACCTGGTTTCGGCGCTCGAAGGGCTCGACGACGACACAGATAGTCTCGAAACCGACAACAGCGCAATCGACTTTGGGCAGTTTGTTCCAAAGGTCGAACCCGGCGAAAAATGAGTCTCGACAGGAGCGACAGCGGGACCGAACCACGCGCAGTCGACGGCGTCTCGATAGAGGCGCTGTTTTACCCGCTCTACCAGCGACTGTTCGACGAGAATAGTGACTTCGTGGACGACATGGAGCGGAAGCTCAGCCAGGCCCGTATGTCGAGTAACGTCGAGATGTACCTCTCGCGGGCGGTCGGTGTGGGTCTGCTGACGGGGCTCGCGCTGTGGCTGTTCGGGACGCTCATCGGCTTTTTCATCTTACAACTGCTCGGGGCCGGCCCGGTCATCGGTATCCCCCTGCCGGAGAGCGTCTCGACAGCCGTCGAGGTCATTCGGTCACCGTTGATACTGATTGTGACGGGGCTGACATTCGGGGGTATCGGCTTTCTCGCCGGCTTCGGCGGGTTCGCGCTCCTCCCGTACATCCGTTCGAGCGGGCGCGAACGGGAGATAAACACGTTGTTGCCCGATACGATCGCGTTTATGTACGCCCTCTCGGTCGGCGGGATGAACCAGCTCGAGATAGTCAGGGCGACAGCCCGCGCGGACGACACGTACGGCGAGGTTGCAAAGGAGTTCCAGTCGATCATACTGGAGACAGAGTACTTCGACACGGACTACCGGACAGCCGTCCAGAACCAGGCGGTCGAGACCCCCAGTGACGAGCTCGGGCAGTTCCTGACCGACATGCTCTCGATCTTGGACTCCGGCGGCGACATGACGAAGTTCCTCGAGGACCAGAAGGACAAACACATTCGCACCGCCAAACAGGAACAGGAGAAACAGCTCGAGACGCTCGAACTGTTCGGCGAGATGTACATGACGCTCTCGCTGTTCCCGTTGCTCCTGATTATCATCCTGGTCATCATGAGCATGATGGGTGGTGGCTCGCAGGAGCAGATGCTGTACATCACGGTGTACGGGCTGATTCCGATGATCGGTATCACGTTTCTGGTGATGGTGTCGACGGTCACACAGGACGAGTTCGGTGACGGGTACCTCCGGCCGAACGCCGACGAGGATTTCAACGTCGACGACAGCGCCAGCCCCCTCAGCACCGGACTGGTCAACAACTACACCGGGGACTACGGTGTCTTCGACCAGATACGGAGCCTCGAAGGCCGCTACAAGTTCAACGAGATACTGACCGCGCCCCACCTGTTCTTTCGTGACAACCCAATACTCATACTGGGACTGACGATTCCGCTGACACTACTCATCTACACGGC
>KE356579.1:1497592-1506923 GCA_000416085.1 halophilic archaeon J07HX64 | reverse complement strand
AACGTCCGGTCACGGCGGGCGGTGCTCGGCACCCTCTCGGAGAATCTCCGGAAACTGGCGAGCGCAAACGACACTGGTATGACCCTGCTGGAGTCGGTTCGTGTGGTCTCGGAGACCTCCACCGGCAAACTTTCCGACGAGTTCGCGGCGATGTACGCGAAGGTAAACTACGGCAACAGTCTGAAAGAGGCACTCCGGGAGTTCAACAACAAGTATCACATCCCGCGACTCGCCCGGACAGTCAAACTCATCAGCGAGGCCCAGGAGACCTCGAGTCACATCCAGCGGGTGCTCTCGACGGCCGCAACCACCTCGGAGAACCAGGACGACATCGACCGCGAGCGACGCGCCCGGACGCGGATGCAGGTTGTTATCATAATAATGACGTATCTGACGCTGCTCGCGGTGATGGCGCTGCTCCAGGTACAGTTCCTGGACGCGATGACCGCCCTCGCCGACGAACAGGCAGACGCCGAGGGTGCCGCCGGGGAGTTCATCGGCAATCTAGACTCCGGGTTCCTCTCGATGCTGTTTTTCCACGCGGTCACAATCCAGGCGGTCATCTCCGCCATCGTCGCCGGTTACATCCGCAACGTCGACCTGGTGTCGGGGGCAAAGTACGCGGTGTTTCTCTCGACAATCGCGCTCATCACCTGGGTGTTCGTCGAGCGGGCGGTGAGCGGTGGCGGGTCGGGTTCCGAGACCGGTCTGTTGCTGTTACTCGTGACCGGTCGGTCGGTCCGTGACTGTGTCGACCTGCCGGGCGTCGTACCCGACGTGCTGTCGGACGACACCTGAGACACTGTCTCACCCGTTCTGGTCGGCGTCTTTCCACTCACCGATACCGGCAGGGTCGAGGTGGAGGTGGGCATCCTCGACCTCCTCGACCTGTTCGAGGGTATCGAGCAGTTCTGTCTCAAGATCGTGTGCGCCGTGCAGTGTCAGGTTACCGTCGACCTCGATGTGTGCCTCGACCTCCAGTCTGGGGCCGTCGTAGAACACCGCCAGGTCGTGAACGCCCTGGACAGCATCGTGGGCACACAGCACGTCGAGCACCGCGTTACGGCGGTCGGTCGGGGCGGCACGTCCGGAGAGATAGGCGAGGTTTTCGCGGGCGATTGTCACCCCCTGGTAGACCACGAGCAGACTCACCAGTGCACCCGCAACCGGGTCGAGCATCGGGGCACCCAGCGCCACACCGACGATACCGGCGAGTACCCCCACGGACGTGTAGAGGTCGTTTAAACAGTCCGCTGCGAGCGCGCGCAGTGCCGGCGACCCGATCCCCGTGTTCATCTGTGCGGTGTACCGGTAGATGAGGTACATATCGGCCATCGCGAAACCGAGTGCACCGACGAGCAGGGGGCTGAACCGCACCTCCGGCCCGGCGAGCAGGCCCTGGACCGACTCGTATGATAGAAGAAGCCCCAGAAAAACGATCACACCGCCGACAAACAGCGCTGTCAGGGGTTCGATGCGGGCGTGGCCGTGTGGATGGTCGGCGTCGGGGGCGTCGAACCGGGTGTCCCCCCAGACCAGGACAACCAGACTCGCCACGAGGTCCGCCACTGAGTGTGCCGCGTCCGCGAGGAGTGCCGCACTCCCGAACAGCACCCCGGCACCACCCTCGGCAACAATCTTCCCGGTGTTGCCAAGCACGTTCGCCCACGTCGCTTTGGCGAACCGACCGCGCTCAGGCGGGTCGCTCATACACAGTTTAGGGGAACTCTCCTATTCAGCGTTTGGACTCGATCCGCTGGAACCGGAATAACGGGTTCGAAGGACGAGCCGAGTGGCTGTTGTTCACAGGATGCCGGTGAGATCGAGCGCCTCCGCGAGTGTGAGTCCACTCGCGATTGCACCGAGGAGATAGCCCGCGATTGCGCCGCCGTTGAGCAGCGGCAGTCCGGCGTGTGCCCGGCCCCGGGTGACCAGCCACAGCAGGGCGACCAACCCGGTCAGGGTGCCGACCATCGCAGTGAGCGCCGGCAGTGTCGCCGGGATCCCGAACGCACTCACCACCGGGTCTGTCTCGACGTAGAACGCTGCACTCGCAACCAGCACCGTCGGCATGATGGCGTCACCGAGACCGATGAACATCGCGTCGCGGTCGGGCGACGCCTCGCCGAGCGCCTCACGGGTCGTCTCGTCGACCGACTCGAGCACCGACGAGTCCAGCGCGGCGACCCGCTCCGGGTCCAGGTCCGCGATACCGTCGGGACCGAGCGCATCTAGCTCCGCCGCGGTTAGCTCCCTGTGCTCCGTGTCGGGTCCGCCATCGGAGCCGTCTGTGCCGTCTGCTCCGCCGGACACCGGGTCCACACTGTCTGTCGGTTCGTCGCCGGTATCGTCTGTTGTCGACTCCCTGCCACCGTCGCTGGTTGCCAGGTCACCGCTGTCGGCACCGGACGCGGGTTCGCCGGTGACGTCGGCGTCGGACTCGACAGCATCGGGCGGATCGGTGTCCAGAAACGAGTACGACAACGAGAGCGGGACAACCAGTACCACCGGAACACGCATTTCCATCACGCCGGAGGCGAGTGTGAGCATGTGTTCGGTGCCGTAGACGCTGATAGCGTCGTAGACGGCGAGCACGGAGAGCAACACCACCGTCGGGAGGATACCGAAGTTCACACCGAACAACCCGGCAGCACCGACACCCATCACGACGCCGGCAGTGTCGAGGACGTACCACTCGGGGTAGACGTACAACGCGACCCCGATCCCGATTGCACCCGCGAGCGCCAGCACGGGAACGGTCTGGCCACCCACCGCAGGGGTAAACAGAGAGGGGACGAGCACGTCCAGCGCAAAAAAGGAGATGTAGACGCTGGCAAGCAGAATAAACCCGCGCAGAACCGACTGGCCACCGTACCGGAGCGCGACGAGCATCACGACGGTCATACCGAGCATCGCGACGACCAGCGCGAGACTGAGTGTCGGGTTGCCGCCGTCCTCGGTCTCCTGCAGGCCGTCGGGCGTGAGTTCGACAAACGCGAGCGCGCCGAGTTGCACCAGCAGGAAGATGCCCGCGATTGCTGCACAGGCCAGTATCAGGCGCTCGCGACGGTCCATACCCGGTGTTGCCCGTGACGGATTTCAGATTTGCGACTGACGGCCGGCGACAGACGTCGAGCGCCGTACCCCGGATGACGCACCCGCAGAGAGCACCCACAGGAGAGTATCGTCGACACAGACGGTCAGACGGTGTGACCGCAGGTCGTACACACCGGTTGGGTTGAAGAGTGACCGCAGGTCGCACAGATCGGGGTCGGTGGACGGTCAGACTTATGCACAGTCCCGTTTGACTGTGCAGTATGAGTGACAAGGGAGAGAACAGCTTCCAGATGGGACCGACAGGGCAGTTCGACCAGGCGTTTGCAGGAATGAACGAGGCGTTCGCGTCGACGCTGGAGCGAAACGTCGAGACACAGGCGGCGCTCGTCGAGACGATGACCGACGCCGTCTTCGGGTCCGTCCCGGACGAGAGCGAGATGGCCGAGGGCATCGAGGGGTACGCCGGCGCCTCCGAGGTGTGGCTAGATGCGGCCGACCAGACATTCGAGGAGATGACGGCGGCGATGGAGGCGGAGGAGTTGGACCCGGAGACGTTCCGCGATATCTGGCTGCGGGCGACGAACGAGGCGATATCGGAGCTGCTGTCGACCGACGCGTTCGCCGCCGCGAACGGAGAGTTGATACAGGCGATGCTGGGTCGCGGTCAGGATGTCGACGCGATGCAACAGGACTCACTGGCACAGGTCGGGTTCGCCACACAGGAGGATGTCTCGGAGGTGGCAGAGCGGCTGATCGAACTCGAACGCCGCCAGCAGGACGTCGAGGAGAAACTCGACGATATCTTGGAGGCTGTCGAGTAATGGCGTACGACCCACTCGCACTCGCGCTCGACGCACAGGCAGAGACCGCCGAGCAGGTGACCGGGGCAGTCGAGCGCGCCGCCGACGCGCCCGACCGCGCCGCCGAGATGGACGGGGTCGAGGTCGGCACGACCCCCGCGGAGGAGGTCTACACGGAGAACAAGCTCGAACTCCTGCACTACGACTCTCGTACGGACGAGCAGAACAACGTGCCGATACTGGTGGTGTACGCGCTGATCAACCGCCCGTACATCCTCGACCTGCAGCCCGACAGGAGCGTCATCCGGCGGTTACTCGACGCCGGTCACGACGTGTATCTCATCGACTGGAACGAGCCCTCCCGGCTCGACCAGCATCTGGGGCTGTCTGACTACATCGACCGGTACATCGACAACTGCGCCGACGAGGTCCGCGAGCGCTCCGGACAGGCACAGATCAATCTCCTGGGGTACTGTATGGGCGGCACAATGAGCGCCGTCTACGCCGCGTTGTACCCCGAGAAGGTGAACGCGCTGGGGCTGATGGCTGCGGGGCTGTGTTTCGACGACACCGGCGGTGTGCTCGAACGGTGGGGCAGCGAGGAGCACTACGACCCCCGGGACGTCGTGGACACGTTCGGGAACGCGCCCTCCGACCTGCTCGACAGCGGGTTCGCGATGATGGACCCCGTCGAGAACTACCTCAGCAAGTACGCCAGACTGTACGACAAGTTCGACGACGAGGGGTTCGTCGAGAACTTCGCCCGGATGGAACGGTGGATCGACGACGGGATCGATGTCGCCGGCGAGGCCTACGCCGAGTTCCTCGAGAAGTTCTACCAGGAGAACGCACTCTACAACGACGACCTCGAGATCGGCGGTCGCGAGGTCGAGGTCGACAAAATCGATATGCCTGTGCTCCAGGTGCTCGGGGAGTACGACCACCTCATCCCGCCGGCGGCCTCCCGTCCGTTCAACGATGTCGTCGGCTCGGACGACGTCACCAGTATCGAACACTCGACCGGCCACATCGGGCTCTCCGTCTCCTCCTCCTCACACGAGACTGTCTGGCCCGAGGTCGCCGACTGGTACCACCGGGTTTCGGAACCCGACGAGTCCGACGACGCCGGCCCAGAAAACGAGGGCACAGGGGGCGAAACTGTCGACGACGACGGTGCAGAGGGCAACGCGGCAGGCGACACCAGTACAGACGACCCGTCGGATGGCGTCGAGGCGGGTAACGCCGGTGTCGAGAACGATGGTACCGGCGTCGAGAACGACGGCACGACCGCAGTCGAGAGTGAGACCAAGGCAGACGATGATACGGCAGCAACCGGTACGGCGGCAGTCCAGACAGTTACGGGGATCGGCCCGACGTACGCAGAGCGCCTCCGGGAGGCCGGTGTCGAGACGACCGCCGACCTGGTCGAGCGGGACATCTCGGAGCTCGCGGCGCTGACGGGGGCCGGCGACTCGCGGGTCGAGGGCTGGCTCGCGGAGCTCAACTGAGGCGTGCAGAGCCAGTTACGGGACCCACTGTCGGCGTCACTCTCTTTTACAGACGGTCACCACCCCTCCGGTCAGACAGCATCCGTCGGTGTGGGCATACGACTGCTCAGGCTGTTACGAGTAGTGTGTGCAGCGCATCGGGAACAACCAGCACGTCGTCTGTCGCGTCGAGCGCGGCCTCGACAGTCGGCGCGGCGTCGAGCAGACACGCCTCGACGAGGTCCGGGCACGTGCTGTTGGTGACCGTCACCGGATGTTCGCGCAGGACCCGCGCGAGGACAAAGGCCCGCTGTGCGCCGGGCTCGTACCCCGCGGCCATCTGCTCGTACAGCGACGCCGGGTCGGTTGCCTCCGACAGCCACTCCCGGAAGCGCCGCTCGCCGGTGCCCTGTCCGGCACCCTCGGAGAGCGCCGCGGGCACGACGAGACGCCCGCCAGTCCGGAGCGGGTTGTGCGCCCCGAGCGCAACGTAGGTGGCAGCACGGCTCGCCTGGTAGAGGCTGGCGTCTTTCGGCGCACCGACCCCGGCAACAACGGCGTCGTATGAGTCTGTCACCGCGACGGCGAGCGCCTCACGGGCCTGGGCCGCGAGGTCTGCGACGACCCGACGGGGTTGACCCGCGCTCACACCGACGGTCCCGTCGGGCGTGTGTGTCACGTTCAGGCAGAACCCCACTCCGATAGCGTCGCCGGCGCGGTCCAGAAACGCCCGGAACGGGTTGTCCGCGATGCGACCGAGACGGACCCCCTCGCGGCCGAGCAGTTCCGGCCCGTGGGTGTAGCGTATCTGTGATTCGCCACCCGCCCCGATGACGGCCGTTTTTGCCCCGCCGGAGAACCCGGCGTACTGGTGTGGCTCGACCATCCCCGTCGAACAGACCAGATCCGCATCGGCCAGCGGTTCGAACAGCGTGATCGGACAGCCGTCGACCCGACCGACCTCGACGGTCCGGTCGGGGTCGTGGTTGACCGCCAGGTCCGCGTGCCCGCCGAGTGCCGCCGCGAGTTCGTCGTCGGTCATCGGACGGTGCAGCCCCAGTCCGACGACGACTGTCACCTGCTCGCGGGAGACGCCACCACGTTCCAGTTCCGCCAGCAACGCATCGAGCAACACGGCGTCCGGTGTCGCACGGGTGACGTCTGTGACGACGATACCGATATCGTCGTCGGGGTCGACCTGTGCCGCCAGTCGGGGACCGTGTGGCTCCGCGACAGCGAGTCGTGCCTGCTCGCGGACATCGACGGGGTCACCGCCCGGCGGCCTGGCGACCGTCACCGACCCGTCGAGCGCGAGGTCGATGTGACCGTCACCGAGGGGTACCTCGGCACACACAGTCTGTTGTTCGACAGCACGGGGAAAGTGGATTGTGGTCACGGCCACCCGCCGATTTCAGCCCGAAGCGGTGCGGTGGGCGTAGACGCCGGTGACGGCCACAGAGCGGTCGCGTGGGTGTCAGACTCCGGGACACCGGTGTTCGAGTGTGTTGAGACTGTAACGACTGGTCAGCGGTTCTATCCGGATCCGTCAGTCCGCCGGGTCGGTGTCACCCTCCTCGCTCGCTCTGTCGGTCGGTTGGTCGGTCACACCGGGCAGGGCCTGCCGGAGGCGGCCGAGCGCGGGGGAGTCGGCGGCAATATCGAGCGCTACACCGGCGAACGTGTGAACGCGCTGGAGGCGGCTCCACCGTCTGGTCTGCTCGCGGTGTTCGACGGTCCGGATACCGCGGAGGAGATCTATCTTCCGGAACGCCGGCCAGTAGGGGGCCGAGAAGTAGACCGCGGCCTCGTTGCCGTTTGCCTGCCAGGGGAGGAAGTTCGAGGTGCGCTCGTCACCGCCGCTGCGCACGATGAGGTCGACATCACGGCTCGGTCCGTCGTACAGCGCGGTTTCGACAGTGTCGGTGTCAACCTCGGCGGGGTCGAGTTCACCGCGTTCGACCGCCCGGGCGATCTTGCGGGTGGCACCCAGAAGCTCCGCCCGTCCGCCGTACGCCAGGGCGATATTGAGCTGGTACGTGTCGTGTTCGGCGGTGCGTTGCTGTGCGTAGGCGATCGCGTCCTGTACGCGCTCGGGGAGCCGTCCGGTCTCACCGATCGCGTGTATCCGCATCCCGGCCTCGTGGACGCGCTCGTTGTCGGCGAACTCGCGGAGTTTCCGTGTCACCAGGTCGAACAGTGCCTCCCGTTCCGCCGCCGGTCGCTCGAAGTTCTCCGTCGAGAACGCGTACAGGGTCAGCTCGTCGATATCGAGCTCGTCACACCAGCGCAGCAGCTGCTCGGTCGTCTCGGCTCCCGCCCGGTGCCCGTCGGTCGCCTCGGCCCCCTGGCGCTCGGCGTACCGGCGGTTACCGTCTTGGATGACAGCCACGTGTGAGGGTGTCTCCGAGAGCTCAGCGAGTAACAGCCGCTCGTAACACCGCTCCGCGAACTGTCGGATTCGACGCCGCATTCAGACGAATCTGTCCCGTCCGGGGTATGTCTCTTTTGTTTTCCCGACTCTCGTGAAGCTATAAGTGGCTGTCTGACAAACAAACATGTATGTGTGCGAGCCAGCAACCCGAGTTCGACACCAGAGACCGCGAGCGGGTGTACGAGTTCATCAGGGAGCACAGCCCGGTGTCGCCGGCGGAACTCCACGACGCCGAGGTGGTACCGGTAACCCCGGACCGGTCAGAGCAGGTGCTGGCCATCCTCAAACGTGACGGGTACGTCACAGAGGTGGAGGGGATGCTGCGCGACAGCTACCGGCCCGGTGAGAGCGAGCAGCTCCGCGTCGAGGATATCGATGTCAGGGTCCGGGAGGCCAGACTCGAGGACCTCTCGGGGCTGGCGGGTGTCATCCGGCAGGTGATAGAGGGTGAGACGTACATCGTCGGCGAGAGCATCATGGACCAGCTCGCCGACGCCGACACGCTGTTGCACGGCGACTCCGCGAGCACACCGATCTACTTTGTGGCGCTGGTCGACGGCGAGGTGATCGGCTGGGTCCACCTCGAGGGTCGCGAGATCAACAAACTCGACGGTGTCGTTTATCTCACGATGGGGCTGCTCGACGAGTACCGCGGGCTCGGTATCGGGAGCCAACTGATGAGTCGTGCCTGCACCTGGGCCGGCACGTACGGCTACCGGAAGCTGTCGAGTAACGTCCCCGCGACGAACACCAGCGCCATCGATTTCTTGGAGATGAACGGCTGGGAGCGCGAGTGCGCCCGACCCGACCACTACACCATCGACGGCGACACCACCGACGAGGTGTTGCTCTCGTACAACTTCTGACCGATTGGGTGGGGACCTACCCCGATGCCGTGACGGGGAGGTAATCGCAGGCGCGGGGCGTAAGATCCTAGCGTGAGTGGGTCAAAAGGTAGGTATGGGATATCGGTGTCCGGTCTGCGAGGACCCGCAAGCCGACGACACGCATCTGGCCAACCATCTCGCATTCACCGCCATCCTGCGCGGTGGTGACCACGAGGGCTGGCTCAACGAGCACGTTCCCGGCTGGGAGGAGATGGGGGAGACAGACCTCGCGCCACGGGTGACCGAGTTCGCCGAGTCCGCGGAGTTCCCGGTGAGGCCGGACGATGCCACCGGCCGCGTACACCGGGAGGAAGGCGGACACGACGACGATCACAGCCACGAACACGGACACGAGGGGGCCCAGGACGTCGGCCGCTCGGAGATATCCGAGACGCCGTTCGGGGCGGGCATCGACGAGGAGGCCCGCGAGGCGATAGAACAGGCCCGCGAGATGACCCGACAGCGCCGCGCCAACGCGAGCAACGACAAACCGGACACAGACGGTCCGGACTCCGAGGACGGGGACAGTCGAGACACCGAGAGCAGTGACAGTCCGAAGTTCGAGGGAGACTCCGAGAGCGGGGGTGAACAGTGACCGGTCGGACGCTGTGTCTGTCGCCGCGTCCGGACCTGTGGCAGAGCCCGCGGGCTGGTGAGCAATGACAGGCC
>KE356579.1:1497184-1497542 GCA_000416085.1 halophilic archaeon J07HX64 | reverse complement strand
TGACGACCACCGACTCTGGGTCGTCGCCGTCATCATCGTTGAGGCAGCCTGCAATCACCGCGGTCACCGTTGCACCTGCCGCAGCAACATACTGTCTACGCTTCATCTACGTCGGCGGAGGGCTCCTCGTCGGTCGAACTGCGGAGCCGGTACAGGACGGCGGCGCCAACGGTGGTTGCGGCGACGATACCAGCGAACTGCTTCCTTGTCGGTCGCATATCAATACGTCTTGGCCGATACCAGATATACCCCGGCCGCGATTTCACACACAGAAACAACGGTTTCTCGCGGGACCCGGATCGAGCCGGTCGCCCCCAGTCGGTCTCGGTCTCCGTGGACGGTCGTCTCAGAGAGATAC
>KE356579.1:1488607-1495934 GCA_000416085.1 halophilic archaeon J07HX64 | reverse complement strand
TCTCCTGTCATTTCTGTTCGCGGGGTTCGCCGGTGTCGTGAACAGCGAACTCGGGCCGCTGTTCGAGCCGTTCGGAGTGGTCGGTGTCGTCGGATTGTACTTTCTGGTCGTCGGTCCCATCGAGGAGTTCGTGAAGTGGCTCGCGATCCGGGTCTACGCCTACCGGAACGACGCGTTCCAGACCGTTGTGGACGGGGCTGTCTACGGCGCGGCCGCGGGTGTCGGGTTTGCGGCCATCGAGAACGTTCTCTACATCGGAACGGTGTACTTGGAGGCTGTCGGGACCCCGGGGCTCGCTCCGACCGAGGCCGCGACATCGGTCGCGACACAGCGGTTCTTCGTCGGACCGGGCCACGTTGTCTTCTCGGCCTGGGCGGGGTTCTACCTCGGACTGGCGCGGTTCAACCCCGAGAACCGCGGCCCGATTATCGTGAAGGGGCTGCTGATAGCCGTGTTCATCCACGCGCTGTACAACACCTCCGTGACCGTCCTCCCCGAGATACTCCCCGGTGTCGCTCTGATCGGTTTCATAATCGTCTACCACGGGTTCTGGTTCACACTGCTCTACCGGAAGGTCCGCTCGTACCGCGAACTGTACCGGGCACGGTTCACCGGGCGGCGCCCAACGGGCGGACCAGACGGACCAGGAGCACCCCGCGGGACCGGCATCCGGAGCAGGAGACGCCGGTAACGGGTCACCGGCCGGTCACCGCGTCGAGTCTGTCGAGAGACACCGACCGGGACACCTCGTATGGTTCACGGTAGCCTGTCTCGTCGGCTACGGCCCGCGCTGCGGTCTCGAGCACCGCCCCGCGGGCCGGTTCGCGGTCGTCGTAGCGTTGCTGTGTCCCGTTCACATCGGGTTCGAGAGACAGCGTGATACCAGCCACCGGTCGGGGGACCCGGTTGCCTACCCTGCTGGCCCCTCGTGAGGCGGACTGTCGGCGGATAGACTGCCGGGTACCTCCGAGTCGAACAGGGCCGGCACACGGGCACCACCTCCGTCTGTTCGGTCGTCCGGAGCTTCCAGCCGTCCGGTAGCCAGTCGAGCCCCACGGCTATCGGTTCCGGCCTTGCCGTGTTCCTGCCGACAGCAGCGCGAGTACGATCAGGAGCGATGTCCCCACCACCGGCAACAGCACAACCAGCGGGTTCGTGCCGCTGTCGTCCGTTGTCTCGTCAGATTGTTCCGTCTCGTCTGTTCCGGCGTCTGCACCCCCGTTTACACCATCGTCGGTCGACCCGCTCGTCTCGTCACCGGTGCCGGTACCGCCGTCGTCGCCAGCGCCAGTTTCGCTGCTCCCGCTACCGTCGGTTCCGGTACTGCCGTCGGCATCTCCTGTGGGCAGGTCGAGTGTCTGGTCGACGGTCGTTAGCTGTTCGACGGTCGGGGCGGTGACGACAGTGACGCGGTTGCCGTCCGGAACGAGCGTGAGCGCCATCTCGTAGGCGGAGTCCTCGTCGAACCGGAACGTGTGTGTGTACCCCTCGACGGGTTCACCACCGCGGATCTCCGCCAGTTGCTCGTAGCTGTCGACGAACGTCTCGACATCCCCGGTGGTGTTCCAGGCGAGTTCCCAGAGCGTCGCGCTCTCGCCACCGTCGCCGGCGTATGTGTACAGCGAGTCACCCCGCCAGCCCTCGGTCACGGGGTGGGCGTACTCGTGTGGGTTGAACTGGTCAATCTGACCGTCGGGACCGAGATTGTACATCGACCGCGCCTGCAGGACCGAGCCGTCGGTGTCGCGCTCCGACCCCGGGGCGGCGAACATCCCGGCGATGGTGCTGACCCCGAGCGTGTCGTGGGTCAACTGCTCGCCGGTGGTCGTGACGCCCGGGAGTGTGACCCGCTCCCAGTCGTCCGTGCTGCGGTCTGGCATCTCGACATCGCGGGGTTCGACCGCACCGTACGTCTCGGGGTAGACGGTGTGCAGAGCCGTGACCGGCGGGTCGGCGTACAGGTCATCGACCGCCGCCCACCCGCCCTGTTCTTTCACCGTCTGGATAAACGACGGACCGTCGCTGTATGGCTGTATCTGCTCGAAGTACAGCGCCCAGTTCGCGATGTCGGCACCGCCACCGCCACCACTGCTCCCCTGGTCGGTGACACAGGGTTCGGTCCAACCGCCGGTGTCACAGGCCTCGAGATACTTTTCCACCACGAACCCGACATCACCCTCGATGAGTCCGAGAATCCCCTTGTCGCGGTCGACAGTCGGGCGGTCGTAGCTCGAGAGGTCGAACTGCTGGTCCTGGATCGCGTGGTTGAGCTCCTCCGCGAGCACCGACTCGTCGATCGTCAGCGACGACGGGTCGTCCGAGACGATGACGATCTCCTTTGAGACGAAGTCGTAGAATCCGCCGACGCGACTCGACGTATCCGACTGGCGGATACCGATGGAGTCGGTTTCGCTGCCGATTGTCAGCGTGGTTTCGAACTTCGCGTTATCGACCAGTCGCTCGATCTCGCCGACCTGGCGGGACTGCCGGTCGTCCGCGAACGCCTCGCGGGTCACAATCTCGACCGGCGGGAGACCGTTCTGCACCGTGAGACAGCGCAGCGCCTCGACACGGGCGGCGGTACGGGCGCTCAACCGGTCGAGTTCGCTCTCTGTCAGCCCATCCGCGGCGGTAACGTTGAGCGGTTCGTCGTACCAGTAGCCCTCGACCCAGCCGACAACCTCACTGGTGCTACCGGCCGGGTCCGCAAAGTCCGCCGGCGGGTCCGCCGCACACTGCTCGACGACGCTGTGTGAGTCGGACAGTTGATCACCGGGCGAGGCGCCCCCGGCGGCCGGCGCGACGGCGGTCCCGAGCGCCACCGCCGCCAGCGCCAGCATGAAGAGTGCGAGCCCTGTTCGTCTTTTCATTATCTTCTGTACGGAACTGTGGAATAATAAGCGCTGTCTCACGCGGATATCAACTGTCGATTGAGTGACCGAGCACTCGACAACGCACGCCCGAACACAAGCACCGAGGCGGCTGGACTGCGTCGGTTGCGACGACGCACCCGATAGCTATTAATCTGCGGCAGGGGAATCCAATAACGAATGTTCGACAGGGACCTCGGCGATATCTCGACGCTGTACGCCGCCGACAGGCGGAAGAGGGGGGCTCTCGAATGACCGGGGGCAGGACCGAGAGCAAGGGGGAGGATAGGACCGACACCGCGTTGCCCGGTGTCTGTGTGGTGACACACCCGCTCGGGTCGGCCGGCGAGAACGCCACCCGGACGCTGCTGGATATCCTCTCGGCGGTGACGGCTGTCTCGCTCGTCACCGCGTATCTGCCCGAGGACTCGGCGATTCGCACCGACCACGAGGTGGTCGAGGTAACAGAACAAGATGCTGCACAGTCGACGATACTGCTCGCCGCGGTCCGGTTTCTGCGCAACCAGTTGCGGATGTGTCGGGTGATCTACCGGCGCGACGAGCAGGTTATCCTGTTTTTCGGTGCCACCGCGTACCTCCTGCCGGTGCTCTGGGCAAAACTGCTCGGCCGGACGGTGCTGCTCGAACCGCGCGGGGACGTCCCGCTCACACTCCGTCTCGGGTGGGAACAGCGCGTCCCTACGCCGGTCGCGCGACTGCTCGCCGGGACGGTCCGGCTGATCGAGCGACTCGGCTACCTGAGCGCGGACCGGGTCGTCACGTACACCCCAGGGATGGCGCGGGAACTCGGACTCGACCGCTACTCGGGGAAACTCTACACCGAGGGCGCACGGTACGTCGACACCGACCGGTTCTCGCCGGCGACCCCCTACGGGGAGCGCGACTCCATCGTCGGCTTCCTCGGTCGACTCGACGAGGAGAAAGGGATCAGAGAGCTCGCGGCCGTCGCACGGCGGCTCCCGGAGGATATCACGTTCCGGTTCGTCGGCGACGGGCCGCTCCGGGGCTGGCTGGAGACGGAACTGGAGCGAGAGCGCGAGACGGGGCAGGTCGAGGTGACCGGCTGGGTCGAGCACGACGACGTGCCGGCGGAGCTGAACGACCTCCAACTGCTCGTGATGCCGTCGGAGCCGACTGAGGGGTTGCCGACGGTCATCCTGGAGGCGATGGCCTGTGGGACACCCGCCTACGCGACGCCCGTCTCGGGGGTACCTGACGTCGTCCGCGAGCGCCGGACCGGGTTCCTGATGGCGAGCCGGGAACCGAAGGCGATTGCCGCCGACATCGAGGCGATTCTCGACCGGGACAATCTCGAAGACGTCAGCCGGCGTGCCCACGAACTCGCCACGAGCGAGTACAGCTTCGAGGCGGCCGTCGACCGGTACACAGAACTGCTCACCGACGTGACCGGTTCAGAGCGCCACCGGGATTGACCACACCGGTACACATCGTCGGACCCTGGCTGTCGTCGGCGCTGGCTCCTGTGTACGCGCTCGTGAGTGACCGGTCACACCCCCGTCTGTCCGATACACGCTGGTTACAGTCCTGTCTGTCCGATACACGCTGGTCACGGTCCCGTCTGTCCGATACACGCTGGTCACGGTCCCGGCTCCGGGACATATCGATTCCAGTCTCGCACGTTCGTAATCTATTCCAACCTCGGCGAAGAAGGGTATCGCATGACAGTCGTCGTCTTCGGTATTGACGCTCTCGACCCGGATATCGTCGACCCCGCGGACCACCCGAATCTGGTGCTGGATTCACACGCGGCAATCGAGACGATATCGAGTGTCGCGGGCGAGCCGAGCACACACGAGCTCTGGCCGACGATCATAACCGGTCTGCCCCCCGAGGAGCACGGGTTACAGCTCGACGACGGGGTGGCCTGGGAGAACCCGCTTCTCCGGACCGGGAGCACGGTGGCGGACTCGGTGTTGCCCGACGCCGTCCAGACCCGGCTCGGTGCCTGGCTGCTGAACAACACCGACGAGGACGCGTTCCGGATGCCGGCGAGTTACTACGAGGAGCGCGGGCTGTCGACACTGCTCGACGGGGAGCACCGGCGGGCGATCGGGGTACCGAACTACGTCGTCGAGGACACCGAGGACCGGGAACACCAGTTGCGCCGGCAGATGGGTGAGCTGTTCGAGCGCGACCCCGACGCCACGGGGGGTCACGAGTCGGCCGACCCCGAGACGTTCTACGAGCAGTGCATGGAGATGGCGATGATCCGGACTGCACGGGTCCGCCGGGCGCTCCGGAGCCGACGCCACGAACTCGTCTTCGGCTACACGAGCGGGCTCGACCTCGTCGGGCACGTCAGCCACGACCGCGCCGAACTGCAGCAACGGGCCTACACCGAACTCGACTGTTTCGTCGGCGAACTCAGGGACGACCTCCGGGAGGGGGACGAACTGGTGCTCGTGAGCGACCACGGTCTCCAGGACGGCCTGCACACCGAGGAGGCGATGATCGCCGCAACGGACCCCGGTGTCGTCGATGCGGTTGGAGGTGTGCTCGATGTCCGCGCCGCGATAGCGGAACTGCTCGGCGCTGGTGACCACGTGCCGGAGACAGGGGACGACGGGGAGGGAGGGGCTCGAATCCGAGGCGGTGCGCGAACAGCTCGAGGATCTCGGCTATGTCTGACCGACAGGGTGGGTCACGATGAGCCGGCAGCCGAACGTCGTCTGGCTCACACTCGACAGCGTCCGGCAGGACCACACCACGATGGGCGGGTACGACCGGGAGACCACACCACGGATACAGGAGATCGCCGACAGACCCGACGGGGTGGCGTTCTCGTCGTGTCTCGCACACGCCCGGGCCTCGGCGACCTCGGTCCCCTCACTGCTGAGCGGGACCTGTCCCTCCCGGCACGGCACCTACTACCGGGAGTCGACGGCGTTCCCCGAGGAACTCCCGCTCGCCGCCGAACTGTTCCGCGAGGCGGGCTACCGGACCGTCGGTGTCTCGAACAACGAGTACGCCGGGTCACTCACAAACACCGACCGCGGCTTCGACCAGTTCACACTGCTCGGCTCGTCACCGACGGAGATCCTCCGGAGTGCCGGTCTGGGGAACGTCCTGAAGTTCGCGCGGAACATCCGCCGGCACTCGGTCGGGTTCTCGACCGACACCCACGCCCACTCCGGGGCCTACCTGCTCACGGAGATTGTGAAACGCGAACTGAGACGGGCCGAGGAGCCACTGTTCGCGTACGTCCACTACAACGAACCGCACCGTGCGTACTACCCACCGATGCCCTACCTCGACCGATACACCGAGGGTATCCCGATGAGCGGGACCGAGGCGGCGGAGATCGCGATGGATATCCACCACAATCTCGTCGAGCACATCGCTGACGGCTGTGACCTGACCGACGAGGAGTGGGCCGCGCTGCGGGCGATGTACGACGCAGAGATCGCCTACACCGACGACCGGGTCGGGGCGCTGTACAACTGGCTACAAGCGGAACTCGGCGAGACAGTCCTCGCCATCACCGCCGACCACGGCGAACTGTTCGGCGAGGACGATATGCTCGCCTACAAGTACAGTATGCACAACGCGGTGCTTCAGGTGCTGATGGTGCTCGCGGGAATCGAGGGTCTGGCAGACGAGGGGCTAGTTCAGCACGCGGACGTCCTCCGGACACTGCTCGAGGTGGCCGGTGCCGACACCGAAACCGTCCAAGGGGTCGACCTGCGCGGACAACGTCGCGAGTACGCGATCAGCCAGTCACCCGAGGACTCGCTGGAACCGCTACTGGAGCACGACCCCAATTACGACACCTCGCAGTTCCCGGCGGAGCCGTACTCAGTGATTCAGGAAAAGAAATTTAAATACTACCAGCGAACATATAGGTCTCGATTGCACCGATTACCAAACGAGACCGAGAATATTGCCGATGAGTTCCCCGAGAAGGTGGAACAGTTCAATAGATATCTAAATGAATGGCTCGGAACTGAGGGACAGCAGATTGGTCACGCTGAAGCAGTCAGTGTTGATAAGGCTACACGGGAACGGCGTGCAGAGTTAGCTTACTTAGATCATAAAATAGGAATACAAAACATATTGGATATCAGTTCGAAATTACGTTGGAGTAGATATTGAAGAGATTCTGTAAAGTATACTCTGCATGGTATCGCTCTGAGACGGATCTTGCCCCCTCAGTGAGTTCGTCTAGCCTAATTAATGCTTCTTTGATACCGCTGCTTAGATTATCGACAGTTCGAGATTCAAATAGGACGGAGCCCTCAGGTGGCGTAAACTCGTTTATTCCAAGGATATCGGTTGCAACCACCGGCGTTCCGCAAGCCAGTGCTTCGAGTAGCGTATTAGGGCCTGCCGTCTCATCGATTGCAGGGTTAACATACAAATCAGCCTGACGGTAATATTCAGTAATTCACTGCGAGGGACGAACCCCTCAACAGTAG
>KE356579.1:1487319-1488557 GCA_000416085.1 halophilic archaeon J07HX64 | reverse complement strand
TCCGAAAGGACGCATTCGACGAGCAGTTTGGGTGGCTTCCGGGGACCTCCTTCGAGCACGCCTACACGCCGAGTCATTACACAGTCCCTGTCCACTCGTCGTTGTTTACCGGGCTCTACCCGAGCGAGACGGGCACACACGCGAAATCCCACCAGTTCACCCCACCCCATCCTCCTCTGGCCAGACGACTCCAGACTGAGGGGCTGGAGACCCACGGCTTCAGTGCGAACGTCCAGGTCTCACGGCAGTTCGACTGGGACCGCGGCTTTGACAACTACACCGGGTCTTGGAACTCGAAACACGCTAACACTGTCGACGACATCTTCGAGTGGAACGCGTTCATTCGACAGCACCGTGACGAGGGTCCACAGCGGTATCTCAAAGCGCTGTGGGCGTGTGTCTCCGGGGATTGTGGCACAGTCCCAAGCCTGAAACACGGGCTGGAAATCAAATACCGAACTCACACGGTACCCGACTCCGGGGCACAAGAGGCGCTCTCGCACATCCGCGAGACAGACTTTGCAAACGATGCATTTCTATTTGTTAATCTAATGGAAGCCCACGGCCCGTACAGGCCGCCCGAAGAGTACCGCACTGTGGAGTTTAAACACATGCCCGGGTTCCTCGAGTCTGTCCAGCAAGAACCCGTCGATGAGGAATACGCCGAGACCATCCGGCAGGCCTACGATGACTCTGTTCGGTATCTTTCAGACAAGTACAAGCAGATATTCGACGAACTCACCGACGAGTTCGACTACGTGGTCACGCTGGCCGACCACGGGGAGAACCTCGGCGAGAGGGGCATCTGGGGCCACGGTATGGGCCTCTATCCCGAACTGACCCATGTCCCGCTCTCGATTTGGGGCCCTGAACAAAAGGAGACACGCGAGGAGGTCGTTAGTCTTATTGACGTTCACCGAACAATACTGGGGATGGTCGGCATCGATGACGACCAGTACGAGGGCCGCGGACGAGACCTCCGGTCGCCTGTAGACCACCAGCCGCAATTAACGGAGTATCTCGGCCTCAATATGTGGCGAGAAGACAAGCTAAACGAGGCCGGCAAGACCGAAGAGTTCGAGATGTATGACACTGAACTGTACGGCATCGCCACTGCCGAGAACTATTACGGTTACGAGGATATCGGCGGGGAGTTTGTTGAATCCGGGACGAGCGCGGTCGAGGCGCCTCGCGACCGGATGGACGAACTGGTCGCGGAACTGGAATACCTGGAGGAC
>KE356579.1:1485337-1487299 GCA_000416085.1 halophilic archaeon J07HX64 | reverse complement strand
TATCCCGATGAGTGGGACCGAGGCGGCGGAGATCGCGATGGATATCCACCACAATCTCGTCGAGCGCATCGCGAACGACTGTGACCTGACCGACGAGGAGTGGGCCGCGCTGCGGGCGATGTACGACGCAGAGATCGCCTACACCGACGACCGGGTCGGGGTGCTGTACGACTGGCTGCAGGCGGAACTCGGGGAGACGGTCCTCGTCATCACCGCCGACCACGGCGAACTGTTCGGCGAGGACGACATGCTCGCCCACAAGTACAGTATGCACAACGCGGTGCTTCAGGTGCCGATGGTGCTCGCGGGGATCGAGGGTCTGGCAGACGAGGGGCTGGTCCAGCACGCCGATGTCCTGCGGACACTGCTCGGGGTGGCCGGTGCCGACACCGGGACCGTTCAGGGGGTCGACCTGCGCGAGCAACGTCGCGAGTACGCCATCAGCCAATCACCCGAGGACTCGCTCGACATCTTGCTGGAGCATAATCCCGATTACGACACCTCGCAGTTCCCGGCGGAGCCGTACTCGGTGATTCAGGACGGCGAGTTCAAGTACTGCGCGTACCCGGACGAGCCCGAGCTGTACCGTCTGCCCGACGAGCGCGAGAACGTCATCGAGGAACACCCAGATGTCGCGGAGCGACTCGACGAGCAGCTCACCGGGTGGCTCGAGCGGGAGGGCGAGCGGGTCGGCCACGGCGAGACGGTCGAGGTGGACGAGTCCACGCGGGAGCGACTCGCTGACCTCGGCTATCTCGACAGCGAGATGTGAGGCCAGGGCCGTGTGTCGTCCTGTCACGACCTTTTTCGTCGGATTTAACCGAGCCAGAGATAAGTTCTCCGCATGAGTACAATTCTGATAACAGTCGACGCGCTGCGGGCGGACCATCTCTCCCAGTACGGGTACGAGCGCGATACGATGCCCGTTCTCGACGACATCGTCGAGGACGGGACAGTTTTCGAGCACGCGTTCTCGAACGCGCCGTACACCCGGATTTCGATCCCGGCTCTCCAGACATCACGGTATCTCGGATACGACAGTCTGGAACAGGTGCCAACAGTGGCGTCAGTACTCTCCGGGCACGGTGTCCAGACGGCGGTGGTGGGAACACAGACCGGGATCAATCTGGTCGACGGGAAGTTCGGGTACGACACGAGAGTCGACCTCGGTCGTGACGAGTTCCACAGTCGGGCAAACGCATCCAGACCGTTGAGCGAGCGCATCGGACGTGCGGTCGACGGCGTCGCCGCGTCTGTCGGCGACGTGCTCCAGCGCTCCGGTGCCGGGCGTGTCCTCGATGTGCTGCGGAAACCGTACAACATGCTCAACTCCGGCGGCGGATTCCGGTATCTCGGGTACACGAGTGCGGAGGAGGTCACCGACCGGGCGGTTTCGTGGCTCGAACAGAACCACGACAGCGACTTTTTTCTCTGGATTCACTATATGGAGGCTCACCGGCCGTTCGGCGTCCACGACCCGTCACCGACGTACACGGACTCGTCCGTCGACGAGGAGCAGATAAAACACCTATTGAAGAAAGCCAGACTGCGACCCGACGAGATCACCGACAGAGAACACCGGACACTTATCGATCTTTATGATTCGGATATCCGATACTGCTCGAGACACCTGAGACGGCTGTTCGAGTATCTCAGGAGCACAGACATCTGGGAGTCGACGAACCTCGTCTTTTCGAGTGATCACGGCGAGGAGTTCGGTGAACACGGGATGTACAACCACGGCAACTACCCCTACGAGGAGCTGATATCTGTCCCGCTGCTCGTCAAGACGGCGCGGGAGACCCCCCCGGTGATAGAGGACGAGCGGGAACTCGTGGACGTGGCCCCCACGTTACTCGGATTCCACGATGTCGACCCGGAGGGGTACGATTTCGAGGGCGAGGATCTGTTCGAGGGCGAGCCACGTGACGTGTTCGTGCTGGGTCAGCCGAGCGACCACGA
>KE356579.1:1483009-1484434 GCA_000416085.1 halophilic archaeon J07HX64 | reverse complement strand
ACCTATCGCAAGTTCTTCATTAAGACTGTTGACGACAAAATTTAATCAGGTTCTCTTCCGCTATCTCGTTGTCTGCTTGGGCGGTTTCCACACTTCCTCCAAACAGATACTTTCACTCAAACTCAATATGATCGACCGATTTTAGCTTTCGGCCGTCATCTCTGAGGACGCAAGAGATAATAACAGGTCGGAGGTAGTGTTATTATGAAACGGCTTGTTGTGATCGTTGATTCGCTTCGTCTTGACCACTATGATTACATGACAGCGACTCAGGCTCAGTTTGGAGAGTCCTACGATCGTGCATTTGCGGTTGCGACCGCGACGGCAGGGGCGTTCCCGCAGATGATGTCAGGGAGGTATGACGCTCAGCACGATGTTGAGGATACTGATACCTGGATGCACGAGATTAACGACCCGACGTGTTTCATCACCACAAACCGGCTCGTTTCCGAGCGCTATGGGTACGACGATGGTGTGACGCAATTCTCATCTCCAATCTCACGCGGCGACGAGAGCGTCAAGGACCGGATCGCCGAACGGGTCCCACAGGGGACCGTCTATGAGGTGCTTGCCAAGGCATGGAGCTTCTGGCAGAAGGCCACCCCTGATACCAAGAAGTCGTTCAGAACGGCCGAAAGTGTCATCAAGGAGTTCAGAGACTGGAAGCAGGACAAACAGGACTGGTGTGCGGTCCTGCACTTGATGGAACCGCATCATCCGTACGATCCTGAGGACACGGACCACTCTCGTGCTCAGGCACAGGCGATTTCCAGAGATGCCATTGCAACAGAGACCCCGAGCCGTCCAAACGATGTCCGTGAGCTCTACAAGCACGAGGTCAAGGAAGTTGATGCACAACTTGAGAGGCTGTGGGATATCATTGACGACGAGACACAGGTGATCCTCACTGCCGACCACGGCGAGATGCTCGGCGAGGACGGGATCTGGGGCCATCCTGGACAGACGTTCCACCCGTCGATCCTCCGAATCCCATGGGTAACTCAGAATGTCGATATAAAAGGTGATGTCGTCTCGTTCATTGACATCCCAGCGTTTCTCCTCAGGCAGGACTGGCGGGAGGCCCAGCTTGATCGTGAAGTCGCATACGCGTCGATGGGGGAACTGAAGTATGTATTTGATAATGATTGGATGATTACCGAGAACGATACATTCAGACTCAGTGATGGTAACAAGTCCCGGGCTGACGAACTCCGGTCACGGCTTGAGCGGTTTGACCCGTCAGGAATCTCAAAGCAGAGTGGTACCCGAGAAGACCTTCGTGCACTCGGGTATCTCGACGAGTAGCCAGAGGACACTCTCCTCGCCGAGCGTCTTTGTCATCCACTCAACGGAGGATCCGGCGACCGACCAAATCGACTCACACTCGCGGACGCGTCGGTCATTCTATAGCGTCGACCGCCTCGG
>KE356579.1:1481377-1482989 GCA_000416085.1 halophilic archaeon J07HX64 | reverse complement strand
TTCGAGATCGATACAACCACGCTGCATTGCTACCTGAAATGAAACGATTTCGTCTGAGGCTCCCTCGGGCGTCCATGGTCCCAGTTCGGGGTACGCGAGCTCCCACGACCCGCCGAGTTTTGCGATGTATGGCCAGTGTGGCTGTTCTATATGCGCAACAACCGGTAGGTCCCCGGTATCGAGTAACTCTGTGGTACGATTCAATACTGGTTCCGGTGGGACAGTCTGCAAGGACTGGTCCCACTCCTCCTCCCAGTACGGTTCGACGGTCTCGCAGCCAAGATCAACATCAACCCGTTCGTACTGTGGATTCCCAGAAACCGCATGAACACCCTCGAAAATCCTGCTCTCAGCCACCTTCCCGAGCCACTCGGCAGTACACCCCGCAGGAGAAACTGCTGTACTGATCGGCCAGTCTGCGATGCGCTCAAGCACATCAGCCCGGCAGGCGTCGAGAATAACAAGGACATCCCAATCCATTTGATCGAGTTTATTCAGTTGAGTTGACCCCCGGGATGACGTTAGTTTCTGCAATATCAGCTTCCAGGCCCGGTATCGAGACTGTTCTTTCATTGAATCTGGTTTGGCTTACCGTCCATTTAACTAATCTGCTCTTTCCCGGTCGTACTGCCGGTTAGCAGGAAGAACAGATATCATAGTACGAAATAAAACACAATGGTTAATAATATTGTGGCGAAAACAACCAACGTGCTGGGTTCGGGCAGTGTGTTTTGATGGGCTAGTATCAACCGCGGACCGATACACGAGAGTAGGAGATGTGCCTGCTAAGGAGCAGATGTAGAACTAGGACAGCAATTGGGTCAAAGGATAGCTATCAGAGTAAGCACAGGCGAGAGTCTAGTGACGAAATCTTTATTCAACAGCACGTTTTCCGTACAATCGTTTGATGCCGGAGCTAAGTGAATCTGTGAGCACTCCTACGGATCAATGAATATTGGTCAAACATCAATAATCGTTTTTATATCGAAGGTTGTCGGTTCAGCGCTGGGGTTTCTGGCTACGCTCTACTTTGCGCGTGAACTCGGTGCAGAGGTGATTGGTGTGTATGCACTGGTGATGACTGCCGTCGGATGGTCCATTCTTGTGGTTGATATCGGGCTTGGAAAGGCGCTGGTTAAACGTATCAGTGAAGGAAAAGAACAAGGAGCATATCTGACGGCTGCTGTTATCTGGGTACTCTCATTGACTACTGCTATATCGATTGTGATTATTCTAGCGCGGCCAGTGCTGGAGGGGTACATCGCCGAGTTTGACCAATACGTCGCAATCTCAGTAGTCTGGTTTATCATGCTGTTTGTTCTCGCAAAGTTATTTTACAAGATAGTCTTACGCACGTTAAGAGGGGAGCAGAAGGTCCACATCGCGGGACTTCTTGATCCGATAAAAATCGGGGGGCAGAGTCTCCTCCAACTCGGACTTGTCTTCTTCGGGTTTAGCTTGTTCGGGATGCTCGTCGGAGCTATCCTCGGTGCGATTCTCGTTGGGCTTCTCGGATTAGTTTGGATAACCGTTCGTCTGACACGTCCATCAAAACGTCACTTTCGAAGTCTGTTTGACTACGCGAAGTTTTCGTGGCTCGGAAATCTTAAGA
>KE356579.1:1472742-1481357 GCA_000416085.1 halophilic archaeon J07HX64 | reverse complement strand
GTGGGTGCCCGACGGTGCGACGCTCGTCGAGACGGACTTGACCGACCCCGCAGGTGTCGAGGAGGCGGTCACCGCCGAGATAGACACCGTCTTTCACCTCGCCGCCAGAACAGACGCGAACGACGACGACCCCCGCGGGCAGTTCGCGAAGAACACGGCGGCCACCCACCTGCTCCTGGAGGCGTGCCGGACGGCAGATGTCGAGCGGTTCGCGTTTGCCTCCTCCTCGACAGTGTACGGCGAGGCGCCGCGACCGACACCCGAGGACCACGCCCCGCTCGAACCGATCAGTGTCTACGGTGCGAGCAAACTCGGTGAGGAGGCGCTCGTCTCGACGTACGCCCACTCCCACGGGCTGACCGCCGACATCTTCCGGTTCGCGAACGTCGTCGGGCCGCGGCTCCGCGGCGCGGTCATCCCCGATTTCGTCGAGAAGCTCCGGGCCGACCCTGACCGGTTGACAATCCTCGGAGACGGCCGCCAGGAGAAGTCGTACCTCCACGTCACCGACTGCGTGCGGGCGATCCGCCACGTCGTCGAACACCCGAGAGAGACACCGCTCCGGACGTTCAATATCGGGACACGGACGACGACATCGGTCGACGAGATCGCGGCGACAGTCGCCGACGTGCTCGAACTCGACCCGACCCACGAGTACACCGGCGGTGCTCGCGGGTGGACCGGGGATGTCCCGAGGATGCGGCTATCCATCGACAGACTGCTCGAAACCGGCTGGGAGCCCGGGCGCGAGAGTGACGCCGCGGTGCGGCGGGCCGCCGAGCAGGTGGCCCGGGAGCTGTGAGCAACGGAACGGGTCGTCCGTTCCTCGCGCCAGCGACCACCCGGAGCCAGCAGACGAAGGTGTACCATCTGTACAGGCGGTCGAAGCGACTGCCCCGGGGTCTGTGAAAGCGTAGTCTCACATGGTGACAGGAAGTCGAGCCTCTTTGACAAGTTAGCAGATGACATGTTCAGTTCCTGACCCTGCTCGGCATCTCACACGAGTTCCGTGAGACTGTCGACCGCAACCTCCCCGTCGAACTGCCGTACCTGTCCTGACTCCCGCGCCAACTCCCGACTGTTCCCGCCGGAGTCACAGACAGGCAGGAGATCACTCGTCGACGGGGTCGAACACGTTCTCCTCGGCGGGGAACTCGCCGTTCTCGACCTCCGCGACGTACTCGCCGACGGCCTCCTGGATCGCCGAGTCGAGGTCGGCGTACTGTTTGGAGAGTTTGAACGCCTCGCCGCCGAGTCCGAGCAGGTCGTTCGTGACGAGCACCTGCCCGTCGACGTGTCGGCCGGCACCGATACCGATCGTCGGTACGTCGACAGCCTCGGTAACGCGCCTGCCGGTCTCCTCGGTGACCGTCTCCAGCACCACCGCGAACACGCCGGCGTCCTCGAGCGCCTCGGCGGTGTCGACCAGCGCGTCGATGTGGGCCGAACTGGTGTGTCCCCGGCCCTGGATGTACGGGCCACCGATCTGGTGCATCCGCTGGGGGGTGAACCCGACGTGGCCCATCGCCGGGATCCCGAGCTCTGTCAGCCGGTCGATTATCTCGATTGTCGTCTCACCGTGCGGGGCCGTCTCCAGTTTGATCGCGTCCGCGCCGGCCTCCTTCATGAAGCGGGTAGCGTTCTCGACAGACTGCTCCATCGACGCCCCGTAGGAGCCAAACGGCATGTCCCCGATGACCATCGCGCTCTCGACGGCGCGGTCGACCGCCGCGGTGTTCGAGAGCCCCTCCGCCATCGTCAGCGGGAGCGTGTCGTCGTGGCCCATGTGGTTGTCGGCCGCCGAGTCACCGACCAGGATCATATCGACCCCGCCCGCGTCGACCTGCGCGGCGATCGGCGCGTCGTACGCCGTCAGCATGGTCAGCGTCTCGCCGTCGCGGTACTTCTCGTAGAGGTCCTGCACGGAGTTTCGGCTCATACCGGCCATACCAGCACGTAGCGGGCCGCTCGTCTAATGTCCTGCGAGTCACTCCGCGGTGACCTCCCTGGGAGAACAGCCCACGCCGGCCCGGGCGACTCGTGCGAGTGTCGGGCGGTGTCGATATCCGAGTTGTCGCGTGTCTCCTGTTTTTTCTGCGTTGTAGCCGTACACCTACCCGGCGGTTCCGAAACCGTTCGCGATGCGCTCGACCGACAGGGGACAGTTCAAACAGGTGGTCCGACCGGCGAGCATGTTCAGGGGCGATTACTCGACGTGGCGCACCACGAGTCCGGCCGCACAGACACAGTCGTCCTCACACTTCGGACACTCCGAGGCGGGACGGTCGAACGGGTCGCGGTGGACCGTCTCGTAGCCGTGCCCGTGAAAGAGGTGTTTCGGGGAGTCGGGCCCGCCGTGGTACCACGAGTCAGAGAGAAGGCAGTCAGCGCCGTGCTTGATTCCGATCGCTTCCACCCGTTCGAGCAGGCGGCTCCCGATCCCCTGGCCGGTGGCGTCCGGCCTGACGTACCCCATCTCGACGAGACCGTAGCGGTCGGTCGCGGGCAGGATGTCGGGGTCGTCGAAGAAGTACATCTCGTCGGCGACAGCACCCGGGTCGTCGAACAAATTGATGGCCATCACACCGAGTATCGAGCCCTCGGTCTCGGCGATCCGAGCGTAATAGGTCGGGTCGCCGACCCCGAGGTCGACGGTGTACGAACTCCCCTCGCTGAAGTGTGCGGTGATGAGCGCCTCTAGCTCCGCGATATCCGCCTCGGTCGGCTCCCGAAAGGTGATTGACTTCATTACATGAACAGAGGTGTTCCACGGTAAAATGGGGCGCGGATTACGGAAATACGGGGAGAGAGTTGGTATCCAGGCCGGGGACGAACCCGACAACTGGGAACCAACCCCCGTTCGGCCCGACAGAGTCTGGTCAGTTTGATCGGCGGAACCGGTTTCCTTGTCGGCTGTATCCGAACACCGCTCACAAACCGGGGCAGAAGCTACTTAGGCGGTCAAAACGTATATAAGAGTCTCGATGAACAACGAGTACGAGTTTTGGCTGCTTGATCTCGACGGCACGCTGGTCGATGTCGAGGAGACGTACATTCATCAGGTCGGTCGCGAGGTGGGTGACAGATTGGGTGTGTCTATCAGCGATCGTCAGGCGGAGCATCTCTGGTACGGGTTCGACGACACACGCGAGCGGGCGCTCGCCGAGGTTGGTCTGGACGCCGAGACGTTCTGGGCAACCTTCCACAATGTCGACGAACCGGGCGCACGGGCAGCGGCCACACATATCTACCCCGACGCCCCCGCGTTCGTCGCGGCACTCGACGCCCCGACAGGGCTCGTGACACACTGCCAGGAGTATCTCACCAAACCGATACTGGAACGGATGGGGATCGACGACTGGTTCGACACGGTCGTCTGCTGTGACGAGGAGACCGGATGGAAACCGGACCCGCGACCGCTCGAACTCGCGATGGAGCGACTGGGTGTGGCAGGAAACGGGCACGCCGGGGCGATGATCGGGGACGACCCCCGGGATGTCGGGGCGGCACACAACGCCGGTCTCGACGCTGTTCACGTCGACCGGCACGATCAGGAACGTCTCGGCGGGGTCGTCGACCGTGGTCGGCGCGTGACCGCACTCACCGACCTCGTCCAGTGACAATCCGGGGCCTTTTTCGCCCGCCGAAACGTACGTCGATCTATGTCAGCGCTCCGTGACGCCCTGCGTGATCTGCCGGAGGCGGTGTTCGCCGACCTGCTGGAGAGCGAGGATGCGTACCTGCTGGTGGTCGACCTGCCGGGAACGACTGCCGAGACGGTGGACGTGAGCGTCACGTCCGGGCGGATACAGGTCGAGGCGCTCAGGGAAAAGGAGGTACCCGAGGGGTTCAGCTACGAGTCAGAGCAGCGGTCGCTGTTCCTCGACGCAGACCTGCCGGTGCCGGGCGACGCAAACGGGCAGCGGGCATCGGCGTCGGTCGACCGGGGTGTGCTCGAGTTGCGCCTCCCAAGGGGCGACGAGGAAACTACCACGACGATCACAATCGAGGACGCCTGACGGGGGCTGTCCGGTGAATCTGCGCGCATACTGGCGGTTCGTGGTCGTCGCCCGGCAGTTTCTGCCGTTGCTCGTGGCGTACGCCCGTGACCGGCGGCGGTTCCTGCTGTTCGGTGGCAGACGGCAGGTGAGTTCGGCGCAGCGCCGGCGGCGTGCACAGCGGTTGCTGGAGTCGATGCTCACACTCGGGCCGACGTTCATCAAACTCGGACAGCTGCTCTCGACCCGGCCGGACGTTCTGCCGCCGGAGTATCTCGCCGAGTTCACCAAACTCCAGGACCGGGTGCCACCGGCCGACTGGTCGGAGGCACGGGCCGTCGTCGAGGCGGAACTCGGCCCGGTCGAGGAGGCGTTCGACTCGTTCGACACCGACCCGGTAAGTGGGGCCAGTCTCGGCCAGGTGTACGAGGCCGAGATAGACGGCCAGGACGTGGCTGTGAAGATCCGTCGACCCGGTGTCGAGCGACTCATCCAGGCGGACCTGCGGGTCATCCAGTGGTCACTGCCGTTGCTGTCACAGTTTGTCGATGACGTGCGCTCGTTCTCGCTCTCGACACTCGCCGAGGAGTTCGACAGGACAATCCGCCAGGAGATGGATTACAGCCGCGAGGCGGAGATGCTCCAGGAGATCCGCGGGAACTTCGAGGACAGCGACGACGTCCGTATCCCGTCGGTCGTCGAGACATACTCGACGGAGTCGGTGCTCACAATGGAGTACGTCGAGGGGACGAAAATAAACAACCTCGAACGACTGGAGGAGCTCGGAATCGACCGCACGGCGCTCGCAGAGCGCCTGCAGTCTCTCTACCTCCAGATGATAATGGACGACGGTGTCTACCACGCCGACCCCCATCCGGGCAACCTAGCTGTCGCCGACGACGGGACGCTCGTGCTCTATGATTTCGGGATGAGTGATTACGTCGACCCCTACATCCAGGACAACGTCGTGGAGTTCTACGCCGCCGTCGTGCGTGAGGACTTCGACTCGATAATCGACGCGCTGGTCGAGATCGGCGCACTCTCGCCGGACGCCGACCGCGATCTGATGCGCGAGATTCTGGACGTGGCCATAACCGATCTCCAGGGTGGTGATGTCGACCAGTACCGCATCCAGCAGATACTCAACCGCATCGAGAACACGCTCTACGAGTTCCCGTTTCGTATCCCCGCGAACCTCGCCCTGGTGTTGCGGGTCGCCACGGTCATCGAAGGGGTGTGTGTGGCGCTCGACCCCGAGTTCGACTTTATCGACGCGGCACAGACGTACTTCGCACGGGAGGGGTACCTGGAGGAGGGGGCTCGCAAGTACGTCAGGAGCCGTGGGTCGGAGGTGCGGGCGGCGGCGGGTGCATCTGTGCGGGTACCACAGAAACTCGAGTCGGTACTCGACCGGATGGACCGGGACGACCTGCAGGTCGATGCCGCACTGCGCGACCCGGAGGACCAGTTCGAGCGCCTGGCCAAACGGGTCGTGCTCGGTATCGCGTTCGCCTCCGGTGTCGTCTCGACGACGATACTGTGGACTGCCAACCAGACCACGGTGGCTGCGCTCGGTGCCACAGTAACCGCAGTTGTCGGCTACCTCCTGTACAGGTCGTTCCAGACGGGTGTCGATCTGTACACGGACTCGGATGCCCAGTTCACCCGGCAACGGCTCGACGACGGTAACGAGGAGACCGCGATTGGGTTCGGTGGGGCCTCGACCGATGGAAACACCGACCCGGCCATCCACGAGGATATGCCTACCCCTGGCAACGTCGACGATGAGATGCGTGCCGAGACGACAGACAACGTGGCCACCGCCGACACCACACCGGGTGAGGGCAAGAGCTCCATCGACACCGACCCCGGAGGTCAGGAGACTGGTGAGACGGGTAACGGGACCGATACCGGGGGTAGCAACGGGGGTGAAAACGACACGACAGACAGAGGCGAGGACAGCAGGGATGACACGGCAGATGTGAGTGGAGACAGCGGGGATGACACAGCAGACGGGAGCAACGGATACTCCGGGAGGCCCAGGTGACCGTCGGGGCGGGGTCGGCGGGGCGGTGGTCCGGGGTCAATCCAAACCGTTTATACTCACAACTGGGTAATCGAGCATATGGCGAAACAGCAGAACGAGGTACGAGATCTTGACGAGGGAAGTTACGTCAACATCGAGGACGTTCCCTGTCAGATAAACTCATACAGCACAGCGAAGCCGGGCAAACACGGGAGCGCGAAGGCACGAATCGAGGCCGAGGGGGTCTTCGACGGACAGAAGCGGTCGCTGTCCCAGCCGGTCGACCAGAAGATCTGGGTGCCGATCATCGAGCGCAAACAGGGGCAGGTTATCAACGTCCAGGGCAACGAGATACAGGTGATGGACCTCGACACCTACGACAACTTCGTGATGCGGGCTGGAGAGGAAGACCTCGAAACCGACGACGAGATAGAGTTCCTCGAGCACGAGGGCAAGCGCAAGATAGTCTGACGTCGATGTTTCCCGGCGCACGCGCCTCCCGGGAGGCGGCCGAGTACGCTGTCGTCGGTGCTCCGCTCGACGTGTCGACGACGTTCCGGCCGGGCACGCGGTTCGGCCCGCGTCGTGTCCGGGAGGCCGCCGAACCGTTCGAGGACTACGACCAACACACCGGTCTCCAGTTTACCGACCTCGCGGTCCACGACCACGGTGACATCCACCCCGGTGACGACGCCGCGGAGTATCTCGACTTTCTGCGTGGCGCGGTGGCGGAGTACCACCGGGACGGGGTCGTGCCGCTCGTGGTGGGCGGTGAACACACTGTCACCGTCGGGGCGGTGCGGGCGCTCGACCCCGACGTGTACGTCTGTCTCGACGCACATCTGGATCTGCGCACCTCGTACGCGGGCAACCCGCTGAGCCACGCGACTGTCTCGAATCACGTCCTCGACCACGTCGACCGGGCTGTCGTTCTCGGAACCCGGTCCGGGAGTGAACCCGAGTGGGAGTCTGTGGGTGCACGTGACGATG
Source organism: halophilic archaeon J07HX64 (assembly GCA_000416085.1). Lineage (GTDB taxonomy): Archaea > Halobacteriota > Halobacteria > Halobacteriales > Haloarculaceae > Halovenus. Next base: position 1,474,343 of record KE356579.1, on the reverse strand, counting down.
TGACCGTCGTGCCCCCCGCCGATGTTGGCGAGTGGGAACCGGCGCTGGACGGACAACAGGCCTATTTGAGTGTGGACATCGACGCGGCGGACCCGGGGTTCGCGCCGGGGACAGGCACACCCGAACCGTTCGGACTTGATCCGGCAACGATGCGTGATGTGGTGCGCGCGGTCGCACCCAGCTGTGTCGGGTTCGATGTTGTCGAGGTAAACGACCGCGACGACGGCCAGGCGGCGAGTCTCGGGGCGAAACTCCTCCGGCGTTTCGTCTACACCCACGCCACAGCAAACGGGCGGGCGTAGCCGGGTCACACAGCCCGGACAGGTGTGAGAGGTGACCCTGCATTTCAAATATCAGCGTATCCTACCACCGATACGAGTGACGGCACAATCCCAGACCGGTGAACGCGTCGTTGTTGCAAAGCGGGTGGAATCGGGCGAGGCCGACACCACCGAGATCGAGGAGCTGACAGGCGCGGCGGGCTATCGGGTCGTCGAGACGGCCACACAGACCCGCACAGAGGACCCCGGGTACGGGTTCGGCGAGGGGAAAGTAGAGGAGATTGCCACCCTCGCCGCCGCCGCGGATGCGACAGTGCTGGTTATCGACAACGCGCTCGGACCCTACCAGACGTTCAACGTCGGGAACAAGCTTCCGGAGAGCGTGCGTGTGGTCGACCGGTTCCGGCTCATCCTCGAGATATTCGGCCAGCGAGCCCAGAACCCGGAAGGCACAGCTCCAGGTCGAACTCGCGGAGCTACGCTACGAACTCCCGCGGGTGGAGGCAAAGGCGAGTCTGGCAAAGCGCGACGAGCGTCCCGGGTTCATGGGCCTGGGAGAGTACGACCAGAGCCGTGAGCGGGATATAAAATCACGGATATCACGCATCCGGGAGGAGCTCGAGCGGATCGAGCAGAACGACCAGCAACGCCGCGAGCAGCGCCGCGAGTCCGGGTTCGACCTCGTCGCGCTCGCGGGGTACACGAACGCCGGCAAATCGACACTGTTGCGTCGTCTTGCGGAAGATCTCGATGTCGACGAGAACGAGCAGCTCCACCCCGATCTCGACTCGACCGCAGAGTCGGAGGACCGCCTGTTCACCACGCTCGGAACGACCACGCGCCGGGCCGAACTCGGCCCCCGCGAGGCACTCGTGACCGACACAGTCGGATTTATCTCGGACCTGCCACACTGGCTGGTCGAGTCGTTCAAGTCCACACTCGACTCGGTGTATCTGGCAGACCTGGTGTTGCTCGTGGTCGACGCGAGCGAGCCGGTCCCCGAGATGCGCGAGAAGCTGGTCACCTGTCACGACACGCTGTACGAGCGCAACGAGGCCCCGATCGTGACGGTGCTGAACAAGTGTGACCGCGTCGACGACGCGGAGCTCCGGAAACGACGCGACGCGCTGTCGGCGCTGGCCCCGAACCCGATAGTCGTCTCTGCCCGCACCGGTGAACACGTCGACCGACTCCGCGACCGTATCCACGAGGAACTGCCCGACTTCGAGCGTGAGCGACTCGTACTCCCGATGACCGAGGACACGATGAGTGTCGTCTCTTGGCTCTACGACAACGCACACGTCGAATCCGTCGAGTACG
>KE356579.1:1470121-1472722 GCA_000416085.1 halophilic archaeon J07HX64 | reverse complement strand
GTGTGTTCGCCGTGTGAACCGTTCGGAGTCACGTGGTTCGAGACGCCTCGGATTTCGTCGTCACAACTCGAGGGGCTCCGTACGACCCCTCACAGTCGCCGTGTTCGACACGGCAGGTGTCGTGAGACCCGCCGAACCGGCGAGTCGACGCGTGGAGAGCGGGAGTTTTTATTCGCGTGTCTACCAGTGTGGGGTATGTTCGAGAAGTCGACGTGGATACGGCTGCCGCGGAACGTGGTCGTTGGTCACGGGGTGGTCGCGCAGGTGGGCGAGGCTATCGCGGAGACACATCTCGACGGGCGGCCGTTGGTCGTCACAAGCCCGACACCACGGGCGGTTGTGGGCGAGCAGGTCGTCGCACAGTTGCGCGAGCGCGGTCCCGACCCGGAGGTGGTCGTCGTCGAGGAGGCTACCTTCGACGCCGTCGAGCGGGTGCTCGGCCGGCTTGACGCCACGGAAGCGGGCTATCTCGTCGGTGTCGGCGGCGGGAAGGCGATCGACATCACGAAGATGGCCGCCTCGGAGCGGAAACTCGGGTTCGTCTCGGTCCCGACCGCGGCCAGCCACGACGGCATCGTCTCCAACCGGGGCTCGGTTCCCGAGGGGGGCACCCGTCACAGCGTCGCCGCCCGCCCACCGCTTGCGGTTGTCGCCGATACCGCGGTGCTCGCCGACGCACCCTGGCGACTCACCACCGCCGGTTGTGCCGACATCATCTCGAACTACACCGCGGTCCGTGACTGGCAACTCGCGTACCGCCTCCAAGGGGCGCCGTACTCCGAGTACGCCGGCGCGCTCGCGGAGATGACCGCCGAGTTGCTCGTCGAGCGCTCCGCCGACATCCGCGAGGGGTTAGAGGAGTCCGCCTGGGTTGTGCTGAAGGCGCTCGTCTCCTCGGGTGTGGCGATGAGCATCGCGGGTTCCTCCCGGCCGGCGAGTGGGGCCGAGCACCTGTTCTCGCACCAACTCGACAGACTCGTTCCCGACACGGCACTGCACGGCCACCAGGTCGGCGTCGGAACTATCCTGGTGGCGTACCTGCAGGACGGTGACGGCCGGTGGCCCGATATCCGTCGGGCGCTCGACGATATCGGCGCGCCGACGACCGCAAGCGGACTCGGTATCGACGGGGATACCCTGGTGCGCGCGCTCGCAACCGCACACCAGATCCGGGACCGGTATACGATACTCGGTGACGGCATCAGCGAGGCCGCTGCCCGCGAGGCCGCGGGTGTGACCGGCGTCATCTGAGCGAGTTTACCCCCCGTGACGCGGAGTCCCCCCGCCAGAGACTATCCTGTCCCCTCCACTACCGCAGTGTCGGCTCCGATAACCGGGAGACACAGCACGGACACCGGGTGGCGAAGTGGAAACCAATATGAGCGTTCACCGGCAACTGAGACGTATGACAAAGCGCCACGTCTCGTTGCCCGGGGAGGCAGCCGAGGGGTTGAACACGTTCGTCGAGGAGGTCGATAGCAGACTCTCGGGGTCGGAGGACACCTGCGCGGTCGTCGAGGAGGTGCTCGTAGACCTGCACGGTGACCGCCGGGCATACGAGCGCTGGCAGGCCGGTGCGGAGGTGTCGCCGGCAGAGCGGGTCAGACTCCAAGGGTACGACCCCTGTAACACCACCCTGGAGAGTGAGTACTACGCGGAGGTGGAGACCGACGAGGCGTTCGAGCGGTCGAAACACCTCCAGTGGCTCTGGCGGCAGTTCGACGCCACGCCGATGGCCGACAACGTCGCCTTCGCGCTCGAGTTTCGGCGGATGCTCGCGAAACACCTGTTTGCCGACTGTGGTGACAACTGCCGCTTTTTCAAGAGGATCTCGATGACGTACGGGCACAACATCGAGGTCGGGGACAACGTCGTCGTGCACGACGATGTCCACCTCGACGACCGCGGGACACTAACAATCGGGGACCGGGTCTCCATCTCCGACGGCGCACACATCTACAGTCACGACCACGATGTCGTCGACCAGACGACGGTCCGCAACTACCACACCACAATCGAGGACGACGTCCGAATCACCCACGACGCGATGGTGCGTGCGGGGGTCAGGGTCGGCCGGAACGCCCTCCTTGCGGCGAAGTCCGTTCTGAAAGGACGACGTGCCCGCACACCACATCGCCGCGGGGTCGCCCGCGGAGTCTATCGCGGTCAAATCTGGCTGGGAGTCGGTGGCCGACCCCCTGGAGAACCCCGACCGCAGGGAACAGCGCCGCATCGAGTACGACCTCCCCGACGACCTCGCGACGTTCGACGAGTTCGGGCGCGACCTCTCCCCGCCAGACCCTCGACTCTGAGTCACACGCCCACACAGAAGGCTAACTTCCAAGTATCAAGAATACGTACCGGCTCGTATGCAGACCTGGATCTGGCTGGGCGCGTACGCAGTCGGGTTCGTACTGTTACAGGTGTACCTCTACCGGTACTTCATCGGGAGTTCGGACTCGGGAAGCACCGCAACCAGTGTTCCGCGGGGGACACCTGACACCAGTCGCGAGCAGGAGACGCCGAGCGCAATCGGGTACGAGACGGACAGGGCAGTAGACCGGGGACCACCGGAGGATATCGATGTCGACGAGGCGGTCC
>KE356579.1:1468590-1470071 GCA_000416085.1 halophilic archaeon J07HX64 | reverse complement strand
GAGTGACAGCTGGAACAGGAAAAACAGCCCGAGGATACCAATCAGGACAATCCCAGGGGGCCAGACCCAGATGTAGAGCATGAGTGCGACACCCGCAAAGACGCTGTAGAGGGTGGGTCGGCGGAGCGCAGCCCAGTCACGCGCCGAGACGAGCTCCCAGACGGGTCGTTCCCGCTCGGCGACTGTCACCGCGACAGCGAACGCGAACACCGCGGCCGTCATAAAAAGCACCTCGGCGGCGTGGTGCTGGAACTGGCCGGCGGTCGACCGCCGGAAGAACTCGCCGGCGAACAGCGCGAGCAACCCGGCACCGGCCAGTCCACCGACGCGAGTGCCGAGATACTTGCCGAGATAGTACACCGGCAGCGCAACCAGCGCGGCAAACACCGGCACCGCGATCAGTGCGGCCAGTAACACGTCACTCTGGCTCGGGTTGCCGAGTCCGATGACGAGCGACAGCCCGACCACGAGCTGGTCGAACAGCGTCCCGAACTGTCCCGGCGCGATGCCCTCCGGGAATCCGGTCCAGGCCTCGAACGAGAGCGTCCAGGGCACGTTCTCTGCCATCCAGCTCGTCGCTCGCCAGTGATACCACGAGTCGATCGCCTGCAGCCAGAACCCCTCGCCGTTCCGGGTGAACGTGTCGTAGTTCTGGAACCGTGTCCAGAACATGAACACCATCACACCGACAAGCAAAGGAACCTGATACCACCGCCTGAGGAGGCCGAGTATGACATCCCCTGTAGCGCGGTCGTCTGAATCAGCCATTATGAGTGTGGTGGCAGATTCGGGGAATAAAGCTTTGCGTTCGAGATTAGTCCGACCCGTGTTGACCCCGAACACGGGCAGTTTCGCGCACTCGACCGGCGACTGGTGATTCTCTCGCGGGGAGTGTCCGACCGACTGGCGACCGATGGTTCTCTCGCGGGCAGTTTCGCGCACTCGACCGGTGGCCGATGGTCCTCTCGCGAGGAGTGTCCGACCGACTGGTGGGTCAGCAGGCACGACAGTCGTGTGCAGAGAGCGTGAGCTTCGGGAGTCTGCTGTCCGCTGTCCCGCCGGGACGGGTCGGTGGCTGTGCCGGGGTCGGAGTTCGAGCGGGTCGCCGGCGTGTGCGAACCGGCGGTATCCAGAACAACTAAGCCCGCCACAGTACCAGAGTAGCGTAATGGAATTCAGTCGGGACCTGTCACACTCGCTCATCGAGTCGACCGCGCGGATTGCGAGCGGATACCACCCCGGCACAGACCTCACCCGTCTCGTGCCCGGTATAGGAGAGGTGGCGCACAGCCACGGGCGTCAGAAGCTCACCGACCGGCGTTCGAACTGATGAGGGTGCGTGTTCGGCAGGAGACAGACGAGCAGTCCGCGAGCGCGATCGCGCAGGCGCTGGCCCGCAACTTCGGCGAGGATATCGAGGTCGTCCCGGAGGGAGAGGGGGAGCCGATTGCGACCGCGGCGGCCCGGACAACCCCGGGTGC
>KE356579.1:1464120-1468540 GCA_000416085.1 halophilic archaeon J07HX64 | reverse complement strand
TCGAAAACACACCGATAGCCTGACAGCAAGCCGCTGTATTCTCCCACGGGACAGTGGTACGGGGTCAGCCAGCGATAGCGACCGGATGGACCGGGTCTCGGGTTGCGGCAACAACGGCGGTGGCCGCCTCGACGGTCAGAGAGCCGGTCAGGGAGTCGTCCGGTGTGTCGACGGTCACCTCGTACTCCCCGGGGTCACGGTCACCGGTCACGTTCTCGAAGGTGACTGTCTCGTTGGCGCCCGGAGCGAGGTCGGCCGTCGAGCGCGTGGTCTGGAGGTCGCCGTCGACCCCGAGCGAGACATCGAACGAGCCGACAGTTCCACCGGTGTTGCCGACAGTCACCGAGATGTTCGCCCCGACACCGGCGTCGACAGTCGCGTTCTCCCCCTGTCCGGCGATATCGAGGCCGCTGAGTACGGACTCGGCCGGACCGGGTTCCGCCTCGACGAGTAGCTGTCCCGACACGGTGTCCGCGCCCGAGGACACCTCGGCGAGGTAGATATCCTGGTCGAGGTCGGTTGTCACGTTCTCGAATGTGACCGTCTCGTTCTCGCCCGCGTCGAGTTCGTCGGTGCTCGCCGTTGTGGAGACGTTCTCACCGATGCTCAGGGACACGTCGAACGAACCGGTTTCCTCGCCGACGTTCTCGACGTCGACGGCAACCGGTTCGTCGGAGCCGACGGTGACCGTCGCCTGCTCGCCCTGGCCGGCGATATCGAGCGACGAGAGGTTGGCCTCGGGCGGGTCAGGGATCTCACTGAGTTCGACATCGAGGCGCCCACCGGTCTGGATATCCTCCTCCGGTACGGTGACGTTGGTGGCCTCCTCGATCGGTTCACCGCTCTCGTTGATGCTGGTCAGGGTGTACTCCCCGCTGGCGCGCACGCTCGAATTACCGTAGCCGTCGGCCGGCCCGAGCGTCTCGTCTGTCGGGTACGACACGTTCAGTTCGAACGCGCCGTTCTCGATATCGGTGCGTTGGCTGTAGGTGAACGTCCGGTTAGTCGAGGTCTGCATCGTCACCGTGGCCTCGACAGTGCCCTCGATATCGGTCTCACCGGTCAGTGTCGCACCCTCGACACGCTCGAAGGTCTTCACACTCGAGGTGAGATACGGGTCGTGGACGAACTGTGAGCCGACCGGGACACCAAAGTCACCGGCGCGGGCCTGCTCGAAGGACTGGATTATCTCCGCGGCGCTGGAGCGGTTCTCCCCCGGTGACTCGGTGACATCCCCGAACGTGCCGATGGAGGTCGAGGCCTGTCTGTTGCCGAAGAAGCCGACCACCGAGTACCGCGGGGATTCGTGGACGAGCCGGTAGTGTTCGAGTCCGTCCGCGTCCTCGAGGTACAGCCGTGCCAGCATGGTGTCGTAGTAGTCGTCGCCGACCCGCACGTCGCGGGAGTTGCGGTTGTCCCCACTAGCGAACGTCCGCTCTTCCTCGGCGAGATACCCGTCGAGGTAGCTGGGACCGGTCCACTCTGTTATCGCGGGGAACTTCTGTGCTGCCGATAGGTCGTCGATCATGACGTACTGTATCCCCGGCGGATTGTTACTTTCCTCGACAGCCCTCCGGAGCTCCGACTCGTTCGAGTCGTGGGTGACATCCACACCTGCCGCGATGGCATCGAGATACAGTTCGGCCTGGCTCTCGTTCTGTGCGGTGAGCACCGCAGAGGCTGAGCGGGCGTTCTGCTGGAACGGGTTCGCGTGGGGGATACGCTCACCCTGGACGGTGATGAGGTGGCCGTAGTCCCACCACGATAGCACACCGTAGGCGCCCTCGGGATAGTCGAACGAACCGCCCTCGGGGTAGCTGTATCGGTCGTCGTACCCGATCTCGCCGGCGTTGCCTGCCCCCGCGTAATTGCCGACCTCCGGGGTGTTGTTTGCGAGCCACTCGTTCGAGTCCTCCCACTTGACCGCATCACCGCTTGGCAGTGTCTCGTCACCGACATCCATCGGCGTGACCGAGGCGACAGGCGGGAGCAACGGGATGAACACGACCAGGACCAGCAGGAGGGCGACAGAGACCTGCAGCACCGCTGTGCCCGACACCTGCCAGTCGAACTCCTCGACGGACTCGGGAAGCGACAGACCGTTCGTGACGAACCCGACGAGATAGGCGTTCAACACCGCCACACCGGCCGCGAGGTAGTAGTTGAACCGTGCCTGTGTCATGCCCATGCTGATGAGCACTACCGCCCAGACGAACACGAGGAGATACTTCGCGCGCTCGTCGGGGTTGAGTACCGACTGGATGACGAGCACCGGCAGAGCCGCAACTCCGGTGTAGAACGCCCACCAGCCGAACTCACTGCTGACGTGAGCACCGAAGAAGTCCGCCGGCGCGTCCACCTCGGAAACGGTGAGTGCACCGCCCGAGCGGCCGAACGGGACGATACGACCGGTCAGGTTGTTGATCAGGGTGTCGACCACACCCGGCAACAAGATAGCGAGCAGCACGAGTGCGCCGAGCACCGAAGCTGCGATCGCGACGGGGTAGCTCCGTCTGGAGATGTCGGTCCCGCTCCAGAATCGTGAGAGGCCGGCCATGAACACACAGCCGCCGGCAACTAGCAGCGCGAGCGTCGGCTGGAAGAAGTCCAGTCCGGTCGCGCTGAACCCGGGCTGTTTGATCCGGGCAGCCGTTCCGGCCGCAACCACGAGCATACTCACCACGCCGACAAACGCTATGTGGTCCGGAGAGCGCCCCTGGACGTGGTCGAGCGACAGCTGGAACAGAAAAAACAGCCCGAGAATGGCAACCAGGACAACCCCCGGTGGCCAGACCCAGATGTACAGCGTGAGGGCGACACCCGCAAGGACGCTGTAGAGGATGGGTCGGCGGAGCGCAGCCCAGTCACGCACCGAGACGAGCTCCCAGACGGGCCGTTCCCGTTCGGCAATCGTCAGCGCGACAACAAACGCGAACACCGCGATTGTCATAAACAGTACCTCGGCGGCGTGGTGCTGGAACTGGCCGGCGGTCGACCGTCGAAAGAACTCGCCGGCGAACAGCGCGAGCAACCCGGCACCGGCTAGTCCACCGACGCGGGTGCCGAGATGTTTGCCAAGATAGTACACCGGCACCGCCACCAGCGCGGCGAGCATCGGTACCGCGATCAGTGCGGCGAATAACACGTCGCTCTGGCTCGGGTTGCCGAGTCCGATAATGAGCGACAGCCCGACCACGAGTTGGTCGAACAGCGTCCCGAACTGTCCCGGCGCGGTACCCTCCGGAAAGCCGGTCCAGGCCTCGAACGAGAGCGTCCAGGGCACGTTCTCGGTCATCCAACTCGTTGCTCGCCAGTGATACCACGAGTCGATCGCCTGCAACCAGAACCCCTCGCCGTTCCGGGTGAACGTGTCGTAGTTCTGGAACCGCGTCCAGAACATGAATATCACCACACCGACAAGCAAAGGAACCTGATACCACCGCCTGAGGATGTCGAGCACGACAGCCCCTGTAGCGCGGTCGTCTGAATCAGCCATTATGAGTGTGGTGGCAGATTCGGGGAATAAAGCTTTGCGTTCGAGGCCAGTCCGACCCCGGGCACGGGCGGGTTCCCGCACTCGACCGGTGGCCGGTGGTTCTCTCGCGGGGGTATCCGACCGACCCATGATTATGATCCGTCCGGTGAGTTTAGATCGGTCGGTTGTGCGAGTCGGTCGGCACGCGGGTCGGCCCGCATCTCTGGGAGGTCAGGCGCTCGGTCCGCGGCCGGAGCGACGGTGTCCACCGCAGTCTCCGCCCGGAACGCCCCCGGAGTCGGTGCTGATGGACCGCGACGACAGCTGTCACCGTGGCGAGTGGGACTCCGACCGGCCCAAACAGCAGTCTGCCGGGTCCGAGCCCAGCGAGCGGAAACGGGAAACACACGACGGCCGGCCACGGAACGTACGCCGGGTCATCGGTCGATAGTCACGACGGTCGTGTACAGAGGAACTGTGAACGTCGGGGATCTGCGTCCGCTGCCCGCTCGAGGGGTCGGTGACTGCGCCGGGGTCGGAGTTCGAGGGGGGCACCGGCGTGTTCGAACCGGCGGTATCCAGAACAACTAAGCCCACCACAGTACCAGAGTAGCCTGATGGAGTTTACTCAGGATCCGTCACACCCGCCCATCGAGTCGACCACGAGCCGGTTTACGAGAGGATACCGCCACGGGTACCGGCCTGGTGCGGCCCTCGCCCGTCTCGCGCCTGTCACCCAGCGGATAGCGGACAATCAGATCGGTCAAGAACCTGCCGCCCCAGGCTCGCACTGATGCGGGTGCGTGTTCGGCAGGAGACAGACGAGCAGTCCGCGAGCGCAATCGCGCAGGCGCTGGCCCGCAACTTCGGCGAGGATATCGAGGTTGTCCCGGAGGGGGAGGGGGAGCCGATCGCGACCGCGGCGGCCCGGACGACCCCGGGTGC
>KE356579.1:1451671-1464100 GCA_000416085.1 halophilic archaeon J07HX64 | reverse complement strand
GAGGACGGCAAGTTTGCCGAGTTCGACGCAGAGGACCGTCTCCCCGGCGACGGACTGTTGACCGGTGGCGCGGAGTTCGAGGGTCGGTCGCTGCACTTCATGGCGAACGACTTCTCCGTGAAGGCCGGTTCGATGGCCGAGAAAGGTGTCGAGAAGTTCCTCCGGATGCAACAGCGCGCCCTGCAGACGGGGAAACCGGTGCTGTACCTGATGGACTCCTCCGGTGGGCGCATCGACCAACAGACCGGTTTCTTTGCCAACCGAGAAGGGATCGGGAAGTACTATTACAATCACTCGATGCTCTCGGGCCGGGTCCCTCAGGTGTGTGTGCTCTACGGTCCCTGTATCGCGGGTGCGGCCTACACACCTGTTTTTGCTGATTTCACCGTGATGGTTCGTGACATCTCGGCAATGGCGATCGCTTCGCCCCGGATGGTGCAGATGGTTACCGGCGAGGATATCGGGATGCAGGAGCTCGGCGGTCCGGAGATGCACACACAGGAGTCCGGGAGTGCCGACCTGATCGCCGAGGACGAACAGCACGCCCGTGCACTCGTGGCACAGTTGCTGTCGTATCTCCCGCAGAGCTGTGAGGAGACGCCACCCCACACCGACGGGCGGCCACCGGCACATCCCCCGAAGGGTATCGACGCGGTGATTCCACAGGAGCCGAACCGCAGTTACGACATGAGCCGGGTCATCGAGCGGGTCGCCGATGCCGACTCCGTGCTGGAGCTCAGACCGGAGTTTGGGGGTGAGGTCATCACCGCCTTCGCCCGCATCGACGGTCGACCGGTCGCGGTTGTCGCCAACCAGCCCGCACAGCGGGCGGGCGCCATCTTCCCCGATGCCGCCGAGAAGGCCGCACAGTTCATCTGGACCGCCGACGCATACAATATCCCGCTGCTGTATCTCTGTGATACGCCGGGGTTCATGGCCGGTTCGCAGGTCGAGCGGGACGCCATCCTCGAACAGGGAAAGAAGATGATCTACGCCACCTCCTCGGCGACGGTTCCAAAACAGTGTGTGGTGGCCCGGAAGGCCTACGGTGCCGGTATCTACGCCATGTCGGGCCCGGCCTACCAGCCCGAGTCGACGATCGCACTCCCCTCGGGCGAGATCGGTATAATGGGTCCCGAGGCGGCCATAAATGCCGTGTACGCGAACAGACTCGCCGATATCGACGACCCCGAGCAGCGTGAACAGCTCGAACAGGAGCTCCGCGAGGAGTATCGCCAGGATATCGACGTCCGCCGGATGGCGAGTGAGGTTGTCATCGACGAGATTGTCCCCCCGAGTTCGCTCCGCGAGGAGCTCGCGGCCCGCTTCGAGTTCTACGAGGGTGTCCAGAAGGAGCTCCCCGACAAGAAACACGGCACAGTGCTGTGACCACCGGCGAGCAGATGACCGACACACAGTCGACGGGAGACCGCCTGGACGGCACCACCGTGGCGATCTGGCCAACCGATTGAACACCGCCCTGACATCGAAGATTGTGCCCCCGTCTCCCTGTTCTCGTTAGTCTGAAGAACCCGGTGTTTTCCACCGCTCGGTTTTAGAAGGATAGGGTGACTAATTTAATGACCTACCGTTATCGAAGGCCCAGATACGGTCAGGTGTCGCACATACGCCGGTGAGAGTGTTGCCGCTCCCGTATCCGGGGTCTGCTCGACTCCCGTGGGGGCTTAACTTTCACCGCGAGCCTGTTCAAACATTGCGAGTGCCTGTTCGCGGCGGTCGCTGTGGTCGACGATGGGGGCGGGGTAGTCGGGGGCGTGCATCTTTCGTGTGCCGATATCGAGTTCGTTCCAGGAGTGGATGGCGTCCGCCGGGACACCCTCGAGTTCGGGCACGTGCGTGCGGATGTACTCGGCGTCGGGGTCGTAGCGCTCCCCCTGGCTCATCGGGTTGAAGATGCGGAAGTACGGCTGTGCGTCGGTGCCTGTGGAGGCGGCCCACTGCCAACCGCCGTTGTTGTTGGCGGTGTTGTGGTCGTGGAGCTTCTCGCGGAACCAGTTGTAGCCGACCCGCCAGTCGACCAGCAGGTCCTTCGTGAGAAACGAGGCGACGATCATCCGCAGCCGGTTGTGCATGTACGCCTCCGCACGCAGTTGGCGCATTCCTGCGTCGACGATCGGATAGCCGGTCTCTCCGTCTTTCCAGGCCTGTATCGCCTCGGGGTCGTCTCTCCACTGGATCTCGTTCTCGTAGCTCTTGTAGTTGTTCGTGACCACGTCGGGACGGTCCCAGAGAACCTGCGTGTAGAACTCCCGCCAGGCGAGTTGGTCCTGATACTCGTGGACGGACTCCGCGGCCTCCTCGTCGGGTGCCTGCTCGCGGGCCTGCTCCGTTTTCTCGTACACCTCTCGCACACCGATGAGCCCGTACGCGAGATGCCCCGAGAGTCGCGAGGTGCACCCGTCTGCGGGGTAGTCTCGCCGCTCGCCGTACCGGTAGATATCGTCCTCACAGAACGCTTCGAGACGCTCACGTGCCCGTTCCGTGCTGGCTGCTGGAATCTCGGCCTCCGGTTCGTCGAATCCGAGGGTCGCGAGCGTCGGAACCTCCCCGAGCAGTGACTCCGCAGCCGTTTCGTCGAGGTGTCCGTTCACAGCCGCCAGATCGTCCTCGTCGGGGGGGGCCGCCGACGTCTCCTTCGGGCGGTCGTGCCACTTCTTCGAGAAGTAGGTGAACACCTTGTACGGGTCACCCTTGTTCGTGGTGATAGTCCCCGGTCTGTGGTGGACAGACTGGTGTTTGGCGTGTCTGTCTACCCCGACATCCGCGAGTGCCTGCCGGACTGCCGCGTCCCGTTCACGGGACAGTCCCGAGTAGTTTGCCGCCCACGTCACCAGGTCGGCGTCGAGTGCTCCGGCGATGTCGGAGATCACCGTCTCCGGGTCGCCCCGTGCGATCAACAGCTCGCCGCCACGCTCGCTGTACGCCGAGCGGAGCGAGTCGAGCGCGTCGAGCATGAACGAGAGCCGCGGCGGTGCGGCGTTTTCGAGCACGTCCGGGTCGAACACGAACAGTCCGACGACTGGGGCCTCGGCAGACGATCCCTCGATCTCCCCTCCGACATCTCTGCCCACCAGTGCCGGGTTGTCCGCTATCCGCAGGTCTTGTCGGTGCCAATGAATCCGCATATCTCGTCAAGGGACTCCTTGCACTTCAGTATTCATCAATGCGCCGCCCGCAGCCAGGGCGGCTAAAATCGCTCTTTTACTCTGGAAAGCGGGTTTACGTACCCGGGTCGTATCCGAAATTGCCTATGCACCGCCGCCAGGCCCCCGCTGTCGAAGTCGGCACCCCGACCCGTCCGACGCCCGTGGACCCGGCCGGAGACGGCACTCCACAGTTCGGCCCTTGCCTGCCTCACACGGCCAGACCACCCCCCGATGCGGTCTCCCCGACGCTTCGCAGGGTCGTGCGGTCGTCCACGCGGTCCCTCGACAACCGACCGCTCCCGACGGTCGGGACAGTCAACACCGACGAAACTGGAGCGACCACCTCGCGACCCCGCCAGAACAGGCTCTCCACTGTCATCCACATCCCCTCCCCCTCACGGTGCGAACGCCCTCATCCGACGGCTAACTGGACGACTTTCGACCCGAGAAACCCGCGGGAGACACCCGCACGGTGTCGCTGTGACCCGGAGCTGCTCTCTCCGACACCGGGTGACTGTGACCGCGACTCGACTGCGGGTCGCTGGCACGGACTGTGCCCTGTCGGTAGCCGCGCTCCCGAGCATCAGAGCGGTGCATGGCTGCGATACGAACCGCCCGCAGATTGTCCCCCTCCTCTGACACCCCTCCCCACCCCTCCCCTCCACTCCCCACATCTTCACACGGTTGCCCGCGACTCTCACCTCCCTCGACTGCCCAACCTGTAGGCGGGGCACGGCGAGTGTCCCGGGGTCTGTGACGGCGAGAGACGAACCCACTCGACCCCGAGGCGGCCCCGAACCCCCCCGGGAGGTGTTATCGAGCGGTCCACAACGTAACACAGAGCGCCCGACATGTCACGAGTTCGCTCGGTGTAGCCGAAACGTTATTAGACTGTTATAATCACCGGAACAACTGGCGTGGTACGGGTTGGTGGCGTAGACAGAGAGCTACGTAGATCAGAGCCATCCGCTGATGCTACAGATATCCGAGTGCCCCCAACTGTGTCTGTGCGCCGGTGTCCGTGTGGACGCGTGAAACCGGGAGCGGTTCGGGTGGCTCCAGCGACGGGGTGTACGTGTCGTGTCCCTCCCCGGTCGTCACCGCCCACGGCACCTGCAGTAATGCGGGGACGGGCGTGTACATCGGATGGCCGTAGAGCCCCCACTCCCCGAAGAGATTGGCGTGGTCGGCGGTCACCGCGACACGACCGGTCACGTTCTCGACCAGCGTCGCCACCTCCGGAAGCACGTGTCGCAGATTCGCCTCGTAGGCCGCCCAGACCTCCGCCTGTGTCATCTCGCCCCGCCGGAGCAGTGTCCAGGGGTTCGACCGACTGCTGTGGTCACCTGTTCGTGACATGCCATCGTCCCCGGTCAACGGGGCGGGAACGAACGGGTGGTGTGGCTGCATGTAGTGGACGACCAGTTGCTCCGGGTCGTGACTGCGGGCGAGCGCGATAGCCCGGTCGGTGATAGCATCCGCCGGGACTGTCCCGACATCCTCGTCCCAGCTGTACTTCCACACCTCGTCGAGTGCACTGAATCGGGTCGCGTCGAGATAGCGGTCTGTCCACGTGTTGCCCGTGACCATCACCGTCTCCTCGACTGCCGGCTCATCTCGAAAGGTGTTCTCTAACCACTCTGAGGAGGAACTTCCAACAGAGCGGAGTGTCCCGATGTCACGCAGTAGCCCGGTGTCGGGTGCAACGTCACGCAACAGGTCCACTCGACAGGCGTCAAGAACGACCAACACGTCCCAGTCACGGGTGTAGACACTGGTCCCGTACGGGAGGAAACGACCGACGGCCTGCAGACTACGTAGATACGCCGTTCCGAGCAGACCCACTCCTGGTTCTCTCACAGTCGTCTATACCACCCGGCAGGAATAACGCCACCGACAGAGAGGTGCACAGCCACCGGTCCCCACAGAGGCGTGTACACCTGCGGTATTACTGTTTCGCTCCCTGTGGAGTGTTCCTGTCGATTCGTCGACGTCGATTGGCGCGCCCGACGACTGTGACATCTGTACAGGGAACTCGGAACTGTTCACGTGGAGATGTTTCGTCCCCACGACTCGTCTCGTTCGGCTCCCATGTGGCGTGTTCACCGTTTATAATCGTTCGTGGGAACAGGCCGAGAGGGATTTGAACCCCCGACCATCTGGTTAAAACCCAAACGCTCTGCCGGACTGAGCTACCGGCTCTCGACACAGACTGAATACTACTTGTTGTAAGAACTTTCGGTCCCGATCAGCGTACCGAGCACCGTCCCGGGGTCTTTGTTCTCCAGAGAGCAGCGCTGGCGCAGTTCGGTGTAGGCAGGCACGGGTAACTGGACGGTTAGCTCACCGAGTGTGAGTCCGCGCCCGTCGAGAGCCCCTCTGACGGTTGCTCCGTCACCGACCTCACTCGCGACGGTCCGCACCTCGCGGACAGTGAGACCGTGGTCGAGGATGGCCCAGGCGAGGTGCAGTCGGTCGGTGCCGGAGACCCGCGCGATGTGTTTTGCCGCGGTTGGCGCGATGGCACCCCGGGCGACGTGACGTCTGATGGAGGGCGGCAGGTCGTGGACCCGTGCCCACTTGCGGACAAACGGTACCGCCACACCCTCGCCGGCCCGCTCGACTGCACCCTTGTAGGACCCGACCCCGCGGACCAGTGCCGCACAGGCCGCGGCCCCGCGCAACGTGACCATCGGGTCGGTGTTGTCCTTCCAGCTCCGGGCAAACGACCGGACCGTCTCCGCCGCCCGCGAGAGACTCCCCGGGTCCGACGGGTCGAACTCCACTGCCTCGTCTGCCCGCTCGCCGGTCACCGCGGGGTCCCCCCTGATCACCGGTTCGCCGACCGGGGACTCTCGCTCTGTCGGACCCCACTGGTTTCGCTCCTCGTTCATTGGGCCCGATAGTGGTTCAATGCAAAAGAACCCTTGCCGGTTGTCTGCGCCGACAACCAGCCCGGATAGCATACGATATTCGAAATCTGGCTGCGATTTTCGTACACAATCGCCGCGTTTATTACGATGTGCAGACTCAGGAGGAGTAATGAAGGCCGAAGACAGGACAATCCTGCTCGTCGGGAGCGGACCGATCCAGATCGGACAGGCCGCAGAGTTCGACTACTCGGGGGCGCAGGCCTGTCGGGCCCTGCGGGAGGAGGGTGCACGGGTGGTGTTGGTCAACTCGAACCCCGCGACTATAATGACCGACCCCGACATGGCCGACGAGGTTTACATCGAGCCCATAACGACCGAGGCCATCGCCGAGGTTATCGCAGCGGAGAACCCCGACGGTGTCATCGCCGGTCTGGGTGGACAGACGGGGCTGAACGTCACCGCCGAACTCGCAGAGGAGGGTGTGCTCGAGGAACACGATGTCGAGGTGATGGGCACACCGCTCGAGACGATCTACGCGACCGAGGACCGCGAGCGGTTCCGCAAGCGGATGGAGGCGATGAACCAGCCGGTGCCACACTCCGAGACGGTGAACAGTGTCGCGGACGTTGAGCCAGCCGTCGATGCCGTCGGCGGACTGCCGGTGATAATGCGGACGACCTACACGCTCGGCGGGGCAGGGTCGGGGGTCATCGGCGAGATGGACGAACTCGAGACCGCCGTGCGGAGGGGGCTGACCCTCTCGCGTGACAGCCGCGTGATGATAACCGAGTCGATCGACGGCTGGATCGAGCTCGAGTACGAGGTGATGCGTGACGCCGACGACTCGTGTATCATCATCTGTAACATGGAGAATCTCGACCCGATGGGTATCCACACCGGCGAATCGGTCGTGGTGACACCCTCACAGGTCATCCCGGACGAGGGTCACCAGGAGATGCGCAACGCGGCACTCGCGGTCATCCGCGAACTGGGTATCCAGGGTGGGTGTAACATCCAGTTCGCCTGGCGTGACGACGGCACACCCGGCGGCGAGTACCGCGTCGTCGAGGTGAACCCGCGGGTTTCGCGCTCCTCGGCGCTGGCCTCGAAGGCGACCGGCTACCCGATCGCCCGCGTCACGGCGAAGGTCGCGCTCGGCAAGCGCCTCCACGAGATAGAAAACGAGATAACCGGCGAGACAACCGCCGCGTTCGAACCGGCGATCGACTACGTCGTCACGAAGGTGCCCCGCTGGCCGATAGACAAGTTCCGTGACGTCTCCTTCGAACTGGGACCGGCGATGAAATCGACCGGCGAGGCGATGGCGATCGGCCGCACGTTCGAGGAGTCCCTGCTGAAGGCACTCAGAAGCTCCGAGTACGACCCCGCCGTCGACTGGGCCGAGGTGGGAGACGCGACGTTAGAGCGGGAGTATCTGGCGACACCGACACCGGACCGGCCGTACGCGATGTTCGAGGCGTTCGACCGTGGCTACAGCGTCGCGGAGGTGGTCGAGCTGACCGAGATACGCGAGTGGTACGTCGAGCGGTTCCAGCGTGTGGCCGAGGCGGCGGCCGCCGCCGCGACGGGTGAGTTCGAACCGGCCGCGAACGCCGGGTTCACCGACCACGAGGTGACCGCGCTCGCTGGCGGCCCGCTCGAGGACACCCACGACTCCTGGCTTCCCGCGTCCAGGGTGTCGGACGACGCGGTGAGTCCGGACGACGGTGTGCTGGTGTCCCCGGACGACGGCGAATCGATGGCCTCTGACGACAGCAGGTCCACGTCCTCAGACGACGGCGAATCGATGGCCCCCGACACTAACGGGTCGGTGACAGTCGGGGATGTGGCTGCCCGGACCGAGGACCGCGATTTCAAGCTCGTCGACACCTGTGCCGGCGAGTTCGTCGCCACGACACCGTACTACTACTCCGCCCGGGACCCGGTTTCGACACTCGCCCGCGACGAGCTCCAGGTCGACCGCGAGGCGGAGAGTGTCGTCGTCGTGGGTGGCGGTCCGATCCGCATCGGACAGGGTGTCGAGTTCGACTACTGCTCTGTCCACGCCGTCCAGGCGCTGCGCGAGATGGGTATCGAGGCCCACGTCGTCAACAACAACCCCGAGACGGTGTCGACAGACTACGACACATCCGACGGGCTCTTTTTCGAACCGGTCACCGCCGAGGAGGTGGCTGATGTCGTCGCGGCGACCGGTGCCGACGGGGTGATGGTGCAGTTCGGCGGGCAGACGAGTGTCGACATCGGTCGGCCGCTGGCGCGGGAACTCGACCGTCGCGGACTGGACTGTGAGATCCTGGGCACCAGCGTCGACGCGATGGACCTCGCGGAGGACCGTGACCGGTTCAACCGCCTGATGGACGAACTCGGTATCGCACAGGCAAAGGGTGGCACCGCGACCAGCGAGGCCGAGGCGCTCGAACTGGCCCACGACATCGGCTACCCGGTGCTCGTTCGGCCCTCGTACGTGCTCGGTGGCCGCGCGATGGAGGTGGTCTACAACGACACCGACCTCAGGACGTACATCGAGGAGGCGGTGCGTGTCTCGCCGGACAAACCTATCCTCGTCGACGAGTTCCTCGCCGACGCGGTCGAACTCGATGTCGATGCCGTCTCGGACGGCGAGAATGTCCTCATCGGCGGTGTGATGGAGCACGTCGAGACTGCGGGTGTCCACTCGGGTGACTCCTCGTGTATGATACCCCCACGCTCGCTCGGCCGGGACGTGAACCGCCGTGTCCGGGAGGCCGTCGAGGAGATCGCCACCGCGCTGGAGACGGTCGGACTGTTGAACGTGCAACTGGCTGTCCGCGACGGCCAGGTGTACGTACTGGAGGCGAACCCGCGCTCCTCACGGACGGTTCCGTTCGTCTCGAAGACAACCGGCGTTCCGATCGCCCGCATCGCCGCGAAGGTGATGGCCGGTGCCGACCTCGCCGACCTGGACTACGAGGAGCAGATCCCCGAGCAGATGAGCGTCAAGGAGGTGGTCCTGCCGTTCGACCGACTGCCGGGCAGTGATCCCCGTCTCGGCCCGGAGATGAAATCCACCGGTGAGGTGATGGGTACCGCCGACACGTTCGGGAAGGCCTACCAGAAAGCCCAGATGTGTGTCGGCAAACCCATCCCGCTGTCTGGGACGGTGATCCTCGATATGCCGGTGGCCGGGTTCGGTGAGTTCTTCGAGGTGCTCGACCCCGACGACTTCGCGGACACCGCGGCGGCGAAGCAGGCTCTCAGGGCGGGCGAGGTCGACCTCGTGCTCTCGCGGGACCGCGACCTGCTCTCGGTCTGTGTCGAGGAAACGATCACCTACTTCTCGACAGTCGAGAGTGCACAGGCCTCACTGGAGGCGATCCGCCACTCGGAGGAGCCGCTCGATGTCGCGCCCGTCGACGACAGACCGACCAGTGGGGAGTACTGGGGCCAACCCGAGGACCGCGAGAACATACGGACACAGCTCGACAGACTCCGTGCGGTCACCGACGCGGGCTATCTCGACGCACTCGGTGAGGAGGGAACCGACACAGCGGCCGTCTCCGGGGCACTGGAGACAGTTGTCGACACCGTCGACAGCACGGTGTTGCTCGTCTCATCGGACCCCGAACCGGACGGACAGCTCCGCGAGATGCAGGCGTATCTAACAGATCTCGGCTACGACGCACGCATCGCCTCGGAGCTGCCCCGTGCAGAGGAGCACACCGACGAACAGGCCATCGCCCACTACATGACGCTCTCGGCGTTTACGCTGTTGCTCGACCGCGACCCCTCTCGCCGGCTGACCGAGTACGAAACCGCAAAAGCACACAGCAACGTCATGGCGCGACTCGTCCCCGCGGACCACGAGCGCCAGACCACCCACCTCGTCGGCGGCCACGGTGACGACGCCGACCACGTCCGGAGCTTCGAGTTCGAGTCTGACCCCGGTGGGGCGCTCGACAGGGCCGTCTCGTGGGCCGAGTCGGTGCTGGAGCGCCGCCGCGAGTCGACGGGTGACCGCGCGCTCTGGGGGTGACCCGACACCTGGTATGAGTGAAACCGGTGTACACTGGAGGCGACCGTACGGCCAGGTTTGGCGACGTGGCGACACTGAAACTGCCGGGACGGTTCAAAACTGGGTGAAAGCACAGGCGTGACGACAAGACGGTGTTCGAGGTCAGGAAAGAGCGCGTACACTTCCGATATCACTCGGCAACTCACCCGCGACCGCGGTTGGCCTGTGACGTCGAAACTATTATGATTTGATGGGCCAAGATGTCTGCATGTCTGTCGATAATGACGACACGACGGAGGAGTTCGATTCCTTCGAGGCCGTTAACGACGAGGTGCGACTGGGGATACTGAAAGCGTTTGTCGAGGAGCGACGACGGCGCCGGACAGAGATCGACTGGGCGGACCGGGAGATCACCGACGATGTGGTCATACTGTCGTTCTCGGAGCTTCGAGACGCAGTCGGTGTCGACGACTCCGGACGGTTCAACTACCACCTCGACAAGCTGGTCGACCGGTTCGTCTACCGGACCCCGAAGGGATACATGCTAACCGTTGCGGGCCACCGTCTGGCGGGGTCACTTGTGGCCGGACGCTACGAAGCATCCTCGATGGTCGGCGTCGAGCGCGTCGACCGCCACTGTCCCGACTGTGGCGAGCGGCTGGTCGCGATGTACGCCGCGGGGAGCCTGGTGTTGCTCTGTGAGAACGACCACGGAGAGACGGACGCGCCCGACGGCGGTGCGTTCGACGAGAAGGAGTACGAGTCCCTCGATGACGACGACATCTGGCAGTACTCTGGACGCCGATCTCGACGAACAGGAGATGATGGCGACAGTCCAGCAGATGATGGGCGACTCAGTCACCGTTGTTCCGCTCGGACCGGGTGCGTTCGAGGGGCGTGATTACGACGAGGCGGTCCGGGTTGGGACAATCGTCCGTCGCAACCGGTCGCGGCTGGTCGCCAACGGCGTCTGCCCGGCGTGTCGTGGACAGTTCGATCGGCAACTCGTCGAGTCTGACCAGCCGTACATGACCGCCGCAGGCTACCAGATAAAGGGCTCCTGTGTCGACTGTGGACAGGTCACCGCCGGTGACGTGCGGGAGACGCTGCTGTCGCATCCGGCTGTTGTCTCCTTTTTCTGGCGACACGACATCGACGTGCGAGAGCCGTACGCAGGCGAGACAGTCCTCCCACCGGAGGACACGATCACCGAGCGCTCGTCGGACCCGCTCACACTCGCTGTTACCTACCGGGCCGACGACGACGAACTCACGGTTGTGGTCGACGAGACGGTGACCGTCCTCGAGGTCGAGTGAGCAACCGCCTTCCGGCGTCTCGGCCCTCTGACCTGCTGCGGAGCCGGGCTCTCCTTTATTTGAATATGACGATGCTCGACCCCACGCGAGTGCTGGATACCTGCGGGACCCGAGGCCGGCCGCCCGACGTGCTGGCCGCGCGCGACCACGATCAAGAGGTCGGTGTGCCATCTGGAGGAACTTGAGGCCAACCGGACGACAGTCGACTATCCCAGGAACTGAAGTAGATTTCAGTAAAACTCGCTACAGAAATGTTGTTCAGATTAGCTTTTAGTGGGTGTAGCCCGTGGGTATAGATACGATGTCACCGACGCCACGCACCTCGCCGACCCACGCTCGACCCGTTCGCGAAACCTACAGCGCCCGTGGACTGCTGGCCTACGCGGCGGTAGTGCCTGTCTTCGTCGCGCTGCTGGCCGCCCCGACTGTGATGCTGATGTTCACCCTCGGCGCACTGACTGCGGTGTTGTTGAATACGGCGCTTGGGCTGCTCTAACCAGACGAAACCGACACGCTGTATCGTCAGAATGTCTCCACGACAGGGGATATCAGCCTCTCTTGCCCTGCACTCACCGACCAGTCAGGCGACTGTCTCTGGTAGCAGGGGCTCCTCTCGACTTGTAACTGAACTGCCGGTATCAGAGCTTCCCACTCGAACGCAGGGCTGTCAGCATCAGCCACACGATAGCGGTACTACCGGTCTGTCTGTAGACTCGTGCCTACATACGTTCATTCGATACAGAGTGCGTCTCCTTTCGGGACTGCGATGCAACCCAGTTCCAGGATATTCTCGAGACTCACTCATTGGCAGGCCCCACATCTCGGAACGTGTCATATACCAAATATACCCGAACCCGTGAGTGTGGTTCTGTGCACAGACACACCGGGACTCGCATCAACTTCGCTGTCTCTGTTCAACTGTTCCAGATAGGTTTACTATCTTAGAGATACCACCGGTCACGACCAGTTCCGCTCGAGTGCTATCATCTGGACGGTGTATCGAAAACCGAGTGCCACCGTGGACAAGACAGCCCTCGGTGGTAACGACTGCCTGTCTACAC
>KE356579.1:1448956-1451651 GCA_000416085.1 halophilic archaeon J07HX64 | reverse complement strand
TCACGCTGTAGACCACCCGCTCGAGTTCTGCCGAAACCAGCCCGCCTGCACACATCGGGCAGGGCTCCGTACTCGTGTACATGACTGTCTCGGCGCGGGCAGCAGGACCGAGCTCCCGGCAGGCGCGGTACGCGAGGTGGAGTTCGGGGTGGCGTCGAATATCCTCGGCCGTGTGAATCCGATTCGACGCGGACATGATGACTTCCCCGCCACGGACGAGCACAGTTCCAAAGGGTTCGTCGCCACGATCGGCGGCCTCATCTGCGAGTGCGAGTGCCTGTCTCATCTGTGTCTGCTGCTGTGTGTCGGCTGTCTCGTCCATACAGGATACTACTTTGCTCCACGGTTGTAGTTTGCCGCCTGTGCGGAACCTCGACTGACGAGATACCCCTCTGGCTGTTGCTGCAGTTTCAGTGTGACGCGCCCGGACCGCTGGGAGTGAAAAAACCCCCTCTGTGCCGGTAGTGCGCCTGACACAGCGCGACTGATTGCACTGACTCTGTTCCGTTAATAAATATCGTCTCGGCGGTGTTGTTGATACCGTCGCCGTCACAGTCGTTTCCCTCGGTGTCGATGCCCAGCGAGCACTCACCGGCCGACTTCTGTGCTGTCTCAGAGAAAGCCGTTTGTCAGCGCGTCGTCACTCACGTCGCGCTGTATAGAGACGTAGTGTGTCACGTCGGACTCTTCATTGGGTCTGAGCGTGTCGATGGACCACCTGACCTGGTACGGTTCGCCGTTCTTTCGGTAGTTTGTGGTCTCTCCGACAAAGTGCTCTTCACCGGATAGATCCTCGGTGAGTTTACTCATCACGTGTTCGCTGGTTTGCTCGCCCTGGAGCATCTTCGGGGTCTCTCCGAGGGCCTCTTCTTTCGAGTACCCGGTCATCTCCTCGAAGTATTTGTTCACGAACAGTATCTCCTCATCTGGTTTCTCGTGAGCGGGACCGGCTGTAACGATGATGCACTCCGGATAGTGATCCAGAATCCAGCCGAACGTTTCCTCGTTACGGACCTCAGAGACAATCTCCTCGTACTCCATTGTTGCAGTACAAACAACACACTGTATTCTTATAGGCTACCTGATTACGCTGGTTGGGAGACTCTCGACGTACTGCCGGTTCTGCACACGGACTGTTTCACCGGCGCTCACTCCCGTGTGACACCCGCTGCGTTTGATTACGACAGTTGGAACATAGTTCTGTACCCGTCAGTTATTCTCAGTTGTATTCAGGTTACTCCTCACAACTAATCCACAGTCCCCACAGACGCACAGATTGTACTGAGGGAGACGTGAGAACACTCGCCGGACGAGAGATTTAATTGTGAGAGCGCGAGGAAACACCAGCGGCAGCGCTTAGATCA
Source organism: halophilic archaeon J07HX64 (assembly GCA_000416085.1). Lineage (GTDB taxonomy): Archaea > Halobacteriota > Halobacteria > Halobacteriales > Haloarculaceae > Halovenus. The sequence goes on along the minus strand of KE356579.1, from coordinate 1,450,287 downwards.
GTCGAATCTCCCAGTAAACGCCTCACCGAACTTTTCAATCGAATCGAATCCAACGATCTGCTCGGTTGGTGTCGGATATATTAATTCAGCGAACAGAGTCGAACTGATACTCTTGTGTTCAATCCTGTTGTTCGCCGGGGTGATAGCTGTCAGATTGAGACCTACACTGTTAAAAAAAGTTCAGTAACTGTCGTGCGCGTGAGTTTGGCCTGACTCTCCCCTTGCGGAAAGACAACAAACTCAGTGAGTTCAGTGACTGTCTGATTCAGGACGACTGAACTGAACCGGTTGTGCTCTTGCTCACATCATTCACCAGCACCTATTCATCGCTGAGAGTCGCTTGGTTGCCGTGGAGAATCAGCCTGCACTCCGGAGGCTACCGACAGATCACGGACCTGAACCGACGGCTAACCTCCGACGGGTACCGATATTACGAGTTTGCACCGGGGTAGACTCGCCGTGCGTGCTGAGCCTATCACCCGGGTTGTGTGCTCCCGCGAACGACTGGTTGTAATCGAGGGGAGTCCAACACCCGCCGCATACACTGGAGGCGGCTACCCAGTATCGTGAGGGCCAGTGGATCAGTTCACGAGGGGAGTCGAGGCTTGTCCCGATCGGCTGCGTGCCGTAGTTTTCTGAGTGTCCGCAGGTGTTCGGTGATCGCCATCTCCGTATCAGCGCTGTACTCTAAGTATGGCGTGAACGTCGGGCCCATCGCCCTCCGACCGTCGAATGCGCGCCCAAACACGTCTGCCAGCAGACCGACCGCTACCTGCTCGCCGAGTTTCACCCCCTCGTAGTGGTCGCTGTAGTAGTGGACGCCGGCGAACATCCGCGCCAGTCCGACGTTCGACATCAGCTTATCGATCTCTTAATGAATGCCACGGTGCCCGTCGGGGACGTCCATCGCCGGCGGATAACTGCCCTCGCCCCGGTCGACCGGCAGATAGTAGTCCGCCTCGTTACTCCAGTCGGCGTTCTCGAACCACGTTTTTAGGACAGTACCGCAGGCGCCGGCGATCACCGAGTGGCCGCTCGGATAGGCTGGGTGGACTGGCGACCCCTCGATGTACACCGTGGAGAGGAATCCCGGATCCCCATCGCCACTCGCCCTGAGTTGTCGCTGGCGCTCAAGGATCTCCGCATCCGTCACGAGGCCGTCGATTTCGAAATCAGCCGATGAGTCATCGGCGTACTCCTGTGCGTGAATCCGACCGGCGTATGTCTCCGGCCGACACCGGAAGTGGGCATAGTACTTCTGATAAAACGCCGCCAGCAACGCTTCCCGACCCGCGCGGGCAATCAAGTCCAGCAACCCGACCGGCCCGTTG
>KE356579.1:1447743-1448906 GCA_000416085.1 halophilic archaeon J07HX64 | reverse complement strand
GTTGTCGAGCACGTGTTCGAACAGACGGTCGAGCATCTCCGTCGGCGGATAGTCAGACTGCTTGAGTGAATCGACCTGGTAGTAGCTGTACCCGTGGTCGGCGAGCTCTCCTGCTACCGCCTGGACGAGTCGCTGCTTCCCCGCTCCCTCCGGTCCGTAGATTATCCCGCTCAACGTCCGGTAGTCGTCGGGAACGTCCCCCACCGCACTCTCGACTATCGTCTCTCTCAGTTCCGTCACGACACTCTCGAGTCCGATGACCGACCCCAGGTCCAGTTCCGGCGTAACCGGCATCGAAACAACCGTGTCTTGTTCCATCGTACTACATATACAGTGATACAGTCACTATAAATGTGACCATCTCAGTGGCAGGCCGCGCCGGTCACCGGCGGATCGAGCGGGTGAGGGTGAACACGAACACGGCGACGAGGAACATCCCGAGGAACCCCTCGGCCTCCGCGACGATGATGGCCAAATCGCTCCCGTCGTCGATTCCGACCGCGCTGGCGGGCACCAGCGTGACGAAACTGCCCAGCGAGGCCTGGAATCCCCGCATCGGTCCACCCACGAGCGGCCAGAGTACGCCCGAGAACACAGCGATAATGACCACGGACCACCCGATCGGTCGAAGTGCCCGCTCGCCGTACCCCGTCAGCAACTGCAGGCCGGCGTTTTTCACCCAGTTCCAGGCATCACGGTCGTCCTCAAAACGGTCCCGCAGCGACTCATCAGAACGGTCCCGCAGCAACTCATCAAAACGGTCCCGCAGCGACTCACTTGTCGTCGTGGCATCGGTGGTCTCCGAATCACTTCCCTGGTCAGCTGTCACTGTCTCACTGCTGGCCCGCTCGCTGTCATTCAGGCCCTCAGTATCCTGCGCGGAGTCGTCATCCGATTCCCCTGTGTCTCGCATCTCGCCGGCGCCGTCGGCGTCTCGCGGGTCCTCACCGTTGGTCCGTGTCGCTGGGTCGCTATCGTGACGTGCGCGGTCGTACCAGTGCAGCGGCGGGCGTATCCGCGCTCCCTCATGTAGAAGTTCGAAGCCGCAGCGTTCTCGCCGGAGTCGTCTGCGCCCTCCCTCGCGTTGATGTAGTAGCTTCGAGATTCTTCAGCGCCTGCTCGTGGTCCTGCGTGCCGAACAGGTCCCGCGGTGTCTCCTCCCA
>KE356579.1:1440667-1447235 GCA_000416085.1 halophilic archaeon J07HX64 | reverse complement strand
TGGTCGGCAGCGACCACAGGTCCACATCGTGTAACAGGAACTGTGAGATGTACGGCCCCCACCAGTCGCCCGCGCGACATCAGCCTCGACGAACAGGCGGTCCTCGCCGTACCACCAGTCCTGTTGAGTGCCCTCCTCGTCAGCGATTCTGTCGAGATCAGTCGATAGCGGACCGTACGCGTCGTCGAACCGATCACTGGTCGTCGTGTCACCGTTGTTGGGCCCCGGTTCGTTTTTCCACTCCACAAACGGCACGTCCCGGAGTTGTTCCATCGCATAGATATCGATCATCTCGGCGGCGGTGTGTGGCCCTGTCGGGTCTGGTGCCATCGGCATCACACCTCGCCAGGCTTCCAGTCCGGCGAGACCGACAGAGTGCACATTGGGCACGCCGATGAACAACCGGTTCCCGCCCTGCTCAAACACTCTGGCCGCGCTCGGGTCAGCCGCTTCCCTGACCACATCGAAATAGCTCTCGCCTTTTCGATACGGTATCAAACGCAACTCTCCCTTTTTCCGGCACAAGTTCCGTGAGTCCAGTAATTTTAGTTCCGGTCAGACGGCGTCTCTTCCGTAGCGTTCGTCAGGACTGTGCGGCCAGTTTAAGAAACAGTGCCTGCACGTCGAAGATGGTCACATCATCGGGGTTCTCGGCGTCCGGGTCGCTGAACTTGAACGCCTCAGGGTTGTTCTGCACAGGGTCCGAACTGAAATTGAGGAAAAACAACTGCACGTCAAAGATTGTGAACTCGCCGGTGCCGTCGACATCCTCGAACGTACCGCCCGAGGTAACGTTGAGATCCTGTGGCCTGCTGTCGATCCCGGGCAGCGGCGGTGGTCCCAGGGTGATATCGCGCACCGCATCCAGGTCCTCGAAGTTGAACTCGACGTCCGCCGTAACGAGGTGTCGCCCCGGCTGGTCGGTTATCTGGTCGTCGAGCAGCTGGAGCAGCTCGGCGTTCTCGATAATCGACGGGATGTCGGCATCGTCGACGAACTCCTGAATGGTGAAATCGGGGTACTGACCGGGGTCGATCCCCAGAGAGTTGAACACAAACTCGAGGATGGCGACGAAGTCGAGCTCGTTCACGATGCCGAGCAGGTCGAACTCCGTGATGTCGGCGGTGAACTGGTTGTTGACGACTGTTCCCGTCGGGTCGAGGTCTGGACTGTCGGCGTTCTCGCTGAACCCACCGGTGAGTGCGCCGCTCTCACCGGTCGTGAGGTCGATACCCAGAGCGAAATCGACGGGGGGCAGATCCTGTGACGTATCCGGAAGGTCGATACTGGGAGTTATACTCGCCGTTTCCAACGGGAACGACATGAGCAGGTCTACCACGTCTGCGTTCGGGTCGACCTCACCCTCGATGCCGTTCAGCTCTGTCTCGAGCGAGACCGGCTCCAAGCTCCCCGCGAGATCGAACGCCTGCACCTGATCGATGATGAACTGTTTCAGTCCCGAAACTGTGTTCACCCCGTCTATGAAGCTAATAACAGTATCCACGAGATCCTGCATGTCCTCAATCCCGAGAAGAGTGAGCAGAAACGGGATACCCGCTATCTGACTGCCAGGGTTCAGGAGGAGACCTGTGAAAAAATCTTGGACATCTATCAGATCACCGATCACCGGGGGAATGAATCCGAACTCCTGATCGAGTATATCGATGAGTTGACCGATTGCGGATGCCTGTGTCTCGCTCAGTTCGAGTTGGTTTATGAAATCGACCAGCGGGTCCACAACATCCGTCTGCAGATCGAGCGCATCGATGATATCCTGTTGAATATCGATACCCTCGATGATGTCCACGATGGTCGCCGTCGGGTTGAGCCCGAGAATCACCTCGACGAGGTCCGGAACGTCGATCTGGTCAGGGCTGGCCATCAGAGTCCCGTACTCGTTTATACCAGGATCCGAGATCTCTCGTTGTTCGTTTCCCGATAGCTCGAGCAGCGGTGACCCGGTATCGAGCTGTATCCGATTGCTCTCGTCTGTCGGGTCGTCGACATCGATAGCGAGACTCGCGTTTGTTGCCGTGGCTGTGAACGTGCTCACAGCCTCCTGTGTTGCTTCGACAGAGTCGGAGGACGCGACGGTCTCGTCCCCGCTCGCTGCCCCCGCGCCGAGTGCCACGCCGGCACCGACACCAGTCGTTTTTATCAACTCTCGTCTATTGATATGTTTCACGGTGTCACCTCGTGGCTCATATTTACTCGTATACCCTCTTATCGCTTGTTGACTCTGCCCGTCCGGTGGTGCCTCTGCCCTGGGGTCTGTTGGTCACGGGACCGTCCTGTCCACGGACCACGTCGACGGCAACTGTGTGGTATCGGTTCCGGCGCGAAACTGCCGATATCAGCCCTCCAAGCGGGGTTACGGCCAACGGGACCGGACCAGTTCAGAGATGTGTGGTGGTTACCCCGGACACGGACCGCGGCGAAACAGTGTCACTCGAGAGCGGCGTCTCGCGCCCGGTCAGGTCTACGGGTGTGACCTGATACCGGGAACTGGACACCTGCCACCCGGTCGCCTGCCCTCGGTCGCCCGCTGTTTTGAGCCCAGTGTGCGGGTGTCCGTGCGGTCACGTCGAGTTGCTGGCGGTCGAGCGGTTCTGCCACAAGTTCCCGAGGAACCGAGCAGGAAACGGTCGTCCGGATACGCCTCGATGTCCAGCGAGGGAGCCTCCCCGTCGGTTCAACCGCCGAGATGGTAGCCACCATCGGGTCGAGCCATTGCTGCATCTCGACCAGAGTGTACGACCCGGAGATGTCCGGGAGCCGACGGTCCAGTAACACGTCATCGACAGTCGTATCGAGCGCTTCGAACACCTCCGAACCGGTGTCGGCTGTCCGTACCGCGTGCTCACCGACCGACGAGTCGGCGAACACATCTGCCAGTCGGTGCTCGTCCTCCAGTAGCAGTACTACCGTATCTGCTGTCTCGTCCCGTATCCTCCCTGTGTGAGGACGGCGTGGGACCGTTCTAAACTAATCTGTCCTACACTATAGAGAGGTGTCTAAAATAACTCGCCTGTTACTGTCGGCATCGACAACAACCTCGGTGGGTAGTTCACGTACAGGTGGCTGCCGCGACGGGTACAGGCGGAAGCCAGGGGTTACAACTTGAACTCGACCGGACTCACAGGTCGAACTCGACAACGTCACCGGTCTCGATCCCACGCTCTGTTGTCCAGTTGTAGTTGACCTCGAGCACGAACTGGCCGGTCCCGGGATACTGGTGTTTCGGCTCCTCGCCGGACTCCCCCTCCCCGGGTGGGTCGGCGTGCTGGATGGACGTGATGCGGCCGTCCTCGTCGATGTGAACGATATCGATGCCGAAGTCCATATCACGCATCACGAAGGTGAGGGGCTGTGATTCTTGATACACAAAGAGCATTCCGCGGTCCGTCGGTAGACAGTCGGTGTCGCTCAGTCCGAGGTACCTGCTCGAGCTCGTATCGGCGATTGCCGCTGTCACCGACCCCAACGGTTCCCCGTTCGGATTCAGTATCTCGATCTCTGTCTCCTCGTACCCCTCGTGAACAGACTCGTCTGCACATCCCTCGTCGTTCCCGTCACCGGTCTCACTGCTGTCCCCCCCGTTGTCGTTTCCACCACTATCGCCGCCGTTGTCCGTGCTGTCATCTCCAACATTATCGCCGCCGTTGTCCGTGCTTTCGTCTCTACCACTATCGCTGTCGGTTGGGCCACTCTCGGGGTCATCTGTCGTGTCGTTGCCGGCCGAGTCGTCTGTCGTGTCCCCTCCGGTACTGTCATCGCCGGAGGATGTATCGCTGCTGGTACAGCCGGCGAGGGCGACGGTACCGAGGGCGGTTCCGACCCCGGCCAGCACACGTCGACGCGTCGGTGCGGGTGTCTCTCGGCTGGTCACTAAACGCTGTTCGGGGTCGTGCCGGTATAAACAGACCGGAGACCGGTGGTGGGCTACTCGTCGTCGGGGAGTTCGAGCCGGTGGAACCCCTCGATGATGACCTGTTTCGCCACCGCACCCTGCGTGCTCCAGTGGTGTGCGTAGTCGAGCATATCGTCGTAGATATCGGGTTTGCAGCCTGCGGCCTTCGGGTGACCGCCGCCGTTTACCTGGCCGGCGACCTCGTGACATCGCTCGAACGCGTCGGTCCCGCGCAGCGAGGCCGAACCCGACGGCTTGACCACGACAGACGCGTCGGCCCCCTGCTCGCGGAGCCGTTCGGCGACCTCGTTCTGTGAGCACCGGCCGTACGTCACACCGACCGTCCAGGGACCAACCTCGCGCAGACTGGCCCGCCCGACTGCCTTCTCGATCAGCCTGTCTTTCTCGATGCGGCGTTCCGCGAGCATCTCTGTGACGTCCTCGGGAAGATCCGCACCGTGCTCGCGCACCGTCTCGATGTACGCCTCGTTGTCGCTCCAGTACGCGTAGTCCGCGAGGTCGTCCGAGCGCTCGTCCTCGCGCAGCCAGAGGTCGTGGTCCCGGGTAACCGCGACGAGTTCCGAGTGCTGTCGGTCGAACTCGGTGTCGAGTTGCTGGAGGGTCACGTCCGCGCTGCAGACCTCGTCGGAGTCGCCGACGACCAGTTCGACACCTGCCGTCTGGACCTGGTCGGCGAGAGCCGGCTCCCACTGGTGGTGGTCGTACCAGGCGATCGATTCGGCCTGTTCGACGGCCTCAGGAAGTGCCGATAGGTCCCTCGGGCTGTCCGGACAGAGGTCACAGATGTACACCTCGGTCCCGGCGGCGTACTCGGCGACCCACTCGAGTGCCCTGTCAAGTTTGTGGGGGCTCGCCGGGACGAGCGTACCCTGTCCGCGGGCCTCTCGTACGAGTGCCACACACGCGAGACCGTCGGCGTCGGGGTCAGCCACGACTGCGACATCTGCCGCCTCGAGCGACTCGACAGCCTCGCGCTCGGCCTGTTCCTGCTGGAGTGAATCCGGATAAAAAAAGCCCTCGCCCGGGAGCACCGATTTCCGCTCGGGCGACAGTCGGTCGTCGTCGATGAGCCTATCGTCCATACTATGTGTTGTGTGGCTGTGAACAAGAACCCCCCGGAATCTGCCGGCCACGCTCCGAGCTGCCGTGATCCACCCGACCGGTCGACCGGGTCTGACCCGCGATCAGACGAGACAGCCAACACCGACCGGTGAGCGCGGCGACCAACGGGTGCACCCGGAACACCGAGAGTGTCCGGCAGTCGGAGGCGAGGTGTTGAAACATCTGGCCCCCCAGCAACGAGTATGAGCGAGCGTGAGCCGCTACTCGGGGTCGATGTCGGCGGCACGTTCACCGATGTCGTGCTCGTTGCCGGTGGAACTGTGACGACGGCGAAGGTTCCGACGACAGCGGACCAGAGCGAGGGTGTCCTCGCCGGGGTCGAGACCGCCTGCGAGCGCGCGGCTATCGACCACACCGCTGTCGAGGAGTTCCGGCACGGCACGACCGTTGCGACGAACGCCATGCTCGAGGGCGGGGGCGCCCGGACGGCGCTGGTCACGACAGAGGGGTTCGGGGACGTGCTGGCGATCGGCCGACAGGACCGGCCCGCGCTCTACGACCACACCGCAACGAAGCCGGACCCGCTGGTCCCCGCGGAACACCGGTACGAACTCGACGAGCGCGCGACGGCCGACGGTATCGAACGCGAACCCGACGAGGACGCACTGCGTGCGCTCCTCGAGCGACTCCGCGAGGCGACCGGGCGCGAGGACCGGCCGGTCGAGAGCGTCGCCGTCTCGCTGTTGCACGCCTACGCACACCCCGAGACCGAGCAGACTGTCGCCGGTCGACTCCGCGCCGCTCTCGACGTGCCGGTGGTGCCCTCCCACGAGACACTGCCGGAGTTCCGCGAGTACGAGCGCACCGCGACGACTGTCGTCGATGCCTACGTGACACCGGTCATCCGGACCTATCTCGATGCGCTCCTCGGTCGGATCGGCGACCGCGGCCTGCCCGACCCCGGGGTCGTGCAGTCGAACGGCGGTATCGCGGATGTGACGACCGTCCGCGAGCGGGCGGTCACGACGGTGCTCTCGGGACCTGCCGCCGGTGTCGTCGGCGGGTCGCTGTTCGAACCGCCGGACTGTGCCGGTGTGGTGACCTTCGATATGGGCGGGACATCGAGCGATGTCGGACTCGTGCGCGACGGGACCGTCGAACGGACAACCGACGCGACGGTCGGCGGCCACCCGGTGCAGGTCCCGATGGTCGACGTGGAGACGGTGGGCGCGGGCGGCGGTTCGGTCGCGTGGGTGGACCCGGGCGGCGCACTCCGGGTCGGTCCGCGCTCGGCCGGTGCAGACCCCGGTCCGGCCTGCTACGGCCGGGGCGGCGAGGAGCCGACAGTCACCGACGCTGCGGTCGTCTGTGGCTATCTCGGCTCGGAAACCACACTGGGTGAGCGGTTCGAACTCGACACCGACGCCGCGGAGTCGGTGCTTACCGACCTCGCCGCCGAGGCGGGCCTCGACGGTCCTGTGGCCGCAGCACGCGGGGTTCGCCGGGTGGCGAACGCGACGATGACACGCGCCATCCGGCGGGTCACGCTCGAACGCGGGCACGACCCCCGGGAGT
>KE356579.1:1430095-1440437 GCA_000416085.1 halophilic archaeon J07HX64 | reverse complement strand
GATCACCGACCGGTACGAACAACTAACCGACCGCGCGCTCACCGACGCGAGCGACCCCGACCGCGCCACGGTCGACCGGGCGGCCGACCTGCGCTACACCGGGCAGAGCCACGAACTCACGGTCGCTGTCCCGGACGGGTTCGACCCGGACCGTGTCGCCGAGCGCTTCCACCGGGTCCACGAGCGCCGCCGCGGCTACCGTCTCGACGACCCTGTCGACCTCCTCACCCTCCGGGTCACCGCGACCGTCCCCGGGGACCCGCCGTTGCTCGACCACGACGGGACACGGCCGGACCCGGTCGAGCACCGGGCGATATCGTTTGCCGGCGACTTTCGCGAGACCCCCGTCTACGACCGGAATCTGCCCGCCGGGACCGAGTTCGCCGGGCCTGCCGTTGTCGCCGGCGGGGAGAGCACGACCGTCGTCCCGCCGGACTGGCACGTGACCGTCGACGACCACGGCACCATCCGGATGGAGGCGGGCGCATGACGACGAACACGACCGGGTTCGACGCGGTCGAACTGGAGATACTCCGAACGCAACTGGAGAGTGTCGCCGAGGAGATGGGGAGTGTGCTCGTCCGCGGTGCGTACTCGCCGAACATAACCGAGCGCCGGGACTGTTCGACCGCGCTGTTCGACAGCAACGGCCGGATGCTCGCACAGGCAGAACACATCCCGGTCCATCTCGGCGCGATGCCCGAGGCGGTCGGGGCCGTGCTCGACTGTGACCCCCGACCCGGCGACGCCTTCCTGCTGAACGACCCCTTTCGGGGTGGGACCCACCTGCCCGACGTGACACTCGTCTCGCCGATCTCCTACGAGGGAGATATCGTCGGCTACGCGGTGTCGCGGGCACACCACGCCGATATCGGTGGGGCGACGCCGGGGAGTATGCCGGCCGGGGCGCGCGAGATACACGCCGAGGGGGTCCGGATACCACCGGTTCGATACGTCGCGGGCGGGGAGCGAAACGAGGCCGTCGAGGAACTCCTGCTGGCGAACGTCCGCAACCCCGACCAGCGCCGGGCCGACCTGCGTGCACAGCGCGGGGCGAACGAGCGCGCCGGCACCCGCCTCGGGGAGCTGCTCGACGACCACGGCGACCGCCTGCTCGATGCCTTCGACGCCGTTATCGACTACTCCCGGACGCGGATAGAGGGGGAACTGCGCGAGATCCCCGACGGTACGTACCACGCCAGCGACGCTGTGGAGGGCGACGGGGTCACCGGGGCGGATATCCCGGTGGAGGTGGCGGTGACCGTCGACGGGGCGACTGTGACCGTCGACTTCGAGGGGACCGCAGACCAGGTCCCCGGGAACGTCAACGCGCCGCTGTCGGTCGCAAAGAGCGCGGTGTACTTCGTCATCCGGTGTGTGACAGACCCCGAGATACCGCCGAATCACGGCTGTTACGACCCGGTGACCGTCGAGGCCCCCGAGGGGTGTCTCCTGAACCCCACACCACCCGCGGCGGTCGTCGGGGGCAACGTCGAGACCAGTCAGCGCGTCGCCGACGTGGTGTTCGCGGCGCTCGCGGAGGCGGTGCCCGGGCGCGTCCCCGCCGGCGGACAGGGGACGATGAACAACATCATAATCGGGTCACCCGAGTTCGTCTACTACGAGACAGTCGGCGGCGGTATGGGCGCGACGGCAGACAGCGACGGTCTCTCGGGTGTACAGGTCGGGATGACGAACACGCTGAACACGCCCGTCGAGGCGCTGGAGGCGGCCTACCCGCTGCGCGTCGAGCGCTACGCCCTCCGCGCCGGCAGCGGCGGCCGGGGTCGAACAGACGGCGGTGACGGTCTCGTCCGGTCGGTGACCGTCGAGTCCCCGGCGACCGTCTCTCTCCTGACCGAGCGCCGCCGACACGCCCCCCGGGGGCTCGATGGCGGCGAGGACGGCCAGACCGGCCGGAATCGTATCGACGGTGACCCCGTTCCCGCGAAGATTACACGCGAGGTCGACGCCGGAACGACCCTCACCGTCGAGACACCCGGCGGTGGCGGGTACGGGAGTTCCGACGGAGTTGACGAGTCTCTGGAGTCCCCGAACTCCTCAGACTCCCCCGAGTGACCGGACCGACCGGAGTCTCTAGAGTCCTCGAAGCCCGTGGACTCTCCCGAGGTCCACAGACAGACTCTGAGGGGGTATCGAACCGAGACGGCGTCCTGTGTCGAGTACCACCGATGGTAGCGTCAGGCCAGCGGAGTTAGTCTCGTGGCGCGCGCCGGTTCGCGTGCTCGACAGAGCCGCGAACAGATATCGCGGGAGGGATGGGGAGCGCGGCGCGGGACCGACCATAGGGAGGTCTCCGGCGCGAGCACCGCAGTCGGTTGGGGAGGTATGTGGCCGACCGCAGGCGAGTGCCGCAGTCGGTTGGGGAGGTGTGTGGCCGACAGCAGGCGAGCACCGCAGACGAGGAGTTGAGAGGTGAGCGACTCCCCGCCCCGGTTGGATCGTCTCGACCCGCGAGACCCCCTCACGACTCGAACTCGTCCTCGGTGACCCGGAGGAGCAGCGTCTCCTCGACGTCCCGCAGGTCGTACTCGGGGAGGCCCCCGCCGGTCCGGGCGACGAACATCGGCTCGACGAGTCGCGGTGCATCCGCTGGCGCGTCACCGTCCTCGCCGGGACTGGCATCGGCCCCCGTCACGGCATCACCAGCGCCACCGCCCGGACTGGCAGCAGTCCCGGTCACAGTGTCGCCGGTATCCCCGCTCGCCGCGTCACCCGTATCCTCGCTGTTCTCTCCCGTCGACCCTGCGCCGGGGTCGGGGTACTCGAGACCGTAGAGTTTGAGCAGTCGGCCGGTCTCCCCGGGTTCGCAGGCGCCGTCGCGGATCTCCGTCGCGAGGTCACGCGAGAGCCACTCGGTCTCGCTGACGGAGGGTTCGAGTACCATCGCCTCGGAGACGAAGCGGGCGAGATACCAGTTCAGGTCGTTCAGCAGCGCGACCGCCGCGCCGAGGCTGACCGTCTCGACGGCCACGGCGCTGTGGTACGGTTCGCGCAGGTCGTAGGCCGCCAGCGCGTCGCGGGCGGTCTCGCGGGAGAGCAGTTCGTAGGGCAGCCGCAGGTTCTCCTCGCCGACCAGACAGACCCGCGTCATACACCGGGCCAGGGTGGCCCCGGACATACCGGTTTCGACGCCAAACCGTCGCCGCTTCCCGGGGTGACCGCCGTCTGCACCGGGCTACCGCCCCGGGAACGCCTCGCTGGCCGGCGACAGCTCGAGCATCGTGCCGACCCCGGCCTCGCAGGCACGGTCGTAGAGGAGTTTCGCCGCCGCGACGGTCTCGATCCCCGTGCCGCCGCTGTCGAACAGCGTTATCTCGGTGTCGTCGGTTCGCCCGGGCGCCCGACCCGCGACAACCTCGCCGAGTTCGGCGTGTGCGTGGTCCTCGTCGACTGCGCCGTCGGCCAGTGCGCGCAGGAACGAACCGGCGTCCTGTTCGAGGCGGCCGCGCAGGTCGGGCACGTACGTCGCCCTCGCGACTGTCTCCGGGTCGACCTCGGCGCGGTCGGGGTGGTACTGTCCCATCACGGTGACGTGGGTCCCGGGGTCGAGCAGGTCGCCGTCGAACACCGGGTCCGATGCCGTTGTCGCGGTGACGACGATATCGGCACCGGTGACGGCATCCGCGCCGCTCGAGACAGCCTCGACAGCCGCGTCGATGCGGTCGTCCATCTCGGCGACAAACCCGTTCCGGTGGTCGGCGGTCGGGGAGTACACCGACACGTGTTCGAGGTCACGGACCGTCGCCGTGGCGAGTAGCTGTCCCCGGGCCTGTGTGCCGCTGCCGAGGAGTCCGAGTCTGGTGGCGTCGGTCCGGGCGAGCGCGTCGACGCCGACGGCCCCTGCCGCGCCGGTCTTGAACGGGTTCAGGAGCGAGCCGTCCAGAAGCGCCAGCAACTCCCCGCCGTCGGCGTCGAACAGCGGCAACACGAAGTGGGCGTCGCGGCTCTGGAACCCCGCACTGTATGTGTACCCACCCATCGCGCCCGTCTCGGGCAGGACCGCAAAGTAGCCGGTCAACATCCCCTGTGGGGTCTCGCTGTCGAGTCTGGTCCGGGGCTCCGCGGGTGCGCCCTCGCCGCGCTGGCGATACCCCGCACGGACTGCCGCGACGTACTCGGCGGGCGAGGCGAGCCCCGCAAGGTCCGGGCTGCTGAGATAGCGTATCTCGGTCATAGCCGGTGTTTCCGTTCCGCAAGCTTAGACGCTACGCTCGGCTGGATGCGTCCGCGTGTCGGCCACACACGAACACAGAGAAACCGGGTCGAGCGCGACATTCAAACCTCTGGGAACCAGACGGCCACACATGTCGGCATCCGAACTGTCCGCCGCCGTCCGCGAGGTGCTCGATGTGGACCCTGAGGAGTTCGAGCGCCAGGCAACGGCAGAGGCAGAGGAGCTCAAATCGGAGGTTAGAGCGGGAACGTTCGACAACTCGCAGTCACTGGTTGGGTTGGAGCTCGAGTTCTACGCGGCCGACGAACACACGGACTCACTCAGGCGTGTCCCGCGGGGGTTGCTCGATCTCATCGGGTTCGAAAAGGAACTCGGACTGCACAACGCGGAGATGCAGACCACACCTCTCCCGCTGACGACGTACGGACTGGCGGCACAGGAAAAGGAGATCCAGGCCCACCTCGTTCCCGCCCTGGAGAAGACACCCTCCGAGGATATCCGTCTGATCTCGGCCGGTATCTGGACGGTCCCGCCGGTCGGTGAGAGCGCGGAGCGGTATCTCACCGACAGTATCGGACAGAATGAGGTCCGTCTCGCGACGAATCTGAGCGATTCGGTGCGGTACCACACGATGGCAAACGCGACCTACCCCTCCCGGTGCACGCTCGAGGCGCCCCACGTCACACTCCCTGCCGATACCGTCATGCCAGAGAGCCTGAGCACGTCTATCCAGCCACACTACCAGGTCGCACACGCGCCGGACCTTCCCGTGTACTTCCGGTACGCGCTCCGGGTGGCCGGCCCGCTGCTCGCGCTCGGGGTCAACTCCCCGTTTTTTCCCCCGCAGTTGTACGACGACGCCCCCGATGCGGAGATTCTCGCGGACGCCCACATGGAAAACCGGATCGACGTCTTCGAGTCGGTGATGAACCCGGGCACCGGGGTCGACGAGGTCCGCAAGGTCAGGTTCCCGCCGGACTTCGACACTGTCGAGGAGGCGATCGACGACATCGCCGACGACGCCTGTATCGTGCCGATGAATCTCGACCGCGGGAACCGCTTCGACGACGCCTTTGTTCACCTGCGGCACAAACACGGCAGCTACTGGCGCTGGGTCCGTCCGGTGTTCGACGGAGCGTGCCGCTCGGACGCAAACGCCCGGATCGAGTTCCGCCCGCTCCCGGGACAGCCGACTGTCCGGGACGCCGTCGCGTTCGAGGCGGCCTTCGCCGGTCTCATGGAGAGTCTACCCCGCCGGGACCACCCGGTCCGTGCCCTCGACTGGGAGCAGGCCGAGGAGAACTTCTACGGCGCCGCCCGAAACGGGCTCGACGCCGACATGCGCTGGCTCACGAGCAACGACCAGGAGACCGGTGATATCCAACTGATCTGTGAGGAGTGTCTGAACTTCGCCCGCGACGGACTCGAACTCCGTGGGTTCTCCGCCGACGAGGCCCGCCGGTATCTCCGTCCGCTCCGGGTGCGACTGAAAGAGGGTGTCACACCCGCCCGCTGGCAACACGACCACGTCCAGCGCAGCGTCGACGAGGGTGTCCCGCTGACCGAGGCTATCTGGGGAATGCAGTCCGAGTACATCGACCGGCAGGCCGACAGCCTCATTGAGGGCTGTTTCACCGACTGGCTCTGAGCGCTCTTTGCTCGCCGGGCGATTCCGGTCACACGAGTTCGATTACTGTCACCCGTCGGTTCCAACAGCCGTCTCGACGTACCCGACGGCGGCCGCCGGTGTCTCGACGTGTTCGACAGCCACCCCGTCGACGCGGTGGGTGTCGAGCCCCGCCACCGGTCGACCGTAGTCGCGTGCGAGCGCAATCTCCGAGAGCGTTCCCGTACTCCCGTCGACGGCGATCGCGGCCTCGCCGTTCATCACGACAACAGCGTTCCGGGCGTTTCCCAGACCGGTTGCGATAGCTGTCTCGACGTGCGGGTTCGCCGCTGTGGGGTCCTCACCCGGGAGCACCCCGATGGTGTGTCCGCCTGCTCTGCTCGCACCGTGGCAGGCGGCCTCCATGACGCCCCCGAGACCACCGCAGACGAGTTCGTGACCCCGCTCTGCGAGCTCCCGCCCGACCTGGCGTGCCTGTTCCCGGGTCTCCCCCTCGATTGTCGAGCCGCCGACAACACTCACGCGCATCGACACACCTCCCGCCTCTCTAACCGGGACCTGTTGCTGTGACACATGCGTGTAGCCTACTCCCGCCGGGGTAATAACACTCGCCGGTGACCCTCCGGGCTGGGACTCGGCTGTGTCACCGTCGGGGCTGATTCGCGAGAGTCCACCGTATGTTACCGGCAGACTGCGGTCCGCTGAGGTCGTCGCGTCCAGGTCGTCGTCCGAGATATCGTCGCCGAGCAGGTCGATGGACTCGGCGAGCCACCCGGGGTGCTCGGGTCGGGGGTGACGCGGTTTCCGTCGCTGACAGCACCGTCGACCCAGCGACAACCGGCGGTCCCCACCTCCGCACGCCTGACCGTTTGGTCGCCGTCACCGACAGTCGGTGTCCCACCCACAACCCCCGACCGTTCAGTCGTCCTCACCGACAGTGAGCGTGGCACCCGCACAGTCACCGACAGTGTAGCGCTCGGTGCCGTCACCGAGCGGCGCGACCTCGGTCTCGTCGTCGACGGTGAGCGCGAGTGAGGCCCCGTCATCGCCGGTTACGGTTATCTCGGCGACGACGATCTCCTCGTCGGGGTCGTGGTCGGAGTCGGGTCCCATCGCCGCCGCCATCACGGCCATGGTGTCGTCGAGTTCGGTGACCGGGACGACCGGATCACCGGTCAACTCGACACGGGTTATCCGCCCGCCCCCGTCGAGGTGGACGGCGCTCTCGTAGGCGGAGATACCGCTGTCGGCCGCCTCGACAGTGACCGCGAGTGTCGTCTCCTCGCCCGGGGGAACCGACTGCTCGGCCGGCCGGAGCGAGACTGTCACCTCTCCCGGGTCGTCGTCGGTGTCGGTCATCGACTCCCTGTTTCCGGGGGCAGGATATAAACAGTCGGTTCGCCCGCGAACGTCACGACTATACCCGCGCCCGGAGTACCGATGTGTATGTTCCTCGCGATGCGCGCCGAGGTAAAGACGGAACTGGCCGGGACACTCGAGGAGCTCGGCTACCCCGCCGACGACCTCGGTATCGAGCGCCCGCCCGACGATATCGACGCGGTTCTCGCCTCCAGTGTCGCGTTCCGGCTCGCGGAGGCCGCCGGTGCACCCCCGCCGGTGGTCGCGGACGAACTCGCCGACGCGTTCGACGCCGACAGCTGTGAGTACGTCGACCGGGTCGAGACACGGGGCCCGTATCTGAACGCCGTGCCGAACGAGCGCTACGCCGGGGCGACGCTCGTGGCCGCCGACCAGCCGGGGTACGGACAGCTCGACAGCCGGGAGACCAGTGTCGTCGTCGAACACACGAGCGCCAACCCGACCGGCCCGGTCCACGTTGGTCGGGCGCGCAACCCGATCATCGGGGATGCGATCGCCTCGCTCCTCGAGTACGCCGGCTACGACGTCGAGCGCCACTACTACGTCAACAACGCCGGCCGTCAGGTTGCGATGTTCACCTGGGCGTACGAGCGGTTCGACGAGTCCGACCTCCCCGAACCCGAGCGGGACAAACCCGACTACGACCTCGTGCGCTACTACCGGAAAGGGAGCACGTTCCTCGATGAGGCCCCCGAGGCGGAGACAGAGGAGGCCGAGGCGGAGATACAGGCGATCATGCAGGGGCTGGAGGCCGGCGACGAGGCGAGCCGCGAGCGCGTCTCGGCGGTCGTCGAGACGGTGCTCTCGGGGATGGCCGAGAGTCTGAACCGTCTTCCCGCACCGTTCGACGAGTTCGTCAGGGAGACCCGGTTCATGCGGGACGGCTCCACCGACGACGTGGTGGCCCGGCTAAAGAAACTCGACCACGCCGTCTACGAGGACGGCGCCTGGCAGCTCGACCTCCCCGATATCGAGAAGAACCTCGTTTTCCTGCGCGAGGACGGCACCTCGCTGTACACCACCCGGGATCTGGCCCACCACGAGTGGAAGCTCGACAGCTTCGATCGCGCGGTGACCGTACTCGGCGAGGACCACGAGCTCCAGGCCCGACAGCTCCAGAGTACCCTCGAACTGCTCGGTCACGATACCGACCGGATAGACGCGATCCACTTCTCGTGGGTGAACCTCCCCGAGGGCGGGATGAGCACCCGCGAGGGCACCGGTATCGACCTCGACGACCTGCTCGACGAGGCCGTTCGCCGTGCCCGCAGGGAGGTCGAGGACCGGCTCGAGGGGCGCATCCGTGACGACTCGCTGACCGAGGCGGATATCGACCGCATCGCTCGTCAGGTCGGTATCGGTGCGGTCCGCTACGATATTGTCGCCCGCCAGCCAACAAAAGCGATCACCTTCGAGTGGGAGCGCGCGCTGGACTTCGAGGCCCAGAGCGCCCCGTACGTCCAGTACGTCCACGCCCGCGCGTCAAGTATCCTCTCCGAGGCCGGTGAGACACCTGACGCGGGTGCTGTCGACACAGCGAACCTCGATACCGCTGCCGAACGCGACCTCCTCCGGGAGATCGCGCGGTTTCCGGCCGTTGTCGAGGCGGCCGCCGAGGGGCTCGAACCCCACGTTATCGCCACCTACACCCGCGAGTTTGCCGAGGCGTTCAACGCCTTCTATCGGGAGTGCCCCGTGCTCGACGCGCCCGACGGGATACGCCGCGCCCGACTGGCGCTTGTCGTCGCCGCACAGACCACCATCGCGAACGCGCTGGATATCCTCGGCATCGCCGCCCCCGAATCGATGTGAGCCGACGACCCGGGTGAACTCCCGAGCGCGAACAGTCTCACACCGTGCACTGCGAATCACGGAGCGTCGCGGGCCTGCGTGCGCTCTACCTCGTGTTCAAAACCAGTTTGCTGGTCAGCAGGGAGCCGACGACGGCCGCCGCGCCGACCACGAGTATCCCGCTCGTCCTGCCGGTTGTCGACCCGATCTCCTCGGCCGAGGGTCGTTCCAGTCTGCCCGAGTTACAGTTGTCTGATGTGGCACGAGTAAAGTAACGGCTCACGCGGTCCCACAGGTGCGAACAAAGTAACGGCTCGCACAGTCCCACAGAATTGAGATCGCAGACTGGACACCGGTCACCTGCCTCCTCGTGCGCGGCAGGATCTGTACAGCAGACGGAAGCGATCGCGCCGGCGAGAGTCCTCAGGGCTGTGGTGTCACACGTGTCGCCGTTGTTTTGAACGAGGCCACGACCTCTGTACCGGACGCGATTGCCAGCCGCTCACAGCTCCCGACGGTGAGAAGCGCGGTCAACGGTCGGTTCGCACCGACATCGACCGAGACACTCGCCAGACGGTCCTGTTGTTCGACCCCGACCACGGTGCCGGGTAGCCTGTTTCTGGCGCTGGTCTCGGCAACCGAGTCCTCGTCGGAGCGGTGCAGTGTGACGGTGTCCGCCCGCACGGTAACACCGACAGTCGATTCCTCGACCGGTGCGAGTGCGTGGAGCAGTCCGGCGTCCGTCTCGACAGTCACCACAGTCCCGGTCCGGTCACGGACCTCCCCGCGAAAGACCGTCTCGGTGACCTCTGCGACGCCGGAGAGCTCGGTGCGAAACCGTTCGAACCGGGCGAGCAACCGGCCGGCCCGGTCGGTCAGCGCGCTCCCGCCGCCGCCTGCCCCGCCGCGCTGTGACTCGACGAGCGGGCCAAACGCCGCCTCCAGTGTCGACAGTCGCCGGTGGGCGTGGGAGTACGACCGGCCGAGCGCCGACGCCGCTGCGTTCAGCGACCCAGTCTCGTCAACCGCCCGGAGCAACGCGCTGTCCCGCCGACCGAACTCCACGTCACCCCTGTGGAGTTTGGTCTCGAACGCCGCCGACGTGTCGGTATCTCCCTCACCTCCTGCCTCGTTGCCGTCGTCTCGGCTCCCCGTCACAGGCGTTCGAACGGTCCCGCCGGTGAAAACGGTTATGTCGATTCCGATACAACGACGCGTTGTGTCCGACCCGAAACAACGCGCCGAGGCGAAAGGGGACATCCCCCTCTCGCGGCGGGCGGTTCTGGGGGCACTCGCGGGGACCGTCGGAGTCGCAGGCTGTAGCACGCTCGGGACAGAGGGGGTGA
>KE356579.1:1428593-1430045 GCA_000416085.1 halophilic archaeon J07HX64 | reverse complement strand
CGCGAGACCGGCGTCACGACGCTGTTTGTCACCCACGACCAGACCGACGCGATGGCGCTCGCCGACAGGCTGGTTATCCTCGAAGGGGGTCGAATCGCCGGCGTCGGCCGCCCACGGGACCTGTACCACTCCCCGCCAACCCGGTTTGTCGCATCGTTTCTCGGTCGCTCGAACAGCCTCACCGCAACTGTGGTCGGGGTGGACCCGCCTGCTGTCGCACTCGGCGACACGACGGTGACGATACCCGAACTGCCGGGGACGGGGGACCTCGAACCGGGTGCGACTGTCACCTGCCACGTTCGACCGGAACACGTTGCACTCTCGGACACCGGCGAGGCGACGCCCGCTGATACTGGACTCCCGGACACCCTCCGGAACGCCGAGGAGAGGGCGCTCACGCTCGCCGGGGAAGTCGCTCGCGTCACCGACGCTGGTCACCACTACGACGTGACCGTCCAGTCCGAGACCGGCGCGGCGTTGCTCGTCGAGACGGCCACCGCGCCACCACCGCCGGGCGCGTCAGTCACACTCAGTGTTGCCCGGGACAGTCTGACCGTGTTCGACTGACCCTCACTGTCTGGACGACGCGACAGCCGACAGTCGCCGGTCGAGTCCCGAGTGCGAACGACAGTGTCGGTGATATGTAGCAAGCGAAAGCCCACCCCCGAACTGGTGGAGGATGTCACAGCCACGAATTGAACCACAGACTGTGTCTCAGCCTCCCCCCGGCCAGGGGTCAGCGTGTCTACGGATGCTGTAGCGGTAGTCGCGGTGTGGGTCGCCCGCCCGGAGCGCACGTCGTGCTGGTCGATCCTGACCCTCACAGCGTGTGATCCGTCCCCCTCGCGGCAGGTAGTCGACACGGACTGGACTACCGGCCTCGGGGGAATAGGAGGACAGTGTCGGGTGTCAGTTGCGCTCACCGGTCTCGCGCAGCAGTTCGAAGAACTCCCGCCGGTACTCGTCCGGTGACCGGCGGAGAGTGTCTGTTCCGGTCCCGGTGTCGAGACGCGAGTCGAGTGTGACAGTCGGGTGGGCACCGGAGACGACGAGAAAGGTGCCGTCGGTGGGCCAGACACCGACCCAGCACTCGAGCGGGAGCGGGGCGTCGAGTTCGGTTGGGCGGACAGTCCCGGTATGCCGAAACAGTCGCACACGGCTGTCATCGGGGAGGCGGAGTCGCTCGGTGCGGTCACGGCTCACGTCTTTCAGACCCCGTTCTGTTAGCCGGCTGGCAAATGCCTTTCGCGCCTCCGTGCGGACTGTCGGTGCCACCATCGTCGTCCCGACACCCGGCGGCAGCGACGGCTCGAATTCGAGTCGGCTGACCGCGAAGAACCTGACCGGGTGGTCGATCTCGTAGCCCGCCTCCGACAGTGCTGCCCGCGAGCGCTCGTCGTCGTACCGGTGTGTGACACTCCGAACACGCAGTGCCGACAGCTCTGCCACCGT
>KE356579.1:1419602-1428543 GCA_000416085.1 halophilic archaeon J07HX64 | reverse complement strand
CGGCCCGGCGTTCGAGGACGAGACTGGCATCACGGTGCAGGGTGAGTACCACGGCTCCAACGTCGTGATGCGGATGGTCGAGGACCGGACGGCCGCCCCGGACGTGGTCGTTAGTGCCGATGCGACACTGCTCCGGGACCGACTCTACGGGGAACGAACGGACTGGGATGTCGAGTTCGCGAGCAACAGCATCGGACTCGGCTACCGCAGGGGGACGGCGTTCGCGGACCGACTCGAAGGTGGGACCCCCTGGTACGACGTGGTGCGGGAGGCCGGAGCCGGCGAGGTTGGAATAAGCGACCCGGATCTCGACCCGCTGGGCTACCGCGCCGTCCAGGCGTTCGAACTCGCCGGGCGCCAGCGCGGTCTGGAGGGGTTTCGCGAGACACTGCTGTCGCGCGTGTACGTCGAACCGGCGGAGCCACAGTTGCTCGCGGGTGTCGAGAGCGGGGCACGTCTGGCGGCAGTTGTCTACCGGAACATGGCGCTCGACCGCGGGGTCGGGTTCCTCGAGTTTCCCCCGGCCTACAGCTTCGGGGACCCGGCGCTCGCCGACCACTACGCCACCGTCGAGTACACGACCGAGGAGGGGTACACCGCCCGCGGGAGACCGGTCGTCTACAACGCGACTGTCAGCGACGACGCCGACAACCCGGACCGCGGGCGACAGTTCGTCCAGTTCCTGCTCGACAGGCCAGCCCTGCTCGAGGAGGCAGGGCTGACTGTCGAGAGCCCCCTCCCGCGTCCTGTCGGGGCCGTTCCGGCGGAGGTGGAGCCGTGAACCCGACTCTTGACAGCACAACGCACCGACACCGGAGAGCGGTTCCGGCGGAGGTGGAGCCGTGAACTGGACCCGCGACAGCAGGTCCGGGTACAGCCTGGAGCGTCTGCTCCCGGTGTTGCTCGGTGGACTCGTGCTGGTTTACTTCGCGGTCCCGTTTCTGGCCTTCTTCACCCGGACGGGTGTCGATGGGGTGGTCTCCGGGCTGTCGACCCCGGAGGCGCGGCGGGCCATCCGGAACTCACTCCTGACCGCACCGGTATCGACAGCAGTCGCGACACTGCTCGGCGTGCCGCTGGGGTACCTGCTCGCCCGGTCGTCGTTTCGCGGTAAGCGACTCGTCGAGGCCGTCGTGGTGTTGCCGCTGGTGGTGCCGCCGCTGGTCGGTGGGACGATGATACTCACCGCGGTCGGCCGGTTCACACCGGTGGGTTCCGCGGCGTACTCGGTGGGTGTCCCGCTCACAGACAGTCTGGTGGGGGTCGTGCTCGCACAGACGTTCGTCGCCGCGCCGTTTGTTATCGTCACCGCCCGGGCGGGGTTCGGTGCCGTCGACGAGCGCCTGGAGCAGGCCTCACGGTCGCTCGGTCACGGCCCGCTCGCAACGTTCTGGCACGTCTCACTCCCGCTTGCCGGCCGGGCCATCCTCGCGGGTGTCGTCCTGACGTTTGCGCGCGCTATCGGCGAGTTCGGCGCAACGAGGATAGTCGCGTACACCCCACAGACGGCGCCCACCCGTATCGGGGTCGAGTATAGACGCGCCGGTATCGACGCGGTGGTACCGCTCGCACTCGCTCTGCTGGTTGTCACGCTGGTGGTGCTCATGACGGTGCTCCGTCTCGGCCAGACACCCGGTGTGGATCCGCCATGAGACTCGAACTCCAGGGCGTCTCACACCGGTACGGTGACGAGCGCGCCGTCGAGGAGGTTTCGCTGGGTGTCGAGGCGGGTGAACTGGTAGGGCTGCTCGGACCGAGTGGGTGTGGCAAGACCACACTGGTGCAGGCGATCGCCGGGCACGTTAGACCGACAGCGGGCCGAGTGTTACTCCGCGGTGAGGACGTCACCGACGACCCGCCCGAGACGCGGAGTGTGGGTGTCGTCTTCCAGCGATCGACGCTGTTTCCTCACATGACAGTTCGCGAGAACGTGGCGTACGGACTCACCAGACAGGGGACCGACCGTATCACAGCGTGTCTCGACCTCGTGGCACTCGACGAGCAGCGGGCGGCCTATCCGGCGGAGCTCAGCGGCGGGCAGCGGCGCCGGGCCGAACTGGCACGTGCACTCGCCCCGCGACCCGACATCCTGCTGCTGGACGAACCGCTGTCGGCGCTCGACCGGACGCTACGGGACCGTCTGCGCGACGAGATCGCCCGCATCCAGCGCGAGACCGGCGTCACGACGCTGTTTGTCACCCACGACCAGACCGACGCGATGGCGCTCGCCGACAGACTGGTTATCCTCGAAGCGGGCCGAATCGCCGGCGTCGACCGCCCACGGGAGCTGTACCATTCCCCACCGACCCGGTTTGTGGCATCGTTTCTGGGTCGCTCGAACAGTCTCACCGCGACTGTTGTCGGGGTGGACCCACCTGCTGTCGCGCTCGGCGACACGAGGGTGACGACACCCGAACTGTCGGGAACAGAGGACCTCGAGCCGGGTGCGACTGTCACCTGCCACGTTCGACCGGAACACATTGTACTCTCGAACACCGGCGGGGCGACACCCGCCGATACCGGGTTCCCGGACAGCCTCCGGAACGCCGAGGAGAAACTGCTCACGCTCGCCGGCGAGGTCACCCGTGTCACAGACGTCGGTCACCACTACGACGTGACTGTCCAGTCCGAGACCGGCACGGCGTTACTCGTCGAGACAGCCACCGCGCCACCACCGCCGGGCGCGTCGGTCACACTCGGGGTTGCCCGGGACAGTTTGACTGTGTTCGACTAACTCCCACTGTCTGTGCGACAGGACAGCCGACAGTCGCCGGTCGAGGCCCCGCAGGTGCTGACGATACTGTCAGTTACGCTCACCGGTCTCGCGCAGCAGTTCGAGGAACTCCCGCCAGTACTCGTCCGGTGACCGGTGGAGACTGTCTGGTGCAGTTCCGGTGTCGAGACGCGAGTCCAGTGTGACAGTCGGATGTGCACCGGCGACGACGAGAAACGTGCCGCCGGTGGGCCAGACACCGACCCAGCACTCGAGCGGGAGTGGGGCGTCGAGTTCGGTCGGAGGGACGGTCCCGGTGTGTCGAAACAGTCGCATACGGCTGTCATCGGGGAGTCGGACTCGCTCGGTTCGGTCACGGGTCACGTCTTTCAGACCCCGCTCTGTTAGCCGGTTCACGAACGCCTTCCGGGCCTCCGTGCGGACTTTCGGCGCTACCATCGTCGTCCCGACACCCGGCGGCAGCGACGGCTCGAACTCGAGTCGGCTGACCGCAAAGAACCTGACCGGGTGGTCGATCTCGTAGCCCGCCTCCGACAGCGCTGCCCGCGAGCGCTCGTCGTCGTACCGGCGTGTGACACTCCGAACACGCAGCGCCGACAGCTCTGCCACCGTCTCCGTGCGCTCCTCGACGAACTCCCAACCGCTGTCGAGATGTTCATTGGGGACTCCCGGCGGCGCGGGTTCGTCTGTCATCGGCTCTCCCACCCCTCGCGACGCTCGCCGAGCACCCTCCTCCCCGGGCTGGTACCCGGTCCGCGTGTGTGTGGGACCCCGCGACTGCCTGTAACACGCTCACACGACTCCACGCACGGGCGCATCCGACCGGCCTCGGCTCTCTGCGGGCGTGTCCCTGTGCCGACTGCGCGTGTTTGCACAACCACTACCTTGTGTTGGGGCTGGCAGACTCTTATGCGTGTGGACTCCCCCGCCGGTCACCGTTTTCCACGGGCAGTCAGCGATGGGTGACTCTCCGCCGGCCGGAGATCGGCCTCTGGTGACCTGGGGTCCGAGCACAGACCTCGTAGGGTCGGGGTTGTATGACGAACGGGTGAACATACGGGTACAGGTAGTCCCAGACCCCCAGAGCGCACGGAGCGGGGGTTCTTTCTGCCGCGGTCAGGACCCCCGAGAGACGAGCGGAGAGCTTACACAGGCCGTCTACACGTCCTGCTCGCGAGGACCGCGCACAAACTCGAGCACAGCAAGCAGGTCGTGTCGGGCGAGCGGTCACCCGGCTACGAGCCGACACCCCCCGAGACCGAGAGATATCTCGCGGGTTGCTCTTTTTTATTTCTCACCTCAACCTCACCCGACGGCACAGCCAGCGGATTCCGGGAAAACTCGGGAGAGAGAACCGGGTAGTCCTGAGTCCACCGGTGACGGCTCTGGTCATACTAACGATACCCGGCGAGACTGTCGACAGGCGACAGACAGGTGCCGGGGCCGAAACGAGTAAGCAGTACCCCGTGTACTGGTGGTGACTCCCACAGTTATGAGAGACACAGACCCGGTCCGGGGAGCTACAGGTCCTGCCGTTTGAACCGGAGGTAGCCGACACCGAGCGGCACGACAATCCAGATGGCGAGGATAACGAAAACGAACCAGTGCTGGAGCCAGATGTCCTGTGAGGGGATAGTAATCGTATCGAAGCCCTCGTCGACGACGATATCGTCGTATCTGACTATCGATGCGCTGTCGATGCTCCCGTTGGTCAGCGAGAGCAACACGAGGAAGAAATCAAAGAACATGAAGACGAGCCAGAACCGGGCGATGATATCGGGTGCATCGATGCCGAGTTGGCCCAGAATCGGCACCCAGAGGTACAGCAGAAAGAAGATGGCCACACCAGCAACGAGCGCCTGTGTCTCACTGTTGACCAGTGCGGACAGTCCGATACCGACCCCGATGAATATCAGGCCGAAGAATATGATAGAGATCAAGAGCGCGAACAGTGGGTACACTCCGGACCCGCTGCCGACGGCTAACAGGTATATCGAGGCCGGACCGAACGCTGCCAGAATGGCGACGGTCAGGACAACTGCCCGGCCGACGAACTTGCCGAGTAGCATGTCGAGTCGGGTGTGTGGGAGAGAGAGCAGGAGATTGATACTCCCGGACTCTTTCTCCCGTACGATGGATTTGATACTGATGAACAGTCCTGCGAGCGGGACGAAAAACAGAATTCCGAGGAAGAATGACAGTCCAGCCGACACGAGCAGCGTCTCGTCCCCGTCGCCGCCGGGCGAGAGCAAAAACGAGAGCACCAGGATCAGCGCCAGAAAGATGACGATAATCCCCCACAGACCCCGCGAGCGGACGCTGTCTTTTATATCTTTCTTCGCGACGGTCTGCCAGGTCATGCCCGGGCACCCCCCTGTGTGTACTCGGCGAACAGGTCGTCGAGACTCGCCTCCTCGGTGGAGAAGTCCGCGACCTCCGCGCCGGCCTGTTCGAGTTCGCTGAGAATCTGTGTCTTGCTCGCGTCCGTGGCGACAGAGAGTGCCACAACCGACCCGGGTTGTCTGACGGTGATATCCTCGACACCGGGGTGTTTGTACACCTCGTCGAGAACGGGGTCGGTGATGCCGGAACCTTCGACGACGAGGGTCTCACCACCGGAGACGTTCGCGCGCAGTTTGTCGATCGTATCGTCCGCGATGAGTTGCCCTCCACGGAGGATGCCGACACGGGTGCAGACCGCCTCAACCTGACTCAGGATGTGACTCGAAAAGAAGATCGTCGTCCCGCGCTCGTTCTCCCGCTGGATTATCTCGCGGACCTGTCTGGCCCCGTTCGGGTCCAGTCCGGTCGTCGGTTCGTCGAGTATCAGAAGCTCCGGATCCCCGACCAGCGCCATCGCCAGTGTCAGTCGCTGTGCCATCCCCTTCGAGTACTCCCCCGCCTTCCGGTCACCGTCCCCGTCGAGTCCGACGTACTCCAGCAGTTCGTACGGGTCGTCGTGCGCGTTTTTCGACTCGACGGCGAACTCCAGGTGGTCCATCCCTGTCAACCGGCCGTACACGTCGTACCCCTCGGGAAGTACACCGATCCGCTGGCGTATCTCTGTGCCGTTCTCTTGTGGGTCCATATCGAAGATGCCCGCCTCCCCGGCTGTCGGCTTGGTGAAATCGAGCATCATGTTGATCGTTGTCGATTTCCCGGCACCGTTTGGTCCCAGAAAGCCGAATATCTCCCCCTGCTGTATCGGCAGGTTCAGTCCGTCAACGGCACGGACATTACCGTAGTCCTTTGTCAATCCTCGTAGCTCAACGACTGACATACAACTGTTGTTTATTCGTGGGGTATTTGTAACTTGCCATTTTTTTCATCGCTGGTACCCTTGTCTGCGGACCCGAAACCGGTTGCCTGTGGTCTCTTTTTGCGGACCCGAAACCGGACGCCTGTGGTCCGGTCACGGTGTGACGACAACCGACAGGTAACCGCTCTGTGCCTGAGTCTCACAGCTGTCGGTCGTCGTATACACACGGCGGACAGTTCAGGGCGACCAGTCGACCATCGCGTCCTCGAGTCGGGTGACGAGTGAGCTGTTACCCAGAAACACCGGCGACCGCTCGTGGAGTCGGGACGGTGTGGTTTCGAGCAGTGAGCGGCTACCGTCTGTCGAGGCACCCCCGGCAGTCTCGACGATGTACGCCATCGGGAGCCCCTCGAACTGGAGTCGGAGTTTCCCCTCGGGGCGGTCCTCGACCATCGGGTAACCGAAGATACCGCCGTACGTCAACACCTGGTTCACATCGGCGACCATCGCACCCGCGTACCGGAGTTTCAGCCGGTCATCCTCGATGTCGGCCACGTAGTCGGCAAACGCCGACGGCCAGTCCGGGATCCGCCCGCCGAACCCGTAGGTGACCGGGTCGCCGGAGATGGTCAGGTCGTCCGCGAGCACCGTCCGGGAGCCGTCCTCGATCAGTAGCTCTGTCGCCTCGCCGTCGCTCGCGGTCACCATCGTCGTGATGGGACCGTACAGGACGTACGCGGCGGCGACCAGCGCATCGCCCGGCGCCGGCAGCGGCTGGTCGTAGACGCCGACGATCGTTCCCATCGCGTTGTTCGAGGTCAGGTTCGAGGAGCCATCGAGCGGGTCACAGGCGATGTGATACGCCCCGCCGTCGTCGCTCTCGATCACTGTCTCGCGCTCCTCGCTGGCGTAGGCGCCGACGCTGTCGAGCGCGAGCAGACGCTCACCGAGCAGGTCGTCGGCGTACACGTCCGCCGCTAGCTGGCGCTCGCCGCTGGGGTTGTGCCCCTCCTCGTAGGAGCGTCGCTCGCCCAGGGCGCTCTGGACCTCGCCGCCGACTGTCGCCACCGTCTCGAAGATGGTCTCGACGGTCATCGCTCGGTTGCGGCGAGTGCATCCTCGACGGAGGCCTCCTCGAAGATGAGTTGCTCGAGCGCGTCGAGGATGCGCTCTGGCTGTTCACGCTGGAACACGTTCCGCCCGACGGCGAGCCCCACAGTGCCGGCGTCTATCGCTGTCTTCACACTCTGGAGGAACTCGCGGTCGCTCCGCTTGGACCCGCCGGACATGATGACCTTCGTCCGGCCGGCCATATCGACGGTGTGTTCCATCGCCGTCTTGCTCCCGGGGTTCTTTACCTTCACCACGTCAGCCCCGAGTTCGAGTGCCTGTCTGGCCCCGTAGGCGATCACCTCCGGTTTGGTGTCGTTTTTTACCCCCTGCCCTCGCGGGTAGGCCCACATCACGACCGGTATGTCGTGCTCGCGGGCCCGTTCCTGGGCCTGTCGGAACTCCTCTGCCATCTCCACCTCGTGATTCGACCCGTTGTAGAGTGTGAACCCGATCGCCTCGGCCCCGACGTCGACCGCGTAGTCGACAGACCAGTTCACCGCCGAGTCATACTCCCCCATCCAGAGGTTGGACGTGCCGTTTAGCTTCGCCATCAGATTCACCTCGTCCTCGTATGAGGGGTAGTACGCCTCGGCGAGCCCCTTCTGGACGGCGAGACTCGTCACCGCAGGGTGGGTCGCCGCGTCGAACACGTGTGCCGGGTCCGCACTCTCCGGAACGTCCCTGAAGTCGGCCGGACCGTGCTCCAGTCCGTGGTCGTACGCGAGGATGAGCATCTTTCCATCCCGTGTGAGCGATGTGTCGTCGATTGGTCGCATACACTTGTTCTTGTGTGCACCATCGGTAAAGTTCTTGGCCCGTCCGTGTCCGGTTAGAGACCTGTTTCAACTGTCGAGTCGACGCAAAAGCGTTAAATCCGGACCGGCAAAGAGCGAGTATGGAACACGAGAGGGCCGGTCAACTGGCGACAGACGTACTCGCCGCACTCGAGGAAGCCGTCATCGCCGACCGTGCGTTTCTGGAGACAGCACTCACAGGTGTACTCGCCGGCGGACACGTGCTGCTCGAGGATGTCCCCGGCACGGGAAAGACACTCACAGCCCGCTCGTTCGCACGGGTGCTGGATCTCGAGTTCTCTCGGGTACAGTTCACACCCGACCTGCTCCCGGCCGATATCACCGGGTCGAACATCTACAACGAGGCCAACGGCGAGTTCGAGTTCGCGCCCGGTCCGGTGTTTGCGAACGTGGTGCTGGCAGACGAGATAAACCGTGCACCGCCGAAGACACAGGCCGCGCTGCTGGAGGCGATGGGCGAGCGGCAGGTCACCGTCGACGGGCAAACCCACGACCTGCCGGAGCCGTTCATCGTCATCGCCACCCAAAATCCCGTCGAACAGGAGGGCACCTTCGGTCTGCCGGAGGCCCAGCGCGACCGGTTCATGCTGAAGACGTCGATCGGGTACCCTGACGCCGAGGGTGAGCGCCTGCTGCTCGACAGACGGGCCGACCGCACAGACCGGATGCCCAGTGTCGAACCGGTGCTCCCGGGCAGCCGTGTCTCCGAGTTGCAGCAGGTCCCGGAGGCGGTCCGGGTCGAACCGGGCATCCGGAACTACATCGTCGAGTTGGGTCGCCAGACCCGCACCGACGACCGCGTCGAGGTCGGGGTCTCACCGCGTGGCACACAGCGCCTGTTCGAGGCTGCCCGCGCGGCCGCGACGATGGCAGGTCGGAGCTACGTTGTTCCGGACGATATCAAACGGCTCGCGGTGCCGGTGTTCGCACACCGACTCGTGTTGCGGACCGACGCGAGTGTCCGCCGAACAACACCGGAGACTGTCGTCAGGGAGGTGTTGGAGCGGGTGGCGGTGCCGG
>KE356579.1:1415569-1417186 GCA_000416085.1 halophilic archaeon J07HX64 | reverse complement strand
GGGGTTCCGTCCCTGCAGTACGTCACGAACGTCCGCGAGGAGAGCCGCCGGTTCGGTCTGTCGCGCCGCCCCGTCGGTCCAGGCGACACCACCGGCTGTCGGCAGCGGTCCATCGGGGTCGAGACCGACGACACCCACCCCGGCGAGGGTGTCCCGCCGCTCCAGACCGGCCACGAGACGCCCGGCAGCCTCGAGTGCCAGCATCACCCCGGAGGGGTGGTCGGGGACCGGTTGCGTCCGACCCGGGTCGCGGACATCGACCACCACCACCGTCCGGGCCGCCTGCTGGTCGCGGTACTCGACGGTCACGAACTCGCCGGTCTTCGCGACGTGGCGCCAGTCGATGCGCCGCATCGGGTCGCCCCGGCGGTACTCCCGGGTCGCGTAGAACTCGGTCCCCTCGCCGCGCCCGCCGCCGGACAACTGCTCCGTACGGCGCAACACGGCGTCGGTCAGTGGGTCACGACTCGGTGTCCGACAGGTCAGACTCTCCCCGCTGTCGACGGACACCCGCTCGGTGTGGACCCCGGCGGCAGATAGCGGGCGCGCCCGGACCAGCGGCCCGTCGAACTCGTGCTCGCCGCGGCGGGCGACGACACTGTACTCGAGTGTGGCTGTTTCGCCGGGCGCGAGTGCGACCGCGGTCCGTGGCGACCCCGCGACCACCGCGAGTTCCGGCACACCGTCGGTCACCCGGAGGTCCGGCAACACCCGGTCGCCGGCGTTCTCGAGATGGAGCCTCACCGTGACACGCTCGCCCGGCCCGACCCCTTCTGGCTCGAACGACCGCGTCGCGCGCAGGTCGGGTGCCGCGGAGAGTCCCGAGACCAGCCCGTAGCAGACGTACACGAGCGGGACGATCGCCGCCCCGTACAGCGTCGGTTCCGCGAACGCAAGCCCCATACCCGCCAGGGAGAGCGCGGCGACCAGCCCGATGCGCCACCGGTCGGCTGTCATCGTCCCCCCAGTCGTCTGATCGCTCTCACTGTTCGCTCTACCCGCCGCCGCCGCTCGCGCTCCGGCACGAGCCAGAGTCGCAGGCGTGCCCAGCGTGATACATCTCCCGCGAGTACACCACTCGCGAGCGTATCACCGGTCCACTCCCCACGCCGAACCGCTCGCCTCGCTGTTGCCGGTGAGACGTTCTCTGTGTCCGCGTACGCATCCGCCGCCAGTTCGGCCAGGTCCGACCGGACACGCTCCCAGGCCTCGCCACCCCCACGGACGGCGGTTCCGACCTCGGTCCCGAGCCTGTCGGCGTCGCGGTCGTCTGTCGAGCGCTCCGGGGTTCCCTCGAACTGGTCACCGTCGGCTCGCGACCGTCGCCACGGCACCGCCCCGACCAGCACCGCGGCAACACCACCAAGCACCAGCAGCAACTTCCGCGGTCCCCGCGGAGGCAACAGTGTCAGTCGCCCCTTCAACCGGTCCAGAGCCGACCAGCCCCGGCGCGAGCACGAGTCCGACACCGAACAGCGTCGCCAGCACACCGAACACGCCGAGCGCGGTTTCGAGCCGACCCATCAGTCGTCACCCCCAACCGACCCCGACCCATTCTGGGTGTTCCGGTCGTCTCCCTCCTGAGCGGTCTCGATCGCCTCGACAGCCGCCCGGACC
>KE356579.1:1410846-1415403 GCA_000416085.1 halophilic archaeon J07HX64 | reverse complement strand
CTACGTTCCCCTCGGCACTCACCTGCAGACTCCCGCTGTCGAGACCACTAACCGTCGTCGGCCGCCAGGGCAACGGCAGCGCCGTTGCCGACCTGTTGAGTGTGACGTTGTACTCGACACGCTCAAACCCGCCACTCTCCAGGGGTGGGTTGTACGGCTCTGTCTCCGTGTTCCGCTCCCATCCGGTCCCGGTGTAGCTGTCGTATGCCGCCGTTCGCCAGTAGGTTGGCTGTGAGCTCCGCGCGGTAAAGTGTATCTGCGTATCGGTCGAGGCGAACGTGCCGTTGTCGAGTCTCACCTCACCACCGGCACCGGTCTGTGCCCCGGGTGACAGCGACCCGAACCCCTGACCGTCGAACCCGCCGTCACCGAACCCCCGTTCGCTACTTGCCTCCTCCGCCGGGATCTTCTCACCCGGGAGAACACTGTCCACGGGACTTCCGGCGAGCCCGCCGGAGCCAACCGACGCGACGATCGCACCACCGGCCACCACTGCAACAACCGAGCAGACTACGAACACGACACGCCTTCTTGTGTAGCTGGCGCTCTCGGAGGACGGGGACCGCCTATCAGGCATTCTATTTGCCTAATTGTCGCCGACGGGTATAACTGTGACGCGTAGTTGCTGGCGTCGACACGAGCACGGGGCCGTTCTTTCTGTTCAGACGGTCTCGACAACCGCATCCAGGTCGTCGAACTCCATCGCAAGCTCGGCCACCACCGCGTGCCGTCCGGGTTCGTCTGTGATGAGCCCCGCAACCAGTCCGAGCGGTTCGCTCTCCTCGACCAGCGACACCGGGTCCAGCCGCTGGACGTGCTCGTCGAAGCTGTCGTAGGCGTCGAACGTCTCGGGCACCCGCGTCCGGAGGTCGACCTCCAGCAACGCCTGGAACAGCCCGGCCAGCAGTTCGGCCACGTCGAGCCCCTCGACCAGCCCGACCAGGTCGAACTCGGTCAGGTCGGCGGTGAACTCGTTGTCCACGACTGTCGCGTCGGCGGTGTCGTTCTCGGTGTCGAGGTCGATACCGCCCGCGAGATTGCCGCTCGTGCCGGTCGTGAGCTCGAGATCCAGGTCCAGGTCGACCTCCGGGGGCTCTGTCGAGAACCCCTCGCCCAGGTCTGCCTCCACCGTCACCGTCGTCAGCGGGACCGTCACGAGCAGTTCCTCCTCCGCGGCCGACTCCATCGTGCCCGAGACGGACGCGGGTTCGGCCGCGAGGCTGAAGTCGCTCAACAGCCCCTCGAAGTCGACACCCGCGAGTGCCTCCTCCAGGAACGGGAGTATCTGGTCTACCTCCCCCTCGGGGATGCCGTCGATGAATCCCGTGACCGCGACCAGAAGGTCCTCCACGGTCTCCGGTGGGCTGTCCAGCCCGTCGACGACACTCGGCAGGAACCCGATCAGGTCCTGTATACTGGCTGCGATCACATCGACCGGGTTCTCGCTCCCCCCGTCGTCACCGAAGTCGGGGTGTTCGAGCACGCCCTGAACGACACCCGGGAGGATACTGGGCGCCGGGAGTTCGAGCTCCTCTGCCAGTATCTGGAACAGGTCGGCGGCGGCCTCGGACTGCTCCGTACTGAAGTAGAACCCCTCGATTGCCGCCGCGATCTCCCTGATCAGTTCGTCGAGCGTAAACGCATCAATCAGGTCGGCCTGGATGTCGAACCCGGCGATCAGGTCGGTCACGAGCTGGTTCGGGTCGAGACCGAGCAACACGTCGACCAGGCCGGGCACGTCGAACTGGGTGCTCTCCCAGTTGCCGTCGCCGAACGTCTCGGCGCTCAACTCGACCAGCGGCTCCCCGGTGTCCAGTGTGGTAAACGGCTCCGCCTCGGTCCCGGTGTACTGCTCGGGGCTCGCGTCGATCGGCCGCGCGGGCACTCTCGACGGTCGCGCTGAACCCGCTCACCACCTCTGCCCCGAACACGATATCGACACTCGCGTCGTCGTTGTCACTCGCCACTGTCGCCCGGACGCTCCCCTCGCTGTCTCCGGCGGTCGTGTAGCTGAACTCCCCGGATCTGCTCTCGCCGCTGCCGACGGTCACCTCCTCGCTGCCCTCCTGGCTCCCGTCGACGGTGAACACCAGCGTCTGGGTCCCCTCCAGATCACCCGTGTTCTGGACTGTCCACGAGACGGTTGCCGATCTCTCGGGTTCGACCCTCTCCGTCGCGGACGTTATCTCGACCGCCAGGTTCGCCCCTGCATTCGGGTTCCCGCTATCTCCGCTCTCGTCGCCACCGTCATCTCCGGCGTTGTTGTCACTACCGTCGTCGCCGTCGCCGCCACCGTCACCGAGACAGCCCGCCAGCCCGAGTGACGCCGACCCACCCAACAGTGCCAGAAGTCTGCGACGTTCCATGTCTGAACGACTCATCCGGGCGCGCATAAGAGTTCTTTTGCCCGGTTATCCGCCGCAGACCCCGGCGCCAGTCAACAGACCCTCCGGAGCAGCGGACCACCAGCGGGTGTCTGTGCCCCCCGGGTCCGTCACCGATGGAGGCTCGCGCCTGTAGAGCGTCTGTCCCGTCGGGGAACACGGTGGTGTCCGATCTATCAGTCGCCAGGAGCAACAGTGACACTATCGCGAGGGTGAGTTCGAACCGGCTGTCGCTGTGGAGATGGAGCCGTTCGTCGACAGGATCGATGCCGAACGTGTCCTCGACGATGGACTCGTTGTCGACGACGGTCCCACCTTGGATCTCGAACGACCCGCTCGTTCCGGTGGTAACGTCTAACGGAAACTCGGGTGTGAACTCCGCGCCCTCGTTGCTCCCGACTGTCGCCTCGATACGGCCCTCGACTGTCGCACTGCCCCTTTCCTCGTCGTGCTCGCCGGAGAACCCATCTGTTAGCGTAATCTCCGGTTCGATACCCGGAACAACCTCTATCGGTGGGAGATCGAGGCTCGTGGACTCCCAGGTGCCCTCGTTGCTTAGCTCGGCCTCATCCGAGACCGGGTCTGTGATATCCGCCGAGGATGACAGGTTCGGGCTGGCGGCCCAGGGCCCTTCCTCCACCGACGTTCCGAAAGCGATGAGCCCTCTTTCTGCTCTCTGCCCGAGACGACCCCGAGATGACCGGACTGTCACCACCAGTATGAGTGTCATGACCGGGTCCAACGGTGAGAGCCCCTCCAGCAGACCGGGTGTCGTTCGCCGTCTCGTGTCTGGTTGCAACCAGCAGTTCTACACACTCTTTGTATCGACCGTGACAGATACTGTCCTCCCCTGTCGACTGTCTGAGACAGGTCTGTGTCCCGAACTCAACAGTCTCAGGGGCACAACAGGTGAGATCACAACCGACAGCCAGAATAGGGTAACGGGCACAGACACGGTATGACAGCACACGAGACCGAGGTCGAACTCCCGGTTCGATACCGCGACATCGACACGCTCGGACACGTCAACAATGCGGTCTACGTCACCTATCTGGAACAGGCCCGCGTCGAGTACATCCGTGAGGTGCTCGGCACGACACCGGACGACCCGGGCTTTGTTGTTGCTCACATCAGCGTCGACTACGAGCGTGCAATCGGACTCGGGGAGACGGTGGTTGTCGCGCTCGGGGTCACCGGTATCGGACAGTCGAGTGTTACGATGGAGTACGAGATACGCACAGACGGCGCCCTCGCGGCGACCGCGGAAACCACAATTGTCGCGCTCGGCGAAACCGGTGACCCCACCCCGATTCCGGAGGGCTGGCGCGAGCGTATCACCGCTCACGAGGGCCGGACGCTCTGAGACTCCGGCCGACACCGTTCCCGGTATCCGGACACCTGGGGTGGATCGGGAGTCGAACAGACAGAACCAGAGCAAAGAGGGGTCGAACGGACACGAACACGTATGTTCGGGGTGAGATATCGCCGCCGGAGTGCGGTTGCATCGCACAGGACCGGAACGCTCAATTGGGGAGCAACCCCGAGATTCGGGTATGGAGTTGCTCGAGCGGTACGGAATCAGCCCCAAACTGGCGTGGGTGTCGGCCCTCGTCGCGGGTGTGCTCGCGGTGGCCGGTGCCGCAGTCGCGTTCACCGAGCGCGTCTACTGGGGGTTTATCTGGCAGTACTTCTGGGGACCAGTCCACGCCGACGCAGACGGCGTCGAGTGTTACGTGCGACTCCCCGAACAGGGCGAGACAATCGAGGCCAGCGGCGTGAACTGTTCGCCGGGCGCGTACGACACGACAGCGTTTATCGCCGAACCCGGCTACACCGTCGTCTCGACGCTCGGCTACATCACCGTGCTCGTGTTCATGCTCGGCGGGGTGTACCTGTTGTTCA
Organism: halophilic archaeon J07HX64; assembly: GCA_000416085.1. Classification (GTDB taxonomy): domain Archaea; phylum Halobacteriota; class Halobacteria; order Halobacteriales; family Haloarculaceae; genus Halovenus. Next base: position 1,411,117 of record KE356579.1, on the reverse strand, counting down.
GGAACACAGATTTCAGCCCGTACAAGCAGTTCTTCCTCGCGCTGGTGCCGTTCGTGCTGTTCGGTGGCGCCCTCCGCACCGTCGAGGACGCCTTTGTCGCCGCTCTCGACGCGGGTGCCACCCCGGCACTCGAGTTCCCCGCGAGCGCACTGCTCATCAGCCCGTTTATCTACTTCACCGTCTTCGGCATCGCGACCGGGTTCGTTTTTCCTCAGCAAGTGGCTCCACCGCCGCGGGACAACAGACACCTACACATACCCGCTCGCCACAA
>KE356579.1:1402341-1410570 GCA_000416085.1 halophilic archaeon J07HX64 | reverse complement strand
ACCGGCAGTCTCCAGGGCGGCGACGCGATTGCGGGCATCTACGTCGGCGAGGCCTGGCCCTTCGCGCTGATCAAACTCCTCATCCCGCTCGCCATCGTCGCGCTGTTCAACGACGAGTTCATGGACGAGAGCCCCCGGTTCGGTATCATGCTACTCGGTGCCATCATCGCCGTCGGCCTGGGACCGGGTACCCGCGACATGCTCCGGTTCACGTTCGGCATCTGAGACGGACCCGCTACAGAGACCGAACGACTCCGGTCCGAGCGACGAGCAGGGTCTCCCTCGCCGGGGACCGAGACGAGACCGTCCCTCCCGGTCGAGAGAGGCAGTCCCAGCCGGGAACCAGTGTAGTTACTCCCGGTCGAGCAAGACCGTCCCTCCCATCGAGCGAGATCGTCCCAGCCGGGAACCGGTGTGGTCACTCCCGGTCGAGCACGTGGTCGTACGCGGCGGCGACGGGGTAGTTCCACCCGCGGCCGAGCGCCTTCTGTGTGACCCGCAGCGGCGGCGGTGTCTGCCGGCGCTTGAACTCCGCGCGGGTCACCCGCGAGAGCGCCCCGTCGACAACCTCGTCGGGGTACTCCTCGCGGAGTCCGGCACCGCCGGGTGTCCTCTCGATGTACGCCTGCAACACGGGGTCGAGTTGCTCGTAGGGCGGGAGGTCGTCGGCGTCGGTTTGGCCCTCGCTTAGTTCGGCGGTGGGCGCCTTCTCGACGACAGAGTCCGGGATGACAGACGAGGCGGTCGTGTCGGCCGGTGTGGTGTGGTTGAACGCGGCCGCGAGGTCGTAGACGAGCCACTTCTGGCAGTCACCCAGCGGCGCGAGCGCCCCGACGGTGTCACCGTACATCGTGCAGTAACCCACCGCCGCCTCGCTCTTGTTGTCCGGTGTGAGCACCAGCGCGTCCCGCTCGTTCGCCAGACTCATCAGCACGTCACCCCGAACCCGGGCCTGGAGATTCTCGAGCGCGACACCCGTTAGCCGGGTCGCGTTCTCGTCGACAGCCTCACGAACCGTCTCGACGGCTGGTCCGACCGGGATGACATCGAACCCGATGCCGAGGTTCTCCGCTATCGCCCGGGCATCGTCGACACTCTGCTGACTCGTGACCGTGCTCGGGAGGGAGACACCGTACACGCTGTCGGTGCCGAGCGCGTCGGCCGCGAGCGTCGCCGCAACCGAGGAGTCGATACCGCCGGACATACCGATAACCGCCTCGTCGAAACCGGTCTTCCCGAAGTAGTCACTGATACCGAGTCCGAGGGCTGCCCGGGCCTGTTCGGCCGGACTCCGCTCGTACCGAGGGAGAGACTTCCCGGAGTCGTCGAGCGGGACATCGACAACGGCTGTCTCGGGTTCGAACCCGGAGAGGCGGTGCTGGACCGACCCATCAGCGACAAACGAGTGTCCGTCGAAGATGAGTTCGTCGTTGCCACCAACCTGGTTCGCGAACACAACCGGACAGTCGGTTCGGGCGGCGTGCCCGAGGAACCGCTCCTCGCGACGGGCCGGCTTGTCCAGGCTGAACGGGCTCGCCGACAGTGTCAGGATGAGGTCCGCACCGGCGGCGGCTGTCTCCGCGAGCGGGTCCGTGCTGTGGCGGCGCTGTCCGGTCACGACGGCGTCGTGCCAGGCGTCCTCACAGACTGTGAGTCCCACCTCGACACCGTCGACTGTCACAACGGTTGGTTCCCCACCGGGGCGGTAGTAGCGGTGTTCGTCGAACACGTCGTAGGTCGGGAGCAGGCGCTTGTGGTAGGTTGCCGCCCGCTCGCCGTCGCGCAGGACCACCGCCGCGTTGTGCAGCGGCGGGCCCGTCTCGTGGTCGGTCCGGACCGTCGCCCCGACGACCAGTGGCGGCCCGTCGGCGGTCCGCTCGGCGAGGGCGTCGAGCGCCGCTCGCTGTGCGTCGAGCACCCCCGACCGGTGGAGCAGGTCCCGAGGTGGGTAGCCGACGAGCGCGAGTTCCGGTGTGACGACCAGCGACGGCTCCGGATCGAGGTGCTCGTACTCGTGTGCGATGCGTTCGGCGTTGCCGGCGACATCGCCGACGAGCGGGTCGTGCTGGACGATGCCGACGCGAAGCCCTGAGTCCATCTGACTACCTGTAGTAGTGTGCTCGCGGTAATAAGACCTGACATCGCCGGCCTCAACAGAGCAACCTGTACAGTCGACGAGTACGGGCGGGTCCGAAGGCACAAGTACGGAGGGACAGTCCCTCTCGGTATGAAGTCGACGGCGACGGCCCACCCGATACAGGGGCTGGTGAAGTACCACGGAATGCGCGATGAACGACTCCGGATGCCGTACCACGACTCGATAAGTGTCTGTACAGCACCCGCACGCACCACGACAACGGCTGCCTTCGACGACTCGCTGGACGAGGACCGGTACGTCGTCGACGGCGACACCGTCACGGGTCGAGGGGCCGAGCGCATCCGGTCGGTTGTGGAACCGGTTCGCGAGCGGGCGGATCTCGACAGGCCGGTGCGTCTCGAATCGGAGAACTCGTTTCAGACCAACGTCGGACTCGGCTCCTCGGCGTCGGGCTTTGCGGCGGCGGCGATGGCGCTCGTCGAGGCGGCCGGTCTCGACCTGGACCGTCCGACGGTGTCGACAATCGCCCGCCGGGGGTCGGCCTCGGCAGCCCGGGCGGTCACGGGCGGGTTCTCGGACCTCGCGGCCGGGCTCAACGACACCGACTGCCGCTCGGAGCGCCGCGACGTACCCTCGGCGTTCGAGGACCAGCTCCGGGTCGTTGTGGGGCTGGTCCCCGCGTACAAGGAGACAGAGGAGGCCCACGCTGAGGCCGCCGACAGCCACATGTTCCAGGCCCGACTCGCACACGTCCACGGCCAACTCGCGCGGATGCGCGACGCGCTGAGCGAGGCGGCGTTCGACCGGGTGTTTGAACTCGCAGAACAGGACTCGCTGTCGCTCGCGGCCACCACCATGACCGGCCCGGCAGGGTGGGTGTACTGGCAACCCCGGTCGCTCGAGATATTCGAGACTGTCCGTGATCTTCGCTCCTCGGGGATACCCGTGTACTTCTCGGTCGACACCGGTGCGAGTGTCTACGTGAACACGACAGCCGAACACGTCGACAGTGTGGAAGCGGCAGTCGCGGACTGTGGTGTCGAGACCCGTGTGTGGGGGGTCGGCGGTCCCGCGCGCACAACCGAGAGTGAGGCGCTTTTCTAAGCTCAGTCGTCCTCGGGCACCTCGAACTCGACGAGGGTCAACTCGCGGTCGAGCATACAGTACTCGTGGGGCGGGTCGCCGTGCACCTCGTCGATACGGCTCGTCTCGTCGAACTCGACACCGGCAGGTTCACAGTACTCGTGACTGGGGCACTCGGTGTAGGGGCACGGCCCGGCGAGCGAGGCCCTGTTACCGGCGAAGGCGTCGTTGCTCGGCACGTTCGCCGTGACAGAAACCGGCTCCACCTCGACGGCGACCACCCCGGTGTCGTGGACCGCACACTCGAGCGTGTTCCCGCCCTCCCGGACCGACGTGACCCGGTAGCGCTGTCCCTCTGTGAGGTTCAGACACTGCTTGCGGTACGGACAGCCCTCGCAGTCCGGGGACTCTCCCTGGTAAACAAACTCCTCGCCGGACTCCGCCATACGGGCGCCGATGAGTGTCACCGTCGTCATACGCTCTGTTGAGGCCGGTGCTGAATAAGTCTTGTATACCCGGTCTGTCGACTGGACCCGAGTCACCGAGAGAGAAGGCTTACAAGATGCGCAGTCGAACAGTGTAGCAATGACAGCGGCGGACGGCGACGACGAGGACCGTCCTGCCGGGGACGAGTCGTCCACGCGAACAGACAGGGACAACACGTTCGACACGGACGATCAATCGACCGGCGACCCCGGCAGCCCGGGTCGTAACGCTGCGGGAACACCAGCGGAATCAGCGTCCGGAGAGACACAGTCCACCGGAGACAGAGGTGGAACAGCAGCAGCCGACGGCGGTGAGGTGCCTGCCGAGGGTGGTGAGGTGGCGCCGGACCCACCGTCCTCCGCCGAGATAGACCTCCCGGAGGACGGCTCCGGCTCCGACGAGGGTGCACCCGACGACGAGGAGATGCCCCTGACCGAGCACATCGAGGAGATGTTCGGACGGCTGCTGGCGGTGGCAGCCGTGATGGGGGGGGTTGCCCTGCTCGTGTTTTTCATCGCCGACAGTGTGATCAACTTTCTGTGGTACTCGTTTCTGCCCGCCCCGGATGGGGGGATCAGCCAGTGTGGAACGGCGGCATCCGGCGCCTGTCCGCGCGTGTATAACCCGCTCGCGCTGTTGCTCGCACGCCTGAAGGTGGCCTCACTAACCGGTCTCGTCGTTGCGCTGCCGGTGTTTGTCTACCAGACCTACCTGTTCATGCGTCCTGGTCTGTACCCCAACGAACGACGGTACTACCTGGCAGCCGTGCCAACGAGCCTGTTGCTCGCAGTCGTCGGCGTCGCTTTTGCGTACTTTCTCGTCCTGCCGTTCATCTTCGTGTACTTTCTCGACTACTCCGAGGGGGTCGCCGAGATCGCCTTTGCCCTCACCGAGACGTTCGATCTCATCATCCTGATGATGGGGCTGTTCGCGATCATTTTCCAGATTCCACTGTTCATCATGCTCGGGATAATGATGGGGGTCACCACCCGACAGTGGCTCGAGAGCCGGCGACTCCTGTTCTGGTTCTCCTTTGGCGGTATCGCGTTTCTGTTCAGCCCCGACCCCACCGGGATGGCCCCCATCATCGTCGCGCTGACGATGATCGGTCTGTTCGAGCTCACGCTCGCACTACTCCGCTGGACAGGCCGCTGACGTCAGTCTCAACAACGTGTTCGTCGGTCCCCGCCGAGAGATCCGTTCTCTTCTGTAAAAAAGCTCGTTACCCCCTGTCGAAAGGTCCGGTAGTTCTCGCCGAGAGGTTCGTTACCCCCTCTAAAAGGTTCGTTAGTTCTCGCCGGGAGCTTCGTCAGTTCTCGCCGAGAAGTTCGTCGCTCTTCTGAACGCGTGTGAGCAGCGCGGGGTGGAGCGGGCCGTTCGAGGCGAGCAGCTCCTTTCGGCTGTCGGTCTGGTAGGTGAACTCGTAGGGTTCACCCTCACGGTCGGTGATACGCGCGCCGGCGGCCCGTGCAATGACGATGCCCGCCGCCACGTCCCAGGGGTAGGTGCCGTACTCCCAGCTTCCATCGGCACTCCCGCTGGCGAGATAACAGAGGCTGAGCGCGGCCGACCCCAGCGCCCGGACACCCTGTGTCTGACTGTAGAAGTGTGTCAGGAACTCGCCGTCCGGGTCCCATCCCGAGAGGAGCATACTCTCGTTGAGGCTGTCCCCGTCGGTTGTCGTGATCCGTGTGTCGCCCTGGTAGGCGTCACCGCCTGCGACCGCGTGGAACAGCTCGTCGGTCTCCGGAACGTAGACGACACCCATCACTGGTTCGCCGTCCGAGATGAGCCCGATCGACACCGAGTACTGTGGATTCCCGTGTGCGAAGTTGCCGGTGCCGTCGACCGGGTCGATGACCCAGGTGTAGGAGCTGGACCCCTCACGGTACTCGCTCTCCTCGGAGAGGATAGAGTGGTCGGGGAACTCGTTCTCGATGACGGTCGTTATGATGCGGTTCGCTTGGTGGTCGGCCTCGGTGACGATGTCGGACTTGTCGGTCTTGTAGGTGACATCCTCGACCCGGCCGTGGAGCTCCCGGAGCGGTTCGCCGACGCTCTCGGCGGCCTCACAGGCCACCTGTCGCGCCCGCTCGACCGTGCCTGGCTCCTGGTCTGTTGTCTCCGACTCGAGCAACTCCCGGGGGCCGTCCGCCGCGCCGCGCAGCCCCCAGCCGAGTTTCGTCGCCGTTGCGGCCATGAACTGCTCGTCGTAGCTGGTCTGGACGACGTGGGCCTGCTGCTCGGCCCCCGTTATCCGAACAACCGACTCCCCGTCGAGCAGTTTGTTCGACCGACCCCCGTCGACGAGCAGACTCGCCTGCTCGCGGGTGACCACCTCGATGTCGGTGTCCGCGGCGACAACGAGCGGACGGACACCGACACTGTGGGTGTTCAGCGGCACAATCTGCAGGGTGTGGTTACCCACCGGCAGATGCACCGGTCCACCGGCCGACAGCGAGATGCCTGTCGACCCGGTCGGCGTCGACACCGCGATACCGTTGCCCTCGTACTGGCCGACGTACTCGCCGTCGGCGAACACATCGAGCCGTGTCACCTTCCGGTCGACCGCGTTCTCCGGCGGGACGTTCTCTATCATAACGTCGTTGATACCCGTTGTATCGAGCCCGTCGGTTTCCGCGCGGACCATCTGTCTGCTGTCGACAGTTGCCCGCCCGTGTACCACCTCGTCCAGGGCCGACTCGAGATCATCGAGGTCGACCCGTGCCAGAAACGCCAGCGTTCCCGCGTTCACCCCCATCTGCGGGACCCCACGGGGTGCGAACCGTTTGATACCCTCGAGGAACGTCCCGTCACCTCCGAGTGTGAGCCCCAGTGTCGCCTCACCGGGGTTGTAGACATCCTCGACCGACTCGTCGAACGTGACCGCGGCGACCTCGGTATCGCGTTTCTCGGCCCACGTCTCGAGACGCTCGACCTGTTCCTGTGCGTCCGGGCTCGTTAGCGCGATTATCCGTTCGGTCGTCGCCAGTCGCCTACCGTGCATTATTGTTCGATTGTACTGGGGTTGGGAGAGGTTTGAATGTTACTCAATAGCGAGGCTGTTGTGCGTGCCTACGGTCGGTCTCCGGCGTGGCAATCGTCGACATCGCGCGGGACGCTCTGACCCCGACCGACCCCGAGACCTCGGTCGCCGGTGTCCTCCAGCAGCTCCGCGAGCAGTCGGCGTCTGGACCGCCCGTCGAGGACGACCTGTCACTGGACGTGGTCACACAGTGTGAGCTGAATATGCCGCTACTGGACGACGGGTTTGGCACCGAGACGCCGGTCTGGGAGTCTGTCGACGGTGACACACCCACGCTCCCGGTATCTACGACGCCGTCGGAACCCTCTCTAAGGACGGTGTCCGTCGGTTGATTGTTGTCGAGAGCGGGGCACTCGTTTGACTGTGCTCGGTTAGTGGCGCTGTCTGTTGCTCGGCAGGGAGCTCAGACACGTCTCGAACGTGATCTGTACGTCCTCCCCGGGACGCCCCGAGCGACCCCCTCGATCGACCGCCGGGGGTCACCGGCGACCGGCGACTGCTCAACACGCGTCTCGTTCGAGAAACCGAGAGAGCTAAGAACAACCATCCACATAGATGTAATCGATGGGACGCGTCTCGGAGCGACTCGCACAGTTTGCTCCATCGGAGCAGTCGGCGGTAGGGTATCTGTTCTGGCTATCACGACCACGCTTCTGGCTGTATCTGGCAGGACCGGTTGTCGTGGGTGTCGTCTACGCGGCCAGCGCGCCGGCAGGGTTCTTCCAACCGGTCGCGGTTGCGCTGTTCCTGTACTTTCTGGTGCCGGCGAACGTCTTTCTGTACGGTGTCAACGACATCTTCGACGCCGACATCGACGAGTTGAACCCAAAAAAGGCCGCGGAGGGTCGGGAGGTCCGGTACGGTGACAACCGGGGCTGGCACGTCGTCGCGCCGGTCGTGACCGCGGCCGCGCTCGCGGCGGTGTTTGTACCCGTCGTCCCGGACGAGACGCTGATAGCGGTCGCCGGCTTTCTGGTGCTCGGGGCGGCCTACAGCGTGCCACCGTTCCGTCTGAAGACGACACCGCTCCTGGATTCGGTCTCGAACGGGCTGTACATCCTGCCGGGTGTGGCCGCCTACGCCGCCGTCTCGGGGTCGTACCCCCCGCTGGTCGGGGTCGCCGGCGGGTGGGTCTGGGCGATGGGGATGCACACGTTCTCGGCGATACCCGATATCGAACCCGACCGGGAGGCCGGCATCCGGACGACCGCCACACTGCTCGGTGCCCTGCCGACGCTCGCCTACTGTGGGGTGTGCTGGCTGTTCGCCGCCGCCCTGATGGGGCTTGTCCACCCCGCGCTCGCGGCCGTCTTCCTCGTCTACCCCCTGTTCATCGTGGTGGTGGCCGTCGCCGACATCGACATCGACCGGGCGTACTGGTGGTTCCCGGTGTTGAACACGGTCGCCGGTGCCGTGCTGACGATGATGGGTATCTGGGAGGTCCAGTATGCCTGACGGAGGGTGTCGCCGGCGGTCTGACCGTCGACCGGCGCGCCCTCGAGACCCGTCTCCACAC
>KE356579.1:1400815-1401763 GCA_000416085.1 halophilic archaeon J07HX64 | reverse complement strand
ATAGCACACGGGATTACCTGCTGTCTCGTCTGACCGAGCGGATTGCTGTGTCTCCCGAGTCGCCAGTTCCGTGTGTCGCCGTAATCCGGAGGTTCGGCCGGTTTCTTCGACAGGTGACTCGGGCCGCCCTGCGACGACGGGTTGTCTGGCCCGATTATATCCTCACACACAGACGGGCAAAAAACTGCACACCGCGGCAGCTCACCCGGCGAGGTCGAGAAACAGTGCCTGGACGTCGAAGATGTCGATTTCGCCGTCGTCGCTCTCGTCGAAATTGAACAGTGCCGGATTGTCCTGGACCGGACCGCTCTGGAAGTTCACGAAGAACGTCTGGACATCGAAGATGGTGAACTCTCCATCGCCGTCGATATCCTCGAGCAGTCCATCCCCGTCCGTGTCGGTTGCCGGGTCGGTGTTGCCGCCCACAGCGACCGACACCGTCACCTCGCCGGTAATCGACGCGTTGACCGCCGAGACTGTCACATCGTAGACCCCAGGCGACAACCCACCGATGACGTTCTCGAACGTGACCGTCGTCGTCTCGCTGGCATTCAATAAGACGGCCTTACCTCTCGTGTCGTTGCCGAGAGTCAGTTCCACTGGAACCGCACCATCGGGGCCGCCGTCGTGTGACAGTGTAACGCTCACGTCGTAGTTGCCAGCAGTGACTGTCGCGGTGTCACCGTCGCCGGCGATGCTTAGATTCGAGAGCGTCACGTTCGGTGGTCCCGACTCGCTGACAATGATCTGTGCAGTCTGGTTGTCGTCGTCGGTGAACACGCCGTGCTCGAAGATGCCGGTCTGGTCGGGTAGCGTCGGAGTAAATTCGACGGCGGTGCTCTCGCTGGTGTTCAGTTCGACAGTCGTGTTTGCCACCGTCTGCCGTCGAACGGACTCGACGTCTGTGTTCTGGCGCGCTGCGACATTCGTGACGTCGCGCTCAGATTA
>KE356579.1:1397350-1399518 GCA_000416085.1 halophilic archaeon J07HX64 | reverse complement strand
TGTTCCAGTCCCCGATGGACCCGTTGAACGATGACGCGTCTGCGAACATCGCACCCATATTGGTGACGTTAGCCAGTCGTGGTGTGTCGTCAGCCCCGTATTCGAGGTTTGTCGCACCCGCAAACATCCTCTTGAGCGATCCCCAGTTGATACCGCCCCACTATTCGATTGTTTCTATCTTCGGCTGGTCGGACTGCGGACCATCGAAGAAGTCGAATGAGTACCGTAGGTGGGGGAACTGGCCGGTGATGTTCACGTAATACATCCCTGACTGTCCGAAGTCGATGATAGAGTCGCCGGTGAGTCCAGTCTCGTCGCCCGCCGGTGTTCCGCCACCGACCGGTTGCCACGAGACGTTGTAGTCGTACTCGAAGCTCTCGTTTCCGGTGCTGATCAGGAACGACGTGTCGTTTGTCTCGCCGGAAAGCGTCGTGTTGACCGTCAGCGAAAACGGCTCCTCCTCGTCGGTGCTCGGGTCCTCGGCGACAGCGGTTCCGGTGACGAGCGCGATTGCGCACAGGACCAGCATCAGCGCAAGTCCGGCCCGCACGAACCGTCTCGTCATCCGAGATCACCACAGACACACTCCGGCGTGCTACTCCCCGGGTGTCGCCCGCAGGCGGGAACACGTGGATTGCCCGACCAGAGCGCCCCAATGTGGCCGCTTCGAGGCAGTCCCCCGATAGCCTGCAACTGCGACTGGCTGGCCGTTTCGAAAGAGCATATCCCAACCCTCTGGAGGAGATATCGCCGCCCGAACGGACGTTCTGTCGTACACACCCTCGTTTCTGTATCGGTCGTCCTCCAGCGTTTCACAGATATCATATATTCTTACAGGCCATCATGCAATTCTATTTTTAATAAATGTATCGGACCCTAAACCGACGAACTCCCTCGGAGTCAGCAGTCGTCGCCTCTCGCTGACGAGACTCTGGTCGTCGACGGAGCAAAGCGGTGCCCTGTCGCGGCGGCGTCCGGGACCACGGACAGACCCGTGACCGACGTGACCTGGACAGCAACAGAGGGTGACACCATCGTCGAACAAGTGACGATGGCCTCCGGAGCGGGGGCCGAGGAACACACAGCAAACGACCTCACCGCAGTCGGGACCTCAAACGGGAGTGGGGTCACCGCACCCGGGGAGGGTAACCGGACCGAGTTCCGGCAGATGTTCGACTACGGCTCCCGTCAGGTGTACGAGTTCGAGCGGGAGAACTCAGAGCCGTGTGTCTGTGAGCGCATCGAGAGGACCGTCGGACCGGTGACCGATGTGCGCGCGGTTGACGGTGTCCTCCGTGTGACACTCCACGCCGCCGATGTCGACTCGCTGCGCGATGTCGTGACGGAACTCCGGGCCGGAACCGACGGTGTTCGTATCGAGTACCTCGTGCGGAGTCGGACCGAGGCGGACGACAGCCGATCCGTTCCGGTCGACCTCTGGCGATTGACCGCCCGTCACCGCGAGGTGCTGGAACGGGCGTACGAACTGGGCTACTTCGAGTACCCGCGGGACGCAAAGGCCGGTGAGATGGCCGAGTCACCCGGTATCGGCCCCTCCACGTTCGTCGAACACCTCAACGCCGCACAGTCGAAACTCCTCTCTGATCTGCTCCGGTCCGGTTGAGAGACTCCAGACGGCGAGAGATACAGACCCGACCCGTCCCCGCCTGCGACGAACTACGCTCGCAGGCGGTCCCGAGGCTTCCTGGGACGTGTCGTTCAGTCGGTGACCTGAACAGTCCGAGAGCGGACAACGGGGGCGAGCGGCAGTTCGGGAAAGGTTACGCGGACGACGAACTCGAGGCGGTCGGTGTCGCCGCCGAAGACGACGACGGGGAGGGTCGTCTCGCCGAGGTACGTGGACTTTGCGGTCATCTGCACACCGTTTACCGTGACGGCAAGTTGAGCGCGGGCGTCACCGCGGGTGGAGGTGATTGTCAGTTTCTGGAGCAGGCGGTCACCGCGCGGGACCGTCTCGGGGAACGCACCCCACTCGACCGCGACCGCGGGTAGTTCCGTGGCGTTCGCCCGGATCCGGTCGGTGACACTCGACTCTACCCCCGCCGCCGCGAGCTCGTTTGTCGAGGCGTCAGCGACATCCGCCGGTGAGCGGTAGCCGGCGCGGGCGAGTGTCCGGGCGCGGGATTCGCCGACCCCGTCGATCGCGG
>KE356579.1:1394393-1397300 GCA_000416085.1 halophilic archaeon J07HX64 | reverse complement strand
CGACGGCGTCGTCGCTGACACCCGTCTCGACACGGGCGGTGAGTCGACAGACCTCGTTCGCGTCCTCACCGGTCCCGGTGGTGTCGACGATTGCACGCAGCGCGCCGAGCAGTCGGAGCGCGTTCTGCCTGATGACCCAGGCGTCACTTTGGAGCTCTGCGGGTGTCGTGCCACTGATACTGGCCCGCAGAATCGCGAGCACCTTCCGGGCACCCGGGTCGAGTTCCTCGCCGCGCCGACCCAGAACGGCGTCGATGGCATCCCTCTCGGCGGAGCGGGCACTGACGCTATCGAACTCCGTGGCTCTGGCGACCGCCCGCGAGACGGACTCCTCGTCGGGGCCATCCTCGGCTATATCGGCGAACTCGCGGGCCGTCGGCAGCTCGAGGTAGAACTCGGAGGCGAGTCTGCCGAGCGGTGTCGGCTCAACCTGGAGACCGTCCTGTTCGACGAACCCGCTGTCGATGAGCCACCCCAGACGCTCGCTCACCCTATCCTGGAGGCGCTGTCCGGAGGCGTACCCGCTCCCCTGTTTGGCGCGCACGAAGTAGAACGTCGTCTCCAGCCAGTCCATCGCATCGTCGACATCACGGATCTCTCCGAGCACGATCTCGGCGTTGAGATGTGCTGTGAGGTCGTCACTCCCGGGGTCGCCGCCGTCGGCGAGCCGTGACTCGATACGTTTGCCCTCGCTGAGCAGGTCGCGGTAGCGTTTCGCGTCGGAGCTGTCACAGACCACCCAGGCGTAGCCGCGGTCGTCGTAACCCGGTCTGCCGGCCCGCCCCAGCATCTGGAGCACATCGAGCGGACTCATCTCTGTGTCCCCCTCTAGAGGGTCGTGTCGCTGTGTGTCCCGTATGACGACACACCTGGCGGGGAGATTGACCCCCCAGGCGAGTGTCGAGGTCGAAAAGAGGAGATCGATTCGCCCCTCACGAAACCACTCCTCAACGCGGTTCTTGTCCGCACGCGAGAGTCCGGCGTGGTGGAACCCGACACCGTCGATCACCGACTGCCTGAGCTTCGTGTTCTCGAAGGCATCGGCCTCCTGGTGGGCGTCGTAGTCGCCGCGCACACTCACAGCGATGTCCCGTTCGGTGAGTTCGTCACGAGCTTTCTCCGCAGCCTTCACCGTGTCCTGGCGGGAGGCGACGAATATCAGCGCCTGTCCGTCCTCGCGGATATGTTCCTCCGCGAGGTCGAGCGCCCGGTAGAGCCGGCGATACTTGTCCGCGAAGGCGTTCTCGCCGTGACCGTAGATGGAGATATCCGCCTCCAGCGGCACCGGCCGGTACGTATCACCAAACGAAAACGTCGTCTCGTCCGGCGCGTCGAGCCACTCGGCGATATCATCGACGTTGCGCATCGTCGCCGAGAGGGCGACCACACGCAGGTCACAGAGACGGCGCAACCGCGAGATTGTCACCTCAAGGACACTCCCCCGACCGTCGGCATCCAGCAGGTGCACCTCGTCGATTATACAGCAGTCCACGTCCCCGATGAACTCGTAGCGGTGTGAGTCCTGTTTGCGGGTGGCCGAATCGGCCTTTTCGGGTGTCATCACCAGGATATCGGCCTCCTCGGCCCGCCGTGGGTTCAGGTCACGTTCGCCCGTGACGACGTACACCGAGTAGCCGAGCTCCTCGAACCGCTCCCACTCGCGCTCTTTCTCGTTTGTTAGCGCGCGCAAGGGCGCAAGGAACAGTGCCGTGCCGCCGGCGTCGATGGTGCGGCAGATGGTGACCTCCGCGATTGCGGTCTTGCCGCTCGCGGTCGGTGCGCTCACGACGACGTTCTCGTCGCTCCCGAGCAGCCCTGGCAGTGTCTCGGTCTGCATCCGATTGAACCGCTCGAACGGAAACACCGACGCAAACGACGGTAACACCTCCGCGACGGGCACTCTCGTCTCGTCGTCACCACTGCGTGTCACATCGAGTGACGGGGAGCGCCGAACATAGGTGTTTCCGTCGGCAGACGGGACCGGGTCCCGGTGTCCCATCGCGCCCCGGAACACCGCACCGCGATACCCCGAAAGCTGTTAGTGGCCGAGCAGGGTACGTACGGAGGTGACGGTCATCGGTATCGACGACACAGACTCCCGGGAGCGCGGGATGTGCACGACATACGTCGCGACCCGCCTCGCCGAGCGACTCGAGACGACCGGTGTCTCGGTTGAGCGGACACTGCTCGTCCGCCTACATCCGGCGATCGAACACAAAACCCGCGGCAACGCCGCGCTCGCGGTCCACTGTGACGCGGACCCCGGAACCGCACGGGACCAGGTCGAGACAGTGCTGGATCTTGCGGTGACCGGTGACGACAGAACCAACCCGGGTGCGGTCGTCGCCGATGTGACCCCCGACACGGTGCCGGACCCGGTTGCGGCGTTCGCGGAGCGTGCTGTCCGCGAGCGCTGTTCGCCCGACGAGGCCCGTCGACTCTGCGAGCAGGTCGGGTTCCAGCGTATCACCCGCGGCAACGGCCGCGGTGTCGTCGGAGCGCTCGCGGCGGTCGGTGCGTGGCGGACCGTCGACTCCTGGACCTACGAGTGTCTCTCTTACCGGGAGCGCGAGCGCTGGGGGACCGACCGGCAGGTCGACCACGACTCCGTGTTCCAGGTCGCCGAGGAGTTCTACCCCGAGGTGTTCGACACTGTCGACCGTGTCGAGAACACGGCGGTCTGTGTGCCCCGGACCCCTGGACCAGTGTTGCACGGTATCCGCGGTGAGACAGCCGGTGTGGTGCGGGCGGCCGCCGCCCGCATCGAGAGTGAACCCGTCGCACGACGGCGAACCTTCCGCACCAACCAGGGAACGGACGCCCACCTCCGGACCGCCTCGCTGTCGAACCTTGCAGACGGTGGCTGCTATCGCGTGAACGCAAGCGTCGTCTCCTCGCCCGAGACCC
>KE356579.1:1392900-1394343 GCA_000416085.1 halophilic archaeon J07HX64 | reverse complement strand
GGGAACTCGGCGACGGCACACTCAAACTCGAGAAGTTCGCCGTGCGAGACCTGGTCAGGACCGAGCAGGTCACGCCGACCTGTCCGGACTGTGGCGGGTCGATGAGCTCCGCCGGACGAAACGCCGGCTACCGGTGTCGGGACTGCGGGACCTCGGCTCCAGGGAAAGTCGAGCAACCGGTCGAGCGCGACCTCGAACCCGGCTGGCACGAGGTTCCCCCCTGTGCCCGACGACACGTCGCGAAACCGCTCGTCCGCGGCGGGTTCGACGCGCCGACCCACCCCGAGCGGTAGCGCCCGTCCGGTTGTGGTGGTCCTCTCGTGTCCCCCGATTCGCCCCGCGTTCCGGACTCACTCTGCCGCCGCGGCCCGCCCGGGATCCTCGATCTGCCGTTTCTTTGGCAATCGGAGCGTGAGCGTCGTTTCCTCGCCGGAGGTGCTGACAGTGACATCTCCGGCAGCCTCCTTTACCAGCATCCTGATCTTCCACACACCCAGTCCGTTCCCGTGTGTCAGCGGTGTCTCCTCGCCGGTCTCCAGTACCGCGACCTCTGCGTCCGGTATCTCGGACCGGTTGTCGGTTATCTCGATGTCGACCCAGTCCGCATCGGCGTCGGAGACAGAGACAGAGACCGTGGGTTCGTCCTCGGGGTCGGCCCTGACCGCGTTGTCGATTGCCCTGCACAGGGCTGTCCGGGCGACCACCGGTATCTGCGCACCTGTCGTCTCCGACAGCGTCACCTCTATCTCTGCCGCCGGGTGTGTCACTCGCTCCGTGTCGACAGCATCTGTCACCACTTTCTCGACCCCCGCTGTGTGTGACTGGACGTTTTCCGAGTCGATTACACGCCGGATGTCTGTCAGGTCGCTGGTGAGTTCCTCCCACGAATCCAGCGTGCTGATCACTCTGCTGGCGTGGGAGTCACGCTCCTCCGGGGTCGATGCGGTGACAATCTCACGTGTCCACAGACGCAGTTTCGTGATGTCGTTCCGTATGTTGTGTCGCATCACCCGATGGAGTACCTGCAGATGCTGTCGCTGCTGTTTCTGGTCGCTGATGTCACGCCCCTCGACGACGATCTGTCTGACCTCGCCGTGTTCGTTCACAACGGGCTTTGCTGAGAAGTCGACCGTGCTGAGTCCGTCGGCGCCCTGTACGTCTGCCTCGTATCGGACGAACGAACCGTCTCCGACCCGTTCGATCGCCTCTCGAACACGCTCGTGTGCCGTCTCGGAGTGTGTCCACCACCGGAGTTCGGTGAACTGCTCACCGACCACCTCGTCGCGGTCGAATCCGCCGAACTCGAGTGCCGTGTCGTTTACCTCGAGGAGTGTTCCGTCCGGCCCCAGCAGTCCCGTGAACTGGACGGCGTTGTCCAAGAGCGACTCGTACCGACTGATCACCTCACGCCGACTCACAGAGTAGTACCCGGCCACGAACAGC
>KE356579.1:1387095-1389885 GCA_000416085.1 halophilic archaeon J07HX64 | reverse complement strand
CTATCTCACTCGCTCGGCGAGGACTCCCCGCTAGCACGGGTCTACGACCTCGACGGCGAGGTGCTGTTCCTGGGGACGACACACGCCACGAACACCTCGCTCCATCTGGCCGAGTACCGGGCCGACCGCGACCCCGAGCGCGTGACACCCGCCTGCGCGATGCTCGTCGACGGCGAGCGCGAGTGGGTCGAGTTCGAGGATATAGCGCTAAAGGACTCGGACTTCCCCGACTGCGGGGCCGCCTTCGAGGAACGCCACCCCAGGGCTGTGGAGACGGGAACTGTCGGCGTCGGTTCGGGAAAGCGTCTCTCACAGCCGACACTCGTCGACTTCGCGGTCGAGTGGTTCGAGACGAACCGCGCGTGAGTTGCCGGGCAACTGCGGGTGTCCGGGCGAGTGTAGCTGTCCGGCGACTCAGAGTGGCAGTATCTTGCGGATATTCTTTACAACGAGTGCGGGCGTGCGGGACTGTGAGCCACGGATGGCGTCCTCGAGTGCCGCCGTGGCGTCCTCGTGGACCCCCCTGCCGTGACCGACGAGGATGTGCTCGGGGTTGAGTCGGGTTAGCCCGGATGGCGGTTTCAGGCGCAACATGGGGTGGACACCGAGTCGTTCGTCGCCGGCGAGGAGGTAGTCACCCGTGCCGACCGCCTCGGGGACGACCAGGATACCCCGGTCCCGGTCGTAGAGAAACGCCTCCTGCCAGAACCGGCTGTCCACCACCTCGTGGACGGTGAACCCGGAGTCGGCCAGGTCGTGACGGAACAGTTCGACGGGCGCGTCGAGGTCCTCGGCGACACCGTCGAAGAACCTGGGCAACCAGACCGACACGTCGTGGCGGTTGGCGATCGCCGCGCCGTCACGTCTGTGCCTGTCGAGCAGCAACACGACCCCGCGGACCGTGCCGAGGCCGGCGAGCAGACTGTCGAGGTCGGGTACGTCGACCGGGTCGACGAGCCAGACATCGGCCTCACCGTCGCCGTCGTCGTTCGCAACCAGCGCGTGACTCGCGCGCTGCATCCCCTCGTCTGGATACGCAATCCAGCCCGTGCCGCCGTCGAACCGGTCGATCTCCTGCCACTCCGGCGTCTCACCCGAACCTTTCATTGGCATACACCCGCGTACGATGTGAGCCGTCAAAAGGCGTGTCAATCTACCCGGTCCTGTCGTGCCGGCCCGCCCGATGTCGGTCAGCGGCGTTTGCTGCCGCGACGGGCCGAAACCGGGGCGCTGTCCTCGAAGGACTGCCCGCAACTGGGGCAGACCCCCTCCTCGAAGAACACTGTCGGTCCCTCGCGCGTCTCCGGGTTCCAGTGAACGCGGTAGCCACAGCCGTCACAGCGTGTCGTCTTTCTGGGCATACCTATCCTTGAAACGCGAGTGAATATAATGGTGTCCCCGACTGGTGGCGGTACCGCCGGCTCCCGATAGCGGCGGCGACCACAGGCTGTTAGTGCCCGGAACCCCTCCGTATGGTATGGACGTCGGTATCATCGGTGCAGGTGCGGCAGCGAGCGCGGCGGCCCACGTCGTCGACGGCACGACCGACGCCGAGGTCACCGTGCTGGAGAAGTCGGGCGGGCTCTGTGGGCGCGCGGCCACCCGACGACGCGGCGAGATAACCTACGACTACGGCGCGAACTACTTCAAGGACGACGACGAGCGCGTCGTTGACCTGGTGACCGAGACACTCGACCCCGATGGGCTGGTCGACATCGACGAGCCGATCTACGTCTTCGACGAGGAGGGGTCGGTCTCGGAGGGGCGGGACTCCGACAGCCGCAAGTTGACCTACCGGCAGGGGCTGACACAGGTTGCAAAGCGACTCCTCGGGCGGACCGACGCGACGGTTCACCGGAACACCCGTGTTGAGCAGATCGAGCGGGACGGGACGGTCTGGCGGTTGACCGACACCGATGGAAACGAGTGGGGGCCGTTCGACATCCTGCTTTGCAACCCGCCGGCACCCCAGACCGAGACCCTGCTCCGTGAGGCCGACTGGGAGGACCCGACCCGGGAGGAACTCGTCGACGCGGTCGCCGATGTCGAGTATCGCAACGTCTGGACGGCCGTGCTCGGCTACGAGTTCGAGCTGGAGCGGCCCTACTACGCGCTGGTGAACCCCGCAAAGAGCCTCGATGTCGACTGGCTCGCACGCGAGGAGTGCAAGCCCGGACACGTTCCTGCGGGGAACTCGGTGCTCGTGGTGCAGGCAAACAGCGAGTGGTCGGTCGAGCACTACGACGACCCGCCGGCCGAGAATATCGAAACACTCGCCGGTGTCACGGCCGACATCGTCGGTGACGAACGCCTCGCAGAGCCCGACTGGACCGACCACCAGGGCTGGCGCCACGCCCTCCCGAAAAACGGGCTGTCCGAGGGGCCGCGCCGAACCGCAGAGGAATCGGGGTTGTACGTGCTCGGTGACTGGGTCCCCGGTGAGGCCCGCCTCCACGCCGCAATCCGGAACGGTATCGACACCGGGGAGCGTCTCGTCACGGCGACCCCCGAGCAGTAACTCCGAACCCCCGCCGACACGGCCAATGCGCTGCCCCGCAAAGGAGGCACAGACCTCACCGGCGTCCGGGCGCTCGACCTGACACAGCTGTTACTCGGGGCCTGCGGGACACGACTGCTCGCCGGCGTCGACTCCGATACCGAGGAGACTGCCGCCCACGACGAGAGCACGGTGCCGTGAGACGTGCGCGACTGTGGTCTCCTAGAGCGTCACTCAGGAGTCGAACCCACCGAGTGTCGTCTGCCCGGACTCTGTCGGTTCGTCGTCGGTTG
>KE356579.1:1385622-1387045 GCA_000416085.1 halophilic archaeon J07HX64 | reverse complement strand
GACCGAGTAGCTGGCCGACCTGGCGCACCTCTAACAGATGATGAGTGGTTGCTGCGACCAACAGCACGCCGCCGATTGCCACGACCACTGAGGAGCCTCGGTTCCAGGTCACAGTATGGCCGTACCCACCGACTACACAAACCAAAAGTTTGCGAAGAGGGCATTTGTGACCGGTCGACACCTGCGGGTGTGTCTCACTCGGTGGTGACAACGGTGTTCCGGAGGTGGCCGATGCCCTCGTACCAGATATCGACCGTCTCACCGGGTTCGACGAGGCCCGGGTTTGCGGGGCTGCCGAAGGCGACCACATCGCCGGGCCGGAAGGTGTACCGCGTCGAGAGAAAGGCGAGCACCTCGTAGGGGTCGAACAGCATCCGCTCGGTTGTGGCCTCCTGTCGGGGTTCACCGCCGACGTGGGTGGTCATCTCGACGGTGCGGGGGTCGAGGTCCGTCTCGATGACGGGTCCGAGCGGGGCCGACCCGTCGAACGCCTTTCGGGCAGTTCGTCCGGGCTGGTCGAGCGCATCGAGGTCGTTCATGATCGTCCAGCCACGGACCGCCTCCCGGACCTCCCGCTCCCCGTCGAGGGCTGTGCACTCGTGGTCGATAACGGCCGCGAGCTCGCCGGCGTATGTCAGCTCGTCTGTCCAGGCGGGGTACTCGACCGGCACGCCGGGGTCGTGGGCCGCGACGGCGGGTTTGATAAACCAGTCGGGCTGGTCGGGGCGGTCGTACTCCATCTGGTCGAGTGTCGCCGCGTAGTTGCGGCCCACACAGTAGATACTCCCCGGGTCACAGGGCGCCCGTAACGACCCGTCGACACCCACCGTGAACTCTCCACTGTCCGTGATGACCGTGCCGTCCTCGTGCCTCCCGGACTCGACACCGTCCGCCGTCTCGATGCGTGCCAGTTTCACGATGATTGTTCGACCACCGGTTGTTTAATTGGCTCGAACCCGGCCTCCCGCAGGAGTCACTCGCCGGTGTCCACCGGACCGTCTCGCGGTACCGGGTCGGGACTGTGGACTCCCCGGGCGCGACCCTGTCCGCAGGGTTCTTGCCGGGCGAGAGAAAGCAATCCCATGAGCGAGATACCTCCGGAGGAGCGGTCGCCGGAACCGGTCACGACAGAGCGGCTAGCGGGTGACCTGCGGGGTCTCGGTGTCGAGCGCGGCGAGACGCTGCTCGTGCACTCGTCGCTGTCCGCGCTCGGGTGGGTCTGTGGCGGGCCGCCCGCCGTTGTCGACGCGCTTCAGCAGGTGCTCGGCCCGGACGGCACGCTCGTGATGCCGACCCACTCGCCCGGGAACATGGACCCCTCTGACATGGGGAACCCGCCGGTGCCCGAGTCGTGGTACGACACTATCCGCGAGGGGATGCCCGCCTACCGGCCGGCGGTTACACCCACACAGGGGGTGGGTGC
>KE356579.1:1383131-1385572 GCA_000416085.1 halophilic archaeon J07HX64 | reverse complement strand
ATCCGCCGGAGAAGGAGGCCCGTTTGGCGATCTCCGGTCGGGCGAGTTCGCGTGCGGCCGCCGGGCGGTGGCGCTCGTACCGCGCCCAGAACGACTCCCGCTCGGCCTTGAACTCGACGACCGGTCGGGGGTACTCCTCGCCGATGTGCACGCCGTGGTCCTCCTGGACGGGGAGTGGCGTCCGCTCCGGCCGGTCGAGAAACTCGCTCGGTAGCGGCGATAGCTCGGGCACCCACTCGGTTATCCACTCCCCGTCGGGGTCGTGGTCACGGACCTGTTTGCGCGGGTTGTACACACGCTGTGCGGGCTTGCCGATGAGTCCCGCCTGGCTCTGCCACTGGGTGTAGTTTATCGCCACGTCACTGTCGACGAGGTGGTGGTGGTACCACTCGGCGCCGATCCACCACGGCTGTTTGAGGATGTGGGCAAAAAACGACGCGGCCATCGCCCGCATCCGGAAGTTCAGCCAACCGGTCCCCCGGAGACAGCGCATCGCCGCGTCGACCATCGGGAACCCGGTCTGCCCGCGCTTCCACGCCTGCACGAGGTCGGGGTCGTGATTCTCCTCGTTGAACCCCTCGAACACCGGGTTGACCGCTGTGTCGGTCCATCCGGGCCAGTCGACCAGTTTCTGGTTGTAGTGGAGATTCCAGACCAGCCGGTCGGTGAACATCTTCAGCCCCCGGCAGTCCGGGGACCGCTCGGTGACAGACTGGTACACCTGCCGCACGGAGAACAGGCCGAAGTTGAGATACGGCGAGAGACCGCTGGTCCCGTTGCGGGCGTCCTGCGGTGCGGAGATGCGCTCCGGGTACGAGCGGATGCGCTGGACAAACGAGTCCAGTCGCTCGGCTGCTGTCTGGTGTGTCCCCGCCGGTACCTTCGTCTTCTCGGGTGTGACCCCGAACGCCTTGTCGACCACCGCCGGGGTAACAGGGGTGTCGACTGTGAGCCGTGTCAGGTTCCCACGCCCCCAGTCCGGGGTCTGTTGTGCGCCGTCGAGCCACGACGTGATCTGGTCCCGCCAGTTGGTCCGGGACCACTCCGCTCCCCTGACGAGTCCGTCACCGGAGACAAACTCGACGGCCCCCTCACAGGCCTTCCGGACCCGGTCGTCCCGGCGCTTTCCGTACCGGCTGGTCGGTGTCGCCATCGTCAGCACGGACCAGCCACTGTCGACGAACCGAGAGAGCAACGACACCGGGTCGCCGTATCCGACTGTCAACCCCGGCGCGTCGGCCCCGGCGAGCGCCCCCTCCGGGGTGTCCGGAGCCCGCGAGCGGAGGAGAGCTGTCTCCGCCAGCTGGTCCCGGGAGTCCGGTGTCTGTTCGGTGACTGTCCGGCCCGGCACCGTTGCGTACAGTCTGTCGAGACTCGCGACCGCCTCGTGGAGGAATCGAAGCCGGGCATCACACGCGAGCCCGCCCTCCCCGTAGAAACTCGGGTCGAAGACGAACAGCGGACAGACAACGTCACCGTCGGCAACTGCCCGCGCCAGCGCCAGGTGGTCGTCGGTTCGGAGATGTTTACGATGCCAGACAACGTACCCGGTGGTGTCGTCACCGGGGCTGACCGCCTCCGGTGTCGGTATCTCCGACGCGAGTGGGCTCGTCGGTTCCTCGGTACCGATGTGGCCACCGTCATCTGTGTCCGCCATCGCTGTGTCCGTACCAGGGGTTCTGGACGCTTGAACTCTGCTTCTGGGTCCTCAGGTGTGACAGTCCGAACACACCCCGGCCGGCGTGGGCGGCCGGAGGAGACCCCTGTCTTGTATAACACTGGAACAAATGTCACGGTCTATCATGGTTTCGACACGGCCTGTGTCAGCTAGTCCCGGGCTGTCATGACGGGTCACTAGCGTTCGTGAGAATGACTAAATGAACACATGGCAACAACGTTTCAATGGCAAGCTCGGAGGAGGATCCGACAGACCACAGCGCAGAGATACTGTCAATCGACGCAGGCGGAACGATGACCGACACGTTCCTGATCGACAGGGACGGAAAGTTCACTGTCGGCAAGGCAAAGACCACACCCGACGACGAGTCCCGGGGCTTTCTCAACTCCTCACAGGATGCTCTGGACGACTGGGAACTCGGTGTCGACGACGGGTTCCCGGATCTTCTGTCGACGGTGTACTCGGGCACCGCGATGCTCAATCGGCTGGTGGAACGCGAGAGCGAGGTTGTCGTCGGTGTCCTCACCACCAGCGGGATGGAGGACACACTCCGGATGGGCCGGGGTCGCCAGTCCTACACTGGGTTCTCGTACTCGGACCGACTGCACGTCAACACGCACAAACACCCCGAACCGCTCATTCCGCGCGACCAGATACGGGGTGTCCGCGAGCGCATCGATGTAAAAGGAAACGAGCTGATCCCGATGTACGAGGAGGACATCCGTGAGTCGGTCGACCAACTACTCGACAGGGGTGTCGACCA
>KE356579.1:1381541-1383081 GCA_000416085.1 halophilic archaeon J07HX64 | reverse complement strand
ACACCGAAGTCGCACACATGGCCCAGGCGGCGGTGAACGAGCACACCTACTATCTGGCGGTGATGGTCGACCGCTCGGGTCGGTCGGTGCTGTCACTCCTGACCGAGAATCGGGCCATCCCGCACCAGATTGTTGGGCAGAACGCACATATCAGCGTCGTGGCATCCGTTCGCGACTGGCAGCATCTGAAGCGGGTCGCCGGTGCGATCGAGGGGGCCCACGGCTCGCTTGAACTAATCGGGACGACCCGGACAGACCAGATAGGCTACCCGCTCGGGAGCGACAAACTCAGACAGACCGTCTCGGGCAAACTTTCCGACCAGCAGCTGTCTGTGCTGGAGACGGCCTACGATATGGGCTTTTTCAGGGTTCCACAGGAGGTCACCGCAGGGGAGATTGCGAGTGAACTGGATATAAGCAGGTCGACGCTGAGCGAGCGGCTCCACCGTGTCCAGCACGACCTGTGTGAACTGCTGTTTGGCTCCTGAGCACCAACCGCGATGCGTGCTCACCCCGAGAGTCCGACACCAAGATGCTCGGTGTCGAACGAACCGGGGATGTCCGCGTCGAACCGCTCGGCGAGCAGCGACGCGGCAAGTCGGCGCACCAGCCGCGGCTCCCCATCGAACAGTTCCGCGAGTCGCGTCGCAGCGAGTCGGTTGTTTCCGTCGAGCGCCTCGGTGATGCGGTCCACGCTGGGTTCGTCCAGTCGCCCCGCGAGCGCCTCGACCACGAGCGCGAACTCGACGCCGGCAGCCAGATACCCTGTCGCCATCTCCACCGGGCTCTCGACCCCGGGGATCGTCGCGAGATACCGCGCCGCGCTCGTCTCGCTCACCTCGACCGTCTCGCCGACCCACTCGACCAGCCGTTCGTGACCCGGCACACCTCCCGTTGATGCCCCGGGGGATGTCTCGCCAGCGGAACCCCCACCGGTTTCGTCTGCGGACGCGTCCGGTGTCGAGACATCGACAGACCCCTCGGTGGTGGTCGGTCCGTCGTGTTCCAGATGCTCCTCGAAGGCGGTCCGGGCGCGTTCGAGGAGGGTCGCTTCCGCGTCGGCGACGCCGTGGAGGACATCACCGACAACAACGGCGTCGGCACCCGCATCGAGCACCGACTCGGCGCGCTCGGCGCTGTCGAGGCCGCCGCCGTACCAGAGCCGCGGCGTGGTGAGTGCGTCGTCGAGTTCCTCGAGCATCGTGACCGCCTCCTCGCCGCCGAACGTGCCCGAGTACTCCAGATAGACGACCTCGCTCTCGAGGTGGTACTCGGCGGCGAGGGCACGCTCGCGGGCGGCCTCCGGCGAGAGCAGGTCGGTTTCGGTGACACCGGCCTCGCGTGCCGCCGCGCTGTCGGGGTTCATTATTATGTAGGCCTCGAACGCGGCCTCACGCATGAGGTAGGCGGCGGCAAAGTTCCCGAGTCGGCCCCCGAGGAAGCCGTCACCGGAGACCGGGATACCGAGACGGTCCGCGACGAGTCCCGGCCCGAGTTCCCCGCGGACGTACTCGAGCCCTCTCCCGAGGGTGCCGACCAG
>KE356579.1:1375033-1380195 GCA_000416085.1 halophilic archaeon J07HX64 | reverse complement strand
GTCGTCGACATCCTCGAGAACAAGCTCCGGAACGACCTCGAGTCCGTCGTGACCGGCGAGGGGTACGCCCCGTCGAACTTCAAATGTATCTCCTACGGCGGCGGCGGCCCGGTCCACACAGCCGGCTACACCAGCGGTCTCGGCTTCGACGAGGTGCTCATCCCCGAGTGGGCGGCCGCGTTCTCGGCGTTCGGCTGCGGAGCCGCCGACTTCGAGTACCGCTACGACCAGACCACGAACATCGACATCGACGCCGACGTGCCGCGGTCGGAGGCGGCCGCGACCGCCGGCGACAACTGACCGACATCTGGCGGAGTCTCGAGGACAAGGTCGTTGCGGAGTTCAGCAACAGCGAGGTCGGGCGCGAGGACATCGAGTTCCAGTACAACATCCTCGGCCAGTATCAGGGCCAGTTGAACGCACTCGATATCGAGTCGCCGGTTAGCCGGGTCGACACCACAGAGAAACTCGACGAACTACTCGATGCGTTCGAGAACGCGTACCGCCGACAGTACTCCGAGGAGGCCCGCTCGCCCGAGCTGGGCCACACTGTCACGCAGGCGTCGGTCCGAGGTGTCCACGATGTCGTCAAACCGGAGATCCCGACAGAGACACCGGTCGGTCCGGACCCGCCGGAGGACGCATACAAGGAGTCCCGTGAGTCCTACTGGGACGGCGAGTGGCTCGAGACAGAGATCCTCGACCTGCGCTCGCTCCAACCGGGCAACGAACTCACCGGACCGGCCGTGCTCGAGGGTGCCGCGACGACGTTTGTGCTCCCACCGGGCTTCGAAACCCACCTCGACAAGCACCGCGTCCACCACCTGTCGACCGTGGACTGACGGGCAACACGTCACACATCGACCGACGAACCACACCACCGCAGACGAACACGCCACACCAATCGACTGACACACCAGTATGACAGTCACACTGTGCGGAAATGCACTCACCTCCGACGAGCACGGTCGACCCGGTTGCGGAGACGCTGTCGAGGTGGGTGCACTGCACGAGCCCGCATCTGGCTCCGAGCAGATGCACCAGCACACAATCTAAACATCTATGAGTAAACACCAATCCGAGGAAGAGAGCTTTCCTCGAATGCGACGAGAGAAGGAGAAGATGCACAGGCGAAAGGAGAACGGTGACGGCATCGGCGAGGACGGGCAGACGCTCCGCGAGCAGTTCGAGAAGCTCGAGGGTAAGACCGAGCTAACCGACCACTACGCCGGTCTCGAGGAGCTCGAGCTGAAAAACGAGGAGCCGATAACCTACGAGCAGATGTTCTCCCAGCTGCGGGGCGACCTGGTGAACGCGCGCGAGACCTCGAAGGAGGTCGCCGCCACACCGATCGTCGAACAGGAGGGGGAGCTCTGTTACGGGCTGTTCACCCCGGAGGGCGACTCCATCGCCGTCTCGACGGGTATTATCGTCCACATCCACACGATGAGCGAGGCGATAAAGTACATGATAAACCACGACTACGAGGAGAGCCCCGGTATCGAGCCTGGGGATATCTTCGTCAACAACGACGTGGATGTGGGCGACGTCCACGCCTGCGACATCATGACACTAATACCAATCTTCAACGAGGGGGAGATTGTCGCGTGGGCCGGCGGTGTCAACCACGTCATCGACACCGGTGCCGTTGGGACCGGGGAGTATGAACGTCTCCCAGTCCTCGCGGTTCGGTGACGGTGCCTACTACACGGCACGCAAGATCGGCGAGGACCTGGAGCTTTTCAACTCCTGGAAGAACGACTACCCCGACAAGACGCGGACGCCGGACTTCCTGAAACTCGACGAGCGGACCCGGATGACCGGCTGTCTGATGATCCGCGACGCGGTCAACGAGATGATCGACGAGTACGGTGTCGACAAGTTCAAACAGCTCTCCCGCGAGTCGATCGAGGACGGCCGCCGCGGATTCCGGAACCGCATCGAGAAGACGATGCTCCCGGGCACCTACCGCGGGGCCTCGTTCGTCGACGCGCTGTACGAGGGCCAGGATAACCTCACCCGGACCTACGCCGACGAGAACCACCTCATGCACGCCCCCTCGGAGCTGCACGTCCGCGAGGACGGCTCGTTCCAGGTCTCCTTCGAGGGCGCCAACAAGTGGGGCTGGCACCCGTACAACTGCACACCGGCCGCAATCCAGGGCGGTATCTGGGTGATGCTCACCCAGACGGTTATCCCGAACGCCAACGTCAACGACGGCGCCTACTACAGCTGTGACTTCCACCTGCCGGAGGGGTCGTGGGCGAACACACAGAACACGGAAACCGCACACGCGTACGCCTGGCACTTCCTGGTGTCGGCGTGGGCACCGCTGTGGCAGCACCTCTCGCGTGGGTACTACGCACGCGGGTTCTGGGAGGAGATAAACGCCGGCAACGCGAACACCTCGAACTGGCTGCAGGGCGGCGGTATCGACCAGTTCGACAAACTCCACGCCGTCAACTCCTTCGAGTCGGCGTGTGAGGGTGTCGGTGCCCGGTACGTCGAGGACGGCGAGCCCCACGCGGCGGCCATCTGGAACCCCGAGGGTGACATGGGCGACGCGGAGGTCTGGGAGATGACCGAACCGCTTCCGTTCCTCGGTCGAGCGGTCAAACCGAACACCGGCGGAGCCGGCCGACGGGCCGGCGGTGCCGGGTTCGAGTCTATGCGGACGGTGAAAGATGTCAGCAGGTGGTTGCTCTACGAGATGGGCAACGGGTACATGACCAGCGACAGCGGGCTGTTCGGCGGTTACCCCGCCGCCTCGGGCTACATCCTCAACGCACAGGACACCGATCTGAAGGAACGCTTCGAGAACGGCGAGGAGTACCCACAGCACGATCTCGACCCGGAGAGCGGGGAGTTCGAGTCGAAGATCGAGGGCGAGATTTCCCGCGAACCAAAGGGCATCAGCACACCGAAACAGTTCGATGACTACGACCTGTACCTGAACTACCTCCGCGGCGGCTCCGGACTGGGCGACCCGCTGGAGCGTGAGCCCGAGGATGTGGTCTCGGATATCCACGATGGCTACGTGCTTCCGCGCCACGCGAAGCAGGCCTACGCTGTTGTCGTCGACAAGGTCGACGACGGTCCGAAGCACAACTCCGCGGTCCAGGGCGAGTGGGAACTCGACCTGGAGGCGACCCGAGAGCTCCGCGAACAGCGCCGTGAGGAGCGCGTCGAGGACGCACAGCCGGTCACCGAGTGGATGGAGGACGAGCGTGACCGCATCATGGAGGAACGGGACCTCATCGACGACGTGAAAAAGACCTACGAGAGCAGTATGCGAATGAGCAAGCAGTTCGCCGAGTTCTACAAAGGGTTCTGGGATCTGCCCGCGGACTTCGGGTTCGAGCTCAGCGAGAAAGCCGAGACATCGCTGGAGAACCGCTTTGCCACGGGGCTCAAGCGAAAGTGGAACAACCCGACCGAGGGTCACAAGACCTGGTGGGGTGTCGGCCGCGACGACGAGCCGGCGGTGCCGTACACCTGGAGCTCCGACCGGTCGATAACAGACCTCTCGAGCCCGGACGCGTCGTTCGGCGAACCGACCCCGAGCCGAGCAACAGACGACGACTAACGAGGTGAACACCGATGCCACAGTCATACCCACGCGAGCACATCGAGGACCTGGTCGACGACAACCTGGACTGGCCACAGCTGCACGACATGATGAGCGACTACAAGGACGCGGACCGCTTCCAGAAGGTTCGGAGTATCCTTCAGGACCGCGTCGACTGGGACGACCCGATCGTCATCCCCTACGCCGACCACCTCTACGTTGTCGCGAAATCCGAGAACGAGATGGTGATAAAGTGCGAGTGTGGCCACGAGTTCTGCGAACACGACCAGAACTGGAAGGCCGACGCGCTGATCAGCGTCCGTGACACCGAGGAGGACTATCTCGAGATGTACCCGGAGAACATGCACCCACATCCGGACTTTATGGAACTCCGCGAGTTCTTCTGCCCGGGGTGTAACACGCTGCTCGAGGTGACCAACGTGATGCCCGGCTACCCCCTCATCCACGAGTTCGAACCCGACATCGAGACGTTCTACAGCGAGTGGATCGAGGAGCCGATTCCGACACCCGAACAACCGGCCTGACCCGACTGCCCGGACACTCACTACATGCGAACAGGCCCAACCCGACTGTCCGGACACTCTCGCCGGTGAACGCCGGCCGGTCCAGTCGGATATCAGGACACCTGCCTCTCGGGCGCGGACCGGCCGCACCTGCTTGCGGGTGACCGCGCTCGCTCACCGCCGGTCACCGACACCGGATCACTGTGTACTGCAGTAGCGCAGATGGTGCACCGAGCACTGAACGAACTCGCTCGGTCGTGGTTATTCCTGCAGAACGTGCAATCGGACATATGTTTATTACAGATGTGGTCAATCGGTAGATATAGTCAGTGGTGGATGCGGGGACGGGCACACAGGAGTGGACGTGCCAAGCCCTCCGGAGTGGTCGACTCGTCGCCGACGGTGGTTGCAGACCGAGCGGGGACAGCATCGGCTCGCGGGTCCTGCTGGGGACTGGGTCGTCGCGAGCGCCGACCGGGTGGTGCTGGCTACCTGCTGAAGCGGCGGCTTGCGGACGAGGAGAGCGAGTAATAGCGGCAGTTGAGACGCTACTCGGTACGACGCGTGGGTGCGAAGAGAGTTGACTGCTCGATCTCCGTCTTAGACGGGCCACGGGCTCGTGTCCCTACCAGAACGGTTTATATTGGTCGACAGCTATGAGATACCATGTCAAACTCAGACGGGTCACTCGACGACCTCCGGGAGCGAACCGATCGTCCGATGCGGTACCTCGCCAGGCAGTACGGACCGGACAACCTGTCGTATCTGGTTATTGGTGGCGTCATGACGGTTCTCGGTGCGGCGCTGTTCTCTGTCCCGGCGTTCGTCCTGGGAGTCGCACTCGACACGATCTTCCAGCAGAACCAGGTGTTCACACTCCCGCTCGTGCCCGACGGGTGGCTTCCCGGCAGCAGGGAGGGGCAGTTCTGGCTCACGGTCGCTATCGTCACCGGGTCGTTTCTGACCGCCGCTGTCGCCGGGTACATCCGTGGCTGGGCGCTCAACCGGGTCGCCCAGGATGTCCAGCACGAGCTTCGAACCGACACCTACGAGCAGATGCAGACCCAGCG
>KE356579.1:1373003-1374983 GCA_000416085.1 halophilic archaeon J07HX64 | reverse complement strand
TCGCCGTCGATGCGGACCTCGTAGTGCTCCGCCGGCAGCGGTCCCTGCTCGGGTGGCGGGGTGGCGCTCATGGTGGAATCGTCGGGCTGCCCGACTCTGGTCTCGTCCTCGCCACTACGGTAGTTGGGCCGGGTGACGACGAGTTGCCCACCGTCGTTCGCCAGTGAGAAGTTACCCGGCGGGCGGGCAGTGTGTGCGGTGATCGGGAGGGTCTCACCGTCGGTCCGTTCGTACACTACCACCAGCCCGGTCCCGGGACCGACCGATTCGAGGCTGAGTGTCTGTCCCTTTCTGAACCCGTCGGGGAGCGCACGGATCTGCTCACCGGCCTCTAGCGGGTTCTCTCCGGTCCGGAGGTCGGTGCGCTCGCCGGACAGCGGTGGTCCATCGAGGTAGGTGAGCGTCGCAGTCTCCGCTTCCGGGTCGTAACTGAACTCGAACGGCAGGAGTCTGAGGAGACCGTGTCCATCGGCTGTGCTCTCACCGGCTCCCTCGTCGCTCTCGTATGTGACACGCAGGCTGTCACCCGGTTCGACGGCGTCAGCGTCGATGGCGACCTGTGACCCCTCACTAACAGTCTCGGCCCCGCGTGCCCAGTCCCCCTCGTACGGGTCACCCTCGATCTCGATCGTGACGCTCCCGACCGGCACCGGTTCGCCACGGTCGAACCGCAGCAGTATCTCACCGGTCTCCTCGCTGTAGGTCTCGAACCTCGGCACGTCGAGCGGGGGGCGCTCCGCCGGTGGACCATCGTCCGGCAGTGTGACGGCCTGCGCCGCCTCGACGACGAGGATATCATCGACAGTCCGGGTGTCGAACGCCTCCCGGTTGATGCTCGAGAAGTTGGCCCCGAGTCTGGTTAGCTCCTCGGTGACACTCTCGTCTGTGGTTCCCGCGGCGAACTGCCACTGGACGGTGCTCTGAGCCTGTTCGGTTGCGAACCCCGGTGTTGTCGGCAGCGACGCGAGATCGATGCTCTCACTCACCTTTTTTGACCTCGAACAACTCCTTGGCGTCGTTTGTGACCGCAACAGCGTCGGCGACCGCCAGTTCGTCCAGAACTGCGCGAAAGCTGTTGCTCGTGGCCAGATGTGGCTCCTCACCTCCCCTCGCGGCTGTCGAGGGTCGCAGTGACCTGGTCGCGTTTGCCGGCGACCAGCACCGCACCGTCTGTCGCAATCACGACATCGCCGTCGGGGATCAGCCGGTCCTCGCCACCGGTGAGATTCCGGAGGTCGTGGACGGCGAACCCGTTGCGGTCGGTCACCTCGAGGCTCGGGTCGAGTTCGAACTCGCCGACCCAGACGCTGACGGGTGGGCCACCGTCTGTCGTGCCGGACCCGTACTGGACGAGCGAGTCGACCGACACCGATGCCAGCCTGCCACGGAGCGCGGCGTCGAGTCTGCTTCCCCCATCGCGGAACACCTGACCCCCTGCGTATGTGCCGAGCACCAGACTGTCGCCGTGCTGGTAGACGTACGCGAGCGCGGAGACGAGTGACCCCGGGAGATCGAGATCGTCCCGCCACTCCTCCTCTACGGACCCGGGGTCGCCGGGGTCCGAACCCGGGTCGTCGTCACTGTCACCGAGACACCCGGCGACGGCAGCGAGCACTGCTGTGCCAGTCCCTGCGAGTAGGTCACGTCTGGAGGGCCGAACCATGTCCGAATATTCTCCCAGGTATGTATAAGATTTGTGAATACATCGACCCCTACATCGTCAGTTGCCGGGGTCTGGCACCGTCGAGCGGCCGAACCGATGGCTACTTTGACCGGCCGGCTGTACAGAACACATGATTACGTTCGTCACGACGAACGCGGGAAAGGTTCACGAGGCCCGGCAGTACCTCGACGCGCCAGTTGAGCAGGTGGCCTTCGATTACCCCGAGTTGCAGGCCGAGAGCGTCGCCGCAGTCGCGGCACAGGGTGCGCGTGCCGCCTATCGCCACACCGGCGAGCCGGTCATCGTCGACGACTCCG
>KE356579.1:1368901-1372953 GCA_000416085.1 halophilic archaeon J07HX64 | reverse complement strand
CGCGTCGAACCGCTCGGCGAGCAGCGACGCGGCGAGTCGACGCACCAGCCGCGGCTCCCCATCGAGTAACTCCGCGAGCCGCGTCGCAGCGAGTCGGTTGTCCCCGTCGAGTGTCTCGGTAATGTGCTCCGCGTCGGGGTCGTCCAGTCGCCCCGCGAGCCCCTCGACCACGAGCGCGAACTCGACACCGGCAGCCAGATAGTCTGTCGCCATCTCTGCCGGGTTCTCGACCCCGGGGATCGTCGCGAGATACCGCGCCGCGTTCGTCTCGCTCACCTCGACGGTCTCGCCGACCCACTCGACCAGCCGCCTGTGACCCGGCACACCCCTCGTGGATGCCTCGGGGGATGTCTCGCCCGGTGAACCCCCATCGGTCTGATCTGCGGACACATCCGGTGTCGAGACCTCGACAGACCCCTCGGTGGTGGTCGGCATGTCCTGCTCCAACTGTTCCTCGAACGCGGTCCGGGCGCGTTCGACGAGGGCCGCCTCGGTATCGGCAACGCCGTGGAGGACATCACCGACAACAACCGCGTCGGCACCCGCATCGAGCACCGACTCGGCGCGCTCGGCACTGTCGAGGCCGCCGCCGTACCAGAGCCGCGGCGCGGTGAGCGCATCGTCGAGCTCCTCGAGTATCGCGACCGCCTCCTCGCCGCCGAACGTGCCCGAGTACTCCAGATAGACGATCTCACTCTCGAGGTGGTACTCGGCGGCGAGGGCACGCTCGCGGGCAGCCTCGGGCGAGAGCAGATCGGTCTCGGTGACACCGGCCTCACGCGCCGCCGCGCTGTCGAGGTTCATTATTATGTAGGCCTCGAACACAGCTTCGTGCATGAGGTAGCCGGAGGCAAAGTTCCCGAGTCGGCTCCCGAGGAAGCCGTCATCGGAGACCGGGATACCGAGACGGTCCGCGACGAGTCCCGGTCCCAGCTCCCCGCGGACGTAGTCGAGCCCTTTGCCGAGGGTGCCGACCAGGGACTCCGTATCACCGTTTAGCACCTCCGGGATAGCGAGAACGTCTGCGTTTTCGCGGGTCTGTTCGGTGACGTGGCTGGCCCTGCTTGGCTCGTGTAGTGTCGGGACCCCTGTGGCGGCGACTAGTCGCATCGTCTCCTTTGTGTTCTCTGCGGTCACGTCGTCGGAGCCGCCGACCGACACTGCGCTGGTCTCACCGAGATACAGCGGGAACGCGAGCGGGAGCTGTTTCGCGCCCTCCGGGTCGACCTTCGAGATGTGTGTCCAGTCGGCCGAAACCGGGTTCGTGTCTATCCCAAGGAGCGTCCGCCCGGCGATCGCGGCCAGGTTCGCGTACGAGACAGCCTGCCCGAGGAGTCTGCCGGGCGAGGTCATCGGCTGTCCTCCGCGGGCTGTCTCCCCGCTGTGCCGGTCGCGGTGTCGGTTTCGTTCGTCGAGCTGTCTCTGATCTCGATGGCGGGCGGGAGCGATCCCGGATCGCCCGACAGACGGATGTACTCGATCGCGATGCCGGTCAACGCGGAGTCTGCCGCCGTCGCCGCCGTCTGTGCTCGGTCGAAATACCGGCGACCGATGTCGAGGACCGCCGCCCGGGGGTCGTCGTCCGCCGCGGCGAACAGGTACTCCGCGGTGGCGGGTGTCAGCTGTCCCGACCGGAGGTCCGCCTCGAAGTCGTCGACATCGTCGAGCCAGATCTGTGCCCCGATGATGGCGAGCACGATCGACCGCCGGAACGGCCGCTCAACTGTTAGCCCGGCCCCGCAGTACATCTCGAGCATCGCGTCGTAGAGCACCCCTACACGGTCGTACTGGGTCCTGATATACGGGAGCGACCGCTCGGTCTCGGTGAGCAGCTCCGGGGTATCCTCGAACCCGAGGTCGCGGTACTCGGCTGCGAGCCGCTCGCGTGTGGCCCCACCCCGCTGGACGGCCGCCATCAGCTCCCGGAACTGCTGGTCACGCTCCTGGTGTGCATTCGAAACCCTGACAGCCCACTCGTAGCTGTCTCTGACCGGCTCCGGGTACGTCGCCAGCTGTTTCTCGACCCGACGCTGTATCTGCTCCTGTGTGACCTCGGCGATCTGTCTGCGCTCGTGGTCGTCGATATCAACGTCGACCTCGAAGTCCCCGAACTCCTCGTCGTTTATCGCGTCGCGCATATCACCATCGATGAGCGCCTCGACGGCGAGCCGGGTTAGCTCCTCGGCGCGGCGGTGGTCTGCGGGCTCGAGCTGTCGGTAGAGCTGGCCGAGCGTCAGCTTCGCGGGCAACACGAGCTTCGTATCGTACGACATACTGATCCCGTCGTGTCCGAGTTCGTCAGCGAGCGTCCGGTCGAGTTCGGTGAACAGCCGGTCGAGCATTCCGCCGACGACAGTGTCGACACGCCGTTTGAGCAGGAGACTCCGGGGATCGAACACACCGGTGTCACTGTAGTAGCCCAGCACGGCCCGGACGCTCTCGGGCAGTCTCTCCTGGCCTGCCAGCCAGTCTGCGCTCCTGTGGAGCATTGACCCACGTTTGACTTCGCCCCTGTTCAGCGTGTTGGTTCCCCGCTTCCGTGACCCATTTCCCTGCCGAACACGGAGAACTTTTCTGTGAGTCACGACGGGACGAGATCCGACGACGACCTGGCGAGGACAGCCGACAGGCTGTCGACCGGTCTGCTCGACGGTCACGGTCCACCGGCCCGTGTCGTCGACGCCGATTCCCGAGGGTTCGACCCGGCCGGCCCTGCCGAACCGGACGAACGGTCGGGTACACACCCGGTAACAGACGCTCCGGCTGGTGCCGACGGACCGACGACCCACCCCATCGAGGGCCGCGGTCAGATCGAGGTCGCGCCGGCGGCTGTCGAACAGTTGCTCGATGTCGGACCCGCGGCCGTCGAGCCGGCGGGGGCGCTCACGTTCGCCCGCAACGTGTTCGTCCCGCTGACAACCGCCTGCCGGTACACCTGCACCTACTGCACGTACTTCGACCCCCCGGGCGAGGCGAGTCTCCTCTCGCCCGACGAGGTGCGTGACATCGCCAGAACCGGCGTCGAGGCAGGCTGTACGGAGGCGCTGTTTACCTTCGGGGACGACCCGGACGACCGGTACACAGCTATCAACGACCAGCTCGCGGCGTGGGGGCACGACTCCATCCACGAGTACCTGCGCGAGGTCTGTGTGGTTGCGCTCGAGGAGGGGCTGATGCCTCACGCCAACCCCGGCGACCAGACACACGACCAGATGGCCGCAGTCGCGCCGGTCAACGCGAGTATGGGGGTGATGTTGGAGACCACCGCCGATGTGGCTGCCCACAGCGGCCCGCGTGCGAAGTCACCGCCACAGCGGCTCCGCACCCTCCAGGTGGCCGGTGAACTCGGCGTCCCGTTCACCACCGGCATTCTCGTCGGCATCGGTGAGACACCGCGCGACCGGGCCGAGAGTCTGCTCGCTATCCGGGCGCTCCACCGGCGCTACGACCACATCCAGGAGGTGATTGTCCAACCAGTCGTCGAGAACGAGCGCTGGCGAGGCGGGTCGCCTGACCTGGCCACACTCCGGCAGACGGTGGCGATGGCCCGGGTCGCGCTCCCGCCCGAGGTGTCCGTCCAGGTGCCGCCGAACCTCGCGCCCACCCGAGACCTGCTCGACTGCGGGGTCGACGACCTCGGCGGGGTCTCACCGGTCACCGACGACCACATCAACCCGGAGTACGCCTGGCCCGCGCTGGCTGAACTGCACGATATCGCCGGGGAGGCCGGTGTGCCACTCCGCGAGCGGCTTCCGGTCCACGAGCGTTATCTGCCCACCGAGTTCCGCCGGGCGGACGCGGGTGCCGCGAATCCGCCCCACAACGACGGGACGTGGCTCCCTGGACGCATCCGCGACGTGCTCGCCGCCGACACTGCGGCCGGCCGGCGTTACCGGCAGGTCGCCGCAGGGCGCTCCCGGCCCTGACTGTGTCGGTTGCCGGCTGTCGACAATCCAGTTGGTGAGCGGAGGGAAACGGTCTTGACATCCTCCTCCGCGTGAACGCGGCGGAATCTCGACTGCATTTGGGATATTAGGGTTTGCAGTCTACAG
>KE356579.1:1366454-1368851 GCA_000416085.1 halophilic archaeon J07HX64 | reverse complement strand
CGTTTGAGTTTCCCGACGTTGATTCGACCCACACCGCGCCCGATACACTTCTCGACGATGTGTTTGGCTAAGGAGTGAAAGAAGTGGGTACGGCGCTCCGACCACTTGTGATGTAAACGGGTGGCCTCAGAACCACCACTGTCATCGCATTTGACGATTTCTTTCGGGAAGTAATAGCCATCCTGTTTCAGGCGGTTGCCGGGATACAGGTCGGCGTCTTCAGTGCTATACGCGACGGCCGCGAAGTTACAGATACCGAGGTCAACACCAGCCGACTCGTTACCGGGGGGGTTGGGAGTCTCGATTTCGTGTTTCCACACGAGATGGAGTTCCCATCGACCCTTCGACTCGTCGTGGACCGCACGAACCTGTTGAAGATTCTTCACCTCTATACCGGGGCGTGTCTCGTATTCGACGAGGGTGTATTCCCACGCTTTTGGATGTTTCTTGTGATTGGTACCTTTCGAGAGCCTGACTCGGTTGTTCTTGATGTCGTGTTTGATACCGTTCTGTTTCCACGTCACGGTAGAACGTGGGTGTTCTTCGTGGACGCGATGGCCCTGTTGGTCGTAGTAGTTTCGTTTGCGGTAGCCGGGTGGATTCGCTCGACTGTCGGACTTCCTCTTGCCGTACCACGAGTTGAAGGCTTCAGCGAGTTCCTCCAGAACGCGCTGTGCTCAATGAGCGTAGCTCATTGGCATCACGAGACGGCTTCGCCGTCTCGAACGAACTGGACTGACTGTGCAGTCTCTTGTACTTGTTGTGGGCCTTCAACTTGTCTTTGAGGTCGCCGTGGTCAGGAATCTCGCCCGTCTTCTCCCAGACTTGCCGGGAGTGGTAGTTTGCGACGTTCCAGAGTTTGCTGGCACTCCACCCGTGCCGGTCGAGCGACTTCTCTACCTGTGAGTGATTGAGGATTTTCGCTCGGTGAGTGCGGTGGACTTCCAACACTCTGGGCGTCCGTATAATTACTTATACTCGCGTCTCCTCCAAAGGCTCGGGTTGGAACGGTTGAATATCCGGCAGTGCTATCGACGGTGGACTGTGGAATGAACTGTCGGATTCATCCCGCGTCTAAAGACGCGGGTATTCTCCTTACGTTTTATAATCCCGGCGGGCATATCTCAACGCATGTCAGACCAGCCGACATCCGGTGAACTGCTCGGTATCCCGTACAACTTCGAGAAGCCTAGCCTCAGCCGTCTGCTGTCCTCGTACTGGCAGCCAGGCGAACAGATGCTCGTAAAGAAGCCGTTTGGGATCGGCTACACCCTGAACCTGGCCAACTGGCGCTCGTGGGTGGTGCTCGCAGCTGTTGGTGGACTGTTCTTCCTCGAACAGGCCGGTGAGGACGAGGACGGCGAAACCGACGACGACGAGGAGCCTGTGGAAGTAATCGTCGACTGACGCGTGCGGTTCAGCCGCTACCGAGAGCTATCTCGCCTGTCCCCGCGAGTTCACCACTAAATCCCGGCCCGAAGATATCGTCGCCCCCGAAACTGGAGCCGGACAACCGCTCGCTGTCCGACACCCTCGACAGTGAGGGTCATCCGGTGGAACAGTGTCGTTATCCCACGAGCGAACGCGCTGTTGTCCGTCGAACTCGACGACGACGGATAGTGGATCCGCGTCGACCGATTCGCCACCACCGTGGACAACGTTACCTGCTGCCCATCCTTGTCGTAGCTGAGCACGACTGTGAGGCTGGGTGGCACCCGACGGCTGTCGAGTTCGAACTCGGTCATCCCGCCGACACAGACGCTGCCGGCTGGGGTATCGGTTGTCGTGCCGGACCCGTACTGGAGGAGCGAATCGACCGACAGCGACGCAAACCTGTCGCCGTACGGACCGCCGAGCCCGTTTCACTCATCGTTGAAATCTGCCCCTTGGAGTATGTGGCGAGCACCAGACTGTTGCCGTGCTGGTAGACGTACGCGAGCGCGGAGACGAGCGACTCCGGAAGGTCAAGCTCGTCCCGCCAGTCCTCATCCGTGGACTGTGGGTCGTCGGGGTCCGAACCCGGGTCATCGTCACTGTCACCGGGACACCCGGCGACGGCAGCGAGCGTCACTGTGCCGGTCCCTGCAAGTAGGTCCCGTCTGGAGAGCCGAATCACACGGGAATGTTCTCTCAACTATGTATAAAATCTGTGAATAAATCGGTCCCGGTATATGATCAGTTCCCGGGGTCTGGCATCGTCGAGCGGCCGAACCGACGGCTACTTTCACCCGCCGGTTCTACAGCACGTATGATAACGTTCGTCACGACGAACCCGGGAAAGCTCCACGAGGCCCGGCAGTACCTCGACGCGCCAGTCGAGCAGTGGACTTCGACTACCCCGAGCTGCAGCCGAGAGTGTTGCCGCGGTCGCGGCACAGGTGCACGTGCCGCCTATCG
>KE356579.1:1365198-1366404 GCA_000416085.1 halophilic archaeon J07HX64 | reverse complement strand
ACGGTGACTACCTCTGTGTGTACGACGGCTCAGAGAGCGAGAAGACGACAGTTCTCAGATGGGACCACGAGAGCTCTGCCCGCGACGAACTCGAACCGTCGTTCGCGGCGTACGTCGACACCGTCCTCGGCGCGTACGAGGCGGGCAAGTGCAGCTACGATGCGGAGCGAGAGCGGGTCGACGTCGACGTGTCGATTCGACGGTACTGAGACGCTACCTCCCCGTCCCGTGACTGCCCCGGGAAACCGCCTGTGAGTCGCTGGCGTTCAGGGGTGTGGGGACACTGGTCAGGTTGGGGCGGTCAACGAACCGCGGCGTGTGTCTGTCGTCCCGGGATGGTCACCACCAGAGCGCGGTCACCTGTCGACCCGCGGCGCTCGACTGCTGACCGACCAGACAGTCCGGGTCAATCACCATCGACCCAGCCGTCGGGCCTGTCGAAGGTCCGGCCACGCTTGCGCCGGTGGCTGGTCCCGTCACACTGAGGCGGTTCGTCTCGGTGTCCGGTGTCGTGGGGACACCCCGACGACCGGAGGGGTCATACTGCTCTGGTCAGATCAACCCGAGCGTCCTGTTCAGGAGTACCGCGGTCAGCGCGCCGAGGGTGAACGCCAGCATCACGGCCGGTACAGCCAGCAGCGCGACGAACGCAGGCACGGCCGCCGCGTAGGCCAGCAGACCACGGGCGCTGTAGGTTTCACGGGCGGTTCGGGCCTGCGTCGGTGATGTGTGGGTCGTCGGTGACATCGTATCTATACCCACGGGCTACCTACCCCTGTGCTCTCGTGCTAGCTATACAGACTCAGTCAGTCTAGCTATCGAGACTCCAATCGATATCGGTCGGTTGTCTGCTGGTTCACCGGGGTACTCTGCTGGGAATCACTGCGGATACCTCGGGGCTCGACCCCGGGACCGTCGACCGGCGGCCAGGACAGCTGTACTCTCTCGGCTGTTAGTGGCCCCTCGGAGACCGTTCGAGTCCTGTTGTCTGTGTCTTGATACCACAGGGGACAGTCGGATACTTCCGGTACATATATACTGATGGCAGAGATAGAAAAGGGTACGATGATGACAACTGTCGGTGAGTGTGTTCATCCCTGACCGCATAGTGGAAACCAGTCATATCCCTGCTCTCAGAGAGAATCCGCCAGCTATCCTCGTTGGAGGTGACGAATAATGGGGGAGAGTGTGACTATGATTCCCGAG
>KE356579.1:1358859-1365148 GCA_000416085.1 halophilic archaeon J07HX64 | reverse complement strand
GGCGGTCATCGTCGACGACTCCGGGATGACTATCGACACTTCGACGGGTTCCCGGGACCGTACTCCTCGTACGTGGAGAACACCCTGGGTATCGAGCGGGTCTGGGAGCTCGCCCGCCGCGAGGACGACCGGAGCGCGGCGTTTCGCGGGGTGGTGGCGTACTGTGACGGTGAGAGCTTCGAGGCGACGCCGGAACCTGTCGACACGGAGCGCCGCGGACAGGACCTCGGTGTCGACGAGCGCGCCGGCGCCACTACCGACGAACAGGTCGCAGACGAGGGGCTCCCGGTCAGACTGTTCGAGGGTGTCGTCCCCGGCACCGTCGTCGCACCCCGCGGTGAGAGCGGGTTCGGCTACGACCCCATCTTCGAATACGACGGCCAGACCTTCGCCGAGATGGACACCGAAGAAAAAAACGCTGTCTCCCACCGGGGGCGTGCGCTCGCACGGTTCGCCGAGTGGTACGACCAGAAGCGCAATCCCGGGGAGTAACACGTCCCCCGCCGGAGAGCGTGACCGCACCCGAATCTGCGGCGGCCCGGGGTGGTCCACAGACCGCGGCAGCTATCTGTCGACCCGAGGTCAGTCGCCACCAGAGTGCGGTCACCTGTCGTCCCGCGGCACTCAACGGTCGACCGATCAGACGGTCCGGGTCGATCGCTATCGAACCACCTCGGAACCGGCGACGACGCTACCGGCCGTCCCGAACACGGGACTCTCCGATGCCGAATCTTGATTACCTACGGTTCCGGGTCGATGCGTCCCGATGTGGTCACCCCTGATTTTCGGGGT
Source organism: halophilic archaeon J07HX64 (assembly GCA_000416085.1). GTDB lineage: Archaea > Halobacteriota > Halobacteria > Halobacteriales > Haloarculaceae > Halovenus. The sequence goes on along the minus strand of KE356579.1, from coordinate 1,364,356 downwards.
TACTTTCTGGAAGACTGATACAATGACCCAGACGGACCCCCTGGTGTAGTACCCCGGTTACCGGCCGGAGCCGGCGGGACTCGCAAGCGCGGGCAGTGTCGGGTCTGTCTGCGCCGGCAACTGGTCCCGTCCCCGTCACACTGGGTCGGTTCGTCTCGGTGTCCGGTGTCGTGAGGGCAGTTCGACGACCGGAGAGAGCCGGTCCGGTCTGATCAGAGCAGCCCCAACGTCCTGTTCAGGAGCACCGCGGTCAGCGCGCCAAGGGTGAACGCAAGCATCGCGGCCGGCACAGCCAGCAGCGCGACGAACGCAGGTACGGCCGCCGCGTACGCCAGCAGGCCACGGGCGCTGTAGGCTTCGCGGGTGGTTCGGGTCCGGGTCGGTGATCTGTGGGTTGTCGATGACATCGTATCTATACCTATGTGCTACCCGCCCCTGTGTTCTCATGCTAGCTATGCGGACTCTGCCAGTGCTAGCTATAAAGAGTCACATCGATATCAGTTGGTTGTCTGTTGTTCACCGGGGTGCTCTGCCGGGAATCACTGCGGATATATGGGGTTCGACCCCGAGCTCGTCGACCGGCAGTCAGGACAACTGCACTCTCCCGGCTGTTAGTGGGGGTCTGGGGGTCGTTCGAGTCTGTTGTCTGTGGCTTGATACCACAGGGGATAGTCGGAGACTTCCGGTACATATATACTGATGGCTGGGGAAAAAGAAGTACGATGATGACAACTGTCGGTGAGTGGGTTCATCTCTGACCGTATAGAGAAACCCGACCCTATCCTTGCTCTCAGAGAGAGTTCGTCCGCTACCTTCGTTGGAGGTGATGAACAGTGGGAGAGAATGTGACTATGATCCCCGAAAAGGGTCGTAACTCCGGTGTTGCCCTACGAAGGGAGCTCGACGAGTCGAACGGTATCGAGACAGAGTGGCTCTTGGACATAATTAACGGTAAAGGAAAGAGGGCTGCAAAAACCGGGTTCGGCTACGAGAAACTCGAGAGTCAGGTCGACAGCCTGAACTCACCGAGTGACACCAGGAAACGCGTCGGAGTGCAACTGCGGATGAAACCCTCTGGCCGACTCAAACCTCGCCCGGTGTTTGACGGTCTGGAGTTCACCGATAGACGGCTCGAGGGGTACGAATCCCCGAGCGACGCGTGGCAGGCGGAGGTCTCGAAGTTCTATGCCGGGTACGATGTCCTGATCGAGGATCTGCTGAGAGAAACAGACTCGCTCTCGGTCGAGCGGGGGTTCGAGACGGTTGTTCGGGAAGCGATGACACAGCGTGGCTACGAACTGACCGACCAGATGGGGTCTGCGGTAAAGTGGGCCGTGATGTACAACGGCGAGTGTATCCCGGACCGCCCAAGCAAGGTACTCGTTCCTGAGAAGTTTATTCGACTTGGAGCGGTGCTCACACGACGCTACTGGGGGGAGAGAGTTTCCTATCCAGACGTTCAAATCGTACGCACAGCAACACGATCTGGTCGAACTGGACGAGGAGGAGATATTAGCTCACGCGGAGGGCAGAGTCGTCGGCGTATACATGTACGTCAGCGGGTCGACGGCAGATGAGAACAAACTCACGTACAAACAGATCGAGGGCGCTGTTAGCAAACTGGGCCGATTCAAAACGCGAAAAAACACAAACAGTATGAATAACATCACGAGCCTGAAAGGCTTCTACGACCGGTACTCCGGCGAGTTCTCGTCGTGGAGGAGCGTGATCGACACCGTCGAACAGACCGCAAAGGACTTTGGCTTCCGGGAGATCGACACACCCGCCGTTGAGCGGACACGGCTGTACGAGGTGAAATCAGGAGAGGAACTGCTGGACCAGACGTACAGCTTCGAGGACCGTGGTGGACGTCGTGTGACGCTCACCCCCGAGCAGACCCCAACCAGGGCACGCATGGTCCAGGAACGAAAGGACCTGAACACGCCTGTAAAGTGGGTTGACACCTCGAAGCGGTGGCGGTACGAGAACGTCCAGAAAGGCCGTGACCGCGAGTTCTTCCAGACAGATATCGATATCTTCGATATCGAGTCGGTCGAGGCCGATGCAGAGGTCATCGCCTGTGCGGCAACTATCTACCGTCGCCTCGGTGTCGAAGACCAGGTCGAGTTCCTGATCAACGACCGGAATCTGCTCGAATCAGTTCTCGAGGCAAACGGTATTCAAAATACTGTCGAGGTGATGCAGGTCATCGACGACAAAGAAAAGCTGAGTACACAGGAGTTCACCGAAGCACTAGATGATAGAGGTGTCAGTGCTGCCGCAGCCGACCAGGTCGACCAGTTGACCTCGATCCGCGGCCCGATCAAGGAGACTGTTTCGGAACTCCGTGGGAAAGCTCCCGATGACGAGGAGACAATCGAGGCAATCGACCGGATGCAGGACCTCGCCGATGCGCTGGAATCGTACGGTGTTGCCTCGATGTGTCGGCTCGACCTCTCGATTGTCAGGGGACTCGCCTACTACACTGGTCTCGTGTTCGAAGCGTTCGACACGGAAGGCGAACTGCGGGCACTGTTTGGCGGCGGCCGTTACGATGACCTCGTTGGACTCTTTGGTGACCGGGAGGTGTCGGCCGTCGGATTCGCGTTTGGGTACTCTACCACCCGCGAGCTCCTCAAGCGAGAACAAAAGTGGCCGACAGAGGAGATCTCAACAGATGTGTTCGTTGCGAACGTCTCCGACTCGGTTCGCGACGAGGCGCTCGATCTCGCGATGCAACTCAGGCAGAGTAACTTGGTCGTCGAGACGGATCTCGCCGACCGAGGACTGAGTGCCCAGTTCAACTACGGGGACAACATCAACGCGTCGTGGGCGATCGTCGTCGGTGAGCGCGACCTCTCGAACAACGAGGTGACCGTCAGAGACATGCGGTCCGGCGACGAGGAACAGGTCGATGTGGACGAGGTTACGGAACACCTCACGAGTATAATCGGCGAGTAGCGCCGCCGCGCTACCGCCTACGTCGGAAACGGCTACCGAGACAGAGCGTCTATCCTGAGCGACTCTCGGCGCCGACGGCGTTCCGCGTCGTCTGCCCGGGTGATCTCTGATCACTCTTTGTTCGCGCTATCTGCGGATCGTGTACGCGGCGGGAACCGTCTGCGAAGTGCCGTCCGTGAACTACCTCGGGGACAGGTGGTTCGAGAGTCTGTGGGTCCCGTCATCACGAGAGGGCACTGCCCCCGAGAGTTCACGATCCTCGGTCAACTGTACCGCCGATCCGAGGGGAGTTCCTGTACGGGGGGTGGTCTGCCCACTCTGACCCGGCGGAGTGCTGTACGTCACCCGGTCTGTCGTACGTGTTCATAGACAGTTCAATGACAGTTCAGTGCCCGACGCTCGGTATGACCGTGCAGACTACTCCAGATCTATGTCTATCAGATAGTATAAGACGACAAGGTAAAGAAAAACAAACGCGGCGATGAGCGAGAGCTCCTCGAACAACCCCAACCCGGTATAGCGTTTTACCACGAGAACAAGAGAGAGGAGGGCCGTTCCGACTACGTAACAGTAAGCAAAGGTTGCGTCTACGTCTACGTGTCTCATGTACTCTCGACTCATCCAGATGATCGCGACGAGTCGAACTATTCCGGATAGTATCGTCGAGAGTACAACCCCAATGCCACCGAACAACAGGACGAGAGGGATAACAGATACAAAGTTTACTACGATTGCTGATGTGTTGGAGTAAAACGGTATCTGCGGGTTGTCGGTTCCCTCGTTGAGACCGACAATCGGTTTCCTGTAACTCGACAGCACCTCGATGACAAGCAAACCGATAAAGTAGTAGTATGCGTCGGTAAACGACGACCCGTACACCAGTTCGATCACTATATCGCCGAAGCCAATGGAGATAAACAGTAGCATAACCGGGATGACCGCCGAGATCTTCATCGAACTCTCTACGATAGATATTATGTCACCTTTTCGAGACTCGGCATCCAGTCCACTAACCTTCACAGACATTACCGCGAAGATTCCGTACGGGACCACGTACACCAGTTGGGCCAAGTCGTTTGAACTTTGATAGTATCCGACGGACGTTGAGGTTACGAGTATCCCCAGTATCAGGACGTCAGCACTGCCGTAGATGTTCGAGGCGATTCGACTCAGTATACTCCATTTCCCAAATCTCATTATAGATTTAGCATCCTCACGCGACGGTACGGTCATCAGATTTGGCCTCGTGAAGTAGAACATGAGTAACGCGCTAAACAGGTATCCCAGAGATCCAACGAGAAAGATACTCGAAAGACCGTATCCCATGTACACGACGACAACAGTTGAGACAAAAAACAGTGCGCCGGGCACGGCCCTTCCGACCCACTCGGAGCGACTGGGATGACCCAGTCCGGAGTTATAGTTCAGCATTAATTTACCAAGTGATTGAGTGAACAGCAAAGAGATCGACGCTAAAACGAGACCCAGGTTCGCCATACCCGCCGTGTCCGGTAACAGGTTCTCGGGTAGATAGACGAATGTCACGAGTAGCAGTGAAGACATGATAAACTGAAACACAACCGCAAAGAGAATCCCAACAACCAGATACTCTGGACGCTTGCCGGTGTTCCCACTAACTCGCTTTCTGACCGCCTTCGCCACACCGGCCACAAAGTTCGATAGAAACTCAACCAGAACAAAGAAAAAAAAGAAAACCCCGATCTCGGACACACTGAACTCGGAGTTCAGTATAATTATCAACAGTATCACTCCGATAGTATTGATAAGCTTTGAGATACTGACGCCCAGAACCTCCCTCCAGAAACTAATTTCCGAGCTCTCTGGCACGATTTTTATACTACTCGATGAGTTATAATGGCTTTGTATGATATCAAGAAAGGGATCGTAGTTGTAAGATCAGTGAACTGTCTCGGGGTCAACTGGTTCGAGAGTCCGCGAGTCTCATCATCATGCGAGGGGGTCACTCTCCACAGATCCCGAGGATTCCTGATTCCACGACGCACTGTGCGGATGCCGTGTGGGAACCAACAGTGGATGTAGTCTCCGCAGGCACAGATGCGGCTCCCCCGACCCACTGTGTGGTCACGGCGAAGCGCCTGACCCGGTTTGGTTTCGCCGAGCAAATAAAGAGAGTGACACCGGTAGTTCGTTGAATCACTCCGCGTTCACCCGGGGGAGGTCAATCCGCGGAGGTTGTGCGAATCAGCGTCGCTTCGAGGGCGGCCTGTACCACCTCGGAGGGAGAGTCGAACGTGTTGGTATCACTCTCGACGAGAGCCGCGACACATCTCAGTCGGGGGGTGAGTCGCGAGGACGTGTGCTCTACCGTTGTCTGTGACGGCACCCCCAGTCTGTCGCTGAGCAGGTCGACGAGCACCTGTGTCCGGGTGCCATCCGCAGACGATGCCGTCGCGAGCAGTGTGCCAGCGGGCTGTGTTCGACGACACTAACCGACTGTTCGAGACCAGTGCCGTCGACTGCCGCGAGGGTCCGTCCCGGAGCGTCTCCGCGAAGA
>KE356579.1:1356231-1357887 GCA_000416085.1 halophilic archaeon J07HX64 | reverse complement strand
ACGGTACACCGCAGCATCGAGTTCGACAATCGATTCGCCCGACGTGTCAGAGTAGCGTTCGCTGTCGTGACTGGTCACGGTCCCGTCCAGAAGCGTCTCGGTTTCGAGTCCCTCGCGGGCCAGCGAGACGCGCCACGAACCGAGTGCCGGGAGAGTCTCCGTGGAGACAGTCTGTTCGAGACGACTGTCCTCGCGTCTGAGAATCGCGTTTGTCCAGTTCCCGCTGACACACGGTGGTGGCAGAAAGTTGCCGTCCGCAAACAGGTTGTACCGCTCAGACCTGTAGGCCGCCCAGACGGACGTCTCGAGGTCGCGGGCGTCTGCTTTCCACCCGTCCAGTTCGTCTTTGTCGGTGGTGTGGTTCACGACGAGCTGAGTCGGTTCGATTGTTTCGACGACCGCCTCGAGTTCGTCCGCGGACGGGTGAAGGCTGTACTCGAAGGTATCAGTCGTGAGCCGGGGTTCCTCAACGGGGTCTGTGCCCGCGCTGCGTAGTTGGACGAGCGTCGTGTTTCCGGCGTCCTGATTCGCGACCTCCAGCAACCGGGCCGCAGAGCCCGCCGACGCGTCCTCCGGGCCGGCGATTGTCACGGTGCCAGGGGCGAGATGCTCGCCGGATGTCTCGAACTCCGCCACGGCTGTCACGTGTTCACACCCGGAGTCGAGAGCTGTATACACCGAGGCGACTTTGCCGACGAGCCTGATCTCGAAAGAGTGTGCCTGCTCGCGCTGAAGCGCGTCGGGCATCCGGGCGACGTGGATACCACCGAGCGCGCTCGTCGTGACGATTGTCTGTGAACCGCTTGTGACTCGCTCGTAAATCATCTCGACGGCTGCCTGGAGCTCCGTGCGGGAGTTCTCACTGGTAGGAGCGTTCAGGTGGAGGGTCCCGACTGTGAGCCCCCCGCTCGCCGGGTCCGACTGTTCCGTGGCTACCGTTTCCTCTGCGCGATGTGTCGCACCGAACGTCGGGTCGAACCCGGGGTTGCCAGCGACATCGTGTCGTGTGAAATCACCGGTGACGAGGATGTGATTCGTCCCGTCGAACCGGAGCAGAAACCCGGTTGCACCGGGCGCGTGGCCAACCGGAACTGGTCGCACCTCGATATCCTGAACGACGCTGGTCCACGTCGAGTCCAGGGCGTGGAGTTGCGCGGTGATTGCGTCCGGGTCAGAGAAACCGAGTCTCTCCGCGTCGACGGCCAGCAGTTGCTCCAGGATGGTGACTGTCTCCGGGGACGCGTAGATAGCTGCGCCGTCTCTGAGAACGCTTTCGAGTGAGGCGATGTGGTCCTGATGAGCATGCGTGAGGAGCGTCGCCGAGAGATACTCGCTCTCACCTAACCGGGAGGCCAGGTCGAGTCCCGGTCCGGCATCGACAAGCACACCGTATCGTGCTGTATCGTGGTCGAATCCGAATCTGAACAGTGTGGACTGATTTCCGGCGTCGTAGTTCACGTTCTGATAGCTGACTGTCGCCATATCGGGACCTGAACCGCAGTGTGGACTGCCTCGGGATCAACTGGTTCGAGAGACTGCGTCTCTCGTCAGCTGCTCGCGGGCATCGCCCGCTCGCAGGTTCGTTGGACGGTGTCCAACGTTCATCACGGAAATCGAGGATTTCCGTACGACCCCCGGGGCATTCTCCTTTCATTC
>KE356579.1:1349912-1356181 GCA_000416085.1 halophilic archaeon J07HX64 | reverse complement strand
AAGATTAAACTCTGACCACACTGCAACTGGCGGTGTTCAGATTGAGCCACTGTCGATACAGCTATGACTATCGAGTGTAGTGTATCATACATGGGTATGAGTAGGAAGGTGAGTATAATCGGCGGTGGTGTCATTGGGCTCGTAACTGGACTCTCGCTGGCCCGGAGCACTGCCGGATCCGGGACCGACTATCAGATAGATATAATCGAGAAAGGTGAGAGTGTCGGTAGCCAGTCAACTGCGGTTGCAGGGTACGGTATACGAACGGTGTACAGACATCCGATCAATCTGTATCTGGCACACAAGGGACTCCAGTTCTGGTCGACGCTGAGCGAAACGTCTGCGACCGGGTTCCGGAGAAACGGATATCTCTTTCTCACGAACGACGACGAAACCTCGAGCACCCTACAGAGAGAGCGGTACCGACAGATATCGAACGGGTTCCCCGCCGAGATACGGCAACCGGTCGACCCGGGGGAGTTCACCACCGAGGAGATAGACAGCTACCAGACCGGGTTGTTCTCGCCGATATCGGCTGTCTCGAACTCCACGAGGACTGTCGACAGCATCAGACACCTGTGTGAGCGTAACACTGTCCGTATACGAACGGGTGAGGAGGTTACTGCGATAGAAGACGAGGGGACCCGGTGCAGGGTGGAGACAACCGACTCGACGGAGTATTCAGACACTGTGATCAACGCCTCCGGCATCTGGGCAAACGAGATCGCACAGCTCACAGGCGAGACACTACCTGTCGAGTCGAGCACGCGAAAGTTGGCCGTTCTGGATAGAACAGTCGACCCAGAGATGCCGTTGGTGGTCGATATCGACACCGGGTTCTACATGCTACCCGGCCACAACAACACGCTCTACGCCGGCGGTCACTTCCACAGCAAGCGGGCAGACGACTCGTACGGTCATCTACTGAAAAAATACGGCTCCGAGACGTACAATCGGATCTCGGACGCGTCTGTCGACGAGGTCAGAACGGGCCATTACGCTATGACACCGAGCAGGATCCCGATAATCGAGCAAACAGGGAGTATCGTTCACGTGTGTGGATTCAGTGGGCACGGGTTCATGCAGGCCCCCGGTGCAGCGAGCGTTGTGAAACGGATGATACTCCCGGGTGAGACGAACATCATAAACAAAGAGCTACTCTCCTCAGACAGGACACTCTCTGTGACAGATATACAGTTCTAGCCAACGCCGATGGGGTCGCACTACATTCCCCTCCCGCGGAGTGAGGAGGCCGTGAATACAGAACAAAAGATCTGTGAGTCTACACTCGCCACAGCCGACGACCGACAGAGGACCCGGTTGTTTGCGAAGGAGGTGACTGTTGTCGGGTCAACTGGCGTTTCCTCGTCTGCAACAGATACTGGGGGACTCGGTAAAGTAACTGCCCGGGAGTGACTGTCGATGTGGGTCGATAGACTCGGTTACGACGTCCCGTATCGGACGGTTCTGTGCTGTCGGTGTCGCGCTTACTCGGAGTTCGAAACGGCTGATTGTGTGAGCGACATTCGGGAGATCAGTTCAACTGCTGTGCAGGACTCGACCGGTTCAGGAACCGCTGACAGTGTTCCCGGCGTTTCGAGGGTCCCCGGACACGCACCGACCCGGTTGTCACAGAGTTCCACCACGTCGACCTGACTCCGCCGAAGCATGGTTTCGAACGTTCGCGTGCATCGGACTCGGCCGATCTGGACAGTGGTCGACTCCAAACATTTAATCCGAACTGTTGCGTACACCTCGGTAACCCCACATCGGCCAGACGGGTGATTGTGGACGCATCCATCGGCTTGTGTGGACGATAGCTCGCGAACCGAAACGTTACAGTACAATGGACAGACCGACAATCGAGCGGACTATCGACGCAGAGAATATCAAACTACTCCGCCTGGTGTTCGTAAACAACAGCGGTGTTCCCAGAGGACGGGTACTCGAAGCAGACGATCTGGACACGGTATTCGAGGAGGGTGCCAACGTCACAAAGGGGATGCAGTCGTTCAATGCCCTGGACGCCCTGGTTGACGGCGGGAGTTTCGGACCCGTCGGTGAGGTCCGGTTGCGGCCCGACCCGGAGACGTTCACCACCACACCGTACGCCGACCGAACAGCAACGATGCTGTGTGATATGTACGAACTCGACGGAACGGCGTGGGACGCGGACCCGCGGTCCCAACTCCGAGCCTTTCTCGAGGGTCTCGACGTGACGCCGTCGGCCGCCTTCGAGGGTGAGTACTATCTCGTTCGTCAGGGTGAGGACGGTATCGAGCCGTACGACGACAGCACCTGTTTCGCGGTGGACGGAATGGACAGTGCCCACGAGATTATCCTCGATACGGTCGATGCACTCGACGCACAGGGGCTCGGGTTGTCGAACTACTATCCCGAGTACGGGCCCGGCCAGCAGGAACTCGTCATCGAACACGACGACGGTGTGGCGGCCGCTGACAACCACGTGCTGTACAAATCGACAGTGCGGGCAATCGCCAACCAGCACGGCGTCGATGCCACGTTTGCCCCCCAGCCCTTCGACGGGATGCCCGGGAGCGGTTGTCACGTCCACCTGTCACTGTGGCAGGATGGCAGGAACGTGCTGGCCGACCCCGACGGTGACTCGCGGTATAATCTCAGCAGGTTCGGCCGACAGTTTGTTGCAGGGGTCGTCGACCACGCACCCGCGCTGGTGGCGCTGACCGCGCCGACCGTTCAGTCGTACGACCGACTCAGGCCGGGAATGTGGGCCTCCGCGTTTACCGCGTGGGGCCGTGACAACCGTGAAGGGTGTGTCCGGATTCCGTCGGCACACTCGGAGAACCCGCAGGATACGACCCGACTCGAGTACAAACCCTGTGACAACACCGCGAACCCGTATCTCGTCTTGCTTGGGTTGTTGGCTGCGGGAATGGACGGCGTGGAGCGGGAACTCGACCCCGGCGAACCGGTCCAGCGAGACCCCACAGCACTGGCGGACGCGGAGCGCACGGACCGCGGCATCGAACGCCTGCCGACGACACTCGCCGAGGCACTCGACGAGTTCGAGACGTCAGGCGTCCTCCGGGAGGCGCTGGGCGAGACGCTTCACCGGTCCTACCTCGAGGTCAAGCGAAGCGAGTGGGAGGCATCTGTCGACGAGGATGGCGAGTGGAACGCGGATTACCTCCTGCGGGCGTTCTGAGCAACGTGCCATCGGGCGTTCCACACGTGTTCGCCAGAGGATCGACAGTCGGTCGTTCTATCGAATAATGGGGGGACAGGCGACCCCAGCGCGAACCGGAACGGCAAACAGGCAGCGGACCGATACAGACGTAGTATGGACGGCGAGGAACCCGGAGGCGGTCTGTCGGCGGCGGAACGTGCGGTAATCGAGCGCGGGCGAGCGTGGATACGGGACCACGAGGAGCAACTGGTGGGACTCCTCGCGGCGCTGGTGGGACGACAGAGTGTGACCGGCACAGAGGGGACACACGACGACCCCGAGACGACGGTCGGAGCGCTGTACGAGTTCCTGACGGAGGAAACCACCCGCGCGACCCTGACAGCGAGGCCTGTCGAGCCAGGGCGAGAGAACTGCCACGCCGTACTCGAGGGCACAGGCGAGGAACTGTTTGTCTGTACGAGCCACACAGACACAGTCGCAACAGGTCAATCGAGCGACTGGCCGGACGGCGAACCGTGCAACCTCTCGTCGGGGACTGTTCGTCGGGTCGACCCGGGGACAGTCGCGCTCACCGTCGACGGGCACACCGAGCGCCGGACAGTCCGGGACGCCTACGACGAGGTGTGGACACGCCGCGAGGAGGAACAACGGGCGGCACTGGTCGGGCGCGGCGCGTTCGACAACAAGGCGTCTATCGTCTGTCTCGCCGGCGCGTTACTCGCGCTGGAACAGGGTCTTGACGGAACGGAGTTGGGTGGCACACTCGTCCACGGGCATCTCGTCGGGGAGGAGGTCTCACAGGTCGGTGCAAAGGCGTTCGCGGGGTGGGGCGACCGTGACGGCTGGCTCGGTTCGCGGTTCCCCGACCCCGAGGGCGCGGTTGTGGTCCTCGACGGGTCCTACGGGTTCGTGCCGGCGGTGGGCCACCGCGGTCTGGCCTGGGTCACCCTCCGGGCGGAGGGGGAGTCGACACACGCCGCGACACCCCATCTCGGAGAGAACGCCGTCCTCAGGGTGGCAACGGCGCTCGCGGCGACCGACAGCGACGCGTTCCGCGAGCGAATCGGTGCGCCGTTCGTCGAGGACCGTCTGCTCGGCGAGTTGACCGTCGCCGCGGGAACCACTATCGTCGGCGGCGACGTGACCCGGGACGATGAGGGCCAGATCGGACGTGCCGGCGTGAACGCCGTCCCGGACTGGTGTGAGACCACCTTCGACGTGCGGTTCCCACGGTGGGAGGGGTATCCCGATGGTGTCGACGAGATCCGCGAGCAGTTCGAGGAGGCGGTCGAGGCACACGCCGACGCGACGGACGACCGCGGGTCTGTCACGGCGACGGTCGACCCGGCAGAGTTCTTTCCACCCGTTGCGATCGCCGAGTCTCGCCCGTCGGCGCGCGAGCACCCACTGGTCGCCCGAGCGCTCGCCGCGACGGAGTCGACCGTGGGGTACGACCCCGGTGTGACCGTCGCACCCGGAGTAACCGACGCGGCCGCGATCCACCCGGCAACGGGCCTGCCGACGCTCGTCGAGTACGGTCCTGCCGGGGGGTTCTCGCACGAGCCCTGGGAGTTCGTCGAGCGTGACTCGGTGGTCGAGGGTGCTGCGATCATGCTGGAGCTGTCTGTCCGACAGCTCGGGCTCGCCTGAGGAGGCGAGTATCGGCCTGCCCGGTTCGTGCCCGCTGTCGGGCAGCGGAGCGGAGACAGACTCACCCGTCAGGTGAATCTGTTCTGTCGACGGCGTCCCGCCCGTGGATACACTGTCTGTTTTTCCTACTGTCGGACAGGATACTCCGCAGCCGATATCCGGGGAGAGGCAATCTGTCACGGAGTTTCCCGCCCGGGCGCCCCGTAGCTGTTCAGGTACCCCTGTCCGACAGTATCAGTCCAGACCGTACAGTTCGATTGCGTTCTCCCGAAGGATCTGCCGGGCGGCAGTCTCGGCGTAGGTCTCGGAGATGATCCCTGTCTCGACGATTCCCCTCAGGGTCTCGGTGAGGGCACTCCCTGAACCGTCGTGCGGCGAGGACGAACAGCTCGGGGGTGTGGAAAGCGTCACTGCCGTAGAGGAGCTTCGTCGTCGGAACCAGCTCCAGCGCGGTCGAGAGCACCCGCGAGGCACCGTGCTGTGCAAACGGTATCGCGAGCGAGAGATCCAGGTGTACGTTCGGGTACGTCGCGGTGACGTAGGCGGCCTGTCCGACGTACGGGTACCCACCGTGCAGCATGACGATGTCCGTCTCGGGGTGTGTCTCGATACACTCGACGAGGTGAGTCGGGTTCACCAGCCGGGGATGGGCGTCAGGGTCGCCGAAACCCGTGTGAAACTGGACCGGTGAGCCGTACTCACCGGCGATCGAAAGTGCAAGATGCAGGCAGTAATCGAGCAACCGTGGGTGGTCGACCCGGCCGTCCCAGTCTCTGCGGAGGTCGGCGAAACCGGCGCGTGCGTCCGCACGGTCACGAGGCCCGATATCCAGTCCGCGGCGGTATGCGGCGATCGTCTTTAGTGCGACGTACTCCCCGTCGAGGGCCTCCTCTACCCGGTCCCGGAACGCCGTCTCGAACGCGGCGAACTCGCCGTGTTCGGAGAGCAACTCCTCGATAACCGGTTCAAGACGGAGCATCGGGTACACATCCGCGTCGGTGTGGCGGGCGAACTCCCTGGCCGGCATCCCGGGGAACCCCTCGTCGACGAGGATGGCCTCGGTGTTCGTCGCGGCGATACACTCGCTGGTGTACTCGCTGTGCTCGACATCGCCCCGACATGCGAGCAACTCGGCCTCGGCGTCCGGGTCGGCGCCGAACCGGTCGGCCAGTACCCCGAGCACGGCCCGGTAGTTGAGCGTGTGCCGTGCATCACGAGTGGCGAGAGCCCCCTCGGTGAAGATACCCGGGAACGTCTCCTCGATCCCGGCGGGCGAGAGGGGTTCGATGGGGTGGGCGTGGTTGTCGACCAGCGCCAGCCCCGCGATTGTGTCGTGCAGCGACATGGCAGACGTTCGTGTCCGGTCGTATTGTCTCTTGCTACCCCGTATTACCGTCGGCGGTCAGTTCGATTGTAATCCGGGTCTGGTACGAGATAACGAGTACGAAAC
>KE356579.1:1348442-1349862 GCA_000416085.1 halophilic archaeon J07HX64 | reverse complement strand
CTTGTAGTCTTTCACTCGCCTGCCAGCGCGTGGGTGATGTCGATGTTTGGTCTCATCGTCCAAAAGACCTTTAACCAGAGCGCTACAAAAATCTGTTGTCGTGAGGCGAACTAATACGTTCGCGGTCAGACCGCTCACAACGGATGACGAGCGATTGCTCCGCGAGTTGTTGGACGCCTCCGCCAGTCTCTGGAACGAACTCACCTACGAACGTCGCCAGAACTTCTTTGATGATGAGTCCGTCTGGGATACCGCCGACTACCGGAAACAGTACGTCGGCACCCTCGGCTCCGCGACTGCTCAACAGATCATCCGGAAGAACAAATCCGCGTGGCAGTCGTTCTTCTCACTACGTGAAGACGGGGAAGACGCGTCACCTCCCGGTTACTGGGGCAACGAGGACAATGGACGCGAACTCCAGACACTCATCCGCAACGACCAGTACACGCTGGAAACCGGAGAGAGATCGCGGGTTGAAATCCCAGTCGGTCAAGACCTGAAAGACAAATACGGACTTGGCTACCACGACCGACTCCGATTGGAAGTTGTTGGCGACCCGAAGTGGGACGGTGAACAAGGCCGACTAGAAATCCAGTACGACGAGATCGACGACACATTCAGAGCCTTTCAGCCTGTCACTGTGCCTGATTCTCGACAGGATTCACCACTAGCCGAGGAGTCGGCTGCTCTGGATGTGGGCGCGAACAATCTCGTCGCCTGCACCACCACGACCGGCCAGCAGTCCCTCTACGAAGGACGCGACTTGTTCACTGATTTTCGCGAGACAACCGAAGAGATCGCCCGCTTGCAGTCGAAACTTCGCGAGGGACGGTACAGCAGCCAGCGGATTCGTCGACTGTACCGGAAACGGACACGTCGCCGTAACCACGCACAGGATGCGCTTGTCCGTGACCTTGTGGAGCGACTTCATCAGGAGGGTGTGGCGACGGTGCACGTGGGTGACCTCACCGATGTCCTTGAGACGCACTGGCACCCAGAGGTGAACGAGAAGATCCACCAATTCTGGGCGCACCGATCATTTGTTGATCGGCTTGAGGACACTGCCGAAGAGTACGGGATGAGTGTTCATGAAGCGTCAGAGGCGTTCACCACGGCAACGTGTGTTGAGTGTGGTGAGCAAATGAAGACAGAACGTCGTGGGGACGTGTTCCGATGTTCGTGTGGCTACGAGGGGCACGCAGATCTGGACGCCTCGCAGACGTTCCTCAAACGAGAGACTGGCACGGAGTTTGAGACAGGGTTGATGGCACGGCCCGTGCGCCTCAACTGGGACGACCACAGTTGGTCGGAGTCACCACACTCTCCCGAGAGGGCAAGTCCCAACGAGGAGCGCACAAACCAGAGTACCAACGACGGGAAAGTTGCCTCCGTGGGTCGATAGCGAACATCCCCACCAGAG
>KE356579.1:1347364-1348392 GCA_000416085.1 halophilic archaeon J07HX64 | reverse complement strand
GGGTGGCAGGGCTCGGAGCCGGGGCTGTGCGGGGGGATGACCCTGTCACCGGGCAGGACGAGGATGTCGAGGCGACGTTCACCGCCACAGTCGGCAGCGGGTTTCTGATAATCAAAGCCGAGAGCCCCGACGACGAGGACTCGGCGGTGGGCATCCAGCTAGGGAATATCGACGGCGACATCATCATCAACGGGGAGATCTACGAGGACAGCACCTGGCAGTCGGACGATATCACGTTCCCCGATGTCGACCCGGGTCAGTTTATCGATGCGGGTGATATCGACATCGTCGAGGAGATAAGCTTCAACGACGAGACCGAGATAACTGTTCTGGCGGATAGTATCAGTGGGGTGTACGACCCCGAGGCGGAGAACGGGCCGCTCGTGACGGGGAGCATCGACCTGTCTATCGAGGCGTTCGTGACGGGGACCGCGTCGGCACTCGGTGCCGAGGTGAGCTTCGAACTCGATTTCACGCTCAACATCAACGGGGGCCAGGAGATACAGCTGACGACCGGCGAGAGCCAGGATCTGTCCGGGGAGGCCGCCACACTCGGCTGTGCAGACCCGGCGGTCCGAGTGGTGAGCAACAGCTTCACTGTCCCCGAGGCTACCGGCAACACGGAGGTGTGTATCGGGGACTTCACGTGTATCAGTCTGAACGATCAGCTCGGACTGCCCTCCAGTGTGCCCAATCAGAACTTCATCGAGCTCGACCTGGATATCGAGTGGGACGACAACCAGCCGTTCGCACCGCCAGCAGTGACCGGGAACCGGCCGCGGGATCTCGACTGTGACGGCCGGTACGAGGACCTCGACGGCGACGGCGAACTCAGTATTATGGATGTCCAGACGCTGTTCGACAACCGCAACAACCAGCAACTCGAGGCAAACGCCGAGCAGTTCAATTTCTCGAACGGCGCGAGCGACCGTGTCTCTATCTTCGACGTGCAGGCGCTGTTTGCGCGGCTCCAGAACAACGACTGAGCGGCGACCGTCGGCGTCGGGTCCCGAAAGGCAACTATTAAA
>KE356579.1:1331558-1347314 GCA_000416085.1 halophilic archaeon J07HX64 | reverse complement strand
CTGCTCGTGGATTCATCCCCGGTGTGGGAACCCCGCGGTTTCGGCTGTCGGAGGATGTCAGCATCGTTCAATTGCCACGAGAGGTGTACATCTCGTATGACAGCCACGCGCGAGTCGGTCCTCTGCCACGCACGCCAGTCGTTGCCGTGGTTCGCGCTCGCGCTGGCTCTTCTGGCGGTAACCCTGTGGCTCGTTGGTGTCGGGGGAATCGTCGGCGCACCCGGGGAGACCAGTCCCGGAGGGTTCGCACTCGTTATCGTGCTCGTTGCCGGACCGCTCACAGCACGTGGCGCAGCAATCGGGCGGGCGCTTGCGATTCTGGGCCATCCGGTGTCGGTCCCGCGAGCGGTCGCGTTCCAGCTCTTGGTGACGTGCTCGAACAACGTGGCCCCCTCCGGACAGGTCGGTGGCAGCCCACTTGCGGGGCTGTTCGTCTCTTAGGGGCCGGACGCAAACTACGAGGTGAGGTGTGGCGCGGTCCTGAGCGTCGACACCCTCGATGCTCTCCTCGCACTCGTCCTCGCCGTTACCGGCATCAGTGTGCTCCTCGTGACGACGGCAGTCGGTGAGACACTCCAGATTGCGGCGCTCTCGACCGCCGGTCTGCTCGTGCTCCTCGTGAGCGTGTTCCTCGGTATCTGGACCGCACGTGACCGTGTTCGCGCGTTCACTACTACCGTGCTCACGAGACTCGCGCAGACTGCCGGCCGTCTCCCGGGGGTTCCAGCCCCCGGTCGCGAGACGGTCGACGAGCGACTCGTCGGCTTTGGTGTGGCTATGGTGCGAGTCGCTCGCGGTCCGCGGCGTAACGTGGCGGTCGTTCTCGCCGCGCTCGTCGTCACCTACGCCTGCTCCGTCGACGCGTTGTGGACGGCCTTCGATGCCGTCGGACTGACCGTCTCGCCACCGGTCCTGTCTGCGGTACTGCCGGTCGCGTTCGCAACGACGGCGGTGCCGCTCCCCGGCGGTCCGGGCAGTTTCGAGGCGGCACTAACCACGCTGATCGTCGCAGTCACGGGACTCCAGGCCGCGGGTGTCGGCGCGGGCGTTCTGGTCTACCGCGTCGTGCTGTTCTGGCTCGGAACGTTCGTCGGTGCCGTCGCCGCGGCACTGGTCTCGACGATAGACACCCCGTAACCTGTCTCGCCGCACGCTCTCGTTACTCCGACGGTTCGGAGAGCCGAATCGCGAACACTGACAGCCAGACCCCGGAGTCGATCGCTTGGAAGACGAGCTCGTGGCGCGTCTGGAACAACTGAATCGATCGAGCGGTCGTCATTCCCCCTTCTGCGACTCTCTCCGGCCTCGTGATTCCTCGTGTGTATCGCCCCGAACCGCAGGTCATCCTCTCAAGTGTGTGTGAGTGTGGTGTATCGACGGTGCAATCACCACCCACGAGCGTATCGCCGTGTCCGGACGTACACTCATTCGGGCGGGAGTTGTGATCCTGTACCGGTGTCTGTATAGCTAGAGTCGGGCTGATGCAGATACCTAGCATACAGAGTCAGGGGGAGACAGGGCATGGATATAGATATGCAACAGTCGACCCGTCTTCCCACGAACCCGCCGACGACTCCCGACAGCACCGCAACGTCCACGTCCGAACAGGCAACCCAGCAGACAGTCGAGGCAGACGACCTGCTGGAGCTCCTCGGTGACGAGTACACCTACCGTGTCTTCGAGGCTGTCGTCGAGGAGTCCCGCACCGGTCGCGAACTGATCGATGCGACCGGAGCATCGAAGGCAACGGTGTACCGGCGACTGGAGGATCTCGAGGCGGCCGGACTGGTCGAGTCGACTATCAACATCGCGTCGGACGGCAACCACTGCAAGCAGTTCCACACCGTCGTCACGTCTATGACGGTGAGCTTCGATGCCGACGGGTTCAGCGCACGTCTAGAGTCCGAGAACCAGCCCGGCGTGACCGGTACGAGCGCCACGGGCGCACAGCCCCCGGCAGACGACTGACCGCCGTTCGGAGACGGCGACTGCTCTCTCCTGTCGGGTCCAGGTTCGAGTAACTCCCCTCCATCGTCCCGAGATGGGTCAGTTCGAAAGTCCCTGATACCTCGTCTTTATTTTCGGCGATATCTATACAGTACTCATGCCCTCCGACGAGTCCAGCCCATCGAACGACCGGGCTGAGGTGTTAGATGATACCGACGATGGCGCTGTGGCAACTGGATCAGACAACGAGGCCGACGATGTTCTCGGTGACATGTCTGCCACTGTCGAGTGGCTCCGCGGCCAGGGGTTCTACGAGAGACAGGACGAGGCCTACCGTGTCGTCCCCGCACAGAGTCCGGGCTTCGAGTCCGTCGATATCCACCACACCGTCGAGCGGGCCCTCACAGCCGAGGGAATCGACCGCCTCTACGACCACCAGGCCGAAGCAATCGACCACATTCACGCCGGGAGGAACCTGGTTGTCGCGACGCCGACCGCGTCAGGAAAGACACTCTGCTACGCTGTTCCTGCACTGGAACGTGCCGTTGCAGACAACGGGAAGACACTGTACCTGGCCCCACAGAACGCGCTCTTGCAGGATCAGGAGGAGACGCTACAGGCGCTCGCGGGCAGCCTCGAGTCCGGGGGTCGTGGGACTGTCCGTCGGTATCACTCCGGTCTCGGGCGTTCCGAGAAACGCACGTTCAAACGGGAGACACGGCCGGATATTGTACTGATGACACCGGATATGGCGCACACGTCACTGCTTCCGTGGGCTAGTCATCGCGAAACTGGCGGTGGCTGTTCTCGGAGTTGACCCAGGTGGTCGTCGACGAGGTTCACTCGTATCGCGGTATCTTCGGGTCCAAGATCTCGCTGGTGTTCCGGCGTCTCAACCGTCTTGCCGAGCGGTTCGGCCAGGATCCACAGTACGTGTGTACATCCGCCACCATCGCGAACGCGATCGAACACGCAGCGACAGTCACCGGACAGGAGTCGTCGTCGTTCGAACTCGTCGACGAGGACGGGAGCAGTCGCGGGGAGCGTCACTGGCTGCTGTGGAATCCACCGCTCACAAAAGATGAGAAAGACCGAATGCGGGATGAGGAGAGAGGCGAGAACCGGCAGCCAGACACCGACAGCACCGCCCGGGACAGTCAGGGAGCAACAGGCGGTGAGAGGAGGTCCTGTCACGTGCAGTCGAAGCATCTGTTCTGTTCGCTCGTTCTTCGCGGCTACCAGGTTGCGTGTTTCTCCAACACGCGGCAGAACTGCGAGAAATACGCACAGTGGTCCGGGCGGACAGTCGCCGAAGCGGTCGGGGAGATAGATACAGCGGATTTCCCGCCGCTACCGGATATCGAGGACCCGTCGCTCGAGGATCGGGTTCGAGCGTACCACGGGTCACTGAACGGTGCCCCGCGGGCAGATATCGAAACCGGTCTGAGAACCGGCGCGATTCGCGGTGTGTGGTCGACATCAGCCCTCGGTATCGGCGTCGACATCGGCTCACTGGATGTCGTTATCCTGGACGGTTATCCCGGTTCTCTCATGGAGACGTTCCAGTGGGCAGGTCGTGCTGGTCGTGGTGACGACGAGTGTCTGGTCGTACTGGTCGGCGGAAACGACCCACTCGATCAGCGAATCCTCGAGGAACCCGACAGATTGTTCGACGGTGATTTCGAGAAGGCGATCGTGAACCCGGAGAACGAGGCGATCGTAGACGATCATCTGGTGTGTGCCGCCGACGAGTGGCCGCTCGGCCTGGCAGACGAGCGGTGGTTTGGCGACGTGTTCCCGGATGCGGTCACCCGACTCGAACAGGCGGGTCAGCTCACCCGTGACCTCGACGAGACAGTCGTGTGGCGAGCCGCCGGTGAGGACAACATCCAGTACAGCACGGGCCTGCGGAACACCGGCCAGCGGATCGTGCTGAGGACGATATCCGGTGCCGATATCGGTGAACTCGATCTCCGGGCGGCACTACGGGACGCCCACCCCAACGCGATCTATCGAGCGAACGGAACGACCTACCGGGTCGACGACGTCGATTACGACCGGGGTGTCGCACGGTTAGAGCGGTATCACGACCAGGGGACCCAGGAGTACACGAGGCTACTGTACGAGAAATCAGTCGAGGTGGGTGGCGACTCGTCGACACTCCAAAAAAAGACACTGAGCTTCGACGGGATCGATATCCCGGCAGCGGTCGGGCCGATGGTGGTGTCGAAGGACGTCCGCGGATACAACTACTACGAGTCGTACGACGCAGACGGACAGAAGCGAGAGTTCGAGACGTCGGTGCCCGAACCAGAGACAGAGACGACCGGGTTCCTCATGGCGATGCCAGCCCGCCGGCGACTCGCGCTTCCCGAGCACGTTGAAAAAGCCGATGGTGACGAGGACGACGACGACGGGTTCACGTCGGGGTATCTGGCTGCGCTCCACGCGATCGAACACGCGCTCATCGGTCTGCTACCGACAGCGGTTCTCTGTGACCGGCAGGACATCGGCGGCCTCTCGACCAACGCACACAGGAGGACCGACGGGCCTGCCATCTTTGTCCACGACGCACACGACGGTGGTGCAGGACTCTCGCGGGCGGCGTTCGGGAATCTGGAGACGCTCGTAGAGCGGACGTACGACCAGATCGCCGAGTGTGACTGCACGGACGGCTGCAAGCGATGTGTTCTCTCCGAGTACTGTGGTTCGGCGAACCGGGATGTCTGGAAGGAGGGCGCGGCGGCGGTACTCGAGCAGATGCTGGACGTCGACGATGACACAGACTGACCACCACGTATCGCCGCTGTCGACTGTCGAGCCGATATCGGCGATACCCGCTGGGTCTGTTGTTTGATGACTCACTGTCTCGGATCCTGTGGCGCCTCGGAGTGTCGCTCAGCACCGATTGCACGGGCACAGGTCGTTCCTGCTCTCCGCAGCTCCGTTCGGACGCTCGCGCCCTCTGTGTTCGTGATTCGTGACACCGTCGTTCGACTCGTCAACTCCCCCTGTTCCAACCGTCGCCGACCACTGAGTGGAGCAACATAGATGCGGAATCAGACACAGGTAGTGTGCCGAGTTGAGCGGACACCCAACAGCTGTTCCGTGCTGTGAGACAGCGGAGCGCATTTTTATTCGTCACAGCTATCGTGTCTGTATGGACAGTGACACCACAATAGTCAGGGACGGCCCGCTCTGGCGGTGGCTCGACGTTCCAGACCCGTCTGACCTCTCGCTGTCTGATTGCGAGTCGGTCCGCGAGACCTGGCCGTGCAACCACGCGGAGAATCGCCGAATCGCACGCGGCGGTCGACTGTTTCTCACCAACCAGCGTATCGCGTTCAGGCCACACTCCTTCGACGCACGATTCGGGGCAACCGAGGTGGACGTGAGCCTCGATGACGTTCGAGCGGTCGGGACAGAGTCGGGCGACAGTCTCCTCCGTGCGCTGGGACGACCGCTTGATGCGTTCCTGGCGGGTGGGTTCGAACGGCGAGTCCGGGTCGCAACGGACCAACAGGTGTTCCGGTTCATCGTCGACGACCCCGACGCTGTCTCACACACTGTCGAAACGGCACTCTCCGCGCCGTGAGGACAGTCAACTGCACGTCACGTGGGCTGTGACAGCACGGCCGATGTGCTGTGGTTGCTCAGAGACGTGAACGGTGCCGACAACATCTGACTGGAGACGATACCGCGGCGCCGCCGCCGGGGGACAACAGACAGTTGTGTGGCCCGGCCTCGCGTCATCCAGTTCGACCGGAACCGCAGTATCCAATCGCGAGCAATCCCAGATGCACGGGGGTTTCACCCCCGAGGAGGTCGGAGATGGTCACTCTCGTAGTCATTCGTAAACTGGTGCGTCGGACCCGGCGTTGCCCGGGCGCGACAGCGACCACAGGATTGATATTTTGGCATTGTAGAGACACGCACAATGGTACACTCGAACCGGTGCGGGTACACGTACATCGGCGAATCGGGACGCGAGAGTTGTTGTTATCGGGAGACGTGGGATGATCGGGAGCGGTGTATCTGGCACGAGGAAATCGCGGCAGACGAAACAAAGCCTGTCGAACAACTTGAGAGGGCGCGTGCACCACCGGAGGTGCGCGACCTGAACGGTGAGACGGGTCCACGGGAGATACTCGACGGGACAGATGTTAGGGGCACCGTCTTCCCGGACGGGATGGACCTCGCAGGCGTCTCACTCAGGGACACCGACATGGCCGAGGTGGGCCTCCGAAACGCTACACTCACCGGGGCCTCTCTGGCCGACGCCACACTGGTTGATGCCGACCTCCGGGGTGCGGACCTTCGCGGTGCGAACTGTTGGGAGGCGGAGCTGAACGATATCCACCTCGGCGAGGCAACTCTCGAGGGGGCAGACCTCCGGGCGGCTGACTGCAGCGACGCGATCCTCCGGGCGGCGAATCTTGAGGGGGCGAATCTCGAGGGAGCGTTTTTTGATCGTGCGGACCTGTTCGACGCGACACTGTCCCGAACCCGCAGCTACGGAGCGGTGTTCAGTGAGGCCCGGGCAAACGAGGGAACCGAACTCGACGAGCGGTGTGTCTACGATCACAATAGCGACGCCGACGCGACGCGGCAGCGACGAGAGTCCGGCGCTGTCCGCTCCGACGGCGGGCAAGCCAGCGACACAACTGTCGCGGGGAGCGATATCGACCCGCTGACAAAGGCCGAAGCGACCTACCAGGAGCTGGAGTCGCTCTGCTCGGAAAACGCGTTGCTCTCCCGCCAGAGCCAGTATTTCGTCCGTCGACAGGATATTCATACAGAGGAACACTGGCGGGAGGGCAACTGGAGTCGATGGCTCCGGGCACGGCTCTCGCGGGCTGTTGTCCTGTACGGTGAGAGTCCGTTCCGGGTCCTGTCGGTCACCGTAGCGATCATCGTCGGGTCGGCGCTCCTCTACCCGCTGGGTCTGTTGCGGGTCTCGGCGACGGGGCAGCCACTGATGTATCCCTCACCGACCGAACCCATCGCGCTGGTGTCGACGCTAATCGACAGTCTGTATTTCAGCGTCCTCACGTTCACGACTATGACCTTCGGACTGTACTCACCCGTCGGAGCCGGGAAACTCCTGACCATGCTGGAGACTAGCGCGGGTATCGTCCTGATGGCCCTACTCGTGTTCGTGTTCGGCCGCCGGGCGACCCGATGACCACTCCCACAGGGCGAGTTCGGTGTGTTTCGGTAGTTGGGCGACTCCGCAGTCTCAATTCGCCCGTGGAACCACATCGTCCGGTTGTCAGGCCGCGCGTGTCCTCCCGGTAGGGACAACAGTCCGGACAGGTCGCACAGCCGTGGTTCCTGGTCACCGTAGAGCACCACACCAGCGCGGTCACCCCCACACACCTCTGTTGTCACCGTAGTTGTGTGCGGTTAGTCCCTGAGAGGTCCGCTCACAGTGCAGTGCGATTTATCGGGCTGTTGGTGGTTTTACCGGGGCAACGCGAGACGGTTCGACGGTGCCATCGAAAGCCATCCCCCGACAGTGCGCGCGGGCCGCATCGAACCGTACCTCGGATTCGTTCACCGCTATCGGGTCAGACCGGCCGTTACCACCGGGTGCGACCCCGATACTGGCTCGTGGGCCGACGGAACTCCCGATATCTCGCGCCTCCCGAGACTCCACCGAGTTCCGGCGTTGTCCCGCGGGCGGAAAATAACAGTTTTGCGATTCCGCGCAAAAGTATCAGGTCAAAGATGGAGGGAGCGACACAGGGGTCGAACAGACCGAGTTTCGGGACCGGCGATGGTAGGCCCGCTCAGTTTGTTGTAACACTCGACGGACTCCGTAGGACCGACACGCACAGAGACCAACCTGATAGTAACCGGGACAGCCACCAGAGCGGACCGGAGGCAGGAGGCGTGCACAGACGTCTGCCGTATCCGCCGCGTTCAGATTCATGATTCGAGAGTACGCCCCCATCGGTCTGATCCCGGCGGCCTGGGCCATGACCTTCGTGACGATGATCCGCCCCGGGATCGACAGCTACTGGATTCGGCATATGCACTATTTCATGCTACTCTTTTTGGCCGGATTCACACTGCTCTCGTGGAGGCGGATGGGCGAGAACCGGGTCCTCGACATCTGGAGAAAGGTCATCGCAGTCGGGGTACTCGCCACCGGTTTCGGTGCGCTGAGTTTCACTGTCGAGCCGTACTCGCAGGTAACGGCGGGTCTCTCGCTCAGTTACTGGCTCGTGGCACCGGGGCTCGGATGCTATCTCTCGTCGAGACAGATGGACGCACACAACAGGGCGTACAGGGTGGTGGGCTATCTCGGAGTCACGGCCCTGATACTATCGTTTGCCGGTCTCACGGCAGAGTTTGACACAGTGACCTCACTCGGATTCTCCGTAGCGGCGGCCTCACAGACATACAGCATCTTCATCGCAGCAAGAATGGACGGGAATCTCTGATAATCGCCTCGTCGGATCGCGAGGCCACGGAAGAGGACCACGTGGACTCTCACCCGCCCCCTGGTCGGAGAATACTCCTGTCCTCGGTATCGGCACACCGGAAACTGCACTCACCCGCGAACCGACGGTCACCGGGGCGTCCCGGCTATCGAACGGTGTCGTACCCGAGATGATCTTCGGTCAAACAGGGGTAAAGACACCCAACGGACTGTGATAGACCACCTCGGGGTCGGTCAGTTTGTTCAGTGGGGTGTTCTATCACAGTCCACTTTTTTTTGAGCACAGCTAGTAGTATCACATGGGTGTCGCAGTAGTCCACTGTGTGCGGCGATGATACCACCGCTTCCGTTGTGGGTGCTCACAGGTACAGTCGCTGTTGTTGGTCGCGTGGTGATGAGCCCGTATCAGAAGTATCTCCTGGCCGACTCCTCGGAGGCCGAGGTGCTCTTTGTCCGGGATACAGTCGCGCTTTTGTTGTTCGTGCCGACGGTGGCGTGGCTCTTGCTCTCTGAGGGGTTCTCGGGAGCACCTGTCGGGACGGTCGCGATGCTGTCGACCGGTTTCCTGAATGTCGTCGGTGCGTTCGTCGTGTTCAGAGCGCTCAACCGGGAGGACGCCTCGGTCGTCGTTCCGCTGATGTCGCTCTCACCGGTGGTGACCTCCGCTGTCGAGCCGCTTCTCAGGAACACAGTCGTTCCTCCGACAGTGGTCGTCGGCAGCGTACTCAGCGCCGCTGGTGCGGCGGTTGTGACCTCCGAGCAGAACAAACTCCAAAGTATCGTGCGATCCTCGGACACCGAGGCGGTTGTGTTGGCGCTGTCCGCGAACATCATCTTCGGTGTGACCTCGACACTCGACGGTATCGCGACAGCCAGTGTACATCCCCTCTACGTGTCGGCGACGATTGTTCTGTTCGTCTGTGCGGGAACGACTCTCCGACTACACAGACAGAGCAGCCGTGGGTTCACCGAGCAACGGGAGCGGTTAAGTACACTCTACCGACGCGACAAGGGGGTGCTCGGGGTCGTCCAGTTTGTCGGCCTTGGAGCCACCCTGGTCACGTTCGGTGTCGCTCCGAGTGCGACACAGGCCGCGATCCTGTTCAAGTCGAATATTGTCCTCGTCGTGCTGGTGAGCAGTGTCGGGCTACAGGAACAGCACCTCCTGCGGCGGAGTGTCGGTGCAACCATCATCTCTGCCGGGGTCGTTCTCGCTGTGACCAACTGAGGAGACCAACTCGAGAGCCCAGCGGTCAGGCTACCGATCCGGGTAGTCCGGCTATCTCTACCGGTATTCCCCGAGTGTGTGGGATGACCCGGGTTTCAGACGACCTGTGACACGACCACGGGCGCCCCCCTCACGGCGGCGCACGTCGGGGTAGAGCTCCCTCTCCGCGGTAGAGGTGAAGAACGTTTCAGTAACGCTCGCTACAGAAATGTTGTTCAGATTAGCTTTTAGTGGGTGTAGCCCGTGGGTATAGATACGATGTCACCGACGCCCCACACGCCGTCGACCCACGCACGAACCGCTCGCGAAACCTACAGCGCCCGTGGCCTGCTGGTCTACGCGGCAGCCGTGCCTGCCTTTGTCGCGCTGCTGGCTATGCCGGTGGTGACGCTGATGTTCACCCTCGGCGCGCTGACCGCGGTGCTGCTGAACACGGCGCTGGGCCTGCTCTAAATAGACGAGAATGACAACCTCTCTGTCCTCAGGGTGCTCCCTCGTCCGGTCGGCCGGTCGGTACGCCCGGAAGCTTGAGGATACCGCGCCCACGTTCGCGCGTTCAGGGAGCCCAGACGGGGATACCGACCGCCAACTGCCAGATATCGAGTGAGCCACCACCGACAGGCGCCGCGCCGCTGTGGCGGCGCTCGTGGACCCCGCCGGCCCCGGTCGGCGACCGGGGTAGTACAGCAGGAGTGTAACCACCCGTTAGATTTATACTACTACTCCGCAATCACAACCACGGAAATAATGAGTGAGACTGAATCGGGACGCCCCGATCCGGAACCGTGGCTGATCGAAAGTTCGGCATTGAGCACCCTCGTATTCGGGACGGTCGGTATTGTTGACGCCGGTCTCGAGATCGGTGACCCCGGACCTGTCACGGTCGTCGCGGCCGCTATCGTCATCGGGGTGGGTTCTCTCGCGGTCGGGCTGCTCGGGCGGTTCGTCGATCTTCCGTTTCCCCGGCAGTGGGCGCTCACCGCTGCCGCTCTCCTCGGGTTCGGTGCCGTGGTCGCAAACGGACTCCTCGCGGCCTCATCGGTGTGGCTCACCGACGGGCCGGAGGAACTGCTCACAGTCACCGCTCTGACCGCGGCGTTCATTCTGGCAGTCCTCGGCGGACTCCTGGCGCTGGGTTGGCTGCTTGCCCCTCGGTAGAACTGGCTGGACGGCACACCCCGGACTGTGGAGTGTACGATTGACCCCGAGTGTACAGTTACCTGCCACAGATGTGCTGAGCTTACTCACACGTCCGGACGATCCCGAGTGGGGGTTGCTCTGCCGGCATCTATCCGAACCCTCGCTCGTGTAACTAATCGATATAGACTACCGCTCTCGCGGGAGCGGGTGTCTCACACGCTGGGTACAGTTCGTGTGGATCCCCGGAACAGGTCCTACTTGTGGCGATGGATCTCCAGACGACCACCGGCTACAGGTCAGTTATCGATACGTCTAACAATCTGGGATAGTTCTCCGATCGGCGGAATCATCAACAGGTGTACAATCAATCAGATTAGACATATGCAGAACGGTATATCCCGGACTGTAACTGATAGCTCAGAGCGTGTACGTGGCGACATCACCACCGCAAACTGGGCACGAGGTATCGTCTCTCGTCAGGTTCTTTCCGCACGTACGGCACTCGTGGTGCCGGTCCTCCTCCACTTGACCGCTGCCGTCCCGCAATATTGCCAGCAGACCTATCACACGTGAACTGAAGAAGGGGGTACGAGTTAATAAGCCCTACGTAACTACTACCTTTTTCAATTGCTTTCTGATATATCTGAATCTCCGGTCGATTCGAGACGTGTCCTACGTGATATACGTCGTGCTCGACTCCCCGCTCGTGGTGGTTCCATCGCAGTGGGTGGCGAGGGTCGACTCTCCGTGACCGGTGGTGGAGTGACCTGTATAGAGAGCGACGGCGCGGGCGAGTGTGTCGTCGCTCTGGTCGCTGGCCCGAACCCCGTCGATCGCCTCGCGGCAGACGCCGACATCGTCAAGCAAGCGCGACGGTGAGTGACGTCGCGTGCGGTGCGTTCACTCTGACCGACAAAACAGGACAACCCACGCTGAAACGGGCTCCAGCGGCCGTTTATACTCCTCTGTGTCGTACAGTGAGTATGCCTCGTACTGTCGTTATCGGTGGAGTCGGACCGACAACCGGAGCATCACTGGCACGACGCTTCGCGGAGGAGGGCGATCAGGTTGCCCTGTGGGCGCGAAGCAACGGGTTCACAGATCGTCTTGCGGAGGACCTGCGAGCGGAGACCGCAGGTGATGTCGGTGCCGTGCAGGTTGACGTGACCGATCCCGAAGCCGTGAGAGACGGCGTTTCGGCGGTCAACGACCTGTTCGGAACGGTGGACGTCTACGTTCACAACACACCTGCTCCTGGATGGAGTGGCCCACTGGACAGCGATCCCGAGGAGTTGGCCACGACACTCGACACTGTATGCTACGGGTTCACGCTCGTCGTCGACGAACTGCTGGCCGACCTGCGTGAGGACGGTGGGACCGTGATCCTGAACACCGGGGACTTTGCCCGGTGGATCGCCCGGGAGATGGCAGCACAACTGGCCCCAGAGGGTGTGCACGTGGCTCACGTGTTCATCGACGGCCGGGTCAACAGCGAGAGTATCCCCGACGAGATCCCCGACGAGAAGCGTGCGGACCCCGACGTGCTCGCCGAGGAGTTCCTCCACCTCGTCGAACAGGACCGCGACGCCTGGAGTTTCGATGTCGACTTTCGACCCTGGGGTGACGATGCGTTCCGGACCTGGCGGTGACCGCGCTCCCGTCCGGAGACCAGCACGACGAGGCCGACACATACCGGGTAGAGGAACAGTAAGGCCCGGGCTGCACACGAGACAGCTGTGACCGAACGGTCGTTCGTGGCGCCGGTCGCACTGTCGGGTCTCTGCGAACTCCCGCCCCGTCGGGCGGGGTGTGAATCCACAGCGATGATCAAGACACGTCAGCGACCGGTGAACTCGACGCCGATAATCTCGAACCGCGCCCCACCCTGTTCGCTCTCGGTCACGGTGATATCCCACCCGTGTGCGTCGACAATCTGTTCGACAATCCGCAGGCCGAACCCGGTCCCGCCCTCGTCTGTCGAGTACCCCGCCTCGAAGACATCACCGCGCTCACTCTCCGGGATACCGGGGCCCGTGTCCGCCACGTAGAACCCATCCTCTGTCACCCCAACAGAGACAGTCACGGCCACGCTACTGTGTTCGACCGCATTCCGGTAGAGGTTCTCGAACAGTTGCTGGAGTCGACTCCGGTCTGCTCGGATAACCCGCATCGTGTCGGTGTCGAGTGTCGCCGACGCTGTTTCGGTTGTCTGCCAACTGCTCTCGGCCACACTCGCGAGCGCGACAGAATCGATCTCGACCACTCTCTTGCCCTCTCGTGCCAACCACAACAGGTCATCGATGAGTGTCTGACTCCGGTCGATTGCGTTGAGCGCTTTGACGAGGTGCTCGCTCTCGTGGGAGTCCTGTACCAGTTCGAGCCGAGCCGTTGCGACGCTGAGTGGGTTCCGTAGGTCGTGGCTGACGATGCTGACAAACTCCTCCAGGCGCTCGTTCTGTGCGGACAGCTCCTGTTCGCGTTCGATTCGCTCGGTAATGTCACGACTGATGACGACGAACAGATCCTTTTGCTCGATATCGAGCCGCCTGATGTGAATTTGGACTGGGAATCTCGAGCCGTCTCGACACTCGTAGACACTTTCGACCTGCTGTCTGTCGTCGGGGTCCATCCCCTCCCAGAGAGTCCGTGCCTCCTCGGGGGTGAGTCGGGCATCAACATCCCACACGTTCATCTCCAGGAGTTCGGACTTCAGATATCCGGTCCTCTCGGCGAGCTGTTGGTTCACATCGAGAATCTCACCGTCGGTATCGTGGATATCGATCATGTCCGGTGACCTGTCGAAAAGCGCCTCCGTACGGGCCGCTTCCTCCTCCAGTCGTAGTCGCTGCCGCCGTTCCTCTGTGATGTTCTGGATGTACCCTCTCACCACCTCACAATCACCGTTCCTCACCCGCTCCCCGTGGGCGGTCGCCCACCGCTGTTCCCCGTCGGGTGTCGTGAGTCGCACGTCCACCTCGTACGGTTCGCCTGTTTCGACACACTCGTCGAACCGGTTGGTGAGTTGGGTCCGGTCGTCCGGATGAACGTAGCTGAACAGCGTCTCCAGTGTCGGATCCGTCCCCAGGTCGAGGCCGTGAACCCGGTTGATTCCGTCCGTCGACACGAGCGTGTCCCCCTCGGGGTCGTACTCCCACGCGCCAACCCCGGCCAACCGCTCCATGTTCGATAGCAGGTCGCGGGTGTGCTGTAGCTCCTGCCGGCGCTCTCGGCGGTCGGTGATGTTCCGTGACACCGCCATCACGTGTGGTCTCTCCTCGTCTCCGCTCCGAACGGGAACGGTCTGAATCCGGTACCGTTCGCCACCATACTCTTGTTCAAAGGTGCTGGCAGTACCGTCCAGCGCGTCCTCGTAGTGTGAACAGATCGTGTCGGCGACGCTCTCGGGAAACAGGGCGTGGGGTGTCCTGCCCTCGACATCGCCGGCAGACAGGCCGAGCTTTCTCAGTCCTTTGCCACCAGCACGCACGTACTCCAGATCCGCGTTGATCAGGAACACTGCACCGTCGGGGAAGTTCTCGACCAGTGTCTCGTACTGACTTCGCAGTGTCCGTAACTCCCGCTCGCGTGCCCTCCGGGTGCGCGCAGTCGTGATGAGTTCGCCGACCATCCGCAGGATATCGATGAGTTCGTCCGACCACGGGTCCTGCTCCTCTATCCAGTCGAACCCGATGAAACCGACAAGTTCTCCCTTCGAGATCATCGGAGTGACAACCAACGACTCGATGTTCTGTTCCTGGAGGATTTCCTGTTCGGCTTCGGCCTCCGGGGGTAACTCCGACACGTTCGGGATTACTACCCTCTCGAACCGTTCCAGTCTCTGCATCCACCAGGGGAGAGTCTCCTGTGGGATACCCTGGAGCATGTCGATCTGTGGTTCGACGCCCTCTGAACACCACTCGTTGGTGTTTGTGAGTGTTTCGGCCTCGTGATCAACGTCGAAGACGTAGGTTCGATCTGCACCGACGAGCGTTCCGATCCGCTCCAGTGTCCGGTCAACGAGACTGTCGATTCCACGCTCCTCGGCCCGGAGAAAATCGATGGAGAGCTCTGTGAGTTCGGTTTCGAGTGTTTGCAGGAATCTCAGTTTTCCATCGCGTCGGTGACTATTAACAGCGTGATCTATTCGATTTGCCAGGAGCGCGTAGTCGTCTGTTCCAGCCTCCTTTTGAAGATAATCGGTAACCCCGGCACTGATAGCGTCACTGGCCACCTCCTCGGACCCCTTGCCGGTGTACAGAATAAACGGCACGTTCGGAGTATGCTCGGTGACGGCCGTGTGAAACTCGATGCCGCTCATCCCCGGCATCTCGTAGTCGGACACGATACAGTCTATCGTGGACTCGGCCAACTGCTGTAACCCCTCCTCAGCACTGGTTGCTGTCTCGACAGTGAGCCGATCGTTCTCGCGTTCCAGAAACGTCTTCGTCAGCTCCACGAAATTCGGGTTATCGTCGACGTGGAGGACCCGGATCTGCTCGCGAAATGTGACGGACATCAACGGTAGTTACGTGACCGATGTAAAGAGGGTGTTGCGACGATATCAAAATCTGAATCGAGGCGCGATGCTGTGTTCGACCCCGCCCGTGCTCCGCTGGCTGGCTCACTCACAGCGGAATCCTACTGTTTCGGCCGCGGAAGGGGGGCAACCTGTGCCGTTCCCCGGGCAAGATTGAACCGGTCGGTGTGGATCCCCCAAAACGACTAATCCACGGCAATACCAGCGTCACCGTACCAGTGACGACAGCCGACGAGCGGGTCCGCGTCAGCAACCAACTGGCACAGAGCCAACTGGAGCAGAGGGACGACCGCTGTCGGCGGGGGCGCCCTCACGCACCCGGAGACAGCGCCAATCCCCGACACCGAAGGGTACCGGAATAAAAACAGATGAGGTCTAATATGTGGCTGTGGCAGTAACTCTGCACCGGGTGGAATGATGCCGGTCGTACAGAACCGCGAGGAGTTGGCGACGACT
>KE356579.1:1328857-1331538 GCA_000416085.1 halophilic archaeon J07HX64 | reverse complement strand
GGCCGGCATCGAGGCCGCACATCCGCGCCGGGTCGTCCGGTCGTCGGTGTCGCTGGACGGCGACGACCTGACCATCGGGGATGCAACGTACGACCTCTCTGCGTACAGTGACCTCCTGCTGGTCGGTGGCGGGAAGGCCACGGGCAGTGTCGCGACGGTGCTCGCGGACCTCCTCGGGGACCGACTCGCCGGCGGTGCGGTAGTCGCCGCGGAATCGGTTTCGATACCCGGGGTCGAGCCCTTCGAGGGGGGTCACCCCGTCCCGAACGAGGCGAGTGTCGCCGGTGCTCGTCGCGTCCTCGCACTGGCCGACAGCGCCGACGAGGAGACACTCGTGCTCGCGGTCGTCACCGGCGGTGGCAGCTCGCTGATGACCACCCCCGCACAGGGGGTCGACCTGACCGAGGTCCAGGGGGTGACCGACGCGATGCTCGACGCCGGAATGGGGATTCACGACATCAACGCCGTCCGCAAGCACATCTCGGATATAAAGGGAGGGAGTCTCGCCCGCCGGGCAGCGCCGGCGACGGTCCCCACACTGATCTTTAGCGATGTCGTGGGCAACGATCCGAGTGTCGTCGCGAGTGGCCCGACCGTCCCCGACGGCTCCACGTACGCCGATGCGCGCGATGCGCTCGACCGCCACGGCATCGACGGGCCAGCCGGGGTCCGTGACCGACTCGATGCCGGTGCAGGTGGTGACCTCCCCGAGACAGCCGACGCCTCGGATCCCGTCTTTGTGCGGGTGAACACCCACGTTCTCGCCGACGGGATGACCGCGATCCGGGCGGCACGCGACGTCGCTACCGACGCCGGCTACCGAACACTCGTGCTCTCCTCGCGCCTGCGCGGCGAGGCCCAGGAGGCTGCAACGCTCCACGCGGGTATCACCGAGGAGTGCCACGCCACAGGCACGCCTATCGACCCGCCGGCGGTCCTGTTCTCGGGTGGCGAACTAACGGTCACGGTCGGAGGTGCTGGAACGGGCGGGCCGAACACCGAGTTCGCGCTGGCGAGTGCGCTCGAACTCACAGCGCCCGCGACCGTCGCGGCAGTGGACACCGACGGCATCGACGGTCGAACCACCGCAGCGGGCGGACTCGTCGACGCCGAGACTGTGACCGACGCCGACGACGCGCACGCAGCGCTGGCGACTCACGACTCGGCCACGTATCTCCGGGAACACGCCGGTGCAATCGTTACCGGCCCTACCGGAACGAACGTCAACGACCTCCGCGTGGTCGTCCTGACCGATCAGTAGCTGCCCGGCAACCTGTCCGGCCCTCGCAGGCCGGTAGCCGTCCCGGGCTCTCGCCCGGGTCCGTGTGTGAGATACAGAGCGTGTACTCGAGGGAGTGTTCGTTTGCTTACAATTCGAGTGCGTCCAGAACTTCCGGTGCATAGAATGTCGTGTTGTCGTCCTGAAGCCGTTCGACGGGCATCCAGCGAGCGAGATGTTCGGTACCAAGCTCTGGCTCGACGAACGTGAACGACTCCTGTTCGTACGGCCAGGCCTCTCTGAGCTGCCCCTCGTAGACACGCCAAATCTCGTGGCCCGTTTCCCCGTCGTAGGAAAACACCCGTTCGAAAGTCCCTATCTGTGTTGGGTTGACGAGTTCGACAGCTAACTCCTCGTCGAACTCACGAACGACCGCCTCGCGACTGTGTTCGCCACATTCGACCCCACCACCCAGCAACCGATAGAACAGGTCACCAGTCTCGGGTGATTCCATCTCCTGGACGAGCAGTTCGTTCCTCCGTTGAACCGCGCCAAGGGCCACAACACGGATATCGGGCATATTGGGTATCTAAATCGGTAGGGGCCAACATTGATCGGTGTTTTGAACTGCAGATACACAGCGCAACCACCGACCCACGACGACGGGCAAAACAGGGTCGGGTGCGCCGGCATCAGTATACACCGAACACGGAGGGTGGGACAGCCCTGGATTCAGTTCATCACGTCGGTGAGTCACTCACCGTCGCCGAACCGACGGGAGATCGCGTAGCCAACGACGACGCCGACAGCAACCGGAGCGAGTGCCGACACTGGCTGTGGTAACCCGACGGAATCAACTGCAACGGCAGTACCGAGGACAAGGCCGATACCGGCTATCGTCACCGTGGTGAGTCTCCAACTGACGCTGACCATATCCGCGATAGCGTCCACAATCTCATCAAGACTGTTCGGTGCTCTCCCTGCTGAACCTGTTGTAGACGGTCGCACGTCCCCCCTGTCGGATATATCGGGACTCCCATTCAACAGACAACGTGTCTCTCTCGCACAGTGGTGTGCAATACGTAACATCACCGTCGGGTGAGAACTGCCGACTCCGGACTCCGGACCGCCCGAGCAGTTCCTGCAGGTCGTCGGGGTTCGATTCCCGTAATGATGCTCTATCAGGTTCGAAGGACGCGGTACAGGAGCGCAACTGGACGGACCATCGCGTGTCCAAGATCGGCGAGAACCAGGTCGCGTTCGTGATACCGATCGTAGAGGTATAACCCGGTCGGGAGAAGCACCAGACCGGCAAAGAGGACTATCCCCGGCGGTTCAATCCCGAGAGCGTACACCCCAAACACGAGAACAGTTGTCACCGCGGTACCGATCCCGACTGCATACGAGGCCCGGACCACTTCGAATGCGAGAGTTTTCTTAGACAGATCGAGACGCGTTTCAT
>KE356579.1:1311916-1328837 GCA_000416085.1 halophilic archaeon J07HX64 | reverse complement strand
TGTATCAGAGTACAGTTGTCGGGTAGTTTCAGGCTGTGATACGTTATTGACCAACTGATTACCCCTCACCCGCGCCCTCCATCTTTCAGGCGGGTCTCGTCGAGGGTTGAACAAGGGTTATCTGCGAATATCTCTACGATGCACCAGTTCATACCGATCCTGCAGGATATCGCAAGGTCGTTCGGAAGGGGTAGTGTTCCATAATGACAGGAGGCAGAGTCTCTCGAACCAGGTGACCCGGAAGCGGTTCAGGGGACAGACAGCGGGCGGAGTGTCCACAGTTAATCGGGCTTGTATCAACCCAACACTATTCAGTTTCGACGAGAGAGGCCCCCAGGGCCGGGGGTCGACATCTTTGAGCTACAGGCGCTGTTCGCACGGCTTCAGAACGATGATCGAGCGGTAGCCGTCGGCGGAGCATGGGTCCCGAAAGACAACTATTAAACGCCGGTGCCGTCAATTCAATTTCAATGGCAACGCTTTATGACGCACCACCGAAAGAAACAATCGAAGCGGTAGCCGACCGGCTTGAGTCGACTGACGCGGTCGAGGAGCCGGGTTGGCTGCTGTACGCGAAGGCCGGTGCCGACCGCGAACTGCCGCCCGAACAGGAGGATTTCTGGACACGCCGGTGTGCGAGTCTGCTGCGGAAGGTGGCGATTGACGGTCCGGTCGGTGTCGGCAGCCTCCGGACCGAGTACGGCACCGCGAAGCAGGGGTCGAACAGGTACCGCGTTCGACCGCGACAGCAGGCACAGGGGTCGGGCAACATCATCCGCACCGCGCTCCAACAGCTCGAGGAGGCCGGCTACGTCGAGGTGGCCGACGGCGAGGGCCGGAAGTGACCCCCGAGGGACACAGCTTTCTCGACGAGGTCGCACAGGAGATTGTCGAGTCACACCCTGCGCTCGAACGGTACGCCTGATCTGCACGCTTCGGTCTTTTTGAGTCGTTGTTCAGGCGAGAACAGCGTCCAGAACCGACTCGACATCGTACCGCACCGGGTCGGTCACGGGGACACCGAGTTGGTCGCTGTAGGTGTCGACAGCGCGGCGCGCGTCGCCCTCGTCGAGCGTCTGTGTGTTCAGCAGTCCCGCATCGACGGTTGCGGGTGAGACAGGGTCGGCGAGTTGTTCGTAGCGGCGGGCGTATGTCGCGGGGTCGGGGATGTCGAACGCGTCGTAGCCGCCGACAGTCTCGCGGCCGGCGACGTGACAGAGCACGAGCGCGTCGGGGTGGGAGCCGTGGAGGATGGCGGCGGTGACCCCCGAGTAGGCCGGGTGGGTGAGCGCGCCCTGGCCCTCGACGAACAGTACGTCGTTGTCTGCTGCCTGGCGGAGGAGTCGTTCGGTCGCGCCGGCGGCGAAATCCGAGATCACACGGTCGATTGCGATCCCCCAGCCGGTTATCATGATACCGGTCTGGCCTGTCGGAACGACCGCCGCGTCGAGTCCACGCTCGCGGGCCGCGTCGCGCAGTTCGAAGGACCCGGTCATCTTGCCCGACGAGCAGTCGGTCCCAACGGTCAGCACCACCCGCGCGTCGACACCCTCGCCGGTTGCCACCGAGAGATCCGCGGGTGGGTCCCGCACGTCGCGCAGGTCGACGCCGTGCTGGTCGGCCAGACGGGCGAACTCGTCGTCCTCGGCGAGCAGGTAGTGGAGACCGGCGACAACATCCCACCCCCGTTCGATCGCACCGCGCACGTCCGGTCGCCAGGAGTCCTCGAACCCACCGCCGATCGGTGCGACGCCGACGACCAGCGCGTCACAGTCGGGTGCGTCCTCGACCTCTGCGACGATCGGCGCGTCCTGCACATCCGGAACGTGTTCAGACACCCTGTCACCGGCCAGGTCGCGGTCGAGCACCGCAACGACCTCGTGGTCGGCGTACCGGAGGATGCCGACCGCCGTCTTTGCTCGCCCGGGAAAGAGTTCGTGTGCCAGCAGGACGACACGCATACCCCTACGATTAAACTGGGCAGTAATTAAGTTAACTGCTCGGCACCAGGCCGATAGAGCGCCGTCTGCGAGGCGTCACGCAAACGGCGGCGGTCACCAGTCCGGATACAGACACAGCACAGACACAACCAACACACCGACCAGGCGGGTCTGGGACGACCGCAACCGACCAGTTCCGGGGTGACCAGGAGAAGTCGGTGCGTATAGGTGGGTGCAGACAGTACGGTGTAGTATGTCCGAACAGTACGAGGACGACTCCGCGGAGGCAGGTCCGGACGCGAAGACGCTGTCAGTAGTTGGTGGGTTCGTCGGAACCGCGCTCGGGTCACGTCGAGGTCGCCTCGCCGCGCTCACTGGTGGTGTCGTCGGTGGGACACTCGGCTATCTTGCCGGCGCTGCCGCCGACCCACCGGCCGAGGATACCCCCGAGGAACCGGTTGTTGTCACTGTCGACGGAACCGACGACGAAGACGAGGACGAGGACGAGGAAGAGCCCGAGGCGGAGGACGACGAGGACAAGGAAGAGCCCGAAGCGGAGGACGACGAAGACGAGGAAGAGCCCGAAGCGGAGGACGGAGACGAGGAGGAGCCTGAAGTGGAGGACGGAGACGAGGAGGAGCCTGAAGCGGAGGACGGAGACGAAGACGACGAGACGTAGAGAGACTGTCCTCTCACATTCAGTCCGGGGCCGAGCTCGTGTGTCCGCGAGGGTCGTACAGACACAGACAGTTTCCTGCCCTGTACGCGCGGATAGCGTATCGATTCGTCTGTCGACGGAACCGGCACAGACCCGCGTGACGCGGGCCGGCAGTCGTGGCCGGGCGACGCCCGCAGGTCACCCGAGGCGGGTGCGGAGAGCGTCGTCCATTACACCAACCGGTGCGTCGCGTCCGGTCCAGCGCTCGAACGCCTCGACACCCTGGTACAGGAGCATCCACGCGCCGTCGATGGTGCGGGCACCGGCGGTTTCTGCCTCGCGGAGTAATCGTGTCTCGACGGGTGTGTACACCGCGTCCAGTACCGCGAGGTGGGCGTGAAGCGCCTCGCGAGGGACCGGCGAGCGGTCCGCCTCCATCCCGACGCTAGTGGCGTTCACCAGGATATCCGCGC
This sequence comes from halophilic archaeon J07HX64, assembly GCA_000416085.1. GTDB lineage: Archaea > Halobacteriota > Halobacteria > Halobacteriales > Haloarculaceae > Halovenus. Next base: position 1,325,766 of record KE356579.1, on the reverse strand, counting down.
CGTCGAGTAGTCCGGTGAGCGCGTCAAGCGGATGTGCGGTCGCCGAACCACCGATGTTGGCCGCCGTCACCTCGGCGGCGAGGTCAACCGCGGACTCGAGGGTCCGGTTCGCGATATCGACGGTCATCTCCTCGCCGGCGAGTGCGAACGCGGCGGCCCGGCCCGCACCACCCGCACCGACGACGACTGCCCGTCCGTCGAGGGCCACGTCGTGGTGTTCGAGTGCCCGGAGCAGACCCGTTGCGTCGGTGTTGTGTCCCGCCGGTGGGTCGGTCCCGAAGTCGACAGTGTTGACAGCACCGATACGCGCCGCGAGGTCGTCCGGGTCGACGGCCGCCAGCACGTCCTGTTTGAACGGGATGGTGACGTTGAGACCCGTCAGACCGAGGGTGGCCGCGCTCTCGACCGCCTGTCGTGCCGCGTCGGCCGGCGGTTCGAACGTGACGTACCGCGCGTCGATCCCGAGATGGTCGTAGGCCGCCTCGTGCATCGGCGGTGACAGCGAGTGCTCGACGGGGTTACCGAGGAGTCCGTACACATCCATGCCACACCTCGGCGCGGCGTCTGTATAGTTTCTGCCCTGTGCTCGCCCGCGCTCGTCCGGCGTGCAAACGGCCAGTATTGACACGGCGGTAAACTACTTATGTGTGGGTCTCTCCCTCGTGAGTGAGGATATCATGACCCGTGATCGATTTATTCGGGGGCCATCCCGAAACTAACCCACTCGACGACACAGATGACGTACAGCTTCTCGACACGACGCTACGGGACGGTGAGCAGGCACCAGGTGTCTCGCTGACACCCGACGAGAAAGCCCGTATCGCCCGGAGTGCCGACCGTGCAGGTATCGCTGTTATCGAGGCCGGCAGCGCCTGCACCGGCAAAGGTGAGCGCGAAACAATCCGGGGGGTAACCAGTCTGGACCTCTCGGCCCGGGTGACGAGTTTCTGTCGCGGACTCGAACGCGACATCGACCTCGCACTGGAGTGTAATGTCGACGGTATCAATCTCGTCGTGCCGGCGAGCGACCAGCACGTCACGGAGAAGGTCGGTACCACCCGCGAGGCAAACCGCCGCTCGACGGTCGACCTCGTCGAGTACGCGACCGACCACGGCCTCTGGGTGGAGGTGATCGGTGAGGACGGTTCGCGGGCGGACCTCGACTATCTGGAGGCGCTGATGGGGGCGGCACTCGACGCGGGTGCCGACCGGGTCTGTTACGCCGACACAGTCGGCCACGCCACCCCGGACCGCACCCTCGCGTGTGTGCGGCGACTCGCGGCACTCGGTCCCACGAGCACTCATACCCACGACGACCTCGGTCTGGCGGTGACAAACGCACTCGTGTCTGTCGCCGCCGGTGCGGACCTCGTCCACGGAACGGTAAACGGCATCGGCGAGCGCGCCGGCAACGTCGCGCTGGAGGAGGTCGCCATCGCGCTCTCACACGGGTACGATGTCGAGACGATGGACCTGACAATGACGCACAACCTCGCACAGCTGGTTGCGAACAAGACCGGTATCCCGTTGCCGCCGAACAAGGCCGTCGTCGGGGAGAACGCCTTTACCCACGAGTCGGGTATCCACACCGACGGCACGCTGAAAGACGAGTCGATGTACGAGCCGTACCCGCCGGAGACGGTCGGCAGACAGCGCCGTCTCGCACTGGGCAAACACGCCGGCCACGCGGGCGTCGCCGCGGCGCTCGCGGAGCACGGTGTGGACGTGACCGACGAGCAGCTCGACGAGATTGTCGGGCGTGTCAAGCGGGTCGGCGACCGGGGCAAGCGTGTCACCGACGCCGACCTGCTGACGATCGCGGAGGAGGTCCGTGGCACCGAGCGGGACCGTCACATCGAGGTGCTCGACCTGACCGCCGTCAGCGGGGTCCACCCCCCGACCGCGAGTGTCAGACTGTCGGTCGGCGACGACACCCGGGAGAGCGCGGCCACCGGGTCGGGACCGGTCGACGCGGCGATGAACGCCACCGTCGAGGCGCTCAGCCACGAGGCCAACCCCGCGCTCGAGTCGTACCACGTCGACGCAATCACCGGCGGTACCGACGCTCTCGTCACTGTCGAGGTGGAGATGTCCAGCAACGACGAGACCGTCACCGTAACCGCCAGTGACTCCGACATCACAGCCGCCTCGGTTAGCGCGATGGTCGACGCGACGGACCGCCTCATCGACGGGAGCGCTGTCGTTGCCGACGACTAACCACGGCGGATACGTGGTCCGGACGTGCGTGGGTGGTCTACCGGGTACCGGGCAGTTAGATCGACGTTCACCTGTTAGGTGTGGTTCACGACGGCGCCGATAGGGCGTCAACTACTACTGATTCTGGGACAAGCTAGTGGTATGAGTATACTTGTGGCAATCGGTGATGATAGTCGTTTCGAGACAGTGCTCGACGTTGCTCTACGGCTCGCGACCGGACTGGACGAGCAGCTCTCTGTCGCTCACATTACAAAAAACGAGAGCGCATCGGGGGACGAACGGTCACTCCGCACGGATGTCCGGGAGTACCTCTCGGACGCTGACGTTCCCGTCGATATCAGCCTCGAACATCTCAATCGGAGCGGTATCCGGTCGGGCACCGCAATCGGGAAACAGCTCGTCGACCTCACAAACGATGTCGAGATAGATCACGTTGTCATCGGTCACCGGTCGAAAAACCGGCTGGCCGAGGTTCGGGAAGGACACACGGGGTTCGTCGTCGCCGAGGAGTCGGCGGTTCCGGTGACTATCGTCCCCGAAGGGGTCGACCCGAACGAACTCGACTGACCAGCCCGCGATTGGGGTCTGCGGCGGTGTACAGCCGCGTGTGCCAACAGCCGTGCATAGGGGCCACCGGTCACAGACGGGGGTCACCCTGAGGTGGGCGGGACGAGCTTGGTGTCGTGTCGAGAGCACCGGGGTCTTCTGTGCTGTAGCAGCAGACACAGCATCGACCGGGTATCCGGTCAATTAAGTGCTCATCGCCCAACTATACCGTGTGGTGTTGAGCTACATTCAGCGGGCATTGACCAGTACGCAGGTGACCATCCTCTCGGGGTACTTTCGACGGCTGCTGACGCCACCATTGCCCGGCGACGGTCTGCTGATCGTGGGATTCTTCGAGGGTCTGTTGGGCTGGTCGCTGTCGTGGATGCTGGTATCGGGGCAGGTCCAGACACCGTTCGGACTCCTCGAGAGTATTGTTCTGCTCTGGCTCGTGCTGACCGCCGGTATCGTCGCCGTCGGGGTGACATACACGGCCCCAACGGTACGGCGAAACCGTATCTGGCTCGTCTGGGCCGGCCTCAACACGTCGGCGGCAGCGGTCAACATCGCGACCGTTGCGGGGTATTTTCCCGGACCGCTTGCCGGTATCGACATCGTCCAGGAGTTTCTCGGGTTCGGCTACTGGCAGCCCTGGTTTCTCGCGCTCGGACTGGGCTATCTCGCCACCGCCGTGTACAACTGGGAGAACCCACAGATACGAAAGGGTGAACGGGTGGTCTACGCCCTCACGGGGGTTGTGTGTCTCGTGATCCTGTCGCCATGGCCCGGGATACCGGTTGTCGGCCAGCAGGTGGTGTTCGGGGAGTCGCTGTTCATCGTCGGCGCGCTTCTGCATCTCGTTCCGATGGGGTTCGACGTGCTCGCCGACGTCACGCTCATCCTGCGACAGTCACGGTGACCCCGACCGGAGATTGATTACCCGGGACCACATATCCAGTCTATGTACGATACGATTATCGTTCCGACCGACGGCAGTGACGCCGCCCAGAGCGCCGTCGAACACGGCATCTCACAGGCCGGTGCACACGACGCACGGCTGTTCTTTCTCGCCGTCGTCGAGATGTCTGGGTCGACTGCGTCGGAGGCTCACAGGGGAGAGGCAGTCGAGGAGAAACGGACAGCCAAGCGCGAGGTGGTCGACGCGCTCGTCGGCGAGGCCACCGAGGCCGGTGTCGATGCCGAGGGTATCGTCGAGGTTGGGATCCCCTCGCGTGTCATCGTGGAGGAGGCCACCGACCGGGGGATCGACATGATCATCATGGGCACACAGGCCCGCTCCGGCGTCGGACGGTTCCTCTTTGGGAGTGTCACCGACCAGGTCATCCAGGACGGCGAGATACCGGTGCTCGCCATCCAGAGTTGACACGGACGAGGGGAGCGGGTTCGTGTCACGACTCGGGTGATCAACAGGGTTTTGACGCCGCCGGACATGGTGGTGCAACATGGATTACAGACGCGTCGAGGGGGCACGCGAGTACGTTGCCCGTCTCGAGCACGGGCGTGACTGGCGCGGACAGATCGAGGCCTTTGCCGCCGCCGAAGGTATCGACGCCGGCTTTTTCTTTGGGTTGGGCGCGGTGCAGGACGCCGAGTTGCTGTTCTACGACCAGGACGAGCAGGTCTACGAGTCACACCGGTTCGAGGAGCCGTTCGAGATGACACCCGCGGTCGGAAACATCTCACTGCTGGACGGCGAGCAGTTCGCACACACACACGCGACGCTCTCGCGGGAGGACGGGAGCACCGTCGCCGGACACCTCGATACCGCGACCACGTTCGCGGGCGAACTCTACGTCCGCGAGTTCGAGACGACGCTCGCACGCGAGCACGACCCGGTTACCGACCTCGATCTCTGGCCGCTATGAGCGGAGGTGCGAGCAGAGAGGACGGTGAGGCGAGAACGAGCGGAGACGATGACGGCGAGAGGGGTGAGAGAGGAGACAGCCAGGAGACAGGCGGGAGCGGGGGTATACGACCGGCGGACGAGCGGTACTTCGAGCGTATCGAGACAGAGCTGTCGGAGGCGTTCGAGGTGGCAAACACCGCCCGCAAGCGCGGTGGTGACCCGGTCCCAGAGGTCGAGATCCCCGTCGCACAGGACATGGCCGACCGGGTCGAGAACATCCTCGGTATCGACGGTGTCGCGGAGCGCGTGCGGGAACTCGAGGGTGAGCGGTCCCGCGAGGAGGCCGCGCTCGCACTCGTGGAGGACTTCGTCGAGGGGACGGTCGGGAGCTACGAGACACGTGCCGGGAAGATAGAGGGTGCCGTTCGAACGGCCGTTGCCCTGCTGACCGAGGGGGTCGTCGCCGCCCCTATCGAGGGGATCGACCGTGTCGAGATACTCGAGAACGACGACGGCACCGAGTTCGTCAACGTGTATTACGCCGGCCCGATCCGCTCGGCCGGCGGCACCGCGCAGGCGCTGTCGGTGCTGGTCGCCGACTACGCGCGGACACTGCTCGACATCGAACGGTACCAGCCCCGGGAGGAGGAGGTGGGTCGCTACGCACAGGAGGTCACACTCTACGACGAGGCGGTCGGGATGCAGTACGCCCCCGAGGAGACGGAGGCGCGGTTCATCGCCGAGCACGTCCCGATCATGCTCGACGGTGAGTCGACTGGTGACGGTGAGGTGTCGGGGTTCCGTGGACTCGACCGGGTCGGCACCGGCGACATCCGCGGCGGGATGTGTCTCGTCTTCGGCGAGGGGCTGGCGCTGAAGGCACCGAAGATACAGCGGTACACCCGCGATCTCGAGGAGGTGGCCTGGCCGTGGCTCCAGGACCTCATCGACAGCAGCTACCACACCGACGAGGCCGAGGACGGAACCGACGAGGACGACCCGACAGAGGGGTCCGAGGGTGAGGAGATGGGCACGGAGGAGTCGTTGGAGGGGGGGCCGCCGCGGGCAGACCACTCCAAGAAGTTCCTGGCAGATCTCATCGCGGGCCGCCCGGTGTTCGGGCACCCGAGCGAACCCGGCGGGTTCCGGTTGCGCTACGGTCGGGCGCGCAATCACGGCCACGCGACGGCGGGCATCCACCCGGCGACGATGCACCTCGTCGACGACTTCCTCGCGGCAGGGACACAGGTAAAAACGGAACACCCGGGAAAGGCTGCCGGTATCGTCCCCGTCGACACCATCGAGGGGCCGACAGTGCGTCTCGCCAGCGGTGAGGTCCGACGCATTGACGACGCCAGCGAGGCGCTGGACCTGCGCAACGGTGTCGAGCGCATCATCGACCTGGGGGAGTATCTCGTCAACTACGGCGAGTTTGTCGAGAACAACCACCCGCTCGCGCCCGCCTCCTACACTGTCGAGTGGTGGCGGACCGAGTTCGAGGCGGCCGGCGGCCCGGTGCAGGCGTTCCGTGACAGCCCCGGGGTCGACCTCGCAGCGCCCGAACCGGTGAGGGCGCTGGACTGGGCCACCGAGCACGACGCTCCACTGCACCCCGCGTGGACGTATCTCTGGCACGATGTGCGTGTCGACGCCGTTCGTGAACTCGTCGAGGCGTTCGGGGCCGCCAGTCTCGTCACCGTCGATGGTGCGAGCGAACGCCGGTCGGCGGACGGCTCCCGTGAGCTCGTGATACCGCGGACAGGAGGGGTCCGCGAGACTCTCGAGACGTTGCTGGTCGAACACCACCAGGAGGCAGAGCGGTTGGTCGTGCCCGAGTGGCGGCCGTTGGCCCGCACGCTCGGGTTCGATGACCAACTGGAGCCCGTGACACCGTTCGAGAGTGTCGGCGAGGCGGCACTCGGGTATAACAACGGGGAGAACGCAATCCGCGTGGTAAACGAACTGGCACCGTTCACCGTCAGGGAGCGGGCACCGACACGGGTCGGTGCGCGGATGGGTCGGCCGGAGAAGTCCGAGGAACGGGAGCTATCACCGGCCGTTCACACACTGTTTCCGATCGGTGAGGCCGGCGGCAATCAGCGGTCGGTCGAGGACGCCACCGGTCACGGCGACGCCGTCGAGGGGACGCAGGGTGAGGTCGACGTGCGGGTCGGCAGACGCGAGTGTGTCGACTGCGGGAGCGAGGGGTATCGCCCGCGGTGTCCCGACTGCGGCGGGGTGGCCCGTGCGGTGTATCGCTGTCCCGACTGTGACCGCGAGATCGAACCCGACGAGTCGGGCCGCGCCGAGTGTCCCTCCTGTGCGGTGCTTGCACGCCCGACACAGTACACCACGGTCGACATCGGGACCGAACTCGCCGACGCAAAGGCAATCGTCGGCGAGCGCGCCACCTCCTACGACGTCCTGAAGGGTGTGAAAGGGCTCATGTCCGAGGAGAAGGTGCCCGAACCGATGGAGAAGGGTATCCTCCGGGCGAAACACGACGTCTCGGCGTTCAAGGACGGCACCGTCCGGTACGACATGACGGACCTGCCGGTGACGGCTGTCCGGCCACGCGAACTCGACGTGACCGCCGACGACCTGCAGGCGCTCGGCTACCGCGAGGACCTGAACGGCGACCCGCTGCGCCACGAGGACCAGCTCGTCCCGCTGAAGATACAGGATATCGTGCTCTCCGACGGGGCTGCCGAGCACATGCTCCGGACCGCCGACTTCGTCGACGACCTGCTCACCGGGTACTACGGGCTCGACCCGTACTACGAGTTCGAGGAGCGCCCGGACCTCGTGGGCGAACTCGTCTTCGGGATGGCCCCCCACACCAGCGCCGCCGTCGTCGGCCGGGTGGTCGGGTTCACCAGCGCCGCGGTCGGCTACGCGCACCCGTACTTCCACGCGGCGAAGCGCCGCAACTGCTTCCACCCGGAGACCACAGTACAGTACCGGGGTGGAGGAGCGATGCGTGAGCAACCGATCGGAGAGTTCGTCGAGGAGCGACTGAGCGACCCGACGGTAGACGAGTTCGGCGTCCAGGTACAGAAACTGGACGACACCGTCCGGGTTCCGTCACTCACAGAGGAGGGCACACGAGCGCTCGGGCGGGTCGAGGCCGTGTCGAAACACCCGGCACCCGACCATCTCGTGTGCGTCGAGACGAGAGCGGGTCGCTCGATTACGGTGACACCGGACCACTCGATGCTTCGGTTCGACGGTTCGGTCGAATCGGTACCGGCGCATCGACTCGCGGCTGGTGATACTGTCCCCGTTGCAGGCCAGACGAGTGAGGGCGCGACTGTCGAGGCGGTCGTCGATGGCGGCCACCCGGAGACCGACACAGTGGAGCAGGTGGAGTACGTGTCGTCCGATGTCGAGTGCACCTACTGTCTCACTGTCGAGGACACGCACACAGTTTCCGCAGATGGGCTGTTCGTCGGGCAGTGTGACGGGGACGAGGACTGTGTGATGTTGCTGCTGGACGGTCTGTTGAACTTCAGCGAGAAGTACCTCCCCGACCAGCGCGGCGGGTCAATGGACGCCCCTTTGGTGATGTCCTCGCGGATCGACCCGACCGAGATAGACGACGAGGCACACAACGTCGACACGATGTCCTCGTACCCGCGGGAGTTCTACGAGGCCACACGCGAACTCGCGGACCCGGCTGAGATAGAGGAGATAATGACGATTGCGGAGGAGACACTGGGGACCGAGCGACAGCACGCCGGGTTCGCCCACACCCACGACACGACAGACATCGCGGCCGGGCCGGAGCTGTCGGCGTACAAGACACTCGGGGAGATGAGCGACAAGATGGACTCCCAACTGGAGCTTGCGCGCAAACTGCGGGCCGTCGACGAGTCGGATGTCGCGGAGCGCATTATCGAGCACCACTTTCTGCCGGACCTGCTGGGGAATCTGAAGGCGTTCTCGAGCCAGGAGTTCCGGTGTCTGGGGTGTGGCGAGAAGTACCGGCGTGCGCCGCTGTCGGGTGAGTGTCGCCACTGTGGCGGCGACGTGAACCTGACCGTCCACGAGGGGTCGGTCACGAAGTACATCGACACCGCCGTGCAGGTCGCCGAGCGGTTCGACGCACGGGAGTACACGAAACAACGTCTGGAGATACTCGAGACCCGCATCGACCGCATCTTCGAGGACGACACCAACAAGGCGAGCACGCTCGGAGATTACATGTGAGCCGGCCGACCCCGCGCGGCACTGTCTCGGTCCGACCAGTCCGACCCGACTTGGACTCAGCCCGACGTAAATCGACCTGACCCTGCCTGACCCACTCCGACCCGGCCAGAACCGGTCCGGTGAGGTTTAAAATCGGACCGTTCTAGTGGGGCATATGGGACGGACAGTCCGATTACCGGGGACAGAAACCCGGGACCGCATCGTCGCACACGTCGACGTGGACTGTTTCTACGCGGCCTGTGAGCGGTTGCGCGAGCCCGCCCTGCGGGGTGAACCGGTCGTGGTCGGGATGGGCTACGAACCGGGCACAGACCACGGTGCTGTTGCGACCGCGAGCTACGAGGCCCGCAGATTCGGCGTCGAGAGCGCGATGGCGATCACACAGGCACTCGAACTCCTCCCCCGGAAGATCGACGTCGCCGGCACGGACCACCCTGTCTCGGAGGCAGGGTTCTACCGACCGGTCGATATGTCGTTCTACGAGTCCGTCGCGGGCGACACGAGAGAGCTGCTCCACGGGCGGGCGGAGACGGTCCGCGAGGTGAGTATCGACGAGGCGTACCTCGACGTGACCGGCCGGACAGACTGGGAGACCGTCGAGGCGTTCGGGGGTGAGTTGAGAGCCGCAATCGAGGGGGAGGTGGGTGTGACCGCGAGTGTCGGTGTCGCACCGACGATGAGTGCGGCGAAGGTGGCGAGTGACCACGACAAACCGGACGGGCTGGTGGTGGTCGAACCGGGCGAGGTAGCGGAGTTTCTGGCACCGCTCGATGTCGAGGCGGTCCACGGTGTCGGGCCCGTCACCGCGCGGGCGCTGCGGGAGCTCGGCATCGAGACGGCCGGCGACCTGGCCGAGGCAGACCCGGCCGTGCTGGGGTCGGAGTTCGGCGAGCGGGGGCGCCGTGTCCACCGGTTCGCCCGCGGTGCGGACGACCGGGCGGTCGAGCCACGCGGCCGCCCGAAGAGCCTCTCACGGGAGTCGGCGTTCACCGAGGCGACGGACTCACCCGACCGCCAGCGCGAGCGACTCCGGACACTCGCGGCTGCCGTCGCCGAGCGCGCACGGAGTCGGGGGGTTTCCTACCGCACTGTCGGCATAAAGACCGTCGAACCGCCGTTCGACGTGAACACCCGCGCACGGTCACTCCCCGGGCCCGTTGCGGACGGCGACCTGCTCGCGGAGGTGGCGCTTGAACTGTTCGCGGAGTTCGCGGGCGACCCGGTCCGCAAACTGGGTGTCCGTGTCTCGAATCTCTCCTTTGCCGACGGTGAACAGCCGTCGCTGACCGAGTGGACGAACACGACCACGGCGAGTGACGAGGAGAGCGACACACCCGACGGGCAGCACTCACTGGCCGAGTACAACGAGGACCCGGGCGACGAGGAACGGAACACACCCGACGGGCAGCGCTCGCTGACCGGATACGACTGAGAGCCCGAGGAGAATGTACCCGACGGACAGGCGCTCGCTGACCGAGGACGGGGGACGAACGACCTGTGCCACCACAGTTTCGTTCGTGGTCAGAGGCACCTGGTCCGTATCCAACAGACTAACTAGCGTCTCGGGGTCCCCGGACAGCGGTTCGAGGCGCCGCTCGTTTCGGCTCTGTGATACCCCATCGGTCGCCGGCACCCACACCGGTTCGCCGTCCTCACAGGCGGGGGTCACCTGTGTCTCGGTTCAGATACCGTCAGCACCCCCCGCTGCTCGATATACACTGTTAGCACAGACAGAGAGGGTTCTGAGACAGGTGTTCGTGTACTCAGATCACCGAAGTAATCGACAGCGGGGTTAGCTCGGGTGAGATATTCGTCAACTCGTCACGGGACCTCTGTGCTGCTGTCGGGCGAGGTGGTCACCGCCTCGTTACTGCATCTCTGTGCCGCCGTCGGCGGCAGGTTGTTCCTCACCGGTTGCGGTGTCGGACTCGTCGGGGGTGTCCTCGTCGCCGGGGAAGTAGCCGGTGGGACCAAAGTACCGCGTCCAGAGGGCGAGCAACGACGGTAGCACGAACACACTCGCCAGGAACGCGTAGATGATGGTGAGACCGGTGATGATACCGAACTGCCGGAGGATCGGCAGAATCGCGAAGGCGAGGGTGCCGAAACCACCGACTGTCGTAGCTGCGCTCCCCAGTAGTGCGCCGCCGGTGCCCGTGACGGTTGTGTTCATCGCCTTCCAGACGTCACCCTGTCGCCTGAGTTCGAGTTCGTAGCGCGAACTGATGTGGATACTGTAGGCGATCCCCAGCCCCACAGTGAGCGACGTGATCGTTCCGGTGAGGGTGTTGAACGGGATGTTGAGCAGCCACATAGAGCCGAGAATCCACGTCACGGCGAGCGCCACCGGCACGAGCGTCACGACACCGAGCGACGCGGGGTTCCCGGTCAACCGGTAGGCGAGCGAGAGGAAGATGAACACCGAGACCAGTGTGATGATGAGTCCCTGGATGACCGTACTGAGCAGGTCGTCCTGGACGTTGGCGAAGATAACCTGATCACCGGCCGATACTGCGTTCAGCGCACCACCGCTCTCGCTCTCGACGAACTCGGAGAACGCACGGTTGTCCTCGGCAACCTCGTTTATCGCTGCGTTCCCGGGCACACCGAACTGGACGCGCAGGGCGTCGTACTCGCCGTCGTCAGTCTGGTGGATGAACCCCGCGGCCTGCGGGTCCGCCGACAAGAGGTCGCTGTACAGCGTCTCGATGTTACTATCGGGCACAGTGTCGGCGCTCCCGCCCGCCTGCTCGAAGCTACTGGCGAACGCGAGGGTAGCGTTCTGTTGTTCGGTCCGCTGTCCCGGGTCGACCATCTCGAGTTCGTCCGCCTCTGCGGCGGTCTGGCGCATCAGCGACAGCGGCGACTGGATGTCCGGACCACCGGCACCGACGAACAGGGTATCGAGTTTCTCGGTGTCGCCCTCACCTGCGGCCTCGGTGGACGCGCCGTCGAGCCACGTGAGCACCTGTTCGTCGGTCACGTTACCGCGTATCAGTATCTCCGCCTCGTTGTCCTGCTGTTGGAAGCTGTCACCGATGGACTGGATGTCATCGCTGACCTCGTAGGTACCGGGGGCCATCGGACCCGGGAGGCTCTGTGTCCACCCCGGCGGACTGTCTGCCAGGAAGTCGGTTTCGTCGAAGCTCGTGTCGACCTGTGTCGCGCCAAAGGCACCGCCGAGTGAGAGCACCAGCGCGAGCACGACTACCACGACCGGGAACCGCTGGGCCGCCATCGCACCACCGGCGAGCAGTCGCGAGAACAACGACTCTCCGGTTCCGAACGCGCGTTTCTGCCGGTCGAACCCGCGTGCCTCCAGGAACCCGTCGATCGAGATCTTCAGCGCCGGTATCAGCCCACCGAAGATCACCAGCGCCGAGAGTACCCCGAAGGCACTCACGATACCGAAGTCCTGCAGCGGGCCGATCGGGCTCGTCAGGTTCGCCAGGAAACCGAGTGCCGCTGTCGCGGTCACCCAGACCAGCGCCGCACCGACACCCGCGAGCGCGAGCGCCATCGACCGACGTGTGCCGGTTTCGCCGTCGGCCTCGGTTCGTTGTTCGCGGTACCGCATGAACACGTGTATCGCGTAGTCGATAGACAACCCGATCAGTAACACCGGCACCGCGAGCAGGAGCTGATTGAACGCCACACCGGCCCAGCCCATGAACCCGAATGTCCACACCAGCACGGCGATGATACCGACAACACCGAGCACGATGTCCAGCAGGTCACGGTAGGCCACCGTTAGTGCGACCACAACGAAAAGCAGCGCCAGCGGGCCGACGATACCGCCGCTGTCACCGAGCGACTGGCCGATCTCCTCGCCGAGGATACCGGTCCCGAACACCGCGTACTCGGACGGCTGGTCGTTTGCGATACTCCGTATCTCGAGCTGTGCGTCTGTGAGCTCCGGCGGGAACGAGTTGGGGTTCTGTACCTCCTCGTCCAGCTGCTGCCGGAAGACCGTCAGCCCGGACTCCGAGGTGGTGTCCCCGGGCTCGAACGAGGCCGGCATCAGACCGAGCACCTCCGACTCGGCGTTCTCCCCGAACACGTCCGTGACAATGCTCTCGAGTTCACCCTCCTCGAGGTCCAGCACGGCCTGGCGCTGCTGTTCGAGGCTCGGCTGTCCGGCTGTCGCGTTGTCCCCGGTCTGTTGCCGGAACGCCGCACTGCCGATGACGTTCGCGTACCCGAACACTGCCCGCTCGTCCGCGAACGTCTGTGTGAGCTCCTCCCGCGCGACTATCTCCTGCTGGAGTGTGAGTGACTCGTTTATCGCCTCCTTCGTGAGGACGTCGTCACGCTGCTGGAGCACCTGGAGCAGCGTCGTGTTGCCACCCTCGTCGACCGTCATGTTCTCGTCGATGAACGTCTGTGCCGTCGCCTCCGGGGAGTCCGACTCGAACTGCTGGGTGTTGGACTGCTGTTCCACCCCGGTTATTCCGGCGCCGATGGCGACTGTGAGCACCAGAGTGACCAGTATCACAGACTTCGTGTACGTTGTCAGAAAGTCTGCGAAACGGTCCGAAATACCGGTCATTACGCTGCCTCCGCGACTACAGTTATTACTGACAGAAGCATCAGTACCGGAGTTACGGTTTGGATGTATTTAGTCTGCTTGTCTCCGTTCGACAGGTCGAAAACAGGTGTCCCGAGGGCCAGGTCGATGCCCAAACTGTGATGTGTCTGCCCCGCCAAGCAAGAGCATGAGCAAGCGTATTCTCGTACCGGTAGACGGGTCGGACCACTCCTGGAAGGCGTTCGACTACGCCATCGATGAACACCCCGATGACGAACTCGAAGTACTCCACGTTGTCGACCCGATGCAGGGCGACTACGAACCCGACGAGAGCAACGCGCGGACGGTCAAGCGAAGCGACAAGATCCGGGACGATGTCGAAACCAGACTCGACGAGGCTGGACAGGACAGTCCGACAGTCGACGTGGTCACGCGGGAGGGGCGGCCGGCCGACGAGATAATCGACCACGCAAACACCGACGA
>KE356579.1:1310777-1311896 GCA_000416085.1 halophilic archaeon J07HX64 | reverse complement strand
GGCCGAGGTGCCGGTAACGTCGTCCGGTGAACCCGCGACGGTAAACCAGTCCAGCGACCCCGGAGATGACAGGAACAAAGCCTCGGCATCCAGCGGGACCTGGGTACGGTCAGAATATATCTGAAGACACGACGCAATCTTGTCAGACTCGAGCACGAGGCCAGAGTGCACAAGCGCGTACGCCAGCGATGCGAGGCCGCGAGAGCCAGACTCGACGAACTCGACCGCGACCCGCCCGACGAGCACTTACAACTCGAATGGGTCTGTGCGGACATCCCAGAGGAGTGACCACGCGATGGCCGACACACGGCCGACGGATTTCGACCCGGCGACACTCGACGGCCAGCACACGCTGGTGCTGAGGGCGCTGTCCCTCGGCAAGAGCCACCGATTCCGCGAGAGAGAACGAAATAGTCCCGTGCCTCGACGCCACGCTGGTGACCGGTGAGGCGACGTTCGTCGCCGACGAGTTCGACACCGCTTGCCGGGGTGCTACGACGGAGTCCTGCCGTGAGTTCCGTCCCGTGGCTTGACCCGAGGGTGGCGTCTGCGTGGTGGCCCGCCCCTGCGAACTCGACTGGCTACTCGACAGCGACGAGACGCCGCTCTCGGGGGAGTTCCTCGACGCCTTCGACGACATCAGGCTGCTCCGATACCGCCCCGACGCGGCGACCGACCGCGAGCGGACCGTCGACTGCTGTCGCTCTATCCCCGGACTGCATCGCAGAAGGCCACACTCTGTGACAGGGCTTGAGCGAGATTCGACGATTCGGCCCTGTCAGTAATGCTCAACCGGGTTGACAATCCACAGCTCACCGGCGCTGGGAGCAGTTGACCGAGGTTACGGCGGCCGAATCGAGCGCCTCAACTGGATGTGGTGGCTTCCAGTCGTGTCCCTCGTATTCGAGTAACTGCGACCCGTGTCGGTTGGCTATCCTTCTTCGGCTGAAGATCGGATTTGTGAACCCAATTACGAACGGTCGGTCGTGACCGGATATCTCAAGAATAGATGCAGCATTCGAAAGCGATAGTCCCGACGGATGCAACTGAATACCAAGCGTCATCAGAAACGTCGGTGTTGCTTCTTGTGCCACAAACTCCAGGTTGAACCGGCCGAGA
>KE356579.1:1307037-1310757 GCA_000416085.1 halophilic archaeon J07HX64 | reverse complement strand
GTGTTCTTGCATAGACACCGTTATGACGCCACGCCTCACAGTTCTCTGGACATCGCCGTCCGAGGCGTTCTGACCGGTTCTTTCGCGCCTTCACCTGCCGGGAGGCGACATAACAATACTCACACAGCAGGTGCGTGCAGCGATCGGTTTCCAGAATCAGAGTCCGAATTGAGAGACGAGGCACGGTTCTCGAGTGTTCACATCATTCGTCTAATTTTAAAAAGTGGTTATCCAGAGAATTGATATCTGTTCTCGACAGTATCGGCGAATTCAAACGCCTTTATTAACTGAACGTGATCCTCGTGGCTGTGTTGGGAGAGTGCCCGCTCAATCCCGCGGGATGCGGCTTGGTCGTTCGTGTAGATCGCTATCGAGTCTGTGTGTCCATTTTCCAGGAGCGTAGCAGCCGCCCCACCTACTTCCGCATCGGCTTGCTCTATCGTGTGCTCGGGACGCCCGGTTGCGGCGGAGATGTACTGTCGAATCATATCCATCGTGGCTGAAACAACCGGGTTCGAGTAATCAACTTCATCCAGGACCTGCACCCAGCCGGATTCTATCGCATCGTCAACTGGAGGCTGCTCATAGGGATAGGACTCCGGCGTGAGTTCTGCGTATACTCGTTGCGGGACCGAGAGAACGATATCGTGTTCAGTCACTGCTCGCTCGAGCAGGTCAATCGTAGCGTGGCGCTCGAAGCGAATAAAGAGATTCGTGTCGATGAGGTGGCTCTCGACATCGGGAAAGAGATGTTCCGGCACGGGTACTACTCGCCGATTTGCTCGTCTACATCTGCATCTAACGCCTCGATATCGAGGTTCGTCGAAACCTCGTCCTCTACATCGAGGAGGAGTTCCTGGAGTTCCTGAAGGATCGTTTCGGCTTCGAGGACGGGAATCTCCTGCTCCCGAGCCATGATCCGGGCATTCATCTCTGATTTTGTGTAGGCCCGAGCGTATCCGATTGCCGTCGCCAGACCACTGACGCCGTGGCGTTCGGTGTAGAGCTCGATATTGTCGTTCGAGTCGCCTTGAGCCAGGGCGACGAGAAGTGTCGGGGTAATCTGAAACGTCTCTTCCCCCGTCTGAATGGTCATATTGACCCGTCGAGCGCGGTAGCGATGGGGCTGAGAGTCCGTCACGCGCTCGAGGACGCCGATCTCGACAAGATGTTTGACATCCTCGTAGACCGTGGTTTGGGAACTTGCAGAACGGCTTGCGAGTTCCTTGACGGTGGGGGTGTCGAGGTCAAGTGCCCGAGCGTACAGACAAGCCAACCGTTTGTTCTGGATCACGTCAGAGACGGCCAGCATCGTATCCAGCGGGTGCGAACCCGAGAGAGCTGGTTCGACCATGTATTTCAATTTTTGCGGAATGCATAAAGTTGTACCGGTGAGTTTTGTTCACGATGAATCAGGAGAGGTCACCGAGTCGTCTCTGAGTTCGATCCTGCACTCGGTGTGCTTGCTGAGCGGAGAGGTCAATCTCGATATTGACGCTGATGCTCGGAGTGTCGACGATGTCTTAGAGAGCCACCGAGCGTCTGCTGATTCTCGGGAAGGACGTGCTGAGAGTTGTCCGTCCGGCGGTTGTGCTCCTCCATGACGAGTTGGATCATTATAGGAGGCGTTCTGAACAACTCGACAGCAATCAAGAGGCCCCTTCGGAGGTTGATACAGACGGCAGTAGCGCACAGACCGGGTGGGATATGTTCCGCAGTAGATACGGGTGATTTATTAATTCCGACGAAAGTCAAGTTGATATGTACAGAGAGGGCCACATCGGACTTGGCTTTCTGGTGTACGCGCCGTTTGCGTTTGCCGCTGCATACTACGAACTCCACGTGGCGTGTCTGCTCGGGGCAATCGGGATGCAGTACTGGTCGCACTTTCCAGACATCGACCTGCACATTTCGTTCCTGACTCACCGCGGAATAACTCACACGTTCGTCACTGCCATCGCTGCGGGATCGGTAACAGCAGGAGCGGGTGTCGCGCTTCTTGAGACAGACGTGCTGCCGGCGACGCTATTCACCGTTGAGGCGGTCGATATGTCTGCAATCGGGATTGTCGCCGGACTCGGCTTTCTGGTGGGGTTTCTGGGTGTCGTGAGCCACATCCTCGGGGAACTGTTCACGCCGATGGGGGTCAAACCTGTGTGGCCGCTCTCGGATGCAAAGTTCTCCCTCAATCTATTCCGAGCGGCGAACAAGACTGCTAATCGAGTGTTCGAAAGTAAGTCTCTATGCTGTCGCTGCTGCGTTTGTACTCGGGGTCGTGGAAAGTACTGGAGCGTTACAGGAGATCTGGACGCAACTGGAACAGATTCTCGAGAATCTTGATTTTGAGTTGCCATTTAGGAGTTGACCGGACGACTGACTTTTAGACTGCCTCCCGGATGTCCGACGTCTCGAACACCCACCGGACCCACGTCGGGGCGTCAGGTTCGGCGGCTACATTGGTGACCGTGGACGAGCGCCGGAACTCGGCCTCGCAACCGTCGTCGGTATATCGACAGGCTGGCCGTGGACCGTTGCTGTCGGGGTCCTGCCGGTGGAGCTTTTGTATCGAGCGTCCGACCTGTGCCTGGACGAGCGTTTCCAGAAGAGCCTACTTTATTCTCCGGGTCTGGCTCACGGCTGGCAGCTCCCATCGTCAAGCACTGGAACAGTGCTGCTCGCGCTCCTCAATTGCGAAGCCACAGAAGCCGCACATAAAGAGCGGCAACTCGTCGAGACAAAACTGTTCTCAGACGAACATCGACTCACAGCGACTACCTCCAGTCGCTGTTTCGGTTATTTCTCTCCGGCTTAAGTAAGTGGGACCGCCGAGATTCGAACTCAGGTCCGACGCACCCCATGCGCCGAGGATACCGCTACCCCACGGTCCCGGTACTCGCTCGTGAGTCGGTGCCGGGATTAAGCCCTTCGATTCCCCTCAAACGAGGACGCGGTCGGTGTTAACGATGGTTCCGCGGTCGCTGTCAGGGTCGCCGGTCAGCGGGCCCAGTGCGACCGCCGCACCGTCGGGGGTGGTGCAGGCCACGAGGTCACCCGTCTCAGGCTGCGTGCCGTCGTGGGGTGCGGGCCGGGTCTCCAGCACACCGGGGGCGTACACGGGGGCGCCGTGAGCCACCTCGCGGGCGGCGCTCTCCGCGATAACCACCCCTGGGAGCCCCGCGAGCGCCCGCTCCGCAGGGGCAACGACCTCCCGGAGGGGGTCCTCCTCGCCGTCCTCCCGCCAGAACGCGAGCGCGTCGGCAAGGTCGTGCAGTGTCACCGGAGACGTATCGTCGAAGCGGCCGGTCGCGCTCCGGCGCAGGTCACCCATGTGTGCACCTGTCCCGAGCGCGAGTCCGAGGTCGTGACACAGCTTCCGGACGTAGGTCCCCGACTCACACCGGACCCGGAGCAGAACCTGCCGGCCGTCACGCTCGAGGATATCGAGTGCGTGAATCCGGCGGACCCGGCGCTCACGGACGACCGCGCTCTTTCGTGGCGGGGTCTGGAAGACCTCCCCCTCAAAGGCTTCGATGACCGTCTCGAGGTCGGCAGGCGGGGGGCCCTGTAGCTCCAGGACCGTGATGTACTCCTTGTCGAGTCCGTCGAAGACCCGGGCGGCGCGGGTCGCCCGGCCGAGCAACAGCGGGAGCGACCCGGTCACCTTTGGGTCGAGGGTCCCGGCGTGGGCCGCCCGCTCTTGGCCGGTCATGTCGCGGACCC
>KE356579.1:1304310-1307017 GCA_000416085.1 halophilic archaeon J07HX64 | reverse complement strand
GACCATTTCCGGTCGCTGTTTCGGTTCTCTCTCCGGTTTGACTAAGTGGGACCGCCGAGATTCGAACTCAGGTCCGACGCACCCCATGCGCCGAGGATACCGCTACCCCACGGTCCCGCACATGAGAGAACGCTACACCAGGCATTAACCCCTTCGATTCACCGTGTCACAGGGACAGCGAGATGTGGACCGAGGTGTGAACGCGTTCGGGGTTCGAATCGGGTAGTAGCTGTCTCCAGAGGAGTCAGAAGCGAACGCTTTTTGCACGTCTCACCGCGATATACAGACGATGACGACAGACGAGTCCGAGTCAGGCGAGTCCAGCCCCGACGAGCAGACCCGCGCAGACGGAGGTGCGGCGGGTGCCGACGACGTGGCGCTGGACCCCTGGGGCTCCTCGACAGTCTCGGACTACCGGCGCCTGTTCGACCAGTTCGGCATCGAGCGCTTCGAGGAGGTGCTCGACGGGGTGCCGGAGCCGCACTACCTGATGCGCCGCGGGGTCATCTTCGGCCACCGCGATTACCGCCCGGTCGCCCGGGCCATGCGCGAGGACGACCCGTTCGCGGTGCTCTCGGGGTTCATGCCGACCGGTGACCCACACATCGGCCACAAACTCGTCTTCGACGAGATAATCTGGCATCAACAGCAGGGTGGGGACGCGTACGGTCTCATCGCGGATCTCGAGGCCCACAGCGCCCGTGGGCTCTCCTGGGCTGAGATCGACACACACGCCCGCAACTATCTGCTCTCCCTGCTGGCGCTGGGGTTCGACCCGGACGCGGGAACCCTCTACCGCCAGTCGACAAACCGGGAGATACAGGACCTGGGGTTCGAACTCGGTATCGAGGCGAACTTCTCGGAGATGGGTGCCATCTACGACTTCGACGGGGAGACCGACGTTTCACACATGCAGTCGGTGGTGACACAGATGGCGGACATCCTCTACCCACAGCTCGGGGACCCGAAACCGACGGTGATCCCGGTGGGACCGGACCAAGACCCTCACGTCAGGCTGGCCCGGGACCTGGCCGCCCGGATGCGGTATTTCGGTGTCACGGAGGCGTACGCCAGTTTCGAGGCAGACCCGGCCGAGCACCATCTCGTCGCGTCCGCGTACGATGCGCTGACAGGACGTGACGATACCGATGCCGGCGCGACCGGTGACCGGGAGGGTGAGGAGCCGGTCAGGTGCAACGAGGCGGCGGAGTTCCTGGAACAGCAGCGCGAACCCGGCACAACAGACCCCGAGGCGACGACGCTCGACAGCACAATCACGATGCTGCGAGAGGCGGGGAAAGAGCCGCTCCGGCCTCGGGTCCGGGTCGTCGACCGCAACGCCACGCCGGAGGCGTTCGAGGCGCTGATCGAGACGATCGAAGGTGAGAAGCGCGTCTACGATGCCCACATCGACAGCTTCGAACTCTCCCGCGAGACGGTCGAACAGTTGGCCCGCGAGGTGGAACTCGACCACGGCGGGTACGGGTTTCAGCCTCCATCGTCGCTCTATCACCGGTTCATGACGGGTCTCACCGGCGGGAAGATGTCGTCGTCGGTGCCGGCCTCACACATCAGCCTGCTCGACGACCCCGACGACGGGTACGAGAAGGTGAAACAGGCCGAAACCGGCGGCCGGGACACCGCCGCGAAGCAGCGCGAACTCGGGGGCGAACCGGACGAGTGTCCCGTCTACGAGCTGTACGCGTACCTGCTCGCGGCCGATGACGACGGGTTCGCAAAGGAGGTCTACGAGGAGTGTGCCGGCGGCGACCGGCTCTGTGGTGGCTGCAAGGAACAGGCCGCCGAGCTGATGCAGGAGTTTCTCGCCGATCACCAAGAGAAACGCGAGGAGTGGGCCGACCGTCTCGACGAACTCGACATACAGTTCGAATCGGAGAAACCCTGAACAATCGGAGACCCCTGCTCTGAGAGGAGTCTCCGAGAACACTCTGTTCAGACAGGGCCGGCCAGTTACGAACTGAACCGGACCTGAGCAGTTAGTGCAGGTTGTCCGTACAGGTACAGAGAGTGATTGTTCGTTCGAGTGGAGTCGGTGGCTCAGGGAACGGGAACGGTTACCGTGTCAGCATCGACAGTCACACGTACGATCGCCCCGGCGATGGGTTGAGTCATCCAGATCTGGCCGTCCGCGTCGGTGGTCCCGACAGACTGGTCTGCCACGAACAGTTCTGCCCCCTCAACAGGGTCGTTGGTTCGGGTCACCGAGACGCGCATCGGACCGGTCGGGGTGGTCGTCTCGACAGTCAGTTCGAGGCCGGCGCTCGTGTTAGTGACTGTTCCGGACACCGGGACGTCGGACATTGTGACAGTCTGTTGCTCGTGGAAGATGTTTTTCGTGGCCCCGTCGAGATAGCCGGTGAAACTGCCGCCGATGGTGCTGCCCTCGACACCGTAGACAGTCGCATCGAACGGCGGCAGGGAAAAGGAGAGCTCGGCACCGTCGTTCCCGCCGTACAGCTCCTCGGCGCGGTTGATCGCGAGAGCGTTCGCGTTCTCGTTCTCACCGGCCTCCTGGACGAACTGGTTCGGGGTGTCTTTCTCGCGCTGGTTCCTGAGCGTCGCCTGACGTTCCATCCGGCTCCGGTTCGTGAGCGCGAGAACGAGCGCGTCGGTACTAGCCTGTGCGTAGACTGTGCTCCGAGGACCGATTCGCCCGTCGGCGAGTGCCTCGATGACAGGCGATTCG
>KE356579.1:1295774-1304290 GCA_000416085.1 halophilic archaeon J07HX64 | reverse complement strand
TGCGAGCACTGTGCGTGCTGTTCGTCGAGTGCCGCGGCGCGTGTGTCGAGTTCGTCGGTGACCGCCGTCACGAGCGCGCCGGGGTCTTCGGTCGCGCTGAACCGTTCTGTGAACGCCGCTGCACGGTGATGGCCCCGGAGCTCCTGGGCGTCGGCTGCCGCAGCTGCGGAGATGTCGATCCCCGGCTTGGTGTACTCCTCACGGGTCACGGTCTCCGGGTCGGGGGAGAGATACGGCGGGTCCTGGCTGACAGCTTCCTGCGGGGCCACAGCCCCACCGGAGAACGCGAGACCGACTGTCAGGCAGGCCGCAACGGCGAGACCAGCCGCGAGAGCGAGAGTGAGCGCGAGAACCGCTGGAGGGCCGGGTTGGTCCATACACACCGGTAGCAGGGCGAACAATCAAAACGGTGTCGGGTCGTTCTCGCGCTCGTGTCATAGAAAGCATTTTGACCCGGCGGAGCAAGAATCAGAGATATGTTGCGGCTGCTCCAGAGAGATTCTGCCCTCCCTCTCTTACTCGCGCTGGTCGCTCTCTTTATGCTGGTCGGTCCACCACCAGTCGGCGGGGACACCCACAGTAACGGCCTCGAGGACGGTCAAACCGTGTTCCTGATCGAACTCGATACCGATGGGGATGCACACTGGCAGATCACCGAGCGAATCCCGATAGCCGACGACGAAGCGGAGGTGGCGTTCACCGGTCTGGCCGAGGAGTTCGAGAGTGGGGGGTTCGATCCCGCGAGCACGGATGCCGCACAGGCAGCCGCAGACGCGGTCGACCGGTCGACCGGTCGACAGATGAGCGTAACAGATCGCGAACGGACGAGCACGATCGAGAGAAACGGGGAGAACCGGACCGGACTGCTCACAACGTCGTTTACCTGGGAGAATTTCACACGGGTAGGCGATGAGGGTGAGTTGTACCTCGACGATGTGTTCGGGACCGAGGGGGAGCTCTGGTTGCCGGGGCTGACCCCGGATCAGGAACTCGTCGTGGTCGCCCCCGACGGGTACGCCGTGCTCGACGCGTCTGTCCCGCCAGAGGACGGGGAGCTCCGCTGGGAGGGACCGGCGGAGTTCGACCTGGAGACCCTCACCGCGACGTTCGCCGGGGATGCGTCTGACGAGAGTCCCGACGACGCCACCGGGGTCCCGGACGACACTGGGACCTCGGACGACTCGGGCGGCAGCGACACTGGACTCCTGTGGCCTGTGGTAGCAGGCACGAGCGTGGCAATCGCAGTTGCCGCGGCGGTCCTGATATTCTACCGCGGGCGCCGGGGTAACGAGTCCGACGAGGGGTCCCCCGACGTCGACGACGGTGCAGGAACCGGTTCCGGTACAGCAACCACCGAGTCGGCGACGGATGGTGGGGGGGCGGAGACCGAGACAGACACCGCCATCACGAGAACGGAGGCCAGCGGAGACGACCCGACCGGAACGGTGGATACAGACGCACCCGAAACGACGACCGACTCCGGCGGTAGCGGGGTAGACGAGACACTTCTCAGCGACGAGGAACGCGTCGAGCGCCTGCTTGAGCGCAACGGCGGACGCATGAAACAAACGGACATCGTCGACGAAACCGGCTGGTCGAACGCGAAGGTCTCGCAACTGCTCTCCTCGATGGCCGAGGAGGATCAGATCGACAAACTCCGCATCGGCCGCGAGAACCTCATCTCGTTTCCCGACGTGGACGTGGCCGAGTTTGACGACGACCCCTGACGGCTTGACCCCCGACTCCAGCAGCGGGCCGATACTGTCCGCTCACAGAACGCTAATCTGACTATACCACCGGCTGACACACAGACGATCCGCTCCCGGCCGCTGCGAGTTTCGAGACGTTGCTGCTCGGCGTGTACAAAAAGCCGGGCACACACCATTGCCGTTCGCGCTCAGTCGGTCACTCGTCACGGGGTTCAGCGGTCTGCATTTCTGAGCCCAACTGGTTGAACTCGTTCGAACGGAGTAAAAAGCGAATCTTGACTCGCCGAATCCACCCGCCCTGGACGTAACACCGCGGTTCGGTTGTCGCCAGTCGAGCTTTCAGCGGGACCCGTATCTTTTCCACGCAAGATAGGATACTAAACAAAAGTTGCCGACGAGGAGTACTCCAGGGATAGCACCGTTGTACACAGCAGCAGCGAACACAGCCCAGAGAACGGTCGCTACTGAAGTTGTACGGATATCCCCTTTCCTCAAAACTGAGTAGACGCTTATAATCCCCACCGAAAGTGTCACTCCAAGGAATAAATGACTGACCAGAAGCAAACTCAAAAGTAGTGCAGCAACCGACAGCAGTGCCACACTGGCATCCTGCAGTTGAAATCGATTTTCAGATGATTCAGTTTCTTCCATAGCCATCATACAATACTGAATCGATTAAGTGTTTTTAGTTCTCGACAGGTGTGAGCCACCCGAGCGCGCCGTCGACGGCGTCGAAGTTCGTCGGACCAGAGTTGAACAGTTCGTCTTGGACATCTCGAACAGCACCAACTGTGTCGCGACCGCCCGCTCGTCGAGGTGTGATTCGATACACTCGACAGCGATATCCCGGCCGTCGAGGTAGTCGATGAGAGTACTGCTGTCGTACAGCATCGGGGGTCGCCGACGCTCCGTTTCACCTCTGTCCAGGCCTCGCGTGCCCGCTCAGCGGCGTCGGAGCCCTCCCGCAGGCCAGCGCCGGCACGGACCGTCTCCCGGCGCCCTCTGAGCAGTCGTGTCAACAGCTCGTCGAACGTTTCGTCCTCGGCTTTCAGTGGACGATACCGTTAGCCCGGCCTGACTGCGGGCTGACATCCGAACGTATATTTCTGGCGAGCGCAAGGTCATCGATAGATGGGCGACACGGGGGAGTCGGGTGGACGGGCAACGCGCCGACAGGTGCTGCAGGCCGCCGGTGGTGCACTCGCTGTCGGGGCCCTCTCCGGGCGGAGTGTGGCACAGGCGACTGGTCCCACGGTCTACGTCGGGTCCAACGACGGGACACTGTATGCGGTGGATGCGGGGACGGGCAGCCAGGAGTGGGCGCTCGTCCAGCCCGGCGATGTCAGGTCGTCGCCGACGGTGGTGGATGGGACCGTCTACGTCGGGTCTGGCGACGGGACGCTGTATGCGGTGGATGCGGCAACCGGCAGCCAGGAGTGGGCGTTCACCCAGCCCTCCGGCGAGGTCAACTCGTCGCCGACGGTGGTGGATGGGACCGTCTACGTCGGGTCTGAGGGAACGGACGATGCAGACTACGAGACAGTGCGCTGTATGCGGTGGATGCGGGGACAGGCAGCCAGGAGTGGGCGCTCATCAAGCCGTCCTGTTATGTCAAGTCGTCGCCAACGGTGGTGGATGGGACCGTCTACGTCGGGTCTGACGACGACACGCTGTATGCGGTGGATGCGGCGACGGGCAGCCAGGAGTGGGCGTTCACCCAGCCCTCCGGCAGGGTCGAGTCGTCGCCGACGGTGGCCGATGGGACCGTCTATGTCAGGGCTGGCGAGACGCTGTATGCGGTGGATGCGGGGGCGGGCAGCCAGGAGTGGGCGTTCACCCAGTTGTCCAGGAGGGTCGAGTCGTCGCCGACGGTGGCCGATGGGACCGTCTACGTCGGGTCTGACGCGCTGTATGCGGTGGATGCGGGGACGGGTACTCAGGAGTGGGCGTTCACCCAACCGTACGACACGGTCTGGTCGTCGTCGCCGACGGTGATTACAGACCCGCAGAGCGGGGACAGCATCGGTTCGCGAGCCATGCTAGGTACGCTGGGCCATCACGGCAACTGGCGGTACGCCGGGCAAAATATCGATGTGGTCCCCCAGAATGGCAGCGGTGGTCTCGGAGCCGGGGAGATGGCCGCTCTCGGCGTCGGTGGCGGCCTGGCGCTCCTGTTCGGGGCCTACGCGCTGATGCGCTGGTCTGGTGACGACTCGGAGTGACTCCACGCCGGGGACGCCGACTGGGGACGATACACCGGGCAGCGGGGCCACGGCCTCGACAGTCCGACAGTCGCCCAGGAGTGACGACCGGGAGACAGTCGACCCCCTGCTTGAGGATGTCGTCGAGACTCTCGACAGCGCCGAGCAACTGTATCACGCCGGCAGGGACGACGATCCGACGCCGCCCAGTGAGATCGCCGACGTGCCCGAATGGCTTGACAACATTCTGCGGACTACCCTCCAAAAAAAAGACCGACCGGTACGAGACTGTCGTTCACATGCGCGACGACCTGCAGGAACTGTTCGAGTCGTCCCGCTGACCAGTTGCCCGCAACGCTCGCCGAACCTGTCTCTGTCCGGTACCACATCCGGTGCTATACGCCGGACGAGCGCCGGATCAACCCCGATACGTCGGGCCGAGCGACTCGACTGGACCAAAGGGGTCGGGTCTATCGACTCAACTGGATTGAAGGGGCCGAACCGAGCGACTCGACCGAAGACGAGAGGCCGGGTCGGGCGTTCGACACCGGAGCAGTGACCGACACAGGGTCACTCCGGCGGGACGTGACCCGCCTCCTGTGGTGTGTCAACGTGGAACTCGGGTTCGGTGCCGATTCCGATGCGGTTGAGCTGCCTCCGGATGTGTGACTTCGCAGTCGCCACCGCCTCCGCCCGGCGCTCGAACCCGCGCACCGTCGGTCGGTCGAAGGCCACCTGGATCGTCCCCTGGTCGGTTTCAAGCTGCTGGCCGCCGGAGTTGACCTGGTAGAACGTATCACACACCCACACGTACGGCGCTGCCGCGGTCGGGGCACCGCTGTACGATGGCGCCGTCTCGCCGGGTTCGTACAGTGTCCCCGTCGTGCCGGTGCCGGCCGCTAATCCACAGATGAGAAGCACAGTGTATCATGTACGCCGACGGATTTGAACATTACCATGCACACGGTGGCGCGGGGACTCCTGCTCTCACGAGGGGGGCCTCTCTCGTCCACAGCGTGTTCTACAGACATCACGACGGGATCCACAGGATCCGGGGTCTCCACAGGCGCTGATCCGGAGTCCCGTACACCTGCTCTGTGCCGAGAGCAGAGGAGAACAGGGCAGAGTGTGGACAGCCCGCAGATAACTATCAGACCCGAGACCAGAGAACCAGTACCATCGCGTGTATCTGCTCGAGATAGCACGAGTCGGTGTGTCCCGCAGGGAGGTGATGGCGTCGTCCCCGACCGCGGCCCGGGCGTATCGGGAGTCGACCGTGTTATCCGATTCGACAAGGGGGCGCGTGATGGCCGGTGGACAGAGCGTCCTCACCGGATCTTTGTCCCCAGTGGACTGTTGCTGTGAGTCGTGAGGAGGTCTGCCTCCTCACCCGCCGCCAGTACCATGCCGTTTGATTCGACACCGAACAGTTTGGCCTTCTCCATGTTGACGGCGACCACAACCGTCGTACCCGGCAGGTCGTCGATGTCGTGCAGTTGGCGGATTCCGGCGACAATCTGGCGTTCCTCGACGCCGATATCCACCGAGAGCCGTAGCAGCTTGTCTGCCCCCTCGATCGGTTCGGCGCTTCGAATCTCGGCAACACGGAGGTCCAGTTTGCTGAACGTCTCGTGGGAGATCCGCTCCTGTGAGAGTGGTTCGACAGCGTCGGTCGCCTCGTCCGTTTCGTCTGATTCGTTGTGGTCTGTGTCGGCCATCGAGTTGATCCGTTCCTGCAGTTTCTCGTTTAGCTCGTCGACGCGGTCGTCCTCGACCTTCTCGAACAGTTCCCCGGGTTCGTCGAACGCCGCAGGCGGTGTCTCGAGTGCATCGTCGAGTCCGGTGTCGTGGACCGACCCTGTCTCCCCCAACTGTGCCCAGAGCTGTTCGGACTTTCCGGAGAGTGTCGGAGAGAGCAGTATCGAGACCGCTTTTACCAGTTGGATGCAGTCACGGATCACCTGTGCAGCCTCGGCTTCGTCCTCTCTGATGAGGTGCCAGGGCTCGTTGTTCTGTATGTATCGGTTACCGTAACCCGCGAGTTCGACACCGGCCTCGGTCGCCTTTCGCGTCGAGTAGTCGTTGTTTATCGCCGCGCGGAACTCCTCGAGCGCGCTCCGGATACGCGTCTCGACCTCCTCGCTGAGGTCTGCGTCGGGGGTCCCGCCCCAGTTGTTGTAAGCGAACAGCAACGACCGGTAGGCGAAGTTGCCGACGTTGCCGACGAGTTCGCCGTTGACCCGCTCACGGAACCGCTCCCAGGAAAAGTCGATGTCGTCCTGGAATCCACCGACTGTCGTGAGGTAGTACCGGAGCAGGTCGGGGTGGAACCCCTCGTCGAGGTACTCGCTGGCCCACACGGCGCGGTTCCTGCTGGTAGAGAACGCGTCGCCATCGAGGCTCATAAACCCACTGGCGACGACTGCGCGAGGTTCGCTGTACCCCGCGACGCGCAACATCGCCGGCCAGAAGATGGTGTGATGCTGGATGATGTCACGCCCGATAAAGTGGACAATCTCGCCGTCCTCCTGCCACACCTCCTCGTAGTCGTACGTCGAGGCGCCGACACGCTCTGTGTACTGTTTCGTGCTGGCGATGTACTCGATAGGCGCGTCCACCCAGACGTAGAGAACGAGTTCGTCCTCGTCAGGGTAGTCGAACCCCCAGTCGAGGTCGCGTGTGATACACCAGTCCTCGAGGCCCTCCTCGATCCACTGGCGTGGCTGGTTGCGTGCGTTTGCCGTTCCTTCGAGTCGGTCGAGAAACGACGAGAGATAGTCGGCCAACTCCGAGACGGTGAAGAACTTGTGTGTTCGCTCGCGGTACTCGGCAGGGTTCCCCGAGATGTTCGAGACGGGGTCCTCGATCTCACCGGGTTCGAGATGACGACCACATCCGTCGTCACACTCGTCGCCACGTGCCTGTTCGCCACAGTACGGACACGTTCCCTGTACGTACCGGTCCGGTAGGGGTTGGCTCTCCTGTGGGTCCCAGGCGACGAGGATTTCGTCCTCGCGGATGTAGCCGTCCGCCTCCAGCGACTCGACGATATCGTGGGTCAACTCGCGGTTTGTCCCCTCGTGGGTATGTCCGTAGTTGTCGAAGTCGACGTCGAACTGCGGGAACGTCTCCTGATACCGCTCGTGATACTCCATCGCCAGTTCCTCGGGGTCTGTGTCCTCCTCTGTGGCCTGCACGGCGATGGGGGTTCCGTGGAAGTCGGAGCCACAGACAAACGCGGTTTCCTGACCCAACGTCCTGAGCGCCCGGGTGAACACGTCACCGCCGACGTACGTCCTGAGGTGACCGATATGCAGGTCGCCGTTTGCGTACGGCAACCCACAGGTCACGACCGCCGGGTCGTCCGTCGGGTACGCTTTGTGGCTCATTCTACGCTATACCTCCGTCTGTCGTGTACGTCCGCTGGTTGCTGTTTGTCTGCATATCTCAGTGGTGATATTCTTGCTCAGACGACGCGAGACATCCGGGTGTGCCAGGCTTCACCCCCACCGAGAGCCGTTATGACCGGCCGACGGCGGACGATTCACCCGACCTACGGCGATTCCACTACATACGCATAGAATAGCCGAACGCAGCGTGATGCGTCGGATTCACGCTTCGTGTTTTGAAAACCACATATAAAAGATTGTTGGTACCGCCTAAACTCGGCTCTATCGGCCGGCTAAATCGGCGTGACACGGCACACGACAGCGAGACACAGATTGGTAGTGGCAGTCTATTGGTGGGTGAACAGGTTCCACGGTAGAGAGTGACACCCTGAATCGCGTTACACAATCCTTTTAATCGACGCGAATCGGGCAGTATGTATGACAGTCGAATTCCCGGCGTATGTCGGCGTCGACTACACAGGCGGCGAGGGCGAGGACCCGGACGCATACCCGTCGATCGACTCGAAGATAGAGAAGGCCATCGAGGTCACCCGGAAAGGGTTGGCAGAGTACGAGAACCCCGCGGTGATGTGGACCGGTGGGAAGGACTCGACACTAACGCTGTATTTCATAAACGAGGTCGCCGAGGAGTTCGGCTTCGAGAAACCGACAGCGGTGTTTATCGACCACTTCCAGCACTTCGACGAGATAACCGACTTTGTCGAGCGCTGGGCCGAGGAGTGGGACATCGAGGTCATATACGCACGCAACGATGATGTCGGCGAGTACGTCGACGAACACGGTCTCGAACCCGGTGACGACATCCCCGTGGCCGAACTGGACGGGCACAACCAGCACCACGTCCGGGAGATCCTGGAGTACGAGGACGACGAGTTCCCGTTCCTGCTGGACACCTACGTCGGGAACCACCTCCTGAAGACGGTGGCACTGAACGACACGTTGAAACAACACGACATCGACGGTGTCATATCGGGTGTTCGCTGGGACGAACAGGAGGCCCGCGCCGACGAGACGTTCTTCTCGCCGCGACACGACCCCGACATCTACCCGCCACACGACCGTGTCCAGCCGATTCTGCAGTTCGCCGAGCGGGATGTCTGGGACGCGTTCTGGCAGTACGTGGTTCCCGAGGAGGTTCCCGGGTTCCCCGTCGGGTACGTTCCGGAGTCCGCCGGAGACCTGCCGGAGGGGGTCGC
>KE356579.1:1293952-1295754 GCA_000416085.1 halophilic archaeon J07HX64 | reverse complement strand
CAGGACAAGGAGGACCTCATGGAGCGACTCCGCGACCTCGGCTACATGTGATGTGAGCGCCGGTCATCGCACAGCAGCCATTAGTTCCGTTGTCGTGCAGTCACCGCGATTCTGAGTGTCGTGCAGTTGCCGTGACTCCGATTGTCGCACAGCCACTACGACTCCCGTCGAGGCACGGTCACCGGGACTCCGGTCGTCGTAACAGCACGCGCTCACCGGTACCCCAGCTTCTCGAGACGGTCAGCGACAACGTCGGACACCTCTGTTTCGACCCGCTGTCCGTCGGGCCACGCCGATAGTCCGTCGAGCATCGCCTCACGCCTCTCCGCTGGGATAGTCGTCCCCTCCTCCCCCGGCAGGCGGTAGCCGAGTTCGACATCGTCCCCGTTCGAGATGATGAGTTTGTACTCACCGTCGTAGATCCCCTTCTTTTCGTGTCCGTTGAGTGACCCCTCCACGAGCACCATCTCCTCACGTGGTTCGTCCGAGCACAGCGACCGACCGGACGGCGGGGTCCAGTCGATACCGACAACGTCGGCAATCGTCGGTGCGAGGTCCACCAGCGACGCGCCGTCGGGCGGTTGCCAGTCCCCATCTGTGCGGAGCGGGACACGCGCGAGCCCCTCGTACGGGGCACCGCCGTGGCCGACACAGCCGTTGCCACCGAACTGCTCGACATCCACCTCGACGTGGTCCCAGAGCGCCTCGCCGTGGTCGGCCGTGACGAGCAGGAGCGAGTCGTCGAGCGTCGAATCGAGTGTCGCGGCGTACTCGGAGAGCACGTCGTCGACGTAGTCCACAGCGGCACGGTAGAGGCGTCGTCTGTGCTCGCGGTACCGCTCACAGGCCCCCTCACACTCGATATCGGTCCGGTACTCCCAGTTCTCGAGGCCGTCTATCGACCGGTCGACATCGTGGCTCGCCCAGTACTCCTGGGGCGGGTCGACCGGGATGTGCGGGTCGGCGAGGTGAAGAAACGAAAAGGTCCGGTCCCGTCCCGCCACCCAGTCGAGATGGGCATCAAACACATCCTCGGCGGTGGCGGTCACGTTGTGAAAGAGATCGTGCTCGTGGAACCGACCCGAGAGCGCGACAAACGGTGTGTCGTGTCCGAACCCGCCGTAGGTCTCGTAGCCGGCACCGGCCAACGCCTCGGTGACCGTCTCGCGGTCCTCGTCCATCCGCGGCGGGAGGCTGAACCCCTCCACCTCCTCCGGGTCGTCGGTCTGCCGTATGGCACCGTGCTCGTGAGGATACGCACCTGATACCATCGAGGACACCGCCGGAAACGTCCACGGGCCCGGCGTTATCGCATTACAGCCGTTCAACGAGTCGAGATACGGCGTGAGTTCCTCGTCGACGTGGTCGGTCCGGAGTGCGTCGACAACCACACAGACAATGTGTCGTGGCGCGTCGTCGTCGGGGTCGTGCTCCGGAAGCTGTTTGCGCGCGAACTGCCGGTTTGCGGTCCGTGTCTGGTAGCGGTCGTACGGCACCGCCAGCAACCGCTTCACCCCGGGCGGCAGCGACTCTATGAGCGTCCGTTTGAGATTCATGGTAAACTGTTTTTGCTATGCCGGTTTGAAGCTACCGTCTACCGACCGGCAAGATTCGCAGTGGTGCCGGAGTCCAGTTGACAGTCTCGTCGTCGTCACCGATAGTCGATAGTCTCGCCGTCGCCACCGATACTCGACAGTCTCGCTGTCGTCGCCATCTACAGTCTCGTCGTCGTCACCGACACTCGACAGTCTCACCGTCGTCACCGATAGTCGACAGTCTCGCCGTCGTCGCCATCTACAGTC
>KE356579.1:1292095-1293815 GCA_000416085.1 halophilic archaeon J07HX64 | reverse complement strand
TGTCGGTCCGCGAGATCTGTGTGCTGCTGGAGTCCAGCCGACAGTCTCGCCGTCGCCACTGAGTTGACAGTCTCGCGGTCGGACCGACTCCGGGAGACCCGTCGACCCGACAGGTGACTGTCTACACGGTGAGTCGCCGCGCTGGCAGTGTCAGGACCCCGATTCAACCTTTCGCCGGAGGAAGGTTCGGAGTTCGGTGTTGGTGGCGTCGGACGCGTCACGGAACACGTAGTGTCCGGCCCCCGGGATATGCACGAGTCGGCCGTCGGCGAGTTGGTCGGCCGCATCGAGGTCTGCCACCCGGTCAGACACCTCCGCGTCGCGTTTCAACACCAGCGTCGGACACGAGATGTCGTCGAACGCGTCTGTGACCGGTGGGTGCTGCTGTGCGATGTTCGCGATGTGTGGGCTGCACTCCTCGACCGACGCCGCGAGACGGCGGCGCTGTGCCTCCGCGAGGTCTGTGTCGTCGAACTCCGCCTCGATACGCTCCTCGATAGAGCGGGCCTTCGACTCACGCAACCGCTCACGGGTTATCTCCCGTGCTTTCTCCAGGTCGGTCCCCGGTGACCCGTGGAACCGAGCGGGGTCCTCGAGCACGAGACCGCGGGGGAGTTCAGGCTGTCTGGCAGCCGTCCAGGCGGCTGTCGCCCCGCCCATCGAGTGACCGAGAAGGAGCGGGTCGGTCAACCCGAGCGCATCGGCGAGGCCGACGAGGTCCTCGACCCGGGTGTCGAGGTCGTAGCCTGTCTCCGGCGCGTCCGACTGGCCGTGCCCGCGGGCGTCGTAGGCGACGACCCGGTGTTCGGCGGCGAGGTCCGACCCGAGTGGGAGCCAGCGCCGGCCGTCGTCGTACATCCCGTGTGCCGCGAGAATTGGCTGTCCGTGCCCCGCCTCGTAGTAGTGAATCTGGATACCGTTTGCCCTTACTGTCCCGGTGCTCCACCCGTCTGGAAGGGTCATCCTTCTATACTGTTGTCCGGTCGCCAGTATATCCCTTCCGGAGGCCGGCAGGACAGCGGGGACCGACGGGTGTGGATGAGTCACTCACGGAGCACACCACCACCGAGCCCCTCCCACTCGACACGGTAGCCCAGCGCCGAGAGGAGACTGCTCGAATCGTCGATACCGTACGCCTCGAGGACAGCCTCGGCGGCCTCGAGTTGCATCCCGGGCGAGAGTCGTTCGGCGAGTTCCTCGAGTACAGCGGGCCGAACGAGCGTTCGCCCCACCCGCTCGTGGGCTGGGAACGTTACTCTCTCCAGTGTGGCCTCGCTCACGCCGCGGTCGGCGGCGAGGTCGGCGAGTGTCACAGCGTCCGTATCGGGTCGGAGTTCGCCGGGCAGAGCGGCCGCCGCGTCGGTGACCAGACGCTCCTCGTGTGTCCGGAGCGCGCCACGCACGTCACCCAGACCGACCTCCCCGGAGTAGGTGAGCGCCCGGTGGTCGCGTGCCTCGATCTCCTCGCCCACACCGAGACTCTCGTCGACCGCGACCAGCATCTCTACATCGTCGACATCGGCCAGTCTGGAGAGCTTCTTCTCGACGTACTCGGGTGTCCAGAACCCCATTATCTCGAAGTACACACGGAATCCGCCGTGGGTCCAGTCGAACGCGAAGTCGGGGATGACGACGTGCTCGCCGGCCGCGAGCGCGTCGGGTTCCCGGACCAGTCCCCAGGGTAGTGAGAGCGACTCGAACCGGCGGGCGAACGACGCCT
>KE356579.1:1290913-1292075 GCA_000416085.1 halophilic archaeon J07HX64 | reverse complement strand
ACAGCGCGTCGGGACCGGTCACCACCACCTCGCGGTCCGTCTCGTCGACCGTTCGGCGCTCGTCGGGCGGGAGTCGGCGCACCTCGTACAGCAGGCGGAGGCGCTTGACCGCCGAGACCACCCGCTTCGGGTCCGTCGACCGGATCTGCACCTCGGTGGCGTCGAACAGCGCGGTCTGTGCCAGCGAGAGGTTGTACTGTGCGACCAGGTCGGCGGGGTCCCAGCGGACATCGAGACCGTCGAGCACCTCCCGCCGGTCGAGGTCCGCGTACAGCGACGCCTCGACAGCCCCGGGCGAGGTATCGAGACGATCTGCCGCCCGGCCCAGCGCCTGCTCGCGCTCCTCCCCGGTGACGACTCCCACGGCCTCGCTGGCCCGGAACGCGGCCTCGCGGGCGTGCTGTGGTTCGAGCGGCGCCTGCACCTCCCAACTCGCCTCGCGGTCGAGCAGTTTCGCGAACCCCCGGACGAGTTTGAAGTCGTCACTCTCGCGCTCCAGCTCGGTGAGTGCCGCCTGCAACTCCCCGCGGGCACTGCCAGCGTGGCCCTGGTAGCAGCCGATGACACGCGCCGCGAGCGACACCCGCTCCTCGCCGACGAACTGTGGCTGGTAGCCGCCGCCGCGCCGCGAGACCCGCAGGAGGTCCTTTGTGAGCACTCTCGACTGTTTGTACCACGCATACAAAAATCGCCAGCCCTGCCGTCTCGGGACTCGACCTCGCCGACGAGGTCACGAGGACGTTTGACCCACTCACGACAGACCGAACACGACCTGCTCCAGGACCATCCGGTCGGCACCGGTCCCGGCACGCTGTTCAGTACCCCCGTTTTGTTCGCTCCCGGACCCGAGACGACCGACAGACCACCCGTACACACCCGGGTCGATCTGTTACCCGGATCGGAGTCTCGCGCCCCGGTCCGCGTGGCGGGACTTATATCCGGGGGTCACCAACCGTCGGCCATGCTCACGCTGGATATCGACCAGTTCATGTTGGAACTCGACGGTGGCACACTCAAACACGTTGGTGCTTCGAACAAGGCCGCTACGGTGAAACTCTACGACGCAGAGACCGTCGATGCCCGGGCGTTCGGTGACCGGCGGATCAAGCTCACCTGTGAGGACGACAGCGGAAACGAGGTCGAGGTGGCGCTTGACCCCGAG
>KE356579.1:1286758-1290182 GCA_000416085.1 halophilic archaeon J07HX64 | reverse complement strand
CCCGCGCTGGT
Organism: halophilic archaeon J07HX64; assembly: GCA_000416085.1. Classification (GTDB taxonomy): domain Archaea; phylum Halobacteriota; class Halobacteria; order Halobacteriales; family Haloarculaceae; genus Halovenus. The sequence continues at coordinate 1,290,171 of KE356579.1, read as the reverse complement.
CTGTCACGGACTCGACGACCCGGTGGTGCCGACTGGCGTCGGCCGAAACCTCGCCGAAGGACTCCCCCACGGTACGTTCGAGACTGTCGAGGGCCGACATCTCTGTTTTGCAGAACACTCCCGGGCGGTGAGTGACCGACTGCTCGGCTTTCTGGAGGAGCACAACCGACCGGACCGGTGAAAACGGCTCCTGTCGGCACCCGTGCTCGAGACGCTGAGAGGTCCGTTCACCGTTCTGGGGTGAGTGGGGCGCGGGCCAGGACGGTCGGCCTGTTGTACCCCAGAATCGTCAAACGGTGACCGACCGTCGTTCTCGGCGGGGAGCACGGACAGTGTGTTCCGGAGGGGTGTTGTCGACATCTCGGGGAGGGTTCGGAGCCGATGGGTCGACACGGCGGGTTCCGACGAAAGACAGAGAAAGACGCGGTCCAACTTCAGGTATGGACCACGACCGTATCCACTCCAAGAAACCCACCCACGATATCGAGCGCTGGTCGACGGGCACAATCGAGTCTGTCGACCGCAGAAACGGACACTGTGTGGTCACAGTCGGAACCGACGACCGTAGGACGGTCGAACTCACCGTGACATTCGCGATACGCGATCTGTTTGTCAGCCGGTTGGATATCGACGAGGGGGAGTCACCCGTCGGAGAGCACGTCTGGTACCGGAAACGCGGCGACTGAAACCCTTAGTCGGATTGTGTGGCCGGGTGTGGTGAGTCCCGCTCCGCGCGTGCATGTGACCTTTATTTCGGGAACCCCTCGATACGGTATGGATGCCCGAACGACAGTCACCGAGTACTACGACGCGCTCCGGAACGGCGACCCGCTCGGTCCCTACTTCGCCGAGGAGGACGACGACGACCAGTTCGTGAAGTTCGGTATCTCCGAACGCCTGGTCGGTGCCGAGGAGATACGGGACGGACTCCGGAGACAGACGGAGACGACGACCGGGTGGTCGGTGACGAGCAACGCACTCCGGGTCTGCGAGCGCGACCGGTACGCCTGGTTCAGCGACCAGGTGTCGATGGGCTGGATCGACACAGAGGCGGCGACGCGCTACGAGTTCGACACCCGATGGAGCGGAACGCTTGAGGCCACCGCCGGCGACTGGCAGTTCGTCGGGATGCACGTCAGCAGAGCCAGCCGTCTGTGAGAACCGACACTGGTCTACACCACCACACCTCCGGTGCCGCACACCGGGACCGACCTGAGCAGCTATCGTTCGCTACGACCACCGAGATGTGGTATCGGTGAGAAACGCACAACAGAGGAGACGGTAGACAAAGGTGGCCAGCGGTCCTCGGTGACTCTGCTCGCGCCCGTGGCACTCCCCGTGGCTGTCGGCGGCATCGGCTGCGTTCGCCCGACGTGACAGCCTGTGAGCGAGGGACCAACGCGGACGAGGGCAACACCAGGTACCGTGGGCACCAGTCTCCCCTCCGTGTGTGGCAAGCAAAGAGAGGAATCCAGTGGATTCTGCGGGTGACCACAGCTCCGGCCGGGGACGGTTGCCGGTAGGGGTGAGTGTTTTGTGAATCCAGTTGCAATCGTGAGACATGTACTCGGACAGTTCACTGTCGAAGCTGACACCCCTTTTCGCGGTAGTCACCCTACCGGTCGGAGTCCTCACAGCGGTTTTTGTCGGTGGTTCGGCCGCACTAGTTGTTTTCATCGTCGGATGGTTGCTGCTGACACCGGCCTCGGCGATTCTGTTCGACTCACCTGCCCCTGGTTCGACCCAGGAGGAGGAGTTTCAGGACCTCGCCGAGCAACAGACAGAGAGCGGCTCGTCGGAGGACCCGGTCGAGGCGTTGCGCGAGCGGTACGCACGGGGCGAGATCGACGAGGCCGAACTGGAGCGCCGACTCGACGCGCTCCTCGAGACGGAGGATGTCGACCAGGACGACGGGCGGAGTATCGAGCGCGCCGTGAACAGCATCGACACCGGCGATTCGGGAGACACCGCCGCCGGTCGGAACACAGAGACAGACGAGGTGGAACTCGAACGAGAGTAGCGCCGGCAACCACAGCGCTTGATTGTCCGAGGACCGTACCAACAGACCGAGAGATGGTGTCGAAACTCGCAGCGGGCGTCTGGCAGTTCGAACTGCGTGGTGTAAGCGCGTATCTGGTCGACGACGACGGGCCGGTGCTCGTCGACGCGGGGACACCGTTCGACGCGGATACCATCCGAACGGGGATAGAGGAGGTGGGGTACGCTGTCGAGGACATCGAGCAGGTGCTGCTCACACACTACGACCTCGACCACGTGGGGGCGCTCGCGGCACTGGAACCCGCGCTCGACGCGCCGGTGTACGCGGGCGCCTTCGACGGACGGGTGCTCACCGGACAGGAGTCACCACCACTCACCAACCGCAAGGGTGCACTTCAGCGAGCGATGGGGCCGTTCGTGACCCAACCGGACCTGGAGGTCCGAACCGTCGCGGACGGCGAGGAGGTAGGGTCGTTCACCGCCTACCACACGCCGGGTCACACCCCCGGCCACGTCGCGTACGTGAACGATCAGTCGAGTGTCGGAGTGCTCGGTGACCTCGTCAGAGAGTCAGACAGCGCACTCAAGCCGTCGCCCTGGATCATAAGCTACGATACCACGACAGTGCAGGACAGTATCGTATCACTCGCAGAACAGACGTCGGAGTTCGATGTCGCCTGTATCGGGCACGGAACGCCGCTCACCTCGGGCGGGAGCGACGCGCTCCACACACTCGCCGACACAGTGTAAACGAACAGTGTTGCTCACATCGGTCGGAGAGTTGGTCGATGAGAGCTGTCCGGTTGATGGCCCGGGGCGAGGCAAAACCAGACCACCGAATCTATACATCTCGGGTCTCCTAGACTAAACGATGAGCGCGGATGTGCCACCGGATGTCGAGGCGGTACTCACACAGCTGTTCGAGGAGGCACAGAAGGAGTTCGAGAGTGGTGACCCCGAGACAGGTGTCGAGGCAGTCACGAGCGCAGCCACGGTTGTGCGCACAAAACTCCCCGAAGGTGAACTCCGGGCGCAGATGCTCCACGGCTGTGAGCGTGTCGAGGCGCTGGCAGGTGAGGGGGGAAACACCGCGGTTGCCGCCGAGTACGTCGCCGCGACGGAGCGACGTCTCGACGAGGCGGTGTCGGACTGACCTCACCCGCACCCGGGACCGTCGCCGAATGTACCGCAGACACCGCAGTTCGAGCTATCAGCCTCCCTGCCGTTCCCGGTCCGACTTTTCAGGAACCCTCCGCAGGGCACGAGGGTCACCGACTCGCTGTACTGTGGTATCTCGGTTAGAGACACTGCAGGATCCCTCCTCCGGGTCCGTCAACGCCCACGCAGGTAGGTCCGGTCTCGATAGCATCCACACCGATAGCCAGATATCACTGTTCCTGTCCCGGTGGTCGTCC
>KE356579.1:1284789-1286368 GCA_000416085.1 halophilic archaeon J07HX64 | reverse complement strand
GGGGGACGGAGGAAACACCGCAGTCGCCGCCGAGTACGTCGCCGCGACAGAGCGACGCCTCGCCGAGACGGTGTCGGACTGACCCCCGGGACCGTCGCCGACCGCCCCGCAAACACCGCAGTTCGAGCTACCAGCCACCTCCTCGTCCCTATCCAGCCGTTCACACACCCCCTGCAGAGTGTGAAGCGCACCCGCTCGCCGTACTGTGGCACCTCGGTCGGATACACTCCGGCGTGGCTCCTCCGGGTCCGCCAGCGCCCACACAGATGGGTCCAGCCCCGATACCAGCCACACCGGCTACGGCCGATGACCGGATACCCTGTTCCGGTCCGGTTCAGAGCCCCCGGGAGACGACCCCGACGAGCGGCGCGAGAACGAGCACGTACACGAGTGCCGACACCGCCCAGTCCCGGCGGATCGGCCCGACACGCTCGCCACCGACCCGGGACTGTGGCAGGACAGCCACAGCGAAGAAGGCGACCATCAGGGCGTACAGCGCACCCGCCGCGGCGACAGTCACGGGCGCCGACGGGCCACCGAACACCGTCTCACCGGCGAACAGCAGCCAGACGAAGAGCGGCCCGGTGAGCGTCCCGGCGAGATAGTGGACAGCCGTCGCGAGACGCGCCGGTGCCTCTCCGGGTGGCTGTCCGGTCAACACCCCGGCCGCAATCGATGTCGGGGTCGCCCCCTCCGGAAGTCGCGCCATCGCTCGGTTCATGACGAGTGTCGCCACGAAACCGGCCAGCACTCCGGCGACGAACCGGAGTGGGATCGACGCGGGTGCCGTCACGTCGAGCAGTGCCATACCCGGCGGTTACAGGGTCGGCGGCTTCGGTCTGGTGGTCTCCGGAGTGACTCTCGTGGCCCGAAGGCTCTTTTTTCGAGCACCCGGATGTGTGCGTGTGACAGGAGTAGCAATCGTGGCAGGTGTCGGCCCGACAGTCGGCCAGGCGGTCGCGCGGCGACTCCACGGGGCCGGATACGATGTCGGTCTCTTTGCCCGGTCCGAGGAGTTCATCGGGGAGTTGGCGGCCGACCTCGGCGAGGGTGCGCTTGCGGTCCCGACGGACATCACCGACACCGAGGATGTCGAGGCGGGTGTGACCGCGGTCAGAGAGGCGTACGGGCCGGTCTCGGTGCTGGTGTTGAACGCCACGGGCGGCGGCGGCCGACCCGTGGAGGGTGCGAGCGTCGACCGACTGGAGTCGATATTCGCGGTCCGTGTGTCGGGGTCGCTCGCCTGTGTTCAGGCGGTCAGAGACGACCTCCTGGAGACCGGGGGGACCGTCATCTTCAGCGGCACCACCTTCGCGGACGGGGAGGTTCCACAGCAGATCGAGTGGGGGGCCGTTGGTCCCGCCGCGAGTGGACTCGCAAACTCACTCGGGGCGGCACTCGACGGCGTCCAGGTGACCTACGTCCGCATCGGCTCTCAGGTCGTGCCCGGGGAGGCGGGGAGCGGGGCCCTCTCCGCGTCCGAGGTTGCCGACACCTACCTCGACCTGGTCGAGCGGGAGGGGGTCGCGACGCGCGAGTGTGAGGTGTACAGTCGACAGTGACCGGGAGTCTCGCCCGG
>KE356579.1:1280070-1284769 GCA_000416085.1 halophilic archaeon J07HX64 | reverse complement strand
CAGGCGAGCGACCCCGCGAGGACCAGTGCGAGAAAGAGGACACTCACAAGTCCAAAAGCGGTGAACAGCCCCCCGATGATACCGAACCGCTTGACAGCGTTCGATTCCCCCCCGAGGGTGATGTGCAGGTCCGAACTGATCCCGAGGAGGTGTCCGAACAGCAGGTGCGGGCGGGCCCGTATCTTCTCCATCCTGCTCATCCCGTGGGTATCGCTCCCGACGTAGATAGACTCGGTGCCGAGACCGTCCTGTCGCTCGACGATATCCTGTTTGCGTCCGTAGACGTGAACCTGGTCACCGGCCTCGATGCGCTCTTCGACCTGTTTCACGTCAGGTTCCGGGTGCCACTCCTCCGGGTTGCCGTAGTTGAACGTTCCCGCCGGGTCGACCGCCACCTCCCCGGTTTCGTCCCGGACCAGAAATGGCCCGCCATCCATACCTCGGTCGACGGTAGTGTAGCCACCGTTGCTTGTGTACTTAGGATTCTCCTTGCGCGCCCAGTTGTAGGACAAGCACTCCTCCCCGGAGTACTTCCCCTCCACCGTCCCGTCGAGTTCCACCGCCGTTCCGGTGAACTCGACCACACCATCGCTCGCTGTCCGGACTGTCTGGATATCGACCGGGTTGTTCTGTCTGAGGCGAAACGCCGTGCGGAGCCTCGTGAGACCGTACAGAAGCATCGGCATCACCACTGCCAACACCACCACAATCGGGACCGCTATTCTCGCGGACATACCAGCCTGTTATCCAACAGACTCATAACGTTTTTGTGGCGTCTCTCGGGCAGAGTGTTGCTGTCGACGCACGACCGGAACTCGGGTCCGAAGTTGGAGGTCGAATCGGTATCCGGGGCCCGCATTGGGGTGACTGTCACCCGGCGGAGGCGAAATATCTCGTGAGCGACTGTCGGCACCGGCGGGCTCGGCGGTTACTCGTTTGACTCGCTGCCGAACACCCGTTCGGGGCGGATGCGGAGGATGATGCGCTCGGTGACGATCTCGCTGGGGTACTCACCACCGACGTACCGCTGTGCGAGCTCCTCGATGTGCTCGCGGGCACCGTCTGTGGTCATCTCCGTCACCTCGCCGCTGACGGAGAGGTACCGGTAGGGGTCGTCAGGGTCGAGCATACTCGCCGCGACGGCGGGGTTGCGCTCAACGTTGCGGGTCTTCTGCCGATGGCGCTCCGTGTTAACCAGTATTCGGTTGTCGTCGGCGTCGTAGTCGACCCAGACCGGTGAGGCGTGGGGCATCCCGTTCGGAAACACTGTCACGACGTGGGCGAACGTTGTCCGCTCGAAGAGGTCGTGGTACTCCTGTGGAATCGCTGCCATGCTACGGTTCTCGGCCGCTACCTTCTAAACAATGTGGGTCGGCACCGGGTGTCCTGCCGAGGGTGTGTCCAGGTGGCGACGGCTTCGACCACAGGTGCCGGGAACGGAGAGCGGGCAGACCGGTCAGAGTTTGCGCTCGGCGTCCTCGGCGAGTTCCTGCATTCGTTTGCCGACCCGGCCGGCGTCGGAGAACTCGTCCTCGCTCATCGCTGTCGCCAGCGCGTTCCCCAGCACGAACACCGCGTGTTTGTGCTCGCTCTTCGACATGTGGACGTCGTCGGGTGTGACACCGAGTTCCTCGTACGGTTCGAACAGACCTCCGTTGACCTGTTCGAGGCTCTCGAAGTAGTTCATTATCATCACCATCTGCTCGTGGAGTTCGAGGAGTTCGTCTTTGTGCATATCTGTCTCTTAGACCTGGCGACTTAGGACAGTTACGCCGGACGGGTGGTACCAGGGTCACTCGAAGGCGACGAGGCTGGACTGGAGTGGCCGGTCGTCGCGGTCGGTGAGTTCGTGACCGAGCAGATCGCGAAGGTCGACGGCGTACGTGCTACCGGCCCGTTCGAGGACGAGTACACGCCCTTTCGTGCCGAGGACCCGGCCGCTGGCGAGCGTCTCGGCGACAGGTCGCTCCGACAGGTCGAGACCGTACCCGAAGGCCGTGGTCCGGATGGGGTCGAACCCGGTGAGCAGGTCCTGCCAGGCCGACTCTACGGGGTCCTGTCCGAGACCACGGATCTTCGCCGGGACGCGCACCCGGTCACCGACCTCGGTTGCGATGTCGGCCTCGATACGCCGGGCGGTCCGGCCGTCGTCGACTGTCTGGAGGTGGGCACCGCGGTCGGCCCCCTGCTCGCGGAGACGTGTCTCCAGTCGCCACGAGCGGGTGACACCTACTTTGAACGTCTCGGGGGCAAAGGCCGCGAGATAGATCGCGTGCTCCTGTTTGCAGGTCTGGAGCGGCCGGTCACAGTCACCCGTACAGATGGCACACGCCCACCGGCCGGTGTGACGAGCACAGCGAGGTGCTGTCTCGTTCTGACAGGGCTCGTGGGACCCGCCGTCGCGGACACCGGCACAGTGGCGCTCGCCGAGTCCGTATCCGAGTTCCGCCCCGGGTGCGAGCGAGAGGCGCCGGGCCTGGCCGGCCTCGGCAACCCACAGCGCGGCGTCGTCGCGCTCGCCGACCGGGTTCGTTTCGTAGTCGACAATCTGCACAGTCACGTGTACGGCGACGAAAGCAAAGTGGTTGACGCAAAGGGGACAACAGCCGGTGACATCCGAGGCGGTGGCTCCGGCTATGTGTCCTCTACACGCTTGCCCTCTGCCTCCGGGACGACGACGCGGTCGGCGTCCTCCCAGTCACGGTCGAGTTCACCGCCCTCGAACAGTCGGTCCAGAAAGACCGCGAGCGACGCCACCTCAGAGTGTGGCTGGTTCGTTACCGCCACGTTCCAGTCGGCCGCCTCGTACACCTCGAAGGCAACCTTCTCGGCACCGACTACCACGAGCACCGCGGCGTCACCGGCTCTACCCTGGAACCGTCGGCGGATGTCCGCCATCACCTCCTGTACGGGGAGCCCGTACATCGTGAGGTGGACGACATCGCCCGACCAGTTCTCGAGCACACGCTGGGGCTGGTCGGTGGTTTCCACCTCGAACGGCCCGCCGAACCGGTCGGTGACGGCGTCGACACTCTCGCGGCGGTCTGCGGCGGTCCCGGACAGCAGGAGTCGGTCGGCCCCGAGTGCGCGGGCGGTCAGCCCGACGTGGGTGGTCATGCGCTCGTCACGGCCCGGACGGTGGCCCAGACGCAACACCACAACCTCTGGTGTGTCCTGCATCACTACTGGTCGGCCAGTGTCTGGTCGAGTTCCGTCCCGAGTTCTCTCAGTTCCACCAGACTCCCGTCGACCACGAACGACGGTGTCCGCTTTACCCCGAGACTCTGCCCACGGTTGATATCTGATTCGACGGCGGAGTCGTGATCGAGACTCCGGCCGGCCGCCGCGATGGCGGGCGGGTCGTCGAACCCAAGATTCCCGGCGAGGGTACTGAAGAGCCCCGGTGCCTGTGACGGCAGGCGACCTTGGTTGTCGAACACTGCCTTCGTGAACGACCAGAACGCCTCGTCACCCTGGCGGTCGAGCACCTCGCGGCTGGCGCTCGCGGCCTGTCGTGATGTGGGCCCGCGAACGATGAAGTCGTGGTGCTCGTAGCGGATGCGGCCGTCGCTGAGATACCGGGGCTGGATGTTTCGGAGAACTCGTTCTGCACGTAGCTCCGACAGGCCGGACAGCCGAGGTCCTCGTACACCTCGAGTGTTACATCCGCGTCGGGGTCCCCCCGGACCGGAACGTTGTCCGCACCACCGGGCGTGCTGTTGGTACAGCCGGCCAGCGCAACCGTCGCCCCGGCTCCGGCGCCGAGCAGGACCGCTCGCCGTGTTGTCCCCTGTGAGCCATCGTGTGTCATATCCGGGTTTGCGTGTCCACCGGTATAATCTATCCGCCTCGCTGTGCGGTGTAAAGCGCCGCGTACGTGCCGTCGGCTTCGGTCACACCACCGTCTGCCATCGCGTAGATGTGGTCGGCGTGCGCACCGTCGAGAACCGCTTTAGATGCCGGACGTGGTCGCTCTGTAGTGCCGCGGTCAGCCACCCGACGAGGAACGTCGCCGTGTACCGGACGGTCACGAGGACCCCCACCCCTACGATGACAGACTCGAGTGCGAACGGGACACCGACGAGCTCGGATACGCCGGGAGACAGTTCCTCGACACCGCTCATCTCCTCGGCCCCGGTGTTTCCCTGTGCCATCTCGATGACCGGAACCAGAGAGCTCAGACCGACACCCTCCAGCAGCCTGGCAGAGATGCTGAGACCGATTGTGCCGAGCGTTGCCGGCGGTCGGTAACGGGCGATATCAAAGAGTACGCTGAGTTGGCAGGCCAGACCGATCCGGTCATCGTCACTCACTGCCGGACTTTCGCCAGGCCGTATCGAAAACTGTGCGGTCCGGGTCGGACTACCGGGGAACGGCGATTTCGAACACCCGGGGTATAAACAGATGGCGGGTGGACAGCCCGGTATGAGCTCCGACCCGAACAGCCCCGTCCACGACTGGCCGCTCGCGCTCGGTACACCGGGGCGTGAGGTTTGGTACTCACTGGTGAGTTCGTCCGACGCGTCGGTCGCGTTCTGGTACCGGTACACACTGCTCTCGACGGCAGGTGGGTACCGCGAGGGTCGGCTCTGGGCGGCGCTGACCGACCGCGAGGACCCCACGGCCTCGACGTTCGTCTCCCGGTCTGTCGACCCCGACGAGACTACTGTCACCGCTGACCCGTTCGATCTACGGGTCG
>KE356579.1:1273373-1280050 GCA_000416085.1 halophilic archaeon J07HX64 | reverse complement strand
CTGCTGTACCGGGTGGCCGGGACAGGCAAACACTGGAGCCGAAACGAGTCTGTCGCGATGTCCGGTGAGGTGAGCGTCGCCGACCGCACCCTCCATCTCGAGAACGCACCGGGCCACCAAGGACACACCGTCACACAGGTAACACCACCGGAGAACTGGACCTGGGTCCAGTGCAACGAGTTCGCCGAGAACGACTCGGCTGTTCTGGAGGCGCTCCGACTCGACGACAAGCTCTCGGTCTGTCTCCGGGTCGACGGCGAGGTGTACCCGCTCAACCGACTCCGGCACATCCACCCGTACAGTCCGGCGGCGAACGCACTCGAACACGACGAGGTCGGCGCCTGGCGGTTCTCCGGCGCCGGCGAGGGCGTCGAACTGCGCGCCACCGTCGAGGCCGACCCGGACTGCTGGCAGCACGTCGCCTACAAACTCCCCGACGACACGCTCCGGTACAACGCACACTGCTCACTGTCGGACCTGACTGTCACCTACAGCAGTGACAGTAACAGGGTGCAGACCCTGACCAGTAACGCGGCCCACGCCGAGTGGGTCGATGCCGAACCCCCGCGTCGGGGCGAGTACAGCCCCGACTGGTCCTGATCTGTCCCGACTGGCCCCGATGTCCACTAACTGGTCCTGATCTGCTCGACTGACTCAGACGTCCACCGACTGGTCCTGATCTGCTCGACTGACTCCGACACCCAGTAACTGTTCCAGAGACAATCAGGCCCGTTCTATCCTGCCCCAACCGGCCCCGACATCCACAACTGGTCCTGTGTCGGCTCAGGTCAGACAGCTCCGGACGGCGGGTCACTCACAGAGTCGCCAGCGGCGCTTCTCGCGGCGGACGACCCCCTCGGATGCGAGCAACTCGAGCAGTTCCTCGACAACCGGCGGCGGCGCACCGAGTCGCCGGCAGAGCTGTTCGGTCCTGTGTGGCTCCTCGGCCAGCGCAACGAGAACCTCCGAGACGAAACGCGGTTCGGCCGCGTCGATCCGGTTTGCGAGTCGCTCGCGTAGACCGGTGATGCGCCCCTCTGCCCACCGGTGTAACAGCGATAGCTCCCGCTCTAACTGCTCGAACTCGTGGAGCTGTCGCGCCAGCGTCGCCACCTCGTTTGTCTGTGACTGCTGGTCCGGGTCGTTCTGCTCATCCTCTGTGGTCGGACCCGCTCTCGCCGGCGGACATCCACCCTCGGACGGCTCCGCTCCGGCCGGGGATACACCCTTTCCCGGCACCCGCGTCTCGTCCTCCTCGCGCCTGCCGTCGTCGGCCGTGTCACCACCCGCGCAACTGGCTTCGGCGGGACCGGCGGCGGAGTCGTCGGGCTCTGATGTGTCGCGGCGGCTGAAATCACGCCGGGCCCGCGACTCGAGTTCGATACTCACCTGCCGGCAGGAGTTGATATCGAGTCGGTTGTTCGAGGGGTATGCGCTCCGGGTTCCGAACTTGTACGGCGAGACAGTCACCTCGAGACTGACGTGCTGTGAGATCGAAAAGTACTTTCGCTGCCGGTCGTCGGTTCGGTTCTCGACCAGACCTGCGTCCTCAAGTTTCTTGAGGTGGTCGATAACCGCCTTCGGACTCACGCCGAGTTGCTCACTGATCTCGGTTACGTAACAGGGCTTCTGTGCCAGCAGGCGCAGTATGCGCCGCCTGTTGGCGTTGCCCAGCAGGTCGAGGAACTCGGCAGAGTCCATTTACTACACGTAATTCGTAGCCATATAAATAACTGTCCCCGTGGCCGGTGACAGCCCGGACTGGGGTGAGACGGTGCTCACTCGGAGTCGGAGTCGAACTCGAGCGCGGCGGAGTTGATGCAGTAACGTTTGCCCGTCGGTTCGGGACCGTCGTCGAACACGTGTCCGAGGTGACCCTCACACTGTGCACAGACGACCTCGGTTCGGCGCATCCCGTGGCTGGTGTCGACACGGGTTTCGACGTTGCCGTTCTGATAGGCATCAAAGAAACTCGGCCAGCCCGACCCGGAGTCGAACTTCTGCTCGGAGTGGAACAGCTGCGTTCCACAGCCCGCACAGGTGAACGTCCCCTCGTCTTCGATGCCGAGCAGGTCACCGCTGAACCGGGGTTCCGTGTCCGCCTCACGCAGGATTCGGTACTCCTCCTCTGTGAGTATCTCCCGCCACTCCTCGTCGTTCTCGGGTAGTTGCTCTTGTTCCGACATGCTTCGATCTACACGCTCGATACGTAATAGACCTGTGGACGGCTCCGGTCTCCGACCCGATCCGGCGGCACACACTCGCACGCCGTCGGTCGTTTCTGGAGGCAGGAACGAGAACCCCGATGTCGGTGTGCCGGTGACTCCGGGACGAGTGGTGAGGGGCTATCCGGGTGTCGCGAGTGGGACCATCCCAGCCGTTGTTTCGTTGAGAAACACCGATACCGGTCGACCGAGGGGCCAGCACAACCGGACGGATCACCGATCTGACAAAGGGGTGCCCCGGTGAACGCCGGTTGGTCGTTTCGCCGGCCACCGAACTACTCGAGGACGACGAGAGGTTGCGTCACGAGCAACGGCGGTTGTCGAACCGACGACCGACGCAGTGATATATAGGCGCCAACCCGGCCGAAACCGGACTCAACACCCGCTGGGCGCTGAACTACCTGGGGGCAGACCGGACGGTGTCGAAACTCGAGGAACTCGTCGTGAACGACTCGGACGACGTACAGAAAGTCGCGGGAATCGCCGTCGATGCGCTGGGGGATCGTGGTGGTGTCGAGCGACCCACACTGCGCCAGCGTCTGTACACTCGCCGAGGATACTCACAGTGCCATCTCCACGGACTGCGCGAACATCCTGACGAGGGCTCCGACGAGCGCGGTTGAAACTCACCCGGACTCTCGACGGGTTCTCCCGAGCGGATGCCTGCAGACATCCCCGTGGTCCGCAGTTCGGTGTAGCCTGAGTGGACTGAGAGCTCACAGTGTGAATCACAGCGATCAGACAGTTCACACATAGTCGTCCCGGGTGCTCAACCGCTACGTTTCCGTTCAGGTCCACGGCTCGTTCCCGGTGTGACCGTCCCCGATACCGACATTCGTAACGTTAGTTTGACACTCGGGCAGACGTTCGGACAGGATTAACTCGGACCGGGACGGAGGATGGTGTATGACCGAACACGGTGCAGTCAGACCCGAGGTGTACGATTCGCTGGACGGGCAGGTAGCGCTTGTCACCGGCGCGACGCGGGGCATCGGCGCCGCGATCGCGGCAGACCTCGCCGAACGTGGCGCGGTGGTGTACGCCGGTGCGCGGGACACCGACGACGTGACCGCCGACGACCAGCGTCCGATCCGACTGGATGTCACCGCGGACGACGAGGTTGCGGCGGCGTTCGACCGCGTCGCCGAGGAGACCGGCCAGCTTGACATGCTAGTGAACAACGCCGGCATCTTCCCCCGGTCTGACGCGCTCGAGGGGATGTCGATGGCAGAGTTCGACCGGACACTCGCCGTGAATCTCCGTGGTCCGACACTCGTCACGAAACACGCACTGCCGCTTCTGCTCGAGCGCGAGGGGGGTCGGGTTGTCAACGTCTCGTCGAGTCTGGGCCAGTTCACCGGTGGACAGATGGGGGGTGAGTATCCGGCGTACCGCGTCTCGAAGGTCGGTCTGGGCGGGCTAACGGCGTATCTGCACGCCGAGCACAGTTCCGAGGGACTCATAGCGAACGCCGCCAGTCCGGGGTGGGTCCGGACTGATATGGGCGGCCCGAACGCGGCCCGAAGCCCCGACGAGGGTGCTGACACCCCGGCCTGGCTCACCCGATTCAGACCCGGAAGTCCCGGTGGCCGACTCTGGAAGGACCGGGAACCGCTCGAGTGGTAGGTCAGACAGTGTGTCCGGGGGTCAGCGAGAGGTGACCGTGGCGGCCACTCCGTCGGGACTAAACGCCACCAGTGACTACTATCGGCATGGATATCGGTGTCTCAATCGGGCCGTACGTGGGGCGTATCGGGGAGCTACCGGAGCGGTTCTCGTTTGTCGAACTCGCGCTCGGTGAGGGTGAGCGGCCACTGAGCGCCGTCGACCCCGACCGGGTCGCCGGTGACCTCGCCGCGGGCGGGTTCGAGGCCGTCGTACATCTTCCGTACCGGCAACCGCTCGCGACACCGGTCGAGCGCATCGACACGGCGACACGGGAGTATCTCGCGGAGGTGCTCGAAACGGCGGCGGCCTTCGGCACGACGACAGCTGTCGCCCACCCACGCGCCCGGGGGTCGGGACACGACCACCTCGTCGACCGGATGAGGAAACTGCACGACCGTGGCGCGGCTCAGGATATCACTGTCTGTTTCGAAACAACCGGATACGCCGGCGGCCCCTCTCTGGAGCGCGTCGGTGAGGCGGCTGCCAGCGCCGGCGCGGCCGTCTGTCTCGACGTGGGCTACGCGTATCTCGAGGCGGGCGCCGGCGGTATCGAGTCGTTTCTCGGCTCCTACGGTGACCTCGTCGAACACCTCCACGTTCACGGGGCACGACAGCGCGGGGATACACATATCCCGGTCGGCAGCGGCGATGTAACGTACGACTCGCTCGGACCGGTACTCCACGAGGCCGCACCGGCGACGGCAACGATGGAGGTCTTCACCGACGATATCGGCCATCTAACCGACTCCGTCGAGCGGTTCGACGCTATCTACGGACCAACCGGTGAGGGGTCGGCGGCACCTGGGCAGTGAGGACTCTGCCCCGTGCGGTGTCAAAACGCGCGCTGGCGGGGTACTCCCCGGATACAGAGAACGACGACCCGGAGGCACCCACAAACTGTTGTGATCGCCGACTCACTCGACAGTGAACCCGCCGTCGACGACCAGTGACTCACCGGTCACGAACGAGGCGTCCCCGGAGCAGAGCCAGGTCGCGGCGGCAGCAATCTCCTCGGGTTGTCCGAGTCGGTCGGCCGGTGTCGCGGCGACGGTCGCCTCTATCGCCTCGGGGTTCTCCTCCCGCGACCGTGCGACCATCGGCGTCTCGATGACACCCGGGCAGACGGCGTTGACGCGAACACCGTCGCCACTGAACCCCGCCGCTGCCGTCCTTGTCAGCCCGACAACACCGTGCTTGCTGGCGACGTACGGGCTGAGGTTGCGGAACCCGCGCAGTCCGGCGATGGATGCCGTGTTGACGATGGCACCGCCACCGTTCTCCATCAGCACCGGTATCTCCTCGCGCATCGAGAGGAACACACCCTTTAGATTCGTGTCGATCACCTGCTCCCAGTTCGACATCGACTGCTCGCTGGCGGGTGCCTCTGTCCCCTCGATACCGGCGTTGTTGAACGCGTAGTCCAGACCGCCGTAGCTGTCGACGGCCACCGCGACCATCTCCTCGATGTCGTTCTCGTCGGTGACATCCGCCCTGACGAAGGTTGCTTCACCGCCGGTCGCCTCGATATCCGATACTGTCTCCTGCCCGCCCTCGACGTCGATATCGACCACGACAACCTGTGCACCATCTGCCGCAAACCGCTTTGCTGTTGCTCGTCCGATACCGGAACCTGCTCCCGATACCAGTGCAACACCGTTGTTTCTCCCTGTCATCTGAGTACCTCCCTAGTGTGAAACCAGGGGTTAGACAATTAATGACATGGTAATAAGTAAGTGTGGGGTGTTTGTGCCGGTGCCGGGCAGCCACGGCCTCGGGACAGGGATAGCCCCGATTGATTTAATCGTACTCGGGGTAGCTATCGATATATGAACGAAACCGACAGTTCCCTCGGTGACCAGTTTTCCGATTTTCTGGACAGTGTCGGACTGGAGAACCTGACCGACGACTACCGCGAGCACAAACACGAGGCGGACGAGGCACTCGAGCGCGCGTTCGACGGCGACACCGAACAGTTGGCCACCGTTCCGGAGTTGGCAGAGGTCGACAGGGTGAACAGCCACAGGAGCGGTGACGACGTGCTGGTCCCGGTGGTCGCCGTCGTGTTCTCCGGGGCGGGTGAACCCCGTCTGGGCCGGGTCTGGGAGATCACGGGTGAGATTCTCCGGACGGTACACCCGGTCTTTTCCGGGACGTTCGTCAGACACATCGACGTGCAGTTCGCCTACGCCGACAGCGACGAGACGACACCGATCTTCCGCAGGATCACCGCCTCACAGGGCCTGACCGAGTCGTTCGTCACGGACCCGACCGTCGACATCGCCGACCTCCGGGCACGCGTCGAGGCCGGTGATGACGGTGACGACGGTGTGCCACCGGTGAACTGGCAGCGGTTCGACGCCGGTTCGCCGGCAGGTTCCGGCGCGTACGCCGGTCCGGCACCGATTCGGGACGTGGCTCGCAGGTCCGACAGTGTGGTCGCTCAGTGCGTCAGCAATGATTTCTTTGTGACGTACGGTGCAGGAACCGGGACGTTCTGACCGGGGCCGTGACAGGACACCTGCGAATCGTGCGGTCAGGTGTTCACCACGAACCGTGCCCCAACTGTCTCTCCGGGAATCTACAGGGTGCGTAATCCGGAGAATCGCTATCTGCGGGGCCCACATCGTGTCTTTTCTGATGAGCTTACAGCCCTCTCACATGACGTACACATCGGAGGGAGACGGTATCTCACACGATTACTACATTCCGGTATATATCAGACTTATCAAGAACTATGTGACGGTCACGGTTATTGTCGGGTGTAATGTGGGTTGTTCGACCCTC
>KE356579.1:1270524-1273353 GCA_000416085.1 halophilic archaeon J07HX64 | reverse complement strand
CCCGCACCGGAGCCACTCCCGGCCCCGAGTATCCGTCTGAACAGGTCCTGCTGGGTTTCGACTGCCTGCTCGCCCGTCTCGGCAAACAGTTTGAATACGTCCGGCGGTCCTGTCGGCCGGTCGTCGTCGTCTGACATCTGTCGGTTTCCGATACTCTCCACCCGGTGATAAAAGTTGTGAGACTCTGCCACCCACCATCAGCCGCTGACACGCGGTGGTGACCCGCTACCCTGATTCAGCGAGAGAATCCGGCTGTCGTCTGACTACGTCCGACTGCCCGAGACCGAGTCCCTCTCTGTCGACGGTGCTCTGCGCCGTCTGCCCGAGACCGAGTCCCTCTCTGTCGACGGTGCTCTGCGCCGTCTGCCCGAGGGACCGTCGGTCCCTCTCTGTTCAGGTCGGGAGGGATGTCGTCAGCCCCACTGTCTCGTCGAGGTCCAGATGCCGACGTGTATCCGGTCCGCAGTGCCCGGCCACCGCGATAACGACGAGCAACGGGCACGCGCCTCACTCGCTGTCGAGTGCCTCGCTCTTCTCGAGGTCCCCGAACAGCGCCTGCACGTCGAAGATTGTGACCGGGCCGCCGTTACCGCTGAAGTCGAACCGGTCGGAGTTGTCCTGCACCACCTGGCTGTCGAGGTCGTCGAACAGCGCCTGCACGTCGAAGATATCGAACTGGCCGTCGCCGTAGATATCCCGGTGGAGTCCACCGCCGTTGAGGTCGAGCGGCGGGCTCTCGCCGACGACGGGCGGGAGGTCGGGAACCGGCATCTCGATATCGGGCGTGGTGGTCGTGGCCGCGGTCACCGTCGCGGTGTCTCTCCCGGGCTGGTGACCGTCGGCGTGGGCTTGTATCTCGTATGTGCCCGGCGACACCTCGATGGCGTACGCCCCGTCGTCGTCGGTGGCGGTGACGAGGTGAGTCCGAGCTCTCTCTCGGCGGTCTCACAGTGGGAGGTTCCGGTCGATGTGTTGAACGTGCTGGACCCCGCCGCGGAGGTGGTCGGGAACCACGATCTTGACTACGGCTTCGATGCGGTGCCGACGTTCAGCAACGCCTCGGAGTTCCCCTGGCTCGTCGCGAATATCGTCGCGGATGATGGTAGCAGTATTCCGGGAACACAGAATTACACTGTCGTGGAGCGTGGCGGGGTTGAGATCGGTCTTCTCGGTCTTGTCGACGACGCGATCGACCCGAAGACCGAGGTCGACTTTGCGGCCGAGGGGTACCGGGTGACGGACTGGTCGACCGCCGGCGGTGAGGTCGCGACCAAACTCAGAACGGAGGAGAACGTCGATGTCGTCATCGCGCTCACACACACAGGCATCTCCGAGTCGAGGGAGATCGCAAACAACACAGACAACATCGACCTCATCGTCTCGGGTGACGACGAGGTGCTGTACGAACCGCAGGTGACCTCGGAGACAGCTGTCATCGAGGCCGGCGGCGAGGCGACCCACTTCGGGGAGGTGAACCTCAGCGTCGGAGACGGGGCAGCCGAGTTCACCGGGGGCCAGCTCTACGACCTCGAGGCGGGCAACTGGTCGACAAACGAGTCGGCGAGCGATGTCGTCGAGGCGGGCCGGACGGCGGGTCTCACGACTGTCGCCGGCGAGACGACAGCCCCGCTTGACTCGACGTTCGGTAACTACGCCGACGACACCGGATGGGGCCGGATAATCGGTGACGCGTTTCTCGCACAGACCGGTGCGGACGTGGCGATGACGAACGCGGGCGGTATTCGCGGCAACTTCGTCATCGATGCGGGCGAGGTAACGTACGACGACATCTACACATCGCTCCCGTTCGGGAACACGCTCGTGACGAAGGCGGTGACAGGTGAGCAGATCCGGACGTATCTCGAACAGACCGCCAGTTCGTTCGACTCTGACTTCGGGGTCCAGGCGGAGCTCCAGGTGGCCGGACTCACGTACGAACTGGTCGACAGACCCGACCCGGGGCAGAAGGTGACCGATGTCTACGTGCAGGGTGAGCCGATAGATCCGGCCGAAACCTACGACGTGACGGTCAACTCGTTCATGGCAGGAGGCGACTTCTTCAGCGATCTGGAGACAGTCGAGGAGGACCTCACACTGTACGGCACGGCGGCCGTCGAGTACGTCGAACAGCAGGGCACAGTGACACCACCCCAGGAGGACCGCATCCGACGGACGACACGCATGCTGGGTGACCCCAGTGTCACGCTCGACGACGGAACGGCGCGCTTCGAGTACGACACACCTGACCCTATCGACTCGGTTCAAAACACCTCGTTCGCCGTTCGAAACGAGACGTCGGGTCAGGTGCCTGTCGATGGTGTCGAGTTCACCGGCGACAGTCTCCGTCTGTCGGTCAACCAGACGGCACTCGTCGCGCTCACCGAGCGCAGCGAAACCGTCCAGATGTACGGCACCTACTCCGATTCCGTCATCGACAGCAATCGCAGCGGGTTCGACACGTCGCGGCTCAACGCCGATATCGCACTCTCCGAATCGGACGTTCAGGCACTTCAGGAAAGCGACAACGGAACCGACGATAGCGGGGCTGACGATGGCAGTACCGGCGGTGACTCGGACCCCGCTGACGGGGACTCCGGAACCGACGATGGCAGCAGTCCGGACGATAGCGACGACTCGAATGTCAGTGACAGTTCCGGGGACGACGCCGACGGGCCCGGGTTCACAGTCGTCATCGTGATTGTCGCACTCATCGGGGCTGGCCTCCTGACTGCCCGCCGTCGAGGGTAGGCACGCAGGTCCCGACCGGTGACAGCCGACTGGTCTGTTCCCGTCGATGAAATCTGTCACGAGCTATCTTCCAGACGTGGC
>KE356579.1:1265812-1270504 GCA_000416085.1 halophilic archaeon J07HX64 | reverse complement strand
TTCACAGTCGTCATCGTAGTTGTCGCACTCATTGGGGCTGCCCTCCTAGCTGCCCGTCATCGAGAGTAACCACGCGTGTTTTAGCTGGCGACAGCCGACCGGCCCGCCCCGTCGAGGGAACCTGTCACAGGCTGTTCTCGAGATGTGACCGAGCTGTATGAAACCGTGAGCGAGTGGTTCGGCGATATGGGCTCCAGATTCAGAACTGGCCGAGCGACGTCTGACCCTGTTTGAGTGCGGTCGCGTCGTGGCCGCGTGCGGTCAGTTCGGTTGCGAGTGTCGTCGCCGCGCCGTGCTGGGTGTACACCCGGTCGGGGTCTACCTCGTCCACGAGCGCCAGGAGTTCGGTGAAATCACAGTGATCCGAGAGCGGGAACGTGACATCGAAGTCACCGCGGAACTTGAACGAACTCTCGACAGCCCACCCCGAGAAGCCCGCGGTGACCGCGCCGGCCTCGTCTGCGAGGCGGTCGATCCAGTCGATCCGGCCGCTGGTCATCGGTAACACGAGCGCGTCACCCGGTCGGAGGTCGGTGTCGTCGAACGGTTCCGCCGGGAACGTGATCTCGAGCGCGCTCTCGATCGGGTCGTTTACCCGCAGGACCCCATCGGTCGTCAGCACGCGGTCCCGGCCGGCACGCTCGGCGAGCAGCTGTAGCTTCTGTGCGCGGCCAAAGGCGTACCCGAGAAGCAACACCGGCGCCCCGGTTTCCGCGAGCCAGTCAACAATCTCCCCGGCGACCTGCTCGTGTGGCGGAAACTCGTAGCCGGGTTCGCCGTACGTGGCCTCGACGATCAGCACGTCCACGTCCGGGGGCTCGAACCCGTCGAGATACGCCCGCGACCGGGTAGAGATGTCGCCGGTGTAGCAGTAGCGCGTGCTGTCCGGATCCTCGACGACTGTCGCCCGCGACCCGGCGACGTGTCCGGCGGGTCTGAGGTTTATTCGCGGGTCCGAGGTGGCCTGCAGTTGCCCGTCCATCCGGGCTGTGCCGACCGCCGCCGTGAGCGGTGAACAGACCGCCGTCGTGCCCGTGGCCGGGAGGTGGTCGCCGTGTGCGTGACTCACCACCGCGACATCCTCGTCCGGTTCGTCGGCATCACAGACGACGCGCGTCCCGTCGGAGAGCTCGATCTCGATCCCGTCGCGGTACTGAACTGTCACGGTGTTGTCTACGGTCGCCGGCGAAATCAGGGTTTGGCTCCCCGATATCGAACGTCCCCGGAACAGCCGGTTTGTTCGGGACCACGGCACAGGGAGACCGTCAGGTCCGCGTGGCCGTCGAGGTGTCCGGACTCCGGGGCACGGATACCGGACCCGACAGGTTCACCGGTGTGTCACTGTGACTCGTACAGTGTCTCGACCCGGTCGATGGTGTCTGCGTCCTCGGGTGCGAGGGTGTCACGGGTGCGGAGGTATCGCGGGAACCGGAGAGCGTACCCCGATCCGTACTCCGGGCTCTCCTGGAGCTCCTCGTACTCCACCTCGAGGACGACCGACGGCTCGAGTTCGACTCTCCGGCCGTCCTGTCCGATGACGAGTGTCTCGAGGCTGTCGGTTAGTTGTTGGAGTTCCTCGTCGGTGTACCCCGTCGAGAGGCGCCCAACCTCGAGCAGGTCACCGGTTTCGGGGTCGTAACAGCCCAGAAAGAGCCGCCCGAGCAGCTGACTCCGCCGCCCCTCGCTGTACTGTGCCCGTGTCACCACCAGGTCGAGCGGCTCCATCGTCGGCTTGTGTTTCAGCAACCGTCCGACGCGCCGCCCGGGCTGGTATGCCGCCTCGGGGTTCTTTAGCATCACCCCCTCGTGACCGGCGTCCAGCGCCTCACGATACAGTTCACTCGCTCCTGTCGGTTCGTCACCGGGCATCCTCCGGAAGTGGGCGATCTCGAACCCGGCGATACCGGTGTCCGGTTCCGGTGATACCGCTGTCACAACATCGTCGAGTCGGTCGCGACGCTCCCGGAGCGGTGCCGACAGGAGCGAGCCATCCTCGTACAGACAGTCGAAGACGTGCCCCACGACCGGCAGTTCACGGGCGGTCGCCTCGATGTCGGACTCGCGCTTGATGCGCCGCGAGAGCTGCTGGAAGGCGAGCGGTTCCCGCCCCTGCGGTTCCGCACCGACTGTCTCGGGTGTGTACCCGACCAGTTCGCCGTCGAGCACCACACGCGCCGGTGTGACAGCCTCCTGGACCGCTCGGACCACGTCGGGGAACTGCTCGGTGACGTCCTCGAGCCGACGGGTGAAGATCGAGATATCGTCGCCGTCGACGTGAATCTGCACGCGAAATCCGTCGTACTTGTACTCACAGAGCGCAACCCCGTCGGCTGCCACCTCGGCGACCCCGTCAGGAACGTCCTCTGCGGTCTCCGCGAGCATAACCTGGACCGGCCGCCCCAGTTCGACCGACAGCTGTTCGAGTCCGGGTCGACCGTCGTCTCTGGCGGTCCTCGCCACCACCTGGAAGTCTGTCGTCACCTGGTAGGCACGCTCGACGGCGTCGACTGCCTCGTCACCCCCCTCGAGAAACGCGTCGGCGATAGCGTCCCGGATTGTTCCCTCACCAACACCGACCCGGAGGTGACCTAACGCGGTCCGAACCACGTATCGCGCCTCCTCTGGGTCGGCGTTCGAGAGCAGCCCCGCGACTGTGTCGACACGGCGGTCCTGGCTGCCCGCCCCGTCGAACCCGGGCAACTCCCGGAGTGTATCGTGGACCCGCTCGACGGTGAGCGGCGCCGAGAACAGCGTCTGCTGGCCGCCGTTCTCGACCGCCCAGGCGGCCACGTCCCCGAGGTCACCGGTTTCGGACCACCGGTCCCGGAGGGGTGTCTCGGCGACACCGGATGCCTTTGCGATCGCTGCGAGCACCGACTGTGAGGAGACCCCGAGCTCCTCCCGGTCGTACGCCGGGTACAGTCGACCACGGGTGAGAAGCACGAGTCTGTGTAACTGCTCGCCGGCATCGGCAAACTGCGTGGCCAGCAGCGTCCGCTTCTCGTTTGTCGACTCCGTCGCCGCGAGTCGCTCGTACAGCGCCACCAGGTCGGCGTACTCCATACCTGTTGTCGGCGCTCGCGGCGCAAAAATCCGCCGAGTTGACCCGTTCGTGTTCGACCCGGCTGTATCTGTGGCTGTCGGGACCCGTCGCAACGAGATTCCCGGTGGGGCCGGGTCCGCGGGCTGTCGGGCACAGCACCCACCCGCCGGTGTCGTCGGTGCTAGCCACCAGGCCGGCACTACTCTGATATGGCTGGAGCAACTACCAATCCTAATCGATGCACCCACAGGAGAGGGGGTCTGCGCGCACAACCCAACAGCGTCCGGTCGACCCCGAGTTCCGACTCGACCCATCGTACCGGCAGCGTCTGACGAACCTCGCCGAGAGTCAGTACCAGGCCGCCAGGCGCGGAAACAGCCGTCGTGTGGACCGACTCCGTTCGCGACTCGTCGACGATTCACCGATCGGTGCGGGTGTCGGCCGTGTTGTCTACCCGCTGCCCGAACGAGCGTACGAAAATGGCCGCTACGATGGGTACGTGCTCAAACTGCCGCTCCCCGAGCACCACGACCGGTACGGGTACGACCGAGACGGTCGGTCGCAGAACCGGATGGAGCGACACCTCTGGGAGCAGTACCACACCACGTGGCTCGTTCCGGTTATCGCCGCCGAGCGACGCGGTCAGTGGCTCGTCATGCCCAGAGGCGAACCGATCGAGTCCGGCGGTGACTGGCTCGAAGACTGGACACAAGAGTTTGTCGAGGCTCACAACCTCCACTCGACACACGGACACGATCTCGAGGTCGAGAATATCATGCTGCTCGATGATCAGCGCCGTCTCTGTGATTACGGGGTTCTGTCCGGGTGAACGTCCCTGCACCAACCAGTCTACAGGCCGGTTCGATCCAGCGCAGGCGCGGCCGATTCTCGTGGTTTTCTGAGTGGTTGTCCCGACGTTTCGCTGTGGTCAGACGTTGAGTCTCTCCCTGAACTCGTCCCCACTGAACTCACGTTCCACTGTGGGGTCGGAGAACAACCCCTCCGACAACCGGACGACGTATCCGGTGACGTCGTCCGGACTCTCGAGAGCTGTCAGAAGCGCGCTTCCAGCTCCCATCTCGCCGGGCTGCACACTTGAGCTGAACGACACTGAGTCGACCGTAGAGTCACCGCTGTTCACGTCGAGTTCGACCCTGATACTCTGAGTTTCGTCTGTGTTGTTCTCGACTGTGGCGCTGAACTCGGGACTGTTGCCGTCGTCAGGCCGATTGAAACTGTGCTCAACGAGTGCGAGACCAGACTCACTATTCCCGCCATTGTTGCTGTCTCCACTGTCCCCACTGTCCCCACTGTCGCCACTGTCGCCACCCAGACATCCGGCGAGGGCCACGGTTCCGATTCCTCCGAGTCCGAGCAGACACTTTCTCCGGTTCACAGGGCAGACTACACCCGTACAGTTTAAAAAGTTACTACTCTCTCAGGATACAGTTTGGATTCGACGGGGGGTTCGGCAACAGCTCCGGGTGCAGTTCGAGCAGGGAAATCTGTATATACCGGCTGTCAGAAAAACGGCTATCAGAGTATCACGGGCGAGTTCTCATCAGATGACCTGGTGGCGATAGCTGCCGCGTTCGTTGCCGGCGGGGTCCTCACGCCGGGGCCGTTGATAAGCCCGATGACACTCAGAA
>KE356579.1:1264519-1265792 GCA_000416085.1 halophilic archaeon J07HX64 | reverse complement strand
GTCACAGAACCGGATGGAGCGACGCCTCTGGGAACAGTACCACACCACGTGGCTCGTCCCGGTTACCGCCGCCGAGCGACGCGGTCAGTGGCTCGTCATGCCCAGAGGCCAACCGATCGAATCCGGCGGTGACTGGCTCGAAGACTGGACTGAAGGGTTCGTCGACGCTCACAACCTCGGCTCGACACACGGACACGACCTCGGGGTCGATAACATCGTCTTGCTCGAAGACCAGCCCCGCCTCTGTGATTACGGGGTTCTGTCCGGTTGAACGTCCCTACAGGCCGGGCAAAGCGAGTGTCTGGGGTCGTTCGAGAGACTGGCCCTTGATGACGGGACTCTCCGACTCTCGAACCAGTTGTCCCCGAGACACGTCACGTTACTCGCCGGTCGAGATAGATTACACCACTCGCTGGTCATATATACACGCCGAGTCGATCCAGCGATACCAACCGGTTCCCGCCCTGTCCTGGCCGGTCTCTCTGTCCATAGATCTCTACGTGTTTATTTTACTCCTGAACTCGTCCCCGCTGAACTCGCGCTCCACCCTGAGATCGGGGAACGGTCCGTCTGACAGCCGGATAAGGTAGCCGGTGACGTTACCCGGGTTCTCCAGATCGGTGAGGAGTGCGTCTCCGTTTCCCGTTTCGCCGGGTCGTACCGTCACCTCGAACGATGCGTCGTCCACAAGAGAGCCATCGCTGTTCACCTCGAGTTCGACATCGATGTTGTGGTCGGTATCAGTGTTGTTCTCGACTGTGGCGGTGAACTCCGGACTGTTGTTGTTCTCTGACCGGTTGAAATCGTGCTCGACGAGCACGAAACCGGGGTCTGGGTCCTCGTCGTTGTCTCCACTGTCGCCACCCAGACACCCGGCGAGGGCTGCAGTACCTACCCCTCCGAGTCCAATCAGACACGTTCTCCGGTCCATGTCACACACTACAGCTATACAAATTAAAGATTTATTAACGGTTTGCCGGGAGTCTGTGCAGGTCATCGTGTGCTTCCGAGTGATCCGGCCGCTGGAGGTGATGCGGGCACTACCACCCACGGGTGGACAGTTCCAGCGGTCACTCGGACGAGGAACGTCGGTCCGCACAGGCGTGTGACCACCAGACACGCACCGGTCGAGACCACAGGAGCCAGATGCTGCGGTGTCAGCGGCCAGCACTGCTGTCTGTCTTGCCCGGGTCGACAGTCCGCCGTTTGTCGTGATGTCCCGGCGTCCCGAGCAGGACCCGCGACCCCCCGCTGTTCGCCGAGTCGTCCTCGG
>KE356579.1:1246256-1264499 GCA_000416085.1 halophilic archaeon J07HX64 | reverse complement strand
TCCGCTCGCGACTCGTCGACGACTCACCGATCGGTGCGGGTGTCGGCCGTGTTGTCTACCCGCTGCCCGAACGAGCGTACGAAAATGGCCGCTACGATGGGTACGTGCTCAAACTGCCGCTCCCCGAACACCACGACCGGTACGGGTACGACCGAGACGGTCGGTCACAGAACCGGGTGGAGCGACACCTCTGGGAGCAGTACCACACCACGTGGCTCGTTCCGGTTATCGCCGCCGAGCGACGCGGTCAGTGGCTCGTCATGCCCAGAGGCCAACCGATCGAGTCCGGCGGTGACTGGCTCGAAGACTGGACCCAAGAGTTTGTCGAGGCTCACAACCTCGACTCGACATACGGACACGATCTCGAGGTCGAGAACATCATGCTGCTCGAAGACCAGCCCCGTCTCTGTGATTACGGGGTTCTGTCCGGTTGAACATCTACACAGGCCGGGCAAAGCGAGTGCTTGAGTCGTTCGAGAGAGGTACTGTCTCCTGATGATGAAACCCTCCGAGTCTCGAACCAGTTGTTCCCGGGGTAGGTCACGTCACTCGCCGGTCGAGATACGTCACGTCACTCGCTGACGCTATGTACACGCCGAGTCGATCCAGCACAGCAACCACTACCCTGCCTGACTGGTCTCTCTCGGCGTCCACAGAGCCTATCGGTTTAGTTTTGTCCTGAACTCGTCCCCGCTGAACTCACGTTCCACAGTGAGATCGGGAAACAACCCCTCAGACAATCGAACGACGTAGTCGGTCACGTCAACCGGACTCTCCAACTCTGTGAGGAACGCGCCCCCGTTTCCCGTTTCGCCAGGCCGTACCGTCACCTCAAACGACGCGTTGTCCACCAGAGAGCCATCGCTGTTCACCTCGAGTTCGACATCGATGTTGTGATCGGTATCAGTGTTGTTCTCGACTGTGCCGGTGAACTCGATACTGTTGCTGTTCTCTGACCGGTTGAAATCGTGCTCGACAAGCGCGAAACCGGAGTCACTGTCCTCGCTGTTGTCTCCACTGTCGTCACCCAGACACCCGGCCAAGACTGCAGTACCTACCCCTCCGAGTCCGATCAAACACGTCCTCCGATTCACGGGATACACTACGGCTACACAAATTTAAAAGATTTATCAACTGTTCGCCCGGGGTCTGGCCTGGTTGTCACGGCTTCTCGAGTGACCTGACCGCTGGAGGTGATATGGGTCCCACTCGCAGCTACACGTAGACGGTTCCAGCGGTCACTCGGAGGAGAGAAGCGACGCCCCATATTGGTGTGTGGTCATCAGGCACTCACCGGTCGAGACCACCGGGATCAACTGTTGCGGTGTCAGCGGCCAGCACTGCTTTCTGTCCTGTCCGGGTCGACAGTCCGTTTTTTGTCGTAATCTCACGACGTTCCGAGCAGGACCCACGATCCCTCACGGTGCGCCGAGTCGTCCTCGGTGGTGACCACACACAGGACGATGTCCTCACTATTAGTATCTGTGATGCTGTTGGACACCGTCGGCGAGGACTCGAACGTTCTGCCTATCTCGACGCGTCACCGCACGGAGCCACCTCGGCTCGTATCACCCGTTTGTTTGCCCACACGGGTAGTTTCGCTAACCGTCTCGTCGTAAAACCCGAGGTCGAACATCGGGTGTCCGGGACGGGGGGTCGAATCCAAACGGTCAAGACTGGCCGGAGCCACCATGTGTGCATGACCGTATCTCGGACGGTGGAACTGGAGGGTCATATAATCGACTCGGGGATGTTGGAGACCTGTTTCGGTATCGTAATGAACATGGACGGCTCCTTTGAGGTGGAAACCTTCGAGATCGGCCGACACGAAACCGCCGAGTCATACGCTCGTCTGCTCGTCGAGGCCGACGACCCGGAGCACCTGCAGTCGATCCTGCACGAACTCCACCAGAACGGTGCGAACCCGACCGACCCGCGGGACGCGACGTTCGAACCCGCGCCCGCTGACAGTGTTGTCCCGACGGGGTTCTACTCGACGACGAACCACCCCACCGACATCCGCTACGAGGGTGAGTGGCTCCCGATCGAAAACATCGAGATGGACTGTGCGGTCGTCGTCGACCCCGAGGGGCCGCGCGCGTACACGAAGATACTGAGCGGCGTCGAGGCGGGCGATCTGGTGGTGACGGGCAACACCGGTATCCGGGTGAAACCGCCCGAGCGGCCCCGCGGTCGGGAGGGTGCGTTCGGGTTCATGCAGGGGGGTGTCTCCTCGGAGCGGCCGTCGGAGTCGACAATCGGAAGCATAGCCGAGGCGATAGCCGAGACAAAACGCGAGGGGGGGCGGGTGCTCGCGGTCTGCGGACCGGCGGTCATCCACACCGGCGCACGGGAGGACCTCGCACGACTGGTCCGAGAAGGGTACGTCGACGCGCTCTCGGTGGGTAACGGGTTCGCCGTTCACGACCTCGAACGGGACCTGTACGGCACCTCGCTCGGGATGGACACCGAGACACTCGACCACCCGCGAAAGGGGCACAAACACCACATCTACACGATAAGCGAGGTCATCCGGGCGGGTGGTATCGAGGCCGCAATCGAGACCGGACTCGTCGAGTCGGGTGTGATGTACGAGTGTGTCCGGAACAACAGACCGTACGTCATCGCAGGGTCGATCCGCGACGACGGACCACTGCCCGAGACCATCACCGACGCAATCGAGGCACAGAACGCCATCCGCGAGCAGGCCCACGATGCCGACCTCGTGTTGATGCTGGCGACACTGCTACACTCGGTCGGTGTCGGGAACTGTCTGCCATCGACAACAAAGACAGTCTGTGTCGATATCAACCCCGGCACGGTCACCCAGTTGGTCGACCGCGGCAGCGCACAGGCCGTCGGGATGGTCACCGACGTCGGCACGTTCGTCCCGATGTTGGCCGACAAACTCGACGGGGCGCCCGATGACGGGGACTGAGAGCGCCAACCCGCGGGTGCTCGGCGTCGAGGGCACCGCGTGGGCCGCGAGTGCCGCCGTCTACGACGCCGAGTCGGGGGCAGTCGATATCGAAACAGAGGCGTACATCCCCGACAGCGGCGGTATCCACCCGCGCGAGGCCGCAGAGCACATGGCCGAACACCTCCCCGAGGTGATCGAGCGTACGCTGGCGTCCGCCCGCGACACCGCCGACGGGGAGTCGCCGGTCGACGCGGTTGCGTTCTCCCGCGGGCCGGGGTTGGGTCCGTGTCTCCGACTGACCGCGACGAGTGCACGGGCGCTCGCACAGCGACTGGACGTGCCGCTCGTCGGTGTCAACCACATGGTCGCCCACCTCGAGATCGGTCGCCACCGCTCCGGATTCAGTGACCCGGTCTGTCTGAACGCCAGCGGCGCAAACGCCCACGTGCTGGGCTACCGCGGCGGACGGTACCGCGTGCTCGGTGAGACAATGGACACCGGGGTCGGCAACGCGATCGACAAGTTCACACGCACGGTCGGTTGGTCCCACCCCGGCGGCCCGAAGGTTGAGCGCGCCGCCCGCGACGGCGAGTACCTCGACCTGCCGTACGTGGTAAAGGGCATGGACTTTTCATTTGCGGGTATCTCCTCGGCCGCCAGCGAGGCCGTCGAGGCCGGCACCCCCATCGAGGATGTCTGCTGTGGACTCCAGGAGACGGTGTTCGCGATGCTGACCGAGGTCAGCGAGCGAGCACTCTCGTTGACCGGCGGTGACGAACTGGTGCTCGGCGGTGGTGTCGCACAGAACGAGCGTCTACGGGCGATGCTCACCTCGATGTGTGAACAGCGCGGCGCGGCGTTTTTCGCCCCGGAGAACCGCTTCCTGCGAGACAACGCCGGAATGATCGCCGTGCTCGGCGCGACGATGTACCGGGCCGACGACACACTCGCTGTCGAGGAGTCCGGTATCGATGCCGACTTTCGGCCCGACGAGGTGTCCGTCACCTGGCGGGCCGACGACGACACCACCCCGGTGACCGGTCGCCGTGACACCGACCGTGATACGGAGGCGGTCCTGAAAGGAGCCGAGGCGACTGTGACAGTCAGGGAGGACACGGTCCACAAGCGGCGCAACCCGCGGGCGTACAGACACCCCGAACTCGACGAGCGGTTGCGCCGTGAGCGGACACGCGCCGAGGCGCGATTGACTGCCGGGGCCCGCCGTGCGGGCGTGCCAGCCCCACTGATCCACGATATCGACCTCGAACGCACACAGCTGTCGGTCCAGACCGTCGGTGACTGCGAACTCCGGGCGGCGGTGACAGCCCCGCGGGTCCAACAGGTAGCCCGATATCTGGCCCGCCTCCACGGGGCCGGACTCGTCCACGGCGACCCCACGACCCGGAACATCCGGGTCCGTACCGACGTGTCTGACCCGACAGGGGTCGACGAGCCCGCCGTCTTTCTGATCGACCTCGGACTCGGCTACCACAGTGAGGACCCCGAGGACCACGCGATGGACCTGCAGGTGTTCCGACAGAGTCTCACCGGCACCGAGGCGGCTGCCGAACAGTTCGTCCGTGGGGCCGAGGAGGCGTACCGGGAGACCGGTGACCCGGCGGTGCTCGAGTGTCTGCGCGACATCGAATCGCGTGGTCGGTACCAGTGGCCGGTCGCCGACGCCTCGGAGCAAACGGCTACAGCGGTCGGTCGCCCTCTGCGATGGCGAGCGCCTGGTTGGCGAGCACCGGCACCCCGTCCTCCATCATCGCGTAGAAGCTGCTGTCGCTGTGGCCCATCAGGTAACGGGCAAAGAACATCTCGCCGAGCGCGGCCATCTTGTACACCGCGAGCACCCGGTAGAAGCTGAGATTCTCGACGGTGATACCGGTCTGTTGCTCGTAGCGGTCGACCAGGTCGGCACGCGAGGCGTACCCCTCTGCACCGAGAAACGTCGGTCCCATGGTCTGCATGAGTGCCGAACTGTCCGTACCGTCCTCGAGCCAGAAAAACAGCAGCCAGCCGAGGTCACACAACGGGTCACCGAGCGTACTCATCTCCCAGTCGAGCACACCGGCGAGCTCCGGTGGCTGCCCCGGCGCGAACAGCACGTTATCGAGTTTGTAGTCACCGTGGACGAGTGTGTGTGCCTGCTCCTCGGGAACGTTCGCGGCCAGCCACTCGCCGACAGTCTCGATTGTGGGTACCGCACGCTCGGCGGTTGTCTCCTGAAACGCCCACTCGAACTGCCCGGTCCAGCGCTCGACCTGTCGCTCGGTGAACCTCTCGGGCCGGCCGAACCCCCCGAGTCCGACTGTGTCGTAGTCGATAGAGTGGATCGCCGCGAGCGTGTCGACGAGTCGCTCACCGAGCACCCGACGGGACGCGGGTGTCTCGAACCGGTCGGGTTCGCTGAACCGGAGCACGTCGCCGTCGAGACGCCGCATCAGGTAGAACGGGCAGCCGACGATCGACTCGTCGTCCGATGCGGTGATCGTCTCGGGCACCGGCACCGGGCTATCCTGGAGCGCGTCGAGCACCTCGTACTCCCGGAGCACGTCGTGTGCAGTCTCGGCCGTGTCGCCTGGCGGTGGCCGCCTGAGAACGAGGTCGCGCTCGCCCCAGGTCACAAACAGTGTCTCGTTCGAGAGCCCCTGGTCGTGGCGCTCTACGCCGAACTGGTCGGCCGGTCCCAGTCGGTCGGTCAGGAACCCGCGCAGACGCTCCCGGTCGACGAGGTCCTCGAGTGTTGGCATCGTTCGGAGTTCGGACTCGACTGTCTAATAACTGCGGGTGCCGGCCACCGCGACGGGTGACCTGCCCACAGACACACCGGACTACACCTCGAACCGGTCGGCGATATCGTTTTTTGCCTCATCGATGACCGCCTCCTCGGCGACGGCCGTCGCCCGGGTTGCCTCCTCTGTGTACACAACGTCGATAGAGCCAAAGGCGAGACCGAACGGGCCGAACACGTCTGTGCCTCGTATCGTCGCCACCAACCGGAACGCATCGGGGTGCTCCCGCAGCGGTCTGGTGTATCTGAAGTGTTTCTCGACGAGGGCAGTTGCCTCCTCGGCGTTCAACTCCGCAGCGGCGGCCTCCCAGAACTCGGTCTCGGGTGAGTCGATCAGCGGGACCAGCGCCTCGCCGAGTCGCTCGTAGCGACCCATCATGAAATCCAGCACCGCCTCGCGGCGCTCCCCCGGCAGGTCCTCGCGGAGCTCCTGCTCGAAGGCACCGACATCGGCGAGTTGGTCGCGGTAGGCGTCGATCCCCTCGTCGGAGGCCACGTACTCGAGGAGCACATCGAACTGCTTGAACGCCCGGTCGCGGTACATCTCGAGCTCCGGCTGTACCACGTTGCGCCGGACCCGACCGGAGTTTTTCAACAGTTTGTCGACGATACCGCCACCCGGAGCGCTAACCCCGTTCTGGAGGGCTCTGGTGAGACTGAACTCCTTTACAGTCTGTTCGATTGCGTCCCCGACAAACCGCTCGTAGCCCTTAACAACAGCTTCGCGCGTCACAGTCTCGGGTAGACTCCGGTGTGATATGTACCTGACGGCTTCCGACACCCCAGAGACCTGCGCCTCCAGATGGGCCAACTATGAGAGCCCGAAGGGACACAGGCCGGAGTAAAGAGACCGGTCGTCGAACACAATCCGGGTTCACTCCACCAGCGGTGTTCCGTCGGCGCGGGGACCCAACTTCGGACCAAACGGCGGGTTGTCGGGGTCGACCCGCCGGAACTGCTCGTAATCGGTCGACCGTTCGACCGGGGTGCGCCCGATCGCGGAGATCATCTCGACGTACTCGGCGACCGACCGGGCCTCCCCGTACTCGCCGCCGGCACGCTTTGTTATCTCCTCCGAGAGGATGGTCCCCATGAAGTCGTCGGCCCCACAGGAGAGCATCTTCAGCCCCTGCTGGTCGCCGTACTTCACCCAGGACGACTGGATGTGCTCGATGTTGTCGAGATACAGCCGCGAGACCGCGATCATGAGCTCGTCCTCGGCGGTTGTGGCACCACCCTCGACCATGCCGCGTTCGAACAGCGGCGTGTTCGCGTGGACAAAAGAGAGCGGCACGAACTCCGTGATCGCCCCCGTGCGGTCCTGCAGGTCACGGATCACGTCGAGATGCTCGATCCGGTGGGCCTCGTTCTCGACGTGGCCGTACATTATCGTCGAGGTCATCGGGAGACCAACAGACGCGGCCGCCTCCATCGCCTCGACCCACTCGTCGCTGCGTATCTTCGCCGGACAGATCACCTCGCGGACCTCGTCGACGAGTATCTCCGCGGCCGTGCCGGGAACGCTGTCGAGGCCGGCCCGCTGCAGTCGATTGTACACCGCCTCGTAGCTCCAGTCGGTGCCACGGCGGGCGTGGTAGGCCTCCTCGGGTGTCATCGAGTGAACGTGTACGTCGTCGACACTCATCGCACGTATCTGTTCACAGTAGTTTCCGGGGTCGATATCGTACGCCGCCGGCGGGCGGTAGTTCAGGTCACTCCGGTCGCTCGTTTCGAGCAGTTCACGATGCTCACCATCGAGTGCGAGCGCGGGGTGAAGCCCGCTGACCGAGGTCACCTCGTAGATACCCCGGTCGAGTGCTCCCTCGACGGCCCGGCGGGATTCCGCCGGGGTCTTTGTGAACCCGCCGTGGGTGGCGTCGCTGTCGACGCGAAACTGCTCCGACCGGTCCTTGAAGTTGCAGAACAGACAGCCCGTGTTGCAGGCTGTTGTCACGTTGTTGTTGAGGTTGGCGACGAACGTCACCGTCTCGCCGACGACCTCCCGGCGCCGACGGTCGGCAGCCGCGAGCACCTGTTCCTTGCGAACGGGGTCGATACCGGGGCTGTCGGTGCCCGTTGTCAGGAGCTCGACCCCGTCGTCGACCGATAACCGGTCGCCAGCACGGGCCTTCGCGAGCGCGTTCTCGAATGACTGGTCGGTCTCGGGGGTGTGTGTGAACTCGAACTGACCCCGGGGCACGTTCGTCTGCCGGGAGGCGTCTGCCATCCTCAGCATATCGTTTGCTTACCGATAAAAGCCGTCTGGTCCGGACCGACTGTCGGCCCCCGGCGGCTGGCGGCTACGAGTCGAATCTGATCCGTTTCGCGCCCAGAAGCGCCAGCACGGCTCCGGCCAGTACGGCGAGTCCGATACCGAGCGGTATACTCCTCTCCCCGCCGTCCCCGGCCTGCCAGTCGGCCTCGAACACCTCGGTGAAGTAGCCGCCGACCGCCTGTCCCGACAGCAACAGCGCAACCTCGCGGTTGTTCCGGACGGAGTTCTCGTTCCAGTTTACACTGCCCACGAGGGTGTGCTCACCGTCGACGACCAGCCCCTTCGCGTGTATCTTCCCGAACGCGTCGCCGGGCGCGGCGAGTCGAGCAGACAACGGCAGGTCCGCCGCCGCGGCCTGGTCGGTTAGCCAGGCCGCCAGCTGCCGGTTCTCCTCCTCGACGTACCAGGCACTCGAGAGCAGGATACGAACCTCCACACCACGTTTCGCGGCGTCCAGCACAGCCTGCAGGAGCGAGAACCCGCGACCACCGATACCGACCTGTTTCACGAGAACCGACTCCTCTGCACCCTCGATCACTGCCCGTATGCGCTCGCCCGCGTTGTCGGGTGCGACCAGCAACTGTGTCCGGTTGACCGGCAGGTCCCGTGCCTCGAACGTCTGCGGGTAGTCACCGGCCACAGAGGTGTCCTCGACCGGGTCGGGGTCGTGCCGGCGCCAGGGAACTGTATCCACCCAGTTGAGGTCGGCACGGAATGTTTCGACCAGTCCCTCGACGATGGGCGCCTGACCGGTGATGACAGCCCAGCCACGATTCGACCCGCCACCGGTTCCGCTCTGTTTCCAGTTCTCCGTGGTCACGAGCGCACGGTCGTCGACGACGGCGTACTTCGGGTGGTGATAGCGGAACCGCTCTCGCTCGCCCGCGAGGACCCGCACCGTCGCGCCCGAGCGGTCGAGTTCCGAGAGCGCGGCCACCCCCTCACCGGTGATGCCGCCGACCGGCGACCCGTCGGCGAGCACCTCGACGGTCACCCCGCGCTCGAGCGCCGCGACGAGTGCCTCGACGACCCGCTGTGAGGAGACGGTGTACCCGGCGAGCAGGACCCGCTCTGTCGCGCTGTCGAGGAACTCGACTGCCCGGTCCGGTTCGTCGGGCAGGACGAACGCCTCGACTGTTCCGGGACCGGCGGTCACGACCGGCCGGTCTGTCGCCCCGAGCGACTCCCAGCCCCCGGTTGTCGTGTTGTACACCTCCCCCTCGGTTGCCTGGTCGTACCCGGCGCTGTCGACAGCCTCGCCGTCGCGGCGCAGTGTGACCGTTTCTCCCCCGTTTGCGAGCTCCAGACTGTCAGACAGCGGCGCGACGGTCCGGTCTGTCAGCCACCCGGTCAGCCCGGGGTCTGTCGAGAAGGTCACTCTCCGGGCTGCCGGTTCCGCGGTGTCGAGGGTGGTGTCGGTCACGTTCGCGTCTGTCCGGTTGACAGCCGTCGGCGAGAGCGAGACCGTGACCTGTTGATCACCGAGTTCGTAGTCGGTCAGGTTCGTACCGGGGGGCAGCGAGACGGTGACGAACTCACCGCGGTCACCCTCTGTCGTCGGGTCCGGGTACAGTTCGACAATCTCCGGTCCGGGGACCGACTGCCCGGCCTGACTCTCGAGTCCGGCCCCCGTGGCGTTCCCGGTCCCGGTGTCGGCCGTGACCAGCCCCGGCGCGACCCCGAGGAGTCCGACGAACACGACGACCGCTGTTAGTTCCCGAAGCACGGGGTTACTGGTCGTCCTATCGGAGATAAATATGCGGACAGCCGAGTGTGTGCCGTCGACCGGCACCGGCGAGTCCGCGACCGACACGCCAACAAGCGGGTCGGAACCCGCGGCCTGTTGTCAGTTCGAGGCTGTCGGGGCGAACCGGGGTCCACGGTTATCTCGAGGAACGGCCCGGAGCGGCTCACTTCCCCTCGAACTGGGGGTCCTCGTCGCTCTGGAGCTTGGTGACACCCTCGATAACGTCGTCGGTGGTGATGAGGTGGCCAAAGGCAAACGCCTCCACCTCGAGACCGGCGTCGGTGTCGTCACGGCCGGCGTGCATCGCCTCCTTCGTGAACTTCATCGCTAGCGGCGGTCCACTCGCGAGTTTCTCTGCGAGTTCGAGCGCCGCCTCGTCGAGTTCGTCGTTGCCGACGACATCGTTGAGGAAGCCGTACTCCGCCATCGTCTCGGCCTCGTAGCGGTCCGCAGTAAAGATGATCTCCTTTGCGCGGCCCTCACCGACGATGTGCTTGAGCCGCTGGGTGCCACCCCACCCGGGCAGCAGGCCGAGGTTGAACTCCGGTTGGCCGAGTTCCGAGCGCTCTGTCGCGATACGCATATCAGCACAGGCCGACAGCTCCATGCCGCCACCGAGACAGTAGCCGTCGATACCGACGACCACCGGCACCGAGAGCGTCTCGACCTTGCCCCAGACGCGCTGGCCCTCCTTCGAGAGGTCGATCGCGCTTATCGGGTCGGCCTGACCGGCCATCCCCATCGCGTCGGCGCCGGCCGAAAACGCGCGGTCACCCGCCCCGGTCAGGAGGATTGCCCGCACGTCGTCGTCGGCCTCGAGCGTGTCGAGTGCCTGCTCGAACTCCTCGATGAGTTCGAGATTGATCGTGTTGAGCTGGTGGGGCCGGTCGAGGATGATCTGCCCGACCATCTCGCCGGGGTACTCGACACGGATCGTGTCGAACTCGTGGGCCCCGCCCTGTCCTCGTCGTTCCCGTCCTCACCGTCATCGGCGTAGAAGCCACCGTCCGCGGCGGCCGTCCGGAGCCCATCGGAGGCCTCGTAGCGGGCGGCACCCGTCTCCTCGTGCAGCGTCTCCAGTTTCCCGAGGAGACCGTCCAGACCTGCCTCGTCACACTGTTTCGCGGGACCGCTCGGGAACGCGGCGCCGAGTTTGACCGCCTCGTCGATGTCCGCCGGCGGGGCGACCTCCTTTTCGATGAGTTTGCCGGTCTCGTTTGCGAGCGTTGCGAGCAGGCGCTCGCGGACCTCGTCGCTGGTCTGGTCGGCGGGCACGTCCGCCCCGCCGTTCTCGTAGTCGTAGAACCCCTCGCCGGTCTTCTTTCCGAGTCTGTCGTTCTCGACGTACCGCTGGAGCAGTGGACAGGGCTCGTAGACGTCACCGAGCACGTCGTGCATGTACTCGAGTACGTGTAGCGTGACATCGTTGCCAACCTGATCGCCGAGTTCGAACGCACCCATCGGCATCCCCATGTCGTACTTCGTGGTGGAGTCGACCTCCGCGATCGTTGCGGTGTCGCTCTCGACGAGCCAGCAGGCCTCGTTCATCAGCGGCACCAGAATCGAGTTGACAATAAAACCCGGCTTGTCCTTTCGGACCCGGACCGGCGTCTTGTCGAACGACTCCGCGAGGTCGACAACGGTGTCCATCGTCTCGTCCGAGGTGTGCTCGCCACGGATGACCTCGACCAGTTCCATCCGGACGGGCGGATTGAAAAAGTGCATCCCACAGAACTGCTCGGGCCGGTCGGTCGCCTCCGAGAGGTCGGTGATCGAGAGGCTGGATGTGTTCGAGGCGAAGATGGCATCCTCGGGAGCGGCCTCCGAGAGGTCCGCGTACACCTCCTGTTTGATATCCATATCCTCGACGATGGCCTCGATCACCACGTCGGTGTTCGCGGTGGCCTCCTCTATATCCACGACCGGCCGGATGCGCTCGAGCGTTGTCTCCGCCACCTCGTCACTGATGCGCTCTTTCTCGGCCAGTTTGCCCAGACTCCACTCTATCTCCTCGTACCCCTCGGTCACGAGGTCGTCGTTTATATCCCGCAGCACGACCTCGTAGCCGGCGAGCGCCGCAACCTCGGCGATGCCGTGGCCCATCGTGCCTGCACCGAGCACCGTTATCTGTTCGATGTCGTCGATATCCATTGTTCCACCGAAAAATCGGCCCGTGCGAGGCTTGAAACTGGCGGTCTCACAGCACACCGGCGGGCATCAGCCACAGATCCACTGTCGGTGGCAGAAAAACACACCGCCGCCTGTCCAACTGCACCGCGAGGGGGTCACCGTTCTCAGCGTCCGAGCGCGTACTGCACCGCCTCGGAGACAGCCCCGACAGAGCCCATGTAACCGCTGCCGATACTGGTCTTCAGGAGGTGGGCCGGCGCGCCGCGGATCACCCGCGAACCGACCGTCGCGACGGTCCGGTCGCCGACGGAGACGGCCCAGCCTTTCGGGTCGTACCGATACCGGTCGAGTCGCGGTTCGAACCCATCGCCGTCGCGCAGGTGCTCGGCTAGCCGCGTGAGATTCGTTGCGGCGGTTCCCGCCGTACCGACCGCGGTCTGTGCGGTTGCGGGCACGGCCGTCCCCTCCGCGTCGACCACCCGCGCGGCGTCGCCCAGCGCGAACGTCCGGTCGTCGAGTCTGAGTGTCGCACGCACCTGCTTGCGCTCGCCCAACCGACCGGTGATACCACCGGTCCAGACAAACTGGTCGTACGCGAGTCGGTCGTTCCCGAGCAGGAGGTGGTTGGCGGTTGCCCCTTCGACGGTGGTCCCGGTTCTGACATCGACAGCCTGCTCGTCGAGTGCCGCCGCGATGGCGGACCGGAACGACTCGTCGAATCCTGGCGCGACTGTGTCGGCCCGTTCGAGAACTACCACCTCCGGGTCGGTTTCGGCCGTGGCAGCGAGTTCGGCGAGTTCCCCCGCGGTCTGGACACCCGAGAGTCCGGCCCCGCCGACGACGACCCTGCCGCCACGCTCACAGACGCGCTCGAACCGCTCGCGGATCTCGGCCACGTGTTCGGGTCGTTTCAGCGGGGTCGCGTGGGTTTCGACACCATCGAGTCCGTAGAAGGCCGTCCGCGCCCCGAGTGTAATCGCACAGAGGTCGTAGGAGAGGGTCCCATCGCTCGTCTCGACGGTGCGGGAGTCGCGGTCCAGACCGGTGACACGGGCCTGGTGGTGGTCGGCTCGCGAGCAGAGGCGCTCGAACGGGATCGTGAGGCTGTCGTCGAGGGCCGGCCTGCGGAGCGCCCGGTGGACGAGATGCTGGACCAGATGTGTCTCGCGCTCGTCGACCAGCGTCACCTCGACCCCGGTCGGCAACAGTCGTTCGAGGTCGCGGACGAGTGTGAGACCCGCGTACCCACCTCCGAGAACGACGATGTGCATGGGTGGGATTCGGACGCGACGGACAAATCAGCCGCGGTCGGCGTCCCGGACGGCCCCGACGACGTCGACAGCAGCGACGTTCGGGTCGACATCGTGGACCCGGACGATGTCGGCCCCGCGCTCGGCGGCGAGTGCGGTTGCGGCGGCAGTTGCCTCGCGACGTTCGTCGGGTCCACGGCCGGCCTCCTCGAACATCGACTTGTGGGAGTGGCCCACGAGCACCGGACAGCCGAGTGCCTCGAACTCGCCGAGTCGGGCGAGCAGTTCGAAGCTCTCTGCCGGGGTCTTTCCGAAGCCGAGACCGGGGTCGACGATTATCTGTGAGCGGTCGAGTCCGGCCTGTTCGGCGACCAGCACCCGTTCGGTGAGCGCAGCCAGCACGTCGTCGACGACATCGTCGTACTCCACATCGATATCGGGGTTGACCGGTGCCTCGATGGAGTGCATCACGACAACGGGGACATCGCGCTCGGCAGCCACCAGCCGCATCTCCGGGTCTGCGAGCCCCGAGACGTCGTTGAGGATATCCGCACCGGCGTCGAGAGCGGCCCGTGCCACCGCTGCCTTTCGCGTGTCGATAGACACCGCCACGTCAAGATCCCCCAGCGCCTCGATAACCGGCAGCACCCGGGCCTTCTCCTCGGGGACCGGCACCGGGTCGGCCCCGGGTCGGGTGGACTCTCCACCGATATCGACGATGTCGACACCGGCAGCCACCATCTCCTCCGCCCGTGCGACGGCGTCGGGTTTCTCGTCGAACTCGCCGCCGTCGTGGAAACTGTCCGGCGTCACGTTCAGAATACCCATCACCGCTGTCCCGTTGCTCCACGGGTGGTCCCCCCCGGTGTGGTCCACCCCCGCCCTCCCCGGTATCAACTGCGGCCCGGAGGTCCTTCGCGAGCGGGTCGAGCCCATCAACCTGGCCTTGGAGGCGGTCACAGAGCGCGTCGAACTGCGCGAGGGTTCCGGTGAGTGTTACCCGGCGGTTCTCGTCGGCGGTTACCCCGGACACCGCGACGTCACCACCAACAGCCCGGAGCTCCGACCCGATACGCTCGGCCTGTCGGGGTCGCAGGCGGAGTCGGACGACCCGGTGGACCGCTGAACCCGCCGTCACCTCGATATCGGCGTCTGTGGCGTGGCCCTCCTCGATGAGACTCCGCGCTGCCTCCCGGGAGTCGGTCTGCTCGGTGACCACCGTCCTGGTCCAGTGGGTTCGTGCCTCGGCGACAGTCGACAGTGACCCGGTCACGAGCACACCATCACCCGGGTTAGCACGGGCGAGCGCGTCGGCGACAGCGCCGGCGACATCGGGGCTGGTCGACACCTGTGCGTCTGTCTCCTGCTCGAAGGCACGTGCGAGCACCGGGGTGCTCTCGGCGCGGCCGCTGTCGGGTTCACAGACGGTGACCCGGTCCGCTGCCGGGAGTGCCGCCGCGATGCCGGGATGATCCTTCTCGGTCAGCACACCCACCACCACGTGGAGTCGCTCGGTATCGAACTCCGCGAGTGTCTCGGCGGCACTGACACAGCCTTCCGGGTTGTGTGCGCCGTCCAGCACGACCAGCGGGTCCCGCCCGAGGACCTCGAACCGGCCGGGCCAGTTCACCGTGCGCAGTCCACGCCGGATATCCCCCGATTCGACCCTCGTCTCCAGTGTCGTGCCGACCTGACAGGCGAGTGCCGTGGCGACCCCGGCGTTGCGTGCCTGGTGAGCCCCCAGTAACGCGAGTCGCGTCTCCAGTCCGATCGTCCGGTCCCCGACCTCACCCTCGATGGTCGCTGTCCCCTCGATACCCTCGCGGCCGCCGTACGCGACAGCCACATCCGGGCCACCCGCACCCACATCCCCGGAGCCGACTGTGCAGAGGTCACCGGCAGCATCACGGACGGCGGCGAGTGCGTCGCCCGCTGTTGCGGTTACCAGCGGACGGTCGGTCGGTCCCACCGACGCCGTGTCACGCGCGATCGTCTCGATATCCTCACCCAGCACGTCGGTGTGCTCGAGTCCGACGCTCGTGACGGCGCTCGCAATCGGGTCGACAACACTCGTCGCGTCGTGGCGACCCCCGATACCGACCTCGAGCACGGCCACATCGACATCCTGTCGGTCGAACTCGCGGAGTGCGAGTGCTGTCAGCGTCTCGAAAAACGTCGGGGCGACACCGTCCACGGCCTGCCCGGTGATGTACTGCTCTGTCTGCTCGACAAACGACACCAGCGCGTGCTTCCTGAGCGGGCGACCATCCACCTGCACCCGCTCGCGCACGTCGTCCAGATGAGGGGAGGTGTAGAGACCGACAGAGAGTCCGGCCTCCCGCAGGACAGACGCGAGCATCCCCGCTGTCGAGCCCTTTCCGTTGGTGCCCGCGACCTGCACGCAAGGAAGATCCTCTTGCGGGTCGCCGAGATGCGCGAGGAGGTCAGCCGTCGCGTCCGTCCCCGGTCGGGTCCCGAAGCGCCGCAACGCGAACAACGCGTTCGCGGCCTCGTGAAATCTCATACCAGTTCTAACAGGTCGGGGAGGCTTGGGACTGACGGTCTCGACCACGACGGTCCCCCGGTGGTCGCGGGGCCCTGCATCTGCGGCGATGCTGTTACTACTGGAATACTCATACGGGAGATTTATGTTTCTGGGGTCTAATCGTGTTGTATGTCATCAGCCCAGGTTGGGTTCGACACGACAGAGTCCGAGGAGGCTATCCGCGAGGTTGCTCGCGAGATCGCCGGAGACTACGACCAGGATTACTGGATGGAGGTAAACGGGCCGGAGAAGCGCAGACCGACCGGTTACTGGCGGGACTGTGCGGACGCGGGTCTTCTCGGCACGACTGTCCCGGAGGAGTTCGGTGGGCAGGGGCTCGGGATGAGCGAACTGATGGCGGCGGTAGAGGAACTCGTGAAGAACGGCTGTTTCGGGACGGAGATGCTGTTCGTGGTCAACGTTATCTTCGGCGGTGTGACGCTGACCCAGCACGGCTCCCGGGAACAGAAAGAGGAGTACCTGGAGCCGCTGGTCGATGGTGACCTGCACTTCTGTATGGCGCTGACCGAGCCGAACGCAGGCCACAACGCCCCGGAGATGGATACCCACGCCGAGCAGACCGAGGACAACATCTACCGTATCAACGGGCCAAAACAGTGGATAAGCGGTATCGACCGTGCGGACAAGATGCTGCTCGTGGCTCGCACCACGCCGCTCGAGGAGGTCAGCAAGCGCACGATGGGTGTGTCGCTGTTCCTCGCAGACCCCGAGGACGACGCGATCGACATCCGGCAGCTCGAGACGGGGATCCCCCACCCGGAGAACTCGTTCGAGCTCGACCTGCACGACTACGAGGCGACCGAGGACGATATCATCGGCACGAAAGGAATGGGGCTGTACCAGCTGTTCGACACGGTCAATCCCGAGCGGCTCGTCACGTCGGCGGGCGGTATCGGGCTGGGTCGCTGTGCGCTCAATCGGGCGATCGACTACGCGAGCGACCGGGAGGTGTTCGACCAGCCGATCGGCTCCCACCAGGCCGTCCAGCACCCCATCGCGGACGCCTGGTCGAAGCTCGAGGCCGCAGAACAGCTCGTCAACAAGGCCGCCTGGATGATGGACGAGGGGAAAGACCGGCGCGACACCGCCGAGATATCGAACATGGCGAAGCTCCGGGCCACCGAGGCCGCCTACGAGGCCACCGACCAGGCCGTCCAGACCCACGGCGGCAAAGGCTTCCTCCGCAAGCACGGTGTCGTCGAGATGTGGAAAGGCAGCCGTCTCGCCCGCGTCGCACCCGGTTCTACCGAGATGATGCTCAACGATATCGCGGAGCACACCCTCGACCTGCCCCGCTCGTACTGAGCACGGCTGAGTACTTTTTCCCTGACTCACCGGATTCGACCGCTCGTACCGGACACGACACAGTCTGTTTCTCCTGATTCACCAGGTTCGACTGTCTGTGTTGTCCTCTATCAAACAGATCCGACTGTCTGAGTTCCCTATTCCGGTCCCGACACCACAGACCGCTACTCTTAACTCGAATCCCGGAGTATCGTAGCACGTGCCAAGGTGGCAGAGCCTGGCCGAACGCGTCCGCCTGCAGAGCGGATCATCGCCGGTTCAAATCCGGCCCTTGGCTTTCCTGCTCGATTCATACGAGAACAGAGTGCCAGACAGCCGAGTCCAGGGGGTTGGGACCACCCTGGTCGCGGGCACTACTCGAGCTATCTCACCCGGCCAGCGCCCCGCGAAACGTGGTGGACACGTCTGGCCCCTGTCCGGAGCACCTCGCGCGTCTCACGCGGCCGAAATCGAGCGCCCACAGTTATCGGCAACTGTTACCGACATCGCCCGATTGCGCGGCCGGTGACGGCGGAGACACGGCGCAAACGATGTACCCCCCTTCAGGACGCTCTCACCGCCTTAGAGTGTTTCATAAAAGGTCTCGCGACCGTATAAAACGTTCTGGAACACCGTTTCACGCCAGTTCACCCTGAAACCGCTCAAACGGAACCAAACCATCCGGCCTTTATATACCCCTGTGGGTCACAGGTCGGGATGAGGCAAACAATGAGTGTGACAAAGTCCCCGCAAGAAGAGGACACGTTCGACCAACAGAAACACGAGGACCTTTCGAAAGAGGAGCGTCTTCACACGTACCTGGCACAGAAGGCCGAGGACGGGGAAATGTACTTCAAAGGTAAGTTTATCGCAGACGACGTCGGACTGTCGCCAAAGGAGATCGGCGCGCTGATGGTGAAGCTCAAAGACTCCGCGACAGAGGTCGAGATAGAGAAGTGGTCGTACACGGGCGCGACGACCTGGCGAGTCGAGTCGGTCTGAACTGTAGCGACGATCTGACGAGTCGAGTCGGCCCGAACGGGAGTCGGGCCAGACACCGCCCTCGTATCCTC
Organism: halophilic archaeon J07HX64; assembly: GCA_000416085.1. Classification (GTDB taxonomy): domain Archaea; phylum Halobacteriota; class Halobacteria; order Halobacteriales; family Haloarculaceae; genus Halovenus. The sequence goes on along the minus strand of KE356579.1, from coordinate 1,246,457 downwards.
CATCGCCGTTGATACACGATCATAGCGGTGCTGCCGTGTCGGACCAGTTCCTCGTATGCGGGCACTCACACCTGGATCGCTGTGTCACCCGCGCGACAACTGGCCTCGCGTGTCGACGAGGTGGCGGGCGTCGAGATACCGATGCAGGACCGGCACCAGTCACTCGTCCGGACCGACGCAGGCAGTCGGGGCCACCCCCCG
>KE356579.1:1244051-1246202 GCA_000416085.1 halophilic archaeon J07HX64 | reverse complement strand
GGCAGGGGTGACTCCTCGGCGAGTTCACGGTAGTAGGCGACGAACTCCTCCTGGTCGTGGTCGTAGTAGAACGGCGTCACGACCAGTGCCGCGTCGGCACCGGCCGCTGCCGCCGCCCGTGTCGACTCAAGCGTCTCCCGCAGGCCGGGGTGACCCGTTCCCGCGATGACCGGTACCGACGCGGCGTCGACGACGGTCTCGACAACCGCTGCCCGCTCGGCCCCGGTCAGCAGTTCCGCCTCACTGGTCGATCCACATGGAACCAGAAAGTCGACCCCGCGCGCCTCGACCCAGGTGACGAGTTCGCGCAGACGGCTGTGGTCGATCTCGCCATCCTCGTCGAACGGTGTCACGAGCGGCGGCCCGACACCACTAACATGCATGTTCCGGAGTTCACGCCCGACGATGAAACAGTTGCGACTCGCGTCGAACAGACACTCTCGGCTTGCGTCGAACAGACGAAGACAGCGTCACGGTCCGTCGGCAGCCACCCTCGTTATCTCTCCGTGGTGTCCTCGTCTGTATCGTCGTCCCGGCCGGTATCGTTGTCACGATCGCGGACAGGGGTGTTCCCGGTTTCGCGGTGCTCACTGCTGTCCCAGGGGGTGCCGCTGCCCTGGCCGCCCGACTTGTACGTGCCCTGTGCGGTGGCGACGCGGGTGTCGTCCTCGTCGTGAATCTGGACCTGGACCATCGACAGGTTCGACCCGTACCGGATGACATCCGCGGTGGCGTAGATATCGTCCGTCACCGGTGCGAGGTAGTCGATTCGCATATCGACGGTCGGACTGATGTCCCGGGATAGCGAGACGACAGCCGCACCGCCGGCGGTATCCGCGAGTGCGTAGGTCGCGCCGCCGTGGACCACGTCACCCCCCGAACTCGACCGCAGGCTGGTCGTCGACTGGCAGGTGGGCGCGGGCGTGTCCGTCCGCCACCTCCGTCACCTCGATACCGAGCAACTCCGCGAACGGCATACTGTTTATCAGGTCCTCGAGACCCATACAGTTAATCGGGGATACCCGGGTAAGCCACGTTCGGTCGATGCCGGTCAGCGAGGGGACGGGGCGAGCCCTTTGTCGAGTCCGATCGCCTCGTTTGTCGTCCGGATACTCTCCTCTGCGGTCGCGGTCCCGAGCACCGCCCGGATGGCGTCGACGTTCTCCGGAACGACATCCGCCTCCTGGTGGACGGCCTGGAACAGGTACAGGTCCCGGCCCTCGACGGTGATCGACTCACCCCAGACGCAGTTCTCCCAGATGTCCCCGCGAGGGCGGCCGGCGTCGCCGGCGAACTCCTTCAGCGCTCCGGCACCGTCGATGTCGAGCCACTCCGGAACGACGAACAGGCGACGCTCCCCCTCAAGTAGTTCGCGCACGGCCTCGGCGTCGGGACTCGATTCGAGTGTGAGATTTACGCTGTGTGTGTGCATCAGCGTCGCGGGCACCTTCAGCCCGAGCGTGTCGATATCGAGGTCGGGGTAGATCGTGTTCACATCGGGACCGTGGTGGGAGGGCAGAGAGACAGGGTTCGGGAGGATATCGTTTATCGGGCCGCGACCGGACTGTGCGGGGTCGCCGCCCCGTCGGACTAGTGTTACGCGGGCTTTCTCGATACCGTAGGTCTCCCGCAGCGGGGCGACCAACCGCGAGAGCCCCGTCGTGTTACAGGAGACCACCCGCACGACCTCGGCTCCCTCGACGGTGTCGTAGTTGGCTCGGGCGACGAAACTCGAGTCGACAGCCGCCGCATCCTCGCCGCCCTGCAGGAGCGCCGGCGTGTCGTGTTTGCGGTACATCGGGACGTTCTCCGCCCCGATACCGGACGGACAGCCGTCCACCACGATATCGCTGACCTCGACGAGCTGTTCGACCCCGCCCGCGAGGTCGATACCCGCCTCGGCGAAGCGGGACCGGCGCTCCTCGACCGCGGCGTAGAGGTCGAACCCGCTGTCGACTGCCGTCGCGGCCTCGTGGTTCGGGCGTGTTTTTGCCACGCCGACCACCTCCATATCCGGTTGTGCCCGGACCGCCGCTGCGACGCGCTTGCCGATCGTCCCGTAGCCGTTGATACCCACACGAATCATGTTTCGGGGTTCGACGTGTCCCTGTTTATCGGTTGTGGTCAGCGCCTGTGGACCTGCACTCCCCG
>KE356579.1:1238874-1240078 GCA_000416085.1 halophilic archaeon J07HX64 | reverse complement strand
TACTCAAAAGCTACACTGAAGCCATCGTTGGACGTACTCTGTTCATGACACTGTTTGTCCTGATGATACTCGGTGTCGTCGTCATGCTTGCAGGCGGAACAGACCTCCTTGTTGCGCTTGGGATTCCACGCGTCGTTGCTGGCTCGTTTGTCACATTAGTTGTGGTTTCGCTCTGTATCTACGGGATGTACTGGTTTGCCACCGAGATAATTGACTGGTGAGTGATTCGTCTCTCCTGTGACTACTGTGCTAGATGGAATCCGCAGGACGGAATCTATAGCTCTACGATTGCCAGGAGGCAGGTGTATGCAGTGGTCTGTGACACACTATCTCGAACACAGCTCTCACCGGCGCAGTGTCCGGATGGGACCCACTCCGGTTGCGGGCGCTGTCCGAGAGATATCACCGGACTCGCGCCCCGCAGAGCGTGGTGAACGCGTCTGACCACTGTTCGGAGCACCGCGCGTCTCGCGCGGCCGAAACTGAGCGCCCACATCTATCGGCAACTGTTACCGATATCGCCCGACCGCGCGGCCGGTGACGGCGGGGATACGGCGCGAACGGTGCACCCCCTTCAGAACACTCTCACCGGCTTAGAACGCTTTGTAAAACGTCTCGCGGCTGCATAAACTGTCCTGAAACACCGTTTCACGCCAGTTCACCCTGAAACCGCTCGAACGAAACCAAACCATCCAGCCTTTATATACCCCTGTGGGTCACAGATAGCGATGAGGAAAACAATGAGTGCGACAACGTCCCCGCAGGAAGAAGACACGTTCGACCCGCAGGAACACGAGGACCTTTCGAAGGAGGAGCGTCTTCACGCGTACCTGGCACAGAAGGCAAAGGATGGGGAAATGTACTTCAAAAGCAAGTTTATCGCAGACGAGGTCGACCTCTCGCCGAAGGAGATCGGCGCGCTGATGGTGAAGCTCAAAGACTCCGCGACAGAGGTCGAGATAGAGAAGTGGTCGTACACGAGCGCGACGACCTGGCGAGTCGAGTCGGCCTGAGGTGCAGCAACGACCTGGCGAGTCGAGTCGGCCCGAACGGAAGTCGGGTCAGACACCGCCCACGCAGATATCCTCCATCGCTGTCGATACACGACCACCAGCGGCGCTGCCGTGTCGGGATAGTTCCCCGCAGTCTCCCGTAATACTTGTTCGGTGAGTAACGGAGCGGGGTCGGTGGTCCGACTCAGACG
>KE356579.1:1237557-1238824 GCA_000416085.1 halophilic archaeon J07HX64 | reverse complement strand
GGGTTCGTTCACTGCTCGAAACCCGGGCAGATCGTCGTTGTCGCAGACTACAGTCATACTAACGAGGATGAACCGAGGCTCCTCGTTCTGGATGAGGCCAGGATCGAGGGACCAGTTCGATACGAGATGAGCGAACAAGACGGAGAGAGTCCGTTCCCGCACGTTTACGATCCGCTGAAACTGGAGTATGTCGTCGAATCGGCCCGTTTTGAACAGGATGAGACTGGCTTCCGACTCCCCGAGGAGCTCCTGAGTGATATCCTCACCGCAGAGGAAACAAACTGATTTTGCGTCTGCTGTACACGTCCTCTGCCTGTTTTGTATCCTTCGTGGTATGTCAAGGCTCACTCGCGGAGTCTGCGCAGTGCCCGTTCCTTGCCGCCGGCCTCGACCATCACGTCGGCCCGGTCGCGGAGCCAGTCGGGCACGCGGGCGACGTACTCGGCGTGGGCCTGTGGCTTCGCGTCGGCCCCGTGCAGACGGGCTGGTTCGGAGTAGTGAACTGCCGGGCGACAGTCCCAACTCGTGGCAGCCCGCTCGAACCCCTCGCGGTAGGTGAGTCCACGGTCGGAAAAGGAGTGGTGGTGGTAGTCGAACACGACCGGCACACCGACGCGCTCGCTCACCTGCTCGACGAGGTCGGGAACTCCCCAGAGCCCCTCTTCATCGTCGTTCTCGACGGTGAGGCGGGCACGAGCGCCGGGCGAGAGTTCGCGAACGGCCTCACGGAACCGCTCGGCGGTCGCCGCACGGTCGCCGTATGTCGCGCCGATGTGGACGTTGATACCGAAGTACGGCGACCGGTCCAAGCCCATCAGGTCCAGCCAGTCGGCGTGGTACTCGACGGCCCGCAGTGACCGTTCGACGGTATCGCGGGAGGTGCTCGCCAGCCGACACCAGTAGTCGGGGTGAAAGGTGAGCCGCATCCCGTGCTCACGAACGTACTCACCACAGTGCTCGGCGAGTCGGCGGAGTTTGTCGTACGCGTCCAGATCTGCGAGCTCGAACTGCGAGTTCCACGGAACCAGCGTCGACGTGACCCGGTAAAAATCGATGCCATGTTCGTGGTTCCACTCCAGAATCGACCGCAGGTCTCGGAAGTTCTTTCGGGCGAGTGTGGCCGCGTAGGCCGGACCTCGCTCCTCGAAGGTTGCTTTCTGCATACCGCGATTGCACCGCAGCGGTTCCTCACGGTCACGCAGTGTGCGGTTCATACAGGGATACCCCAGCATCTGCCTGTTGTTAGACGCCCGCCGGTATCACACCC
>KE356579.1:1232663-1237507 GCA_000416085.1 halophilic archaeon J07HX64 | reverse complement strand
GGGGGGCAGGGCGGCACCCGTGACCGTGAGTTCGAGATCGAGGAGAGACCGCCCGACGCGACGCTGAACGAGCATCTCGAACACCTCCAGGCGGAACTCGACGGCGACGAGACCGTCGCGGGAGACCTGCAGACACTCGAGGAGGTCGCCCAGGAGACCGAGAGACGAGCGGACTGTCCCCGCCCGGTGTCCGCAGGACCACTGTGACGCGGTCTGGACCGGGCGCACCGTGCTCGGCGTCGGAAGCGGGCGGTACGAACTCCTCGACGATGGTCGACGCATCCAGTGTCTGCACTGCGAGGAGATACACACACCGGAGTGACTCTCGGGTCCCTGCCAGGTCGACCCCGGTAAGCTCTCGGCCGGCGAACGTTCCGACGAGTACAGTATTTCGATAGAGTAATCTGATGAGCGCTCACACGTCCAGACATGACGACAGCGACCCGGTTCAGAGACAGCACGCAGATTGTCCTGCCCGGCGACGCGCTCGTCGGACTCCGGTCGGCAATCGACGAGCGGTTCATCGTGACGGTCCGGCAGGAGGACAACCTGATCCGCATCATCGGCAGTCCGAGCGAGATAAAACAGGTCGGCCAGTTTCTCTCGCGGAACGGTATCCTCGTGGCGTAGCAAAGACTGATACTGTCTCCGGTCCTACTCACCTGTAGCTATGCAGTTCTGTGACGAGTGCGGTTCGATGACGAAGAAACGAGACGGGCGGATGGTCTGCACGAGTTGCGGGTACAGTGCCGAACAGAGCGCGGACACCGGAGCCTTCGTCACCACCGAGGAACAGTCCGACGCCGAACTCATCGAGTCATCCGCGGACGCCAACTTCGAGGGGAAGCCGACTGCCGACGACGTCACCTGCGAGGACTGTGGACACGGCGTGGCGTGGTACACAATCAAACAGACCGGCGCCGCCGACGAACCGCCGACCCGGTTTTTCAAGTGCCAGTAGCGCGTTGGCGTTAACAAAATGTTAAAGACTGTCCAGCCTGTAATATAGTTATGGATAAAAAGCCAGCCGTAACGCGGGTAGAGGAAGACAGACACGACAGATGGAAACGACAAGTAGAAGAATCGGATGATTTTAATTCCCTATCCCAAGCGTTGCGTGTCGGATTTGAGCAGTTGATGGATGATGATACACAGGACGGAGACGTACAGACCTCAGACGAAGTAATCGCACGTCTTGATAAGCTTGAGGCGGAGATACAGGAGAATCGAGAGCAGATAGAGCGGATTCCATACAACTACCCTACGCTTGACGAAATCAGCGAAGAAGTTGTACACAACCTGTCAGAGATGGGCAAGAGAGAGCGAGATAAAGAGGGACGATACTGATGGACTTTGACGATCCTACAATCACGCAGTTCTTGAAAATCGAGCAGGCAATAAAATCTAAATCGACAATGCAGAATCGACGGTCTGCTCTCAAAAAATTCGAAGTGTTTCTTGAAAATAATGACTACGACCTAGAGGATATAGGTGAGACAGAAATAAAGATGTATATTGGCTGGTTGTCTGACCGTGTTAGCGACTTGACAGCATCGCAATATCTCACAGCAGTCTCGATGCTCTACAACGAGATGTATGACCGTGATCCTCTGGAGGATATAGACACAGGTATCTACCTTAATCTGACACGTACCGAACACACAAAACGCACGCTTGACCCAGAGGAAGTCTCAGAACTTGTCGAATCTGCCCAGTCAATGCGTGGACGTGCCTTGCTCTCCCTGATGGCATCAACAGGTATGCGACTAAAAGAAGCGTGTAATAGCCGTCTATCACGTTTAAATTTGGACGAGAGATATGTGGATATAATGACCGTCAAGACAGACTTTGGTCGACGTGATGCGTATTTTGACCGCAAAACAAGGCGACTACTGGATGCATACATCAACGATGGATACCGTGATGAGTATCAACACGCAGACTCTGACTACATCTTTCTGTCCAAAGCCTACGGTCAATACGATGGAGACAAACACATATCCACGGACAGAGGGAGAGCAGATTTCAATAAGGCACTGAAAAACAGTAATATAGAGTTCTTGACAGAACAATATAACGACGGACGAGACCGTGCAACTATCACATCACATATTCTACGTCGGTCATTCTGTCAAAACTGGATCGACTCTGACGGAGACCTCTACTCGCTGAAAAATCAAGTCGGTTGGATGTCTGTCGAGTCTGCACGCGATTATATCTCAGACGACTCATCGATTGAAAAACGCGATAGGTACGGTATACAACTCTAATTGGACAAATAACTGTGTCAATACCGTGTAATATAGGTTCAAATCAGATAACTTCTGGGTTGCGAAGAATAGATGTTTGTCATATATACTTCGCAGTGTACAATTTATATTAAATCAGCCAAGACAGAAAGTTTTTGATTATAGGTTAATAATATACTGTTATTGAAGAACAGGAGAACGAACCTGAGGTACTCCTTGATCAGACTCACAGCTGTCGCATACCGCACTCCATCTTGTTTCTTCATCATCGAATCGCATTTGTCACAGAACTCCATCTCAGGTGGGAACACACGGCTGTCAGATAAGTACCAGCACCGTATGAGCGTATACAGTTCGTAATTAAACTCGACACTGGACACTATCGTTTGAGAGATTAAGTATGAATTTGAGACGGTCGAAATTGAATAACTGCGTTAATTGTAGTCTCGCCATCGTTTTCCGCACTCAGTACATTTAAAAAAGCGAGTTGGCGGCTCATCGGCAGAGCCTGTTTGTTTGATCGTGTACCACGCTTTGCCGTTCCCACACTCATCACAGGTGATGCTATCATCCGTCGGTTTTCCCTCAAAATTCGCGTCTTCGTCGGTCTCAATTAATTCACTGCCTGTTTGCTCGGTGGTGGTAACGAAATCCTCTGTGTTCCCCTGCTGTTCTTCTCTGTGACCACAACTGTCGCATACCATTACTCCATCTTGTTTCTTCATCATCGAACCGCATTTGTCACAGAATTGCATCTCAGGTGGCAATACACGGCTGTCAGGTAAAGATTTTAGCTTCGGGTACTCTGGTGAACACCTCAAACCGCGTCTGTTGTGCAGTCGCACGAGTCATAAGAACGACAGAGTAATAATTGTAACCAGAGATAAAAAGTTCATCCGATATCACTTAATCACATCTGCTCATTACAGCAACTGTGAGCGAAACTACCCGACGTTTCAGTTAGGAGGAGTGCCCCCAGCGAGTCCCGTAGTTCACTCTCGTAGACGTGGTTATTAAACGAGATAAAATCGACTAGTTTGACGACAGACACAGCGTCTCCCGATTTCTTGTCCTTAATCGTACTCTAGAGAGAGGGACACCGTCTTCATTTTTTCTAAGAGAACAACAGTTTCATTATTCTATTTAAATTTCCACAGCATCCCCGCTGGTTTTAGTACTCACGCTTATTTTATTCATCACCAGCATTTTCACCAATTTCCGAGGTAGTCGAAGTTGACTCTCTCGCTTCGTCTACTAACTCTCGGATGACGCCCCGTTCTTCGACAAGTTCTCTCTCAACATAGCTGTCGTTAAACATCACACTCAACGCACTCTTGAGTTGTTGGATACACTCGTCTCTACTATCAGTTTTCTTGAACTCAATCTCTGTTATCTCCCGTTGGTGGAAGTCTTCCCGATTCGTGAACTGGTTCTCTATCTGCACTTTTTGATTCAACGCTTGAGCTTTTGCCCACTCGACCCAGTCAACTTGCTCCACGTGGTTTATCCTGATCTCCTTTGCATCCGTGTTATCTTTATAATTGACGGGACTCATCGGTGACCACAACTGTCGTATACCATCGCTCCATCTTGTTTCTTCATCATCGAACCGCATTTGTCAACGGGTTGCATCTCAGTTATGAATATACCGCTGTCAAATAAAAATGTTAACTTCGGATACTCTGGTGACCATCTTAAACCGTGTCTGTTGTGCAGTCGCACGAGTGATAAGAACGACAGGAAAGTAATTGTTAATCAGACATAAAAGTATATCGGATATCACTTAATTATACCTGTTCATTACAGCAATAACCTCGGCGGTCGTTCATATGATGGAGGTTGGTGGCATCGCAGAAGCGTACGAGTTTCCACACTCAAGTACAAAACCTGTGGAGGCGATATTAGAACACCCGAGATTATCCACAGGTATCTGGCTGACTTCTCGGCAGATAACGATATGACGCTCTTTATTGGTGGAGACAACGAGTTGACTGATGAATTGCTCAACACCATTGGTTTTCCTAAACACGTTGAAATTGATACGGAAAGTGAAATGCAGTGTATACCTAAATTATTCTGTGTGACAGTATATCCGCACGAAACAGTGGCTATTAGATTACACTCAATCGAAGTGCCAGCAAATCTTGATTTTCTTCGGTAGTCTAAAAATTATTTTCTTAGTATACCTCCGAGAATTAGCCCACGACCGATTATACACACTCCACAGATCCTGCATTAGCGATGCTCTATGGATAGAAATCATAGACTGCTGTATCCAAACGAGAGCATACCCATATCAGACTCAATCTTATCCATCCAGACCCAAGGTGGATACTACACCCGTGGGTGCTAAACACGCATTTAATTGTGGGTGTAGCACGCAGGGTTGTAGCACTCGTGCTACACCTCAGAAGGGTACTTCTGAGAGTCTCGATTAGTTGTTTAATACCGTATGAAACGCTAACCACCTCTTGATGAGGTGGTGAGTAGAACCGCTATAGCCTCTTCACCGACCCGCTCGGTTTCATCATCTTCTCCACCCACCGTACAACGCCTCTCCCGTTGAATCTCCACATACCGTCGAATACCTGTTCA
>KE356579.1:1230165-1232613 GCA_000416085.1 halophilic archaeon J07HX64 | reverse complement strand
CCGGCGTACTCCGGAAAGAGGATCGCATCGACGAACCGGGTGTACTCCTGGCCGGCCGGCCGGTCGATACGGGCGACCGTCCGGATCTCCGGGGCGAACTCCGACGCGGCCAGACAGATGGCAAGATTCAGACCGGTCTCACCCGTGAGCGCAGCGACGACGTCCGCCTCCTCTACGCCCGCCTGTTCGAGCATCTTCGGGTTGGTCGCGTCGCCGTTGATCACCGTCGCAACCCATTCGTCGGCGATATCTGCGACGATCTGTTCGTCACGTTCGATGATCATCACGTCGTGGCCACGGTCGGCGAGTATCTCGGCTGTCTGGAAGCCGACGCGTCCACCGCCCGCGATGGTTACGTTGAGGTTGGCAGTCATTGTTTAGTCTTCGACCTCCGGTCGCACGTCAGCGCTGGCTGGAGCCTCGGGCTCCGGGGGACCCCGTACCCGTTTGAGCACGAGATATGCGACGCCGCCGAGGATGATCCAGGCCGCGCTGAGCCCCAACGCCAAGGGATCGGTCTGGATCAAATACACCACCAACACCCCGGTCAGGAGCAGGTTGAGTGCGATGCCGAGCAGCGGCGGCGCAGGATAAAACGGCATCTTGTACGGCCGGTTCATATCCGGACGCTCCCGACGGAGCCTGATCACGGCGACGTTGACGATAATGAACGACAGGAGAAAGAACAGACTCGACATGTTGCCGGCGCTCTGGGTGGGCAGTGCGACGGAACCGAGCATCACAATCGCACTCGCGATGATTGCGACGAACGGGGTACCGTACCGGTAGTGCAACTGGCCGAACGACGGCAGCAGCTGTCCTTCGCGCCCCATCGAGAAGGCCACGCGTGAGGAGGCGATCACCACCGCGTTCAGCGCGGTCAGGGTCGAGAAGACCGCTCCAAAGACGATGAGCGCACCGCCGTTCTGGATGATCGGCAGTCCGGTCGGCATGAACTCCGTCGCTGCCGTGGCGATGCCCGACTCGCCGGCATCAGCCAATCCCTGCGCGCCGAGAGTTCCGACTGCGACGGCGACGACCGCCAGGTAGACGATTACCGTCGCGATGAGGCTGATGAAAATCGCCTTCGGGATGTTCTCGCGAGGGTTCTCTACCTCCTCGGTGACGGTCGTGATGAGATCGTAGCCTTCGAAGGCAATAAACGTCAGCCCCATCGCAGGCAGGATTGCTGCTGCGCCGCCACTCTCGGCGAACAGTGGCTGGAACTCGGCCCCGGAGAACATCGCGAGGTAATCCCGAAGCCGACGAATACCACCAGAATACTCACTTTGATGATTGTAAAGACGGTCTCGGCACTCCCGCTTGCGGCTGTCGAAACGGCATTAACAGCCACCAGCCCCAGCACCGCGACGAACGCCAGCAGAAACGCCGCCGGTATCGTGCCGATTACGGGCACGACAACGCCACCCACCTGATCTGGTGGTGGCACGTGCCCGTACACGTGGAGCAACTCGAGGAAATTTGGCGCGAAGCCGAGCGCGTACAACGCACCGGCGATCATGTAGGCGAACCAGAGCATCCATCCCATGAGGAACGACGCGAAGTCGTCGAAAATCTCTCTAACAAAGGCGTAGCCACCACCGCTCTTCGATATCGAAGCGGCAAGTTCTGCGTAGGAGAGCCCGGTGAATGCGGTGACAACACCGTTCAGCGCAAAAACAATGATGGCAGCCGGGCCAGCGAGCTCGGCCGCGAGTCCCGTTAGTACGAAGATACCGGCCCCGATCATCGCCCCCATCCCGATCATCGTCGCGTCAAGGAGCCCAAGTTCTGCGTTTGGAGAGCGGTTCTCGCTGCTCATTCCACTGGATGTGAGTTCATTGGTTCGTTCCTCGGTGTCGCGCAACGCCTGCAGCTATTATCTGCTGTCTGTGACAGTTGTTGCTCTCTGTTCGACAAGTTTGACAAACAGACAGATCTACCGTCCCCATTTCAATCATGGGTATTAGATATACACAAGGACCCCCGGGTAGAGAGTTTTCGGAGCCGAGTTTCACGCCTCCCGGAACCGAGTGCGACCACGACACCCGGCGGACAGCAGCGATCAAGCCGGTTCGTTCGTCGACTGTCTGTGGGATCGGACCAGTTTCGTTTTGTTCACGCGGTGCTGCGAGGGCGACCTACCATCCTCAGCCGTGAGCAGACTCACCTCGAGGTGCGCGGCGAGGCGCTCGGTGCACTGGACATCTATTTCATCCGCGGTCCAGGTGAGGGCGGCACCGGGCCCGACTGCCGGCGTGCCCGCCGCTCCTCTCATCCCGTCGGCAACGGCAATCACTACGACTGTCTCACAGTCACTGGGGGACAGACCAGCATCGTTCACCGGCAGCTAAAGGGCGGTGTCCGTTCTACTGCTGGCGCGAACCGCGGTCTCGTCGGGAGAGCCTTCGAGTTATTATCATTGCGCCTCGCGTCACTGTTCGTGGC
>KE356579.1:1220263-1230115 GCA_000416085.1 halophilic archaeon J07HX64 | reverse complement strand
TCGTCGTGTAGGCATCCTCGGCAACCGGTACTGCAGGCTGAACTCGCTCCGTCGCGGAAAGGCATCGAGTGGGAGACACCGGATGCTCGTCTGCACGGTAACCGGTCCTGTCCGAGCAGTTACTGTGTTGTGGTACCCCTGCGTGAGTGGGACCTCTGTTGTCGGGTGTTCACCGAGCGGCCTGCACGAGACGAGTTCGGCGAACCCGAGCGCCGGGGCGGTGATAACGTGTGAGTTCCCGATGATGCGAAACGTGAAACGCTCACCGAGCACGGCGAACGTCTCCGTTTTCTTTACGTCCATCGCGTCGGGACAGGCCGACTCCGCCGGATACTCGACGTAGAGGCTGTTAGTTGTCATCTGTGACCCGTTGCTCGATGATGAGGTTGTAGTTCGGCTGGAAGATACTACTCGGTTCGTAGCCCTCGTAGGTCGGTGTTGTCGTCCAGGCGGTGGCGTTGTAGGAGTCGTCGTGTTGTCGGACGTACGCGCTCCCGTTCGCCGGGTCGATGCTCGGTTGTGCTCCGTCGGGTGTGAGCAGGAAGAACCGCTCACCGAGTTGTCTGTTACCGTCGTTGTTGAGGTCGTCGTACGCCCAGTAATCGAGGACGTTCGAGAACCCAGCCTCCGCGAGTGTGTTCATGTACGTGTGGTAGTGTTCCGGGTACGCGTACTGTGTGTACGCCCACGTTCCGACGACACCGTCCGGGCTGAGTCGCTCGGTGAGAAGCGAGTAGAACTCGGTCGAGTACAGGTGCAACAGGTCATCGTCTGTTGCGCCGGGAAGATCGAGCAGAATCAGGTCGTACGTATCTGTTGTCGTCTCGAGGAACTCGAAGGCATCCTGCTGGTAGACGGTGAGGTGCTCGTACTCGTACGCATCCTCGTGATACCGTTCGAGTAGGTCGTCGGTTTTTGCCTGCTGCATGAACGCAGAGTCCACGTCGACGAGGTCGACACTCACGTTGTGTTCCCGGAGATTATTGGCCGCGATCCAGTCACCGCCGCCGAGCACGAGTACGTCGGTGTCGGTCGAGTTTTCGTACATCGAAAGTGGAACGTCGACCAGTCCGTGATGATAGGACTCGGCCCAACTCTCACACAACTGGATCGCGGTTCCGAGCCGGAGACACTGCTCTGACTTCCCGGGAAAGGCGGTGTTGTTTCCCTCACCGACCCAGGTTCGGTCGTAGTAGGTGACCTGCTGGTACTCTGTCGTGTACTGGTCGGTGACAGTCGCCTCGATCGTATCGCGGGGGTACTCCTGTTCGATCGCGTTCTCCATGTAGTAGCTTGTGACCTCGTTGTTGACAGCCTCGTTCTGAGCGAGTGCACCGCCAAGGACGACTGTGAGGAGGACACAGACGACGACAGCCGAGACACGTTCGTGTGTGACGACACTCCGGTCGGCGGAGAAGCGGTTCCACCCGTGTGCGCTGAACCGGAGGCTGAACAACAGCGCGGCGAGACAGTTCAAAAAGGCTAATCCGGCGACGGAGCCGACGAGTCCGACCTCCGGGTACAGGTAGAACACGAAGGCGAGCGCTCCGAGGAGACCGCCGAGGTAGTCCATCGCGAGGACCGAGGAGTAGATGTTGTACTCGTTTCCGTCACGTGAGGTGTGAAAGATCAGCGAGGCGGCTCTGTACGCCGCCGTGTCGACACCCGACACGAAGGTGCGAACCCCATCCGAGAGTCGGCCTGTCGTGTCTGACTCGTCCTCAACCATCGAGAGCAACATCGGCAACTCGAGTCCGGACAGAACCCCGACCAAGACAACCGGGATACGGACGACAACCTGTTCGACCAGTGGCGGGAGAGCGGCGAGTGCCTGCCCCGCGTTCACCCAGACGACAAACAGCACTCCCAGCGGAGCGATAACACCGATATACAGCTCCGTGCGGAAGAAGTTCGACTCCCTGCTGTCGTCGAGGTGGCGAGCGAGGTACGAACCGACGCCGAGTGAGAAGAAAAACAGCCCGATCGTGAGGCCGTACTGTGTCACGGTCCCGCCGTACAGGACTGTCAACAACTCCGCGTACGCGAGTTCGTACGCGAAGCTACACAGCGCGACAACAACTGTCACGACGTGCAGCGCGGCCTGTTTCGACCTGAGGAGTGCTGGTATCTGCATGGACTGTGTGTGAGCTGAGATTCGGTGTGGTGGCTGTACAGTCGTCTGTTGGTGAGTTCTCCCGGCTCAGATTCGCGGTGATACCTTCCACTGTTCGGTGATCTCGAGCGCGGAGTCGTCTGTCTGGAGTCGAACGTCGAACGACTCCCAGCCGAGGTCGGCGGCACCGTCGGCGCCGTCGGCGACGACGTTCGCACCGACGCGGTACCATCCCTCCGAGAGTGTTCGGTCGATATCGAGTGTCTCGGCGCGGGCGCTGTACGTGTTGTCCCACCCGACGGGGCCGGGACCGGGGTCGATCTCGCGGAAGGTTTCGTTGTCTCCGAGTCGCGCGACCCCCACCTGTTCGATCTCGACAGGGTACTGTGTCACCGCCTCCTCGTTGTTGCGGTACCACGAGGAGACGTACGCTCCGCCGAAAAACCACGCGAACCCGTTGTTTGTTCGAGGGGCAGACCCGGCGCCGCCCGTTCGCCCACTCGCCCCACGACCGGTTGCTCCACGCCCCTTCGCCGCGGCCGTGCCGACCGGTGAGAGTGCATCGATCGACAGCCCGCTATCTCGGGTTGCCTCGTCGGTCGAACCTGTTGTTGTATCCAGATTCCGGCGGGACATCAGCCACCGCTCGTCGGGGCTCACGAACTCGACTTGGAGCTGTCCCGACCGGACAGCGATATCCGTGAGAAGGTTCGATCGTCGGGGTGGCGGTGCGTTGTCTTCGCTCAGGACCCCGAGACATCCTGCTGTACCTGCTGCTGTGAGTGCCGCCGTGATGCTCGTTGCGACGAACTGTCTTCGATTCATGAGTTGTATCTCTGTTGTGCTCGTGGTGACCGAGGTGCGACCCGGTCTCTTTCACGACGTGTAACTGGTATCGGTTGCTCGGTCTGTCCGTGTCACGTCTCGTGTGGATGCTGGTCGGGCGAGGCGGGGTTCGAACCTGCGTACATCGGCTCCCTTTGTGTGTCCCGTCCCGTTCCTGCCGGGCGGTTTGACAGGAACTGGTTTTGAACACCGTGGTGTTCTGACACCGGTGCCCTGGGGGACGCGTCGTCGCCTGCTCCTACCGGGGTCGACTCAGCAGATGGAGGGCCCCTCGCCGTTACTCGGTACCGTTTTCACTGCTCGTTCGGACGCGTGAGCCTCTGTCGGGTCAACGTACGGCATCAACTCACTAATGAGTTCCCCTCCTGTGATATCGGAACGCTATGATACGAGACTCGGATAGCCTGTGACAGACAGGACCGGCCAGGTGACAGTCACAGTCAGTTCACCTGCTCCTGTACGGACCGTCTCACGTCGAGTTGTGGGCGATTCACCGGCCACAGATCGGATCTCAGCTGGTGTGTCTCGCTCGAAAACCGAGGAGCTGTCAGGATATGTGGGTCGGTTGTGTGTGGCTGCAAAGGATTTATTATCGCGTATCACCTCCATATATATACTCGTCATGAGTCTAATGTCGCTCCTGACAGACGGCGGCGGTCGAATCAGCGAAGAGCAGCACCACGAGTGCCGTGAGTGCGGAAAGAACCTCTCTGCGGAGATAGCGAACTGTCCCGACTGCGGCGGCGATGTTGCTGTTTTCACGTTCTAACAGGCACACCGACAACAGCAACATGTCTGTTTCCGCGGTTTAATCTGACTGATTATACACCTGTTGATAGTTCCGGTCACCGGAGAATAGGTACCCCCTGTGACCGGAGTTGTTCCGATATTGGAACACTCGATACTACGATCGTACTTTTTTCCGTATCCTCGGACAGCCTCGAGACGACAGCAATAGCGTATTCCGGATGGCCGACACAAAGCACGGAAGATCGCTGTTTATTCGGGCCCGGTGAGGGTGATATCAACTGCTCGCTCCCGGTGTCTGTGAGGCAGGTCGTGTGGGCTTTGTTCTCGGACCGATGAGTATCGGGATCTGCGTCACTCGACGGTCGCGTGCCGACACAGCAGGATTACGACCGCTGCACCGACGAATCAGTGGGGGATGTAGTCGTTCTCTTCGACATCACACGTCTGACCCGGAAGTTCCAGTCATCTAAAAGATTTCATCCGTCATACTGGAATCCACGCCCGTTATCTGTTCACGGTCGATTTCGACTGGTTCGGCGGCGTTTGGGACCAGTTCATCGTCTTTGAGCGAGGGGGTCTGGCGTGTGATGTGTTGGACGGACCCAAACCGTCCAGGAACCGGTCGGTCGTACTGTAATCCGTTCGGTAGGACGCCCCGAACAACTCTCCGAGGCTGGTTTACATTCCGTTACACGTCAGAGAGGAGCGGATACGAGTTGACCAGCACCGGTGTCTCCGTGTTTTTTGGAGTCGTCACGCCGAGGCTCACGTCGATAGCGCCAACAGCAAGCCCCACATCTGTGCGGCTTGCCTGAGCCTCGTCGGAGTGAACAACCTAATATGCGTTATACCACTATAATGGGTTGATGGATTTCAATCTCGACTCCCGTATTTTAGCGCTTGCTACTGCACGGATGGTTGGTGCGCTCGCGAACTCATTTCTCGTGGTGGTTCTTCCTCTGTACATCGGACAGGTCGTCGCTCTCCCTACCTTTGTAGGAACGACGGTCTCGCCTGCAGGCATCTCATTCACCGTCACGCCGGAGCTGCTCATCGGGGTCGTACTCTCGTTGTTTGGCTTCCTGAACAGCTTCAGCCAGCCGTTTACCGGGGCGTGGTCCGACCGGTCGGGCAAGCGAAAGGTGTTTCTCCTGACCGGGCTGACGCTCGTGGCCGTTGGCTCAGCGGGGTACATCTTCTTCCGTAGCTACGTCTCTATTCTCGCGATGCGAGCGCTACAGGGTGTCGGTGCCGCGTTTACTATTCCGGTCACGGTTGCGCTGGTCAACGAGTACTCGGCGGCAGATGAGCGCGGCGAAAACTTCGGTCTGTTCAACACCTTCCGACTGCTCGGCTTCGGTGTCGGCCCGCTGGTGGCTGGTTTCGTGGTCAACGCCGGACCGTACAGTGTTGCCGGGGCCTCACTCTCCGGATTCGACGCAGCCTTTCTCGTGGCGGTTGTCGGGGCGGTTGTTAGCTTCGCGCTCATAACCGTCCTGATCCAGGACCCCGAGACAGGTGGGGACGAGGCGAGCCAGGAGATCTCGATACAGATGCGCAACCCCGACGGGCCGGGGCTGGACCCCGTCTTCGCGCTGGGACTTGCGACCATCGTGATGGCATTTAGCCTTGCGCTGTTTGCTCCGCTCGCGAACGTCATCAACGGCCGCCTCGGGCAGGGAGAGTTTCTCTTTTCACTCCAGTTCGGTGCAGGAGTGCTGGCGAACGTCCTGTTCCAGTTACCGATCGGCCGGCTCAGCGACCGCTACGGTCGTAAACCGTTCCTGCTCGGGGGGTTCGTTCTTTTGCTCCCGACGACACTGCTCCAGGGCTTTGTGACCTCGTCGCTCGTGATGGTCGGGCTCCGCTTTCTGCAGGGTGTCGCCGTCGCAGCTGTGTTCGCGCCATCGCTTGCACTCGCCGGCGACGTCGCCAAGGCGGGACAGTCGGGATCAACGTTGTCCCTGTTGACGACAGGCTTTGGACTGGGTATCGCCTTTGGGGCGCTGTTCTCGGGCATTCTCGTGGGTTTTGCGTTCGAGGTCCCGTTCGTCATCGCCACGTTCGCCGGGGTAGTGGCGCTCTATCTCGTTGTTACGCAGGTGAATGAAACCGTCGAAGATCCCGCGGTGACCCCTGCTACGGGTGACTGAGCGGACCAGTGATCACTACGACTCTCATCCCCGTCGTCGACCGTTTTGTTGCCTGCCTCGGTGGGTGCAACTTGTCTCATCGGTTTCGTTTGGTACACCAAAGGGAATGGCAAAACAACACTCGCACCGGACAAGACACTGTGTACAGAATATCTGAACACGGGGTTGTGTATCACTTTGCTCTCTAAACAGCACACCTACACGGTTCATCTTGAGGGCGGGATTCCATCAGACTGTGCCTGTCCTGCATGGGAGTATCAGGACGAGCCTGTAAGCACATGGTTAATACGACGATTCGAGAGACATCATCTCTCGCTATCGTGAAAATCGACGAGTTCCGTACGAACCCCAACGCATTCATGTTATAAATCTATAAAGTCGAGGGGTAAAGACGACCCCGGCCCACGCCAACTGCAGTTTTTCTGCTCGCTGGTACTGTTCATTGTGGTTCACACACAGTAATTTTTTATAAATCGGTTCGGTAAGCCACGTATGGTCAGATTCGTTCTGAAATACCTCTATCTGGTCATCGGGACCGGGATTGGCGATGCTGTTTGGACGGCTCTCGCCACAGGAGCGTCGGCACCAGCACGGCGAGGAGCGGTCGCCGATGGAGGCGGCGGAGTACCGCGCGAACGAACTGGTCCGGCGACCGCTGCGGACCGTCGGCCTGATCGCCGGTTACGAACTGCTGTTCGCCGGAACGGCGGTGTCGGCCGCCTACCCGGACCGTGTGTCGAGTCTTGTCGGCGACGCGCCGGTGATCGCTGCGGGCATCCTCACCGACGGCGTTCCGGAATCACTGATACCACTCCTGCCGCCGATCGGGGTTGCTCTCGGACTCCTGTTTCCGCTCGTAATACATCAGTCATTCGTCACCGCGACCGATATCCAACTGCATTTCTCCTGAGTGCATCGCTGAGTGGATTTTCTGAACAGACGGAGCCATACTGAGCCCTCTGGCCTCTATCCGGCAGATCCTGTTTCAGAATGATTCAGGTGTAGCGACTCCGCTCCACTCGTTGCTGAATTTCCTCCGTTAGTACGACCCGGTATCCGATGACTGGTACTCGTCCTCGATATCGGCCTGTAACAGACCGGCACACCCGGAATCTGGGTATTAAACCCGGCTCCGGCGCCTGTACGTTGCAGGAACGTCCGGTGAGACTGTATCGGGTGGTACATGCTGTTACCAATTATAACGCCCGGAATCTCCGACCGGGCCGGTCTACGCTCCTTAGATGTCTATATCACATCCACCCTTCGAGCCACACTATCCGGTTTTCCAGACCGTCGCGGTGTGCTCTCTCGATACGGACGACAGCCCGGACAACGTCGCGCGGCCGTAGCTCCTGATCGTTCTAGAGTATTACGCCGGAGTATTCAATCTCCCGGGCAAGGCGGGCAAAGTCGTTATTATTCGTGAGCATCACGTAACCGTCGTCATCGCAGGCTTCGAGAAGGTCGTCATCGTCCGTATCCTCGCCGTATTCATCCTGTGCGCGGTGTACGTCCTAGCCATTGGAACGGAGCGCGTTGACCACCGGCATGGGAACGTGCTCGTCGGCCACGAACGCGAACACGGTTATTTTTCCGCCGTCTCCGGGATGGGCGACTCCTCTTTGATCTGCTCGCGTAGCTCGCGCTGTTCCTCCCGGAGTTTGTTCATCTTGTCGATATTCCGGTAGTAGTAGGCGAGTGCCCCGTGTACCTCGTCGAGACCAATGTCGAGCTGATCGGCGGTGGTCTCAGGCGACTTCCCGGCATCTATCACCATCTCGGCGATGTGCAGGACGGAAACCCGTCGTCCTTCGAGTCGCGGCTTCCCGCCGAGTGTGTCGTCTGTCTGTACGATCGCCATATTAGTACCTTCCTCCTGTGTATGGGTAAGCGTTTAGCTGAAATTGTAAGCGTCAATATCCCGTATTCGAGGAGTTGTTCGAGAAAAAAGTTCGTCACCACAATTGAGACAGTTGCGCCACTCAGATATCGTCCATAGGGTCGACAATCTCGACTCGAATCCCGTTCCGCCGGCACATCCACTCCAGAGTGAGGTCGCCACTCCCGCAGACGACGACCGGTTCGACGGTTCGCGGCTCGTAATCGCGCTTGAACATGTCTCGGCCGGCAATCGCCTGTCCAATCACTGGACGGTTGAGACTGCTCTTTAGTTCGATAACCTCCACGTGACGGTCCTCGACGATGTCTCTGAGTTGTGACTGGCTGAACGCCGCCTGTACGGTAATCTCGTCCCTGTACTCGGAGCGGAACCGGAGCCCGTCGATCATTCGTTTGCTGGACCCTGCCGGCCAGTCGGAGGGGCCGGTCTTTCCGATATGGACCTCTGGAACGATAACTCCCGCCAACGTCGTTCCAGTACCCGGCCAGCAGACGGTCCTCGCCAGGGCCAGGCGTCCATCGGGAGGCTCCGCGTTCGTCGTCATCTAGCGTTCGACGGATACTCAGCGGTTCGAAGGTGATGGGAACACCCTCGTTGTCGAGAAGTTCCTCCATCGGACGCTCGAGTGCCTCGCGCAGTTCGTCGACGCGGTCAATGGCCTGCTGTGCTTCCGCCCGGAGCCGAAAGTGCTCCTCGCCGTCGATGTCTGTTCGGTCGATGAACGCCTCGTGCCCGGGCGAGACAGTGACTCCCTCGGTCTGGTTGACCCGGTTCGAGAGGGCAACCGGGACACCGAGGAGACTTTTGTGATTTCCCCATCGAATCGCGTCAACAATCTCGTCGCGTCTCACCCAATCGCTGTCTGCCTCGTACAGGTGAGCGTTCGAGCGAACTCGCCGTGGCCAGAGTAGCCTCGGCACAATTCGAGCCGCTCGACATACCCCGCCGTGGATTATCACACCTCACTCCGGGTCCGAATTCGAGTCTGTTGTTTCACTCATCACGGCGCTGTCGATTCGCGTGACTCTTTCTGTCGAGAAGACGGCAAACAACACCGCGGTGAACGACAGGACAATCTTCAATATGTCGAGGGCCCCTGTCGAGGCAACGAGAACGGAGATAACACTTACCAGAAACGACGTGAGCACGAGTAAGATTGTGATCACCGGACTCCATCCGACGAGCGAGTGCAACTTCGCATCGTACACTCTGATTTTGCCGACCTTTCCAAAGACTCGTCCGACTGTTCGATCCGAGTCGCCGGAATGTACTCCCAATCCTCGCCGTACTCCAGCATACGAGACATCTCGGCCGACCATCGAATTAACCCTGTAGTGATTTAGCGCCTCTCAGCGGTGATGGGCTATGCCATCGTGCGCGTCACAACCGAGGCTGATTAACGACCGGCGTACAGACTCCCATACAACCTCTGGCGGGTGTGGTTTCGTGTAATCTGGAGAGTGATTGATCTGCTGTGGGACCGCTTGCGTAGAGTCAAACAAAACTCCGCTATCTGTGAGGATGCGTGCCTGTGAGTGTCGCCATTGAGGCGTGTAAGTCGCGCGTGAGACTGTTGTGAGGCTGCGATGATCAGACCTTTCGAGCATGTAATCGGCTCCAGCCGTCGGTAGACAGCCGCTAAACGGACGTGAACAATAGTCTTGGGATGGCTATTACTGGCACATGTGCTCTGAAACCTGCGCTCAAATGTGGTCAGTGTGTCATAGAATCATTCTCAACCGGAAAGTAGGCGTGTAGATTGACTGGTGAGACGCCCACCAGATTGGAATGGTATTTGTACTGGAACGTAAGGTACAGCGTGTGTATCGGTCACTCGTCAACTTCAGATATACTGTACCAATCACCAGCAGGCCAATCGAGACGAACCATACGCACACCGACCGACGCGACCGGACGACTGCGACTGTTCGCCATTGTTCAAAGAGCTTCCCTGCTAGCCGTGTTACAGAGATGGATTCGATAAGCCGAATCCCCACGCTGAGGTGAGCGACGAATGAGTCGTACTTGGTCGAATCCTGCGGAGGCTCTCAATGGAGTTCGGTCGGGTCACATCTACGACACTCTGACAG
>KE356579.1:1214735-1219914 GCA_000416085.1 halophilic archaeon J07HX64 | reverse complement strand
AGAACATCCCGGATTTGGCGGGATTAGAGGTCAAATCGGCTATCGAACAGGAACTAACCGCGTCGGATGGCTGGTCGTTAGACGGGATTGTAACTCGTCTTGAACCGAAATTCAATTTGTCATTAGCCGACCAGCAACTCGAAACAATCGCTCGAACCGAAACGGCGGCGACTCTCAATCGGGCACAAATGGTCGCTATTGAGGCGGATACATCGCGCGTGAGAGAGGTGTGAGACTGTAAGGTACCTTTCCGGTGTTATGTGTGCAATTGGCTCCAACAGTCGAGAGACAACCGCTAAGCGGATATGAGCGACAGTCGTGCGGGCAGGTGTCGCTGTCACAGATGTTCTGCAACTCGCGTTCGAATGCAGTAACAGTTTGATGTATTTCGCGCTACTACTTATTACCAGACTGCGCGACAGCTCCCGGATTCGGACAGTAACGACCGGTCACCGGATGAAATGAATCGACCGAACGGGACGAATCGCAAGACAGCGGGTGATTTGTCTCCTTGAGACGAATGAGGAAAGCGTATGGGTCGGGGCGGATTTGAACCGCCGACTTCCTCCGTGTGAAGGAGGTATCATAACCGGCCTAGATCACCGACCCGTGCCTACAGATATCTCGGCGCGTAACTTAAGAATTATCTTCGTCGTCCGACCCCCCACCGACCTGGTCGAGTCGGTCGCGGGCGTCATTGAGCGCCTCCTTTGCCTCGCCCTCGGCGCGCGTCTGGAGTTCGTTCAGGTCCTCGCGCAACTGCTCGACACGAGTTGGCTCCGGTTCTGGCTCCTCCTCCCCGCCGATCAGCTCCTGCAAACGGTCTTGCAGAGGCCCGATCTCCTCCTCGACACCTCGTTTCGCCGTCTCGGTCGCGCGCTTCAAGTAGTACTTTGTGTCCTCGAAGTGCTTGTTCATACATAAATATCGGTCTGTGGTGGATATATGCCTTCTGCATCCGTTTTGAACTGTGACACACAGCGGTTCGGACCCCCACTGGAGAGTCCACGACTCGACAACTACCCGGGACGACATCGGCGACAGCAGGAGAAACGACAACAGGGCCACACGGTCACACAGCGAATTAGGCAGCAAACCGGTCGTCGCACCAGCGGCCCCCAAGGCCGAACCGTCGAGTCCGTGACCGCGTTCCCGGACAGCCCTGCTCTCGAGTCCGGGCGACTCGGGAGACCTACTGCCGTGGTCCCCCGACGAACCACTCGTCAAACACACAGAGTGGGCGACAGTCACAGACAGCGGTGGGTTGTCGTCTCCTCATGATACGAGGACAGTTCGGGATGTTTCCATAGATATTTCACAGGTGACTGGCAATAGTCGAACGATGACAGTCCTGTCTACAGCAGACGAGGGAAAGGTTCTGATGGACGTGGAAGGTGAGGAGATCGGAGTTGTCACCGAGGTCGACGCCGACGAGCAGGTTGCCTACGTCGAACCCGACCCTGGCATCGGCGAGGCAGTGCTCCAGGGGTTCGGATTCGGTGAGGCTGACGAGGACGACATCGAGGTCCCCGCGGAGAGCGTCGCGACCGTCACCGACACCGAGATCCGCGTGAGTACCGACCTGTAGAAAAGCAGAACGACACTGTTTCCCGACACCGACCGACGGTCAGCGGTCAGCCACCGTACCGAGAGGTAGCCATTGTTTTGTCAGTCCATCGGCGTGCCGGGGGGCAACCATCGTGATGAGAATCGGTCTCCTCCGGGACACCAATCAAACAGGCGTCGGGATGTCAGCACGCGCCGCAGGTCGGGACCGGCCAGCGCCACGTCCGAGATCAGTACAGGACCGTTTCGCTGTCGTACGAACCGAGACGGCGGACCCAGCCGTCCTCGGCGATCTCTCGGATGGCGTCGAGGGCCTCACGGGTGCGCTGTTCGTAGAGACCGGCGGCGATATCGATGTGGAAGACGTAGTCGCCGAGTCGTTCACCGCTGGGGCGGGACTCGACCCGGGTGAGGTTGATATCGCGGTCGGCAAACGGCTCGAGCATCCGCAACAGCAGCCCCGGGTAGTCGACACTCGGATAGACGATGAAACTGGTCTTGCTACCGGCCTTCGAGCGCCCGGCGAGCGGTGCGAGCACGAGAAATCGGGTTGCGTTCGACGTTCGGTCCTGGATATCCTCCGCGAGCACCAGCAACTCCCCGTCGCCGCCCGCCCCGGTGCCCGCTCTGTTGTCGACATCCGCGTTAGCGGGGTGACCGATGGCGGCCGTTGCGGGGTCCTCGCGGGCGCGCTGGACCCCGCGGGCCGTGCTCGTGACCGCCTCCAGTGTCGCTCCGGGATACTCGGACTCGAGATAGGAGCGACACTGTGCGAGCGCCTGTGCGTGACTCGCCACAGTCTCGAACGCCTCGTCCCGGGCGAGCAGAGCGTGGCGGATCGGCGTGATAATCTCTCTGACGACCGCCACCTCGTGATCGGTGAACGCGTCGAGTGCCTCGGTCACCGACCCCTCGATACTGTTCTCGACGGGAACGACACCGCGGTCGTGGCGACCGTCGCCGACCGACTCGACGATAGATGTCACCGACTCGGTGAAGCTGATTTCGCCGTCGGCGATGGCCCGTGCTGCCCGGTGTGAGTAGGTTCCGGCAGGCCCCAGCGTGAGCGTCTGCATACCCGATGTACACCGCTCGCTGACAAAAGTGCGACGGTCACCCCGTGTTCACTCCTCAGACACGTCGACGAGTGTGCCGCCGTCGACATCGAGTTCCTCACGGAGCCAGGCTAAGTGGTCGTCGGCCTCCTCACGGAGCTCTTTCGCGGTTGCCAGGTCGATCTCACCCGCCTCGAGCTGTTCGGCAATCTCCTCCAACCGGTCGATGCGTGCCTCGATGTCGGAACTGCTCATGACCGAGATACGTACCGGCCGAGCTTTACTCTGCTGGCTCGGCCAACAGTCCGGCATACCGGCGACAACAGACGGGGCTCAGCCCGCGAGGAGCAGGACGGCGGCCACCACCGCCAGGAACACGAGCAGGGCACCGAGCACGACAGCAGCGGTCCGGAATCGGCGAGCTCTCACTGCATTGCGCTTGACCCTGGCGTCTGCCGTTATCTCGCGGTGGGCGCGGTCGATACGGCGCTCCAGGCTGTCGAGTTCCTGAGTCACACGGGCGCGAAATGCACCGTCGACCCGCGCCTCGAGGTCACCGAGACGGCGACGGGCGACCCGGTCCCGTGCGGCCTCGGACTCGGCAGCCAGTTCACGATCCGACATCGCCGTGTCGAGACGACCCGCTATCGCGTCGAGTCGCGTCGCAGCCAGCGCCCGATACCCTCGCTCCACATCTCGGTCGAGGGTGTCGAGTTGCTCAGCGACGAGTCCGCCGTACGCGAGTTCGATACGCCGGTCGAGATCCCGCACCCGGTCACGCACCGCGTCGCGCTGCTGGACACGCCGGGTGAGTGTCTCGTGTGCAGACTCGACGCGCCGGTCGAGCGCCTCCAGCCGCGACTCGACGAGTGTCCGGTAGCCGTGGGTGACCCGCCGCTCCAGCACCGTGAGCTCCTCGAGCAGGTCCTCGACAGGAGTCGTCGTCACCACACCCGCCTCGGTGGGTGTCATGGCACGGGCATCGGCAGCCTCCTCGACGAGTGTCTCGTCGTCCTCGTGGCCGATGGCGGCGACGACAGGTGTCGAACACGCCGCAACCCGGCGCACCAGCGGTTCGGCGTTGAACGACCACAGGTCTGTGTCCGACCCACCACCGCGGGTGACAACCAGCGCCTCCACCTCCGGGTCGCGGTCGAGCGTGTCGACTGCATCCAACAGCGAGGGAACAGCACTCTCCCCCTGCACGGTCGCGCCACAGAGCTGTATCTCTGTCCGGGGTGAACGTTCGCCGACTGTCGCCTGAACGTCCTCGCGTGCCGACCCGGCCGGCGAGGTAACGAGTCCGATACAGTCCGGGTGTGCCGGCACGGACTGTTTCTGTGACTCGTCGAACAGCCCCTCGCCCGCCAACTGCGCCTCGAGCTGTTCGAGTTCCTGCTGTCGTGTGCTCTCACCGAGCGGCCAGTAGTCCGTGACGAGCAACTGACAGTCCCCGCGGTCGGGGTAGAAATCCACCTCCGCCTCGACGACCGCCTCTGTCCCCGCCGTGAGGTCGTGGTCGAACGATGCCACCGCATCCGACCACGCGAGACAGGATATCGACGGGTCTGTCTCCGGGTCGCGCAACTCAAAGAACGTGCCGAAACCGTAGTCGCTCACCTCCGATACCTCCCCGACAACGTGACCGGGAAACCGGTTGCCGGCGTCGGCGAGTGCTCGCTCTATCTCCTTGTTCAACTGGCCGACAGTGCAGGCTCCCTCCGGCACGGTCGCTGTCCCGTTCCTGTCGATCCCCTCCATGTCCCGTGATTATCGTGCGAACTGTAAAACCCCTGCGCGCTCGATACGCGCCGAACGAGGATTTGTCTATCCGGGAGATGCGTAGCAACCGAACAGAAGTTCGTCTACCCAAGAGACGAGTGTCCGCCGAACGGAGGTTCGTCTATCCGAGGGAGAATAATCGGACGTGGCTCCGTCCGACACGCCTCGACCCGGTTTTAGGGTCGTCTGAGGTCAGAGTCGTTTGAGATTTTTCGCACGCGGGCCTTTGTCAGCCTGCACGATGTCGAACTCGACTTCCTGCCCCTCCTCGAGATCAGGTCCGCCGACGTCTTCCATGTGGAAGAACACGTCCTCCTCCGAGTCCTCTGTATCGATGAATCCGTAACCACCAGTGTCGTTGAAGAAATCAACGGTACCAGTCGACATTGCGTCGTAAACAACGATAGCATGATATTAAAATCCTGTGACTACCTTGTTTCCGGCGAATGGCCCGGAGAACTGTTCTCCGGCGCATGCTCTGGAAGGTCGTTCTCCGCTGGATATAAATCTGGGGGAGGCCAGACGACAGGTGTGGAGATACGCCCTCTGGAGAACCGTAAGACGGTCCGCGGTGCCATCGAGTCACACGGCCGGGGCTGGCAGGAGGCGTACGCCGACCTGTTGCCCGAGTCGGTGCTCGAACAGGTGACAGTCGACCCGGGTCGAGAGGAGATAGACCGCTGGGTCGACCGACTCCCCGACGCGGACGACCCTGGTGTTGCCTACGGGGCGCGTGTCGACGGCCGGGTCCGTGGCTACATCTTCGTCCGCTGGGG
>KE356579.1:1212397-1214685 GCA_000416085.1 halophilic archaeon J07HX64 | reverse complement strand
CGAGACTCCTGACCCGACGGAGGAGCGTTACCCCGTCCCCGCCGGGCAACTGATACGCCGACAGCACACAGTCGAACGTCCCTGCGGTGAACCGGTGGACTGCCTCGTCGACGCCGTGTGCCGCCTCGACGACAAAATCCGGATTCGCCGCTGCCAGTCTCTCACTATCCACAAATGACGAGTGGTCCGTGCCGTGGACAGAGAGGATACGAATCCTATCGCGCATTCATCAACTAGTGGCTGTCAGCGGTAATCCCCTTTTCTATTCGGCCGCATGTGTGTTGCGTGGAGTCCACTGATGACTGCCGGGACTGCTGTCGAAATCGGTTACTGTCTGTATATCGGGGCTGTCTCTACGTAACCCCCCGGTAACACACTGTGTCCCGCCACGAAGCCTCCCGAGTGGAATCTCGAACAGGTGTCCCCGAGACACGTGGTGTACGGGCCGATTGTATTGCCGAGACAAAAGACTCTGTGCTCGTCGTCGGCGTCAGAAGTGGGTTCGGGCAGATTTGAACCCTGTAGAAGGGCCTAACGGCCCTCTACTGCCCGCAACTTCTGAAGAAGTTGCGAACGCCGGCTTCCTCCGTGTGAAGGAGGTATCCGTCCTATCCACCTGTTCGGTCCGATTGGGTCGCGTACGCGTGGTCATGACATGGCAAAAATGACCCGCGAGATGACCCCCACAGAAGCAGTCGAACGGTATCTCAAAGAAAAGCGACCGAACGTGTCCGAATCGACACTATACAATAATTCGGTTGCTCTCAATCGGTTTGTCGAATTTTGCGAACAAGAAGGCGTCACACGCCTCTCGGAGATTGATGCGTTCCACCTCTCGGATTTCAAGCTCCATCGTCAAGAGCAGGTTAGTGAGGTGACTGTCTACAACAATCTGTCCGTTCTTCGGGTGTTCGTGCGGTGGGCCGATTCAATGGACTTGGTTGAATCCGGACTTGCCGAATCGATGATTCTCCCCAATCCAGACGACACACGAGAGACGAAAATCGAACCAGAAACAGCCGAACAGATACTCGACTATCTCGACAAGTTCGAATACGCCACACTCCGGCACGCACTATTTGCTCTCTTGTGGGACACCGGATTCCGAATCGGAACCGTCCGAGCAATTGACTCAGGCGATTACCATCCAGACGAACAGTACGTCGCAATCAATCACCGGCCCGAGACAGATACGCCGCTCAAGAACGGTTCATCAGCTCAACGTGAGGTCAATCTTCACAGTTGGCTATGCGAGATTCTCGACGATTATATCCAGATGACTCGACATTCGGTGACAGACGAACACGGTCGCGAACCACTCCTGACAACCCAGCATAGACGGCCAAACACCACCAATTTGCGGGCGCATATTAACGCTCTCACCCGACCCTGCCACTACACGGGCGAGTGCCCACACGACCGTAATCAGGACGACTGTGAGGCCACTCAATACCAGTATTCACAACGCTGTCCGTCATCCGTCAGCCCTCATCCAATCAGACGGAGCGCAATCACAGCTTGGTTGAACGACGGTCACTCGAAAGAGTTGCTCTCCGACCGAATGGACGTGAACACCGACACACTTGAGAAACACTACGACGCCCGGACAGAAAGCGAAAAGCGGCAACTCCGGCGTGAGCAGTTCGATATGGAGTAAATCAGGCCACCCCGAAACGGCTGAACGGGCGGGCTAACGTATCACCTCAAACGTGCAAAGCTTTAGCAAACAAACGGACACACGACCGAACGGGTGAGTAATCGAAAACACCATTTGTTAATACACAAAACAATCGGATAGACCAATACAACTACTCCTACTAGAATTACGGAACCGAGACGGCACAGAGACACGCAATATCACAGTATGACAACCGTTATCAGATAATGAAGTGCCTGACGAGTTTCTGCTAATTTACCCGGAGGAGATGTGACAAGAAAAAGTCCCGAATATTTCATCGACCGCGTTAGCCGTCCGTATTCAGTGCTCTCATGTGTGCCAGACGAAAATAATGCAGAGGTTATTGAGACTGACCCGACTGAACAGGAACCCGATAAGACGCCTACAGACGGGCCTTGAGGAGTCTCAAATACTAAAATGAGAGCATATTAGTATCATCGGACCCCTATATAATTGTAGTGAGTTCATCAGTACGGGCTGTATCACCGGCTATTGCGAACATACTAATGGCCGCTTTAGTGCTGACACTTGTCGCGACAGTTTCGATGTTTGTGCTCGAGTTTGGCGAAAACACGACCGAACCAGGGCCTGTTGTCGGGCAGTCAAGCGG
>KE356579.1:1209133-1210793 GCA_000416085.1 halophilic archaeon J07HX64 | reverse complement strand
AGGTCGCGGCACTGCGAGCGATATCGCACGGGAGTGCCGGCGGCGCGCCCCGAAACCGGGGCGATCACAGTCTCTGTGTGAAGCGTCTCGACGGGAACGACACCGACGCGGGGTACAGCAGACTGGAGGCTCGCAGCCGCGAGGTGCTCGCCGGACAGTGCTCTTTCGAGGTCCGCGTGACCGGCGTCGAGTGCTTCGAGACGGCTGTCGTGGGGAGTGCGCCGGTTGTTTATCTCGCCGTCGAGTCGCCCGAACTCTGTCGACTTCACAGGCAACTCGCGGCTGTGTTCCCCCCGGTCGAGGAGATAGAGGGTCCCGAGTACACCCCACACGTGACCGTCGCACGCGGTGGGTCACGCCACGGGGCAGAGCGTGTCACCGACCGCGCTGTCGAGCCGATCAGTTGGACCGTCTCCGAACTCCTGTTTTGGGACGCGAGCTGTCACCAGTCCGTGAGCACCGTCTCGCTGGACCGGCGGTAGCGCGGACTCCGAGGGTCTGTTCTCCGCGTCACAGCGGGTCCATCTCGTCGTCGGACTGGTCACCCCTGTTGACGTAGTAGTAGGTCCCCCCGACCAGCAACAACACGACTAAGAGCAGAAAGACGAGTGTCGGGGTCACCAGTGTGCCGTCCTCGTCGGCGGTCCCGTTCATCGGGTCGCCGTCTCCGTCACCGCTCTCGCCGACTGTCACGGTGAACACTGTCTCCGATTCGCCGACATCGGCGGTGGCGTTGTACTCGCCGATGTCAGCCGCTGTGGTGCGCAGGCGCAACGTCTCGGTGGCGGACTCGCCGGGTCCGACCGTCAGCGACCTCGTTGTCGAGTCGAGCGCGTCTACATCCAGTGTGACCGTCGCCGTTTCCTCGCTGTCACCGGTGTTTGTCACATTGACAGTTGCGGTCAGGCTCTCGCCGGCGAGGACGGGGCTGTTCGTCTCCACGAGGTCGACAGTGAACGCCGGTTCCGGCCCCGGACCGGCCTGCTCCTGTTCGACTGTCACCTCCCCCGGAATGGAGTCGTTCTCGACCGACACGTCGAGACTGTACAGCCCCGGGTCGAGATTGGTCGCCACATCGCTGAACGTCACCTCCTGCTCGGCCCCGCCCTCGATCGGGCTAGTCGTCTGGGTACGGCTGATACCCAGCCCGATAGAGAGTTCAACCTGGAACGAGCCGGTTTCGTCACCGACGTTCGTCACCAGCACAGATACGTGTCCGCTCTCTGCCGCGACGGTCCCCTCCGGTCCTTCACCGCCGACAGTGAGCAGTGACAGCGACGCCTCGGCCGGCGCCGCGTCCTCCTGAACGACTATCTGTGTGACCTCTTCGGCGGTGAGACCAACCTCATTCTCGACAACCAGCCGAACGTCCTGTACGCCGGCGGTCTCGAAGGTGTATCCGACAACCGGGGTGGTGCTGACCTCGTCGAACTCACCGTTACCGGTAAGATCCCAGCGGTACTCGACAATGTCACTCCCACCACCGCGGGCGTTCTCGGCGTTGAACACAACCGACTGTCCGGCCACCGGCGCACCGGGGTCCGACGTGAACGCCGCAATCGGCGCGTTGTCTCCGGCTTCTACTGTCGTGGTCCGGGTGTCCAGCACCTCGGTGAGCTCGCTATCCACGGCCAGTGTCGCCTGTATCGTGTCGCCGAGT
>KE356579.1:1203000-1208364 GCA_000416085.1 halophilic archaeon J07HX64 | reverse complement strand
CACGTCGACCGATACCGTCGTCGAGTCGGTCCTGACCGACCGCTCCAGACTGAGCGACCCCGACTGGTTTGGCGTCCCGACACTCACCTGCCCGCTCGCGCTCTCGTCGAAGTCGGCGAACTCGATAGCGTAGTCGAGGGTATCGCCCAGCTCGTAGCTGACGCTCCGATACTCGAAGAACCCGGTCTCCCTCTCACCCGCCGGAACTGTCACGTCCTCCGCGGTCTGGAAGACCCCACCGTTTATACTGAAATCGATGAACGACTCTGTCCCGGTCTTGTTCCCGACGTTCTCGATTGTGAACGACACCGTCAGGTCCTCGTCGGGGTCGACCACCTCCGGGGCCTCGACCGACACCAGCTGTATATCGGCCTCCCCGCTGGTCTCGTTGTCGTCGGTTGTCCCGACATCGGTCGTATCGCCGGCAGTCTCCCCGAAGGTGGCGAGTTCGACCGTGAACTGGATAACCCCGCCCTCCGCGTACTGTTCGTCGACCCCGTCGAACACGAGTGTCCCGTTTTTCGTCTCGTTGGCGTTTACCACCACGTTACGGTCCGTGTCGATGATGTCACCGCCGATCACCAGATCGACCGCCGTCTCGGTCGCCGTCGCGCTGCCGACGTTCTCGAGCGTGTACCCCACCTCGAGACTCTCCTCGGGCGGGATCTCGTCCGGTGCCTCAACCGACAGTTCCAGTTCGGGGTCGCCCTGGCCCTGTGCCTCGGTCGCTATCTCGCCGGTAGTGTTCTCCCCGACCGTCGACGACGACAGCGTGTGGCCCCCCGTCTCACCCGTTCCGACCCCCTCCTCGGCCGAGACCAACCCCGTGTCCACCGTGTCGGCACCGGCCGCAGGGATCTCCCCGGGGGTCTGGTCCGCCGTCGCCGGCCCGGCGAGCGCAATCCCGAGCGCCACGAACACGAGCAGCGCGACCCCGACTCCACGCGCCACCGACCGTTTCGTTCCTGTCATACTACCCTGCTTACCCGCCCAATCCGGGGAGTCTGCACAGTGAAAGCAATCAGACTCGTAGTGTAGATAGCTGTTTCCATTGGAGCGTACGCGTGGGGATACAGAATCAGGCCTCTAAACTCTTGCTACGTGGCTCAGCGATGCGCTTCGAGACGCCGTCGTAGCCGTCTGGCGGCCTCGCCGGCGGCCCCAAAGTACTGTCCGGGGTCCCGCTCGGCCCCTCTGGCTGTCTCGCCGGCAAAGATGATGCCCCGCGAGGAGTTCACCAGTCCGACCCCGTTTGCGAGGCCGTGCTCGACAGCGGCCGCCTCGTCGCCACCCTGCGCGCCAACGCCCGGGACCAGAAACGGCAGGTCCGGAACCTGCTCGCGCACCGTGGCGAGCTCCTCCGGCGCCGTCGCGCCGACCACCAGCCCCACGTTCCCGCGACTGTTCCACTCCGCCGCGAGCGCGGCGACCCGCTCGTAGACCCGCGCCCCACCCGCGAGTTCGAGCCCCTGCAGGTCCGCCCCGCCGGGGTTCGAACTGCGACACAGCACGAACACCCCCTTCGACTCCCGCTCCAGAAACGGCCGCAACGAGTCACCCCCCAGATACGGGTTGACTGTGACCGCATCGACGGTATCCAGCACCGACGCGTACTGTCGTGCCGTCGAACCGATGTCACCCCGTTTTGCGTCGAGCAGAACCGGCACATTCTTTCCGTGTGCGTACGCGACTGTCTCCGCGAGCGCACGCCAGCCGTCGGCGTCCTCGTAGAAGGCGGCGTTCGGCTTGTAACAGGCCGTGTACTCGTGTGTCGCGTCGATGATGCGACGATTGAACGCCCAGCGCGGCAGATCCGCGTCTGTGACGTGTGCCGGCAACCGGTCCGGGTCGGGGTCCAGCCCCACCGAAACGACGCTGTCGACAGCCGCAATGCGCTCGCTCAACCGCTCGAAAAACGACATACTCTCTCACCACACGCTCGCAGTATCAACGTTCCGACCGCCGGTCAGCCGTTACCCCGGTCGATCCTGTACACAGCCGACCGTCGGTCAGCCGTTACCCTGGCGATTCCGTACACAGTCGACGGTCGGTCACCCGCTATCTGCTGGGAGAACGGCCCGGAGCGCGTCGACAGCCTGTTTGACCCCTGCACCTGTCTCTATCCGGAGACTGTCGGCCCCCTCGCGGGTGACTCTCCGCCCCGGGACCGTCGCCGGCCACCCACGCTGGCCCGTTAGTCGGAGTTCGGCGTGTCCGGGATAGAGCCACACCCCCGCGACCACGTCCCCGTCGTGGGCCACCCGGTAGGCTCTCGTTCCCGCCTCGCTCGGCGTCGCGTCGGTGTCGGCCCCGGTTACCGAGAGTGCTGCGAGTACACCCACCGACAGTCCGGTGATCTCGGAGGCGAGCAGTTGGCCGATGCGCTTGCCGTCGGAGATGCGGCGCTCAACCATCGAGTTCACCCTCGGCACGCCGTGCGAGTCCAGTCACCTCGAGACCCTGTCGGCGGGCGTACAGCGCCGCTGCCGCCTCGACGGAGATAGCGAGGTCGGACTGGAGTCGGTTGATAGCCGCAACGGCCTCCTGTTTCTCGGTTCCCGCGTCCACGATGGTAGCGAGCAGGCGCTCGAACGTGCTGCGCTGCTGGAGCACCGACTCGTCGGGTTCGAATCCGTCGGGAACCTCGACCCCGCCCGGGTCGAACGCCGCCACGAGTTCGTCCTCGTCGACCCGTTCGAGCAGCCCCTCGGTCGCCGCGACGTCGACGAGTCGCTGTGTCTGGTCCGGTGAGAACCACTCCCGGTCGAGCGACAGCGCGACGACGAACTCGGTCTGTTTCAGCCGCTCCACACCGCGCTGACAGAACGGTGCCGCGACCGCACGCCGGAGACTCATCGTCTCTACTGTCCGCGCCAGATACCTAACTCTGTCGACGTGACCGCGGCTCGTCGACACAGCAACGGGCCGACCGGTCACCAGCTCCGGAGGCGTGACCCGCTGTCTGCTCAGCGTGCCTCGGCGATGGTGTCGAGCGCACCGGGGTTCTCGATACTGGAGAGGTCGCCCATCTCATCGCCCTCGTGAACAGACTGGATGAGCCGCCGGACGATCTTCCCGCTCTGGGTCTTCGGGAACTCATCGACGAACAGCACCTCGCGCGGCCGGAACGGCTTGCCGAGCTGCTCGCCGACCTGCGTGCGCAACTCCCCGCGCAGGTCATCACTCTCCTCGTGGCCCGGCTCTAGCTGGGCGTACGTGACGATGGCCGTGCCGGTGGTGTCGTCCTCGGCACCGACCGCGGCCGCGGCGTTCACGGCCTCGTGGTCGATGAGTGCCCCCTCGACCTCGGCGGGACCGACCTTCCGACCGGCGACGTTGAGCACGTCGTCGGACCGGCCGTGCAGGAACCAGAACCCGTCCTCGTCGCGCTGTGCCCAGTCACCGTGGTCCCACATATCGCCGAACCGGCTCCAGTACTCCTCGAGATACCGCTCGTCACCGCTCCAGAGTGACTTCGTCATCGAGGGGGCCGAGGAGTTCGCCACCAGATAGCCCCGCTCGCTCTCGTCGGCGACCGACTCCCCGCGTGCGTCGACGATATCGATGTCCATCCCGAGCGCCGGACCGCCGAGTGTACACGGTTTCAGCGAGTGGGTCGGCAGCGGCTGGAGGAAACAGCCGAATATCTCGGTGCCACCGGAGATGTTCATTATCGGTGTCTCGCTGTTACCGACGTGCTCGTAGAACCACTGCCAGGACTCGGGGTCCCACGGCTCGCCGGTCGAACCCAGCAGACGCAGTGTTGAGAGGTCGTACCCTTCGAGTGGCTCCTCGCCGTACTTCTGGAGCGCCCGGATCGCCGTCGGTGAGATACCGAACACGGTCAGCCCGTGACGGTCGATCATCTCCCAGTACCTGTCGGGACCCGGGTAGTCGGGCGCGCCCTCGTACATGAACATGGTCCCGCCGAACACGTGATTGCCGATGAGCGTCCAGGGACCCATCATCCAGCCGATGTCGGACACCCAAAAAAAGCGGTCCGAGGGCTGGTGGTCGAATGAAAAGTAAAGCTCCTTTGCGGGCTGGACGAGGCCGCCGGCGTGGGTGTGGACGATGCCCTTCGGCTCGCCGGTCGTCCCCGAGGAGTACAGCAGCATCGACTCCTGGTCGGCGGGGAGTGACTTCGTCTCGTAGCTGTCGTCGACCTCGCCGACCGAGTCGGCCCACCACTCGTCGCGCCCCTCTGTCCAGGGCACGTCGAGTCCGAGACGGTCGTAGACGATGGTGTGCTCGACGTGACCGGCCGCCTCGATTGCGTCGTCTGCGGCGCCTTTCAGCCGGATCTCGTTGCCACGGCGGTAGAACCCGTCGCCGGTGAACAGCACGCGACACTCGGCGTCGGCGATGCGTGTCGCCGTGGCGTCGACGCCGAACCCGGAGAAGATTGGCACCGCTATCGCGCCCGTCTTCAGACAGCCGTAGAGTATCGAGACCACCTCGGGGACCATCGGCATGTACAGTCCGACGGTGTCGCCGGTCTCGATACCGCGCTGTTCGAGCGCGTTCGCCACCCTGTTCGACTGGCGGTGGAGTTCGTGGTAGGTCACCTCGCGGACCGCGCCCTCCTCGCCCTCCCAGATTGTCGCCACACGGTTGCGGGTCGGCGAGTCCGGGGCTGCGTGTCTGTCCACGGCGTTGTGGGCGATATTGAGTTCACCACCGACGTACCAGTCGGTGAACTGTGGCCCGTCGCTCGCGTCCCGGACCGCGTCGTAGGGCTCGTCGAATTCGAGGTCGAGATGGTCGACCACCGCGCCCCAGAACCAGTCCAGCCCCGACGCCTCGACACCCTCGATGTCGGTTGTCGAGCGCCGGTGAAGCTCCTCGAAGCTGTCGATGCCGTACTCCTGCATGAACGCGTGGACGTTGCTCCCCTCCGCCAACTCCGCGTCCGGTTCGTAGCTGACCTCGTCTATCTCCTCGAGCGTCTGCGTCATACATCATTATAAATGCCCACCATCTGTAAAGTAGTTATGTCGCTCCGTGTCCGGTGTCCCCGCCAGTTCCGGAATGTTTTTATCTGTCCTGGATTGTAGAATGTACCGTAGCGCGCTGGTGGTGTAGTGGTATCACAGGACCCTGCCACGGTCCTAACCCGGATTCAAATTCCGGCCAGCGCACTCCTGCACACAACACGCCGAGTGATTTCTGTACTGTCTTTGTACCGGTGTGCGATACGACGAAATCCGAGTGGACGAGTCAGGACGGCCACGACCGGGTATCTCAATCCTTATCAAACGGCCGTTTATATCTGAAGACAGGCTCGTGCTCGCGTAGCTCAACGGCAGAGCGCCGGTCCTTTGTACGACCGGAAGCTGGACGGTTCGAATCCTCCCGCGAGCT
>KE356579.1:1200182-1201354 GCA_000416085.1 halophilic archaeon J07HX64 | reverse complement strand
GTGATCACGAACATGTCGCCACCCAACACCGGTTCGCTCAAAGTATCCGCGTGAGGCTCCACCTGTACCCTTCCCCGCTGCGATCTCCACCCCTCGCTCAATAATGTATTTCTCGATAACCCAGTCGATGAATTCTCCCACAGAGAAATCGTCTTCCAAATGCGCTCTGAGGTGGCCGCGAAATCGGACCGGACTCAAATCATCCTTTGTGTGGGAGGATAGCCACATCCACGCGTCCTCGTCAGGCCCTCGTGGGGCCGAGAATCTGAGTGCAACCGCTATGAGTAGACAGGGCCACGCTGCATGGACACCAATCCACTCACGGTTCGTTAATGCGGTTTCCAGTGATTCATCAAGCATATGTTCACTTGCTACGTGCTTTATCGACACGGGCGTAATCGGTTCACTGTTAATCAGCTTTTCCGCGTTGGCGTCCAGCCATAGATCCGATATCAGCGTTCTAAGTGGTGTTTCTGGGGTAAGGCCAAGGTCGGTATTAATCAACTCAATAATCCGGTCGCACACAACCTCGGCCCGCGCCTGTTGTTTGAACTCTTCGAGCGATGAATTGGCTTCGTCCGTCTCTTTCAGATATGCCAGCCAGCTTACTAGCGCTGCTTCCGTTGCGTATCGAAAATAATCGTGTGCTTGTAACGCTTTCCAGTGTGCGGCTGTTTCGACGAGTCCCTCGGGGACATCTGCCTCTATGGGTTCCCCATCAACTATGGCTGTTCCGTAGTAGCACACATCCAGAAGGTTTGATGGACTCAATGTGCTTGTTTCACCACCGATGCGTGCCGTATGGAGAATGAGTGCAAGTGTCTCACGGCGAGTTCATGTCTTTGTTGCATATTTCTCGGGTGGATCTCGACCGACGTACAGCGCCCGAAGGGCTTCTCTATCAGGTGCATCCGCTTCACTGACAGCACACGGGCATAGGTCCGATACAATAGCATCCAACTCTGTAAGACTGATTTGCTCGCTGGCTGCGAGTTTAGTAAGGTTCGTCTGTTCCGCTACGTTGACATAGGAATCCGCGATTGGCTCCCCTCGTTCGGTAACCTGTTCAAACAGGGCATCATCGGGCGTATCGACTAGTCCCATTGACTGTAATGGTCCAACGTAATTCTGGCCGTAGCTCCCACTCCGGCCCGACAAAAACGAGAATCCAG
>KE356579.1:1198869-1200132 GCA_000416085.1 halophilic archaeon J07HX64 | reverse complement strand
TAGACGTAGAGATAGAGCGGCCGGAGAAAGTAGTTGAACATCCCTACCAGGCCCGCGATACCACCGACCGTCTGGAGTTCACCGGGGGAACCCCCGGGAGCCAACAGCACCGCCATCACAACCCCGACGACAGGGCCGAGCCAGAGTTCGCGTGCGTGCGGACCAACGCTGTAGCCCATCACCATCGGGAGCTCCGCGAGTGCGGGCCGAAGCGCCGCGAGCAGGCCACCCGCGGCGAGCAACACCGCGAGAACCGGGGGCGACGGGTGTAGTCCGAGGAGACTGGGGCCGATGAGCGCGACACTCGCGGTCAGGAACACAAAAGTAAGGGTAAGTGTTCGCTCGCGCCAGACGTTCATTACCTGAACCGACGATTTCCCCCGGTTAAGTGCTTTCGAGTTACGCCACCCGGGCAACCACAGACATCGAAGACCGGCAACTACAACAGGGGGGGCTACCAGGAACTAATCAACAAGAGAGTATGGGTGAGGAACCGGCAGACGAGTGCGGTAACGGCGACGCAGACGGGACCGGCGCCGAGAGAGACCGTCACAGGAGTGATACCTCCGGCGTTCTCCGGAGTCCGCGTGACCGTGGAACCCGACCCGACGGCCGCAACCGACTGCCGGACGGGGGCCGCTCCCCACCGGACAGCGGTGATGGAACCGCCGATGAGGGTGATAGCAGAGAGAACACCGACAGCGACGGGTCAGGTGAGGACGGAGAAGCCAACAACGGGGACACCGGATCAGGCGACAAAGACGAACAGCGAGGGGGAGAGGTGCGTACCCCGTATCCGGGCGTACAGAGCCTGCAGTTGACCCGTGGCGACATCCCGCGTCACCGGGGTGACCGGCCGAACACCGTGACAGAGGAGGACCTGGCGGAGATGCGGGAGCGTATCGAGGAGTTCGAGACCGAGATAGAGGAGCGGACAGTCCACCGGGAGGAGTTAGAGCAGGAACTCAAAGGCTACGTCCGGCAGCAAACGAGACGTGGCCGGGCGCGCGGTTGGGGACCGTATCTCGTGTTGCTGTACGGGACAGTAATGACACTCGGTGCCTTCTTTTTTCTGGGTGGTCTACTCGCGATTCTGGCGATGCTCGTCATCTGGCTGTCGACGCTGGGGTTGTACATACTGATGGTCATAATCGGCGTGACCTCGGCCGCCCTCGGCCTTCCGGGGCGCATCGCACGACGGCTCGCGGGGCTCCGGAACACCCAGTAGTCTCAAACGACCACGAGCGGGAGCATCACCAGCAC
>KE356579.1:1197116-1198849 GCA_000416085.1 halophilic archaeon J07HX64 | reverse complement strand
GCGAGTGCTGTAATCAGACCCGCCACGAACACGAGCACGAGGCTCTGGATGAATGGCACTCTTGTCGCTCCTGTATATACTCCGCGTGACAGCCTTAACACTCTGTGGCTCTCATCAGACACTGAAACTGCCCGCCAACTGCGTGACCTGATGAGGAGGCCCCGCCGCTGACGGCACGGAAACCGTTACTCTGTGCTACCGTCGGCGTCCGTGCCTGCCGGGTCGTCGTCCGACAGGTCGGTCTCTCCGGTGTTGTCCGTCTCACCGAAATCGTCGGCGTCCTCGACGATATCTGTCTCCGCGGAGTCATCGGTCGATCCCAAGAGCTCCTCGAGGAGCAGTGTGGTGCCGCCTGCGGCGACCATACCGACCCCAACTGCGCGTAACTGCCGGAGATACGCCGGCTTCGCCTCGATGTCACCCGCGTTGTCGAAGTTCCTCCCGATCAGCCGCTTCACGAACTTCACACTCAACTGGGGGGCGAGCGCTGTCAGCAGTCCCTGTACCAGAAAAAACGCCGCGGTGAACTTTCGAGAGCTCTCTCTGTTCATCACGGATCTCACTACGACGCGCACAGTCATTAATATTGTGACGATACCCCTATATTGGTTCGTCGAAACCGACGTTGCGGTGTCCGGTTCGGTATCTCGACACAGTTGTGGGGGTGGTATTGTGCGAGTCGTTCAACGCTATCTTTATACGTATCCCTCCCATAACAGTGGTATGGCACAGAACGTCGGCGCGGTAGATGGCCAGATCAGAACAGTAGCAGGCGCACTCGCAGGGTTCGGTTCACTCGCGGTTCTTCAGGGAGCGCTCTCGCTTCCGGAAGTCGTCGCACCGGTGCTGGGTCTCGTCGCGATAATGATGCTCGTCACAGCGAGGGTCGGGACGTGCCCGCTGTACTCGGTGCTCGGTGTCGACTCCTGTTCGCGAAGCTCCAGTCCGTCGCGGTGAACCGCCTCGGGGTCAGGTGGTTCGAGAGACTTCGTCTCTCGTCAGCTGCTCGCGGGCATCGCCCGCTCGCAGGTTCGTTGGACGGTGTCCAACGTTCATCACGGAACTCGAAGAGTTCCGAACGACCCCGTGGCATTCGCCTCGACAGCCTGTAAAGATGAGCACACGCCGCGAGCAGCCGATCGATGGTCCAACACTCGCAGGCCGGGGAATCGGTGCGCTCGCGATAGCACGCTGGGTGAACTTCACACTGAGCCAGAACCTAGTGAAATCGACCGAGTTGTTCCGGTAGCCGGCCATCGCAGTCTGGACAGCCCTCGGAATCGGCGGTGCCACTGTCGTACACGGGCTGTCGACGCGACGTTCCGCCGCCCCCGGATCAGACGTCGCTCGTGTCACCGTCGTGGTGCTGGTCCTATCCTCTCTCCGTAGTATCGGACTCGTGTTGATCGACGGTACGGTGACGACGAGCGAGGCGGTCTGGCCGATGTCGCCACACGTCCTACCGGCGATCGTTACCGTACTCGCGCTGCCCGACACGCTCTGTGGGTGAGACGGGGTCATCGACACCAGGTCACAAGAGTCAGGCCCGGCGCACCCCAGACCGGGATATGCGCGTGACACAGGCGGTCGTGGCCCGCGAACACGAGTGGGTGAGAAACCGAGCCGACCGGACGGTCAGCCTCACGAATGACGTTCGCAGTGCTCTGGGTGAACTGTTCGAGACGACAGTCGAGCCGGTGACGGTCACACAGCACCGGCGGGAGGTCGACAGG
>KE356579.1:1195675-1197096 GCA_000416085.1 halophilic archaeon J07HX64 | reverse complement strand
CGACGACCTCGACGCGGCGCTCGCTGCCGGTTTCCAGACCCGGCTTCCGGGCTGGGACTGGACCGAGGGCGAGAGCCCGTTCTCGGTTGACTGACCTGATCTGCCCGGTCCGGTGAACTGGCGCCAGCGTGCCCGGATGCAGCGGACGTGGGTAAGGAATAAGAAAGTACAATATAGACAGTAACCAAGGAGCTACTGATGGAGTGTACAATCAATCTCGTGAGCCCAGATCTACAGAGCGACGAACTGATGCCGGGCTCGACCTGTGAACTGACTGTCGAGTACACGAACAGGGGCGAGACGGCTCACCGTGTGACAGCCGTCCGACTCGCCCCGGCGCAGGACCACTCTGCCGGGGCGGTTGTCGGTATCGACCCGACCTCTGTCCTGCCGGGTGAGTCGGAACAGTTCGTGTCGCTCGAACGAGATATGCCGGAGACAGCCGGGGAACAGGGCCTCGAGGTTGGTGTCGACGTTCGCTGTTCGGTTGCGCCGGGCATCGCCGACACGACGGTCTGGGCGGACACCGCCCTGCGGCCGACGGCTGCCGGAACCGGCTGCGAGGCCGCCAGCGCCGACACGGACACTGCCGGTGGCCGAGCAGGGGGACCCACGGAGACGGGGTCGGCGGATGTCGCGGTACTGCCCGACGGTGGACGGAGCGACGGTGACTCGGGAATGCTCGACGAGCCAGTCTCCGACGACAGCCCCGACACAGCCCCGGGCGCCGGCGACGAGGGTGGAGCGGCCGGACCGGACCTGCCCGACGTGCTCGAACTCGCGAGCCGTGAGGGGAACCAGGCGGTCGTCGAGTCCGGACGGCTCGAGGAGCTGCTCGCACTGCTCGGCCACGACGAGCGGCGGGTGCGCGAGAACACAGCAGGGGTCGTCGCCGCGCTGTGCGAGACCAGCGAGGCGGAGCTTCTGGCCGCCGGGGCGGTGCCCGGGCTCGTTGCCCGTCTCGACGACGACAGCGAGGATGTTCGGGAGGACGTGGCGACAGCGCTCGGCCGTGTCGCGGAGGAGCAGCCGCGCCGGGTAATCGAGGCCGGGGCTGTGCCCGGGCTGGTGGCCAACCTCGGCCACGACAGCAGCGGCGTCCGGACGTCTGCCGTGGAGACACTCGCGCGGATCTCGGCCGACCACCCGGAGGAGGTGGTCGAGGCCGGGGCCGTCCCCAGGCTGGTCGCCACGCTCGACTACGACCACGACCACAGTCTCGTCCGGGAGCGGTCCGTCGAGATTATCGAACAGCTGTTTCCCGAGTACCCGAAACGGCTCGTGAAGGCCGGAGCGGTGCCGAAACTGGCCGCCAACCTCGGTGACGACCGCGACGCCACACAGAGATACGCCGCGCGGGCGCTCGAGCAGGTCGCAACAGAGTATCCGAAGCAGGTGCTCGGAACCGACGCGGTGCCCGG
>KE356579.1:1194545-1195655 GCA_000416085.1 halophilic archaeon J07HX64 | reverse complement strand
TCGTCGACGAACTGCTCGGGCGGGAACTCGCGGGAATGCTCGCCGGGAACCAGCCACTCCGGATGCTCGGTGAGGCTACCTTCCACTACGCGGATGTCCACACACACGACGGTGACGCAGGTGTCGACGATCTCGACGCGGCGCTCGCTGCCGGCTTTCAGACCCGGC
This sequence comes from halophilic archaeon J07HX64, assembly GCA_000416085.1. Classification (GTDB taxonomy): domain Archaea; phylum Halobacteriota; class Halobacteria; order Halobacteriales; family Haloarculaceae; genus Halovenus. Next base: position 1,195,487 of record KE356579.1, on the reverse strand, counting down.
TTCCGGGCTGAGACTGGACCGAAACCGAGAGCCCGTTCTCGGTCGATTGACCTGATCCGTCCGGTCCAGTCCGGTGAACTGGCGCCGGCGTACCCGGGTGTACAGGACGTGAGTAAGGAATAAGAAAGTACAATATAGATAGTAACCAAGAAGATACTGATGGAGTGTACAATCAATCTCGTGAGCCCAGACCCACAGAGCGACGAACTGATGCCGGGCTCGACCTGTGAACTGACTGTCGAGTACACAAACAGGGGCGAGACGGCTCACCGTGTGACAGCCGTTCGACTCGCCCCGGCGCAGGACCGCTCTGCCGGGACCACTGTCGGTATCGACCCGGTATCTGTCCTACCGGGTGAGTCGGAACAGTTCGTGTCGCTCGAACGAAAGATACCGGAAAAAACAGGGGAACAGGATCTCGAGATTGGTGTCGACGTTCGTTGCTCAGCCGCGACGGGCACCGCCGACACGACGGTCTGGGCGGACACCCCCCTGCAGCCGACGGTTGCCGGAACCGGTTGCGAGGCCGTCGGTGCCGACACGAACGCTGTCGGTGACAGACCAGGGGAACCCGCGGAGACGGGGTCGGCGGAAGTCGTGGCACTGCCCGACGGTGGACGGAGCGAGGGTGACTCGGGAATGCTCAACGAACCAGTCTCCGAGGACAGCCCCGACGCGGCCCCAAGCGCCGGCGACGAGGGTGCAGCGGCTGAACCGGAGCTGCCCGACGTGCTCGAACTCGCAAGACGTGAGGGCGACCAGGCGGTCGTCGAGTCCGGACAGCTCAAGCCGCTGCTTGCACTGCTCGGCCACGACAGTGGTGACATCCGGGTGTCCGCCGTGGAGACACTCGCGCGAATCTCGGCCGACCACCCGGAGGAGGTCGTCAGAGCCGGGGCCATCCCCAGGCTGGTCGCCAGGCTGGACTACGACCACGACCAC
>KE356579.1:1193106-1194495 GCA_000416085.1 halophilic archaeon J07HX64 | reverse complement strand
TCCGGAACCGACGGTTGGTCACGAGGAGCCAAATCAGACGTCGAAGGTCACGTTCAAGTCCACGGCAGAGGAGTACGCCTCGGTGTCTGCCGGGTCGCTTCCCGACAGGACGACCATCTCATCTAGGCCGTCGGTCTCGATGAACTCGAGCGTCGGTTCCGAGAGCGGTTCCAGTGCGATGACTGCGCCGTCGGTGTAGTTCTCCGCCCAGGTGTGAGAGAGTCGATTCGGCTCGTAGGAGTCGCCCGTTCTGCCGTCCTCACCGACGGGACCGTCGGCCACGATGAGGTCCTCCTCGACCGAGATGGGTTCGTCGAGTTCCAGCACGGCCGACCCGGCGGAGTCGTCGGGCGTGTCGTAGGTGAGCACCAGTGCGTCGTCGGTGTCGCCATCGCCCGTGACGTCGCGGTGCAGGAACATCGTCACGACGTTCGACCGGTCCAGGCCGTGCTGTGCGGTTTCACACTCCTCGTCCTCTGCACCGCAGTACGCCTCCCGGTGGCTTGAGCCGGTCTCGAGGGGCGTCAGCGACTGCCAGTCGGCGTCGTCCCCCATCCGAACCCGGTAACCGTCCGACCCGCCAGATAAACACCCGGTGACGCTACAGAGCGCCGCCACCCCGGTCGTCGCGGTGAGGAACCGCCGGCGTCCGATTCCGTCACTCATCGTGGCTCGACCCCCGGCAGAACGGGGCAGCCTGCGGTGGTCGGAGTGAGTCCCGATTCGCTCGATACGTCCGACCTGTCCCGATCATATCCGGTCGGAAAAACACATCCAATGTACAAAAAACTGTGGGCAGAGCACGTATCACTCCGGCAGAACGAACGCCAGCGCGATGGATAGGGTGTGGGTCGTGAGTGCAGAGGCTTCATCTGCATCGAACTCCTCGAGACAAAGACCGTTCAGCGAGTGGCTTCGGCGGTCGTCACAGAGCTTTCTTACGGTGTAGCGTTTGGCGATGAAGATGAGCGGAGGAACCTCACGAACGCGCTCCGGATGTATCGGGTTGTCGAACAGCCGGTACCAGTCTTCGAGATGGACCATCGACCGGAGCAACGAGAGGAGTTCGTAACACCTCCGATTCGCCCGGTAGCGTTCGATAGCGTCGCCAGTATGACAGTCAGCATACCCGTCGAGCAGTGCCTCACGAACCAGCGGTCGCCGGTCTGTCACACCGTCCGCGAACAGGTAGGGGTCCCCGGCGAGACTCCGGGCGACACAGACAAGATCGTACGCTCTCGTCGCTGCGATTGTGAACTCCCAGTCGACGAACGCCGTCAGGTCGCCGTCGTCAACGATGACGTTCCCGACGGAGTTGTCGATCCGTGCCAGAACTGGTTCGAACGGACCTTCGAGTGCGTCGATTCGATGTTCCAGAACGGGTCTGGC
>KE356579.1:1184878-1193056 GCA_000416085.1 halophilic archaeon J07HX64 | reverse complement strand
CTGTCCGGGGCAGAGCGATCCCGAAACTCGCCGAGAATCTCGACGACCCCAACTCGACCGTCCAGCGGTACTCCAAGGCGGCACTCAAACGGGTCGCCAGCAAGTACCCCGAACGGGTCAAGCGCGAGCGAGAACGGCAGTCCGGCTGGCTGTGACCGGTGTTCGGGTGTCACGGTCCCGGCTGGCTGTGACCGGTGTTCGGGCTGGGTATGACGATCCCAGCCGACTCCGATGGCGTACTGCTGTGTCACCACCTGTCTCTGTCGATGTGACGAGCCACTAAGATACCGGTCACACAACCCATCTGACGAGAGTGTTCGGTCTTGGGTCGAGTACCTGCAGACAAAGGGCATCGAGCGGGTGTGCTGTCTGCTCGACCGAAAACTCGACCGATACGACGCTCTGCTCGAGCAATATCGGCAGTCATCCGGGACGGACAGCGTCCGTCGTGCTCCGATCCCCGACCACGAGGCTGTTTCCGAAGGAACTCTGACACGCGAGATTCTGCCCTTCCTGGAGGAGGGGGTTGAGGCAGATGCGCCGGTTGTCGTCCACTACTCTGCCGGACAGGGCCGGACCGGCCACATCCTCGCTTTCTGGCTCGCCACCAACCGTGGCTACGCACTCGACGATGCTATCGAAACCGTCAGACAGACTGGCCGCTCGCCACTCGAAGCCGCCCCCAGAAGCGAGCTACAGACCCTCCTCGATGCGTGCAGGTGAGAGCAGATGAGTGAGTCTGTTGACTCCACTCGCCCAGTGTGGTAGTGTCGCGGTCTGTGGTGGTGGTTCCGAACCCGAGCGGAGCGAGGGTGAGGGTGAGAGGGTATTCCTATCGGGAGTCGATCTCACGATTCTGTACACCCAGTGGGGAGGAATATATTCAAATATCCGGTAAATCTCCTGACTGCACGGATGTGATGGGCTATCTTTTTTTCTTAGCGTTTAGGCTCATATCGCCGTGAGCCGTTGCACGTTGTTCGCGACAGGATGGGACCGCGCGGATTTGAATTACGCCGAGACGTGCTCGCCTCGCTGCGCGCGACTCGTCTCGTTCGAATCCACTGTCGCCCACGCAGACGCCGCTGGTTCCTCGCTTTGCTCGTCACAGTCGGCGTCAAAAGTGGGACCGCGCGGATTTGAACCGCGGTTGCGGGCACCCAAGGCCCGGAGGATACCAAGCTACCCCACGGTCCCGTATTACATACTGATATGCACTCGGTCCTAAGCGTTTCGTTGCAGTCTCGCGTGTCTCGTGGAGCTGATTTCCACCCGGGTACCTGCGTAAGGACTAAGCGGCCTCCGGTTGGGATATGAGGTATGGGTTTGATGAGCACGATACTCGGCGAGCAGGGTGACTCCAGACAGAAAGATGACTACGTCTCACTCTCGGCGGATGGATTGTCGATGGAGGAGGCAGCTGCGGGGACGAACATCCACTTCGCGCGCATCGGTGAGAAGACAGACATCATCGATATAAAAGACGCAATCTACGACGGTGATATCGTCATCGCGGACGTGACCCGCCACAGCACGCAGGACCGAGCGATGCAGCACATAATCGACGAACTCCAGCAGGTCGTCGACGAGGTCGACGGCGATATCGCAAAGAAAAAACCCGATGACCAGATCATCGTCGCGCCGACAGGTGTCCGCATCAACCGAGAGAGCCTCGGAACGTGAGTTACGGAGAGTCAAAGAGAAAGCTCCGTGCCTTAGCGCGGGGATGAATCCGACGACTCGGAACCAACCCACGCCCGTAGCCACGGCTGGATATTCCACGCAGAACAATCACCCGAACCATTATGTAATTCAGGATAGTGTGATTACCTGTATCGAATCAGGTCGTCACTCGGACACTCAAAGCGAGTATTCGCAACCACTCGCGAGTCTCTGACGACCTCGATTCGCATGGATTCGCCGCCAGCAAACTCTGGAATATCGGACGGTGGGCAATCTCGCGTGTCTGAGATGCTGTCGGGCATATACCAGACGCCACTGAACTCTGTTCGTACCTCAAAAATCACGAACGCTATGCGGACTTGCATTCTCAGTCCAGTCAACGAGTTCTCCAAGAACCCGGTGAAGCGTTCATCTCGTGGTACAAACAGGACAACACAGACGCGAACCCGCCCGGCTACCGCAAGCATGGCGACGAACACCCACGCTCGACTGTGACGTGGAAGAATCAGGGTTTCAAACTGGATACACAATACAACCGTGTTCGCCTCTCGAAAGGAACGAATATGAACTCCTCCCGGTACGCCGCAGACTACATTCTCTGTGAGTACACGATTCAAGCAGACGAGCAGACACTTGCTGATGTTGAAAGCGTCCAGACCGTCCGTGCCGTCTGGACTGGTGTGCAGTGGGAGCTACAGTTCGTCTGCGAGATGCAGATTGACCAGCCCGAATCACCCGGTGAACAAACAGCAGGTATCGACCTCGGTATCTGCAACACTGCGGCTGTCTCTGTCGGTGACCAGACGCTGCTGTATCCCGGCAATGGCCTGAAAGAAGATGCTCACCACTTTCGGCAAGAAGAATACGACACGGACGGTGAGAACGGCCCAAGCGACCATGCAGACTGGGCGAGACAAAAAAATCACGGCGACAACATCACTTCTTGCACGCTTTGTCGAAAGATATCGTTGAACAGTGTGCAAAACGGGATGTTGGCACAATAGCGGTCGGCCACCCGAAGAACATTCGTGATGACTCTGATTGGGGACGCCACGGCAACAAACGGTTACACGATTGGGCCTTCGAGATGCTTCTCAGTCAGATCGAGTACAAGGCCGAAGAACGCGGTATCAGCGTCGAGCGAGTGGATGAAGCACGGCTGAAAACATCGAAGACCTGCTGTGCGTGTGGGGCAGAGGCGGGTTCAAACCGTATTGAGCGTGGGTTGTACGTCTGCGAGAACTGCGGACTGGTCGCCAATAGCGACCTGAATGTGGCGGAGAATATGCGAGCAACGGTAACTCCGAGTCCTGCTGAGGATAGGAGTAACGGCTGGTTGGCACAGCCATCGGTACGCCTGTTCGACAAATCAACGGGGAGAGTCGCCCCACAAGAACAGGCCGTCCCGTAAACCAGAATATCCCAACGTGGGAATCCTCGCCCTTCAGGGCGGGGAGGATGTCAATGAGTACTCCGGGCGGAACCACTCTCGTCGGGGACAAAGACGCCGTCGCGCAACCGCGGCACTGTCCTGGTGCTGTCGAACCCGAGCACCGCGTCCACCTCGCCGCCGAGTCCAAGTTCGCGGAGCCACACCGCCACGGGAGACTCCGCTATCTGTCTCCGGATCGACGCCCGCTCGGCCCCGTCTAACCGGTTCCGGTAGTGGGCCTCGACGAGATTCACACCGGCGGTATCCTCCGGTGACGGGGTGCCACGCTGCCCTGCCGCCACGAGGTAGCTGTCAGAGTCACGCCCGGCCAGTGTGTCTGCCACCGCACCGGCGTTGACCGTCGACCCGACGAACACCCCGGCGGCATCGCTGGCCCGGTCGATTGCCCGCGTCCCGTTCGTCGTCCGTATACCGACCGGACGGTCATTGAGGTCGGCCTGCCGGAACCGGGCCGGGAGCGGGACGAGGTCGAACCCCGACAGCGGTGCACCCTGCTCCTCGCCGACGAGCACCGCGTCCTCGTGCTCGCGGCCGAACGCCCGCGCCGCGTCGGCGTCGACGAACGGCCGCACGTAGCGTGCACCCTGGTCGAGCAACGCCACGATACTCGTCGACGCGGTGAGCACGTCAACCACTACCACATTGGCATCGGAGGTCCGTTCGGGCAGGTTCTCGATACGCTCGACTGTGTGCACCGCCATCTGTCTCCGGTTTGGGCCGGGGTCACAAAGGCGTTCCTGCCCGCCGGAACCGCTACTCGGTTTCCCGTTCCTGGACGCGCTGCTGAATATCCTCGACGACACCGGGGTTCCGGAGGGTGCTGGTGTTGCCCAGTTCCTCCCCATCCGCGATGTCCGCGAGCAGGCGACGCATTATCTTGCCCGACCGGGTTTTCGGGAGTTCGGGGGTGAACACCACCTCCGCCGGGCGGGCGAACGGGCCGATGGCATCCTCGACACCCGCGATGACCTCCCGACGGAACTCGTCGGTCTCGGTCTGGCCCGCCTCGGTGATGGCGTATGCGTAGATCGCCTGACCTTTTACGTCGTCGTCGGCACCGACGACCGCGGCCTCCGCGACACCCTCGACACCGACGATCGCCGACTCCACCTCCATCGTTCCGATGCGATGACCCGAGACGTTGACCACGTCGTCGACACGGCCGAGGATGGTGATGTATCCGTCGTCGTCGATTTTCGCGCCGTCCTCCGGGCTGTACACCCAGTTGTCGTTCTCGGTGTCCGAGTGCTCCTGCCAGTACTCCGCCAGAAACCGCTCGTCGTTCCGGTAGAGCGTCCGGAGCATCCCCGGCCAGGGTCTGTCGACAGTCAGGTAGCCACCCTCCCCCGGGTCGACGGTTGTGCCGTCTGTGTCGACGACATCCGCGCTGATACCCGGCAGCGGCGGCCCGGCGGTTCCGGGTTTCATCGTTCCGATGCCCGGCAGCGTCGTTATCATCATCCCGCCGGTCTCGGTCTGCCACCACGTATCGACGATCGGACAGGACCCGTCACCGATGTGCTCGTGGTACCACCTCCAGGCACGGGGGTTGATCGGCTCACCGACCGTGCCGAGCAGGCGGAGCGTCGACAGGTCGTGTCGCTCCGGGTACTCTGTTCCCCACTTCATGAACGCGCGGATAGCCGTCGGTGCGGTGTACAGCTGTGTGACGTCGTAGGAGTCGACGAGCTCCCAGAGCCGGTCTTTCTCCGGGTAGTCAGGTGTCCCCTCGTACATCAGTGTGGTCGTGCCCAGCGCGAGCGGGCCGTAGACGATGTAGGAGTGGCCCGTTATCCAGCCAATGTCCGCCGCACACCAGTAGTTGTCCTCGGGGTCGATATCGAGCACGGCGCGGCTCGTCCACGCGGTGTAGGAGAGGTAGCCGCCGGTGGTGTGTTTCACCCCCTTCGGCTCGCCGGTTGTCCCGGAAGTGTACATCAGAAACAGCATATCCTCGGCATCGCGGGTGACGGGGTCGACCTCCGTGCCGCGGTGCGGGTCGACGACCGACTCGTAGACGTGTTCGTCCTCGACAGCCGAGGGTGCGTCCGCGCCGAGTCGTTTGGCGACGACTGTCGTCACGTCCTCGACCTGTTCGAGCCCCTCCCGGGCCTTCGAGAGGTGGTCGAGCGCGTCGCCGCGGCGGTAGTAGCCGTCGCAGGTCACGAGCACCTCCGAGTCCGCGGCCTGCATCCGCTCGGCCAGCGCGTTCGCCGAGAACCCCGCGAACACGACAGAGTGTGGTGCACCGATGCGGGCGCAAGCGAGCATCGCAATCGGGAGCTCCGGGATCATCGGCATGTACATCGTCACGACGTCGTCCTCCTCGACACCGAGTTCACGGAGCGCCGCAGCGGCGGCGTTTACCTCCTCGTGGAGCTCCGCGTAGCTGTACGTGCGTGTCCCGCCGGGTTCACCGACCCACTCGATGGCCGTCTGGTCGGCCCGCTCCCCGAGATGCCGGTCGACACAGTTCGCACAGGCGTTCAGCTTCCCGTCGACGAACCACTCGTAGAACGGCTCGTCACTGTCGTCCAGAACCTGGTCCCAGTCTTGCTCCCAGTCCAGTAGCTCCGCGGCGCGCTCCCACGCCTCCGGCCAGTTCTCCTCGAACTCCCGGTAGATGGACTCGTCGGTCACGTTCGCCTGCTCCACGAACGACGCCGGCGGCTCGAACTCCTCCTGTGACTCGAGTCTGGCCTCCAGTTGTGGTTCCTCGCTCATACGTAACGATTAATTGCCGGTAATATTAAACTGCCGGGCCGATGGGCGTGGCCACGCTCCCGCCTGAGCCGTTCGACACGCACTCGACACGCCCACAGTGGAGCGCAGTGGCCTGCCCGGGGTGACAGAATCCGCAACCTGTGGCCCGGCAACCAACACACGCCGCTACTCGAGAAGTTCTCGGGTCCGCCGGTGTCTGAACCGGAACATCGGCTCGAACCCGACGACGGCGAACACACCGACGAGGTCGCCGACCCGACCGAACGGGAACTCGTAGGAAACCGAGTCGGTGACGACTGTCTCCTCGCCGTCAGCGAAAAACCGGTGGGTGTGCTCCCAGAACTCGAACGGGCCGTCACTCATCGTGTCCCGGAAGTACGCGCTGGTGTCATCGTGCTCGCGAGCGACAATCTCCGAGACCCACTCCTGTCGGGGACCGACACCGAACGGCTGGACCGACGCCTCGAGTGTCGACCCGGCCACGAGCACCTCCGGGTCTGGCTCTCCGCCCGGCCCCCGGACCGAGTCGACACGCAGGTGCATCCAGTCCGGTGTGAGCGCCTCCAGTCCCCGCTCTGTGGAGTGAAACTCCCAGACCTCCGGGAGCGGTGCCGCGACCCGCACCGAACGCTCGTACTCTGCCATACCTGCAGGTTGTGCCGACCGGATTAAAATCACTCGCAACTCGCAGGTCTCCCCACCGTTCCCTCGTCTTGTTTCGCCTCGTCTCGGCACGGCACCGGATTGTCTCATCTCAGGTCGTCACGACCTCTGGGTCGTCCCGTCTCGTCTCGTCTCGTCTCGTCTCGGCACGGCACCGGATCGTCTGTGCCCTGATGTCGCTCAGACGACCTCGTAGGAGTGTTCCTCCAACTGGTCCTCCTCGAAGACGAACACCCGGCCGTCGACGACATCGCGTTCGAGTCGGATCTCGCTGCGCAGTCGGCCACCGCGAACGGTCACACCGGAGAACAGTGTCGCCGTCTCCTCGGGACCGAGCATCACCCGGCCGACGCCCGAGGATTCGAGTATCTCGTCGTCGGTCCGGCGCTCGTCGACGTAGACGAGCACACCGCGCTGTTCGGACGCGTCGGTCACGAGCACGTGCACCTGCTTGCCCGGTGCGGTCCGGTGTGGCGCCTCCACGCGCTCTGGCACCCCCCGGTAGAACACCTCTCGACCGTCGGTGTACTCCACCGCCACGCCGCCGTCCACGAGGTCGATACCGACGGTGTCCGGCGGGAGCTCCGAGTGCTTCATACCCACGCTTCGTGCGGCGGGCACAAACCCCGTTCGGTCGCGTGCGGAACGCTCTTTGAGCCGCGCGGGGTACACTCCGGTGGCCGATGACGACGACGTTCGGGTCCGAGGACCGCGGGGCTGGACGGGGTGACCCGTTCCCCGGGGACCGGTGACGAACCCTATGAGTGCCGAGGCCACCGATTTACTGGTACCGGCAGTTTGAGAGCTCTCGATTCGTACGCTCACATCGTTCTCTTGGACTTCAATGACTCCCTCATCTGTTCGCCCCTGATAGAACGGTTGATCGAAGAAACAATACACCCTGCCACACGTTTATACCCGATAGCGACCAAATCGCTGTATGACCATCGTAGAGGATCCAGAGAACAGTAACGGTGCCCCAACGGTGGAGGACACAGGAATCCGGATTAAGGACATTGCCGTCGCTTACGAACACAGCGGGTACGATCCCGACGAGATTACGCAGTTGTATCCGGATCTTTCGCTCGGGGACGTTCACCGCGCTCTTGCCTACTACTACGATCACGTTGACGAATTTCGATCTACAGAGCTCGCACAGGCATGAGACCGCTGTACTGTGACGAGAGTATCTGGATTCCAGTCGCAGATGGCCGCCGCCGTGGCTGGACCGTACACACAGCTCGCGGCGAAGACCGACTCGGTGACCCGGATACAGAACATCTTGCCTATGTTTTGAATGATGACTGGATTCTGGTGACATTCGACGACAACTTTCTCTCGCTCGTCGAAAGCTCAGATTTCGATCACGCTGGTATCATCTACGTTCAGCAAGCAGGCCGAGATATCGGAGATGTAGTGAAAGCTATCGACGAACATCTCGAATCCCGGGACGAGGACGATAGAAGTATTCAGTACTGCTAGACAATCGGCCGGCCGAAATCGGCTGGTACTGATAGGGGTTCGACAGAGCGGATCAAGGAACTGTGGCCCGACCTCGTCGCCGACGCGGAAGCCGGGATCATCTGGGCGGTCAAGACGATGACCACGTACGGCTACCGGAACCTGCCGATGTACGACGAGTATCTGCTCACGGT
>KE356579.1:1182632-1184828 GCA_000416085.1 halophilic archaeon J07HX64 | reverse complement strand
TCAACGCCGCTGGCATATCCTTCAGACCGGAGTTGCTCCACACTGTCGCCACGTCCGGGCGCAACTCGGACGAGACAGCCGACGGTGACGCTGTCGAGACGGGACTGTCGGCCATCGGGGGACGGGTCGTGTTTGGCGTCACGGACGGGACGTACCGAACTGTTCACGAGGCGTGGTCGGTCGCATTTCTCGAGGGACTCCTGGACCGACGGGGTGAGGCAGATGCCCGCAGACAGGTGGGGCAAGTCGTTACTCGACTACTCGCGCTCGCGGATGGCGAGGCGTCACGTGACCGCCACGAGGCACCCTCGTCAGCTGGCGAAGGCGGCACGCAAAAGCCCAACTGGACAGACAGAGCTGTCGAGGCACTCTTTCGCCTGGCGCGTGAGCGTCCGAGACTGGCGGCGTTGTTCGGAGACGCTGACGGACCGACCGTCGAGCTACCCTCGACCTGCAACGCTGTCTCGGCCGCGGACTGTCGGCTGTGGCTCGGAGAGGCGTTCTACAGAGCGGGAGACTACGACCGGGCCGAGGCTGTCTTCCGCGCACTGCCCGACGGTGAGCACGGGCTGGAACGTCACCTCGGGATGAGCCGCGCGGCCGGATCCAGGGGGGAACTTGAGCCAGCACAGGAGCACGCTGAGACGTGTCTGTCACGCGCCGAGACGCGAGGCGATGCAGTAACTGCCGCACAGGCCCGTCAACAGCTCGGCGGACTCGCATACCGTGAGGGTGAGTTCGACCGTGCGCACAGCCTGCTCAACGCAGCAGTATCGGTGTTTCGCGAGGCCGACGAACGTCGTCTGACGGCAGAGACGCTTGCAACACTCGGGACCGTCGAGCAACGGCGTGCGAACTACGACCGTGCGGAGCAGTCCCTACAACAGAGCCTCGAAGTCGCACGCGACGTCGGAGACAGGCAACAGGAGGCACACTGTCTCAACGGTCTCGGCGGCATCGCCCAGAGCCGCAGCGAGTACGACCGCGCAGAGCAGTACTACCGGGAGTGTCTGGATATCAGCCGTGACACCGGGAACCGTCCGCGCGAAGCGATGGCGCTGAACAACCTCGGCAACGTGACAAGAGAGCACGCAGACATCGACCGGGCGGAGCGCTACCATACCGAGAGTCTGCGTATTCACCGCGAGATGGGCGACACTGCAGGGATAATGCATTGCTTGCGGGGTCTCGGGATGGATGCTCATCAAAACGGTGACTACAAGCAGTCAGGCGCCTACCATCGGGAGGTGCTCGAACTGGCGAGAGAGATCGGTGACAAACACGCGGAGGCCACTGCACTCCTGAACACCGGTGACATTGCACGCAACCGTCAGGAGTACGACCAGGCGCGCAGACGGCTGAAACAGGCCCGAGAGGCGATGCAAGCGGTCACGGACCCGGTCGGCGCCGCGATTGCGCTCACGCATCTTGGCGAACTGGCGTACGAGACCGGCGACCCCGGGCTAGCTCGCGAGCGACTCCAGACAGCGGCGGACCGCTTCGCCGAGTTGGGTATCCCCGACCGCCACCTCGGCGCAATTGAAACACTCGTCGAAATCGAACGAGAGGCCGGCAACAACAGCCGGGTTCGTGAGTACTGCGAACGGGCTGTCGACGCGGCCAAGGCTACCGATGCGGACCTCGTGGACCGTCAGGAGGAGTTCGAAGCGCGACTGACAGCAGTTGCGGACTCGGCCGGCGCATCACCCGAGGCGGGTACAGATGACCGAGCCGAGTGACAGTGTTCTACGGGGCACCCGTAGGTCTGGGGTTGACGATGGCGACGTTCGTCGCGACCGCGCTGTTTATTCTGCTCGACGTCGCCCCCGCGGAGTCGGCCGAGGGGCAGGCGACGGACCCGCTGTTCTATCTTGTGCTCCTCGCAGTCTCGACGTTGGTCGCCGTGCTGATCGAAGAGCTGTTCTTCGGAGGTGTCGTGTTCGGGGTCGGCTACCACCGCCCAAGAAGCCTATTCGTCCCACTCATCGGCCACGTTCTGTTCAACGGGGTGCAGATCACCCTCGAGGCCGCCGAAGTGGCCGCGTAGCTGAGGGGGAACCCTCTCTGGGCGGCGCCGAGTGCGAGCGGGTGGCCGATGACGAACACGCCACCCGAGCCACTCACCGGGTGATGACGAACCCTATGAGTGCCGAGACCACGTTTCTGTCCACAGAGTTTCGCGGAGAAGCACTCGGA
>KE356579.1:1180912-1182582 GCA_000416085.1 halophilic archaeon J07HX64 | reverse complement strand
TCCACAGCACGTTCGAACAGACCCAGAGAGGAGCTGTTCGTTACTTTCTGTGAGGGCCAGCGATGTTTCCGACTCGAGTTGTTGAGATCGAGTCAGACTCTTACCGAGTGCAGTGGAACAACGGGATCTATCGGAAGATTGGTGTGTAATCCAGTGTAAAACACAGGGCACACGCTCAGCAGCGTTTAATCTACTATCGAGTTTATTATACCCTCAATTATCGGAGTTTGTATCCGGCACAGCAGGGTTTTAACCGACCTGTTCCGAACTTTTTGCAACACTCATGAACAGAGCCAAATTAACTGCGGCCCAGGCACGCCGGGAACTCTACAGAGGTGATGGCAACAGATCTCCCATTCGGGAAAAAGGCCGAGCGCGCACTTTCTCTGGGCGAGGAGTACCTGGACGTCGACAACGGCCACCTGACGAAAATTGACCAACAGGCCGAGTACTGGAAGGCTATCAGCAGTACCGACCCACCGGATGGCCAGTTTCCGGCAGGCCTTCGGGTTGATCTTTCGACCACGTACTGCCGGCGGACGGTCGAACGGGGTGAGTCGGTTGCGTTTCACGACGCGCCGAATCAGGGATTGGAGACCGACCCCGCCTTCGAAGCGCACGATATCTACTGTTACCATGGAACACCGGTTGTGATCGGCGAGGAGATATATGGAACGGTCTGTTTCGTCGCCGACGCCCCCCGTGACCGTCCGTTTACCGAGGAGGAGACACTGTTTGCGGAGCTCATCGCACGGATGCTCGAGCACGAACTCCGGCGCGACCGGTTGCTGGACCGGGTCGACCGGTTGGACCAGTTTGCGAGCGTCGTCTCACACGACCTCCGGAATCCGCTCAACGTCGCACAGCTGGAGCTCTCGACTGCTCATGAGGAGACCGACAGCGAACATATCGAGACAGCTGTAGGTGCACTCGACCGGATGGAAGACCTCATCTCGGATATGCTTGCCGTCGCTCGACAGGGACACGATATCGAAGACGTCGAGTCGGTTCGTCTGTCATCGGTCGCCGAGACGTGCTGGCAGTCGGTCGAAACAGGTGATGCCGAACTCCTGATTGAGGCGGATCTACTGTTCAACACAGGGTCCGACCGTCTCCGACAGCTCCTGGAGAATCTGTTTCGGAACGCGGTCGAACACGGGGGAGAGGACGTACTGATCCGCGTTGGAGCACTGTCCGAGACGGACGGCTTCTACATCGAGGACGACGGGCCTGGAATCTCTGATTCGGACCGCGAACAGGTGTTCGACTCGGGGTTTTCCACAGCCGACAACGGGACTGGACTCGGGCTCTCGATTGTTGATGCGATTGTCTCTGCTCACGATTGGACGATTCAATTGACCGAGCCAGCAGCCGGAGGGGCACGGTTCGAGATCAAGAGTGTGGTGACGCTCCCAGAGTCACAACCACGTTCCTGAGCGCCCTGTTCGTGCTGTATACGGTCTCTATCCTGCAGGACAACTGGTGGTAATATCACTGATTCGATGGTTCGGCTACCGAGTGCGGCCAGAGCACCGAACCGGATTCACCGACGGCAGAGCCGACCGCAGATTCGACGCCCGGCCCACGCGTGTTCAGCGACATTTACATCCGCTCGGGCACAGACTCGTGTATGCGAGTCACTGCCGTTGGAACGAGTGGTGGGCTGCCCA
>KE356579.1:1170040-1180862 GCA_000416085.1 halophilic archaeon J07HX64 | reverse complement strand
ATGCGGTACGACTCCTCTCCGAACGTGGACGCTGTGTTCATCAGTCACTTCCACGCGGATCACACGCTCGGGGTGCCCGGGCTCGTGCAGGCCCTCGAGATGAACGAGCGTGACAGTCAGCTCGACATCTACGTTCCGGAACAACGGACCGAACGAGCACACAGACTGATCGAGGGTGCCTACGAGTGGCCCAGTTACCCGGTCGAGATACACGGGTACGGCGGCGACGAACCGGCGATACAGACAGACGAGTACAGCATCCAGCCGTTCGAGACAGCCTACACGGAGCACTCCCACGGGTTCTCCGTGGAGGAGGCACAGAAACGGGAGTTCTTAGTCGAGCGGGCGCAGGCACTCGGTATCGACCCAGGACCGAAGTACGGGAAACTGCAGAGCGGTCAGGCCGTCGAGACAGCGGACGGGGATACCGTCGAACCCGAGGACGTGCTGTCGGAACCGAAACCCGGGCGGAAGATAGTGTACCCGGGTGACACCAGACCGTCATCCGGGGTCGTGGATGCGGCGTCGGACGCATCGTTGCTGATATACAGCGCGATGTTCGCCGACGCACAGTCCGACCGGGCCCGTTCGACCGGTCACTCCACCGCGAGGGATGCGGGACGGGTCGCGTCGGAGTCTGGGGCCGACAGGCTCTGGCTCACCCACATCTCCCCGCGACACGAGGGAGAGGAACAGCAACTCGAGTCACAGGCTGCGGATGTCTTCGACGGAGCGGTCGCCGCCGTTAGAGACGGTGCCTCTACGGAACTGTGAGACCAAACGGTGATACCCCAGAGGCCACCTGTCGGTCTCCGGTTGCCCCTGTGTAGGAACACAGGGGGTGTCACACCGGAGCACGTGCGTGGTCGTTACTACGTGTCGGTTGTCAGACAGCAAAAAGGGAACTCACGTGCTCGATTGTCAGACAGCAAAGAGTTGACTACCCACACAACTGTTAGATAGCCACACAGAGAGAGCAGGTCACGTGTCTGCCGCCAGTCGTTCGATACCGACAACCAGGGTGCCGATGATCACCGCGAGAACGACAACGAGGACCAGCAGTGTCGAGACGACACTCACGACCGGGTCCAGAGTGTTGCGCAGCTCGTTCCACGCCAGGACCGGTATCGTGCGGGTATCTCGGCCCGAGACGAACAGCGTCATCACGAACTCCTGGAGGCTGACGACAAAGGCGATCAGGGCCGCCGCGAGCAGTCCGGACCGGATGTTCGGGGCGACAACCTCGACAAACGCCCGGGTCGGACTCGCACCGAGGTCGAGTGCTGCCTCCCGCAACCGCGGGTCGAACCGGGACAGACTCGCCCGCACCACCGAGAATGCGAGCGGGGTGGCCCACAGCGAGTGGGCCGCGATGACAGCGAGATAGCTCTGCTGGAGACCGAACTCGCCGAGAAACACCAGCAGTGAACTCCCGAGAACGACCCCGGGCACCAGAAGCGGCAACACCGCGAGTCCGAGCACTGCCCCTTCGGCCCGAGCACTGAGGTTGCTCACACCGAGTGCTGCCGTTGTCCCGGCCACCGTCGCGAGCACGGTCGTTCCGACGGCCGCGATCAGACTGTTTCGCGCTGCCCGCTGCCACCGACTGCTCTCGAGGAACGACTCGTACCACCGTGTCGAGAACTCCGCTGGCGGGAACGACGGCGTAATCGAGTCCCCGAACGACGTGACAGCAACCACCACAACCGGTGCGAGCAGGAACACGAACACGGTGCCGACACCCGCCCGAAAGAGCCACCGTCCGACGTTGACACGACGGAACAGCGACTGTCCGGTGGTCGGTCCAGGTCTGGCAGTCTCACCGGCCCCGTCTGTCCGGGTGGGTGACTCGTCAGACATCTCTCAGCCCTCCACGACGCCGCAGCCACGCGATCCCGAGTGCGAGCACGACGAGCACGACAGTCGTCAGGACAACCGCGAGCGCGGCAGCGCCCGGGTAGTTGAACTGGCCGAGGAGATTCTGCACCTCGATGGCAACAGTCCGCTCGGAGGCCGACCCGAGCAGGAGTGGCGCCGCAAACGCCCCGGCACTCCACGCAAAGGCGATGATACCGCCGACAGCCATCCCCGGGACCGCGTGTGGCAACACGACCTCCCGGATAGCCCGCACCGGTGTTGCGCCGAGGTCGTTTGCCGCCTCGACGAGCCCCTCGTCGAGGCCGGTCAGCACGGAGTACACAGCAAGCACCGTGTACGGTAAGACGATATACAGTTGTCCGATCAACACACCGATCTCGTTGTTCACGAGCAACAGTCGGCCGTCGAGTACCCCGGTGGCGAGAAGCGTGTCGTTGACCGCGCCCTCCGGTGAGAGCATCAGACGGGCGGCGAACAGTTTCACGACGAGTGTGGTGAACATCGACATCACGACACCGGCCAGCAGGATAGTCCGTGTCGTCCCGGACGCCCGCCAGGCGGCGTACGCGTACAGCGTCCCGATCGCGACCGCAAGCAGTGTCGCCACCACCCCGAACAGTAGCGTCCACCTGAACACTGTCCCGACCACCGACGAGTCGAGCAGATACTGGTAGCCGTCGAACGACCAGGTCCCCTTCTGCAGTGCCCCACCGCCAACGGACCGCTTGGCGAAGCTGATACGGAGGAGATACCCCATCGGTACGACGAACACGAGCAGGTCGAAAAGCAGTAACGGGATCAGCAGGAGTCGCGTCCGGGAGATACTGCCGGATGCCGCCTGTAACGCGGCGCGAACCCGGTCGGTCCCGCTGGCGGTGTCGACGTCGCTCATACGCGGATCCGGGCGCCATCTGGCCCAAAGTAGTAGACAGCGGTGATATCCCACGAGAGTCGCACCCGGTCACCGGCAGACAGGTCCGGCGCCCGGGCTACCGACCGTTCGACGAACAGCTCGACGCTCTCGTTTGTGTCGACACCGACCTGATACCGGATACTCGACCCGCGGTAGACGACATCTAAGACTGTTCCGATGAGTGCCATCCGGTTGCCAGCCCCCTGTTCGATATCGGTGTTGTGTTGCTCGGTCGTGTCCGCCTCCGGTGTCCCGCCGTCGGGGCTAACGGCTGTCCCGCCGGACAGCGGGGAGAGTTCGACAATCTCCGGTCGGACCGACGCCGTTACCTCGTCGCCGGTGGCGAGACTGTTCGCAGCCGAGAGCTGTGTCTCTGCACCAACGGCGGGGAACTCGACTGTGACCGCCCGGCGGGCCGTGTCGTGTCTGTCGGTCCCGGAACCGACGACCCGCCCCGACAGGAAGTTGCTGTTTCCGAGGAACGACTCGACAAACTGGTCTACCGGGTCGTCGTACACTGTCTCCGGGTCGCCGACCTGCACCAGTCTACCGTCGTTCATCACACCGATCCGGTCTGCGAGCGTGAACGCCTCCTCCTGGTCGTGTGTGACGTACACCATCGGGGTGTCCAGTCGCTCCTGGATCTCCTTTATTTCGAGTTGCATCGTCTCCCGGAGGCGCTTGTCGAGATTCGACAGCGGTTCGTCCAGCAACAGGACGTTGGGGTTGACAGCGAGCGACCGGGCAAGCGCGATGCGCTGTTTCTGCCCGCCGGACAGCTCTGCCGGGCGCGCGTCCTCGTAGTCACCCATCTCGACTGTCTCCAGGTGGTCACGGGCCTGTTCACGCCGCTCTGTCTTGCCGACACCTGCCATCTTCTGCCCGAAGGCGACGTTCTCGATGACCGTCTTGTTCGGGAACAGCGCCCAGTCCTGGAACACCGTGGCACAGTCCCTGGCGTACGGTGCGAGATCGGTGACGGTCCGCCCGTCGAGGACAACCTGCCCCGTGTCGGGTGATTCAAACCCCGCGATTGTCCGTAGTGTGGTCGTCTTCCCGCACCCGGAGGGTCCGAGCAGACAGAACAACTCCCCGTCACGGACCGACAGGGAGAGATCACGCACGGCAACTAGCTCGCCGTACTCGACACGGACCCCGTCGAGTTCGACAACAGTCCGCACACTACCCACCTCCTGTTGTCCGTGGTGGTGCCCCCCGAGAGTAACGTGTCTCGGACTGTCGGGGCTTCCCCGTGCCGTTCTGTGTGTTGTCTCGCGGGACTGCTCGCGACAACGTGGCTGTGTCTGAGGAGTGTGTCACGGTGAATCAGGTACTGCTGGACTAGAACTCCGTCTGGAACTCTGTGAACCGGTCGTTCAGATTGCTCGCCGACTCAGCAACCTGGCTGTACTGCTTGAACACGGTGTTGCCCTCGAGTTCGGCGTTCTCGATCGGTACCTCCGCCCTCGTTGCCTCGGGGTGGGTCGCCTCTTTGCTCGCCATCCCGAGATTGAACTCCTCGGCGTACGCCGTCTGAACATCCTCCTGCAGCAGGAAGTTGATGAACTCCTCCGCCGACTGGCGGTTACTGCTGCCACGGGCAACCTGATAGTGGTCCACGTACCCCATTGTCCTGTCGGGAACCTGGATACCGATGTTCATATCACCGGTCTGGTCCCGTTTGCGACTGTACGCGTAAAAGTACTGTCCCACGTCGGTCACACCCTGTGACATCGACGTCCACAGGTCCTGGGCCCCCTCGTAGAACTTCGAGATTGGCATCTCCCGCAGTGTCTCGAAGATCAGGTCCCGCTGACTGTCGCTGTACAGTTCCTGTTCCATCGGCGCCTCGTCGGTAGCGATTGCGCCCATTATCACCGTGTTGAAGAAGTACGAACCAGGAAGTGCGAGATTCATATCGACGTCCTGTGTCACGAGGTCACGCCAGGAGCTCAACTGGAAGTCCATCTCGTCGGCGTTGTACGCGTAACCCATGACCCCGTAGGCCACCGGAACACCCCGGTCGCTCTCCAGATTGTTGTCCAGCGTCGACTTGACCGTGTCAGCGTTCGGGATATTGTCATACCGGATCGGCTCCCAGAGGTCGTCCTGATCGCCAAGATAGTGATCACGGTTACTGCCGACAGTCAGGTCAAACGGCGGGTCGCCGCCCGACTGTCTGATCTTGCCGAGGATGTTGTTCCAGTTGCCGACCACCTTGAGGTCGTTTCCGGTCTGTTCCTCGTACATCGGCTTGATAGTGTTCCGGAACACCTCGACGTTTGTGCCACTCCACGTGGACACGGTTAGTGTTCCACTACCGCCACCGAGACATCCGGCCATCGCGAGCGCCGCTCCGGTGCCACTGGCCGCCAAGAAACGCTCGCCGACTCGTAGAGACTCCCGTCTCTCCGTCCGCTCGTATCCGATTACCGTTCTCTACTTGGTTCTGTTCGCTGGAGGAACTACCCTCAGCATTCACCATACGATTACTAGGTTTTGCACCTAATAAGCGGCACGATGACAGAATCATGGGGGGTTGCCGTCCTGTTCGAGTTCGCCGGATACCCGCACAACCTGTCCGTGTCGCTTCACTTGTTACGCCGAGCGTCGACGGATTTGGCTCTCTCCAGTGCCCCTCGGTGGGGGCTCAGGGCTGTTCGATGACGATATCGTCGGTGACTGTGTACTGACAGGCCAGACGGACAGTCTCCATCTCGTCGTGTCTGGCCAGTTTCAGTCGCGTTGCCTGCTGGTCGGCACGGACCGGTCCCTCGGTGAGTCTGATAGCGCAGGTCCCACACGTGCCGTGACCGTTACAGTTGAGGAGATTCGTCGCGCCTGTGTGAGGGCTCAAGTCGTGTTCGAGAAGCACGTCCCGGAGTTTGCGACCCGTCTCACAGTCGACCTGTTCATCGTTGTACTCTATTGTCGGCACAGTTCGATGTATGCCGTTCACGGGTATATCTCTTTACTCTGTGTCCACACGGTTCCAGGTCCGGCGACAGAATCCGGCGCGACCGCCGGGAGTGTTCACCGTGGACGACTCGTCTCCGGGTGTCGACAGTCGGACGGTGAGCACGGCGCTCCACCGGCGGGGACAGACTGTGTGTGCAACCGATACCTGCAGGATGGCTACAGAGAAGTCGCCGGGTACGACACAACCGCAACCCTCAATTCCACAGCCACCCCTTCTACACCCGATGAGACTCCCGGACGACGCGGATATCAGCGAGGACGATATCCAGCCGGACGCTGATCTCCGGGGTGTGAGCCTCCAGAACGCGGTTCTCCAGGGTGCGAACCTCCGCGGGGCGAACCTCCGAGAGGCAAACCTCTGTGGTGCAGACCTCCGGGGAGCGAACCTCCGTGACGTGTCGCTCGACGAGGCGACCCTCCGGGGGGCGGTGCTCTCCGGGATGACCCTCCGAGGTGTGACCCTCCGGGACGGGACTCTCCGGAAGGCTAATATCCGGGGGACGGATCTTCGAGACGCCGACCTCCGGGATACCGACCTCCGAGGCGCGACACTCGAGGACGCGGGATTTCAAGACGTGACCCTCCGGGACGCCGACCTCCAGGACACGACACTAAAAGACGCAGATCTCTACGAGGTGGACCTCGGCGGGGCCGATATCTCCCGTGTCGACCTGCGCGGGGCGAAGTTACTCAACTGTAACATATTCGGGCTGCTGTACAACGACACGGCGGTCGACCTGGAACTCCTCGAACGGCTGGGAGCCGACACCCATCGAACGGTCTGACTGTGGCGGTGTCACTCGTCTACTGTGAGAGATCCCCTTCGGCAAGCGGGCCCCTCGCTGTACTGTCCTGTCTCGGGGACCGTTCGGAGACTGTGTGCCCGTCTCCAGCGTCGTGACTGACCGGACCTCGAGACAGGTGTCGACGTGAGGCCTGAGGATCGTATCGACACTCGGACTCCGTATCGTCTCAGGGCTCGTCGACGCGACCGAACGCATCGAGATTGTGCGCGATGTAGCGCAGGGTCGCCTCGCCGACCCGGTTGCGGCGGTCGGCAACCCACTCACGGACCCGGTTGTCGTCGAGCTGTGGGTCGGCCATCAGCGACTGCTCGACGAACTGGAGCACGTGAAACAGGAAGTACGCCTCCTCGCCGGGGTAGCCGGTCCCGTCCGGTCCGGGCTCCGGGCGAACCACCCAGCTCGACCCGCCAATCGACTCGACAGTGCCGCCCGCCTCCGCGACCCGGACCGGCAGCCGCGACCCCGCCCGCGGGTCGTTCGGGTCGTCACCGGCGCGCATCCCGGCGTGCCAGCGTTGCTCCAGTCGCCGGTCGAACAACCGGTCGACAGCCGGAACAAACCGGCTCGCGCCGTCGAAGGTGATCGGGGTATAGTACCCACCCCCGGGGACCATCTCGAACAGGGTCTCCAGTCTGTTGCTCCCGGGAACGATATCGAGGAACGCAGCCGCGATGAGGAGGTCCCACGTCCGGTCGGTCCCCGCCGCGAACGGGAACGCGTCGGCAGTCCCGGCCCGGACCCGGACTCGGCGGTCCGACCGCGACAGTGTGACCTCGAAGGAGGGGGCCGACTCCCGGAACCCACCCGCCAGACGCTGTCCGTCGTGGGTTTCGACCGTGTAGCCCAGCGAGCGTGCCTGCTCGGGGAGTCGTTGCTCGGCGGCAGCGATACTCTCCGGGTCGATATCAAGCATCGTGTACTCCACCTCGCCGGGGAGGGCGTCGCGCTCGAGGAGTCGCTCCAACATCGTCCCGATGCCGGCGGCCACCTCCACAATCTGGGCCGGCGGGTCACAGTCGGACAGAAACGCCACGGTCTCCTCGAACACCCGTGCGTTCAGCGCGCGGTCGTCGACGGTGCGCTTGGCGGCGAGATACCGCTGGGTCGAGTAGCCGTCGGGCGGCCGGTCTACCATCTGTCACCCCCCGGTGTACAGACCGGCGAGGACACGCCGCTCGTTGGTCGCGCCGACCGCCACGTTGCTCGCCGATGGTACCTGTCCCGAGCGTCTCGACGCGGGTACCGGTCGACCCGCCACCCGTGTGTGAACCGTGTCGGTGTCTCACGACGGCCTGTGTGATAGGATTGTAACATTCAGTCTATGCCAACTGATGGCGTTCGACCCACTTATCTCTTGCAGACCACCCCCCTGCTGTCGGGGATACACACGGCGGGAACTGCGAGTGGGACAAAACGGGACAGGGGTCTCACCTCTCGGGTCGTCAGTGCGTCGTGTGCAAATCTCACCCGAGACTCAGTCGTCGTCGGCGGTGCTCCCGCGCTCGGTCATCATCTCGGTGGCGCGGGTCGCCCAGTCGCCGTACCGGAACCCGGCGGCGACCACGAGAAACGCCGAGGCGTAGTACAGGACGATGCCGACGTAGATGCCGAACACACCCCAGTCAAGATAGACACTCGTGAGCGTCGAGAACCCGAGGTAGAACACGAGCAGACCGACTGTGCGGGCGAGAAGCGGTGTCTTCGTGTCGCTGCCGCCCTGGAGCGCGCCGGAGAGTGTAATATACAGCGCGGTGAACGGGGCGGTCACGCCGTAGGTAAACGCAAAGGCCGCGGCGACCGGCAGCGTCGCGGGGTCGTCGGTGAACAGTTCGACGAGCGGTTCGGCCAGCACGGCGAGCACAACACCGAGTGCGCCGACAGTCAGGAGGCCGAGTGCGGCGGTGGCCCAGCCGTCGAACCGCGCCCGACCGGGGTCACCCTCGCCCAGTGACTGCCCGACGACGATGCTCGCGCCGATATTGAGACCCCGCGAGAGCGGGCTGGTGACCTGCTGGTAGACCCGCCGGCCGATCTGGTAGGCCGCGTTTACCTCGGCACCGAAAAACAACAGGAGTGCGTTGAACGGGAACTCGACAGCCGTCGCGACAAACCCCTCACCGATCTTCGGTGCCGAGACGACGAGTAACTGCTTGGCGATGACGAGATTGCGCGGGTAGACAAGGTCGGCCGGTGTCCAGTCGGTTGCGAGCGCGGTCAGAAACGCGACCGCGGTGAACACGTTGCCGAAGGCGGTTGCGAGACCGACACCGACGATCTCGAGTCGCGGGGCACCGAACAGGCCGAGACCGAGCACGAGCGAGAGCAGGATGTTGAGACCGTTCGAGGTGATGTTGACATACATCGGGGTGCGCGTGTCGCCGGTCCCTTGGAGTGCGCGAGCACCGATGAGCGCGACGTGTCTGGCGGGTGCGGTCAGGAAGATGATAGCGAGGTAGGTGCCGCCGAGGTCGGCCACCTGGCTCATCTCGTCGCGGTCGGCCCAGAACCCGAGCACGGCGATGGCCTGCTCGCCGAACAGCACACCGAAAACAGCAAACGGAATCCCGGTGAGTGCTCCGAGCAGAACCGCCTGTGTGACCACCTCGTCGCGGTTGGTCGTCGCACCGCTACCGGTGTCCTGGCTGGAGAGCGCAATCGCGCCCGTGCCGAGTCCGAGACCGATGCGCAGCGGCAGTCTGGCGTACAGGTCGGCGAGACCGATCGCGGCGACCGCAAGCGGTGAGAAAAGCGCCGTCACGAGGATATCGGTCGTCCGCATCAGTGTCCGGGTCACCTGTTCGACCATCACCGGCCAGGACAGCGACGCGACTCGCCGCCAGACCGACGCCAGGCGTCCGGTGTCGAGGGCCATCAGGTCGACCTCCGACCGACGCTCCGGCGCTCCCGGTCGTGTTCCGACGGCTGCCGGGTGTGATATGGGTACAACAGTTGTTCTCGTTCGAAGGTGGGTGCGCTCGCAATTGGCTGTTCCTATCTCGACCCGGTGAGGATGCCGGTCCTCCAACAGGTAGTGGATGTTCCGACACCCCGGACAGGAGGTGTGCGGTCGGCTCAGGTGGGGTCTCGGACGCCGAGCAGATCCCGTGCGGCCTCGGAAACGGGGTCGACGTGCTCGGGGGGACAGTAGACGCCGAGTCGCCAGCGGGCACGCTCGGCGGCCCGGATACTGGCGACGAGCTCCGAGGCGTCCTCGAGTCGCTGGACGACGCCGTCCACGACCACGTTCGTGGCAGACTCCTTTAGCGCCGGCCGCGGCGGAACGTCGACCAGCACCTCGTGTGGTTCGACACCCGCACGCTCGCATATCTCGCGCTCGGCCCGCCGCTCGCCCTCGTGACCGACCTCCACCGTGCCGCGGGGAACGTCCTCGAGTCTGGCCCAGACCGCGCGCTTGTAGAGGTTCCGGCGCTCAATGCGCCGGCCGAACTCCGGAACCGTCTCCACGAGCGCCACCAGCAGGTCGTGGTCGGCCATCCGGCGGAACTCCTCGACGGTGGTGTCGGTCCGTTCGAGATACACCTCGCTCGCGCGCTCGACCATCGTACCGGCGACCCGGGAGACGTGGTGACGGTAGACGGTGGCGTTCATCAGTGACCGGGCGAGCAGCATCGACTCCGCGGTGGCGACGTTCCCCTCGCCGAGCACGAGCGCGCCGTCCTCGATGTGTAGCTGTCGGGCCAGTCGCTCGTGGTCGATACTGCCGTACGGGACGCCGGTGTGGTGGGCATCCCGGACCAGATAGTCCATCCGGTCGACGTCGAGTTCACCCGAGACGAGCTGGCCGAGCGCCCCCTCACCGGCGACGTACGCGGCGACACGCTCCGGGTCGAGTCCGTGTCGCTCCAGCGCCCGACAGACCGGCCGGTCGGGGTCGGTCAGCAGCCACCCGACCTCGTCGTGGTCCATCCCGGTCCGTCGCTGGATGAGCCGTTCCGTCTGGTGGCCGTAGGGACCGTGCCCCACGTCGTGCAACAGCGCGGCCGCCCGGACGTGCCCCGCCCGCTCGGTGTCGACATCGAGATGTGACAGTGCCGTGTCCGCCAGATGATAGACACCCAGACTGTGCTCCAGTCGCGTGTGATTGGCCGATGGAAAGACCAGCCGAACCGTCGAGAGCTGTTTTATGTGGCGGAGTCGCTGGACAGTGGGCGTGTCCAGCAGATCCGCCGCAACCGGGTCGAGCGTGATGTAATCGTGCACGCTGTCCTTTATCGGGTTCATCCGT
>KE356579.1:1153840-1170020 GCA_000416085.1 halophilic archaeon J07HX64 | reverse complement strand
TTCGTGTCTCTCCGTCGACCCCGAGGGGTGTAACTCTACCGGAGTCGTGTCCGACTGCTCCGTGGAGTGTACACGGGGCCGCCTCACCGATCTGTCCCCGGTCTTTAGACCGTCGGCGGACAAGGGTGGGTATGCGACGCAAATTCCGCGGGACCGAACCCGAGGTCGCGGAGTCGGCCTACGTCGACCCGGCGGCGATACTGATCGGTGACGTGACCGTCGGTCCGGACGCAACTGTGTTTCCCGGGGCGGTCATCCGCGCCGACGGCGGGTCGGTCGAACTCCGCGAGCGGGCGAACGTACAGGACAACGTCACTATCCACGCCGACGGTCTGGCCGACGATGTCGTGCTGGCCGAGCGCGCAGCGGTCGGACACAACGCCATCGTCCACAACGCGACCGTCGGGGAGCGAAGTCTCGTCGGTATGCACGCGACAGTGCTCGACGATGCCGTGCTGGAGTCGCGGAGCATCGTCGCCGCGAAGGCGCTCGTCCGCGAGCAGACAACGGTCGAGACGGGCAGCCTCGTCGGTGGTGTCCCGGCCGGTGTCCTCCGGGAGGAGCTCGACCCCGGGAACCCCCTGTTCTACGTCGCCGACCGGTACACCGAGCACGTCGAGGGGATGGAACCGGTCGATGCCGGGGAGCGACACGACACGAGTGAGTAACCAGCGGTTCATCAACCGTCGACACACCGCCGAGGGTGCGAAGAGCGGTTGTCGGTCAGGGGTAGCCGCCGCCGTCGCCGCCACCGCCGCCGTTGCCGCCGTCGCCGCCGCCACCGCCGGGTGACATGCACTCCAGATCCGGTGGCTCAATCGGCTCCGTGTCTCCCCAGTCGTAGTAGTTGCTATCCCCTTGCGGGGTCTCGATCCGGCGCGGGAACCCTGATTCGAGAACGTACATCGTGTAGGTCGTCTCGCCGTCGACCTCGTACACGGTCACGGGGTCCCCGTCGACTGTGTCTGTTCCGACCTGCGTGATATCGGGTTGCTGTGCCTCCAGGTCCTCAATGTTCTCGAACTCTGTCGGGTCGTCCGGAGTTTGGTCCGGGGGGTTCTCGTAAGTAATACACTGGCCCTGGTTGACGATGTACGTCGCATCATCAAGGAGATAGTACTCGTAGTTGTTTCCCTCAGTATCTTCACCGGCGATGTACCGCTCTCCGCCATTGCGCCTGTACTCGATGGTTGTCCCGCGCTCCTCGTTATTGAACACCACTCTGAAGTCTGACGACCAATTTACTGTGTTGAAGAACTCCTCGGATGCAGTGCCGTCGTCACCACCGTTGCCGGTACTGTCGTCGCCGCCATTTCCGGGACTATCATCACCGCCGTTGCCGGCACTGTCGTCACCACCACTACCGGTACTGTCGTCACCACCGCTGCCGGTGTTGTCACCACCGCTGCCGGTACTGTCGTCACCACCACTACCGGTACTGTCGTCACCACCGCTTCCGGTACTGTCGTCACCACCGTTGCCGGTATTATCATCGCCGCCGTTGCCGGTACTGTCGTCACCACCGTTGCCGGTATTATCGTTACCGTTGTCACTCCCGTTGCCGTCGTCGTCACCGCCGACGCAACCGGCGAGGAACGCGGTTGCGGCGCCCACACCGAGGAGGAACTGCCGCCGGTTACCGACTCCTGTGGCGTGTTCGTCTGTCTGCTCTCCCGACCCCTCGCGTCGGGTGGTGTCGCTGTCCGTCGTGCCGTCGAATCCTGTCTGTTCCTTTTTCATGCCGGGTTTCACCTCGTGAACTGTGACCGCTCCGACCTGTCCTCGGGCACGCGTCCGTCGTCTCACTCGGATATTGTATCCTGGGTAAAAAAAGCTATACCTGGAAATCTGATACGTGTCCGGGTATCGGTCGGCGGGTCGTTCGAGCGACACGAGACAGCTGGTCGAGCGCGGAGGGGGTCACCGAGCGGAGTCAGTCGGCGCCGGAGGAGCGAACCTCGACGAACTGTGACAGTTGTGCGATGTCGGGCACCGACTTGTGGGGTCGGTCGACGAGGATATCGCCGGCCCGCTGGCTCCCGACACCCGGGATAGTGGTGAGTTCGTCCATCGACGCGGCGTTCACGTCGAGCGGGTGGGGCACACCCGTCACAGAGCGGTAGCCGTGGTCGGTTATCGCGACGTCGATGACCGACCCGAGCGGGCGCTCACCCGGCACAGCCACCAGTAGCGGGTATGTGCCGAGCTGTCGGCCGAACGTCTTGCCGTCCTGGTGGTATTCGAGATGGACGTCGGGCAGCAGGGTGCCTGGCGGCGCGACACGCTCCAGCATCGGGTTGTCGATCTCCTCGCGGACCTCCTGTTTGTACTGTTTGAACAGTTTCTTGTGGTCATGGGCGATCTCCGCGCCGGTGTCGGACATCTCGGTACCGGAGAAGGCCATCACCTGCCGGATGTTGACCCGTCGGAGCACGAGTCCGGCATCGTAGACCCGCTGGAGAAACTCCTTGTTGTGGTCGAACGTCTCCCGACGCTCACCCTGCAAACCGTGGAGGAGGTTGATACCCGGCAGGAGTTTCGGCAGACGGCGGGCCGCGTTCGACCCGTGTGTCGGCGCGTCGGCGGGGTCCTCACCGGGTCGCCAGCCCGCCGCCTCGTTGACGATCTTCACCGCCCGGAAACACTCCTCGGTGGTCACGTTGAGGTTGTTCTTCTCCTGGACGAGGGGGTCTGCCGACTCCAGCCCGAACGCGGCGGTGTCACCGGCCGTGTTGTGTTCGGCGATAATACGGATCCCCTCCCGTGACTTCTCGGGCCACCGGACGATGGTGATCGGGTTCATATTGTCGAGGTGGAGGGTCCCGAGATCGGGGACCGCCTCGCGGATACCGCTGTACAGCTTCCGGAGCGCGTCGGGGTTGGGTGCCTCGCCGTCACCGCCGTACGCGAGGATGTCGGCCTGTCGGCCGAGACGAAAGTGTGAGACGCCGCGGTCGGCGAGCTCGGCCACCTCCTCAACCACAGCCTCCGGTGTGCGGAAACTCGGTGCGGCACCGTACAGCGGTTCCGTGCAGAACGAGCAACGGTAAGGACAGCCACGGGAGGTTTCGAGTTCACAGATGAGGTACTCGGGGTGATTGGGGTGTTGCTCGACGATGAACGCGCCGGCACCGGCCCACCGTCCGAGTTCATCGTTGTCGCGCATCCGGTCACCGAACCCCTCCATCCCGCCGTGTACGAGGTCGTATGCCGCCGCCTCGATATCACCTTTCGCGACGAAGTCGTAGTCGAGATCGTCGCGCTCGGTTTCAGTTGCCCCCTCGTTCGCGTCGCCGACACCGAACCGGACTGGGCCGCCTAGGAGTGTTGTTCCCTCGGCCGTCCAACCGAGGCGGCGGACCTCCTCGGGTTCGGCGGGTGTGCCACCGACGTAGCTCCCCGGGACAGTCATCCCACCGACGTAGATCATGAGATCCGCCTCCTCCACGTCGCGCCAGCGCTCCCGTTTCTCGCGGAGCGCGTCGATCGTGTGGTACGTGACCTGTCCCGACGGGACACCGGCATCCACGAGCGCACCGGCGACGTTGCGTGGGTACGTCGAGATATACGGCGGGACGCCGAAGTGTGCCGGTTCGTCGACGTACCCGTCGACGATGGTCACAGACAGCGACGCAGGATCTCGCATTGATTTTTGTAGCCTGTCGAGGAACAAAACGGTGACGACCACTGCCTGCCGTTCCACCCGACTGTCGCGGTCTCCGACAGACAGACGCCCTGGTGTCTCACGGAGCGTCGAGGCGTTGAGGTCGTGAGGCGACTCGTACGAACGCGTGGCAAGAGACAGACGAGGTCTGGCACCGGCAGACGGCAACCGGGGACAGCCGTCCCTGAGGAGCGGGATTACTCGACAGGAGGCACGAAACCCGATACTGCTAAACGGCCCCATCCGACAGAGCTGTCGACCAGATTCCACAGGGCGCCCACACCCGAGGACCGGTTGAGTCGATCCCGGGATCGAGGTCGGCACGGAACTGCTGTCGGTACCGGGGCGGAGCACACACGGAGCCTCCGAGCCGGTTGGGAGTCGGATCGTTGCAGGCCGACCACACGGAATAAATCCTGGCCGATTCGAGTGTAGGTATGAGCGTCACGACAGGGGTTCCACGGGTCGACCTCGGGTCGTTTCCGACGGCGGTCGAGGCTGCGCCGGAACTGGGGGCGGCGCTCGGGGTGTCGGAGCTGTATCTGAAACGCGGGGACAGGAGTGGGCAGCTCTACGGTGGCAACAAGGTGCGCAAGCTGGAGTTTTTATTGGGGGCGGCGCTGGATGCCGGTTGCACGGCGGTGCTCACGGGCGGTGGGGTCGGGAGCAACCACGTGCTGGCGACGGCGGCGTACGCCCGCGAGGTAGGGCTGGAACCGCGGGCAGTGCAGTTCCCACAACCGGTCACCGGGTACGTCCGCGAGAATCTGCGTTCGCTGGCCCGGTTCGACCCGGACCTGCACCTGGCCCGCTCGCAGGTGTTGTTCCCGGCGTCGTTGCTCCGGGCACGACTCGCCACTCTGCGGCGGGGGCTATCGTACGTGCCGCTCGGTGGGTCCTCGCCGGTCGGAACGGTCGGGTTCGTCCGTGGGGCACAGGAGCTCGCGCGGCAGGTCGACCGGGGTGTGTCCCCCCGGCCGGATGTGGTGGTGGTACCGGCGAGCAGCGGCGGAACTCTCGCCGGACTGGTGGTCGGGCTAGACAGCACCGACCTCGACACCCGGGTGGTCGGTGTGCGTGTCGCCGAGCGGTACGCCGCGAACCGGTTGTTTGTTTCGCGGCTGGCGAACCGCACCGCCGCGTTGCTCGATCTGCCCGTCACGTACAGTCGGGCGGACATCACGCTGGTCGACGGCTATCTCGGACCGGGCTACGCGGAGCCGAGTCGAGTCGGCGAGCGGGTACAGAAGTTGGCCGCGCTGTACGGGCTGACACTCGACCCGACATACACCGCAAAGACAGTCGCCGCGATCGCCGGTGAGTTCGACGACGAGACGGTGCTGTACTGGCACACACTGAGCGGACACAGACCGGAGCCGCTGTCGACCGACGAGGCGGTCCGCCGACTGCCGGACAGCTACCGACGGTTCCTGACCTGAGCTAATCTGCCCGCTCCCCGGACGGGTCGGGGTCGTCGGTCGACGCGGCGCGCTCGCGGTCCATCGCGGTCAGGTAGATGCCCGCCAGCAGGACAACCCCGCCGACGACAGTGAACACTGTCGGATCCTCACCGAGCAGTGCGACCGCGAGAACTGTCGCCCCGATTGGTTCACCCAGCAGCGAGACCGAGACGACGCTCGATTCGAGATGGGCGAGTGTCCAGTTGATAACAGTGTGACCGAGCAGTCCCGGTCCGACAGCGAGACCGACAAACACCAGCCACTCACTCGCGGGGTACCCCACCAGCGGACCACCCTGGAGCAGGGCGATTGCGAGCAGACAGACCGTACAGACGCTGTAGACCACGACGACGTACGGGACGAGGGCGACACGCCGGCGGAGTGACCGGCCGGCGAGCACGTAGCCGGCGGCCATCACCGCGCCGAGGACGGCGAGACCGTTTCCGAGGAGCGGGTCCGGCCCGACGAGCACACCGCCGAGCAGGTCGCCGGTCGACATCGCCGCCATCCCGACAACCGCGACGAGGATGCCGGCGAGCATCCGCCGGGTGAGTCGCTCGCGCAACAGGAGCCACGCGCCGACAGCGACGAACAACGGCTGTGACTGGACCAGTGTGACACTCGCGGCGACACTCGTCCACTCCAGACTCTCGAACCAGGCCGCAAAGTGCACCGCGAGTGCGACACCCGCGAGTCCGGCCCCGAGCAGGTCCCGCCCGCCGATGCGACGGAACGCCGACCGGTACCGCCAGACCGCAACCGGGAGAAGCGGGAGTGTCGTGAACAACACCCGATAGAATGCCGCCACCGCCGAGGGGGCGTCGCTGAGACGAACGAGCACGGCACCGGTGCTGATGGCGACGATTGCGACTGCGAGCGCCACGAACGGCGGCACCGGCGGCGAATCGGACACGGCCGTGCATGGGTCGTCCCCGGGCTTACCCGTTGTGGACCGCTCTCCCCTGCCATCGCCGGCATCACAGGTTCTGTGAGAGCCAGTGGGATCTACCGGCGAGGATGAGCAGACGAGGCCCGCTGGTCGCTCCGACAGCAGGCCACATCCACGGTGTACGAGACACCCGGTTCCGGGGGACAGAGCTCTTGACATCCTCCTCCGCGTGAGCGCGGAGGAATCCCGAGCGGTGGGAGTTTCAGGTTTGCAGTACAATCGGCGGACTCCAGTCCTTTCAGGCGCGGGTAGTCCCACGGTATCGGACTGGTGGACTGCTGGCGGTGCCAAGCCGCCGTTACCACTATCCTCAATCGTGTACGGCGCTCCGGTGTTGTTTTGACCACGGGGACGCCAGCAGGCGCCGACAGAGTCGAGGGTATCGCGTTGCTCGCTTTGAGCAGTCGGCACACCCTTCGAAGATGTGATGTTCACCGACTGCCCTTTCGGATACTGCCTCGTTTCGTGGGCGGACAGGCCGCCTCCGTAGGACGGTTCGGAATCCGCTCCGTTCCGGCCGATTCCTACACCACAGTAGTGCGGCCTGTCAATTAAACGCCGGTCTTCTGAAACTCAACAGGGGGCGTCAAACGTGGATTCTCTCTCAACTGACGGCGCGTATCCACGCCGTGAACGGCGTGTATTGCGCCTGTTCAGCCTATACGTAGGGACGACGAGGCCGACAGCAGGCCACGAGACACCGGGGACAGAGCTCATGACCGGTCACGACCCCCTCCTCGGGCGGAATCCAGCAGGCTGGGATGATTCGAAGGTTTAAACCTGGAATAGCGTTGAGAACGTCTCGAAGTACAATGACTGAGTTCGACCTAGACAGACGGACGGCACTGATGGCGGGCGGCACAGCACTGATAGCAGGGCTCGCGGGGTGTGTCGGTGGTGACGGTGACGGCGACAGCAGCGGCAACGGCGGTGACAACGGCAGTGACACCGACCCGCAGCAACAGGTCGACACCTATCTGAGTGACAACAACGCGAATAACTACGACGGGACCGGCAGCATCGTGGACGAGACCGGCACGGATGAACTCCTCATCGAGGTTGGACGCAACCGCCAGTACCAGTACGACCCCGCGGCGGTTCGCATTGACAGCGGGACGACGATAACCTGGGAGTGGAAATCGAACGGTCACTCGGTCACACAGACCGAGAGTGACTTTGACTTTGAGGACTCCGGTCGCCAGAGCTCAGGCTCCACCCACGAGCAGACACTCAACAGCAGTGGTGCGTTCCTGTACAAGTGTATCCCCCACGCAAATCTGGGGCACTACGGCGGTATCATCGTCGAATAGACAGCAAACCGAGGACCGAAGCGCGACGGCAGGCACACGCAGGCGGAGGAAAACAGATGAGCACAGACGACATGACCAACGACAACCCGGCACACCCCGATAAAAAAACGGACTCGCTCTGCCCGATGGGCGAGAGGCGGACAGAGGTCCACGAGAAACCCGCGGAAACCGATTACGACGCCGATCTGGGGGTGCAGACGACTCGCGACGCTCGGCGACCCGCGACAGGTGAGATAACAAAAAAAGATTTTTGCACAGCGTACTACGGCAAGGGTGAGAGCGCATGAGTTCGAAGGAGTCGACCCCGGCGGATATCGTCCGCCCGACAAAAGATACCTCGAGATGGTACTACCTGATCGGCGGTGTGGCAACGCTCGTTGCGTTGGTCTGGCTTGTGGGGTGGGGCTGGCAGCTCGAGAACGGCCTCATCGTCACGTGGCTCGCGGACTGGGGTAGTGGTGGTGTCACCTGGGGGCTGTACATCGGCGCATTCATGTGGTGGGTCGGCATCGCTCACGGCGGGATTATCCTCTCGGCGGTGGTCCGACTGTTCGGGATAGACCGCTACCGGCCGGTCGCTCGGTTGGCCGAACTGCTGACTATCGGCGCGCTCGGTATGTCCGGTCTGTACATCATCATCCACACCAGCCGACCCGACCGACTGGTCTCGAGTGTCATTCCGGCGTACACTTGGACGGTGCAAACCTCACCGCTGACCTGGGGTATCGCCGTTCTCGTGCTGTACTTCGTGCTGACGACGACGTATCTGGCGCTGACGCTCCGGTACGATATCCACCGTCTGCGCGACCAGCTTCCCGACCACTTCGGCCCGCTGTACAGTATCATCACGGTCGGCTACACCGAGAGGGAGGACGATATCAGCCAGCGGGTGGTCTGGTGGCTCGCGCTGGGTATCATCGTGCTCGCGCCGCTCCTGCTGCACGGCGGTGTGATCCCGTGGCTGTTCTCGCTGCTGCCATCGATGCCCGGTTGGCGGGGGGCCATCCAGGGACCCCAGTTCCTGAGCATCGCGCTCACCTCGGCTATCGCCGGTGTTATCATAGTCGCCGCGACACTCCGCCGGGCCTACGACTGGGACCACATCCTGACCGACGAGATGCTACGCGGGCTGACGATATGGCTCGGTCTGTTCTCCCTGATGTTTGCCTGGCTACAGTCCCAGCAGGTGATAAGCAGTGTCTACGCGCCGACAATGGACGCCGGAACGGTGATGGCGGCAAAACTAGACAACCCGATATACGTCGTCGGTATCAGTCTCCTTACACTGACGCTCATCTACGTCTTCGCACAGACACTCAGACCGAGCGCGTTCACCCCAGGACGGTCGGTGCTCGCGTCGGTGTTCGTGCTGTACGCGACGCTCTCGGAGCAGGTGCTGTTCGTCGTCGAGGGTATCGAGCACCCCGCGTTCTCGCTGTACGAGGCCGTGCCTGGCCACTACTTTCCCAGCCCCATCGAGGTGGCGTCTGTCGCCGGGACCCTCGCAATGTGTACGCTGTTTTTCCTCGCGGTGCTGAAGATGTTTCCCGTTATCGAACTGGACGCCGTCGAGAACAACGACAGCCACGATGACGAGGAGACGACGACGTGACCGCGCTCGCGACTCTCGGTCGGTGCCGTCTGCCCTCTGCGGTCCAGTTGGCGGCGAACTGTGACCCTCCAGGCGGTCGCAGGTTCCCTTCTCATAGCTCTCAGTTCGGCACGGTTCTCACGCTCTCGTCGCAGGTTCCACCGTTCGCCGCATCTCGGTTTTCGAGATTGCGGGCTGTCTACATCGCTCACCGTTCATCGTGCAGTGTCCAGCGTGGTTCGATACGGTTGTTGGCGATGATAATTACCGCGTCGGTCTCCTCGTCGCGGAGTGTCGTGCGCCGGAGCCCAACATCTCGTATCGTCCCCGTCCGGTCGTCGGTGCTGACACGCCGGCCCTGGACAAACCGGTCGTCCTGGATGAGATACACCCCGGCGATCACCTCGCTGAGCGCGTCGCGGAGCGCGTAGGCGACAGCGAGTGCCAGAAAGCCCGACGCCGTCCCGAGCGCGGTCGCGAGCTGCTGGAATCCGAGCAGCGAGAGCGCGACCAGACTGCTTCCAAACCAGAGGACTACCCGCAGGGCAACCTCCAGGAACCGCCGCTCGGCCGGGTTACCCGCGATACCCACAAGCGGGCCGCTCACCCGGCTAACCACCAGTCACACGAGCACGGCCGCCACAGCCAGAAACAACACCACGACCACGAGTCGCGGGCTCGCGTCGCGCACAGCACCGGCGATGCCACCGATCAGCTCCTGTGAGAGTGACTGGAAACTCGACATACCAGACTGGAGATACCCAAGAATAAAGCGGTTCCCCCGGAGCACATCACACTCGATAAGCCACACCCCCTGTTGTCGGGCACAGGAGCCGACAATCCCTTACTCGTCACCGATGTCCCGACACAACTGGTCGGGGGAGCGAAAGCGTATAGACGTTTCTCGTCAGATCAGATAATATGCTGTATCCGACACACCCCGTGGCAGGGTACCTGCTGGCGGTGGTGTTGCGGCTCCCGGTGATGCCGGTGGTCGTTGGCGCGGCACTGCCGGATCTTGTCGACAAACCGCTCGGGTCGCTCGGGGTGGTCGACCAGTACCACACAGTCACACACTCGGTGTTCGCACTCGTCGCGCCGCTGGCGCTCGCCACTCGTAACCGGGCGTGGCTGGCCGTCGCAGTCGGCTGGGCGTCGCATCTCGCACTCGATGCCGCACAGATGATCGTAAACGGTCGTCCCGAGGACACCCGATTTCTCCTCTGGCCGGTTGTCGAACACGAGTCTCAGGTCCAACTGCCGCCCGTCGAGTTCGCCGCCTTCTACGTCGGCACCCGCGCGTCGGCCGTCGAACTGCTCGTCTGGGTCGCTGCGCTGGTCACGCTCGCCCGCCGACGCCTGCTCGACGACTGACTCCACAGACTGTGCCGGGACCACTCGAACAACAACCGAACCGCCACTGGCTGAAAAATAACAGTTCGTCTGTTCGTCGCCTCTCCACCGCAAACGCCAGTGTCTCCAGCCACCCCGGCTACTCCCGTCTGTACCCTTTCTTTCTCTCGTCCTCTTCTCCTCCGCTGCCCTCTTTCTACTCCTCCTCCGCTTTCTCACCTTCTTCCTCACTCTCTTCTTTTCCTCTTCCTCCTCTGCTTTCTCACCTTCTTCCTCACTCTCCTCCTCGTCCGCTTCCTCACTCTCGACTGCCTCCCACTCGATCTCGATTTCGAGTCCGAACCCGTCATCCTCTTTGATGAGTTCAAGTTCGAGCTCTG
Organism: halophilic archaeon J07HX64; assembly: GCA_000416085.1. GTDB lineage: Archaea > Halobacteriota > Halobacteria > Halobacteriales > Haloarculaceae > Halovenus. The sequence continues at coordinate 1,159,313 of KE356579.1, read as the reverse complement.
CCTCCTCTTCCGCGGCGGGAGGTGTGGTCGACTCGCCGCCGATAGCGACAGTGAGTTTGTCGCCGGGAGGCTCGAGGAGTCCCGCAAGCGCACGCAGGGTCGCGGCACTGTCTTCGAGTGACTGGTCACGCTCGACTTCGAGGAGTTCTATCTCGTCTGACATCGGTTCGGTGTTCTCCGGCGGGTATAAAATAGACTACGGTTTCCCGTGGGCGTCCAGACAGCCCGACACCACACGAGGAAAGATATCTGGGTGCCTCGCCGGCTCTGTGTCGGCAGAACGACAATCTGTCTGCCACGATAGGCCGGACACCTCGACGGCCAGTTCGGGGAGTCGCCCACAGCCGATAGCGGGTGTATATCGGCGACATCCCCGCAACCGACAGCCAGTGTATGCTGGCGACATCCCCGCAGTCGACAGTCGGTGTGGGTCGGCAATATCCCCACAGCCGACAGCCGGTGTGTGGGTCGGCGACGGGGGGTCGAGTGTCCGAGACGGAAACACATACACCTGCGCGACACCAGATATAGGCATGGAGTTCGACCGACGTACCGCATTACGGGCGGCCGGTGCGCTCTTGGGCGGGAGTGCGATACCGGCCACAGCCAGCGCGGCCAGGAGTCGACAGACCGGGAGTCCGTCCGGGGGGACATCACAGGAGGGGTACGGACCGCTCGGGAGTGTGGCGGTGTCGGGGGCACGCGAGGCCGTGGTCGCGGACGACCTGGCGTACGTCGCCGCGAGTAACGGGTTCGCAGTCGTGGACGTCGCCGACCCCGCAGAGCCGACGGTGCTGGCAGAGCACCGCGAGATAGAGACCGACACCGACCAGTCGCTCCGTGGTATCTGGGATCTCTGGCCCTCGGGAGACAGGCTGGCAGTTGCCGGGCCGGCGCAGTTCACCCCGAACCAGCCCAGCGGGGTCGCGCTGTTCGATGTGGGCGACCCGACCCAGCCCGAGCAGGTTGCCTTCCACCCCACCGACGATCACATCCACAACGCGTATTTCACCGACGAGACGGTGTACGTGACCGGCCGGGACCGGGGGATGTCGGTCGTGATGGTCGACGTGTCGGACGACGACCCGGTCGAGGTCGGCCGGTGGTCGCCGCTGGACGAGGACGAGCGGTGGGCGGACGTCGCACCGCCGCTGCGCGCCCTGCACGACGTGTACGTGCAGGACGGCACGGCGTATCTGCCGTACTGGGACGCCGGCACCTGGATGGTCGACGTGAGCGACCCCGGGAACCCCGAGGCGCTCGGCCGGGTCGCCGACGCCACACGCGAGCAACTGGCGGCGGTCTCCACCGAGGAGGCGTTTCTCGTGGCGCGCACACCGGGCGGTGCGGACCACTACGCGACGGTGAACGAGGATGGCACGCTGTTGCTCGTGGGCAGGGAGACCTGGGCAGTCGACGACCGGGCGGGGCGACTCGCGGAGGGCGGCGGGCGTGTCGGCGGGGCCAGCGGGGTCGATATCTACGATGTGAGCGACCCTGAGGAACCGGAGAAGCTCTCGACGATAGCGCCGCCGGCCTCGTTCGACCAGACAACGGAGGGCTGGTTCACCACGTCGCACAACGCCGATTTCCGGGGCGACCGGCTGTACACATCCTGGTACTTCGGCGGCGTCGGGGTCTACGACGTGAGTGACCCGGCGGCGCCGACCGAACTCGCCCGCTGGCGGAACCCCCGGGAGACGAGTTTCTGGACGGCACAGGCCGCCGACGGTTGCTACGTCGCCAGCAGTGTGGACCTCAGCAGTGGCTTCGGCGGGCTGAACGAGACCCGGGAGGCGCTGTACACCTTCCCCGACAGAGCCGGCAGCCAGGCAGACCCACCGTCGCTGACCGACTGGCCCGAGGACGTGCTCGGCCCGGAACCGGACGACCGGCCCGGGGTCGACCCGGGTGCCGGGCGTGTCGCCAGCGTCGTCGACGTGCCCGGCGCGGACCCACCCGATGGCACCGACGATACGGGCGACACCGGTGACACGGGCGACGGGACGGTCGGGTCCGACGGGGACCCCGACGACAGAGACACCGACAGCGAGGGAGTCGGTGACGGAGACACCGACGACGGGGGGGCCGGAAACGGGACCACCGACGAGAGCGGTGACGCCGAGAGCACAGACGGAACCGGGGCCGGGTTGGGCGTCGGGGCAGCGCTCGCAGGGTTGAGCGGGTACCTGCTCGCCCGGCGTGCGGACGGTTTAAATGACTCCCGGAGCGAATAAAGATCAATGTCGAACGCGAAAGGTGACCGTCGGGAGCGTGAACTCGTCAACAGACTCGACGAGGCCGGATTTGCGGTGATGCGTGCACCGGCAAGCGGGAGCGCGACAGACCGGGAGTTGCCGGACGTACTGGCAGGGGAGGGTGAACAGTTCTACGCAATCGAGGCAAAGTCCTCCGCAGGCGACCCGATCTATCTCGACGGCGAGGAGGTCGAGGCGCTCGTCTACTTCGCCCGGAACTTCGGGGCCAAACCGCGCGTCGGTGTTCGGTTCGACCGCGAAGACTGGTACTTTTTCCACCCGGACGAGCTGTACACCACCGACGGCGGCAACTACCGCGTCAAACTGGAGCGTGCACTCGCCGACGGCACAGATTTCGACGAGTTTACCGGTCACTCGCGGAAGGTTACCCTCGACGAACTGACCGCGAGCGCGGAGGACGACCCCGGAGACGAGCGACTTCGGGAGGTGCTGGAGGCCGTCGAGCGCGGTGACCTCGGTATAAACGAGGGTGTCGAGATGCTGCGCTGACCGGACAACCCGCTCTCGCTGACGGCGGATACAGTGTGCAGGAGTTACAGCTTATCTCCCCCCGGTCATCTTCGGTGGTGTGTGCTGCGCTGTTCGAGTTGTGGCGAGTAGGTCGAGAGGGACCACCGCGCCCGCGGGTGCTGTGGAGTGAGGATCCTCGACGGGACAGGTGGTGGTCAGTGGGAACAACCGGAGGTGTGCGAGAAACAGCACCGCGGTACAGTGACCGAGGGCAACTGCTAATAGACGACACCCGTCTGGTCGTTGTAGCGAGTCTGTCGACACTACTGTAGACCCTCGGGCGATGCTTCTCCTGAGTGTGATACTGTTCCTACTTCCGGCAACGGGTGTGTTCGTGTCGCCGATAACTGCGCTGTCGGGGGCCGGAGTGCTGTGGTTTCTCGGTGTGTGTCGTCAGCACGTTCCTCGGCGGGCGTGTGACGACCCGTTGTATCTCGGGCCTGGCTGCTCGCGGTGATGTCCGTTGCGGCGCCGCTGGTGCTCGGCGCGGACGTGGGGTCGCCGGTGGTGTCCACCCTCGTGGTGCCGACACCTGGCGGCCTGGCGCTGGTGTCCGGGTTCGCACTGCTCATCGGCACAACCCACGTCGGGTAGATCTACTACGGGGCAGTCGACCGGGGGTCATGCCGCCGCCGGCAGAGAAGTCCGGGATGAGCCCTGCCGACGTCGGGTTCGGACGGGAGACCGACAGGGCCCCGGGCAGGAGGACGACCGGTGACCGTCCCCGGCCGGAAGACACGAACCGCTGGGAACCGTCGATATCTGTATGCTCTGGCCCGACGCCGCTCTCTGGACACTCGCGATCGTGTTGTTCGTCGTGGGTGACTGGGCGACGACCCGGTACGGGCTGGCACAGCCCGGAGTTGTCGAGCGGAACCCGCTCGCACGGTGGGCTATCGAGCGTTTCGGTGTCACCGTCTCCCTATTCCTGCTCAAAAGCTCGGCCCTCCTGGTCGCGCTGGCGGGGTACGCCTACGCCTCGGGGGCCGCCAGCACGGAGTCGTACCGTCTGTTGTTCCCGGTCGTGATTGTTCTGGCCGGGACAGTTACCACCGTCCGCAATCTGCAGGTGCTCGTCTCCCACCGGGGGTGAGACACCCGCTCACCACGCACACCGAATCCAGTGCCAGTCCGGGCACAGGTCCGCGGCCGACTCCCCCTCACGAGGGGACCGACGCGGGCACAGACCCCGGTGGATATCACGGTCGGTCAGCGGACACCGGAGGGTGCAACTCGGACGAACAGTCTGGCTCCGGGGCGTGAGTGCGCGTAGTCCGACCGGAGACGGCACGCTTAGTATGCTCGACCGCCAACCGGAACCAATGACACAGGTAGACAGGTCGCACCGCCGACACCGAGAGCGGGGCCGATGACAGACCCCGATATCTCACTCCAGAACGGGCCATCGGAGGACGATATCGCGGCTGCACGGGAGCTCGTGGAGGCGGTCGTGGCGAACGTCGAGAATGTCGTCGTCGGGAACCACAAGACAATCGAACACGTGGTGACAACGCTGCTCGCGGGGGGGCACGTCCTGTTGGAGGACGTGCCCGGTGTCGGGAAGACGGTGCTCGCCAGGTCGGTTGCTGCGAGCGTCGGTGGCGAGTTCAGCCGTGTCCAGTTCACACCGGACCTGCTTCCGGCGGACGTGACCGGTGTCAACGTCTACAACGAGGCAACCGGCGAGTTCGAGTTTCGCCAGGGTCCCGTGTTCGGGAACGTGATGCTGGGCGACGAGATAAACCGTGCGCCACCAAAGACACAGTCAGCACTGTTGGAGGCGATGGAGGAGACACAGGTGACAGTCGACGGGGAGACCCGGCCGTTGCCGGACCCGTTTTTTGTTATCGCGACACAGAACACCGTCGAGGGTGACCGGACATACGACCTGCCGGTTGCGGAGCGAGACCGGTTCACAAAGCAGTTGACGATGGGCTACCCCGACGGTAACGAGGAGACAAAGCTGCTGGGTCGGGTCGTCGACGGCCACCCGATAGACGAACTCTCGGCGGTGGTCGGACTGTCGGAACTGCGCCGGGCCTGCGCGACCAGCAGCGCTATCAGGGCCGAACCGTCGGTCCGGGAGTACATCACCCGGCTGGCGGCATACACCCGCGAGCACGCCGAACTCGGGGTGAGCCCCCGCGGCAGTATCGCGCTGCTCCGGACGGCACAGGCCCGGGCAGTGCTCGACGGCCGCGAGTACGTCCTCCCGGATGACGTACAGCGCGAGGCGTCGGTGGTGCTCCCACACCGCATCATCGGGAGCGAACGCGGGGCCGACCGCATCGTGACCGAGGCACTCGAGACAGTATCGGTGCCATGAGAGGGGTGGGTGCCGCACGGACGACACTCGGTGATCTACTGTCCGGTGTCGGTGACCGGGTGAGCGGCGAGCCAGCCCCTCGACCGCGGCTGACCCGTCGTGGCTGGGCGCTCGCCGGGGTGGTGGCGGTGCTTCTGGCGCTCGGCTGGAGCTCCGGTGCCCGGCAGATAAACGCGGTCGTCGCGCCGGCGCTCGTCGCACTCCTGGTAGGGTTCGTGAGCGTGCGGCGGTCCGGGTGTGAGACCGTCGAGCTGAGAGCGCCGCCACCGGGCGCTCCGGACGAGGAGCGCGCGTTCGTCGTCGAACTGGAGGGAACGGGGCTGGCGACGGTGGCGCTCAACCTGCCCGGGTCCACACC
>KE356579.1:1145018-1153510 GCA_000416085.1 halophilic archaeon J07HX64 | reverse complement strand
GACGGCGGAACCGACGCCGGAGCAACGGTGACACTTCCGGAGACGGTCGAGTGGACAGTGTCACCCGCCGACAGGGGTGTCTACGAACTCGGCCCGCTCGAGATGCGGGTACACGGCCCGCTGGGGCTGGTCGAGCGTCCGGTCCGGGAGACAGCCAGCGCCGAACTGGTGGTGTACCCGCGCCGGTACGACCTGACAGAGCCGGCCGCGGCCAGCGGAGAGTTACACACGCGACAGCAGACAGTCACACAGGAGTTCGACCGGGTCCGGGAGTACAACCCCGGTGACCCGCTGCGGAAGGTCGACTGGAAGTCGAGTGCGAAACACAGCGACCTCCACGTCGTCGAGTTCTCCGAGCACGCGGGACAGGAGGCTGTCGTGATCGTAGGGGTGGCCGCCAATACCGCCGTCGACCGGATGGCCCGGACGGTCGCAACCCTGGCGGAGGCGGCACTGGATGCCGGGCTCGATGTCGGTGTAACGGTACCGGCGGGACACTGCGAGCCCGACAGCGGGCCGGCCCACCGCGAACGGCTCCTCCGGTTGCTCGCGCGCACCGGTCCGAGTACGCGCGCCAGTGACTACACCACGGCGACGACCGGCGTGACCGACGGGGTCGATATCGTCGTCGACGCCAGTGACGAGCCGATCAGAGACGGCCCCTGGGAGCCGACAGTCCGGACAGCGCACGACTCGTACTCGCTGGGGGAGTTGCGTGCCGGCGAGCGGACGGAGGGAGGGGGATGAGTCTGGCCCCGGGCGACCGACTGTCGACCGGTATCGGGAGTCTGTCGGCGGTACCCGACACGGTCGGACGGGAACGGGCCGTGCGGGCCGGCACACTGCTCAGCACGCTCGTGCTGGTCTGGACGTTCACGCTCGTGGTAGACGACGTGGTGGCCACCGTCGGCAATCCGACAGCGTTCCGGCTGGTCGTGGTCGGGTCACTCGTCGCCGCGACGGTGGTGTGGCCGGTGGTCAGACTCAAGCGGGCGATGCGGGCCGGCGCCGCGGTGTTCGCTGTTGGGTTGTTGCTGTATGGCTTCTTTGTTCCGGCGGCCCTGCGGCCGTCGGTCGCGCTCTCCGGGACACTCGACCTCGTCACCGGTCGAAGTGCACTCTGGATCGTCAGGGTCGAACTGTGGGCGCTGCTGGTGACCCCGGTTCCGGTCTTTCTGACGTGGCTGCTCGCGCTGCGACGGCGGTACGTCTACGCCGCAACAGTCGGCGGCGGGTCGCTCTGTTTTCTGGTGTTGAGCGGGGATGCGGGGCTGTCGGTGACGCTTCTTGGGGTCGTCGCGGCGGGTGGGGTCGTCGGCCTCGGCGACGTGATGCGGCGTGCACACTCGGTCACGGTGGTCGAGTCCTTGGTGGTCGTGCTCGCGGTGATGATTGTCGCACCGTTCGTGTTCTCGGTCGTCCCCGGCGGGGCAGCCGGTCCGCTCGGGACACTCGGCGACAGCACCATTACGATGGAGGAGAACGTCGTCGGAGCCGACGGTGACCTCGATATCGTCGGGAGTATCGAACAGAACCCGGACGTGCGGTTCGTGGTGGACGGTGAGCGGTACTGGCGCACCGGGAGCTACGACCGGTACACCGGCGACGGCTGGATACGGTCGGGGAGCCCGGGTCAGGACGGCAGTTTAGCCTCGCCGGGGGATGCCGAGGTTGCGAGTTACCAGATCGAGGCGCGCTCGACGCTGGCGGCGGTACCGGCCCCCTGGCAGCCGGTCGGTCTCGATGGGATCGACGGTGCGTCGGTCGCCCCGGACGGGAGCCCGGAGTTAGACGGGACACTCGGAGCCGGCGAGACCTACACCGTCGAGAGCACAGTTCCCGACGTCTCCCTGTCGGCGCTGGCCGGGGCCGACGGTGACTATCCGCAGGAGGTCACCGAGCGGTACACACAGCTCCCGGCGAGCACGTCCGACCGCGTGGCCGAGCGCACCCGCGAGATAGCGGTCGACGCGGAGACACCCTACGAGACAGCAGTCGTGGTCGAGCGGTGGCTCGAGAGCAACCGCGCGTACTCGCTGGATATCGACCGTCCGAGCGGGGACATCGTCGAGTCGTTCCTGTTCGAGATGGACCAGGGGTACTGCACGTACTACGCAACGGCGATGATCGGGATGCTCAGGTCGGTCGACGTTCCGGCCCGCCTCGTAGTCGGGTACACCCCCGGCGAACCGGTCGAGGACGGGGACGGGTACGCGGTCCGCGGGACGAACTCCCACGCCTGGGTCGAGGTGTACATCCCGGAGCACGGCTGGGTCCAGTTCGACCCGACCCCGGCCGACCCGCGCACCGACGCCGAACAACAGGTGGTCACGGGCCCGTCGACGGCAACCGACACCAACGTCTCTGCGCCTGGTTCCGAACTCGGTGGGCCTGACGACGGTGACAGCGGCGGGTCGCCGGCGGGGGATAACTCGTCCGGTGCCTCCGGAAACGGGTCGGTCGGATCGTCACAGGCTATCGGCTCCGACGAACAGGTTATCGACATCACCAGAGGGCTAAACACCTCGGATAACGAGTCGGTCACGCCGCCGGAGAACGAGGGTACCGACCGGTCCGACACCGATGAGGGGGACGACGGCAGCGCCGGGGTGATCAGCGGTTCCGACCTGTCGGTCGACCCCGGTGAGATCAGCCCGCAGAGCGGGAGAGACGCGCTGCTGGAGCTACCGGGCTATCAGCACGTGCTCCTGGCGGCGCTCGCAGTCGCGGGGCTCGCAGTCGGTGTCAGACGGAGCCCCCTGCCAAACGTGGTCGGCCGGGAGACGAGGATAAGACTCCAGCGCCGGGTCGACCCCGGGACAGATATCGAGCGGGCCCACGAGCGGTTGTTGCTGGTGCTGGCAAAGCGCCATCGCCCGCGGGACGATGGCGAGACGACACGCCAGTATCTCCGGGCCGTTGACGCCGGTCCAGAGGCCCGTCGGCTCGCCAGGATCCGCGAGCGAGCGCGCTTTGCCGGCGAGCGCTCCGAGGCGGCCGCCGACGAGGCGGTCGAACTGGTCGAGCAGGTCCGGAAGCGCTGACCCGGAGTCCCGACTCCGGCCCGTTTGGTCGTGAGCACGGTATTGCCCGGCAGGTTTAAGAGTCTACGTTTGATAGGTTCGCGTAGGTAATGGCCGGAGAAGTCTGCTCGACGTGCGGGCTCCCCGACGAGCTATGCGTCTGCGAGGACGTTGCCAAGGACGACCAGGAGATAACAATCCGCATCGACGAGCGCCGTTACGGCAAAGAGGTAACGATAATCGAGGGGTTCGACCCGGGTACCGTTGACATGGACAGCCTCTCGTCGGACCTGAAATCGAAGTTCGCCTGTGGGGGCACGGTCGACGACGACCAGATAGAGCTCCAGGGGAACCACACCGGTCGGGTCGAGGACTTCCTGCGGCAAAAGGGATTCAACGTGGCCTGACCGCTGTCGAGCGCGAGTGTAACGACACAGCCTCGCGGTATCACCGACACAATCACGTCAGTCTTCGAGTGACTTATTGTGCCAGCACCACTACGCACGTAAGATGAGTGATCCGGCGTTCGACGTTGTCGAGTTTGTGCTGACAGCGGCCGTCTACAACGAGAGCGAGCGGTTCGAGCCGGACGACCTGCCATCGGCGTTCAGGCGACCGTTCTGGAGTGAGGGCCGTATCGAGCGACCGCTGGCGGTGACCGCAGACACCGCGAGCGAGGCGACCGGTATCGACAGACCGTGGGATGCGGTCTCCGGTCTGATGTTTACCGACCGCGAGGAGTTCTCCGGAACACTGTCGCTGACCGACCGCGAGATGGCGACAGAGTGGTACGGTGAGCGCACCGACGCCGAGAGACTCGCCGGGAACCCGGTGCTGGCGGCACAGTTCGAGGACGGCGACTACGAGGTGGCAAACGAGCGGACCCGGCCCGCACGCGCAGACCGTGCGTTCATCGACGCGTTGCTCGATGAGTACTTCGAGGAGGATGAGGAGATGCTCGACCTCGTGGAGGTGCGAGCGCCGGAGGAGATAGACCAGCCACTTGCCGAGATTGTGCTGACCAAACAACAGGAACAGGAGGTACAGAAGATAGTAAAGGCGATCGAACACCGGGAGTACCTGGCGAGTATCGGTCTGAGCGAGATCGGCAAACTGCTGTTCGTCGGCCCACCGGGTACCGGAAAGACGTCGGTCGCCAGGGCGCTCGCGCGCGAACTCGGCCTGCCGTTTGTCGAGGTGAAACTGTCGATGATCACCAGCCAGTATCTCGGCGAGACAGCCAAAAACGTCGAGAAGACCTTCGAGGTGGCGACCCGACTGGCCCCCTGTATCCTGTTTATGGACGAGTTCGACTTCGTCGCGAAGACCCGCTCCAGTGACGAACACGCCGCGATAAAACGGGCGGTCAACACCCTGCTGAAAAGCATCGACGATGTCTCGCTCATCCGGGACGAGGTGTTGCTCATCGGGGCGACGAACCACCCCCACGACCTCGACGCGGCGGCCTGGCGGCGCTTCGACGAGATCGTGAACTTCCCCAAACCCGACGCGGAGATGCGCACAGCCATCCTGGAACTCGTCACCCAACAGATGGATATCGTCGATTTCGCGCCCTCGAAGGTGGCCGAACTCACCGGCGGGCTGACCGGGAGTGACCTCCGACTCGTGTTGCGCGAGGCTGTGCTCGAGGCGCTCACCGAGGAGCGTACCACGCTCACCCAGCAGGACCTCGTCGATGCCGTCGAGGAGTTCGAGGAGCGGGACACGCTCAAGAACCTCGATATGATAGAGGGTGACCACGACGCGCTCGTCGCCGGCGGTGGGTTCGGTGAGAGCGACGACAGCCACGACCACGCTCACGACCACTCGGGGGAGGAGAGCGGAGCAGACGGAGACACAGAGCGACCGGAGCAGCGGCCAGAACAGGACTGATGCCGGACGAGCACGGGAGCGATGATGTCGACTCGGACACCGGCCGGTCGGCGAGGTGGTGACACGATGTCGGTGACACTGCTCGGGACCGGTGACACGACCGGGACACCGACTGTCGACTGTGGCTGTAAGACCTGTCAGCGGGCGCGCCAACCGGACGAGGAGTTGCGCGAGCGGTTGCGCGAGCAGGGCGCAACGGTGACGGCTGCGGGTGGTGTCGAGCGCACCCGCTTCTCGGTGCACGTCCACAACGAGCGGACCGACGAGACACTGCTGATCGATTTCAGCCCCGACCTCCGCCGGCAGTTCCTCCGCGAGGAGCTCCCGCTTCCCGATGCCGGTATCGTCACGCACATTCACTTCGATCATCTCGACGGCCTCGGCAACGCCTACAGACTGTTCGACGACCTGGAGGTGTACGCCGCCGACGAGACCGACCCGGTCACGGGTGCGAGTGTTGCCGAGACAGTCACCGAGGACTACGCGTATCTCGATCAGGTGACTGTCGGTGCCGTGTCCCCGTTCGAGGTGTTCGAGGTCTGTGGGTTCGAGGTGCAGTTTGTCCCGGTCGAGCATCCGCCACTTCTCTGTTACGGGCTCGCACTCGAGGACCCCGAGACGGGCGCGAAACTGTCGCTGTCCGGGGACACGAGCTACGACGTGCCCGACCGTTCGCGGGAGGTTCTCGCGGACCCGGACCTGTTTCTCGCGGACGCCATCGTCCCGGCACACCTCTGTGGGTACCACCCGAGGGGGGGTCGCCACCACGACGACGCGGGTGTCCCGCGGACCTTCGGTGACAAACATATGACCCGCGAGGGGGCGCTCTCGTTGGCCGCCGATCTCGGGGCCGAGCGGACACGACTCGTCCACGCCTCGCACTTCTACCCCGCCGACGAGGCCTTCGAGCAACCGCTCGCCGTCGACGGCGAACAGTTCCTGTTGTGAGCAACTGGGGGAACCTCGACGGTCACCTGGTAGCTGTCGACCCTGTGGTCTGCACCCGCCGGCAGACCGAACTGCCGGGACAGTTCCTCGATACGCTCCTCCACGGTTGTCGTGTCGAGTTCGGGCACCCGGACGAGATATCGCAGATACCCCCGACTGGTGAGTCCGTCGAACAGCCTAGCTCTGCCGGAAGGGAGCCGATGTGCTCCGCAACCTATCCACGCTCTGCCATGTCAGTCCTTGCGATCCGCGCCGCCCCGGTGGTCGACCTCGTGAGTATCGGTAACGTTCGCGTTGTTGTTCTCTCGTCTGCCCTGTTCGGTGACAAGGTCCGTACACTGTCCCCCGCCCGACATCGTATCCAGTCCCAGTGCTACGACCACCCCCTGTCCTGCTTCGTCAACCACTCTGTCCCGATGCCGGTCTCACCTGCTTCGGTCGCCGTTTTCCGGTGCGGAACTGATACACCGTCTCGGGGTGGGCCCGGAGCCAACTGTGAGGGGCGTGCCCCCGACGGGCACTGGGTCCGGGTGAGCACGGGCGGGTTCGACGAGCACGGGGTCAGCGTGAACGGGGAATTTCGACGGGTACACAACCCCGGGGAGAGTACCGGAGAGCATGGACGTGCCAGTCGAACCGGTCGAGGAGATAGCAGAGGGAACTGTACCGGCGGGCATCGAGGGGCCCGAGTACGTTCTCTACGGCGGGAAGGGAGGAGTCGGCAAGACGACGATGGCCGCGGCGACGGCGCTTGCAAGCGCACGCGGTGACACACCGACACTGGTGGTTTCGACAGACCCCGCCCACTCGCTGTCGGACACACTGGAGACAGCAGTCCCCGAGCAACCCGGGCGCATCCGCGAGGAGATACCGCTCTACGCAGCCGAGATCGACCCCGAGACGGCGGCCGAGGAGGGCCACCTCGAGGGCTCACTCGGGGGCGCGTTCGGCGGTCCGATGGCCGGTTCGCCCGGCGGACCGGGACAGAACACCGGCGGGCCCGGCGCGCAGGAGGCGCCGATGCCCGGAAGCGACGAGGTGGCAGCGATCCGGCTCCTGCTCGCGTTCTTCGAGGACGAGCGGTTCGACCGGGTCGTGGTCGACACCGCCCCGACCGGTCACACGCTGCGCCTGCTCGAGTTGCCCGAGATGCTGGACTCGATGGCCAGCCAGATGCTGGGGGTGCACGAGCAGTTCGACGGACTGCTCGGTGGACTCGGCGGCGGGGAGACCGGAACCGGAACCGAACAGCTCTCGGCGTTTGCCGACCGCATCGAGCGTCTGCGGGCCGCTCTCCGGGACCCCGACCGGACGGACTTTCGGGTCGTCATGGTGCCCGAGGAGTTGAGTGTCCGTGAGTCCGAGCGCCTGCTCGAGCGTCTCGAGACGTTCGAGATCCCTGTCGGCACGGTTGTCGTCAACCGTGTCATGCAGGACCCCGCGGAGGTTGCCGATATCGACGTGGAGTTTGTCGCACCGAACCACACCGACTGCGCGTTCTGTGAGCGCCGCTGGCAGATACAGAAGCGGGCACTCGCACAGGCACAGGACGTGTTCCGTGGCCACCGGGTGCTGCGGGTCCCGCTACTGGCCGAGGAGGTCCGTGGCGAGCGACTCCTCCGTGTGGTTGCGGCCTGTCTCGCTGACACGACCGACTGAGTTCGGAACATCTCACGCCTCGGGTTCACCAGGGGATCGTCTGCTCACCGGTCTCACACACGCCTGGGAATCGGCCGTTTATTTCTCCTCGACAGTACGAGCCGCAGAGCTACCCCCGGCTCTCGAGGACATCCCGGTCGAGTTCGACACCCAGCCCCGGCCCATCCGGCGGCCGCACCGCCCCGTCGTCAACGGTGACAGTTTCCTCGACGAGTGCACCCCAAGCCTCGGGCGTCCACGGCGGGTCGTAGGGAAACTCACACCAGGGGCTCTCGACGGCGGCCATCACGTGCAGGTTCGCGGCGAACCCCACCGCGTTTGTCCACGTGTGCGGGACGAACTCGACACCCTGTTGCCGGGCGGTCCCCGCGAGTTCGGTCGCGCCTCTGATGCCGGTCGCCAGGGCGGCGTCGGGCTGGAGCACGTCGACGGCGTCGTGGTCGAGAAACCGGTGCAGTTCGTGTGTCCCTCTGTTGAACTCGCCGCCGGCGATCGGAACGTCGGTCGCCTCGCGCAACTGTGCGTACCCCTCGTAGTTGTGCCGGGGCAGTGGCTCCTCGAACCACCGGACCCCGCCGATATCCTCGAGCTCCCGGGCGATCTCGGTCGCCTCCGCGACCGTCCAAGTCGGTGTCTCCTCGACGATGGAGATCGACCAGCCCTTGTTCGCGTCGATCATCAGCGGCAGGTCGGGAAACGCCTCGCGAACCGCCTGCACCCCCTCGAGATCCGACCGCTCGGTGATGCGTAGCTTGACCGCCTCGAACCCCATCTCCAGACAGTCCTCGATGTGGGCGATCCGCTCGTCGGCGGGGAGCACCTGTCCGGTGCTCGCGTACGCACGCACCGAATCGCCGGTCCCGCCGAGCAGTTCGTAGACGGGCTTGCCGGCGTCCTTGCCGATTATATCCCACAGCGCGAGTTCGATATGGGTCGAGCGCGGGCCGATCGTCTCGATACTCTCGATAC
>KE356579.1:1137437-1143371 GCA_000416085.1 halophilic archaeon J07HX64 | reverse complement strand
ACAATGAGCGAGGGACCGGACAGGCTCGGAGCGGTGCTGGAGCGGATCGGCAAGGGGCTGCGGACAACACGCGGGTCGTGTTTGTTGCCGTACTGCTGCTCGTCGGTGTCGCCGGCGTCGGTGTGCTCGGTGTCCAGATGAACATGGGCATGGAGCTGTACCTCGAGGACGATTCAGACACCGTCCAGAACTGGGATGAACTCCAGGACGATTTCAACACTGGGAACGTGGTGTTCGCGGTTGTCGAGACGGACAACGAGACGGACATCTTCGACCCGGAGGTGATGCGCTCGGTCGACGAACTCACACAGCAGTACAGCACTAACGTCGATGCCGCCGCGACAGTGACCAGTTACACGCAGCTGCTGGCACAGAACGGGGGGCTTCCGGAGACCCGGAATGAGGCGGTTGCGGGGCTCTCGGCTGTCGAGAGTTCGAGCGAGCAGAACGCACAGATCCTCGACAATCTCGTCCCGACATACGGCGAGTCGAACGACACGGCGATCGTGCAACTGCAGTACGGGAGTGCGGAGGTGCCCGACAACGAGAGCGACCTGTTCGGGTTCATGCCACCCAGCGAGGGCGAGGTCGTCAAGGATCAGATAAACGCTGCAACTGATGCGGTGACATTACCCGACGGGGCAACGGTCACCATCACCGGCGGTCCTATCTTCCAGGAGGCGGCGTTCGGGCTGATGTTGCCCGAGATGATAACCCTGTTCGCGCTCGCGTTCACCGTCATCCTGGTCACGATGACACTGGTCATGCGTGGTCGACTCCGGAAGACCCGGCGGGTGGTGATTCCGCTCGCCACGACGCTGGTCGCGCTCCTGACGATGGTCGGGATGATGGGTGTTGTCGGGTTCAATTTCAACGCCATCATGCTCGGTGTGTTGCCGGTCGCGCTGGGACTCGGCATCGACTACGGCCTCCAGATCCAGACCCGCTACGTGGAGGAACGCGAGAACGGCAGAGGAACAGTCGACGCCGCGGGGATCGCCGCCCGAACGGCGGGCCGGTCGCTCACGCTCGCGCTCGGGACGACACTCGTCGGACTGGGGTCGCTGCTGGCGGCGTCGGTGCCCCCGGTGCGCCAGTTCGGTGTGACCGCCGCATTCAGCGTCCTGATGTCGATGGTTCTCTCACTGACACTCCTGATCGCGCTGCTGACGACCTTCGACGACGGTGACGCCACGACAGATGAGGATACGAACAGGAGCGAAAAAACGGACAGCACCGGTAGCGTGGAGCGGGCCGCAGGGGCACTCGGCGATGTCATCACCGCCCGCCCGCTCGCAGTGGTGCTCGTGTTCGCGCTCGTCATCGCCGGCGGTCTCGCCGCCTACCCGATGGTCCAGACACAGGACAACATGTTCGACTACTGGCCCGATATCGAGGAGAAAGACGACCTGGAGGACCTCGAATCGACTGTCGGTAGCCCCAACGTACTGTACGTCGTCGTCGACGGTGACGACATCTACAACGACCAGGGCCAGCTCGAGGCGGTGAGCGAGTTCGAGAGTGAGATCGGGCAGACAGACCACGTTGTGACGTCACTCTCACCGGTGAGTGCAGTCGAGACGCGGACCGAACGACAGACCGGTGTGCGGTCGATCCCCGACAACGCCACCGTTCGGGAGGCACAGTTCGATGCGCTCCAGCGGACGGACGTGCCGCCGGTCGGCGCACAGCCGTTCGACGAAACGCCGGACCGGCTCCTCGTGCAACTCTACGTCGAGGAGTTGAACGGGAGTGAGGAGGAGGAGGTCATCGCGACAACAGCGGAGACGGCGAACGCGACCCTCGGGACGATGGACGCCCGTGTCAGCGGGAACATCGTCATCAACCGGAACGTCATCGAGAACGTCACGGCCGGGTTGACCGCCACGACACTGCTGAGCTTCGGTGCCGGGCTGGTCTTCCTGGGACTGGCGCTCAGGTCCGGTCGCGAGTCGGCGGTTCTCGTTGGCGCTGTCGCCGCGAGCACGATGGCGCTCGTTGCCGGCGGGATGTTCCTCATCGGTGTGCCGTGGAACCCGCTCACGGTGACGACAGCCTCCATCGTGTTCGGTGTCGGTATCACCTACGGGATCCACGTCTACGAGCGGTTCCGCGAGGAACTGGCCGTCACCGGTGTCTCGCCGGACGAGGCCATCCGGGCGGCGATCGTCGCGAAGGCCCGCCCGGTGATGGGTTCTGGCGCGACCACCATGTTCGGGTTCGGCGTGCTGATCGTCTCCGACTTCCCGGTGCTGTCGAACTTCGGGCTCGCGATTGCGCTGGCGATGGGGCTTGCCCTGCTCAGCGCGTTCGTGTTCATGCCCGCAGTCGTGCTCCTGCTGTCCCGGGTGAGTGTGCTACCTGCCGGCGCGACCGGCGGAGCAACCGACCCGGTCCCGGAGCAGGACGCCCCGGTTCCCGACGACGACTAACGACTGTCGACGATTCAAGACGACCTGCGACAACTCACGACGGCCTCGACACCGACAACAGTTCGGGGCGACGCACGACACCCGACAGCGACATTCCGGATTGAACAGGTCGGGTGGGTGTCATCAAACGTGCACGTCGTGACGAGTGAACCTACCCTGTGGGTGTCTGTACATCACAAAAAGATGTCTCACGATTCGCCGTAGGAACTACCGACCACCTCGCGGATGCGCTCGGCGGTGACCTCGCCTACGCCGTCGGCCGTCATGAGCGTCTCCCGGTCGGCGGTCATCACCGCCTCGACACCGCCCAACTCGGTCAGTAGCGACCGCGCGGTGACCGGCCCCACCTCGGCGATGGAGGCGACGACGTACTCCTGTTGTTCGGGGAGCGTGCGTGACTGTTTCTCGCCGTGGACACTCACCGAGCGGTTGCCATCCTCCTGTTCGCGGCCGGCGAGCACCGCGAGCAGGTCCGCGGTTTCGTCCTCGTCGGCCGTCCGCATCACACTCGCACCGAAATCGACCGCGAGCGACGCGAGCGCACCGTGGATGGCGTTCGGGTGGAGGTTGCGGCGCTCGTACAGCCCGTCCCCCTCGATGACGACCACCGGCCGACTGTAGTTGCGGGCGCCGTCACCGACCTGCTCGAACATCGACCGGTCCCCGCCGGTTAGTGTCTCCAGGAAGTCCTCGACCGTCTTCCGCTCGACGACCACCCGGTCCGAGAGCACGTAATCACCCACCGACAGTGTCTCCAACCGCGTCTCGATCTCCTCACGCATCGAGAGGTCCCGTGCGATGTTGGCGTCGAGTTCCCGCTGGTCGACAACCACCTCCACCGACTCCGACTCCGACTCCGTGTCACCCGCCTCCGCAACCAGACTCCCATCCTCGTCCGCCGCCGGATCGGCGTCCGAGTCGACACCGTCCCCACCAATCGTGTCGAGGTCAGAGCCGACACTCTCCTTTCCTGTCTCTGTCGAGTCCGGACCGGAGTCGGCCTTTCCGTCCTCTGTCACGTCGGAACCGGGGTCAACCTCCTCCACCTCTGCCGGGTCTGAACCGGAGTGACCTCCCCCAGCTTCCCCCGTGTCTGTGCCCTCAGCCGACTCCGTCTCCCTCGCCCCGGGTTCTGTCTGACCCGCACGCTCGTCCCCGGACCCACTTTTGTACTCCCCCTCGTCTCTATCGCCCCTCGAGACGAACGCATCGAGTCCTGCCTGCCCGTTACCGGTGGAGCCGTTTGCCCCAGTTTCCTGCACACCGTTTGCGCTACCGGCGTCCCCGTCCTCTCCGACCTCGTCACCCTCCGATCCCTCGCTCGTGGTGTTTCCGTTCGAGGCGTCCGCGGTGTGACTGTCCGGTACGTCCGTGGTCTCGGTGTCGGGAGTGTTCCCGGTCCCACTGTCCGGGGCATCTGTGGTTTCGCTATCCGAACCGTCTGCGGTGTCCTCGCCCGCCCCCGCTTGCGGTGGTGTCATCGTCCGAGGCGTCGATCTCGTCGAGTGCGATCTGGGGAACGAGTCGGGCCTCGATATCGCCGGCAGACTCCTTCAGCATCTGGAGTTCCTGATACATATTCTTCTCGTCCTGTCTGGCTTTCCAGAAGTACGCCTCGTCGCGGGTGTCCTCGGCGAGCAACACGACCACGCGACCCTCGGTCTGGCGGCCGGTTCGACCTTTTCGCTGGATGGAGCGGATGGCGGTCGGCACCGGTTCGTAGAACAGCACGAGGTCGACCTCCGGGACATCGAGCCCCTCCTCGGCGACGGATGTCGAGACCAGCACCTCGAACTCGGCGGCCCGGAACCGCTCCAGAACGTCCTGCTGTTCGCGCTGGGTCATCCCGTCACTGCCGTCGGTGTCGGACTGGCCGACGAACCGCTCGGTCTCGAAGTGCTCGGAGAGAAAGTCCGTCAGCGTCTCCGCGGTGTCCCGGGACTCGGTGAACACGATGACCCGCTCGCCGTCACCGATGCCGAGCGTCTGCGCGAGCAGGATGCGCGCCCGCCGGAACTTCGGGTGCAGGTCGTCGTATCTCTCGGCCCGCGTGACCGCCTGCTGGACACCCGGCTCCGAGACCATCCGCTGGTCCGCCTTCGAGGCCCCCGAGGAACGGGCCGCCTCCCGCTGGCGGTCCATGTACCGTCTGAACGACTCCACACTCTGTGTCTCGACGTAGGTCATCGCTGTCCGGAGTTTGCGTACCTCCGCGAGCAGACTCATCCCCTGATAGCCGGCCGAGTCGTCGTTGTCCATCAGCCGTTTGACCCGCCCCTGTATCTTCTGTATCTCCCGCTCCGAGACGTCGGGTTTGGTGCTGTTTGTCACCCCCAGGTCTGCGAGCGCGCTCATCCGCTCGCGGATGACCGTCCGAACCCGCTCGCGTATCTCCTCGACTGTCTCGGGCAGTTCGATCCGCTCCCACTCGACGGCGGTTTCGTGGGTGTACTCCGCAACGTCTGCATCGTCCTCTGTCATTACCTCGACGTTCCCGATACCGAGGTTCGCACACACCTCGAGGATGGCCTCCTCCTCGTCGCCGGGTGAGGCGCTCATCCCGGTCACGAGCGGCTCCGCCGCGTCCTGGTGGTACCGCTTTGCGATGTAACTGTAGGCGTACCCGCCGGTGGCGCGGTGACACTCGTCGAACGTACAGTGGGTCACCTCGGCCAGCGAGATGCGACTCCCGAGCAGATCGTTCTCGACGACCTGTGGCGTCGCGAGCACCACCCGGGCGTCCTCCCAGAGCGCCGCCCTGTCGTCGGGTCTGACCTCACCGGTGAACGTAACGACCTCCTCGTCCGGGATCTCGAGCGCCTCGCGGTAGAAGTCCGCGTGCTGTGCCACCAGCGGCTTCGTCGGCGCGAGCATCAGCGACCTACCGCCGTGTCGGTGGAGCCGGCGGGCGGTCACGAGCAGCGAGACGGCGGTCTTTCCGAGCCCCGTCGGGAGACAGACCAGACTGTGACTCTCACCTGCCCGCGTCGCGAGTTCGAGCTGGTAGTCCCGCTGTTCGAGCACACCAGGGGTCACCAGCGGCCGCTCGATTGTCCCGGTTGCTGCCATACCTCCTTTTGACTGTCTCCGCTGTTAAGCGTTCGCGTCGCGCGGTGAAAGTAGATAGACCACCCCCAGTATCGTATCGCCACCGTTCAGAGCGGTCAGCGGAGACCGCGGAACACGTACCGCATCAGGATCCGCTTGTATATCGTCTGGTACTCGAGCAGGTTGTCGGAGTAGACGAACGCGGTCGGCCTGTCGCTTTCCAGCCCCACCGAAACCGTCGGGGTGGGTCGAAGCCGGCTCCGGACGGTGCTGATATCGAGCTCCGTCAGCAGGATATCAGCATCCCGGCTACGGCGTGCAGCCGCCGCCGCCGGGTCGTCGGTTTCGACCACAGTCCCCGTCGCGGGGGCGGTCAGGTCCTCCCGGATGGTGTCGAGATACGACTCTGCCCGGCGTCGCTCCTCCGGGTTGTCCGTCCCGACGAGTTGGACGA
>KE356579.1:1134858-1137248 GCA_000416085.1 halophilic archaeon J07HX64 | reverse complement strand
CGTGTAGGCGGTCGCGAGAGCGTCGGCCAGGAGCATCTCCGACGGAACGTACGTCGGGCCGTTCGACAGGAGTGTCACCTTCTCGATGACGTCGGGGAATCCGCCGGCGAGGACAACACTGTTACACGGGGTGTTCTTTATCGCCCACTCCAGGTCGTCGGCGACGATACCGACCGGTCCAGCGTCGGGCACGAACCCGTGGGCGACGATGTCGATATCGTTGTAACTGGCATACTCCACGATAGACTGGCGCACGTCGCGGGCGGTGACACGGCGGTACGAGACGTCGTCGTACGCCTGAATCCACGCCGGAGTATCGGCGGCAATCTCGGTGTGTTGTTTGCTGAACGTCTCCTTTCGGGCCTGCTCGAACTCGACGACCTGAACATCGACGTCGAGACTGTGACTCTCGAGCACCGAAATCATATCGAGGAGGTCCTCTCTGTTGCTGCTGCGGTGGTCGGTTTCGCCGGAGTCCCAGAGGGCAACCAGCACACGGAACTCTCCTCCCCGGTTGAGGAGTGACTGTGCCTGGCTCTGGGCGGTGTCGACGAGCTCCCCGCGGAGCTCACTTTTTACTGTACCCTCGCCGGTCCCCTGCAACCGGGCGTAGCCGTAGTAGTAGACGACCGAAAGGAGGGTGATGACAATCGTGCCGATAAACGCGAGCGTACTCAACTGTGTGAGGAGCACGACACCGCTGACGACACCGAACAGTTGGAGATACGGGTAGCCCGGCGAGAGATACGAGGGGGAGTACTCCTCCGGGTTCGCCTCCCGGAAGCCGATGACGGCGAAGCTAACGAGCATGAACACGATAATCTGGAACGCGGCGCCAAAGCGTGCGACCTGGTCGATCGGGAGGAACACGACCATGAACACGACCGCACCGCCGGTGGCGAGCACCGATATGACGGGCGTTCCGGTTCGTGGGTTGACCTGTCCGAACTCGGTGTTTGCGAGGCCGTCGCGGGCCATCGCGAACGGGTACCGAGAGGCAGAGAGGATCCCCGAGTTGGCCGTCGAGGCCAGCGCGAGCATCGCGGCGGCGACGATGAGGACCGCACCCGGAGTACCGATTATCTCCTCGGCGGCGATTGCGATTATCGCACCCTCACCGTCTTTGGCCAGACCACCCTCGCTCACCGGGGTGTCGCCGTCGACCAGCGCACCGACATCGACGACATCGATCGCAATGTAGGTTATTGCGACGTAGACGAAGGTCGTGACCGCGAGCGAGATGATGATCCCGAGCGGGATGTTCCGGTCGGGGTCCTTTATTTCCTCCGCGACGCTCGTCACCTTTATTACTCCGGCGTATGCGACAAACACGAGTGACGTTGCCGCGAGGAAGCTATCGGCGCTGTCCACCTCGGCGAGACTGCTCGGGTCCGAGTTTACAACGTTCGGCAGACTCACAAGGATGACCAGCCCCAGCACGGCCATCATCACCACCACGATGATGTTCTGTGCCTGTCCGGCGCCGTCGGAACTCGCCACGTTGATACCTGTAAATAACACTGTCAGGACTACCGATAAGATGACAACAGCGGACAGCTCTATCGGGCCGAGTGACGAGCCAAACTCCTCGATGGCCGGAAACAGAAAGACGAGATACGGCAGGCCACCGATCAGGGCGAGCGCCGTCTTGAAGTTCAACACCATCCAGTTCCCGACACCGGCGACGGTTCCGACAACGGGCCCCATCCCGCGCTGGATGTAGGTGTAACTGCCTCCGGACTCGGGGATCGCCGCCGCGAGTTCCGCGGCACTCAGTGCCGCCGGAATCGTTAGTATCCCGCCGAGCAGGAACGCAAGCACCACGCTGTCACTCCGTCCAGCCTCCACGAACGCCACCCCGGGAAGAATAAAGATGCCACTCCCGATCATCGAACCCATAGAGATAGCAATCGTCGCAGGCAGTCCTAGACTTCGATCGAGATCTTCCTCGGCCATTGTCGGCTCTATTCTCCCGGGACCTGTAAACTACGTCATTTCGACCGGAGCCTGACCGCGGTTTCGTTCCCGGTGTGGCAGTGTGTGAGGTATGAGTACCGGTGCTCTCTCAGGAGCGCAGTGCTCTCGACAGCCACGCGGCACCCGCTCGTGGCCCGAGTAGCACCGGCTGGTCAGACAGGTCGTTCTCCTGCTCTCGGGGGGTCCGATACCGAACGCGCGGGCAAGTCTGAACTGCTGGATGTCCACCGACGGGGCGGCGAGACTCCGGGCTGTACCGCGGTGAGGGACGGTACGGTGTCATGGGTCTCCCGGTCACTCCGCCCAGTCGAGTGAGCACTCGACAGCATCACCCCACCGGCTGTACATCCGGTCTGCCTCGTCGGCGGGGAGGTCCGGCTCGAACCTCCGGTCGACGCACCAGTGTGCCCGGA
>KE356579.1:1129106-1134838 GCA_000416085.1 halophilic archaeon J07HX64 | reverse complement strand
AACCCGAGGATGGTCCCATTGGCCTGTGCATCCCAGTGTGGCGCACCGAGACCGGCGAGCGCCGGCACGACGTAGACACCACAGTTCGACGTTGCCTCCCGGGCGAGTGTGGCCGTCTGTGTGGGGTCCGAGAGGAGTCCGACATCGCCGAGCCACTCGACCGCGCCGCCGCTGAAAAACACCGACCCCTCGAGTGCGTACTGCGGGGGCTCACCCGAACGCTGGAACGCGACCGTCGTCAGCAGGCCGTGCTCGGACTCGACGGCCTCCTCGCCGGTGTTCATCAGACAGAAACTCCCCGTGCCGTAGGTGCTCTTTGTATCGCCCTCGTCGAAACAGGTCTGTCCGACCAGCGCAGCCTGCTGGTCGCCCAGCACCCCTGTCACCGGCACCGCAGCACCCAGAAACCCGTTCGGGTCTGTCGACCCGTACGATCTGCCCGAGGAGGGGCGCACCTCGGGCAGGGCAGTCTCGGGGATGCCGAACTCCGCGAGCAGGTCCGGGTCCCAGTCCATCTCGTGGATGTCGTACAGCATCGTCCGGGCGGCGTTTGTCACATCGGTGAGGTGGTTACCCGTCAGGTTGTACAGCAGCCACGAGTCGAGCGTGCCGACGAGCAACTCCCCGGCCGCGACACGGGCCCGGAGACTGCGCGCGCCGGACCGATAGGGCTCGATACTGTCGGCGTTGTCCAGTAGCCACTCGAACTTCGTCGCGGAGAAGTACGCATCACACCGCAACCCGGTCCGGTCGCGTATCAACCCGGCAGCCTCCGACCCCGCAAGCTCCACCGCGCGGTCGGCTGTGCGTCGGTCCCGCCAGACAATCGCGTTGTGAACCGGCTCGCCGGTCTCGGCCTCCCAGACGACAGCGGTCTCGCGCTGGTTCGCGATCCCGAGTGCCGCCAGCTGTGTCGGCTCGATCCCCGCCCTCGACAGCCCTCGGGTCACGACTGCCTGTGTGGCCCCCCATATCTCGACCGGGTCGTGCTCGAGTCAGCCCGGCTCCGGACGTATCTGTTCGTGACGCTGGTACGCGCTCGTAACTACCGACCCGCCGTGGTCGAACGCCATGAACCGGGTACCGGCTGTCCCGTGATCGATGGCCCCGATGTATGTTCCCGGCATCAGTCGATACTACTCATTCTTTTTCGAGTACGTATGTATATTGTCGCCGGATATAAAATTCTGTGCTGAATCACCGGTGCAGGTCGAACAACCGGCGGAAGCCGGTCGGCGGAAACCGGAGCTCGACACGGCTGGGTGGCCGCCCCTTTCGTGACGGCGTCGTCAACTGGACGCGCTCGACGACACCGAGTTCGGCTATCTCGTAGAGGTACCGCTCGACTGTCGCTGCCGAGAGGTCGACAGTCCGGCTGTTGCTGATCGATTCGGCGGTGTCGGTAACCGACTCACAGTCCTCCGGGTCGAGTGTGACCAGCTCCCGGAGAACTGTCTGTTTGTTCGCGGGGAGCTGTAACACCCTCGCGAGCGACACCGAGGGGCGCGGGAGCTCCTCGATTGCGGCGGTCACGTCGGACTCGGCGACGTAGGTCCGGTCGGCTTGCCTGGCACGGTCGACGGCGGTAAACAGCGCCGCCAGCGCGTCGTGTGCGTTGCCCTCGGCCCAGTCGGCGATTTTCCGAGCGAGGGTGTGGTCGAGGCCTGCCCGGCCAGCCCCTTCGAAGCGCGGGACATCACCACGTCCACGAGCATCTGTCGCTGGTACCCCTCGACACGGATCGACCGTGCGGTGTACTCGGTCAACGTGAGCCGGTTTGGAGGTGTCTGTCCGACAGCCAGCCAGGTCACGTTGCTCGGCAGTCCGGCGAACAGCTCCACCAGTGCCTCGGCGTCGGGTGTGTCCGGCTCGCCGACGTGGTCGACCCCGATCACCACGCCCGCCCGCGACGCGCCGAGTATGTCACGGAGCTGGTCTTGAATCCCGTCCGTGCTGACGCCGTGGTGTGGCACCTGTTCGTCGACACAGCCGTCGAGCACCTCGTGATAGAAGCGAAACTCGGTCGTGATCCCGCGTAGGTCGATGTAAACGAAACTCGGTGGCGTCGGCGATGCCGAGCGCGTGCTCGTGTGGATCATCGACTGTGACTTTGCGGAGAACTGCTCCAGATGCTCGAACAGTGACGTGACAATGGCAGATTTTCCCGAACCGGAGGGGCCGTAGAGGTAGCCGTTTGGCGGGAGTTGACCGTCGAAGACCGGCTCAAGATGGTCGAGCAACCGCTCGAACACCGGCCCGCGACCGGACGGCTCTACCATGTGGGCAACGGGCGACAGCGCGCTGTAATCCTGGACCAGCTGCTGAACACCTACCCTCCGTCTTCGACGCCGGATGCGCTCGTTGAGGTCCATACCAGGGCCTACTACCCTTTGTCCGGTCTACGCGGCTTATGAGTAAAAAGGACTGGTTATGATATTCCCGTCAGGGTTCCCGGCAACTACCGATGCCGTCACCCCCGGGTACTGCGGTCAACCGGTCAGCAGATTCAGCGTCACAATCAGAAACAGCGAACACAGTCCACTACCCAGACCGAGTATGGCCGCTACGACGACCCGCACGGCGATCGGCCCCTCGACGAGGACCAGCATGACCCCGAACATCACCATCACCACTATGATGACATTCCGGCGGTCACTCTCGTCAATAGCAACCCGGTTGAACATACGCAGGTTGACTCAGCAGAGATATATAAAGATTGTGTCTTGACGCGGCGATCACCGACACCGTACCGCTGTAGGCACCGGAGATCGCGCGGCCTGCACGTCTCGGCGGACACGGTATTGTACCCCTCTGTGATTGTGTGTACAGTTCACAGTTGCGCACGGGCTTATTACGGGCACGTCCCGAAGTGGTAGTATGGCAGAACTAGAGTGTTCGGACTGTGGAACGGAGATCGAATCGACCGACGACCTGGAGCGAACGGAGCTACCCGAGGTCGAGGCCGACGACAGCAGTGTCAGCCTGTACGGTAACAGTGACCTCTTTCTGTGCAGCGGGTGCAAGAAGCCGCTGGGCGTCGGTCGGAGTGGGTCCGACAGCTGAGACTACCCTCGCGGCAGCAGTTCCTCGAGGGCGATGTAGGCCATCGCGGTGAACAGGGCACCCATCACCAGAGACGGTGTGCTGTCGAGTACCGCTGCCGCCAGTCCGGTCGTCACGAGCGACCCGACAGACAGCGCGCCACCGACCGCGCCGTGGTGGAAACTGCCTGCCATCGGGTGCTCCTCGATGGATGTGCGCTGGTCGGGCGGAATCGACAGACTCACCCGATACGGGATGAGAAACCGCGCCCCGATGCCGGCAAAGGCGGCCGTGATGGAACTGAACTGCGGGGCATCGAGTAGCCAGTTACTGCCGAGGAACACCCCCATCGCGACCAGCAGCGCGAGCACCTTGCTCCAGCGGTCGGCTCTCGCCATCCGGCCGGAGAACTCTACATCCGACATCTCACACGGACCTCCAGTCCGGTTGCGCTGTCGGTGTCACCTGCCCGCCGACGGGGGTGACCCCGCGGACGACGACAGCGGGGTCGGTATCGCAGGTCATCAGCCGAGGCCTGTACCCGGAATCCAGACACCGTAGGCAAACACTTCGGCCGCAGCGAGCAGAGCGATTATCAGTGTGGTGACGACAATCGCCGCCGCTGGCGGGTCGAAGTGAGTGCTGGCGTGTGCATAGAAGATACGTTGGTGAACCTCGCCGATGAGCGCACCGAGGAGTCCGAACAGTATCCCAATCCCCAGTGCTGGCACCAGTCCAACCGCGATCATCGCGTTGTCGGGGTTGATGCAGTAAGGTCTCATTGCCTGCTGCTATCATTTCGGTGACATCACGATAGTTTCCTCGTGGGTTGCCATGAACGCCGTCGCGGCCGGCAGTGTCATGTGGTGGGTGACGGGTATCCGTGCGACACCCAGATTCAGGAAGACCAGTGACGCCGCACTGATACCGAACGCCGCGAACGCCGCGTTCACACCGACTCCGCTGTCGACGAGCCTGAACGCGACGTACGAGGCCACGCCGCCGGCGACCAGCCCGATCGCGGCGACGTGTGACCACTTGTACATCTCGCCCAGCCACGGCTCGACGGCCAGGCGTTCCTCGCCCGGTCCGTCGCCGTCTCCGGGGACCTCACCCTCTGCGCGGGTCTCCTCGCGCTCGAACGGCCCCATGTCGAAAAAGCCGTTGGCCTTCTGGCTGACCGTGCCGATGATGCTGTAGCCGAACACGGCACGGTGAAGAATCGCGCTGATACAGATACTCAGCGGGATCGGGTCGACCGGCAGTTGCAGCTGCCGGGAGGCCTGTTCGAATCCCAGCCCGAGGATACCGAAGATCGCACCGACGGCGAGGATATCCGGTCGACTGCCTAACGCGAATCCGATATCTTTGCCGTTGTGATAGGCGAATCCAGATTCCATCTTTCCGCGGCTTCCGGCGTAGGCGGCTGCGGCCGCGCCGGCGGCGAAGCTGATGTGTGGGCCGAACACCGGACCGAACCCGGTGCCGACACCGAACCCAGCGTTCCCAAAGGCTCCGGCAATAACGAGAAATCCTGTGAATATAAACGCCGGGAGCGCACCCAGTGCGGCACCGAATGCGCCGCCCGCCGCGGCAGCGATCAAGAGTTCGGCACGGGTCAACTGGTCGACAACTTCCCCCGGATCACCCGTGTCGTAGCCTGCCTGCATCGGACCCAGATCGATAGTCCCGAGCAGCTCTGGCACAAACTCCGTTCCGAACTCAACGACCATCGTTAGTCACCCTCACTGGTCGCCCAGTTTAGTGACCGCTCGACGGCGTCGTCCCACCGGTCGTACTTTTCGTCAGCTCCGCTCTGTTCCATCTCCGGCTCGAACTCGCGCTCGACCTTCCAGTTCGAGCGCAGGTCGTCGACAGAGTCCCAGTAGCCGACCGCGAGGCCGGCCGCGTAGGCCGACCCGAGTGCCGTTGTCTCGTCGACCTCCGGGCGGACGATCTCCGTCTGGATGAGGTCTGACTGGAGCTGACAGAGGTAGTTGTTCCGCACGGCGCCACCGTCGACTCGCAGTGACGTGGTCTCGACACCGGAGTCCGCCTCCATCGCCTCCGCGATATCCCGGGTCTGGTAGGCGATCGACTCGAGTGTCGCGAGTACCAGATGCTCGCGCTTGGTACCGCGGGTCATACCAACGATCGTTCCTCGGGCGCGCCCGTCCCAGTGTGGCGCACCTAACCCGGTGAACGCCGGGACCATGTACACCCCGTCCGTCGAGTCGACCGAGCGCGCCAGGCGCTCTGTCTCGCTCGGGTCCTCGATGAGGTCGACATCCTCGAGGAACTCGATCGCGGCACCGGCGTTGAAGATCGACCCCTCGAGTGCGTACTGCACCGGTTCACCCGAGAGCTGGAACCCGATTGTCGTCAGCAGATCGTGCTCGGACTCGACAGCCTCCGAGCCGGTGTTCATCAGGTAGAAACTCCCCGTGCCGTACGTGTTCTTTGCGTCGCCCCTGTCGAACCCGGTCTGACCGAACAGCGCGGCCTGCTGGTCGCCCAGCGCTCCCGCAACCGGCACCTCCGCGTCCAGAAAGCCCTTCCGGGTCGGTCGACCCGTATGTCTCCTCGTCGGAGGATGGCCGCACCTCGGGGAGCATCTCTTTCGGGACGTTGAACTCCTCGAGCAGTTCGTCGTCCCAGTCAAGATCGTGGATGTTGTAAAGCATCGTCCG
>KE356579.1:1116880-1128826 GCA_000416085.1 halophilic archaeon J07HX64 | reverse complement strand
CACGAAAAGGGAATAAAATTGGTGGGTCAGGCAGTCTGTAGAGTCGTCAGACCCCCGAGAAGTGTCGCACTCCCTGACAGTTCCCTCGTATCTGACTCGGTCTGTGCGCGGCCGGTTCAACAACCCGATAAATTTACTGTCAGTCCCAGCATGAGCGTAAACTAGCCGTTTCGTGTCGCAGAGCGGTACAGACCGGTTGTAGACACCGATAGATGGACTGCCCGGTCTGTGCGAGACAGACAGTCGCCACTGGCTGGTTCGGGAGACTACACTAACCCAAGATCATCGAGACTGTCGGCCAGTTCCTGCCGGCCGGTTTCGTCCATCGTCCGGAGTGGCGCGCGGAGTCCACCGACGTCGAACCCGGGGTCGCGCAGGGCGAGCGCTGTCTTCACCCCGGCCATCTGTGGGCCGCGTTTCAGCGCCGACCGGACCTCAAACACCGTCGACTGGAGCTCCCGGGCACGCTCGCGGTCACCACGGTCGAACGCCTCGTAGAACTCGACGACCAGTTCGGGAAAGACGTTCGCCACGGCGCTGACCAGCCCCGAACAGCCAACCGCGAGACCGGCGAGCAGAACAGAGTCCGACCCGGCGAGGAACGTCACCCGGGGGCTGGCGTCGACTGCCTGTGCCAGCCACGGGAGCTCTTTCGAGGAGTCTTTTACACCGGCGACACCGTCGATTGCTGCGACGCGCTCGATCGTTGCGAGTGATAACTGGTCGCCGGTCCGGCTGGGGATGTGGTAGACGTACACCGGCAGGTCGACCGCCGCGGCGACTGTCCGGTAGTGCTCGACCGCGCCTGTCTCGTCAACCGGGTAGTAGTACGGGGTGACGACCACGACACCGTCCGCACCCGCCTGTTCCGCGTGCTCCGCGTACCGGACCGTCTGGCGGGTGCCAGGCGCCCCGACCCCCGCGATGACCGGCACCTCGACACCATCGGCAACCGCGTCGACCACCTGCCGACGCTCCGCGGGCGAGAGGGTGGCGAACTCGCCGTTTGTTCCGAGCGGGAACACCGCACTCGCGCCGTGTTCGACGACGAACCGGGCGTGTGCCACCGTCGCCGCCTCGTCGATCTCGCCGTCAGCGTCGAGGGCGGTCACTGTCGGCGGGACGACACCGTGCAGGTCGAGTGGGTCCGCGTCTCCCGGAGGTGGGGCACTGTTTGGCATCAGTACCTGGATTTCGGTAGCCGGGGTGAAAAAGCTCACCCGAGCGCGCCGAGCTCCCGCATCGCGTAGGCGGTCCGGAGCATCTCGGCGGCGTCACCGCGGTCGAACACGAGTTCGTCCGTGCTCTGTACGTGTTCGAGCACATCCTGTGAGGCGTGTTCGGGCGCGGCACCGATGCCGGTGTCCTGTTCCTGTGCCCAGCGCATCATCCTGAGGTCGCTCTTCGAGTCGCCCATGATGAGCGCGAACGGGTCGTCGATGGCGAGCACGTCCAGGGCGGCCTCGATACCGGCGACCTTGTTGAGTTCGAGCGAGCCGATCTCGGCGGCGTCACCCTCGTAGTACGCGACGTCGATCCGTTCGAACACCGTCTCGAACGCCTGCGGGGTCTCCGGGTCGGTCTCCGGGACACTGTCGGTCGCCTCGAGCACCGACTGGATCTCGGGGTCCTGTGCGGCGTAGTAGCTCCGCGCGATGCCAGGTGCCGGTGACTCGGCGCCGACGACGGTCGCGACACTCTCCTGAAGCAGGTCGAGCTGGTAAACCAGACCCTCGTCGATCACCTCCCGGGCACGGTCACTCCCGGTCTCGGAGTTCGGCTTCAGTGTGATGTTGAACTCGTTGCCCTGCAGGTGACAGCCCCGCCGGAGTTTGCGCGGCGCGTTCGGGAGGACCCGCGAGCGCGCCCGGTTGAACACCGCCTGGATATCCTCGTCGAGGTCCTCGTAGAGCAGCTTCTTTGTATCGGCACCCTGCTTGGGTGTGAACACACCCGTTCCGGCCTCGTAGACGATACCGACGTTCCCCGAGTGGACCACCTCGTTACCGAGCCCCTGGATGAGAAACCCCTTTACGTTCTCCAGTGTCTGACCGGTGCAGATGACGATCGGCATTCCTGTCTCGTGGAACCGTGTCAGCAGGTGCAGCGTCTCGCGGGGTATCTCGTTGTCGGTGTTCCCGGCCGACCGCAGTGTCTCGTCGACATCGAGCACCAGCACGTTCACGCCGCGGTCGTACTTCGTGTACAGGTCCAGCGCGGCAAACGCCTGGCTGCGCGTGGCGAGTGCGGCCACCTCCGCGAACGTCTCCCCGACATCGGGGAACGCCGCCCGGACCGTCTCTTTCTGTTCCTCGAGTTCCTCGTTCGCGGTCTGCCAGTAGTCCAGCGCCACCCTGGAGTCGACGGGCGGAAACAGGTCCACGAGTGCCTGGTACGACCGTAACGTCTCTGTGTCGTGGTCCTCGTAGAGGCGGTACAGCAGTTCGTGTCGGTTCATACACCTGCTTCTCCCTCCGCAGTTAATTATCCCCGGTCGACTGGTCGACTGTATCGCCCCGTCTCCGGGTCGACAGGAGCGGATAGTTAGGTTTGAGTGATAGTATCCCATCCGGGTAGGACGGATCCCCGTCTCCGGGTCGACAGGAGCAGTTGCTTAGTCCAGATTGACAGTATCGCCCTGTCTCCGGGTCGACAGGAGCAGTTGCTTAGTTTGAGTTGATAGTATCGCCCTGTCTCCGGGTCGACGGTATCGCCGGTCAGGTCAGCCAGGGCCGCTGTTCGGCCCGATTGCGAGCCAACTCTTAAAACCGCTACCCCGCAAGGACACCCATGAAAAACGTCGACGACCTGATCGAGAGCGCGGGCAAGCTATCGGCGCGTGGGTTCTCGAAGGGCGAGGTAGCAGACGAGCTGAACGTCTCCCGGGAGACGGCGAGCTGGCTCGTGGACCGCAACGCCGGCACCGAGACGAGCGCGCCCGAGGAGGTTGGTGGCCCGCACGACATCCACATCGACTGGAGTGCGCTGGGGCGTGACTCCGAGCGACTCGCCTACGTCGGGATGGCGATGGCAGACCTGCTCTCCAAACAGGGCGAGGCTGTCGACCTGACCGTCGGCGTCGAGAAGGCCGGCACACCGCTGGCGACGGTCATCGCCCGCGAACTCGACACGGACATCGCAACGTACGCCCCCCGGAAACACCAGTGGGAGGACGAGGAGATGGACGACCTGGAGGGGACGTTCTCGGAGAACTTCGCCGATATCCGCGGCCGGGAGTGCTACATCGTCGACGACACGATCACCAGCGGCACGACGATGCGCGAGACGATCCAGGGGCTCCGTGACCGCGGTGGCGACCCGGTTGCCTGTGTCGTCCTCGTCGACAAACAGGGCATCGAACGGCTCGATTCGGTCCCCGTCTACTCGCTCGTCCAGGCGATCCGGGTTGGCGACTCCGATGAAAACTAATTCGGATACGAGTAAGAATTTCCGCAACGCTGGCCCTTTTGTCTGTGTAGCGACATTGTGATGGTATGACACTGCACACACGGGATCTGCAGGCGGATGTCCGGAGTCTGAGCACGTTACTGGGTGACGTGCTCGCGGCGCAGGCGTCGCCGGCGGCCTTCGAGGCCGTCGAGCAGGTCAGACAGGGGGCGATCGACGCCCGGAGAGAGCAGAGTGCACCCGGGGCAGCGCTCCGGGAGACGCTCACAGCACTCGACAGTGAGAGACAGGAGGTGTTGGCGCGTGCGTTTGCGACGTACTTTGAGTTACGAAATCTCGCCGAGGAGCGTGAGCGGGTGAGAGCAATCCGCGAGCGGGGTGAGTCGGGGACACTCGCGGACAGTCTGGCGGCAACCGTCGAGTGGTTTCTGGAACAGGACGTCCCCCCGGAGCGGGTCGGGCAGGTGCTCGGGGACACGCTGATAGAACCGACCTTCACCGCCCACCCGACCGAGGCCCGCCGGAAGACAACAAAGGCAAAGCTCCGCTCCATCGCCGGTCACCTGGAGACGCTGGACGAACACCGCCTCACAGAGCGCGAACAGGCGGCCATCGAGCGGGCGCTGGAGGCCGAGGTGACGACGCTCTGGCGGACCTCACAGATCCGCGAGCGCCGGCCGGAGGTGCTCGACGAGGCGCTCAACGTTCAGTGGTACCTCGAGAACGTCCTGTTCGATGTCGTCGGGACCGTCTACGAGGAACTGGAGCGCAGACTCGGTGATGCGTACCCCGAGACGGACGTGCCGAAACTGTTCGAGTTCCGCTCCTGGGCGGGCAGTGACAGGGACGGGAACCCGCACGTCACACCCGAGGTGACCGCCGACACCCTGGAGCGACAGCGCCGGGTCGTTCTCGAGCGGTATCACGAACAACTGAGGTCGCTGTCGGGCGTGCTGAGCCACAGCGGACCCGTACCGGGGGAGGTGTTCGCGGAGCGACTGGCGGCCGACAGGGAACGACTTCCGACGGTCGCCCGCGAGGTGCGCGAGCAGTACCCGGACGAGCCGTACAGAGAGAAGCTGAAGCTGATGCGCGAGCGCATCGAGCGGGTTGGTGATGTCCGGGAGGGTGGTTACAATGACGCCGACGAGCTGCGGGCAGACCTGTCGGCGATCGCGGCGAGTCTCCGCGCCGACGGCAGCGGTGTCGTCGTCGACGAGTCGGTCGAACCGCTGATCCGGCAGGTCGATACGTTCGGGTTCACACTCGCCAGTCTCGACCTCCGGGACCACCGCGAGAACCACACCGAGACTGTCGCCGCCGTGTTCAACCGCGTCGGTGTCGACTACGAGGCGATGGACGAAGCCGACCGGGTGGCGACGCTCACCGACGCGATACAGCAGTCCTCGCCTGTCGTCGATGTCGGCGACCACGACACGTTCATGGGGACGCCGGGGCGGGTGCTCTCACGGTTCGACGCGCTCGCGAACTGGCACCGCGAGTACGGTGTCGACGCCATCGACACCTACTGCATCAGCATGACAGAGGAGCCGAGTCACGTGCTCGAGGTGCTCTTCCTCGCCGACCAGGCGGGCGTGGTCGACCTGCCGGAGCACTGCGGGCTCGACATCGTGCCGCTGTTGGAGACGCGGTCGGCGCTGTCGGGCGCGCGCCGGATAATGGGGACACTGTTCGAGAACGAGGCCTACGCCGCCGCGTTGGCGGCCCGCGACGACATCCAGGAGGTCATGCTCGGGTACTCGGACTCGAACAAGGAGAACGGGTTCCTGGCGGCGAACTGGTCGCTGTACCGAAACCAGCGGCGTCTGGCCGATATCACCGACGACTACGGTGTCGACCTCCGACTGTTCCACGGTCGGGGTGGCTCCATCTCCCGGGGTGGCGGCGCGATGAACGAGGCGTTGCTCGCACTGCCACCGGAGACGGTCACCGGCCAGGTGAAGTTCACCGAACAGGGTGAGGCGATCGCCGAGAAGTACGCCAACCCGGAGATCGCGGCGCGGAACCTCGAACAGATGCTCGACGCACAGCTACGGGCGCGTCACCGGTCACTAACCGGGAACGGGGCGGACCCGCCGGCGGAGTGGCACGACATCCTCGACACCGCCGCCACCGCTGCGCGGACGGCCTACCGTGACCTGCTGTCGACGGAAGGGTTCGTCTCGTACTTCGAGCAGGCGACACCGATACCCGTTATCGAGGACCTGAACCTGGGCTCCCGGCCGGCCTCGCGCTCGGGGGAGCGCACCGTCGAGGACCTTCGTGCCATCCCGTGGGTGTTCTCGTGGACACAGGCCCGGTGTATCCTCCCCGGTTGGTACGGGCTCGGGACCGGGCTGGAGGCCGCGCTATCGGAGGGCTGTTCGGTCGACCGACTCCAGACACTCTACGAGGAGTGGCCGTTTTTCCGAACGATGCTGGACAAGGCGGCGCTCGCGCTGGCCCGGACCGAACTCGACATCGCGAGCAGGTACGCCGACCTGGCCGGCGAGCACCGGTTCGAGTTTTTCCCCCGCATCGAGGCCGAGTACGAGCGGTCGGTCCGACTCGTGCGGGAGATAACCGGTCGCGACCGACTCCCCCCGAAGGAGTGGGTCGCCGAGAGCCTCGACCGGCGCAACCCCTACGTCGACCCGCTGAATCTGCTCCAAGTGGAGCTACTCGACCGGGAGGAGCTAACCGACCGCGAGGAACAAACGCTCCGACTGACTGTAAAAGGTATCGCCGCCGGGATGAAATCGACCGGGTGAACCGATCCCAAAACAGGCCCATCGGCTCGCCG
The DNA here is from genome assembly GCA_000416085.1 of halophilic archaeon J07HX64. GTDB lineage: Archaea > Halobacteriota > Halobacteria > Halobacteriales > Haloarculaceae > Halovenus. Next base: position 1,122,615 of record KE356579.1, on the reverse strand, counting down.
GTTGAGGACAGACGAGTGGTGGGCACGAAGACCGGACAGATACCGGTCGCAGGGGGTCAGCGCTCCTCGATATCGGACTCGTAGACGACGCCGCGGTCGCCGTCGACAGTCACGAGCTTCCCGTCCTCGAACGTGGTCGTGATGTCGCCGACGAGTGGCACACCCAGTTCCCGCGCGAGAGTCGCGGGGTAGCTCGTCGTGCCGCGCTCGGGGGTGACGATGGCCGCGATGGCGTCGAGGTCGCCGGTGACCGCCTCCGAGAGCGACCCGGGAAGCACGAGCACCGCGCTGTCGGGGAGGTCGGCGAGGTCACCGCCGGTCGAGGTGACGGTCGGTCCCGCGGCCCGGCCCGACACGATACCGCGACCGCTCGCGAGCTCCTGCGCGGCGAGGTGGACCTTCATCGTGTTGGTGGTGTTCGCACCCTCGAGATCGGTCATCATCCCCGCGAGCACGACCACCGTGTCGCCGCTCTCGCTGACGCCGGCGTCGATGGCGGCGGTTGCGGCCCGTTCGATGAGCTCCTGTGCACCCGCTTCCGGCGTGGGCTGGTGCCGGGGGGTCGTGCCCCACAGCAGCGCGAGCCGGGACTGAACCTGTTCGTCGGGTGTCACCGCCACGACCGGAACCGACGGCCGGTACTTTGCGACCTTGTGTGCGGTGTAACCCGACTGTGTGACCGTGACGACAGCCGTCGCGTCGACATCACGGGCCAGATGTCGCGCCGAGCGGGCGATCGCGTCCGTGCGGGTGTCACCGGTGGGCGGAACACGCCGCTCGCTGGACTCGGCGTACTCCTCGCTCTCCTCCACGTCCCGGACGATACGCCCCATCGTCTCGACGACGTTGACCGGGTCGTCACCGATCGCGGTCTCACCGGAGAGCATCACCGCGTCCGTCCCGTCGAGTATGGCGTTTGCCACATCGGAGGCCTCGGCTCGGGTCGGGCGGCGGGCGTGGATCATCGAGTCGAGCATCTCTGTCGCGGTGATGACCGGCACCCCGGCCCGCTGTGCCCCGTTGATGATCCGCTTCTGTACGAGCGGGACCTGTTCGAGTGGACACTCCACACCCAGGTCCCCCCGTGCGACCATCACACCGTCGGCCGCCGCCAGGATACTCTCGAGGTTCTCGACGGCGTCGGCCCGCTCTATCTTCGCTATCACCGGGATCTCGGCGCCGAACGTCTCTAACTGCTCTCTGACGGCGTAGACATCGGCGGCGTCACCGACGAAACTCGCGGCGACGTACGCGACCTCCATCTCGGCGGCGAGTTCGAGTTCGCGCCGGTCGGTCTCGGTGACCGCCGGCAGGCCGAGGCTGACCCCGGGAACGTTGACACCCTTTCGGCCGCCGAGCGCGCCACCGGAGTCGACGTACACGACGACAGTCTCACCCTCGACGCGTCGGACGGTGGTCTCGATGCGACCGTCGTCGAGTAGCACCCGATCACCGGGCTCCGCCGCCGCGAGCGAGTGCGAGACACCGACCGTGCTGTCGGTGACTGTCTCCCCCTCGACGAGCCGGTACTCCTCGCCGGTCTCGATGGAGGCCTGCTCCGGTAGCGGTGCCGTCCGTATCTCCGGCCCCGGCACGTCGAGCATCGTCGGGATCGGCTGTTCGAGCTCCTCGCTCACCGCGCGGACCCGCTCGGTGACGGTCGCCCGGTGGTCGGTGGTGCCGTGACTCGCGTTCAGGCGCGCGACGGACATCCCAGCCTTGGCGAGGTCGGCTATTCTTTCGCGGCTATCCGAGGCGGGTCCCAGCGTGCAGACGATCGTCGCTCGGCACATCCTACAGGATGATACTCTTTGACTGGACAAAAGCGTCGATGGTGTAGCCCAGCCCCTCCCGACCGATACCGGAGTCTTTCACACCGCCGAACGGGATGTCGCCGAGACCGTGACTCGGCGCACCGTTTATTCGAACGCCGCCGGCCTCGAGTTTGTCGGCAACCCGCATCGCCCGGTCGTAGTCGGCGGTAAACACCGCTGCGTCCAGCCCGAGGTCCCCGTTGTTCGCGACCGACAGCGCCGTCGACTCGTCGGGAACGCTCGTGACCGCGACGACCGGGCCGAACTGCTCCTCGTGTACGATTCGCGCGTCGTGTGGAACGTCGGCGAGCAGTGTGGGCTCGAACAGTCTGCCCTCCCGCTCGCCGCCTCTGACCGGTCGTGCCCCCGACTCTACGGCGTCTGCGACGAGCTCCTCGACCCACTCGGCCTGGCGCTCCGAGACGAGCGGTCCCAGCTTCGTGTCGGACTCGAACAGGTCACCCGGCTCCCAGCCCTCCATTCCCGCCGCGATCTGGTCGACGAGTTCGTCGTGAATCTCCTCGTGTGCGAGCACGCGGGAAACAGCCGAACAGCGCTGGCCGGCGTACTTCAGCGAGCCGCTGATAGCCGCATCCGCCGCCGTGTCGAGGTCCGCGTCCGGGAACACCACCGCCGGCGCGTTCCCGCCCAGCTCCATGTGTAACTCGACCATCCCGCTGACCGAGGCAACGTGTTTGCCGGCGTTCGACGAGCCGGTCATGGCGATCGCGTCTAACCGGTCGTCACCCGCGAGCACGTCACCGATATCGCCCGACGGACCGGGAACAAACGAGAACGCGCCGTCGGGCAGGTCCGGCGCCGTCTCGACGAGCACCTCGGCGAGCATCGCACCACAGACAGGTGTCTTTGTCGCGGGTTTCATTATGACCGCGTTGCCGGCCGCCAGCGCCGGCGCGACCTGCATCGCCGTTGTCGACAGTGGGTAATTGTACGGCGCGATACAAAGCACCGTCCCGACCGGTTCGTTGCGCACGATGGCGCGCCAACCCTCGTGTCCGTCTGTTGTCCCCTCGCGATACTCACCGGTCATCGAGCGGATCTCACCGGCCGCCCGCCGGAACCGCTCGGCGGCCGCGGTCACCTCACCCTCGGCACTGCTGATCGGCTTGCCCGCCTCGCGGACGATCACCTCCGCGAACTCCGGGGCCCGACGCTCGATCGCCTCGGCCGCCGCCAGCATCCAGTCGGCCCGCTCGACGACTGTCATCTCCCGGAGGTCTGCCTCCGCTCGCTGTGCGGCCGCCAGCGCGTCCTCCGCGTCGGCCGGGGTTGCCGCCGCCACCCGGGCGAACGAACCGCCGTCTGCGAGGTCTGTCACCTCGATGTACTCCTCTGTCGGCCGCCAGTCCCCGCCGATGTGCAGCCGTTCGGGGTTCGATACGTTTCTTGTTGCCATGCCTCGCCTTCGTTCCCCCGGCTTTTAAAGGTTTACTCGGTCGATAGTAAATCGTTCTCGGGGGTCGAGGACCGATACTGCGGCGAGAGACTCTGCGTGACGCCGCCGGATGGACCGGAATCGAGAACTCGAAGACGGTGAGACACGACCAACCAGAGAGTGCCGGCATCTCGGCGGGCGTGCTGTACCGGAGTCGGGGAGTTCAGGGGCGGTAAAGCGGTCCCGGCAAAAGCGAGGGGGTCAGCGGTCGAGTTCGTCGTCGCCGGCACGGACCCGCGCCACCTCGGCGGGGGAGAGAACGGCCATATCACCGGGGACAGTGCGCGCGAGGGCGGCGGTTGCCACAGCCTGTTCGAGCGCCTCGGGAACGGTGTCGCCCTGGAGTCGGCTGGCGAGGTAGCCGCCGACGAGGGCGTCACCGGAGCCAACGGGGTCGACGGTGTCGGTTTCGAAGGCGGACTGTTCGTGGACAGCCTCGTCAAGGGCGAGCGCACCGTCCGCACCCCGTGTGACCACGACCGTCTCGAACCCGTGTCGGGCCGTGAGGTCACGCGCTATCGCCCCGGCGTCACCCTCACACCCGAACACCGTCCGGGCATCGGAGACGGAGACGAACAGGGTATCGACGGCCGGGAACAGCGCGGTCAGCCCCTCGCGTGCCTCGGCCGGCGACCAGAGCTTCGACCGGTAGTTCGTGTCGAGCGCCGTCTGGACGCCGGCCTCGTGGGCCCGCTCGAGCAGTTGCTCGGTTGTATCCGCGAGTTGGTCCGACAGTGCGGGCGTGATACCGGATGTAAAGAGACACGCCGCGTCCGTGACCGGTTCCGTCGGCAGTTCCGCCGGTGTCACCTCCCGGATGGGGGTGCCGGTTCGGTCGTAGTGGACGGTCCCGCCGCGAGGGCGGTTACCGGGCTCGAAGTAGTACGTCCCGACACGACCGTCGGCGGTCCAGTTGACGTGTGGTGTGACACCCTCACCCCGGATGGCGTGAGCGATCCGTTCCCCGAGCGGTGTCTCCGGCAGCGCCGACAGCCACGCGGCGTCGAGTCCGAGCGCGGCCGCCGCAACGGCGACGTTGCTCTCGGCACCGCCGACGTGAACGTCTAACCGGTCGACCCGCGAGAGCCGCCCCGTCGCCGGCGACAGGCGCAGCATCGTCTCGCCGACGGTCACGAGTGTCATTCGAACAGTGTCTCCCCCTCGACGAGGTGGTCGGCGAGCAGATCCATGTCGAGTGTCAGCCCCAACCCCGGCTGTTCGGGTATCTCGATCCGCCCGTTCTCGATGACCGACTCCTCGACGAGGTCACCCCACCAGTCCAGCTCGTATGAGTGGTACTCGACGGCGAGCTGGTTCGGGATCGCCGCGGCGACCTGTGCACTCGCCATCGTCCCGATCGGCGAGGAGACGTTGTGCATCGCCACCGGGACGTGCTGCCGGTCTGCGATACCGGCTATCTTCCGCGTCTCGCGCATCCCGCCGACCTTCGGAAGGTCGGGTGCGATGATATCGACGGCCCCGTCGACGAGACGGCGGTGCTCTGTTGCCCGGTACCGGTTCTCGCCGGTCGCGATCGGTGTCGTCGTCGACCGAGTCACCCGCTCCTGCACGTCGAAGTTCGCGGGCGGCACGGGGTCCTCGAGCCACCAGACATCGTACGGTTCGACCGCGTCGGCCAGACGCTCCGCTGAGTTCCCCGCAAACGACCAGTGACAGTCGAACGCCACGTCCGCCCGGTCGCCGACCCGCTCTGTCACCCGCTCGATGACCGCTACCATCTCCCGTATCTCCGGCGGCCGTAGGTGACGGTTCGCCGGGTCCATCGTGTGCTCCGAGGGCACGTCGAGGTCGAACTTCAGACCGTCGTACCCCAGCTCTGTGACGACCCGGTCTGCCTCCTCGGCACACGCCTCGGGATTTGCCTCGTCCTCTGTGTGACAGTCACAGTACATCCGGACCGTATCGCGGTACTTTCCGCCCAGCAACTGGTAGGCCGGCACGCCGAGCAACTTGCCCGCGAGGTCGTGTAACGCCACCTCGATACCCGAGATAGCGGTGACGGTCACCCCCTCGATGGAACCCTCGCCCGACATCTTCTGGACGAGATGCTCGTACAGTCGGTCGATGTCGAGTGGGTTCTCGCCGACCAGAAACGGGACCATCCGCTCGATCAGTTCGGGGACGCCCGCGCCCCAGTAGGCCTCGCCTGTCCCGACGACACCCGCGTCGGTGTACACCCTGACGAGCGTCCAGGGGAACGTTCCGTCGACCATGACCGTCTGGACGTCCGTTATCAGGACATCGCGCGGGCCACGGGTGTTTTCCAGCCCCATCGTCTCTCGGGAGAGGTCCCGTCTGGTGTACGTGCCGTTGGGGTCGCGCAGCGACCGGTACTCTCTGCCCATACCCGTTTCAACGAGTGTGCAAACTTAAACGAGTGGATTTACTCGGAAACCGATGAATATTTTTCGGCAGATACACAAGACGAGTTGTGAAAGCTGTTG
>KE356579.1:1112797-1116316 GCA_000416085.1 halophilic archaeon J07HX64 | reverse complement strand
AAACCAACGGGCCGATACCAAAGACCCCCATCCAGTTCGATACAGTATGACCGACGACCTGCCAGCGCAGTTCGAACTGCTGGACGACCAGTTCGATCTCGGCGAGTACGAGATCGCGGCCTACGTCGCCGTCCTGCAGTACGGCCGACTCACCGCGAGTGAACTCGCCGACGAGACGGAGATCCCGCAGCCGCGCGTGTACGACACAGTCCGCAGTCTCGCCGACCGAGGGTTCGTCGAACTGCTCGACTCGCGGCCGATGGAGGTGCTCGCGGTCGACCCCTCCGAGTCGTTCGACGGCGTCCAGACGGCACTCGAGGAGCTCGTTACCGGGCTCGAACAGGAGTTCACCGCACCCTCCCGTGCGAGCGAGGCCGTCTCGCTTGTCAGCTCCCGGCGGACCATCGTCCGGTACTTTCGCGATGTCATCTCGTCGGCCGAGTACGAGCTGCTGGTTTCGCTGACCCCGGCTCTGCTCGACCGGTTCGAGGACGACCTCGCCGACCGGTCGAGTGCGGGTATCACGACCGAACTGCTTCTGTCGCCGGCGGCGGACGCGCCCGACCCCGACGTGTACGACTACCCGCGTGTCGCGACGACCACCCGGACCCGGCGGGGTGTCACGACGCCGCTCGTTGCCGTCGCGGACGGCAGTTACTCGGTGTACACCGGCCGGCGCGCGCTCCGCTCGACGGGTGACCAGTACGCTGTTATCTTCGACCGGTCGGAGCTCGGCTTTCTGATCTCTGGCTTCCTGAACACTGTCGTCTGGCCCTCCTCGACGACGGTCGCCGGGCGAACAAACAACGACCCGTTCCCCCGTCGGTACGCGACAGTCCGCCGCTGTGTGCGGGAGCTCGGTGCCGTCTCGGGACCGCTCTACGCGACAGTCAACGGCCGCGATATCGAAACCGGTGACTCCCCGACTGTCGCCGGTAAGGTTGTCGACACGGCGCTGGGGACAAGCGGTGAGACCGCCGCCCTCACCCTCGATACCGGTGACCGGCGGGTCGATATCGGCGGTCAGGCCGCCGCACTCGAGGATATCGAGGCTCACGAACTCGCCGTTGGACGGGACTCCCCGCCCGACCTGTGAGACACCCCCTGCATCTGCCGCCCTCCCTCGGGTCCCTGTGTGTGCACTCCGACGGCGGTCCGATGTCGTTTTGCTCCCGCAGGCCCGATACACACATGTGAACGAGGGGACCCCACTCGACGACGTCGTGATCACACAGACCGCACGGGAGAAGAGCAACCGATATCTCACCCCGGCACAGCTGCGGACGACTCTCAGAGAGGCATCGGGCTACGTCTGCCGAAAGACCTCGCCGGCCCACGAGGGACTGTACGACGACTCGAAGTTCATCATCCGCGGGACGTTCTCGGACACCGACCTCGACATCGTATTCACAGTCGAATCCGACCGCGTCGTCGTCGTCACGCAGATGTCACAGCACAGTCAGAGCCTGCGTGGGCGCTTCTACGAGCGGATCGGGACGACCGCCGCCGACGCGGTGGCGAGACTGTCGGACTGAGACCGCGCCCTGCCCGGAGTATCACCCCGGCGACCCACCGTCTACCGGGGCGAGCGGTCCGGGGACTCGGTTACTTCCGTCGGGTTTCTCCGACCGACAGACACCGCAGGGGATTGTGTGTACGGATAAACGGGACAGGCGAGGCGAGGAACTAACTACACCGGCGGACATACATCAGGTATGGATGTCTCCGAGATACTCGACGATATCGACGACATCGGTCCGGACGAGTTCGGGGACGCAACCGAACTTGATCTGGGCGATTTCGAGGCGTTCGACGGTCTGAACAGGCTCCTACAGGCCGAACTCGAGAACACCGACGACCCTGATGAGATCACACAGCGAGAGCTCGGAGCGGTTGCGGACCCGGAGGAGGTCGTGCAGAGCGACCCGGTCGAGTTCGACGACCCGGAGGAGATTGTGGACGGGGGACCGGCGGAGTTCGAGAGTCCGGACGAGACCGGACAGGACGAGTCTGTGGGGTTCGAGGAACTGGAGGAGATAGTGCAGGAGGAGCTCACAGAGTTCGAGAGTCTGGACGAGGTACTGGAGGAGGACCTCGCAGGGGGAGACGACAGGGTCCGCGAGGAGTGACGGCCGTTCGTCGGGCAGGCGTCGGCTGGGGGCGCCCGTCTGTGGGCGAGTGGCTGCACCCGGCCCCGAACCCCGTCGCCGGTATCGCCAACAACAGGTCGGCTATCTGTGACAGACCTGGGTAAACCGCACCCGAACAACAAACGAACCCTAATAATTCCGGCGCCCGAACGGTTGGTATGCACGATGCACTCGTGATCGGCGGCGGGGTGGCCGGACTCCAGGCGGCCGTGTTCACCGCGAAGGCCGGACTCGACACACTCGTCCTGAGCGGCGGTGAACCGCTGGTGTGTAGCACGGACAAGATACAGAACCTCGTGACACACGAACGACTCGCCGGCGAGGACCTCGTCGAGACCGGCCGGGAACGGGTTCGGGAGTTTGGCGGCGAGATCGAGGAGAAAACTGTGACGTCCATCACCAGAGAGGGCTCACCGGGACCGCTCAGGGCAACGACAGAGTCAGACACGACCCACACCGGCGAGGCTGTCGTCGTCGCGACGGCAAGCGGACTCGACTTCCTCGACCCGCTGGACGACGAACTCGAGTTCACCGACGGCCGGGAGGGCCAGTTCACGATGGAGCAGCACGTCGAAACCGACGAGGCGAACCGGGCGACAGAGAACGTCTACATCGCCGGACTGGCAAACACCTGGGAGTACCAGACGGCAGTCGCGATCGGCGACGGCGCGAAGGCGGGTGTCAACCTCGTCAGCGACCGCCGCGACGAGGCACACGTCGACCACGACTGGTGACTGGACTGTGTGTCTGGTCGCACAGAGTATCCCTGTCCGAGAGCTACCGAAACCGACAATTGTGTGCTCGGATGCTTTAGGGTCCAGAGAGATCTTGATCTGTTCCGGCCGCTATTTGTGCTGTTCACATCCTGTGGTCGCGTTCAGATGCGGCAGTTCCATCCAACTGCGAACGTGGTGAGTCAATCGTCGGTTGTGTCGTGTTGGGTGTGATTGAAACGGTCTGGAACACTCGAACACCGCCTCGGCGAGAGGGCAAACGCACAAAAGCGAGGGAGACGAACCGGACACATGAAACCGCTCGCTGTCGTCGGCCCCCCTGAGACGGGGACAGCGGGGCTCGTCGAACAGCTCACGGAGCGACTCGGCGACCGTGGCCGGGTCGGAACCGTCACACGCACTCGCGCAGGTTCCGGGGGAGACAGCCCACGCCACCAGTCCGCGGAAGCCGCACAGAGCTACCACATCGGGGACGGCGCGTGGAGGGCAGCGGGTGACTCCTCACTCGCACTCGGTGACGCGCTCGACAGACTCGCCCGGTCGTGTGACTACGCGCTCGTCCGGGGCTGGACCGACACCCGACTCCCCACGGTCGCGCTCGGTGAATCCGGCGCGGGTGGCGATGCCAGCGACGG
>KE356579.1:1107681-1112629 GCA_000416085.1 halophilic archaeon J07HX64 | reverse complement strand
CGGGGTCGACCTGGGTGGTGTCTCCGCACGAACCCCGGTTGTTTCCTGCGACTCTCTACCGTGGGGTTTTGTCGGCTAGTCCGTCGAGGTCGTCAGGCCGGTTGTTCGGGGGACCGCAGGTGACGTTTCCAGAACAGCAGGACGTACACTCCGAGAGCCAATGGGGGGAAGACGGCGAAATAGGTGAGCGTTTGCGAGAACGTGCCCGGATGTGTGAGAGTCGCCGAGGCGACAAACGAGACGATGAGACTACAGAACAGCCAGACCACCCACCGGTCACGGGTCGACATGGGGGTCTCTCGCCGGCGCGAGCGAACGACCCACACCAGATACACCGGGGCCACGAGCGGGGCGAGATACGAGACACCGAACGCCCATACCTCTGCTGCCCTCTCCGAAATGCCGCGCTCCCGTGCGTCCCTGGAGATCACCCGCCACATCTTTACTACCGCGGCGAACGTCACGAGAGTGATCAGACCGCCCGCGACGGCCAGCACATCTGCTCCGGGAAACGGTACGGCAGACACACAGGAACGTTCGTGTTCAACTGCATATCAACGCTGTGGTCGACTGTCTCCACCACCGTTGCACCCTAAGAGACCGCATGATCTGCTGTCACCGGTTCAGCTTCCGCTGGAGCACTCTGAACATATAAACCTGTGCCACGTGGATAGCCGTGACCGGGGCGGCGCTCGCGCGGAACGGGATTTCGAGCGGCTGTACCGCCGATTTTCGGGGATGTTGATAACAAGCCACACAGGTGGCGAGAGGTCCGAAACACGCACATTTATATAGAACCGTATGCAATTTTGGGACGAATATGAGTCAACAGCAGCGGATGCAGGGACAGCCGATGATCATCCTCGGCGACGACGCACAGCGGATGAAGGACAAGAGTGCACAGGAGCACAACATCGCGGCCGCCCGGGCGGTGGCGGAGTCGGTACGCTCCACACTCGGACCAAAGGGGATGGACAAGATGCTCGTCACGTCGCTCGGTGACATCGTCGTCACGAACGACGGCGTGACCATCCTCGACGAGATGGACATCGACAACCCGACCGCGGAGATGGTCGTCGAGGTTGCCGAGACCCAGGAGGAGGAGGCCGGCGACGGGACGACCACCGCGGTGGCGATTGCGGGCGACCTCCTGAAGAACGCCGAGGACCTGCTCGACCAGGACATCCACCCGACAGCGATCATAAAGGGGTTCACACTGGCGAGTGAGCAGGCCCGTGACGAACTCGAGGAGATTGCGGTCGACATCGAGAACGACGACGACGAGACACTCCGGCAGGTCGCCGGAACCGCGATGACCGGAAAGGGCGCAGAGCAGTACAGTGACCACCTCTCGGAGCTGGTGGTCGACGCCGCGCAGTCGGTCACCGTCGAGGCTGACGACGGGTCGACGGTCGTGGATCTGGCCTTCCTCAAAATCGAGACACAGACCGGCCAGAGCCCGGCCAGTTCGGAGCTCCTCGAAGGGGGTGCAATAAGCAAAGACCCCGTTCACGAGGACATGCCGACGACCGTCGAGGACGGGGACGTGCTGCTGGTGGACGAGCCCCTGGAGCTCTCGGAGGCGGAGGCGGACACGCAGGTCAGCGTCACCGACCCCGGCCAGCTCGACCAGTTCCTCCAGCAGGAGGAACAGGAACTGCGTGCGCTCGTCGACGACATTGTCGACCTGGGCGCGGACGTGGTGCTCTGTCAGAAGGGCATCGACGACATGGTCCAGCACTATCTCGCAAAGGAGGGGATTCTTGCGCTCCGGCGGGTCAAGCGCTCGGACATCGAGTTCCTCCGCGAGGTTCTCGGCGCGAAGGTCGTCTCGGACCTCTCGGCGGCCACCGAGGCAGACCTCGGTACCGGCACTCTTCGCCGTGACGAGGACGAGGAGCTGTTCTACATCGAGGGCACGGCCGAGAACGCCCACGGTGTCACGCTCCTGCTTCGTGGCTCGACCGACCACGTTGTCGACGAGATCGAACGTGGCGTAAACGACGCACTCGACGTCGTGGGAAGCGCGCTCACGACGGGGCAGGTGCTACCCGGTGGCGGTGCGCCCGAGATCGAGGTGGCCAGCCGACTGCGGGAGTTCGCAGACAGTGTCAGCGGCCGCCAGCAGCTGGCCGTCGAGGCATACGCCGACGCCCTCGAGGTCGTCCCGCGGGTGCTCGCGGAGAACGCCGGCTACGACAGCATCGACACGCTGGTCGACCTCCGTGCGGCCCACAGTGAGGGTTCCGAGCAGGTCGGCATCAACGTCCACACCGGCGAGGTCGAGAACACGTTCGACGCCGGTATCGTGGAGACACCCACCGCCAAGAAGCAGGCGCTGTCCTCGGCCGGCGAGGCCGCCAACCTCGTGCTGAAGATCGACGACATCATCTCGGCCGGTGACCTCTCGACGGAAGGTGAGGAAGACGAAGGTGCAGGCGGTATGGGCGGCGGCATGGGCGGTATGGGCGGCGGCATGGGCGGCATGATGTGAGGCCCGAGCGTCATCTCTTTTAGCCCGCCAGCCCTCCGGTCTGTATGCTCCGGCTGGCGGTGACGACACGCGCAGAGACGTACGAACGGATGCAGGAGCCGCTGGCGGACCGCTCCATCGCGGTCGAACACGTCCCCACCACCGAGCGGACGCTCACACCAGACGACGACCTCGATGGGTTCGATGTCGGCTTCGTGTTCCCGCCACGACTCGCCGAGGGTGGTGTGGCGGACGCGCTGCTCGGGGTGCCGTGGGTGAACGGTCGGGAAGATGTACTACGCTCCCGGTACAAAGGGGAGACACTCGCTCGCCTCTCGCAGGCCGGGGTCCCGACCCCCGAGACGGCCGTCGTCTCGGACCCGGTCGACGAGGCGCAGTTGCGGGCCGCGTTCGACCGGTTCGACCCGCCGGTGGTGGTCAAGCCGAACTCGGCGACGCGTGGCGTCGGTGTCACCACCGCAGGCGACCTCGACTCGTTTCTCGGCATCTGTGACTACCTGGACCTGGTCCACGACTACCGCGCGACGGGCGACTGCTCGTTTCTCGTCCAGGAGTACCTCCCCGAGGCGCGGGACTACCGGGCGATGGTCGTCGACGGGGACTGTGTCGGTGCCGTCGAGCGTCGCATCCAGAACGACCCGGAGACGGACCGTGACGAGTCCCGGCAAATGGGTGTGGACACGACCGACCCCGAGACAGCCCACAGCGGTGTCCGGCCGTCGGAGGCAGACACGACCAGCCCGGGCGCTGGGGTCGGACAGCGCGGGCCGACGGGCAGATGGAAGCACAACGTCCACCGCGGCGCGGTGGCCCAGGGGGTCGACCTGCCGACCGAGTTACGGGACCTGGCGGAGTCTGCTGCCGCGGCACTCGATGTCCCGTGGCTGGGGGTCGACCTGCTGGTCACCGACGGGCGGGCGGTGGTCAACGAGACGAACGCACGCCCGACGATCGACACGGCTGATAAGTACCGACCGGGGTTCTGGGATACGGTTGCGACTCTCGTCCGGCAGACAGCCTGAGCTACCGGTGCTGTTTATTATTGATTGAGGGGAAGCTGGTCGTTAGACGTTCGAGGTGGACAGTCCGGGAAGAGCGGGAGCGGGAGCGCCCGGGTATCCGTGGTGACCGTAGACGAGGTAACCGCTCAGATATCGATACTGGTGGAGTCGCTCGTCCGCTGGAAGACAACCTCGAGAACACCGTTGTTGTAGGTGGCGCTCGCGGAGTGCTCGTCGACGGCGGCGGGCAGTTCGATGCGCTCGCTGTAGGTGCGGTCGTCGCCGGTCGCGTCGAGTGTCAACGTCTTGCCGTCACATTTCAGCTCGATCGCCTCTTTCTCGACGCCGGGGATGTCAGCGACGACACGCAGTTCCTGCTCGGCCTCGTGGATATCGAGGTGGATATCCGTCTCGGTACCCCTGTCACCCCCGGGAGATGGGCCAACTCCGGAGCCCTGTTCGAGGTGAAACTCCGCGTTTCCGCCGAGCATCTCGTTCATCATCCGCTCGATTTCGTCGAAGAAATCGTCGAACGGGTCGTCATCTGCCATACTCATACGTAGTGGCAGGCGAGTGAAAAAGCTTCGGTAGCCCGTCGTGGTGCGACCCGGGACCGACGGCTTTTGTACCCGCCGCTCGTATCGTGTCGCATGAACGAAACTGCCGAGCGGGTCGCGCTCGCCTGTCCGGCCTGCTCGCCGGACGGGCCGACAGTCCACGAGGTGCTGAACCCGCGCGGAACGCCGACAGTCAGATGTACCGACTGCAGTCACGTACACAAGACGGGGCTTCCCGAGGAACGGACAGTCACACGCAAGGTTGTCGTCTCACAGGACGGGGAGTCGGTCACCGCCACGGTCGAGGCGCCCGCAGACGAGACGCTCGCGGTTGGCGAGGAGTTTCTCGTCGAGACGCCCGAGGCGCTCATGACGGCACGCATCACCAGCCTCGAGGTAGCGGATGGCCGCTCGGAGTCGGCACCCGCGTCGGAGGTCGAGACAATCTGGACACGCGGGGTCGGCAACGTCAGCGTGCGGGTAACCCTCCACCCGAAGTCGGGGGAACACGACCAGACCCGCGGGCTCAAACTGCAGGTCCCCGGTGACTACGAGTTCGTCGTCGGCGAGACCGACACGCTCGGGGAGGAGGAGTTCACCGTCGAGGGGATCTACCTCCGTGCGGACGCCCGCGGCTACGAGCACGAGAAACTCGACTTCGACGGCGACCAGGCGGTCGCAAAGGATATCAAACGGCTGTACGTGCGAGACGAGTCGTCGACGGCCTGGTCGGCGTGGTAGTATGAGCGAGCGCGACCGTCTCGTCGACCGGCTCTCCGCGCAGGAGGATCTCGACCCGGCGACGGAGGCGGCGATACGAGCGGTGCCACGACACGCCTTTGTTCCCGAGTCCCGGCGTGAGGCCGCGTATCTGGACCGTCCGCTCCCCATCGGCG
>KE356579.1:1106527-1107631 GCA_000416085.1 halophilic archaeon J07HX64 | reverse complement strand
GGGTTGGCACCGCAGGGATGGTTAAGCGCGGCAAGTGGTAGTTCGGGGAGACCGGTCCTGGTGGGGCTGAACTCCGACGCGAGTTTCTCCGTTGCGAGCGACCAGGCGCTCTCGGTCGAGCACGAGATGCAGCTGGGGGAGGTCAGGAACATCGTGGCGGGAACGTTCGATGCAGAGACGATCCGGTCGCTCAGGAGCCACCCGAAGGTCGACTACATCGTGCCGAACGACCCGATACAGATGGTCGACCCGATAGAGTTGGACGCCGGTGTAACCGAACAGGAGGTTCCGTGGGGGATCGAGAAGACGGGGGCGCCGGCAGCTCACGACCAGGGGGCCACGGGTGACGGTGTCACCATCGCGGTTATCGACACGGGTATCGACTCGGATCACGAGACGCTCTCGGAGAAGATTGTCGGCGGAAAGGCGTACGTCGAGTGCGGTCGGGGCGACATCGACAACGAGTGTAAAGAGCCGTGGGACGACGACCACAACCACGGCACCCACGTATCCGGGTCGGCGGCGGCCTCGGACAACGGTCTCGGTGTCGTCGGGATGGCACCGGGCGCGGATCTGCTCGCGGTGAAGGCGCTGAGCGGCGGCGGCTTCGGGTCGCCCGGCGGTATCGTCGGTGGCATCGAGTGGGCCACCGACAACGGGGCGGACGTCATCAACATGAGTCTCGGCGGTCCGATCCCACAGCCCGGAATGGAGGATGCCGTCAACTACGCCGCCAACAACGGCGCTATCGTCGTCGCGGCGGCGGGCAACAGCGGCAGCGAGGAGGACGGTCCCTGCGAGGACTGTGTCGGCTACCCCGCGGCAATCGAGAACGCCGTGGCCATCTCCGCGACCACCGAGAGCGACGAGATCGCCTTTTTCTCCTCGACCGGCCCACAGGTCGAACTCGGAGCACCTGGATACAAGGTGCTGTCGTCGCTGGCCGATGGCGACAACACCTACGGGAAGTACTCGGGCACCTCGATGGCATCGCCTCACGCGGCCGGCGCGACCGCCGCGCTGGTCGGCCAGGGTGCGAGCCCCGAGACTGCGGTCAACCTGCTGAAGAACGCGGCCGACGACATCGGCGCCCCCGACGACTAC
>KE356579.1:1094088-1106477 GCA_000416085.1 halophilic archaeon J07HX64 | reverse complement strand
ACCTGCTGGAGCTGGAACCGGGTCAGACGGTGCTGGAGGTCGGCACCGGCTGTGGCTACCACGCGGCGATAACGGCCGAGGTGGCCGGTGCGGCGAATCTTACAACTGTCGAGTGTCGCGAGCGACTCGCCGAACGGGGGCGCCGGCGACTCGCGGCAACGGGGTACGATGAGGTGTCGGTTCGTGTGGGCGACGGCCGCGAGGGCTGGCCCGAGCACGCCCCCTACGACCGGGCGTATCTCACCTGCGCCGGGGAGTCAGTCCCGTCACGGGTCGTCGAACAGGTGCGACCCGGTGGACTCGTGCTTGCGCCTATCGGGAGCACACACCAGCGACTGGTTCGGGCGCGCAAGCGCGACGACGGTTCGCTGAAACGCCAACACCACGGTCAGGTCCGTTTCGTCCCGCTCAGGTAGCCCCGGCGACCCGTCGGGAGCGGACAGCCGTCGGGTGTGGCCGGTCCGGGACCGCAGTCGATTTGAGTCTCCCATGTGTACACATGAATGATGACAGCCACCGCGAACAGGCGGCGGGCGTGGCTGATGGCGGCCCGCCCACAGACACTTCCAGCGGGTGCGGCGCCGGTACTGCTGGGTGTCGGACTCGCGGTCGCGGACGGCGTCTTCGCACCGCTTCCGGCACTCGCGGCGCTGGTGGGGGCACTGCTCATACAGGTTGGGACGAATCTTCGCAAACGACTACTACGACGCCGTGAACGGTGCCGACACCGACGACAGGGAGGGGTTCACCCGCGTCACCGCCGGGGGTCTCATCGAACCGGCACAGGTCAGACGTGCGACAGTCCTCACGTTCGGACTCGCGGTGCTGGTCGGGACGTATCTCGTCTTCGTGGGTGGGGCTCCGACGGTCGTGATCGGAGTGTCGAGTATCGCCGCCGGCGTGCTCTACACCGGGGGCCCGTACCCGTACGGCTACTACGGTCTCGGTGATCTGTTCGTGTTCGTCTTCTTCGGGCTGGTCGCGGTCACCGGTACCTACTACGTGCAGGCGGTATCGACGGTCGCCGCGGGGCCGCTCCCGCTCGGGGTGCCCGCGGGGACAGTCACAGTCGACGGTGTGCTGGCCGGTGGGGCCGTCGGGGCGCTCGCAACCGGAATCCTGGTCGTCAACAACATCCGCGACCGGGAGACCGACAGCGAGGCGGGCAAGCGGACGCTCGCGGTACTGCTCGGCTACCGGCTCTCGCGGCTCGAGTACGTCGGACTGCTGGCACTCGCGTACGTTGTGCCGCTGGTCTTCTGGGCGCGAGGGTACGGACTCCCGGTGCTCGCACCGCTGATCACGGTACCGCTCGCGACACTCCCCGCGCGGACAGTGCTCTCGAGGACCGACGGCGACGCGCTCAACCCCGCGCTCGAACGGACCGGACAGCTGCTCGCGCTGTATGCGGTGCTGTTCGCGCTGGGACTCACAGTACCGGGGGTGGTCTGATGGAGGTGGAACCGTTCAGCGTCGCACTGGACCCGCCGCTCGGGACCACCCACGGGGCGATGCGCGAGCGACGTGGATTCCTGGTGCGCATCGAGTACGGCGATGTCGAGGGTGTCGGTGAGGCGACACCCCTCGGCGGGTGGACCGAGTCAAAAAAGGAGTGCCGTCGGGCGCTCGACCGTGCGGCGGCGGTTGCGGCGGAGCTGGACTGGGGTGTTGCGCTCCGGAAACTCGACGCGCCGGCCGCCCGCCACGGGGTCGCACTCGCGCTCGCCGACGCACGGGCCAGAATGGCAGAGACGCCGCTGTATCACACACTCGAAGGTGGGGCGGATACTACGGCATCCGTCGAGCGGGTACCGGTAAACGCGACGCTGGAGGCGGAGACGGTCCCCGAGGAAGCGGCCACGCGGGCGAGAGAGGCTGTCGCGGCCGGGTTCGGCTGTCTGACGGTGAATGTCGGCACCCGCGGCGTCGAGAGTGACATCGAGCGTGTGCGGGCAGTCCGGAACGCGGTCGGCGAGGCGATCACACTCCGGGTCGACGCAAACGGTGCCTGGACGCGCCAGGATGCTCGCCAGGCGATCGACGCACTCGCAGCGCTTGGAGTGGCCTACGTCGAGCAACCGCTCCCGACGGTCGACCTGACGAAGACGGCCGACCTGCGCGACAGAGGCGTCGACATCGCACTCGACGAGTCGCTCGCCGCTCACGATGTCGAGACGGTGCTCGACGCGGACGCGGCGGACATGCTCGTGCTGAAGCCGATGGTGGTCGGCGGCCCGGACCTGACCGCACAGGCCGCACGACGCTGCCGGGCGGCGGATGTCGAACCGGTCGTCTCGACGACTGTCGACGCCGTTGTCGCCCGGACCGGGGCTGTCCACGTTGCGGCGAGTATCCCCGAGATCGGTCCCTGCGGGCTGGCGACCGGCGACCGGGTCGTCCGTGACCTGGCGCCCGACCCGGCACCCGTCGAGGACGGTGCGATCCACGTGCCACAGGACCCCGGTCTCGGACTGCCGACACCGCCCTGAACAGGACCACAGCGGCTTTTGTTCTCCTCGCCGTACCGGACATCGATGGACGTACTCGCCCGCCGGGTCGCCGCCACACCGGACCGGACGGCGTTGGTCGACGCCCGGGACAGTCGGAGGTGGTCATACCGTCACCTCGATGCGCTCGTCGACCGGGCGGCCGAACGCCTGCGGGAGCGCGCGCCAGCAGTCGGTCGGGTCGGGACACTGTTCACACCGGGCCCGGCGTTTGTTGCGACGTTCCACGCCGCACAGCGACTCGGCTCGACCGTCGTCGGACTGGACACCCGACTCGGCGGTGCCGACCTGTCGGCACACGTTCGACGGGCCGGGGTCGACTGTCTCGTCTCCGGGCCACAGACGACTGTCCCCGGGTCGGTCGAGACACCCGTCGTCGTGGTCCCGGAGCCCCCGGCCGGCGATGACATCCCGGGAGAGACCAACCAGACAGCGAACAGCGGGCAACCGGTCGAACGTAACATCGCGGGAGGGACCGACCAGACGGTGAACAGCGGGCAACCGGTCGAGGGGGTCGCAGGTCCCGGCCCGGACGACCCGGCGGAGACAGCTGTGGTCCTGTTCACATCGGGCACGACAGGCAGACCGAAGGGTGTCCGTCTGACAGCGGGGAACCTGCACGCGAGCGCGGTGGCATCCGCGTTCCGGCTGGGTGTGTCACCCGGGGACCGGTGGCTGTGCTGTCTCCCCGTCAACCACGTGGGTGGGCTCGCACCTGTCCTCAGAACAGCGATGTACGGGACGACGCTGGTCGTCCAGCGCGGGTTCGATGCCGAACGGACCGGGGGGGCGCTCGCGGCGCACGGCGTCACGGGGGTTTCACTGGTCCCGACGCAGTTGCGGCGGTTGCTCGATGTCGGCGCGCCGCTGTCGGAGCTGTCGGCGGTGCTGGTCGGTGGTGCGCCGACCCCGGAGCGGTTGCTCGACCGGGCGCTGGCCGCGGATGTCCCGGTCCACCCGACCTACGGGCTGACAGAGACCGCCTCACAGGTGGCGACCGCCCGGCCGGCCGGGGCGCGTGACCACCCCGCGTCCGTCGGACAGCCGCTGTACGGGGTCCGGGTGACAGTCGTGGCCGACGGGAGCCCCGTCGAGACGGGCGAGCGCGGCGAGATCGTCGTTGCCGGGCCGACCGTGACGCCAGGATATCTCGACTCCGAGACGACCGGGGCGGCCATCGGCGAGTGGGGGCTACACACCGGTGATGTTGGTGTCCGGGACGGGGCGGGCCGGCTCCGGGTGCTCGGCCGGCGCGACGAGATGGTCCTCACGGGCGGTGAGCTGGTCGCCCCCCGCGAGGTGGTCGAGACACTGCGTTCACACCCCGCCGTCGCCGACGCTGCCGTCGTCGGTCTCCCGGACGAGGAGTGGGGTGAGCGCGTGGCGGCGCTGGTCGTTCCCGAAAACGGGGACGAGGACGACGGCACCCTCGATGTGGGGACTGTCCGGGCACACTGCCGTGACTCACTCCCCGGGTACAAACGCCCGAAGACCGTCGCGCTCGTCGACACCCTGCCGCGGACCGTCTCGGGGACTGTCGACCGCGAGGCTGTCCGGGCGCGTCTCCGGTCGGCGTGAGCACAGCCCGGGGAACACAGACTGGTTGCCCCGTGAGTCTGTGTCACAGACGGCGGTGGTCAGCAACCGCCGGGTGTTCCGAAAGTCTCCTGTGGGGTCGCACCGAGAGACAGGTATGGATGCTGGGTTGGTGATTCTGGACGGGTGGGGGTTGAATCCGGACCCGGAGGCCCGCGACGCGGTGGCGGCGGCAGAGACACCGCAGTTCGACCGCCTGCGCGAGGCGGGCGCGTCAGCGACACTCAGGACCGACGGCCCACACGTCGGTCTGCCGCCGGGACAGATGGGCAACAGCGAGGTCGGCCACCTCACGATCGGGGCCGGACGCGCCGTCGTACAGGAGTCGGCCCGCATCGCCGATGCACTCGCCCGTTGGCGCGGCGCGGAGGGCACGCTCGGGTCGACAGACCCGCCACTCGACGAGAACCCGGCGCTCGACAGCGCGTTCGAGCACGCACGCGAGCAGGACGGACGGGTCCACCTCCTCGGACTGGTCAGTGACGGCGGGGTCCACGCCGCACAGGAGCACCTGCACGCGCTCGTGACACTCGCCGCCGAGCGCGGTGTCGAGGCGGTCACACACGCGTTCACCGACGGCCGGGACACCGCCCCGACGGCGGGTGTCGACTATCTCGAGACGCTTTCGGCCCACACCGGGCGCTGTGGCACCGGCGACGTGGCGACCGTCTCGGGTCGGTACTACGCGATGGACCGCGACGAGAACTGGGACCGGACGAGGCGGGCCTACAAGGCAGTGGTGGCCGGCGAGAGCGAGCACACCGCGCCGTCGGCGATGGCGGCGGTGAGGGCGGCCTACGAGCGCGGCGAAACAGACGAGTTTGTTGTTCCGACCCACATCGAGGATGCGCCGGTGCTCGCCGACGGTGACGCGGCGGTGTTCGTCAACTTCCGTGCCGACCGGGCGCGCCAGTTGACCCGGATGCTGTGCGATATCGACCCGGTGTGGCCGTTCCAGACGGACCCACCCGCGGTTCGACTGGTGACGATGACCGAGTACGACGAGGGGTTCGACCTGCCGGTCGCGTTCTCGCCCCGCGAGCCGGGTGCGACGCTGGGGTCGGTGCTCGCCGAGACCGGACACAGCCAGCTCCGCCTCGCCGAGACCGAGAAGTACGCCCACGTCACGTACTTCCTGAACGGTGGCCGGGAGGCGGTGTTCCCCGGTGAACACCGCGAGATCGTGCCCAGCCCGGACGTGCCGACCTACGACGAACAGCCCGAGATGAGCGCTACAACGGTGACCAACAGGGCGCTCGAGCGCATCGACAGCGCGGACGTGCTCGTGCTCAACTACGCCAACCCGGACATGGTCGGTCACACCGGCGAGTTCGACGCCGCGGTTGCCGCCGTCGAGACGGTCGACGAGCAACTGGGGCGGATGGGGACAGCACTCCGGGAGGCCGGTGCACACCTGCTCGTGCTCGCCGACCACGGCAACGCCGAGGAGATGGGGACCCCCGCGGCGCCACACACCGCTCACACCACCAACCCTGTCCCGTTTGTCTACTGTTCACCGGCCGGTGACGACGGGAACAGACGGGCGAGTGACGGTGAACTCGCCGATATCGCGCCGACGCTGCTCGGCCTGCTGGGTGTGACCCCGCCGGACGAGATGGAGGGGCGGTCACTTCTGTCCGCATCCGCTCACGACTGAGAGTCCGCCGGGTCAGGCTGCCAGTCCCGAGGGTGTGGCACTCGCCGCCCTGCTGAGGCTGCCGTGTCTGGTCGGACCCCTCGTCGGTGCCGTCGGTCACGCCGCGGGTTCGCGAGGTGCCCGGTTGGTACGGGCCGGTGTTCGTGCAGTTTTTTGTGCGCGGAGCTTCGAGATGATTTTGTGCGCGCCTACCGCGTCGCCTACGACGGCCAGCCGTACCACGGGTTCCAGCGCCAGCCGGACGTGGCAACCGTCGAGGATACACTGTTCGACGCACTCCGGGCACTGGGTGTGCTGGAGGGGGACAAGCCGACACAGTACGCCGCTGCGGGGCGCACGGACGCGGGTGTCTCGGCGGTGGCACAGACAGTGGCGTTCGAGGCACCGGAGTGGCTCTCGCCGGCGGCGTTCAACAGCGAACTCCCGTCGTCGGTGCGGGTTTGGGCCAGTGCCGACGCACTGCCGGACTTCCACGCCACCCACCACGCCGCCTGGCGGGAGTACACCTACTTTCTCCACGCGCCCGAGACAGAGGAGTCCCGTGTGCGTCGGGCGGTCGATACACTCGCCGGTGAGCACGACTTCCACAACCTCACACCCGACAGCGCGGGCACCCGCCGGACGCTGTCGACGAGTCTGACCCGGGAGGGACCGTTTCTCCGGGTTCGGTTCCGGTCGGACGGGTTCCCGCGACAGCTCGTCCGGCGGGCGGTGTCACTCGTCGGCGAGGTGGCCCGCGGCGAGTCCGACGTCGGGCGCATCGAGCGGGCGCTCGCCCCGGAGCCGATGCTCGGTGGGGAAGGGGTCGCACCCGCACCGCCGGCCCCGCTCGTGCTGACGAACGTCTCCTACGACCTGTCTTTCACCCCCGACGAGGAGGCCGCCCGCCGCACCCGCGAGACGTTCCGCCGCATCCGAACGGAACACGATACCCGCGCCCGGGTCGCCTCCCGGATCCTCGACTCCGTCCGGTGAGTCGGGGAGACGCCCGACAGCGATGCCTGTGTGCGAGTTTTTTCGATGTCCGATGTCACGGTGTCGATACGCACGTAGCTCCGCGTGGTGTTCGATATCGCGGAGTCGATACGTACATGACTCCGCGAGGGTGAGTATCAGCATGACTTCGCGACGAGAGACACTGCGGGCGGCCGCGGCGCTCGCGGCGGCGTCGGCCACAGGGCTGGCCGGCTGTCTCGGTGTCGGTGACGGTGACGGTGGCGGCGACGGCAACGGGCAACGGCGGCGACAGGCGGACCGGCCCGGCGGTCGGGAACTGGCTCGTTGCCCCGCCGGTGTACACGTTCGACCTGGGGGGGTTCGGTGTCGTGGGGCAGTCCCCGTCAGCGTTCGCCGAGAGTGACGCTCTGTCCACGGCACAGCAGGAGTCCGTCGGCGAGTCGCTGCGCGGGCGGATTCCGTCTCTGGAACTGTCGCCGGCCGATGTGGCGTTCGTGTTCGACGTTGCGGAGGGTGGCAGGAACTTTGGTCCCGGCTACACCGTTGCGGTCGGCGATATCGACGCCGAGACGGCCAGGAGCGGACTCTCCGACTCCGGGTTCGAGCGGGTCGGCGAGCGCCGCGGGTTCAGTTTGCACCGCCAGGAGACAGAGAGCCTCGACAGGGTCGCTGCCGCCGGTGACGGCGCACTCGTGACAGTCACCGACCCGGGGTCGGACCCGCTGACACTCACGGAGCACGTTGTCGACACTCGGACGGGGGCGAATCCGCGGTACACCGACACCAGTCCGGGGTTCGACAGCATCCTCGACGCGGTGGTGCCGGGTGACGGGTTCAGCCTGCTGTTTGCACCCGGGGGCCCAGCGTCGGAGACGGTTGTCGAGAGGGGTCAGTTTCGTGGCCAGATCGGTCGCGGCGTGTCATACACACTCGGCGACCCGGATGCCGAGTTCGTGTCCGCCAGACTGTTCCGAGACGCCGGTGACATCACCATCTCGGAGGTCGAGACGTGGGCGGAGACCGCCGCTCTGCCGTTCGACGGGACCGAGGTCGAGACCGATGGCCGACTCGCAGTCGTCCGTGGGGAGGGACAGACGGGTGAACTGGCCGACTGGCTGTCGGGCGGGTCGGAGGACGACACCGGTGACAGCGCCAGACCACAGGTGGGCTTCGATTACGACTACAACGGGTCCAGCAGCGAACTCCAGATCACGCACGCGAGTGGTGACCCGTTCACCGCCGGGCAGGTCGGTTTCGCTGGCACCGGTATCGGCGAGTTCGCGGGGGCCCCGTGGCACGACCTGTCCACCGACGAGGCTGTGACCGCCAGTTCGGATGTCGGCCCCGGCGGTCGCGCCGTTGGACAGGTCGAATCGCGTTCGTTCGAGATCGACATCGTCTGGAGCTCCGAGGACGGCGCACAGAGCGTCGTGCTCTCGTCACAAAGCGGGCCGGACGGGTAGACCGGTGCCCTGTGGTGTTCCCGCATCCTCGGAGGCGAGGCGGTCGAACCGGACCACCGGAGGTTATGACCCTCGAACTCGAAGCGCTGTGCATGACGTTCGACCCGAACGAGAGTCTGGCACAGGAGGAAGTCGACGACATCGTCGACACAGCAATCGAGGACAACGAGATTGTACTGTTCATAAAGGGGACCCGGCATATGCCCCAGTGTGGCTACTCGGACCGCGCGCTCACGCTGGTGGGGCGACACCGCGAGGAGTTCGAGGTGGTCGACGCGCTGGAGTCGCTGGCGGAGTTCCGGACCGCGCTCGAACGGCACAGCGGCCGGGAGACGATCCCGCAGACGTTCGCCGACGGCGAGTTCATCGGCGGGAGCGACATCCTGCTCGAACTCGAGGAACGGGGTGACCTCGGCGGGCGTCTGTCGGCGTGACCGACACCCGGTGAGTCATCCTCTCGGGCGTTCCCCACCGCTTCGACGAGATACCCGCGAGTAGCGGTCCCGCGACACCCGGTTGAGCCTTTTCGATGAGTTACCCACCGTTTTAACGGCTCGCGCCCCACCGGAGAGATATGAGTCTGGAGTCCGATATCACGGGAATCTGGGAGCGCACACAGTCGGTCGACGCGGACCCGGCAGAGATGGCCAGCACCGAGGACCTGAGCGTGCTCGGCGAGTTTCTCGACGCGCTGGAGCGGGGCGCGGTTCGCGCCGCGGAGCGGCGCGACGGCGAGTGGCACGCGAACACCTGGGTCAAGCGGGGTGTCCTGCTGAACTTCAGTCTCCGGCAGATATCGGGCTACGAGCACGGCTCGACGACGTACAACGACGTGCTCCCGCTCGCGGACACAGACGAGTTCGGCGACCGCGGGTCACGCAACACGCCGGACGGGACCGTCGTTCGGCGGGGGGCACACGTCGGGTCCGACGCCATCCTGATGAGTCCCTCGTTCGTGAACATCGGCGCGTCCGTCGGCGACGGAACACTGGTGGACTCGTGCAACACGGTCGGGTCGTGTGCCCAGGTGGGCGCGAACGTGAAGTTGGGTGCGAACACACTCGTCGGTGGTGTGCTCGAACCGGTGGAGGACACACCGGTCGTGATCGAGGACGACGTCTCCTTGGGGGCGGGTTGTCGTGTCACGAGCGGGTTCGTGGTGGGTGAGGGGAGTGTCGTCGGTGAGAACACGCTACTCACACCCCGCATCCCGGTGTACGACCTCGTCGCGGACGATGTGCTGTACGGTCGGCTCCCGCCGGAGCGGCGGGCGTTCGCACGGTACGTCGAGTCCTCGGTCGGTGACACCGACCTCATCGAGGGGGCGGCGTACAAACCCGCCGTTGTTGCAACGGATATTACCGCGGAGACGCTGGAGGCGACAGAGCGCGAGGCGGCGCTCAGGGAGTGAGTCGCTCCACGAGTCGACACTCTTAATCTCGGTCCAGCGGGACACTCACACATGTCGAAAGTGAGTATCGTCGGTGCGGCGGGCACCGTCGGCGCGGCGGCGGGATACAGTATTGCACTCGACGGTGTCGCCGACGAGGTTGTCTTCGTCGATATTCCGGAGCAGGCGGACGTCACGGTCGGTCAGGCCGCGGACACGAACCACAGCATCGCGTACGACTCGAACACCACCGTCCGAAAGGGCGAGTACGCCGACACCGCCGGGTCGGACGTTGTCGTCATCACGGCAGGGTTGCCCCGAGGTCCGGGTGACAGCCGACTCGACCTCGCGGGCGACAACGCGCCTATAATGGAGGGGATACAGTCCTCGCTCGCAGCCCACACCGAGGAGTTCGTTACGGTGACGACATCGAACCCGGTGGACCTGCTGAACCGCCATCTCTACGAGTCCGGGGACCGGTCCCGCGAGCAGGTGATCGGCTTCGGTGGCCGCCTCGACTCGGCTCGGTTCCGGTACGTGCTCTCCGAACGCCTCGACGTGCCCGTTCAGAACGTCGAGGCGACTATCCTCGGCGAACACGGCGACGCGCAGGTGCCGGTGTTCTCGAAGGTCCGTGCCGACGGCTGTGACCTGACAGTCTCCGAGGACGAGCGGACCGAGATTCTCGCCGACCTGCAGGAGAGTGCGATGAACGTCATCGAGCGAAAGGGTGCGACCGAGTGGGGTCCCGCCCGGGGTGTCGCCCACGTGGTCTCGGCCATCCTGAACGACACCGGCGAGGTGCTCCCCTGCTCGGTTCCGCTCCAGGGCGAGTACGGTCACGAGGGCGTCGGACTGGGGGTGCCGGTCCGACTCGGGGCCGGCGGTGTCGAGGAGATTATCGAGTGGGACCTCTCCGCGGACGAGTGCGAGCAACTCGCCGAGGCCGCAGAGAAACTGACCGAACAGTACGAGGGCATCGACTGAGTAGGCACCACTGAGCAGTTCGAGAGTCACCCGGACCGGTCGGGCCCGATCTTTCTGACAGGTGGGACAGTCACCCGGACGAACTGTGAACCCCGAGAGTCCGGTGTCGGCCGATTGGGACCGAAGTTTTTGTACCCCGGCAGAGACAACCAGTTCACATGGACGGGCCGCTGTGGACAGCGACACACGCGCCGGCGCTCGAGGAGTTGCCCCAACCGGAGGTCGGTCGGAGCATGGAGCGTGCGCTCGCGGAGCCGATGAATCTCGTTGTTCACGGTCCGAAAGGCGCGGGAAAGACTGCCGCCGTCCGGGCGCTCACCCGCGAGGCTCACGAACAGCCGGAGGCCGACCGCATCGAAATAAACGTTGCCGATTTTTTCGGATTGACAAAACGGGAGGTCAGTGAGGACCCCCGGTTCGAGCGGTTCATCGACTCGAAACGCCGGCGCAACTCCTCGAAGGCGGACCTCATCAACCACGTGCTGAAAGAGTCCGCGAGCTACGCACCGGTTGCCGGGTCGTACAAGACAGTCGTCCTCGACAACGCAGAGGGGATGCGCGAGGACTTCCAACAGGCGCTCCGGCGGGTTATGGAGCAGTACCACGAGACAACACAGTTTGTCATCGTCACACGCCAGCCCTCGTCGCTCATCGCACCGATCCGTTCGCGGTGTTTTCCGGTTCCGGTGCGCGCCCCGACAACCGACGAGGTGGTGACGGTGTTAGAGCGGATTGTCGAGCGCGAGGCGGTTCCCTACGAACAGAAAGGGCTCGAGTTCGTCGCCGGCGCGGCCGATGGTGACCTCCGCGAGGCGGTCCTGAGCGCACAGACCACTGCCGAGAGTGAGGGTGAGATAACGAGAAACGCCGCATACGAGACTATCTCCACCGTCCGCACCGACGAGCGTATCGACGAGTTGCTCGACGACGCCGAGGCCGGTGCGTTTACCGACGCCCGCTCGACACTCGACGACCTGCTGGTCGACGAGGGGTACAGCGGTACCGAGGTGCTTGAGGCCATCCTGTCGGTCGCCCGCTCGCGCTACAGCGGGGTGGAACTGGCGGCGATACACCGACTCGCGGGTGAGATCGATGTCGACCTGCAGGAGGGAACAGACGACCGTCTGCACCTCTCACACATGCTCGCCCGACTCGGTGAACGAGCGGAGAGCTGAAAGGCCTGTATCTTTTCTCCCACCGCCGGCCGAGACCCACGGGGCGCGCCGGGTTGCCCCGTCAGGACGCGGCACCCGGTTGTATGTATCAGCCTCAGTCCACGAGCAGCGGCCCGATATCCGTGATAGAGTCAAGAACGTGTTCGGGGTCGTAGGGGTCGGGCTCCTCGCCGTTCCCGAGCCAGGCAACGGCGAGGCCGGCGTTCTGTGCGCCCGCGACATCGTACCGCAGCGAGTTCCCGACGTACAGCGCCCGTTCGGGCGCGATGTCGAGGGTCGCAAGCGCGCGGTCGAACGGGTCGGCGTGGGGTTTCCGCCGGGGGAGGTCAAACGCGTAGACGCGGGTGTCGAACCGGTCGGTGATGCCGAGCGCGTCGAGTTTGACACGCTGGCGGTGCTCCGGACCGTTCGTCACCAGACCGACCGGACCAGTCGCCTCGGCGCTTTCGAGCGCCGCCGAGGCACCCGACCGCATCGCAACCCGGCTGTCGTCGACGAGGTCGGCCATCGCCGCTCCGAGTGCCAGCGGATCGACCCCGCTCTGGCCGTGCTGTGCCGCCAGACGGGCGAACCCGGCCCCGAGGTCGCCGGCCCGGTCCTCGTGGTCCGGCGGCCCGTCGAGCACCGCCCACAGCGAGTCCAGAATCACCGAACGGC
>KE356579.1:1092441-1094038 GCA_000416085.1 halophilic archaeon J07HX64 | reverse complement strand
TTGGCGGTCGTGCTGGCTGGTGCAGTCGGTGGAGTCGCCGCACAGGATGAGGCCGGGACAGCACCGGTATCGGAGAACGTCACCGTGGACGGGGCGCTCACGGAGGCGACCGGAACAGTCGAGGTCCTGGTGGAGTTTTCCGAGGCCGGGCAGACAACGGGCGCTCAGGGGTTGCAGGCACACGCCGCCGAGACGCAGGCGCCGCTGGTCGACATGGCAGAGCGGCGTGACGGACTGCGCGTGGAGCGGGGGTTCTGGCTGACGAACGCGGTGCTGGTGACAGTCGACACCGAACAGCTGTCGCTGGATACGCTCGCGACCGTCGAGGGTGTCGAGGCGCTCAGAGAGAACGGGCGGGTGACCATCGACACCGGCACGGCGAGAGGTGGACCTGTCCAGACAGCGAGCCCCAGATCTGGCCACCTCACGGACGGTTCCGGTACGGCACTGTCCGGAGGCACGGTTTCGACCGGCACGTCGACGGGGAACTACGACACGACCTACGGGCTGGCACAGATAAACGCGACGGCAGTCTGGGACACCTACGACACACAGGGCGACGGAACGAGTGTAGCAGTGCTGGATACAGGTGTCGACGCCGACCACCCCGATATCGACCTGACGAAGTGGGTCGAGTTCGATAGTAACGGCGACCCGGTCGGCTCGTCGCCAAAGGACTACAGCGGCCACGGGACACACGTCAGCGGGACCGTCGCCGGCGGGGCGGCGAGTGGGACCCACGTGGGGGTCGCCCCGGCGACAGAGTTGTACCACGCGGCGGTGCTGACAGACTGTGGCAACAGCTGTACCGGGACGTTCTCGCAGATAATGGCCGGAATGGAGTGGGCTGTCGACGAGGGGGTAGACGTGATATCGATGAGTCTCGGGGCGAACGGGTACGAGGAGGCGTTCATCGACCCGGTCCGGAACGCACAGGACGCGGGAGTGACCGTCGTCGCGGCGATCGGGAACGCCGGCGAGGGCAACAGCAGTTCACCGGGCAACGTCTACGACGCAATCAGCGTCGGTGCGTCCGACGAGACCGCGGACATCAGGGGGTTCTCCTCCGGTGAGCCGATCGACACGCTGTCGGCGTGGGGACCAAACGCACCGCTCGACTGGCCAAGCGAGTACACCGTGCCGAGTGTGGCCGCGCCGGGGGCGAACGTCTACAGCACGTATCTAAACGGCAGCTACGAGAACCTGTTCGGGACGAGCATGGCGACCCCGCACGTCGCGGGGGCTGTCGCGCTGCTGTCGTCGGTGACGACAGACAACGTCACCCCCGCGGAGTTCGGGGCGGCACTGGAGGAGACGGCCCGGAAGCCGGACGACGCGAGCGAACCGGCGGGCCAGCGCGACAGCCGGTACGGGTCGGGTATAATCGACGTTCCGGCCGCAGCCGAGTCACTCCCAATCGAGACACCGCTGGGACTCGCCGGAATCGACGCGCCTGCGGAGGTGGCCCCGGCAGAGAACCTGACCGTCGGGTACAGCATCGAGAACACCGGTAACGAGACGAGCACGGAGAGCGCGGTGCGGTTGCTGGTCGAGGGAACCGGACAGACACCCGACGACGCGGACACGAACGTCACCG
>KE356579.1:1090926-1092391 GCA_000416085.1 halophilic archaeon J07HX64 | reverse complement strand
CGCCCTGTCGGCATCACAGACGTTTATTTCTGCTCGGTTGTAGTATCAGATAGAACCTGCCCGGGAGCGGCAGTCAAGCGAGCGTACACCGGCCGGGTTGGAGAGAGACATGAGCGGGACCGGGAGTGAGATGGGACAGACGAGGACGAGAGCGAGGGTGAGACGCCGGGAGTCTCCGACCCGTTCAGACAGTTCTTCTCGTTTCGGCGGGACGTGTTGGTGCTCTCGGTGGCGATGTTCGCGTTCAGCCTGGGGTTCCAGATGACGACCCGCTACATCCCGAAGTACATGGAGGTGCTCGGGGCGAGCGCGCTCGCCATCGGCCTGTTCGGGACCGTCCAGAACGTCATCGGTGCGGTCTACCCGTATCCGGGCGGGGTCGTCTCGGACCGTCTCGGCTCGCGACGGGCGCTGACGCTGTTCGGACTGGTGTCGAGTCTGGGCTTTCTCGTGTGGCTGCTCGCGCCCGCGCTCGAAACGGTTGCACCCGCTGGGGTGGCAGTCGAGCCGTGGGTCTGGCTGTTTGTCGGACTCCTGCTCGCGCAGGCCTGGAAGTCG
Organism: halophilic archaeon J07HX64; assembly: GCA_000416085.1. Taxonomy (GTDB): domain Archaea; phylum Halobacteriota; class Halobacteria; order Halobacteriales; family Haloarculaceae; genus Halovenus. The sequence goes on along the minus strand of KE356579.1, from coordinate 1,091,833 downwards.
TTCGGCCTCGGCGCGACGTTCGCTATCGTCAGGCAGTCGGTTCAACCCTCGCGGCTGGCGCGTGGGTTCGCGAGCACCGAGGTGTTTCGTCGAACGGCGTTTCTGCTCGGCCCACTCGCCGCCGCCGGCGTGCTGTTCGCCGCCACCGACTTTGTTCTCGGATTTCGGGTCCTCCTCGCGGTTGCTGTGCTGTTCGGTCTCGCCGCCACCACCGTCCAGCACCGTTACTACCGGGCCGAGGACACCAGCATCGGTGACTCCTTCGAGGGTCTCGGGGAGATACTCGCCGACCTCCGCGGACTACCACCGGAGCTCCGACCGCTCCTGGTCGCGGACACGCTCGTGCGCTTCGCGAACGGGATGGTGTACGTGTTCTTCGTCATCGTGGTCACCGATTTCCTGTCGGTCGGACTCGACCTGGGTGTGGTCGTGCTGGAACCGACCGTGTTTTTCGGGCTCTTGCTCGCTGTCGAGATGGCAGTCGCTCTGGTGTCGATGCCCGTTGCGGCCCGTCTCGCCGAGTCTGTCGGACTCAAACCTGTCGTCGCGCTCGGGTTCTCCGTCTACGCCGTCTTTCCGGTCTTGCTCGTGTTCTCACCGGCGAACCCCGCCGTGGTGTTGCTCCTGTTTGCCCTCTCGGGGCTCCGGTTTGCCGGTCTGCCGGCCCACAAGGCGCTGATCGTCGGACCGGCCGAACGGGACACCGGCGGGCGCGTCGCCGGGTCGTACTACCTGGTCCGGAATACGGTTGTCATCCCGAGCGCGGTGCTGGGCGGCGCACTCTACGGTGGGTTCACCCTCCCGGGGACCGACGTGTCGGTGTCCGGGTCACCGGAACTGGCGTTCTCACTCGCCACCACGATCGGACTCCTCGGCACAGCCTACTTCCTCCGCTACGGCCGCGAGT
>KE356579.1:1086175-1090876 GCA_000416085.1 halophilic archaeon J07HX64 | reverse complement strand
AGGTAACGGAGAGTCTGGCTGTACCAGGCCAGGACGTGCGCACAGTCCGGTTGTGGACGAGACTGGAGTGGTTCAACTCAACTGGGTCTGCTGTGACGCGAGCACAGTCGAACTGTCTCGCACGTCATCAGACAGGTGACGGACCAGCCAGATAAGCGCCGCTAGTTGCTCTCCGTGCCGGAATACACCGCTCGCTACGGCTCTGATTGCTCCGGTGGTATACGTGCCAATATATAGCTACGGTTTGGATCGACACTGTCGGGCGGGCAAACAGTTGGTTACCGCGGATGTGGGGGTCGTGCACGAGGGATGTGGGGGTCGTGCACGAGGGATGTACAGGTCGCGCACGAGATATATGGGGGTCGCGCTCGTGTTTCTCCGATGGGGATACAGCCCGGGTTTATATCTGTGGCTGCCGACCTTTGTCTATGGATACGCTGGTCGTAGTTGGCGGTGACGCCGCCGGGATGTCCGCAGCGAGCAAAGCAAAGCGGGACGACCCCGAGATGGAGGTTGTCGTGTTCGAGCGAGGCGAGTGGGTCTCCTACGGTGCGTGCGGGTTGCCGTACTACATAAAGGGGGAGATACAGTCACTGCAGGACCTGGTCTCGGTGACACCCGAGCAGTTCCGCGAGGAGCGGGATATCGACCTGCGAACCGGCCACGAGGTCGTCGGGGTGGACACCGACGAGCGGACGGTGACGGCAGTCGGCGAGAGCGGGACGGTCGTCCAGCCGTACGATCACCTGCTGGTCGCGACGGGCGCGGCCGCAGTCGAGCCACCGATCAAAGGGATAGACCGCGAGGGGGTGTACACGCTCGGGTCGATGTCCGACGGAAAGGAGCTTCGCGAGTACGTCGGCCGGGCACGCGCCGAGGAGGACCTCGAACAACCGGACAGCGGGCCGGCCTGCCGGTATCTCGAGTCCTGTTCCGGCACAGTCGGGGTCGTCGGCGGCGGATACATCGGTGTCGAGATGGCCGAGGCGCTGGCGGCAAACAGCTTCGAGGTGCACCTGTTCCAGCGAGGCGAGCAGATACTAACACAGTTTGGCACCGATATCGCGGAGACGGTGCTCGAACACCTCCGCGAGCAGGGTGTCAGGGTGTATCTCGGCTCCGAGGTGGAGCGACTCGCTGGCGGTGACACCGTCGAGGCGGTTGTGACCGATGACGAGCGGGTTCCCGTCGAGATGACGCTCGTGGGAACTGGCGTTCGACCACGGACAGAGTTGGCCGAGGACACCGGTCTCGAACTCGGGCCGACCGGCGCTATCGCGACCGACGCGTACCGGGAGACGAGTGCCCCCGACGTGTACGCCGCGGGTGACTGTGCGGAGACCGAACACGCGGTCACGGGCGACCCGACGTACGTGCCGCTGGCGCTGACGGCGAACCGACACGGTCGGGCGGTTGGTGCGACTGTCGCCGGGACGCCCACGGAGGGGGGTCCGGTCGCCGGGAGCGCCGCGGTGAAAGCGTTCGATGTCGAGGCCGCCCGCACGGGACTGCTGCCCGGGGAGGCCCGTGAGGCGGGTTTCGACCCCGTCTCACGGACCATCACCGCGAAGTCACGCGCCGGCTACTACCCCGAGGGTGGTGAGGTCCAGGTGACACTCGTCGCCGACCGCGACTCCCGGCGCGTGCTCGGCGGGGCGCTCACCTCGGAGTACGGTGAGGGTGCGGTCCACCGCAGTCACGCGCTCGTCGGTGCCGTCACCGAGGGGACCACCGTCGGAGACCTCGCCAACTACGACCTGGCGTACGCGCCACCGTTCAACACGACCTGGGACCCGATTCTGACCGCCGCGAAGGTGCTCGGGGGCGACCTGTGAGCTGGGTCTGCCCGTCTCAGAGCCCGTCGACGCCGACGACCCTTGCAGACCGGCCGAGTCTCACCACCAGACTGTTGCCACCGGTGACGAACTCCGCGGCGACACGGAACGGGTCGTCAGCCTCGACTGTCACCCTCTCGACAGCCGAGGTCATCACCTGCCAGGCGCTCCGGTAGACATCGACACCGTGGCGGTAACAGAACGTGACCACCGCCGGGTGAAAGAGCACGCACCCCACGACGGTGTTGCTGACTGTCTTCTGGACCGATGAGGCTCTCGAGATCGAGCACCACACCCCGATGGGTGGTGACGCGACCGAGCTGTCGCCGGTGTCGCTCGACCCGACCGACTACCGATTCCGGGCCGTCGAGGCTGACGGCGGCGAGGTTACCGTCGGGTTCTCCGTCGACGACGGTGTCCAGTTTCTGATCGACCGGGTGTTGCTCGAGCGCGTCGGTGACCTCGACGAGGACGGGGCCGGGTGACCCCAGGTGTGTCCCTCTAGACGCGTCAGCACCTGCTCGCCCGCCGGTAACCATGCGGTGGTGTCTGGAGTCCGGTACAGCCTGCTTTGTTATGTGACCACGTACCAGAACCGCAAGACGGCGGTGGGATGGACTGCAGCGGTTATCGAAATAGTTTTATGAATGACTGGGCATATATTTGGTTAGAGCGCAACTGCGCGTGAGCACATCATGAGCGACAAACCACACCAGAATCTGGCCGTCATTGGCCACGTCGATCACGGGAAGAGCACACTGGTCGGACGGCTACTGTACGAGACGGAGAACGTACCGGAGCACGTTATCGAGCAGTACAAGGAAGAGGCAGAGGAGAAAGGAAAGGGCGGTTTCGAGTTCGCCTACGTGATGGACAACCTCGCAGAGGAGCGCGAGCGCGGGGTCACCATCGACATCGCCCATCAGGAGTTCGACACGGACACGTACTACTTCACCATCGTGGACTGTCCGGGTCACCGGGACTTCGTGAAGAACATGATCACGGGCGCGAGTCAGGCAGACAACGCCGTGCTCGTGGTCGCCGCGGACGACGGTGTCCAGCCACAGACCCAAGAGCACGTGTTCCTGGCACGTACCCTGGGCATCGGCGAGATGATCGTCGCGGTCAACAAGATGGACCTCGTCGACTACAAGGAGAGCCGCTACAACGAGGTCGTCGAGGAGGTCAAACAGCTCCTCAAGCAGGTCCGATTCGATGTCGACAACACGAAGTTCATTCCGGTGTCGGCGTTCGAGGGTGACAACGTTCAGGACAGGTCCGACGAGCTAACCTGGTTCAAGGGGGATGTTCTGCTGGAGGCACTGAACAACCTGCCACAGACCGAACCGCCGACAGACGCGCCGCTCCGTCTCCCGATTCAGGATGTCTACACTATCTCGGGTATCGGAACCGTTCCCGTCGGCCGTATCGAGACCGGCAAGATGACACCCGGAAAGGATGTCGTCTTCCAGCCGTCAGACGTCGGTGGTGAGGTAAAGACCGTCGAGATGCACCACGAGGAGGTCGACTCCGCGGGTCCCGGTGACAACGTCGGGTTCAACGTTCGCGGTATCGGTCAGGACGACATCCGTCGTGGCGATGTCTGTGGTCCGGCCGACCACCAGCCGAAGGTCGCCGAGACGTTCCAGGCCCAGATTGTCGTGATGCAGCACCCGAGTGTCATCACCGCGGGTTACACACCGGTCTTCCACGCACACACCGCACAGGTCGCCTGCACCATCGAGTCCATCGACCGAAAGATGGACCCCAGCGGCGAGGGTGCCGGAGAGAAGAACCCCGACTTCATCCAGTCGGGTGACGCCGCGATCGTGACGGTGCGCCCGCAGAAACCGCTCAGCATCGAACCGGCTAACGAGATTCCGGAACTGGGCAGTTTCGCTATCCGGGACATGGGTCAGACAATCGCCGCCGGCAAGGTCCGCAGCGTCAACGAGCGATAATATGCAGCAAGCACGCGTCAGACTGGCGGGCACCAACCCCGAGGACCTCGACAGTATCTGTAACGAGGTGCGCGAGATCGCCGACAAGACCGGTGTGAAGCTCTCGGGACCGGTGCCGTTGCCGACGAAGACGCTGGAGGTTCCCGCCCGCAAGTCCCCCGACGGTGAAGGGGCTGCGACGTGGGAACACTGGGAGATGCGCGTCCACAAACGTCTCATCGACATCGACGCCGACGAACGTGCGCTCCGCCAGCTGATGCGCATTCAGGTGCCAAACGACGTCAGTATCGAGATCGTCCTCGAAGACTGACCTCACGCGCAGAGGTTCGCGGGCTCGTAGATCAGCGGCAGATCGCTTCCTTCGCAAGGAAGAGGCCCCGGGTTCGAATCCCGGCGAGTCCATCACGATTCGTGACGCTTCCGATTTAATCGACGGTGGCACGATCCTTTTATACAGGAAACGATGCGCGTCGGAGATTTCGTTACGATTCGTGTCGGGGGGTGCTGCTGGTGTACGGTTCGTGCGATCTGAACTGAGTTGGGGGTACAATAATTAATCGGTGATTATCTGTGCGACACGACCCAGCATCTACGCGTAGTAGATAGAGAGTGTTGTGTAATACTTCGCGTGGTCGTCTATCCAAGCCTTATCAAGAAACAGAGACCGCTGAAGTGCCCGATAGCCGCGATCCTGACCTTCCGATGCGGCGCAGTGGGGAGGACACGCCGTCACGCGGTCCAGTACTCCGATACGAACCTCGGGCGGGATACCGAAGGGTGTATTCTCTGTCTGTTGTATATTTTGGCTACTACTGAGTACTCACCAGCAGTCCCTTCCCCAAGATCGAACGTTCAATTCTCGTCTGGAAAAAGATGAACGGGCCAACTCACGGCCACCCTCTGAC
>KE356579.1:1084209-1086155 GCA_000416085.1 halophilic archaeon J07HX64 | reverse complement strand
GGCGTTCCGTTCGGCCCCGCCGAAGAAGACGAGACAAACCGGAGATAACCGACCGAGACTGCTGTCACAGGACGGTCGAGCGAAGTGCATCGATCGACTGGGGCCACTCCTCGGCGAGGGGTGGGAGGGCGTGTTCGACAGCTTCGGTGTGTTCGCGCATCCACGCCTCCTCCGCATCGAGTTCGCGTTGCCACCCGTCGAGAGAGTCGATGCCGAAGTCCTCGGCGGTGTACTCCGTTCCGTCGTGTGTGACAGTCCCGTGGAGATCACCACAGTCGGAGCACCGAACGGACGACACCAGAAAGTACTCCTCGACACGGTCGACAACTGCTGGGTCGGGGTCCGCGATGTCGACGGGGTCGACATCGTCCGAGTGACAGCCGTAGCAGAGAAACAGACGTCCCCCGAGCGGCTTGCCACAGTGCAAACAGCCTGACATACGACAAAATATACACTCAAGCAACATAACAGTCTCGGAAATTCCGGACAGTTGCTCGTGGGGTGTGCGGGATACTGCGGTGGGCCGGTCCAAAGGCTGTGTGTCGGTGAGAGACGTTGGAGGGGAATCCAGAGAACTCTGTCCTCACACGGCCGGAACCGCGGGCTTTCGCCTCGATACTCTGCAGTCGGGACCGGAAACGCGGGCAGACCTGCATCCGGCGGTATCCGGGTGCCCAGCAGGAGCGAAACCCACACGACGAGCGGGAGAGCAGAACCGTGCACTGAACACTACTCCCGGCAGTAGCGCGGGCACGCCCGCGGACAGCCTCCTCGGGATACTCTCGGCGAGCGCGAGGGGCATACTCAACATGTTGGGGTAACCGATTACCCCCTCCGGTCGATACGGTGCTGTATGTCAGAGGGCTCCACACTGTCTCTGAGGACGGCGCTGGCAGAGACAGTCCGATCTCCTCCGCAGACGGCATTGTTCGGGACTGCGCTGTTACTGGTCATCATTGGTCTACTGATGCCGCGGGTTGCCGCGGACCTGTTGTTGGGGGAAACCCGGTCTGGGTGTGGGTCGGGCAGTTCGCCGTGACCCTGACAGTAACCGGTTTGGCGTTTCTCACCGACGGGTTTCGGAAACTCCGGGCAGTTTCCATCGGCGTTCTCACCGTGTTACTAACCCGTCTCTACTTCGAGGTCGGTGCACCCGACACAGTCCTCGGGATCGAGATAGTCTCCCCGTGGTCGACAGTACTAGACGAGAGCATCCAGTTACTGATTGCCCTCGGTGCCCTCGTGGTACTGTTCAGACTCGGGTACCGTCGGAGCGATCTGTTCATGCGCGCCGGGTCCCCATCGCGTTCCTGTGAACCTATCTGGGTCGTTGGACTTCGCACCGAGCGGTCGTGGTACCGGGCTGGCGTCGCCGTCGGGGTACTTCTCCTCGGACCGCTCGTGCTGTTTCTGCTCGCCGGCGGTGCAACCTACGAGTTCGGTACGTACCCGCCGACGGAACTGGCTGTCCTCGTCCCGGTAATTCTGGTCGTGGCAGCGATGAACGCGTTCACCGAGGAGGCGATCTTCAGAGCGATTCCGGCCGCCGAACTGACCGGGGCAGTCGGCAAGTCCGCAGCGCTCTTTTTGATGTCCGCTTTTTTTGGACTGGCGCACTACTACGGTACTCCAGGTGGCCCGCTCGGAGTCCTCATGACCGGCTTTCTCGCATGGATGCTCGCAAAGAGTATGCTCGAGACACGTGGTATCGCCGTCGCGTTCGTCATCCACTGGCTGCTCGATATCGCTATCATCGCGGCGTTCCTGACCTGAGCCGCTGTCCCCGTCGAACTGCCAGCGAGCGCCGGAACTCGACGAGTCTCGTATCGACTGCTGGCATGAACTGTTGGGACCACCTGGGTCGAGACACGACGCATCTCGTCTGTCACGGAGAGTTCCTGTTCCCGGACGATTTGACCCACCGCTCATCCTCTCGGCGGAGACCC
>KE356579.1:1081453-1084189 GCA_000416085.1 halophilic archaeon J07HX64 | reverse complement strand
GCGTGAGTCACAGAGACCAGTCGGCTACAGAACACACGCGGGTGAGTGCGGCGGGTCAGCGGTCGACGGTATCGACACCTGTGAACTCGAACCGGGCACCGCCGGGCCCGGACTCGGTGACGGTGACCTCCCAGTTGTGAGCCTCGGCGGCCTGTTCGACGATACCGAGACCGAACCCTGTTCCGTCGTCACTGGTCGAGTAGCCGGGATCAAAGATATCCTCGCGGTGGGTGGCCGGGATGCCGGAGCCGGTGTCCGCGACGTAGAACCCGTCCGGGAGTCCGCTGACCCGGACAGTCACGTCCTCACCCCCGTGTTCGACTGCGTTTCGGTAGAGATTCTCGAACATCTGTCGGAGACGTCTCTCCTCGGCCCGAACCCGCCGTGACACGTCGGTCTCGAGTGTCGCCGCCCCTGTCTCCACGGTTTCCCAGCTTCGCCGGGCCAGCTCTGCCAGGTCCACCGACTCTGTCGATTCGACCCCGCGGTCCTCGCGGGCGAGTGTCAGCAGGTCCTCGACGAGCGCCTGGCTCCGGTCGACCGCGTCGACCGCCCGGGCGAGGTGGTCGCTCGAACACTCTGCCCGGGCGAGTTCGAGACGAGCCTTTGCAACGGTGAGCGGGTTCCGCAGGTCGTGGCTGACGATGCCAACAAACTCCTCGAGTTGCTCGTTCTGTGCCTCGAGCTCGCGCTCGCGCTCCATCCAGTCGGTCACGTCACGGGTGATAATCACCACACCGTCGGCCTCCCGGTCGCCCACCACTGTGGACAGCCGACAGTCGAGCGTGCGCCTCCCGCCAGGGAAGTTGTCGGTCAGCTCCACAGACAGTGTCTCTCTGGTCCCCTCGATGAGTTCGTCGTACGCGTCGGGATTGCGTTCCTGTATCTCCGCGAGATACGGGCTGGTCTGACCTCTCAGCTCCGCCCTGGACATCTCCCGTATCTCCAGCGCAGCGTCGTTGACGAGGTCGTACCGACCGTCCCCGTCGTAGACAACAACCGGGTCCGGCAGCGCGTTGAATATCGTCCGGTACCGTCGCAGCGCCCACTCGCGGTCGTGCCGGTCGGTGATATCCTGGATGTACCCCCGCACGGTGCCGGTCTCCCCCTCTATCCGTTCACCACGGGCTGTCATCCACCGTTTTCTGCCCTCGACCGTGCTGAACCGGAGTTCGAGTTCGTACGGCTCACCGTGCTCGAGACAGTCCTCGAACCGGTCCGTTAGTCGCTCCCTGTCCTCTGGGTCGAACTGCCCGAACGCCTCCGTCAGTGTCAGCTCCGCGTCCGGCTCGTGCCCGAGGATTCTGTGCGCTCCGTCTGTCATCGCGAGCTGTTCGGTTTCGAGGTTGTACTCCCAGGCGCCGACGTCGGCCAACTCCTCCATGTTCGACATGAGTTCTTCTTTCTGCTGTAGCTCACGTTGGCGCTCCTTTCGGGCGGTGATATCCCGGCTCGTTATCACGTAACCGTCGACAGCCGGGCTGTCGAACTGTTCGCTCCCGTGTGCTTCCATCCAGCGCCAGGAACCGTCAGCGTGCGGGGCGCGGTACTCCACCCGCTCGGTGGTTTCGCTGGGATCAGCAACCCAGGCCCCGAAACTCTCGATTGCTCGGTCGCGGTCGTCGGGGTGAATGTACTCCCAGGCGACGTCGCCGACCATCTCCTCCGGTGTGTATCCCAGCACCTGCTCCACCGACGGGCTCTGGTACCGGATACGTCCGTCGTCGTCGACAACCGAGATGAGGTCCGTCGACCCCTCGACGAGCGCCTGGAACCGGCGCTGGCGGCGCTGTTGCTCTGTCAGGTCCCGGCCGATACCCACCAGTCCGGTTGTCTCGCCGTCCCCGTTGGTCAGGCGCTGCGCCCTGAACTCGTACGGGACCCGTCCGCCGTCAGCCGAGCGCATATCCACCTGGATAGTGGTGGTTTCCCCGGCGAGTGTGGTCTCGATGGCGTCGACGATTGTCTCGTGCTCGTCCTCGGGAAACAGGTCTACCGGACTCATGTCTGCGAGTTCGGCGTCGCTGTACCCTGTGACGGTCGATGCCTGCTCGTTCCACCGGCGGAAACTCCCGTCTCTGTCGATGACGTAGAACAGGTCATCCAGTGTGTCCAGCGCCTGCTGGATGAACCGCCGCTCCTCCTCGAGTTCTCGCTTGCGCTCCTGCCGGTCGGTGATGTCATTTATTGCCCCCCTGAGTTTCGTGACCTCCTCACTCTCCCCGACGGGTGTAACGGTCACGTCGAGGATGCGTTCGTCGCCGTCGATGGTTTCCAAGCGTAAGTTGGTGTTTACCTGTTCGTCTGCCTCGACGGCCCGGTCGAGCGTCTGCCGGACTTCGGGTCTGTCCTCGGGGTGGTACATCGCTATCGCCTCCTCCAGCGGGAGCTCCCTGTCCTCGGGGAGACCGATCAGACGGCGACAGCCATCGGTCAACAGGGTCGTTTCCGCCTCCAAGTCGACCTCCCACCCGCCGGTGTCACCCGCGAACTCGGTGAGTCGCATCAACTCCTGTTGTCGGGCGGCCCGCTGTGCGTCCCGTCGGGCCTGCACCGCGTTCCGTATCCGGTTGGCGAGCAGTTCGTACTGCCCGGTCCCCGACCCCTTCTGGAGGTAATCGGTCACGTCGGCGGCGATGGCGTTACTCGCCACCTGCTCGGACCCCTTTCCGGTGAACAGTATAAAAGGCAGGTGCTGGTACGTCTCCCGGACGGCCTCGAGGAACTCCAGTCCGT
>KE356579.1:1079134-1081433 GCA_000416085.1 halophilic archaeon J07HX64 | reverse complement strand
AACCTCCGCACCATCGTGTTCGACCGCGTTCCGGTAGAGATTCTCCAGGAGTTGCCACAATTAAGACGTGTCGGCCTGAATGACCCGTGCCGTGTCGACCTCGATCGTCGCCGTCCGTGTCTCGACAGTTCGCCAGCATCCCTCGGCAACCTCCCCGAGTTCAACCCGTTCGACCTCGGTCACCGTCTCGGTCTGCCGTGCCAGCGTGAGCAGGTCGTCTACGAGCGCCTGTCCCCTATCGATGGCGTCGGCTGCCCGGGCGAGAGAGCCGCTCTCGCAGGTCTCCTGTGCCAGTTCGATGTGGCCCTCGGCGACGGTCAGCGGACTCCCGCAGGTTGTGGCTGACGATACCGACGAACTCCTCGAGACGTTCAGTCTGTGTCTGTAGCTCCCCTCTCCCTCTGTGCGGTCACGTCCTCGAACGTCGAAAAGATCGTCTGCGTGTTGCCATCCGCGTCGGTCACCGCGCGGTTGTGCCACTCGCAGGTGACTGTCTCTCCGTCTGCCCGTGTATTCCGGTTCCGTATGTGTGTTTCACCATCACCATCGAGGAGGCTCTCGACGACGCTGGCCACGCGGTCGTGGTCATCCTCGTCGACGATCATACTCCACGATTCACCGCGCAGTTCGGCCTCGCTGTACCCGAGAATCGCCTCGGCACGCTCGTTCACCCGTTCGAACCGGAACTCTTCGTCCCACTGGACAGCCCCGAGCGGGGAGTCCTCGAAAAACATCTCGAACTGTTGCTGTCGCTGCCGGCGCTCGGTCATATCACGACCGATTCCGACAACTCCGGTCACGTCCCCGGTCTCGTCGCTCAGGGCCGCCCCCCTGAACTCGTAGGGAAGGCGTCGACCATCTGCGGTGCGGATATCCGCCTCGACCGTCTGTATCCCACCTGTTAGTGTTTCTCTGATTCCGTCCCAGACTCTCTCGCGCTCGTCCTCCGGAAACAGTTCGAGTGCCGACATACCGTCGAGATCCGAGTCGCTGTAGCCGGTCACGTCCCGCCCTGTCTCGTTCCAGCGCCGGAGCGTGCCGTCCACGTCTACCACGTAGAAAACATCGTCCAGTGTATCGAGTGCCTGCCGGATGAACCGGCGCTTCGATTCGAGTTCCTCCTGCCGCTCTGCCTGCTCGGTGATGTTGTGGATGGACCCACGGATTGTCGTCTTTCCGTTCGTCGTCGGTGTGTACGTGATGTCCAGCAGTTTCGCCTCACCATCGGGGTGGTGGTAGCGCCAGGTTCCCTGTGTCTGTTCGCCTGTCTCGCACGCTCGCTGGATTGTCTGCCGGATCCGCTCCTGGTCGTCCGGATGATAGTGTTGAATATTCCTGTCGAGACTGGGGTTCGACTGTTCGGGGATATCGAGGATCCGGCAGGCTCCGTCGGTGATGATGACCTCACCGGTATCGGGGTCGAGTTCGAAACCCCCGGTACCGCCGGCGAACTCCGTGAGACGCATCAACTCGTCCTTTCTCTCTGCTCGTTCCGCCTCGCGCCGTGCCTGGACGGCGTTCTCTATCCTGTTTGTCAGGAGGTCGTACTGTTCGGTTCCACTCCGCTTCTGGAGGTAGTCGGTGACACCGGCGGCGATCGCGTCGCTGGCTATCGTCTCACTTCCCTTTCCCGTGAACAGCACGAACGGGAGATCCGGGTGCTCCTCCCGAACAGCCCGGAGAAACTCGAGTCCGTCCATGCCGGGCATATTGTAATCCGAAACGATACAATCGGGTGGGTTGGTGTCGAGTCTGTCCAGTCCTTCGTCGGCGCCGGTCGCTGTCTCGACAGCGAACTGATTGTTCGCTTTCTCGAGAAACGCCCTAGACAGGTCCGTGAACTCTGGGTCGTCGTCGACGTGGAGCACCCGGATGTCCTGTTGAGGGCCAAGCGACATGAATTACGGTTGTGTTGCTATCATAAAAACCAGTTTATTCCGCTATCGAAAATGAAACTGTAAGTATTATTAGACATTTTCCTCTAAACTAATACAACCGTTGCTGATATATCACTATCGTATGCGAGTTCGGTCACAGGTGGCTGTGGACAGACCGCCGAATAGGCTGGAGACTGGGTCAGGTGTTCGAGACGGCGTGTCGGGACCCCGGCGAGTCGACTACACCCGTCCCTCGCCGCGGGCGTGTCCACCGCGCTCGTATGTCACTCGCAGGAGTCCCGCGGTAGTGAGCGTGGAGTCTGCGCCCACAGGCCACTCGCGCGGATACCGACCTCCTGTAACCGTCGTTACAGGACGAGCGTATCAGAGAGCGGCGCGTCACCGGAGCGGGACAGTCGTGT
>KE356579.1:1069007-1079114 GCA_000416085.1 halophilic archaeon J07HX64 | reverse complement strand
GTCGACCTCCCACCCGCCGGTGTCACGGCGAACTCCGTGAGTCGCATCAACTCCTGTTGCCGGGTGGCCCGCTGTGCGTCCCGTCGGGCCTGTACCGCGTTCCGTATCCGGTTGGCGAGCAACTCGTACTGCCCGGAGCCCGACCTCTTCTGGAGGTAGTCGGTCACGTCGGCGGCGATCGCGTCACTCGCCACCTGCTCGGACCCCTTTCCCGTGAACAGTATAAACGGCAGGTGCTGGTACACCTCCCGGACGGCCTCGAGGAACTCCAGTCCGTTTTTTCCGGGCATATTGTAGTCCGAGACGACACAGTCAGGTGGGTCGTCGGCGACGATTGCCATCCCCTCGTCGGCGCTGGTTGCCGTCTCGACATCGAACCTGTCACTCTCCCGCTCCAGGAACGTCTCGGTCAGGTCCCCGAAACTCGGCTCGTCGTCGACATGGAGAACACGGATCTCCCCCGCCGGGATGCTGGACATAAATTGTTGTTATCTACGTCACAGCTAAGTAATTTTCGCGCAGGTCTCAACGGCGAGCCTGACGACTGGAGTGAGAACAGAAAGATACCTGCGTCTCACGACCGACTGCCGGACAGGCATCGGGGTCTGGTCGTCCGGCGGACGCCGCTCCCGATGGCAGAATCCTTTTTACCTCGCTACCAGTTCACTAGAACAGGATGACCGGGAGGCCACGCCGGTGACGATGGACGAGCGCATCGAGGAGTTGCGCGCCCTCCGAGAGGAGGCCCGCATGGGTGGCGGCGAGGAGCGCATCGAACGACAGCACAGAAAGGGGAAGCTAACCGCACGGGAGCGTCTCGAGTACTTCCTGGACGACGGGACGTTCACCGAGTTCGACCAGTTCCGGACCCACCGCTCGCACAACTTCGATATGGACGAGCGAGAGGTGCCCGGCGACGGTGTGGTCACGGGGTACGGCGCGGTGAACGGTCGCACCGTGTTCGTGTTCGCTCACGATTTCACCGTGTTCGGGGGGTCACTCGGCGAGGTGTTCGCGGAGAAGGTGACAAAGGTGATGGACCGGGCGATGGAGACCGGTGCACCGGTCGTGGGGTTGAACGACTCGGCCGGCGCCCGCATCCAGGAGGGGATCGACTCGCTGGCGGGTTACGCCGAGATATTCCACCGCAACCAGCAGGCCAGCGGCGTTATCCCCCAGATATCGGTCGTGATGGGTCCCTGCGCCGGCGGTGCGGTGTACTCGCCGGCGATCACCGACTTCGTCGTGATGGTCGAGGAGACCAGCCACATGTTCATCACCGGTCCCGATGTCGTCGAGACGGTCACCGGCGAGGATGTCGGGTTCGACGAACTCGGCGGGGCGAGAACACACGCCACCGAGTCCGGGGTCGCACAGTTCACCGCCGCAGACGAGCAATCGGCCCTCGACGACGTGCGCCGTCTGCTCTCGTATCTGCCACAGAACAACGTCGAGGACCCGCCGCGTGTCGACCCTCGAGACGACCCTGACCGCCGCGACGATAACCTCGCGGGCATCGTCCCCGACGAACCAGAGAAACCATACGACATGACAGACATCGTCGGACGTGTCACCGACGAGGACTCCTTTTTCGAGGTGGGGGCCGCCTTTGCCCGGAATCTGGTGGTGGGGTTCGCCAGACTCGACGGCCACGCAGTCGGTGTCGTGGCGAACCAGCCACGCGTCAACGCCGGCACACTCGACATCGAGTCCTCGACGAAGGGTGCACGCTTTGTCCGGTTCTGTGATGCGTTCAACATCCCGATTCTCACGTTCGTCGACGTACCGGGGTTCATGCCGGGAACCGACCAGGAGCACCGCGGCATCATCCGCCACGGCGCGAAACTGCTGTACGCCTTCTCCGAGGCGACTGTACCGCTTCTGACACTCATCACGCGAAAGGCGTACGGCGGGGCCTACGACGTGATGGCCTCGAAACATATCGGTGCCGATGTCAACTACGCCTGGCCGACCGCCGAGATAGCCGTCATGGGTCCTCGCGGTGCGGTCAACGTGCTCTACAGCGACGAACTCGACGAGGCTGACGACCCGGAGACTCGCCGCGAGCAACTCATCGAGGAGTACCGCGAGCAGTTCGCCAACCCGTACACAGCGGCCGACCGGGGGTACGTGGACGACGTGCTCGAACCCCGGGACACCCGGCCCCGGTTGGTGAGCGACCTCGAAATGCTGCGCTCGAAGCGCAAAACCAGCCCCGACCGCAAACACGGGAATCTCCCGCTCTGACACGTTCTGTGGGCCGAGGTATGTAATCTGCGTTCGGACTCCTGTTACGGATACTCGTGACAGCCCGATACCGCACAGCACTGCGATACCACTACCACTGTCGGTCGGAGCTATCAGTTTTCCATCTTTTTCGCCGCAGTGGCCGCAGTCCATCCCTCTCGAGAGAGTTCGACAGCACCCACTGTCCCACAGCGTGCTGGCTCGCATTCGTCGCCGGGATGGGCGTGCCCGTGTGGGACTCACAGCACTCAGACCGGCCCGCCGGTGGTGCCGGTCAGCACGTTCGAACAACTCGGCGACCCGCGCCTGTGGTCGGACCGGTCACACACAGGTTGTCTCGGGTGGCCGACGGTATCCGTCAGGTCTATTTCGTGGAGCCGAGAACGGGGATATGATGACGGTAACCGGCGGGTCGCAGACCGACCGAGACACGCTCCGCTCCGGGGGCAACGGATGACCGACAGCAGCAACACGCCGGCCGGCGGCGTGAGACAGGGCCTCCTGAGAGCGGGTGCGACACGCGCCGAGTCAGCGGCAGTCGCGGCGGCGCTTGCCGTCTATCTCGACGACTGGGGAGACGATACCGGAACAGACACAGAAACCTGGGATGGCAAGCGATTTCAATTCGCGGGTCGCATCGCCGGTCTGACGGGGTGTGCGCGGCGTGTGCCGCGTGGTGCGCCGACAGACGAGTGGACCGCAGCCGGACGGGCCGACAGATTTGAACGATGACAGGAGACTCATTCGACAAGGTGCTGGTCGCGAATCGTGGGGAAATCGCGGTGCGTGTGATGCGCGCCTGCGAGGACCTGGGTATCGACACCGTCGCAGTGTACAGTGACGCGGACAAACACGGGGGGCACGTGCGCCACGCCGACGAGGCGTACAACGTCGGTCCGGCGCGCGCCGCGGACTCATATCTCGACCAGGAGGCGATAGTCGAGGCCGCACAGAAAGCCGACGCCGACGCAATCCACCCCGGATACGGCTTTCTGGCCGAGAACGCCGAGTTCGCCGGCAGGGTGGAGGACACCGACGATGTGACCTGGGTCGGTCCCTCCGCGGACTCGATGCGCCAACTCGGGGAGAAGACGAGCGCCCGCGCGACAATGCAGGAGGCCGACGTGCCGATCGTTCCGGGCGACACTGAACCGGTTGAGAGCGCGGCGGCGGTCCGCGAGTTCGGTTCGGAGTACGGCTATCCGGTTGCGATAAAAGCAGAGGGTGGGGGTGGCGGTCGCGGCATGAAGATCGTCCACGACCCCGACGAGGCCGACGACCAGTTCGAGAGCGCCAAACGCGAGGGCGAAGCCTACTTCGACAACGACACCGTCTATCTGGAGCGGTTCCTGGAGACCCCCCGTCACATCGAGGTGCAGATACTCGCCGACCGCCACGGCAACGTCCGCCACCTCGGTGAGCGGGACTGCTCGCTCCAGCGGCGCCACCAGAAAGTAGTCGAGGAGGGGCCCTCACCTGCACTGACCGACGAACTGCGCGCGGAGATCGGCGAGGCCGCCCGGCGCGGCGCCGAGGCTGCCGGCTACTACAACGCCGGCACCTTCGAGTTCCTCGTCGAGGAGGACCCCGACCGTGACGCCGAGAGTGGCGAACTGCTCGGTGCGGACACCGACTTCTATTTCCTGGAGGTGAACACCCGCATCCAGGTCGAGCACACTGTCACCGAGGAGATAACGGGCATCGATATCGTCAAGTGGCAGTTGCGCGTCGCACAGGGCGAGGAACTCGATTTCGAGCAGGACGCGGTCAGCGTCGACGGACACGCCTTCGAGTTCCGTATCAACGCCGAGAACGCCGCAGACGACTTCGCGCCCGCCACGGGTGGGAGTCTCGGGGTTTACGACCCGCCGGGTGGCCTCGGTGTCAGACTCGACGACGCACTCCGACAGGGCGAGGACCTCGTGACCGACTACGACTCGATGATAGCGAAACTCGTCGTCTACGGGGGCGACCGGACCGAGTCTATCGCCCGGAGTCAGCGCGCCCTCGCCGAGTTCGATATCGAGGGTATCGTCACCATCATCCCGTTCCACCGGTTGATGCTCTCGGACGACCTCTTTATCCACGGCAAACACACCACGAGGTACATCGACGAGGACCTCGACCACGACCGTATCGAGGCGGCACAGGAGCGGATGGGGACAGAGACGGTTCCGAGCGAGGACGAGGATGTCTACACCCGGGAGTTCACCGTCGAGGTGGACGGCAAACGTTTCGAGGTCGAACTCGAGGAGAGCGGACAGCCCCCGCAGGTCGGCACCGGCGGCGGCGCACAGACCGGTGGTTCCGCCGGCGCCTCAAGCAGTGGTGCGAGCGGAGGTGGCGGCACGACTGTCTCCGCCGAGGGTGAGACCGTCGCCGCGGAGATGCAGGGCACCATCCTCGACGTGAACGTCGACGAAGGTGAGGAGGTTGCTGCCGGTGACGTGCTCTGTGTGCTCGAGGCGATGAAGATGGAGAACGACATTGTCGCCGAGTTCGGCGGGACGGTCACACAGGTTCCGATCGCCGAGGGCGAGAGTGTCGACATGGGTGACGTTCTCCTCGTCATCGACTGAACACGCGACAACCGACTCGACACCGGTGTCGAGCGGACGGCTGGCCATCGACTGTGCGTTCAGCTACCGGGCGGCGTGACCGGCAACCCGATTGATAGCCTCGTCAGGTCTGATGCTGAAACTCGGTCGGTATCGTTCCGCTGTGGCGGTCACTCGACATCGATTATCTCGATCTCGAAGGTGAGTGTCTCACCGGCGAGTTCGTGGTTGAAATCGACGGTCACAGTCTCCTCGCCGATGTCGACGACCCGACCTTCGAGACCGCTGTCGGCCTCGACCTCGAACCCCGCTGTTAGTTCGTGGTCACCGATCATACTCTCGAACGCCTCGCGGTCGTACTCGCCGATCCGCTCCTCGGTGTGGTAGCCGTACGCCTGCTCGGGCGGGATGGTGACGGTTGCCTGCTGGCCCGCCTCCATACCGAGCAGCGCCTCCTGCAGACCAGGGAGAACCGAGCCGTCGCCGACATCCAGGGTGAGTGGTTCGTACATCCGCCCGGGGTTCTCGCTCAGTAACCCCTCCTGCTCGGCGAGCGCACGGTCAGAGGTGTCGAACACCTCGCCGTCCGCGAGTCGACCCACGTAGTTCAGCGTGACCGAGTCACCGTGGCTGATGGCCATGTCCCGCGTTTCGGCGTCCGGTAAAAAAAGCACTCCGGGGTCGACCTGGGCTCCGGTGAGCAGTCTTCGGGAGGCTGTCGAACAGTCGGAGAGACGAGCAGACCGACCGGGGGCGTCGACAGTCCCAAGTCGCTTCCACGGGTAGAGAAAACGATGACAGCGCCAGAGATACGACAGCTCGACGAGCAGACCGTCGAGCGGATAGCAGCAGGCGAGGTTGTCGAGCGCCCCGCGTCCGGGGTAAAGGAACTCGTGGAGAACAGCCTCGACGCGGACGCCTCGCGGGTGACAGTCGCTGTCGAGGGCGGGGGTGCGGAGTCGATCCGGGTGACCGACGACGGGGTCGGCATGGACGAGGAGACGCTCCGCCGGTCGGTGGAGAAACACACCACCAGCAAGATACGCGATATCGACGACCTGGAGGGGGGTCTCGGCACCCTCGGTTTTCGCGGCGAGGCGCTACACGCGATCGGGGCCGTCTCCAGGGTGACACTCCGGAGTCGTCCCCGGGGCGGTGTGGGGACCGAACTCACAGTCGAGGGCGGGGAGGTGACAGACTGCACACCGGCGGGCTGTCCCGAGGGGACGACCGTCGAGGTGCAGGACCTGTTCTACAACGTGCCCGCGCGGCGGAAGTACCTGAAGACGGAGTCCACCGAGTTCAGTCACATCAGCACCGTCGTCACGAACTACGCACTGGCGAACCCGGACGTGTCGGTGACACTCGAACACGACGGCCGGGAGACGTTCGCCACCACCGGGTCGGGCGACCTCCGGGAGACGGTGCTGTCGGTGTACGGCCGCGAGGTGGCCGAGTCGATGCTGCCGGTGTCGGCGGCCGACGGGCCGCTCTCGGATATCTCCGGGCTGGTCAGCCACCCGGAGACGAACCGGGCGAGCCGGGAGTACCTCTCGACGTTCGTCAACGGGCGCTACGTGACCGCCTCGACGGTCCGCGAGGCAGTCGTCGACGCCTACGACGGACAGCTCGCGAGCGACCGGTACCCCTTTGCCGTGCTCTTTCTGGAGGTGGACCCCGCGACGGTCGATGTAAACGTACACCCGCGGAAACTCGAGGTCAGATTCGCCGACGACGAGGGTGTGCGCGGGCAGGTCCGGGAGGCCGTCGAGGCGGGACTGCTCGAGGCGGGGCTCGTGCGCTCGTCGGCCCCCCGCGGCCAGTCTGCGCCCGAACAGACCGAGATTCAGCCCGGTGAGGGGCCGGAGACGGACTCTGCCGATACGGCCACCGACGAGGGGTCCGGAACAGATGACCCGGGGAGTGCATCCGCCGACCGGGCCCGGTCTGTCGCCGACGAGTCCAGGACTGATGACCCGGGGAGTGCATCCGCCGACCGGACCGGGTCTGTCGCCGACGAGGAGTCCGGAGCGGACGGGACGACTCCGGCGGACGCGACGACCGACTCCGGGTTGGTGGCCGGCAGCGGGGACGAGACGGCAGGGCCGGACGATGAGCGGACTGTGGGACAGTCGAGCACCGCCCGGGCACCCGGTCCGGGCCCGTCACCGGCGTCGGATGGGACAGGAGCGGAGGGGGTGTCGGACCCGGCAGGGTTCGGAGGACAGAGCGGCGACGGGGATATCGGCGGACCCGAGGGGTCGACGGCCGCCGGCACGGAGACAGCAGACGGCCCGACCGGCAGTGGTGATGGCGGTGAGACAGTCGAACCGGCCCGGGAGCGCTCCAGGCAGGAACGGAAGTTCCGCGGCGGCCAACAGGCACGACTGGGCGGTGGCGAGGCGGACATGAGTTTCGAGCAGTTGCCCGGGATGCGGGTGCTCGGGCAGTTCCGTGACACGTACGTCGTCGCCGAAACCGCGGACGGACTGGTGCTGGTCGACCAGCACGCCGCCGACGAGCGGATCAACTACGAGCGTCTGCGGGAGTCTGTCGCCGGCGGCACGACGACACAGGCGCTCGCGGAACCGGTCCGCCTGGAGGTGACCGCCCGCGAGGCCGAACTGTTCGAGGCAAACGACCAGGCGCTCGCACGGCTCGGATTCCACGCCTCGCTCGTCGAGGACCGCATCGTCGAGGTGTCGACGGTACCCGCCCTGGTTGCCGAGACTGCTGGTCCCGAACTCGTCCGCGACGTGCTCGGGGAGTTCGTCGAGGGTGACGTCGCTGCGGCCGAGACGGTGGAGGCAGCGGTCGACGAACTGCTCGCCGACCTCGCCTGCTACCCGTCGATCACCGGTAACACCTCCCTGACCGAGGGGTCTGTCGTCGACCTACTGGACACGCTCGACGAGTGTGAGAACCCCTACGCCTGTCCCCACGGACGCCCGGTCGTCGTGGAACTGGACGACGAGGAGATCGAGGCCCGCTTCGAGCGGGACTACCCCGGACACTGACCGCCGACGGCGGTCACCGGCGACCCCGCTCCCGACGGTTCGTCCCGACCACACCGACGACAGCGCGCCACAGATGCGAGTGTAGGGTGGTATCGACACCGTACGCGTGCAGTGAGAACTCAGTCTGTGTGCGCCGGAGGGTCACCGCAGTCTGTCGAGTGCGGCACTCGCCGTCTCTGTTGTCTCGTAGCCGCGCTCGCCGGCGACAGTCACCTCGGCGAGCAGTCCACCGGCCTGGAGTGCCGCGAGCAGTCCATGCAGGTCACCCTCACAGAGGTCGGTCACATCGAGTAGTCGTCGGACACCGGTCGGGCCGCGCTCGTCGAGATCAACCAGCAGACCGAGCGCGCGCTCGTTCGGGACCCGCGTCACGAGCGTGACAGCCTCCCCGGAGAGAGCGTCCGTCGCGACGTTGAGCGGCGAGGCGTCGACAGGTTCGAGCGAGTCGTTCGGGAAATGCAACCGCTCACCCGTCTCTGGGTCTCGGACACGGCTGCTGTCGGCGGACCGTTTCTCCAGGATGTACCGGGTGCCCTCGCTGTCACGGACGACACGTCCGGTCACGCGTCACCCTCCGGACTGTCATCTGCTGCCGGTGACTCCCCTGTCTCGACCCCGCCGGGGTCGCCCGTTGCCTCGACACTGGCCGGATGTCCGCCGTCGGTGTCGGCATCCGTCGGGTGTCCCCCATCGGTATCGGCATCAATCGGGTATCCGCCGTCGGCACTAGCGCTGGTCGGTTCTTCCCCGGAGTCGTCGTGGAACTCGCCGGCATCGATACGGGCCTTTGCCCGTCTGGTCAGGAACACGCTGTAACCCAGCAAAACCAGTCCGCCGGCGAGCAGTTCCGGTCCGACGTTCGGACCCTTGTCGAACACGAGGAGTAGCACGCCGAGAGTCGTACCGATCACAGAGAAGTTGTACAGCAACACGAGTTTCCAGAACATCTGCGATAGATCGGGGTCGATATCCACGTCTGTGCCGACCGTTGGCGGGGCAATATCGGCCGACTCCTCGGTGGGGTCGTCGTCGAAGAACGCACCGACCGGGTTGTCGGCGACACGCTCGACGTCGAACCGGTCGCGCTCGAACGGTTCCTCGCTATTTTCCCCGGCGTCATCGGACGAATCGCTCACGATAACCAGTATGCAGGGGGGCACAAAGTCGGTTCTGCTTCTGTCTGGCCGGGTGTGCTCACGCGAGATCTGTCTGGCTATCGACCGGCGACCGGAACGGTCGAGATACTGGTGGCACTGTCCGGGGCCGAGAGGGCAGGCGTCCAGAGGCTGCAGACACACGCTGCCGAGACGCAGGCGCCGCTGGTCGAGTTCGCGGGGCGGCGGTTCCGACTGACGGACGCGGTACTAGTGACAGTCAACACCGGGCGACTGTCGCTGGATACGCGCGCAGACACTGAGGGCGCCGAGGTAAAAAAACCGGGCTGGTGACCACCGACACCGGCACGGCAAGGGGTGGACATATCCAGATAGTGGGTCCCGGTACCGGGTTCGGCCAGCTTACAGACGGTTTCGGCACGGCACTGTCCGGAAGCACGGTCTCGACTAGCGCGTCGACGGGAAGTTACGATACGACCCACGGGTTAACACAAAGAACTGTGATTGTAGTCCGGGGTGTATACGGTACACAGTGAGATTAACTGGATATGCTGTGTCTGTGCGTGGCACGCGGAATCATACAATGTAGTAAGTATTAATTCACCTGAGATGCACAGATGTATCGTGCACGGATTGAATATCGGAGCGGTGCTGTTGTGTCTGGGATTGCTCGGAGCTCTCGCAGTTGGAGGTGTAGCGGCGACTGCGGTTGGCGATACGGTCGACGTACACTCAGACAACAGTGTAGCGGACGCCGACAGCGATACCGCGGCGATACAGCCCGGACTGCGTGATGCGAGCGGCGAGACGGAGGTGATCGTATCACTGCCCGCGAGCGACAGGGCGAGCAGTCCGGCCGCACTGCAGGCACACGCGAGTGCCACACAGGAACCACTGGTTGCGTTTGCGACAGACCGGTCGGGTGTGACAGTCGAACAGACGTTCTGGCTGGCGAACGCCGCGCTGGTGACCGTGGACACCTCGAGGGTGTCGCTGTCGGAGTTGGCGGCTGTCGAGGGCGTCGAGACACTCCACGAGAACGCACGCTTCGAGACTAACTCGGGTGTCACCGCCGGGTCGGCGCTCGCGGGGTCGGACGTGAGTACAGCCACAGACTCCTACACGTACGGTCTGGAGCAGATAAACGCACCGACGGCGTGGGAGACCCAC
>KE356579.1:1065733-1068987 GCA_000416085.1 halophilic archaeon J07HX64 | reverse complement strand
CACGAACGTCACCGTCGCCGCGGGCGAGACTGTCAACGGGACACTCAGATTCGACAGCGTCGACGAGCAGTTCGACCACGGCGACACCATCGCGTTCACCGTGGAACTCGCCGACACCGGGGACAGCGCGAACGGGACGACCGATGTCGTCGCCGACCCGCCCGTGTTCACCGTCGGTATCGTCGACGCCGGCGACGTCCTCGCGGGCGAGGATCTAACTGTCACGGCGGGTGTCGAGAACACCGGCGACCGCGAGGGCACACAGACAGTCACGCTCTCGGTGCCGGACCTCGGTGACAACGGGACGAGTGTCACACTCGGTGTCGGCGAGTCGGTCGAGGAGACACTAACGGTCGACACGGGACAGGGCGACGCCGGCGAGTACACCGCGACCGTCACGAGTGACAACGACACCGCGAGCACGAACGTGACGGTGGTCGAAAAGAGCGTGTTCACGCTGTCGGGGCTCGATGCACCGACCGTCACGGCCGGGGAGAGTCTGACAATCACGGCGGGTATCGAGAACACCGGCAACGAGGCGGGCACCCAGACAGTGGGGCTCTCGGTTCCGGGGGTAGGAAACGACACGGTGAGCGTGACACTCGACCCCGGCGAATCAGTCAACGAAACGCTGGTTGTCGGCACAGTCGAGGGTGACGCCGGCGAGTACACCGCGACTGTCACGACGGAGAATGACAGCGCCAGCACGGCAGTGGTCGTCGAGCAACCGGCGACCGGGGCGGTGTCGGCGCTGAAACTGGCCGGTCGCGGCGCGACAACGACAGTCGCGGAGGGTGAGGAGGCGAACGTGTCGGTGGTCGTCGAGAACGCGGGCGAGGAACCGGGGTCGTTCGATGTCAGCCTCGAGGTCGGTGCCGCCGTCGAGCGCACGACCACGACGGCTACACTGGCCGGCGGCGCAACCGAGACCGTGCGGTTCGAGAACGTCACCGGCGGTCTGGCAAACGGGACCTACAACGTGACAGTCTCGACCCCGGACGACACCGTCGCGGGTGAACTAACAGTGAAGGCGGGGCCGACGATGGTGTTCCCGGACCAGAACCTCAGCCAGGGCGCGGAGGCAACCGTCGAGAGTGTCGACTCGGACGGCGAGGCACTACTGCTGGTGACGTACGAGAGAGACGGCGAAACAGTCGTCGCCGGGACGGCGAACGGGACGTTCGACGCCGAGTCCGTCCCCGTCGAGATGTTGGAACACGTCGGCTTCCCCGGCACGTACACCGCCCACCTGCTGTCGGCGGCCGACGCGAGCAGCAGCTACCAGGCGGGGGACAGGCTCTCGGCCGACACCGCGGACGCGGTGCTCGTGAGCGAGAGCGCACGCGTGACCACCGTCACCGGCGCACCGGACATCGAGGTGTCCAGCGACTCCCCGGCGAGGGACACGAGTCTCGATGGCCGCCTGAACGATATCGACGGGGACACCGAGTTCACTATCTTCGACGTGCAGGCGTTCTTCACGAGTTTCCAGGGCGGACCTGTCCAGAACGCCGCCGAGTACTTCAACTTCGACGGGAGCGACCCCGCGGAGGTCACCATCTTCGACGTGCAGGCGCTTTTCATCCAACTGTAGAGTTGAGCGACCCAAGCCGGGGCGTCCGGTGTCGAGGGCCGACGGCTCCGCTCTCACCGCGTCCCGGTGTTCGCGACGGGATGGGCGCCGTTTGGAGCCACCCACACGGACCCGCAGTCGGACCCGGCCCGTCTGCCGGGCACCGGAACTATCAGGCCTGAGATTTTCGAGGCGATTCTTATATCCCGTGAGGCAGTAGAACCGGTATACAGAGGACACCCGGATTGCTCCTCGGGGTTGTTCTGTTAGCCGCGATAGTCGGGGCAGTTGGCGGAGTTGCCGCACAGGACGAGGTCGGGGCGACCCCGGTGGGGGAGAACGTGACAGTCGACGAGGCACTGGAGGGGACCGCCCGGAAACCGGGCGACTACGACCCGGGTGCGCCCGCAGGTGAGCGCGACACCCGATACGGGTCGGGTATCGTCGACATCCCGGCGGCGATCGAGTCGCTCTCGACAGGGCCGGCTGTCGAGCTCTCCGGTCTCGACATCGCGGGTAGCGGCACGAATGCGACCGTCCTCGAGGGTTCGGGGGTGAACGTGTCGGTGGTCGTCGAGAACGTCGGCGACCGCTCCGGGTCGTTCGACCTGAACCTGTCGGTCGGGGCCGTCGGGGTGACCGCCTCGACGGGCGAACTGGCCGTCGGCGGGACCGAGACGGTGGTGTTCGGGAACGCGACCGGGGGTCTCGCGGAGGGGAGCTACCCGGTGACAGTTTCGGCCGCGAACAACAGCGTCGGCGGCGAGGTGAGCCTCGAACCGCTGGAGTCTGTCTCCCTGCCGGAGCAGAACGTGACCAACGCGACGGAGGTGACCCTCGAAGGGGTCGTCTCGGACGGGGTCGAGGCGCTGTTGCTGGTGACATACGAGGGAGACAACGGCACCGTCGTGGCAGGGGTGGCGAACGGCACGTACGCGAACGAGTCGGTGACGATAACACTGGAGAGTCACATCGGGTTCCCGGACCGGTACACAGCCCACCTGCTGCCGGCGGCCGACGCGAGCAGCAGCTACCAGCCCGGTGAAACGCTCTCGGCGAACACCACAGATGCAGTTGTCGTGAGCGCGACTGCCCGGGTGAGCACTGTCCGGGGTGCGCCCGATGTCGAGGTCATCGACGGGAACCCGGCAAAGGACACCACCGGTGACGGGATGCTCGACGATGTCCGGGGTGACGGACAGCTGAATATCTTCGACGTGCAGACACTGTTCAACAAAAGAGACACCGCAATCGTCCAGAACCACTCGGAACTGTTCAACTTCCAGGGTGCGAATCCGGACGAGGTGAACATCTTCGATATGCAGGCGCTGTTCGGCCAGATCCCCTGAGCCGTTCGGCCGGGCCGGTCTGCTCGTCTGCCGGTATCCGATACATGACAAACAAGCTTTAGATTGTGTGGGGTATTCCCACAGCGAGTGATACATTCTGCGGATCACGCCCATTCTGTGCGCGTAGCACGCGGATGACAGGCTGTAGTCGAAAAATTTAGCATGCCCCAGGGTTCTACAAGTCACTATGGATTCACGAGTAGCTGGGGTACTGCTGTTGGGGGTCGGGTTGTTCTGTCTCGCAACAGTGGGTGGGGTGTCAGGAGAAACGGGGTTCGACTCGGAGGGGGTTGCACAGGAGGGTGACACGGTCGGTCTGACGGCACAGGAGA
>KE356579.1:1055110-1065713 GCA_000416085.1 halophilic archaeon J07HX64 | reverse complement strand
GCGCCGAACGTGTCTCTGTATGGCGTGAAGGTGCTGGCGACGACGGCAGTGGGTCGTTCACCCAGATAATCGCCGGCATGCAGTGGGCGGTCGACGAGAACGTAGACGTCATCTCGATGAGTCTTGGTGCACCCGGGTTCTCGCCGGAGATGATCGAACCCGTGCAGAACGCACACGAGGCCGGAACGGTCGTCGTCGCGTCGGCGGGCAACGACGGTCAGGGCACCAGCGGGAGTCCGGGCAACGTCTACGAGTCGATCGCCGTCGGTGCCTCGAACTCGAATCAGGATATCGCAGGCTTCTCCTCGGGTGAGGTTGTCGACACGGCCAACGACTGGGGAAGTAGTGCGCCGGCAGACTGGCCCGACCAGTACACCGTGCCGACAATTGCCGCGCCGGGTGTGGACACGCTGAGTTCGGTGCCCGGCGGCGGCTACAGCGACGCTTACTCGGGGACGAGCATGGCGGCACCGCACGTCTCTGGTGTGGTGGCGCTCGCGGAGTCGGCACTGGACAGGAATCTGTCACCCGAGGAGATAGAGCAAGCACTGGAGGTGACGGCGGTCAAACCGGACGATGCATCGGTACCGGCGGGCGAGCGTGACGACCGCTACGGGTCGGGTATCGTCGACGCCAACGCGTTCATTACGTTCCTGGACAGTGTCGAGGACGAACCGTTCCTGAGGGTGACGACGAGCGCGCCGGCGACAGTCGAGACGGACGAGTCGCTGACGGTCAACTACACCGTCGAGAATCTCGGTGGCGTGGCGGGTACCGAGAGCGAGATAAACCTGGTCGTCAACGGTACTGTCACAGACACAGACACGAACGTAACGATCGGGACGAACGAGACGGCCACCGGGTCGCTCACGTTCGACGGTGTCGACGGGTACGAGGAGGGTGACTCCATCGAGTGGACTGTCGAGATGGTCGACACGAACACCACATCGAGCGGGTCGACAGGCGTTGGCCTGCTGCCGGGAACGGATATCGTCATCCAGTCGATCGATTACCCTGCGGCTGTTGTACCGGACGGTGAACTGTCGGTCGATTACACGCTGGAGAATCTGGGTGCTCAGGGCGGAACCGAGAGCTTCGTCGACCTGTTGGTGGACGGCACCGACAGTACCTACGACGACACAGACTCCGACGTCACAGTGCCAAGCGGTGGCACCACGAACGGAACGCTCACCTTCGGTGGTGTGTCCGAGTTCTTTGGCCTGGGTGACACAATCGCGTTCACTGTCGAACTCTGGGACTCTGGAGACGTTGTGTCGGGCAACACGACAGTCGAGACACCCGACGAACCGGTGCTCGGACTGGCGTCCGTGGACGCGCCGACCACGCTCACCGCGGGTGAGGACCTGGCACTCAACTACACCATCGAGAACACCGGGAGCGTCGCGGGCACCGAGAGTTCGGTGGAACTGCTCGTGAACGGAACCCCGGAGGACGCAGACACGAATGTTACTGTTCCGGCGCAGGGCACCACGAGCGGGACGCTGGTGCTCGAGAGTGTCGACGCATCCGTGCTCTCGACATCGGTTTCGGTCGAGACCGGCGGGGAGCAGACCGAACCCGCCGACAGCGTACAGATAGACCGCCCGTTGCGCGAGGCAAGCGGCGAGACGGAGGTGATCGTATCACTGCCCGCGAGCAACGGGGCGAGTAGTCCGACGGCACTGCAGGCACACGCGAGTGCCACACAGGAACCACTGGTTGCGTTTGCGGCAGACCGGCCGGGCGTGATGGTCGAACGGACGCTCTGGCTGGCGAACGCCGCGCTGGTGACCGTGGACACCTCGAGGGTGTCGCTGTCGGAGTTGGCGGCTGTCGAGGGTGTCCGGGCACTCCACGAGAACACACGCTTCGAGACTACAACCGGTACAACGGCAGGGCTCCCCCTTGCACAGCCAGCCGCCGGCGCGACAGACGGCTCGTACACGTACGGACTGGAGCAGATAAACGCGCCGACAGCGTGGGAGACACACAACACGACAGGTGAGAACGCGAGTGTGGCGGTGCTCGACACCGGTGTGGCGGCGGACCATCCGGACCTTGACCTGGCAGGCTGGCAGGAGTTCGACGGTGACGGCAACCCGGTCGACTCGGAACCGAGCGACGGTGACGGCCACGGCACACACGTTAGTGGCACCGTCTCCGGCCCTATGAACCCTGCTGGTGACGTGCCTGCATACGGTGTGGCGCCGAACGTGTCTCTGTACGGTGTGAAGGTGCTGGCCGACGACGGTAGTGGGTCGTTCACCCAGATAATCGCCGGCATGCAGTGGGCGGTCGACGAGAACGTAGACGTCATCTCGATGAGTCTTGGTGCACCCGGGTTCTCGCCGGAGATGATCGAACCCGTGCAGAACGCACACGCCGCGGGCACGGTTGTCGTCGCGTCGGCGGGCAACGACGGTCAGGGCACCAGCGGGAGTCCGGGCAACGTCTACGAGTCGATCGCCGTCGGTGCCTCGAACTCGAATCAGGGTATCGCGGGCTTCTCCTCCGGTGAGGTCGTCGACACGGCCAACGACTGGAACAGTCCGCCGGCGTACTGGCCCGACCAGTACACCGTACCGACAGTCGCCGCGCCGGGTGTGAACACGCTGAGTTCGGTGCCCGGTGGCGGCTACAGCGACGCTTACTCGGGGACCAGCATGGCGGCACCGCACGTCTCAGGTGTGGTGGCGCTCGCGGAGTCGGCACTCGACAGGGAGCTGTCGCCCGCGGAGATAGAGCAAGCACTGGAGGCGACGGCGGTCAAACCGGGCGATGCGCCGGCACCGCCGGGCGAGCGTGACGACCGCTACGGGTCGGGTATCGTCGACGCCAACGCGTTCATCGCGTTCCTGGACGGTGTCGAGGGCAGTATCCCGTGGACGGTGTCGCTGGCAGACACCGGTGACAGCACCAGCGGAGAGGTGTACCTCGAGGAGTCCGACGGGGTGGCCGGCTTCCAGATCGCGGCTGTCGAGACGAACACCCCACTCGTGGAGGGTGAGACGCTCGAACTGAACGTCACAGTCGAGAGTATCGGCGGGGCCAACGGCACACAGAACATCACCGCACAGGGTGAGACGCTCGGCACGGCCACCACGACTGTCGAACTGGCAGCCGGTGAGACGGCCGAGCGCACGCTGACGATCGACCTCGACACCGGGCCGGATATCGTCGGCAACCACACGCTGACCGTCGAGAGTGAGGACCACGGCGTCCAGGAGTCCATCGAAGTCCGGATGCCTGCGATACCGGGCACAGGTACTCCACCGACCGACCCGGACGGTGACGACTACTACGAGGACGTCAACGGCGATGGTGGGTTCAGTATCTTCGACATCCAGACGTTCTTCTCCAACTTCGGCGACACGGTGATTACAGAGCACAGTTGGGCGTTCGATTTCAGCGGGGACGACGAGATCAGTATCTTCGACGTACAGGTGCTGTTCAAAGAGTTGCAAGACTTCTGACGCGTCGGTTCCGCGTTTCTCCTTTTTTGGACAGGTAGCTGCTGCACTCGGCTGGTCGAGTCGACCAGATATTGCTGTCCTGTGGTCTGGGATTGCGCTCGGCCGGTTCCCACGGCTGGACCTGTTCGATCCGTGTTCGATTAGTTTTTCTCCGGTTCGGACCTACAGGAGTCGATGAGCGACCAGCACCCGCCCCGCATCGCCGTTGCGGTGGTCGACGCGGAGACGCCGGGTAACGTGGGCACAATCGCGCGGGCGATGAAGAACTTCGGGCTCTCGGAGCTGTTGCTCGTGGACCCACCGGCGCTCGACCCCGAGGGTGAGGCTTACGGGTTCGCCGGCCAGGCCCGCGAGGATGTGCTCCCGAACGCCAGCGAGATAACACTCGACGCACTCGTCGAGGGGTACCACACAGTCGGTTGCACCGCCATCACGAACGAGGACTCGACGAGTCACGTCCGGTATCCGGTGCTCACGGCCACGGAACTGCCCGACCATCTCCAGGGTGTGGACGCGGACGTTGCGATCGTCTTCGGAC
This sequence comes from halophilic archaeon J07HX64, assembly GCA_000416085.1. Taxonomy (GTDB): domain Archaea; phylum Halobacteriota; class Halobacteria; order Halobacteriales; family Haloarculaceae; genus Halovenus. The sequence goes on along the minus strand of KE356579.1, from coordinate 1,061,702 downwards.
GTGAGCGGGTCGGACTCACAAACGACGAACTGGCCAGACTCGACGCCGTCTGTTCTATCCCCGCGAGTTCGGAGTACCCGTCGCTGAATCTTGGCCAGGCAGCCACCGTTGTCTGTTACGAACTCCGCTCGCTGACACTCGGGGAGACACAGCATCCGGCGGAGCTCCACGAGCGGGCCGACGAGGCGGAACTCGAACGACTCCACGACCGCTTCGAGGCGTACGTGACGGCGATCGGTCACCCCGAACCGAAGCAGGAGAAGGCCACACGACTCTTCCGTCGGCTGCTCGGTCGCGCTCATCCGACCCCGCGCGAGGTCCGTACCCTGCAGGGGTTGCTCCGCCGCGGGGCCGAACAGGTCGAAACCCGAGAAACCGGGGAGTCCAGCTAAGAGCTGTGGTCGTTCCGGGCGTCGAGTTCGGCAGCGACATCCTCGGGGTCGAACAGCGCGGGGTCGAGCACAAGGTCGGCCTGTCCGCTGGCAAAGTCCGGCAGCGAGTCGTCGTCGTACGCGAGCACTGTCACCTCGGGATGGAGCTCCTTTGCAACCGGAATCGATGTCGCCTGTCGGAGTTCGGTCAGCACGTACACGTCTGCGGTCGTGATACTGGCAGCCTCGAGCGCGTCACGGTTGCCGATATCGACACGGGTCAGGTCGTGCCCCGCGTCGGCGATTGCGCCACCGAGGTCGTACTGGTCGGTGCCGGTGAGAATCACCCTCATTACTCGTACTCTATGGTGGCAGGCGGTTTGTGAGTAACGTCATAGACGACACGTGCGACGGTTTCGTTCTCGCCGGTAATGCGTGACTGGATGCGCTGAAGCGTCTCCCAGTCGAGCTCCTGGGCGCGGGCGGTCATCCCGTCGCGTGACTCGACCGAGCGAACGGCGACGACCCAGCCGTGGACGCGGTTATCACCTTTCACGCCTGTTGCCTTCCCGAGAACAGCCGCGAACGCCTGCCAGGGGTCGTCTGCCTCGAGTTCCGCCTCGACGACCGCTGTGGCGTCGCGCGCGACCGCGAGTTTCTCCTCTGTGACCTCACCGAGCACGCGCACCGCCAACCCCGGTCCGGGGAACGGCATCCGCTCGGACACCGACAGGTCGAGACTCCGCGCCACCTCGCGGACCTCGTCCTTGTAGAGGTCACGCATCGGTTCGACGATGCCGTCGAACCCGACGCGTTCGGGCAACCCACCGACGTTGTGGTGGGCTTTTATACTGCCCTCGCTCTCGATGCGGTCGGGGTAGATTGTGCCCTGGACGAGATAGGTGGCGTCGACCTCGTCGGCGACGGTCTCGAACTCGCGGATAAACTGCTCACCGATCGCGTGGCGCTTCTCCTCGGGGTCGGTCACGCCCGAGAGCACGTCGAGAAACCGGTCCCGGGCGTCGACCACACGCAGTGAGTCCACGTGTGCGAACGTCTCCCGAACGGAGTCGGTTTCGCCTGCCCGCATCAGTCCGGTGTCGACGTAGACGGGTGTGAGCCGGTCACCGAGCGCCTCGTAGGCGAGCGCCGCCGCCGTCGAGGAGTCGACCCCACCCGACAGCGCGATGAGGGCTCTCTCCTCGCCGACCCGCTCCGCTATCTCCGCGACCGTCTCCTCGATGAACTCCTCGGCGTCGACCATCAGGCCTCACCCCCACTCGCGGTCTGCCCCGCGGTTCTGTCTGTCGCCCCGTCGAGGGCCGCATCGAGTAGACCGACAAAGGGCGGGCTGGCACGTGTCGGGCGCGACCGGAACTCGGGGTGGAACTGTGTACCCAGAAAAAACGGGTGTTCCGGCAGTTCGAGCAGTTCCATCCGCCGGCCGGACCTGCCCGAGAAGACCATCCCGGCCGACTCCAGGTCGTCGATGTACGCGGGGTTGACCTCGTAACGGTGACGGTGACGCTCTTCGCAGGTCTCCCCGTAGAGGTCGTGGGCGAGCGAGCCTCCGGTGATCTGTGTAGCGCGTGCGCCCAGCCGCATCGTCCCGCCCATGTCGTCGTGTTGCCCCTGCTCCGGCAGGAGGTCGATGACGGGGTGTGGGGTGCCCCCGTCGAGTTCAGCCGAGTGAGCGTCGGTCAGACCGAGTACGTTGCGGGCGAACTCGACGACGGCCATCTGGAAGCCGAGACAGAGCCCCAGAAACGGGAGATCGCGCTCGCGGGCCGCCCCGATAGCGGCTATCTTCCCCTCCGTGCCGCGGGAGCCGAACCCGCCCGGCACGACGACAGCGTCGACACCTTCGAGTTCACCCTCACAGCCGTTGGCAAGCGTCTCGGCGTGAATCCACTTCCGGTCGACGGCGAGCCCGTGTTCGAGTCCGGCGTGTTTGAGCGCCTCGTGCACCGAGATGTAGGCGTCCTCCAGGCCGTACTTGCCGACCAGCGCGACTGTCAACGTCGCTGTGGCCTCGCTCGTTACCCGGTCGCGCCACTCCGTGTCGTACTCCGCGTGCGGGGGTGCCTCCCCGTGCAGACCGAGTCGGTCCAGCACGTACCCGTCGAGCCCCTCCTCCTCGAGACGGAGCGGCACGTGGTAGATATCCTCGACATCGGGGTTCGAGAACACCGCGTCACGAGGGACGTCACAGAACAGCGCGATCTTCTCGCGAGTCTGTGCCTCGAGTGGGTCCTCCGAACGCCCGACGACGATGTCCGGTTGGAGACCGATACTGCGCAGTTCCTTTACACTGTGCTGGGTTGGTTTGGTCTTCTGTTCGCCGTTCGTCGAGTACGGCACCAGCGTCACGTGGACGAACAGGACATCCTCGTCCGCCTGCTCTGTCGCGAACTGTCGGAGCGCCTCGAGATAGGGCATCCCCTCGATATCACCCACGGTTCCGCCGACCTCGACGATGCAGACATCACTGCCGGCGGCCGCCTCCCGTACCCGCCGCTTGATGTCGTCGGTGACGTGCGGGATAATCTGGACCGTCTTGCCGAGATACTCGCCCGCTCGCTCGTTCTCGATGACGTCCTGATAGACCTTACCGGTGGTGACATTGTGATCGGAGGTCATATCGATGTCGAGAAACCGCTCGTAGTTGCCGAGGTCGAGGTCCACCTCGGCGCCGTCTTTCAGCACGTACACCTCACCGTGTTCGAACGGGTTCATCGTCCCGGCGTCGACGTTCAGGTAGGGGTCGATCTTGACCGCGGTGACGTCGAACCCGGCGTCCGCCAGGAGTCTGCCGGTGCTCGCGGCTGTGATTCCCTTTCCCAGCCCGGACATCACCCCACCTGTGACGAAGATGAACTTCCGCCCCAAACTCGGGTCGTAGTCCCTGTTTGATTCCGTCGGCATACTGTGGGTGTGCGGGCAACAATCAAAACCGTTTCGACCGGCAGACCGGTGGGCAGGCGCCGGTGTCACCAACAGACGACCTGCGCTACTGAGCGGTCTGCCCGGTGACACCAGCAGACGACCGTCCTCTTGTCCGAACCTGTCAGGAGTCGTCCTGTGCGTCGACAACGGCGACACCGGCGAGATTGACGATGTCTTTCACCTCGTCACCGCGCTGGAGCACGTGGACAGGCTTGTTCATGCCGACGAGCATCGGCCCGATCGCCTCGGCACCGCCGAGACGCTGGAGGAGTTTGTAGCCGATGTTACCGGCCTCCAGACTCGGAAACACGAGCACGTTCGCCGCCTGCTCCAGCGCCGAGAACTCGTACGTGCCGGTGAGCATCTCCTCGAGCACCGCGGTGTCGGCCTGCATCTCGCCGTCGACGGGAAACTCGACCGCGGGGTCGGTCCGCAGTTCGTCGGCAGCACGCCGAACCGTCTGGACACCCTCGTTCTCGACACTTCCGAAATCCGAGTACGAGAGCAGCGCGGCCCGCGGTTCGACATTGAACCGCCGGGCCAGGTCGGCGGTGTGGCGTGTCACCTCGGCGAGCACCTCCGAGTCGGGGTCGATGTTGACCGTGGTGTCGGCACAGAACACCACACGGTTCTTGAACGTCAGCATGTAGACACCGGCGGCGTAGTCGGCGTCGTCGGCGGTCCCGATAACCTGGAGCGGTGGACGCAACGCCTCGGGGTAGTGATGGGTCAACCCGGTCAGCATCGCGTCGGCGTCGCCCATCTCGACCATCACACTCCCGAGGTGGTTGCCGTTGCGGACCAGGTCCTCGGCCTCCCGACGGGTGACCCCGTCACGACGGCGGAGTTCGTACAGTCGCCCGGCGTAGGAGTCCAGCGGGTCGCTGGACGGGTCGACAATCTCCGGTTCGAAGTTCAGCCCCAGTCGCTCCATCGTGCTCCAGATCCGCTCGCGGCTCCCGATCAACACCGGCTGGGCGATGCGCTGGTCGACCAACTGGTAGGCCGCCCTGATCGTCTTCTCGTCCTCACCCTCGGCGAGCACTACCCGCTTCGGGTCGCTCTTTGCCTTGTTCAGCACCACCCGCATCATCTCGCGGGACTTGCCGAGTCGTGCCTCGAGACGCTCGACGTAGGCCTCCCGGTCCAGACTCCGCCGGGCACAGTCCGTTTCGACTGCCGCCTGCGCCACCGCCGGCGCCACCTCGAACAGCACCCGCGGGTCCAGCGGCTTCGGGATGATATACTCCGGTCCGAACTGCAGTGGGTCCTCGCCGTATGCCTTTACCACCGCGTCCGGCACGTCCTCCCGTGCGAGTTCGGCCAGCGCCCGTGCGGCGGCGACCTTCATCGACTCGCTTATCTCTGTCGCCCGCACGTCGAGTGCGCCGCGGAATATAAACGGAAAGCCGAGCACGTTGTTCACCTGGTTCGGGTAGTCCGACCGCCCGGTGGCGACGATAACCGTGTCCTCGCGGGCCGTCTTCGCCTCCTCGTAGCTGATCTCGGGGTCGGGGTTCGCCATCGCGAAGACGACCGGGTTCTCTGCCATCGACTGCACCATCCCCCCGTCGACGATACCCCCCACGGAGAGCCCGACGAACACGTCCGCGCCGTCCATCGCGTCCGCCAACCCACCCTCCGGCAGGTCGCGGGCAAACTCGGATTTGTACTCGTTGAGGTCGCCCGCCTGCGCGCGGTCGGTCGTGATGATACCGTCTGAATCACACATCGTTATCCGACCCGGGTCCGCGCCCAGGGAGACGTAGAACCGGGCTGTGGCGATCGCGCTCGCACCCGCCCCGGAGAAGACGATGTCGAGGTCCCCGAACTCCTTTCCGAGGATATCGACCGCGTTCAGGAGCGCCGCTCCGGAGATGATCGCGGTGCCGTGCTGGTCGTCGTGGAACACCGGGATATCCATCGCCTCGCGCAGACGGGTCTCGATCTCGAAACACTCCGGGGCTTTTATATCCTCCAGATTGACCCCGCCGAAGGTCGGTTCCATCGCCGACACCGACCGCACCATCTCGTCGACGGAGTCGTGGTCGAGTTCGACGTCGAACACGTCGATGTCGGCAAACCGTTTGAACAGCACACCTTTTCCCTCCATAACGGGTTTCGAGGCACCGGGACCGATGTCACCGAGTCCGAGTGTGGCACTGCCGTCCGAGACCACCCCCACGAGGTTCCCTCTCGCGGTGTACTCGAACGCCTTCCCGGGGTCGTCCCGGATCTCCCGGCACGGGGCGGCCACACCGGGTGAGTACGCGAGACTCAGGTCCCGCTGTGTGTTTGTCGGCTTTGTCGTCGAGATCTCCAGTTTCCCCGGCGGGTCCTGTCGATGATAATCGAGAGCGTCCTCGTCGAGTCCCATGGGGTGGGTACACCGCCTGATATAAAAAGCGCTGTGGAGAGAGTCGTACCGACCGCGGCCCGGAAGGTCCATTGCCACGCCGCGCAAACAGACAGTTATGACCGTGACAGCGTTTCTGGCAGTCTCGCCCGACACCGACGGAAGCATGGCCCCGGGGGTTGCACGCGCAGTCGAGGCACTCGAGTCGTTCGAACTCGAGTACGAGACAACACCGATGGGAACCGTCCTGGAGGCAGACGACGTCGGTGAGGTGTTCGCGGCGGCACAGGCCGCCCACGAGACTCTGGAGGCCGACCGTGTGGGCACGTTCCTGAAGATCGACGACAAACGGACCGTCGACGACCCTGCGGCGGCGAAGGTCCAGGCTGTCGAGGCGGAGCTCGGCCGGGAGGCGACGAGTCGTCGCGACGAGTGACGGTGCGTTTTGCGACGCCGGATTCCACAACGCCTATGAAAATGGTAGCCGACCTGTTACTATGACATCGACAGACGGTGCACCAGGGGAGGCCGTCTCGTACGTTCCGTTTGGTGTAGAGGAGATAGACAGCCACCACCGCGGCATCCCGAGAGGGAGTGCGGCGCTACTGGCCGGTGCATACGACGCCGGTATCTCCGCGTTCACCTACACGAGTCTCGCGCGCCTGATGATGGCAAAGTACAATCCCAGCCACGTCCCGGACCGCCTCTCGGACCGGGCAGAACAGATTCCCGAGGAGGTGACCTACGTGACGCTGGCACACGACCGCGAGCACGTCTACAGCGAACTCAGGGCGGTGCTTCCCGACACCTACGCCGAGACACTAACCGACCACCTGACAGTCGTGGACTTCTCACAGCGTTACATGGAGTTACTACCGGTCCCCGGGTCGCTTTTCGAGCAGCGCCGCGATGCCGAACC
>KE356579.1:1052818-1055090 GCA_000416085.1 halophilic archaeon J07HX64 | reverse complement strand
TATTGATTCACAGGACAGTGCAGACGTACGTATCGACGGCAGTCTGCACGGTGCCGAGGGTGAGGTAGAGATTGTCGTGCAACTGGAGGCAAGTGACCAGGCCACGACAACAGATCAGTTGCAGACGCACGCGAGCGCGACACAGGAACCGCTGGTTCGGTTTGCGAGCACTCGTCCGGAGGTGGAGGTGGTCAACCGGTTCTGGCTGGGTAACCTCGTGTCGATGAACGTCGACACAGACCGGTTCTCGCTGTCGGAGGTAGCCCGGGTCAAGAACGTGGTGGCGATTCACACGGACAGTCGGTACACCGTGGACACCGTCGCGGGTGGACTGCTGTCCGACCCGGTTTCGGCGGCAAACGGTTCGTACACGTACGGACTGGAGCAGATAAACGCGCCGACGGCCTGGGAGAATTACGGTACACAGGGTGAGGGTGCGAGCGTCGCGGTGCTCGATACCGGTGTGGACGGGGATCATCCGGATATCGACCTGGCGGGGTGGCAGGAGTTCGACGGTAACGGCAACCCGGTGGATTCCCAGCCGAACGACGGTCAGGGACACGGCACCCACGTGAGTGGCACGGCAACCGGGGCGGCCAACCCGGCCGGTGACGTGCCCTCCTTCGGTGTGGCACCGAACGCGGACCTGTACGGTGTGAAGGTGCTCGACAACGGTGGGTCGTTCACCCAGATCACCGCCGGAATGCAGTGGGCTGTCGAGCAGAATATCGACATCATCTCGATGAGTCTGGGCGCGACCGGGTTCTACGACCAGATGATCGCCCCGGTGCGGGACGCACACGCCGCGGGCACGGTCGTCATCACGTCGGCCGGTAACAGTGGTGCAGGCTCCAGCGGGAGTCCGGGCAACGTCTACGACTCTATCGCGGTCGGTGCCTCGAACTCGAATCAGGGTATCGCGAGTTTCTCCTCGGGTGAGGTCGTCGACACGGCAAACGACTGGGGGTCGAGCGCACCGGGTGACTGGCCGAGCCAGTACACCGTACCGACGATCGCCGCGCCGGGTGTCGACACGCTGAGTTCGGTGCCCGGTGGCGGCTACGACGACACGTACTCGGGCACCTCGATGGCAGCACCGCACGTCTCGGGTGCGGTCGCGCTCGCCGAGTCGGCGACGAACGGCAGTCTGGCACCGCAGACAATCGAGGATGCGCTGGAGGCAACAGCGTTCAAACCGGGCGACGCGCCGGCGCCACCGGGCGAGCGTGACACCCGCTACGGGTCGGGCATCATCGACGCCAACGCGCTCATTCAGTACCTGCAGGGTGCCGAGGACGAACCGCTCCTTACCGATCACCGCGAGCGCGCCGGGCGCCATCGAACCCGGTGAGACACTGGCGGTCAACTACACCGTTCAGAACATCGGCGGCGCGGAGGGTTCCGAGAGCAGCATCAACCTGCTGGTCGAGGGTGCAGTCGAGGACAGTGACGGCGGGGTCACGCTCGCACCCGACGAGAGCGCGACTGGCTCTTTCTCGTTCGGAGACACCGCACAGTACGACGGTGAACTCCTCAACTGGACGGTCAAACTCCAGGATGCCGGGAAGACCTCGAGCGGTCAGACGGGTGTGGGTGCACAGCCCGGTTCGGAGATCGTCATCCAGTCGATCGACTACCCGTCCTCGATAGCACCGACCGACACCCTCTCTGTCGACTACACGCTCGAGAATCTCGGTCTCGAGGACGGCACCGAGAGCTACGTCGATCTGAAGGTGAACGGCACCGACAGCACCTTCGACGACACGGACAACGACGTCACGGTACCGGGCGGTGGCACGACGAGCGGCACCCTCACGTTCGACAACGTGAGCGGTCAGTTCAATCCAGGTGACACAATCGAGTTCACAGTCGAACTCTGGGACTTCGGCGACGTTGCGGCAGGGAACGCAACCATCGAGACGCCTGACGGGCCGTCGTTGCAACTCGAATCGGCAACCGCACCGGAGGTCGTCGAGACGAACGGGATACTAACAGTCAACTACACGCTCACAAACAACGGCGGCACGAACGGCACTGAGAGCGCAGTCGAGCTTGTGATAAACGATACTGTCGAGGACACAGACACGAATGTAACTGTCCCAGCAGGTGACACAGTAACCGGATCGCTTTCCTTTGGGTAGTGTCGGCGAGTACGACAAAGGTGAGTTTATCAACTGGACGGTGGAGACAGTCGACGCGACGGGAACAGAGAGCGGGTCGACAGTTGTTGGACAGCTACCGGGAGCCCAACATCGTCATCCAGTCGATCGAC
>KE356579.1:1046490-1052798 GCA_000416085.1 halophilic archaeon J07HX64 | reverse complement strand
GCCTTCCCGGGGTCGTCCCGGATCTCCCGGCACGGGGCGGCCACACCGGGTGAGTACGCGAGACTCAGGTCCCGCTGTGTGTTTGTCGGCTTTGTCGTCGAGATCTCCAGTTTCCCCGGCGGGTCCTGTCGATGATATTCGAGAGCGTCCTCGTCGAGTCCCATAGGATGGGTACACCGCCTGATATAAAAAGCGCTGTGGAGAGAGTCGTACCGACCGCGGCCCGGAAGGTCCATTGCCACGCCGCGCAAACAGGCGGTTATGACCGTGACAGCGTTTCTGGCAGTCTCGCCCGACACCGACGGAAGCATGGCCCCGGGGGTTGCACGCGCGATCGAGGCACTCGAGTCGTTCGAACTCGAGTACGAGACAACACCGATGGGGACGGTCCTGGAGGCCGACGATGTCGGTGAGGTGTTCGCGGCGGCACAGGCCGCCCACGAGACTCTGGAGGCCGACCGTGTGGGCACGTTCCTGAAGATAGACGACAAACGGACCGTCGACGACCCTGCGGCGGCGAAGGTTGAGTCCGTCGAGGCGGAACTCGGCCGAGAGGCGACAAGTCACCGCGAGGGGTGAGTTGACCCCTACCCAGAGGGGTGTGTCGTGAAACATCTCGAGAGCAACTGATTCGAGAGCTCCCGTCTCTCGTCACCACGGAGATCCGCTTTTTTATTCCGTGGCGCTCACACTGTCCTGCCCGCAGACTGGCTGTGGCTGTATCCACGACAACCGAACACCCGACACTCACCTGTGTGCGCCGCGACAGGCACTCACGCGTGCCGTCGGCAGCAACAGTCAGCACACATAGACTGCATCCTGGACACACCGCTCGGGTTCTCGGATAGAACCGCCTCCGCGGCATCCGACAGTGAGTGCGGTGTGGCTCGTCGGTCTACGCAAACTCGACAGTGCCTTCGAACCTATAATCGGTGATGCTGGGGTCCGGACAACAACAAAGCGGAGAACCTCACCCGACTATTCAGTACCCGTCAGCCCTGCCAACGGCATCGAGCAGGTCTGCGAGTGCCTGGCGCGCGAACTGGCGCTTGCACTCCTGTCGGGTGGCGTCGAACTCGTGACGCCGCACCGAGACAATCGAGGATGTCTCACCATCCCCGTGGGCAACACCGATGTAGACCGTTCCGACGGGTGTGCGCGGTGTCCCGCCGCCGGGACCGGCGACGCCGGTGGTCGAGACGCCCCAGGCGGTGTCCCCGACCTCGCGGATACCGGTCGCCATCTCGCGGGCGGTCTGCTCCGATACCGCGCCGTGTTCGTCGAGGGTCCCGGAGGCCACACCGAGCACCTCGACCTTCGCGGCGTTCGAGTACGAAACCACCCCGCGGTCGAGGTAGTCACTCGACCCGGGAACGTCGGTCAGACGCGAGCACACCAGTCCGCCGGTGCTCGACTCGGCAACCGACACCATCGTATCGGTTTCGCGGAGGCTGTCGCCAACACGTTTCAGAAGTGAGTTCGGTGTCATCGCCCGCTGGTGTCGATCTGTCGTGCTGTTCTCCGCCGGTTTCGCTCGCTCATCCGGCTCAGGTGTCGAACTCGTCGAGGTCGTAGTCCTGGATGTCGACACCTTCCTCGGTGACCGTGGCGAGGTAGACACCGTTACCCGACCCGGTGTCGCGCTCGGCGGCGGCCTCGACACTCGCGACGGCGGCCTGCTGTGTGGCCTCCACGGACATGTCCGGCTCGTATCGGTCCTCCAGGGTGCCGTACGCGACGGTCAGACCGGACCCGGTGACGGTGTAGTTGTCCTCCATCACACCGCCTGCGGGGTCGATACTGTAGACGTGTGCGCCGTCCTCGTCGATACCGCCCAGGATGGGGTTGATGGCCAGGAACGGGCCGCCACGGGCGAAGTTGCCCGCCAGCGTCGAGAGCGCGGTCATGCTTATCTGCTCGCCGCGGCGCGTCTCGTAGAGGTTCGCCTCGGCGCGGAGTGTTCGGATGAACGACTGTGCGCCACCGACACTCCCGACGAGCGTGAGCGCTGCCGTCGGGTGGATCTGTTCGACCTTCTGGACGTTCTTGTTCGAGACGAACCGGCCACCCAGACTGGCACGCATGTCCGTCGCGATAACGGCGGCATCCTCGGTCGAGATACCGATTGTGGTCGTTCCTGTCTTCTTTACCGCGTCGGAGTCGTGCTCACCGTCGGGTATCGAACCCAGCTCCGGTTCGTGGGGGTCCATGTCGAACCGCTGTGCTGGGTGTGTCGGGCTGTCGTCAAATGTTCGGTCTTGCATTGTTTGTACTATTGGCTCCGCGCCTAATAAGCTACCCGTTCGGACAGACGAGTGTCGAATCGGAGAGAACAGTATAGAGAAGTTCAGGTCAGTTCGACTCAGTTTGTGGTGCGCTCGTAGGCTCGGTCGAGCCGCCGCACAATCCGGTCGACCGGAAACCGAACGCCGAACCGACTAGTGACCAACGCCAGTGGCATCAACAGGATGCCGGCCGCGAGCGTCAACTGATACAGCGCGAGCAGGGTAACACGGTATACACGTCCCATCGTTCTGCGAGTATATTACTGTGGTGTTCGTATATATACTTTCTGTACAGTTTCAGCATTTACTCGTCAAAAAAGATGCCGCTGTCCCACGATTTTGCTCGATCACGCTCTCCGGATGCCCTGTGACACCGAGAGCTGTGGTCACACAGATAACCGAGCCAGTGAAACGGACAGGTATCGGGATAGCTTATCGATAACGTGTGCACAGCGTGCGCCTATCGGTTCGGGGTGACCGACAGCGGTTCAGGATAGCCAGCGCATCACGCGAGAGGGGACTGTCGTTCGATATCCCGGTCAGGTCGAATCAAAACAGACGAGTGTGGGCCGCTCCTCTCCAGAGATATGAATTACACTGTCGTGCTAGAGGCGGCCTGGCTAGTTCGTGATGTGGACAACGCTGACGACGCGATCGGTGTGGCTGTCAGCGAAGCGGGAAAGCGTCTCAACAGCGAGGAGATGGACTACGTCGATGTGAACCCCGGGTTCACAAACTGTCCGGCCTGCGGGGAGCCGTTCGACTCGGTGTACGTTGCCGCCGACACCGCACTGGTTGGACTCATCCTCGAACTGGACGTGTTCAACGCCGAGAGCATCGAGCACGCCGAGCGTATCGCAAAGAGCGATATCGGTGGAGCCCTCCGTGATGTGCCGCTCGAGGTTGTCGATACTGTCGAACTCGACGACGAGGAGACGTAACGAGTCTCTCCAGCGGTGGTTTTTTGTATTACTTCGGGTAATGTGCGGTATGGAGCTCCCGACGTCGGAAGACCTGCGCGAGCGCCGGGAAGAGCTCGAGCTCACACAGAGCAAGCTGGCCGAGATGGCAGACGTTTCACAGCCGCTGATCGCACGTATCGAGGGTGGTGACGTGGACCCACGGCTGTCGACACTCAGACGTATTGTCAATGCACTCGAGGAGACAGAGGGGGGACTGTTGCGCGCCCGGGACCTGATGCACTCGCCGGTAGTTAGCGTCGCACCCGACCAGAGCGTCCACGAGACGACCGGGCTGATGGACGAGCACGGCTACTCACAGGTGCCGGTGGTACGCGACGGCACCCCGCTGGGGTTGATCACCACCTCGGCTGTCCGTGAGCGCTCCGACACCGAGGCCAGCGTCGGCGACCTACCGGTTGTGGAGGTGATGCACGAGGCGATAACTACTGTCGAACCGGATACCCCTCTGGACACTGTCGACGCCGCGCTCGACCACAACGACGCCGTACTTGCAGTCGAAGACGGCGAGACGACCGGTATCATCACCGAGGCCGACATCGCCCGCCACGTCTCCTAGCTCTGGAGGTCGAGTCCGCGCACGTGGACCGTGCCGTCCGCTCTGTCACCGCTCGCCTGTCTCTCGGTGCTCTCGGCGCGCTCGACCCGCCCGAGCACCCGTCCGTCGGTCGCAGTCGCGAGCGTGTCGGCACTCTCTGGCGATACCGCGGCGACGAAACCGGTACCCATATTGAACGTTCGGTGCATCTCCCTGTCGTCGACGCTGCCCGTCCGCTCGACGAACCCGAATATCGGCTGCGCCGCAAACGGGTCGGCGATCTCGTAGCGGTGTGGTCCCATCCGGGTGAGGTTCGTCCAACCGCCGCCGGTGAGGTGTGCGGCCGCGTGGGTGTCGTGTTCGCGGAGGCTATCGAGCAGGTCGGTGTACAGCCGCGTCGGTTCGAGCAGCGCATCGGCGATGGTCCGGTCGGGGTCGGGCGGAAACGGGTCGGTGTACTCGTGCTCGCGGGTGACCGCCTCGCGTGCGAGTGTCAGCCCGTTCGAGTGAATCCCACTGGAGGGCCAGCCGACGAGCGCGTTACCGGGTTCGGCCTCACCGGGAAACAGCGACCCCTTTGCCGCGAGACCGGCACACGCGCCCGCGATATCCAGCCCGGAGACGATATCGGGCAACACCGCGGTTTCGCCGCCGACGAGCGCGACACCGGCCGCCGCCGCCCCACGACGCAGCCCCTCGCCGATCTGTTCTGCCGTTCCCTCGTCGGGCTGTTCGACGGCCAGGTAGTCGACGAAGGCAACCGGTTCGACACCCTGCGCGACGAGGTCGTTGACGTTCATCGCCAGACAGTCGATACCGACCGTGGAGTAGTCGTCGACAGCCTCGGCGACCAGCAGTTTGGTTCCGACACCGTCGGTGGCGAGCGCGAGATACGCCTCGCCGATGTCCACCAGTCCGGCGTAGTCGCCCTCGAACTCGCCCGCCGCGCCAACCAGTGCCGCTGTTGCCGCCTCACTCGCCGCGATATCGACGCCCGTCTCGGCGTAGGTGAGCTCCTCGTCGATGTTTTCGTCCGGGTCCTCGTTTCCGGTCATACTCGTGAGGGCGACGGGCGCGGGCAAAAACACACCGTTCGCGTGCTCTTTTCTTGCTGTCCGGGGTGTCCAGCGCGTGTGTCACCGCACCAGCCGATTCCTCGCGTCGATTGACCCCTCCGGTTGCGGTGCTCACCCCTCGCGCAGTGCCACCTCGCGGCTCTGCCGAGCATGCGAGCCAGCGCGCGCCACAGCCCCTGGCTGGCGACGACGACCGGCCGACAGTCCGCGCTACAGCTATCTACTGGCCTGAGACACGTGTCCGACGACCGACTAAGAGCATACACTCGACAGAGCGAGGCCCGCGTGACCCGGGGACAGACAGGCGTTTCACGAGTCGGTGGGCGAGATTTCGAATGGCCAGGGCCTACTGTTCCTGTTGCGTTCAGAGTCCGAGTGACACGCCAAACTGCAGGACAAACAGGACACCGGAGACGGCGGCGACAGCCAGCACAGCTCCAAACGGAGCCGGATGCCAGTCGAGTACCGTCCGGCCGTCGAGGGGTCCGTACGGGATCATGTTGAACGCCGCGAGGAAGACGTTGATGAGCACGCCGAGATGCGCAACGTCGGCGACCGCCCCCTCGAACAGGAGAAACACCGGGAAGAAAACCGCCGCGATGGCGAGGTTGACCACCGGGCCGGCAACGGCGACGAGCCCGTTTTGACGCCTGGTGATGCGGCCACGGTGGTAGACCGCACCCGGCGCGGCGAACAGAAAGCCCGCGAGCCCCGACGCGATGGCGACCCCGAGCATACCGTAGTCGGCCCGGAACGCCGCCACCTGGCCGAAGCGAACGGCCATCACCTTGTGAGCGAGCTCGTGCAACAGGAACGCGGCCCCGACGGTGAACACACTCATCACGAACAGTGCGACGAGGGTGTCTACATCTGTCGGGCTCAACTGCAGGAACCGCCGCGGAGCCAGAAAGAACGTGAACGCGACGGCGAGTGCAATCCACGCCGCCGCGAGGTCCCGCAGTTCCCGCCGGTCGAACTCGATTCCGCCTACCATGTACATCGGTATCCCTCTGTGCCGGTGCCCGTTCGGGCGGTCGTTTTGCAGGTGGCTGTGAGTTGTCGAGAGCAGTCACGACCGCTGTGAGCGCGGACGTGAGCAACGGTAGAGGCGAGACTGAGAGCGAGGAGAGTCACGTCAGCGCCCCCCAGATCAGTTCCGCGCTCTCCTGGGCCCCCGCGATCATCTCCTCGCCGAGACCGGTCAGACCGCCGATGTCGGCGGCCAGCGCCGGCAGGATCACCGTGGCAAAGAAGATACTCGCGAGGAAGCTTCCAACGTTGGTCATTCCGACGACGAGGATGAGACGGAACAGTGGCACCTCGTCGCGCATCTGTCGGACGAGTTCGACTATCGGCGTCTCGTCGTCTTTGAGCATCTCGTTGAGCACCCCGATATCGGAGACGTTGACCGGGGTGTGGCGGAGTTCGA
>KE356579.1:1037938-1046470 GCA_000416085.1 halophilic archaeon J07HX64 | reverse complement strand
CGACCGCACCGCCGACACCCGCACTGGTCCAGTGTGCACCGGCCGCGAGCGCCAGCGACGCCGCGACCACCCCGTTCACCAGCACCCACGCCGCGAACACCCGCAACAGGAACTCACCCTGCACACCCGCGATGGCGAGCAGGACGAAAAATCCGAAAAAGACGAGCGTGAACCCGTATCCGATTGTCTTGTACAGGATGGGGGCGATACGGCCGGAGGAGCTCTCGCCGACCAGCGACTCGGGGTCGGGCAGCGTCTCGGGGGCATCGAGGTAACGCTCGATACCGGCGCGGTGACCGGCGCCCACGACCGCAACAACGTCGTAGCCGGCCGCCCGGAGCGCGACCAGCCGCTGGGCGATGTAGGCGTCGCGCTCGTCGATGAGCGCCTCGGCACCGCCAGGGGAGAACCGGCGGAACTCCTCTATCATCGCCGTGACCACGTCCGCGTCGGTCAACTCCTCGATATCCAGCTCCTCGGTCTCGATCTCTCCGGTCGAGCGCGAGAGCAACGCGGCGAGTGGCACGGCAACAGCGAGCGCGATGACTGTCGCGACCAGTAGCCAGTCCAGTACCGACACGACCGTGCCGAGCAGTCCGCCGACGAGTGGCACCGACAACCCGGGTGCAGGCGGGAGAAACAGCTGCCCGGACACCGCGGCGGTGATAATCGCACCGGTGAACCCGAAGAAGTAGCCGACAGTGAGCGCGGCGGTTACGGGACCGCCGATCCCGACGAGGAGTGCGGCGACGATAGACAGCTTCTCGCGCAGGCGCATCCTACCCCAGAGCCGCTGGACGGTGGTCTGGATGTTCCGGTCGACCAGCGCAACGGCACTGCCCCCTGTCTCGGCGGCCTCGATTGCGGCCATCATATCCGCACCGGGTTCGATATCGAACCGGTCACCGAGTCTGGACTGCACGTACGACAGCATCCAGTATGCGAGAAACTGGTAGACTGTCTTTCCCGAGATGACATCGCTGGGGTCGATATCGTCGGGGGTTTCCCCCTGCATACGGCGGTAGCGGGTCTCGTCGAGTTCGACCGCCACCACGTCCGGCCGCTCGCTGTCGACGGTCTCGCGCACCTCGTCGACACTCTCCTGTGAGACGTGTGCCGTTCCGACAACGGTGATAGAGCCCTCGCGCTCCCTGCCCTGTGGCGGGTCCTCGGCATCGATCAGCGTAACGGACTCTGATTGGGCCGGCTGTAGCTGCGCCACGTTCGACGGGGCCATCGGTGGACCCTCCTGGTCGGTGCCCTCCGTCTGCCCGTCGTTAGTCATACGCCCGGCTACCTCCCGACCGCATACAAGCGTTTCGAGGTGACCTGCTCGTGTTCACGGGTGTCACTCGATCGCCGCGTCGGCAGGGCTGTCGGTGTCACCGCGCACGCCTGTTGCCTCGTGGCCCGCCTCGCGGACGTCCGCGAGGATGGCCTGAACGTCGGCGCTGGTTTCGAAATAAAACACGATGTCGAACGTACCATCACGGAGCAGCTGTTGGCACTCCCAGACAAACGATTCGTCGTCGAGTGTGAGCCCCTGGTGTTGATTGGAGGCGAACTCGGAGCTATCGGTGCCCGAGTAGACAAACGTCTCGCGGGGGTCGTGACCAGCGTGCCCCGCGATTATCTCTCCTACCTCGACGCTCACCTGGTGCATCTCGGTTTCGCGGCTGCTGTCGAGTTCGGTGTGGACCACCAGTCCGTCGAGGGCAATCTCGCCCGGTTGGAGCAGTTTCCAGGTCCGCTGGCGCATATCCGCGTCCAGGGCGTTCGCATCCATACACACTGTTAGGGACTGTCGGGCTTAGCGCTCACGGTCTCTGTCCACAGTCTTATTCCCACCGGGGACCAGACGGGATGTATGGAGCAGATCGAGCACGACGACTGGCTACAATCGACACGACGTGACCTGCACCGGCACCCGGAACCTGCCTGGCGGGAGTTCTACACGACGGCTCGTATCGTCGAGGAACTGCGCGAACTGGATGTCGACGACATACAGATCGGTTCGGAGATACTGGCCGAGGGTGAGCGCGGCGGTGTTCCCGCGGCGTCGGAACTGGACGACTGGCTCGACCAGGCCCGGGGGTACGATGTCGACGACGCGGTGCTCGACCAGTTGGCCGGCGGCTACACCGGCGCGATTGCGACACTCGAGCGCGGTCCGGGACCGACAGTCGCTCTGCGGGTCGACATCGACGGCCTGCCACGGACCGAGTCCGGGGATGACACACACACGCCGGTGGCGGAGGGCTTTCGCTCGGAGCACGAGGGCCACATGCACGCCTGCGGTCACGACGCACACGCGACAATCGGGCTGGGTGTAGTCCGGGAGATCGCCGACAGCGAGTTCCAGGGTACGCTGAAGGTCGTCTTTCAGCCCGCCGAGGAGGTCATCGGCGGCGGTCGACCGGTGGCCCGGAGCGGCCATCTCGACGATGTCGACGCCCTGCTCGCGGCTCACGTCGGACTGGACCATCCAACAGGCGAGGTGATCGCCGGCATCGACGACTTCCTTGCGGTCGCTCACTTTGACGCCGAGTTCCACGGCGAGGGTGCCCACGCCGGCGGCAACCCCAACCGGGGGCGCAACGCGGTGCAGGCGATGGCCACCGCCGTCCAGAATCTGTACGGTATCGCCCGCCACGAGGACGGCGCGACGCGTGTCAACGCGGGCGATGTCGGCGGCGGCACAGCCCCGAATATAATCCCGGAGGAGGCCTACATTCACGCGGAGGTGCGCGGCGAGACGACCGAACTGATGGAGTACACCCGCGAGCGGGCCCACAGTGTCGTCGAGTCGGCCGCGGAGATGCACGACTGCACCTCGAGGATCGAACTCGGCCCCGAGGCGCCGAGCGCAACCAGCGACGAGCGTCTCGTCGACCTCGTCGCCGATGTCGCTGGCGCCACCGACCAGGTGGAGCAGTGTCTGCGCCGGGACAGTCTCGGCGGGAGCGAGGACGCCACGTTCCTGATGGACCGTGTGCAGCAACAGGGCGGTGTTGCCACCTACGTCGGTGTCGGCACGGACCACCCCGGCGGCCACCACACTGCCACGTTCGATGTCGACGAGGAGTCGCTACCTATCGGTGTGACGGTGCTCGCCGAGGCGATCGAACGACTCGGCAGTGACAACTCCCCACTCGACGTGTAGCTGTCCGCCGGAACCCCGGGTTCGACCGGAGCACGGACGGTTTCCTGTGGTGTCCGGTCCCGACTGCCACGATATACTGTTTGTGTCTCGTGCCGTCTCGCCCGTACGTCGGTTCGTGGTCGGTGCACAGTCCGACTCGTGTATGCCAGTGTCACCGGTCGACTCTCCCCCGAAAGTTGTTTACAGGATTGACCTGTACCAATCGGTATGACCGACTACACCGTCGAGTTTGTCACAGCAGGCGAACAGATCACTGTTTCGGACACCGACACTATCCTCAGGCGCTGCATCGAGGAGGGGATCGCACAGGAGTACTCCTGCCGCGTGGGGATGTGTCTCGCCTGTTCGGCCGAGATAGTCGAAGGTGAGGTTACACAACCAGCAGCGCGGGCGTTAACAGAGGCGGAACGCGAGGAGTACGCCCTGACCTGTATGGCGCGTCCACAGTCCGACCTGGTGCTCGACCGCGGCAAGTACCCCCCGAGTATCGACGAGGCCGGCACCGAGACGGGCGACGACGCGACGGCCGCCGGCGACTGATCCGACTCACCCGACGGTCTCCGGTGGTGTGACACTCTCGCGCCGACCGTCGAGTACCCCAAAACGCTCGTCACGGCGTCGCTCCAACCAGTACAGCAACTGCTCGGCCCACCCGAGTTTCCGTCTCTTCTCCGCATCGACCGTGGTGTCGTCGATATTCCACCCCGGAAAAACGAGGCGACCGGCCCCCAGCGTGTCGGCGAGAAACGCAGCCCGGTCGCCGTCGGTGAACCCACCGAAGTTGTACACACCGTCGACGGGCCGGGCCTGTGTCGTCGGCATAACCGCACCCCCCTCGAGGCCCGGGACGACAGACCGGAGTGTCTCGACGTTGTCACCGTGTGCGTGGACGGCGACGGGGGTGCCCGCCTCGGTCAGTTCGCGGGCCGTCTCCGGGCGCTTGTCGATATCGGTCACCATACAGTCGACACGAACCCCGTGCTCACGGAGTCGGGTTGCCGCGTCGGAGGCCGCGACAACAGCGTCCGCCTCGCGGGCGAGCGCGAGGTCCTCTGTCTTGTGTGAGCCGGTCGGCACCGCCCGCGACCGCCACTGTCGCACCCTGGATATCCAACCGTGCGGGGTCGTAGCCCGGTCCCGGGAGCAGGTCTGCCAGGATATCCCGGGCCCGCTCGTCGGCTCCGCGGTCGTACCCGAAGTCGGCGAGAACCGCCTCGTAGACCGGTTCCCAGTCGGAGAACCGCATCAGAGTGTCTCGAGGACCGCGCGCAGTTGTCCGGACCCGGCCGCCGACGCCAGGTCCCGCAGTGAGCGCACCGACCCCGCGAGCAGCAGTTCACCCGTGCCGGCCTCCGGACTGCCGGTGACGAGAACGTCCCGGTCGCCGGCGAGCGCTCGCAGTCGGTCACGGCTCTCGCTGTCGAGTCCCGAGAGACTGTACACCCGGGAGACGGCGGTCGCGGCGTCCTCCGCCTCGGTGTCTGTGCCCGCCCCCGAGGTCGACACCTGTTCGATCTGTCGCCGCGCCTCGCTGACGGCCGTTACATCGAGTTCCTCGACCCGTACCTCCCCGATAGTCTCTGTCGTCCGGTCACGGGTGAACGTGTCGCCGACGAGCGCGGCGTCTCGTGTCTCCGCGACATCGTGGGTACGGAGGACGTGTGCGCCTCGCTCGACAGCCATCGCCGTTGCGGCGAGCGAAACCGGTAGCGCCTCCTCTGTCGGTCGGTCGGCGATATCACGCAGGAAGTTCTTCCGGTTTATCGAGACCAGTATCGGGTGGCCGGTGGCGCGGAACTCCCGCAGTCGGCGGAACGTCTCGCGGTCGTCGGCGACAGTTTTCTCCTCGCTCCACCCGCCAAAGGCCGGGTCGACCAGCGTCTTCTCGGTCAACCCGTTGCGACCCAGCGCGTCGTAGATGTCGTCGACATCCTCGAGCGCACCCGGCCGTTCGAGGTCGGGCGGACTCGCCATCTTCGAGACGGCCACGTCGTAGTCTGCACAGACACGGGGCATCTCGGGGTCGGCGAACCCGCAGATGTCGTTCACCATGTCGAACCCGCGGTCGAGTGCCGCCTCGGCGACCTCGTGGTAACGGGTCTCGATGGAGAACACGGCGTCACCGCTCGTGGATTCCATCGCCGCGACAGCCGTATCGAGGCGGTCGAGCTCCCCCTCGACGGGCAGCACGTCGAAGCGTTTGTTGGCCGATTCGAGGCCGATATCGACGATATCTGCCCCCTCGTCTATCATCTCGTCCACGTAGGCCGCGGCCTCGCCGGGGTCGGCGAACACCGACGGGTCGTACGGCGACTCGCGGCTGACGTTCAACACACCCATTATCCGGGACGGGTGACCATCACCGATCTTCAGTCCAGCAGCGTCGACCGTTCGCATACGTTCTGGTTGGCTGCGAGCCTCAAAAGGCGGTCGATAGCGACCGACACCGCTCTATCGCCGCACGACTCCGGGGGCCGAGTGTGGAGTCGAGGGGTTGAAGTGTGGTCTGACCGGTTGTACGTGTATGGCAAACCACAGACGCTCGCTGCGAAAGCGCACAGGCGGCCGGTTGCGGCCGAACCGGGACAGACGAAAACACGAACTCGGCTCCGAACCGACCGAGACACAGGTCGGCGAGACGAAGCTCAAAACTGTCGACACACGCGGCACCGGAGGAAAGGTCCGCGCCCTGCGCGTCGACACTGCGAGTGTCGCCACCGACGATGGCGTCGTCTCGACAGAGCTCGACGATGTCGTCGAGAACCCCTCGGACCCCAACTACGCGCGGCGAAATATCGTTACAAAAGGCGCTATCGTCCAGACGGGTGCCGGTCAGGCCCGCGTGACCTCCCGACCGGGTCAGGACGGTCAGGTGAACGCTGTTCTCGTCGAGTAACGGGGTCAGGGGCGCGGTGCGGCTTTCTGGAGCGCGCTCTCGGCGATGTTGGTCCCGTAGTCACCGGTCCGGGTCAGCGAGTCGATAACTAGTCCGAGCACCTGCGCGAGGTGTGCGTCGAACCCGTGAATCTCGGTGTCGACCTGCCGGGCCAGTTCGTCGACGGTTTTCATCTGGAGACGCGCCTGTGTGGCCCGTTCGACCGCCTCGTCGCCGTCGGCCGTCAGCAGCGCATCCATCGCCGTCTCGGGTATCTGTGCGGCCTCCGTGTGGAGTTTGCGCAGCGGCGCCGCCGCCGTTTCGGGTATCTCGTCTATCTCCAGGGACAGCTCCGCGATCTTCGTCGCGTGGTCGGCGATACGCTCCAGCTGGCGGGCGCTCGACTGCATATCGTAGATCGTCTCACGAGGAAACCCGATTTCGTTTGCCGCCGTCGGGTTCCGCAGCACCGTCCGGAACACCCGTGAGGTCATGAACCACAGCCGGTCGACATCGTCGTCGCGCTCGGCAACGTCGTTGGCCAGCGCGTCGTCGTCGGTCACGAGCGCCTCCACCGCATCCTCGAGCATCGTCAGCGCCACCAGCTGCATCCGGGTGACTGCGTTCTCGATCGACAGCTCCGAGGAGTCGAGCAGGTCCTGCAACACCATCTCGTCGGCCGTCTCCTCTATCACCTCGAGTCCGACGAGCCCCTGTGTTGCGTCACGGACCGTTCGGCGTTGTTCGGCGGCCATCCGACCGGTGGTCAGCCTGATAACGTCGAACCCGCTGACGTACATCGTCATCACCGCCCGCCGGAGCTCCTCACCCTCCAGCCCGCTGATATCGAGTTCACCCTCCGTCCGCCCGTTCTCGCGCTTCGGCGTCAGTAACAACATATCCTTTTCGGCGTGAAACTCGACCGTCGACCCGCTGTCGACGTTGTTCGCTGTCGCCCAGTTCTTTGGAAGTGAAACCGTGTACGTCGACCCGCCTGTGACCTGGACCTTGCGTGTCTCCATGCGCGACTGTACACAATCGAACTATAATAACGCTCCGCTATCTATATACTATTGTGTGAGCTAATGATATCAACCGTGCTGGGAGAGAGTCGGGAGGGCGAACCGGGGTGCGTTCGGTGACGGTTTGAGCCGCGAAGCGAGTTCGTGCCGGGCGGCGAGGCTGTGGATAGTTGTGTTCGAGTCGTGAACATCTCACATGGCCCTCGAAACGAGCTCTCTACAGGAGCACCTCGAGAGGAACCACGACTGTCGACTTGCTCGCAGTTGCTCACGCCGGGAGGCGTCCGTCGAGAAAAGGCAGCACCGCTCGGGCAACGGGTTTGCGCTGTTCCTCGTAGATACCGTGGCCACCGGGCGCGAGCGCGAGGGGGGCGTCGAGTCGACGGGCAGCCTCGCGCTGGCTCTCGACGGGCACCATCGGGTCCTGTCTGCCGCCGACAACGAGCGCGGGAACGGACAGCTCCGACAGCACGGCGCCGTCGAACGATAGCATCGCCGCACACGACTGCTCGACATCACCGACAGCCTCGGGTTCGGGGAGCCACCGGGCGCCGGCGCGGTACAGCAACGGCACGGTGAGCCGTCGGTACCCGGCGTAGACCGTCCGGATGTAGTCCATGTGGAGCGCCCGGTAGCGTCGCGCCGCCGCGTGTTCGCGCCACTGCTCGACCGTCTGGCGACCGTACGCCCCGAGTCCGGCACCACAGCTCACCAGCACCAGCCGCTCGACGAGTTCGGTCTCCGCGGCGAGATGAGCGCCGATGGCGCCGCCCAGCGAGATACCGAGCACGTTCGCCGGTCCGAGCGCCGACAGCGCCTCGGCGTAGCCGGCCGCCATCTCGGCGGCGTCGGCATCCGCGGGCAGCCCCGGTGGTCGTGCCATCACCCAGACATCGTACTCGCGGTAGGCCCGGAAGTAGTACTCGGCGAGCACCCGGGTCGTGAGCCAGTCCGGGTCGTTCCACCAGCCGATACCGTCGAGAACGCCGGTGAGGATGAGCAGTTGTTCGTCTCCCGACCCGAACCGGTGGTACGGGTGTCCTGCCGGTCCGACCCCGTACTCGATCATCAGACCTCGATGTACTGATTCTCCCACTGATGGCGCTGTCTGAGCACCTCGTGTCCCTCCTCTGTGAGCGTGTATGAGTTTGTTCGCTTGTCTATCTCGCCTTTGTCGATGAACCCCTCGTCAACCAGTGTGTCCAGATTCGGGTACAACCGACCGTGCTGAATCTCCGACTCGTAGTACTTCTCGAGTTCCTCCTTTACTGCCAGTCCGTGTGGCTCTCGAGCCCTGCGGTCACGTAGAGGATGTCTCGCTGGAATCCTGTCAGATCGTCCATATCCGTTTGGGTATAAGAGCCGAGACATATTAATTCTATCGTAATATATACTTTTTTATAACTTTTGACTGGTGTTACAACAGCTCACAGCGTCAGACGACGACCACGGCAGGGCGGTGGGTTACTCGT
>KE356579.1:1035818-1037918 GCA_000416085.1 halophilic archaeon J07HX64 | reverse complement strand
GTACACAATCGAACTATAATAACGCTCCGCTAGCTATATACTATTGTGTGAGATACCCATATCAGCCCCGCTGGGAGAGAGGTCGAACCGGCGACAGTCCGAGCTACGAGCACGTTCGGTGACGGCCTGGCCCGCGGGGCCCGTGCAGGGTGGGGCTGTGGATACTTGTGTTCGGACCGTGAACGTCTCGTATGGCCTTCGAGACGGGCTTTCTGGAGGGGCATCTCGACGACGAGCAGGTGACGACGACGGCCGACACGCTGGAATCGCACGCGACAGACTGGGGGACCGAGAGCGGGACCGAACCGGACGCGGTTGTCTATCCGGCGGAGACAGCGGAGGTTGCCGACGTGCTTGCGGCGGCCAGCGAGCGCGGTGTTCCGGTGACACCGTACGCCGCCGGCACGAGTCTGGAGGGCAACCCTGTCCCGATACAGGGTGGCATCAGTATGAATCTGACCCGGATGGACAAGATTCTCGCGGTGCGCCCGGACGATCTCCAGATTGACGTCCAGCCGGGGGTGATGGGTTCGGAGATCGACCCCGCCGCGGGCGAACACGGGCTCTTTCTTCCGCCGCTCCCCGCCTCGGCCGATATCTCGACGATCGGCGGGATGATAGCGAACGCCGCCAGCGGGATGCAGACTGTCAAGTACGGCGAGGTAGCCGACTGGGTGCTCGAACTGGAGGTGGTGCTCGCGGACGGGTCAATCATCACCGCGGGCTCGAGGGCGGTGAAGAGTTCCTCGGGGTACAACCTCCGTGACCTGTTCGTCGGGAGCGAGGGCACACTCGGCGTGGTGACACGGGCGACGCTCGAACTGGCCGGCCGGCCAGCCCAGCAACGCGGCGGGCGGGTTCTGTTCTCGTCGCTGTCCGAGGCGACAGCAGCCGTCGCCGATGTCGTCCAGTCCGGTGTCGATGTCGCGCGGATAGAGCTCGTCGACGCGCTCTCGGCCCGGATGGGCAACGCGTACAGCGGGACCGACCTGCCGGACCTGCCGATGGTGTTTCTGGAGTTCCACGCCGACCACGGTATCGACGAGGTGGTTGCGTCCTGCCGGGCGGTGATGGACGCCCACAGTCCCGAGCGGTTCGAACTCGCCGACGAGGCGGAGATGGACGACCTGTGGCAGCTCCGCCGGGATCTCGCCTTCGCCGTTCGCGCCTACGACCCCGACCGTCAGCCGCTGCACCCCGGCGATGTGACTGTCCCCATCAGCGAGTACGGTCCCATCATCGAGTACGCGAAGCAACTCGGGACCGAACACGACCTGCTGGTCCCCTGTTTCGGGCACGCCGGCGACGGGAACGTCCACTACACCGCGCTGGTGGACCCGACCGACCCCGACCAGATCGAGCGCGGTCAGGCGCTCTACGCCGACATCGTCCAGCGGGCAATCGACGTCGGCGGCACCGCGACCGGCGAGCACGGTATCGGTCTCGGCAAGCGCGAGTACCTCGAGGCGGAACACGGCACGGAGACCGTCGCCGCGATGCGGGCTGTAAAGAACGCACTCGACCCCAGCGGGACTCTCAACCCCGGCAAGATATTCCCTGCCGGGGACGACTGGCAGCGCGCCGACCCCGAGGAGTTCCGGTGAGCGTGGCCCGAGATGGTGCAGAACGACGGGCGAGGACCGCCCGCCGTTGCTCACACCTGGAGACGTCCGTCGAGAAAGGGGAGCACCGCACGGGCAACGGGTTTGCGCTGTTCCTCGTAGACACCGTGGCCGCCGGGCGCGAGCGCAAGCGGGGCGTCGAGTCGACTGGCAGCCTCGCGCTGGCTCTCGACGGGCACCATCGGGTCCTGCCTGCCGCCGACGACGAGCGCGGGAACCGACAGCTCCGACAGCACGGCGCCGTCAAAGGCCAGCATCGCCGCACACGAGTACTCGACATCGCCGACCGCCTTCGGGTTCGGGGAGCCACCGGGCGCCGGCACGGTACAGCAACGGCACCGTGAGCCGGCGGTACCCGGCGTAGACTGTCCGGATGTAGTCCATGTGGAGCGCCCGGTAGCGTCGTGCCGCCGCGTGCTCGCGCCATCGCTCGACCGTCTGGCGACCGTACGCCCCGAGTCCGGCACCACAGCTCACC
>KE356579.1:1028466-1035798 GCA_000416085.1 halophilic archaeon J07HX64 | reverse complement strand
CGGCGCTGTCACCGGCCACCACCAGTCTGTCCGGTCGACGTTCAGGTCGGCCGCGTCGCAGTCGCCCACTCGAGGGCGCGTAGCAGTCCCGGAGTCCGGCGGGAAACGGGTGCTCCGGCGCCAGCCTGTAGTCCACACTGAGCACGGGGTAGCCGGTTTCGACGGCGAGCCGTCGACAGGGACCGTCGTGGCTGTCGACGCTGCCAACCGCGAACCCGCCGCCGTGGAAAAAGAGCACGAGCGGCGTCTCCCCGCCCTCGCGCGGGTCGTACAGTCGGACGAGCACCTCGCCGTTGGGGCCGGGCACGGTACGGTCCTCGACTGTCGGCAGGGGGATATCGGGGTTCGGGGCGGCGAACTGCTCGAACAGTTCGCGGGCCCGTCCGGGCGGCACCTCGTGTATCTCTGGCACGTCGAGGGAGTTGTACAGGCTGAGAAACGACTGTACGTCGGGGTCCGGTTCGCTGGCACGGGACGGCGAGATATCGGCCATTGTCGGGCGTAGACGGTTCGTGGAAAAAACTCCCCCGCTCACGGCGGTCTGGCGACGACCTGTGCGGGTGTCCCGAGGCCGGTCACGGTCGTCTGTCTGCCCCCGTCTTCGGACCCTGGGGCCGTCCCGTGTGTCCGTGTTCAGACCCGGTTCTCGTGATCACGCCTGTTTCGCGTCGTCTCGCTCGCGTCGCGCCCGGTCGAGGAGTTCGGTCGCCCCCCGGTCGGCGAGATCGGCGGCGAACGCGGCGGCGGCCTCGGCGTGACTCTCGACCGGCAGTTTCCGCGTCTCCTGGATCGTCTCGGTGCCCTCCCGAGAGAGCACCCGAGCGGCCGTCGTGACGACGGCACCCTGGAGACGGGCGTGAACCCCGACCGGGGCGACACGGTCGCCACCGAGTTCCGACAGCACCGTCCGCTCGACGGTCACCTCGACGCGTGTCGGCGGATGGTCGATCGCGTCGTGGACCCGCGTCGCGGTCTCACCGTCGAGCGCCGTCACCGCGACCGCCCCCTGTGCCGGCGCGGGCACGAACGACCCCGGGTCGAGGTGTTCGACCGGAAGCGCCTCGAAGAGCCCGCTGCGCTCGAGTCCCGCCGCCGCGAGACAGATAGCATCGTACTCGGTTTCGACCTCGCGGTCCAGCGCACGCCGCTCGATCTCGGAGAGCCCCTCGAACCACTCCTGTGGTGTTCGGTCGTACTCGCGGTCGGTCCCGGTCTCGTCGTTAGCTTCGTCGTCGAGTTCACCGGCGGCCTCGAGGCGTCGCTCGTGCTCGCGCTGTCGTGTGGGTGCGAGCAGCTTCTCGACGCGGGTGTCGACGGCGCCCCGCAGGCCGGCTATCTCCAGGTCGGGGCGGTCGGCGAGCAGCTGTGCACGACGGCGGAGACTCGACGTGCCGACGGTCGCACCCGTTGGCAGGTCCGACAGCGCCGTCCCGTCGGGCGTGACGAGCACGTCATCAACAGGACCGCGCTCGGGAACCGCGGCGACGATGAGTCCGTCGGGCCGGTCGGTCGGCATGTGTCTCATCGAGTGGACCGCGCCGTCGAGCTCCTCCGCGAGCACGCGCTCGTCGAGGCTGCGGACGAACGCACCGGTGGTACCCGACTGGTGGACGAGCGCCTCCTGGGGCTGGTCACCGGTCGTCTCGACCTCGACGAGCTCCGCGGTGATGCGGCGCTCCGCGAGCTTCTGTGTGATTGTACTGGCCTGGCGGCGTGCGAGCTTGGACCCGCGTGTGGCCAGCTCCAGTTTCCCGCCGCGTAGGCTCATTACAATCACCTGGTCGGTCCGCGGTAAAAAGCCCGTCCTCTCGTCGGCACCGGGAGCCGTGCAGGAGCCGTCGGGTGACAGTCCTGTTCCGGGCGTCGGGGCCGGTGGGAGTCTGCGTGGCCGCCGGAGTTTTGAGTTCGGGGTCGCAAGGAGGGGTATGATAGACCTCCGTAGTGACACGGTGACGCGGCCGGACGAGCAGATGCGCGAGGCAGCCCGCGATGCGCCGGTCGGTGACGATGTCTACCACGAGGACCCGACTGTGAACGAGCTTCAAAACCGGGTGGCCGAGCTGTTAGGCACCGAGGCGGCGCTTCTCGTTCCGACGGGGACGATGGGCAACCAGGTTGCTGTGCGCACCCACACAGAGCGAGGCCAGGAGGTGCTCTGTGAGCGGGAGAGTCACGTCTACCGGTGGGAGCTCGCCGGACTCGTCCAGCACTCGGAGGTCCAGCCCCGGACCCTCGACGGCGGTGCCCGGGGTGTCATCACACCCGAACAGGTTCACGAGGGTCACGTCGAGCGGAGCGGACACCGCCCCGGGACCGGGCTGCTCACGCTCGAGAACACTCACAACGCGCGGGGTGGGGTTGCCATGTCGGTCGACACAATCGCGGCGGCGGCGGCGGCCGCACACGAGCACGACGTGCCGGTGC
Source organism: halophilic archaeon J07HX64 (assembly GCA_000416085.1). Lineage (GTDB taxonomy): Archaea > Halobacteriota > Halobacteria > Halobacteriales > Haloarculaceae > Halovenus. The sequence goes on along the minus strand of KE356579.1, from coordinate 1,033,374 downwards.
ATCTCGACGGCGCGCGGCTGTTCAACGCCGCGGTTGCGCGTGACCGGGACGCGGCTGCGTTCGTCGAGCACGTCGACAGCGTGATGTGCTGTCTCTCGAAAGGGCTGGGCGCGCCCGTCGGCTCGATGGTCGCCGGGTCGGCGGCGTACATCGAGCGGGCACGCCGGACGCGCAAGCTAATGGGCGGCGGTATGCGGCAGGCGGGCATCCTGGCAGCACCCGCGCTCGAGGCGCTGTCGAACCGCGACCGTCTCGCCGAGGACCACCGCCGTGCCGAGCGGCTCGCGACCGGACTCGACCGGATCCCGGGTCTCGATGCACACGACCCCGAGACGAACCTCGTTCTCGTCGAAACCGACCGGCCCGCCGAGGCGGTGCTCGAGGACTGCGAGGCCGAGGGGCTGCTCGCAGTGCCGTTCGACGACCACCTCGTGCGCCTCTGTACACACCTCGACGTGACCGACGACGATATCGACGAGGCAATCACGGCCGCCGAGCGCGCGGTCGGAACTGCCGCCGGTCGCCATCGCTGAGAGCAAAAGAGACCGAGCGGAGAGGGGTGGGCGCATAAACACCGCAAACCCGGACACTGTGTGGTGTTGAGTCGTTCCCACACGACCGGCGAACGTTTTGTACTGTACAATCCAACAGATACGTGATGAGAGAGTACAACGTTGCGACCGGTGGACTCGTCGTCGCGGCCGTGGGGTTCGTGCTGACACGGTTCACCGTGACGGCTGCCGCGACAGAGACAACATCGGCGTTTCTCGTCGCAGGTCTGCTGCCGCTGGTGCTCGGGCTCGGACTGTCGGCGGCGGGGGTGTTTCTCGCTGTCGGGAACCACGACGAGACGTTCGTCCGAACCGTCGCGCGGTGGTGTCTCGTGGGCACCGTCGGGATGGGTGGACTGGTCGCGGTCACACTGCTCGGCAGCGGTGTGGACCTGACCGACACGGCGGCGGTACGCGACCGGGTGTCCCTCTCGACGTTCCTCATCGGGGGTGCGGTCGGCGGGGCGCTCATCGGGGTGTACGCCGGGCGGAACCGCTGTTACCGGCGGGATGTGCGCGAGCGGGCGAATCGTCTCGTCGTGTTGAACCGCCTGTTACGTGACCGGGTTGTCAACTCCGCGACCGCTATCAGGGCCCACGCCGACCTGCTCGCACGCGACGGTGACGAGAACTCGGCCGATGTCGTCGCCGCGAGGGCAGACGACATCGTCGAGACCGTCGACCAGGTGGGACACCTCGCGGAGACGGGTGACGAGTCGACCCCACAGGTCGACCTCGTCGCCGGTGTCGAACGGGCGCTGTCGACGGTCCGAGCGACACACCCGGATGCCGAGTTCACACTCGATGCGCCCGCGCAACTCCACGTCCAGGCGGGTGACCAGCTCGGGGCGGTGGTCGGTCACCTGCTCGGAAACGCCGCGGAACACAGCAACAGCGACCAGCCACAGGTGACTGTGGCTGTCGAGGCCGTGGGACAGCGCGCGGTGCTGCGGGTCAGAGACGACGGCCCGGGATTGCCCGAGAGCCAGCGGACACTGCTGGAGCAGGGCGAGATCGCCGAGTACGACGACCCGACGACCGGGTTCGGGCTGAACATCGTCCGTCTGTTCGCCGAGCGCTTCGACGGTCACCTCCAGACCGAGGTCGACGACGGTGGAACAACGGTCGAACTCTCAGTTCCCCGGGCGGTCGACGGGGACCGCGGTCCGCAGACGGTCACGGCACCGGCGCTGGATACGTCACGCGGTGTCGTGGCCGCCGGCGCGGCGCTGGTCGCCGGACTGGTGATGGCCGGCGCGATGGCCGGACTCGACGGTGACCTGCTCGCCATCGGCGCGCTGTACGGTATCGAGGAGCCGGTCGTCGCGCTGGTCACACACGAGTTCCACAGCGTCGTCTTCGGGCTGGTGTACGCGGCCGTGCTCGGGGTCGCGGGAGCCACGCGGGGTGTCGACCGTCTCGGGTCGGTGTCGCTGCGGGCCTCTCACTGTGGCTGTTCGCCGCGGGACTTCTCATGCCTCTCTGGCTCGAACTGGTCGGTGTCGGCTCCGAGTTCCCGCTGCTCACGCTCCCCTCGCTTGCGGGTCACCTCGCCTGGGGAACGACCATCGCGGTCTGTTATCACGTCGGTGAACGGGTGCTCTCTGACCCGGGGGTGCTCACAGGCGCGGGGTCGCGCCCGGACAGGAGTGGGACCCGCTCACGACGGGGTGACGTGACGGACAACGATTGAGTGCCACCTATCTCCCGACTCCACAGAGTGTGAACCACGAATCCTCCTGCAGACTGTTACCGCCGACGCCGGGGGGCTATGGCTTGCAGACTGTCTCGGGTCGGGCGGGAACCCGATTCAGACCGCGTCGGTCGGGATTGTGAACTCGAACGGGCAGACACACGGTCTCAACGTCGAGGTGATGTCCGACGGTGATGTCGTCGACGAGCGGTTCGAACTCGAGGACGGCGAGACAGCACCTATCGGGGACAGCCTCCCCGACGGTGAGGGTAGGTGCGAGATAACAGTTCCCCTGGACACAGTTAGCGGGAGTGCGTTCGTCCCCGATCTCGACCCGGTCTGTGAGCCTCCGGCAGTCCGCACCGACCGCGCCCGGCGGCGAGCAAACTGTTATGCGCCTGCGGTCCGGTCGACTGTATATGGATGTCAGGCTGCTGGAGGCCACGTCGGACCCGGAGCGACTCGTCTGTCAGGCGGCGCGAAACGACTACATGGAGCCGTACGTCGGGGAGACACCCTTCGAGGAGGTGATGTCGGGTATCGAGGGTGAGACACTCGCAGAAAAAAAGGAGACACTCATCGGCCGCCTGCTCGGACAGGGCCACTTCGGGCCGTTCGAACACCCGCACGCGACGTTCGCGATAAAAGGTGTTAGCCGCTCGTGTATGGCACAGTTGACCCGACACCGGCACGTCTCGTTCGACGTGCAATCGATGCGGTACGTCTCCTTCGACGAGGTCGACCCCGCGGATGTCCGCGAGGGTGAGATGGTCGTAGTCCCACCCTCGGCGAGTGACCCCGACTGGATCGGTCGCAACCAGAAGACGGGGGCGGTCGACGAGGCGACCGCAGAGCGTCGCGAACAGGTGTTTCGGGACACGATACAGCGGGCGTTCGAATCGTATCAGGACCTGCTCGAGATGGGGATGCCGCCGGAGGATGCGCGCTACGTCCTGCCGATCGGGTCGAAGACGAACATCGTGATGTCGATGAACGCCCGGATGCTGATGCACGTCGCCGATATGCGTGCCGCCGGCGACGCACAGTGGGAGATCAGGGAGATGACAGAGCAGGTGCTCCAACTCGCCGCGGAGTGGTGTCCGGCCACCTTCGAGTACTACAGCGAGCATCTAAAGGGTAGAAAAAACAGGCTCGCCCCCTGAGGACCGCGTCTCCACGCCCACCGGTCAGGAGAACTGCTCGGCGATGTCTGTCGAGGATATAATACCGACGTAGTCGCCACCGTCGAGGACGGGCAGGTGACCGACACCGAATGTGGTCATCATCGCGGCGGCCTCCCCGGCGTGGAGCGTCGGTGGCACCGTCTCGACGGAGTCGGTCATCAGCTGGGTCACCCCCAGTTCGGTGGTATCCTTGTTCTCCGCAACGGCCTCGAGGATGTCAGCACTGGTGATGATAGACGGCGGGCTGGTCGTCACGAGTAGTGCCCTGATCTCCTCTGTACGCATCTTCGACGCGGCCTCACTGACGCTCGCCTCCCGGGGGATTGTTTTTACCGGTGACGACATGATATCCCGGACTCTGGGGTTGTCTGACATACACAGGCAGAGGAACTGGTGGGTCTTTACCTTTTCCTCGCACGCAGATATTGCGAGCGCTACCCCGGGAGTGACCTCCTCCCCGCGTCAAAGGGCGAGGCTTTCCCCTCGAACGCGGTAATCTGTTGTAGATCCTGGGGAGCGCAGTCTGCTCCGCCTGTAGAGTTCAAAAAAGGGATATTGCGGAGAGACATCTATTATTACGTGACAGCTACCCAGATTTCGTTGATCCAGATCGATAACTACGGTCCGTGGACGACAACGCCAGAACCACGCCGTGAGGTAGACCTACAGACGCTCCAATCGCGTCTCTACGCCGATGTCTCACAGCTTGTCGGTAACAACGACGGGTACGCGTTTTTCAGTCGGTTCGACAATCTCGTGACGGTAACAAACGGACTCGATAGAGCGGCGCTCGAACTCGTTCAGGAGTCACTCGGGAACCGGTATCCGGTGACCGCGAGTATCACGACCGGGGTGAGCCAGTCGCCTGCGGACGCGCTCGGGGCTGCGTCACGGCTGCTACAGGAGGCCGGCAGCGCACAGGACAGTCAGCGCCGGGAGATTCTCGCGGGCGACACACTTCCGGAGACCGAGCGCACGGACGAGGATGTCCAGATTGCACACTTCGATGTCAACGACGCGACCGGAAAGTACACCGACGAGCTCAACGAGTTCGATAGTTTCATCAAGATTGAACGCTCGTACGCCGAGCTGATGCGGTATATGCGCACAGCCCACGAGTCGCTCTCGTTCTTTGTCGGTGGTGACAACATCATCGCCGTCTGCGCGGATATGGATGCAGCGGACTATCACGACGCTATCGACCACGTCCACGACACGGTTGACGTCGAACTGAAGGTCGGGGTTGGCCGTGCTCGAACGGCACAGACTGCCGGTATGACCGCCAAACACGCGCTCGAGGACTGTCGACACGACGGGTCGACTGTCGAACTCGGCTGGTGACGGGGCGGACGAACCGCGAGTCCGGCCGTGGCCGTTCCTCGCAGTTGTGCCAGCGGTCGAGGCTGTTCACGGCAGTATCCCTACCCACGGTCGACCGACCCGACAGTCTGTGACAGCGATGTCAACGACCCGGGTGCCG
>KE356579.1:1027143-1028416 GCA_000416085.1 halophilic archaeon J07HX64 | reverse complement strand
GGAACAGACCGAGGTAAGCTGTGGCTCGCTCCGCATCGAACTGTTGCGCGACCAGGTGCTCCAGAAGTTCTCGGACGACTGTGACTCCGGGTGAGTGTTGCGCGCCCTACGGTTTCGACCTGCAGGGGCGTCTCGACGGGGATGCGAGCGTCTCCACTCCGCTCTGCATCGCAGACACCCGAGAACGTAAGCCACCCCGGGCCGTCCACCGGGATATGCAGGTTCGACAGGTGCTCGAACCGGATGCCATCCCGAGCATCGACGACCCGACGTTCGATACAGCGTACGTCGGTGACCCCGACGACCGTGTGCTCGCACTCGACGGTGACCCGCCGCGGGCCTACCCGTTCCGGATACTCGACTTCCACGAGATCGTCAACGACAGTATCCGCGGGGACCCGCTGACTGTCACATGGTGTCCGCTGTGTGCCAGTGCTGTTGTCTACGAGCGGCGGGTCGATGGCCGCGAGTTGACGTTCGGTGTCTCGGGCAAACTCGCCGACGACGACCTCGTGATGTACGACCGGGAGACCGGTTCGGAGTGGAAGCAGTCGGCAGGGGAGTGTATCGCCGGTCCGCTCGCGGGGACAGCGCTGTCGGTCCACCCGGCGCGTGTGCTGCGGTGGGCGGCGTTCGCCGACGCTCACCCAGACGGTGTCGTGTTACAGCCGCCGGACCTGCCGAGCGAGGCCGCGAGTGACACCGACGAACCAGCGCCTGTCGCGTACGACGAGGAACCCTACCACGAGTACTTCGAGCGCGAGGGGTTCGGGCTGGATGCCCACCGCGGCGGCGAGGGCCGTGCGTGGAACCGCACAGACCTCGACCCGAAGGCGGTGGTGCTCGGTATCGAGCGCGGCGGTGACGCAGTCGGCTACCCCGCACCCCGTGTGCGCGCGGCCGGCGGTGTCGTGACCGACACGGTCGGGGATACACCGGTCGTGGTCTTCGCCACGGCCGAGCCACACGCCTTCGAGAACCCGGGTCACGAGTTCGAGTGCGTCGACGGCGAGTTCCGGGCCGACGGGACCGTCTGGGAGCCCGTGACCGGCGAGAGCGCCGACGGGCGGAGTCTCGACCCGGTTCCGGCACGTCGCCTGTTCGCGTTCACCTGGCAGGACGACCACGGACCCGACGCGTTCTACAGGTAGTACAGGCCGAGTGTTGGGGTCTGCAAACGCTTCGGTTTCCGCGACGACGAGACGCGAAATCTCCCGGCCCACGTGACCCCGGAGCAGTTACCACCTGACCTGACCCGGTCTGCGATTCTCGG
>KE356579.1:1023984-1025559 GCA_000416085.1 halophilic archaeon J07HX64 | reverse complement strand
TCCACCGTCCGCCGGGCCTCGGGCCCGGGCAACTCATCAACCTGTGGCTGCACGCTGTCGCGGTGCATAGGTCTATGTGTACCAGCGTGCATATAAATACTCGAACCAACCCCCCGCTCGCTGCCGGTGGGAGTGCACGATACTGTGACCACTGTCGGTAGTCGTCCGTGGTGAGTGTGTACGCGACATGACCACTGTCGGCGGTCGTCCGTGGTGAGTGTGTACGCGACATGACCACTGTCGACGGTCGTCCGTGGTGAGTGTGTGCGCGGCGTAACCACTGTCGGCGGCGGACGCAAACAGTCGCGTGGTCTGTTGCTATGGACCTGTTGCTGAGTCAGAGGTGACGGCCGCTCGCAGGACATCCTCGACGACGGAGACGGCGGTCTACGAACATCCGCGATAGCGGGCGGAAGACACTGGACACCCTGTCGGGGTGTAGGGCAGAGCGGCGACTAGAACTCGACGTACTCGCCTTCCCAGTCGCGGCGCGCCTCGATCTCGCGCTTGCCACGCCGTGTCAGACTGTAGTAGTTCGTCCGACGGTCGAGTTCACCTTTCTCGACGAGACCCTTCTCGACGAGCGTATCGAGATTCGGGTACAGTCGACCGTGGTGGATCTCTGTCTCGTAGTAGTCCTCGAGTTCGTCTTTTATCGCAAGTCCGTGGGGCCTATCCTTTCCCGCAATCACGTACAGCAGGTCGCGCTGAAATCCTGTCAAGTCGTACATTTGGTTTCCTCCCGACTACAGTTCGTGTCTAAAAGGCTTAAATATTTCGGCTGGTATATGTACACGAGTTTATACGTAGCTCGGGGTCACAGCGGCGGAGCAAAAGATGTCCGGTTGCTGTTGCCACCTGGTCAGACAGGCCCTGCAGGGGTCCGAAACCGCCGGAGTACGGTGGGTGTCGGGTCGCAGGCGAGGCTCGTTTCCCGGCCGTCAGGTGGAGAGCAGGTCGGGTTGACCCGGGCGTCGCCGTGTCTCCCGGAGTGTGACCGGTGAACGACATCGGCTGGCGCGTGTCCCTGCGCTCCGGCCCCGTCTCACCGACTCGGACAGTATCAGCCGCGCTCCGGACTCCTCGATTGTTCAGGTGTCGTAGGTGTCTCTGGAGGACAACCGCTCCCTGTCGTGCGGATTATATCAGACTCTCGATATACTTGCCGACGTGGTTGTCGATGCGGCGTTTGTAGCCGGCCTGTCGGGCGAGGCGGTCGAGTTCGCGGGACGCGAGACTGCCGTACTGGAGCGCCTTCTTCGGGCGGTCGGCGAGTTCACCGACCCGGGGTCGGACGGCCCGGCGGAGCGCCCACTTGCGGGTTCCGTCGCGAACGAGGTGGTCGTCGTCGAGCGCGAGCGCCGCCCGGACGACACAGTCGCGGGCGAACGGGGTCACCGGGTCGACACCTGCCGTTCGGAGTGCGAGACCATCGCGCTCGAACTGGTCGGGGATACTGCCGACGAGTTCGTCGCGTGCGCCGCGGACGGTGTCGGCAGCGACACGGTCGTCATCGGGCGCGTTCTCAACCTTCGCGTACCCTCCGAACAGTTCGTCCGCGGCCTGGCCGAGCGC
>KE356579.1:1022327-1023934 GCA_000416085.1 halophilic archaeon J07HX64 | reverse complement strand
CCAGTTGCTGCACCGTGGGGAGACTCCAACCGCGGGTCACGGCGACCAGTCGTGTTCCGATAGTCACCGCCGCACACACGACAGCCGGAGCCCCTCCGGCGGCGCCTGCACTCAGGGTGACCCAGTACGCGGTGCCCCCCAGCACCGCACAGCTCGCGTAGAAGTCGTCGAACAGAACAAACGGGGCGCGGTCGAGAAGGATATCCGCGACTGCACCACCCCCGACCGCGTTTATTCTCGCGATACTGACGACGCCAACAACTGCGACGTTCGCCTCGGTCGCAACGATAGCACCGGTCGTGGTGAACGCAGCCAGCCCGATAGCGTCCGAGACGAGCGTGACCGGGTGGGTGTCCGGCGATGTCAGGACGACACTGAGCGCGATCGCCAGACCGACGCCGAACAGGCCCAGGCTGACCTCGAGCGGTGACTGGAGTGCCAGCGGAACCCGACCTACGAGCAGGTCGCGGGTTATCCCGCCGGCGAACGCCATCGCCAGACCGACCACAGCGATTCCGAACAGGTCGAACTCCTCGCGGATCGCCTTTGTCGACCCGACCAGCGCGAACGCGACCAGTCCAACTGTGTTCATCGCCGCAAACGGACCACCGAACAACGAGACGAGCAGGCCTTCGATCACTGGCCTCGCCTGCGTGACCTGGTCGGTCGGCGTCTGGGGGTCGCTCCCGTAGAGTGTTCGAGCCGCATAGACACCGTCTCACCATCTCGGAGCGAATCAAGACCGACGGAGGGAGGATTCGAATCGGGTGTATCGGACTCTGTTGTGCTGTTGATAGCAAAGGCAGGTCGCTCGACTCCGGTGTCGGCGCCGGCAACTGCTGTCGGTAATCGGGTCGTCATCGCCTGTCTGTGTTTGTTCCCTGATGTAGATATGGGTTCGCAATCGGAGAAAGTGAGAGTACAGACATCCTCACGGCGGCCGTCCAGACCCGCGTCGGCAACCGCGAGCGCGGCGACTACAGGCGAAACACCACCAGCGTGCCCCGTCACGTCGCGGGGTCGATGAGCGCTGCCACCGGCAGGTCCGGTCCGTTCTTCCGAACTATGTCTCACAGCGAGTGTTACTATCGCTCGGAGAATGGATCGACAGGGAACTCCGGCGCCGTCGGACCGTCTCGGCCCCAAACGAAAGGTGCAGATACGCGGGTCTCGTGTAATATACTGTGAGCACAACATCACGGCAGTTCGATACGGCGGAGCTGACGAAGATAACCTCCGGCGGCGCACTCGTCGGCTGGATTGGCACAGTCGTGCTCGGCGTCGGGTTGCACAGTGTCGTATCGCTCGACATTCTCGTGCTCGGGATCAGTTTGTTCTGGCTCGCACTGACCGCCGGTGTCGCCGCGTACCTCATACCGGGAACACCGTCCGCACTCGGCCAGAACGTGGTCTGGCAGTACTGGCTCGTGGCGAGTTTTCTCGGGACTGTCGTCAATATCGCTGCGGCGCTGGTTGTCACGACAGGGATGGCGAGCGGTGGCCCGATAGAGGAGACAGCACCGATGCAGTTCGGTGTGATACTCCCGTGGCTCCTGATCTACGCCGTTGGGTATCTCCTTCCGGCGGGTTACAGGCGCGCGAGTCCG
>KE356579.1:1008081-1022307 GCA_000416085.1 halophilic archaeon J07HX64 | reverse complement strand
TCGCCGAGCAGGAACATACCCAGGAAGACGGTCCCGAGCACCAGCGCAACCGGCAGCGCCGTGACGATGCCCAGTGTCGCGCTGCGGTAGGCCGTCCGGTAGACGATGCCGAGCACCAGGAACACTCCCGCGAGGGCCACCAGCATCGTCGTCGTGATACCGTCGACAATCTCCGAACTGTTCACATCACTTATGATGCCGTTGCCGACCGCGGTGACGGAGGCGCCGGTCTCGCCGGCAACAGCGCTCTCGATATCGCGCATCTCGCTGGTGCGCTCGCTACCAAACAGCTCCTGGACAGGCACCAGCGCTCGCATCGAGTCGTACTCGCCGTCCGTGCGCTCGATCACCGCGCTCGCCTCCGCCGGGGCGGCGGCGAAGAACGCGTCGAGTACACCCTGGACGTTCTGCTCGGGAACGAGAGTTCGTAGTTCCTCGGGGTCGCTCGTCTCGACACCGGCGGCGGCGGCGAACGTCTGTGCGAACTCGCTCTCCGGCTGGGCTGCCGCGGCTTCCCGCATCGCCGAGAGCGGCGACTGGACGTTCACGCTCCCACCCTGATTGAACACGATGGACGGGTCGGCCTCGGCCGCCTCCGTCTCGACGGTATCGAGTGCCCTCATCGTCTCTGCGGTTGCGACGTCGCCTCTCAACAGGAACTGTGTGAACGCGACGATACTATCGGAGTTCGGCCCGCCCGTCTGGAACTGTTCGTTTATAAATGTCTGGCGCTCCGCGGCGTCGGTCTCGTGTAGCTCGTACGCCATCGGACCGGGGAGTTCGGACTGCCAGCCCGGGTCCGAGAGCGGGTCGGACCCCTGGAACTGCTCGCGGTCGACCTCGGTAAAGGCGATCCCGCCGACCAGACCGACGAGCAGTGCGCCGACGATGACGACGGGGGCCACGCGCCGGGCAGCGGCCGCTCCGCTACCGAGCACCGTCGAGAGGTACGACCCCTTTCCGAGCGCGGTCCCGGTCCGGTCGAACCCGAACCGCTCCCAGAGCCCGTCGGCACTGATCTTCAGCGCCGGCACCAGCGTGGTGAACACGACGAGCGCCGAGATGACGGCCAGCATCAGCGCCACCGAGATGTCCCTGATGAGGGGGACCGGGTTGACCAGATTCGGCAGGAACCCGATGATAGCGGTGATCGTCACCAGCAGGAACGCGATCATCACGGCACCACTCGACCGCTTGAGACCGGCACGGATCCCGTCTTCCGGGTCGCGCTGCTCGCGGTAGCGCATGAACGTGTGGAAGCTGAAATCGATACTCAGCGCGATTGCGAGCACCGGCACGACGAGACTCGTCTCCGAGGAGAACAGGCCGAGCCACCCCATCAGGCCGAACGCCCACAGCATCGTGACGACCACCCCGGCGATACTGATCACCACATCGGTCAGGTCGCGGTACGCGAACCCGAGCACGACAACCAGCGAGAGCAGGATGAGCGGAATGACAAGCCACGCGAGTTCGAGCACCAGCGAGCTGTTGAGGTTCTCGCTGACACCGGTGCTCGTGAACACCGACAGCGACGAGTCCGCCCCGACTGTCCCTGCGACCTCCTCGAGCGTCTCGGTGACTGCCTGGTCGGGGCTATCGGCAACGGTAAGCACCAGTCGCATCGCATCGGCGTCAGCTGTTCCGGCCTCGTAGCTTACCGGGAGCAGTTGCCTGCTCTGCTCCCCGCCGCTGAACGTGGTCTGGACTGCCTGTGTGAGCTCCTCAGCGCTCGCATCCTCGAGTGCCGCCCGCTGTGTAGCGAGGTCCGGCTCCGGCTCGTCGACCAGTTCGGTCGCGACCAGGCTCGCCGGGTTCCGGACAGGGCTGTCCGTATCCGCGAGCGCTTCCGTGACCGACTCGGAGTCGGTCACCTCGACCTGGTAGTCGAGCGCGGCCAGCAGTCCGGCCTTGCTCAGCGCCGACCCGTCCTCACCCCGGACGTACACCTCGATTGTCTCGGTTCCGTCCGAGCCCTCGCTGAAATAGACATCATCGAGGTACTGGTTCGCATCGTTTACCTCGGATCCCTCGATAATGTCCCCGCTTGCGGTGTTGTCACTGTCACTCTGTTCCTGTGTCACCCCGAAGACGACGCCCGCTGTCAGGACGAGCATCAACAGGATGACCAGCCTGTTGTGAGTGGTAACCACACCGGCAATACGGTCTGTCGCTGCCGATAGACTGTCTGCGATGCTCATGTCCGGCGGGTGTCGAGAGGAGCTAATAAAGCCGGGTACCCCGTTTCTGACCCGGCAACGCGTCGGCGGTGGTGCAACAGCCAGATTGTGACGGCACCAGACACGGACCGGGGGCGACGGAGGGTGAACTGGCGTGACAGATGAGAGAGACGGGTGCCCTGGTGTGTCCTGCGGTCCTCGTCCGGGGTGAACGCCGGGACTCTCGCGCTGTTGTGCACCGGCCGTTGGGTGACCAGTCCCACGTTGCGTTTATATATTAGTAGCAGTTATAGAGGGTATGACAACCGGTTTCGAGTCGTGGTTCGGTGCGGAGTACGACGGGGAGATACCGCCCAGCGTTGACAAGGCAGCGCTCCACCGGATGGAGGTTGTTGCACACGCCCTGGACGAGAGCATCCCGATCCCGGGGACGAACGCCAGCATCGGTATCGACCCTATCCTCGGCGTCCTCCCGGTTGCCGGTGACCTGGTCAGTGCCGGTCTCTCACTCTACATCGTCGCCGAATCTGCCAATCTAGGTGTCTCGTACACGACCTTACTCCGGATGCTCGGTAATATTACTCTCGACACAGTCGGCGGGTCGGTCCCCTACATCGGCACCGTCTTCGACTCGTTCTGGAAGGCGAACAAACGCAACGTCAACCGTGCGCTCGAGGACCTCGCCGAGGAACCGACCGAGGACTCGGACAGTGGGCACGACCCGGAGACGGCCGTCGAGATCCCGATTAAACGGGACTGAGTGTCACACAGATGGCATGGCTCTGAGTCGGCACAGTGTCTGCCTGCGGGTTGAACACCCGTCATCGGTCGTGTCGGCGGTTCGCTACCCGGCAGACAGCCGGAAGAATCGACCTAGTCATCGGTCGTATTAGCTTCGGTGCTCCCGAACACACCCGGTGGAGAGCAGTCGTCGACAGCGGCGAGCCCCCTCTTCGCCGGCGGTGTGCCCATTCTAGCCCGTAGATTTATTATCTGAGCGGAACTATCCGGTGTATGCTCGCTGCGCGACTCCACGAGTACACGCACGATATGTCGGACGGACTCTCGGTAGAGGAGACCGACCGACCCGAACCGGACCGAAGCGGAGATGTCGTCGTCAGTGTCGAGGGCGCGGGCTGGTGTCAGACAGACAATCACATCATCGAGGGCCAGTGGGCCGACTACGTGCCACAGGAACTGCCGATGACGCTGGGTCACGAGAACGCGGGGACCGTCGTCGAGACCGGCGAGGAGGTGACACTCGTCTCCGAGGGTGACCAGGTCGTGTGTCACCCGGTTCAGACCTGCGGCATCTGCCGGCCCTGTCGGCGAGGCGAGACGATGCACTGTGAGAACGACTCGTTCAACGGTCTCACCACCGACGGCGGCTTCGCCGAGGAGTTGCTCACGAGCGAGCGAGCGGTTATTCCACTCCCCGACAGCATCGATCCGGTCGACATCGCCCCCCACGCCGACGCCGGCATCACCGCCTACCACGCTGTGAAGAAGGCCGTCGACGAACTCAATCCTGGCGACACCGCGGTCGCAATCGGCATCGGCGGTCTCGGTCACATCGGGGTGCAGTGTCTGAACGCGATGACCGCCGCCGACATCGTTGCGGTGGATCTCAAACAGTCGGCGCGCGAACTGGCCGAGCGGTGTGGTGCCGGCGTGACGCTGGACCCGGCGACAGACGATGTCGCAGCCGAGGTCGAAAGTCTCAGCGATGGTGTCGGGGCGGCGCAGGTTCTGGATTTCGTCGGTTCCGACGAGACGACGGCGCTGGCGCCGGATATCTGCGCGCTCGGCGGCGACTACCACATCGTCGGTTACGGCGGTCATATCCACGAACCCGCACAGGCTCTCGTTGCCGGGGAGTTCTCGTTTGTCGGGACGCTCGTCGGCCAGTACAGCGAACTCCAGGAACTGGTCGCGCTGGTCAAGCGCGGCGATGTCGACCTGCACACGAGCCAGCACAGCCTCGGCGAGATCAACGAGGTTGCGGAGAAACTCGAACACCGGGAGATCGACGGACGGGCCGTCATCACGCCCTGACCGGCGCTGTCTGACCGCGCCGGGTCGTCGACTCTCACACACGACTGTCGGAACTACGGGCGGTGTGTGACTCTGGACTGTGTGCCGGTCACCGGTAGTGTCGGTTGTTCGGCATCCGGCAGACAGTCGGAGGAGTCGACACGGTCACAGTTGCAGTTGCCAGACAGTCGTCCCGGTAGATTCGAGATCCTCGCTGTCCGCAGCAGCGACAATCACCTGATTGGCACCCGGGTCGATATCGAGTGTCGCCTCGAACTGGCCGTCCTCGGCCGACAGAAACACGCTGTCGGCGGGCGTCTTGACCGCCACACAGACACCGGTTGTCTCGCCGGAGACCAGCAGCTCGTTGCCGCGGAACTGTGTGTCGACCCGCAGGGCCGGGCTCTGGTCCGGTCGATGGAGGCACCGTTCCCGGTAGCGCTCGTGAACAAACGCGGGTGTCTCGATGGGGTCGCCGGCGTCGATGCCGTGTGCGAGTCGGATGTACTGGGCCATCGACCACGCGAGCGGTGTCGCCGACCCGGTTCCCTCCGCGAACTCCCAGTTGTAGTCGGTGCTGTGCTTGCGGTCCCAGATCTGCTCCGGGAGCATCCGGCCGGAGTTTGCGACTCCCTGGAGTGTCCGGAGGCAGTCCTCGGGCGGGAGCGCCGGGTCGTCGCGGCGGAGTTCGTACTCTCCGCGCTCGCCGGTGAGCAACGGCCAGAGTCGGCCGTTCCCGTGGTTCTCGACCGACCACGGTGCACCCGGGTCGCCCGTGCTGCGCTCACCGTAGCCGTCCCCGTTGTACCGGTAGAACGCGGCTGCCGAGTCCACATCGACGCGTATCGTGTCGTCGACCTCGGCGACCGAGTTGCGGATCGTCTCGTCGGTGGCCGGTTTGATACCCAGTCGGACGAGTTCGAGAAACCCTCCGTCGATTATCTCCCGCTCGTCGAGTGTCGGGCCGTTGTTCGCCAGTGTTCGGAGGTGTCCGACATCCGGTTCACCGTTTCTCGCGACCCGAAGATAGTAGGGTGTGTTCGTGTGGACAGCCGTCCCGGTCGTGGTGGTCGTCCAGGTCTCGACGTTGTTCACCCAGTGGTCGGCGAGCGCGAGCCAGATCAGCGCGTCGTCGCGGTGTCCCGCGTCGATCGCCAGCTTTCCGGCACACGCCAACCCCGCGATCTCGGCGGCGATCGACGACGGTGACGACCCGGACTCCTCCTCCCACCGTTCCTGTGCGGTCTCCGGTCCGTTGTACGCGACGTAGTCGGCCGACCGCCGGATGTTCTCGTAGCCGTAGCCGACATCGTCGAGTTTGAGTCCGGCCTCCGCGAGGTGGTAGGCCATCACCTGCGGAAACGAGATGTTGTCCATCTGTTCGCCGCCCCAGCGGGTCGTGCCGTTCACGTAGGTGTTCTGTGGGATGAACCCTGTCTCGTCCTGCTGGAACTCGTAGATGTACTCGAGCTGGTTGGCGGCGGTATCGATATCACCGACAGTGTCGAAGACGGTGAACACCTGATACAGGTCCCGGGACCAGACAAAGTTGTAGCCGTAGCCGTTCGACTCCGTGACGTCCACGGCCACACCCCACGGGACCGATGGGGACGCGATGGAGGCGCCGGTGTAGGTCTTGTCCTCGACTGCGCGCAGTGTCATCAGGGCGTACCGGTACTGGTTCGCCAGGTCATCGTCGTCGGCAACCGACTCGGGGAGGGGTTTGTCCGACAGGAACTCCCGCCAGGAGTCGGTGTACGCCGTCCTGATGGTCTCGTGTCCGCGTTCGAGCGCCCCGTCTGCCTCGCCCACTGCCGCGGCGGTGTCGGCGCGCCGGGCGAACCCGAGTGCCACCTCCTCGCTGACCTGTGCTCCGGTCCCGATCCGCCCGACGAGCACGACGTTCTCGCCGTCGATAGACGAGACGGGGTCGGGGAGCTCCCCGTCGGTGTACAGCGAGTCGAGACGGTCGCCACCGCCGACACCGACGGTCGCCCAGTCGAATCGGTTGGCCGCCACCAGCGCCATCGCAACGGAGTACGCCTCGCCGTTCTCGTCGACGAGCAGGGCGTCGTCTGCCTCACCGGTGTACCCCTGTGGACTGCGGGCCAGGAGGTGGTAGTTCCCCCAGTCGCCGTAGGTGAGTCCACGGTCCTGTCGTGAGTCACTGGTGAGCGCGATGTCCGCGGCGGTGAACACGTCGTAGCGTCTCCCGTCGTCGGCCACGAACTCGGTCGACGCGACAATCGCGTCGTGTTCGGGGTCGCTCGCGTAGTCGACGGTCAGCGTCCACCTGTGACCGCGGCCGTCACCGGTTTCCCTGAACACGTGCCGAAACAGGAGCGCCTCGTCGTCGACCGGTTCGACCCGCCGCTCGATCGTGTCACCGTTCGTCCGGGCCTCCTCGTGGGTCCGGGCGGCGTAGTCTGTGTCGTCGACACACCTGACGAGGAAATCGAACGTCCGCAGGTTCATCACGTCGACCCGCGGGTATCTGGCCTCGGTCAGGGCACCGTCGGTGAGTGTGAACCAGACGCGGGAGGGGTCCTGGGTGTCGTGGTCGGCGACGGTCCCGACACCGTACTTCTCACCGGTCGTCCAGGTTTGCTGCTCGCCCGGCCCGTTTATCTCCGAGGAGGTCGTCGGCAGGGCGTTCAGGTCCTCGAGCACCGCCGTCGCGTGGAGGCGGAGCCCGTGTGACCAGCCCAGTGGTGTCGCGCTGTCGAGACTGCCGTCGTCGAACGCCTGCTCGGCGAGATAGCCGGCCTCGGTCGTCAGCGGCCCGTTGCTCGCGATCAGTTCGTAGAGGTCGCTCCCCCGGTTCAGGTACGCCTCACCGTTTCGGCCCCGGTCGTTCAGGAGACTCCCCGTGCGGGCGGCGGCGATCGCCCCCATCGCGGTCGTCACGGACCAGATCTTCTCCTCGCTCTGTTCGTTACTCCGCCAGTAGTCGTCCTCGTACCGCACCAGTCCTGCGACAGCGCTCTCCGATGGGTTCCGAAACAGCGTGTCCAGTGTCGTGCTCACGTGCTCGGCGAGACGGTCGACCTGCTGACTCGAGAGTGTCTGCCCTTCGAGTGTGTCGTACTCCTGGAACGCACGGGCGAGTATCAGCGCACCCCCGTCGATACGGTCATCCTGTGAACCGTTCTCTCTCTCCAGTTTCGTCACGTACGCACTGCGATCCTCGTTCCACAGGTTCTGTAACCCGTTCATAACCCGTGTCGCAGCTTCGTGACTCCGCTGGCGGAGCGACGTGTTCACCGGCGCACGGGCCACCGCCGAGAACGCGTCGACGTACGTTCCGGCGGTGTGTGCAAACTGGCCGACGTCGTCCTCCCAGACGTTCTGACACGGCGCCGGCAGATCGTTCGCGGCGATGTCCGCGGTGAGTGAGTCGACCGCTCTGGCAACCGTGCTCCTGATCTCGTCTGTCAACTGCTGGTTGAGGTCCTCTCGATGAGTCTCCAGTAGCGTCGCCAGAAAGGCGGTGACAGACGCCGTCTGGTCGGCCTGGTACTCTGTGGACCCCTCGCCGCGTTCGACAGTCGCGTTTGCCCAACCTGGGGCGAGTGAGCCGTCGGTTGCCCAGACCCGGTGGGGCCAGGTCCCGTCGGGGAGCTGGTGTTCACAGAGAAACCGCGCGCTGTCGGACAGGCTGTGTGCCGTCTCGATATCGAGGTGGTCACCGGCCGCGAGCAGGTGCTGTGAGACGGTGGCCTCGTCGCGGAACCAGACGTAGCCGTACCCCCCGGAGTGGGCGTAGAACGGGTCGAACTCGGGGGCGGCGATCCGTCCGCCGAGCGGTGCGGTCAAGAGGTCCATCACACGCAGGTCCGTCCGGACCATCTCGGACCGTGGTGTCGACTCCGAAACGTCGAAACTGGAGCGGTCCAGTGCCGCCTCGCGCAGGTCCTCGGCCTGCTCGTGGGAGTGAGCGCAGGTAGTCAGGTTCGACAACACCGTCTCCCGGTCGGTCTCCTCGTGATTCGAGAGCCGAGTAACCAGCGTCGTGCTGGTGTTCCGGCCGGTGCTGTCCAGTGGTGCCGCCACGAGGACATCACCGGTGAGTCGGGTCTGTTCCTGTTGGGCTGTTGGTTCCTGTCGCGGGAACGACACCGGCGCGTCGGCCAGAATCTCCTCGAAGCGCTCGGGCTGTTGTCCGTGGATCGAGTCCAGCCCCGTCGAGGCCGTGAGGTAGTCGTGCTCCTGTCTGTGATACACCTCGAGCACCGACGCCCCGTCCGGCCCGCCGTCCTCGTGGACGAGCGTTCCGACCCGCCGTTCCTCACCCTCGGGTGCTATCGTCGCGAAACAGACCAGTTTCGCATCACGGGGAACTGCCCCGCGCAACACGACGTGTGTCACGTGGGCCCGACCCAGTGTCAGGTCGTACTGGTGGACGGTGAACGACCCCGCGCTGTACTCGGTTTCGACCAGCCGTGTCTCGCGGTAGTAGTGCTGTCTGATCGTATCCATCTCGCTGAACCACCACGTCTCCTCGCCGGTCAGGATACCCAGACGTGACCGGTCGATGCCGTACATCCCCGAGAGCGGTGCAGAGTAATCACGGATACTGCCGTCGGTTCCGACGTGTACCAGTCGGTCACCGTGCCCTGAGAAGGATCCGGATGTCGTTCTCGCCTCCTCCGGAAAGCGCTCGTAACGGGCCTGCTTGAAATCGTTGAGCGCCGTGGTAAGTCGCATACAGATAAAAACAGAGTTCTATATATAAAGTTCCCCGTTTCGGAGAGCAGTACTGATCCGGTGACAGTTTGACCCCCGGTCCGCTAGCCGTCCCTCCATTTCGAAGGGGGAAGCAGGAAAGCTACCCCCGCGACAGTCTGCACAGACGAGTCGTCTCTCCGGTGTTCGTGTTCGGGGGTCGGGAACGTCGACCCGCCGCGACGTGCCTGACTGTGAGCCACAGACATCACCCGGTGGCGAGACGAGGTGTCCCGGTCCGGTCGAGCGGCGTGTCTCCCGTCCGGCGGTGTGTCGGGGTCAACTCTGGCCACGCGCCGTTCCTCACCCATCGTCGTGATGAACAACCGACCCCGTCGCGGAGAGGATAGCGACACTGTCGACAGTGAGCGTCGACCCGGACCCGTCGTCGGCACCGACCGACCTCCCGGTGAGGAGGTCGGTTGTTTCGACACCAGGGAGATGGACCGTCGCCGGGTCGGAGTCGAAGTTCAGAACAGTCACAGCGGACGCCTCGTCGGTCGTTAGTTCGTAGGCTGTCACGCGGTCCGAGGCGCCGTCGGGAACCTCGTGTTCGACACGGGCGGCGGTCGAACCGCCGGACAGCGCCGGGTGCCCGTCGCGGACCCGTGCGAGTCGCCGGACCAGTTCCCGGAGTGACTCGTGGGCGTGCTCCCAGGCCAGGTCGTCGCGTCGGCCACGCTGGCCGAACTCCTGGCCGGCGTAGATCATCGGTGCACCCGGGAGTGTGAACACCGCCCCCAGTGCTGCCTCGGCGGCGTCACGGCCACACTCGGCAACGTACCGGTCCTCGTCGTGGTTCTCGCTGTAGAGCATGAACCCCGCGTGGTCGGGGAACCCGGTCTCGGCCCGGTCCTCGACCGCCGACAGCAGTGTGCTGGCATCCTGTCCCCGACCGATCTGCCGGAGTGTGAAGTATGTCGTCGAATCGAAGTGCACACCGAACAGTCCGGCCTGGAACTCCGGAACGTACGGGATTGTCTCGTCGAGCAAGAGGAACTCGTCGTCACGCCTCCTGCACCGGTCGTGGAGTTCCCGCCAGAAACTGTTCGGCACCGCCCAGGCCATGTCACACCGGAACCCGTCGACTATCCCCACCCACTCGTCGAAGGCGTCGAGCAGGTGTCGCCTGACCCGGAGGTTGTCGAAGTTGAAGTTCGCGATGTGCTCCCACTCGAAGTACGTCTCGGGCTCCGTTGTGTTCGCCACTCGTACCAGTCGCGGTACTCGCTGTCGGGGTCGCCGACGGCATCCTCGAAAAACGGGTGTGTCCGCGCGGAGTGGTTACACACCACGTCGAACAGCACCCTGATATCGCGGTCGTGGGCCGCCTCGACGAGCTGTTCGTACTGCTCCCGGCTGCCGAGATCCGACGCGACGGAGAAGAAATCCGTGATATTGTACCCGTGCGGGGCGTGGTCGTTCTCGAGAATCGGCGTCAGCCAGATGGCGTCCACACCCAACGACTCGATGTAGTCGAGCCGATTGCGCACCGCTTCGAGCGGTGCATCGTCGGTGTCACCGCCGAACGAGCGGACGTAGATCTCGTATATAAACGCGTCGGCGGCCCACTCCGGCGGGTCGTGCGGCCGCGACGCGGTGAGCGCCGGTGTGTCACTCCTGACTGTCGGGGTCGCTGTGTCCGTTCGAACGCAACGGCGTCCGGGACGCTGTACCCGTGTCCACCGACCGCAACGGCGTAGACACGAGTCAGGTCCGGGAGCGTGTCGACCGGGAGCCGGAGCGCCCGCCCGCTCGTGCTCGCAACGGCCCGGTCGATATCGTCACGGTCGTCGATCAGAAACACCACCGCGAGGTCGGCAGGTGTCTCCGTACTGTCCGGGTGCGGTTGTGGGTCGGCCCTGACGACGACCTGGTCGTCCTCCACGACTGGTTCGAGACTGAGTCGTGGCTGTCCACCGTCGTCGTCGGAGGGTTCGACCGTCTCGTCGGTCTCGCTCACCGCTGACGCCGTCGGTGTCGTGTCGGTGTCGCTCGTCCGCACCGCGAGCGGCCGACTGTCGGATATCGCGCGGATCGTGAGACGGTGTTCCCCGTCAGGTGCAGAGAGTGTCGTCACGTACCGCCCGGCCTCGTCGGGAGCAAACTGTTCGACCGGGTCGTCACCGAGTGTCACCGCCGATTCCGCAGGTGCGGTGGTCAGCTCCCAGCTGTAGGTCCCGGCAGGCTCCGGGTCCCGGGGAGCGAGTTCGACCGACTCCCCGACCTCGACGAACTGCGGTGGTCCAGGATGGTTCATATATACGGTGGCGGATACGTTCTCTTGTGACTTGTGACTCGTCCGATGCGACGGGGTGTATCGGACGAGCACACGGCGCCGGAGGACCTGCGGCAGTTCGTCACCACATCGTATGACCGTCGTCGGCGTGTCCACTTTGTCACTCAGCTGTGGGGACCCGCGACAGTCTGTTCCGACAGCAAACACCATGATGATTTTTATATTTTGCTTCCAACGTGTGTTGTATGGATGCTGTTGTTCTCGCGGGTGGTTACGCGACGCGACTGTGGCCGATCACCCGACACCGGCCGAAGATGCTCCTCCCGGTTGGCGACACGACAGTCGTCGACCGGATACTAACCGACCTCGAATCGGACGAGCGGGTCGACACAATCTATCTGAGCACTAACGAGGCCTTCGGGTCGGTGTTCCAGACCCACGTCGACGAGATGGGGTACGACGCGGTCGAGGTATCGATAGAGGACACGGCCGACGAGGACGAGAAGTTCGGCGTCGTCGGCGCGCTCGCGCAACTGGTCGAACGCGAGGGGATAGACGACGACCTGCTCGTCATCGGCGGTGACAATCTCGTCGGGTTCGATATCGGTGAGTTTCTAGATTACTTCGAGCGTCGGGGAACGTCGGTTCTCGCGGCCTACGACGTGGGTTCGCGCGAGGAGGCGAAATCGTACGGACTCGTCAGCCTCGACGACGAGCGTGTCGTCGACTTCCAGGAGAAACCCGACGACCCCGAGAGCACACTCGTCTCGGTCGCCTGTTACCTGTTCCCCGCCGACTCTATCCGGTTCGCGGAGTATCTCTCTGACGGACAGAACCCCGACGAACCGGGGTGGTACATCGACTGGCTCCGGTCCCGGGAACCGGTGTATACGTTTAGATTCGACGGCGTCTGGTTCGACATCGGCACACCCGAGTCGTACCTGGAGACTGTCGAGTGGGCACTGGACGGCGGGTCGCTGGTCCACCCGGACGCGACAGTGGAGAACAGTGAACTCGGTGAGACTGTCCACGTGATGGCGGATGCCGAGGTAACCGACTCCTCGCTGGACCGGACTGTCGTCTTTCCGGGCGCGACGGTGGACGACTGTGACCTCGACAGCTCGATCCTGGGCGAGACTGTCGAACTCGACGGGTTCAACGGACGGGGCGTGCTGCTGATCGAACGCGGTGGGAAGGACTAAATCCGTCCTGGACGTCGATCTGATATGAGCGAGCGACCGGAGACGGACGATACGACGGAGGAACAGGCGGTCACCCTCGAGATGGAGATAACCGACGGTCGAACGGAGATCCAGGTTTCGGGGGACCGGGACACCGCCGTGATCGTTCAGTCCGAGTCCGGCGAAAAGATATACCTGCCACCGGAGGATTTCGACCGGCCCGCCAGGAAACAAACGGCGTACGCCAGCCCGTACCAGTCGGGGAGCGGGTCACAGGAGAGCCCCTACGACACCGGTCCCGACGCGGACTCGACTGTTGGCCTCAATCCGACCGCCGACGGCTACCTCGTTGTCCACCCCGAACCGGTCACCGATCTCCGGTTTCTCCGCTGACCGGTCCCTCGGGCGGCGGTCACGGGTCGAACGCCCACGAGTCCAGCCGCGGGCGGCGGTCACTGCTCGTCCAGGATTCGACTGTAAAGTGCGACGTACTCGTCGGCGACCGCCTCCCAGGTTCGGGTGTCGTACTCGAGTGGCGCGGACATCGACAGCGCGCGCTTGATACCCCGGGCAATCGCGTCCGAGTCGGGGGTCACCTCGACGACACAGTCCTCGGGTAGTAGCTCCGCCGCCCCACTTCGGCAGGCGACGACGCGGGTCCCGGCGGAGAGTGACTCGACGATTGTCATCCCGAACGGTTCGGCCAGCGAGGGCGAGACAAACAGGTCGGCACTGGCGTAGAAGTCGCCGATCTCGGCCTGGGGGATGAAGCCCGGAAATATAACCTGGTCGTCGATACCGAGCAGTTCGGCGAACCGCTTCAGTTGCTCGGTGAGGTGACCCGACCCGCCGAGAACGAGCGTGACATCGTCTCGCTGTAGCTTCGACAGCGCGTACAACAGGTAGGAGATGCCCTTCTGGTCGGTGTGTCGTCCGAGGAAAAACAGCATCTTCCCGTCGATATCCAGCTCCGTCTTCAGCTCCCTACCTGTCGACTCGACCGACGAGAAGCCGTTGTAGATGACCGTCGAGTCGACCCCGTAGTTCTGTCTGATCCGTTCTCTGGTGAACTCACTGACAGCGACAACGTGGTCCGAACGGTTCGCGACCCGCTGTTCGGTCTCGACCTCCCGCTCGGGCGGATTGACGTTGCGGTCGTACGACAGCGAGTGAAACGTCGTGACCCACTCGACATCTGTGTTTCTGGTGGCTCGCGAACCGGGGTTGTATCCGAACCAGTCGTTTGTGTGGATTATATCCGCGTCGGCGGCCCGGTCGGCAAACGCGTCGGCGAGTCGCCCGACCCGCGTGATGATGTCGCCGTCGCCGGTCTGAATCCCGTGGATGTTGTCCCGGTCCGGTGGTGCGTACTCCGCGGGCAACACTAGCTCGAACTCGATGTCGTCTCTCGGCTCGATCTGCTCGAACAACTCGCCGACGGCGGTGTCGAGTCCCCCGGTGATGTTCGGCGGGAACCCCCAGCCGAGCATCAGCACAGTCGGTGGCACACTGTACACTCTGTCTCCCGGCCTGAAAAGTAACACCACGACTGGACCCCGGGCACGGCGCTCACCCCCACGAACGACCATTTAAATGGCCGTACTGTGAACAGTGTATCATGCGTTTCGAGCGTCAGAGCGGCGTTTTCCTCCACCCGACATCGTTGCCATCACCACACGGGGTCGGTGACCTCGGTGAGGGGGCACGCGCGTTCGTCGACTTTCTGGCCAGCGCGGACCAGTCGCTGTGGCAGTTCTGTCCGCTGGGCCCGGTCTCCAGTGCGCACGGCAACTCACCGTACCAGTCCCCGTCGGCACTCGCAGGCAACCCGCTTCTGGTCGACCTGCGGCCGCTGGTCGACCGGGGC
>KE356579.1:1005999-1008031 GCA_000416085.1 halophilic archaeon J07HX64 | reverse complement strand
AGGGAGCGAACTCTCTGGCCGTGCGAACGGGCCTGCGGCCCGTGAACGGAAGCCAGCACTCCACAACACGAACCACCAGATAGTCGATTCACGACTCCCGAACAATCAAGCACTGCCGAGACAACATCTGAACTACGGAGGTCAGACGTACTGCGCCGGTCAGACTCGTCGTCCCCGACGAGTATCACGGTGACCTCAACGAAACCGCCGAATAATACCTGAGGCGTGGCGTTGTCACGGTGCTCTGTGCCGGAAAATGCCAGCCTCAGTACACGTATCGGCCAGTTCGACCTGGAGTCTGGAAACGAGAGGCGACACCGACGTTCCTGATGGAGCTCGGTATTCGGCTGCATTTGTCGGGACCATCGCTTTCGAATATCCTATCTATTATTGATATGTGCGGTGTCGAACGGTCACGGTCGACCGCTCGTAGTTGGGTTCACAGGGCAGTTGCTCGGCTGGAGGAGTCGCCAACCGACACAGGTCGCAGTCGATGAAACCGTCGTTCAATTCACTGATTGGCAACTCTGGCTGTACGCTGCAGTCGATACTGAAACCGGCGAACTCCTCCGTACACGGTTCGGGACGACCACAGACAGCAGTCTTGCGTGGCGGTTTCGTGCCGAAGTCGGTAGAAACAGGACCCCACTGGTGCGAGCAGCCTCGTCGACGGATCACGTAGTCCGAACGCTGCGTCCTCACGACCTGGCCTCAGTTCCCACGTCCAACGCTATATCGGCAGGAACAGCGTCGAACGGATACTCAGAAAAAATAAAAAGGTGAACTGTACCGTTCGCGAACTATCCCGGTCACGTCCAGTCCGACACGGTCGACGATTGGCTCACTCCCTCCGCGTTCGCGTGGAACCGCTGTATCTGAACACTGCCCGGCGTCCGGACCGAGGATATAAATACTGAGACGAGCCAGAACAGACAGAGAGGAGAATGGTTTGGGAGTCGCGCGACCGGGGTGTTTCGAGTCCGCTGGGGTACGTGCTGAATCTCAGTATCGTGGCGATTGTGCTGGTGAGTCTCGGCGGGGTCGGGGTGGTCTTTTTCGACGCTAACACCGACGTGGCGGTCGAGGAGGATCTCGACGTGTACGGGAACGATCTCGCGGGCACCATCCAGTCTGTCGACCGCCTGGCGGCGGCGACACCCGGGCAGAGCGTCGACGAGCGCGCCGCGCTGGCTGAGTCGGTGCGGGGGACGGGGTACATCGTCGAGGTTGTAAACGCCTCCGACGCCGGTGACCCGACCGCCGGGGCTGTCGAACACGCCGGGCGCTGCGAGCGACAGTGTCTCGTCCTGCTCACCGGTGACGGTGACCTCCACACGAGGGTGAACTTCGTCTCGGCGACCCCGGTCGAGAGCACCCGGTTCGACGGCGGGCCGGTTGCGGTCCAGCGGCCGGCCGGGGGCGGCCAGATTCAGTTCCAACAACTCGACAGATAGATGTCCGGTGACACAGCCACGGAACAGAGAGACCGCGGCGCGAGCAGGGTCGGCACCAACAGGTGTTGTGACACACATCTCCGGAACCGCGACGCCAGTGCTCGTACCCGGGAGGGCAGTACAGACGCGTCCCGGGGTATCAGCTACGCGCTGGGGTTCGTGGTCGTGTTTTCGGTGGTTGTCGCGGGAACGTTCGCACTGTTCGTCGCGGGTGTCGACCTGCTCTCGGATGTCGATCGTAACGGTGCGGTCACGGCCGGTGAGGAGAACACCGCGGTTGTCCACGCGGAGGTGGGCGACATGGCGGCACAGGGTGACGAGCGCCGCGGGATGGCTCTCGAACTGGTCGACGCACAGATACGACTCACCGATAGCGAGACTGTCGAACTGCGTGTCGAAACCGACGTTGGGTTCGAGTCCACGTACCGGACCCGGGCCTTGCGATACGACCTCTCGAAGCACGATGTCACGTTTGTCTACGCGCTGGGGCATCTCTACCGGGTCGACGAGCGCGGTGACGGGAGCGCGCTCAGCGAGCGCTCGCACCGTTCGAGTGTTGACCCGGCAGACTCGTCTGG
>KE356579.1:988921-1005949 GCA_000416085.1 halophilic archaeon J07HX64 | reverse complement strand
GGAGATCCACTGGGAGATGATCGAGGCGGTGTGGAACTCCGATGCCGTTGTCGCGATGACGACGATGCAGGACCTGCTCGGACTCGGGAGCGAAACCCGATTCAACCGGCCCGGAACCGCGACGGGAAACTGGCGGTGGCGGGCGACCGCCGACGCGTTCGACCCCGATATCGCCGAGCGTCTCCGGCGTGTGACCGACAGGATGATCCGGTGATCAGAACTGTATGACCCCGTCCTCGGTGACAACAGTGTCCAGCAGTCGCGTCGGTGTGGCGTCGTACCCCGGGTTGGCGATATCGAACCCGTGTGCGGGCTCGCGCTGCACCTCCGAGACTGGTCTGTGATCGTTCTCGAAGGTAAATCCGCCGCCGATAAACTTCGACGAGGCACCGACAACGGTCGTGGGAACGCCGATATCGTCGGCCGCAACGGCGATCGGGTACGTGCCGACGCGGTTGTAGACGGTATCGTCGATGAGGCAGTTCATACCGAGCAGAACGCGGTCACACTCCGGGAGAAAGTGACCGGCGGCACCGTCGACAATCAGTGTCACGTCGACTGCGTCGCGGTCGGCCAACTGACGGGCTGTCCGCCGCCCGAGATACCGGGGTCGGGACTCTGTCACGTACACCTCGAAGGACGTGCCATCGTCGAGGGCGTGTTCCAGTGCAGTCATTACCGTCGATGAGTTCTCGTGGACCAGCAGGATGTCGCCGTTGTTGATCAGCGACGCAGCCTTTTTTCCGGCCCCGTTCTTGCTCGCCTCGACCCTCGTGACAACGTCGTCGATAGTCTCGCGGAGTCGCTGTTTGGCCTCCTCGAGGGTGTCGGGGTCGGCCTCGGTGACATCGTCCACGATGCGCTGCTGGGTCGTGTACAGTGGGGCGTGTGAGCGGTTCGCCCGCAGAAGTGCGCTGCTGTTGCGCTCAAGCGAGCGAAGAAACTCCGGTACTGTCCGGTACTCCCGGTGAATGAGTTCCCCCAGTGCCTCGGCGGCTTTCACCGCGACGATAGACGCACTCTGTGTCTGCATCTCCTCGATCTGTCGTACGGTTTCGTCAATCATAGCCGTACCTACCTCACCCACCAACAAGGATGTTGCCACAGTCTGTCGTCGTGACGGGTGTGACCAGCCACAGTCCCGCCGGTTTTTATCCCACGACCGCTCGTATCCACAGGTGATGAGTCAGGTTATTTCGTTCGGCACAGACGGCTGGCGAGACACACTCGACCGGTTCACCTCACCGCGGGTGAAACAGGTCGGGCAGGCCGTCGCGTCGCACCTCGACGAGGCGGGTCACGCCGGCGAGACGGTCGCGGTCGGGTACGACGCGCGCGAGAGTTCACCGGGGTTCGCGGCGGACCTCGCGGACGTGCTAACGGCAAACGGGTTCGACGTGGTGATGCCGACCCGGGACCGGCCGACGCCACTAACCGCCTACGCGGTGGTGGACCGGGACCTCGCCGGTGCGCTCATGGTGACAGCGTCACACAACCCGCCGGAGTACAACGGTGTAAAGTTTATTCCCGACAGCGGCGCACCGGCACTGCCGGCGGTGACCGACAGTATCGAGGACCGTCTCGCACAACCGGACCCGTTACCACCGGCCGACCGCGGCGCGCGCCGGACTGTCGACTTCTTCGAACCCCACCGTCGACACGCGATGGAACTGCTCGACCCGGAACCCGGAGGGGTCACCGTCCTCTACGACGCAATCCACGGCAGCGGACGGGGAACAACCGACGAACTGCTCGAGGGGGCGGGTGTGACCGTCGAACGCCTCCGGTGTGACCGGGACCCGACCTTCGACGGCGGATTACCCGAACCCGCACCCGAGATGCTCGAGGAACTGGTCGACCGCGTGACCGGGGGCGAGGTCGACCTCGGAGTCGCGAACGACGGCGACGCCGACAGACTCGCGGTCGTCACCCCGGAGCGGGGCTACCTCGACGAGAACCTGTTCTACGCCGCTGTCTACGACTACCTCCTCGAGGACGACACCGGCCCGGCGGTCAGGACAGTGTCGACGAGTTTCCTCGTGGACCGCATCGCCGAGGCACACGATCAGACGGTCGCCGAGACCGCCGTCGGGTTCAAATGGGTCGCCGAGGAGATGCGGACCACCGACGCGCTGATAGGTGGCGAGGAGTCCGGTGGGTTCTCTATTCGGGGGCACATCCGCGAGAAGGACGGCGTTCTCGTGGCGCTTCTCGCCGCGCTCGCCGAGAGTGAGGAACCACTCGACAGCCGTGTCGACCGACTGCTCGACACCTACGGCGAGATACACCAGGGAAAGGTCAGCGTCGACTGTCCCGACGAGGAGAAAAACCAGGTCATCGACGGACTCGACGGACTCATCCCGGACAGCCTGGCAGGTGAACCAGTTAGAGATGTCGTCACCATCGACGGGTTCAAACTCCTCCTGAGCGACGGGTCGTGGCTGCTCGTCCGTCCGAGTGGGACCGAACCGAAGATGCGCGTCTACGCCGAGGCCGGTTCATCGAAGCGTGTCGACGCGCTGCTGGCGGCGGGACGAGAGCTGCTCGAGCAGGTGAACTAACCGACCTGCTCACGAGGACACGGCGACCAGTCCCTCGATACTGTCGGTCGGAAACGGGGTGCAGTACCAGCTTAGACCTGCCGGTCGACATCGGGGTGCCGGACGGAGCATCGTGCGAGTTACCGTCTGGTGACGAGATTTCAATCAGAGGTTTTTCACCCGAAAACTGTCTGAACATGGTGCAAAACTCGAAACGTACTGTGTAACTGAGTCCTCTGAGAGAAAAATGCGAATATTTTAAGGTTCGTAGCATGTACAGTTAATCGATGATAATGGACCGTCAGACGTTGATCGACGCAGTCAGAGAGGGGGAAACAACCGACGCCGGCGGGATGACGACGACTCAGGATGTTACAGACGTCGTCTCAGAATCGTACTGGACAGTTGAGGAGGAACTGCGGACGCTGAGACGCGAGGGTGCCGTGGAGAGCAAGATCTTCGGGAACCAGCGTGTCTGGGTTGTTCCGGACAACAGTCGGGACCAGACGAGCACAGCGCACATGCCGACCACCACGCGGGAACCGGTGACCGACTGATACCGCCGTCCATTTTGTCAGGGTCGTTCTCCCGATACCGCCACTCCGCCCAGAGTGGGTGTACCGACACGGTTGAAGAAATCGTCAACCGTGATTTCAGTCGGGACACTACCGGTGAATCGACACCGGGTCTGCAGGGACCGTCGGGCAACAACTGCAGCGAGATACTAAAAGGACTCAGTGTGCGGCATCTGGCTTTTCTACGCGCCGCCCAATCGACGGGTAACGCGCCGATTACCGAGACTCGGAGGGGACCGCTTCACGGTCGAGACTGTCGAGTACCCCGATACAGTCTGTGGCAGGGCCGAGATGCCTGACCCCACCAGGGCCGTACGCGATGGCGACTGTTGGCAAAACAGACGGCAGGGCCGTCGCAGACGGACACCGCTCGACGAGTCGGACCTCTCTGTCGGTCCCGACGACTCCGTCTCGGGGGGGCAGGAGGCGAACAGCACAGGTCGCGAGGCGGTGTTCAGATACCGGGAGAGCGCTAACGCACTCAGTCGAGTCTGTCGAGCACCTGCCGGGTCGCGGCCGGGTCCGGCCCAGGGTCACGCTCGGGGTCGCCCGTCCACTCGACGGCCCGTTCGACCGCCGCCGCCGGTGACAGCGGTTCCCACCCCAGTGCCGCGAGTTTCTCCGTCGAAAGGATGTGCGGTGTTGGGTTGTACAGCGGGAACGCTGTCGGCGACAGCGCCCCATCGGAGAGCCGTCGCAGTTCACGCCCGCCGGCGGTCACCAGTTCCGTGTCGCGGTCGAGCGCGTCCGCGACCGTCTCGACGACGCCACCGAGCGTGAGCACCTCGTGGTCGCCGACGTTGTACGCCTCACCCGCGACCCCCTGCTCGGCGACGAGTCGGATGGCGCGGGCGACGTTCTCGACGGCGACTATGTGGTGGATGTTGGTGCCATCACCGGGCACGAGCACGCGGTCGCGCTCGCGGACGCGGTTGACCCAGTAGTTGAACCGACCGGTGTAGTCGTACTGTCCGTAGACGATAGTCGGGCGGACACTCATCGCCCGGACACCCGCCTCGGCGGCCTCGAACACCGCGCGGTCACCCTCGGCCTTTCGCGCGCCGTACGTCGCGTGACTGTCGTCGACAGCCTGTTCGTCGGTGCACGGCTCCAGTGGTGTCTCCCCCTCCCGCTTCGGGATGTGGTCCGGTCCGTACGCGGACCCGCTGGAGATGTAGACGTAGGCGTCGACGTCGCTGAAGGCCCGGGTTGCCATCCGCACCTCACCCGGGTAGTAGGCCACGCAGTCGACGACCACCGACGGGTCGACGGTTTCGGCTGCCTGGTCGAGCGTGGCACCGCTGGTCCGGTCACCCTGGAACTGCTCGACATCGGGGTGCCCGGCAAAGGGGTTCTCGTGGGTGCCGCGGTTGAGCAGTGTCACCTCGTAGCCCGAGTTGAGCAGTTCAGTCACGAGGTGGCGACCGATGAAGCGGGTCCCGCCGATGACGAGTGCCCGTGTCATTCTACCGCTTGACGATCTCGATCTCGCGGTCCTCGGTGTCCTTCGTGAACGCGTACCGGTTCCCACAGCTCTCGGGGTCGCGGTAATCCTCGGCGTGGCGGTCCATCAACTGC
The DNA here is from genome assembly GCA_000416085.1 of halophilic archaeon J07HX64. GTDB lineage: Archaea > Halobacteriota > Halobacteria > Halobacteriales > Haloarculaceae > Halovenus. The sequence goes on along the minus strand of KE356579.1, from coordinate 1,001,256 downwards.
CCCCAGAACGACTGCAGGTCGTCGGCCTGTACCGCGAGGTGACCCCACGCGTCGCCGACCTCGTAGGAGCGACCGTCGTAGTTGTACGTCAACTCGACAGTCATCGCCTCAGGGGGTGTGTCGGCAGGTTGCATGAAGTACAGCGCGAACGTGTCGAGTTCGGACCGGGCCACCAGGTCGTAGTCGAGTTTCCGGGCGTACCAGCCGATCGCCGCCTCGGCGTCCTCGACACGGACCATCGTGTGGTCGAGACTGTACCGCGCGCCGTAGTCGCGCTCGACTATCTCCACCTCGTGACCGTCGGGGTCTCTCACGAACGCGTAGGAGCCACCACAGGAGTCCGGGTCGCGGTAGTCCTCGACACCCTGTGCGGTTAGTTCCTCGTAGGCATCGTAGACATCCTCGACGCGGACAGCGATGTGGCCCCAGGCGTCACCCAGCGTGTACGAGCGGCCGTCGTGGTTGTAGGTGAGTTCGAGTGCCGCGGCCTGCTCGTGGGCACCAGGTGCCTGCAGGAAGACGTTCGTGAACGTGTCCGCCTCCCAGCGGCTAACCTCCTCGTAGCCGAGATAGCCCGTGTACCAGTCGAGTGACGCCTCCAGGTCCTCGACACGCATCATCGTGTGGTCGAGTGTTGCGCTCATACGCGAAGAGAGCGGCGCCGGGCGCAAAAACGTGCGGTTCTGGCCCGCACACCGCCCACCGTCCGGGCACGTGGGGTGTGGCTCACGTCTCGATTCCGGGATATTCAAGCCCGTCGGTGCCGCCTCTCTACGTGTGACCGACATTATCGACGGGGATGCCATCGCGGCAGCAACCAGAGACGAGCTCTCGGGGGCGGTCGAAACCCTCGCCGACGCGGGGCACCGCCCGACGCTCGCGACGGTTCTCATGAGCCCCGACCCCGCGAGCGAGACCTATATCGCGATGAAACAGGACGATTGTGAGGAACTCGGTATCGGAACCCGCGACATCCGACTCGACACCGACGCCTCCGCAGAGGCGCTGTTCGAGACAATCGACGAACTGAACGAGGACGACTCGGTCGACGGCCTGCTCGTCCAGTCACCGGTGCCCGACCGTGTCGACTACCGCGAGGTCGTTGAGCGACTCGACCCACGAAAGGATGTCGACGGGTTCCACCCCGAGAATATCGGCCGCCTGGTCGCGGGCTACCCCCGGTACAAGCCCTGCACACCCCACGGTATCCAGCGCATGCTCGCGGCGACCGGTATCGATACCGCCGGCGCGCACGCGGTCGTGATCGGCCGCTCGCGCATCGTCGGCAAACCGATGGCGAACCTGCTGTTCGGGCGCGGCCCCGGCGGCAACGCTACCACCACCGTCTGTCACTCCCACACCGACGACCTCGCCGCGAAGACCCGGCAGGCCGACATCCTCGTTGCCGCCGCGGGCGTGCCGGAACTGGTCGACGGGTCGATGATACAGGAGGGTGCTGTCGTCGTCGATGTCGGTATCAACCGCGTCCAACGCGAGGGGGAGAGCGAACTCGTCGGCGATGTCGAGTTCGAGAGCGCACGCGAGGTGGCCGGTGCGATCACCCCCGTCCCGGGCGGTGTCGGCCCGATGACCCGCGCCATGTTGCTCTATAACACCACAAAAGCCGCCAGTCGCCAGTCCGGTATCGACGCCGACCTGCCCGCACTCGACGTGTGACTGCCACTCCGGTAGACAGTGTCCACGCCCGAGGCCGACTGAACACCCGGCGAGCGAACTCGAATACAAACACCCGACGAGCGAACTCCCACGCCCGACAGGAGCACCGGAAACATCGTTACTCGACGGTCATACCTGACGGTAATGTCGGGGGAACCCCCGATGAGGTATGAGCATGGGTAATCTTTAGTGGTTAAGACGGCTAGTATGGTGTAATGGCAGCGAGCACCCCACCAGTTGGTCTGGACCATCCGACAGTCGTTCCGACAAACTTCGAGCGTGAGGACGAGTCAGACGAGCAATCCGGCGGGGAGACGGGGCCAAGTTCCGGGGACGACGGCGAGATGTCGCAGGCGGAGTGCCGATAAAAGAACCTTCTTGTGTCTGACGGTAGAATCTGATATATGGGTCTGCTCGACCGAATTCGAGGTGATGGAGGGCCACGAGTCGCGTTCATCGGTATCGACGGCGTGCCGTACAGTCTGCTCGCGGACAACGCCGAGGAGTTCGAGCACATCGCGGCGCTGGAATCGGAGGGTGCGGGGGGTCCGATGGACAGCATCGAACCGCCGGAATCGAGTGCCTGTTGGCCCGCGCTCACGACGGGTGTCAACCCCGGCGAAACCGGCGTCTACGGCTTTCAGGACCGCGAGACCGGGTCCTACGACACCTACGTCCCGATGGGGCGGGATGTCCAGGCCGAGCGCATCTGGAACCGTGTCGAAGAGAGCGGGCGCGAGGCAACGGTGATGAATGTCCCCGTTACCTCGCCGCCCGAGCGGGGCATCCAGCGGATGGTTTCCGGCTTTCTCTCCCCGGGTGTCGGAAAGGCGGCCTACCCCGAGGAGATACGCGAGTATCTCGAGGGGATGGGCTACCGACTCGACGTGAACGCGAAACTCGGTCACAGCGACGACAGGGCCGAGTTCGTCGCCGACGCACACGACACTGTCGAGAAACGCCACGAGGCCTTTACTCACTACATCGAGGAGGACGACTGGGACATGTTCTTCGGGGTCTACATGACGACCGACCGGGTGAATCACTTTCTGTTCGAGGACTACGAACGCGACGGTCCCTACCGCGAGGAGTTTCTCGAGTTCTACCGCACGATCGACGAGTACATCGGCGAGATCCGGCGGATGCTGCCGGACGACGTGACACTCGTGGTCGCCTCCGACCACGGGTTCACCACGCTCGACTACGATGTCGACTGCAACACCTGGCTCCGGAACCGGGGCTGGCTCTCGCTCCAGGAGGACCCCTCAGAGCTCGACGATATCGCCGAGGGGACACAGGCGTACTCGCTTGGTCCCGGGCGGTTCTACGTCAATCTCGAGGGTCGAGAGCCACGCGGGAGCGTCGCCGAGGCGGAGTACGAGTCGGTGCGAGACGAACTCGCCGCGGAGATCGAGACAATGGAGAGCCCGGACGGTGAACCCGTTATCAAACGGGTCGTCACCCGCGAGGATGCGTTCCGCGGGGAGCACACCGAGATTGCGCCGGATCTCGTCGCCATCCCGGAGAACGGGTTCGATCTGAAGGCCGGCTTCAGCACGACCGACACTGTCTTTTCATCGAGTCCGCGCAACGGGATGCACACGTTCGACAACTCGTCTCTGTTCATCGACGACGAGAGCGCTCGCCTCCAGGACGCCGACCTCTACGATGTCGCGCCGACGCTGCTCTCGCTGATGGACGTGAACTACGACCGCGGGAACTTCGACGGCACGACGCTCGTGAAGTGATCCGGCGACGGAGAGACAGAGCGTCTCACAGTTCTGCGGGTCGGCGGCTAGCCCACCAGCCGCCGGTGTGTCGTCCTCGTGCACATATCCTGAACGACCCGCCGGCCGGCGGTTTCGGCACGCTCGACGGCCTCGTCGTCGTGGATACCGAGTTGGAGCCAGATGGCCGCCTCGTCTGTCCTGTCGAGCGCCTCGTCGACGATGCCGCTCACCTCCTCGCTCGGCCGGAACACGTCGACGATATCGACCGCGCCTGGGACCGCCGACAGCGAGTCGTAGCTCTCACGACCGAGTATCTCGTCTGCGTAGGGGTTGACCGGCACCACCTCGTACCCCTGCCGGTCGAGATACCGGGGCACGTCGTGGGCAGCCTTTCCGGGTGTGCTCGAACAGCCGACGACGGCGATGCGGTCGCTGTCGAGCAGTTCGCGGAGTTCGGTGTCGTCTGTGACAGGCATAGCCTCCAGTACGACGGCGACCCACAAAAACGTCTCCAGAGTGTGCAGGGTCATGACAGAATCGGGGGTGGTACAGGACGGAGAGCGACACGGTTTTGCGGACACCCGTCGAACGTGCAGGTATGCTCAGTCGGCAGTTCGTCCGCGAGCACCCGGACGAGGTGAGAGCGGGGCTCGCGTTGCGCGGTACCGAAACCGTCGATATCGACGAGATACTGGAGACCGACGCCGAGTGGCGCGAGCTGAAATCACGCGGTGACGACCTGCGTCACGAGCGCAACGAGATCAGCAGCCGCATCGGCGAACTGAAACAGGCCGGCGACGACGAGGCTGCCGAGGCGGCAATCGAGCAGTCCCAGGCGCTCAAAGCCGAGATCGAGGAGATCGAGGAGCGCGCCGACGAACTCGAGGACAGGCTCGACCAGTCGCTGCTCACGGTACCGAACGTGCCACAGGAGGCGGTCCCGCCCGGTGAGGACGAACTCGACAACGAGGAGGTCCGACGGGTCGGGTTCGACCCGGTGCGCGAGCTGCCGGAGGAGGTGGTGCCGCACTACGACCTGGGTGAGCGCCTGGAGATCCTGGACTTCGAGCGCGGTGTGACCGTCTCCGGCGGTGGGTTCTACTTCCTGAAAGGCGACGGAGCGCGTCTGGAGCACGCCCTCGTCCAGTTCATGCGGGATCTTCACCGCGAGCAGGGGTACAGTGAGGTGTTCCCGCCGATTCCGGTCACGAGTGAGTCGATGACCGGCACCGGACAGCTCCCGAAGTTCGCAGACGACGCCTACCGTGTCGGCGGCCACAACGACGAGCCGTACGAGGACGACGACCTGTGGCTCTGCCCGACCGCCGAGGTACCGGTGACGAACATGTACGCCGACGACACCCTGCTCGGCGACGAGTTGCCGCTGAAACACCAGGCGTACACCCCCAACTTCCGGCGGGAGGCAGGCGAACACGGCACCGAGACGCGGGGGATGGTCCGTGTCCACCAGTTCAACAAGGTCGAACTCGTGAACTTCGTCGAACCCGAGAGCAGCGACGAGCGCCTGACGGGGCTGGTCGACGAGGCAGCGGCGGTGCTCGACCGGCTCGAACTCCCGTATCGGGTGTCGCTGCTGTGTGGCGGCGACCTCACGTTCGCGTCGGCAAAGACCTACGACCTGGAGGTCTGGGCGCCGGCAAACGATATGCCGGACGGTCCCGAACAGGGGGGTCGCTGGCTCGAGGTCTCCAGCGCCTCCAACTTCGAGGCGTTCCAGGCACGGCGCATCGGCCTGCGTTACCGGCCCGAGCGCCACGAGTCCGCCGAGTACCTCCACACACTGAACGCCTCGGGTGTGGCGTTGCCCCGCGTGATGGTCGCTATCCTCGAGTACTACCAGAACCCCGACGGGACTGTCACCGTTCCGGAGGCGCTGCGCCCGTACATGGGCGGTCAGGAGCGCATCGAGGGCCACGAACCGATCGGTGAGGCCGCTGTTGGTGCCGGCCGCAAGGAGTGACCCCGAGTAGTCCGGTCTGACCCGCGAGAACACCCGGCCGAGTCACCTGTGGCTGCCGTCCGAGGCCTCCTGTGTCTCTATCTCCGCGGCGAGCGCCTCAAGATCCTCATCATCGATACTGTCGCTCGTTGCCGTGTCGCCCTCGGACTGTGACCTGTCGCCAGTTGTGAGGTCAGCGTCGGTCCCCTGGTCTGTTGTGTCACCGGCTGCCGGAACGCCGTCTGTGTCCGTGTCCAGCCCGGAGCGACCGGGCGCGGGTTTCGACAGTCCCTCGCCGGTGGGGGCCTCGTCGTTGAGGGTGGCCGGGAGGTCCTCGGGGTCCGGTGGCGGGCCGAGTTCGCGCAGCGTCTCGACGGCAGTCTCGGCCTCCTCGCGGAGTGTCTCTCCACGCTGGCCGTCGCCGCTGGCGTGTGCACCGGCGGCGTCCCCGAACAGGTCGACCGCACGGCCGAGCGCCTCGGCGACACGCAACCCCCGCTCGAAGGATTGTGTCACAGTCTCATCCTCGCTGAACCGGGTGGACCGTCTGAACCCGTCACAGGCAATCTCTAAGGCCTCGGCGGCCGCCTCGAACTCGCCGTTGGCGAGCACCCAGTCTCGGTTCCTGTATGCGCCCATCCCCTCGATGAACGCGTCACGGCCCTCGCTGTATCGCTCACACGCCTCGCTGTACTGCGTCTCGGCGAGCTCCGCGTCACCGACGGCGGCAAACGCCCGCTGGACCGCGTCGATATCCGGTCGCTCCTCGACATCGTCCGCAGCCCATCTGTAGGTGACCTGCCCCTTGAGGTCGATAACGACCACCGCTCGCCGGGTCGGGTACCGGGTGTCCCCGGATTCGACGCCGTAGGCCTCTGCCACCTCCCCCCGAACATCCGCCAGCAACGGGAGATGAAGATCGTGGGTCTCGGCGAACGCGCGGTGGCTGTAGATGCTGTCCCCGGAGATAGCCAGAATCGTGGCGTCCGACTGCATCCGGAACACGTCGAACTCACTGAGGTCCGTCGACTTGTCCGTACACGAGGGGTTGAAGTCGGCCGGATAGAACGCGAGCACAATGATCGACTCGCCCAGTGCGTCATCGAGTGACACCCGCGCCGGTCGTCCGCCGACGACTGCGGGGAGTTCGAACGATGGTGCCTGTTCTCCCTCCTTGAGCATTAGCTACTGTTGGTGGAGAGTAGACTTAATCCTGTGGCTGTTCGACACTAACAGGCTGGTCACTGTCGGGAAACGGGATCTCGGCGGTCGCACCGTCGTGGGGAACGACTGTCTCCGGAAACACCTCCCGGGCCTCGTCGGCGAGCAGACCGCCGCGGCCGGCGTAGCGCGTCGAGATGTGCACGAGTGCGAGTTTGCGCACCCCGGCCTCGCGGGCGACGGCCGCCGCCCCGCGGGCTGTCGAGTGACCCGTCTTCTGTGCACGCTCGCCGTGGTCCGCGGCGAAGGTCCCGTCGTGGACCAGCAGGTCGGCGTCCTCGGCGGCCGCGATTGTCGCGTCTGTCGGCCGTGTGTCCCCGGTGTAGACGAACCGCCGACCGGGCCGGGGTGGGCCGACAACCGCCTCGGGGTCGATTGTACGCCCCTCGTGTTCGACCGGTTCGCCCGCGTGGAGCCGCGAGTACTTTGGTCCCGGCGGGATACCGAACTCTCCCTCGGCCCGCTCGCGGTCGAACCGGCCCTTTCGCTCGTCCTCGACGAGCGCGTAGCCGACCGCCCGGGTGTCATGGTCCGTTGCGAACGCACGCACCTCGTACTCCGGCCGGTCGAGCACCACCTCACCCGGTTCGACCTGTGTGATACGCACCGGGTACGAGGGGGTGTCGCCGGTTGCAGACAGCAACCGCTCGACCTGACCTCGTGTCCCCGCGGGTGCGTGCACCGCGAGCGGTTGTTCGCGGTCGTTGAACGACAGTGTCTGTGTCAATCCCGGCAGTCCGAGCGTGTGGTCACCGTGCATGTGCGAGAGAAAGACGTGTCCGATATCGAACCCCGTGCCGTACCGCATCATCTGACGCTGACTGCCCTCGCCGCAGTCGAACAGCAGACGGTCACCCGCACGCTCAACCACCAGCCCGCTCGTCGAGCGCTCCGTCGTCGGCACCGACCCGCCGGTCCCGAGAAACGTTATCCTCATTACCGGAAACTGGGACAGCACGGCTAAACCCGTGTCGACTCGCCGCCGCGCGGCCGTGTTCGACCCGTACTGCGGACAGGTACGCGAACAGCTACGGGAGTTGGGCGGGATTCTGTGACGGATGGCCGCTCTGCGAGTGTCGGTCGCGGCGTGTCCTGTCCGGGGGTATCAGGCCACACCGGCGGTTTCCGTGGCCTCGACAGACTCGGCGAACAGTTCGGCCCCGAGTTCGACCTCCCGTTCGGTCATATCGAGCGGCGGCAACAGCCTGGTGATCCGTTTGCCACAGCCGAGCACCAGCAGACCGCGGGCAAAGGCCGCCTCCTGGATCGCGTCGCGCTGGGCCTCCGTCTCGAACTCGACGGCCAGCATCAGCCCCGCTCCGCGCACGTCGGTCATCCCCGGCAGGTCGGCGTCCCGGAGATGCTTCTTGAACGCCCGCCCACGGGTCGTCGCGTTCTCCATGAGACTGTACTCTTCGATTGCGTCGATGGTGACCACACCCATCGCCGAGGAAAGCAGGTCGCCGGCCCCCCACGTCGAGGAGAGCCGACTCCGCTCGTCGGGGAACACCTCCTCGCGACCGATTGTCGCGCCCACGCGCAACCCCTTCGCGCTGGATATCACGTCGGGTTCGAACGGGTAGTGGTCCGACCCCCACCACTCGCCGGTGCGGCCCATCCCGGCCTGCACCTCGTCGGCAACGAGTGTCAGGTCGAACTCCGCACAGCAGTCGGCGATCTCGCCGGCGAAGGCGTCGCTCGGGAACCGGTATCCACCCTCGCCCTGTATCGGCTCGATCACCAGCGCCGCCACCTCGTCGGCGTCGATGTAGCCTGTCTCCGGGTGGAGCATCCGTCGCAACGCCGACGTGTCGTCGAAAAAAAAGCCACAGTCACAGCTCTCGGTCGTACACGCCCGGTCGGTGCAGTACGGCATATCGTGGACACTCGGGATCTCGGGGAAATCACGCCGGTAGATACCTTTCGAGCGGTTCAGCGAGAGCGTCCCCAGCGTCCGGCCGTGGAAGGCCCCCTCGCAGGTGATGGCGTACTTTCCCTGTGTGTGGTCGTAGCTCAGCTTCAGCGCGTTCTCGACGGCCTCCGCACCGCTGTTCGAGAGAAAGACCGTGTCCATCCCGTACCCTGTGATGTCGGTCAGCCTGTCCATCAGGTCTGCCGGTCCCGGAAGATCCCCGCCCGCCCCGGCCGCCGGCAGGTAGAACTCTTGGCCGGCGATCTTCAGCGGGTCCACGAGGTCGAACTCCGCGAGCGGGTCGAGGATCTTCGGGTTGTTGTACCCCAGCGGCATCGCCCCCACCTGCCCCGTCAGGTCCATCAGCACATTCCCGTCGACATCTGTACAGAACGGTCCCGTGGCCGGTTCGGTGTAGTCCCAGACGAACTCGTAGACGTAGGTGCTCGGCGCGGCAGTCGTGTGGTGGTACTCCACGTCCGCCGGGCCTTGGGCCCGGGCAACTCATCAACCTGTGGCTGTACGCTGTCGCGGTGCATACGTTCACGTGTACCAGCACCCAGATAAGTACCTGAGCCAGTCGCTCCCGCTGTCGGCGAACGTGCACGCAGTACAGTCGCTGTCGGCGGTCGTCCACGGCGAGCGCGCACGGTGGTGTGGTCACTGTCGACAGAGTGCGCACGATGATGTAGTCACTGTCGACGGTGAGCACACGACCACACGGTCTGGCACCGAACAGCGTCCGAGGTGACGGAGACGTACCGGACACTCTCGATAGCGGAGACAGCGGTCCACGCACAGTCACGACGGCGGGTGGGGACTCACGTCGTCGGGACGCAGAGCAGAGCGGAGACTAGAACTCGACGTACTCGCCTTCCCAGTCACGGCGTGCCTCGATCTCACGGTTGCCACGCCGTGTCAAACTATAGTAGTTCGTCCGGCGGTCGAGTTCGCCTTTCTCGACGAGACCCTTCTCCACGAGTGTATCCAGATTCGGATACAGCCGACCGTGGTGGATCTCGGTCTCGTAATAGCCCTCGAGCTCGTCCTTTATCGCGAGTCCGTGTGGTCTATCTTTTCCCGCAATCACGTACAGCAGGTCGCGCTGAATCCTGTCAGGTCGTACATCTGGTCTCCTCTTGTTTGCTATTAGTGTCTAAAAGGCTTAAATATTTTGGTTGATATACATACATAATATGATGTGTATATCAGATAACAATAGCGACACAGAAGGCGTCGGTTCGCTGTTACTACTTGATCGGACTGGCCCTGTCGGGGTCCGAAACCGTCGGAGTGCGGTGGGTGTCGGGTCACAGGCGGGGTTCGTTCCCCGGCAGTCAGAGGGAGAGCAGGTCAGGTTGACCCGGGCGCTGCCGTGGTTCCTGGAGTGTGACCGGTGGACGACATCGGTTGTGACGCGCCCCGCGCTCCGTCCCCCCGTCTCACCGGTTCAGATAGTATCAGCCACGCTCCGGAAGCCTCGACCGTTCAGGTATCGTAACTATGTTTGGAGGACAGACGATCTCCTGTCGTGCGGATTATATCAGGCTGTCGACGTACTTGCCGACGTGGTTGTCGATGCGGCGTTTGTAGCCGGCCTGTCGAGCGAGCCGGTCGAGTTCGCGGGACGCGAGACTGCCGTACTGGAGCGCTTTTTTCGGGCGGTCGGCGAGTTCACCGATCCGGGGTCGGACGGCCTGTCGGAGCGCCCACTTGCGGGTTCCGTCGCGAACGAGTTGGTCGTCGCTGAGCGCGAGCGCCGCCCGGACGACACAGTCGTGGGCAAACGGGGTCACCGGGTCGACACCCGCCGTTCGGAGTGCGAGGCCATCACGCTCGAACTGGTCGGGGATACTGCCGACGAGTTCGTCGCGTGCGCCGCGGACGGTGTCGGCCGCGACACGGTCGTCATCGGGTGCGTTCTCGACCTTTGCGTACCCGCCGAACAGCTCGTCCGCGGCCTGACCGAGCGCGAGGCGGTCGAACCCGTCGGCGCTGACCCGCTCCGCGAGCACGAACAGCGGGAGCGCGATCTGGATATCCATCGGGTTCGTCCGGCCGGTGGCTGCCGCCACCCGCGGGATGGCCGCCTCGAGTGTCCCGTGGTCGAGTTCGACCACCCGCACCGACCGGTCGAGATGGTCCGCACCCGAACGGGCCGCCGCCAGGTCGTGACTGTCCGGGAACCCGACGACGTACAGTGGGGCGTCGAACCGGGCCGCGAGCACCCCCGAGTCCACCCCGCCCGAGAACGCCACCGCGAGACCCTCGTCGTCGACCGCCGACAGTGCCGTATCGACCGCCCCCTCGACGGCTGTGACCGCCTCGTCGTCTGTCTCGAACGGGTCCCGCCCGGGGAGTGTCCAGATCGACGTTGCCCCGGACTCGTCGGAACTGTCGACACTCCGGACGTGCCCCGCCGGCAGGCGCCGTGGCTCCCCGAGTTCGCCGGGGTCGTGACTCCAGACCGTCGGGTCCCCCGACTCGAAAAACAGCGGGTACCGGCCGAGCACGTCGCGCACGAGCTGTCTATCCACCTCACCTGCGAACCCGGCGGTTCCGGGGAGCGGGTCACGACGCTCGAGTGCTGCCCGCACTGTCGCCCGACTCGCACTGTTATCATCGTCTCACCCAGCTGTTCCGGGACGTGCCGACAGATCCCGCCTGGCTGTTCGAGGACAGTCCGGTCGGGTTGCCCAGGTCACTCGTGAACGACCCGGGGTGGCACAGTTCGACCGCTGTCTCGATCCGACCGGTCGCCGGACACCACCCTTCGGTGTCCGGGTAGATATCACCGTTGTAACCACGGTGTTCGACGGTGAGCATAACCCAAGATTGGCGCGTCGGTGAAAAAACTGCCCGATTCCGTGACCGACAGCGGTCCGGTGTGTGGCACAGGTCTGTCGACGCCGGCACCGAGATGCTGTTTCGCTCGACCGTTGTGCCGGACACGCGGGACAGGCGACGAGGCGTGAGGCGCGGGGTGACAGACCGGAACCCGACCCGGACGCGGTGTTCGAGGCGTTCGATGACAGGACTACTCGTCGAGAGCGTGTTCACCGCGACCCGGAGGCTTGTTATCTTCCACCCGCTGGACAGGCAACGGATCTAATACACAGACTGACTCACGGGCGGTATCGGGCGGGTGCTGCTGTCCGGCGGTGCACCTGGGTCGAGTGTAAAAAAAGACGGCAGGTTCTCTCACCGTCGCCCGAACTGTTGCTGCTGGTCGGAGCCGACCTGTGTGCTGAACACACCGTCCGCTGCACCAAGCAGACCCGGGGAGACGATACCGGCGAGCAACACACCTTCGAGGAGAGCTGGAGTCGTCGTCACTCCGAACCGGTACTGAACAGGAAAGTTCCGAGCAACACGAGCACCACCGCGCCGAGCGCCATCGTTGTGCCTGCGATCGCTCCCTCCTGGAGGTCTCTCGCGTCCACAGACCGCGCGACAACGTATCCGCCGGCGAGCAGGACAACACCCGGAATCAGGTGATAGAGGACGGCCGGTGCCTCGGATAGCTGACCGGACCCACTGTCGGTGACATAGTTGAACTCCTGTTCCAGCTGTGCACCAAACCCTCCTCCGCCCCCGTCGATACTGCGCTAAAGATGTGCAAACTGTGCGTTGTAGTACAGCTGGCCGGTGAACTCGACCAGATTGTCACTCAACTCGCCCGACTCTATCGCCAATACGACGACGTCAGGAGGTATCCGACCACGAACGAGATTGCTCCGCCGATCGCACCGGTCACGAACGCTGGACCGGCTCCACTGGATTGTCTGGGACGTGCTGTCATCGGCTATCATATTCCGGCCTACTGCAGATAATT
>KE356579.1:987102-988901 GCA_000416085.1 halophilic archaeon J07HX64 | reverse complement strand
CGTACCAGTCCCGGTGGACACGACCGACGGCGTGGTGATGTGTGATGGTCGCGCCGTGCTCCGCGAGCACGTCCGAGGCAGTGGTCTTTATCGCTCGCCACTGCTCGAGTTCACGGCCGCGCTCGGCTGGCGCGAGCAGTGTGTAGTAGGCGGCCGGCCCGTCGGGATAGACGTGGGTGAACCGGCAGGAGAGCACACCCGTTCCGCAGACCGACCCCATCGTCCCGACCACCTCGCGCTGGAGCGCCCGGTGTAGCTCCGGGAACCGGTCCCAGGTGACCGCCGTCTCGAGGGTGTCCACCAGCACACCCGCGCTGACGAGCTGGTTGTAGAGGTACGGCCCGTCGAAGAAGGAGCCACGCCAGTCGGCCGCCGTACCGTCGCTGTCACCACCCCCGCTGGCACCGTCTGGTCCCCGGGAGACCGGGCCGTCGGGGCACCGACCGCCGTGGCGCTCACAGAGTTCGAGCGCGCGGTCGAGGTCCGCGGCCACGGGCGAGTCGACGGACTCGAACCCGAGCACGAGGATAGCGGAGCCGTCGGCTGCGAGTTCGTTTATCAGCACCTCAGTCGGGTCGAGCAGGCGGCAGTTGGCGGGGTACAGCCGGGCCTGGACAATCTCCCGTGTCGCGGCGACGCCATCCCAGAAGTCGTCGAAGCGGACCGAGGCGCGGGCGCGATACGACGGCCGGGGCTGGACGCGCAGCCACGCCTCGGTGACCAGCCCGAGTGCGCCCTCCGACCCCAGCAGGAACCGGTCCGGGTCCGGTCCCGCGCCGGAGGCGGGCACGTCGAGCGTTTCGAGCGGTCCCGCGGGGGTTATCGCCCGGAGACTCTCGACAAAGTCGTCGATACGGGTGTAGACAGTCGCGAAGTGGCCGCCGGCCCGCGTCGCTATCCACCCCCCGAGTGTCGAGAACTCGTAGGACTGGGGATAGTGGCGCAACTGGAGGCCGTGCTCCCCGAGCGCGTCGTTTAGCTCCGGTCCGCGCAGTCCGGCCCCGAGGCGGGCCCGGCGGGAGTGTTCGTCCACCTCGTGCACCTCGTCGAACGACCGCATCGACAGCGAGACCACACCTGCATACCCCTCCCGGGAGACACCATCGTCCAGCGCACCCCGGCCGCCGAGGTCTGGCTCGACCCCGCCGACGACGCTGGTCCCGCCACCGACGGGAATCACCGCGACCCTCCTCTCGCTCGCCCACGCGAGCAACTCCGCGACCGCCTCCTCGTCCGGCGGGCGCGCGACGACATCGGGCGCCGGGTCGTACCGCCCCTGAAAGCCGCGCAGGAGGTCGGGATAGGCCCTGCCGTAGGTGTGGCGGGCCCGCGCCTCGCGGTCGGTCGTGCAGAACGACGCGAGACTGTCAGGCACCGCGAGCGACCCCTCCGGAACGGTCGCGTCGACAAGCGGCGTCGGTTCCTCGACTGTGAGCGGTGGGAACCCGAGTTCGGTCTCCAACCGGTCCGCGAGCGCGCGGCGCCGCTCCCGGGGCGGGAACCGGTCGGTCTCCCCCCAGCCCCAGAGGCTCCGCTCGCTCATCGCTCGTGCAACCGGACCGTCAGCTCCCCCCCGTCGACGGTTGCGGTCATCATCGTCGCGCGTTCGGCCGGACTCGCACCGGTGACGCTGCCGGGGTTGAGCAAGCGAATCCCGTCGTGGCGGGTGTCGAGTGGCTCGTGTGTGTGACCGGCGACCCCAACCGCGCTGTCTGTCTCTGCGTGTGCCCGGACGGTGCCTGCGAGACGCTCGCGGTAGCTGTGTGCCGGACCGGTGCCGTGGGTGACGACGAACTCGA
>KE356579.1:984402-987082 GCA_000416085.1 halophilic archaeon J07HX64 | reverse complement strand
ATCTCGACGACGAACCCGACCGGGCCTCGTTCGGCGTGCTGACTGTCTCGACGAGCAGGACACTCGCCGACGACGAGTCCGGTGACGCGATTGTACGGGGCATAGAAAACGACGGGCACCGCGTTGTCGAGCGCGAACTGGTCGGCGACGACCGCGAGGCGATCCGTGCGGCGGTGCTCGCGCTCGTTGAGGCCGGCGCCGAGGCGGTTGTCATCACCGGCGGGACCGGGTTGGCGCCGGACGACGTGACCGTCGACGCCGTCGGGCCGCTGTGTGACCGGGCGATTCCGGGCTTCGGTGAACTGTTCCGAAGCCTCTCGTACGACGACATCGGGCCAAACGCCCTGCTCTCGCGGGCCGACGCCGGCATCGTCGACACGGTCCCGGTGTTCTGTCTCCCGGGAAGCACACAGGGCGCGACGTTCGGCACCGAGGAACTGGTTCTCCCGACCATCACCCACGTGCTCGCACACACACAACGAGAGTGATTGTGGAACGATGACCGATAGCAAACCAACAGACGAGTCTGAGGCGACGGACGGAGATAGCAAACAAACAGACGAGGCTGGTGAGCCTGACAGCCTCACTCACGTCGAGGACGGCGACGCACAGATGGTCGATATCGGCGAAAAGGGCGACTCCCGGCGTCGTGCGGTGGCGCGCGGGCGACTCGGACTCGGGTCCTCGACTGTCGGGGCAATCCGGGCCGACAGTATCGGAAAAGGTGACGTGCTGGCGACTGCCCGGGTCGGTGCAATACGGGCGGTCAAACACACCTGGGAGTCTATCCCGATGTGCCACCAGATACCGGTGACGAACGTCGAGACGGAGTTCGACCTCGACGAGACGGGTGTCACACTCGCCGTGACTGTCGAGACAGTCGGCAAGACCGGATGCGAGATGGAGGCCCTGGAGGGGGTGACCACCGGGCTGAACGTTGTTTGGGACATGGTGAAAGCCGCCGAGAAGGTCGACGGCGCGTATCCCGACACCCACATCGGGGACGTGCGAGTCGTCGAAAAGACCGTCGAGCGGTAACCAGGCCACCTGGCGCGGTCGAACCGTCAGACGAGGGCTGTCTCACCGACAGAGGACCCGGATCGACCGGAGTTCTCGACCCGAGGGTGAACAGTCCGCGACTCGTCTGCGGGGGTCCACCGGTTTCGAACCGGGTCGACCACGCACGGCGCTATCACGACAGCACACAGGTCTCACTGTCCGTTGTTGCGGGCGTAGTCTAAACAGAGTCGTCACGGTCGGCGTCAGGGCGGCGTAGACACTCAGGCAGTGTTGAGGAGGCGAGAGGGGAGGAGACGGGATGGGGTTGGGGTGGTCTCTGTGCTGCCACCGGACGGGACAGCAGGCCGTGCCGGAACGGCTGTTTGCCGGCTGTGACGTGAAAAGCGTCTCACCGGCTTTAATAGATTGTTCTCCACCTGTCTTAAATCCCATGGTGTGGTTTCGCCCGCTGAGACACCCGCTCACGGGTCGCGTCTGTCAGCGAGTGCCGGGAACTCCTCGCGCCGTTGGCTGACAGCCTCGGGGTCGAGTCGTGCCTCGAGCAGACCCCGCTGTTCACCCAGCGCGGCGACCCGGGTCCCCCAGGGGTCGTACACCGCGGAGCGACCCAGCAGGTTCGCGCTGTTGAACTCGCCGACGCCGTTGATAGCGGCCACGTACAGCAGATTCTCCACTGCCCGGGCACGGGGCAACAGCTGCCAGTGTTCCACCCGCGGGTACGGCCAGGCGCTCGGCACGAGCACGAGCGTCGCTCCGGCCTCGACCAGCCGCCGGTACAGCTCCGGAAACCGCAGGTCATAGCAGGTCGTCGTGGCCACGGTGAACCCATCAAACTCGACGGTCGACAGCGACTCACCCGGTGTGAGTAGCTCCGCCTCGGCCGAGTCGTAGCCGAAAAGATGGTGTTTCCGGTAAACACCTCGACGGTTGCCGTCGCGGTCGAGAAACACAGCCGTGTTGGCGTACCCCTCCCCGGCCGGTGTCTCGAACCCCGCTGCCGTGGAGGCCGCGAGGTCCTCGACGAAACTGCCTGCCAACACCGCTACACCGTGGTCGGCCGCCGCCGACGCCAGCGCGGTCACCGTCTCGCCGTGCAGCGGCTCCGCCGCACCCGCGTAACTGTCGAACGCGAAAGTACCCGACCGTGAACAGCTCCGGCAACACGACGAGGTCGGCACCGCGTGCACCGGCCTGCTCGATGCAGGAAAGCGCCTCCTCGCGGTTTGCCGCCGGCTGTCCCGGTTCGACCGACATCTGTGCGAGTGCGAGCTTCACGTGTCATCTGCTGTCGCCGGTTGCTTAACTCTGACGCGGGCCCCCGACCCGGGTTTCAGTCAGGGCTCCGGTGGACTGACTGCCATCGCCGGCACCACCAGCCGGAACTAACGTGCAGTCTGTACCACAGCGCGGCGACCTGTCCGGGACGCGGGTGACAGTGCTGTACGCTTTTTACGCCGCCGACCCTCGACCCGGATATGTTCACTGTCGTCGGCTCCGGCCCCGGAGCCGCAGCCGCGGAGGAGACGCTCGCCGACCGGGTACCGGACGTTCACACCGACATCGAGACAGTCGACGACGCGACTGTCGCGGTGGTCGTCGGTCCGGCTGGTGACGCCCGCTTCGAGCGCGCGAACGAACTGGCGCTCGCCGGCGACACGAC
>KE356579.1:981524-984382 GCA_000416085.1 halophilic archaeon J07HX64 | reverse complement strand
GGTGAGCGGGACCGGCGAGCGGGAACTGGTCGCGCTCCGGTCGGGGTCGCCGGTGTCGTTCACCCGGACCGGAACCGGCGGGGGCGACAGCAACGCCGAGGGTGTCGACGGCATCCCCGGGACCGTCACCATCGGCAACACCGAACACCCCTCGGTCTGGGTGACGGCACTCGAGGCAACCGGGTTCGAGAACGTCACAGTCACCGAGACGGGGGTTCGCGGTCGGTTCGAGAGCAACCGGTTGACCGTACAGCAGGCCGATATCGCGTTCGCGCTCGGGGGTGACGCGGAGTCGTGACGACCGAGAGCAACCGCGCGGGCACAACAGCACACTCGTACCGTTGCCCGTGCTGCCGGGCGGAGTATCCGACCGAGATGCTCGCCCGGGTCCACGTCAGTTACGCGACCGACGGTGTCCACGAGGACCACGACGGGATGACACCGGAGGTGGAGCCGATCGAGTGTGATACAGACGGCAAACCGGTCGGGACCGCGTTCACACTCGCAGGACAGCTCAACCTGCACGGGCTCTCACTGTCTGATATCCCGGCGACCTACGGTGGCCGGACGTTCGACGAGCGCGAGCGCCGGGCGCTCCTGGTCGCGGCGTTCAACGCCAACCGGAGCCTGTCGGAGACCGAACTCCGGGACCGCGTGGCCGCACACCTCGCCGGGCGCGACCTCGACCCGCTTCCGGCACGGGATATCCGCGCGCTCTGTGAACACGTGTTCGGCTCCGGCACCGACGAAGCCACCGACGACACCGGACGGTCGGAGATAACACCCGCGGAGACACGACTCCGGGACCTCACCCCGCTCCAGCAGGCGGTTGTCGCGGCACACCTCACACACCCGGACCGCGACCCGACGGAGCTCGCCACCCGGGTCGGGACCGCGCGGTCCTATCCCGCGCAGGTGCTCGAAGGCCGGTCCGACCTCGTCGCGCGGCTCCGGAGCCGCCTCGAGCGGACGAGTGTCGAACGGCTCGTCGCCGAGCGCATCCCCGAGGAGGACCTCGCCGAGATACGCGAGGAGGGGCTCCTGGAGACGTTCGACATCGACCTGGCGGCGGTTCGGGAGCAGAAACGCCGCCACAGGAACGTGGCTGGCGGGAGCGGTGCGCCTGGGGTCGCCGGTGCAGACAGCCAGACGACTGGTGTGAACGACTCCCCCGAGGAGGGGGCTACCGCGAGCAACGAGGCCGACCGGCGGGGTGAAGATGGCACCGACCCGGTGTTGAGCGGTGCCGGGGGGGTCGATACCGGTGAGGACCCGACGGAGGACGGTGTGACGACCACGCCAACTGCCGACGATGCCGAGACGGTGTCGCGTGCGGAGGTTGAGGCGGTGCGCGAGCAGGTCGCGTTCGACCTCGCGGTCGTCGAACAGGAGATGGAGCTGGCAGACCCGACACCACAGCAGGTCCGGACAAAAGCCTACCTCGAACAGATCCTGGAGCGACTCGACGAGATACTCTCCTGACCGCCGACCCGAAGCGACGCCGCACCGCTCAGAGCGGCGCCCGAGGGTTCATACTGCCCTCGAGGTCGGGTGTACGCTTCGACGGGATCGGGCGTCGGTCCCACAGCTGTGAGCGGTGTGAACCCGAATTCGGTCTCCGGTCGCTCCGCGAGCGCACGGCGCGACTCTCGGGGGTGGTCTCGCCTCGGCCTCGGAGACTCCGCTCGCTCATCGCTCGTGCAACTGGACCGTCAGCTCTCCTCCGTCGACGGTTGCGGTCATCATTGTCGCGCGTTCGGCTGGACTCGCATCGGTAACGCTGCCGGGGTTGAGCAGGCGAACCCCGTCGTGGTGGGTGTCGAGTGGCTCGTGTGTGTGACCGGCGACTCCAACCGCGCTGTCTGTCTCGGCGTGTGCCCGAACAGTGTCTGCGACCCGCTCGCGGTAGCTGTGTGCCGGACCGGTGCCGTGGGTGACGACGAACTCGACGCCACCAAACTCGACGGTCCGCACGTCGGGTAGCCCCAGTCCTCGGTCCATGTTACCGGAGACGGCGGTGAATGCCTCGGCCCCAGCCATCGCCCGGACGGTGGCGAACGCCCCCTTCGAGTCG
Organism: halophilic archaeon J07HX64; assembly: GCA_000416085.1. Classification (GTDB taxonomy): domain Archaea; phylum Halobacteriota; class Halobacteria; order Halobacteriales; family Haloarculaceae; genus Halovenus. Next base: position 982,308 of record KE356579.1, on the reverse strand, counting down.
AAATCACCCGCGTGGAGGGTGTGGTCAGCCGTACGGACCCGCTCGGCGAACGCTGTCGGTACCTCGCTCGCACGCGATGGGATATGCGTGTCAGATATCAGTGCGACCTGCACGTCTCCTCCTGTGTGTGCTCGAATAATGAAGTTGTGGTCGGTAGTGATGTTGTCTGTACCCCCGACCGGTTCGGTTCTGCACGCGTCCGTGTTCTCCGTCTCAACGTCGGGCGCGACAGATGAACGTCTCGGTCCGGCTGACAGCGTGCTCGACGGTGAACCCGGCCGCACCGAGCGCGGACACCGCGTGTCCGAGGGTGTGGCGCTCACCGACGGGCGGGCCACCCTGCCCGCTTCCGTTTCCGGACCAGTCGACGGTCACGAGTCGACCGCCCGGCCGGAGCACGCGCGCGAGTTCGGCCATCGTCTCGGGACCCGAGAACTCGTGATAGGTCATCGTCGAGAACGCCGCGTCGAGTTCGCCGTCCTCGAACGGCAGTTCCTCGGCCGTGGCCTCGACCTGCTCGACGGTCGCTGGGACCCCTTTCTCCCGGTAGCGCTCGTGCATCTCCGGTTGAATGTCGACGGCGTACACCGTTCCGGCGTGTGGTGCGACGATATCGGTGTAGAACCCGGTCCCGCTCCCGAGATCCGCTATCGTCGCATCCTCGTGTGGTGCGACCTGTGTCAGCAGTTCCTCGCCCGAGCACCAGCGGTAGCGGTGCTCGCCTTCGAGTCTGTCGGCCATCTCGGGGTCGAACGTGTGAAAGCCCATAGAGATAGTTGTCGGG
>KE356579.1:978993-981504 GCA_000416085.1 halophilic archaeon J07HX64 | reverse complement strand
GAGAGCGAGCCAGACAGACCCCGAGAGCGGAGCGCCCGACGGGCACGGGGATATCGACCCGGCGACGGCGCGACTCGCCGGGACAGTCGCCGGTCGCGAGGCCATCCGTCACCTCGACGGTGTAGACATCTCCGGTCGGGTCGTCGTCACGCCGTACACCGAGCACCCGTTGCTCCCGGTGCCCGGCTGTGACTGTGGCTCACCCACAGCGGGGCCGGTTCCACGGGCCCACACCGACCGGAGCGTCGAGGCCAGTTTAGAGCGTGCGGAACGGGCGCTCGACGAGCTCGTCGGGCCGGTCTACGAACTCGGAGAGGCCGAGTCGTTTCCCGTCCCCTACTACCTCGCACAGCTGCCCGACACGGCCGGGTTCAGCGACGCGACTGCCGCGCAGAACGCCGCCGGTGTCGACCCCGACTGGAACCGGGCGTTCATGAAAGCACTCGGCGAGGCGCTCGAGCGCTACTGCGCTGGCGTCTACCAGACCACACAGTTCGAGCGCGGCACACCCGATGCCGTCGACGGCGCTGTCGACCCTGCCGCGTTCGTCTGTCGGACCCGGCCTGACGGCGAGCCAATCCGGTGGGTCTCCGGAACGGATCTCACCAGCGGTGAGTCGGTCAGACTCCCCGCGGCCTTTGTCACACACCCACCGCCGGAGCGGCGTTACCGTCCGGCCGTGACGACCGGGCTGGGATTTGGCAACTCCGGTGTCGGCGCACTGCTCGCGGGGCTGTACGAGGTCATCGAGCGCGACGCCGCCATGCTCGCGTGGTACTCCTCGTTCGAACCGCTCGCACTGACCGCCAAGACCGAGCGTGTCGAGACGATGCGCTCGCGGGCGGCCTCCAAACAGCTCGACGTGACACTCCTCCTGCTGACGATGGACGTGGACGTTCCCGTGGTGGCGGCAGTTGTTCACCGGGAGGAGTGGCCGCGTTTCGCCGCCGGGACCGCGGCGGACCTCGACGCCGGGGCTGCCGCGGAGTCCGCTCTCGCCGAGGCGCTCCAGAACTGGATGGAACTCCGCGGTATGGGACCGGAACGGGCCGCAAACGCCTCCGGTGCGATCGGAACCTACGCTGACCTGCCCGACCGTGCCCGGGCCTTCCTCGACACCACGGCGACAGTTGCTGCCGAGGATGTCTCGACCCCGGTCTCCGACGGGCAGACTGAGCTCGAGACAATCCTCGACCGGCTGGCGGCGGTCGACCTCGATGCCTACGCCGCACGGACGACGACCCGCGATGTCGAGATGCTCGGCTTCGAGGCTGTCCGCGTGCTCGTCCCCGCGGCACAGCCGCTCGCCTTCGGTGATCTGTTCTTCGGCGAGCGTGCCGAATCTGCCCCCTCCTCGCTCGGGTTCGAACCCCGACTGAACCGTGAACACCACCCGTTCCCGTGATGAGACACCACGCCACACTGGTGTACACTGGGTCCGAAGGGAGCCGCTGTATCGCGTAGCCGTAGCTCGTGTAGTGTTTTTAGAAAACTAACCCGCCGCAGATGCCAAAACGGCAGTACGGCGGGATAGGGTAAATGGGGATTGGGGTGGGGGTTGGGGGGTTGGGTGGCACCCTTAACGGGTGCATGTATACGTATAACTCCAACTGTAATCAATCTTCTGGTGAGTTTCAGAGTTCGAAATACGGGTCGTTAGCGTACGTTCGGTGTCGAATACGCCCCGACCACAGCACGCGAGGGGGTCACAGGCGAGAGCACCGGGGACGGTCAGCGTCCGCTGCCGGTCTCGTCGAGCGCCACAGACGCGAGCAGCGCCTCGAGTTGGATACGCTCGTTTGCGCCCTCGGTGATGCGGTAGTCGGCCTCGCCGATCCGGTCGAGCAGTCGGACCGCGGCTGCGTCCCCGAGGTCGAACTCCCAGACAGAGCGGTGGAGCTGGTCGATAACGTCGCCGCCGGCGATTCCTTTCTCCGTTAGTAGACGGTCGAGCTGTGACCGCGCCGCGGTGAAATCTCCGTCGAGTGCCCGTGTGACCATCGCCTCGATATCCTCTGGACGGGCTGTGCTGGTGATCTCGAACACCGCCTCCTCGTCGACCGCACCACGGGTCACCGCGGCTGCCTGGAGACCGTTTATAGCCGCACGCATGTCACCACCCGCGACGTACACCAGCGCGTCGACGCCGTCGTCGGTCACCTGGATCCCCTCCTGTTCGGCGATCTGACGGACCTGCTGGGCGACCGCCTCGTCCGAGAGCGGCGAGAACCGGAACACGGCACACCGCGACTGGATCGGGTCGATTATCTGTGAGGAGTAGTTGCACGAGAGAATAAATCGGACGTTGTTCGAGAACTGCTCCATCGTCCGCCGGAGCGCCGCCTGTGCGTCGTCGGTCAGCGCGTCGGCCTCGTCGAGGAAGATGATGCGGTAGCTCGCACCCCCGAAGGCGGTGCGTGCGAAGCTCTTTACACGGTCGCGTATCACATCGATGCCACGCTCGTCCGAGGCGTTGAGCTCCAGAAAGTGCTCTCCCAGCCATCTCCGTAC
>KE356579.1:975469-978973 GCA_000416085.1 halophilic archaeon J07HX64 | reverse complement strand
CGGCGGCGGAACTAACGACTGTGCTCACTGTACTCGATGGCGCGCTTCTCGCGGTGGAGTTCGGGTCCCTGCGTCGTGCAGTCGAGGCGGGGAACGTGCTGGTTGCGGTCTCGACAGCCGGGACTGTGCTGGGGGTGCTGGTGCTCGACGGCGAGGAGATAACCGCGATTGCGGTCAGACGGCGCCGCCGCGACCAGGGTATCGGCACGGCGCTCGTCAAGGCGGCCGCCGGTCGGTGTGAGCGACTCTACGCCGAGTTCGACGGGCGGGTGGCCGCGTTCTGGCGGTCACTCGGGTTCGATACCGAACCGCTCGCGGCACCTGACCGGTTCCGCGGGCGCTACCCGGCGGACACATCCGAGGACAACGACCCCTGACCCCTCACCACCCTATCCGGACGAGTCGACGGGTTCACCGGACTCGTCTTCCTCGCCGACGCGCTTCACCGGCGGCAGGTTCCCCTGCACTCACAGGCCGGCGACATCCTCGATTGCGTCGGTGAGCGCCCGAACACTGTCGACGGTGTGTTCGCCCATATGTCCGATCCGGAAGCTCTCCTCGCTGAGCGAACCGTAGCCGCTTGAAAAGACCATGTCGTACTCCGCCGAGATAGTCTCGATAGTCTCGGCGACATCGATACCCCGGGTGTTCTCGACACAGGTGACCGACTGCGATTCGTACCCCGCCTCGGGAAAGAGACCGAACTGCTCCCGTGCCCACTCGCGGGTGTACTCGGCCATCTCGCGGTGGCGCCGGTCGCGCTGCTGGTGGCCCTCCGCCAGCATGTGTTTCATCTGGACGCGATAGGCGAGCATCAGCGGGATAGCCGGGGTGGAGTGTGTCTGTCCCTTCCGGTCGTAGTAGTCGAGACAGCGCTGGAACCCGCCGTACCACGAGGCCGACTCCTTTTCGAGTTCCCGCTCGTAGGCCGCGTCGCTGACCGTACAGACCGCAAGCCCCGGTGGCATGGCGAAGGCCTTCTGTGTCGACGTGAAGATGGCGTCGACGTTGTGGGCGTCGATGTCGATGTAGTCCCCGCCCAGACAGGAGATGGCGTCCACGATAAAGTACGTATCGGGGTACTCACCGAGCAGGTCACCGACAGCCTCCACCGGGTTGCGGACACCGGTCGAGGTCTCGTTCATCACCATCCCGACCGCGTCGTAGCCCTCGTCACTCGACTCCAGCGCGGCCCGGATATCGTCGGGCCTGACCGCCCGTCCCCACTCGTACTCGACGCGGTCGACGGTCTTTCCGAGTCGCTCGGCGACGTTCGCCTGGCGCTCGCTGAACGCGCCCGATGTCGGCACGAGCATCCGCTCGTCGACGAGATTCAGCGTGGTCGCCTCCCAGAACTCCGTTCCCGACGCCGTGAGGATGATCACCTCCTGCTCGGTGTCGAGAAACTCCTTTGTGTCCTCGACGATGGTCGTGTAGAGGTCTGTCATCCGGTCCATGCGGTGGCCGAACATCGGCTGGGCCATCGCCTCGGTGACCTCCTCGCGAACCTCCGTCGGTCCCGGCAGATACAGCGTCTTGTTCGTGTAGTCGTCGGTATACTCACTCTTTTTTGGCACGTGGACCACCGATACAGACACTCCCGTCGCCGGTGATTTGGGTGTTTTGATACCGACAGGCGAACGTTCCGTCTGAGACATACTCGCCGGTGCGGGCTGTTCTGTGTGTCCGAGCGACCTGTTATGTGACTCCCGTCCGACTCCTCGTGGCTTCCTGAGGGCGCCGGGGAGCGACTCGAGCGTTCAAGCAGGAGTCGGGTGCTATGCCAGCAACTGTGGTCCCCCGAGCAGTTCGACGACCCCCACGACCATGCTGACACCCGCGAGCAGGACACCCAGTATTCGGAGCCGAAAGGCTGTCTGCCGGCGTGTCGCAGGAAGGGACTCCGCGACACCATAGAGGGCGAACACGGTTGCGAGTAAGGGCTGGATCAGCAGGATGATTCCGTGGGTCCAGACGTACGCCGACGCCAGATACAGGAGTCCCGCCCCGCCGAGAGCAATCAGGTTTCCCGGCCGACCGTCGGGTTCACAACTCAGCTGTCGATTCGGGACGCGGTCACAGTCGGGCTTCGCACAGACCTCATCTTGTATCGTCGTTAGTTGAAACTGGTCGTCTCGGTCGAGGGTGGTGAATTCAACGGTCGTCGGCATGGCATCATACCTGTTTCTGTGTAACTCTACGTCAGACGAGACACGAGACTGCGGACACCCAGCACCCCGCCCAGTCAGGGGGAAGGACTACCGGAGATCGCCGTGCCGGCATCGGCGGGTCGATTGGATTTAGGAGGACTACACAGAGATCTTATCAATGAAGAGGACAAATTTATATATGAGCCAGGAAGACGATATGGTCAGTGCGATAATAAACAGCTACAGGAACTCATACAGAAGTCTGATTAACGTTGAGCCAGAGGCGCATTACAACCACTATGGCGACCGTGGCGTTGCTGATCTATATATCGTTCATACGGAGGATAGAACGACAGAAAACGAAGGTGCTGTGTTCGAAGTGAAGGCAGACAGTGCGGTGCAAGAAGCAACGGGGGCAAACGAGATTATTCGTCAGTACAACCGTATGCGTCGGAACTTTTTCCGATATAAAGAAAGGGTGGTGCACACCTACTGTAAATTCGAACTCTGTTTCGTCATCTCTGAGAGGACTGTCAGGCACGTGTGTGAGAACTTCGAGATGTATGCGAGTACAAGCAACTCCCAGATAAATGCAAAAAAGGAAGAAGGCCTACTCAATACGGAAAATGTGGTCTTCCGACTCCCTGACGCTAATAATTACACCCCCGCTGCCTTCCCTATCCCGAAACATGTTGACTCTCCCTCAGAATGGAAAGAATTTCTCTCTAAACAGTCCCCCAAGGCAGTTAATAAAGTCAGTCGAATATTAAACAGCTTAGGATACTGATTGTGGGTTCCTGTCAAGGAAGATGTATATCGGGTCAAGCGGCTGGAGATAACACCACTGTCAGTGTCCCCTGCGAGTATGCCAGTTGCTTGTGGACAATTTAGAGCGCTCCTCGGAGAAAACGAGCTCGACCACGCGAGTGGCCGAAGAGAGCGGTTCAACATATACATTGAATTATCTCCTACGATTCAAAAAGAACCCGTGCGGACACCCCTGTCTGGGAACACTCTGCGTTCGGACAGAGGTAGTCGGTGTCAAAGCCCATCCCATCTGGGGGCCAGGTCAGGCCCTCACCACAGTTAGGGCAGTTCTCACTCCTCTTGGCACCTGATTCGTAATCCTGGTGAATAGCAATTCCCTGTTCACTTTGCGATCCGACTGGATCAAATGGTGAGTTCCCTCTTTCATGTCGTTCAAGATATTCTGCATCGTCCCCAGCATGGATTTCACCGTGGCAGGAGTCGCATACGGGAACCGTGATATCAAGTGGATAATTCACATGATGGCTTATTAATCGCTCAGCCTGCCCGCGCTTATCGGTTGACTTGCTGCCACAACGGATACATC
>KE356579.1:965521-975449 GCA_000416085.1 halophilic archaeon J07HX64 | reverse complement strand
CGGTGTAGTGTACTCTCGGCGCGCGGTGGTTTGGGTGTTTTGATACCACCGGGGTGACGTTCCGGCGGATATCCACCCACCAGTCCGAGCTATCGGGTGCATCCGGGTGACTCGTCATCGGTCCTCTGCACGACTTCCATTGAGTTCTCTGGGGCGTCTCTGAGAGAGCGTCCCGAGGGTTCGAGACAGGGGTCGTTATAACAGCACCTGTGGTCCGCCAAGCAGTCCGACGAACAGTACTGCCGTGACGGTGCCCCCGAGCAGGACACCCAGCAGCCGAATCCGGAAGGCGGTCTGCTGGCGTGCTGCAGGGAGAGACTCCGCGACACCGGTGAGTGCGAACACGGTTCCGAGCAGGGGCTGGAACAGCAGGACGGTTCCACGGGTCCAGGCGTACACCGACACCAGATACAGTAGTCCGGCCATGCCGAGAAAGAGCAGGTTCTGCGGCCGACCCTCCGGCTCGCGGAACAGGCTGCGACTGCGCCAGGAGAGGACAGGACGTGTTCTCCGTCGGTCGTGCCCGCATCTTGTGGACAAAAAGTTATAAACACATTGCTCGAAACGACACCGACCAACAAGAGTCTGCAGGCGTGTCGTCCGTCACTCCAGCCGGTACCGGAGCAGTGCGGCGATACCGCCGAGATTGGCCAGTTGTCGGCCAGGGTCGAACTCGCCGGAAAACACCGTCACCTCGCCGCCTTTCTGTTCGGTCGTCTCGATTATCTCGTCGGCGTCCACGTCCCAGTCACCCTCGCTCGCCCGCTCGGCCCGGAGGCGGTCGTCCAGCACGAGTAACTGCTCGATTGCGCCGTACTCCGCGGCCCGCGCGACCTGTTCCGGGCCGTACGCGACCTTCGCACCCTCGGCGATGCGTTCCATCAGGTCGTCGATCAGCTCGGACTCCTCGGCGATGCGTGTCTCGCGCTGTATCTCCTCGACGGCGCCGCGCTTGAGCACCTCGTGGACCCCCCGGTCACCGACGCCCGACGTGTCGACGGTGGTGACGTGCTCGGCCACCTCGGGGGCCTCCTCCTCGATGTAGGATAGCGCGTCGGTCTTTGTGAACCCCGGTCCGGCGAGCACGATCGCGTCGACATCCATCCGTGCCAGCACGGCCGTGAGTTCGCCGAACAGCTCCGCCCGTGGCCGGGCGTACTCGCCCTTTCCGCTGGGGCCACGGATGGATGCGCGCTCCTCGGTGCCGTACTGGGCAACCGTGTGGACGTAGGCCTGTCCCTCCTCGACAGTGGCGATGGCGACATCGGGGTTGTCGGTGGCCTCGACCGCCGCCTCCAGCCGGTCGCGCTGGTCGGGTTTGAACCGCTTCTCTATCTCGAGTTCGGTGTGTTGCTCGACGTTGATCGTGTGGTACTGTTCGAGCTGGTCCTCGCGGGAGCACGCCTCGATAGGGCCGCCGACGCGCAGACGGTTGGCGAAACGGGCGAACTCGACGGTCTCGACGCCGAGACCGACCCAGATGTGCTCTCGCTCGCCACCGGTGTCCCGGAGCTGGTCGTCGTTGCGCTGGATGCGACGGGTCGTGTCGCCTGCCACCCGGTCACCCGGCTCCACGATGTGCGAGAGATGCCACAGGTCGTCGAGGCTCTCGGGAACGACTGTCAGACGCTCCCTGTCACCCTCTGCCTGCATCCGGTCGGCGATGCGCATAGATACGCTTCGACTGTCGCGGGTAAGTGGGTGCTGATTGCTGGCAGCGAAACCCCCCGCCGGAGTTAAACCCACGGACAGTCTGAGTCACTCACAACCGATGCAATCCGGTGACGGCTGCCCGACCCGGCTCACCCGAAGGGAGGCGCTCGCGGCGGGTGTCGGCGTGCTCGCAGGTGGGTTCGCCGGCTGCACCCGGGCCAGTGAGTTCATCGCTGACCGCGTCACCGGGGAACTGAATCTGTTCAATACAGTTGACCGTCGCCTGAGCGGTTCACTCGAGCTGGTCGGCCCGGACGGACAGACACTGCTCGACGAGCGTGTCGAGTTGGCCCCATCGTCGGGTGGGGACGAGCGCGAACCCGCGGCCATCTACGAGGGTGTCCTGGAGACGGCCGGGTCGTACCGACTAGCACTCGATATCGATACTGCCAGCGACTCCAGCGGGTCGAGGTCGACTGGGACGTACGAGGTCACCGACCCCGGTGAACAGCGGATTGTCGTGCTCTTGGGTGGGGAGTTCACCGAGGAGTTCATCTCTGTTAGTGTGATCGAGGACTTCGCCGAACTCGACGACGAGATAGAGGGGTCCTGACGGCGGAGTCGGCCGACAGTCTGTGCTGATGGCCCCTCACAGGCAGTTTACTGGCGCACGGACCGCTCTCTCCACACCAGCAACGTTTATTCGCGTCCCGTCGACTGCGGATGTATGGACGAGGACTACCGCACCGAAGAGGACAGTCTCGGCGAGATGCGTGTGCCGGCAGACGCCTACTGGGGCGCACAGACACAGCGTGCGCTCGCGAACTTCCCGGTTAGTTCACTCACCTTCGACCGGCGGTTCGTCCGGGCGCTGGGTGTTGTAAAAAAAGCCGCCGCACGGGCGAACCGCGACCTGGGACTGCTCGATGCCGACACCGCCGACCACATCATCGCGGCCGCGGACGAGGTCATCGCCGGGGAGCACGACGACCAGTTCCCCGTCGACGTGTTCCAGACCGGTTCGGGCACGTCGACGAACATGAACGCGAACGAGGTGATCGCGAACCGTGCGACCGAACTCGGCGGCGGTGAGGTGGGCAGCCGCGAGATTCACCCGAACGACCACGTCAACTACGGCCAGTCCAGCAACGACGTGATCCCGACGACGATGCACGTCGCGGCGCTGGCGGCTGTCGAGTCCGACGTCTGCCCCGCTCTGGAGACACTCCGCGAGGAGCTCGCCGCCGCCGAGGCGGAGTTCGCCGACGTGGTAAAGACCGGGCGGACACACCTGCAGGACGCGACACCGGTGACGCTCGGCCAGGAGTTCGGCGGCTACCGGACACAGATCGAGAAGGGTATCGAGCGGGTGGGTTCGACCGGTGACAGCCTCTCTGAACTCGCACTCGGCGGCACGGCAACCGGAACAGGGCTGAACACACACCCCGAGTTTCCCCGACGCACGGTGGAGTACATCTCGGAGGAGACCGGGATCGCGTTCAGCGAGGCCGACAACCACTTCGAGGCACAGGCCGCCCACGACGCGATGGGTGAGGCCCACGGTGCGCTCCGGACGGTCGCGGGAAGTCTCGACAAGATCGCAAACGACCTCCGTCTGCTCGCCTCCGGCCCCCGAAACGGTCTCGGCGAACTCGAACAGCCGGAAAACCAGCCCGGCTCCTCAATCATGCCGGGCAAGATCAACCCCGTCGTCGCGGAGTCGGTCAACCAGGTCCACACGCAGGTCGTCGGCAACGATGCCGCCGTCGCCGCCGGTGCGGCCGGGGGGCAACTCGATCTTAACCTGTACAAGCCCGTTATCGCGTACAACTTCCTGCAGTCCGCGGCGCTGATAGCGAACGTAAGCGAGGTGTTCGCCGAGCGGTTCGTGGCAAACCTGGAGGCAAACCGCGAGCACTGTGCCGAGCGGGTCCAGCAGTCGATGGCGCTGGCAACGGCACTCAACCCCGTAATCGGTTACGACAGGGCAAGCGAGGTTGCAAAGGCGGCGCTGAAGAACGAAACGAGTGTGCGCGAGGTGGCAGTCGAGCGGGGGTATCTGACCGAGGCGGAGGCGGACGAGGTGCTCGACCCGGCGACGATGACCGAACGCGGGGTTCTCGGCGAGGAGTGACCAGTCACGACTCGGCACGCAGGCGGTCGTGCCAGCGCGGGCCGGTCCGGCGGGCGAGCACGGCACCGACGGCCGCACCGACGACGGCGAGCGCGACAGACAGACCGGCAGCGGCGACCGGCCACTCGTCGAACGCGAGCGCGGCGGTGAGAAGCGGAACGGCGACGAGCATGAGTCCGAGTGAGTAGAGCGCAAACAGCGGTGTGTTGAACAGCAGTTCGTTCGGCGAGAGCCCGGTCATGTAGGCTGTCAGACCGAACACGTACACCGCGAGCAGCGGGAACACGACCACTCCGAGCAGCAGTTCCAGGCCGGGAAAGAGCACGCCGGCGAGTGCGAGATACACCAGTCCGGTCGGGAGCGCAAGCAGGAAAAAGGCCCGTCGCTTGCCGGCAAAGACCGCACGCATCCGTTCGGGGTAGCGAAGGTACTCCCGGTCGCTGTCGTTCTGTGTCACCCAGTTGTATGTCGTGAACGTGCCGAGACCGAGCAGGGTTCCAAAGGCGATGCCGGCGGAGGGGTCGATACCCATCGCGGCGGTGATACGGTCGAGCAGGAGTGTGGTCACACCGAACAGCACACCGAGCGAGAACACCACCTTCCAGACAGAGCCGCTGGAGCGGGTCACCTCGACGAGCGGACGGGCGGTCAGCGCGTCGCCGAAGCGCTGGAACTGCCGGTAGCGGTCGTCACCGACCCGTTGGACACGGTCGCGCGTCGGCGGTTCGAACAGCAGCGGGCCGACCACCACGGCGCCGACTGTCAGGACCGACCCCGAGAGGACCGTCTCCACGCCGGGGTCCGCGTACAGCGCGTAGGGCGACAGCGAGAGCAGCAGGTCGGGTTCCAGTGTGACCGCGGCGGTGAGAAGTGCGATGACACCGGCTGCCGTGGCGGTGCTCCGCGAGGCGACCCCGGCGAGCGCGAGACTCGTTCCGATGCCGAGTGCGAACGTATCCGCGACTGTCACCCACAGCAGGCCCACCTCGGCGAGGGTGAACCCACCGTCGACCACGACCGGGAGGAACCCGACGACGACGGGTGTCAGAAAGAGCGCCACGTAGTACAGCAGATCCTTGAATAGGAACACAAAGAGCAGTCGCCGGCGCGAGACCGGGAGGGTGCGCGCCGAGAACACGAGCAGTGTCATATCGCCGATAACATCCTGTATCGCGTCGCGACCGACGAGACCGATCGTGCCGACCTGGAAGCCGGCAAACAGCACGAGCACGAACAGACCGCCGACGATGAGTTCGAGCGACGTGTCGGTGGCGGAGAGCAGCCAGACACCGGCACCGACTACCGCCGCGATAAAGAACGGAAAGGCGGCGAACCGGCGCGGGCCGAACAGATGCGAGTGCATCCGGAACTCCTCGGTGAGCATCCGGCGAAACAGCGACACCGGTGAGAGACCGCTCACGGCGCACGCACCTCGGCGGTCGGGTCCTCACCCGCCTCCGTCTCACCCACCCTCGTTGCGAACGTGTCCAGCAGGTCCTCGTCGGCGGTTCGCGGGTCGCGCTCGGCGACGAGGTCACCGTCCGCGAGGATACCCACCCGCGTGCAGAGGTCCTCGGCTACCTCCATGAAGTGTGTCGAGAGAAAGAGCGTGTTGCCGGCCTCGCAGTACTCCCGGAGCTGTGTTTTTACCTGTGCCTGCATCAGCGGGTCCAGATTCACGAGCGGTTCGTCGATAAACACCAGGTCGGGATCGTGGATGAACACCTGTGCGAGCATCACGCGCTGGCGCTCCCCTTCAGACAGGTCAGTCGAGAGTGTGTCGAGCACACCCTGGAACTCGAGACGGTTCGCCCAGCGCTCGATTCGCTCCTCGACAGAACCGATATCGCGCATCTCGCTGACGAACTCCAGATACTCCCGGGGCGTGAGGAAACTCGGCGGGTCCTCTCGTTCGGGGAGGATCCCGATTGCACGGCGAACCTCGACCGGTTCTGCCACCGGGTCGACCCCGAGCACCTGGGCGCTACCGCTCGTCGGTCTGCGCTGGCCGGTCAGGATCTCGATTGTCGTGGTCTTTCCCGACCCGTTCGGGCCGAGCAGGGCGTAGAGTTCACCTGTCTCGATTGAGAGGTCGAGCCCGTCGAGTGCCGCCACGTCGCCGTACTCCTTTGTCAGACCCGTCGTCTCGACTGCCGACATTAACTATCTGTACGGCCCCTGTGAACTTATGTCGTGTGACCACAGTCGGGCCTGTATCGTCTCGCTGGCCGGAGGACGAGCTGTACGGGGACAGAACGACACGAGCGGTCACCGCATCCGCTACCGTCTCCGCGGCGATTCGGGCGCTCGCGTCCACACTGCGGGTGGAGTCGACTCCCGGGTGGTGGGCTCGCAGGTGCCGTCGTGGTGGCGGTCATCCCGCGTCGGGTGTTGCTCAGTCGGCCAGTTCTCGCGTCCGCTCGATGTTCCAGTCAAAGTCCTTGCCGTCCTCCTCGGGTGTCTCGAGCACGAGGGGCACGTCCCGGATCGCCTCGTGATTGAGGAACGCACGCATCCCCTCGACACCGATCTCACCCTCGCCGACGTGGGCGTGTTCGTCCTTGTTGGTGCCGCAGGCGTGTTTGGAGTCGTTGAGGTGAACGTACGCGAGGTTTTCGACGCCGACCACGTCGTCGAACGTTGCGAGCGTCTCGTCGACAGCACCGGGCGTCGAGAGGTCGTAGCCGGCGGCGAACACGTGGGCGGTGTCCAGACAGACCTCGAGGTCCTGTGAGGAGCGGTCGAGCACCGCGGCGAGGTGGTCGAACTTGTCGCCGAGTTTGGTGCCGCTCCCGGCGTCGGACTCGACCAGCACCGTGACAGCCGCCGGCACGTCGAGTCTGTCGAGCACCGTCGCGGCGTTGTCTAACCCCTGTTCGACACCCGCACCGGTGTGAGCACCCAGGTGAACGTTGACGTACTCGATACCGAGGCGGTCCGCGGCGTCGAGTTCTGCCTGCATACTCGCGACCGACTTCTCTCGGAGGTCCTCCTTCGGTGTCGCCAGGTTCACCAGGTACGAGGCGTGGATGACCCAAGGGCCGACGCCGGCCTCGCGGGAGGCGGTTCTGAACTGCTCGGCCTCGTCGTCCTCGAGACCTGGGTCCCGCCAGACCTGTGGGGAGGTGGTGAATATCTGTCCGCAGTTCCCGCCAACATCGAGTTCCCGGTCGACAGCCTTCTCGACACCCCCGGCAACCGACACGTGTGCTCCGACCTGCATACTCAGAGGAGTCGCTGCGCTCGTATATCGGCTTCGAACACACCGCGGTCTTCAGTTTCAGTTTCACTCCGGGGCCGTGGCTCGGGTTGATACTCCCGGACGCCCAACGTCAAACTATGCTCGACGAACTCACCCCCACATGTGGGGCCGACGGCTGTGACCGTGAGTTGCGCGAACGCGACCGTATGCTCGCCTACCGGACAGAGAGCGGGGAGCGACGCGCATACGAGTGTGCCTGTGGCGCGGTGACCGTCACCGTCCACCGGTGAGACCGACAGCGTTTTTCGCCTGCCAGCCGTGTCGGACGACGTGAACATTCGCGGACCCGTCGTCGATGTCGGCGACGAACGGACGGTCGACACGCAGTACGGCGAGTCGGAGTTGCTGGAGGTGCAACTCCGGCCCGACCACGGGGCTGCCCCGCCGGTGACGGTCACACTCTGGGGGAAGTGGACCGAAACCGGAGAGTATCTGGAACCGGGGATGGAGCTCGCGGTGTACGACGCCGAAACCAGTGAGTACCGTGGCGAGACACAGTACTCGACGAGCGGTGACTCGATGGTGGTGGTCGAACCGGGGTTCATCGTCGACGTGACGAGTGTGCGCTCGTGGGTGCAGTGCCCGCGGATGTACTATCTCGACAAACTCGGCGGGACACCGCTCGCCGAACCCGTGCTGAAGGGGACAGTCGTCCACGAGGTGTTCGGTGACCTGCTCCGGGGTCGTGACGTAGAGAGCGCCGTCGCCGACCGGGTCGAGGGGGCCGGACTCGACATCGGACTGCTCGGCACCGACCCGGATGGGTTGCGCGAGACGGTCCACCGGCACGCGAGCGCGATCGAGGGGTGGCTGGCACAGGGGACCCTCACAGAGCGCGACGAGTGGCGCTCCGAGCAACTGCTGGTCAGCGAGCGCTACGGGCTGAAAGGTCGGGCCGACGCCGTTCGCCGCGGGATGCCGGTGGAGCTGAAGACGGGAAAAACACGAACCGTGACCCCCGGTTTCAGGACAAGGTGCAGGCGACCTGTTACGCGCTGATGCTCGGCGAACAGCGCGAGGAACCGCCGGACACGGGCACGCTCCTGTACACGAAAAACGCCGCCGTCGACCGCACCGAGGAGTCGGGTGATCTCTCGCCGGCAAAGGAGTTCTCCATCGGACCGGGTCTGTGCAAGTTCGTTCTGCGGGCGCGAAACGAACTCGCGGCGATGGAGTACGACAGCGACGTTCCGACGGGCTACGAGGCGGACGCGATCTGTGAGTACTGTTTCGAACAGGACACCTGCATGGTGGTCTCGGGCCGACTGGGGCAGGAGTCGAAGGCCGGTCAGGTGGGGTCTGCGGTGCCCGAGGAGGAACAGGCGTACTTCGAGCGGTTCTACCGGGCGATCGAGGAGGAGCGTGAGGAGGTCCACCGCGAGTACACCAAGCTCTGGGAGCAGAGCGCGAGCGAGCGCGCAGACGACGACCGGGCGCTGGTCGGTCTCGACCCGACCGGGGCGCGGGAACTCGACGACGGTCGGTGGGAACTCCGGGCCGAGGGGACCGGCGCAGTCTCGAAGATACAGGTCGGGGACCTGGTGCTCGCGAGCAACGGCGACCCGGTCGGCGGCAACGCGGAGCTCGCCAGGGTCGAGCGCATCGGTGAGGAGGTCGTGGTGACCGCGGACGAGGGTATCCTGACCCCGGACGGGCGTGCCGCTCTGCGCCGACTCGACGTCTACCCGTCGACGCTGACCACGGACCGACTACTAACCGCGCTGCACGACGCCGTGCTCACACAGCCCGCCGACTGGAAGGACCCCCTGTTCGGTCGACGGGAGCCCGAGTTCTCCGCGGTGGACGAGACGTTCGTCGACAACAACGCCGCCCAGAACGAGGCCGTCCAGCGGGCCGTCGGCGCGGAGGATTTCGCGCTCGTCCACGGCCCACCGGGGACCGGGAAGACCTTCACACTCGCACGCATCGTCAGGGCGCTCGTGGAGCGCGGTGAGCGGGTGCTGGTCTCGGCGTTCACGAATCGGGCCGTGGACAACGCACTCGAGGAACTGGAGTCACAGGGGTACACAGAGATGGTCCGCTACGGCACGGAGAGTGGTGTCCGCGAGGATATGCAGGAGTACAGACTCAAGCGGAGCGGTCACCCGTCGGCCTGCGCGGATGCGTTGCAGGATGCGCCGGTTGTGGCGGCGACGACGGCCTCGTGTGGTTCCCGGACGATACAGACACAGTCGTTCGATGTCGCCGTGGTCGACGAGGCCGGCCAGTTGACCGAACCCGGAACGCTTGCGGCGCTGACCCGGGCCGACCGGTTCGTGCTCGTCGGCGACGACAGGCAGTTGCCACCGGTGGTCCGGGCCGAGAACGACCTGCAGGAGTCGCTGTTCGAGCGACTGCACGAGGAGTACCCCGGGGCGTCGACGCTGCTCGAGAGCCAGTACCGGATGGCCCAGCGCATCCAGTCGTTTCCCTCTCGGGCGTTCTACGGCGGCCAGTTGCGCCCGGCCACCGGCGAGGTGGCGGCCCACTCGGTCGGTGACCTGCCGGGTGTCTCGCCCGACCTGCTCCCACCGCGTCTGCGGGACCGTGTCACGTTTGTCGACCCCGACGGTCACGCAGACGGCAACACCAACCCCCGGGAGGCCGACGAGGTGGCGGGGATTGTGGACTCGTATCTCGACGCCGGCGTCGCTCCCACGGACATCGGTGTCATCGCACCCTACCGGGCACAGGTTGCCACCATCCGGGCACGCGTTCCCGACGAGATAGCCGTCGACACTGTCGACCGGTTCCAGGGCTCCAGCAAGGAGGTGATCGTCGTGTCGTTCGTCGCTACCGGGACTCTCGACAGCCCCATCTTCGAGGACTACCGCCGCGTGAACGTCGCACTCACACGAGCAAAGCGCGCGCTCGTGCTC
>KE356579.1:962389-964755 GCA_000416085.1 halophilic archaeon J07HX64 | reverse complement strand
GTCCCCACTGTCCATCGAACTGTTCGCGCTGGCGCTCAGTGTCGGCTGTGTGGTGGTTCGTCCGGCAGGGCGAACCCGGCACAGACTCGTGACTGCTCGCAGCCTGCGGGGTTCGGTATCGGACGGGTCGAGTCGGCAACCGACCCACTGTTGTATCCGGTGCTGTTCGTCCTCTCGCTGTCGCGATGCCGGTGGAGGAGCTGTTCCTCAAGGGGCATCGTCCGTCTGGTATCCGTGGGCCACGAGCCTACTGTTCGTGACCGTCCACACGAGCGTGGCTGTGGAGACAGTGTCGAGGCGCTCGTGTTCACGATACTCCGTGCATTCGGTGTCGCACTCGGAGTCGGCTACTACCTGACCGGGAGTTTGTTACTGCCGGTCGTCGGTCGTGCCGTCTTCGACGGTCGGAGACACTCACACAGGCCGCGTGGCTGTGTCGCGACGCCTGACAAAAGAGCCAAACCCGCCGGGCAACAAAGATAGGTGTGGCTGGACCAATCCGCCTGCGCCACTCGACAGAGCGCTGGAACGAGGGGCGTGTCAGAAACGCGCTCTACAGACCTCTCGACAGGAAGTTCGGTGCGGATGTCGTGGACCCCAGGTTCTCGCCGCCACCGGGGCACACCGCCCGGCGTCTCTCGATGCACAACGGTGATCTCGCACTGTTTATCTGGGATGACTCGGGCGCCTACTGGCTGGGTAACACAGAGACGCCGGAGTCGCTGTGGCAGACAGAGAAGTACACGTTCGCCGAGTCACCCTACCCGGTGGCGCGGTGGGCACAGCGGGAGCTGCTGGCGGATCTCGATGAGAACGACCCGTGGCTCGCCGACTTCGAGTACGTCGCGTGGTTCTTTCTGCCTGTGTTGTTCTCGAAGGATGGCCGCGAGACGACCCGGCGGTTCTTTCGCGACCACGCCTCCGGGTTCCCGGACGCGAGCCGCGAGGCCGGCCTCGAGTTCTACGACGCGCTGCTCTCCCGGGGTGCACTCGATGAGTACCGTTACACGATGGCTGCCAAGCTCGGCACGAGCGCACAGCTCGACCCCGTGCGGATGCGGGCCTCGATGGCCGAGTTCAATACGTCGAAGCTCCTGTTCGATGCCGACCACGAGTTCGTCCCCGAGGTGGAGCTCGGCTCGGGTCACGCGCTCGATTTCCGTGTTGACGGTGAGACGCTCGTCGAGGTGACCCGGCCGGAACCCCCGGGTCGACGCCGGGCCGGCACCCCTGCGGCGGCACTGCGGGACACCGTCGGCAACAAGACTACCACCCAGCTCGACGCCCACGAGGGCGCTGTGCTGTTCGTCGACTGCAGTTCCTTCCAGGACGACGAGTGGGCCGGTCTGCGTGCCGAGCGGCCCGGCGTCGGCTACAACCCGGCTGTTGTCTACCGGATACGCCCCGACGGCTCCACCAGCGGCTACTCCCACGGGAACGTTCCACTCGACACCGGGGGTATCCTCCGGTGACCACCCTGTGACGACCGCGAGACGTTGCTCGGTGTGACACGCTGCCGATTCCGTGCGGGCCCCTCACTGGGTGCGCGGTAGGGGACAGCGGCGTACCGGATGTCGACGGGGGCGGTACACCGGATAGCACAGTACCGATAGGCAAGCACAACGCTTTCGACCAGACGGTGTGTTAGAGGAGACGATGAGAGTCGACCGGGTCGCAGCCGGTGTTGCTGTGGTCTGTATCCTCGGCCTGACGCTCGCGACGGGACCGGTCGGTCCGCTCGAGATCGGTACCGAGAGTGGGTTCGAGGACCCCGGCACCGGCACGGCGACTGTCGAGGTGGTCTCCGAACCCGGCACGGTCGCACTCGAGCAATCGGAGGACGGTCAGGACATCCTGTACCTCTCTGTGTCCACAGCGAGGGTGACGGTCTCGAACGTCACCGGAAACCCGCTCCTCTCGTACCAGATCGCCCTCGACGAGACCGGGTTCGCGACCGACAAGATCACCTCGCTGGGTCAGACCGGGGAGGGGGAGTTCGAACTCGAGATCGACCGCCGGACGTTCCGGCCACAGGATGTTGCGGACGTTACAGAGGCAGAGCTCACGCTGACTCTGCGCGGTGACGAGCAGGTGACACTGTTCGAGCAGGTCGTCCCCGTCGAGCGACCGTGACCCAGGTGCTGTCTGTCCCGGCAGGCGTGCCTCACTCGCACCGGGACTGTCCACCCGGAGACAGTCGCTATCGAGGAGGGTCCTAACGAGGGTGGTCTGTGCCGGATCTGGGTTCCCCGGGCAGACAACCAGCATACACAAGCCACACGCGGCCGAACAGCGGACAGATGACAGAGCGCCACGAAACCGCTGTTCCCGACGAGAGCGACCGCGAGGTGATGCGCGAGGCGCTT
>KE356579.1:959902-962369 GCA_000416085.1 halophilic archaeon J07HX64 | reverse complement strand
AGACGACAGACCCTACGAGATACTCGTCTCGGAGGTGATGAGCCAGCAGACACAGCTCGGCCGGGTTGTCGATGCCTGGACGGATTTCACCGACCGGTGGCCGACTGCCGCGGACCTGGCGGACGACGACCGCGCCGCGGTGGTCGCGTTCTGGACCGACCACCGACTCGGATACAACAACCGCGCCCGCTACCTCCACGAGGCCGCCGAGCAGGTACAGACCGAGTTCGGGGGGGAGTTTCCCCGCGACCCCGATGAACTGGAGACGCTGATGGGGGTAGGTCCGTACACCGCGAACGCAGTTGCGAGCTTCGCGTTCGATAACGGTCGGGCAGTTGTCGACACCAACGTCAAGCGCGTGCTCTATCGCGCCGTCGAGGCTGTCCGCGAGACCGGCGAGGCCGACGGTGACCCGCCGTACGAGACGGTTGCGAACGCACTCATGCCCGAGGGCGAATCCCGGCTCTGGAACAACGCGATAATGGAGCTGGGTGGAACCGTCTGCGAGAAGCGACCCCGGTGTGACGAGCAGGGCTGTCCCTGGCGCGGACGGTGTCACGCGTACGCGACCGGGGACTTCACCGCCCCGGACGTGCCCACACAACCTGAGTTCGAGGGGAGTCGCCGGCAGTTCCGGGGCCGCGTCGTCCGAGCGCTCGGTGAGCACGGCGAACTCGCGCTCGACACCCTCGGTCCGCGGGTACGGGTCGACTACACACCAGACGGTACACACGGCCGTGAGTGGCTCCGTGGGATCCTCTCCGACCTCGCCGACGACGGCCTGGTCGAACTCGACGAGGTCGGCGACGACCCTGTCGTCAGACTCCGGGAGTGACCGCCGCGACACCGGGGTCAACCGCCGAGACCACACTCCCGACGAGCGGTCGACTACCGATATCCCCTGTCTGAAAAAATCGGTCAGTGTATCGTACACCTGGCGAGCGGCCGGTGAAACACTCCAGGTGGACCGGTTCTCGGCGACGACCAACAGGTATATGTACTCCGTAGCCCGAAAAAGTAAGTAGAAGGTAACTTCAGCTCAAATCATAAATCTTTTCCGTCAGCAACTGCTGTGTTCAGTTGTATGGACCCACGAGAGGAGGTTCGACTCGAACCCGACCCGGTATGGACAGACAGGTACGAGCGCGAGCGAGAGCGGATCGAAGCAGTCTCCGATGACGGGTTGCTCGGTGTCTTCCACGTTGGTAGCACCGCACTCCCGGGTGTGCCGGGCAAGCCCGAACTCGACGTACTCGCCGTCTATGAGGCATACGATCCGATGCGGGCCGCCGCGGAGGCGATAGCCGGAGACAGTTTCGAACTGTCCACGGACGACGGGGAGTGTATCGTGCTGTCGCGGTGGAAGAACGGGCGTGCGGTGTTTCTCAAACTCCACGTACAGGGTGACGAACGCGTCGAGAATCAGTTGTTGTTCCGGGAGTACCTCCGGGAGAACGCCGACGCGCGCCGCGAGTACGAGACGACGAAACGGGAGGCAGCAGCAGCCAACCGCGAGGACCCGCGGGCGTACATCGAGGCAAAAACCGAAACCGTCGCATCCCTGCTGGCGGATGCCCGGGAGGCAGGGTACACCGAACGGCTGCCGTTGTTCGTATGAGCGCCGGTTGTGATACCCGGTGTTACCGGGTGGCACGGACGTCTATCCGCGGTCGGGGAGTCGCTCGACGATACCCTTCGGCAACCGGCCGTTGCCCTCCTCCGTCTCCGAGTCGACCTCGGACTCGTCATCAGACCCCAGACGGTCGGTGACACCGCCGTCCTCGGCGGCGCGGGCGCGGAACTCGCCGACCAGCGCACCGACCAGCGCGCCCGTCGCACCGCCCGTACTCGCCGCCGACCGACTAACCAGTCCGCCAACTCCGGCGCCGACTGCCGCCCCGATTGCCGCGCTGTGCACGCACTACCGCTCGTTTCACTCGACCCATATGTGAACACACGAACACCATGCGGAAAAACATTGGGCGGGAGTCTGTCCGCAGGCACACCGCGAGCAACTGGACGGACCAGCGGCGGGTGTCGAAAGAACCACAAACAACCTCGCCGTACCGGTCGGTATGGATATCGCAGGCACAAAAAAACGGATACAGCGACTCATAAAGGTCGCCGAGGAGAGCTACAAGCGCATAAACAACCTGAGAGAGCGGATGGACAAACTGCAGACAGACCTGGAGTCGACGCGTTCACAGGTCGACCAGATGGGGTACGAACTCGCCGAACAGCGGGTGCTGCTGGAGGCGCTCGCGGAACAGGAGGGTGTCGATGTCGAGACACTCCTCGAAGAGGCCGACCTGCCGCCCGAACCGGACGCCGAAGCGGAGACTGAGAGCGAGGGCGAGAGTGGTCAGGACGGCGAGGAGGACCCGCCGAGACAGGCCACCAGTCGTCCCTCGGCAGGCACCGGGGGCGAGTGAGGGCGGTCCTGCAACGACTGTCGGCCCCAAACAGA
>KE356579.1:957771-959882 GCA_000416085.1 halophilic archaeon J07HX64 | reverse complement strand
TGTGGCCCTCCCAGTTCGCGAGCAACAGGTCGTAGGAGTCGGCGACGCCGCCGTGGAAATCCGACACCAGGGGAAAGGAAAGTTGATACTGGGTGGCGTACGCAACGTGGCTGTACAGGCTATCACCGGTCACCCCGACGACCAGCAGGTCCGAGCGGTCGTGCCAACCCGCCGCCCGAACAGCCTGCAGTTCTGCGGTACCGGTCGGGACGAAATCCGCCGGTTCGAACACCAGCACGACTGCTCTGTGCTCGCGCACCTCCGCGAACAGTTCCAACATCTGTACGTCTCCGCCGACGACTGCCGGTCTGATGAAATCCGGCGCCTTCTGACCGGTCTGTATCATATGTTCAGTTGACGTTGACCCCTGATTACTGTGCGGGACTCGTTTACTCGCCGCCGACAGACAGGTCCTCGCGGAAGCGGGTGAGATACTCGAGTTCCGCCGGGTGAATCTCGTCCTCGTCGAGGGCGCGCTTTGCGATCGAGCGCAGGTGGACCTCGTCGGCCCCGTCGACGATGCGGAACGCCCGGACGTTCTCGTAGAAATCAGCCAGCGGCAGGTCCTTTCCGATGCCGTTGCCCCCACAGATCTGCACACAGGTGTCGATGATGTCCTGTGTGGTCTCGGCGGCGAACACCTTCGACATGGCAACCTCGACACGGGCTTCGCCGTCCGCGACGAGCGTTCTGGCGGCGTGACGGACCATCGTCCGGGCGGCGTGTAGACGCATCTCCGCGTCGGAGATATCGAACCGCAGCGCCTGCTTCTCGATTAACGGGTCGCCAAACGCGGTCCGCTCGTTCATGTAGGCTTTCGCCACGTCGAGTGCCCGGTCTGCCATCCCGATAAACCGCATACAGTGGGTCAGACGGGCGGGACCGAGACGCTGCTGGGCAACCGCGAGACCGGCGTTCTCCGCGCCGAGCATATTCTCCTCTGGCACGCGGACATGGTCGTAGGTGATCTCGGCGTGGGAGAGCCCCGACTCGCCGATGTGTGGCACGTCGCGCCGTATCTCGACACCCGCCGTGTCCGCGGGCACGAGAAACAGCGAACAACCGACGTAGGGGTGGGCCTCCCAGTCGGTCCGGGCGACGACAACGAGCAGGTCAGCCTCACTGCCCTGTGTGGTCCACCACTTGTGACCGGTGATGACGTACTCGTCACCGTCGCGCTCGGCGGTTGTCTGCACCTGCTTCGGGTCCGACCCCCCGCCCTGTGCGGGCTCTGTCATCGAGAACCCCGAGGTGATCTCGCCGCGGGCCAGCGGGCCGAGCCACCGCTCTTTCTGTGCCTCTGTACCGGCGAGTTCGAGGATGTGCATGTTGCCCTCGTCGGGGGCGGCGACGTGCATCGCCCGCGTGGCGAGGATACTCCGCCCCGCCTGCTCGAACACCGGCAACAGGTCCTCGAACGCCAGACCCAGTCCGCCGTACTCCTCCGAGAGTTGTGGTGCGAACACGTCCCGCTCCCGTGCCTCCTCGCGCAACTCCTCGACGAGGGCCTCACCCTCCGCCTGGCGGTCACTGTCACTCCCGGCGTCGCGCCCGCCGAGCCACTCCCGCTCCCGGGGTAACACCTCCTCCTCGAGGAACGCCTCTGTCCGGGCGGCCACCTCCGCACCACGCTCCGTGTCGCGATAGTCCATCTTCATACACTACGTTGCACCCGCCGAGGGTTAACTGTTACAGGCGGATGTGAGATGCAGAAACCGGGGTACCGAGGGTGTTAGAGACAGAAACCGGGCTCGAACAGACCCACCGGCTGTCAGATCGATCGAGAGCACGGTTCACATCTCTCCGCTACCCCGGGGTTTTTTATCGAATAGCGACAATAGAGTCTATGGACATCACCATCACTCAGCAGCCGTTGCTTGTCTGGATATGGGTGATTTCGACGTTTCTCACGATTGTCGACGAGCAGATGGGCATCGGCCGGGTCGGGGATATCGCGTTGCTCGTGTTCCTCGGCGGGGTCGTGTACTTTCTGATTGTCATTGCCGTTCGACTCAAGTAGTTTGGCGTTCTCGTGCTCGCCTCCGGGCTACGCCGCGTTCCGAGCAGTGAGAGCGATCAGTCGGTCTGGATATCCCGGTCGACGGCGTTCC
>KE356579.1:955716-957435 GCA_000416085.1 halophilic archaeon J07HX64 | reverse complement strand
CTGTTGCCGCCGAACGCCTCGCCGGACTCCGTGTGTTCGAGGACTCCTGTCGGGAGGCGCTTGCGGCGGTGTTCCCCGAGCGCCGGGTCTGTCTCCGGGAGTTCTTCTGAGTGCCGCTTCGGTCCGGACACGGTCTCGTGTCTGACCCCGTATCGCCCGCCGGGCCCGACCGGCCACAAGATACTATACTGTTTTGTCCGAACACAGGTCATATCTGAGCAAACAGAACAGGAGCACGTCGACCCGCCGGAGGAGGCGTTTGCTGCCCTCGGTGACGAGACCCGGTTGCGGATTCTGCTGGAACTCGCGCGGGTGGCAAACGAGCGCGGGGTCGGTGCCGGGCTGGGTTTCTCGGAGCTCCGCCAGCGCGTCGGTGTCGAGGACAGCGGCCGGTTCAACTACCACCTCGACAAGCTGAGCGAGGGGTTCATTACGAAGCGGGACGGCCAGTACATCCCACTGGGTCCCACGATGGAGGTGGCGTCGGCAATCCACGTCGGCACGTACAGCAGTGATACCGGGGACCACAGCACCGAATCGGACTGGAACTGTCCGGAGTGTGGTGACAGACTGCTGTTGCGGTACACGGGGGAGATACTGTTCCTGCGGTGTGAGCGCGACGACGGGTATCTCCTCGCGTACGGGATACCGTCGGGTGCCTTCGAGGGCCGAAGTCTCGACGAACTTGCGGCGGTGACGTACCTCCGTATGATGAGCGAGATCAACATCGCGCGACAGGGTATCTGCCCGCAGTGCTGGGGTCACACGCGCGTCTCGTACCCGGTCGAACCGGAGGCGCCGCCGCAGCTCCACGCGGTGGGTGATGCTGTCCAGACACGCCCCGTCTGTGACCGTTGCTGGCTCCGGTACAACGTTCCACCCCGGGCGGTGGTCACGAGTACCCCCTCGGTGCAGTCGCTCCTGCGGCGGCACGGTCTCGACCCGGTTCGAGCGCCGATTACTGGACGGGCCAGAGACACGACGCTGCACTGGGAGGTGAGCGTCGATAGAGAGGACCCCGTGAACGCGACGGTCCGCTTCGAGCTTGGCACCGATACGGCGGCGTTCGACATCGACGAGGACGCCCGAATCCTCGACAGACGGTACTCCGGGCAGGCGTAGTCAGCGTCGGTTGTCCGTGTCGAACGGGTAGGGAACTGCATCGAGGGTAGGATCGAGTGCGTGTGTCAGATACTCGGCCGATTCCTCGTCCGACGGAACTATCGGGTGGTCTAACCGGGTGTCGACCACCCGTTGCCAGAGAGAGAATGATCGTCCCGGCGAGAGCGATGACACTGTTTGCTCCAATGCGTGCCGGATCAGTTGTTCAGGTGTCTAGTTGCCTGAGCGCATCGCGGAGTATCTGGCCGATCATAAAGTGTGCCTGTGCGCTCTCGACGAGTTGCTCTCTTGCGACCTGACTGTCACCGATGTCGTACACCTTTGTCCGAACCAGTTCCTGCTGTTCGAGTACCCCTTCCTCGTGCAACTCGTGGAGTTCCGGGTATAGTGTTCCGGGGCTCACACTCGTATCAAGTGAAGTCGATAGTTTCTCCATCAGGTCTTTACCGTGAGCCCCCTCGTCACCAATCAATATCAGGGCGATAAGAAGTTCCTTTAGTGAGTTTTTTATATACTTATCATTTGGGTCAACTTGTTCCGGTGTTGCCCCAAAGAAGTTTTCTGCGATCTCGTAAACGGTTCTCTGGACAGCGGTAT
>KE356579.1:952549-955696 GCA_000416085.1 halophilic archaeon J07HX64 | reverse complement strand
GGTAACCCCGAACTTTTCAAGATACGGTGGCTACCCTATGCATGGATATCAAGATCACCGAACAGCCACTCCTGGTCTGGATCTGGGTGGTCTCGACACTCCTCGCCGTCGCCGACGCGCGGATGGGTCTTGGCTGGGTTGGGAGCATCGCCTCGCTGGTGTTCGTCGCCGGCGTGCTGTGGTTTCTGGTCGTCATCATACTGCGCCTGGAGTAGCCAGTTCAGGCGCGAACGCTCCGGCGGGTGTCAGGAGCCGGTGTGACCACAACGGGCGGTTTTGACGGGTCACAGAACGGCAGTCTCAGTCGTCGGCAGGCGCGAGCACTGTCTCGTCGCTCGGGTCGAACTCGTCGTAGTGAACAATCTCTTCGACCGGGCGACGGGCCTTTCGCTCGTTCTCGATGTCGGATGCTTCCGCCTCGGGGTAGCCGAGCGTGATGAGCATGACTGGTTCGTACTCCCCGGGGATATCGAAGCTGTCGACTAGGGCGTCGGCGTCGAACCCCTCCATCGGACAGCTCGCGACGCCGCGGTCTCGTGCGGCGTACATTATCGTCATCGCCGCCAGTGCCGTCGACCGGGTCGTCCAGGTCCGGCGGTCGGACGCGGACATCTCACTCATCTCCGAGACGTTCTCCACGAGTGCGTCACGAACCTCCTCGTTTGGCAGGTAGTCCTTCGCCAGCCAGTCGTCGAACACCGTCTCGGCGTGTGTCATCGGGTCGGTGTGACCGAGCACCACAATCGCCGTGTCGGCCTCCTCGACGTGGTCCTGTCCGTACGCGATCTCGCGCAGGGTGGCTTTCTTCTCGTCGTCGCGCAGAGCCAGAAACTCCCAGGGCTGGAGATTGTAACCCGACGGGGCGAGGGTCGCTGCCTCGAATATCTCCCCGAGTGTCGACTCCGATATCGGTTCGTCGCTGTACTGGTGAACAGACCGTCGTTCGCGCAGCAGATTGTCGAATTGCATTCGTACTCAGTAGGGCTGCAAGCCTAAATACGCAACCGATACGGACCGATGGCACCGGTTCGAGTCGGTGTCGCCGGCGACCGACGAACCGAAGTCCCGTCCGACAGCACTTCCCGGCGACTGCACGGAGTCCGACCCGACTGGTGTCTGTGTCTGGCCTGCCCGGGCAAAAGATACTATGTGAAACGTTATCATTTGGTGGTACAATCCAATAAATCCTTTGTGGTCTCAGTTTGAACTGCACATTCAAGAATGATTTAACTGCCAGCTATCCTGCGTGCCCGTCGGGGAGCTAATGGAAGACAGTTCACCAATCGAGGAAACTGGAGGGGAACAGACAGAACACAACGGCTCCGGTCTCTCGCGGCGACAGACACTCGGGGTGATAGGGGCCGCGGGGTTCGGTGGGCTGGCGGCTTTCTCACCAGTCACCCGGGCAGACCACAACAGTGACGACGAGGCTGTCTCGACGGGTGAGGTGAACGTCATTCCGAACCCGAATTTCATCACGAACGCTCGCGGCGAGGCACCCCCGTTCGACGACGACACGTTACTGTTCGACCCGGGCCCCGTCTCTATCCCGCTCGACGAGATAATGGCCGACGACACGGAGTACGACGCGATGCTGTTTCGTTCACTCAACGACAGCAAACGGCAGGTCGTCCGGCCCCCGGCGGGGTACTCCCGCGAGAACGGCTACGAACAGCCCTGGGAACCGGTTACCTGGGGAGAGTACAGCGCCGTGACCGGCGACGTGGCGCTCGGTGAGGCGTTTTCGGATGCGGGAACCCGGGTCACCGTGACCGTGGAGAACGGAATCCCGAACGGCAGGTACACCGTCTGGGTCGTGAAGTTCGCCGCTCTGTCGTCGAGCAGTAGCCTCGGCCCCGGCGACCCGTTCGTCACACCCGACGGCAACGGGCTCGTCGGGTTCCACAACCTGGGACAGAAGTTCGGTGAGCGGGGGGACGCCGAGAACACGTTCACCCTCAACGAGGACGGCTACGGGACACTCCAGGCGATGAACGAGGGTGCCACGCTGACCGGTATCCCTGGATTCAGAGAGCCTGGATATCCCTTTGTCGGCGAACCCGGCGACTACGAACAGGACGCGGAACGCCTGATACGGGTGGCGAACGACGTTCGAGAGGAAGACGAGATTCACTTTGTCGGGGCATACCACTACGACGACCACACCTGGGGGGTCTACCCCGGACCCTGGCACGTCAACCACTTCGATACTAGATTCCAGTTCTGAGTCGCCGACCCTGTCGGTTCACCCCACAGACGGTATCCACAGCCGTTCGAGGGCGCGGTCTCTCTTTGTCTCCGTGTGCTCTCTCGCCGGTTACCGGTCGACCCTCGGGATACTCCGTGGGTGTCTCGCCCTCTGCTCAGGCTCACTGTGCGGAGAGCGGCTCATCTACGAGATTCATCCAGGGATACCTTAGAGAGAACCTCTGACAGAGGCATATCAAGGAAGCTCACTGGTTTAGCACCCCCTCCTGTATCTCTCCGACGGTCATCTCTCAGTTCAATCCTCTCATCCTACCCTATGACAATCGAACAGTGTCACGGTACACAGACCCGTAATTGTATCAACGATGTGTACTGTTCCGAAGGTCCTGCTGTATACAGGGTGCGAACCGGTCACACTGAGATGCGGATGGATATTTATTTTCTATCAGTACAGGCATCCAAATAGACCGTATGTCCGAGATCGCCGTTCGACCGATAGGTTACATCGAAGACGGCCCCATCATCCGACGAATCGGCGAGCGAAACCTGTATTTGGGGAACAAGCACGCGGCAGATTCCGGGCAGCACGACCAATCGTTTCGATACGTGGTCTCAGTCTCGACGGACGACTATCCACTGACGACACACCATCATCCGTTGGACGACGGACCAGGTAACGACTGGAAAACATTTGAATGTGCCGTCGATACAGCTCGCAAGCTCCTCCAGCAGGACGGCTCAGTCCTTGTTCATTGCACAGCGGGCATTTCTCGGAGCAGTGCGGTTATCGCGACGGTCCTTGCTGCCGAGGAATCCCGACCGCTCCGCGAGTCACTCTCGACTGTCTTGCAAGCACGGTCAACTGCAACACCCCATCCTGCACTCCACGAGTTGGCAGTCGTGTATCTGGCAGCCCGAATATAAATCCAACCTGTCGAA
>KE356579.1:943446-952529 GCA_000416085.1 halophilic archaeon J07HX64 | reverse complement strand
GGGCAAGTCGATCTACAGTCGACTGCTCTACCAGCCTGAGCTAAGGGCGGTTATAAGAAGAAGACACCTGGCAAATTTAACGATTGCGCATTGTCCGCCGTCTGTCGCCGTGACCGCGCGTGTCTGTACCGTTTCACCGCTCTACTGTCTGGTGTA
This sequence comes from halophilic archaeon J07HX64, assembly GCA_000416085.1. Taxonomy (GTDB): domain Archaea; phylum Halobacteriota; class Halobacteria; order Halobacteriales; family Haloarculaceae; genus Halovenus. The sequence goes on along the minus strand of KE356579.1, from coordinate 952,373 downwards.
CCCGGGAGGGTGACTGGTCCCGTAACTCCTCAACTACAGTCATCACGGAGACTCTCGACCGCGGAGCGGTCACGAGACATACCGTCTGCCCCGCCCGCGGGTCCCGTGTCGTCCCGATTCCGTCAACAGCGGGGTCGGCGAGAGCGAGCGACCACCGTTCCGCGGGGTCACACTCGTGTTCTGAATCCCCACGATCTGTAATCTTTCTCAGTTACCGCCTGTGACCCCCTGATTGTCAGATTATAGCCCGAACCACAGGGTGAGTAAACCATGGATTTCAAATAGTGAGAACAACTAGTTGTCACCGAGACGTGAACCGTTCGTACAACGAGCGAACTGCGTGTCCGGGCTGTTCCCGGAAGTTCAGGGACACCGACTCACTCGTGAGGCACCTGAGTCACAATCCGGGGCACGCAGAGCACGAACAGTGGTTGGGGGGCTGGATGGTGAAAGAACGCACAGTCGAGACGTTCCGTAGACTGCCCGGGACACCGAACAATCAGTCGATACGGGTTTCTCATGACGCGGCCTCGAGCAGCATTCGGGTCGACGGGGTGACAGCGACCACAATCGATACGGCCCCTGTCACAGACAGGATTACCGGTGACGTGCGGTACGAGCTGCGGGGACCGTATCTGATCGTTCGGTTCCGGAGAGCACCCCGGCGAACCTGCTGACCGACCCTGTCCACACGGTTCGGCGGCAAAGGGTCGCTGTCACCCGGAAGACTCCGGCGTCTATTGTATTCTCGTCGGTGGCTGGGCAGACAGACCAGCGCGAGAGGATAGCACGACAGACCGGGTTCGGCTACACACCGCTCCAGGACATCTCCGCCCCGTACTCGGACATCTTCGCCATGCCTGCGATTGCGGCCCGGAGACTGATACCGACGAGCGGGATATCGGCGACTGTCACGACGATATCCGCCTGGATGATGACCCCCTTTTCCAGCAGGACATCGAGCAGTTCCACGACGGCGTGCTGGTCCGTTCTTGTCGGTTCCATCTATCTCGTGCCCTCCCGGTGTCGATACCGGTTGCTGTCGGCACCCGGCTGTGGCTGTTCTGGACCGGGTGATGTGGTGTTACTCATCATCGGAGATCTGTGGGGCGAAGGTGTACGGCGGCCAGGGCCCGGTGAACCGCACGTCGACACCGGGGGTTTCGGTTATCTCGTCGAGCGTCGACCCGAGCGCCGACTCCGCCGCCGAACTCGCGAGCAGCGCAACCTGTGTAACGGCATCGGAGTCGAGTTCGATACCGAGTGAGGCGGCCGCGTCAGACTGTACCGGTCGCTCGGTGAGCTGCTCGGCGTGGCTCTCGAGTCGGTCGAGCGAGACGCTCCGCGAGCACCGTCTCCCGTTGTCGTCTCAGTTCGCGCAGACGCTGGTCGAACTGTTTCTCGAGCAGGAATCTCGTGCCGTCCCCGGACCCCTCGATGCGGCGCTGGATGTCCGACAGTTCGGGGTCGAGTGTCCGCTGTTCGGCCTCGAACTCCGTCGAATCCCAGGACAGCGTCACACGGTACTCCCAGCAGCCGGAGAGCTCGTCGAACGCGTCGGCGATCTGGGTCGCGTGCCCGTCGAGCCACGCGGCCACGTCGCCGTCATCGCCCTCGATGACCGTGTCGAACCTGACAGGGAGTGGCGTTCCGAACCGGTCACCGGCCGCGTCGACGACCTGCTGGTGTGCGAGCAACCAGTCACGGAGCTTCGTCAGGTCGGTCGAGTCGAACGGTTCCTCCCGCGGGTGAACGAGCGCACCGATAGAGACACGCCGTGCCGTGACGAGGGAGACAGGTTCGTCCTCGATACCCGCGATGTCGACCGTCGACCTGTCCTCGGTCCCCTCTGTGAGGTCGACCAGACAGTAGAGATACCGCCCGCTGTCGACAGCCGCTGTCGCTGTCGTCTCGGCTGTCGTCGGTGACTCACTCATCCTACCCCCTCCTCGTCAACAATGTTCCGGAGTGCATCGTCGATGATGTCGTCGAGCTGTCCACGAAAGGAGTCGACATCGTCCTCGATCTGTTGTTCGGTTTTCAATCGTTCGAGCTCCAGTTCGAGACGATGCAGCTGCTGGCCCAGCCGCTCGATCTCCTCGTTGGAGAGATCCCCGCTCTCCATCCGTCGGACAGCCTCGCGTTCGAGTGCCTCCACGAGTAGTTCGACAACCGTCACCACCAGCGACGTCAGCCCGCTCTGGATATCATTTTCGTCGTCGACTGTGAGTTCCACAGATACTCACCCCTGTCCCCCGTCTGCGGCATCCGCCGGCTGGTGGGTCGTGGCTGCCTCGACCGAATCGAGGTCGGTCCCCAGCGGGAACTCGAGCCCGTACTCGGCGGCGGTCTCGAACGAGGCGATCGCTGCGCGGAGTTTGACACTGAGTAACTCTGTATCGCCGATTGTGATGGCGATATCCGCGTTTATTACGACGCCCTTGTCGAGCAGCGTCTCGAGCATCTGCGCGAGGTCGCCCTGGGTGCGCGTCGGACTCGGACCACTCATCGCTCGTCGACCTCCTCGGCCGCACCGGGGGCATCACCGGCGGATGTCGCCTCCGGGGTATCCGTTGCTGCGGGCGTCTCGTCGCTGGATTCGGTTTCGGGCTGGAGTCGCGCGTGCAGGCCGAGTCCGTAGAGTCGCGGTGCGGCAGGGACCGTCGACCCCTTCGGCCGTGACGGAACAGTCGAGTGTGAGTGTCGCGCCGCCGCCCGCTCGTTCGAGTCCACCGGTGGCGTCGTGGAGTGACCGCTCACAGTGGTCGAACTGTCCGACTCGTCTGCACCCTCTCGGGTGCGTTCGACGTTCTTTGCGCGGCGACGGGCCAGTTTCCGACCCTGTGTGAGGAGGTTCTGCCGTGTTCTGTCGCGGTTGCGTACCGCCTTTGCGACAACCTGTTCGCGCTGTCGGCTCTGTTCGTCCTGTTGTCTGTTATTCTTGTTCATATATCGGTCTCTCCGTCGGTATCGTCCTCGTCGGTCCCGTCCGGCGTGACGCGGACCTCGAGGACCTGATTTTTGAATGTCACGTCGGTGACCGCCGCGCCGTCCCAGTCCAGCGGGACGGACTCGACGACGGTTCCGTCCACACGGATCTTGAGTGCGTCCTCGGTGGTGCCAACCTCGACCTCGTCGGGTGAGACGGCCGGGAGATCGGCGATCACGACGAGTTCACCCGATGCCTCGTTGACCCGGACGCGGTACTCGTGGTCGTCGGACTCGCCGCGGATGTCCCAGTCCCGCTGGCGGCGGTTGCGGCGGCTCTCGCCGGACGGGTTGATCCTGCCGATGTTGATGTTGTAGTCGAACGTGGCGTTCCCGCGGGTGACCCGACCCGAGGTCTGCTCGTCGGTGTCCACGTCCTCGAGCGCGTCGAGCAGCTCCGAGAGCGTCTCGAAGACGTTGCCGAGCGGAATCGACCCCCCGGTGTTCTGTTCGTCGTCGTCATCGTTTGTGTCATCTGTCATTCTACTGCACCTCGATGTTGCCACCGATGAGCTTCTCGTGGACCTGCTCGGCCACCTCGAGTCTGGTCTCGAGTTCCAGTTTCCGTTGCTCGTACTCCGGTCGTGCCCGCTCGCCGAGTTCGTACAGGAGCTGGTTTTCCTTTATGTTGTCACGGATCGCCGATACGTCGTGGATCTCCTCGAGCACCATCGCGTGGAGGATATCCAGCATCGAGACAAACGGTTTGAGCAGGAGGTCGTCGACCAGAAGCATCAGTGACTCGCCTCCGCGCCGATGCGGATGTCGACGAAGTTGTAGGGTGCCCAGGGGCCGGTGTACTTCACGAGCACGTCCTCGTAGTCGGAGTCAATCGCGTCGATGGCGTCGTCGAAGGCGTCACGCTTGTCCTGTTCGACCAGGTACGACCGGTTGGCGACGAGTCGGTCACTGAACAGGTCGTCGTCGGTCTGGCCCGCGCTGAGTGGGTCGAGGTCGCTCTCGAGTCGCTCTCGGAGTTCGTCGGGGTCGGTCCCCCCGTCGGCGGGGTCGACCAACTTGATACCGAGTTCGACACAGCCCTCGACATCGTTGAGTGCCTTCCGGAGCGCCCGTCGTGCGCCTCGCATCACACCTTTCAGCGTGCGAGCGTTCTTGAACGCCATACCGAAGCCCATCGGAACGACCGTCTCGACCTCGTCCCGTTCGATCACCGACTGGAGGACGCTGTCGTGTGCGGCGACAGCCTCGTCCGAGCGGTCCGGGTCGGTCGTGTCGATGTCGGTGACCAGCGCCGCCAGGGACCGGTACTCCACGGTCCGGAGTGTCGAGCCATCGCCGACACCGTCGACTGTTAGTTCGATATCGGTCTGTTCTGTGATGCCGTACACGTACAGGTTGGGGTTGTCACTCATTGTTCTGTGATGTTGGATTGTGAACCGCCGGAGGGGCAACGCACCGCGGAGAGGAGTTGTCGGCACATCTCAGACCATCTCCTGGAGGGATACGTCGAGCACGCCTTCGGTCGCGCTCATATCGAACCCGAGAAACGGTGTCACCGGGTTCTTTCCGTACAGGAAGGCGGTCTCACCCCGGCGTTCGAGGCAGAGGTGGATGTCCGCAATCTGGTCCGACCGGGTTCGTTTGCCGCCCTCTGGTTTCGTCACGAGTATCGAGAGGTCGTTGTGCAGGGCCACGTAGGTTGCGTGGTCGCTCATAATGTCACTGAACACGTCACCGGCCGCGTCCATACTGATAATCTGTAACAGCGGTCCGTTGCTCTCCTCGCGGAGTGCGACGAGACGGCGGAGGTAGTCGTCGTAGTCGAACCCGCCGACGGCGTCGTCCGCGGGCGCTGCTCTGGCCGTTTCTCCCGGGTCGTCGGCCTCTGTGTCGACTGTGCTGTGCTCGTGGTCGTACGTCTCGAAGACGTCACAGCGTGTCTCGAACTCGGTGTCTGGCAGGGCCGGCTCCAGGTTGTGACGTGTCAGGCCAGGGCTGCTCTCGGGCAGGGGGACGACCGCGACACACATGTCATGAGAGAGGAAGTTCCGCGCCGTGGCGAAACAGAGCAGACTCCAGGCGTCACGCGAGAGGTCGGGTCCGAGTTCGAGATGGACGACACTCCCGCGGCTGTACCCGCCACCGAGCATCGCATCGAGATCGGCGATGCCTGTCGAGAACGTCGACTTCGAGTCGTCGATCGGCAGCCACTCCGACGCGCCGATCGGCCCCTGTGGCCCCGGCAGGTCCACCGGTGTGAACACGCGGAACGTCTCCCCGGAGAGGGTGAACGGCCGCGTGCGGTTTCCGATGCGGACGCCACGCAGCTTCTCGAACAGCAGCGTCCGCTCGGGGCGGCCACCCGCGCTGTGATTGACGCTGAGCTTGACAACACCGTCGACAACGTAGTCGAGCCCGGTCTGTTCGGGGTTCTCGGTAATGAGGACGACCCGGATGCCGTTACTGCGTGCGAGTGTGGACATTCGGGTCACCAGCCGTTCGGGGTCGATTGGGTTGTCCTGGTGGGCCTTCGAGAGCAGATGCCGCTCGACGAGCTCCCAGCTATCGAACGCGATCGTGAGTGGGCCCGAGACGTCGCCGACGGCCTGTAACCACTCGAGGAACGTCTCCGGATCGAACCGGTCTGTTCCGAGCGCCTCGGCTGGCGCGATATCGGCCTCGGTTGGGGTCTGGGAGATGTCGAGCACGTTCGACCGTGTGAGTCCAGTTGTCTCCTGCAGGTAGTTGCTGTACACCGTATCCGTGTCCACGCGCGTGGACACGTACAACACGTCTCCGCCGTACTGGCGGAGCACGTCGAGTGCCTGCACGGCGAACAGCGTCTTTCCAGCACCGGGATCGCCGCGCACGAGAAGCACGCGCCCCTGCTCCTGGGTAAAAAAACGCGACAGCTCTGCTGGGAACTCCGTGACACCAGATTGACCTGCGCCTGCGGTTTTGTTTTCTGAGTGGTCTGACACTGCGTCTGTATCGAACCGGGCCACAGACAAAACAGTATCTGCGATTACGTAATGCGTTTTGCGGGCCGTTACGTCGGACGTAATACGGGCCGTCACGCGGCCCGTAATCGTGTACGAAATCAGACATGGGTATTTGTGTCCCCCCGGTGTTATGGTACATGGGCGCAAGCCCTAGAACAACTATGGCACAACCCGATTCGTCAAGTCTGGCCGAAGTCCTGGACCGTGTACTGGATAAAGGTGTCGTCGTCGACGTGTTCGCGCGTCTCTCGCTGGTCGGCATCGAGATTCTGACCATCGAAGCTCGCGTCGTCGCGTCATCGGTCGATACGTTCCTCCACTACGCGGAGGAGATCTCGAAAATCGAACAGGCCGAGATGACCGCGACCGCTGCGGAAGCGCCGACGCCCTAATAGCGCCGGTGCTTCCCCGGGTATCGACTTTTTAATCACACACCACTTACTCAAATTATGACAGTAAAAGAGAAACACGAGGAGTTCGCCGAGATGCGCGCGGAGTTCGAGCGCACGCGCGGTGAATTTGACCGATACACAGAACAGTTCCGGAGTGATATAAACGACAAACAGCAGCTCGCGGTGGCCTTTGCTGGTGAGGTTACGGAGATTCAGTCGGCGTTCGAGCGGGCGATAACGGTCTTCGACAGGTACGCCGCGGAGTTCGAGGACGACGTCGCTGCCAGGCACGATGCGGCGGCCGAGTTCCGGGCGGAGATGGCGGAAACCCGCGACGCCTTCGCGGCCACGCGCGCCGCGTTCGGTGACTACGCGGACACTTTCGGGAACGATGTCGAGGCAAAGAAACAGCGCGTGGAGACGTTCCGCGACGAGGTTGCCACGACACGTGCGGCCTTCGAGGAAGCCCTGACGGCGTTCGGACAGGATGTCGAGGCAAAGAAACAGCGCGTGGAGACGTTCCGCAACGAGGTTGCCACGACACGCGCGGCCTTCGAGGAGGCCATAGCGGCGTTCGAACGGGACGTCGAGGCCAATCGACGGGATGTGGAGACGTTCCTCGAATCGGTCGAGGAGGTCCGAGCGGCACACGAGCAAGCGCGTACAGAGCTCACCAAGGCCGTTGTCGAGTTCTACGGGTACGAGCCGGAGTCGATCACGGCTACCCCTGTTACCCCTGAGCCCATCGGAGCCGACGACCAACCCGACTCCGAGACCCCTGCGGAGGAACCCGGAACCGTCGAGGTGGAACCGAAATCCGAAATCGACGACCGAGCCGAGCCCGGAACCGTCGAGGGAGGCGGGGAATCGGAGACCCACGAGGAGGAGCCGGAGTCCGAGACCGACGACCAGCCTGACTCAGAGGCCCTCGGGGAGGAGTCGGAGTCCGAGACCGATGACCAGCCTGATTCAGAGATCCTCGGGGAGGAGTCGGAGTCCGAGACCGAACTACGCGGACACCTTCGGGAACGGGGTGGACGCGACGACCAGCCTGATTCAGAGGCCCTCGAGGAGGAGTCGGAGTCCGAGACCGACGACACACCAGAGGGGATGGTAGAGTGTGCAGTCTGTGGGGAGTACTACCAGGCCATCACAGAGTCACATCTCCAGACCCACGGAATGTCGATGGACGAGTACAAAACCGAGTTCGGTCCCGAGGTATCGCTGTACCCAGGTGAGGACTGATGGCCCGACGAGACGGTCACGAGCGAAAGGTCCGTGGCTCGCAGATCCGGAACAGTCGGGCGGAGAAGAGCCAACAGAACCGGCACAGCAACTCCTCGAGAGACGGTCAGGCCGCGCAGACGGGACCGTCGTCCAGCCAGTCAATAGGAGCCCACGAGTTCGACAGTATCGTTGACTCGTTCGTGGAGAGTCCGGAGACAAAGGCGGTCACACGGCGCATCGAGCGGTGGCTGTCGGTCGACCGGCCGGTTCATCTCGTCGGGCCGACCGGGTGCGGCAAGACAGCACTCGCGATGCGTGCCGCCACAGAGCGGGACCAGCCCGTCGTCTGGATAAACGGCGACGCCGACCTGGAGACAACAGACCTGGTCGGCGACTACGCCGAGCAGGAGCGTGTCTCGATCCGTGACAACTACGTCCACAACGTCACGAAAAGCACCGACATCGTCCGGGACCGCTGGGTCGACAACCCGCTCACCGTTGCCGTCCGGGAGGGCGCGACCCTCGTCTACAACGAGTTCTCGCGAACCAAACCCGCCGCAAACAACGCGCTCCTCTCGGTGTTCGAGGAAGGGGTGCTCGAACTCCCCGGCCAGCGTGGTGACGAACGACTCGTCGAGGCCCACCCTGAGTTCCGCGCGATTCTCACCTCGAACGGAACCGAGTACGCGGGCGTCCACAAGCCACAGGACGCCCTGCTCGACCGTCTCGTCGGCGTCTACATGGACTACTACGGCTTCGAGACCGAGGTGAAGATCGTCGGGTCACACGTTCCGGCGGCTTCCGACGACCTCGCCGAGCGCTGTGTCGACCTAGTGCGCACCGTCCGGGAGACGTTCGACTGGACCCTCGGCACGCGCGCCGCGATAATCGCCGCGGAGGGGCTGATGACTGCCCCGGCGGCCGAGCGAGACGACAGCCTGTTTCTCGAGGTGATGACGGATGTCCTCGCGTCGAAGGTCTCCGACCGGGAGGAGCTCGCGGCCGCCAGCGGCTGTGTGGCCGACGCACTCGGTATCGAGGGTGGTGACGACAGATGACCCACGGGACACAGTCCGAGACAGACGAGGAGACAGCAGACGGCAGCACCGGAGAACTCGGACTCTGGACGTCCGGGAGGAGGTCGCGGATATCTCCGAGACACTCCTCGGGTACCCTTTCGACGGTATCACCGCCGTCGAGCGGGCAGATGACGGTGGCTGGCGTGCTGTCTTCGAGGTGGTTGAGCGAAGCGCTGTCCCGGATACACAGGATATGATCGGTCGATACGAGCTCCACCTCTCCGCGTCCGGCGACGTACAGGAGTACTCACTCCAGCAGCGATTCAAGCGCAGTGAGT
>KE356579.1:938648-943426 GCA_000416085.1 halophilic archaeon J07HX64 | reverse complement strand
CGACAGGTGAGAGAGATAGCGGTGTTACCGATCGAGGTGGTGTTGCCCGCGTCGGCGGTGAGAGCCTGTATCCCAAGGACACCGTGAGTTATCAAATACGGTAACTCGGTCCGGATGTTTATACCTGGGTGAGCGTGACCACATCTATGTATGAGTGGACAGCTCGTTGTGACAACAGTCACAGACAGTCATAGAGGGCGCGGGTGGGACAGGTGTCGAGAGCGTGACCGGTGTTACCCGCAGGGCGGTGGCGCCGTTTCGGCCGGACCGCCGGCGTCGGCGAGCGTGTCATCCGCGCGGGTCCGCGGGCGGTCAGAGCAAGACAACAGGAGGCCAGTTCACAATGGGTGAACTCGGAGGCGGTGTTGCCGGTCGCCGGTCGACCGACACCACCGTCGGGTCGAACGACCACGTGGCCCTGCTGTACGAGGACCGGGCCGAGCAGCTCGCAGCTGTCGCGTCGTTTCTCGAACGAGGGCTGACACGCAACGAGCGGTGTCTGTACGTGGCCGACGACAACACGCTGGGTACAGTGCGGACCGCGCTCCGCACGGGCGATATCGACCTCGAGACGGTCTGCGATACCGGGCAGCTCTCGCTGCACACAGCCTCGGAGCTCTCTCTCGGCCGTGACGAGTCCGGTCGGGCAACCACAGTCTCGTTCTGGAGGGATATCCTGGAGCGGGCGCGGACCCAGAGGTTCGACGGGCTCCGGATCACCATCGAGATGACGTGGATGCTCGACAGCGGGACGAGCACCGATACTGTCGCCGACGGTCTGACTGCGCTCGGGTCGGTCGCCGCGAGCGCGGACACCACCGTCCTCTCACAGTACAATCAAGATCGGTTCCCGTCGGAGGTCCTGTCCGATATCGCGCGGAGCCAGCCGTTGCTTGCAGACAGTGGGTTCAGCCGGCCGTCGGAGCGGTCTCGCGACCAGATCAAAACAGAGCAAGAAACAGCAACAGCCGGGACCGATAGTCGGCCGTCGGGACCGTCCGTGGTCCCGGACAGGACCGACCGTCCGGTCCGGGTGCTGATTGTCGACGACGAACCGGGCTACGCAGAGGCGGTCTCCGAGTTTCTCCGGAGAAACGAGGCCATCGACGAGATCGTTGCAAAAACAGACCCTCGCGAGGCACTGGCGGCCCTGGACGAGACGATCGACTGTGTCGTCTCCGATTACGCCATGCCCGAGTTCGACGGGTTAGAGCTGCTCGAGTCGGTGCGCGAGCGGTACCCCGACCTGCCGTTCGTGTTGCTTACGGGCCAGAGCAGGGAGGAAACCGCAGTCGAGGCAATCTCGGCCGGTGTCACCGAGTACGTCAGGAAACAGTCGGGAACAGACCAGTACACCAGGCTCGCACACCGGGTCTCGAACGTCGTCAGACAATACCGTGCAGAGCAGTCGGTCGAGGCTACACAGCGGCAGTACACCCGACTCATCGAAGCGTCGAGCGATGTCGTCACCGTTCTCGACAGCGACGGCCAGTTCACGTATCTGAGCCCGGCGACAGAACGGCGTCTGGGCTACCACCCGGAGGAGCTTCTCGGCAGACCGCTGTTCGAGTTCGTCCACCCCGCAGACAGGAGCACAGCGGCACAGCAGCTCGCGACACTGATAGACGAGCCGGACCGAGCGGTCTCCGTCGAGGTCCGGTTCGAGCAGCCCGACGGGTCGTGGCGCTGGATCGAGGCACGGGGCCGCAACCTGCTCGACGACCCGGATGTAAACGGGCTGGTGATGTACGCCCGGGATATCACCGTCCGCAGAGGGCGCGAGCAGCAGTTACGCGAGAGCGAGCAGCGGTTCCGGTCACTGTTCGAGAAGGCGTTCGACGCGATGGTGCTCACCGACGACGAGGGCGCGTGTGTCGACCTGAACCCGGCCGCCTGTGCGCTGTTCGAGCGGTCCCGGGAGGCGTTGCTCGACTGGCCGTTTCCCGACCTCGTCCCCGGGGACTGTGAGTTCGACTGGCCCTGGCAGGACACACAGCGCTCCGACCGGCACCGCGGGACGCTGTGCCTGCACACCGCGACGGGGGACTCGCGCATCGTCGAGTGTGCGGCAACACCGAACGTCGTCCCGGGTCGACATCTGTTGGTAATCCACGATGTCACCGACCGCGAGCGGCACGAGCAGACGCTGACGGCACTGCACAACTCCTCGCGCGCGCTGCTCGATGCGGAGTCGAAAGCCGACGTGGCCGGGAGTATTGTGAACACCGCGACGGATGTGCTCTCGATGTCGGTCGTCGCCGTCTACCTGCTCGACGCCGAGACGGGACTGCTGGCTCCCGCCGCGGTCAGCAGCGAGACAATCGACAGGGCGTCGCTCTCGGCGCTGCCCCCCGGACAGCACAGTGCCCTCGGGAAGACGTTTCTCGACGGGGAGCCACGAACCGTGACCGTCGAGGAGGCGACAACAGCAGTCCCGGACCTGCCGCTGGACGTGGAGTTTCTCGTCCCGCTCGGCAACCACGGTGTCTGTGTCATCGGCGACACGGACTCCGAGGTGACAGATGTCGACAGAGAGCTCGTCGAGACGCTGATGGCGACAGCCGGGACAGCGCTCGACCGCGTCGAGCGGGGGTCGAAACTCCAGGAGCGAAAAGCGGAGCTCGAGGCACAGAACAGACAGCTCGAACAGCTTCGCCAACTCAACGCGACAGTCCGGGATATCGGACAGACGATCACACAGGCCGACACGCGGGCGCAGATCGAGCGCGCGGTCTGTGCGCATCTGTCGGGGGCCGACGGTATCGTGCTCGTCCGGCTCACCGGCCACGACCCGGAGAGTGGAGGGCCCGTCCCCCGCGAGTCGGCCGGCAGCGACCGGGCGACCGGCTACCTCGACGCCGTCTCACCTCCGAACGAGAACACCACCGAACCTGCGGTGCGAGCAGCAGCCACCGGGGACCCGGTCTACGTGAGCAACACCGCGGACAGTCTGCGCGAGGAGCCGTGGCGCAAAACCGCGCTCGCCCACGGGATTCGAGCGGTGCTCAGTCTCCCGCTTAGCCTACCGTGATATCCCGTACGGAACTCTCACTGTCTACGCGGAGCGGCCCGAGTTTTTCGACGAACTGTCGCGGCTGGCGCTGCTCGACCTGAGCAACAAGATCGCGAGTGTGATGAACGCAGTCGAACACCAGCACGCGGTGCTCTCGGAGACGATGACGGAGGTCACTGTCCGGTTCACCGGCGACCAGCTCCCGATACACCAGATCGCGTCCGGTGCCGAGTGCTCGCTCACGCCCGAGGCGGTCACACCACGCTCCGGTGAGGACACCGGGACACAGGTCCGTGTTGAGGGGGCGGATGTCCAGACCGTCGCCGAGATCGCGGAGGGTGTCGCGGCGGTTTCCGACGCGTCACCCGTGACCGACGAGCAAGAGAACCCACTCGTCGAGTTGCGGTACACGAACAAACCCCTCACAGACTACCTCGCCGACCGCGGCATCCGGGTACTGGACTCGACTGCCGACCCACAGTCAGCCACGTTCACGCTCTCTGTCCCCGATACCGTCGACCTCCGGGGGTTCTTTGGAGAACTGGCGGAACGGTACGGTGACCCGGAGCTCGTTGCAAAGAGCAGGCAAACAGATGCCGTCCCGGGTCCCGGGTCCAGGGAGGGGTACCGCTCGCGACTGACCCCCCGCCAGTGCGAGGTGCTCCGGACCGCCCAGGAACGTGGCTTCTTCGAGTCCCCCCGCGCCGTCTCGGGCGAGACCGTTGCCGACGAACTCGGTGTCTCTCCGCAGACCTTCTACCGCCACATCAGGACCGCCGAGCGGAAGCTGTTCGAGACCGTGTTCGAGTCGGGGGGTGAATAGTAACCCCCGGTGTCGGAGACGGATGTGAATAGTTACCAGGCGTAACTAATCAGTTAGCTCTCGTTGTAATATCTGATGTCACATAAATACTGTCGTCGACGATGCCTGCTCCACGACGGCGTCGCGACGGCGCACCGGGCGGTGTGGGTCCACCCGAGCGTCACCAGAGACAGGTTCAAATCATGACTGAAAACGACATAGAGGCGGTTCTATCGGAGTTCACAGACAGAGTCGAACAGCAACTCGAACAGCCAGAGACATCCGACGAGGCGGGTGCCACCAACTCCGGTGAGCCACCGGCGGGGGGTGTCCATCTCGACCGGTCGTTCGTGAGTGAGTACCTCGACGAGCTCATCATCGCAATCCTCTTTCGCTGTGACGAGGCAAACGGGATGGATATTATCCGGGAGTTCACACACAGGTTCGGTGTTCAGTTCAGCCCCGGAACTGTCTACCCTCATCTGCACTCTCTCGAGGACGAGGGCATCCTGATCTGTCGGGAGAGGGTCCAGACAAAGGAGTACAGCATCGACGACCCGGAGGCCGCGGCGGCGTATCTCGGTTCGGTTCTGTCTCAGCTCTCCTGTCTCGAACAGTTCATGAGCGCGACGGTAGAGGAATCCGTTCGCGAACACGGTCTGTGACACCGTCGGCTGGAGATATCCGTTATTTATAAAAAAGTTCTCGGTTAAGAACTCACCGGGCTCGATACCGGGTAACTGGTGTCTTACACACCGCGGTGCTGGAGTTTTTCTTCCTCGGGCAGGTCGGCGTTGGCGTCGCCGCTCATCCCCTTGCCGGGTTCGGACGCGATCTCGGTCAGCGTCTCGGGATCGTCCCAGTTGTTGACAGCCTCGACTATCGCTCGACCCATCGCGCGGGGGTTCTCCGCACCGAAGACACCCGACCCGACGAAGATACCGTCACAGCCGTGATGCATCA
>KE356579.1:936103-938628 GCA_000416085.1 halophilic archaeon J07HX64 | reverse complement strand
CAACACCTCGGACTCGTCGACCATATCCGCACCGGCAGCCTCCAGAATCTGGGCTTCCTTTGCGTGGCCGATGCGTGCTTTGCCCATCACCGGGATCGACGCCTCGCTGATTATCTCACGAAGCGCCGCCGGGTCGGCCATCCGGGCGACACCGCCGCGTTTGCGGATGTCGGCTGGCACCGACTCCAGGTGCATCACCGCGACAGCGCCCGTTTCCTCGGCGATGCGGGCCTGCTCGGGGTTCACCACATCCATTATCACGCCGCCTTTCTGCATCTTTGCGAACCCGCGCTTCACCAGGTCCGTTCCACGCCGTAACTCTTCGAGGTCGGTTGACTCACTCATACTGTACAGTTGGTCTGGGACTACTTAACGCGTGCGTCTGGTGGTGAGTACACACACACCTCGTGACAGCGTCTCACCGGCCACCCCGGTGATAACCCCCGTCCACGGGGGTGATATCCCTGTCTACACCGTGTCTGTGCGGGCTCTATCCTACGACACTGCTGTGTGTTCGAGTCCCGGGGGGTGGACGGCCACACCGCCCACGACAGGACGGGTCTGGGGGCACCGCCCCGTGGCCGCCGTGCCGACGGGTTTTTTTCCTTTGCCAGTCGACGGCCCGTAAGGAGATGCGAGCATCAGGGCACCAACCCGGGAACGCAGGTGGGCACACTCGCGAGACCGGAGGAACAGATGGCGACTGAGACAGAGACACCCGACCCGACAACAGAGCTCGGGGTTCCACAGCTGGGGTTGGCGGCGCTGTTCGTGACGGCACTCGTCACGGCACAGGTCACCGCGGTGAAGGTTCTCTCGGTGGGACTGCCGGTGACACTCCCGGTGACAGGCGGCGAGATACTGGTCCCGGCGGCGGTGTTCGCCTACGCGTTGACCTTCTTTGCGTCGGACTGTTACGCGGAGCTGTACGGCAAGCGCGCCGCACAGGCGCTTGTCAACGTCGCCTTTCTGATGAACTTCGTGCTGCTGGCGCTGGTGTGGCTCGCCATCTGGGCACCCATCTCGGGGGCATCGAACGTCGCACAGGAGCCGTTCGCCGACACGCTCGCGGCCAGCACGGGTGTCGTCACGGGGAGTCTACTCGCCTACGTCGTCAGTCAGAACTGGGACGTGATCGCCTTTCACCGGCTCAGAGACTACACCGGTGGCGACCGGCTGTGGCTCCGGAACGTCGTGTCGACAGCCACCAGCCAGCTCCTCGATACGGTGATATTCGTCTCTGTGGCCTTTCTCGCCTTCCAGGGGCTACCTGTCGATGTCGTACTGGAGCTGATGATCGGCCAGTACCTGTTCAAACTCGCCCTGGTCGGGCTCGATACCCCGTTTGTCTACCTCGTTGTCGGTCTGGTACGGAGACGTGGCCTGGCCAGGTCCGTCAGAACAACCCGGGAGCCGCCCTGACCCGGTTACCTCGGCCGGGCGACGACGCCCAGGTGGTCTGTGTGTGTCGGGTCGAGTCGCTCTGTGGCGAGCAGTTCGTACCCGGACTCGAGCTCTTTGAGCACCGCCTCGAAGGTATCCGACGGGTCACGGGTCACGTCCTCGCTCCGGGCCTTTACCGCGAGCACGAGCCGACCGTCGTCGCGGAGGAACATCCGGTTGGCCAGGGCGACACGTGCCTGTCCGCGGGTGGCGACGTCCTGTACGAGCAGGTCCACCGGCTCGACGACGTGTGCATACTGCTCGGGTGTGCGGGCGTCCGCGAGCAACGGGAACAGTCGCGACCGGTCCTCGGCGACCCCAAGCAGGTCCCGCATCGGCCGCGGGGCGAACTCGACGGCGTAGGTCGGCCCGGCAAAGTCGGCGACGTGGCTAACCGTCGTTCCGCTCGCGGCACCCAGATACAGCACTGTCTCGCCACCCACGATGCCGGTGTCGACACCGCGGTCCAGCAGCGCACCGAGCTTCGAGCGCCGGGTTTCCCACCGCCGCCAGTCGCCGTCGGTCGACTCGCCGTAGACCGGGTCACCACGGGTCGCCAGCCCCGTCTCCCCCCTGATGGGCCGCCGCTCGACTCCCTCCGGCAGACCGGTCCCGCTCACGAAACATCACGCGCACGGATACGCTCGATACGCTCCTCCAGTTCGGCAGCCAGTTCGGGGTTGCGCTCGCCGCTGTAGTGGTCGATACGGGCGGCGATTGTCAGCTTCCCGGCGAGTGCCCGAGCCGCGGAGCCGCGGTGTTCGCGGGCGGTCCCGCGAACCGCCTCGTGGGTGTAGATGACACCGTGTTTCGGCGGGTCGGCGCCGCCACGCAGGTGGGCAAACAGCGCCTCCTCGGCACCCAGCACCTGCACCGTCCCCGAGGGCTGTTTCGCCAGCGACTCCAGCCCACCCGAGAGTGCGACCAGACGCGTCGCGAGCACCGGCCCCGCGAGCGCCGCGAGATTCGGCGCCACCTCAGGTGCGGTCCGCTCAATGTACGCGCGCAACTGGGCGCGCTCCTCGTCGAGGTCAACGACACGCGTCGCGAGTGAAACGACCCGTTCCTCGGCCGGCGTCTCC
>KE356579.1:934307-935370 GCA_000416085.1 halophilic archaeon J07HX64 | reverse complement strand
GGTGTCTCCTCGGGCGACTGTGTGACCGGTCTCCCCTGAGGGCTCTGTTCTCGTCGGACTCACCCGCGGCACCGACCCCGTCCGTGCCCCTGCCGTCCCATGCCCGCCGAACGCTGTCGAGAATGCCGCGGAACCCGTCGACGCCGAGGTAGGTTGCCCCCGTGATGACCTCCCCGTCGAGGTGAGAAACGCCGTCGACGGGAGCCCACGCACGTCGTATCGCTCGCACGGGGGCGACGGTCGGTATCCACACAGGCACGAACCCGTTGTTGACTGTAGCGACACGCGGTTCGGTGCAACTTCTCTGGTCCACCAGTCGGCACTTCCGAGAGAGGGTCACGAGCGCGAGCAGCACCGGTCGCCCGGTTCGACCCGAACGCCGACCCACCACGTCCACTCGACGTGTGTCGGCGTGCTGTCGTCGGTCACACCGCGCGGGGAGCCGCAGAAAACCCAGTCCACTCCCCGAGCCACCGGAGTCGGCTCAAAGAACGTCGGCCGCGGTCCGGACGCGGACACCTGCCGGCTGCTTGACGAACTCGCCGGTGGCGGCACCGACCAACTGGCCGACGCTGCGCTGGGCGGCAACGTCGAGCAGCCGCTGTGTGACTGTCCCGTCCAGGATGACCCACTCCGGGGCGGGGTCGCTGTCGGCGACCGTGTCGAACGCCGCGTCGGCATCGGCCTCCGTGATGACCGACAGCTCGTCGTCGAGCAGTCTGACCCGTTTGGTCCCGTTCTCGATGACTGCCCCGACGTGGCCGCCCAGTGTCTCCGGCTCGCGCTCGGCCGACTCCTCGGTCGCGGGGCCGGGCTGGGCACTCGCCGTGTGGTCCCCCGTTGTGTCACCGGCGGTCGTGACACCGCCGTCGGTCCCAGCCGTCGGGTCCGTCTCGACAGCGGCAGATGCGGCCGCCGGTGCCGACTCCGACTCCCCCGACTCCGCGGGGGCGACCGTCCCACCCTGTGTCGGGGCGAACGCTTCCCGTGCCGTTGTTCTCTGGGTGACCTGCTCGATGTCTATCTTCTTCTCCAGAGCGGCCATCGCCTCGGTGTGGCTGAG
>KE356579.1:928730-934257 GCA_000416085.1 halophilic archaeon J07HX64 | reverse complement strand
ACCCCCCGGACAACGGCGTTCATCGGAGCCTTTGCGAGCCCC
The DNA here is from genome assembly GCA_000416085.1 of halophilic archaeon J07HX64. Lineage (GTDB taxonomy): Archaea > Halobacteriota > Halobacteria > Halobacteriales > Haloarculaceae > Halovenus. The sequence continues at coordinate 934,215 of KE356579.1, read as the reverse complement.
GAGAGGTCGAGCACGGTGACGGCGCTTCGCCCCAGACCCGCCGCGTCGAGTCCAGCGGGGTCGAACACGTCCCACGATGCGGCGAGCGCGAGGTGGTTGCGCGCCGCTCGCCGGTGCCTGCCGGCGGCGTCTACCGACTCCAGCGCCCGTTGCATGGCCGGCAGTGACGCCGCCCCCTGTGCGGCCTGCCAGAGGAGCCCCCCGGGACCCCCCTCCGGGTCGAGCCCCACGAGCGCACACCACGACCGCGGATCGAGCGCGGCCGGGTCGACCTGCGGTGCCTCGACCACCTCCGCGGCAACAGGGTCGCCGGTCGCGGTCCCGGCGAGACCGGAGAACGCACCCATCGGGTCGACCACGACCGGTGCGACGGGCGATATCCGGGCGAGTTCCTCCGCGACCACCCCGAGTGTGTAGGACTTTCCGTACCCCCGCTTACCGACCACCAGCATCGCGTGGGGCCGGTCGAGGTCGAGATACAGCGCCGTGCCCGCGCTCCCATCGAGTGCTCGGTGGGTGCCCAGTCGTCCGGCCGGCCGGTCTGCCGGCGTATCGTCCTCGCGTCCGACGACGAAGCTCATACCGGGTGTGGCTCCCTCTCCGGTTTCAATTCGGGGGAGCCTGAATCGAATCACAAGCGTCTTTGACACTCCCAACCGTGTCACACCCGATGACCGGCTACACCGCCACCGTCACGGTGCGGCTCGAACAGGGTGTGCTCGACCCCGAGGCCGAGACGACCCGCCGGGCGCTGGAGCGACTCGGCTTCGAACTGTCGGACCTGCGCGCCGCCGATAGCTTCGAGATAGACATAGAGGCCGACAGCGTCGCGGATGCCCGCGAGCGCGTCACCGAGATGACCGAGCAACTGCTCGCGAACCCGACCCTCCACGACTACGAGATCGAGGTCGAACAGCGATGACGGTCGCGGTGGTGCAGTTCGGTGGCAGCAACTGCGACCGCGACACGGTGCAGGCGCTGTCGGCACTCGGTGTCGACGCGACCCGGGTCTGGCACGAGGACGGATTGCCCGCGGACACCACCGGTATCGTGCTCCCGGGCGGGTTCTCCTACGGCGACTACCTCCGCGCCGGGGCGATGGCCGCCCGGTCACCGGTGATGGATGCGGTCCGAACGGCCGCCGACGCGGGGACACCGGTGCTCGGTATCTGCAACGGGGCACAGATCGGCTGTGAGGCCTCGCTGACCCCCGGCGCGTTCGCGGTCAACCGGAGCGCCCGTTTTCGGTGTGAGCACGTCCACCTCCGCGTCGAGAACGCCGACACACCGTGGACCCGGGCGTACGAACCCGGCGCGGTGCTCGAGTTCCCGGTCGCCCACGGTGAGGGCCGTTACGAGCCCGGTTCGGATGGGCTCGAGGAGCTCGTCGCCGCCGACCGCATCCTGTTTCGGTACTGTGACCCGGCAGGCCGGGTCACGGAGGCGGCGAACCCGAACGGCTCGGCCGGTAACGTCGCCGGTATCGTCGGCGAACACGACCACGTCGCCGTGATGATGCCCCACCCCGAACGGGTCTCCCTGCCCGACATCGGTCCAACTGATGGCCGCGGTGTGCTCCAGGCGTTCACCTGACTGTCTGGTCCTGCCCACCTCCCGGCCGGCCTCGCCCCGAACAGCGGTTCGACGCTTAGCTCTGTCGACCGTGTGTGTGTAACGCTCGTGATGGAGGGGACGAGCGCACCCGTGGGTGACTGCGTGTCGTGACAAGATGGCCCCGGTCGCGCGGGTGACAACAGTCTGTGAGGGCTGTGATCTGGTGGTATTCAAACAAACAGAGGGCCGAGACCTACCCTGGCCGAGACTCGGATATCAGTCTGCCGCTTGGCCGGAGTCACCGGCATACGTGCGGGTGGCTTCGACCAGCACCTTTCGGTACTCGCTCGTGTCCGGGTCGGCGGAGAGCGAGCGGAACAGTCGGCGGAACGACTCGAACTCGACACCGGGTGCGTCGGCGGCGGCGGCGTGTGCGAGGTCGTACAGCCGGTGGTCCTCCTCGACGAGGCCGTGACGCTCGACGAGTCCGAGCGCGAACGCGGCGTTCACAGCCGTTATCTCGGGGTCGGCACCCGGCCTGCGCCGGGCAGTCGACACACCGCTCTCGTCTGTTACTCCGGAACCGCCTTCGGTAGGGTCGACCGACCCTGCCGGCTGTGGCCAGGTTAGCGACGACCGCGAGTGGTCGGCGAGCGCCGCGGCGAGGCTCGACTCCAGAAAGGCGACGAGCTTGTCGCCGGGTGCGACAGCCAGCCACACGTCGTCGGCGTAGATGTCTTTCATGTGGTTCGCGATCTGGTGGCAGTGGGTGAGTTTGCGCTGTTCGACGGTCCGGCCGGCGAGCGCGAGGAAGATAGCCTCCTCTGTCGACTGTGTGTGTGAGGGGTGGTTGAACTCGTTGTGGAGCATGTGAGCGTACTCGTGGAGGGCGAGTTCGCGGGCCATCGCGCTCGTGGCTGCCTGCCGGGAGATGGTCAGCCGGTGTCCCTCGTCGGTGTGGCTCACGCGGGTTCGCTCGTCGGGGTCGGCAACGATGTTGATGGTCACCGGTCGCTCGATATCGCGTTCGGTCTCGAAGAGGTCACGCGCCCCGAGAAACGGTTCCGCCGGTCCTGGTCCGTGAACCTGTACGTTCATACAGAAGCTATTGGGAGGCTCAGACGTATGAGTATGTCGCCGGTCTCACTGGGCCGTTCGTCGTCACCCACGACCAGTAGCGAGAGCAACGTCTGTGTCCACGAGTACTGAAACCATTGATTCGACACTGTCTTTGGCTCCCGACTGGAGGATAGTCTCGACGTCTGCGTTCTCACCGTTGATTGCTATCGCGTCACGGAACTCCTCTGGCCCAGCGAGGACAACAACGGAGTGGTCGCCGGCACGAGCCACCTCGATATCGCCGACATCATCGTCACTCCGATTGGGGAGCGTTCGGTTGAACGCCTCGGCAAACTGGTCGGCATCCGCAGCAGAGTCCCAGTGGGTCACCCAGGTGAATGCTGACCGGTTCTCGTTTTCAAAGTTGAACAACTGGTCGTTGGCCCATCCCTTCGAGGCCTCGGCAGCGGCATCTGGCCCGGTGTGTGCAGTCAAGACAACGTGGACAAACATTGCGCCGAGCTGATTGTCCCCAGCGATCTGTCGCGTCCAATCGTCGCGGTTGGACTGTGCGGAGAACGTGACATCACTGTATTCGGTGTCGTTGTATCCGGGGTGTAACAGTTCCTCGGTGCTGACCGGGATGTCGTCCGTGTAGACGGAGCCGAGTTCCTCGGCCGAGTCCAGTACTGACCGGAAATACTGGCCCCCGTGGTGATACGGGCCATACGCGTAGAGCAACTCGTCGGGTACATCTCTGTACCGTTGCTCGGAGCGAACTATCTGGCTTACGTTCCCCCCCGTACGGTCGGTATACTCTTTTGCGGCGAACACTGCGCCACCCTCGGTAAGTGACTCATATAGAAAACTCGACTCTCTCGAGGGCGCCGAGAGGCCGGATGTTTCGGCGGATGAGCGAGAGCAGACCGCGTACTCTCTAACCACCCTTCCTCCATCTGAATCGTGTGCGCGAACTCGTGTGCGAGTATCACATCAAAACGGCCGGTGGCCCCCTCGTAGTAACGGTCGAATATCGCCTCGTCGACGACCACCGAGTTAGGTCCGCGCGCTACCGCAGCCGGACTAAAGTTGCCGGAACCCTCCTCGGATTCGCTGGTGAGCCCCATGTAATCAAAGAACGGTCGGTCTACCTCTGTCCTGTTACTGAGTTTCTCGATCGTGATCGCTGGTGCGTCTGCGTCTGAGTCAATCAGGTTTCTGGTCAGGTTGTAGATGCGATTTTCGTCAACTGGCAATCCGGTATCGTCTATCGGCCCGGTAGTGGTGCTCTGGTCTGTCGCACCGTTGGAACCGGACTCGTTACCTGTCTCCGATGTGGAGTTGTCGGTACCCCCGCTCGCCGATTCGGATTCGCCGCCGGCAGAATCCGTCCCCGTGGGCCCCGAGTCGGTAGCGGTTTCACCGTCTTCGTTCGGAGTGTCTGTCTCAATGCCACCGGTATCGTCGCCCGAATCATCACCTGACGGTGTCGTCATCGAACAACCTGCCATTGTGACGAGCAGTGTGAATCCAATAGATATGAGTGCTATCCGCCACACCAACCTGCGACTCATACCAGATATTTCCACATACACGTATAAAAGTTTATCTCTAATACACGTCTCAGCGTGCGGTTGCAGAGTGGTAGCGAGTCCTCCCGCTCAAAGTCGGGGTTGCATCGGTGTTGAATCGAGCGCTGTGTTCTCCCCGTAGCCGGTCTAAACGGTTCGGATCTGGACAGAACCGAGGCTGCTTGATATCCCCGAGGGTATCACCTGGAAACGAGTGGTCACTGCGGGGTCAGCGTCACCTGAAGAATATCAGCCACGTCGGCGTACTGGTACGCGTCGTTTATCTCCGAGGCCCGGTAGACGACACCCTCGGTCGGGCCGGCGGCCGCGCCGCCGTTGTTGCCCTGCCGGGGCGCACCGGTCGGGTCCGAGACTGGGCTGCCGTTCACCTCGGTGCCGGCGTCCCACAGTTGCACGTCACCGGACAACTCACCCTCAACCGGGTCCTCGCCGTCGTACAGCTCCAGCCCCGACGCCGGCGAGACGAATATGTCGTTCGATGGGACGTACATCGAGGCAACCGAGAGCCGCTGGCCGGGTTCGGCCTCGACCTCGAACTCGAAGGCCCCGCCCGGCGCAATCGGCGGCGCACCTGGCACCTCTCCCATCGGGTCGTTCGGGTCTGTGACGGTGTTCGGCGGTGCGTACGCACCGGCGGAGACGACACCCTCCCTGTCCGGAAGTTCGTCGACCAGACCGGGTTCGCCCTCGAACCCGGTCGGCGGGCCGGCCTCCGCGAGCGCCTCCAGTCCGATAGAGGCCGACTCACCCTGCGTGAAGATCGGGTTCTCGCCGGTGTGGACCGCCCACGCCCCGGGTGTGAGCCAGATCTGTCCGCCCGTTGCCGCGTCACTCGAGTAGAAATCCGTCGGTGCCGTGTTCTCGACCCTGACGGTGAACGTTCCCGTTGCTCCCCGGTGTGGCGCTGACCGATACCACATCCTCCGCAGCCAGATAGTCGAACCCGTCGTTTATCGCCGAGACTGGGTGGACAACACCCTCGGTCGGGCCGGCGGCCGGGCCGCCGTTGTTACCCTGTCGGGGCGCACCCGTCAGGCCGGTGACCGGACTCCCGTTCACCTCGGTGCCCGCGTCCCACAGCGCGACATCGTCGGTGACATCTCCCTCGACCGGCTCCTCGCCGTCGAACGCCTCGATACCGGAAACCGGGGAGACGAACAGGTCGTTCGATGGGACGTACATCGAGGCAAAGGAGAGCCGCTGGCCGGGTTCGGCCTCAACCTCGAACTCGAAGGCTCCACCCGGCGCGATCGGCGGCGCACCCGGCACCTCTCCCATCG
>KE356579.1:926826-928680 GCA_000416085.1 halophilic archaeon J07HX64 | reverse complement strand
GCATGGCGTTTTTGATACCGTATCCGAGCAACTGTCGCACGTCTGCCCGTCCCTCGACGACGATGATGGCGTCACTGGACTCGACCCGTGGACCCGCCGGCTGGTCGGCGTACTCGGTGATCTCTGCCGTGCGGGCCTGCTTACGGACCGTCTCGACGAGCGCCTCGTCGGTGATTGCCGTGGCCTCGAAGGCCCGTAACAGCTCTGTCGCGCGGTCGACCACCTGGCGGCGTTTCGCCGCCCGGACGTCCTCGATCTCGGTGACCCGACACTCCGCCCGACAGGGGCCGACCCGGTCGATCGTCTCGAACGAGGCCGCCAGCACCGCCGTCTCGACACGGTCCATCGCGGACGCGACGGTGAACGTTCCGACCGACTGCCCGTCGGCCGAGTCGATATCGACGTCGATGCGACCGACCCGTTCGGACTCCTGGAGCGTACGGAGGTCGAGCTCCTCGCCCAACAGCCCCTCGGTCTGCCCGAACACCGCACCGACGACGTCACTTCGCTCGACCACCCCGCTCGTCTGTATCTGCGCGTGGATGAGGTACTTCTCTGAATGTTGCATTGATGATCTGCCCTGTAACGGGCGGTAGTTGTGATGATGCCATGAAACGACTCATGGACAGTTTGTCTACGCCTGCTGTTATAAAATACCTGCCGTCTCGCCAGTCCCGAGGGTCGACTACAGGCCCGATCCGGTTGGCGAAATGACTAACTGCGCCCCGGGCGAAAAACGTATCAGATGAGACGAACGGGTCTGTTTGACGGGCTGCTCGCGAGTGGACCGGACGAGCAGACGGTCACGCACCTGGCCCAGACGGCCGCCGACAGTGTCGACTCGGACGAGGCGGTGGTCTCCCGGCTCCCGGGCACCGGCAGACTCGTCCACCAGACCAGTGACGACGAGACGGTGGTCGAAACAGAGGGCTCACTCGCTCTCGTCACCGACCACCGGGTCCTGCTCGTGGCGGGAAGTCGCGACGACACGCGCACACTCGAGCTTCCCCATACCGACACCAGGACGGTCACAGTCGACGGCGGCCTGTTCGGGACGACACTCACCGTCACGTGCTGGCACAGCGGAACCTACCGGTTCGAGATGGCAGGCGGCGACCCCTCCGACGCCGCTGCGTACATCGAGACGGCGGCCGACTGCTGGGGCTACGTCGAGACCCTTCTTGAGGAACTCGACGGGCAGATTGCGGCCATCCGGAGCCACATCGAGGCCGGCGAACACCAGCAGGCCACCGGGCTGTTCACGACTGCGACGGAGACGGTTACGGAGCTCGACGAGCGGGTCGAGGCAGCGGGTCTGGCGGCGGCACTCGGCGACCGAATCGGAGCCGTCAGGCGGCGCCTCCACCGGGCCCGGGTCGAATCACGGGTGAGCCGTGCTCGGTCACTACTCGACGCGGCAGCGTCGATGTCCCGTGACGACACCGACTACGTCGGTGCCTACGAGCGATACACCGAGGCCCACTCCCGGCTCGAGACCGCCGACTCGGTCGCACGGGCCCACGACCTGGATACCGCCGAGGTGGCCGCCGTTCGTGCACAGGTCGGCCGGGGGCTCGACCGGCTCGCAGCGCTCCCCGTCGAGCGTGCGGAGCACGCGACGGCGCGTGCCCTCGTCACCGACGACTGTGAGACCCGCGTGCAGCTACTGGCCGATGCACTCGCCCGGTACCGCGACGCCCTCGCGCTCGGCTGGGGAACCGATATCGAGATACCGGCAGACACCGACGAACTCCGGTTCCGGATCGCCCTGCTCGCAAACGGGCTGGTCGACGCCCGGTGTGCGTACGCGGCCCGTCTCGAGTCGACCGGTGACGAGCACGCGACCGACGGTGA
>KE356579.1:922503-926776 GCA_000416085.1 halophilic archaeon J07HX64 | reverse complement strand
CACCGATAGCGCGGATAACGTTGCGTCGCGTGCTGCGTTCGACCATACACACGAGCCTTCCAGATCCATGCTAAAGGACATTTTTCAAATTTCTCATAAACTCCGGACCAAATCCGGACAAACTCCGGCTAGACTCCGTTGAAATTTCGTTCCGTATTCGCCGGGCGAAACGGCGAATACGGGTGTCGAGACGGGCCAAACACCCGCGGTGAGCGCCCGCCCGCGAGCTCTGTGCTTCCTGCGGACAACTGCAGTGTATGTGGGGTCACCGTCTCAGCGAACAACTGCCACGCGGAACGAGTACCCCTTCCGCGAACAACTCTCACCCGAAGTGGATGTCCCGTGGACTGTCGGTCAGGCCGGGCACGGGGCTCGTAACTCGTACACGGGAACAGGCAGTTCGCGTACAGTGAGACAGTCACGTGTGTAGTGGTCACGGCTGTCGGGAAACAGTATCCTTTTGCCCCTCCTGCTGGTACGTACCTGTAATAATGGGCCGACGGAAGAAAATCGTGCAGGAGTGCGAGGGGCTGATGAACAGTCCGGAGAATATCCGGAACATCGCGATCGCTGCTCACGTGGACCACGGCAAGACGACGCTCACAGACAACTTGCTCGCAGGTGCGGGGATGATATCGAACGAGACAGCCGGTGAGCAGCTGGCGATGGACACAGAGGAGGACGAACAGGAGCGGGGGATCACGATCGACGCGGCGAACGTCTCGATGACCCACGAGTACGAGGAAACGAACCACCTCATCAATCTCATCGACACGCCGGGGCACGTCGACTTCGGCGGCGACGTGACCCGGGCGATGCGTGCAGTCGACGGTGCGCTGGTCGTTGTCGACGCTGTCGAAGGTGCCATGCCACAGACAGAGACAGTGTTGCGCCAGGCGCTCCGGGAAGGTGTGAAGCCGACACTGTTCATCAACAAGGTCGACCGTCTCATCTCCGAACTCCAGGAGGGACCCGAGGAGATGCAACAGCGCATGACGCAGGTCATCCGCGACGTAAACGACCTCATCCGCGGGATGACCGAGGAGATGGACGAGATAACCGAGGACTGGACGGTCTCTGTCCCGGACGGAACCGTCGGATTCGGCTCGGCGCTGTACAAGTGGGGCGTCTCGTTCCCGTCGATGCAGCGCACCGGTATCGACTTTGCCGACATAATCGACCTCGAACGCGCCGACAAGCGCGACGAACTCGCGGAGCGGACGCCGCTGTCGAACGTGGTGCTCGATATGGTCTGTGAGCACTTCCCCAACCCCGTCGACGCCCAGCCCCGTCGTATCCCGCGTGTCTGGCGTGGTGACGCCGACTCCGACGTCGCCGGAACGATGCAGAACGTCGACCCCGAGGGCGATGTCGTGTTCATGGTGACCGACATCTCGATGGACCCCCACGCGGGCGAGATAGCAACCGGTCGGGTGTTCTCCGGCACGCTCGAGAAGGGTCAGGACCTGTACGTCTCCGGCACCGTCGGAAAGAACCGCCTCCAGAATGTCGGCATCTTCATGGGCGGCGAGCGCGAGGAGGTCGACGAGGTGCCCGCAGGCAACGTCGCCGCTGTCACCGGACTCAACGATGCCATCGCCGGGTCGACGGTCTCCTCGGTGGAGATGACCCCGTTCGAGTCCATCGAGCACATCTCCGAGCCGGTCATCACGAAGTCGGTCGAGGCACAGCGGATGGACGACCTGCCGAAGCTCATCGAGACGCTCCAGCAGGTCGCAAAGGAGGACCCCACAATCGATATCGAAATAAACGAGGACACCGGCGAGCACCTGATGTCCGGGCAGGGTGAGCTCCACCTGGAGGTTGTCTCCCAGCGCATCGAGCGCGACCAGGGGATCCCGGTCCGGACCGGCGAACCGATCGTCGTCTTCCGCGAGGCCCCACAGACCGAGAGCCGCGAGGTGGAGGGTATCTCTCCGAACCGGCACAACCGCTTCTACATGACCGTCGAGACCCTCGACGAGGACGTTGTCGAGGCACTGAAAAAGGGCGAGGCAACGATGGGGATGCCCGAACTGGAGCGTCGCGAGGCGCTTCAGGAGGCCGGTCTCGACAAGGAAACCTCACAGGAGGTCGAACACATCCACGGGCCGAATATCGTCATCGACGACACAAAAGGTATCCAGCACCTCAACGAGACGATGGAACTCGTGCTGGAGGGGTTCGAGGAGGCACTCGACGACGGCCCGCTCGCGAACGAACCCGTTGAGGGTGCACTGATCCGTCTACTGGATGCCCGACTGCACGAGGACGCCATCCACCGCGGTCCGGCACAGGTTATCCCCGCGGTCCGGCGCTCGCTGCACAACGCCCTCATCGACGCCGAAGTCCGCCTGCTCGAACCGATTCAGGACGTCCGTATCGACGTGCCGGCCGAGCACATGGGTCCCGCGAGCGGCGAGATTCAGGGCCGTCGTGGCCGCATCGACGACATGTACCAGGAGGGTGACCTCCAGGTCGTCGAGGGGGTCGCACCGGTCGAGGAGATGATCGGCTTCTCCTCGGACATCCGCTCGGCAACCGAGGGGCGGGCGAGTTGGAACACTGAGAACGCCGGCTTCCAGGTGATGGCCGACAACCTCCAGCGCGAGACCATAATGGCGATCCGCGAGCGAAAGGGGATGAAGCTCGAACTCCCCAACTCCATCGACTACTTCTGAACACCGCGCGACGCCGGTTCTCTGTTCCCGATCCCTGTCCAGTTCGGGTCGCTTGCACTGTCCAGTTTGGGTCGCCTGCACCGTCCAGTTCGGGTCGCTTGCACTGTCCAGTTCGGGTTGCTTACACTGTCCAGTTCGGGTCGCCTGCACCGTCCAGTTCGGGTCGCTTGCACTGTCCAGTTCGGGTCGCCTGCACCGTCCAGTTCGGGTCGCCTGCACTGTCTAGTTCGGGTCGCCTGCACCGTCCACCACAGCCACCGGGTCGTTTTATCTCGCCGGGGCCGAGAGTCGGATATGCACCTCACCGAGTCAACCTGGAGGGACGCCGACGCGATGGAGACCAGTCTGGCGGTGTTGCCGGTCGGGAGCACCGAGCAACACGGCCCACACGCCCCGCTCGGGACCGACGCACTCACCGCGGAGGCAATCGCCGCCGAGGCTGTCGAACGGGTCGACCGCGAGGTTGCCGTTGCACCCACTGTCCCGGTCGGTGTGGCGGCGGAACACCGGCAGTTCACCGGCACGCTCTGGGTCTCGCCGGACAGTTTCCGGTCGTACGTCCGCGAAACAGCCGAGAGTCTCGCCCACCACGGCTGGGACCGGGTGGTGGTTGTAAACGGCCACGGCGGTAACGTCGCCCCCCTGCGAGAGGTCTGTGCCCGACTCAGCCGCGAGGGGACCGCTTACGCGGTCCCATTCACCTGGTTCGACGCGGTCGACCCCGCCGAGGTCGGGTTCTCGGGCGCGATGGGTCACGGCGGCCCGGTCGAGACGAGTCTCGTGTCGCATCTCCGGCCGGACCTCGTCGACGAGACGGCCTTCGAGGCGGCCGCCGAGGGTGGTGCCGACGGCTGGGGCGAGTGGCAAGACGGTGTGAACCTCGCGTACGACAGCGCCGAGTTCAGCGACAGCGGTGTCGTCGGCGACCCCGGCGAGGGTTCGGCCGACCTCGGCGAGCGACTGCACGACCTGGCGAGTGACCGTCTCGCCAGCCTGCTCGACACCGTCGCGACCCGCGAGATTCCGGTGGAGTCACGGGAACACTAACTCGCGGTATTCAAAAAATAGTTATCCTGCTCGTGCCGTCGGTTACCCGTCTCCCGATAAGAATCGGCGAGCGACTCACCGATCCCGCGTCCACACGAGAGGTGGCGGCCTGCCTCGGAATTAAAAAGGGCACACAGAGGCGTGAGCAGTGGCGTGATGAGTTGAGCCTATCAGAGCGCGTCGAGCCGGAACTCGAAGGCCGCAACCGGGAGTTCGAGGTCGTGTCCGACGAGCACCTCGGGGTGGAGTTCGCCGACCACACCGACGGACTCGCCGTCGACGACGACCGACGCCGACCGGCCGTCGATGAACGTCGGGTGGTCCGTCGGCGGGGTCTCGAGTCGCGCGTCGAACGCCCGGACCAGCGCCTGCAGGCGCGCCCGGGCATCCTCGTAGCTGGCCTCCGGGTCGGCGAGCACACCCGCAACCGTCCGGTACTCGGCAACACCGGTGTTCTCCGAGTCGTCACAGGCCGCCACGAGACCCACCTCCGAGAGGTGCTGTGGGTACGGTCGGTGGGTGTTGTTCTCGAGCACCTGGAGCAG
>KE356579.1:921030-922483 GCA_000416085.1 halophilic archaeon J07HX64 | reverse complement strand
GAGAGGTCGCGGTGTCTCGCCACAGGTCGGCGCAGTCCTGATGCTGGCGATACTCATCCTGCTCGTGCTGGCGTTTATCGGTCTCCCGACGGGAATCGGCGAGCGACTCAACGATCCCGCATTCGTCCAGGACGAGGATGCATGCCCCGGGTTTCAAGAAAAGGAGTTCGCACAGAGCGGCGAGAACTTCGACGCGTTGCTCGACGAACTGCGGTCGAACAACTGTGCGCTCTGGTTACAGGGGGGCAACTACGAGAGGACCGACGGTAACGCCAGTCGGTGGCTCGACCAGGGACCAAACGAGTTCCACGCCACTCAGTCGGACGTGGATAGCCGACCCGAGGTTGCGGTCGACAGCGACCTCGGGATGGAGGTCCTCGAATTCGATGCGAACCACAGCGCACTCGCCAACTACGACAGCGGGCCCAGCCAACCCGAGGCCGGCATCACCGACGGTGACTACCTCGACATCAACCGCAACGTGGACGCACTCGGTGTGAGCGAAGACTCCGGGTTCATCATAAACGCCGTCGTGAAGGTTTCGTCGTTCGACCGCGGTGGGACCTGGACGGTCGGCGACCCCGGCGAGGACGGCAGAGAGTTCTCGATGCGGACCTGTGGTCCCTACGAGTTCGACGGGTGCAAGCGCGCCCACTTCGACTCGTCGAACGACCCCACCGGCTGGTGGCGCGGTCAGCACTGGGGCCAGACCGACATCGACTTCAATTCCGGGGATGCCAGCACCGGCGAGTGGCTAGTGCTCACACACGCCTACGATGGGCAGACCGGCGAGGCGTTCATCAGAGTAAACGGTCAGGAGGTCGCACGCGATTCGATCGACCTGAACCTGAGCGCGAACCGGAACATCCAGTTAGGTCGCTGGGTCCGTCTCGACGACGATCCGCACTACTACTTCGACGGCCGGATGGCCGAGGTGACGGTCTTCGACCGCACGCTCACCGCTGCGGAGGTCGACACAGTCGAGGAGTACATGAGCAGCGAGTACGGCATCCCTCTCGACGGACCGGTGAACTGAATACGTCGCGCGGACGGCCGTCGAGGCGGTGGGCTGACCGTATCAGAGCGCGTCGAGCCGGAACTCGAAGGCCGCAACCGGGAGTTCGAGGTCGTGTCCGACGAGCACCTCGGGGTGGAGTTCGCCGACCACACCGACGGACTCGCCGTCGACGACGACCGACGCCGACCGGCCGTCGATGAACGTCGGGTGGTCCGTCGGCGGGGTCTCGAGTCGTGCGTCGAACGCCCGGACCAGCGCCTGCAGGCGCGCCCGGGCGTCCTCGTAGCTGGCCTCCGGGTCCGCGAGCACACCCGCAACCGTCCGGTACTCGGCAACACCGGTGTTCTCCGAGTCGTCACAGGCCGCCACGAGACCCACCTCCGAGAGGTGCTGTGGGTACGGTCGGTGGGTGTTGTTCTCGAGCACCTGGAGCAG
>KE356579.1:918615-920980 GCA_000416085.1 halophilic archaeon J07HX64 | reverse complement strand
GTCGCCTCTCCTGTCGAGGCACGGCTATCCTCGGACATATCGACCTATCTCACGTCGGGAAATAATAGTCGTGTCGGGTGGTCCAGTTCCGTGGCCGGGTCGCAGCTGGCGTCTCATACTGGTCAGTGCGACTGTTTACCCGTGTGACCGCACAGAGAGTCGTGCGGTCGATACCGGAGTGACTCGAAGTAATCAGTGTCAGGGCAGACCTCGTTCCAGCAGTGACCGCACGGAGCGTTCCAGGGCTCCGGCCTCCGGTCCCCGGGCAGTCCACCCGAGTTCGAGCTGTAGCCCCGCGCCGTCGTCGGCGAGCCAGTTCACGAAGTTCTCCGGGTGTGTCCCCGCGTACTGGCGGTCACGTGCGACGGAGACGGGCACGGTGAGCGCCGTGTCGAGCCGTCTCGCCACCCGTTTTCTCCGGTCGTCGTCGAGTCTCCCACCCACGAGCACCTCGTCGTCGGCCAGCCCGTGGATACTGACGACGGTCCGGAACCCTCGGTCGGCGATCTGGTCGAGCAACGGGTACTCTGCGGGCGTGATCGCCGTCGAGGGCGGGTGCCAGGTGTCGAACGCGCTGCCGTCGGACTCGTGGCCGAGGGTGGCCCAGCAGGCGGCCGTCTCGTGTCCGGTCGCGAGTTCGAGCCCGAGTTCGGCGGTTCCGGGCTCGACCTCGCCGCCGTGGCCCGCACAGAACAGGACCCCGTCGGTCTCGCCGTCGTCGTACAGCAGTTCGAGCAGCCGGCCGGTCGGGGTCACCTCGACCGGGCGTGTCGTGAGCCGGCGACGTGGCATAGCTCCCTGTTGCGGTCGTGAGCAAAAACCCCTGTCGGCGGCAGGTCCGACCCGTTCTTGGCTTGGAGACATACCCGTCGAGTGTGGCGTCGGCCCTGTCAGCCCTCCTCGATCTCCTCGGGGAGTGCGTCGGTGAAGCTGTCTCCGAGACTGAACAGGACCGTCTCCTCGATCTCGTCCGCCCCGACCACGATGAGCAACACGTCGTCACCGGTGTCCTCGACAGTCACGGTCTCGGTGGCCGCCGACACCTCCTCGACGGGGTCGTCGAACTGCACCGTTACCTCGTAGGACCCCGTCTCCGTCCACACGCTGTCGTAGGTTGCGGTGTTGTCCTCGCCGTTCTCCTCGCCGGGAGAGATGCTAAACGACTCATCGAGGAGCGTCTCGTCGTCTGGACCGACCACTGTAATCGAGCCGTCGAGGGTCCGGCCGGTGTTGTTTCCCACGTTTACCTCGCCGAAAAACTGATCGATGACCCAGTTTACGACGCCTGCACAGCCAGCCACCGCCGCGGTGGCGGCAGTCCCACCGGCCGCGATGAACCGGCGGCGGGAGAGACCACTGGATTGTTTGTTCTGTCTCATACCCCAACGTTCGATGCATCGGTAGGTAAGTACGGTCACCGGTTTCTGGTTTCGAAACGGTAACGACCGATGCCGTGTGTCGGCTCTCAGGCCTCTGCCGAGGTGGCGAATCGGTCGTCGTACTCGCCACTCTCCAGTCGCTGCTTGAACTCCCGTGGGTCCTCGTCTTCGATGGTGACACCGAGCGAGGTGCAGGTGCCGACAACCTCCTTTGCGGCGTTGCGCAGGTCGTACGAGAGCAGGTCCGACTGCTTTTGCTCGGCAATCTGGATTATCTGGTCGACGCTGAGATTGGCGACGAACTCCGTCTGTGGCTCGCCGCTCCCGGTGTCGAACCCGGCCTCGTCCTTTATGAGTTCGGCCGTCGGGGGGACACCGATCTCGATGTCGAACGAGCCGTCGTCCTCGTAGGAGACGGTCACGGGTACCTCCGTTCCGTCGAACGCGGCTGTCTCCTCGTTTATCTCCTGTACAACAGACTGAACGTCCACGGGTGTCGGCCCGAGTTCGGGTCCGAGTGGCGGTCCGGGGTCCGCCTCGCCGCCGGGAACGAGAACCTCGATACTGTCTGCCATATCTCTCTATCTGGTAGAGATGGTGTTAAGAATTCCCTTTTGTTCTGCGGGGCCCACACACTCGGTCGAGGGTGAGACCGCTGCGCGCGAGGAACGCGCTCGCGTGGTTCATAGTTGGACTGCTGATACTGTGCACCTTGCCGCCGTCCTCCCGGACAGTGACGACGAACCGCTCCTCGAGTTCGGCCCGGAGTCCGACGAGCGCCGCACTCGGTAGACGCATCTCCGTGCAGTCGCGGAGTCGAGCCGTGTCAGTCGTCTCTCACGGTGGCTCCGCCCGTCGTATTACCCTATCAACCTGTGGCCCCGACGACGACTGCTCCACCCGCCCGGTGGATACCCACTGGACCCCGGTGTGTGGTCGCCCCGGTCTGTTCGAGCGGGTCAGTCGTCGTGGCCGTCGAGTCGCGT
>KE356579.1:914914-916980 GCA_000416085.1 halophilic archaeon J07HX64 | reverse complement strand
GGACGAGAACAGACCGACATCGTCGTAGATTGCCGGGTACCGCTCCAGGTCGGCCACCAGGTCCGCGTAGTCCCTGCCGATGTGGTGGCGCTGTATCACCTCTCGTGGGCTCATCTCCTCGTTGCTCTCGAGCGCGACGAACCGCTCGTCGTCGGGGTCCATCGACGTGTAGGTGAGTGACTTGCCCCGCGCCCGGCCTCCACCCGCCCCCGCGTTCGGGCCGTCACCGGGGGTGTCCGCAGTGGTGGTTGCGGGGGCGCCTTTCAGCATCGTAAGATCGTGGACACCGATTGCGCCCTTCGAGCGCCCGCGCCCCATCGTGGCGTGGAGCTTCTCCTGCAGCTGGATGAGCGACGAAAGCGAGTCGGTATCGAGGTCGAGTCCCCGGACAACCGCGGCTGTGACGTACGGTCGCTCCGGGGGTGTGTCCCGCACCTCGACTGTCCACTCGGGGTCGTTCGCGTCGGGCACGTAGACACCGCGAGCCTCGCCGTAGTGGTACCGGAGCGCGCGGGCCAACCCCTCGACCGAGAGCCAGTCCAGCCGGTCGGGCTCGAACTCCAGTCTGAACTCACCCTCGTCGGTTTCGCCCTCGCACTCGATACCGAGACCGAACAGATCCGCAAGCAGTGTCTCGTCGTCGACGCCCAGACCGGCCAGTTCCCGCAGTTCACCGGGATCGACCTCGATAACAGGCATCAGTAGGTCACCTCCTCGGTGCGCAGATACTCGAGATCGACCAGTGTTCCGTGGACATCACGGATATCCTCTGTGCCGGTGGCGAGCATCTGCAGTCGCTCTAGCGCGAGCCCCCACGCCATCACGTCGGCCTCGACACCGAGCGGGTCGAGCATCTCCGGCCGGAACAGCCCCGAGTTGCCGATCTCGATCAGTTCGTCGGTCTCGGGGTGGCGACCGAACAGCTCGAAACTCGGCTCCGTGTACGGGTTGTAGGTGGGTTTGAACTCCAGGTCGGTGATACCGAACTGCCGATAGAACTCGGTGAACGTGCCCATCAGGTCACGCACCGACAGCTCCTCGGCCATCACCCACCCCTCTATCTGGTAGAACTCGAGCAGATGGGTGTCGTCGAGTTCGTCGTTGCGGTATGCCTTCTCGACACTGAACCACCGCTGTGGCGGCTCCAGTTCGCCCTGCGCCTCGCCCGCGAGATGACGGGCCGTCAGCGAGGTGGTGTGCCCGCGGAGCGCGAGTTTGCGCGCGAACCCCTCATCCCAGGGTGAGTGAAACCCTTCACCGTCCGGACCCGCCCCCTCGCTGTGAGCGGTCCGGACGCGCTCGACCAGTTCAGACGGGATCTCGTCGATTCGCTCGGGCTGTGAGAGCTCGAAGCGGTCCCAGTGTGTGCGCGCCGGGTGGTCCTGTGGCATGAACAGGCAGTCGTGAATCCAGAAGTCGGCGTCGGCGGTCGGCCCCTGCATCTCCTCGAACCCCATCCCGACGAACACACTCTTTACCCGGTCGGCCATCTGCCGGAGCGGGTGTTTGCGACCCGACCCCACGTCCGGTGCCTCGGCGGCGACGTCGTACTCGGCGAACTCGGCGTCGCGCCACTCCCCGCTCGTGAGCAGCTCCGGTGTGAGCTGGTCGACCTGTCCGGCGACCTCGACCCCCGCCATCAGTTTGGTCACACCTGCCTGTGTGAGCCCTACCAGTCGGCGGGTGTCCTCGGTGCGCTCGACGAGGCCGCGCTCGACGAGACGGTCGACCGATCCCGTCGGCGGTTCCTCACTCGCCGCGAGCGTGGCAAGCGCCGCCGCGCCGCTGTCGTCGTCGGGGTCGGCCCCGGGGTCGATACGCAGTTCACCGTGCTCGATATCGCCGTACCCCTTTCGCGCGAAGTTTGCCAGCGCGATATCGACCGTCTCACCCTCGAGACCGGCGGCGTCGAGCACCGCACCCAGCGGGAGACCCTCGGCCGCCTGGCCTGTCTCGCGTGCGGCCTCGTACAGTCGGATCTCGGGCAGGCCCTCCGTGACGTACCGCCGGCCCTCGTCGGTGAGTGTGAGCGTCTCGGTGTGCTGTTCGGTCACCGAGAGCAGACC
>KE356579.1:908994-914894 GCA_000416085.1 halophilic archaeon J07HX64 | reverse complement strand
TTCTCACTCGCCCACGAAGTGTGTACAGACGCGATAGCACACGCGATACCTCGCGAGCGTAGCACGCTGTTGTGTACGAGTTTCCAAATGGACCCGCGCGGTGTGAGGGTTTCGCTGTCCCGAGCCGCGCGTGTCCTGTGACTGTGGATGTTTTACTCGACAGGTGACAGACCTATCGCGTGCAAACGACACGACGACGGACCGTCGCTCGCACCCCTGTACGGCTCCCCCGGAACCCGCCACCTATCACCGTCGTCCCACACCTCACCGGCGAGTTCAGGCTGGTCACCCCCGCTGGCGGGGCGTGGTGACAGCGGTGACATCGACGGGTGCGGTCTCTACCAGAGTGAAGCGGACCTCCGCGCGGTGCTCGACGTTGTAGACGGCGACTCGACGGTAATCTGTTCGGGCACCCTCGCGGGCTCGTAACGCTGGCCGCGGCAGACGGGACCGGTGTCGACCGTAGAGGCGAGGTTTTTAGAACCCCTGATTTCGGTAGCTCTACGTAGGGATGGTCTCGCTCGACGAGCGATATCTCGACGTGCTCGGGACACTCTCATCGAGGCTCGCGGACCGTTCCGTGACGTGGGCACTCACGGGTTCTACCAGTTTCGCGCTGCAGGGTGTGGCGTTGACACCGGACGATATCGACCTGCAGACAACCGCAGAGGGGGCCTACGCGGTCGAAGAGCTGTTTCCGAAACAGTGTGTCGAACCGGTGTCGTTTGCCGAAACGGGGTCGATTCGCTCTCATTTCGGTGCGCTCGTGCTCGACGGGATTCGTATCGAGGTGATGGGTGCGGTGCAGAAGCGACAAGCCGACGGGACGTGGGAACCGCCGGTCGATGTCTCCGAGCATCGAACTGTCGTCGATGTGGACGGTACGCAGATCCCAGTTCTCTCGCTCGACTACGAGGCGGCCGCGTACGAACGGCTGGGACGGTCGACACGGCCGCTCTCCTGTCCGAACACGCCGAGTGAGACAACAGCGCGGGCCTTGTGTCGCCCGCCTCTGGGGACTTCGCGGCGGGCGAAGTCCGAACTACGCGAAACGCTCAGCGGCTTCACAGGCACGACGGGATTCGAACTACGCGAAACAGTTGCTTCGCCGCGCGCGACTCGTTTATTTCGAATCCCGGTGCCGTCGCTGCTCGCTGTCGTTCGCAGACAACGGGCACGATGGGATTCGAACTACGCGAAACGCTCGATGGCTTCACCGGCACGGTGGGATTCGAACCACCCGAGACGCTCGCTCCGCTCGCGTTTCTCTACTTCGAATCCCGGTGCCGTCGCTGCTCACTGTCGTTCGCAGACAACGGGCACGATGGGATTCGAACCCACGACCGTCGGATTAGAAGTCCGACGCTCTATCCAGACTGAGCTACGTGCCCCACCAGTAACTCTGTCGTAGCTTCTAATATCGGTTTGGGTCCACACCGACGCCCGAATCACCACTGTCTGCTCTGCCCTCACCACCGCTCCGTGCACCAACCTGTTGCCGTGTCCCGGTTCGAGATAGCGCTACTTATGCCCCCGACCGGTCGAGTAACAGTGGTACGACGAGTGTCCAGTAACGGAGAGTCGGTTCCAGACGAGGAACGCGAGGCGCTGTTGACAATCGCCAGCGGCGCTGTCGTCGCGTCCAGCGGCCACCTCGGTCAGCGCGCGCTGACGACGCTACTCGAGGCGATACTCGCCCGCGGCCTCGGTCCGGTCGCGTACGGCGTTTACGCGCTCGCGTGGCGGATTGCACAGCTACTGGTCCGGGTCGTCACGTTCGGTGGTGTTCCGGCTCTCCAGCGGTATCTCCCGGCCTACGAGGACGACCCGGAGCGCCGGTCGACTCTCGTCGGTCTGGCCTACGCGACCACCCTGGTCTCCGGGGGTGTGCTCGCCACACTCGTCTGGGTCTCGGCCCCGTTTGTCAACGATATCACCGTCGAACAACCCGGGTTTCCGGCGACACTGCGGGCGTTCGGGGTTCTCGTCGCGCTGCTCGGTGTCGTCAGCACTAGTGCCGGTATCTTCCGGGCAGTCAGATCCGCCCGTGGTGAGGTGGTGCTGAACCGGGTGCTCCGCCCGGTGGTGCGACTCGTCGGCGGGGTCACCGCGCTCTCGCTCGGCTACTCGTCGGCGGGGGTCGCGGGTGGTATCGTCGTCTGCACGGGTCTGCTCGCGGTCGGTATCGTTCCGCTCACGGGACAGATAACGGGGATCCAGGGAACACTGCAGGGCGCTCGAGCGGAGGCCCGACGGTTCTACAACCACGCGGCACCGGCCGCGATGAGCCAGTTCGGACGGGTGTTCCAGAACCGGCTCGACGTGCTCCTGGTCGGTCTGCTCCTGACCGCGAGCGCCGCCGGTGTCTACAACGCCGTGCTCGTGCTGGTCGCGCTCGCGTGGATCCCGCTCCGCTCGTTCAACCAGCTACTGCCCCCGGTTGCATCGGAGCTCTACAGCAGGGGACAGGTCGACCAGTTGAACGCCGTCTACACCTCGGTGACGCGGCTCATCGTCACTACCGTGGTCCCGGTGCTCGCGGTGTTTGTCGCGTTTGGACCGACCCTGCTCGGCGTGTTCGGCCCGGCCTACACAGAGGGGTACAGACCACTGGTTGTCTATCTGGGTGGGGTGTTCGTCGGGAGCGCCGTCGGTGCGACCGGGTGGCTGCTGATGATGACTAACCACCAGTACGCACGGATGACCCTCGACTGGCTGCTCGCCGTGCTCAATCTCGGGCTGACCTACGCCTTTGTCAGCCTGTTCGGACTCACCGGTGCCGCTCTGGGGACCTCGCTGGCAGTCACTGTCCAGAACGGTATCCAGGTGGTGTTGCTCCGCCGGTTCGAGGGGCTGTGGCCGTTCGACCGAACGTTCCTGCCACCGCTCGGGGCGGGGTTAGTCGCCCTCGGCGTGATGTTTGCTGTTCGGGTCACCGTCCCCGGTTGGCCGGCCGTCGCAGTCGGGGTCCCGGCCGGGGTTGGCGTCTATCTGGCCGTGCTCGGGGGGTACGGGCTCGACCCGCGGGACCGACTCGTGGTCCGGACACTCGCCGGCGCGTACCGACAGAAGCTGCTCGGGTGACCGACACTGCCGGCCGGTTCGACTGTTATCCGTCGACCCGACAGCAACAGAGCCAGTTTCGTCGTCCGTCGAGACAGCTTTGACAGGTCTGGTTTCGAGTGTCTGGACTCGTCAGATTGAGGGGTCGAACTCTGTGAGCGACGTTTTGGGGGTCTCACAGATGGTTGTCTGTGCTCCACGGGCGTTCCGGCGCCAGACTGGGCGTGCAGAGCCGGTCGGGCCCGTGCCGAATTCGGTTTCGTATAGCGAGATATGGTTTAACAGTGGTCGAATCGGGTAGCGAGAGGGCGTTCGAGGGAACACTGCCCTCGGGACGGGGCTTCGTGGTTTCGAACCACAGGATTATGAGGCGGTTCACCGTGTTACAAAACAGGAGAGTCGAGACGTTCGGAGGCGGACGCTGGTGTTATACGAATCCAGCGAGTACTTATCGCTGATGGTCCGGAACGTCGCGAGCGATATCGCCGAGCTGGAGGACGAGGATTTCTATCTACTCTCCGGACTGGAGCAGGGGATGCGGTTCTCGGAGTGGGTCGCCCGCGGGAAGGTGCCGGAGTTCTCCCGGTTGACGAGCGAGGAGGTCGACTACCGTATCGACCGCTGTGAAACCCGGGGATTGCTGGAGCGAAAGACGATCCAGTACGTCGGCTACCAGCTCACCTTCGAGGGGTACGACGCGCTGGCTCTGCACACGTTCGCCGAGCGCGACACCCTGGAGGGGGTCGGTGCACCGCTGGGTGTCGGAAAGGAGAGCGATGTTTACGAGGTGCGGTCCTACCGGCCGCTCGCGCTGAAGTTCCACCGCGAGGGGTACACCGAGTTCCGCGAGGTGAACCGCGAGCGCGAGTACACCGCCGACCACGACCACGTCTCTTGGCTCTACACCGCCCGAAAGGCCGCCGAGCGCGAGTACGAGACCCTGGAGAGCCTGTACCCGACGGTGTCGGTCCCGCGTCCGATCGACCACAATCGTCACGCGATCGTGATGGACCGCATCGACGCCGTCGAACTCGCGCGCTCGAAACTCGACCCCGCACAGGCCCGGCCGGTGCTCGACCTCGTGCTCGAGGAGATGACGACTACCTACCGCGAAGGGTACGTCCACGCCGACATGAGTGAGTACAACGTCTTCGTCGACACCGACGGTGTCACGGTGTTCGACTGGCCCCAGGCTGTTCCGACCGACCACGAGAACGCCGACGAACTGCTCGTCCGGGATATCGAGAACATCGTCGGCTACTTCCAGCGAAAGTACCCCGGCGCGGTCGGTGATCTCGACACCGACGGACTCGCCGAGTCGATCCGAACCGACTCGTTCGACACCTCGAAGCCGTTTCTCGATTGACTGCCGTCTGCTCCTGTCGAACAGTGTCTGACCCGTCCCACAAGTGTCTCCCGACCTGTGCCTGTTGTAAACGGTATGTCGCTATACCGAATCCGGTCTGGCGACGGTCACGGCGACCCGGCGAAGTCGTTATTTTAGAGCTACTCGTCAATGCCAGTATGCGCGAGCTAACCCGTCCAGAGTCGTTCGTGCGGCCACCCGCCGCATCCCCCGGGGACGAGGTTGCGGTTGTCGCCCCGGCAAGCGGTCTGGCGGCGGTGTACCCGGATATCATCGACCTCGGGGTCGACCGGTTACGCGAGCGGTTCGACCTGAACCCGGTGGTGTACCCGACAGCCGAGCGAGGGCTCGAGTACCTGTCCGAGCACCCGGCAGAGCGGGCCGACGACATCCACGGCGCGTTCCGCGACCCGGACGTGAGTGCCGTGTTCGCCACAATCGGCGGCGCAGACCAGATACGGATCCTGAAACACCTCGACCCGGATATCCTCCGGGAGAACCCCACCCGGTTTTTCGGCACGAGCGACAACTCGTGTCTCGCCAGTTACCTCTGGGGTTGTGGTATCGTCTCCTACTACGGCGGCACGCTGATGACCGACATCGCCACGGCGGGTCGACTGCCGGCGTACAACGAGCGGTATCTCCGCCGGGCGCTGTTCGACGAGACACTCGGGAGTCTCGACCCTGCAGAGCGCTGGACCGACGACCCCGTGGATTGGGCGGACGACGACTACGCGGACACAGACCCGGCGTTCGAGGAGAACCCGGGTTGGGAGTGGGACGGTCCGGCGGAGACGGTCGAGGGTCGACTCTGGGGAGGCTGTCTCTCGGTGCTCCACGGACTGCTGGCGGGCAACCGGGCCTGTCCGTCGCCCGATGCGGTCGAGGGTAGTGTGCTCGCAATCGAAACGTCCGAGCAACTGCCGAGTGCAGAAACGGTCGAACTGATGCTCTCGTGTATGGGTGAGCGCGGTCTGCTCGGTCGGTTCGACGCCGTACTGGTCGGCCGTCCGCAAACCCGTACCCACGAACACGACCCCGGTGAGGATGCCCGTGAGACGTACCGTGAGCGGCAGTGGACCGCTGTCCGGGATGCCGTCCGCCGGTACAACCCCGAGGCGGTTCTGGTGTCCGGACTCGACTTCGGGCACACGACCCCGGTTGCCCCGCTCCCGATCGGTGACCGGGTGCGTGTCGACCCAACCACAGAGTCGGTGATGTTCCCCTCGTGATCCGATGAGACGAACACTCGCGTGGCGAACGTCGACTTCTGATCTGTTCACCCGACTGTATCGAACCGGTTGGTGCCCGCCCGGAACGAGAACAGATGCTACAACCTGTCGGATTCCGGAACAACCACGGAGCGGGAGCAGATGCTCCTGGATCGCCGTGGTGTGAACACCAAAACTATTAAATTAGACCAATCAAAAAGTGGCGTATGAGCGAGAGCGCAGACATGTGCCGGGACACA
>KE356579.1:902283-903506 GCA_000416085.1 halophilic archaeon J07HX64 | reverse complement strand
CGAGTTTGGCGACAAGACACAGATAGTCACAATCGGCCTGGCGGCCCAGTACGGGGCGACACCGGCAATCTGGGTCGGTGAGATGCTGGCGATCATCCCGGTGAGCCTGGCGAACGCGTACCTCTTCCACCGGTTCGCCCACCGGTTCGACCTGCGAAAGGCCCACTTCCTCGGGGCGGCGCTGTTCGCGTTTTTCGGCCTGGACACTGTACTCGCCACACAGACAGGGTTCTCGGTCTGGGAGACAGTCGTCGAGACGATCTCGGAGGCTATCCTGCTTCTGTGAGTCTCAGGCCGTGCCGACACCGAGCACACGGAACAGTCCGAACAGCAGGTCACCGTAGACAAATGCGAGCACCAGTCCGACAAACATCGGGACGAGAAACGGGATACCCGGTGAGATCCAGACGATATCGTCGTCGGCGAGCGCGTCGAGTCCCTCGCGGAGCGCGGCGGGCGAGGTACCGTAGGCAGAGCCCTCGATCTGGTCGAGAAACGCCGCCGCACCCCAGGGGTCAGCATCCCCGGCGGTCAGGTGTGTCTCCGGGGCCCAGGGCTCGGCGTCGCCGAACGCAACCGCGGTCGTCTCGCTGTCTGTCCCGTCCAAGTCACCGGTATCCGGCCAGCCCTCCGTCGGGATGGCGCCGTCACCGGGAGGGTTCGGATCCGGTGGGAGCGACGCAGGGTTGCGGTATCGGTCGGGGTCCTCGCGCAGAGCCGCGAGCGAGAGCCCCCGCCAGCGTAGGTACATCCGGAGCGCGTCGAGGTCCAGTCCGCGAAAGCTGAGATACGCCGACAGTCCCGACAGCGAGAGACTCCCCCGGAGCGAGCGGTCCGGCATCTGCAACAGGGTACCGTACTCGTCGGTCGCGCGGTCCCACTGGACCGGTTTCGCGACGAGCATCCCCGGCGAGATGTAGCCAACAGCGGCGTTTCGGGCTGCCAGCGCCACCGGGTACAGCGCTCCAATCACCACTGTGTTCGAGAGAATCGTGAGAGAGAACACCCCGATACTGGGCTCGACCAGCGGGAGTGTCCCGACGTAGTTCGCCCCGGGCACCGCCTCGAACAGCCACACGAGCGTCTCACCACCGACTGTGTACACCGGGTAGACCGGGAACAGCACCGCGACGACAAAAAACGCCTTTGCGTCGGCGCCGCCGAACCCACCGACCCACCAGAAGGTGTAGGCGAGCGGTACGACAAAGCCAACAGAGATGGCG
>KE356579.1:900246-902233 GCA_000416085.1 halophilic archaeon J07HX64 | reverse complement strand
TCGCACCGCTGCCGGTGTCCTGACTGGACAGTGCAATCGCACCCGCGCTCAGCCCGAGACCGATGCGTAGTGGCAGTCGAGCGTACAGGTCTGCGAGCCCGATCGCCGCGACGGCGAGTGGCGAGAAAAGCGCCGTGACGAGGATATCGGTGGTCCGCATCAGCGTCCGGGTGACCTGTTCGACCATCACCGGCCACGAGAGGGCGGTGACACGCCGCCAGACGGCCACCAGCCGCTCCCGGTCGACAGTCATCGAGTCGGGCCCTCCTCGTCTCCAGTCCCCACACAACGACTCACCGCCGGAGTCCGACCCCGGTATATCCCGGTGTCACGGCGCGGTCGGCAGGACGTGGCTCGTCGCACTGTCTCAGGCCGGTGGCCGGAGCCCGAGCACCGCCGTCGCGGCGTCGGCGACAGCGTCGACGTGTTCGGCGGGACAGTAGACACCGAGACGCCAGCGGGCCCGCTCGGCGTCGCGGATGCTCGCCACGAGCTCGGAGGCGTCCCCGAGCCGCTGAACATGTCCGTCGACGACCACCTCGGTCGCGGACTCCTTTAGCGCCGGTCGCGGCGGCACGTCGACGACCACCTCGTGTGTCTCGACGCCCGCGCGGTCGCTTATCTCCCGCTCGGCCCGGCGCTCCCCCTCGTGACCGACCTCGACCGTTCCCGGGGGAACCGTCCCGAGTCTCGCCCAGACGGCGCGCTTGTACAGGTTCCGGTGCTCGATACGGCGGCCGAATTCGGGAACCGCCTCGACGAGTCCGACCAACAGGTCGTGGTCGGCCATCCGGCGAAACGCCCCGACGCTGGTGTCGGTTCGGTCGAGGTAGCGCTCACTCGCCCGCTCGACCATCGCCCCCGCGACCCGGGAGACGTGGTGACGGTAGACGGTGGCGTTCATCAGCGAGCGGGCGAGCAGCATCGACTCCGCGGTGGCGACGTTGCCCTCACCGAGCACGAGCGAGCCGTTCTCGACGTGGAGCTGTCGAACGAGCCGTTCGTGGTCGATACTGCCGTAGGGGACCCCCGTGTGGTGGGCGTCTCGCACCAGGTAGTCCATCCGGTCGACGTCGAGTTCACCCGAGACGAGCTGTCCGAGTTCACCCTCGCCCGCGACGTAGGCGGCGACACGCGCCGGGTCTAACCCGTGGCGCTCGAGCACCCGACAGACCGGCCGGTCACCGTCGGTCAGCAGCCAGGCGACCTCGTCGTGGTCGAGCCCGGTCCGGCGCTGGATGAGGGTCTCGGTCTGGTGACCGTAGGGGCCGTGTCCCACGTCGTGGAGGAGAGCGGCGGCGCGGACGTGTGCGGCCCGGTCGGCGTCGACGTCCAGGTGTGACAGTGCGGTATCCGCGAGGTGGTAGACGCCGAGACTGTGCTCCAGACGAGTGTGGTTGGCAGAGGGAAAGACGAGCCGGACCGTCGAGAGCTGCTTTATGTGTCGGAGCCGCTGGACGGTCGGCGTATCGAGCAGGTCCGCCGCGACGGCATCGAGCGTGATGTAGTCGTGGACGCTGTCCTTTATCGGGTGCATCGTGTGTGGTCGTCGGTCCCGACGGGCCTAACTGTACCGGAGTGAGTCCGACCGGGACCGGCGTCTGTGGGTGCCTACGGGAGCCGTCTGTGTGTCGGTTCCGGCGGACTCGTGACCGTGTGAGTATTCACGGAACGACCGGTGAGCACGGAACAACAGAGACCCGCGGGCTTATGCGAACCCGTCACTGAATCTGTCTATGTCACTCGCGACACTCGAACCGAACCCCGTCTGGACCCCCGGGGCGTACGAGGAGACCGTCGAGACGCTCGCCGAGCACGACGACCTGACCTACCGGGTCTGGGGTGGTGACTGGTGTGGCGACTGCCGGGCACAGCTTCCGGACTTCGCCGCGGCACTCGAGGCCGCGGAGGTTCCAGACGAGCGGGTCCACCACCACGTCGTCGACCAGGACAAGCGGGGACCGGACGTCGAGGCGTACGGTGTCGG
>KE356579.1:893553-900196 GCA_000416085.1 halophilic archaeon J07HX64 | reverse complement strand
CGAGCCAGGCGACGTACGCGAAAACGGGATCGCGAGCAGGCGGAGCGCATCCGGGCCACTGCGAACTCAAGCACACTCGTGGGTGAGACAGCAGCGGAATTAGGGGTTGTGGTCCGAGGCGACGAATACAAATGCACTTATCGGCCGATACCGAACGCGGGTGTATGCCAGTGAGTCGTGAAGACCCCGAGATTGCGGTGGTGGATTACGGGTTGGGGAATCTTCGGAGTGTCACCCGTGGACTCGAGCGCGCCGGCGCGTCCGTGGCGCTCGTCGAACAACCGGCAGCACTCGATGTGGCAGACGGACTCATTCTGCCGGGGGTCGGCGCATTCAGCGAGGGGATGGACAACGCCGGCCCGTTCCGCGAGGCGCTCATCGAACAGACCGAGGAACGGAAACCGTTGTTCGGCATCTGTCTCGGGATGCAGATGCTGCTCTCGACCAGCGAGGAGGCCGACCACGCCGGTGAGGGCGATGCCGAGGGCCTCGATCTGATCCCGGGAACGAACCTCCGCTTTCCAGACAGCGTGCGGGTGCCACAGATGGGCTGGAACCGTCTCCAGGTCGAGCGCGAGCACCCGCTGGTCGCCGGTGTCGACGGGGAGTACGCGTACTTCGTCCACTCATACTACGCCGACCCCGACGACGGTGACGCCGTTGTTTCGACAACCGACTACGGTCTCTCCTTCCCGAGTATCGTCGCCAACGAGTCTGGAACCGTTTTTGGCACCCAGTTCCACCCCGAAAAGTCGGGGGAGACTGGCCTGCGCATCCTCCGGAACTTTGTCGACCTCTGCGGCGACAGAGCGTGAGATAGAGCGTGTCACGCAGAGCGCGACATAGAGTGCACCACGCAGAGCGTGACACAGAGGGCATCGCGGGGTGTGCGGAGCGATGCGGCGAGGCAGTTCCTTTGCGAGCATCGGCCGAGGAACAGTGATATGTTGATCGGTATCGAACAGGGGGTGATGACGAGCGTCAAGGCGTTTAGGGTCGAGCAGCCGCCAACCGACGGGTCACTCGGTCGGGGTGCGTTCGTGTTCACCGACGACTACTCCGTGTTCGACTGGGGGAGGATGCCCGACACCATCCCCGACAAGGGGGCATCGCTGTGCACGATGGGGGCGTTCAACTTCGAACTACTCGAGGACCGTGGGGTCGACACACACTACCGCGGCGTCCGCTCGGACGGTGCGGTTGTCGGTGTCGACGAGGCGCTCGCCGCCGGTTCACCGCCGACCGAGATGGCAATCGACCTGACACGTACACCCGAGTTGCCGTTTGCCGACGGTGACTACGCGTACGACGACTACTTCGGGGCGACCGGGGAGCACTACCTGATCCCGCTGGAGGTGGTGTTCCGCAACCGGGTGCCGGTTGGCTCGTCGCTGCGCAGGCGCACGACGCCTGACGCTGTCGGACTCGCGTTCACGGAGTGGCCCGCCGAGGCGGTCGACCTCCCCGAACCGGTCGTGGAGTTCTCGACGAAGTTCGAGGAGCAGGACCGGTATCTCGACCGGGCCGAGGCGACACGCCTCGCGGGGTCTGCGTCGCTCGAAACGCTCGAGGCCGTTGCCCGCGAGGTGAACAGACTGGTCACAGAGCGCGCCTCACAGGCGGGGTTGGTCCACCAGGACGGCAAAATCGAGTGTCTGTACCACGACGGCGAGATTCGCGTCGCCGATGTCGTCGGAACGTTCGACGAGAACAGGTTCTCCAGCGACAGTCAGCAGGTCTCGAAGGAGGTCCTGCGCCAGTATCACCGCCGGACTCAATCCGGGTGGGTCGAGAGCGTCTCGGCGGCGAAGAAGCGGGCGGCCCGGGACGGGGTCGCCGACTGGCGGGGGCTCTGTGAGTGCGGCCCGGAGTCACTCGATAACGGCGTCGTCGAGACCGTCCGGGATCTCTACTGTGCGGGGACAAACGCATACATCGGACAGCGGGTGTTCGATGCCCCCTCGCTCGACGATGCTGTCGCTGCCACGCGGGCGCTGATATGATACTCGCGTTCGACGGTCGGATGGGTGCGAGCGGCGACATGCTGCTCGGTGCCCTGCTCGCCGCAGGCGCAGACCCCGCTGTTCTCGACCCCGTCGAGGCGCAACTCGACGTGCTGTACGACATCGGAACCGCCACTCGTTGTGGCATCGAGGCAACTACCGTCACAGTCCGCCGAACCGGTCAGAGAGCCGAGGGCGGTTCCGGTGGACACGTCCACGACGGAACGCACGAGCACACCGAGAGCAACGACTCTCAGAACCACAACGGAACGCACGAGCACACCGAAAATAACGACCATCAGGACCGCGCCGAGGGTGCCGGGCCGCACCGGACGTTCCCGGAGGTGGTCGAGGTGATCGAGTCGCTCGGTCTGCCGGCAGATGTCGAAACCGACGTGCTGGCGATCTTCGAGTTGCTCGGCGAGGCGGAGGCAGCTGTCCACGGGACAGACCTCGCGGAGACAGCATTCCACGAGGTGGGAGCAGACGACGCGATCGCGGACGTGGTCGGTGCGGCACTGTTGCTCGCCGATATCGACCCCGACAGGGTGGTGACGACGCCGCTCGCGGCGGGCAGCGGGGTCGTCGAGATGAGCCACGGTGTCTATCCGGTCCCGGCACCGGCGGTCGTCCAGCTCGCGGAGCGTGCAAACTGGTCGCTCCGGAGCGGGCCGGTCGAGGCCGAACTGCTCACGCCAACGGGAGCGGCCATCCTCACACACGCCGCCGAAGGTGTCGAATCGCTTCCCTCGCTCCAGGTTTCGTCCTCCGGATACGGTGCCGGTGACCGGTCGTTCGAACAGCATCCGAACGTGCTCCGGGTGCTCACGGGCACAGGAACCGGCAATCTCCGGCGCGAGCCGGTGACGGTACTCGAGACACATCTCGACGACGCGACACCGGAGGCACTCGGCGGACTCCAAGACACACTAACTGAGGCTGGGGCACTCGATGTAACTGTGCTCCCGACGACGATGAAGAAGTCCCGCCCGGGCCACCTGGTGAAGGTAGTCGTCGAGTCCGGTCACGCCCGCCGGGTCGCACGCCGACTCGCCGAGGAAACCGGCACGCTCGGTGTCCGTGAACACGGCAGCGGCCACCGGTTCGTCGCCGACCGAGAGCAACACCAGGTCACACTCGAGATCGACGGCGAGGGCGTCGAGGTGACGGTGAAGATCGCGCGGATCGGCGACGACATCTACGACATCAGCGCCGAGTTCGACGATGCGCTCGCCGTCTCCCGGCGCACCGACCTGCCGGTCCGTGCGGTGCTCCGCCGGGCCGAGCGCGCCTGCCGCGACAGTCTCGGGGACGACCTGGCGTGACCACCCACTCCGGGCGAGCCCACCAGGTTCCACAGACGTCGATTCATTTTTGTGTGTGAAGAGCTAACGCACAACTGCATGGGGTTCGGGAGCTATGATGAAAGCGAACAAGACAATCAGGAGTACGACGCCGACCTCGACGAGGGTGACGGCGTGGACACAGACGAAAATGAACACGACGGGGCGGTCGAGTTCGAGTTCACCGCCTCGAACGACGAACTGCTCGACAAGCTAGAGGATATAAAGGACAACACGTGAAGCCCGGGACGCGTGCGCTCGGCATCGCGGAGTCGTACCGTGGTGCGGAGAGCACGCTCGCCGGTTGTGTGGTCCGTGCGGACAGCGTCGTCGACGGGTTCGCGTTCGGTTCCTGCACCGTTGGCGGAACCGACGCGACCGACGCGGTTCTGGACCTCTTCTCCCGCCTCGAGCGCGAGGACGTACAGTTCCTGCTCACTGCCGGTATCGCCCCGGCCTGGTTCAACATACTCAATCTGCACCGTCTGCACGACGCAACGGGACTGCCGGTGCTCTCTGTGAGTTTCGAGGCAAGCGAGGGGCTAGAGGCCGGTATCGACGATGCGTTTACCGGGGAAGCGCGCGACCGTCGCATGGCCACCTACCGCGCACAGCCACCGCGTCACCCGGTCGCAGTCGGGGACAACCGACTCTTTGTGCGTGGGGTCGGTTTCACAGACGACCGCGAGGTCGAGGTCGTCCGTGCGTTCACCCGCGAGGGTGGTCGCCCGGAACCGGTCCGGGTCGCGCGACTCGCGGCCCGCGGGGCGGACGAACTTCGACGACTGTCACACCCACCGGGTTCCGAGAACAACGAGGAGTAGGTTCTTTATTTCGGGGGACACTCAGATGGGTATGGACGAGGACGGCTGGAACTCGGAGCAGATATGTGTCGAGGACTGCACGCGATGTCCGGCGCTCGTCGACTCCCGGAGTCGCATCGTCGACGGGACCGGACCGACGGCGGCCGATCTGCTCCTGATCGGCGAGGCACCCGGCGCACAGGAGGACGAGAACGGTGAACCGTTTGTGGGCCGGAGCGGAGACGTGCTCGACGACGGCCTCAGGGAGGTCGGTCTGGCAAGGGGGGACGTACGCATCAGCAACTGCGTGCGGTGCCGCCCGCCGGACAACCGCGACCCGACGACCGAGGAACTCGGGAACTGCCGCGGGTACATAGAGCGCGAGATCGCGGCAGTCGACCCCGAACTGGTGGTCACGCTCGGCAAGGTGCCGGCCGAACACCTGCTCGACCGGTCGGTCGCGGTGACCGCCGAGGCCGGCGACCTCGACGGTCTCACGGCGGATGGGCACAGCTTTCCGGTGCTCGTCTGTGTCCACCCCGCCGCGACGCTGTACGACCCGAGTCAGCGCGAGACGTTCACCTCGGCGCTCGAACGGGCCGCCGAGTACGTCGGTTCGGGCGGGCAGTCGACGTTCGACAGTTTCGGCTGAGCGCCGTTGGCGGCCGGTGTCCGGCGTGTCCAGTCAGTACAGCCGCTCGACACGCTCGTCGAACGCCCTCTGCAGCCGATTGGTGACCGGGCCGACCGCGAACTCGTCGCCGTCGACCCCGGTGACCGGACGCACCTCCCAGGTGGAGTTCGTGACGAACAGTTCCGTCGCGCTCTCCAGCGCTGACAGACGGTACCGCCCTGTCTCGACCGGCACACCGAGGTCCCTGGCACACTCGAGGACCACCTCGCGTGTGACACCCGGTAACAGCGGCAACTCCGCGGTTGGCGTCCGGAGCGTGTCCTCCTGAACAAAAAAGAGGTTGCTCGCCGCACCTTCGGTGAGTGTACCCGCTGCCGAGCACAGGACCGCCTCGTCGGCCCCGGTCTCGCGGAGTTCGAGTCGCGCGAGGATCCCGTTCAGGTAGTTGTGGGTCTTCGCGCCGGACGGGAGTGCAGTATCGGACACCCGCTCGGTGTCGACGGTGCGCAGTTGTGCGGGGCCGTCCCAGACGCGTTCGCCCTCGCTGCCAGCACGGGGGAGGTCGCTGACCATCACAACCACTGTCGGGTCGACCGCCGCGTCCGGTGTCAACTTCCCGGGCTGTACTCCACGGGTGACTGATAGCTTGAGGTACGCGTCCGTCATATCGTTCGCCGCGAGTGTCTCGTCGACGCGCGCCCGGAGCTCTGTCGCCGGCGGGACCGCCCCGGCAAAGCCTAGCGTCTCACAGGTCCGTTCGAGTCGGTCAGCGTGTGCCGTCCACCGGAACGGTGTCCCGCCGTACACCCGGAGCGTCTCGAAGGCCGCATCGCCGTACATGAATCCCCTGTCGCGCACGCTGACTGTCGCCTCGTTTGCGGGCACAAGTTCGCCGTCAACGTGATAGACCGCCTCAGCCATCGGCCCAGTCCCCGGTTTTCGCCGGTCCACCGGGGTCGATAGGCGAGTACTCCCGCAGGAAGTTGTTCAGCATATCCATTCCCTCGTGAGTGAGTATACTCTCCGGGTGGAACTGGACACCGACGTGGGGTTGGGAGTCGTGCCGGACACCCATCACCACACCGGCATCGTCCTCTGTGCGGGCGGTCGCGACGAGTCCCTCCGGGAGGTCACCCGGTGCGACCGCGAGCGAGTGGTACCGGCCGACCTCGAACTGGTCGGGCAGGCCGGCGAACACCCCGGTCCCGTCGTGGGTCACTGTCGAGGACTTTCCGTGGACGACCGACGGTGCGTGGCCGACGGTCCCGCCGCTCGCCGCACAGAGTGCCTGGTGACCGAGACAGACACCGAGGGTGGGGTAGCTCCGTTGGGCGAACAGCGGTATCGAGACACCTGCCTCCTGTGGTGTCCCGGGTCCCGGCGAGATGACGATGGCATCGGGGTCGAGTGCGTCGACATCGGGAAGCGAGAGCGCGTCGTTCCGGCGGACGACCAGGTCACCGTCCCGGCCGGGACCGGCCACCAGTTCGCCGACGTACTGGGCGAGATTGTAGACAAACGAGTCGTAGTTGTCGACGACCAGCACCGTCGGCGTGTCTGTGTCGACTGTGTGTTCCTCGCCCTCACTCTTGTGCTCGCCCGACTCCGACGGTGTTATCTCCACACTGTCGGTCGGTCTGTCCTCCCGTGCTACCGGTGTCGTGGTGTCGGATTGCTCGGTCATCTGTGAGTCCTCATCCGCAGGTCGGCACGGTCGCCGAGCGCACGGTCAACGGCAGTCACGAGCGCTCGACCCTTGTCGAGTGTCTCGGCGTACTCGCGCTCGGGCACCGAATCGTGGACGATACCGGCACCACACGGAGGTGGTACTCCTCCCCGTAACGGACGAGTGTCCGGATA
>KE356579.1:884853-893533 GCA_000416085.1 halophilic archaeon J07HX64 | reverse complement strand
CGGTCGACCCGGCGGTACTCGGTCACGTCGACAGTTCCGAACCGGCAGACCTTCCCGAGGTCGTTTCGCTCCAGGTCGACCAGCATCGCGTGCTCGGCCCGCTCTTTCTCGTCTGTCAGCAGGTCCCGCTCTAACTGTGCGTCCTCGATATCGGTCTCGCCGCGCGGACGGGTTCCCGCGATCGGTTCGGTGACCACCCGGTCGCCGTCGCGGGCGAGCAGCAGTTCGGGACTGGCGCTGACCAGGTCCACACCCGGGAACTCGAGCAGCGCCGAGTACGGCGCAGGGTTGACCGTCCGGAGCGCGTCGAACGCCTCGACCGGGTGGACCGCCGCCGGCGCCCTGAGTCGCTGTGAGATGTTCGCCTGGAACGTGTCGCCGTCCCGGATCTGGGATTTTACCCGCCGGACCCGGTCGGCGAACGCCGCCTCGCCGCAGTCGCTCTCGAACTGTGCTCGGGAGGCCCGAACAGGCGGGTCATCCGCCGACGGGTCGCCGTCCTGTGTCCGGCGTGCCAGCGCGAGCGCCCGCTGCCGGCCGCGCTCGTAGGCGGCGTCGACAGCCTCCTCGTCCGGCCGCTCGACCCGTGGACAGGCTGTCACCCGGAGTCTCGTCGGACTGCTCCGTGGTTCCTCCCACGAGGCGAGTGTCCCGTAGCGGGCTAGTTGCAGGCGCGGTAGCTCTCGGTCGCGGTCGGCACTGTTCGGCAACGCCTCGAGTTCCCGCGCGACATCGTAGGAAAGCCAGCCGACCAGTCCGCACGGGTACGGGACCGTGCAGTCACCGCGCCGGAGTGACTCGCCCGCGACCAGCCTGTCGAGCTCCGACAGCGCCGACCCCTCTGTGCCCACCTCGTGGACAGCCTCGGGGTCGACACCGAAGTACCCCCAACCCTCCTGTCCACCGGTGGTAGCCAGATACGCGCCCGGACTCTCACCCCGGGCCCGCCGGTAGGCGAGAAACGGGTCCTCGACTGTCACCTGCGCCTCGACAGGCACCCGGACTCCCGGTGGCCCATCGGCGGCGGCCGCCTCGAACGCCTCGCGTGTGGTGACGATTTCCATACATACTTTCGAGGGGTCCGGCGATTAATTCTCTTGCGGTCACCGGTCTTTCGCCTGCGCGATCCAGTCTGTCACACGCGACTCCGACACCTCTGCCGCCTCCGCCACCGCTGCCGGGTCTGCCCCGGCCAGATCGTCCACGGTTTCGATGTCGACCCCCGACAGCCGGTCGCTGTACGTCGGCCCGATACCCCGTATCTCCTCGACCGACTCCCCGAAGTCCTCATCTGCGATGTCCTCCGTCTCCTCCTCCTCGTCTGCGATGTTCTCGGTCTCTTCCTCCTCATCTGTGAGGTCCTCTGTCCCCTCCTCCTCGTCTGCGATGTTCTCGGTCTCTTCCTCCTCGTCTGCGATGTTCTCGGTCTCTTCCTCCTCGTCTGCGAGGTCCTCCGTCTCCTCCTCCTCTGTGAGGTCCCCCGTCTCATCATCGTCGTCAGCAGACTCCTCTCCGGTCTCACGCTCGACAGTAATGTTCGTTCCTGTCTCGGTCTCCTCGGAGTCACGCTCCGAACTGCCGAGCAGGGTTTTTATAAGTTTGGTCACGAATCTCACTGGCATATACACGATTGTAAGCGACTCTGTGACTTAGTTCGTCCGAATTCAACGTGAGTACCGCTCATCGGTCGTTCGACACAGGATGGAAAAAACAGGTGCGCGGAGTTGTGCGCCGTTCCTCAAACCGTGCGAACCGACCGAGTCGGTGACGAGTCGGTGGCGGGGACGAATCACCAGTTCGGTCGGATCAACAGCATGCGCTGTGCTCAAAACGGTTAGTGGGTGTCGATGTCGATGCCGACAGAACAGATATACTCACCGGAGGCAACCTGCGGGAGTCGGCGGGTTCGCCAGAGTATCCCGTCGGAGTCAGCCGTGACAGTCGCCTGCCGCTCGCCGAACATATCGGTGATCGAAAACAGCGTCGTGCCGGAGCTGACACGCTGGCCGAGCTCCGCCTCGAAGTCGACCAGCCCCCCCGTGGGGGCGCCGTACTGCTCGAATCCGGTGCTCCGGGTCTGAGCGCGGGGCTGGACCCGTCCGGGGAGGAACCCGTAGTACTCCAGCACGTTGAACACACCCTCGACACCCGCCTCGACGCTGTCAGGGTCGAGTCCGACCGACCCGCCGAGTTCGGGGTCTACTGTCGGCACACCCTCGTCCGGGGCGGCGCGGGCGAGCTGTCCGCCGGGACCTTTCTGGTCGAGGATGTAGCCACAGCCAAAGACTTTCGCGAGTTCGAGACACTCCGCGTGCAGCGAGTGGCGGCGACCACACCGCACGCGGACCTCCTCTATCATCCGTGAGGTCGAACCCTGGTGGAGGTCGAGCACGAGGTCGGCCTCGCTTGCGATGTCGAACGTGGCGCGGGCGATGCGTTCGGTCGAGGTTCCGTCCGCGTTGCCAGGGTACGCGCGATTGAGCTTCGTGTTGTCGACCGGATTGCGGTGTTCGTTCACCTGAAATGCAAAGTAGTTGGTGATTGCGACCACCAGTATCGTTCCGGATAGCTCTGTCGGGTCGATCTGCGGGACTGCTCGCCGTATGACCCCGAGTCCGTTTAGCTCGTCACCGTCGCTGACTGCCTGCATGTACAGGGTCTGTCCATCCTGCCGGCCGTTGATGACCGCAACTGGAAGCGTGATCTTGCTGCCGTCGCGACCACGACCGACCTCAAGCTCTCCGGTGTCTACATTACCCGGAGCGGCGGATGCCGTGCCGAGACTTCTCATTACTCAGTTTGGGTGGCCCCACAGTCTTTAGGGGTTCGGTTCTGGCAAACTGGTCGCAACCTGCAAGTGTGCGCTCCCCCGAGTGTGGGTATGAGCCGGGAGCGTCTGCTGGCTGACGCCATGCTGGGCCGACTCGTCAGCTATCTGCGGATGTGTGGCCACGATACGGTGTACGCCCCCGACGCAGGTCTGGAGGAGGACGACGATATCCGCGCGGTTGCCCGCGAGGAGGGTCGACGCCTGCTCACGCGCGACCGCGAACTCGGGAGTGCGCACCGCGGACGCGGTGGTGCTCACCTCGAAGGATATCGACGGTAAACTCTCCGAACTCGCGGCCGCGGGTATTAAGCTCTCGCTGGCGGAGCCGTGCCGGTGTGGCAACTGCAACGGACTGCTCGACCGTGTGTCGCCGGCGACGGAGACACCCGGCCACGCTCCGGACCCCGGGGAGACCAACGTCTGGCGGTGTCGATCCTGTGAACAGCGGTTCTGGAAAGGGAGTCACTGGTCGAACGTAGCGGAGCGACTCGCGGAACACTGAATTGGTCGTGCTCGACAGTTCGGGGCCTCTCAGAGAGCACCACGAGTCACTGGCCGGTCCTGTAACGGGCCGACCGCCGCGTCGACCACCCTACCCCGCTCGGTGTCTGCGGACTCACTCGCTTGTCGAGGTTGGGCATTCGCCTCTCATCAGGTGAATCGTGAACGCCACGTCGACGAACATACTCTCGAAAACGGCGTCGCCCACGGGGTGGTCGTGCCCGGGGATAGGAAAACCCGAACATCGGGGTAAGAAACGCGACGGTGGCCCCGTTCCGTAGGTTTATCTCCCGGTCTGGGGCGTCGAGGAGTCTGCAGGCCAGCATCCCGAACAGAGCCCTCAACAGCAAGCCGATATCGAGGCCCCGACCCGTCCAACCGCCTCAGAGACGCCGCTGTCGGGGACAAGTCGTCTCGTTTAGGCCTCGTCGGACCGGAGTCGCTGGATGAGATAGCCGAACACCGGCATCGCGACGAGGAACGCGGCTATCAGTCCCACAAGGCCGAGTCCACCCACATCCGTGAGGTCGTCTGCTGTTTCCCCGGTTGCTGTCCCGTTGAATCTGCCCGCGAGTTGTGCTTGCTCCTCGTCGAGTGTCGCGTTAATGACTGTCCCGGTCGCGTTGCCGTCGATAGCACCGGACACGTCACCCTCGAACTGCCCCTCGGCGAGGGTGACGTTGTCGACTGTCCCTGTAATATTGCCGTCGAAACGCATCTCGACACCGTTGTTGAACGTGCCGTCGAAGACCAGTGAGACGTCACCATCCTCGACCTCGCCCTGGTAGGTCCCGTCGATGGTGCCGTTGAGTTGCCTGTCCTCGACCGGGACATCGTCACCGAGGGCGGTGCTGAGCACTACCAGACCGAGTGTGAAGACGGCTACAACTGCGACCGTGATGCCGACCTGCACGGCCAGGTCCCGGTCAAACTCCATGCTCGCCGATTCTGTAGGAACGGCTAAAAGGGTTGCGTAACGGCTTCCGGCGGGCCACGTGTCGGCACCGTCGTGCGGTTTCACCCGTATCGATGCGCTGGAATCCCCGGTTTCCCTCCGTGGGGCGTACCGACAGGGGGCACCGAATCACTTAGGACACTGGAGTTCCTATCAATAACCGAACGCGACGGTCAAAAAAAAGGCGCGTTCGATACAAATGAGCTATACAAAGCCACCTGCGGCCGACGAACTGGTCGCGCTCGCACCGGACCCGGGAGCGCTCTCGGAACGCGGACTGCGTGCGTGGACAGAGCACATGGCCGTCCATCCGCTGGCTGAGACGTACGTTGTCGACAGCGAGAGCGGCGAGCGCTACGTTGTCGACCCCACGAACGGGACCTGTAGCTGTCCGGACGCCCGGATGCGCGGCAAGACGTGCAAGCATCTCCGCCGCGTCGCGCTGGAGATCACCGCTGGACGCGTTCCGCCGCCCGGTGACAGCCCGACCTGCCGCTCCTGTGGGACGGAAACTGTCCCGACTGAAGACCCGCCGGTGCTCTGTGACGCGTGCGGGCTCGACCCCGGTGACGTGGTTCTGGACCGCGAAACCGGTGACCGACTAGTTGTCATCCGCGTCTCGCCTCGGCGGGCCGACGAGGTGGAGATCGCTGCCACGAACACGACTGTTGCATCCCACCCCTCGAACGATGGGTACCCACATGACGACCCAGTCGCCGAGGCCGTCTACGCCGCTGATGTGACCCGCAGCGACGACCCCCGACGCTACGCATTCCCGCTCACCCGTCTCGAACCCGCCGACGACGCCCAGATCGTCGACTGACCAACCGAGTCTGTCGGGTTGTCCCGTCGAGCTCGGTTGCTTCCCTCAGACAGCTCCCCGGACCGTCGTGTCGGGAGTTGTCCGGGTGCTGGACCGATTCGACAACAGTTTTAGGCCGGATACACTTTCATTACATAATGACTTCGTGCATCATCTGTGGCACATCTGCCGACGACCGTGTCTGTGAGCTTCACGAGGAGGATGTCGTCTTCGAGTTTCGGGGGACCAAACCCGGACAGCTGACATCCGGTCGGTACTATCGCGGGACAGTCGATGGGTTCGCTGATTTTGGCATCTTCATCGACATCGGTGAGAGGGTAACAGGTCTGCTCCACCGGAGTGAACTCGACAGTCGTCTCGAAAGTATCGAGCTCGACTCCGGCGAAACAGTCTACGTGCAGGTCCAGAACGTCCGGGACAACGGCAACGTGGACCTGAGTTGGTCGATCCGACAAGACCGGTCGCGGTTCCGTGGCGCACTCGTCGACGACCCGGATGCAGAGGAAACCACCCTACTCGATCCGGAGGAGAACAACGGTAGTAGTGTCGTCCGGACAACAGCGGGTGAACAGCAACCCAGCGGGGATTCCGACAGCTCTCGGGGGGTCGAAGACGATTCGACGAGCGAGTCACCGGCCGACACCGCGGATGTGGACAGCACGGAGGCAGGTGATGCCGCGGTGGACGACACCGACACGGACAGTACCGAGGAGGACAGCGAGCAGGCCGACCCGACCCCGTCGACGGTCGACGAACTCGGGGACCTGGTCGGTGACTCGGTCAGTCTCGAGGGCGAACTGACCGGCGCACGACAGACCAGCGGACCGACGGTGTTCACACTCCGCGACGAGACGGGCACCGTCGAGTGTGCGGCCTTCGAGGAGGCCGGTGTGCGTGCCTACCCGGAGGCGGAGGAGGGTGATATCGTCCGTATCGAGGGCGAACCCGAACGACGCCGCGGAGACCTGCAGGTCGAGACAGAGGGACTAACACCGCTTGACGGTGATGAGCGCGCAGCAGTCCTCGAGCGGATCGAGGATGCACTGGTGCAGCGTGCCCGTCCCGACGAGGTGCAGACACTGGGGGAGGACCCCGCGGTAGCAGCTGTCACCGACGAGATAGCGGAGGTTGCGACGATGCTCCGTCGGGCGGTCATCGAGGGCCGACCGGTTGTCGTTCGTCACGCCGGAACCGTTGACGGCTACGTCGCCGGTACTGCGCTCGAACGGGCGACACTCCCGCTCGTCCGTGAACTCCACGGCCGCGGCGACGCCGAGTACCACCAGTTCGAGCGTCGTCCGCTCGAGGGGTCGGCCTACGACATGGACGACGCAACCCGTGACGTGACCACGATGCTCACCGCCGAACAGCGACACGACGAACCGGTTCCGCTGTTCGTGTTTGTCGGTGCCGGTTCCCCGGAGTCTGTCGACGGGTTCGATCTGCTCGGTGTCTACGACGCCGAGCGTGTCATCGTCGACGACCGACCCGTCGACCCGGCGGTTGCCAACACGGTCGAACTCACACTCGCTCCCGACGAACAAACAACTACAACAGCGCTTGCAACCGCTGTCGCCGCCACGACCGACCCGACGGTGCGTGAGGACCTCCGACATCTTCCGGCGGTGAGCGCTTGGACAGGACCGTCCGAGAGCTACGGCGGTCTCGCGGCGTCAGCGGGCTACGACCCGGACGGCACCACCGTGTTGCGCGAGGCGCTCGCACTGGTGGCTCACTACCAGGCCTACGAGGACAAACGCGAACTCGTCTCTGACCTGTTGTTCGCGGACGACGCCGACATCGGACTGGCCGAACACATCAGCGAGCAGTACCGGACGCGGATGGATACCGCCGTCGAGACGGCCCGGGCGAACATCGAACACCACTCGCTAAACGGCCAGACGGTGCTCGTGCTCGACACCGACGCCTACACTCACCAGTACGAGTTCCCGCCGACGGGACTGTTGCTCGACGAACTCCACCGCCGCGAGGACACCGCCGCGCTGGTCGGACTCGACCGTGACGGCTGTCTCGTCCGCACCACAAGCGATGTCGATATCGACGATCTCGTCGCGTCGGCACGCGAGCACGCACCTGAAGCCGCACTCGACACCCGCAGCGCACGCGACGGCCATGTCGAGTTCCTCGCCGGCGAACGCGATGCGGCTCGAAAGGCACTCCTCGACGCGCTCGCAACCGAACTCTCCGCTCCGGCCGCCTGAGGGCGACACAGTCGGCTCCGGAGGTACAAATAAAGAGAATACGCGACCGACGGGATCGGCCAACAGAGGGCTACAGGTCGCGGGACTGTACGGTTTTCCGGTCGTTGGCCTCTGCCCGTCGCGCAGCGTCGGCCAACAGCTTCTCAACCTCCTCGTCGAGTGCCGCGTAGAAGTCAGACGCGACGTTCATCTCTTCGAGCTCTTCCTTCACGGCGGCTTTGACAATCAGGTCTGCCATACATTCGTGGCTACCCCGAGACGATTTATAAGCCTTCCTGTCCGAGCGCGTCTCTGGCGGGTCTGTGGGGGTCTGAGCAGCCTCGACGTGTTCTCACCCTGCTCTGCTCCGGCCTGTCTGGCCGAGTGTTGGTGCGAGCGGTCCGCTGTACTGGCCCGTGGTCAATCCGTGCGCTTATTATCAGGGCACGTCAATTACGAAGTGCAGGGCGCTTAGCTCAGCTTGGACAGAGCACTTGGCTTCGGACCAAGATGCCGCGGGTTCAAATCCTGCAGCGCCCACTCTCTTGCGGCTCGTTCCCGATACAATACCGAATGGCCTGTACAGGGTTTCTATTACGAGTTTTCCGCCCGTACGGGTTCGTTCACGAGTGCGACAGAAACTGATACCAGTTTGTGGCAACTGGCGCCCCGACGCCGTCGGGCGTTGACTCGATACAATCAGGTTGACGGGGGTGGGACATGAGTCAGGCGGTCACCGCCGAGCAGGAAGTGCCGAAGACTGTCGTCAGAAACCGGTCCGCCTACTCGAAGGTGATCCATCGCTCGGACACCGAGAGTGAGGAGGTACGCCCCGCCTGTCCTGTCCGTGGTTCCGAGCGTGGGTACATTGAGGTAGATCGGGACGCTTACGTGAGTCACTACAAGCTCTGTGAGAATCCGGAGTGTTTTGGGAGGGAGTGGCGATGACGCGGCAGTCGTCGCTGTTCGACTTCGAGAGGGACGAGATTCGCCGGATTCAGAACGGAATTGAGCGCGTCCAGGAACGCGCTTGTGCGGCAATCGACAGCCGGGTGATGGCGTGAATGCTCCAGTTCATTCCCGCCTCTCGACTGTACGACGTTGAGCGCCGCGAGCGCGCGGCCTACGAGTGGCCCACCGATGAGATTCGGGAGGGATCGTCGTGAGATCCATCACGCTCGCATCGTGTGGCTTCGGCCCCTTCTCACAGAGCGGTATCCGTGAGTCGGTCCAAGCCAAGTGCGTCCAAGGCCGTATCTATCTCTTCCCGAAGGAACTCTCTATCCTCTTCATCGTAGTATCCCAGTTCCGTCGTTGCACTTTTCAGCTGGTCCATTTCCGGGTAGCAGTCAGGACACAGCGGAACTCGA
>KE356579.1:882459-884833 GCA_000416085.1 halophilic archaeon J07HX64 | reverse complement strand
TCACCACGTCTGCTAGATTCTCTTTGGTGAGATACCCGGTCTCGTTGAGAGCCAGGTGAACCTCTTTTTCGATCTCCTGATGTTTGTCCGGATAGCCGTCTCTATACCGCTCACTGTAACTCCGTATCTCGTCGGCGTCCATACCATCTAATTCAACGGTGCACGTAATACGTCTCCTGATATGTGGGTGTCCGCCCTCGGCGTGGGTGTCATCGGCACACTATCACAAACAACCGGTATTGTTGACTGTCCCGACGAGGACGCGAATGCCGCCGAGAGAACGTGGTGGATGTAGCGGGAGTTTGAGGAGGGCCTCGCTGAAGGTGATAAAAAGGCCCACAGACAAAAGCAGAGTAACGAGGACGAGAGGAGAGCGGTCTGGACCCTGTACGAGGTTGAGTCCACCCCATCTTAGGTCACTATCTGTACAGTTACAGAACAGTAGCAGAGCTGACTGTACCAGCAACAGGCCACACCGGTCACCGGCGGCAGGCTACCCGAGATCAGCCAGAAACGGGCTGCGGTCGGCGTGATGCAGATCTAACCCAACTGTCCCGGTCGCCGAGCGCACGACCGTTCGGGCGGCCCCCGTCGTGTCGGTGTAGTTCGAGAGGGACTGGTGGTCGACCCCGCCGGCGACGAGCAACCGCCGGTCCGCGCCCTTGTCGTTGACCTCCAGAACGTACAGTCGGGTGCCCTCGATGTCGACGTACTGGACCTCTGTTTCGAGAGGCGACCCGTCGACGCTGTGATCCCGGAGTTCGTCGACAGTGTCGTCGGGAGCGGTAAACGAGAGTGTCATCGGTTGGTCCGATTGCTGTCGCACGGCACCGAAATCCGCGAACACCTCGACGACGGTGTCCCCGGCCTCCCGGTAGGCCGCTGCCTTGGTTCGCACGCGCTCTCTGATCTGCTGCCATACGGTCGTTCGTGGTCTGTCTGGTGACATCTGTGTTGTGTTATACGCTGAACAGGCGCAATACCACGGCCTTCAGGCCGTGGATACGCGCCCTCACCTCATAAAACAGTCCACCTGCTATATCATAGTTGGATATTCTACGACTATCAGAAACAAGAGGCTCGTAACATTCTGTAGCGGATGCCGACAACACGCCGTACCTACGTCTGCGGCATCCAAAACCACTCACAGGTGGCTGGTGCGTTCGACAGACACGGCTGGTCGGCATCCAAATTGTGGAATGTTGCGCTCTACTACGCCCGTCAACAATGGGATGAAACCGGCGAAATACCCGATGAAGGCGAATTTAAACACGAGCTGAAAACCCATGCAAAATACAAGGAACTGCATAGTCACTCCAGCCAGAAAGTTTTAGAGGAGCTTTCTGAGGCGTTCAGTTCGTGGTTCGGCTCTGACGGTGACCGGGACAACCCACCGGGCTATCGTAAGTGCAACTACTACGATAGCGACGGCAACAGAGTCCACGAAGAACATCCACGCTCGACGGTGACGTGGGAAAAAGGTATTCGCCACGACACGAAACACGACAGAATCCGCCTCAGCAAAGGCAAAGCCCACAGAGACGGACGTGAGTTCATCCTCTGTGAGTACGAGACGCCGCCTGCTGTTGAATTGGAAAATATCCAGCAGGTGCGTGCTGTCTCCAACAGCATCAAAAGTCGATTGGAGTTACATGTCGTCTGTGAGACCGAAATCACCGCAGAGTCGCCCGGCGAGAACACGGCAGGTGTTGACCTTGGGATCTGTAATCCAGCGGCTGTCGCGTTCCCTGACGACGCCCTGTTGTATCCGGGTGACACACTCCGTGAGGACAAGCACTACTTCCAGCGCGAGGAATACCAGACAGAGGGGCCCCAGTCAGAAAGCACAGTGGGCACGTGAGAAACTCTCAGGCCGGAAAGACCACTTCCTACACGCCCTGTCGAAAGACATTGCTGAGCGGTGTGTTGCTCACGACGTCGGAACAGTCGTTGTAGGCGACCCAAGCGGTGTCGATGACGATGATTGGGGCAGACACGGCAACAAACGCCTCGATAGTTGGGCGTACAAGCGGTTGATGAACCTCATCGAGTACAAAGCCCGTGAACGCGGCATCGAGGTCGAACAGCGCGACGAACGGGGAACGTCATCGTCGTGTAGTGTCTGTGGACATGAGGATGAAGATAGTCGGATCGAGCGTGGACTCTGGAAATGCGACCGCTGTGGGGTTGTCGCACACGGCGACGTGAACGGAGCTGACAGCATCAGATAAAAAACGCTACCCGTAACTCCCCCACTCGGGGATAGGGGTAACGGCTGCTTGGCCCAGCCTCGCGTCATTCAGTTCAGCCGGACTTGCGGATTCCAACCGCGAGCACCCGCCGAGTGACGTGCAAACCCGAATATCCCAACGCT
>KE356579.1:878545-881941 GCA_000416085.1 halophilic archaeon J07HX64 | reverse complement strand
AGAGTACGACGAGCAGACCAAACTGTCCCCACCGGTGTTGTCCGAACCGCCGCACGATATCGTCGAGCGGGGTCCAACTCGCAGTCCGGTACCGGTTGCGATAGAGAAGGTAGCCACGCCAGAGCCAGTA
Source organism: halophilic archaeon J07HX64 (assembly GCA_000416085.1). Lineage (GTDB taxonomy): Archaea > Halobacteriota > Halobacteria > Halobacteriales > Haloarculaceae > Halovenus. The sequence goes on along the minus strand of KE356579.1, from coordinate 881,811 downwards.
CAGACACAGGAACCCGTAGCCGTAGATGAACAGGAGTCTGAGTAGCCACACAGTGGCCGGTGAGAGCCCGAGGAAGGTTCCCTGCCAGCCCTCGCCTGGAACCTGCACACCCCGGTTGGAGAACGTCTCCCGGCTGAACAACACGGGGAGCTGCTCTGTTGCCTGGTGGAGTGCAGACCCGAGCGGCAGTATCCCGGTGACAAACTGCAGCACAGCCCCGATCTGTGGGAGCAACAACAGCCCCGCAACAATGAGCCACGCCCGTGTTGGTGTCACCGGTAACAGCTGTATCAGTGTGCTGTCGTCGGCCTCTGGGTCCGGGTGTGACACCTGTTCACTCATTATCGTTCCTCGTAGCCGATCCGCGGGTCGATGACGGTGTACAGGATGTCCTGCAGAATATTGATTGTAACGGTGAGTAGTATAAAGATGAACATCAGCGAACCCGCAAGCGGCAGGTCACCGCTGGTCATAGCATCGAAAAAGAGCGTTCCGATGCCGTTGATACCGAACACCACCTCCACCAGCACGGAGCCACCGACTAACACGTACGCCTCGCTGGTCACAACCGGGATCAGCGGGATCATAGCGTTGCGTAACATGTGTTTGCCGATGAGCCGACGCCGTGAGACACCGACGGCCTGTGCCGTATCGATAAAGTCCTCGTTCATTATCTCGAGCACGGCGGTCCGGGACAGACGGAGTTCGTTACCCATCGACGCGGACCCGAGCACGAACGCGGGCGGGAGGATCTGTTTCGTGGCGGTGACGAACCCCTCCGGTGTCCCGAGATTCGACAGGTCGGGTGCACCGATGAGCTCTGTCTCAACGATAAACGACTGCCATCCGGTTCCGAAAAACAGCGTATCGCTCTGGGAGAGCAGTGCCAGTAGGATGGCCGCAAGCCAGAAGTTCGGCATCGCACGCCACACGATACCGGTGATCGACGCCGTGTAGTCGCGTTTCGTGTTCACATTGAGTCCGGCGTATACCCCGAGCGGAATCCCGATGAAGATGGGGATCAGGATCGCCCAGAGCCCCAGCCAGATGGTGCGGGGTGCAAACTGTGCCAGCAAGGAGACGGTGTCCTGTCCCGGGTACTGCACCCACGACTGACCGAGATCGAACGTGAACAAGTCCAGCATGTACTCGACGTACTGCTCGTGGATCGGGTCGTTCAGTCCGAGTTGCTCCTCGATGCGTTCCAGTCGTTCCTGTGCCTCGGCGCTGTTTACCGGGCCGACGATCGCGGCCGCGGGGTTGAGCGGCCCCAACCGGATAATGACAAACGTGGCTGTCGTCCCGAGCCACAGGACCGGAATCGCCAACAGGAGCCGCTTGAGCAGATATGTGAGTCGGTTCATCTCACCATCGGAGCCTCGCTGTCAACTGCCGCCGGACACCGGTGAGTCGGGCCGGCGTCAACTAAACGTGACCCCATCGAACAGACGGTCGTGGAACCCGCTCGTCTGGATCGGCACGTCGACCTCGTCGTACCAGGACTGCCGGCCGCGCGGGTGGTAGTTCGTCAGATAGATAGCGTCCTCCCAGATCGCCTCCTCCATCTGAATAAACGCATCGGCACGGGCCTGCCTCGCCTCCTCGGTCGGGTCGGGGTTGTTCTGGATCGTCTCCCAAGCGTTTGCGGCGCGCTGGGACGCGTCCGAGGGGTCCTCACGCCACCGGACGAGGTTACCCTCGTACGGCCGACCGAACTTCAGCATGTCCTGCGCCGAGGGGTACTCCAGCCCGTTTCCCAAAGTGTACATGTCCAAGTTACCGTTGACTGCCCCGTCGATGATGGTGTTGAACGGCGCGCGCTCGATCTGGAGGTCGATGTAGACCGACTGTGCCTTTCCCCGAATAAGATCCGCGATCCGCGAGTAGGCGTCGGGGTTCCGGTCGTTGTACAGGGTCAGTGTGATCGACGCACGGTTGTCCTCACCGTAGCCTGCCTCCTCCATGGTTGTTCTTGCCTGGTCGAGCTGTGCCTCGCGGTAACCGTAGGGGAACCCCTCCTGGGCGTGCTGGTCGTACGCCTCCTTGCCGCCGGGGTACACCGTCGGCGGTGCCTGGTGGTACGCGGGTTCACCGACACCACGGAACCCCTGCTCGACGAAGTTCTCCTGATTCACCGCGTAGTTGAGCGCCTGACGGATCGGCTTCTCCACGCGAGAGCAGTCGAAGATGAAGTACGCCGTGTACGCCTCGTCCCAGGTGGAGTAGTTTGCTGTCCGCCCGTTCTCCAGGAGCCCGTAGGTTCCGACCTTCTGTGAGAGGCTGCGTGTCTCCTCGATGGAAACCTTCGACGGGTCGAACTGGGAGTTTGGCAGTCGAAACACGTCGACGTTCTCGTTCATCGCCCGCCGGTAGATCGCCTCCGTGTTGGTCACAACCTGCATCTGTATCTCGTCCGGCCCGGGTGCCTCGCCGTGGTAGTCCTCGCGGGCCGACAGAACGACCTCGGTGCCGGTCGACACGGAATCGATCTCGTATGGACCGGTTCCGACCGGGTTCTGTGAGGAGAACTCCGAGTACTCCATCTCCCCGTCGTAGCCCTCGATGTCGCCGACGATCCCCTCGGGGACCGGGCTCAGGGAGCCGTACGCAAACCAAAACAGGGCGTCGAAGAACGGTGCATTGAGTGTGACCTCCAGGGTCTGGTCGTCGACAGCCTCGACCGCGAGACTTCCCGGCTCGTAGACCTCCTGTTCCTCGCCGTCGACCGTCTCGGTCATGGTGTCGTATGCGATCTGGAACCCGCCCTCGAGAATCGTCTCGCCCTCCTTGCTGTTCTCGGATGCGGCCAGCCGCTCCCAGGAGTAGACAAAGTCCTGCGCGGTCAGCTGGTCGCCGTTGTGGAAGGTCACGTCGTCTCGCAGTGTGAACGTGTAGGTTCGGCCGTCCTCGGACACCGTATAATCGGTGACGAGCTGTGCCGCCGGGTCGAGCCCGCCCTGTGGCAATGTGAACAGCTCACTGAACACGTGATCGGAGACGATCTGTGACCCGTCACCCTTTATCTGGACCGGGTCGAAGTTCGACGCCTCCGGAATCGACAGCGAGAGTGCGTTTGTCCCGCTCGTGTCGCCGTTATCCGCGCTGCCGTTGTCGGCGTCTGCCGTTGTCCCCGCTGTTGTTGTCTCCGCCGTTCCCATCGCCAGACGAGTCACTGTCTCCACCAATACACCCAGCAAGGCCGACCGTCGCCACTCCGCCCGCAGTTTTCAGAATTGTCCGTCGTGACATCCCGCGCTGTTGGTCTT
>KE356579.1:873295-878525 GCA_000416085.1 halophilic archaeon J07HX64 | reverse complement strand
CCGCTGTCAGCGGAGCGCGTCGGGAGGGTCCCGATACCCGGTCCGGTGACGGACACACCGGCTCTGTCGTTCCTTACCGACGGGGTGACTCTCGTGGTCGCCGTCGTCACAGACAGACCCGAACTCCTCGGCGAGTAACGCCGCTGCGCCACTGGGGTCGGTGCCGGCCTGTTTCTCCGCTGCGGTGATCGTCTCCGCCACGTCGGGGGGCAGGTCGACACCCTCGAACAGCTCGGTCGTGATCGAATCGATGGACCGGCCGTCGGAACTGATGCCGAGTCGGCGCAGCAACGAGCGGGTTATCGGTTCGCTCCGCCTGGCACGCTGGTTCAGGAGATTCCGGAACGCCTCGATCGCCTCCCAGGCAGCCGGTGAGAGCCGTGTTGTCTCCTCCGGCCGGATCTTGACCGGACAGCGGGTCGCAAACGGACAGCCGTCGGGTGGATACCGCGGGTTCGGCGGTGACCCGCGGAGTGACACGCGCTCCAGATCCGACGGTGCCGGACTCGAGGAACCCGGAATCGCCGAGAGCAGGGATAGTGTGTACGGGTTCGCCGGTGACTCGAACACGGCCTCTGTCGGGCCGAGCTCCATTATGTTGCCGAGATACATCACCGCAACGCGGTCTGTGATGTGTCTGACCACAGAGAGGTCGTGTGCGATAAACAACATCGTGATGTTGAGTGTCTCCTGAAGCTCCTGGAGCAGGTTTATAACGCGTGCCTGCACCGAGACGTCCAGTGCACTGACCGGTTCGTCGAGGATAAGAAACTCCGGTTCCAGCGACAGTGCCCGGGCGATACCGATCCGCTGTCGCTGTCCGCCGGAGAACTGATTCGGATACCGGTAGAAGTGCTCCTCGAGCAGGCCAACCTGGTCGAGCAGCTCGAAGACACGCTCGTCTCGCTCCGTCGACGTCCCCCAGTCGTGTGCCTCCAGCGGTTCTTTTACAATCTGACCGACGGTCATCCGATTGTTCAGACTCTCCTCGGGGTCCTGGAACACGAACCCGACCGTGCGCTGCCACTCCCTGAGTGCACCCCCCGAAAGGTCGGTCAGGTCGCGGTCACCGGCCAGCGCCGACCCCTCGGTGGCCGTCTCGAGTCCGGCCAGTGTCCGGCCGAGGGTCGTCTTTCCACAACCGGACTCCCCGACGAGACCGAGTATCTCCCCCTCTCTGATGTCGAACGACACACCGTCGACCGCACGGACCGGGGGTTCCGACTCCAGAACCGAGCCGGTCTCGTAGTGGGTGTGGAGGTTCCGGATCTCGAGCAACGGGCCGTCGGAGGCTGACCCCCTCGACGGGGTCGACCCCCCGGTGGTCCCCCCGGTGTCGGTGGTGTCCGCCTCGACCACATCGTAACTGTCCGACACCTCGGGATGCCGGTCGTCGTGGATGAGACACGCGGCCTCGTGGTCGGTCTCGTCGTCGACCGACAGCGCCTCCGGGTGCGTCCTCGAACAGGCCGCCGTCGCCGCGGGACACCGCGGCGCGAACCGGCAGTCCTGTGCCGGCTCCGTCGGGGTCGGAACCTCCCCCTCGATGGTCGGCAGTGACTCCCCTGGTGCGGTCCGGCCGGGGATACTCTTCAGCAGCGCCCGTGTGTACGGGTGCTGTGGGTTGTCGAACAGTTCGGCCGTCGGGGCTCGCTCGACCACCTCACCGGCGTAGATAACGTTGACACGGTCGGCCGTCTCCTCGATGACGCCCATATCGTGGGTGATAAACAGGATCGCCAGCTCCTCCTCGGCCTGGAGTGTCTCGAGGAGGTCGAGTATCTGTGCCTGTATCGTCACGTCGAGCGCCGTCGTGGGTTCGTCACACACCAGCAGGTCGGGGTCACAGGCCAGTGCGATGGCGATAACGGCCCGCTGTTGCATCCCGCCGGAGAACTGGTGTGGGTACTCGTCGACCCGTCGGGGGGCGTCCGGGATACCGACCGACCTGAGCAGTTCGACTGCTCGTGTCCGCGCCTCCGACCCCGTCAACCCCTGGTGGATGCGCAGCGCCTCGCGGATCTGGTTTCCCACCGTGTACACGGGGTTGATCGAGTTCAGCGGGTCCTGGAACACGATGGCGATATCGCCACGGTGTTCACTCCAACCGGTCTGTACGAGATTCTCCCCCCGGAACCGGATCGCTCCGTCCTCGACACGACCAGGGCTGTCGATCAGGCCGAGGATCGACCGAGCGGTCACCGACTTTCCGGAACCGGACTCCCCGACCAGTCCGACCGTCTCACCCGGCCGGATGTCGAATGACACGCCGTCGACTGCGTGAATCGTCTCCTTTCCCGTTCGAAACACCGTCCGGAGGTCCTCCACCTCGAGGAGAGGTTCCGCCTCGGCGGTCTGTACGGTCTCACTCATCCGTGATTCGACGCGGAACTCCCACGACTGTATTCCTGTGCTGTGCGGACGGGATGGTGCTCGAGCGAGCCACCTCCGCCGTTGCGGACAGACACATACATATCAGTACATCCCTCAATCTCTCGGAGAGATACTAAACCCTGCGGTTGTTTCCTGTCCTGCCTGTGTCTGCCGACGCCCGGACTCGACCGTTATGAGTCGTCTACTGGGGCGATCTCGGCACTAACAGTCCGGTCCTCATCACCGCCAGCCTCTGTGGGTCACTGACAGCATCACTGTCCGATATCAGGTCAGGACCGCCGTGAAGATGAGAATATCGAGACAAAAGTGGAGTATCCAAGCGGCGACGATACTCCGGGTTTCTATCATGAGTTTCGCGAGTACCCAGCCGAGAATGCCCGTCAGGAACACGCCGAGCGGACCGCCGGGGGTGCCAGTGAAGTGGGACAAACCGAAAAACACCGCCAGTATCAGCAGTGCCCTTGACTTGCCGAGCGCGTCTGTGAGCTCTCTGAGCGGGAGTGCCGCGAACAGGGTTCGCTCCATGAACGAGTTCATCGCCGATGCGACGAGGATCGCCGGCACGATGACTGCAAGTTCCCCCGAGTTGTGCGCACCGAACTCGTAACTCACACCCTCGATCATGCGAATCACCAGGAACGCACTCACGAGGAACACCCCGAGAACGAGGGTGGCGCGACGCCACGACCACTCCGTCTGAACGCCCGGAATCCAGGTGAAATCGGTAGTCTGTGATCGGTCACTGAGCCGTAACAGCAGGTCACTCCGGCTGTACCCGGCCACACCCAACGCCGCAAGCGCCACGAGTGCCGGTGCAAACTGGACGGCCTCTGCGACCAGGATCTCGACAGTGTCGGGCGCCGAGCTCAAACCGAACACCTCGTCGGCGACGCTGAACTGAATGAGGAGCCACTGCGCCTGGACAGTAACAACTCCCACCGAGAGTGTCTGGAGTGAGCGGTACCCATCAGCAAAACTTGTGAGTGCGAGTAACCCTACTCCGAGTGTAAACTGTGTAACAGACAGCCAGATCGGAACCACCGCAAACACCCCCCTCGAGACGGGGAGCGTGGACGCAATGACCACGCCGAAGAGGGCAACACCGGTCAAAACAGTCCGTGGCGGAGACTGCGCTACCTCCCTCGCGTTTTCCACAACAGTTACTGCCATCCTGTGATACCGATTCTGTGCGAGAAGAAAAAAGGGGTACCGCTGTTTCAAAGTTCCAACAGTGTTATGAGTATACGTTGTTCTGATGAGTCTCACAGATCAATCGGGGGAGTTTGCCGGTGAGTGCACACTCTGTCTCGGTCCCACCCTCGGAGCTTCGACGAGCACATCCCGAACTGTCGCTGTGACCGGGAGCTCAAGTCCCGCAGTTGGCTCGTCGAGCAGAGACAGTGAAACCTCGGGGGTGAGCACGATCATCAGCTCGAACGTGCGAGCCGTTCCGCCGGAGTGCTCGGCGACAGGACGGTCCAGGTCCGCTGCAGGTCGAACCGTTCGACGAGAGCCTCCCAGCGGTCCGTCCACCGAGAACGGAGCTCACCTCAAAAGGCGATGTTTTCACAGCCTGTGAGATCTGGATTCGTGGTTCGACCCTGCAACAGGACGCTCAACTGTAGTCGTGCGGGTTGATCCGATTGATTGTGCTGGTCAAACACCCGTGCACGACCGTTGAGACCTCGGCGTGTGCCCGCCTGTGACGGGAGCTTCAGCAGCGATACAGAGATCACCGCTGACCCGGGTCTGATATCTGTGCTGTGCTCGCCACCGACCATCTCACAGGACACACACTCGGACTCGGATGAGTCTGTCACGGAATCGGGAGAGAATCGTGTGAGTTCTCCGGGTGAGCGCCAACTACTGTCACAGAGCGGACAGCCTGTCTCAGCAGCGGCGGCGGTGACTGAGTGGCCAGTTCACGAGTTCGAGACCGGGCGTCTGTTTTTTATTCGCCACCCGCTCACTGCCGATATGAGGCTGCCTGTCCCCGCGTACGGAGCGTACGTGGAGTTCGTGGTGACAGTGCTCACGACCCTGGCAGTGCTCCAGTACGTTGGCGTGTTTGGCCAGTCCGGGAGTATCGAGATCACGTCCCTCGCTGGTGTGGGACTCAGTTTACCGATCTGTACGTATTTTCAGACTGTCGTCTGTGCAAACAGTCCTTGGATTTCACAGTGGGATAGAATGGTACAGGACGACAGGTGATTCCGGGTCGCTCGTCACTCGTTCGAGAGCTAATGTACAGAGACTCGAACCCCTGCTGGGCGACCGTTCGGAGGTGACACCGTTCGGTGGCGACCGGCACAGTGGCGCGAGTGTGTGGTGTTCCCCAGCGGGAGTGTCAGCGGTGAACCCGGACAGAGCGGACGTCGACCACCGTCCACAGACGGCTCGGTCCGGACCAGTCTCGAAGATGGTCGAGTCCGGGTGCTCATTAGTATCGTTTCCGTGCCTGCTTGTTCTTCCACGGGGAGTTTTAATTGAGTGGAGTCCGAATGTGTCGTGTGACACTCTCCGACGAGTTCGGTCGGGAGGTAACAGGCATACGTATCTCGCTCACCGACCGGTGTAACTTCGACTGTGTGTACTGTCACAACGAGGGGTTGGGGGACACACGAGGTCCGATGGACCCACAGGACGAGGAGATGACCGCAGACGAGGTGGTCCGGATCCTGGCGGTGGTCGCGGATTTCGGGGTCGAGAAGGTGAAGTTCACCGGTGGGGAACCGATGCTCAGGGCCGACCTCGAGGAGATTATCGAGCGCACACCCGCAGGTATGGAGGTGTCGATGACGACGAACGGCACGTTCCTCCCCGGGCGGGCGGCCGA
>KE356579.1:871437-873245 GCA_000416085.1 halophilic archaeon J07HX64 | reverse complement strand
TGGTGGTGTTTGAACCGACTGCCGGCTACGTTCCCGAGATGGTCGACCACGTCGCCGAGAGCGAGGGCCTTCGACTCCAACTTATCGAGTATATGCCCGAGATCGCCGGCCATCCCGAGTGGGCGATCGAGATCGGGCGGGTCCACGACTGGCTCGAGGACCGCGCCGACCGCATCGAGCGCCGCGATATGCACCACCGGACCCGGTACCTCGTGACACCGGAGGCCGAGTCGTTTTCCGACGGAGACGAACACCCGGACAGTGTTGATACCCCCGAGGGCGATGAGTCGTCGAGCGGACACAGTTCTCTCGAAGGGGGTAGTGCTCCGGAAGAGAGCAATCCCGTAGACGGAGAGGGACCTAACGGGTCTGGTGACCCCAGGGGTCTCGTCGAGATTGTCGACCCGGTCGAGAACGCGGAGTTCTGTGCAAACTGCCACCGGGTCCGTGTTACCCACGACGGAAAGTTCAAGGGCTGTCTGAACCGTCACGACGACCACCGGTCGATGGGGTCGATGAGTCGTGCAGAGATCCGTGAGACGTTCACGGAGACGGTAAGAAAGCGCGTGCCCTACTACGGGGAGTACCTCGTACAGGAGGACGGCGAGTGGGTGCCGAACGAGGCGTACATCGACCGCGAACCGCCATATCCACAGGACTGAGCGACAACCGAACAGGACTGTCTGACACCCCCCGCACTCTTTGGAGCCGATGACGGTCCCGGGCGTCGACGGCCGTCCGATCGACGAGACTGAGATAATCGTGCCCGTGTCGGTCGTGTCGGCAACAGCCGGTCTGACTCGCCGCGCCTGCCGCCAGGCTGACACCCCCTCTCGCGTACTGCTGACAGACTAACGCACTGAGATTTCGTGTACGTCCCGGTGGTCACCGGGTCGGTCACGAGCAAAATCCCGTGCACGTCTTGATTATCACCGGGTCGACAACGGGCCAGGTGATATCGGTTTGTTCGTCCCTGGGTGAGCGACATCGCAAAAGAACTATGCGGGCGACAGACAAGGTTTGGGATATGAGCGCCGACACCCCGGAGCTGGCATTCGAGGACGGACTGTTGCCGGCGGTTGCACAGGACGCCGACACGGGCGAGGTGCTGATGCTCGCGTACGTCTCCCCTGAGGCACTCGAACGGACTCGTGAGACGGGGCTCGCACACTACCACTCGCGCAGTCGCGACGAGCTCTGGCAGAAAGGCGAGAGTAGCGGTCACGTCCAGCACGTCGAGCGGGTCCGTGTCGACTGTGACGGCGACGCCCTGCTGTACCTCGTCGATCAGGAGGTCGGGGCCTGTCACACCGGGTACGAGACGTGTTTCTACCGCTCGCTCGACGGTGAGACGGTCGCCGACCGGGCGTTCGACCCTGAAGAGATCTATGAGTAGCGCGAACACCACCACAGAGGCCGAGACGCTCGTCGACCGTCTCGAGCAGACCGAACAGCAGGTGTTCGCGGCACAGAGCCGCGTCGAGACGTTCGGACAGGCCGACATCGAGCAGTTGGCCGACGCCTACCGGGCGTTCACGGGGTTGCTCGACCGTTACGAGGACCAGGTCGTCGGTGACGCGGGTGACGTGCAGACGATCGTCGAGTTCCAGAGCCAGGTGGCCGAGGTCCACGGCAACATCCCGTCAAGTACGCTGTTGTACGCAACGTTCCAGGAGTGTGCAGACTATCTCAAGCAGAAGTACTTCACCGAGTCGGACTTCGAGCACGTCCGTCAGCAGCTGGAGCCGGTCGGCGATATCGTGGCGCGACTGGACGACTACCAGCGGACACAGCGGGAGTACCGCGAC
>KE356579.1:864457-870166 GCA_000416085.1 halophilic archaeon J07HX64 | reverse complement strand
TCCGCGAGCCGATCGAGACGTACAACGAGCGGGTCACAGCGGCGTTTCAATCGTTCGTCGAGGAGGAGCCGCGCGAGAGGTGGCCGCGGTGCTCGACGCGATGGAGGCGTACCCGTTGGTGCCGTTCGAGTCACCGCCGGACGCGTTGACGACGTACCTTCGGGGGTCCGAGCCCGGTGAAATGACAATTCCGAAGCTACTCGAGTACACCCGGTACTCCCGGTCGAAGCTCCGTCACTACGTCGAGGAACCTGGCCGGTTCGAGCGTGTCGTCGGGGGTCAGGAGACGTTCCTCTCGAGACTCGACGCGGAACCGCTTCGGATCGGGTGGCCACCCCCGACGGCCGAGGGCCTCCGTTACCGCTGTCGGGAGCTGACAGCCGCACTCAACCGCATCGCACCCCCTGTCGTCGAGCAGTTGCGGGTCGTCGCGGCCCTCCCGCGCACGACCGACTACGAACGCCTGCACGACAGCGCAACCGCCAGCCAGCAGCTCACCGACGAGGACCGCAGACGACTCCGGTCCGGAGACATCGAGGCGACCCTCACCGACCTGCGCGAGCAACGCACCCGTCTCCAGCAGGCGCTCGACGACAGCCGTGACCCACCGTAGCCGCCGGGAAGATGTCACAATCGACAGTATACATCCCGGCACAGACACAGACTGTGTACCCGTGAAACTGCTCACCACCTGTCAGGACGAGTTCACAGGGGTCGCCGCTCCCACCCCTCCGGAGAGGGTATTCGAGCGACCGCTCGGGGACACACGGCACCGGAGCGGCACAGTGGCCGCGCGGTGTTCGTGACCGGGATGAGGACGACGCTCGTCGGGGCGTCTCTGGAGTGACTCCCGGAGGGGCCGGGACTGTCCGGTGTGTCGAGAGGCCTGCCAGGTCGTGCGGAGTGTTCGAGGAGTTTCGGGACACCGAACCGGCTGCGGTGTTCGAGGGGGCCCCGACTCCGTCGCCGGGCGACACCGCGGTTGGGTCGAGAGCGCCGCCGCGCTCGGACCCGACTGACTACGCGGGCCAGTCGACGAACCGCTCGTTTTCCGCCGCCAGCCGGCGGTACTCGCGTTGCGTCTCAACAACAGCGGTCTGGAACTCGGTGCCGGCGTCGAGCCGGTCGCGAACACGGTCTCGTTTCCACGCAGCGGGTGTGGAGCCGCTCTCCCAGCGGTGCCGGACCGGTGCGAGCAGTCGGTCGATGCGGTCGCCGGTGAGCCCTCGGTCGCGCAGACCACGCGCCGCGAGGTCGAAAAGCTCCGGATAGAGCCGGTCGGCTGTGCTCGTGCGGTCGTCGTCGCGGGTGAGCCAGTGCAGTTCCGCGTCGAGTCCGTCACGGCTGGCGGCGTACAGTGACTCCCGTGCAGTCTGCCAGGGGAGCTCCGCGAGCGGGTGGTTCGAGACGACGACACCGTGGACGAGCCCGGCGACCAGCGCCTGAAACGCGGCCACGTCCGCGATACACGGCTGGGCGGGCAGTGGACGGAACTCGATGCGTGGACCCTCGGGGCCGAGAACCGGCCGCACCCACCGCCAGCAGGTGCTCTGTTTGTGCAACAGCTCCCAGTACTCGTCGGTGAACCCCTCGCGGGGACTGTCGGTGTCCCACTCGCGCAGGTACGGCGCACACTGCCGGTCGGCGACCAGCCTGTCCAGCACATCTCCGATGTCCTCGATATCGGGTGGGAGCCGCACCTTGCCGGGCATCTCGACGTTCATCGACTCGAACACCGGCAGCCGTAACTCGACCGGGCCCTCCAGAACGAGTTCGGGGTCGCTGTCGGCCCTGTAGAGGTCCGGCGGGAGAAACGGTGAGTTCACCGCCAGCGCAAGCACCGGACCGGCGACCCGCAGGGCTACGTTGAAGTAGCGGGCGAACTCCCCCGGCGGTGTCTGGAGGTGGACCTGCATCGATGTGGCAAACGACTCGACGAGGATGTTCGGGAAGCGCCGCCGGCAGCCGGGCACGTCGAGTTCGACCCCTCCGTTCGCGGTGATATCGGCGTCGAGCGCGTGGTAGCGCGCCGCCGGGGAGATGTTCGTCGGGACCTCCAGCCCGTCTGTCTCGTGTGTCGCGGTCAGATACGGGATGGTGCCTCCGGGCGGCGGCACGGCCCACAGTCCGTCGGTGACGAACCGGCAGCCGGCGTCGTCGAACCACTCGTGCACGCGGCCGACCCGACCCGCGAGCGCGTCGACCTGGCTCTTTACCCCCTCGGGGTCGAGTGTCGTCGCTGGTGTGTTCAACTCGGCGTTGTGTCTCCCGAGCTCGCGCTCACAGACGGCACCGAACGCGGACGTCGGGGCCCGGGTCGGCCGACCGTCACCGTCTGTTGCGACCCCTTCCAGCTCTAACCCGATCTTCAGTCCACCCTCGAACCCGCCGCTTTCCAGCGCCTCGCGGAACCGTTCGGCCTGTGAAGCCACCCGTCGACCGAACTCCTCGCGGGTTTCCTCTGTCCGCGTCCGTCTGACCGTCTCTGCGGTGTTCATGCTACCTGCTGGCACGCGTGCAGAAATCAACCTTCGGATTAGGTGACCGTGATTAAAACGTAAACAGGTCGATACCACCGGTGACACCGACCACCTGACCGGTCACGTAGCTCGCTTGCGTCGAGCAGAGGTACGCCACCATGTTGGCGACGTCCGCCTCGCGCCCGAGTTCACGCATCGGCGTGGCCTTCGCGATGCGGGCGAAGTGTTCGTCGACCTGTTCGAGCTGGTCGACCGGCAGGTCCGCGAGCTGTCCGACGACGATGCTGGGCGCGATGACGTTCGAGGTGACACCGTGCTGGGCACCCTCCAGCGCGAGGCTCTTTCCGAAGCCGATCAGCGCGGCCTTTGTTGCGGCGTAGGAGAGCTGTCCGAACCCGCCGTACCAGCCGGCCATCGAGGACATACTGACGATGCGACCCCACCCGCGCTCTTTCATGTGGGGGTAGACCTGCCGGGTGATGTTGTACGCCCCGGTGATATTGACCGACATATCGCGGTCCCAGATGTCGTCGTCGTACTCCTCGACCCTGTCGCGGGCGTCGACCATCCCGGCGTTGTTCACGAGGATGTCGATGCCACCGGTTTCGGCCTCGAGTGCCTCGACGGTGCTCGCGACATCCTCGCGGTCGGTGAGGTCACACTGAATCGCGTTGGCGGTCCCGGCGTAGTCGCCGCTGTTTATATCCTCGCTGACACGCTCGGCGGCGTCGAGGCTGATATCCAGCGCGATCACCTCCGCGCCCTCCTCCGCCAGGACGCGACAGTCCTCGCTCCCGATACGGCCGCCGCCACCCGTGACCAGTGCTGTCCTGGCGTCAAGTCCGAAGTCCATTACATCTGCTACACCGCCCGGCCCCGCATTAACAATTGTGGAGCGCCGCAACGAGGTGAGAGGGCTCTCATATCGGGGTCACTCCTCAGGAAATCTATTATCTCGCTCGTATGACAGATGTCTGGGGGACAGTATCTCCGGTAAGCACCGCTGACAGTCGCGCCGGTCGAGTGAGATAACCGATTTCGAGACGTCCACCGGGACAGTCTCAGAGGGGCGAACGGGCGGCAGCTATCCGCACGGATGTGATGATGCGGGAGGAAAGCGGGCAGGAAAATCTGGGGTTACCGGCGGTTGTGGTGACCAATGCACGTCTGATGTCCGTCTTCCTGACAAGGGTCGAGGGCTGAATCCGAGAGAGCGGTCGGTGTACTACAGCGAGATAGCGGACATGAGCGTCGAGAACGGGGCCCGGAACCACGTCGAGGGCGGTGCACGCCTGCGACCAGGTGGCGGACGTGCTGGAGCGGGTGCGACAGCTGTACCTGCAGGCCAAGGGGCAGGGCGATGCGGTCAAGCGGGCCGGCGCGTTCATCTTTGCCCGGCAGCGTGAACTCACAGAGGACCTCGAACGGGTCGAGTGTGAGCTGAAGACAGTCACAGCGGAACCGGTCGGCCAGGTAAACGAGACGACCGCTCCGGCCGGGGAAACCGACGACCCCGACACCACCGTCGAGTGGGTGGGCGTTTGCTCCGGGTTCCTCCTCGGCTCTGCAGAGAGTAACAGACAGGCCACTCAGACCTGCTCGTACGGTCCGAGACGGGTTCCGTCGAGTAGGTACGCCTGACCCCCCGACAGCCCTGCGGGCAGGAACGGTGCGAGAAACCCTCGGTCGGGGTCGTTGACACGGGTTCCGCCCGAACGGTTGTTGAACGCCGGGAATACGACGAGGTCGGTCCCGGTCCCGGTGTTCTCACCCCCGGTTTCGGTTCCGTGCTCCGCAAACGGTGTCGGGTCGAGCGACCCGCGCAGCCACGTCCGCTCGAGTCGCCCGCCGCCCACCTCGTCGGTTAGGCGCACGAGCGGGTGCTCGTGGCCGATGCAGACGGTGTCTGCACCGAGCACATCCGCGTCGGGCCAGGTGTGACCGTGCGCGAACCCGACCGGCCCGAGTCGGATACCCGAACTGTCTGTCACTGTGACCTCGTCCCCGACCCCGAGGTCGGCCAGCGCGTGGCCGATGTCGCCGTCGTGGTTGCCCTTTACCAGCATCGTCGGTACCGACACCGCCTCCAGAAGCGCCGTGAGTTCCGCCCGCTCGGGACCCTGTGGCTCACCGATGCTCGAGAGCAGGTCCCCGAGCACGACCAGTCTGTCCGGGTCGGTTTCCGCGAGCAGTCCGAGCAGGCGGCGACGCCGTCCGTCGGCCCTGTCGTCGAGTTCGACACCGTCCCGCTGGAGGGTGTACTCGATGCCAGCGTGGTAGTCGGCCACCACCAGCGCACGCTCGTTCCCGAGGCTGGCAACCGCCGCCGGCGCATCCGGAACTGGTTCGACACTCATCGCCTCAGATTGGCTTCAGCGAGCTCTCATCGGGTTCGTAACACTTTCCACCCATCAGCGCGCTCTCGATTGCGTCCTCGACTGTCTCGTCGTCGAATCCGTGGCGCTCGCCGGTCTCCGTGACAACTGCCTCGTAGTCTGCTCCACTGCCGTCGTCGAGGTCTGTCATCACCGCGAGCACTGCCTCCTGTGGGTCGTCGATCCCGCGTGTCTCGTCTGTCCCGTCACCGGCCCCCTCACTCTCATCCGTCTCGGCCCCCGCGGCCCCGACCCCCTCTGTCCCGTCGACCCCTGTCTCCACCTCACCCACCCCGCTGCCTGCCGACACGGCGTCGTCCGATGTGTTCGGGTCGCCTGCTGACTCCGCGTCGGTGGGTGACTCGACCGGGTCGGCGACCGGTTCGGTCTCGGTCTCCGGCGTCGGGATACCGGCCTCGCCGGGGTCGTCGACCTCTGTTCCGCTCTGGAAATCCGCGCCGAACTCCTCACCGGCCTCGTCAATCTCCTGGCGAACCTCGTCGGAGAGTTCGACATCACCCCCCTCGAACTCGCCAGGGCCGTCACTCTCCCCGAACCCACTGGTATCACCGCTCTCCCCGAACCCACCAGAGCCGTTACTCTCCCCGAACCCACCAGAGTCGTTACTCTCCCCGAACTCGCCAGGGTCATTACTCTCCCCGAACTCACCAGGGTCGTTACTCTCCCCGAACTCACCAGGGTCGTTACTCTCCCCGAACTCACCAGGGTCGTTACTCTCCCCGAACTCACCGGTATCACCGCTCTCCCCGAACCCGCCAGGGTCGTTGCCGCCCGCGGGTGTGTCCAGGTCGGTCGCGGACTCCGACTCACCGTTGTCTGCAGTCGTGTCGTCG
>KE356579.1:860077-864437 GCA_000416085.1 halophilic archaeon J07HX64 | reverse complement strand
CCTGTGTCTCGTCTGTTCCGTCACCGGTTGTCTCTTCCTCATCCGTCTGGACACTCGTATCTCCAACCTCCTCTGTCTCGTCGACTCCTGTCTCCCCCTCATCTACACCCACTCCGTCGTTCGATGCGTTCGGGTCGTCTGCCGATTCCGCGTCGGTAGCTGAGTCGACCGGGTCGGCAACCGGTTCAGTTTCGGGCTCCGGCGTCGGGATACCGGCCTCGCCGGGGTCGTCGACCTCTGTTCCACTCTGGAACCCTGCGCCGAACTCCTCGCCGGCCTCGTCGACCTCCTCGCGAACCTCGTCAGAGAGTTCGAAATCACCCCCCTCGAACTCGCCAAGGCCCTCACTCTCCCCAAACCCACTGGAATCACTGCTTCCTCGAACCCACCAGGGTCCTCGTTTTCCCCGAATTCACCGGGATCACTGCTTTCCTCGAACCCAACGGGGTCCTTGCTCTCCCCGAACCCATCGGAGTCACTGCTCTCTCCGAACTCAACAGGGTCCTCGCTCTTTTCAATTTCATCAGACTCATTACCGCCTGCAGACGTGTCCAGCTCGGTTACGAACTCCGACTCACCGGTGCCGTCTGCAGTCGTATCCCCGGGCGGGTCGTCTGGTGTGCTGTCGACCCTGTCTGTGGTCGTGCTGTCGGGCAGGTCGTCGGGCGTGCTGTCGACCCTGTCTGTGGTCGTGCTGTCGGGCAACTCTGTTCCGGTGGTCTCGAACCTGTCTGTCTCGTCGTCGGTCGTATCGACTGTCCCGGCATTCTCTGTGGAGCTATCGATATCTCCGGTGGCTGTGGTGGTGTCGGTTTCACCGGCGGCCGTGCTGTCGGACGTCACAGTGTCGTTGCTCTCGCGGGCCGAGGACGGACTACCAGCCGGTTCGCTGTCGGCCCGTTCGTCCCGGTCACCCCTCGTCTCACCAGTTCCGCTGGACGACCCGACACCGGTGGTTCCCCGGGTCGGCTCCCGGTCGGTCGAATCGTCGGGTGACCCGGCATCCGGCGTCGAGACGAGCAGGTCCGCCGCGGTGACATCACCGCTGTCGTCGGGCGCGAGTGTCAACTCCTGGGCCTCGTTACGCTGGCCGGCGACCACCCGGGCGGTGTCCAACGCCAGACGTCGAACAGCATCGAGATAGGCCGGGGTCGTCCCGTAGTGGGCGAGCGCCCGGGTGATGCCGTCGGCGAGCGCGGGGTCGACGCCACGCTCGTCGAGGCGGTCGCGTAGCTCGTCGCCGGCGAGTCCAGTCGAGAGCGCCGCCGCCGCGTGCCCGACCCGGGTGACCGTCTGTTCGGCTGCCTGGACAGTCCAGCGGTCCCGTGTCTCGGCGTCGACAGTATTGATACTCTCCGGCCGGATAGAGGTGTAAACCCTGTCACCGTCGTCTGGTTCGAACGTATTTGCCTTTCCGGTGACGGCAACGAACGCCGGTGGGTCTGTTCGTTCGAGGGCGGCCTGCTCGTCGGGTTCGTACTGGCCGGCGTAGAGGACGAACGCACCGGTCGGGTCGGCTACACGGCCCCGGAGCATCTCGTCGTTAACCCGCTCGACCTCGGTGAGTACACCCGCGGCGAACAGGCGGTTGACCCGCGCACCCGTCGGCGTGACCACGTAGTTCGGGGCCCGCTCCTCGTTACTCTCCGAGTACGAGTAGTTCGCGTCGTCGTACTCGGCCGCGAACAGGCGGTAGGCCACCTCGCGCTGGCCGGGACCGTCGCTGCTCATGTGGCCACCTCCGAGAGGAGCTGCATCGCCTGCTCGGTGGGTTCCTCCTGTGCGGGCTCGAATCTCGCCGCGTCGAGGTTGGCACCGTATTCGTCGACCGACAGCGACCCCCGCACCCGAAACACCCGTCCGACGAGTTCCTCACGGATCGAATCGGCGACTACCTCGCGATCCATCGCGTTGCGGGCGTGCTCACGGGCCGCCTCGAGACCACCGCCGTACAGCTCCGCGGTGCGCTCCTTATCCAGGATGACGGTCACTGTACCGGTTCCGTCGTCGAGGATAGCCTTCACACGGAGGTCGTCCTCCGCCTCGACAGTGCCGTGGGCGCGACACTGACCGCTCTGGACCACCCGACCACACTCGGGACAGCGCTCGATCAGCCCCGACCCGTCTCTGACCGCTACCACGTTCCCGACGAGTTCGACATCGAACAGACCACCCGCGTCGACGGCCTCACCGACCTCGTAGCGCGGCGCGGACTCCGCAACCTGCACCGGTCGGTCCGGCTGTGTGACCGTCGAGAACTCGGAGATGTGTACCGACGGCGCATCCCGGAACTCGCGAACAAACCCGTTCTCGACACGGACCGCGGTCCCCTCGTCGATCTGCGGGTGTGGGTCCCAGTCGGTGAACGGCAACCGCGTCGTCTCGTCCGCGAGCACACCGCTGAGGATCTCCGTCTCCCCGTCCCGTCCGTCTATTGTTTTCCGCTCGCACTCGATGACCTGCACGTCGACGGTCACACCCCGGTCACCTGGCTCCAGTTCGGCGAGCGCGGCCTCACCGCCGACATCGTAGGGGACCGATAGCGACTCCTCAACGCGCTCGATATCGGTCGACTCCCCGAGGTTCAGCTCGGGCTCGCCCTCCCAGTCCCGGAGACCGGCGTTGCCCACCCTGACTGTCTCGCCGGCCTCGAGACCGAAATCCTCCCAGGCTGTGTAGGATACCGTCCCGGTCTGGTCGGCTAACTCCCCCTCGAAGATGACGTGTCGCTCGCCGCCGTACTTTATCGAGCGTTTCCCCACCGAGAGCACCCGGGCGGTCAGACTAACGTTGCTGTCGTTGGTCGATATCTCGTCGATCTCCTTTCTCGGGACCCCGGTGTCGCGGCTGTCACCGCCGTACTCCCGGCGGACGCTCTGTTTTGCCTCCGACATCGGGACGTTGTACTCCGCCATCTTCTCGAGTTTCTGCCTAACCTCCTGTTTGTCAACACCGAGGTCAGAGGCGAGTTCCTCGGCGTGGTCGTCGAGACTCATACACATCTGTTGGCGCGCCCGATACTAAAAGCGTTCACTCGACTGTCCATCACCGTGCGAATCCGTTATTTTTCTCAGGATTCTACTCTCCGGATATGGAGCCGAACACGGACTGCCCAACGAGACGTCAACTGCTCGCGGCCGCCGGAACCGCTCTACTCGCCGGCTGTATCGGTGACTCCGGTGACGACGGAGGTGACGGAGACAGCGGTGACGATACCGACGGGAACACGACTAACAGCACCGACACGAACGGCAGTGACACGAACGATACCGACGAGACCGGCGCAGGTGACGGTGGGTCCGACGACGGTGACGACGGCGACAGCAGCGACGGTGAGACAACCGCGGCGACTGTGCCGGTCCGCGGCGGTCCGGAGGCGCCCGTGACACTCGAGGTGTACGAGGACCTCGGCTGTCCGGCCTGCCGGAGCTACGTCCGGAACGGTCTTCCCGAACTCGAGACCGGCTACATCGACGAGGGGCGAATCAGGTACGAACACCGTGATTTCCCGGTGACCGGCCCCGCGGCCGAACAGGCCGCCAGCGCCGCCCGGGAGGTGCTCGCCCGGCACGGCAACGACGCGTTCTGGGAGTTTGTCTCCGCTGTGTTCGCGAACCAGGACCGCCTCCGGCCGAACCCTCCCGACCTGCTCGAGGAACTCGCGGGGGACCTCGGTTTCGACGCCGACGCCGTCGCCACCGCCGCCCGAGAACGGTCCCACCAGTCTGTCGTCGACCGGGACTTCGCACGCGGTGAGGAACTCGGCGTCGAGGGTACGCCGTCGTTTGCCGTCGACGGCCAACTGGTCGACGCCAGTGATGCCCGGACTATCGAAGGTGTCGTCGACACCGTCACCGATACTCTCGACACGGCTCTCGGTGACGGTGACGACGACGATGGAACTGGCGGCGGTGACGACTCGACCCCGTACTGAGTGACCCCGGAGTAAGCGTCCCGGCCTGCTCCACCTACAGACGGTGCCGTCTGATCCCCGCCACTGAGCGTTTTCACCATCTATCAAACATATATTGTTCTCACGGCACGGACTGCCACATCTACCGATTCCGGTTGTTCACCGGCCCAGGCAGCACACCTGGTCAGCGTGTCTGTGCCAGTCGGGGGCCAAGAGATGGCGCGAGTCGCCGTCCAGCGGCGAGATATCAATCAGAGATTTTTCGCTCGAAAACTGCCTGAACATGGTGTAAATACTCGAGATACACTGCACAAGAGAAGTCCTGAAGCCGGAAATGCGAATATTCTAACGCCTGCGGCACGTACATTCAATCGATGAGTATGGACCGTCAGAAATTGATCGACGCAGTCAGAGACGGAGAGACAACCGACGCCGGCGGGATGACGA
>KE356579.1:858651-860027 GCA_000416085.1 halophilic archaeon J07HX64 | reverse complement strand
CAGTGGCGGTGATGACAACAGTGGCGGCGGTGACGACTCGACGCCGTACTGAACGACCCCGGAGTGAAAGTGAAACCAGCGGACGTGGCGACAACAGTGTTGCGGGCCGATGGTATCTCGTGT
Organism: halophilic archaeon J07HX64; assembly: GCA_000416085.1. Classification (GTDB taxonomy): domain Archaea; phylum Halobacteriota; class Halobacteria; order Halobacteriales; family Haloarculaceae; genus Halovenus. The sequence goes on along the minus strand of KE356579.1, from coordinate 859,904 downwards.
CAATATGGTTTTAGATTGCCACGGTCGCGGGTCGGCGGTCAGGAGGCGCGCACGAGCGGTTCGTACCAGTCACGGTTCTCGCGGTACCACTCGACGAACGCGGCGACCCCTTCGCGGATGGTGTGGGTCGGTTCGTAACCCAGCAGATCGGCCGCTTTGCTCGTGTCGGCGTGGGTGTGTTCGGCGTCGGCGGCGTGGCGCTCGTCGTAGACAAGTTCAAGCTCCGGCGCGAGCATATCCCGTATCTCGGCGGCGAGTGCCCGTATCTCGATGTTGTCTGTACTCCCGATGTTGAGCGCCTGGCCGTCGGCGGCGGCGGTCGAGAGTAGTGCCCGGTTGGCCGCGACGATGTCCTCGATGTAGGTGAAATCACGCGTCTGTCTGCCGTCACCGTAGACCACCGGTGGGTCGCCGTTCAGACACCGCGAGACGAAGTTCGAGATGGCCATGTTCGGGCGCATCCGCGGGCCGTACACGGTGAAATAGCGCAGCGCGACCGCCGAGAGATCGTACACCTCGCTGTAGGCACAGGCGTAGCGCTCGCTCGCGAGTTTCGACGCCCCGTAGGGGCTAACCGGCGTTGTCGGGTGCTCCTCGTCGTAGGGCAACGAGCGCGGCTTGCCGTACACCGACGACGAGGAGGCACAGACGACCCGCTCGATATCGTTGGCGCGGGCCGCGTCGAGCAGATTCAGCGTGCCGTCGACGTTGACCTCGTTGTATCGACGCGGGTCCTCGACACTCCGTCGGACACCCGCCTGTGCGGCCTGGTGGAGGATCATCTCTGCTCCGTCGATACCTGCCTCGATATCCGCCGGGTCGCGGATATCCCCCTCGATGAACTGGTAGCTCCCCTCTCCAGTTTCGGCGCGCTGCCGGCACTGCCCGATCGTGTGTTTTTTTATTTGAATATCGTAGAACGGGTCCAGCGAGTCGAGCACGACCACATCGTGGCCGTCGGCGACGAACGTCTCCGCGAGGTGGCCGCCGATGAATCCCGCACCGCCCGTCACCAACAGGTCCATACAATCTGGGAGCAATGGCGCAGTTAAAAGTCACTCGTTTCTGCCGTCTGACCTCCTCCCGTTTCACGATGTCTATACAACTACCGTCGAACACATCGCCTGAATAAACGAAAAACAGGTTCACGTCACAATCGAGAACGCGTAGCCACCGACAGAACTCCGGACGAGCGGTCGGATCAGATACCGGTCGAGTACCGCAGGATACCCGCAACACCGCCAAAGGCGTGA
>KE356579.1:857143-858601 GCA_000416085.1 halophilic archaeon J07HX64 | reverse complement strand
CCCGTACCCGGCGGTGGTCGCGGGTCTCGCCGAGCGGGTCGGCTGGACTGACACCACCCACAGACAACAGACACTCAACATCACGGTCGAGTTTGTCGACCTCCTCGACAGCTACACAGACAGCGACGAGACGATCTACGACTTCCGTTACGGCGGCGGGAGATTCGATCTAGCCATGCAGGCTATCAGAGACGAGTTGAAAAAACAGGGTCGGTCGTTTCCCGGTAACCTGGACAACAGGGTGCGGAATCTGCTCGGCCGACTCGTGGAGTTTCCCGGGAGCGACGACGAGGGGTTCGAACCCGGCCCGCGTGGTGTGGGCGGGACACCGGAGCTTTACTTCTTTCTTGGCGGTGTCGACGACCCCGTGGTGCGGGGGGAGATGGTCTCGATGCTCGCGGTGTTTCAGAACGGGCCCGAGCGCTCCTCGCAGGCACTGCTCGAGGCGGCCGACTACACACTGCTGGACCAGAGCCGACTCGTCCCCTCACAGAGCGGCCGGTTCGAACTCGACACACTCGACAGGCTGTACAGCCCCTGGATGGTCGAACTCGAGGCTGTCTACGACAAGTACGCGTTCGAGACGTACACCGCACGAGATACCGTGACTGTCACCGACCCGGCCTCCGGGGTCACCGACATCCAGGTGAGCGTCGACTACACCGACGAGGCCGAGACGCTGGTCGCGGGGGTCTCGGACTGTGACGACCCCGCCGGCAACTGTGGCACCGGGGACGACCCGTGGCAGAACAATCTGGGCCTGACTGGTGCCTACCCGCTGCTGGTTGGGCAGGGGACACCGCTGCAGGTCGAGGTGACCTTCGAGAACGGCACCACCGTCACCAACCCCTCGCGAGGTGTGGTCACGTACGACCTCTCGTTGCCGGCGTTCGATCCGAACCCCTGCGACAGTCTGGACTCCGGGTGGGTCGGTTGCCCGTACACCGGGCCGACAGACCCGGACACGTTCGTCTCAGTCTCGCCGACCGCCCACGCGGTCACGGGGACTCACCCGACCGGTCAGATAGCCGTGTCTGCCAACCCCGGGGCGACACCACCTCCCCCGACCACCGGCCCCGTCAGACTCACCGCCACCGCCACCGGAACGAACGTCTCGGACTCGACAGACACCAGCATCACCCGGTACGAGGCCGCCGGTGAACTCCGGTGGTACGAGGGGACCGGTGCCTCGACGCAGGTCGACACACTGGACCTGTACGTTCCCAACTACAACCCGACGAACAAAACCGACAGGGAGGCCTGGGGTGCCCGCGTACGGCCCGGCATCAGATACACCCTCAGCCACGTTGTGTCTGAGACGGCGCGGGGTGTGAAAGACCCGTTCTACGCAGTCCAGAACGAGTCCGAGCACGTCTGGGTCCAGCGTGACGACTACGACGATCTGTCCGATCTGCGTATCGACGGGGAGACCGCGTCAAGCAGCCGCCTCGGCAGATA
>KE356579.1:830484-857093 GCA_000416085.1 halophilic archaeon J07HX64 | reverse complement strand
CCATCGTGGAGTTCCTCGAAGAACTCCTCCATCACCTGCTTATCCTGGAGGATCTCGTGTTCCGCGAGCACCTCTGTCGCCGAGTCGACGAGGTCGTTCAGCCCCGACTCGTCGGTGTAGGCGACGTCGAACTTGCCGAGCACCTGGTCCCGTAGCTCGTGGTGGAGGTAGTCGCCGTCGAGGAACTCGTCTTTTGTCGGCGATGGACCACCGACGAGGACGCCGTCGATCTCGTGACGCTCGGGAACAAACAGGTCGTTTGCCATGCCGGCGACCTCCTGATAGAAGTTGTCGATCGCCTCGAGACGGAGGCGTGCGAACCGCTGTGCGGACTGGCCGCCCTTTTTCTGTTTGCCGGGCACCAACGAGGTGGCCGATTTGACCGGGTCGACGCGCTTGCCCCGGAGCCAGCCGACGTTTGCCTCCCGCCTGTCCAGCACGACCAGCCCGAACAGCCCTTTGTCCGCGAGCATCTCCTCTAACGGTTCGGTCAGAAACCCCGAATCACAGTGATACCGGAACGACTGTATCGGCTGGGGTGGACTCTCCAGCACACGGGTTATCATATCTGACCGACCCCCGCCGCTGTTTATCGCCCCCGAGAACAGCACCAGCCCGTTCTCCGGCGGCTTCGTGTCGTAGTACTTCAGACGGTCTTTTATACTCTTTAGCGCGTCCTGTACACTCGTCCGGGTTTCCTTTGATTTTATGTTGCTCGCCTCGGAGTGTTCCTGCGTGACGTGTGTCATCACGTCGCTTATCAACCGGTCAGGGGGCACGTAGATGGTGACCAGCTGTGTCCCGGACCCACGGTAGTCTTTGAGTTCCTCGATTACCTTCCGGAACTCGTACTTGTGTCTGTCGCTGTGTTCCTGTTCGCTCTCACTCATTAATTAACGTTGGCGCGAGTCGGATAAGAATCTGTTGACACTCCCGTCTGTACTGTCACCCCAGTCGCTGTACCGGCGTCACAGGTCGCCACCCCCGGTTGAACTCGTCAGTGTCTCCGTCGACCGGTAGAGTCGGCACTGTCGGCAGAGACCGAAACTGTTGTTCGTGATGCGGCCCAGATCACAGTATGGAAGTCGAGATCGAATACTGTGTGCCGTGTGGGTTCCGGAATCACGCGATCGAGGTACAGGAGGCAGTGTTGAACGGACTGGAGCGGCAACTCGACGCGGTTAGCCTGGTGATGGGTGACCACGGTGTGTTCAAGGTGACCGCAGACGGTGAGACGGTCTACGACAAGGCGGAGGACGGTGACCTCGACGCGGACGACATCGTGCAGGACCTCCGCGAGCAGGTGTAGCGATGCAGGTCGCACTGCTCGGTGGCACCGGCGACATCGGTGAGGGACTCGCGCTCCGGTTCGGCCGCGACACCGACCACACCGTCATTGTCGGGTCGCGGGACGCCGACCGTGCACGCGATGCCGCCGCGGAGTACGCCGCGACGCTCTCCGAGCGCGACGCCGACGCCACGGTCGAGGGGGCGATCAACCCCGATGCGGCGGCACGTGGGGATGTGGTCGTGCTCGCGGTACCGGCCTACCACCTGGCCGATACCGTCGAGTCGGTGGCCGGTGAACTGGGTGAGTCGGTGCTCGTCTCACCCGCGGTCGGGATGCAGCGCAGCGAGGGCGGCCTCCACTACAACCCGCCGGGTGTCGGGAGTGTCACCGCGCTCGCCGCGCAGGCCGCACCCGACGACGTGCCCGTTGTCGGTGCCTTCCACAATCTCGCGGCCGGCCGACTCGCCACCCTCGACGCCGACCTGGGCTGGGACGTGCCCGTTGTCGGTGACGACCCCGACGCAAAGGAGACGGTGATAGCCCTCGCGAACCAGATGGAGACGGTCCGTGCGCTCGACGCCGGTGGACTCGCCGGTGCCGCCGAGATAGAGGCGCTCACACCGCTGCTGATCAACCTCGCCGCGAACAACGACGGCCTGCACGACCTGGGCGTCTCGTTCCAGTGAACCACCTGCGGGCAGATGAGTCGAGACGCTGAGTCTCCTGTCAACCTGAACCCCGGCGGTTCCTGCCAGTTGTCCCCTCTCTCTGTCAGGTCGACGCCGGTGACTGCCCGGACACAGTAGCCCTCGGGTGTCTGTCTCGTCACCGGGTACCGCCCTCTCTACGCCCGTGAGAGCCCCACTCACCACCGGACAGGCGGCCGGTCGTGTCGCGGTCCGGTTCGACAGACAACGAATATCCAATCGACATACACATATAGGAGGTTGTGCAACAGGAGAACATGGACGTGGACGTCGGGATAGACGGAATCGAAATCTGGACCGGCAAACTGGAACTGGACCTGCCGGGGACGTTCGCCTCGGCAAAGGGCGAGGACCCCGGCAAGTACACCGAGGGACTGGGACTGTACACGTCGTCGTTACCGGACGCGTACGAGGATATCGTCACGATGGCGGCAAACGCCGCCCACAGACTGCTCCGGCGCAAGAACGTGCGGCCGGCGGATATCGGTCGCATCGACGTTGCCACAGAGAGCGCGTTCGACAACTCGAAACCGGTTTCGACGTACGTCGCAGGCTGTCTGGACAAGGTGTTCGACGGCGAGTTCCGCCACGCGAACAAGGGCGAGCGGAAGTTCGCCTGTGTCTCGGGAACCCAGGCACTCGACGACGCACACAACTGGATCCGGGCCAAACGGAGTCGTGGTCGGGCGGCGCTGATTATCGCCACGGACACGGCGCTGTACGCCCGCGACGACCCCGGTGAGGCCACACAGGGGGCAGGGGCGGTTGCGATGCTCGTCGACGAGGACCCCGATCTGGTGAGTTTCGGAACACCACAGGGGATCGGTAGTGTCGACGAGACGGACTTCCTCAAGCCGAATCAGCAGTTCCCCAGCGTCGACGGCAAGCGTTCGATGCAGGTGTATCTGGCACGGATGCGCGAGGCCCTGCAGGATTTTGCCCGGAACGGTGGCGACACCCACCCGGAGAACTTCACGCTCGTCCCCTTCCACACGCCGTTTCCCGGGATGGTCCGGAAGGCCGCCGCGCTCGGATTCCGCCACTGTGTGCGCGGCACAGAGGTAGAGGAGGAGCTCGCCGACGAGATCGGCCGCCAGCCCCGCCCGGAGGCGTTCGACGATCAGGAGGCGTACTTCGAGGCGATAAAATCATACACAGACGATCTACGACACACCAGCACGTACCGGGAGTGGTACGAGCGAACGGTCGAACCGACGCTGTGTATCTCCCGCGAGGTCGGCAACTGGTACACCGGGTCGGTCCACCTGGCCCGGGTGGCCGGCCTGCAGGAGGCGCTCAAGGCCGACCGCAACCTCACCGGCACCAGCCTGCTTCTGGCCTCCTACGGCAGCGGCGCACAGGCCGAGATTCACGCCGAGACCGTCCAACCCGGCTGGCGTGAGGAGATACGCCAGCTGAATATCGACGAACAGCTCGACAGCCGGTACGAGCTCTCCTTCGAGGAGTACGAGGCGATTCACGACGTCCACAACCACGACGAGTCGACCGACATGGAGCCGTTCACCACCCCGCACGGCGAGTTCGTCTTCGACGGCTGGGGCCGCATGGGCGAGCGCGAGTACAGCTATGTCGAGTAGTGAGACAGCGCCTCGGATTTAAATACACCAACGCCAAACTCCGTTGTATGCGCGTTGTTACGACAGATACGGTCCCCGAATCGGAGATAGTCGAATCGCTCGGAGTCGCCCGCGGAAACACAGTCGAGGCACGGAACGTCGGTCGTGATATCACACAGACGCTCCGCAACCTCACCGGCGGCGAACTGAAGGCGTACTCGGAGTTGATGTCGAAAGCCCGGGACGAGGCGCTCGACAGGATGGTCTCGGATGCGGAGAGTCTGGGTGCCGACGCGTTGTCAACGTCCGGTTCGAGACCTCTACCGTCATCGACGGCGGTGCGGAGGTGATCGCGTACGGCACCGCGGTACGACTGCAACAGGAGACCCGGTAGCGACCCGAGATCGAGGTCGATGGCCGAACGGGCAGACCCGGCGAGGGCCGGATTGAGAGCCGGTCGTCTCGTCGGGGTGTTGACAGCGGTGCTGGTCGTTGCGAGTCTCCTCCACACCCAAGAGCAGTTTGTCGGCCGACTGGAGGCGGTGGTCCGGTTCACCGGTTTCGACCCTGGGGGTTCTGTCTCGGTGTACTTCTATCTGTACGTCGTAGGCGCGGCACTCGGCCGGTACGCACTCGGTTATCTTGTCGGGGCACTCATCGGTGTGGTGTACGACTGGCTCGACAGGCCCGCTGTCGCCGTACTCGCGGGTCTGACACTGCTGGTCGGGGTCGCAGACGGTGTCGTCGCGGCAGTGGACACGCGAAACACACTCATCGGCGTCGCCTACGCTCTCGCCTGGCTCCCGTACATCCCGCTGTTTCTCCGGTACGTCGACGACGAGGCCTCGTACACCGACGGTCCTGTCAGGTTCGACGACCACTCATAGGAGTTACAGCGACCCGAGCTGGTGTCGAACGGGACCGTTCAGAGGCGTCTCACCGGTACAGAGCTGTGGGGAGTGGTGAACGCTCGAAAAGACGGTCAGACCGCGAGTTCGACGGTGTGGTCCGATTGGAGCCATGCACTCGGCTCCTCGCGGTCGTAGATAACGATGTCCCCGTCCCCGATCTCGAGTGCTGAGTATCTGTTATCTGTCTTCTCGTCAACATCGGGTGTCTGATCGGTCATCTGAGTTTGCCTCCAGTATGAGAGTACATACCACACACATTTATATGCTTTCTGTGCGTGCGGAGATACTAAACGAGAGCGCGGCGGTCGCACCGTCCGTACCGTGTTCGTGTCGGACTCCGGGCACGACGGCCCGATGCAGAGACCGAGAGGGTCGGGTTCAGTCCGTCATCATGCGCGGTCGAGAGCGATTGCTCAGTCGTTGCCACCGTCGGTTCGGGCGTCGGCATCCGCGTCGAGACCCCGTTCCCCGGCATCGACAGGCGTCTCCCCGCCGAGGCTCTCCGGTTCGGTGCCGGCGTCACCGGTCTTGGGGTCGTCGGGTCCGCCGAGGTCGAGCACCTCCTCGACCTGTGTCACCACGATAACGGCACCGACACCGGCGAGCGCGGCCGCGAAGATGAACGGGACGGCGAACCCGTAAGCAACGAGAAAGCCCGAGAGCAAAGGGCCGGCGGCGACGCCGAACCCGAACGCCATCGTCAGGACCGACAGTGTCGATCCGGACTCGTCGGGCGAGGCGAGATCACCGGCGAGTGCGAGCGCGGGTGCAAACACCATCGCACCGGCGACACCCTGGGCGAACCGTGCGAACACCATCAGCCACGAGTTGAGCACGAACCCCTGTGCGAGCGTGGTCGGGACGAGCAACACCGTCCCGAGGAGGATGAACCGGCGGCGGCCGTAGAAGTCTGTCGCCCGGCCGATCGGGGCCTGCAGGAGGATCTGTGCCAGCACGAACGCCGCGAACTGGAGCCCAAACATCAGTTCACCCTGGCCGAGACGCTCGTTGACCGGTCCGCCGAGCGTCGCGAACACGGCGATACCGAGCGCCATGAAAAACGAGACCACCCCGAGCGCGAACACGGGGTCGAGCAGACCGTCGCCGTCACGGCCGAACACCCGGATAGCCGAGGAGCTGTCCTCCGGTTCCGCCGGCTCGATGTCGGGGTCACGGATGGTGAAAAACACGAGCAGAAAGCTCACGAGAGCTGTCGAGGCGGCAAAGTAGAACGCCGCGTCGAACCCCGAGAGTGAGACGGCGAGTCCACCTAGTTCGAACGAGTACGGACCGGCTCCGACGACGGCACCCCCGGCGATGGGCCCGACACCGAACCCCACCAGCCGGAACGTGTTGTAGGTCCCCATACTCCCGCCGCGGTTGTCGTCGGACGCGAGGTCGTTCACCAGCGCGACTGTCGTCGGGATAATGAGAGCGCCGGCGATCCCCTGAATCACCCGCAACCCGACCAGATGCCAGTACTTTGTTGCGAACGCGTACGCGATGCCGGCGGTGGCTATCAGCACCAGCCCCGTCAGCACGAATATCTTTCGTCGGCCGACCCGGTCGGAGAGCCGACCGGTGAACGGCTGGAGCGGACTGTTGACCAGACCGAACAGTGCGAGCACAATCCCGGTGATTGCGACCTCGGTCAGTCCAAACGTTGCACCGGAGACGAACTCGCTTCTGATAAAAAGCGGTAGTACGACGATCAAAAACGAGTTACCGACCGACTCCGCCATTCGAGCGAGCGCAAGCGCCAGCACCTGCCGGTCCACCCCAAAGAGCTGTCTCATCGAGTGTCCTCACCTATCCATAACATACTAGAAATTGTACCCCGACGGTCTATAAGCTTGCGCGGTATGGAGACACACCCGACCACCCAGGGAGACACACCTGACCCGGACCAGCACTCGTTTCCCGGACGATTCGGGGGACACGTTTACACCGCCGGAGGGGCGCACACGGCAAGTCGCAACCCGGGTGTGACATCGGCGAACAGACAACCTCTCGGTGAGCCCCGGCGCGTGAGATGCTCTGTCCGGTCCTGCCAGTCGGGCGGTTATTCGGGGGCAACGGCGGGCACATCGAGTTCGGAGAGGATCTCCTCGAACCGGTCGTGTGCACGGTTCAACGCCTCGACCGACGCGTCCTCGTCGTCGAGCACCCGCTCGGCCTCCTCAAGCACCCGTTCGAGACCGGTCACAACCTCGGTGTCGAGGTCATCCTGTTCTGACAGCACACGCTGTGCCCGGGAGACGGAGTCGTGCACACGATTTCGCGCCTCGATACGCCGGCGCCGACGCCTGTCTGCCGTCTCGTTGGCGCGTGCCTCCTCGCGCATCTCCGCTATCTCCTCCGCGGAGAGTCCGACCCCGCCCTCGATTGTGACGGCCTCTGACCTGCCGGTGTTTACCTCCTCGGCGCTCACCTGGACGATACCGTTCGTGTCGATCGCGAAGTTCACCTCGATGCGGGGGACACCGGCCTCCGCGGCCGGGATACCGCTGAGCAGGAACTCCGCCAGCAGTTCGTTCTGGTCGGCGCGCTCGCGCTCGCCCTGAAACACACGGATCTGCACCTCGGTCTGGCCGTCGGTCGCCGTCGTGAAATCCTTCGAGGCACGGGTCGGCACTGTCGTGTTCCGGTGTATGACACGCTCGAACAGCCCACCCCTGACCTCCACACCCAGCGAGAGCGGTGTCACGTCCACCAGGACAACATCCGACACGCTGCCCGCGATAACCCCACCCTGGACGGCCGCACCGAGCGCGACCGCCTCGTCGGGGTTGATATCGCGTCTGGGCTCGGTCCCCGCGAGTCGCTCGACGGTCCGCCGGACGGCCGGCATCCGGGTGGAACCGCCGGTCAACAACACCTCGTCGATCTCCCATGGGGTGACACCGGCGTCTGCCATCGCCTGCTCTGTCGGCCCGATTGTCCGCTCGACCAGGTCGGCGGTTAGCTCCTCGAACTCGGTCCGGGTCAGACTGTACCGCAGGTCCTGTGGCCCATCCGTGGTTGTCGTAATAAACGGCACACCCAGCTCTGTCTCCACCCGTGACGAGAGTTCGATCTTCGCGCGCTCGGCGGCCTCGGTCAGACGCTGCATCGCCTCACGGTCCTCGTGCAGGTCCACACCGTGCTCGTGCTCGAACCGCTCGACCGCCCAGTTGATGACCGCCGCGTCCCAGTCGTCGCCACCGAGCCCGTTGTCACCGCTCGTCGCCACCACCTCGAACATCCCGTCTGCAACCTCCAGCACCGACACGTCGAACGTCCCCCCGCCGAGGTCGTACACCATCACGACCTGCTGTTCGCCCGGCGGCATCTCCTCGTCGACACCGTAGGCCATCGCCGCCGCCGTCGGTTCGTTCACGATGCGCTCGACCTCGAACCCCGCAATCTCGCCCGCATCCTTTGTGGCCTGGCGCTGTCTGTCGGTGAAATACGCCGGCACGGTGATCGTCGCCCTGTCGACGGACTCCCCGAGATACTCCTCGGCGTCGTGTTTGAGCTTCCGGAGTATCATCGCGGATATCTCCTCGGGTGCGTGGGACTCGCCCTCCAGGTCGACGGTCACGCCCTCCCGGCCCATCGAGCGTTTTATCGACTGGACGGTGTTCTCGCAGTTCTTGACTGCCTGATTCTTCGCCGACTGGCCGACCAGTCGGCGGCCGTCGTCGAGAGCAACAACCGAGGGTGTCGTCCGGTCGCCCTCCGCGCTCGGAATCACCTCCGGCTCACCCCCCCTGACGACCGCCGTCGCGCTGTTTGTCGTCCCGAGGTCGATTCCCAGTATCCTCTCACCCGCCATACCGACTTGTTGGTACGTGTTCGAATATAAACTCCCGGTCTGTCTGCGACCCTGCGAGGAACTGCTGATATCCGACGCCACCGATCCGGACAGTTCTGTCAGGACTGTCGAGTGCTCTCCGATTGCCCGACCACGCGGGACTGTCGACGGTCACCCCCTCTCACGGTTTGTGAACAAATTTTCGGTGAACCGCCTCGGGGTCAAGTGGTTCGAGAGACTTCGTCTCTCGTCAGCTGCTCGCGGGCATCGCCCGCTCGCAGGTTCGTTGGACGGTGTCCAACGTTCATCACGGAACTCGAAGAGTTCCGAACGACCCTGTAGCATTCGCCTCGACAGCGTGTAAACCGATGAACAGAAAAGTCCTTCAGATTATACTTATCCGGGAGCAGGTCTTGTCTGAGTGTATGCAAACGGGCGAGCCTGGAGACGCCAGGCAGGCACGGAGACAGGAACAGCAGACAGCAGCGGAGACCCGGTTATCGAGGTCGACCAGTTGGAGAAGCACTACGGAGACGGCGAGGAGTCGGTGACTGCCGTCGACGGCGTCTCGTTCAGCGTCGAGCCCGGGACGATCGTCGGGTTACTCGGGCCGAACGGTGCGGGAAAGACCACGACAATAAAATCGATGCTGGGGCTCGTTCTGCCCGACGCCGGGTCGGTCTCCATCTGTGGGGTCGACGTCTACGAGGAGCCGGACCGGGCACACAGCCACGTTGGTGCGATGTTGGAGGGGGACCGAAACGTCTACTGGCGGCTCACGGTCCGGGAGAATCTGGAGTTTTTCGCCGGACTCGGCGGGCAGTATCCCTCCGAGCTCCGTGAGCGCCACGACGAGTTGCTCGAACGGCTCGACCTGGCCGACCGGGCCGACACTGCCGTCAACGAGCTCTCGAAGGGTATGAAACAAAAGGTTTCACTGGCGAGTACGCTCGCCCGTGATGTCGATGTCATCTTCCTCGACGAGCCGACCCTCGGACTCGATGTCGAGACCTCCCGGGACCTGCACGCAGAGCTGCGCCGACTCGCAGAGGAGGAGGGGATCACCATCGTGCTGACCAGCCACAACCTCGATATAATCGAGGCCGTCAGCGACCGGGTGATAATCCTCAACAACGGTGAGGTGGTCGCCGACAACGACACGGCCGCGCTGGTAGACCTGTTCGAGACCCAGTCGTACCGTGTCGTGCTCGACGCACCGGTTCCCGGGTCGGTACGGGCGCGGCTCGAACGCGAGTTCGGCGCGACCTGCCGGACCGACGGCGACCAGGTCACCGTCGAGTGGTTCGATACCGACAGCGCAACAGTGTACGCCGTGATGGACCTGCTCTCCGAGACCGGTCAGGAGCTGCGCGACGTCGAGTCGGTCGACCCCGACCTGGAGGAGGTGTTCCTCCGACTGATAGACGGTGAGGACGGCGCGACCCCCGCTGACACCGCTGCCGTGGGTGTCGGCACAGCGGAACCCGGCGACGGAGCCGACATCCGCCGGCCGTCCGAATCCGTGGCACACACCGGGGACGAGCGGACTCACGAGGAGACAGCCGACGAGGATGATCTGGAGACAGTGGCGACAGCCACATCGACCGCCGGCAGTCCGGGGGGTGAGCAGTAATGGCGACCGCGGACGAACCCTCGACCGGAGCGACCGAGAGCGAGGAGTCCACCTGGCGCCCCTCGCGGCTCGCGCTCGTCTCCGTGATCGCCCGGAAGAAGTTCACCCTGCTGGTGCGGTACCCGCTCAACACCGCAACCAGATTCCTCACACTGGTTGCGCTGTTTGCTGTGATATTCTTCGGCGGAGGGGCGGTCGTCGGCGCGTCGCTGACCGACTCGCTGGGCGGTATCATCGTCGGGCTGTTCATCTGGACGCTGTCGATCGTCGCCTTCTCCGGGCTGTCCTGGAACGTCACCCGCGAGGCACAGTGGGGGACACTGGAACGGCTGTTCACCTCACCAAACGGGTTCGGGTTCGTCATGCTGACGAAGATGGTGGTGAACGTCGTGTTCAGCTTCCTCTGGGCGTTTGCGCTGCTGGTGGTGATGATGGTCATCTCGGGCGAGTGGCTCACGGTCGACCCGCTGACGGTCCTGCCGCTGGGTGTGTTGACAATCGCATCTATCAGCGGTGTCGGTCTCGTCTTTGCCGGGTTGGCGCTGCTGTACAAGCGCATCGAGAACATGTTCCAGCTCGTGCAGTGGGGCTTTGTCGGCCTGATCGCCGCACCCGCCGGCAGTGTCCCGGTGTTGAAGCTCCTGCCGGTCAGCCACGGGAGCTACCTGCTGCGGCGGGCGATGGACGACGGTGTCCGTCTGTGGGAGTTCGCCCCCGCCGAACTCGGCCTGCTCGTCGCGACCAGCACGGTCTACTTCCTCGCCGGTTACTACTGGTTCACACGCGCACAGCGGCGCGCTCGCCGGAAAGGACTGATGGGCCAGTACTGACCGCGCTATCAGTCGGGTCTGCAGGTCGCCAGACCGGGCCTACCGCTCGTGGTCGTCGGGTCGGTTGGATTCGATTGCTTCGGCTTTCTCCTCAATGCTCTCGAGTTCGCGCTCGGCCGCGGTGGTCCCCATGCCGTGTGCCTCCAGCACCGACGCGTCCAGACGGGAGGGCGCGAATCCACCGTCCTCGCCGTCCTCACACTCTTTGCTCTCCGCATCGTTGCCACCGAGTCCGAGTCGAGACAGTAACTTGCGGAACATACTGTATCTCTGTATTCTATATACATTCGTCTTCGGATTTGTCGCCTCAAATATGTGGATAAAGGGGTATCGGAACCCGCCAGTTTTATTCTCGATTGACACCCTGCGTCTCCCTCGAGTTGGTGCTGTAACCGGCGGAATCGGCCCGGTGTCGTCGGCTCAGTCGGGGACAAGTCTGACAACCAGGGCGTCACTGTCGTCGTCGGCTCAGTCGGGGACCAGTCTGACAACCGGGGCGGCCCGGTGTCGTCGGCTCAGCCGGGGACCAGTCTGACAACCGGGGCGTCACTGTCGTCGACGGCGACGTAGGGGTAGCCGGTCTCCGGGGCGACGGTGACAGCACGGACACGCCAGCCCCGGTCGGCCAGAAGCGGGTCCAGTTCCGTCAGGTCGCGCCCGTCGACGGTCAGTCGACCGAGATACTGGCCGGCGAGGTTACCGACGAGGAGGTCGCCCTGCAGGGCCGGGAACGCGTCACCGTGATAGAACGTCGCCCCCGCCGGCGGGAACCCCTCGGTGCCACACTCCCAGGTGTACGCCGGCGCGACGGTATCCGGTCGCTCCTCGGGTGGGTCACCGACAGGCGTGCTCGTGCCGTACTCACAGCCGGTGTCGGCAACCGGCCAGCCGTAGTTGCCGCCCGCCTCGAGGATATTTATCTCGTCGCCGGCGTTCTCGCCGTGTTCGCTCTGCCAGATCGCGCCGGTCTCCGGGTGGACGGTCATCCCCTGTGGGTTGCGGTGGCCGTAGCTGTAGACGGTGTCGGCGGCGCCGGCGGTGTCCACAAAGGGGTTGTCAGCCGGAACGGAGCCGTCGGGGGTCAGACGGAGTGTCGCGCCCAGTTCGTTCGACCGGTCCTGTGCGACGTGGTCGGGACCGAAGTTCTTGAACTGGCGGTCACCGACTGTCAGGTAGAGCTGTCCGTCCGGACCGAAGACGACCCGCGAGCCAAAGTGGGCGTCGGAGTCGACAAACGGCCGGGCGGTGTGTAGCGGTTCGAACGAGTCGAGTCGCGGCTCCGACCGGTCGAGACGGCCACGTCCGACCCGGGTGGCGGTCTCGCCGGCGTCGTCTGCCACCGAGTAGGTCAGGTACACCCACGGCTGGTCCGGGAACTCCGGGTGACAGGTCACGTCGAGCAGTCCGCCCTGTCCGCCGACGAACACATCCGGCACACCGGACACCGGTTCGCGGCTCCCGGCCTCGCGATCGACCAGTTGTAGGCGGCCGCGACCGTCCCGCTCGCGCTCGGTGACGAGCAGTCCGCTGTCCGGCAGGACGGCGAGCCCCCAGGGGTTATCGAGTCCGTCGACGACAGTTTCGGTCTCGAACGAGAGCGCCGGGTCCCCGGCCGGGTCGTCGCCTGTCGACCCGAGACAGCCGGCAACCGCGGCGAGTGTCACACCCCCGGCGGCCAGCAGTCGCCGCCGTGATAGCGTATCTGTCTCTCCCATCAGTTTCTCTTAGGAGTCTCCGGTGGTTTCACGGTATCGACCTGGACTCTCGACACCCGGATTCTCGGCGTCGTACACAGCCGTCTACCGGGCGCGAGCACCGAATCACAGGAGCTAATAGCCGGTCGCGGAAACTGTCCACCGATGAGCTACCGGACGCTCGACGACCTCGCAGGCGGGCAGCGTGTTCTGGCACGGTTGGACCTGAACTCGCCGGTGTCGGTCGGTGTCGTGCAGGACAACCGGCGGTTTTCGCGTCACGCAGAGACCGTCACCGAGTTGATCGAGGCCGACCACCGGGTCGCGCTGCTGGCCCACCAGGGCCGGCCCGGCCGGGATACGTTCCTCCCGCTCGAACAGCACGCCGATATCCTGGCCGACCACATCGACCACCACGTCGAGCACGTCCCGGACACGTTCGGGCTGACCGCGCGCGACGCGATCGAGGCGCTCGACCCGGGCGAGGTGATCCTGCTCGAGAACACCCGGATGACCGACGACGAGTTGCCCGAGCGCGACCCCGCGGCACACGCCGACAGCGACCTTGTCCGGACGCTCGCGCCGATGTTCGACGCCTACGTCGGCGACGCGTACTCGGCGACCCACCGCCGACACGCGTCTATCGTCGGTCTCCCGACGGTGATGGACGCCCACGCGGGCCGGGTGATGGTGAGCGAGTACGAGGCGAACTCGGCGATCGCGACCCGGGAGTTCGACGGCGAGGTGACGATGGTCGCCGGTGGAAAAAAGGCAACAGACGTGATCGACGTGATGGCCGCCATGCAGGACCGCGTCGACAACTTCCTGCTCGCGGGGGTCGTCGGCGAGCTGTTCCTGCGTGTGGTCGGGTACGATGTCGGACGTGACATCGACGAGGAGGACGTCTACGAGAGCCAGTGGCGGGCGAACCGCGAGCGGATCCGTTTGC
Source organism: halophilic archaeon J07HX64 (assembly GCA_000416085.1). GTDB lineage: Archaea > Halobacteriota > Halobacteria > Halobacteriales > Haloarculaceae > Halovenus. The sequence goes on along the minus strand of KE356579.1, from coordinate 843,705 downwards.
TCGTCGAGAATCACCCGAGTTCACTCGTGTTCCCGAGCGACCTCGCGTACGCCGACGAGAACGACGAGCGCGCCGAGGACACTGTCGCGGATGTCCGCAACAAGGACCACGACTACCGCGATATCGGGGCCGACACCGTCTCCCAGTTCTCCGAGATAGCCGGTAACTCCGCGGCTGTGTTCGTGAAAGGCGCGCTCGGCGTGTTCGAGGACGAGCGGTTCAGCACCGGAACAGCCCGGCTGTTGGAGGCGATCGGCCGGTCCGACGCGTTCTCGGTTGTCGGTGGTGGTGACACCTCCCGTGCCATCGAGATGTACGGCATGGACGAGGAGGCGTTCTCACACGTTTCTATCGCCGGCGGTGCGTACATAAACGCACTCACCGGCGACCCGCTCCCCGGTGTCGAGGTGCTGAGAGGCGAACACGGGCGCAACCGGGATGCCGCCCGGGACCGGGCCTGAGAGCACACGCACAGCTCTCGGGTGCCTGCACAGACAGAGACGGGGTGATCTGTCACTCACCGCCGGCACCGGGCCGGTATATTCCGGTGACGCTGACGCGGTCGGTGCCAAAATCGAACAGGGTGTCCTGTGTGTCACTGCCGAACGCGGTCTCCAGGCGCTCGGTTGCGCCCTCGAGCGCCTCCGTGGAGGGGTACACGGCGGCCACCTCGGCGGAGAGACGGTCGTCACTGAACGTGTGTGCGGCGACGAACGAGGTGGCGTCGGACAGCGCGTTTGCGGAGCTGTCATCTTCGGGCGACTCCGGCGAGGTTCCGTGGCCCGCGAACACGACATCGGGGTCGTCGATCTCACCGAGCACCCAGTTGAACGCCTCGATTGCCTCTGTCGCGCGCTCGCGCTCGCCCTGGACAGCCCCGAGTGTTCGTTCAACGGATGACCGGTCGTTCGCGACGACGATATCGGTGCTCGACACGGCGACGGTGGTCGTGCGGTCCCCCGTGGTCTCATAGACCGTGTACGGGCCGGTTTCCTCACCCGGTCCGAACGGCGCCCTCTGGTCGGTTCCCTGTTGTAGTCTCTCGGATATCTCCCCGGGAGCGACCGTTCCGAGTGCCACGAACGTCCCGCCGACCAGGAGGAGCGCGTCCACCTCTGACTCGAGATCACTCTCCTGGTCACCGACCAGCGGCCCGAGTCCAAGCGTATCCAGCACCGTGCTTCCGGTGACCGCCAGCCTCGTTGCCTCCGCGGGCAACAGTAACATCGGGTCCTCACTGCCCTCGATCAGATTGTCGAACTCACCCCCTGCCGTCTGGATCGCCTCGAAGTCGGCGTAGGCGACACTCACCTCGCCGGCATCGTCTGCTGTGAGATACTCCGGGTACGGGCGCGGCTCGACCCCACCACCCGGGTTATTCCCGTCCGGACTGTCGTTTCCGTCACCGCCTCCGTCCGGACTGTCGTTTCCGTCACCGCCTCCGTCCGGAACCGCCTCCGTCCGGACTGTTGTCTCCGACATCAGTTCCATTATCGGTTGTAGTGTCGTTGTTGTTGTTGTCACCGCCGAGACAGCCCGCGAGAGCGAGGAGACCTGCCGTACAGCCCGCTTGCACGAGGCGCCGTCTGCCGATTTGGGGAACCATACTCCGACGGAACGGGCGCTCGGTTATAAATGCCGGTGGGACCGTCCGGAGCCGCGGCAAAGCGAATCAAAGCGGATTTGTTCTGCGGGGCAGTGGTATAACTCAATGGGAACATACGGGACCCGAGAGACAGACGACAGGGCCAGACAGCAGGCCGCAATCGTCGCCAAAGGGTTGACACGGCGGTTCGGTGAGACGGTGGCCGTCGATGAGCTCGATCTGGAGGTGCCGGAGGGGACCGTCTACGGCTTTCTGGGTCCGAACGGTGCCGGCAAGACCACCACCATCGAGATGCTGACCACACTGCTTCCACCGACAGCAGGGCAGGCGCGGGTCGCAGGTGTTCCTGTCGACAACCGTGACGAGCTAAAGAGCTACATCGGCTACCTCCCCCACGAGTCGCCGGTCTACGAGTCGTTCACCGCTCGCGAGCAGTTGGCCTACGCGGCCGACATCCGGAATCTCGACACAGACACAGCCGACCAGCGCATCGAGGAACTGCTGGAGCGTGTCGGTCTACTCGCCGACGCCGGTGACCGCATCGATACCTACTCACAGGGGATGCGCCGAAAGGTCGGCCTGGTGCAGGCGCTACTGCACGACCCCGAGGTTGCCTTTCTGGACGAGCCGACGAGTGGACTCGACCCGCGTGCCTCCCGCGCGGTTATCGACCTGATACACGAACAGGTCCAGGCGGGCACGACTGTCTTTCTCTCCTCACACATTCTGCCCGTTGTCGAGGAGCTCGCCGACACAGTCGGTGTTCTGTACCAGGGCCAACTTGTCGCGGAGGACAGCCCGGACCAACTCGTCGACCGCAGGGACAACAGCGGAACGCTCGAAGATGTGTTCCTCGAGGTCACCACCGACAGACCGATCTGAATATGCCAGGGCTTCGGACAGAGCTCGGCGTCGGTGTGGCGATTGCGCGCGCGGAACTCCGAGACCTGCTCCGGCGCAACGACTCCCGCCGCCAGCTGGCGACACTCGCACTGCTCGCGTTGCTCGGGGTTCCGGTGTGGCTCTCGCTTGTCCGGCAAGGGTATGCCCTCGGTGTGACAACCCGGGGCGGGACATCTGCGGCGGTGGTCCCGGTCGTGCGGAACCTGCTGGTCCCGGGGCTGTTGGTGGTGGCACTGTTCGGCGGGCTCGGGGCAGCACAGTCACTCACGCGAAACGCCGTCCGTCCGCTCGTGCTGACGACCGCCTCGACGCGGGCAGTCGTCGTCGGCAAACTCCTGTATCTGCTGTCGACGTGGCTGCTCGTGCTGACACTGGCCGCCGGACCGGCCTTTGCCTACGCCGCCGGCGCCCGTGCACCGGTGTTCGTGCTCGCGCTCCTCGTCGGAGGTATCCCGCTTCTGTTGCTGACGATGGGGGTCGGCCTCTCGATGGCGTACCTGCTCTGGGTGTCCATCGAACGGCTCGGTCTCCCGGAGATGGCCCGCAGGCTGGTGACGGCTTCGCTGTCGGTCGTCGCCTTTCTGTTCGCGCTCGTCCTCGGGCTGTCTCTGGGGCAGACAACGGGTAGCACCAGCGGGCTGGCGCTGCCGACCGGCGACCCGGTTGTGCCGCTGGGCTGGTACGCGGACCTCCTGTTCGTCGGGTCACCGGTGGCAGAGCCGTTGGGTCCACGCACCGGGGTCGCGGTGCTCGCAATCTGGGCCGGACTCCCGCTGGTGTTTGGTGTGTTGGTTCGACTCGCTCCTGCCTACTGGTACGCGACGCCATCGGACGGGAACGCCGACAAACGCAAGGGGTCCGGCACGGTTCCCGAGTTCGAGTCCACACCGGGCGAGCAGATCGGCCGTGGAACCGGTTTCTTCGGCCGGTCGGCGACACTCCGGGCGGCACTCGGTTACGCCCGCCACGCCGCACGTCGCCCCGACCGGTACGTCTACCTGTTTTACTATCTGTTCCCGGTCGCGATGGTGCTCGTCCCGCTCGGGGTGAGCAACCCCGAGATGATACCTGCGGCCCTGGGAGTCGGGCTGCTCTTGCTCGGGGTCTGGTTTGCCGGGAGCGTAGTCTGTCTCAACCCGCTCGGCACCGAGGGGGCGATGCTCTCACAGCTCGTGCTCGCGGAAACCCCTGCACAGACGTTCGTCCACGCCAGACTGCTCGTCGGTCTCACGGTCGGTGCGGTCCTGTCACTCACCGGTCTCGGTATCGTGGTCGTCTGGGGTGTGGGGGTTCCGCCGGTCACCGTCACGACGGTCTGGGTCGCCCTGCTCGTCCTCGGCGGACTCGCGGCGGTGCTGGTGGTGAGCGGTACGTTCGCCCTGGCAATCGGCTCCGTGCTACCAAAGTTCGAGACAACGGAGGTGTTCGATAGCATCGAGACGCTCGTCCCCTCGGTGTTCGCGGCTCTCATCCACGGGGTGGTCGGTCTCGTCGTGCTCTCGGGGACCGCCGGAGCGGTGCTCGCACTCTCACCGGGGAACCCGCTCGGGATACCGCGTCGGGTGGCCCTGCTCGGTGCCGGACTGCTCGTGCTCGCGCTCGTCGCGCTCGCGGATGGCTCGCGTCGATACGCCATCGCTCGGGTCCGGACGTACGGCCGCGAGGGTCTCGGTCTCGGGCGCACGTACGCCGTCTACGCGGCCTTCGGTCTCTCCGTGCTCTCCCTGTTGCTCGGGCAGTCACTCTCTCTCGCCGCGGTCGCGCTCCTCGGAGTCGAGGTGCCCGTCGAGACACCCGACCTAACTATTCTGTTCGTGCTCGAGTATCTCGGCGCTGTGCTCGTCGCAATCGGGTTTCTGTACGTCAGCCGCCGTGGGCTCTCGTATCTCGACATCCGGCTGCCTACACGCCGCGAGGTGGGTGTTGTCGCCGTCGGCCTGCTCGCCCTGCTCGCGCTCCAGGCGCTCGGCTCGTTCGTGATCGGACAGCTCGACCTCCCCGCCGCCGAGAACACACTGTTCAATCTCGAGGACGGCGACCCGTCGCTCCTGTTCGTGCTCGTTCCGCTCATCCTGCTGGTAAACGGTCCTGTCGAGGAACTGCTGTACCGGAACGTCGTCCAGAAGTACCTCACCGAGCGGTTCCCGACACACGTCGCCGTCCTGCTTGCGAGTGTCGTGTTCACACTCGCACACATCCCCGCGTATCTGGTTGGCGGACCCAGTCTCCTCGGTGTCGTGGTCACACTCGGGTTGCTGTTCGGTCTCTCCTGTGTGCTCGGCACGCTGTTCGTCCGGACGCGGAATCTCGTTGTTGTCGCCGCCGTCCACGGACTCTACAACGCGACCCTCCTAGTCGCCCTGTACCTGACCGCCGCGTAACCCGACACGAAGGTTGCTCGAACCCGACAGGGAACTCCACCCACCTCAGGTGGTCGACGTCCGTCTCGTGACCCTGATGTGACCGGTCGCCACACTCCCCGGCAGTCTCTCGGGAAGACGGTCACGCCGGACGCGTGTGCCCGGGAGCCACAGAGTCACGGAACCGTCATATGTACCGGGAGCGAACAGACGGCTATGAGTAACAGAGTGGTTTCGGAGCGGGTCGACGCGACGGAGCCGGTGGCACTGTCGGCGTCGTTCCTGCTCGCGGTCCGGCGCGACGACCCCACAGAGGAGCTCGCCACGACCCTCGCCGACCTCGACAGCGAGACACTCGCAACGAGTCTCGACACCGACGACGCACGCACCGCGTTCTGGGTCAATATCTACAACGCGACCACCCAGCGGGCACTCGCCGAGGACCCGGGTCGGTACGAGAGTCGCCGGCAGTTTTTCTCCTCGCCGCTCGTGACTGTCGCCGGCAACTCCCTGAGTCTCAACGACATCGAGAACGAGATTCTGCGCCGCTCTCACAGTCTGCTCACAATGGGGTACATCCGCACACCGGGGCCGTTTCGAGACGGGTTCGTCGAGACACACGCGCCCGACGAGCGAGACCCCCGGATTCACTTCGCGCTCAACTGCGCCGCCGACAGCTGTCCGCCGATCGCCGCCTACACACGCGAGGAGGTCGACTCACAGCTCGACCTCGCGACGCGGGGCTACCTCGACGAACACGTCACGTACAACCCCGACGCGCGCGGGCGGTTCGGGGGTCTCCGCGGGTCCGGTCGAGCGCTCGTTCCCCGGGTGATGCTGTGGTTCCGCGGCGACTTCGGCGGCCGCCGCGGTATCGTCGAGATGCTCCGCCGGTACGAGCAGATCCCGTCCGACGCGGACCCGCGGCTCTCCTACCGGGAGTGGGACTGGTCGTTCGACCCGGCCGACTACACCGAGGCGGCCTACGCCGACGCGGCCCACGAGAACCGGTGAGCCTCCTCGGCCGGACCTGTGGTGAGACGGTGTCGACAGGGGGTCGACCCGGCACAGCGGGCGGGTTCTGACGCGACACGGAGCGCAATGTTGAGTAGTCTGGGGGGCCATCGTGTCGTATGGAGGAGTCACGGCGGGAGTTTCTGGAGGCACTGTTGTCGACATCGACACCATCAGGGTTCGAGACACCGGGCCAGCGTGTCTGGGTCGAGTACGTCTCCGAGTTCGCTGACAGGGTCGAGACCGACGCGTACGGGAACGCGATCGCGGTCGTCGAGGGTGGCGAGTCGACGGTAGCGCTCGCGGGACACGGCGACGAGATCGGGTTCATCGTCCGTGATATCGACGACAGCGGGTTCGTCCGGCTGTCGCGCATCGGCGGCTCGGACCGCACGGTCTCGAAGGGCCAGCACGTCACGGTTCACACCAGCAACGGACCCGTCTCGGGGGTCATCGGTCAGACGGCGATCCACCTACGTGATCGGGACAACGACGGTGTCGACGATATCGCGGAGCAGCACGTCGACATCGGTGTCAGCGACGGCGAGGCGGCCGAGGAGCTAATCGAGCGGGGGGACCCGGTCACGTTCGAACAGCGAGTCACGGACCTGGAGAACGGTCGCATCGCGGCCCGGGGGCTCGACAACCGTATCGGAATCTGGGCGGCCGCCGAGGGGCTCCGCCGGGCGGCGGAACAGGGTCCCGAGGCGACGGTCTGTGCGGTCAGCACAGTCCAAGAGGAGGTCGGTCTAAAGGGCGCACAGATGGTCGGGTTCGACTTGGCCCCCGACGCCGCAATCGCGGTCGACGTGACCCACGCGACCGACGAACCGGGTGCGCCGCCGAAGCGGGACGCCGGTGTCGACCTGGGCGGCGGGCCGGTTGTCTCCCGCGGCAGCACGAATCACCCCGTGGTCGTCGAGGCGACCCGGAAGGCCGCCCGGGCGGCCGACATCGAGGTACAGCTCGAGGCAGCGGGCAGCCGCACCGGAACCGACGCCGACGCGTTCTACACTGCCCGTGGTGGCATCCCCTCGCTGAACGTCGGTGTACCAAACCGGTATATGCACACACCGGTCGAGGTGCTCGACCTCGAAGACCTGGACCAGACAGCAGAGTTGCTCGGAACGGTCGCCGCTCGTGCGCATCGACACAGCTTCGAAGTGGAGCTGTGAGTCTGTCCACCGGTTGTGCGTGCGAGCCGGTAGTGATGGGAGCCGACGGGCCGATCTGAGGCGGCTCTCACGAGGCCGAACCGACGAGGAGTGTGTGACAGGTCCGGCGGTGACGACAGTTGCCCCTGTTTGGGTGTTCACAACTGGGTCGCCCGCACTCACCGAGGAGTGTCCGCCCACCGCGAAACCGACGGGCGCGGCAGCCGTGTCCTCTCGTGCGGGGACGCCCACACAGTCGAGACTCCCGTCTTGGCCACGAACTATCAGGAAACGAAAAGGCTGATAGTCCGATCGCGACTCAAAATCAAAAACGCAAGACGGCAGCCGGATTATCCGCCGAATCTGGGGTGAATTTTTGCCTAACTGATTAGGGAACACCTCGAATAACGGGCAGAACCAACAGTGGTGTATGGCTGCGAAGGAACACTCAGAGGATAGCGCAGGCACGGCGCCCTCGAACGGGACCGTGCTGTTTGTCGACGACGAACCCGAGATTCTCGAGATGTACGAACTGCTCTGTCAGTCAGAGTACACCGTGCGGACCGCACAGACCGGTGCAGAGGCGCTCGAACAGTTTGGCGACCAGGTTGATATCGCCTTTTTCGACAGGCGGATGCCGGATAGTTCGGGGTACGAACTTATCGAGGAGATTCGTCAAAAGGGACACCAGACACCGCTTGGGGTCATCTCGGCGCTCGAACCCGACTCCGGACCCGACACCGAGATCGACGTCTACCTGACGAAGCCGATATCCAGGGCGGACCTGACCGACACGATAGACGAATACACCGACTAGTGCCGCTTCGAGACTGTTCTCGGGGACAGGGTCGTTCGAACGCGGGTGTCGACCACGAAATCGGGACGACCCCGCGGAAGTGGGTCTGACTACTCCCCGTCGGCGTCGCGCTGTCGGTTCCGGTCCTGTTGGCTGTAACCCCCGGTCTGGCCGTCCCGTCGGGCGTCACTGACCGCTCTCGATATCGACTCGTAGGCGGCCTGTGTCCCCTCGCCGCTGTGTGACATGCTCAACGACTTGTCGCTGTCCATCCCCATCTGTTCGGCGGTGAGCGCCGCGTCCTGGTTTGCACCGATGAACAGGAACTCCCAGCCGTGTTCCTCCCGGTGCCGACTAACGAGGCCTTGGACCTGCTCCTGTGGTGTCTCGGAGGCGTTCTCCTTTCCGTCGGTCAACGTGACCAGAATGACGTTGTCGGGTTGGTCGGTCCCCGGCAGCGTCTCGATACTGTCGTCGGTGCCCTGTATCGCCGTCGAGAGGGCGTCGTGGAGCGCCGTCTGTCCGCCCGGCGTGTAGTTCTCACTCGTCAACTTCGTACCTCAGAGATCGGTATCGCCTCGTACAGCAGCGTGACCGTCGTGTCGAACTCGTACAGCGTCACCGTCGCGGTGCCCTCCTCCCCCTGTTGCTCCTGGACGAACGTGTTGAACCCACCTCTCGTGTCGTCCGCGATTGTCGACATCGAACCCGATGAGTCGAGCACGAACGTTATCTGCGTGTGCATACAGACGTACTTTCACTCGAGAATAAAAACTGCCGGGTCGGGGGCTCCACGTTTTTCAACACGGGTCACAAACAGGGGGATATGCACGAGCGCGCAGCGGCGTTCAAGCAACGAGCAGCGGAGTCGTTCGGTATCGAGGTGGATGTCCACGAGTTTCCGGAGGGAACAAAGACAGCAGCGGACGCCGCGGCGGTGGTGGGGTGTGACCTCGCACAGATCGCCAGTTCACTCGCCTTTGTTGCCGACCGGTTCGTCGTGAGCGTCACGAGCGGGGCGAACCGGGTGGACACAGAGCGACTCGCCGCGCTCCAGGGGGCAGACGGGGCACAGATGGCAGACCCCGACGAGGTGTCCAGCACGCTCGGCTGGTCTATCGGTGGGGTTCCACCGTTCTGTCACGACACACAGGTTCCGGTGTATCTCGACGAGACGCTAACAGACTACGACACTGTGTGGGCGGCGGCAGGCACCCCGGAGGCTGTGTTCCCGATCCACCCCGAGGAGATCGTAGAACACGCCGACGCGACAGTCGTCGACATCGCCGAGTGATACTGTCGGACGGAGATGGGTGAGTTTCTACGGGACGTGGGCGGGACAGTCTGTGACAGATGTCCCCCCCTGCGAACATCGGTCGGGAGACACTCTGCCCGGCAGTACAGGTCGCGCCGCTCACGCCGGGGGTTCAGGGGTGTCCCCCGGGGTTGTGAGTCGGCGAACCGCGTCGCCGTCCACCGCCTCGAAATCGAGTTCCGGGTGAACGAGCCCCGCGAACAGCTCCAGCGTGTCGAGGAGTCGCGGGCCGGGTCGGTTGACGTACTCGTGGCCGTCGACCAGGTACACACGGTCCTCGGCAACCGCCGTGAGGTTGGCCCAGCCCTCGCGGTCGGTCAGGTCCGCGCTGTTCTCGACAGTCTGCTCGATGTCGAACCCACAGGGGGCGGCGACGAGCACCTCGGGGTCGTAGGCCCGGATATCGGCCCACTCCCGGGGTCGGGAGCGGTCGCCGGGATCGGCGAGTCCGTAGCTCCCCCCGGCCTGTTCGACCATCCCGGGTATCCAGTGACCGGCGACCATCACCGGGTCCATCCAGTCGAGCACCGCGACACGGGGACCGTCCGCCGGCGTGGCTCGCTCGACACGGTCGACCCGCTCGCGGAACCCGGCCAGTAGCTTGCTCGCGCGCCCCTCGCGACCCAGCACCGCACCGAGTCGTTCGAGATCGTCGAACACGTCCCCGAGACTGTGTGGGTCGGTCGACACGACCTCGGTATCGAGACCGAGTTCGTCGATAGCCCGGCGGATACGGGAGTCGTCGACCGCACAGACCTCACAGATCCCCTGTGAGACGACTACGTCCGGGTCGAGCGCACGCAACCGCTCGCGGTCGATACTGTAGACCCCACCCGACTCGACGGCCTCGTCGACCTGTTCGTCTATCTCCTGGCTAGAGGCGTCGGTATCGATCTGTGAGTGAACGACTGTCGGCTGCTCGCGTGCCTGTGGTGGGTAGTCACACTCGTGGGAAACCCCGACCGGTTCGACACCCAACGCGTAGCAGAGCTCTGTTGCCGAGGGAAGCAGGGAGACGACACGCATACACGACGTTCGGTTGCCGGCGGTTTAGTATCCCCGGCCGGTCACAGCGAGAACCGGTCGCGGATCTGTTCGAAAAAGTCCTCCTCGGTTTTGCTCTCACCCGGGCCGACGACGAACTCCTCGACGCTGATAACGGTCCGTCCACCGTCGGTCGACACCTCGATGAGGGCGTCTGACTTGAGATTCGACAGGGCGTCCTCGAGGCTGTCGATGTCGGCGTCGACCGCTGTTCGGATCGCCAGGACTGTCATGCCGTCGCCGTCGTGCTCGGCTAATGCATCGAGCACCGACACCTCGGTTTCGTCCCGGTCACGGTACTCCGGTTTGGCTCGCATCGTTACATCGTACGCGAGCCGTCGTTTTATAGTTCGCGGCCCGAGAGAGTCAGTCGGCGTCGAACAGACCGGTGCTCAGATACCGCTCGCCGGAGTCCCAGTAGACGGTGACGACGAGCGGGTCCGACCGGTCACCCCGGATGCGCCGGGCGACACGCTTCGCGGCGAGGTTCGACGCGCCGGAGGACTGCCCGACCAGTACCCCCTCCTCACGGGCGAGTCGCCGACACTCCCGCTCTGCCGCCCCGACTGTGACAGTCTCGACCGCATCCAGCAGTTCGCGGTCTGTGTTCTCGCTGATAAATCCCGGACCCATCCCCTGGAACTCGTTTTCGCCGGGGGAGTCCCCCGACAGTACTGCACTCTCTGCCGGTTCGACTGCGACGACCTGCATCCCGGGAAACGCCTCCTGGAGACACCGACCCGTGCCGGTGAGTGTCCCACCCGTTCCCACACCGGCCACCAGTGCGTCGACTGTCCGCTCACCGACCTGGTCGAGTATCTCCGGGCCCGTCGTCCGGTAGTGTGCCGCCGGGTTCGCGCCGTTCTCGAACTGACGTAACTGGACATGGCCACGCTCGCGCTCAAGTCTGTTTGCGCGCTCGCGGGCAGCCGAGATGTCACCTGCGACGAGTTCGAGGTCAGCGCCGTATGCCCGCATCAACCGGCGGCGCTCGGCCGACTGGCTCTCGGGCATCACCAGCACCACCTCGTACCCCTTTGCCGCGCCGACCATCGCCAGTCCGATACCGGTGTTACCACTCGTCGGTTCGACGAGCGTGTCACCGGGCCCGAGTTCGCCTGCCTCCTCGGCGGCCTCGACCATCGAGCGCACCGGCCGGTCCTTTGCCGACCCGCCGGGGTTGAACGACTCTATCTTCGCCGCGATAGTCGTTCCCGCGGGGCTGTCGACACTCACGAGCGGCGACCCGATGGTATCGAGGATACTCTCTCTCACTGTGTGCCCGTAGGTCGTCCCGGAATAAAAGACGGACTACTCGACCCGGCGCGGACGATTAGTCGTTTTTGCCGTTGAACTTGTCGCCCTCACCGTCGAGCAGGTCGTCCGGGTCCTGTATGTCGGTGCCCGTGTCGCCCTGTTTCACCTTCTTTGCCTCCTGTTCCATCTCCTCGAGATCGACGATCTCCTCCTCGTTCTCGAGCTCGCCCAGGATCTCCTGGATGTCGTCGAGACCGAGCATCTCGCGGGTCTCCTCGTCGAACTCGAGACCCTCGAGGACGTGGCCGTTCTCCTTCGTGTCGCTGCCCTGGAGGTGTTTGCCGTACCGACCGACCAGCGAGGTCAACTCCTGTGGCAGAACGAACTTCGTGGACTCGCCCTTGCCGATCTCCTCAAGTGTCTCCATTCCGCGCTCGATGACGGCACGCTCGCCCATCGACTCGGCGGACTTCGCACGGAGCACCGTCGAGATGGCGTCTCCCTGTGCCTCGAGGATCTGGGACTGCTTCTCACCCTGTGCGCGGATGATCTGGGACTGCTTGTCTCCCTGTGCCGCCTCGATTGAACTGCGGCGCTCTCCCTGCGCCTCGAGGATCATGGCACGACGACGACGCTCCGCGGAGGTCTGTTGCTCCATCGCCTGCTGGACGTCCTTCGACGGGTTGACCTCACGGACCTCGACGGACTCGACACGGATCCCCCACTCGTCTGTCGGTTCGTCGAGTTCCGTCCGGATCTTCGAGTTTATCTCCTGTCGCTTGTTCAGCGTATCGTCCAGCTCCATGTCACCCAGCACCGCACGCAGAGTCGTCTGTGCCAGATTCGAGACGGCCTCCTTGTAGTTGTCGACCTGGAGGAACGCCTTCTGTGCGTCCATCACCTTTATGTAGACAACGGCGTCGGCGGTCACCGGCGAGTTGTCACGGGTGATCGCCTCCTGTCGTGGCACGTCCAGCGTCTGCGTTCGCATATCGAACTTGTACGTCTTCGTGACGAACGGCAGCACGAGGTTCGGACCAGGGTTGAGCAGTCCCTGGAACTTGCCGAAGCGTGTGTAGGCGCGTTTCTCGTAGGCACGCACGATGACGATACTCTGGTATGCGGTCACCACTGCTATCAGGAACAGAACGATGCCGACGACCTGAAGCACCGGTGGTGACTCACTTTGCAGCACGACGTCTATCATATCATCTGTACTTGGTGGCGATGATTCAAAAAGCTTTCAGTCGACAGCCTGTGCCCGGTGTTCGGCTGTTAGTACCAGTCTAAGTCCGCAACAAAGGAGCGCAGCATCGAGCGGGAGACGTGTGGCATACAGACGATGCGCAGCTCGTCTGCGCCGGTTTTGGAGACGCGCCAGCCCCGCTCGCGGAGTTCGTCGGTCATCGGCACCGACAGGTCCGCCGCGACGAGAGGCAGGTCGGGACCGGACACCTCGTGCCCCCGGACCTCGAGGGCGTCGGCGACCCACTCGGCGTTCGCCATCGCGCGGTCGTACTGCTCGCGGTAACCCGCCGGCCAGAGTGCTTCTATCGCCGCGACGGCGCTCGCCACACCCGCTCCACTGCGTGTGCCGGTCAGGGTCACCTGCGAGGCCGACTCCAGATACGGCGTGTCGATCGCGAGTTCGTCGAACAGACTCCGGTCGCGGGCGAGCAGACCACCGGCCGGGACCGCTGCCCTGCCGACCTTGTGTGGGTCTATTGTCATCGTGTCGACCTCCGCGTGTGTGAACTGCCACGCGTGGTCGC
>KE356579.1:828980-830434 GCA_000416085.1 halophilic archaeon J07HX64 | reverse complement strand
GGACTGGCAGCTGGTCTCCGATTGTCCGACCACGCGAGACTGTCGGCGGTCACCCCCTCTCACGGTTTGTGAACAAATTTTCGGTGAACCGCCTCGGGGTCAAGTGGTTCAAGATATTCCGTCTCTTGTCATCACGGAAGACTACGTCTTCCGAACGACCCCGAGGCTTCCTGTTTCAACGACGCAACTTGCAGACACCGACTCCTGCACAGAGTCTTCACCCACAGCGGTCGCAGTCTCCGCAGGCGTCACTTCGGCGTGTCCCACACCTAGTTTCTGAAGACCGCGGGAGAGAGCGTTGTACGCTGCATTCTCATCCCTGTTCGCCTCAAACCCACAACTCGGGCAACTGTGTTCCCGCACCCACAACGGTTTGACCCTCTCGACACCACAATCGGCGCACTCTTTCGTCGTCCCCGCGGGGTTCACCTGGACGACGTGCGTCCCGTACAGGTCTCCTTTGTACTCCAGCATCTCGATGAACTGTCGCCATGCGGCGTCCTGTTTGTTCCGCGCGTTTCCCTCGGACTGAAGCAGTTCCGAGACGTTCAAATCCTCCACGAACACGGCGTCATACGTCGTGACGAGCCACGTCGAGAGTTTGTGCTGGAAGTCTTCGACCTTTCGCTTGATTCTGCGCTTGACTGTGGCCACCTTTCGACGTTGCTTCTCCCAGTTGCTACTGCTGTGTTCCTTGCGGGAGAGACTGCGTTGCTCACGGCGAAGGCGTTCGTACTCCTCAGAGAGGTCAAGCCAGTCCACGCTGTCGCCCTTACTTGTGTAGACGTAGTTCTGGATGCCGAGGTCAATCCCAACACAATCTTGAGCGTTCAATTTCTTCGGGTCAGGTTTCTCGGGGAGCGCGGCATCTTCGAGTTCAAGACCGAACGTGACGTACCATTCACCGGTCTTCTCTTTTTTCACCGTGACTTCTTTGATGAGAGCGTCCTCAAGGACGGGACGGTGGTAGCGGATGGGGATCTCACCGATTTTGGAGAGCCAGAGTGTCGCATATCGGCCACTCGTGTTTTTGAGTTCGAAACCGGACTGTGAATAGGTCATACTCTGGTACTCTCGCGGCGATTTCCGTTTGAGCCGCCCGACGTTGTGCCCATTCTGCTTCTTTTTCGAGAGGGTCAAGAGGTTCGTGTAGAAGCGTTCGACGGTTTTTTGCAACGCCTTCGAGTGGACTTCTGAGAAGACGGGCCACTCATCTTTCCACTCGGTGAGTCGCTTCTGATGTTGGTACGTCGAGCCGATGTTGTCCTCGTCGGTATCGAGGCGGTTGTATTCGTAGTGAGTGTGGTTGTAGGCTTGGCGGTGAATGTCGATGTGACGGTCGAGTTCCGCAGTCACGCCTGTTCGGGCAGAATAAGCGCGAAAGCGGTACGTGTACCGCATCACTGTAATAGTATTAGTGGCGTGTTGCTAGTTAATGATTGGCGTCACAGAGT
>KE356579.1:826250-828930 GCA_000416085.1 halophilic archaeon J07HX64 | reverse complement strand
CGCAGTTCGACACCGAGCACCTCCGCGGCCTTCCGGAAGCTGAAGTGTGCGCTCGTCGGTGCGACGACGTTCGGGTTGTCGGTGTCGGCGCGGTTGCGGGCGATGCGCATCGCTTGGATGTTCGCCTCCGTCCCACCGCTGGTGATGTACCCCGCCGGGTCCGGGAGACCGGTGACGGTTCCGAGCATCTCGACCGCCTCGTCCTCGAGTTCGGACACTGTCGCGTACGTCCCGGGGTCGCCGGGGTTCGTCGCGAGAAACCGCTCCGCGGCCCGGCGTGCCTCCGGGTGTGGCTCCGTACACATCGACGTGAGAACTCTATCGAAATCCTGCGGTCCGTCGCGCCCGACCTGCTGCATACACACTAACTGGCGATGCTCCTTTTTAGTGATTTCGAGAGTTCGAGGTGAGACTGCAGTACCGAAACACCAACCCATCGACCGCAGACACGGTCGACCCTCCGAGAGTTTTACACCCCTGCCCGTCGAACACGTATCTATGTCGGAGCCATATCAGCAGTATATAAACGGTGAATGGGTAGACAGCAGCGGCGACACGTTCACGAGTCGGAGCCCGGCCACCGGCGACACACTCGGCACGTTCCAGCGCGGGACCGAGACGGAGGTAGACCGAGCCGTTGCCGCGGCCGAGACGGCCTTCGAGGAGTGGCGCTCGCTCTCCCGTATCACCCGCGCGGAGTACCTCTGGGACATCTACCACGAACTCCGCGACCGGCACGAGGAGCTCGGGGAGATTGTCACACGCGAGTGTGGAAAGGAACTCTCGGAGGGAAAGGCCGACGTGACCGAGGCCTGGCACATGGTCGAGTGGGCTGCCGGCGACGCACGACACCCGGAGGGTGACGTGGTCCCGAGCGAGATCCCGGAGAAGGACGCCTACATGCGGCGCAAGCCACGCGGTGTCACCGCCTGCATCACGCCGTGGAACTTCCCGGTCGCGATCCCGTTCTGGCAGATGGCGGTGACACTCGTCGAGGGCAACACCGTTGTCTGGAAACCCGCCGAACAGACACCGCTGTGTGGCCAGGTGATCGCCGAGATGTTCGACGACGCCGGTGTCCCGGACGGTGTGTTCAATCTCGTGCAGGGGCACGGTGACGCCGGGGCGGCACTGGTCGACGACGACCGTGTCAGGACGGTACTTTTCACCGGGTCCGCGGAGGTCGGCCACCAGATTGCGGCCGAAACCGCCGCCGACTCCGGCAAGCGGGCGGCCTGCGAGATGGGCGGCAAAAACGCTGTCGTCATTACCGACGAGGCCGACCTCGATATCGCCGTCCACGCCGCGGTAATGAGTTCGTTCAAGACCACCGGCCAGCGGTGTGTCTCCAGCGAGCGTCTGGTTGTCCACACGGACGTCTACGAGGAGTTCAAAGACCGGTTCGTCGAGGTGGCAGACCGGGTTGCTGTCGGCGACCCCCTCGACGAGGACACGTTCATGGGACCGCTCATCGAGGCAGACCACGTCGAGAAGGTCACCAGCTACAACGACCTCGCCCGCACAGAGGGGGTCGACGTGCTGGTCGACCGGGCCGAACTGCCGGACGAGGAGATCCCCAGACGGCCACGAGGACGGCCACTGGGTCGGGCCGTTTGTCTACGAGGCCGACCCCGACGAACCGCTGCGGTGCACCCACGAGGAGGTGTTCGGTCCCCACGTCGCTCTGCTCGAGTACGAGGGTGACATCGAGCGGGCCGTCGAGATACAGAACGACACCGACTACGGTCTCGCCGGCGCTATTATCTCGGAGGATTACCGTCAGATAAACTACTACCGCGACCACGCCGAGGTCGGACTGGCCTACGGGAACCTGCCCTGTATCGGTGCCGAGGTCCAGCTCCCGTTCGGTGGGGTGAAAAAGTCCGGCAACGGCTACCCCTCCGCCCGCGAGGTGATCGAGGCTGTCACCGACCGCACCGCCTGGACGCTGAACAACGACGAGGGTATCGAGATGGCACAGGGGCTCTCGGCTGACATAACGACACGCGAGGACTGACTCCCGAAACAACCGACGAGACCCCCGCGCGACCGACACCTGTCACGCGAGAACCGCCGTTCTGGACAACTCCCTGTTCCGACCTCCGCCGCCGACACCGGAGCCCTGGACACACCCGCGTCGGTATCTCGGTCTCGGAAACCCGGCGATAGAGTTTTGTAGCCGGTATGATGACCTGCCACACAGAGCATGAAAGAGCAGACCAGCGGAGACGATATCGAGTCGCTCACCCACCCGGAGACGCTGCGGGCGCGAGCGGACGTGACGAGGGAGGTTCGACGAACGCTCGGTGAGCGGGCGTTCGAGGGTATGCAGAGTCACTACAGCAGTATCGACGGGGTCGTCCAGGTCGGCATCACCACCGACGACGGGGAGTTGCTCCTGCAGGGGTCTGCGGGGTCGGGCGGGTGGGCACCACCGGGTGGGTCCGTCCAACCGGGCGAAGATTGGGTCGACGCTGCCCGCCGGACGATGGAGACACAGACTGGTGGCAAGGTCACAGTCGATACAGTCGAACTGTACGAGCACCTCGTCTTCGAGCACGAGGAGGAGTCCGGACGACGGTTCACCGCACCGGGTGTCTCGTTCGCCGCCTCGATGGTCGACGCCCCGCCGGGATTCCTCGAGAACCCCGATATCGTCGACCACCCGCAGTGCCCGACG
>KE356579.1:824554-825822 GCA_000416085.1 halophilic archaeon J07HX64 | reverse complement strand
CTGCGAGGAAAGCATGACAGATACACTACGGGTAGTCTGTGCGAGTGTCCTTGGAACACTCGCGGCGGGTGTCGTCGTTCTGGCCCTCGGGATACGCTACGACGCCGACCTCCCGGCCATCGTGGGGTTCGGACTCGGTGTCGCGGTGGTCGGGTCCGTGCTCTCTGTCGGTATGCTCGGGTGGGTGTACCTGTCCGACGCCGACGGCGACTCGCTGTACATATACCCGGCCACAGTGGTCTCGTCGTCGTCACTGCTCTTTGTCTCGATTGACAGCATCGATAGCGTGTCGACGGGTGACGGTGGAGCGATACTGCCGCTCACCGTCGTCGCGGCCGCGCTCATGATCATCGTGGGTATGTCGCTCGTGTTCGTCGACCAAGTCCGTGCCACCGACGGGTGAGTGGTCGAGTCTGTCATCGACAGGTGGGCAGTCGAGTACGAGGGCCGGTCGGTTAGACATCGCTGTGAGAAACCCGGGGCGTGCGTTCGAGCAGTAGTCTGGTGCGTGGAACGACTGTACACCCCCGTGCTGTGAACGGCGCGACGTTACGCCTGTTCCAGATGTAGGAAAGTAGGTCTGTGGAGTCGATGCGTGCTCACGCCTTGTACGTGCGCTCGCGTGCCGCCTCGGCGATACCTGCGTTCGCTGAACAGCCCGGACAGGCCCGTATCCGGCCCTGTTCGTCCGCGAACACTCGGGCAAACCGACGCGAAACGTGCGCACCACAGTGGTCACATTCGGGCATTTGAGTTCGCCGGCATCGTATTACCGGCATTGATATATTCGATAGGAATACACATACTGGTAGTGCCTTCATAGTTAGGTGTGAACGTGTGAACTAGTGAGAGACAGGACTCGGGTACCGGCCGGGTCAACTGGTCGGGTATCCTACACCGGGTATCCGACGAGTCCGGCAGAAAACGGGTGTGTCGGTGGCAGACGGTCTCGATGGAGGGGTGTCGGCAACCCACCGGTGAACGGGTGGGGGTCAGCGTTGTCGACTTTCCTCGATCAGTAACTCAGTGAGTTTCCCCCTTCGAACGTTCTGTGATAGACAACAAGAGAATCCCGCTATCGAACCGACACCTCACAGACGCAGGCATCATTCAGACAGCAGAGCTGTTCGGCGACTCTGCGCCGGCGAGAGACCACTTCACGGTTCAGCGTGTCGTAGAGACACCCACAGCCGATCTATTGCGGTGCAACCCCGGCGGGAGGAGATGATGGAACAGAGATACTGTCAACAGGTGGTGCAGGATGTGAG
>KE356579.1:815145-824504 GCA_000416085.1 halophilic archaeon J07HX64 | reverse complement strand
ACGGGACCGCCGGCACACTGACCGTGGCTGTGAGAGCCGGTGAAACCGAGCGGGAACTCGCGAACACGTCGCTCGGTGTGCTCGAGTACGAGAACCCCGGGTCGAACGCCCGTATCGCCTACCAGTCGGGGCTGGTGTTCTCCGCGCCCGACCGCGGTGCGACGCCGGCGGTAGTCCGTTCGAACGCGTTCAGTCACCGGACTGTCGAC
The DNA here is from genome assembly GCA_000416085.1 of halophilic archaeon J07HX64. Classification (GTDB taxonomy): domain Archaea; phylum Halobacteriota; class Halobacteria; order Halobacteriales; family Haloarculaceae; genus Halovenus. The sequence goes on along the minus strand of KE356579.1, from coordinate 824,295 downwards.
GGAGCCACCTCGCTCACACTACCCGTCGTCCGGGTCGAGGGACAGACCCGACTCGACCAGCGGCTGGTGGTGACCGCCGGCGTCGCCCGGAACCGCCATCCCGGTGTCCTGGTCGGTGAGAACGGGACCGACGCCGACGAGGTTGTGTTGCGGGTCGACTCTGCGTACAGCGCCGGGTGGGCACTCGCGCTCCGGGAGCTGTTTCCCGCCGAGCAAACGACCATCTCCCGTACCGGAGCGACAGTCGAGGTCGTCTACGACGTGCCGCCGACGGGTCTGTTCCTGCACCTGTACCGCCACGATGTCCGGTTGGACGGCCGGTGAGCCTGAGCCGACAGGTGTCGCGGTCTCGGGAGGAGAAGTGTAACCGATGGACCGACGGTCGTGTCAGCGGACGAGCGCCTCACGCAGGGCACGCATCCGGTCGGCGGCCGCCGGGTCCCCGTCTACCTCGGCCAGGCGCTCGGCGGCTTCGAGTGTTCGCACCGAGTCGTCCAGAAAGGAGAGCATGTCACCGGGGTAGGCGTACAGCATGTACTCGTCGCTCATCACGTCGACAATTGCCTGCTGTCCGAGTCCCTGCTCGCGGAGTTCCAGCAGGTAGCGGACGAACTTCCGCTCGGGACAGCCACAGTGGGGACTTGCCTCACAGTCACAGTCCAGAAAGTCCTCGGCGAAGTCGAGCACCCGGTCGCGGGTCGCCTCGTCGAGTTTCTCCAACCCCTCCCCCTGGTAGAGGATATCCATCGTCGCGCCGCTGAACGCACCCTTCGGGAACGACCGCTCGATCTGTGAGACGAGCTGTCGGTGGTTCTTCACGTAGATCTTGTCTGTGATGGCCACACATCTCCTACCGGTTCGAACGACTAACGCCTGTTGGAACAGACCAGTGCCGGGTGCTGGATCCCCCGGTACGACGAGACAGATTAATGCGGGGACAGAGTCACGACACGGTGGCGAGTGTATCGGTGCGACGGCGGGTACGCCTGCATCAGCACGTTCAACAGAGGAGCATGTACAGCCAGTACGGCACCTGGACGATACCGTCACCGAGGTGTTCGACGGGGTCGCCGTCGCGGGCGGGGTCACTGGTAAGGAGGAGTCCGAGCGGCGCGTCGTAGTTCTGTTTGAACTCGCGGATGGCGGCGAGTGAGCCCTCGCGCTCGCGGGACTGGTAAGCCATCCCGACCGGGACGGGTGTCCCCTCGAGTTCGAACACGTAGTCGAGTTCGCCGTTCCGGCCGCGCCAGTACGCGACCGTGGGCACACCGCTGTTGCCCTGCGCAGCGTTGAGCCCGTAGGCAAACCGCATCGTGTGGTCGAACGCGGCCACCCGGGCGAGGTCAGCCTCGCGCTCGAAGTCGTTTCGAACCGCCGTCGGATCCGCGTCGGTGAGCGCGGTCACGAGCCCCGTGTCGCGGAGGTAGAGCTTCACCGACCGGGGTCGACTGTTGTCGTACTCGGTGATACCGGTCAGGAGGTAGAGCGAACTCAGCGTCGGCAGGTATCTGTCGGCGATAGTACGCCGGTCGACGTCGAACAGGTCGACCAGTTCCTGGTAGCGGACCGCCTGGCTCCCGGGGTTCCGGGCCGCGAGCGCGCAGAGTCGTTCGAGATCCGCGATCGTCCGGATAGACTCGAACCCCGGCACGTCGCGGTAGAGCCCGTTTCGGACATCCTCGCGCAGAGTTCTGTAATCGCTGGTGTCGAGTTCCGCGGCCGATGTGACGATGTCGTCGCGCTCGTAGCTGATCGTCCCCCCCATCGCGAGATAGTCGACGACCTGTGACTGGATGCGACGCGCCACGTCGGCCATCTTGTCGTACTCGGCTCTGAGCTCCGACACCAGCGGGTCGGTATCACCGGTCCGGAGTGCAGCAGGGAGGCTGTACTCACCCGACCGCAGTGAACTCGGACTCGGGCGGGTGTCACCGTTCTCGAACGCCGGGTACACCGAGAAGATGTGATCACGGAACTTCTCCGGGAGGATGGGCTGGACCTCGTACTCGACCGACCGCTCGACGCTGTCTAGCTCCCGCTGTACCTGCTCGCTGGCGGTGGCGGTCACCGCGATGTAGCGGTCCGCCGTGTCCCCGAGCAGCTCAGCCACCGGGACACCCCACCGGTCGACGGTCGGCTTGTTCGGGTGCTCGATCTGGTGGACATCGTCGAACAGGAGGAAGTGTGGCTCGTCGGTGTCTATGCGGCCGAGGATGCGGCTCTCGTAGTACCGGACTGCTCGCCGCAACTGTCTGTCTGATTTTAGCTGGTACAGCGGATCGGCGTCGAAGGGAAGATACAGGAACCGTTCCGCCGCACTCCCGTCTGCTATCCGGTGGTGGACAAACTGGTGTAGCAGTGTGGTCTTCCCGACCCCCTGGCGACCGACCAGTCCGAGGACGCGCTGGTCCTCGAACTTGCTCCCCGACTCCCCGGGCCGCACGAGAGGGTAGAAGTCGCTTTCTCACGCGGCGGCAAGGAGAACGCCTCGACTCCACGCTCCCACCACTCGTTGTGGCTGTGCAACGCCTGCACGAGCGCATCACTGGCGTCTATCACTGTCTACTTTTATTACCAACAGCCTCCGAAATGACTGTTTCGGCTTCGTACTCACCAGTCCAGCGAACGTTATCGGGCAGTTTCTCCGGTTTTCCGGGGCCAGTGTGGCCGCTGTGGCCCCCATATAATACACTACGATGTATTTTTTGCAGTCCAGATAATCTTTACAATGACCACCGACGAAGAATTTATTACATCTCGGGTTGAATCATCGAATAGAGGGTCAGACAGTGCACCGGCGGTTTACACCTCCCACAGTGGTGGACCGGTCCGAATCACCCGTTGATTGCCCGGGACATGGCAGTCGTGCTCACACATATGGACACAACCTACACCGACATCTGCGAGCGGATTCGACTCGACAGTCCGGTCAAGTTCATCACACGGCGACCGCTCGGCCGTGGTGACCGTCAGGTCGAGCGACTGGTGGTCGCCGACACCGCCGGGAGGCAGTTCGAGGTGCTCACGACACCCGACAGCGACCCGACGGTCGGTCTGCGGTCCGGCGACAGATACCACATCTCGTCGCTGCTCTGTGCCGACCCGGACGGGGCCGCGGGAACGGTCGACCGGGAGTGCCCCGGATGTGGGGGTTCGCTCCGGCGGGGGCGTGTCCTCGACACGGTCGACCCCGCGGTAGCGGATGCCATCTCACAGCTCGGTCTGGACGAGCCGTTCGGTATCCTCGACAGCGAGGCGGCAATCCGGAGTGTCCGGGCCGAGTCGACACCGGTTGACGACTGGATACCCGCCGGAGACAGCGTCGTCGGTTTCCCGGACTGTGTGTGTCGCGGCTGTGGTCGGTGTGTCGAGCGACAGCCCGAAGATGGTATCACCTCCGGAACTACCAGACCCGGACCCACGGTGTGGTCACCCGATGACAGTTCCCTCGTCCAGGAGGGCCCCGCAGGAACCGCTGTTGTGCGCGGAAACGTCGCAAACGGGTACACACCGCACCCGGCAGCTGTCGATGTCCGGACGCTGCTCTCTGAGCACTGTTCGGACGCAGGGGTGCGGGCCGGGTCACTGGGTCTGTTTACCCTCCGCTGTGGGGCTGCCACGGGCGACCACCCCGTGACTGGCGAAACCGAGCGGTACCTCTCGGTCGGACTGGAGTCGACACTCGGGAGCAGGTCGCCGGAGCGACCCGACCTGGATCTGGTGGTCGTGCTCGACGTCTCCGGTTCGATGGGCTGTGCCGCGGGCCAGTGCTACCAGGACGGGCCCGGGACGGCTGACGCGACGACGAAACTCGAGGCTGCCGTTCGCGGGCTGTGTGCAGTTACAGCGCGGCTCCGCGACGACGACCGGCTGGGTGTGGTGCTCTGCAACAGTCGGGCACGGGTCGCGAAGCCGCTGCGCCGAACAGACGACACGGAGCTGTCGGCGCTCCGTCGACACGTCCAGGATATCGAGGCCCGCGGCGGGACCGGTATCGCCGACGGTCTCGGGCGGGCGTTCGGCCTGCTCGGACAGACCGCACGCCGATGCACCCGCGAGCGCCGCGTGGTCGTGCTGACCGACGCGATAGCGAACACCGGGCAGACAGACCCGGCCGCGCTCACCGACACGGTGGCGGACGCGGCCGCCCAGGGGCTTCACACGACCGTCGTCGGTGTCGGGCTCGACGCGAACGCGGCACTCGCCCAGCGGGTACGGAGGGTCCGGGGCGGGCAGTTCCTGTTACTGCCGCCAGAGGCTATCGAGCAACACCTTCGCGAACGGTTCGACAGCCTGGTCGCACCGGTGGTGTACGACATGACACTCAAGCTCGACGCTGACAGGTACGAACTCGAGACGGCTCACGGGGCGACAGCCACTCCACACGGGTTCGTCTACGCGGGCACCCTGTTCTCGACCGTCACGAACGGGGTCACCCGGTGTGGGCCGGTGGTACTCTGTCTGACCGGGCAGGGGACGGGCTCCGACCCGGGGCTGGCGCTCTCCTGGACCGAACGCGGTGGCCAGGAGCGAACCGAGTCCGTCACGGTCGAGACTCCAAACGGCACCGGGACCTGGACCGACGAGGGGGTCCAGACCGCCGCCGCGCTGTGCCGGTACACCCGTGCGCTCCGACGGTGGGCCTGTGACCGGCACCGGGCGGTGGAGACAGGCGGTGCAGACGACGAACACGACCGGCACGCCCGCAGGCCGGTCCCGCTCGGGGTCTCGAAGCACCAGGTCAGACGGTTCAGCCGTCTCCGTGCCGACCTGGCGGCGGCGCGACCGGACGACAGCACGCTTGGACGCGAGGTGAGTCTGCTCGACGCGCTGTGTCGTGTCGCGAAACCAGACGAACGCCGGAGCTGAGACGCCCTCAGTCCTCTCCGGAGGGCGAGAATCGCGCCGTCTACGGCTGTCTCACACGTCGAACACGACGTAGACCCGCCAGCCGGTTTCGGTTTCCTCGATCGCCATCTCGGAGTAGGTGACAGCTTTCAGGTCGCGCGCCTCGACCCGGTCGAGGTCCACACCGCGGGCGGAGCCATCGAGGTGCCACCCCCCTTTCGACCGGGTCACACACTCGATCTGTGCCGTGTTGTCGACCGGAAGTACCAGTCGGACATCCCGCTCGTAGATGAGTTCGTCCAGATAGTCAAACAGCAGCGCCTCCCGGGACTCGGCGGTCACGTCGACGGTGAACCGGTCGGGGGTGCCGTCCGTCGGCCAGTCTGCACACATCGCGGCGGCCATCCCGTCGGCAGCGGCCCCGAATGTCACGCCGAGCGTCTGGCCGGTCGCCTCGACCGCAACATCCGCAGTGTGTTGTCTGAGTTCGTAGCCCATCAGGAGATGGTGATGGCACGCCCGCGGTCGATCGCCCGCTCGAGTTCCTCCGCGATACCGCTGCCTCGCGAGACCTGTATCTCGCCGCCCCGCGAGACGGTGGCGGTGAACAGGTACTCACCGTCGGCCTGTACCTCGACTGTCTCCCCGGCTGCCCCCTCTACCGGGATGACAACGTGCTGGCTGGTCACGTTCGGGGCCACCGTCCGCGACCCGCTGGTCCCGTTGGTGCTCGGTTGCCCGCCCGGTTCAGAGCTGCTCGTGCCGCCGTCGGGCTGGCGGTCGTCGAGACTCTGGACATCGATATCGATGCCGAGGCGGTTCTCGATGTCGGTGATACGGCCACCACCCTTTCCGATGACCGCCGAGATGTCGTGCTCCTCGACGTACACGACGGCCGTGTTCGGTCCCTGCAGTTCGACCTCGACGTGGCCCTGCGCGACCGCGCGGATCTCGCGCTCGATCTCCTGTTTCGCCACCTGCTCGACACCGGAGTCGTTACCCCCCTCGATCGGGACGGTCACGACCTGCCGGTTGAACGTGTATATCTCGAACTGGGGCTCCCCGGTTTCGAAGTCTCGCACCATTATGACCGGTCGAGCGAGGTCGGCCTCCTGGAGCCCCTCGGGGAGTTTCACCTCTGTGGTCACGTCGTAGACAGTCGTCACCTCGCCGGCCTCGATGAACACGACCGTATCGACAATCTGCGGAATGAGTCCGAGCTCAACCCGGCCGATCAGTCGCTGGAGCGAGTCGATCGCCCGGGTTGCGTGGACCACGCCGATCATACCGACACCGGCCAGTCGCATATCGGCAAACACCTCGAAGTCGTCGGTCTTGCGGACCTCGTCGTATATCGTGTAATCCGGCCGGACCATCAACAACGAGTCGGCGGTTTTCGACATCTCGCCCCCGAGTTCGGTGTACTGGGTTATCTCCGGGCCGACCTGCAGGTCGCGCGGTTTCTCCATCGTCTTGACTACTACACCCTCGTCCTGGAGGTACTCGGCAACAGCCTGTGCGAACGTGGACTTGCCCGCGCCGGGTGACCCGGCGATGAGCACACCCCGCTGCTGTTCGCTGAGTCGCTCACGGAGCGCGTCTGCGTGACTGTAGTCGTCCAGTTCTGTCTTCACGATCGGTCGAACCGCCGTTATCTCGAGTCCGTCACTAAACGGCGGGCGAGCGATCGCGATGCGGTACTCCCGGAACTGGACGATCGTCATCCCCGGTTCGTCGAGTTCGACGAACCCGTCTGCGTGTGTGTTTGCACCCTCGACGACATCCGCCGCGTACTCGCGGAGGTCACCCTCCTTGAGGACGGTCGTTCCGATCGGTTTGTACGCCATCGAGCCGACATCACCACGCTTTGCCATCGGTCGGACACCGGACTTGAGGTGGACACTCATCGTCGTCTCGTCGAAGAACTCCTCGATATCGAGGCTGGTCACCCTGCGGGTGACCGGTTCGAGCGAGACGACATCGAGCCCTTTTGCGCGTGCCGTTTCTGCCTGCACATCGTCGCTGGTCACGAGCGTCGCGTCCCGGTCGGCGGCAACCTCGCGGATAACCGCATCCAGGTCGGAACCGGTCGGATGACTCTCCGGTCGCTCGCCGTCGTATCTGACGGTCGCCTCGCTGGTTTCGGCTATGTCGAGTAACCGTTGTAGCTCCGCGAGCCCCTCCCACCCGGTTTCGCGGCCGTCGTTCGCCTGTCCTTCGAGTTCGCTCACGACCGCCTCCGGCACCACGACGGTCGCACCGGCGAACTCGCCGTCCTCGACGCGGTCGGATATCCGCCCGTCGACGACGACGCTCGTGTCCGGAACTATCTCCATATACACTGTTGGGCCAGGAGTTTCATCAACCTGTCGAGACGGGGCTTGCACCTGACACCTGACTGCCCGCCGGTCCACACGACATCGACATCGGGTGTCACAGTCGGGCGGTACGGACATCGCGAGCGAACGTCCCCCGCTCGGCCGGACAGTCACCGGCAGTACACGCCCTCGCTCTCGGCGACACCCTCGCTCTGGCAGCCGAGTGTGAGGTCAACCTCGACGACGCTCGTCGGGTCCGCCGTGACCTGCCGGTCGAGATTTACCTCCCCCTGTTCGCCCGGCGAGAGAGTCCGCCGCACGTCGCCGACAGCGGTTCCCTGCTGGGTGGAGATGTCGTTCCCGTCCGCGTCGAACGGCACGAGATCATAGTAGTAGTTGAACGGTTCGGTCTCCCGTTCTCCGGTGTTCTCCACCACGACCAGCACCGAGAACCACTCCTCCGGCAGTCGCTCCTGTAACACCTCCCACTCGGCGATTGCCAGTCCGTCGACGCTGTTCGTTATCTCCCCCGACACGCGGCCTGCATCCTCCTCGTCGGTGCTGTCGTCGGCGTCGGTTCCGCCGTCGCCCCCGTCTTGCTCAGTGTCTCCGTTACCGCCGGTGTCAGCGCTGTCGTCACCCGAATCGCCGCTGCCCCTGTCGCCGAGGCAACCGGCGAGCGCGGTTACACTCGCACCCGCTGCGGCCGACAGGAGCAACCGCCGGGTTTGTTCGCTGCTCATATCGTCTGTGTGAAATCAGTATCGTATAGGTTTTTGTATCACACGTTGATACTTTCGAACACCGTGCCAGACTGTGCTGTCACAAAGAGACCGCTCGCTTGCGGGGTCGGTTGGACACGGCTGTGTTTTTGACCGCCGGGGGACAACGTGGCCCATGCCCAGACAGTTCCACATCGTCGACGTGTTTGCCCAGGAGCGGTACGCGGGCAACCAACTCGCGGTCGTGACCGACGCCGGCGACCTCGATGGCGAGCAGATGCAGGCGATCGCAGCCGAGATAGACTACTCGGAGACGACGTTCGTCACCGGTCGGGAGACCGACGACGGGTGGCCGGTGCGCATCTTTACACCCGTCGAGGAGGTCCCGTTTGCCGGCCATCCCACCCTCGGCACGGCGTCGGTCGTTCGCCAGCATCTCGCCGACGGCGACCCCGAGACGGTCGACCTGGACCTGCAGGTCGGCCAGATTCCGGTAGAGGTCCGGGTGCACTCGGGCGAGGAGACGCTGTGGATGAGTCAGCAATCCCCCTCGTTCGGGGAGACAATCTCTCACGATGAACTGGCGGCCGTGCTCGGACTCGCACCCGACCAGTTGGACGATGACTGGCCGGTGCAGGTCGTCTCGACCGGTCTGCCGACGATTATCGTTCCACTAACCGGGCGGGAGGCGCTCGAGGCGGTCGACCTCGACCGGGATGGGTACGACACCCTCGTCGACGGGCGGGAGGCGAAACTCGTCCACACCGTCTGCCGTGACCCCCGCGAGAGCGATAACGACCTCGCTGTCCGGATGTTCGCCCCGTACTTCGGCGTTCCCGAGGACCCCGCGACCGGTTCCGCGAACGGCTGTCTCGCGGCGTATCTCTCACAGCACGGATATCTCGACAGCCCGACTGTTGACGCCCGGGTCGAACAGGGCTACGAGATTGGCCGCCCGTCGCTGCTGTTCCTCGCCGCCCAACAGACCGCTGACGGTATCGATGTGGAGGTCGGCGGCCGTGTCGTCCCCGTGGCCCGGGGCGAACTCCTGTAGCACCCGACTGCACCCGCTGCAGAGACTGCGGCCGACTACTTGTCGTGCCACAGAGAGCGGTCTGTGATGGACGGCCACCTGTGATGGACGGCCACCTGTGATGGACGGCCACCTGTGATGGACAGCCACCTGTGATGGACAGCCACCTGTGATGGACAGCATACCCGTTATCGATGATATACCTGTTATCGACAGCACGCTTGTTATC
>KE356579.1:809365-815125 GCA_000416085.1 halophilic archaeon J07HX64 | reverse complement strand
AGGTCGGAACCGGTCGGATGACTCTCGGGCCGCTCGCCGACGTATCTGACGGTCGCCTCGCTGGTTTCGGCTATGTCGAGTAACCGCTGTAGCTCCGCGAGGCCCTCCCACCCGGTTTCGCGGCCGTCGTTCGCCTGTCCTTCGAGTTCGCTCACGACCGCCTCCGGCACCACGACGGTCGCACCGGCAAACTCGCCGTCCTCAACGCGGTCGGATACCCGCCCGTCGACGACGACGCTCGTGTCCGGAACTATCTCCATGTACCCTGTTGGGCCAGGAGTTTCATCAACCTGTCGAGACGGGGCTCGCACCTGACACCCGACCGCTCGCCTGTCCACACGACACCGGTATCGGGTGCCACAGTCTGGCGGTACGGACACCGCACAGCGAACGTCCGGAACCCACTCGGCCGAACCGTCACCGGCAGTACACGCCCTCGCTCTCGGCGGCACCCCCGCTCTGGCAGCCGAGTGTGAGGTCGAACTCGACGACGCCCGCCGGGTCCGCCGTGACCTGCCGGTCGGACACGGCTGTGTTTTTGACCGCCGGGCGACAACGTGGCCTATGCCCAGACAGTTCCACATCGTCGACGTGTTCGCCCAGGAGCGGTACGCGGGCAACCAGCTCGCGGTTGTGACCGACGCCGGCGACCTCGATGGCGAGCAGATGCAGGTGATCGCAGCCGAGATAGACTACTCGGAGACGACGTTCGTCACCGGTCCGGAGACCGACGACGGGTGGCCGGTGCGCATCTTCACACCCGCCGAGGAGGTCCCCTTTGCTGGCCATCCCACCCTCGGCACGGCGTCGGTCGTCCGCCGGCATCTCGCCGACGGCGACCCCGAGACGGTCGACCTGGACCTGCAGGTCGGCCAGATTCCGGTGGAGGTTCGGGTGCACTCGGGCGAGGAGACACTGTGGATGAGCCAGCAGTCCCCGTCGTTCGGGGAGACGATCCCTCACAGTGAACTGGCGGCCGTGCTCGGACTCGCACCCGACCAGTTGGACGACGACTGGCCGGTGCAGGTCGTCTCGACCGGTCTGCCGACGATTGTCGTCCCACTGACCGGGCGGGGGGCGCTCGAGGCGGTCGACCTCGACCGGGAGGCGTACGACACCCTCGTCGACGGGCGGGAGGCAAAACTCGTCCACACCGTCTGTCGCGACCCCCGCGAGAGCGACAACGACCTCGCTGTCCGGATGTTCGCCCCGTACTTCGGCGTTCCCGAGGACCCCGCGACCGGTTCCGCGAACGGCTGTCTCGCGGCGTATCTCTCACGACACGGATATCTCGGCAGTCCGACCGTCGACGCCCGGGTCGAACAGGGCTACGAGATTGGCCGCCCGTCGCTGCTGTTCCTCGCCGGCCGACAGACCGGCGACGGTATCGATGTCGAGGTTGGCGGTCGTGTCGTCCCCGTGGCCCGTGGCGAACTCCTGTAGCACCCGACTGCAGGCACTACGGAGACCACGGCCGACTGCCTGTCGTGTCACAGAGAGCGGTCTGTGATCGACGACCACCTGTGATAGACGGCACACCCGCTATCGACGGCACACCTCACAGTGCTGGCGGGGCCGACGAGTGGCACACTCTCACCTGTGCGATGACCCCCGCCTCGGTCGGCGTCTGTGGGTATCAGCCACCGGACGAGCCAGATGTTTATTCTCTCGCCGCCTACAGCTACACATGAAGGGAAACTACACACTGTTCAGCATCTGGGGCATTCCGATACGGATAAACGTCTCACTGCTGGTGTTTCTGCCGATTCTGGCCTGGCTCGTCGGCACCGGCGAGCAGCTCGCGGCCTACGGGTCGCTCATCAATCTTCTTCCGACAGCGAATGTTGACCCGGGTGTGCTCGCGGACACAGAGCGGTGGCTGATCGGGGCCAGTGCCGCGCTCGGCCTGTTTACGAGTGTCACCGTCCACGAACTCGGTCACGCGTGGGTCGCCATGCGGTACGACATCGGGACGGAGTCGATCACACTGTGGATCCTGGGCGGGTTGGCCAGCCTCTCCGAGATTCCCCGGCAGTGGGACCGGGAGTTCTACATCGCCGTTGCCGGTCCCGTGTCGAGTCTGTTTCTCGCGGCGCTGTGTGTTGGCGCCTTCGTGGTCCTGCCGGCGGAGTTGACAGTCGTCTCGTTCGTTATGGGCTTTCTGGCTGTAATGAACATCGTGCTCGCGGTGTTCAACATGATCCCCGCGTTCCCGATGGACGGCGGCCGGGTGTTGCGTGCGCTGCTCGGGCGAAACCGGTCGTACGCGAGCGCCACCCGCATCGCCGCCCGTGTCGGGAGGGGTTTTGCACTTCTGTTTGCTATCGTCGGTGTCGTCGTGGTGTTCTCGCCTGTGTTACTGCTGCTCGCGCTGTTTATCTACGTCGCCGCGACCCGCGAGTCCCGGAGTGTCGTGGTCGGCGAGCGGCTCTCCGGTCTCTCGGTGGCGGATATCCTCTCGGAGTCTCCGACCGTCGACGCGGACGACTCGGCGGCCGCCGTGTTCGACCGGGTTGTCGGCGCGCACCGGACGGACGTGGCCGTCGCGGAGAACGGCCGGATTATCGGTGTCGTGACCGGTGAACAGCTCCAGGAGCTCCCGTTCGAGGAGTTCGAAACCACCACCGCCGGCGCGCTCGCGACGACAGATCTCCCGCGGTTCGATGCTCGTTCCTCCGCAGCCGATGCGTTGACCGGGCTGACCCGCAGTCGCGCCGATGCCGCTCTCGTCGAGCGCGACGGCTCTACCGTTGGGGTTGTCTCCCGGAACGACTTCAGCACCGTGCTCGAGTCCCGCCGCGAGACGAGCGCGCTCTGAACCGCTCGACTCGGCCTGACCGGGACACAGACCGCCAACTGCCTCGACGAACCGCTGGACGGCGGCGACCACGTCTGTGAACCCCTCCGCCGTCCACCCGCTCGTACCCATTGTCCCCTCGGCACTGTTTAGCTCCGCCGTGACCATCTCGGGGGCCGCGCCGCTCCTCGATACTGTTTCGTAGGTCGCCGATTCGGGCCTCGAGTTCTGCTCGATCTCGCTGTCGAGGCCGGCGTCCCCGAGGTCGACCTCGATTTCGGCGTTCTTTATCGCCGCGGCGGTCCCGTCGAGTCGCTCCCCGGGCACACCAGACGAGACCATCTCCCCCGTGTTCTGGTCACCTCCTTTTGAGGTGTCTCTGTGTCCTCGCCGTTGCCCACGGGTGTATCTCCGTGGTTCGGACAGAGGACCACAACTCCAAAACGGTTATTCGGGTTCCGACCGGCGATAGCGTATGACGGCCGCTGCGGACCTGGTTCTCACGAACGCCCGAGTGCACACACTCGAACGCGACTGCGAGGGACCGGACCCGGACGCGGAGGCGGTCGCGGTCCGGAACGGACAGCTTGCTGCTGTCGACTCCGCATACGAGGTCGAGTTCCTGACCGACGTCCGGACGACGGTGCTCGATCTCGGCGGCCGGACGCTCCTGCCGGGGTTCGTCGACGCTCACACGCACCTGGAGATGGTCGGCCGGCGCGCCCGCGAGGCGGACCTGGGGGATGCGACCGGACCCGGGGCGTGTCTCGACAGACTCCGGGAGCGCCGCGACGACACCGACGGTTGGGTGCTCGGCTTCGCCTACGACGAGAGCGCGTGGGAGGATGCCCGCTATCTCACCCGCGACGACCTCGACACGGTCAGCACCGACCGTCCGGTTGCGGCCTTCCGCGAGGATATGCATCTCGCCTCTGTCAACAGTGTCGTGCTCGACCGGTACGGCACGGACCTGCCGGACAGGGATGTCCACACAGACGGTGGTGACCCGACGGGGGTGCTCGTCGAGGACGCGCTCGACACCGTCTGGGATGCCATCCAACCGACTCCTGGGCGGACCCGGACGTATCTGCGGGCCGCACAGGAAACCGCCAACCGTCGCGGTATCACCGCTGTCCACGACATGGTCCGCGGGTCCCACGCACCACGGCTCTACCGCGAACTCGACCAGGCCGGTGAGCTGACGCTTCGTGTGCGTATCAACTACTGGTCCGACCATCTCGACGCCGTTCTCGAGACGGGTCTGCGGACCGGTCACGGCAGTGAACGTGTCCAGACAGGCGCGATAAAGAGCTACACCGACGGCAGTATCGGCGGTCGCACCGCCCGGCTCTCCGAGCCATACGTCGATGTGGGGTCCGGGGACGGAAACGAGCACGAGGGCGAGGGGGAGGAGCGCGGTGAGTGGGTGGTCCCGCCGGAGGAGTTGACGGCACTGGTCGAGCGGGTCGACGAGGCCGGACTGCAGATGACGACCCACGCCATCGGTGACGCCGCCATCGAGGCGACACTGGACGCCTACGAGGACACCGACGGCGACCGCCACCGCATCGAGCACGCCGAGGTGTTGAGCGACAGATTGGTCGAACGACTCGCGGCGAGTTCGGCGGTCGTCTCGGCACAGCCGAACTTCCTGAAGTGGGCCCGGGAGGACGGCCTGTACGCCGAGCGCCTGGGTGACCGGCGCCGCCGGGAGTCGAACCGGTTCCGCGCGCTCGCCGACCGCGGTGTCGAACTCGCCTTCGGGAGCGACTGTATGCCGCTGGACCCGCTCTTTGGCGTCGCACAGGCCGTCGACGCGCCCGACCCACAGCAGGCGCTGTCGGTGTTCGAGGCGCTGCGTGCCTACACCCACGGTGCGGCGCGGGCGGGGTTCGACGAGGACCGGATGGGTACCCTCGCCGCCGGGAACTGTGCCGACATGGTCGTACTCGATGCCTCACCCTGGGCGGCCGCGGATATCGCCGATATCGACGTCACGATGACGCTCGTCGGTGGCGAGATTGTCCACGACGAGCGGTCCTGAACCGCGTCGCGAGGGCACCGACAGCAGCAACACTCGGGTCGGGGGACGGATCCCCACCTGCGACACGAGGAGAGACCCTTCCCGGGGAGCGATTCGGGGGCTAACCGCGATGCGTCTCCCGGGATTTATTCGGCCCCAGAGCCTACCAATGAGCAATGGGTGACAGTGAGGACTCGGACCGTCGCTCCGACGAACGAGCGCGGGACGTGCCGCCTGACCCCGCAGAGACCGACGATGGTGACCCGGTGACGTCGTTTCGCCCCGGTGAAACACCGACCGTCGACGCGGACGGCCCGCGGGACCCGGGTCCGGGGACGGTGACCGACTCGGGCGACCGGAGCGGCGGTGACGCACCGACACCTGCCGAACTCGGTTCGTTGTTCGATGTCTACGAGGTCCGCCGCGACGGTGACGCGGTCCTGTATCTCGGCGAGCCACGGGCCTCCCGGGAGCGCCTGGAGCGGGGCCTGTGGGGGCTGTTCAACGACCGGGGGTACGATGTCACACTGCAGCGTGGCTACACCGGCGGGACTGTCCCGATATCGCGTGGCGAGCACGTGCTGGTCGCCGAACCCCGCTCTGTCGGTATCGACGGTATCCCCTGGCTGAACGTCGGACTGTTTTTGGGAACTGTCCTCTCGACGCTGTTCGCCGGGGCGTTCTACTGGTACGAGATACCGGTGTTCGAGGAGCCGCTGCGGACAGTCGAGGCCTGGCCCTTTACCGCCGCTATAATCGGTGTGCTCGGTATTCACGAGCTCGGACACTACGTCCTGAGTCGCTACCACGGTGTACAGGCGTCGCTGCCGTATTTTATTCCGGTTCCGACCTACATCGGGTCTCTCGGTGCGGTCATAAAGATGGAGGGTCGAATTCCGGACCGGAAGGCGCTGTTCGACATCGGGGTTGCCGGCCCGCT
>KE356579.1:799784-808865 GCA_000416085.1 halophilic archaeon J07HX64 | reverse complement strand
GTTCGAGGCGCTCGGGCTCGACGAGGTCCAGTCCGAGCTCGCCGCGCAGTACTGTGACCACCAGACATACCAGTTTGACTTTAAAAATACCGACGACCACAAGTTCCTGCGCTCCGCGGCGGGCACGTACGGGGCGCACTTTTCGCGTCCGGGGAACGGTATCTGTCACAACGTCCACCGCGAGAACTTCGCCGCACCCGGAAAGACGCTGCTGGGTTCGGACTCACACACGCCCACACCAGGGGGGCTCGGCCAGCTCGCGATCGGGTCCGGCGGGCTCGACGTTGCCGTGGCGATGGGCGGCGGTGCTTACTACATCGAGATGCCCGAGATCGTCGAGGTCCGCCTGGAGGGTGAGCTCCCCGGCTGGGCGACCGCAAAGGATATTATCCTCGGATTGCTCCGTCGGCTCTCGGTGAAAGGTGGTGTCGGCAGGATATTCGAGTACACGGGTCCCGGTGTCGAGACGCTCACCGCACCCGAGCGGATGACCATCACCAACATGGGGACGGAACTCGGGGCGACCTCGAGTCTGTTCCCCACCGACGACCGGACCCGCGAGTACCTGGAACAGGTTGGCCGGTCCGAGGAGTTCGTCGAACTCCAGCCCGACGCGGACGCCGAGTACCACGACTCGCTGACGGTCGACCTCTCGGAGCTGGAGCCGCTGATCGCGGAGCCGTCGATGCCTGACAACGTCGTCCCGGCGCGCGAGGCCGCCGGCACCGAGGTCGACCAGGTGATAATCGGCTCCTGCACGAACGGTGCCTACGAGGACATCCTGCCGGCCGCGAAGATGCTCGAGGGCCGGAGTCTCGACATGTCGACCGAGATGATAGTCGCGCCGGGCTCGAAAAAGGCGAGCGAGATGCTCGCACGTGGTGGCTGGACCGCCGAACTGATGGCTGCCGGTGTCAACTTCTCCGAGGCGACCTGTGGAGCCTGTATCGGTATCGGTCACGTCCCCGGCAGTGACTCGGTCAGCGTGCGCACGTTCAACCGGAACTTCGAGGGCCGCTCCGGTATCGAGGAGGACAACGTCTATCTCTGCTCGCCCGAGGTTGCCGCCGCAACCGCCCTGACGGGGGAGATAACCGACCCCCGTGACCTCGACGCCGACATCGAACCGCCAGGCTACGAGCTCCCCGGCAAGTACGAGGGCGCCGAGAACGACCTGATCGAGCCTCAGGAGTCTATCGACGACCAGCTAATAAAGGGGCCAAACATCAGCGACGTACCGCTGAAGGACCCGCTCGACGCCGACCTCGAGGGGCCGACACTACTGAAGATGGGTGACAACATCACGACCGACCACATCATCCCTGCGACACAGGACATCCTGATGTACCGGTCGAACATCCCCAAACTGTCGGAGTTTACCCTCTCGCGTGTCGACGACACGTTTGCCGACCGGGCGCTTGCGAGTAACGGCGGGTTCCTCGTCGCCGGCGAGAACTACGGCCAGGGCTCCTCGCGCGAGCACGCCGCGCTGTGCCCGATGTACCTCGGTGTCGAGGGGGTCCTCGCACAGAGTTTCGCCCGCATCCACCGCGCCAACCTGTTCAACTTCGGCCTGCTACCGCTCGAGATCGACGAGACCGACTACGAGCAGATCAACCAGGGCGACCAGGTCGAGGTGGTCGACGACATCGCGACGGCTGTCCGCTCCGGTCAGGAGGAGTTTACCTTCCGCGTCAACGGCGACTGGGAGGGCACCGGTACGCTCGACGCGAGTGAGCGCGAGCGCGACATCCTCGCGGCCGGCGGCAAACTCTCCTACGTCAGACAGCAACACGAGGGTGGCGGCGCCGCACCTGCCGACGACTGACCGTCGTGAGGATACGACCCCAGCCCACAGCGAGTCCGGCAGCGTCCCCTTGCCGTTGATCCCCCCCGGACTGTGACAGTTGTTTCTGACCCGGATACACCGCTAGCAGATTTATATGTGTTCTCTGCCAACGTGTGAGTGAAGTCACAATGGATTACGAGTTCACACACAAACCGTCGTACACACATCTGATTGTTTCCCTGGAGAGAGGGGAGTCGATACAGGCCGAACCGGGTGCGATGGTCGGTCACTCGACCAGCGTCTCGGTGCAGACAGAGTCGAGTGGTGACGGACTGCTCGGGTCGGCGAAGTCGATGCTCGGTGGGGAGTCGGCGTTTGTAAACAACTTTGTCGCGGAGGACGGACCGGGGCAGGTGACACTGGCGCCGCCCTCTCCCGGTGACGTGATGTCCCACGAGCTCCGGGGCGAGACGCTGTACTCGACCGACGGGGCCTTTCTCGCCGGGTCAGACGGTATCGAGGTCGACTCGGAGATCGGAGGTATAAAATCGGTCATCGGCGAGGCCGGTCTGACACCGCTGGCGCTACGGGGAACCGGCACGGCGTTTATCGACGCCTACGGTGGTCTCGAGAAACTCGAACTGGGGCGCAACGAGTCCTACGTTCTGGACAACGAGCACCTGATCGCCTGGGACGACAGCATCGAATACACGACCCGGTCGGTCGGCGGTCTCAAGTCACGGATGCTGAGCGGCGAGGGGCTCGTCTTCGAGTTCACCGGCCCGGGCACCGCCTGGTACCAGACCCGTGACCTGGAGGCGCTCGCGTCGTTCCTCAGCCCGCACATACCCACCGGAGACTCCTGACGGGACCCCACGACCCTCGCGGTCCCCGGTGGACACTGTGTTACCTGTCTGGACAGAGTGACACGGTCTCCGGGCGGCGCGCTGTCGAGAGTCGACGGCACGCTCCAGAACGTTAATGCGTAACAAAAACTAAACTAAAGGCGTATGAGTTCGCAGTCCTACAGCGGTGATATCACGTTCAGTAACCGCACAGAGGCTCCGGTCAGAGTCGACAGTCCGGAGAACGTTCACCTCGTGAGCGGCGGTGTCGACGGGGATATCAAGATCGTCGACGCGGATTACGTATTTCTGGCCGCCGAGGAGGACACGGGATCGGTAACCGTAGACAGCGTCGCGGAGACTGTGCAGGGTTCTATCGAGGACGTGTACACTGAACCGGGCGGTGTCACGGGCGACCTGGTGATCGAGAACGCGGGGGATGTGTTTATAGAGCCCGGCGCCGCAACCGGCAGTATCGCGGTAAAGGGCCAGGAACAGCTGTTCGCGGATGTCGACGAGCAGGTTACCGCCCGGGATGACGACACCAGGACTGTCACAGGCTGGGAGCGCTCGAGTCTGCAGACAGCCCCGACGACCGGGGTGGGTGTCACCGGTGGCCGCTGTGAGCTGACCGTCGAACAGCTCCGGACCGACATCGACCTGTACATAACGGGGTGGAACAACAGGGTGACAGTCGACGGTCGGAACTGTGAGCTAACCCTCCACCTCGTGGGGTCGTACAACGAGGTGTCGGTCGGTCCCTACGTATCCGTCGAGAGAGGCGCAGATGCCGGGCTGGAGAACACAGTCGAATCGGAGGATATCCCGTACGCGGACCTCATCGACACGACAAAGGACGAGGCGCTGGATACGGCAACGTTCGGTCGACACAAGCTCACATACCAGGTCCCCGCGTCGGAGGAGGACTACTGTCCCTCCTGTGGGGCCTCCTCGGACCGGGTCATCAGACGCAAACAGCTCGATGCGTTTTTTCTGTTCGGGACGCCGCTCTACACCTACGAACAGGGGGGTGACTCGTACGAGTGTGAGGAGTGCTCGATGAGCGCACACCCAGACGTACAGCTCTCCGAGGAGGAGCGAACGGAACTGTTCCAGTGAGAGCCACCGATTCCGGTGTGCTCCCGAACACAGCCACGCTCGCAGACGGTGTCGGCAGTCACCCACCGAGAGCCGAGACGGTCTAGAGCTCAGTTCAGCCACGCCCGGACGGCTGCTCTGTCGGACCTCTGTAACAGGACCCGGTTCGAGAGCCAGATGTAACCTCCGGTGACGAGTGTAGCGGCGAGCACAGCCCAGCCTGTGCCTGCGGCTGTCTTCGTGGCAAGCAGGAGCAGGACAGTCGGTACAGCGGACAGGGCCGCGTACAGCTGTTCACGGCTGAACGGCACGAGCCCCTCCCGGAAAAAGAGAACGAGGAGTTCGGTAGTGTTGTTAACCACCAGCGACAGGAGAAAGGCGACCCCCAGTCCGAGCGGGCCGAACCGGACGGTGAGGACGATCATCAGCGGAACGGCGATACTCGCGTTGAGAACCTGTGTCAGCAGGCTTATACGCTCGTTGTCGGTCATCAGCAGGAGGAGCCCGACACTCCCGAACACGGTCGCGACAAACTGCGCGACGAGCACCGCGCGGAGGACGGCCGCCTGCGCGACGTACGCCTCGTCGAAGGTGCCGAGCAGCTCCGGTGCGAACGCGAACCCGACAACCAGCACCGGCGTCGTCACCACCGTCGCGAGTCGGCTCGTCTGGACGTAGAGCCTCTGGAGGGTCTCCTCGCGGTCGTCGCCGTACAGCTCCGCGGCGATAGGTGGCAAGATGCCGTTCACGCCGCTCAGCGGCCACCTGACAGCGCGGCCGAGCACCAGCGACAGGCTGAACGCGCCGGCGGCAACCGGTGAGAGGGCAAGCGCCATCACGACGAACACGGCCCGCCGCTGGACGAGTTCGAGCACCGCGACGCCGGTGGCGTTTGCCGTGTACACCAGAAACTTCCGGACTACCTGCCGGTGTGAGCGAACCGAACCGGGTCGTAACCCGGTGGTCGAGCGGAGCACAACCCCACCGACGACGGTCAGACCGAGTGCGGCCACGGTGACACCACCCCACAGCAACAGCAGCGAATCGCCCAGACGTAGAGCGAGCACCAGAGCTGCCCCGGCGAGCAGCGTTATCGGTTTGAACAGACGCGAGACGAGCATCGCGAGTCGTATCATGCGGAGACCACGGAACACGTCCCGGAGATTCCGCAGGAGCAGGAACGGCAGGAGTCCAAGCGCGAACAGGGCCACGAGACTCTCGTGACGCGGCTGGAGCAGTGTCACGTCGACGATGGGGCCTCTGAACACGACCAGTAGTGTCGCGGTGACGGCCCACACAGCGACGAACCCGAGAGAGCCGATGCTCAGCAGTGTCCGCTGTGCCGGTGTCGACACCCTCGGTAGTGTCCGGGAGTAGCCGTCGCCGAGCCCGGCGACCAGATTCCGCGAGATGGTCTCACCTCTGATGAACACCGACACGAAGCCGTACGCCGCCGCGCCGAGACCACCGGTGACGAGATACGCGAACCCCGCGAGCAGCGCACGCTCGCTCATGAAGGCCCCGATGCCGACGACCGACTTCTCGACAATCTCCGCGAGCAGTGCGTCGTCACCCTCCCCGTCGGCCGACTCCGTCATTGTGGCATCTTCGCGCGCTGGACACTTCCCTCTGCCCAGACAACGGCGGTATGTACCGAAACCAACAGCCCACAGCGCTGTTGACAGACTGGACAGGGCACACATCCAGTCGTGTTGATACGAGAGTCCTCGCGTGTGCTGTGCTGTCGTCAGACCAGACCGAGCGCCCTGTCGAGCACGAGGGCTGTCAACGCACCGAGTGCGAGCGCGAGCACCACGCCCGGCGCGGTCAGCAGCGCGACGAACGCCGGTACCGTCGCCGCGTAGGTCAGCAGGCCACGGAGTGTGTACGTCTCGTCGGTATCCAGCGGGCGAGTCGTGGGTGTGTAGCGTGTTCGAGCGTCCATATCTGTACACAGGGGATACACCCACTAAATGTTAATCTGAACAACATTTCTGTAACGAGCGTTACTGAAACTTTGTTCAGCATCCTCGGGGGCACGGGGTGAGACGCCTGTTTCGGGCGGGGTCCCGGGCAACGAGGCAGATCGGGTCACCGGGTCAACCGGGGACGCGCGTCGCAATCGGCACAACACTTTCGTAGCTGACAGTCGCTAACACCGATATGGGAGTAAAGACAACAGCATCGACGGATGTAGGCCTCGTCCGGGACCACAACGAGGACTCGGTCTACAGTGGGACACGGGAGGACGGTGACGTCGGGTTGCTCGCTGTCGCGGACGGTATGGGCGGACACCGCGCCGGCGATGTCGCGAGCGAGGCAGCAATCGACGCGTTTGTCGAGTACGTGGAGACACACAGCTGGGAGCGCAGCTCAGAGAGTCGGCAGGAGTTGTTGGGGTCGGCGGCGAGGGCGGCGAACACGAGTCTGCGCGAGAAGGTTGCGGAGAACCCCGAACTCGACGGGATGGGAACCACACTGGTCGGGGCGATACTGGCCGACGGCGAGGTGACACTCGTCAACGTCGGGGACAGTCGCGGCTACCACATCCACGGCGGGGATATCGAACAGGTGACGACCGACCAGTCACTGGTCCAGCAGCTCGTCGAGACGGGCCAGATCGAGCCCGAGGAGGCCGACGACCACCCCCAGAAGCACGTCCTCTCGCAGGCACTCGGCACCGGCGACGAGGTGGAGCCCGACACGTACCATCTTCCGCTGGGCGGCGTGTTGCTGCTGTGTTCAGACGGTCTGAGCGACGAGGTGCCCGACAGTGAGATACACGATAGCGTCGCGGAACCGTCGTCGATAGACGACGCCGCGGAGAGCCTCGTCGAACTGGCAAACGAGCGCGACGGGAGCGACAACGTCGGTGTCGCGCTGGCCCGGGAGGTCTGAGCGGGGTTGTACCGCGGTGGGTCGACTCGACACCTGACGGAGTGACCCGGCCCTGTTCGCGCCGTGAGCTTACCGACGCGTTCACCGGCTGGTTGTTGTGACAGACCGGGAGGTGCCGTCGAGCGGGTGCTCCGGCATGAGAGTTTAGCTTCCGTTCCAGCGACGGTCAGACGCCCGGTTTCGACAGTGAGGAGGACAGGGGAACCGATGGCATAGTCAGGCTCTTTATGCTGGCATTCGAGGGAGAATACATGACACGGCGTGAGTTTCGCTCACTGGTCCCGCCGGCGGAGGCACACGAGGCAATCGAGTCGTTGTCGTTCGGAGCGGGGACCGAACGGGTGCCGCTGTCGGAGGCACACGACCGGGTGCTCGCCGAGCGGGTCGATGCGGGCATCGACGTGCCGGGGTTCGACCGGGCGGCGATGGACGGGTACGCGGTCCGGGCGGCGGACACGTTCGAGGCCGGCGGCGCCGAGTCGGTCAGTCTGCCGGTGACCGGGACCGTCCACGCGGGCAGTTCGCCGGACGTGATCGTCGACTCGGGGGTGGCCGCCGGCATCGCAACGGGTGCGGTGATGCCGGCGGGGGCAGACGCGGTGGTGCCGGTCGAGCAGACCGTCGAGGACGAGAGCGAGGGTGAGGACAGGGTCGAGATACGGGCAGCGGTCACCCCGGGTGAGCACGTGATGCTCCGCGGAGCGGACATCGCGGGCGGTGACCGCGCACTGTCCCCGGGCACCCGACTCGGACCGCGGCACGTCGGACTGCTCGCCGCGCTCGGGAGAGAGCGGGTGCCGGTGCGGGAACGCCCACAGGTAGCGGTCGTCTCGACGGGTGACGAACTGGTCCAGCCCGGCGACCCGCTCGACGCGCGGTCCGGGCAGATCTACGACGTGAACAGTCACTCGATAGCGAGCGCCGTCCGGGCTGCGGGTGGTGAACCGGCGGTCTACGAGACGGCAACCGACAGCCGCGAGGCGCTGCGTGCGGTGCTCGACCGCGCCACCGAGGCGTGCTCGCTCGTGCTCACCTCCGGGTCAACGAGCGCCGGAAGCACCGACCTGCTGTACCGGCTCCTCGAGGACGAGGGCGAGAAACTCGTCCACGGTGTCTCGGTCAAGCCCGGCCGACCGCTGCTCGTCGGCCGATTGTTCGGGACCGCGTACGTCGGTCTCCCCGGCTACCCCGTCTCGGCGCTGATGACGTTCACACAGTTTGTCGCACCACAACTCCGCGCGGCGAGTCGCTCCGCGACAGAGCCGGAGCGCGAAATACCCACTACCTCGCGCGGGACAGTTGGTGACTCGAGTTCAGGGGGTGGCACGTCGAACGGGACAGTCGGTGGGTCCGGGTCAGACACCGGTAGTGCCGGGGCAGGGGCCATCAGGGCGAGTCTGCGGACGCGTGTCAGGTACGACGGCGGTCGACTGCGACTGTTGCCGGTGGGGCTGGTCGAGGACGGCAACGGTTCGCTCGTCGCCTACGCACCCGAGACGGGGAGTGGTGCGACCACGACACTGGCAGAGACCGACGGGTTCGTTCGAATGGCGCCCGAGCGGTCGCTGTTCTCCCCGGGGACCGAGGTGACCGTCGAGCAGTTCGACACGAGCGACCCTCTACCGTCGCTTCTGGGTGTCGGCGACCCGGATCCGGTGGTGTTCGCGCTGCTCGACAGACTCCAAACGTCACGGTATCTGCGCCTCGGCGAGACCGACGCGCGCCGCTGGTTCGACGACAGTGTGCCCGACATTCTCGTGACCACAGGGGCCGACGACGCACCCGGTGAGCAGGTGGCCCGCTGGGAGCGCGAGTGGGGGCTGGCTGTCCCCGACGGCAACCCCGACAGCGTCGACGGGTCCGAACGACTAACCGACGGTGACCTGTTGTTTGCCAACCTCGGGACCGCACTCTCGGTGCGTGAGGTGTTCGACACGCACACCGAGTCGACAGGGGTGGTAGTCGAGGATATCGACGGCTACCACCGCGGGCTGCCGGGGGTCGAATCGGCGGTCCGGACTGTCGCCGCCGGTGACGCCGATGTCGGACTCGGTCTACAGACAACTGCCGTCGACCACGGCCTCGGGTTCGTCCCGCTCGGAACGCAAACCGTGCGTGTCGCGGTTGCGCCCTCGCGCCGCGGGAAACCCGAGGTCGCCGCTCTCGAGGACCTGTTTGAGCGGACACTCCCCGACCTGCTCGGGGAGACCGCCGGCTACTCGCAACGCTGAGAGCGATTACACCCCGGTCGGGTGGGCGCCGGTCGCTCGCACCACGACCACCGGCCGTCCTGCACACACACCCGACACCAGAGACCGTCCGTCGAACGGTGGTCCGGGCGAGTCTCGTGGGTCGATACCCGAACGTTCAGGCGAGCGCCGCTCAGTAGTCCGGGCAGTGAGCAACGAGCAGCCGGAATCGGCAGATGAACCGCACAGACTGTCATCTGCG
>KE356579.1:798304-799734 GCA_000416085.1 halophilic archaeon J07HX64 | reverse complement strand
GCAGCCCGCCAGCTCGACGGTGAGACGCTGGCGGTCAGGGGCGCGGATATCCAGCCGATAGACGGGTGGACCGACCTCGCACCCGGAGTCTCCGTGCATCCGGTCCCGGCGGGTCACGCTCCCGGTGCGGTCGGCTATCTGTTCGAGTTCGCCGACGGGGCCGACAGCCACCACGCGCTCGCGACAGGCGATTTCACCAGACGCCGCGCCGCGGGATACCCCGGGATAGACACCGCCCTGGCGGATATCGACGTGCTGTTCTTTACTGTTGCGACGAGCGAGGAGTTCGAGCGGAATCTCTCGGAGGGGCTGGGACACGCGCTGCACCGGGCACACGCCGGTGCCCGGACACTGGTCGCCACCAGCGGGTTGTTCGGGGTGCAGGTGACGTACCTCCTGAACGCGCTGGTGAGAGAAGTCAGTCTCTCTGTCACGATTCGGCCGGTGGGGCACGTGGCGACGCTCTACGAGACAATGGGCTACAGCGGCCAGCACGTCGAACCGGTGCCGGTGTTCGATGACCCGGCAGCGTGTCTCGAACAGGGTTCGATCAGCGTGGCTGGCCCGGAGACGCCCACCGAGGGGAGCAGTGAGCACCTGTTTCGCCGACTTCGGGACGACCCGAACGGCTATGTCGTCCAGTTGTACCACTCCTCGCCCGGGTCTCTCGACACCGGACAGTGCACCGTCCACTCGTACGAGACGGTCAACCACCCGCCCCGTGACGCACTCGAAGCGGTTCACGACACACTCGCGCCGTCCGACACAGTGGTGGTGCACCAACACGGCGGTGCGGAGTCAGAGTTCAACTACCTCGATAGCACCGTCTGGTCACCAACAGACGACGCGGAGTACACACTCTACGATGATGGGTGGCAGACCCCACCCTGGATGGGGCACAGACACTCGAGCAACAGCACCACCCCGGCGGGAACGCTAGAGGCACAGATAGAAACCGACCTGACCGACGAACTCACACTGCCCGTTATCAGACGTCACGACACCGCCGACCTCGCGTCGGAGGGTGTCGACCTGGAGCGTATCGAAACATTCCTGGAGCAGTCGGCTTTCACTGCCGGGGCCCGGACCTCGCGGCAGCGTTCCACAGCCGACATCTCCGCGAAGTATCGAAAATCGACAACAGATGACGAGACGGCATCCGCCGACCCGCAATCCGGTCACGGTGACACAGAGCAGACAGGGACCCCGACGAGAGATACCAACACAGCAATCGAAAAACAGATGAAACAGACCAGCAGTTCGACCGAGAGCCCGGAAACGGAATCGGAATCAGAGCCAGAATCGGACTCCCCGCACCCCGGGGGTACAATCGACTCGATCCGTGCTGGTGTCAACGGAATCGACCCACAGGTTCGAGACGCCATCGTCAGTGGCACTGTCGACCCGGACGAGATTGCCACGTTGCTCGA
>KE356579.1:795249-796470 GCA_000416085.1 halophilic archaeon J07HX64 | reverse complement strand
GCCACCGACGTACCGGTCGGGGAGTGTCACGGAGACTGTGGGGGTGACAGTCACCTGCTCGCTCCCCCAGGAAAGTTCGAACTGCCCCGTCGAGTCCACGCTGTCGCTGGTTTCTGCGCCGTCCGGGTCGGTGGCGCTCACGACCCAGTCGGTCCAGAGACCATCGAGGGTCACCGTCTCGACAGCCGAGGCCAGAACGGTGAACTGTGCCGTACCCCCGGGTGGCGCGGTTTCGCCGGACAACGTCACCCCGGTCTCCGCCTCGCCCGGGACCGTCACGTCGGCCGTGTCCGTCTTACCACCGTACGCCGCCGTGACAGTCACACCCTCACCCGGACCCTCCGCGAGTACTGCTGCTGCGGTCTGGTCGACGGAGACGACACCGGGGTTCGCGCTTGTCACGTCCGCCTCACCGGTGACTGTCTCCTCACCGTCACCGAACACCGCCGTCACGCTGTACGGGGCCGTCTCACCCTCCTGGAGGGTGACACCCCCGGACTGGCCGTCGATATCGAACTCGACGGCCTGTAGTCCCGACTCGACGGTCACACCGACGCTGTCGGTGCGCCCGCCGTCCGACGCCCCCAGCGTCACGGTGCCGCCTGCCGCGCCCGTCACCTCGGCAGCGGTCTCGTCGATATCGACCGTCGCCGGATCTCCGATGGTCACGTCAACAGCAACCTCGTCTGTCACGTCCTCGGTGGTGCCGTCCCCGAACACGACGGTCGCGGTGTACGGGACCGTCTCGGTCTCCCCGATCACCACCGATTCGGGGTTGCCGTCGACCGCGAAGGTCAGGTCCGTCGGCGGAGCAACCTCGACGGAGTCGACGCCGCTCAGTCCGACGACCTGGCTGTCGGTCCCCGCCTCCAGCACGAACGCGTGGACGCTGTAGCTCCCGGGGTCGACCCCCGACAGATCCCCCTCGAACGCGCCCCCGGTCTCGGTCAGTTCGAGGGTCGCCTCTGTCGTCTCGTTCCAGACGAACAGTCCGACGACACCCATCTCGGGGGGGTCCTCGACGAGCGTGTCGACGGTGACTGTCACCGACGGTACCGGGTCGGCGGTGACCTCGGTCAGCGTCGCCTCGTACCCCTGAACACACAGGGGCTGGAGTGCCCGCGGGGTCAACTCGGCGTTGACGACGGCGTAGGTGCCCGGGGTGAGTCTGACACCGTCACCGGCGCCGCTCAGGTCGAACGTCGCGGTGCCGTCCCCCCC
>KE356579.1:793755-795199 GCA_000416085.1 halophilic archaeon J07HX64 | reverse complement strand
GTTCAGTCACCGGCCTGTGCGAGTGCCTTTCGGATCTCGTCGAGTTTGAAGTAGATGGCGAGTGCGAGGATGGTCGTCGGCCACAGACCGACGAACTGGCCGCGCTGTTTGTCACCCTGGGCGTAGTAGTAGTAAAGCGCCAGTGCAACAGAGGCAACCGAGGCCAACACGGCCGGAGTCAGGCGACTGCTGCTCTCTGCGACCACCGTATCACCGCTGTCGTCATGCGGCTCACTCATATCCCGGCGTTGCATCGCCGCTCTCTTAATCCTTTCTACAGACTACCACGGCCCGACAGCACCTGGGGTCTGTGAGCGGCCAGGCTCAGCACGTCGACGAGAGGTCGTCTCAGAGCGAGGCCGCGTCGCGCATCGCTGCCCGGTCGATATTGTTGATGCCGGCGGGCCCAACCGTCAGGTCCAGTTGTGAGAGAGTGTTCTCGAGAACGTGTTCGACGCCGGCCTGGCCAGGGTGTGCGAGACCGTGCGTGAACGGTCTAATCATCAGCGGGTACTCGTGTATCGAGTCAGAGAGGTTCCGCAAGAGGTCGCGGTCGGCTACACCCTTGGAGCATCCGCGGTACGGCCCGCCACCGCGAGAAGTCCTTGTTCTGCTCGAACGTCTCCTCGGTGCCGGCCCGCGGTGAACGTACACCTTTGCCCGCCGGGGCAGCCGCTTGAACGTCTCCTCGCGTAACTCGCAACGACACCGGAAACTCCGGTGACCGGGTCCTCGAACACCCTTTCCCGGTAGACGCGCCGGATACGTTTGACACCGAACTGTTCACTGTGTACGTCTGTCGGACTCTCTCTATTCAGTACCGGACTCTGTTTTGTCACAGATAGGAGCCTAGCCCCACCGACGGTCTCGACAGGCACCCGACCAACTGTCGGACCCGAGCCTGACGGGCACTGTCACGGCCGGGATACACCAGCGAAAATCGAGTCCGTTGCCCGGGAGGATGCAATCGAGTCCGCACACTCCTACGACGCCTTCGACCCGGATAAAGACCGCTGCACACGGAGGTGGGGACAGTGTGTGTGCTCGGGGTGAGTCTGACGCCGTCACCGGCGCAACTCAGGTCGAACGTCACGGTGCCGTCCCCCGTACCCCTGTGCTACGGGGAGCGTTCCCGTCGGGGTCGGTGACCACGAGCCAGTGACTGCCGATGTCGGGTGTGCACGTGTCGACGAGGACAGTCCTGTCAGCGTTGACCGGCCGAACCTGCTGTAGAGGGGTGAGTCGTTTCCTCAATTGAACCCCCGTGGCGGGGTCGGGATATCGGGGTTCACCTCGTCGAACGCCCAGTTCGGATACTGGTCATCTTGGGGGCGGGTGAGTCGGGCCTGTCTCGGTCTGTTGTCCACTCCGCACCGAACGTATCGGAGTTCGGTATCAGTTGGACAGTTGGCTACTGTGGGAACAGACCGGTCAGAGAACGAGG
>KE356579.1:792059-793705 GCA_000416085.1 halophilic archaeon J07HX64 | reverse complement strand
TGGTGACGGCCACGGCGCGGATAGCGGGACGGACAGTTCCGGTGGTGACAGCCCCGGCGCGGATAGCAGGACGAACGATTCCGGTGGTGACGGCCACGGCGCGGATAGCGGTACCGACGGTTCCGGTGGTGACGGCCCCGGCGCGGATAGCGGTACCGGCGGTTCCGATAGTGACGAGGGTGACGACGAGCCACGCGAGTCGATAACAGAGGGGAGTCTCGCGCGGCCACTTTTCAATCTCGCGTGGCCTATCGTCGTTATCCAGCTGTTGCAGGTGACGTACAACATCGCGGACACACTCTATCTGGGGCGACTCTCGGCGGACGCGGTGGGTGCGCTGAGCCTCGCCTTCCCGCTCATCTTCCTGCTGGTGGCGGTTGCGGGCGGGTTCACCACCGCGGGCGCGATCCTGGTCGCACAGTACACCGGTGCCGAGGGCAACGACTCCGCCGGGATGGTCGTCGGGCAGACGTTCACCAGCGTCGGGGTGCTCTCGCTCGCAATCGGCGCGGTCGGGTTCGTGTACACCGGACCGGCCTTGGAGTTGCTGCCGAGCGACCCCGACACCTCCGAGGCGGTCATCCCGCTCGCAGCCGACTACATGGAGGTCATATTCCTCGGCATACCGTTTCTGTTCGGGTTTTTTATCTTCGCGGCACTGATGCGGGGTTACGGCGACACCCGGACACCAATGTACGTGGTGGTGGTGTCGGTCGTGGCGAACGTTCTGCTCGACCCGTTTCTCATCTTCGGGTTCGAGGGTAACCCGTTGCTCTCACTGCTCCGACTCGGCGGTCTGGAGACGACACTGCTCTCCGTGACCGGGTTCGCCGGGTTCGGTATCGAGGGTGCGGCGCTCGCGACGGTCATCTCCCGCGGACTGGCGGCTGTCGCCGGGGTGTACATCCTGTTCGGCACGGCCGCCGGACCGGCGGTCGAACTCCGTCACATCGTTCCGGACCTCTCGTTTATCAGGGATATCGTCCGGTTGGGGACGCCGAGTATGGTCGAACAGAGCACGAGCGCGCTGGCGCTGGTCACACTAACGGCGATGGTCGTCACGTTCTCGCCGCCGGTGGTGGCCGCCTACGGTCTCGGCAACCGCATCATATCCCTCGTCTTGCTGCCGGCGCTCGGACTCGGCCGCGCAATCGACACGATGGTCGGGCAGAATCTGGGTGCCGACCGGTCAGACCGCGCTGCCCGGGCCGTGTATCTCGCGGCCGGCACCGGTGCGGCGGTGATGCTCGTGGTCGGGGTGATAGCGGTGGTGCTCGCCAAACCGATCGTGAGTGTGTTTCTGGGTAACGTCGAGAACGCCGCCACGACGGTCGAGTTCGGCATCGAGTACGTCCGGGTCCGATCCGTGGAGTTTGCCTTTATCGGGGTGACACAGGTGCTCTTGGGTGCGTTCCGCGGCGCCGGCAACACCACCACCGCGATGGTCATCTCTATCATCACCCTCTGGGTCGGCCGTGTCGGGACCGTCGCCGCACTCGTGTTCGTCGTCGGGATGGGCGAGACCGGCCTCTGGGTTGGTATGGCCGTGGGTAACGTACTCGGTGCACTGGTGGCGGTGCCGTGGTTTCTCCGGGGCACCTGGAAAGGGAAGTACATCGACAATGATGCTGACCCGACACCCGACG
>KE356579.1:785265-792009 GCA_000416085.1 halophilic archaeon J07HX64 | reverse complement strand
GATACCGACGGGGGTGTCGACCCGACGCCAGATACCGACGACGATGTTGACGATGGTGTCGACCTGGCACCCGATGTTGACGAGGACGTGACGACAGCAACAGAGGACTGACTGTTGTCAGCGAGTCCTGTGTCCGGGTGTCACAGTGACACATCACGGTGTCCCGGGCATCACTCGGAGAACCGCTCGAGTCCTGTCTGGCGGCGCGCCCGGCCATCGGGATCGGGTTCCCAGGATGTGCGCGCGGCCCGGAGTGCCTCGGGGTCGAACCCGGGTGGTTCCGCCGGGTCGTGTCCCCCGCAGTCGGGACCACACTCGGTCGCCGGCCGGACGATCCGCCCTTTCCACGGGCAGTACGGCAGGCCGTGTTCGTCCGGGTCGACCTGGGCACACGCCGGCATCCCGTACGTCCGCCAGCCTTTCCCGTACGCCCGCTCCGCGAGTGCCCGTCTGACCCGTTTCTTCTCCCCGGTGTCTGCAACCTGTATCTCCGTGCGGGCGCTCGACCGGTCACAGATGTCGATCCCCGGTTCGTCGACAGGAAGCGGCTCGGGTTCCCGGAGCACCGTCCGCTCGCCGGTTTCGGGGTCGAACTGCCAGATGCCGACCTCGTCGGGGATACGGTTGCGGTGTGCACCGGTGACGTGTGAGGCTGTCGCCAGCACCACCGCGTCCAGCAGTCCCAGTTTCACGTCGGTCAGCAACTGTGTCTCGAGGGCGCCGGGTCGCCCGAGATCGGGTTTGTTCTCGACCCCGACGAGACGGTCGAACCAGTCGGGGTAGCGGGTCACCTGTCTGACGTAGGTCCGACTGCTCCGGCGCTCGCGCTCGAAGAACCCACACTCGACAGCCGCCTCGACAGCCCGCTCGGCACGCTCGGGGTGACAGTCGAACGCCTCCTTCCAGTAGCGCGCCCGGCCGGGACCCACTTTGCTCTCGATGGCTGCCGGTGGTATCGTCTCTGGTGTCAACGCAACCCGCTCGTCGAACGCCGGGCCGGGTTCGACACACACGAGATCCATCACCCGGCGGTCGTGGACACTCGCGCCGAGCTGGCGGCTCACGACGGGCCACTCCGACTCCAGACGCGCTGCCAGCGCAAGTTCGAAACCGAACTCCACGGTGGTGATTACTCGCCCGGAACAAAAACTGTCGTTGTTCTCGGCGGCGCACCCACCGTCGAGTCACCCGACTTCTGGTGCCCCGGAAACACACGTCGAGGGGGTATACACCGTCGCGCTCGATCAGTCGGGCGAACGCACGCGCCCCGAGTGTGTCGGGTCCGCCGCGGGTGGCCTGTTCGCGCAACTCCGCGGGTATCAGTTCGGGGTCGTCATCAGCCGTAGTCTCGAGGACGGCACGGGCGGGAGCGGACAGGTGGCCCGTGTCGTCGGTGAGAGCCACGCGTCACGAGCCGTCGAGGGGGCGCTGTCGTCGGCGAGGTGAACGGTCGGCGTGACTCCAAGTCCTGAAGGAGTGTCGACCGGTTGCCGTGGATGTCTCCGGCTGTCCTGCACAGTTCGGCGGACCACCGATTGCCCCCGCTCACCGGCGAGTGTCGGTCGTCGAGTGCCGTGCCAGTCGACTTTTCTGTCCCGGTGTCCTACACCTGAGCTATGTTGCTCGTTCGGGGTTGGGGCGGTGATACAGCGCTCACCGGCACTATCTACGAGGAGGGCGAGGAGCCGCCGCACTACCGGGGGTCGCCCGACGATGACGCGCCGTACGTCTGGGTGTGTGACGAGTTCTACGAGGTCGAGAGCGGCGGTCACACTCAGCGGGTCGAGGGTCGGGAGATACAGGTTGCCTTCGAGTCGCCGATGCCCCGTGGGTTCGACAGCCGCGAGCACGCGCTCCGGGCCGCCCGCGAACACGTCCGGACACAGTTCGCCCGTATCGGTGTCTCCGGGGTCGATGTCGAGATTGTCGACGACCCCGGCGACAGGTCCGACGGTGACGGTCGCTGAGACGGTGACACACGCTCTGCAGGTCGAGCGGGTCAGCGCCGTCGGAGCAGATCGACAATCGGCTGGGTTGTCCCGCCGTACCCGACCGGTCCCGGCCTCGTCAGCGCCGGAGCAGGGGGCGAGTGCCGGCCCCGCACAACTGTGCACGCCTCCCCACAGGCAGAGTGAGCCGAGTGCACCGGGGTTATTCGGTCAGGACTCTCTCGTGATAACGAGAGTCGAAGTTCTGAGATAACCTGACACCGAGGCGGTTCAGTCCGAGAGAGCTCTCACAGTTCACCTTTCGTGCTCGGTGCGTCGGTCCGGCGGTCGTCGATACGGGTGGCGTCGTCGAGTGCCCTCGCGAGCGCTTTGAACAGTGCCTCGATCTCGTGGTGAGCGTTCTCGCCCTCGACGCTCGCGTGTAGTGTCAGTCCGGCGTTCATCGCCAGCGACCGCAGAAAGTGCCGGGCCATGTGACTGGTCATCTCCCCGACTGACGCCTGGGAGAACGACCCCTCGAAGCTGAACTGTGGCCGGCCGCTCACGTCGAGGACCACCTCCGCGAGCGCCTCGTCCATCGGCACCTGTCTGTCGGCGAACCGCGAGATACCGCGTTTCCCCCCGAGTGCCTCGTCGAGTGCCTGTCCGAGCGTTATTGCCACATCCTCGACGGTGTGATGATCGTCGATCTCGAGGTCACCGTCACACCGGACCGTGAGGTCGAACAACCCGTGTGTGCCGAACGAGGTCAGCATGTGGTCGAGGAACCCGACGCCCGTCTCGACGGTCGTCTCGCCGTCGCCGTCGATGTCGAGTGTGATCTCGATCTCCGTCTCGGCTGTCTCCCGGCGCACGGTGGCGGTCCTGTCGGTCATGGTTCAACGCAGTGCACCCGTGTACATCACGGTTGCGCCACCGAATGCCACTCTCACACCAGTAGCAGGTCTCACGGCTTCCCCCGTGTGTCGCGGTGCAGCAGGGGTGGATGTCACGGCCCGGGTTCCCGCGCCGCCGTTGCCTGCATCTCCGCTGGGAAACGCATTTGAGGACCGCGCGACGAGAGATAGGTATGGAGTTTAGACCAGACACGCGGATGATTCTCGCGGGGGTCCTAATCAGTCTGCTGGCGGCACTCGAACTGTATCCTCGCTGGAAGAACGCGACAGGTGGATTTCGACGGTGACCGACCCCCGAACAGAGACCGGGAGTTCAGTAGTTGGTTGTCGGTACCGGACAGAGCAGACGTTCAGTCACCGGCCTGTGCGAGTGCCTTTCGGATCTCGTCGAGTTTGAAGTAGATCGCGAGTGCGAGGATGGTCGTCGGCCACAGACCGACGAACTGGCCGCGCTGTTTGTCTCCCTGCGCGTAGTAGTAGTAAAGCGCCAGCGCGACGGAGGCGGCCGAGGCCAGTACGGCCGGACTCAGGCGACTGCTGCTCTCTGCAACCACCGTATCGCCGCTGTCGTCACGCGATTCACTCATGTTCCGGCATTGCACCGCCGCTCTCTTAATCCTTTCTACAGACTGCCACTCGCGGTCTGACAGCGCCCGGAGTTGGTGAGCGGCCGGACGCGGCACGTCGGAGAGGGGTCATCTCAGAGTGAGACCGCGTCGCGCACCGCCGCTCGGTCGATATCGTCGACATCGTCGATGCCCGCGAGCCCCATCGTCAGGTCGATCTGCGAGATGGTGTTCTCGAGGACGTGTTCGACGCCGGCCCGGCCGGAGTGTGCGAGACCGTACGCGAACGGGCGGCCGAGCATCACCGTGTCCGCACCGAGTGCGAGCGCTTTGAACGCGTGTGAGCCGCGTCTGATCCCGGAGTCGAACAGGACAGTCGCCTCGTCGCCAACCGCGTCGGCCACCCCCGGGAGCGCCTCGATTGCGGCGATGGAGCCGTCGACCTGTCGGCCGCCGTGTGTGGATACCTGCACGGCGTCCGCGCCGGCCTCGACTGCGAGTCGGGCATCCTCCGGGTGCAACACCCCCTTTATTACGATGGGGAGGTCGGTCTGCTCGCGGACAAAGGCGAGATCCTCCCACGTGAGCGAGGCGTCACCGAAGATGGAGAGAAACCGGTCGACGGCGGCCTCGGGGTTCTCCTCGGGTGGCTCCGCCAGCGAGTCACGGAACGCCGGGTCAGAAAAGTAGTTCGCGACCCCCTCACCCTCCAGGAACGGGTAGTACCCCTTCCTGAGCAGTCTATCGCGCCAGCCCAGCGTCGGTGCGTCGACGGTGACCACGATTGCATCGTACCCGGCGGCCTCGGCCCGACGGAGAAAGGACCGTGCCACGTCGTCGTCTGCGGCCCAGTAGTACTGGAACCACTTCGGAGTATCTCCGAGGGCATCGGCGACGGCCTCCATCGGCGTCGACGACAGCGACGAGAGCACGAACGGAACGTCCAACTGTGCACACGCCCGGGCCGTCGCGAGTTCGCCCTCCTCGTGGAGCAGGCTCTGCACACCGAGTGGGGTAACCATCAGCGGGTAGTCGTGCGTCGAGCCGAGAAGGTCAGTCGAGAGGTCGCGGTCGGCGACACCCCGGAGCATCCGCGGCACGATCCGCCACTGCGAGAAGTCCTTGTTCCGTTCGAACGTCTCATCGGTGCCAGCACCGCCGTGAACGTACGCCTTTGCCTGCCAGGACATCCGTTCGAACGCCTCCTCTCGTAACTCGCTGAACGACACCGGAAACTCCGGCGACCGGTCCTCGAACATCCCCTCCCGGTAGATGCGCCGGATATGTTTGACACCGAACTGTTCGCTGTGCACGTCCGCCGGACTCTCTCCGTCCATTACTGGATTCTGTCTCTCCACAGTCAAGAATCTGGCCCCACCGACGGTCTCGACAGGCACCCGACCACCGCCGGACCGACACTCCCGGTCGACCGGGTCTCTCGACGTACCGCACGGCCGCATCCGGACGAGACCCCCTTCCGTCCTGCTCGCATGATAATCGGTAACAGTTGCTCGTATGAATAAATATATATATATGAATATCCCATTCAACGCGTATGTGTGGTAAAAAAGCACAGACAGACGATAGGATAACAGAGAGTCCACACCGCGAGGAGGAGACAGATGCAGACAGACGCAGTGGAGATGGGTTCTCTCGTCGGTTCGTTCTGAAAGGTGCTGTCGGGGCGGCGGCCGCCGGCATCGGGATTCAGGGGATGAGTGGAACGGTCGAAGCGGCGTCGCCGACGCTCTCGAACGACAGCCTCAGCGTTCCGATCGACAACAACGGGGCATTTGAGATGTACACGGCCGACGGGAGGCCCCTGTTGTTCCCCAGCAATACCTCGAGGCTCACAGTCCAGGTTGACGGCACGAACTACACGATGCCGGGGACTCTGACCGTCGAATCCGGAACAGAGCTGATAAACGACGGACAGACGGCGCGGACAGAGTACCTCACCCCGGAGAACGTCAGGGTGTATCAGGATATCACGCTCGCGGGCGGGTCCGTCTTGTTCGAACTCGACAGTCTGAACGAGGGCAACCAGCCGGTCGAGGTGAACGTCCGGTACCTGTTCGACTATCAGGTCGACAACCAGGACGGCGCGCCGATATTCGTCGACGGCGAGGTGCTGGTCAGTGAAACTCGCTTCGAGAACCCGACGTTCAGCACCTGGCAGACGTACGACCAACTTCCGGACCCGAATCTGACTGGAACTGGCGCGATCGCGGACACACCGACGAAAGTCGAGTTCGTCGCCTGGGAGGATGCAATCGAGTCCGCGTACTCCTACGACGCGTTCGACCCGAACAAGGATTTCTACACACCCGGACAGAACAACTCCCCGGCGAGTGACAGTGCCGGGTTACTCTACTGGGAGGAGGGGGTGGTCGACCCCGGCGGGTCGAGAAACATACAGACCTACTACGGCACCGAGGAGCCGATTTCTGACGCTCAGAGACTGCTCGACGCGGTCGAGAGCTACCGCACGACCGCCAACAATCTGATCGACGAGTTCGTCCAGGCCCGGGCAGAGGAGTCGGCATGCCTGTACAAGGAGTACGGCGAGGACTATCTCGAACCGCGCATAGCGTACTGGGGGTACAGAGGTGACGTGGACGGGGTCGACGAGTCTAACATCCCGGACGAGGTCCAGCAGACGATGGACCAGCTCTTTGCAACGTCCATCAGAGACGACTACGCCGAGCAGTTCTACCACGCTCTCACCGAGATGTGGAACGAGGTGGAGCAAACAGACCCGGTCGAGGAGATAAC
Organism: halophilic archaeon J07HX64; assembly: GCA_000416085.1. Taxonomy (GTDB): domain Archaea; phylum Halobacteriota; class Halobacteria; order Halobacteriales; family Haloarculaceae; genus Halovenus. The sequence goes on along the minus strand of KE356579.1, from coordinate 785,823 downwards.
CTCGGTCATCGGTGAGCACCTGCGCGGGACTGCCGACGGGCAGGAGAACCCGCCAGCAGTCTGTGAGTCTGGTTCGTACGGTGACGACGACGGTGACGGGGGCGTTCTCGGGAGCACGATCTCGACGGTGCAGAGCGGATTCAACGACGGGGTCGAGGCCAGGGAACAGGTTATCACCGAGATCGTCGACGAGGCCGAGGACATCGGTACCGCCGGGTACAGAGCAACGGCACGGTTCGTCAACAACCGCGAACGCGACCTCAGAAACGCACAACTCGGTCAGAAGGCAGACAGTGCAGTTTCGACGCTACTCAACGCGCCAAACGAGGGAATTCTGAGCGTGACCGCGGTTGAACGGCTGGACGCGGTTCCCACGACGGCGAGTGGACTCATCTCGACAGGTGATGCTGGTGTGGTGGCTCCCGAACCGTCTACGACCGTGGCCGAACTTGTGATCCTCGGGGCCGTCCGTGGTGCTGCCGTAATCCACGCGACAGATCCCGAGGTTAGACTGCCGTCGGCGTACAACATATTCCGGGACAATATTTCAACAACCCG
>KE356579.1:784018-785215 GCA_000416085.1 halophilic archaeon J07HX64 | reverse complement strand
AGCCACAGACCGAGGAACCGATGCCCACAGTGACACCGAGCGGACCCGGCGGCCCGGACATGCTCGACAGGATAGCCCAGGTGATGAACATAATCAATGATATAATGGATGCGGAGTCGTTCCTCAGTCAAGAGTTGGAGATAGAGAACCTGTCTGTCGGCGAGATATCGGAGGACAACGTGATCGAAAAGCAGGGGGGCGTGAGTATGCTCGAGGTGGACGGGACCATCACGATCAGGAACCCGGAGGATGCGCCGTCGCTTCCGGTCGAGATTCCGCCGTTTATTTTCCCTCCGGGGACACAGGTGACGCGACTCATACAGGGCGAGACGCTCTCTCCGCAGGTCGAGTTCACAGGGGCCACTGTAGAGGACTCACTACTGCCGAGTGATGGACTCCCGGAACCACAGGACGACCCCACCACGATACCTGGCAACCCGATCCCTCCCGGGAACGCACGCCAGTACGAGTTCACGTTCGAGGTGCCGATCTCGAACGCGGCGTTCGAGTGGTCCGCGTACACCGAGGTGTACGAACTGCAGATAGCGATCACCAGCAGGGTGCTCGGATTGGGTGTAGTTTCGGAGACGGTGACGTTCACCGCGGGTGAAGGAACCGGGAACGGGATCGACCTCGTGGAGAGTGGCAGCATAGGACAGGGCGAGTCGAGAGAGACAACGTCCACCCTCCCGAGCGACTCCCAGCGTGCGACGTACAGATTGAGTTACTCGGGCGGGGATCTGGACCTCGGACTGTACGACAGCGCTGGCAACCACGTGGGTATCAACTACGAGACGGGCGAGTTCGAGAACGAGATTCCGAACGCGTCGGTCTCAGGCCCCGACGACGGCGCCGGGAGCGAGTGGATCACCGTGGACGAACTCACCGGCGGAGAGACGTTCGATACCGAACTCGTAGCCATCGAGACAAACGGCGAGGCAGACACGTACTCGATAACGGAGACGACAGGTCCCGAGATTCCGGCGACACTCAACCTCGCGGAGAGTCGGTTGAGGTTCGCCGTCCTCCCCGGTGAACAGCGAACTCGTACGGTCGGTATCTCGGAGATCGGTGGCTCTCAGGGGTTCGAGACGGTCTCGCTGGAGGTCTCACCCTTTGATGAAGACGGGACAGCGCTCGATGCGACAGTCGAGTTCTCCGACAACGAGTTCAGTCTCGACCCGACCACCACACAGT
>KE356579.1:768136-780403 GCA_000416085.1 halophilic archaeon J07HX64 | reverse complement strand
TGCGGCCGACGAGCAGGTTCCGGACCCCTCGGTGCCGACGAGGCTCGAGTTCGAGACCGGGACTCTCACCGAACAGGGGGTCTCACTGCAGTATATCAACCCTCCGGAGAGTCTGTTCGTGAGCAGGTCCACGGCGGCCGAAATCGATGACAGCCTCGAGCAGGTCGACTACCAGGGACGAACGTACTCTGTCCGTGAGCAGACTGGGACGACAACAGTCCTGTGGTCCTGTAACGACAGTGTGTACGCCGTCCAGGGCAACCTGGATCGTGAGGCGATACTCGATGTTGCTGACTCTGTCGAGTGTCCGGGGGATTGAGTCCCCCGATACGATGCCCGACGAGTTCGACACGGCGACTCTCTGGGAGACCCCAGTTAGTCGGCACAGACCGACGGGTCCGACGGACGAAACCACCGGTAGCCGCGTGGCCTCGCCGATATCGACGGTCGTGGACCCCGCCGGGCGCGAACCTCACTCACCCTGACGAGTCGGGAGAGATGACTCGCCCGCGGTGTTGCAAACGCTGTCTGGCGGGCGAGATATCGGTTCTGTGGCTGTGCCTGGTTAGTGCCGCGACGACCCGACCCGCCGATTGGGCCTGACTTTCAGGCGAGTGTCGGTCCGTCTGTTCTGAGATGCTCGGACAGACGAATAAGAGCCATGCCGGTGAAGACAACCGCAATCCCGGCAAGCACGAACAGAGCCACTGTCTCCGGTTGCCCGGCCCCTGCTGCGAGTGTGGATACTGTCCCGAGGAGGAGTGTCACAGTGAGCAAGGCGCCTGCTGCGGTGACGTTCAACTCGAGCCACGTCGAGGGAAGACTGGATCCACTCTGACGATTGTCTCTCATACACTCTAATTTCAGCGAGACGCCATTTAACTGTATCGGTGAATCTCTGTGACAGGCACTGCCTGACTACACCGTGACCGGGGGTATGCGAGTTCAGACGGACCGCCGCGTAGTCGGGCACGAGCAACCGGGTGCAGCAGGTTGCTGGCGGGTTCGTGAGGAGACGATGGAGAACGGCTCCAAGACCAGACGTACGCGTATCTGAGGACGAGCAGGATGGCAACTGTACCGACGCCCACAACGACTACAGCTGTGCGAACTGTGTCTCTGTACGGTTGGTGCGTGCTCTCGGTGCTCTCATCCGACGCGGACATCCGGTGAGGGTCCGTCGTATTAGGTCGTGTACACCGGAGGTCGAGAGAGGGTTGAGGTATGGGGTGTCAACAGATCGTAGAGGGGAGTTTACTGTACTCTCACGGCGGTTAGTCGTCCGCCGGAGGCTGTGCGCCCGTGGCACTCGTGCCGGGTGCACCGGGGCGGTGGTCGGATTCCAGGCGTGCGCTGAACCCGTCGGCATCGAAGTTCACCGTCATAGACGTGACGACGGCGTGGAACTGTTTGCAGTGGTTGCCGTCCGACGCGATGTTGACCGTCGACTCGACCAGTCCCGCTGCCTCGAGATCCTCCAGTCGCCGGTACACCGTCGCCTTCGAGGCCCCGGTCGCGTCGATGAGCTCGCGACCGGTGCGGGGCTCCTCGACGACAGCCTCGAAGACACGGTAGGTGTACTCGTCGCCCAGCAACTCAAGCAGGTCGTCTGCCTCGACTGTCTGCTGGGTTGCCTGTTCGGACGTGGACGTTGCGGCGCTGTCGGGAGTCGTCGGCGGGTTCGTGGGAAGACGGGTCGACTGTTGCATATCTGTATCCATGTCCCGTGTCCCCCTGTCTCCACATGCTAGGTATCTGTATCGGCCCGAGTCTAGGTATAAAGATACCGTCTCACGCCGCACGTGCTGCCATCTGGCCGGAGACCGAGCACTGTCTCGTGTCGGGTTCGAACTGGATGCGGCCGGTCGGCGTCGGGATCACACGGGCGTCGTGTCGACCGTGTCGTGACTGCACCCGGTCAGTCGGAACCGCTCCCGACCTGTTCGTCGGAGGTGTCGACAGCAAAGGGGAGTGTCCGCTGGAGCCACCGGGCACGAGGGTCGTCGTCGAGCAGTTCAGCAAAAATCGGCAGGGCCAGCACGAACCCCACGGCCACAATGGAGAGAGTCGCCCTGAGTGCGCCCGACAGCGGCGAGTTACCTCCGACTGTGGCAACGAGGTCAACCGCGAGGAGTGTGTCGGCAACGACAGCAGCGAGCAGCGCGGTGGCCACGGCGAGCACACAGAGGAGCACCGCACCACCGGATGGGTCAGGCCGGCGGTCCCGGACGAACTCCCAGACGGCCAGTCCACCGGCGGCCGTGCCGATAGACGCGGCGGCGTGGGTCTCGGATCCGAGCGGGGCCGCCAGGACTGCCCCGGCGAGCGCGAGCAGGAGGACGAGCGAGACTGGGCGTCGGCCACGGATCAGGAGCCGGTGACCGACCCACACCAGACCGAGACCGAGGGCGACACCGAGCACCACGTCACCGACGTAGTGGACACCGATGACCACCCGCGAGAACGCGACGGCGGCGATGATACCACCTGCCACGAGGGCGCGCCGGCGTCGTGTCCCGATATCGCTGAGTGCCGCGAGTCCGCCGTAGACGGCGGCCGCCCCCATCGCGTGTCCGCTGGGTGTGCTGAACCCGTCGTAGTTCGCCGGCGCGAAGACGAGCGGGTCGCCCGCCGCTCGGGCGGCGTAGAGCGGCCGCTGGACGTCGAGCACCCCTTTCAGACCGATGTTCAGTGTTAGTGCCGCCACCGCGACGGCCACCACCAGTCCGCGTCGCCGCCAGTTGTCGGCACTCCCGAGCCAGTAGAACCCCACAACCAGTCCTGCTACGACTGCTGTGTCCCCCAGGTGTGTCGCGAGTGCGAACCCGTCGGTGACAGAGTCGGGCAGGAACCCGTCTATTGCCCGGTTCACCTCGTAGTCCCACAGACCGGTGGGCAGATTCCGCTCACCGCTCACGATTGCTCTGTCAGGGTTGAACGTTCGAGTGCCTTTCGGGGACGAGGGTTCGAGTTCTTTTCCGGGGCGGACGGCGACCGCTGGTGGTTTCGGGTCGGTGTTTGTCTCGACGGGTAGACCGCGGTACGAGTGCGAGTCGTGCACAGCGAGGTGGTCGGTTCGGGTTCCTATTCCGGTCGGCCGTGGTGACTCCAGAACCGGTCGAGTTGGCCGGAGAGGAACTCGGGGGTCATGCGGACGAACTCCTCACGCTCGGCGGGTGAGAGGTAGCTGTGGACGCTGTGGCGTGCCTCTTCGACGTACCGGCCGCCGACGAGCGCGCGGATACCCACCTCGTCGGTCCCGCGGATGACACGCCCGATCGTCTGGCGGGCGCGGCGCACCGCGGGCACGGTGAGCGCGTACTCGAAGGCGTTGTCCTCGCCGAAGGCGTCACCGTAGGCCCGCCGGACAGCCCGCACACGGGGGGCTCCGATGTTCACGAGCGGTACACCCACAACCGCACAGGTGTGGAGTTTGTCACCGTCGTAGTCGACCCCCTCTGTGAGCGTGCCGCGGGCGCTCGTGACGAGCACCGTCCCGTCGCCGTCGAAGAACGCCGATTTGAGCCGTTCGGTCTCCGCGAAGGAGCTGCTCGTGTCCACGAGCACGGGCTTCTCGACAGCCTCTTCAAGATATGAGCCGGCCCACCGGGCCTCGCGGTAACTGGGCATCGCCAGCATGACCTTGCCCGGTGAGCGGGCGAGGGTCCGCAGGGCGTGGGCGTACTCGTCACGGGTGCGGTTCCAGCTCTCCGGGTCGGTGTTCTCCGCCGGGTCACCCCGATTGTGTGCTGTAAACGGGTCCGCGTCGACGAGCCAGCTCGCCCTGTTCTCCTCGGGAAAGGCCAGCCCGTAGGTGCGCTCGCGGACAGTCCGGTCGGCACCGAGCGCCGCGAGCCCCGACACCTCCGTGAACACCTCAAGCGGCTCCAGGGTCGCGCTCATCAGCACACCCCCGCCTAAATCGTCGAGGATCTCCCGGAGTGACTCGCCGGGCATGCACTCGAACAGTACCAGCCCGGCGGTGTAGGCCCCTTCCCAGCCGTCCCGACGCGACGGTGACGGCTCTAGTTCCAGCTCACGCAGGTTCCGGGCGTGGTCACGGTTCCACCAGCTCTCCATGACCGCACCCACAGCCGTACAGACGGGCGAACGGTCGAGACCGAGCGACTCCATCGCCGCCTCGGTCGCGCCGCCGACTGTCGACAGCCCACGCCACAGCTCACCGGTGTAGCCTGCCGTCTCGGCCCAGGCTGTTAGCTCGTCGCGCTCGACTGTTTCGGGGTCCCGCAGCGGGACCTCCAGGTCACGGTCGGGCACCTCGCCGGTACGCCAGCCGGCCACCTCGGCGTCGAGCGCCTCCTCGATGCGCCCGTCGAGCCAGGTAAGCAGGTCGTCGTAGAACGCCCGGGCCTCCCGGAGCGCCTCGAACGGCACGTCGCGCTCCTGCAGTTCAGCACGCACCGCCGCTCTCCTCTCGTCGGTTTCCTGTGCGCGGGTCAACACCGTCTCGAGGTCGTTTCGTGCCCGCTTCAGTGTCTCCGTACCCACCCTGTCAGAGAGCAGTTCTCGCACCCGTTCCTCCAGGCGATGGGCCTCGTCGACGATCAGAAACGTGCTGTCGTCGAGCACCGACGCGAGCAGAGGCCGGGAGTCGGGGTCGAACAGGTGGTTGTAGTTGCCCACGACGACCGACGCCCCCTCCAGCAGGACGCTCATCACTCGGTGTGGACAGGTGCCCCGTTCGGTGGCTGCCGGCAGATACTCGTCGGCGGTCACGACACTGTGCTCGCCGACACCGAACCCGACCGGCGAGCCGCGGTTGCGGGCGTACCAGTCGGCCTCGAACGGGCAGTACAGCTCGTCCCCGGAGTCGGTTTCGACGCTCGGCTGTGCCAGGGGGTACGGGCTCTCTGCCCCTGCTGTCGCCAGCTGGGACCCCGCTATCTGCTGCTGTCCGGCGTCGGCACGGGCCTCCCGGACCAGGTCGCTTGCCCGTTCGGGGTCCCACCAGACCTCCTCGCCGGCGGCGGCCCCGACGGCAGCCTCGGCGGCCGGTTTGCCACCCGTGTTCTCGCCGTCGACCAGGTTCGCGGTCGTCTCTCGCAGCTCCTCACAGCGCTCGTGTGTGCCGGCATCGTCCGGGAACACACCCTCGCGACCGTACGGGCAGAGATCCCGCTTGCCAACGAGTGCGACACCCGGCAGCGGCTCCTCGAGACCGGCGTTCAGTGTCCGGAGGTCCTCGACGAACTGCTGGCGCTGTTGTTTGACCGGCGTCACGACGACGACGTTGTCGTAACTCCCCTCCCGGATGAGCGTCGCTGCCGCCGTGAGCGCGGCCATCGTCTTGCCGGTTCCGCAGGGACCCTCCATCGCCAGGTAGCCGTTCTCCTCACCCACCGCGATTGCACTCTCGATTGCGTCACGCTGGTTCTCGTAGGGCTGGTCGAACCCGAAGTACTGTCGCCACTCCTCGTCGCCGCGAGCGCCCGCGTCCCCGGCGCTGTCCATACCCACACTGTGGCGTGTTCGGGTTTCAATCCACGGGGACAGGACCGCCAGGGGGCCACGCTCGACTTCGCGGACGGCACCACCGGGTGATCACACTACTGTCGGTGATGCGGGACCGCAGCCGAGAACGAGAGCCTCGCCGCACAGTTCCGGGCTGGCGGGCGAGGACGGGTCCCGGACGCGGATATCGACCCGCTGTTCCGTGCACTGCTCGGCAGTGTCGCGACCACCGTCGGCGTGTTCGGAACACTCTCTATCGCCATCCTGCCGGTACTCGAGCGGTTTGGTATCGTCACCGGTCCACAGGATAATCTACGCGTTCCTGGCGAGTGTGCTCGTGCTCACCCCGATGTCCGTGCTGTGGACACGGTATCTCGGCCCGGGAGACTGGTTCCCAGCAGCCGAGGACACCGCCAACGGTCCCGTTGTCACCGACGGGCGCGGTGACAGTGGCACCGCGGGTGCGGGTGGCAACCGGGTCGAGACCGCCGTCTCCGGTGGTTCGACCGGGCGTCACGACCGGACTCTCCGGCAGCCGTGGCGCGGCGAACCGCCTCACTCTTTGCTCGGGAGGCGAAACAGCGTCCATGAGTGCGTACCGTGACGGTGGTCTGTTTGTCGTGCTCTCCGTGCTGTGGGGGTCGTCGTTTGTCGCGATAAAGGCGGGTTTGGAGCACATCCCACCGGTGCTGTTCGCCAGTCTCCGGTACGATATCGCGGGTGTGTGTCTACTCTGCTATGCCGCGTTCGCGACAGACCGGTGGCTCCCTCGTTCGCGGGGTGACTGGACCGAGGTGCTCGTCGCCGCGGTGCTGGTCATCGCGGTGTACAACACGTTCCTGTTCGTCGGGGAGCAGGGTGTCACGAGCGGTGTGGCGGCGATTCTCGTCGCGACGAGTCCGATCCTGACGACCGGGTTCTCGCGACTGCTCCTGCCGGACAGTCGTCTAACGCCGGTCGGCTTGCTCGGTCTGGCCTGCGGGTTCGTCGGGGTCGTCCTCGTAGCGGTCCCGGGTTCCGGGGCTATCACCGTCGAAGATATCGTCGCGCCGGGGCTGGTTTTTCTCGCCGCGATGTCGGTCGCACTCGGGAGCGTTCTCCTCGAGCGCACCGAGAGCAGCATCGGTACCGAGGGGGCCGTTGCCTGGTCGTTTGTCCTCGGTGCAGTCGTGATGCACGCCACGAGTGGTGCCATCCCGGGTGAGTCGGTTACCGACCTCACGATCACCACCGAGGCTATCATCGCGGTCGGGTACCTCGCGGTGCTCGCGAGCGTGGTCGGCTACGTTATCTACTTCGGCCTGCTCGAGCGTCTCGGCGCGGTCGACATCAATCTCGTCTCCTACGCCGCCCCGGTTGTCGCCACCGTGGTCGGCTGGCTCCTCCTCGGGGAGACCCTCGAACCCCTGACCGTTGTCGGGTTCTGTGTCATCGCTGTCGGGTTTGTCCTGCTGAAACGCCGGGCACTCGCCGAGCGCTCGCGAACGCTCCGTCAGACGCTCGCCGGGAGCTCCTGATACTGCTGGACGGCGGAACCTGAGCCCCGGTCACAACCCGGAGGTACAACCGGTGAACAGACAATCACCCTGCGAACCTAACTCCTAAATAACCGGTTGTACGGGCTGTTGCGGTGACCTGCCGCCGGGGGTGTCGTTACGGAAACACGAGGAGAAATCACCACCAGTTAGTCCGGGGAGGATGTCAACAGGGGGTAGTATGTAATAAATACGTGTCATTCGGCCGTCCACCAGACACAGTCGAGGAACACAACCACAGGACAGCGTCGACCCCGCGTCATACAGGGGTTTATTAATTTCCGGTGATGTACTCACGTTGCAGTCGCGACTGCAGTGTCACCGCCTCGCTGTTTCGACCCGGGTTCGTCACGGCTCCCGCGGGTAGCAACGCCTAACCTCCGGGAGCGTGAACGCCCGGTATGCTCGAGCTCGACGATATCACCGCGGCTCGTGAGCGAGTCGCCGAGACATCCCGGCACACACCGCTATCACACACCTACACATTCTCGTCGATGACGGGTGCGGATGTCTATCTCAAACAGGAGATGCTCCAGCGCACCGGGTCGTTCAAGATACGCGGCGCGACAAACCGCATCGCGACACTCCCTGAGGAGACACTCGATGCGGGTGTGGTCACGGCGAGTGCCGGTAACCACGCACAGGGTGTCGCGCTCGCGGCCACACGCATGGGCGTCGACGCAACGGTCGTGATGCCGGAGTACGCACCGATCCAGAAGGTAAAGGCGACACGCGCGTACGGTGCGGACGTGGTGTTACACGGCGTCGACTACGACGAGGCCGCCGAGTTCGCCCACGAGATCGAGCGCGAGGAGGGGCGATACTATCTGCCGGCGTTCGACGACTGGGAGGTGATGGCCGGTCAGGGCACGATCGGACTCGAACTGCTTGAGGACCTGCCCGAGGTCGAAACCGTGGTCGTGCCGGTCGGCGGCGGCGGCCTCGTCTCGGGTGTCGCAACCGCACTGAAGGGCCACGACCCCGATATCCGCGTGATCGGTGTCCAGGCGGAGGGTGCATCGAGCGCCGCCCCGTCGATGCAGAGCGGCGAACGGGTCGAACTCGACAGTGTCGACACAATCGCCGACGGTATCGCCACCCGTTCACTGGGCGAGAGGACGTTCCAGGTCATCCGCGAGCGCGTCGACGAGGTGGTGACCGTCTCCGACGCCGACATCGCCGTGGCGATCGTGACACTGCTCGAGCGCAGCAAGACCCTCACCGAGGGGGCTGGTGCGGTCTCGCTGGCGGCCCTGCTCGAGGGGGCGTTCGACTATGATGACGACGAGGTGATCGCGCTCGCGCTGTGTGGTGGTAACATCGATATGAACACGCTCTCGACGGTAATAATCCGCGGCCTGGCGGAGACCGGCCGGTATCTGCGCGTCCGGACAGTGCTCCCCGACCGACCGGGGGCGCTCGAGTCACTGATCGATATCATCTCCGATCAGGACGCCAATATCTACGGCATCCGACACGACCGGAGCTCCCGGGATGTCTCGCTGGATGACGCGGAGGTAGAGGTCGACCTCGAGACCCGTGGTCCCGAACACATCGAGCAGTTGCTCGAGGCCCTGGAGGACGGTGGCTACGGGCTGACCGTGCTCACCTGAACAGCTGATACGGACACGTCCGACGAGACTGTTACACCCACCGACCGTTTATATATCCGCACAGCCAACACGCCGACATGGAGATCCCGGACCTGCTCAGGCATCGTCTCGAGGGTGAGCCACGAAACGGGGTCGCGCTGGACGGAAACGCAGTTACGGTGTTCACCCGGGACCGGACGCTCATCTACCGCGAGGAAAGTCTGCTCAGCGACGCCACAGTGGAGGTCTACGACAACGACATCGAGCGGCTCTCGGTCTCGCAGGGGCGGCGCAAGACGACGTTCGAACTCGAGTACATCGACGACACGAGACAGTTCGTGGTCCCGAGCAGCCACGCCGAGGCGATGCTGGAGGGGTTGTTCGGGGGTATCCTCGTGTCGGCGGGCGTCACCGAGGACAGTGAGGAGATTCGCGGGGTCTACCTGTTCAGCGACCTGACGCTGGTGGTCACAGACTCACGGCTGGTGAAACACGTCGGACCGGCGGTCTGGGGGAGCGACCCGGAGACCTACCCGTTCAGCGCCGTCACCGGTCTGGAGTTCGAGGAGGGGGAGGTGGCAACACAGGTCGTGCTCTGGGTCGACGACAGAGCCGAGCGTATAAAGACACCCAACGAGGAAGCGCCGCTGTTGCGTCGGACGTTGACCCGGGCGCTGTGTGCGTTCCACGGTGTCGATTCGCTCGAACAGTTAAACGAGAGCCTCGGAACCGGCACCGACACCGACGACGACCCGGCGCCACACTCCTCTATCGCGCTGGAGGAGGAGATCTCCCCGCTCATCGAGGGGACCGACGAACAGGAGAGCACCGTAACCGACACAATCGACGCTGTCGCCGACGACAACTGGCTCGAACCGGACAACGATACCGACCAGACGGAACCGGCAGACGACGGTGGAGTGTCGGTCGACGATAGAGCCGACGACGGCGAAACCGATGGTGAACTCGGGGAACGCATCGACACGCTCGAACGCCGGGTGAGTGAACTGACCCGAACGGTCGATCAGCAGAACAAACTCCTCGAGCGCCAGTCCCGCCACCTCTCGGCGCTCGCGGAGCAGGTCGACACCGACCGCTGAGACTGTCGGACAGGGTATTTTGCGACCGATACTCGCAGAGAGGCCATCTGTCACAGAGTTTCCCGCACGAACGTCCCGTCGATGTTCACGCACGTCTGTCCGACAGCACGAGGACCCACTCGCTCTCTGCTGCCGTGCTACCACGCCACACCTGGTCGTCTCTCACGCTCTGCTGTCGAGACCTGTTCGAACCCGACAGTCCCGACTGCTCCTGTCCTCTGTGCCAGTCGGATGGGGCCTGCGGTGAGTTGTTAAATCAAAGCTTTCAATTGCTAATTCGAGATAATATAGACTAAGACTAATACTTAGCAATGACCGGCGAGGAGACAGCGCACACGACGCGACGTACAGTGCTCGGGGCAGCAGGGTCGGCTGCGATTGTCGGTCTCGCAGGCTGTGTCAGCGGAGACGATAATGACGGAGGTGACGGTACCGGAAGCGGAGACGGGGAGACAGCCACCACCGCGACGGTGACGCTCCTGGCCGAGCAGACGAGCCCACACGAGAGCGGTCTGCCGGGAGACAGCGTCAGCCACGCCTGCGAACACTTCGAGTTCGGCGACGAGGAGGAGTTGACCGGCACTCCGACCGTCAGCGAGGCCCCTGAGACATCGGCCACACACCAGCTGTTCGACGTGACCATCGACGGTGAGAGCGGTTACATCGTCTTCCACGGCGACGGCGAACACAACCACGAAGCAGACAGAGAAGGCGACGAGCAAAGTCGCGAAGGAGACAAGGGAAGCAACGAACACAATCACGGGGAAGGGAGCGACCACGAAGAAGACAGAGAGGGCAACGGACACAACCACGGGGAAGAGGGCGATCACGAGGGAGACAGGGAGGCAACGGACACAATCACGGGGACGAGAGCGACCACGAAGAAGACAGGGGAGGGTAGTGAACACAATCACGAACGAGAGAGCGACGACGAGGCAGACGGAGAGGGCAACGAGGGAAGCGACGAGCAGAGAGCGATCACGAAGCGAGAAAACAGCAACGAGGGAGGCGAGGGAAGTCAACGGAGAAGAGAGCAACCACGAGGGAGACAGAGAGAGCAACGGAGACAACCACGGGGAAGAGAGCGACCACGAGGGAGACAGAGAGGGCAACGGACACAACCACGAGGAGGAGGGCGGTCACAGCGAGGAGGGAGAGGTGTACGCGTTCTTTGTGGACGGGGGTTCGGCGACAGTCGTTGAGGGGGAAACTGTCCACGAGGAGAGCAGTGGCGTCCCGGCTTGTGGGCCGGCGGATACGTACGTACTCGCCAGACCGGAGGATGGGGGAGTCATGCTGGAACTCTCCGCGTGACCAGCCGCGAGTTATTAACACAAGATGGTTCGATAATAACGCTTTTTATGAAACGGACACAAAAAGGAGATATGAACCCGACACGACGCGAGGTACTGGCTGCGGGTGCAGGAGCGGCGGCAGGGGCGCTGGCGGGGTGTCTGGGGGGTCGCGGCGGTAGCAAGAGCCCGGACGGGTACGCCACGTTTCTCGCGCTGTCAGACTGGGCGGACACGGTCGGTGGCGAGCAGCTCACGTTCGAGACACCGGTCGAGACCGGCGAGATGGGGCACGGCTGGACGCCGAACGGCGGGATTGTGCCCGATCTCGTGGCCACAGACGTGTTCATCTATCTCGATACGCCGGAGTTCCAGTGGGCGGTCGATGCCGCGGGGACGCTGTCGCGTGACTACGGGGATGAGATGATGGTCGTCGACGCGCTGGAGGGTCTCGGGCCGCGTCTGCTGCCGTTCGACGGTGGCGGTGACCCGCCGGAACCGGTGTACGACCGGGAGTTCACCCGCGAGGAGCTGGCAATCGGGGAGTTCCAGCTCTGGGACACACGGACAGACCGGCAGGAGGGCCGGTGGCACAGCGGACGGGGCCACTGGCACGGCGGCCCACCCAACGTTGCGGTCGGTGACGAGATCCCGCTCGCGGTAGTCGTCCCACACGTCGAGGACGAGACGATTGCGGCCCCGCTCGGTGCGGACGAGCGGTTCCGCGCCGAGGCCCGGTTCGCGGCAGGGGCCGACGAGAGTGTGCTCGATATCGAGTCACAGGGCGGGGTGGTGACGTTGCGGGGCCGGTCGACCGGGGGGACCGAGCTGGTGTTCGAGATCTACGACGGCGACGAACTGGTCGAAGACACCACAGAGGAGCCCGCACGGGTGAGAGTCGTCGAGGCGTACAGCGAGGACCGGGTCCCGGGTTCGTTCGACCCACACGCGTGGATCGACCCCGTGCTCGCGGGCGAGATGGTCGGGACGATCACCGACGCGCTCGTCGAGTACGACCCCGAGAACGCCGACCGGTATCGGGAGAACGCCGCCGACTACCGGGCGGAGCTTGCGGCGGTCGACGAGCAGCTGTCGGGGCTGGTCGCGGACGCCGAACTCGATGTGGCTGTGTTCGCCGGTCACAACTCGTACCAGTATATCGAGCAGCGCTACGGGTTCGAGCTCGTGACACCAACCGGTGTCTCGCCGAACGAGGAGGTGGCGAGCAGTGACATCGTCGACCTGGTCGAACTGATCGAGGCGAACGGGGTCGAGA
>KE356579.1:760311-768102 GCA_000416085.1 halophilic archaeon J07HX64 | reverse complement strand
TCAGTATCGAGGTGAACCTGCCCGAGTCGAACGCTCCGGGCTGTTCGTCCTCGGTGGCGTAGACGTACAGCGAGGTCTTTATAATACCCCGGATAGTCGTCGAGAGCAGCTGTGAGGCGATGAGACCGACGACCAGCACGGGGAGCACCACGAGTCCGGTCACACCGAGTTCGAGCAACCCGACCACGGCACCGATCGTGAGCACCGCGATGACACCACCGACCACGCGGGGGGCAAAGACCCCGACAGCAGTCTCGCCGATGTTCTCCCTGAACGTCCGGCCACTCCGGGAGAACATCCCCCGGACCGAGGAGTCGTCGTCGAGCACCGCGACCGGGACCACGAGGAACGTGATGACACTCCAGGCGACACCGAACACCCAGGCGAACACCTGACCGACTGCCGAGTCAGAGTTCTCTATCGCGTCGATGATGATACCGACCGTCGCGGCGATGACCGCCCACGCCAGAAGCTGATACTTCGCGCCCCAGGCGGCGGCGATACCGCGTTTCAGGCTAACACGGTTCCCGGCGAACACCTCCCGTGATTCGGCGACGAGTGCCGCGGTAAAGAACACCGAGACGAACGTTGTACCGAGATACCCCAGAAAGGCCGCTGCCACGAGGACGACCGTGTTGTCCGAGACCGTCTCCTCGAGTGCTGCCTGTGTCTCGATCGCGTCGAGACCCTCGATACCGATGATACCACCGAGTGTCGACCCGAGCAGGAGTGCCAGGAATCCGAGCGCGCCCAGCCCCGCGAACACCGGAAACACCAGTAGCTTCGGGTTGTTTTTCATCACAACAAAACTGTCTACCGTCATTCCGATACCGCGCTTGATCTGTGTAAGCATCTGTGCTCACCTGTATCTGGTCCCAGTAACGGAATAAGAGCAACGGCCTGTTTCACAACCCGAGACGCCCCGGTCACCGAACGACTGTCACGGGAACCGGTGATTTTCGGACCACCGTCTCGGCGACACTGCCGAGCAACAGCCGAGAGATACCCTCTCGCCCGTGACTGCCCATCACGACGTGGTCGAGATCGCCCTGTTCGACCCGCTCGACGATTATCTGTGCAGGCCGGCCGATCTTGATGCTGTGATCGACGGTGGCGTCGTCGTCGCGTTGCTCGATGTGTGCACGCAACTCCTCGAGATACTCCTCGGTCTCGGTCTCCTCTCTCGCGTACCAGTCCTCGGCGGCACCCGGCACCCCCGGTTCGGGGTTGTACCCCGCCGCGTTGGCGGGATTGATGACGTGCAACAACAGAAACTTCTCTCCCGGGAACAGTTCTGTAGCCAGCTCACAGCCCTGCCGGGCGTGTTCGTCGTCGACGGGCACCAGAACGTGTGCCATATCTAACCGTATCATCTCGTCCACTTGAAGCTTCCGCCGGGTGAAGCTGGACCTCACAGCACAGCCGACAGCCGGGGCACACACCTCACGGGGTGGGAGCGAAACTGGGGTTCTCACAGTGGTTAAGTGGTGAGCACGCGAACAGTCGGGTGTAATGGAACTCACGTGGCACGGCCACTCGACGTGGCGCGTCGAACTCGGGGAGACCAGTATGCTCATCGACCCCTTCTTCGGTAACCCGAAGACCGGCCTGTCCCCGGAGAGCGTGGAGACACCGGACTACGTGTTGTTAACACACGGCCACGCAGATCACATCGGTGACGCGGCAGCGTTCTCCGATGCGACGCTGGTGGCGGTGCCCGAGCTCGCTGCCTTTGCCGAGGACGAACTCGGATTCGACGACGCCGTCGCCGGAATGGGGATGAATATGGGCGGGACCGTGGCGTGTGGCGACGCGTTCGTCACGATGCACCGCGCGGACCACACAAACGGCGCGAACACCGGCTACGACCTCGAGCTCGGGATGCCGGTCGGCTACGTCATCTCGGATACAGCGCCGACCGAACTCGACGACGCCGACTCGACGACGTTCTACCACGCCGGCGACACCGCGCTGATGACCGAGATGCGCGAGGTGATCGGTGCGTACCTCGACCCCGACGCCGCCGCACTGCCCGCGGGCGACCACTTCACGATGGGCCCGCGACAGGCTGCCATCGCCGCCGGCTGGCTCGGTGTCGACTACGCGCTCCCGATGCACTACGACACGTTCCCGCCGATCGAGATCGACACTGCGACGTTCGAGGACGAACTCGGAGCCCACGCACCCGACACCGAGGCGGTCGTGCTCGACGGCGACGAGTCGTTCGAGCTCTGATCCTCTCTCAGCCGGGGCCGTTACGTTCGCCTCGACACTCTGTTCCTCCGGTGTCTCCGGCGGCGTGTGCAGGATCCGGTGCTCAGAGACGGTCTGACTGTGTGCGGACAATCGCACGCGCGGTTCGAACACATGGGGATTTTTGTTCGCTGCGTACGAACATATACTGTATGTCTGACATCGAAGTTACAAGCACGAGCACAGAGGGGTACGCAACCAGCAGCGTCATCGGCGAGTGGGAGCTGACAGTCGACGCAACCGACGAGCGCGGACCGAACCCGAACGCGGTACTGGCGGCGGACTACGCCTCCTGTTTCATTCCGGCGTTCCGCGTCGGCGCACAGCAGGAGGGGTTCGACGACCTCGGCGCCGTGCAGGTCGATGTGGGTGCCGAACTCGACGAGGGTGACGACCTCTCGGGGGTCAGCTTCGACATCGCCGTCGAGGCGTCGCTCGGTGACGCCGTCGACGACGTGGTCGCGCGGGCAGAGGATATCTGTCACGTCCACTCGGCGCTGCGCGAGGAACTGCACGCCGACATCACCGTCGAGGACGGCGCCAACCTGTAGAGCGCCGAACCCGCGCGTTTTTGAGCGTGCCGCCCCCGGTTGCCGTATGAACAGGAGTGACACGTTCACCATCGGTGATAGCACGACCATCCACAGACTCGGATACGGCGCGATGCGGGTCACAGGCCCAGGTGTGATCGGTCCACCGGCAGACGAGTCGGCGGCACGGGCGCTCCTGCGACACGCTGTCGACCTCGGCGTGGACTTTATCGACACCGCCGACTCGTACGGGCCGGGTGTGAGCGAGCGGCTCATCGGCGAGGCGCTCGACCCTGCGGACGCTCTCGTCGCGACAAAGGCCGGTCTGTTGCGCAACACCGACGGCGACTGGCTCCCCCACGGTGACCCGGACTACATCCGTAACCAGGCGCTCGTGAGTCGCGACCGCCTCGGCGTCGAGAGAATCGATCTCTACCAGTTACACACACCGGGTTCGGAGACACCCCTCGAGGAGAGTGTCCAGGCGCTGGCCGAATGCAAGGATGATGGGCTCATCGAGCACATCGGGCTCTCGAACGTAACTGTCGAACAGTTGGAACGAGCACGCGACCAGGTCGAGGTGGCGACCGTCCAGAACCGATACAACGTCACCTACCGCGACGACGAGGATGTTCTGCAGGCCTGTGAGGAGTACGACATCGGGTTCATGCCGTGGTATCCACTGGCGGCCGGTGACCTCGGCGGTCCCGTCGAGGCGGTTGCCGACGCACACGGGGTGAGTCCCCACCAGGTCGCGCTCGCGTGGCTGCTCGAACACTCGGAGGTGATGCTCCCCATTCCCGGAACGTCGAGCGTCGAGCATCTCGAGGACAATCTCGCCGCCTCACAGCTCGAACTCACCGACGCGGAGTACACGCGACTCGCCAACCTTTCCTGACTGTCTCGACTCCACAGCCACGGTGTCCTGCTGTTAGCTGCCCGGGAGAGCTGTGGTAGCCACCAGCCTCTGTAGAAGCCTCTCGCTGGTCGACAAACTTACAATTGATACTAATAGCAAACGATCAGCACAGCCGCCAACGTCGGTCGGAGGCCCGTTTTGAAGCCACTGTCCGGCGAACAGCCGTCGAGCCGCGACCGTTTTGACCGCCGCTGCACCATCGTTTCAATAATGATTATTACGGGTAAAGTACCTTTACCCCACAGTTCCGAGTCAGATGTGTATGAGATAGTTTCAACGTACCATCGGACTGCTCGTCGCTCTGAGCGCTGTAGTTCTCCTTACAACGACTGGCTCTGGCGTTGCCGCCGCGTCTGCGGGGGACAACGCAGCGCCGGAGGTCGACGTATCGCTCGACCCCACAAACCAGACCGTCGGTCCCGGCGAAACGGTGACCTACGACCTCGTCGTCGAGGGCGCAACCGAGGGTATCTCGGCGTACATAATGACAATTGACGTTGGAAACGATTCGGTCGCGGGTATCGACGGGTTCGAGCACGCCAACGACCCGATGTTCGACAGTACGCAGGTGAGCAACGGAGCTGTGAACATAACCACCGCGATGGGTGAAGACGCCATCGGGGCCAGCAATCAAACGATGCTCGGGACACTCACCCTCAGCGGTGAGTCCGCGGGTACGACGGCGGTCGCTATCGACCAGAGCTCCGTCGAGGTCGGGCTCGACGATTACAACGTGAGCGACCACGAGGTCGGTGCTGTCACCGGCGGGTCACTCGATGTGTCACAGCGGACAGCCGGTGTCGAACTCATGGCTTCCGAGCCGGTTACGACCGGTAACGTGGCCCTCGATGTGGTGGTCACCGGGGTAGACGGCGGTATCGGTGCCTACGACGTGGAGATCGACTCGAACGACCAGTCGGCGACGTTCGTCGACTACGAGTTGACCCCGGATGGTGACTCGGTCCCGTTCGACAACTCGGAGATAACCGACGACGGGTCGACGCTGTCACCGGGGGCGGCACTGGGCGACACCACACACGACCCTGCCGAGGAGGTACAGATTGCGACGGTGACTGTCAATATCGACGCGACAGGAACGTTCGCCATCGGGTTCGAGGAGGCAACGATCCAGGATACGGATAGCAACGATTACGCGATGACCACTGAGAACGTGTCGCTGTCGGTCGACCCGGGGCCGCCGACGGTACCGGGTGGTCAGGGACCGCCACAGAACCTCGGTATCATCCCCAACACGTACGAGGATGTCGACGGTGACGGCAGTCTGACCATCTTCGACGTGCAGAAGCTGTTCACGAACATGGACAGTCCGATGATGGACGAGCACGCGGCCGCGTTCAGCTTCAATAACGGCGACACGACAGAGGTGACCATCTTCGACGTGCAGGCGCTGTTCGGGATACTCTGAACACGAGGCCCGCTCTACTCTCTGTTATCTCCCCTGCGAATCAACAGTTTACTGTTCTGACTGTAAAGAGTAGCACAAAAAGAGCTGTATCGGGAGACACCAGTCCGTCACCTGCGGCCTGTGATTGTCGTGCTCGAAGCAGAGCGAAGGACCACAAAAATCTAAACCGATGGCGTGGCAACGGGGTAGTGATGACAGAGGAGTATCCACTCGAGGAACTGGCGAGTCTGCCGAGTTTCTATCACCCGGCAGCGTCACCCAGCGGCGACACAGTTGCGGTGTACTACGATGGTAGTGGTCGTAACGAACTGTATCTCGTCGACCCCGTGACAGGCGAACAGACCCAGGTCAGCGATGGGAATGTCCCCCGGGACGCCCGGTATCCGTTCCGGTGGGCGCCCTCGGGCGACAGGCTGTACTTTCATCAAGACCGAGATGGCGACGAGCAGAACGACATCATGGCCATCGACCGAGCTGGTGCGGTGGAAACGATCGTCGAGAACGAGGGGCAGACGATCCTCTCGGATATCTCCGAGGACGGTCGGCACCTGCTGCTCATCAGTGACGTCGGCCAACAAATGAACCTCTACGAACACGACTGCGAGACGGGCGCCACGACACAGCTCACCGAGTACCGTCAACCTGTCCGCGGCGGGGTCTACACACCCGAAGCAGACCGGGTAGCCTACAACACGAACGAGTCCGATAATCTGGACAATCAAGACGTGTACGTCGCCGAGGTCGAACGTCACGTCGGTGATGACGAGCGCGCCAAACTCACCGGCGCGCGAAAGTTGAACGTTGGCGAAGAGGGCGCCGAGGCCGGGGCGAGCGATTTCGGGCCCGACGGCGACCGGCTACTGGTCTCGGATAACACCTCGGACAAGCCCCGTGTCGGCGTCTACGATCTCACCGACGACGCAGTCAGGTGGCTCACCGACCCCGACCACGTCGAGTCGCCGACGACGTTCCTACCGAACGGCGAGGATATCTTCGCGACCCGCACGCGAGACTGTGCTGTGGTGCCGGTCGTTCACAGTCTCACCGGTGGGAGCCACGAGGTCGATATGCCAGAGGGCGTCGCCTCGTTTCCCGGCTACGGTGACGCTGCGCTGCTCTCGGACACCGAGATGCTGGTCACCCAGCAGACCCCGACCGAGCGGTCGACGCTGCTCCGACTCGATCTCGAGAGCGGCGCCACTCACACCGTGCTCGAACCGGAGTACGGCAGCCTCGACCCCAACGGCTTCGTCGACTGCTCGTACGAGACCTTCGAGTCACACGACGGTCTGAGTATCGAGGCGCTGGTGTACGACTCCGGACGTCGGCCCTCGCCCGTTGTTGTCAATGTTCACGGTGGACCGCCCGCTCAGGACCTGAAACGGTTCGACCTCTACACACAGTTCCTCGCCACACGTGGTTACAGTGTGCTCCAGGTGAACTACCGCGGTTCGACCGGTCGGGGTCGGGAGTTCAAGAATATGATAAACGGCGACTGGGGCGGCGCCGAACAGGCTGACATCGCCGAGGGCACCCGCTGGCTCGCCGAGAAAGAGTGGGTCGACGAGGAGCGTATCGCCGTCATGGGCGGTTCGTACGGCGGCTATTCGACGAACATGCAGATGGTGGACTACCCCGAACTGTACGCCGCGGGGATCAGTCAGGTCGGCATCACAGACCTCGAAGCGCTGTACGAGGAGTCCATGCCGCACTTCAAGACCACCCTGGAGCGGTATCTCGGCGCCCCCGAGGAGAACGAGGACCTCTACCAGGAGCGCTCGCCGGTCAACCACGCCGAGAACCTCGCGGCCCCGCTGTGTATCGTACACGGCGTCAACGACCCGCGCTGTCCGATCTCACAGGCTCGCCTGTTCCGCGACGCTCTGCTGGACGCCGGGCACGAGGAGGGTGCAGACGGCGACTTCGAGTACAACGAACTCGGCGAGGAGGGTCACGGCTCGACCGACATCGACAACAAGATCCGCTCGTTCAACCTCATTACCGACTTTCTCGAGCGACAGATGCCGGTCGAGAAGCGCGCCGAGGCCAGCGACTGATCAACTCCGCCCAGTGGTCCGGTCCTACAGCATCCAGCAGCGGTACTATTAGGTATCAAAGACGACGACAGTCATCTTATTTATGCTCCCGCTTTCCTCTGTGTCACTGCTGAGGACGCCACAGAACTCAAAGCTGCTACGGACACCCTATCCTCATCAGACAGTTCACGCGCTTCGGCCGTCACTGGGACAGTAATCGCGCAGACGTCGGCACGAGGGAGCGAACATCTCTGAGACGGGCTACACCGTTTGCTGTCGGGACCCAGTGATCGAAACTACGGCGGGGAATACGCGACGGTTAGCTGTCCGTTTCGTTCCGCCGGATTGCGATAAACAGTATCACCGAAATCACGGTCATGAGTACCGCGAACCGCTGTTCACTACTGAGGATGCTGTTGGTATCTGTCGAGAGCATGTTAGATGCAGGTATGGTTCGACGACAGATAGTAGTTGAGCCGTGCTATCGTGCGGTTCCTGTGTCGGTACATTAGGATAGAACTATACATTGGGTGTCGGTACCGCAGACGACGAGCAGTTCATCACCGTCCACAGCAACCAAGCGAGAGCGTGGCTGGCGCACCGCATCAACGAGCGGTTCGGAGATAG
>KE356579.1:751490-759787 GCA_000416085.1 halophilic archaeon J07HX64 | reverse complement strand
CCCCGGTTCGGCACCGTCGATGCCGTCGATATTGTCCTGTGACAGCAGTACGGTCTGGTTGTACACCGTCCCGTTTTGGGTTTGCTCGGGGTAGCCGGCGACGATCTGTACACGCCCGGTTTCGGAGATTATCTCCCGCAGTTCCCCGCGGGTGACACCGGGCACCTCCGCAACAATGAAGTTCTCGCCGCTGACGGCGTTACTCGAGAACACGTCTGCCCCGGAGAACCCGGTCTGGTCGACACGGTCTGTGATGGTCGTGATCGCCTCCTGACGGGTGCTGCTTGTCACGCCCTCTCTGATGTTGCTCGTCTCGACAGTCAGGTTGGCTGCGTCGAGAGCCTCGGTGAACTCTGCCTGGGTCACGTTGTTCGTGTACAGCTCGACAGCGTCGGGTTGGGTACGCACACGGACGTTTATCTGGTCGATGCCGAGTTCGTCGGCGATGGTCCCCTCGACCTGGAAACTGCTCCGCGTCCCCAGACCAACTCCTTCGGCGGTCAACCCCTGCAGTGTCCCGCGGATGCGCGCACCACCGGACAGTTCCAGCCCGTACTCGAGATTCGTCGGGTCGCCGAACGATGCCCCGTCGAGGTCTGCACCTAGACCGGCGTCCGGGTCGATGAACTCAACATCGATGCCCGCGAGCGCGTCTCCGTCACCGGTAATCGTCCCCTCGACTGTGCCGGTTTCCAGCCGTTCGAGTCCGATATCGAGCCCGGTGGACTCCCCGGCTGTGACGTTCACTGTCTGGCTGAACGCCTCGTACAGCAGTTCGTCGGTGACCACCTGGTAGGAGCCGACACCGAGTTCGATGTCGTAGGTTCCGTCCGCGTCGGTGACAGCGGCGGCCTGCTCGCTCTCTGTGGTCTGGTCTTGTACGGAGACGGCAACACCTTCGACGGGTTCCCCGCCGGCCGTGACGGTCCCCTGGATCGAGCCTGTCTCCAGCGGTTCGAGATCGAAGTCGACGGTGTGTGTCTCGTCTGTCTGGACTAGCTGTGCGGTGGTGGTGGCCTCAAACAGCGGGCTGTCGGCCTGCAGACTCACGTCACCGGTCTCCAGTGTCAGCTCGTACCCCCCGTCGGGACCGGTTGTCGTCGTCCCGAGGGTCACCCCAGTTGCGTTGTTGAGAGCCGTTATCTCGATACCGGACAGGTTCTCCCCACCGCCGGTTATCGTTCCTGCGACTGTACCGGTGCCGACAGCATCGAGACTGATATCCACGTCGGTCGTCTCGCCTGCGGCGACGGTGAACTCCTCCTGGACGACCCTGAACCCTCTCTGGTCGACGCGTGCAGTGTACTCGCCGGTTTCGAGTGTGGTCTCGTAACTGCCGTCGGCGCCGGTCGTGACCCGTTGTACGAGGTCCTCTGTCTCGTTCGTCCGAACAGCGACGGTGAGGTTGTCGACCGGCCCGTTCGGTCCGGTCACGACCCCGGAGAGGCTGCCTGTCTCCCGAGCCGATAGGTCGATATCGACTGTCGTTGTGTTGCCACCGGTGACCTCGATCTCCGTCTCGAACTCGTCGTAGCCGATCTCGTCGACGAGCGTCTCGTACTCACCGGTCGGGAGTTCGACGCTGAACTCGCCGGTGTCGTCACTCGTGACGGTCGTCACCGGCTCCGGCTGTGGTGGGTCCGCACCGAACCCCTGGTCGCCGCCGGCCCCTATCGGGCCGAAAAGCGCAAGCGCCGCCAGCAGGCACAGTCCGACCAGCAACAGTACACGCAGATTGTCACGAAGGTCGATCATCGACTGCCCCTCTCGAACTTGTACCAGCGGAGTAGACTCATGTTCAACATATACGTGTTCATCAGGTCGGCTATCAGCCCGAACACGAGGATGAGCGCAACGTCCGGAAGCAACGGAATCCCCAGGTACCGCGACGCCACAAACATCGTCGTCATCGCCGCGATGGAGGTTACCGTCATCGAGACACCTGTCCGCATCGCGCGGTAGGCGCTCTCGTAGAACCCACCGTGTCGCCTGAGAATGTGATTGTTCAACAGGATGTCCGAGTCGACACTGTACCCGATCAGCATCAGTAGGGCAGCAACTGCCCCGAGTGTCAGATCGATACCGAGCAGGTTCATCAACGCCACCGGAATGACGATATCGGAGAACGCAGAGACCACGACAGCGATGCTCGGAATGAGCGCCCGGAATATCAGCGCGACCAGCACGCTCATTCCTCCAAAGGCGATGAGAACACCGAACAGTGCCTGCTGTTGTGTGTCAGAGCCGAACGTCGCCGAGCGGGAGTCGATCGATTCGACCCGGTCACCGACCCGTTCTGCCACTGTCTCGAGTGCCTCGCTGTCGGTTTCCTGTGTCGTCAGGATATACGAGTCATCGGAACCGACCGACCGGACGCTCGCGACACTGATCCCCGCCTCCTCGAACGCGGTCTCGATGTCACCTGTCGACGCGTCCGACGCGCTGAATCGGAGCTCGGTCCCGCCGGTGAAATCGAGTCCGAGTGAAACCGGCGCGCCGGTGAACACGAATGCACCCAGGATGACCGCGATGGCAACCGCAAGCGCCACCAGCGGGAGTGCCACCAGCTGTCGGTTGCTGTAGTCCTTGTAGGGGACCTCCTCGACATCGAGCCGTGCCATAGCAGACTCTCTGCTATCCCCCCGAATAAGCCTTTTTGTCTCCACGTCGCACTGCCGCGTCGACCCGCTGTTGTCCGGTGATGTGTCGCGCTCACCTGACCGGCTGGACGGGTCGGAAGATATGTCGATTTGGTAACTGATGCATCGAACCGGCCGTGTCCCGTACCGGTCGGTCCGGTTCAGGCCGGTCCGGGGGACACACGGCGCGGGTCGATATGACCCCGGTGTCCGACCGCACAGATCCTTTTTCGAGGCCATCTGGTTCGAGATGGAACCGCGGTGAACACCGATACCGGTGCAACTTCACCGTTCGGGGGGGTCTGTGATTTCAACGGTGGCTGGGAAGTCCAGAGCAAGAGCAGACCCTGTGCCGAACTGCGGTAACCTCAGTTCGTGCCGTCGGTGCCCGCTTGGGGGGTGAACAGCGAGGGTGCTGTCGAAGGGACTATAATCGACGGCCACAAAGTGTACATACTCAGATGTCCCGGAGTCCATCGCTTCCGGAGCGCCCACGACTCGACCTTGACCCCGATATGACGCCATCGGAACGACTTGCAGCGCTCCGCAGCCACTACAGCGAGGTGTTGCGCGTCAACGCGAAACTACAGCAGCAACTGAACACGTCGGAGCGGCGACAGGAAAAACTCACAGACCGGGTTGATCACCTGCAACGCGAGAACGAGACTCTAAAGAGTTCGTCACTGTACGTCGCCACCGCCGAGGAGTTGCTGGACCAGGGTATCGTTATCAAACAGCACGGAAACAACCAGGAGGTCCTGACCGAGGTATCACCCACTCTGCGTGAGAAAATAAACGCAGGTGACCGGGTGGCAGTAAACGACTCCTTCGGGGTGAAGGAGGTGCTTGAGGCCGAAACGGACGCCCGCGCACAGGCGATGCAGGTCGAACAGCGTCCCGGGACCACCTACGACGACATCGGCGGTCTGTCGGAACAGATCCGCGAAGTGCGTGAGGCGGTCGAGCAACCGCTCGTCCAGACAGACCAGTTCGACGCAGTCGGTATCGACCCGCCCGCCGGTGTGCTCCTGCACGGGCCACCCGGCACCGGCAAGACGATGCTCGCGAAGGCTGTCGCCAGCGAAACCGACGCCACGTTCATCAAGATGGCCGGTTCCGAACTCGTCCAGAAGTTCATCGGCGAGGGCGCCCGGTTGGTGCGTGACCTGTTCGAACTCGCGAGTGAACACGAGCCGGCTATCATCTTCATCGACGAGATCGATGCAATCGCGTCGACCCGGACGGAGTCGAAAACCTCCGGTGACGCCGAGGTCCAGCGCACGATGATGCAGTTACTCTCGGAGATGGACGGGTTCGACGACCGTGGAGAGATCCGCATCATCGCCGCAACAAACCGGTTCGATATGCTCGACCGCGCTATCCTCCGCCCTGGCCGGTTCGACCGCCTCATCGAGGTGCCCGAACCCGACCTGACAGCCCGCGAGCGCATCCTCGAGATTCACACCCAGGAGATGAGTCTCGACGATGTCGACCTGAACGACCTCGCCGCCGACACCGACGGGTTCACCGGCGCGGAACTGTCCTCGCTCGCCACCGAGGCCGGGATGTTCGCCATCCGCGACGACCGTACCGCCATCCGGATGGAGGACTTCCAGAGCGCACTCGGAAAGGTCCGCGACGAGGATGACTCCGCCGGCGTCCCGATCGCCTTTGCCTGACCGGTCGACGCTGTCGAACCCCCGCGCGCCATGTAGTCGGTTCCCCCTTGTCGTGTGACCGGCCACCGACAGCAAGACACTATTCTGCGCCGAGGCTCCGTGGTTCGCTGTGAACTGAGAGCTGTGCCGACCGGACCGCAGGTTTATCCGCTGTCGTCCGCCGTCCTCGGGGACGCGCTCGGAACGGAATCGGTCACACCAGAGCCGTCATCCTCACCTGTTTCCTCCGCGTCGTTCGACCGCCCCGTCGTGGAAGCTGCGTCGCCGGCCGTCGACCCGTTGCTGCCATCTGGCCCCCTGCTCTCGGCCTCCTCTATCGGTAGCTCCTCGCCCTCGCCCCGTGTCTCACCAGTCTCAGTCTCCCCGCCCTCAGTCTCACCCTCGTCCGTATCCTCCTCACCAACTTCAGTCTCCCCGCCCTCAGTCTCACCTTCGTCCGTATCCTCCTCACCAACTT
This sequence comes from halophilic archaeon J07HX64, assembly GCA_000416085.1. Classification (GTDB taxonomy): domain Archaea; phylum Halobacteriota; class Halobacteria; order Halobacteriales; family Haloarculaceae; genus Halovenus. The sequence continues at coordinate 755,012 of KE356579.1, read as the reverse complement.
CAGTCTCACCCTCGTCTGTACCCTCCTCACCAACTTCAGTCTCCTCGGCCTCACCAATCTCACCCTCGTCCGTATCCTCTTTACCGCCCTCAGTTCTCTCACTCTCGCCGGTTTCAGCCTCGTCGGTCGCGCCTACGTCGGTTTCGACCCGGGTTTCGGCGAACGGGACCTCCGAAAGCTGTGTGCCGTCACTGCTCTCGTACGTGTCGGGTGTCTCCTCGGTCGGTGGACTGTCGCTTTCGTCGCGCCCGCCTCTGGCGTCGGCCTCGCCGATATCGCTGTTGTCGGTTTTGTCCGGGTCGTCGGCGTTCACCGGCGGGGTTTGTTCGTCGGTCGGGCGCTCGTCGGACCCGGTCGAGTCATCGGCATCTGTGACCGCGGCGTCGAGCACGGGGTCGGAGACGATCGACATCTCCTCGCTCGCGCGAATTGCCCCCTCGATCTCGGCCTCACGGTGGACCTCGACGAACTCACCGGCGACATCGCCGCGGACGGTCGCCCCGGGACCGATTCGGACAGTCCCCGTCCGGGTGGTGACGTTCCCGGTCACCTCAGTGCCGGCGCCGACGGTGATGCCCTCGCGGGCACGGAGACTCCCGAACAGTTCGTTCTCGCGACCGACCACGAGCGACTCGGCGCGGATGTTCCCGTGGAGTCGGCAGTCGTCACCGACACGCCCCGGTGTCGAAACCCGCCAGGCGTCGTCACCAACCTGACTCCCCCGCGGGACGAGCACCGGGTCGTGCTCGCGCTTGTCGGCGTCGGTCACCGCGTCGAGCAACTGCTCTGCGGCCTCCTGCTCGCCGATACGAAGCAGCTGGGACAGGTAGATAAACAAAAAGACGACCGTCGGCATCGGGTTCCGGATGACGATCCAGCCGTTCGCCTCAAACCCGTTGTCGATCTGCACGTCGTCACCGATATCGAGGTTGCCGGCGACGCGCAGCTCGCCACCGATGTGTGCCCGCCCGCCGAGGTACGCGTCCTCACCGGCCAGCACGTTGCCCGCGACATCACACCAGGTGTCGAGTCGACAGTCCCCCTCTGCCTCGATGTCGCCGCCGAACTCGACACCTTCGCCCGCGATGACGTTTCCGCCCCGGACGCCGAACTCCATTGTGCTCTGGCTGGCGACGATAACGTCCCCGTCGGTTACGAGGTCGTGTTCCTGCGCGTGGGTCCCGTCTGGGACGAGCAGTTCCTCCAGCGGGTCCGTGCCAAACAGCGCCACGACTCTATCGCGGCGTTCGACCCTCTTAATACCGCCGACGTGTCTGACGCCCGTCAGACACACGCACGCCAACTCCCGGGTGTCGGCGGGGGGCCACGAACCCCACACAGACAGTGGGTGACACGCGGGTTGGCGCCCGTTTTAGCCCGGGAAACCGCGCCGTCTTTGCTCTGCGGGCACGAGTGATTAGCATGAAGACGACTGATGTCGACCGTGTGCTCGTCGATGTGGACGGGACGGTCTGTCGGAACCTGCCGCGGGTGTGTGAGTTCGTTGCCCGCGAGTACGGCGTCGACATCTCGCCCGCGGAGATAACCGAGTGGCGGTACGAGTTCGAGCGGATAGACACACGGATCGACGAGGTGATCGCCCGGTTGATGACGGACCACGCGCGGTGGTTCCTCTCGGGACTGGAGCCCGTTGCCGGCGCCAGACGGGGGCTCGAGGCACTCGCCGACGCGGGGTACGAGCGCTGGGTCGTCACCCACCGGCCGGCCCACACCCACAGACTCACCCGACAGTGGCTCGACAGTCACGACATCGGCTACGACCACTTCGTGAACGACGTTCCGGCGAACAAAGCCGAGGTACCGGGCGACGCACTCGTCGACGACTACCACCGGAACGTGCACGACGCTGTCGAGGCCGGTATCATCGGCGTTCTGTTCGAGCGCCCGTACTCCGAACCGGTCGAGCACCCGCGGGCGGTCGGGGTGTCGACCTGGTCTGGGGTGCTCGACACACTCGGTGTGGACTGCTGAGCGGCGCTGTCGGCCGGACTCCGGCTCGGATCGGCGGTGATGTGCGGGCGAACCGGGTCGCCTATGTGCTAGCCGACCCCACCGCGTGTATGCCCAGTCCACTGCTGGTCGCCTGCTGTGGTCTCCCGGGGGTCGGGAAGTCGACAGTGTCGGCGTACGTGGCCGAGCAACTGCCCGCGACACGCCACCGCAGCGACGAGGTTCGTCACGACCTGTTCGACGACCCGGAGTACACGCCGGCCGAGGGGCGTCGAACCTACGACGAACTCCTCGACAGGACACGCGCCGGACTCGACGCGGGCGAGGCTGTTGTCGTCGACGGGACGTTCAAACACGTACACGACCGGGACCGGATTGCGAGTGTCGCCACCGAGACCGGTGCGACTGCACGGTTCGTCCACGTTACCTGCCCGCCGGCGACCGTGCGTGACCGCCTCCGTTCCCGGACCGACGACGCGAGTGACGCAGACGTAGAGGTCTACCAGCAACACCGCGAGCAGTTCGAACCACCCGACCGCGAGCACGTCACGGTCGACAACAGCGGGTCACTCGAGGACACATACCGCCAGGTCGACCGTCGTCTGCTTCCGGAACAGGGGTGAACACCGGCGGTCGACTGGGCTGTGCTGGAGACGCTGCCTGATGACTCCGGAACAGAGGTGAGCCTCGACAGCCGCCTGCAAGGCTTAACTGGGTTCGCACCAACCACGTACCCATGCAACAGGAGGAGCAGGCAGAGAAACTGCGCTACGAGAAAGACCCCGACCTACCGAGCAACGACGTCACACAGGGGCCGGACCGGGCACCGCATCGGGCGATGTTCCGGGCGATGGGCTACGACGACGAGGACCTGTCCTCGCCGCTCGTCGGTATCGCCAACCCCGCTGCGGACATCACACCCTGTAACGTCCACCTCGACGATGTCGCGGGCGCGGCCCACACTGCCGTCGACACGTCCGGCGGGATGCCGGTCGAGTTCGGCACCATCACTATCTCCGACGCGATCTCGATGGGGACCGAGGGGATGCGCGCCTCGCTCATCTCGCGGGAGGTGATCGCGGACTCGGTCGAACTCGTGGCCTTTGGCGAGCGCATCGACGGTCTCGTCACCATCGGTGGCTGTGACAAGAACATGCCCGGGATGATGATGGCCGCCACCCGGACCGACCTGCCGAGTGTCTTCCTGTACGGTGGCTCGATACTGCCCGGCGAACACGACGGTCGAGAGGTGACAATCCAGAACGTCTTCGAGGGTGTGGGTGCGGTCGCGCAGGGTGAGATGAGCGCGGGGGAACTCGACGAGATGGAGCGGTCGGCCTGTCCCGGGGCGGGGTCGTGTGGTGGGATGTTCACCGCCAACACGATGGCCGCACTCAGCGAGGCGCTCGGGTTCGCACCGCTGGGGAGTGCCTCCCCGCCCGCCGAGGACGAGCGCCGCTACGAGGAGGCCCAGCGGGCGGGTGAACTCGCCGTCGAGGTCATCGAGAGTCGCCGGCGCCCGTCGGACTTCCTCTCCCGGGCCTCCTTCGA
>KE356579.1:741550-750769 GCA_000416085.1 halophilic archaeon J07HX64 | reverse complement strand
ATCGGGACGTTCGACGAGATAAGCCGTCGCACCCCGAAGATTGCGGATCTCCAACCCGGCGGCGAGCGCGTGATGAACGACCTCCACGAGATCGGCGGGGTCCCGGTGCTGCTCCGGCGGTTACTCGACGCGGACCTGCTGCACGGTGACGCGCTGACTGTCACCGGGCGCACACTCGCCGAGGAACTCGAACATCTCGAGGAAACGGGCCGACTTCCCCCCGACGAGGCGGTTGACGAGGACTGGCTCTACACCGTCGACGACCCGAAACAGGCCGAAGGGGCGATAAAGATACTCACCGGCAATCTCGCGCCGAACGGTTCGGTGCTGAAGGTGACCGGTGGGGATGCGTTCCACCACGAGGGGCCGGCACGGGTCTTCGAGAGCGAGGAGTCGGCGATGGCCTACGTCCAGGAGGGTGACATCGAGAGCGGCGATGTCATCGTCATTCGTAACGAGGGACCACGCGGCGGACCGGGGATGCGGGAGATGCTCGGTGTGACCGCCGCCGTTGTCGGCCAGGGCCACGAGGACGATGTCGCCCTGCTGACCGACGGCCGGTTCTCCGGCGCCACCCGCGGCCCGATGGTCGGCCACGTCGCCCCCGAGGCGTACGTCGGCGGCCCCATCGCCGCCCTGGAGGACGGTGACACTGTCACGGTGGATATCCCGGACCGAACGCTCGCTGTTGACTGCGACGACGCAGAACTCGACCGTCGTCTCGAGGAGCGAAACGACCCGGACCCACCGTACGATATCGGTGTGCTCGCAAAGTATACCCGCGACTTCGGCTCCGCCGCGAACGGCGCCGTCACCAACCCCGGCGTGCAGTGGGATTGACCGCCAGCACACGACAAGCAAAGAGATATCGAGGTGAAAGTCACCTGTCGATACTCCCTTCCTCCCGCTCGACCGTCGACCCGGTGTCTACGGTCGTCGGCCGTCGATGACGCGGGCGAAGGCGACGTTCTCCTTTACCTGCTCAATCTCGACGGTGGGCTGGTCGCCGGGTTTCGCGTCGGGCACGATCACCACGTAGCCCCGTTCGACCTTTGCGATACCGTCACCCTGGTCACCAACAGACTCGATCGTGACATCGCGGACCTCCCCCTCGTCGACCGGCGGGTCCGGCGGCCCACTGCTCCTGTCGGAGTTCGTCGAACTCGTGTCCGTCGACCCGCTGACCGGGTCCGGTGTCGGCAGAACAGCAACACGGTATGTCTCGCCTGGGCGCGCCGCCTCGTGTTCTATCTCCGACTCTGGAATCTCGATCAGATATCGACCGCCGCGCTCTTCAACTCTCGCGGTGAACAAACTCCGCAACGAATCAGGTATCTCGACCATCTCTGAGTAGTATATCGAAGGGGAAATATATTAAAGCCGGGGTTCACCCACCCCTGTCTCTCGCGGTCTATCCACGGCAAAGGCCAATTTGTCATACAGATATCTTTCCGTTGGTCACCGTTTGGTCTGTGATCGGCACAGGCCGCGAACCGAACACAGTTTGGACTGACGGGGACAGAGTTTTATATCCCTCCCGACGAGTAACTGGGGAATGGACGAAAAGACCGAGCAGCTCCGGGACATCTTCATGGATGTGGCCGACGGCGAGACGGTTACCGAGACACAGCAGGACGCACACGGTTCGCTGGCCACAGACGAGGGTTCGGTCGACGCGCAGCTACAGTCGGTGCTCGAACGACTACACGGAAAGTTCGACCTACAGAGTTCGCTCGAGGACGACCAGTTGTGCCAACTGGTGCGTGCGTTCTACGCCGGTGAGGACGACGACGCAATCGCCGGGTCGATCGGGTGCACATCGGAAGCGGTGTTCCGGACGCGGATGGACCTGCATCTGGTCCGGGACGATGAGGTGCCAAACGAGGAACTCGAGACAGCCATCCGTGCCGAGGACCCCGAGTTCGACGGGGACGTGCCGGTCGACCGGCTGGCAGCCGAGTTCGACGCCGACAGGAACAGGATCGAGCGTGCGGCGGCGGCGGTGGCGGCAGTCGACCGGTCCCGCCGGGTCAGCCAGCGCTTCCGAACCGCATTCGAGGAGGTGCTCACCGACGCCGACCTCTCGGTGCAGTTCACCGCCGAGGCACACGAGGACGGGCTCGAGGATGCAACCGAGGGCGCGGAGGTCGGTGTCGAGCTCTGATATGTCGGGGGGCACAGACAGCGAGACGCTCGACAGCGAACTACCGGAGAGTGCCCGGACAGTCCTGCTCGCGGGGCCACCGACCGACCGGATGCGGTCGCTGTGTGGCTCGCTACACGGGGTCGAGGAGGAGACAGACGTGCTGGTCGTCAGCTACACGCGCAGGCCGTCGGCGTACGCCGCGGAACTCGACGACGAGGCGGTCGGCGATGTTATTGTCATCGCCGTCGGCGACGCCGTTCCGAGTGCCGACGACGAGTCGGTGACAACACACCAGGTCGACGCACCGGCGGACCTGACACGGCTCGGTATCGTGATCGACGAGGTGCTCGACGGGCGCGACCAGGTGTCGGTCTGTTTCGACTCCCTGACGACCACGCTCCAGTACGCCGACTACACCGAGGTCTACGAGTTTCTCCACGCTCTCACCAGACGACTCCGGGCAGTCGACGCGCGCACACACGTCCACATCAACCCCATAGCACACGACGAGCAGGTGTTCGCCGGTCTGACGACGCTGTTCGATGCGCGTGTCGATATCAGCGGTGGTGGCCTCTCGGTTGTGTCCCGGCCGCTCCTCGCGGACGGGCGAAACGTTTAATTGACTGTTCTGTACACGTTCAGGTGTGTTGCTGGTCATCGCGTACTCACGGCACGCACGGCAGTCACTGCGCAATATCTGTCGCATCCACGACGAGGTTGTCGTCCTGCAGGCCGGTCGGGTGGCGTTGCTCGCCGAGACAGAGTTCGGGGCGTTCCAGGCGCTACGACTGCGCGAGAAACACGACGAGGCGGTCCGGGTCGAGCGGACAGAGTCGTTCAACGAGTTCGCAGCCGTTCGGCCGGCGGTGCGCGAGGCCGCCCGGAGCTACGAGGCCCGCGATACGCCCGCGACCCCCTACGAGCGGTTCGCGGCCGGCAGGGACCTGCCGGACCCGGAGAGAATGAGGGACTCGGAGCTGTAGTCATGCGCACAGCCGTCAGATGTCGAATCGGTGACGTGGTCAGGTGTGGCCGAGCTATCACAGTGACGGCCCCGGTCGAACCGGCGGTCCTCGCACGGGCAGTCCGCGGAGAGAGTGACGGTGACACACGGGTCGCGGTTGCGGCGGACGAGCCAGGTCCGGCACACGAGTACGTCGGCTGTATCCGCCGGGGAATGGGGTTGCGGACGCGCACGGCACTGGCGGCAGCGGCTCGGAGTCGGGGCTTCGAGACCCCACACGACCCGGCACTCACAGTAGCCAGGGAGCGGGTGGCCGCGCTCACAGACGAGGACAGGGGCGAGTCGAGCGCGGCGGAGCGCGAGCGACTCCGGCGGGCGGCCGCGGAGGCAGCGGGCGAGAGCGAGCGGTTGCGCGAGACGGTGGCGGCCGCACGCGGTCGTCTGCAGGCGCGCCGCGAACAGGGGGTAGACCCGACACAGGCACGGACAGCGCTCGCCGAGGCGATCGAGCGCCTCTCCGAGGCCGAGACGGAGGCCGCCGCGGCACGCCAGCGACTCGACACCGTCCGGAAACAGGCCCGCGAACACCGGGACCGCCGGGAAGAGCGGTTCCGCGCGGAGGAACGGGTGGCGAACCTCGAACGCCAGGCCCGGGCATACCTCCGCGAACAGGTCGAGGCCGAGTACGTCACCGCGCTCGATGTGGTGCCCGGCAGCGGTGAGACGGCGGAGCCGTTCGAGGCCGACCCGGTTACCCGGGCGCTCGCGGTGGCCCGTGTCGCCGACCTGTCCGCACCGGTCGTGTTGGCCTGCGAACGCTTCGAGAGTGCCCGTGCGGCGGCCGACTGGCTCGACACACCGGTTATACGCTCGACCGGGCCCGGACGGTGACCGGACTGGAACAGGTATCCGGAGATTTAAGTTCGAAGCGGAACCAATCTTGCTTGATGAGGTCGGGACCGGTACCGGAGCTCGCAGAGACGGCACGCAGCTGTGCGGCGCGGCTGTGTGAGGCCGAGTCGGTGTTGCTCGCCTCTCACATCGACGCCGACGGGTTGACGAGCGCGGCGATCGGATCGGCGGCGCTCGAGCGCGCGGGTATCCCCCACGAGGTCGTGTTCAAGAAACAGCTCGACGACACAGAGATCGCGAGCATCGCGGCGCGTCCACAGGGAACCGTGCTGTTCACCGACTTCGGGAGCGGCCAGCTCGACACGATCGCCGAGCACGAAGCCGCCGGCGAGTTCGAGCCGGTGATCGCAGACCACCACCAGCCCGCCGACGCGACCACGGACTTTCACATGAACCCGTTACTCGTCGGGCTGGACGGGGCCTCGGAGCTCTCGGGGGCCGGCACGACGTACGTGCTCGCCCGGGCGCTCGCGGCAGTCGACGACCGGACGGCCCGGCCCTCCGGTGTGGCCGACAACCGTGATCTGGCGGCGCTGGCGGTCGTCGGTGCCGTCGGAGATATGCAGGCAACAGACGAGGATGGTCTGGTCGGGGCAAACGAGGGTATCGTCGAGGAGGGTATCGAAGCGGGGGTGCTCGACGAGCGCACAGACCTCGCGCTGTACGGCAAGCAGACCCGGCCGTTGCCGAAGCTGCTGGAGTACGCGAGCGAGGTGCGGATCCCGGGTGTCTCGAACGACCCGCAGGGTGCGGTGTCGTTTCTGCAGGAGCTCGATATCGACGCGCGGGCCGGCGACAGCTGGCGGCGGTGGGTCGACCTCTCGGACGACGAGCGCCAGACAGCTGTGAGCGCGCTGATGCAACGGGCACTCCGGCGGGGGGTGCCGGCGGCGAAGACCGAGCAACTGGTCGGAACAACCTACATCCTCACCGAGGAGGGCGAGGGAACCGAACTGCGCGACGCGAGCGAGTTCTCCACACTGTTGAACGCGACAGCACGGTACGAGCGGGCCGACGTCGGGCTGGCGGTCTGTCTCGGCGACCGAGACGGTGCGCTGGACCGGGCACAGCGGCTGCTCGCGAACCACCGTCGCAACCTCTCAGAGGGGCTGGACACCGTCAAACAGCAGGGTGTCGAGCAGGCCGACAACCTGCAGTGGTTCGACGCGGGAACCGAGATACGTGAAACCATCGTTGGTATCGTCGCCGGGATGGCCCTCGGGGTGGACGGTGTCGACCCCGACTGCCCGATCCTCGCGTTCGCACAGAAACAGGACGAGAGCGGTGGCGAGGCAGACAACGGGAGTGACAGCGAAGGCGGAGACGAAGGTGTCGGCGCGGGGGACAGGTCGGCTGGTCGGCCAGGGGCTCGACCTGTCTGTGGTCGTCGGCGAGGCCGCCCGCGAGGTCGGTGGCGACGGCGGCGGTCACGACATCGCAGCCGGTGCGACCATCCCGACCGGCGAGAAACAGACGTTCGTGGAAACCGCCGACGCGCTCGTCGCGGAACAGCTCGGTAAGTAGCGGGAATAAGGGGGCCCCGGACCCATTCGGACTGCCGGAGTGTTTTTTGCCACGACGATTCACAAGAGTACGCCAGGGCCATCCAGGGGTAGCGCGACGGGGCGCAGTGTGACCGGTAACGATTAGAAGACAGACACGCAAACCAGAGTCGATGACCGAGTTCGATGCCGAGAGGTTCGAGGACAAGTACGAGCACTACTTTCCAGAGCTCCAGCGCGCGTACAGGCAGGCCTTCGAGACGATGAACGACAGTTACGACTCGGAGCTGGTCCACGCGATCGACCAGCAGATACTGGCCGAGAGTGAGCCGTTCTACGAGGGCGAGGGAGAGTTCCGGGTCGAGTTACCCGACGAGCCGGCGGAGCGGCTCTCCGCTGTCGTCGTGGACACGGAGCGACTCGAAGGGGTACTGGAGCGGTACGTCGAGGAGCTCCGGACACAGCTGCGGTCGGTGTTCGGATTCGAGAATAGTCACCGTTAACCATGGTGATGCGAAACACTCACACATGAGCCACGAAGTCGGGGTGACATCGTGCGCGTAATCGCCAAATTCGGGGGAACGAGCGTTGCAGACGGTGAACGTGTCAACAGAGCGGCCAACTCGATCGCGTCGGCTGTCGCGGACGGCCACGAGATGTCGGTGGTGGTCAGCGCGATGGGTGGGACAACAGACAGACTGCTGAAGCAGATCCAGTTCGACGCGAGCGAGGAGGACCGCGCCGAGATCGTGAGTATGGGCGAGCGCACCGCCGTTCGGATGCTGAAGGGGGCGCTCGAGGCGCGGGGGATAGACTCACTCTTTCTCGAACCCGGGCGCGAGGAGTGGCCGATCATCACCGACGCATACGGTGAGGTAGACGTTCCCGAGACGAGACGGCGCGGGGAGGCGATAATGGACCGGATGTCGGAGGGTGTGGTCCCGGTACTCACGGGTTTTCTCGCCGAGGACCACGAGGGGTCTATCACCACACTCGGGCGGGGGGGCAGCGACACCACGGCGGTGATGCTGGGTAACTACACCGATGCCGACGAGGTGATAATCGTGACCGATGTCGAGGGTGTGATGACCGGCGACCCGAACGTCGTCGAGGGGGCGCGAAACGTCGGCGAGATAACTGTCGATGAACTCCGGAACCTCTCCTTTCGTGGTGCAGAGGTGATCGCCCCGTCGGCGCTCACGTACAAGACAGGCGGGTTCGATGTCCGGGTCGTCCACCACCAGCACGCCGACCTGCTGACCGGTGGGACCACCATCGAAGGGGAGTTCGAGAGTCTGGTCGATATGCAGGAGCGGTCGTTGGCCTGTGTCACCGTCGCCGGACGGGCCATCCGCAACCAGCCGGGTGTGCTGTCGGCGCTGGCGGGCACGGTCGCCGAGGTGGGTGTCAACATCCAGACGGTGTCGAGCGGGCTCGACTCGGTGACGTTCTACGTCGATGCTGACGACGCACCAGAGGCAGAGACGGTGCTCCACGAGCGGGTCATCGAGAACGAGGTTCTCTCGAGTGTCACCGTCGACGAAGGACTCGCCTCGATTCGCATCACCGGTGGCGAGATACAGCGCCAGACCGGCGCGGTCAACCGCCTGCTCGCGCCGCTCGTCGGGGAACACATCTTTGTTCACGACATCGTCACCAGCGCGACCTCTGTCTCTGTGTTCGTCGAGTGGGACGACCGTGAGGCGGCACTCCGGGCGATTCAGGACGTCCTGTGACAGTCTCCTCGGCGTAACCGTCTATGGGTTCGCTCGCGTGGGGTAGCCCCTGCGTCGTTACTGTCCGCTCCGGAGACGCTCGGCGATTCTCGCCGGTAGGTCGGCGTCGTGGACCGCCTGCTGGACGCTGTCGATGTCGTACTCGACGCGGTGTTCGGTCACCGAGAGCTCCTCCGTGTCGAGCACGGCGTAGGCCGCCCGGGGGTCGTTGTCGCGGGGTTGGCCGACACTACCGGGGTTCATGACGACCCCCTCGTCGAAGCGTTCGTACCCCTGGACGTGTGTGTGACCGAGCACGAGCACGTCCTCGTCGCCGAGCAGGTGCGGGCCGAACTGGCGGGGGTATGTGTAGCGGTCTGGGTCGTCGGGGTGGCCGTGGACGAGTTTGAGACGGCCGTCCAGAGTCGTCCGCTCCGCCGGCAGGCCGGCCAGCCAGGCCTGCTGGTTGTCTGTCAGACTCTCGCGGGCGTGTTTGACCCCCGCGCCGGCCATGCTGTTGAACCCGAAACTCGTGTCACCGACGACCGCACGGTCGTGGTTGCCCATCACTGTCGGTACCGACCGCTCGCGCATCGCGTCGACACAACCCCCGTGCCACGGGTTGTAGCCGACGACATCCCCGGCACAGACGAGCGTGTCCACCGCCGGCATATCTGAGAGAACTGCATCGAGCGCGATCTTGTTTCCGTGGATATCCGAGATAACGCCGATCTTCATATCCCATATTCGTGTGTGAGGTTCTTAACACCGATGGAGACAATCTCCCGCGACAGTCGCGCTGGACCCGACACCTCGGTGTACAGTGCGGCACACGTGAGCGACCTCGGACACGACCGATATCCGGTGCACCATGTCAGAGAGACAAAAACTATCGGTGTCCCTGTTCGAGCGACTGTGCACAGAAGGTATCGAGAGACACGTCCCCCTGTGAGAGACAGGGTTCTCAGGGAGTGTCACGGCTCCGACGGAGAAGGTCACAGGTATCCGAGATCCTCCAGTCGCTCGTTGATCTCCAGCATCTCGACATCCGTCGGGTCGGTCCCGCGTTCGGGCAGTTGTCGGCGGAGCGTCCGGGCGAGGTCGTCGTCGTCGGAGCGGCGCAGTTCCCGCGGTGAGGCCTCGAGATCGTACACCCCGACAGGCCAGTCACGGTCGGGGTAATCGACGTACTTGCCGCCGTTGCACCGCACCGCCCGCGCCCAGTTACGCTCGCGGTGCAGCGACGCCCCACACGCCCGCATGTACGCCACCCGGTCGTCCATCCCCGGATAGAGCGGTTCGCCGTCGGTCTCGTGGTCGACACCGAGCGCCGCGAGCAGTGTCGGCAACACGTCTATCTGCCGGCCCTGCGCCCCGACCGTCGCCGGTTCGACACCCGGGCCGGCGAGCAGGAGAGGCACGTTCGTCGTGAAGTCGAACACGTTCTCGCCGTGGCCCTTCTCGAGAAAGTGGTCGTCGATATCCGGGCCGAAGCGTTCACAGTAGCGGTTCAGACGCTCGACGAGACCCCGTGTGTCGACGCCGCCGTAGTATCTGAGCCCGTCGCGGAGTGACTTCAGCGCGAGACGAGTCAGACTCCCCCGGTGTGTGACACTCTCACCGTGGTCGCCGACCACCGCGACGATAGTCCCCTCCGGAACGGCATCACAGAGCGCCTCGATCTCCCGGTCGAGCGCCGACAGTGCGCGTCCGTAGGGGGTTCTGCCGTACTCGGGGCTGTCGTAAGCCGACGGGACATAGATCTCCTCGTGGAGTTCCCAGAGATGTACAAAGGCAGCAAACGGTTCGGGCAACTCACCGAGTCTGTCGAGGGCGGTCTCGCGCCAGTCACCGAACATCGACTCGTCGCGGTCCCGGCACCGGAACCGGTCGAACCCGCGGTCGACGCCCGTCTCGGGCACGAGTGGGCCGGTGACCAGCCCCTCCGTGTGATAGCCCCGGTCACCGAGCACCGACGCC
>KE356579.1:740342-741530 GCA_000416085.1 halophilic archaeon J07HX64 | reverse complement strand
CGCTCGCACAGGTCGTCCAGAAACGGGGTGTCTACCTCCTCGCGCCGGGTGAAATCCTGTCGCAGACAGTCGACACAGACCAGCAACAGGTTCGGTCTACCGGACTCGCCTGCCTGTTGCTCGCGCTCGACTGTTGTCGCACCCGCGATTTCTCCGCCACCTGCGTCACTCTCTCCGGTCATTGTTTGTATCCGAGATCTCTCAGGCGCTGTTCGACAACGTCACTGGTGGTCTCACCGGTGGTCTCGCGCGGACTGGTTTCGCGGCTGTGCGTGTCTGTGGCGGCCGTCTCGTACCAGGGAACCTCGCGGAGACAGGGCAGGTCGACACCGCCCGGGTGGCCGTAGATGCCGTGTTCGCCGAAGGCGTTCCCGTGGTCTGCGGTCAGCACGACCCGCTCGGCGTCGAGATTCGAGAGCAGGGCGGTCACCTCCTCGAGCACGTACACCAGGTTCGCTCGGTAGGCCTCCCAGGCCTCCTCGACTGTCCACCGCCCGAGTCTGAGATCCTCCCAGACCGACATCCCCCGGTCGCCGAACTCCGAAAGTGCAACACCCCGATTCCCGCGCTCGTTCTCGGGTGTCTCCGTCCCCGCACGGCCGCTGTCGCCCAGTGCCGGAAAGTGTGGCTGCATGTAGTGAACAACGAGCCGGTCGAACTCCTGCTGGCGCCCGGCGTGTATCGCCGCATCTGTCACCGGACGGGCCGGGATGGTCCCGGCGTCGTCGTCCCACGCGTCCCGCCAGACCGCATCGACAGCCTGGAACCGCGTGTCGTCGAGCGTCGAGGAGTAGGGGTTCCCGGTGACATACACCAGATCGGCCACCTGTCCGTCTGTCGCGGCCTCGAAGACCGTGTTCAGCCACCCCTTCGACGCGCTCGCAGGCGACATCCGGCTGTCGAACCGGCCGTCGGGGAGGTCGTACCCTCCATCGACGACCACCTCGCGAAACAGGTCGGCCCGACAGGCATCGAGCACCACCAGCACGTCCCAGTCCGCGGCCAGCACCGGGTCGGGGGTCGTCGTCGACCCGAGCGAGTACCGCATCATCGAGGTGAACTCGCGAACAGCCCCGAACCCGCGATGTCGCAGGTTGCGGGCGATGCTCGCCGCCGGGGCAGCGATATCGAACATAGTTATCCCTTCTTTCCCATTGGTCTCGATGAGTATGTTCTCCGGGTCGGTCA
>KE356579.1:729268-740322 GCA_000416085.1 halophilic archaeon J07HX64 | reverse complement strand
GCAGCGACCGGATACCGTTGCGCTCGCTGTATGTCCCGGTCAGCAGACTCGCCACCGCCGGTGTCGTCGTCGTCGCCGTGGCGTAGACCTCTGTTGCCTCTAGCCCCCGCTCGCGCAGGGTGTCCAGAAACGGGGTGTCCACCTCGTCGCGCCGGGTGAAGTCCTGTCGTAGACAGTCGACACACACAAACAACAGGTTCGGCCCGCTGGACTCGTCTGTCTGTTCCTCGCGCCCGACTGTCGACAGTCTCACTGTGTCGCTCTCATCGGTCATTGCTTGTATCCGAGGTCTCTCAGGCGCTGTTCGACAACGTCACCCGTTTGTTTGCCTGTGCTCTCGCGCGAGCGGGTCTCGCGGCTGTGTGTGTCCGTGGCGGTCGTCTCGTACCAGGGAACCTCGCGGAGACACGGCAGGTCGACGCCACCCGGATGACCGTAGACGGCGTGCTCGCCGAACGCGTTTCCGTGGTCCGCGGTCAGCACGACCGTCCCGGCGTCGAGATTCGAGAGCAGGGCTGTCACCTCCTCGAGCACGTACACCAGGTTCGCACGGTACGCCTCCCAGGCCCCCTCGACAGTCCACCGGCCGAGTCGGAGGTCCTCCCAGACAGACATCCCCCGGTCGCCGAACTCCGAGAGGGTGACACCCCGACTCCGACTGTTGTGTTCGCTCTCCGAGGTCACCCCGTTCGCGCGGTTGCTGTCACCGAGCGCCGGGAAGTGTGGCTGCATGTAGTGGACAACGAGTCGGGCAGGTTCCTGCCGTCGACCGGCGCGGACCGCCGCGTCGGTCACCGGACGGGCCGGGATCGTCCCGGCGTCGTCGTCCCACGAGTCCCGCCAGACCTCCTCGACAGCCTGGAATCGCGTGTCCTCGACCATCGAGGCGGAGTAGGGGTTCCCGGTAACGTAGACCAGGTCAGCGAGTTGGGCGTCGGTCGCCGCCCCGAAAACTGTGTCCAGCCATCCAGTCGACGCACTCGCCGGCGACATCCGGGTGTCGAACCGGCCGTCGGGGAGTTCGTACCCCCCGTCGACGACCACCTCGCGGAACAGATCAGCCCGACAGGCATCGAGCACCACCAGCACGTCCCAGTTCGCTGTCAGCACCGGGTCGGGGGTCGTCGTCGACCCGACCGAGTACCGCACCATCGAGGCAAACTCGTGGACAGCCCCGAACCCACGGTGCCGCAGGTTGCGGGCGATGCTCGCCGCCGGGGCAGCGATATCGAACATGGTTATCTCTGGTTTCGCATTGGTCTCGGTGAGTAGGTTCTCCGGGTCGGAAAAAAACCCTTTCATCCGTTGGTGGGCGCTTCGACAAGTCGATAGATTGATTTACACACGAGAGTAGCCACAGTCGTGCAGAGAGATGTTCTCGCCACCACTGTGGCGGGTCTCGTGACCGCGCTCGCGATCTTCGCCGCCCTGTTCTGGCTGGTCGACGCGAGCGAGGTACTGGCCGCCGCCGGTCGGGCCGACCCGGTGTTGCTCGCCGCCGTCGCCGGACTCATGCTGCTCTGGAACGCCTCGTGGGGCCTGGCACTCTGGAACGTTCTCCAGGCGCTCGACATCGAGGCCCCGCTCCACACTGCCCTGCTGGTCAACGCGGCTGGCGCGTTCGCGGACCACATCACACCCTTTGGACAGGCGGGCGGCGAACCGGTGACGGCGTGGCTGCTCAACCGGACCACCGAGACGGAGTACGAGGTGAGTCTGGCCTCTATCACGAGCTTAGACGCTATCAACGTCGTCCCGTCGCTGACGTTCGCCACGGTCGGTGCACTCTACTACACCACCACGGCGGCTGGGGGTGGATTGGGGGCGCTCCCGGTCGCGGTGCTCGGGGTCACGGTCGGACTCTCCGTGACTGTCACAGTCGTTTGGCGGTACCGTGCGACGGTTCGTCGTCCATTTGGTGTGTCCGCGGGAGCGGTCGGAAGACGTGTCCTCGGGGTGATCCCACGTGTGTCGTACGACGCCGTTGCGGAACGCGTCGACGGGTTCACCGACGCGCTGAGACGGGTTGGGGCCTCCCGACGGCGACTCGTTGCTGCGGTCTGCTGTTCGGCACTCGGTTGGGGGCTCCAGGCGGTCGGTCTCTGGGTGACGTTCCTGGCACTGGAGTCTTTTGTCCCGCTGTACGTGCCCTTTTTTGTTCTCCCACTCGGAAAGCTCGGCTCGGTGCTCCCGACGCCCGGGGGTCTCGGTGGGACGGAGGCCGTCAACGTCACACTGCTCTCAGTTCTGACTGGTGCCGCTGCACCCACAATCGCGGCCGCGGTCACCATCCACAGTGTCGGCGGCTACATCCTCACAACGGGTGTCGGTGCCGCGGCCGCCAGTGCGCTCGGCGTCCGCTCGATGTGAGCGCTGCGTTCCCGACCCGATTGAGACCAATTAAGTTTCTCGGGGACAGATTCCGGCGTACAGTTGACCCGGACCGAGGCACAGCCGACGCGCATCGCCGTCGCACACTCCTGCGAGGGAGCGGGACACGCAACCCGGATGCTGGCTGTCGTGGAACGACTCAAAAGCGCCGGCTACGAGACGGCGATGGCTGGCGGCGGCCCGGGCACGAGATTTGTCGACGAAAACGGCCACACAGAGTACGAACCGGCCACCGTCGAGTTTATCGACGACTTCCAGAACGGGGGTCTCCTTGACGTGCTCCGAAACAGTGGACCGGGGCTGTACGACCGGGTGCAGGAGTACCGGGCGTGGTACCGGGCACAGTCGCCGGCACTGGTTCTCGCGGACGGCATCTCGGCGGCAATCGCCGCCGCGGCGGACGACCGTGAGTACCTCTACGTCTCCCACGACCCCGCCGCCTTCTACGACAACCCGGTCGAACGGGTCGGTGCGGTCGTCCGCAACCGCCTCGCCATGCGGACCGCCACACGCTTTCTCCTCCCGAAGGTCTGGGACGGCGAGCCGACAGTGCCGGGTGCGGAGGTGATCCCACCCCTCGCACCCGAACGCGACGCCGCGGAGCGGGATGTCGACGTGTTGCTCGTCCCCAGCGCGTTCAGCATCGACCCGGACCGACTCGCAGACACGTTGCGGGCGCGGGGCCGCGAGGTGACGCTCGTCGGCGGCGAGAACTGGGAGACGGAGCCGACCCTCCAGCCGTACATCGCCGGTGCGAACCTGGTGGTCTGTAACGGCTACTCCACCGTGATGGAGGCCGCAGTCGCCGGGACACCGTGTCTCGTGCTACCGACGACCTCGGAACAACAGGGTGTCGCGGATGCGCTCTCCGAGACCCGCGGGTTCTACGCCGCCGCGTCACTCGACGATGTCGAGGCACTGCTCGGCGATGTCGAGTCGCCACGACCACAGCCAAACGGTGCCGCGCGCGTCGCCGAACTGGTCGCCGGCTACGCTGACGGGAAACGCATCGTCAGGTAACGGAAACAGGAGACCACGGCCACGACTGCGTCTGACAGTGTCCCGTACCGGAGAGACTGCGACAGATGCGTGGGGAGTCCGGCGACCCCGTCAGCATCCCACCGCGAGAGCAGTTGGCCTGTCCGTGGACCCCCGGGTGACGGCCGACAGTGACGCGCCGAACCGAACAGAGACTCCGGCGTCCACCTAATGACAGGCAGTAACGCGGGGCCTGACCCGACCTGATCTGACCGGTCAACTCGGCTGGTAGATCGAGAGCAGGTCGTCGCGTCCGGTGGACCCGACCCACAGGGAACCGTTCGGGCCTGCCTCCAAGATGATCGGGCTATCGTTCAGCTCTATAACGGTCGGTTCGTCGCCCAGCAGTTCCGGCGCGTACACCCCGCCGTTCTCTCGCTCGACTGGCACAAAAACGATGTCACCGGTCGATGACGACCCGATCATGACACCGTCCTGGACGTCGCCGTCGAGTTTGTCGGTCGTCTCGACACCTGTCGACCCGGAGTGGTCCAGTGTCCAGAGTGGGTTCAGTATCTCCTCCTCGGTCGGAACCGTATCGAACGTGCCGTACTCCGGGTAGCCGAGGTTCGCACCCTCCGTGATGTGATACAGCGACTCGTGTGCTCTCGACCGCATCGACATGCCGTCGTTGTTTGCACCGAAGAGGTTGCCCTGCTCGTCGAACGTGAAGTCGTACATGTTCCGCAACCCTTCGGCCATTATCTCGATATCGGACCCGTCCGACTCGAACGATATCACGGTCCCCAGATACTGCGCATTGGGGTGGTCCTCGGCGCTGGGGGTGTACTCCTTGCCGTCGAACATCTCCGGATACTTCTGCCCGCCTATGTGCCCGATCGAGAGGTGCAGCCGTCCGTCCGGCCCTGTCTCGATCTGCTGGAGTGCGTGGTCGTTGTTGACGACAGGCAGATTCGAGATGAGCGTTCGCCTGTTGCTCAGCGACCCGTCCGATTCGATATCGAAGGCGATCACCTTCCCGTTCGAATCCTGCAACACGTTGTACCCCTCCTCTTCGCCGTATTTGCCACTAACTGCGCTCCCGTTGTCGACGGTGTACAGCGTCTCTCCGGACACCTCGATACCGTGTGGTTCGCTCAGGTCGGAAGCGACCTTGTTGAACTCGAGTGACTCCTGATCGGGGGACGGCAGCTCGAATCTGAAGATATTTCCCGACTCGGGCGACGGTCTGTTCGTCAGGTATCCGTACTCCCCGTCGTCTGTAAAGTCCAGTGCTGTCGGAAAAAACGGGGCATCAAACGATACCTGTCGGTCGAACTCTGAGATACCGTCGTCCTCGGGGATCGGCGACTGCAGCATACCTCGCAGGGCGCTCGTCCCCCCGATCTGCGACGCGGCGATGAGACCAACCACCACACCCAGCACGGACCGCCGGGACCGCACCGTGCCGCCGATGCTCGTCTCCTCACTGCCTCCCGTGTCGTCCGGCACGACCAGTCCACTCACGAGCGGGACAATCCGTCGCAGCAGGAAGTCTGTCGTGACGAGTGCGAGGAGTGCCGGCAGAGCAACGTACGCCGTCGTGGTGGGTCCTCCGAAGAACAGTTGCCGGGAGACGCTCTCCGTGAACCCGTCGAGATGGAAAGCTAACAGATACGCGATGATTATCACACCGGCGAGTCCCTCAATGATACTGGCCCATCGCCTCGAGTCGCGAAAGTAGTCGATACCGCTGTACAACAGTAATGAAAGTCCAACAGTTCCGGTAAACGACAACGCCGCCGCGTATATGATGACCACGACCATGTCAGGTGATTCACGACGAATTGAATAAGATTTTCGACTTCTGCACGAGGGAACCCCCACGCCCTCTGTGAAAGAGTCGGCAGAGCACCCGGGATGGCCGATGGCGTGTCACGGGACTGTTTCCCGGGCACTACCGGAACTACTGGCGACTCTCCGGCGACGAGACTGTCCCGAACAGTTTTCTGCCTCGTCCCTCCTACCGATGCTCGATGGGTGAATCCGCACCGCTCCGCAGTCGGTTGCGTACAGACCTCACAGGCAGTCAGTCGGTGACAGCAACGGCCGTTGGACTCGGGCTGGTGGTGTTCGTGCTGGTGTCGCTCGACAACACTCCTCTCCCGGTGCCGGCTGAGTTCCGCGCAGAGTTCCTGCTGTCGCTGAGTCTGATGGACACCGCGTTTACATACAACGAATTCTGGCCTGTCGAGCACAGTCCGGCGTACGCGGCACTGTGGGCGCTCGTGTCCGGGCTACTCACAGCGGGAGTGTTCGTCGGTGTCTACGAGCTCGTCGGACTACAGGCTGGAACCACGGTCGCAGGTGTCGGGGCGTTCCTGGGCGCGGTCGGTCTCCAGCTCGGGACCGCGATTCTGTACGCCCGGATCCGCTGAGTCGCGCCGACACTCGACCTGTCATCCTGTGTCGGCGAGCAGGTCCGATCGGCAACGACGTTTTGTGACAGCTGCCCGACTGGTGTAGCCCCTCTCCGTTCATGATTGGGAGGCTGTCATCGCTCGTCCGGGCCGAACCGCATCGTGCCGATACTGTCGGTGAGAGTCACCCGGACCGGACCGCGAACGGCCACACCGTTTCGACCTCCAGGAACTCGTGGAAGAGAAACTCCATCGCGTTGATCACGTAGTGAGCAACGACGACAACGAGCAGACTCCCGGTGAGGATGTAACCCGCCGCGAGCACGAGACCGAGCAGGCCGGTGACGACGACACCGACCTGCCCCTGTGCGCCGTGACCGAGCGCGAACGCGAGCGAGGCAACCACAGCGAGCAGCCACGGTGACACACCGAATCCGGCCGCAGGCACACCGATGAGTGCTGCTCGAAAGAGCAGCTCCTCGGCCAGTGCGACGAGCGGCAGCACGACCAGAAGCAGGCCGACCCAGCCACCCGTCGACTCCGGCGCGAGCAACCCGCGGACGCTCTCGTCGTAGGCCGCCCCGACAGCGTCGGCAACTGTCGTCGCGAGCTCGTTCGCCAGCCACAGCACCGCTCCGAATCCGACACCCAGGGCTACTGCCCGGAGTCCGGCCGCCGGTGACCCGGTGAAGACACCGAATGCGTCCGCTGGAATCGAAAAGTACCACGCCGCCGTGACGACCACCCCGGCAAAGAGCGCCTGTGTCGACGCGACGTTCGCGAGCATGAGTCTGCTCGTGAGTTCGACATCACCCGCCTGCACCCCGCTGTCTCCCGCCTGTGTGTCGAAATCCGGTGTCTGTTTGCTGTCCGGTGGCGCGCCCGGGACACCGCTCCCTGCCTCGCTAGTGACACCCCCGTCACGACTGTTGGCTGTACCGGATCCACCGGTTTCGTCGACGGTAGTCCCCGCCGGTGTGTCGGTTAGCGTGTTATCAGCAATCTCCGCCGGTGTGTCGGTCGGTATGTTATCGGCAGTCCCCACCGGTGTATCATCGACAGCCTCCGCCGGTGTGTCTGCTGGCCTGCCGGCAGATGCACCGGTCTGGTCACCGGCGAGTTGGCTTCTGTCGTTAGTCTGTTTGCTGCTGGTCTGCTCGGTGCCACTGTCTACTCCATCACTGATGACCTGCTGGGACTGTCGTGCGAGTACCAGTAACAGTACAGTGAGAACGGCGACAACAGTGAAAAACGGGCCCCACTGGGGCACGCGTTACTGCAGGGTCGGGGTGCCGCTTCCCTGCGCGGAGTCGGGTTCGAGTGCCCGTCCGGTGATGGACTTGAGCCGATCGACCAGCGAGTTCTTCTCGGGTTCGCCCTCCAGTGCCACTTCCAGCACCTCAGAGATGTGGGTCACTGGAACGATGTCGACCTGCTCCTCGTACTCGTCCTCGATCATCACGTCCTGCTCGTTCGCCTTCGGGATGATGATAGTCTCGATACCGGACTTCGCGGCGGCCTCTATCTTGTGTGTGACACCGCCAACCGGGAGCACGTCACCGCGAACCGACAGCGACCCGGTCATCGCGAGGTTCTGTGCGACGGGGATATCTTCGAGCGCCGAGATGACCGCTGTCGCCACAGTGACCGAGGCGGAGTCACCGTCGACACCCTGTTGTCCAGCCTGGACAAACTGGATGTGGATATCCTTGCCGGCGAGCGAGGCCTGCGGGTACGAACTCTCGTCGTACCGTCCCTCGTCCCAGTCGGGCACCTCTCCGGAGAGGTCCTCGGCCGAGAACTTCTTTATAATGGCGCTGACGTTCTCGACAGCCTCCTGGGCCATCTCCTGGAGTTTGCCGGTTGCGATAACCCGTCCGGGGCCCTGTGCGGGCGCAATCTCAGCCATCACGGGCAGCACGATACCGGAGTCCTCACCCATCACAGCCAGCCCGTTGACACGGCCGACGACGCCACCCTCGGAGACGGTGAGCTCGTAGTCCTTGCGCCGTTTTATGTACTCGTCGGCAAGCTGTTGCTCGATCGACTTCGAGCGGTCCTTTGCCTCGAGTACGTCCTCGCGCTGGGTGAGTTCCTTGTCCTTTGCACGGGCGATGTCACCGGCGACACGCACGAGTCCACCGAGATCACGCATCTCCAGTGTGAGGTGGTCCTTTCGGCCAGCACGGCGCTGGGCCTCGAGGATGACCTCCTCCATCGCCTCGCGGGTGAAGTGTGGCAGACGGCCGTCCTTTTCGACCTCCTGTGCCACGAAGCGGGAGTACTTGCGGCGCATCTCCGCGGTGTCCTCGATGGTGTCGTCCATGTACACCTCGTACCCGTAACCCTTTATTCGCGAGCGCAGTGCCGGGTGCATGTTCTCCATCGCGTCCATGTTACCTGCCGCGACCATGATGAAATCACACGGAACGGCTTCGGTCTGGACCATCGCACCCGAGGAGCGCTCTGACTGACCGGTGATAGAGAACTCGCCGTCCTGGATGGCCGTCATGAGCTTCTGCTGGGAACGGATGTCCAGCGTGTTGATCTCATCGACGTAGAGGACACCCTTGTTAGCCTTGTGAATCGCGCCGGGCTCGACGCGGTCGTGGCTGGGCGTCTCCATCCCACCGGACTGGAACGGGTCGTGCCGGACGTCGCCCAGCAGCGCACCGGCGTGTGCACCGGTGGCGTCCTCGAAGGGGGCGGTCTGCTGGTCCGACGTGTTGACCAGCAGGTTCGGCACCATCGCGTCACTTCCACGTGACATGTACCGGAACACGAGATAGACCACACCGGCCGCGAGGATGCCGAGCAGAATCTGCTGAACGATAATCAGTGCGTAGACGAGCACCAGGATGATGAGAATCCACATTATGAAGGTCCGCATCTGGTTACGCTTGCGGGCCTCCTCCTTGTGGGCATCGACAATCTGCTCACCTTTCCCCGCCGGAACGGTCCGGACCTTCGGCTCGTTGCCGTCGTCGGGGTTGTGATAGACGAGTACGTCCTGTAGCTCCTCTTTCGGAAGCAGTTGACTCATCGCCTTCGCTAGCATCGACTTGCCCGTACCGGGTGAGCCGATCATCATCACGTGTCGGCGCTGTTTCGCCGCCTTCAGCACGATCTCGCGGGCGTGGTCCTGTCCGATCACTTGATCAACTAGTCTGTCTGGGACTTCGATATCGGCGGACGTGTCGATCATGAGGCCGCCGAGCAGATCATCCTCGGCGATCTCCGTGTCGATCTCCATGTCCGCGTCCACGTCACGTCCGAGCGCATCCTCCAGCGGGTCCTCCGAGTCCGCATCACGACCGTTGTCGTGACCGTTCTCGCGTGGACCGTAGCCGCTGTCACCGGAGCCGTCGGGGCCTGAGTCCCCGCCACGGCCGTAGCCGTTCGGTGAGTCGTCCGGAGTTGAGATGTCGGAACTCGTCTCGGGGAAGCCAGGTCCGCGGTCGTCGCCCTCGTCGGTCGGTCCCGACGAATCCCGGCTCTCCTCTGACGCCTCCGCCGGACCACCGGATGGTGGCTCAAACGTGTCGCGCGAATCCCGGTCGGATTCTGGAGCGTCGTTATCCTTGCTCATACAACAATTGCTCTACACTAATTGAGGGGCTGTCGACTGATATACTTTCTCCCCCCATCTGCGGCGGTGCCACCGGAACCGCAGGAGGCAGGTTGGGTGTTGTGAACCGTCGACCCGCAATCGGACTCGGGGGATTTATTATCCGAGCCACACCACAAAAACAACAATGGACACCAAGCGCGGCATTCTTATCGGCCGCTTCCAGCCGTTCCACAACGGTCATATGCGGGTTGTCGAGAATATCGTCAACGAGGTGGATGAACTCGTGCTCGGCATCGGTAGCGCCGACGCCTCCCACGAACCGCGCAACCCGTTTACCGCCGGCGAGCGGATCATGATGCTTCGGAACACACTCCAGTCGCTAGAGGCCACAACCTACGTTGTTCCGCTCGACGACATGGACCGCAACTCGGTGTGGGTCAGCCACGTCCAGAGTATGTCGCCGTGGTTCGAGGTGGCCTACTCGAACAACCCCCTCGTTGTTCGCCTGTTCCAGGAAGCCGGTGTCGAGGTGCAGCAAACCCGGATGTTCGACCGCGACCGACTGAAAGGCAGCGAGGTACGCAGTCTGATGCGCGAGGACGAGGACTGGGAGCAGTCTGTGCCCGGCGCTGTTGCCGAGGTGATCGAGGAGGTCGACGGCATCAAGCGCATCCAGGCGGTGAGTTGAGACGACCTGACAGACCAGCTCACCTCCCGGGTGCACAGACACGTTGTCTACCCGCCGAGTTTCACTCCGAGCTGCGACCCGCCGTGTGCGGGGTTCTGTCCGATAGTCTCGGTCCCGCTGGTGTCGACGACCAGTTTCGTCACACTTTGCCAACCTTCTTGACCGAGGGGGCACAAACAAATTCCCAGCAGATGGACCGTCCGGACGACACCGAACTCATCGACCGTTTCGAGGAGTTCTACAGGAACTACTACCGCAACGAGATTGCGGAACTCGCACAAAAGTACCCGAGCGACCAGAAGTCACTGTACATCGACTGGGGCGACCTCTCCCGGTTCGATACAGACCTGGCAGACGATTTCAGGAACAAGCCGACCCAGATGCGCCGGTACGCCGAGGAGGCGCTTCGCCTGTATGACCTGCCGGTGGATGTCTCGCTGGGACAGGCCCACGTGCGTGTGACCGGCCTACCGGATGCAACCGATATCCGGGCTATCCGGTCGAACCAGCGCGGGATGCTCATCAGGGTGAGAGGGATCATTCGAAAGGCAACCGACGTCCGTCCGAAGGTCATCACGGCCGCCTTCGAGTGTCAGCGCTGTGGTACACTCACCCGCATCCCACAGGACAGCGGCGACTTCCAGGAACCACACGAGTGTCAGGGCTGTGAGCGACAGGGGCCGTTCCAGATAAACTACGACCAGTCCGAGTTCATCGACGCACAGAAACTCCGCGTCCAGGAGTCCCCCGAGGGACTGCGCGGCGGTGAAACCCCACAGAGCATCGACATCAACATCGAGGATGACATCACCGGCGAGGTGACGCCGGGCGACCACGTCTCGATCACAGGTGTGCTCAAACTCGAACAGCAGGGTAGCCAGCAGGAGAAATCGCCCATGTTCGATATCTACATGGACGGTCTCACCGTCGAGATCGAGGACGAGGAGTTCGAGGAGATGGATATCACCGACGCCGACAAAAAGGAGATAATCGAACTCTCGAACGA
>KE356579.1:725067-729248 GCA_000416085.1 halophilic archaeon J07HX64 | reverse complement strand
GATAGAGGACGGGTACCGACAGACAACCGATATCGGTGTGCTCACCACGGACGGGGAGACGGTACAGGAGGGGCGCGCGACACAGGTGTGGAAACGCGAGGCACCCGACCGGATGTATCGTATCCACACTGCGAGCGGACACGAACTCGAGGTCACCCCCTCGCACCCGCTGTTTGTGCAGGAGAACGGTCGGCTCACGCCGTCGGACGCGTCGGAGCTGTCTGAGGGGGAGTTCGTTGCTGTCCCCGAGAGAGTTCCGTCGGCGGGGGACGATACACTCGACATCGATTACGAAACGGCCGGACGTGGGGGCCCCAACAGCCTCGACGTTCCCGAGGAACTGACCGAGGGGCTGTCTCGTCTTCTCGGCTACGCCATCGGGGAGGGCGCTGTGACGGGTCCACCAGCGAGCAGGGAGATCAGGATACCGGTCTCCGGCGAGGAGATACTCGAGGACGTATCGAGGATCCTCGAAGACCTCGGCCTGCGGTACCAGGTAGAGAGGAGTCGAACCGACACCAGGGTCGTCAGCTGTTCATCGGTCGAACTTGCACGCGCCCTCTCGGAGCTCGAACCGGCGATTCTGGAGGGGTCGGCCGAACAGCGTGTTCCTGACGTGCTGTTCCGGGCGAGTCGTTCCCGTAAACGTGCGTTCCTGCGGGCGTACGCGGCCGGTGAGGGACAGGTCTCCTCGGCGGAGCGGGAGCTCTCTGTTGTATCGACGAGCGAGCAGCTACTAAAAGGGGTCCGAACGCTGCTCCTTTCGTTCGGGATCAGTTCACAGCTCCACCCGCGCTCGAACGGGCGCTATCGGCTCCGGATGAGCGGTGAAAACGCCGTACAGTACGTGTCGGAGATCGGGTTCGTGACCGACCGGAGGGCCAGGGCGGCAGAGCAGTCTGTCGAAACACCCGGCAACACGAACACCGGGGGTATCCCGGGCGTTCAGGGGGAGCTACGCCGGATCAGGGAGGCACTGGCACTCTCACAGTCCGACTGTGGAGTCGCGCAGTCGACGTACCAGCAGTACGAGCGCGGCGACCGGAACCCGAGTCGGGGGAGTCTGCGGGCGGTGGTCTCGGCGTTCGAGGAGCGTCTCGCGTGGCTCTCGGAGATTCGTGCGCGCCTCGGTAGTGGTGACCGACAGGCCGTGAGCGAGGCCCGACGGGAACTGAACATCTCACAGACCGGACTGGACGCCCGGACGGATGTGACCCGGGGTACAGCAGGCTCTGAGGAGCGTGGTGGAACGGTTCCGGACGGTGGAGCAATCGCCGACACGGCTCCGGCTGTGCTCGACCGAATCGACGAGGCACTCGCTGTCGAGGCGGAGCTGAACCGACTGCGCTCGCTCGTCGAGGGGGATATCGGCTGGAACCGGATCGAGTCCATCGAGATCGTCGAGCCCGATTATCAGTGGGTCTACGATCTCGAAGTTGCCGGAACACACAGTTACATCGCCGACGGTGTGGTGTCGCACAACTCCGCCATGCTCCAGTACGTCGAGAACATCGCACCCCGCTCGGTGTACACCTCGGGGAAGGGGGCAACGAGCGCTGGACTCACTGCTGCGGCTGTTCGCGACGACTTCGGCGACGGTCAGCAGTGGACACTCGAGGCGGGGGCGCTCGTGCTCGCAGACCAGGGTATCGCAGCGGTCGACGAACTCGACAAGATGCGGTGTGTGACCGGTGACACGCTCGTTCACACGGCAGAGGGGGTTCGCCCGATTCGAGAGCTGGCATTCGATGCAGACCGTGACGGCGAGGTCGAACACCACGAGACCGGGCGGACATTCCGGAATACCGACCACGCCGTCTGGACGATGTCGGAGACGGGACAGCTCACGGTGCGTGACGTCACTGCAGTACACGAGTACGATGCACCGTCGGAGCTGTGTACCGTCGCACTCGAGTCGGGCGAGTCGCTGACGGCAACGCCAGATCATCCGTTTTTCGTTCTCGACCAGGGAGAGAGAACGGAGAGACCGGCCAGTGAGTTGAGACCGGGAGACTGGGTCTACGTTCCCGATTCGATACCGACGCCCGCCCCGGATGGCGGCACTCTCACCGCGCCAGCGGGCGGTGTGACACCCGATACGGGCGTCACGCCCGAACACGGCGCAGTGCTGGGGTACATTGCAGGTGACGGGAATATTTACTACGATAGCGAGCAGGGATACGGAATCCGGTTCACGAACAAAGAGGAGGAACTTCTGATAGACTTCGAGTGTGCCTGCCGTGAGATATTCGACAAAGAGCCGGTGCGTCCACCGAGCGAGCAGCGAGACGATGGTGTCGAAACAGTGCACGTCTTTGGCAAAGTGTACGTCGAGGAGTTGCTGGCGGCTGGGGTGAATCTCGAAACCTACGAGGGGAAACGAGTCCCAGCGGCGGTGGCACAGGGCTCCAGCGAAGTGAAGGCCGCGTTCATCCGAGCGCTCGCGGACTCGGAGGGAACCGTGGATTACCACAAGATCACAATCTCGTCGGCGAGTTACGAACTCCTTCTTGCCACGAGGATGCTCCTTGCCGAGTTCGGAATCACGGCCCAGATACAGACAGACCAGCGGGACGACCGGCGAGACATCTACACGCTCGCAGTGACTGCCGCCGACTCGCTGGCGCGGTTCAGAGACGAGATCGGGTTCGTTCTCGACCGGAAACAGAACGCACTCGATGCGGTGCTCGAACGCGTGTCCGGCGACCGCACGATTCTCGATGTCCTCCCGGAGTGTGGACCCCTCTTTGCCGGGGCGCGTGAATCCCTTCGGCTCTATCAGTCGGAGTGTGGACTGAACGATGCGACGTACTGTAACTTCGAGAACGGGGATGCCAACTTCTCGCTCTCGAAGGCAGAGCGTGTGCTCGAACGGTTCCTGAACCGCCGAGCAAAAGTCAGAAGCGATGCAGAGACGCTGGGCACGGCCTGTTCGTGGGAGACGCTCTCCGAACTAAAAAAGAGGTATCACGTACCGCAACACGAACTCGCCGAGGGAACGGAGTATTCACAGCAACAGGTCTCTGCCCGGTGGGGCGAAGACGAACGGCTCCGGGACCTGGTTCGGAGACGAGTTCAGACGCTGCTCGAGGACGCGGGAGACACAGACCTCTCGCGGCTTCGTGACCTGATCCGTGGAGACACAAAGTGGCGGCGAGTAACCGACGTTGAGGAGACAGAGCCGACAGTTACGGACGGGCAGATTCCGATCCTTGAGCACCGGCTGGCGGACCTGCTGCAGGTAGACCAGAGCGAGGTGGAACGACGCGCAACTGAACTCCTCGGTACCGAACCGACTGCCGAGTCCTGGTCGGAACTCCGTGACGAACTAGAGCGTCACGCAATGCCGTTACAGCGCATCGCCGAGCGGATGGACGTTGCCAACTCGACCGTTTCCCGGTGGTGTAACGGGTTAGTCGACGGCGAGTCGTTCGAGACGGTCTGGGAGGTTGCCAGTGACCTCATCGAGGCGAAACGGAATCGAGTGCGGGCACTCCTCGCGGAGCTAGAGGACCGACGGGAGCCGAACGTCTACGACCTCACGGTCGAGGGAACCCACAATTTCCTTGCGAACGGTATGGTCGTCCACAACTCGGAGGACCAGAGCGCCATGCACCAGGCACTGGAAGAGCAGTCGTACCACCCCAGAACGGAGATACTGGGGTCGGATGGTCGGCGCGTCGAGATTGGTGATTTTGTCGATACGAAGATCGCCGACAACCCGTCCGAGGTCGTCGAGGGTGTCGACTGCGAGATACTGCCGGTCGATGACGTGGGGATACACACAGTCGATCTGGAGGCACACGATGTCGGGAAGACAGGCGTCGACCGGGTGAGTCGCCACGAGGCTCCCGACGAGTTCGTCCGGGTCGAGTTCTCGAACGGTCGGGATCTGCTCGTGACGCCCGAACACCCGATATTTGTCGCCGACAACGGTATCCAGACAGTCGAGGCCCGCAACGTTGAGGAGGGTGCATTCGTACCTGCACCCCGAAAGCTTCCGAACAGCGCAGAGTATGTGTCACTGGAGCCGGAGCCACACGTCGGCAAAGAAAAGAACGTCAGTCTTCCTGAGAAACTCACACCCGAACTGGGCGAGATACTCGGATTCCTCGTTGCAGAAGGGCACACCCGTGCCGGGTCGTCACACGAGGTTGGGTTCTCTAATCAGGACGAACGGT
>KE356579.1:721309-725047 GCA_000416085.1 halophilic archaeon J07HX64 | reverse complement strand
TGCTCGCCCGAATGGAGCAGCTAATGAGGTCGGTGTTCGATATGGAGAGTTCGGAGCACACGAACGGGGCTGGAACCGTGACGAAGGTGTGGGTGTCGACCAAACTCTACCGCTGGTTCGAGTCGAACGTTCCCGAGGTCATGCCGACAGCCCGCGAGAAACGGATTCCGGCGGCAGTTCTCGGGAGTTCTGAGGAGGTAATCCGTCGGTTCCTCGTTGGCGCGTTCGCCGGTGACGGTGGTGTTGAGAACAACGGAATGACACTTTCGACTGCTTCAGATGGCCTCGCGCAGGACTACGCCGATGCTCTGTTGAAAATCGGTGTTGCTTCTCGCATCCATCACGATATCACACACGACTCGTGGAAGGTCTGTGTCATGGGCGACTCGATGGACCGGTTCGTGGATGCAGTCGTGCAGCGGGCCGACGACCGGTACGAGCAGACACAGACACTCGTCGAGCGAAGCAACGATACACCGCGTCATCACGATGTGTTGCCGGCCGGTGCAGCACGCGAGTTGCGCGCGCTCCGACAGTTGCTCGGACTCGTGCTCACAGGGAGATACTGGCCAGCAATCGACGAGGGCTACGGGATACGGCGCAACACCGTCGAGGAGGAACTCGCCACGTTGCGCGAGCGGGTCGAAACGGTCCGCGCAGCAGTTGACAGAGCTGACAGCCTCACCGCGGTTCGAGCAACAATCGACTGGTCGTGTCGGCAACTCTCGGAACGACTCGAAGGTGTGACACAGAGCAGGGTCAACTACGCCGAACAGGGTGGGTACGACGAGCAGCGCCGCCGCTCACTAACCGGCCGTGCCAGAGACGCAGTCCAGGCGGCGCTCGATGAGGCCGAGCGACGTATCGACGAGCTAAAACGACGTCTCGGACTGCGGTACTACCGTGTATCGAGCGTTGAGACGGTTCCAAACGAGGGGGAGTACGCTTGCAAGTGGGTCTACGACGTGACCGTCGAACCGACGAACACCTTCGTCGGACAGGGCGTCGTGTTGCACAACTCAATCAGTGTAAACAAGGCTGGAATAAACGCGACACTGAAATCGCGGTGTTCGCTCTTAGGTGCGGCGAACCCGTCGATGGGTCGGTTCGACAGGTACGAGTCCATCGCGGAGCAGATCGACCTGTCGCCGCCGCTGATATCGCGGTTCGATCTCATCTTTACCGTGACAGACCAGCCCGACCCGGAGGAGGACGCGAAGTTGGCGGACCATATCATTCAGACAAACTACGCCGGGGAGCTACACACCCACCGGACAGAGGCAAACAAATCCGACTACACCGCCGACGAGGTCGAGCGCGTGACCGACGAGGTGGCGCCGACAATCGAGCCGGAGCTGCTGCGCAAGTACGTCGCGTTCTCGCGACGGACCTGTTACCCGGCGATGACCGAGGACGCAAAAAACAGGATACAGGAGTTCTATGTCGACCTCCGGGCGGAGGGAACCGGTGAGGATGCCCCGGTGCCGGTCACCGCCCGGAAGTTAGAGGCGCTGGTGCGACTGGCGGAGGCGAGCGCCCGGGTGCGGCTCTCGGACACCGTCGAGCGGGCGGACGCAGACCGCGCGGTCGATATCGCCCACTACTGTCTAAAGGAGATCGGGATGGACCCTGAGACGGGGGAGCTCGACGCCGACGTCATCGAGACGGGCACCTCGAAGACACAGCGCGACCGGGTAAAGAACCTGCTTGACATCGTCGCCGAGATCGAGGACGAGTACGACGAGGGCGCACCGGTCGACGTGGTGATCGAGCGTGCCGAGGAGGTCGGTATCAGCTCCGACAAGGCCGAACACGAGATACAGAAGCTCAGACAGAAAGGCGAGATCTACCAGCCACAGAAAGACCAGCTGCGCACCACCTGACCGGCCCTGTCGACACCGCTCAGAGATATCCCGACAACGGGAAGATACAAGCCGTCGGGGTATCAACGGGCAGGTATGAACGAGCAGGGCCGCAGAGCGAGCGCAGGGCAGGGCCACCCGGAGCCTCCGTAGATGGACCGCATCTCCGCTCTCAGGAACGTCGAGGACGCGCTAGCACGCTACGAGAAGGGTGAGCTCTCACTGCCGGAACTAGAACGAGCGGTCCGGGGGACGCTCCGGAGCTACGCCACAGACTTCGATGAGGGCCGACTCTACCGGGCACAGGGGGACGAAACGGGGGTAGCCGATGGTCTGGTCGTGGTAGCGGGCTCCCGGGTCGAGGCCCGCGAGCGGGTCGCCGAGCTGCTCACCGAACCGGAGACGTTCGATATCGAGGCTATCGACCGGTGACCTGAACGAGCCTCACCGTGCGAACAACAACAGAGGCGGATGGGAGTCGGGACAGTCGGTCGACGGCCTGCTCAGCTCTGGATGCGCGGGGCGAGCATGTAGGTCACAGCACCGGTTCCCTCGGCGATATCGAAGTGAAGGTTCGCGGGGAACTCCTCGCCGAGGTCGAGCGAGACCTCCGCGTCCTTTGGGATGGCGCGGTTCATGTCGTCGAGGTAATCGAGGGAGAAAAGCGAGGAGGCGGGGCCAGGAACGAGATCGATGAGGTCGTTCGCGTCGAGTTCGAGGTGGACATCGTCGGTGTCACCCTCGGCACTGACGTAGAACAGTTCGTCGTCACCCTCGACACCGAGTTCGATGTGGTCGCTAACCATATCGGCCGCGGTGACAGCGCGGTCGATGTCGCGGCCCTCGATAACGATGGTCGCCGGCAGGTCGAGGTCGGGGAGGTCGGGCTCCTCGCGGATGGACTCGGGATCGATGAGCGCGAGCGTGTACTCCAGTCCGTCGATGGAGATGTGGAGTTTGCGCGTCTGCTCGTCGAGTTCGAGGTGAACGAGCTGGTCGCTGTCGGCCATCTTCGCGATGTCGGCCAGTCTGACCAGATTCACACCGATGAGACCGCCGTCGGCCTCGTAGGACTCGAACGCCGAGACGTCGAGTGAGAGATCGACCATCCCGACGTTCGCAGGGTCGACCGCACGAATCTCGAGTCCACCCTCGTCCAGGTGGATCTTGCACTCCTCGACCAGCACGCCCACCGAATCGAGTGTCGCCTGTAGCGTATCTGCGCGAACGATGGCACTGAACATCCTTGCGACGAGATACGGTTGCATCGGTTAAAAAGGCATGTCATTGTCGCCGGTCACGGGCGCCTGTCCCGGTGGCCTGGCACTCGGGAGTGTCGAGCACAGACACTGCCAGACCGCCCGAACGGGTCGGAGAGTGACAGACGGGTGTAGCACAGCCCGTTCCGGGCGGGGCCGGCGGTGCCGGGTGAGTCAGGTCGGGCCGGAGAGGACAGTCGTTCAGGCGGTGTGTGAGCGCCAGTCGCCACGGTCGATTATCTCCCCGTCGAGGAGGTCGGCGGGCGCGTCGGTCAGCGCCCAGCGAAACTGCGGTGCCACGTCGGCAGGGTCGTGGCCTCGACCGCCGCTGAGGTCCGTCTCGACCTGTCCGGGGTCGACCACCCCGACGACGTGGTCGGTATCGGCGGCGAACCCGCGGGCGACCGCCTCGGCGGCGGCTTTCGAGACGGCGTAGGAGCCGAACCCGTCGGCACGCCGGCGGGCGACGATTCCGGATGCGACGACGACCCGTGCATCCTCGGCGAGATGCGGGAGTGCCTCGCGGACTGTCGCGAACACCCCTCGTGCGTTCGTGCGGAGGTGGTCGTCGAAGATACTGTAGCTTTCCTCTGTGAGCGGTGTGGCGCCGGCCGTGC
>KE356579.1:718449-720254 GCA_000416085.1 halophilic archaeon J07HX64 | reverse complement strand
CACGGCATCGATTGTCCCGTCGTGACCGACCTGCGCCGCCTGCTCCATCAGGCGCTCGACATCGAACTCGTCGCGCACGTCCGCACGAACCGGGGTCGCAGAACCACCGCGCTCGGTGATCTCGTCCACAACGGCAGTGATGTCGTCGTCGTCCCGCGCACAGACAACAATGTGTGCACCGGCATCTGCGAGCGCTATCGCGACTGCCCGTCCGATTCCTCGACTTGCCCCCGTGACGACGGCTGTCTGTCCGTCCATACCCGGTGTTCGAACAGCACGCCCTATAACCCTCTGAATCGCCGTCGATATCGGTCGGAGCTTCGCGTACGGATACATCGGCGTAACCGTGTCTCCGATTGTTGTGGCTTATATGGTTTCAGCCGTAATCAAACACGATGCAGGACCTGACTGACACGACAGTGACGGTCGTCGGCGGCGGGTTCGGCGGGCTCTCGACGGCCTGCTATCTCGCCGACGCCGGCGCCGACGTACGCCTCCTCGAAAAGAACGAACAGCTGGGTGGGCGGGCGAGCAGACTCGAACGTGACGGGTTCACCTTCGACATGGGTCCATCCTGGTACCTGATGCCGGACGTGTTCGAGCGGTTTTTTGACCACTTCGACCGGTCACCGGACGACTACTACGAACTGGAACCGCTCGACCCACACTACCGCATCTTCTTCAAGGACGGCGACCAAGCCGATGCCCGCGGTGACCCGGAGTATATGCGTGAACTGTTCGAGTCCTACGAGACGGGTGCGGGCGAACAGTTCGACAGCTACCTCACGAAGAGTCGCGACGACTACGAGGTTGCGATGGAGAACTTCGTCTACGAGGACCGCTCACGGCTGCGCGACTGGGTTGACCCCTCGGTGGCAAAGGCAGCACCGGTCGGTCTGAGCCTGGTCGGATCGATGCAGAGCCACGTCGAGAAGTACGTCGAACACCCAAAACTCCAGCAGATCCTCCAGTACACGCTCGTGTTCCTCGGTGGGTCACCACGGAGCACGCCCGCTGTGTACAATATAATGAGCCACGTCGACTTCAATCTCGGCGTCTACTACCCCGACGGCGGGATGGGTGCGGTTGTCGACGGTGTGGTCGAACTGGGCGAGGAGCTCGGTGTCACGTACGAAACCGACAGCGAGGTGACCACGATCACGCGAGCCGGTGAGAACTTCCTCGTCGAGACGGCCGCGGAGACGTACCGCCCCGACCAGGTGGTGGTGAACGCCGACTACGCACACGCCGAACAGGAGCTACTGCCCGAACACGAGCGTCAGTACGACGACGACTACTGGGACTCGCGTACGTACGCGCCCTCGGCGTTTCTCATGTATCTCGGTATCGAGGGTGACGTCGATGACCTCGCCCACCACACGCTCGTGTTCCCGACCGACTGGGACGACCACTTCGAGCAGATCTTCGACCGCCCGGCCTGGCCCGACGACCCCGCATACTACATGTGTGTCCCGTCAAAGACCGACGACTCGGTCGCGCCGGAGGGTCACAGCAACCTGTTCGTGCTCGTGCCGCTGGCCCCGGGACTCGCTGACGGCGACCAGTTGCGCGACCAGTACCGCGACAAGATCCTCGCGGACATCGCCGACAGCACCGGTGTCGACCTCCGGGACCGCATTGTCGTCGAGGAGCAGTTCGGTATGCGTGATTTCGGCGAGCGGTACAACGCAACAGAGGGCACCGCGCTCGGACTGGCTCACACGCTACGCCAGACCTCCCTTCTTCGACCCTCGAACCGCTCCTCGGCCGTCGACGGGCTGTACTTTACCGGTTCGTTCACCACA
>KE356579.1:713824-718429 GCA_000416085.1 halophilic archaeon J07HX64 | reverse complement strand
CGGTCGACAATCTCGGCGAGGTCGGCCTCGGCCTCGACAGTCTCTCGTATCTCCTCGCGCCGGCGGACGGCCTCGGGGCTAGCCTCGTACCCGCGAACGTACGCCTGGCGGGAGTGGTCGTCGAAGACGTGCCGGATTGCAAAGTACCCGTCTGGGACGAGCGCGCCACAGACCGCACACTCGACACGGTCGTGATCACTCGCCTGGTGCACAACGAGGTCCTCGACACGATCGAAGGTCTCGCTATCCTCGCCGATTCCACACTGCCAGGGTGTCATACACGGGTCGATGTGGTCCTGGGGTATATATCCGCGGAATATCTCCGCACCGGTACAGGGCACACCCGTCAATCGGCGAATGCGCCGGCAACGAGCAGCGGCACCACGAGCGTCGCCTCGGCCTCGACCTGCGTGTAGTTGCGCTCCCCCTCGTCTTTGATCTTCCCCCACGAGACGGCCTCGCTCGGCGGTGCCCCCGAGAGGGAGCCGTCACCCTCCATCCCGGTCGAGATGTACACCGCGTACTCGGCGCCACCGCGGAACAGGTTCGTCATTATCGCGTGGTGTTTCGGGACGCCACCACCGATCGCCAGCAGTCCGGTTTCGTCGGCGAGGAGGCCGTCCTCGATGAGGCGGTCGTAGTCCCCGGAGATCTCGATTCCGACCCCATCGGGGGCATCGAGCTTCTGTTTGTAGTAGTA
Organism: halophilic archaeon J07HX64; assembly: GCA_000416085.1. GTDB lineage: Archaea > Halobacteriota > Halobacteria > Halobacteriales > Haloarculaceae > Halovenus. The sequence goes on along the minus strand of KE356579.1, from coordinate 717,729 downwards.
CAGGAAGTTGCCGATCTCGGCGTCGGTCAGCGCCGGGCAGTAGATCGGCACGTCGTTGTCGGCGGCAACCGACAGCACAGAGTCCTCGTCGTCGAGCCGTGCGCCCAGTTCCGCCGAGAACTCGCGGGGGGTTCGGAGCTGTTTCTCGGCAAAGAACTCGTCGAAGAACTCGTACAGGTAGTCCTCGAGCCAGACGTAGCGGTCCGAGGGAACGTAGATATTGCCGAGACGGTTGATGCCCTGCTCGCGCAGCGCCGCCTCGTCGGCGTCCCACTCGCCCATCTTGAACGGGAGCTCTGTTTTTATGACGTCCTCGGCGAGCGCGCCGGAGGTAGTGATGATGACGTCCACGAACCCCTCACGGACGAGGTAGGCGACCGTCTCGCGGAGGCCGGAGGAGACGATGTTCGAGGTGAAAGACAGGTAGAAGGTGACATCGTCGTCACGCATCGCCCGGCAGATGTCGACTGCCTGTGCCAGGTGGGTCGCCTGGAACCCGGTTGTCGCGTACGTCTGGAGCATCGCGTCGAAGTCGAACTCACCGCGGAAATCGTAGCCACGAACGTCCGCCGTGTCCAGCGACTCTTCCGTTCCCGGGACGACGTTCTCGCGCGTCTCGTCTGGGTCCATACCACTCTTTTCGGACTCAGGAACGTGAATCAATCGATTGCCGGGCCCGCAGACAGTCGGAGCGGGAAAGAGGCGGAGTCAGGGTCGGGCGCAGTTCACTGGAAGCCGAGACGGCCGCTGCGGCGGCGGTCGGGGTCGGGGCTGCCACCGCGGAACTCCTGTTCCATCTCCTCGTAGTAGTCGCGGATGTCGTCGGTGATGGTCGGGCGAACGCCGTCCATCGCCGTCCGGAAGTGGCGCATTCCGACCTCCGCGGCATCGTCGCTCTCGCGGAGTGCCTCGATCGCCGCCTCGCGGGCGATTGTCTCCAGGTCGGAACCGACGAAGCCGTCTGTCACCTCCGCGAGTTCGCGCAGACTAACATCGGGCGCGAGCGGCATATCGCGGCTGTGGATGCGGAGGATCTGTTCGCGACCCTCGGTGTCGGGTTCGCCGGCCATCACGAGGCGGTCGAACCGGCCCGACCGGAGCAGGGCGGGGTCTATCATGTCCGGGCGGTTCGTCGCGCCGATGACCATCACCTCACCCATGTCCTCGAGACCGTCCATCTCGGTCAACAACTGGTTGACGACACGCTCGGAGACGTTCGAGCCGACATCGCCACCGCGGCCGGGGGCGAGCGAGTCGAGTTCGTCGAAGAAGATGACTGTGGGGGCGACCTGTCGGGCCTTTCGGAACGTCTGTCGGATCGCCTTCTCGGACTCGCCGACCCACTTCGAGAGAAGCTGTGGCCCCCGCACGCTGATGAAGTTGGCGTCGGTTTCGTTTGCGACAGCCTTCGCCATCAGCGTCTTTCCGGTGCCGGGCGGACCGTACAGCAGGACGCCCGAGGGCGGCTGGACACCCATCCGGTCGAACTTCTCGGGTGAACTCATCGGCCACTCGATACTCTCCTGTACCTCGGACTTTACCTCGGGGAGGCCCCCGACATCGTCCCAGGTGATCTTCGGCAGTTCCACGAGCACCTCCCGCATCGCGCTCGGTGAGACCCCGCTCAGCGCACCCTGGAAGTCGTTGCGCTTTATTATCATCCGGTCGATAAGACTCGGCGGGATGTCCTCCTCGTCGAGGTCGATCTCGGGGAGGTACCGCCGAAGCGCCTTCATCGCGGCCTCCTTCGTGAGACTCTCGATGTCCGCGCCGACGAACCCGTGTGTCTCCTCGGCGAGTCGACCGAGGCTGACATCGTCCGAGAGCGGCATCCCGCGGGTGTGGATCTGGAGGATCTCCTCGCGCCCGGTTTCGTCCGGAACGCCGATCTCTATCTCGCGGTCGAACCGACCGGGGCGGCGAAGCGCCGGGTCGACCGAGTCCACGCGGTTCGTCGCCGCGATGACGACCACCTGCCCGCGAGACTCCAGTCCGTCCATCATCGTCAGCAACTGCGCGACGACCCGTCGCTCCACCTCACCCGTGACGTCCTCCCGTTTGGGGGCGATAGAGTCGAGTTCGTCGATGAAGATGATACTCGGTGCCTCCTCCGTTGCCTCCTCGAATATCTCCCGGAGCTGTTGTTCGGACTCCCCGTAGTACTTCGAGATTATCTCCGGTCCGGCAATCGAGAAGAAGGAGGCCGATGTCTCGTTTGCGACAGCCTTCGCCAGCAGGGTCTTTCCGGTGCCGGGCGGACCGTGCAGCAACACCCCTTTCGGCGGTTCGATGCCGAGTTTCTTGAATATCTGGGGGTGTTTCATCGGCAGTTCGACCATCTCGCGAACACGCTGGATCTCGCCTCTGAGACCACCGATATCCTCGTACGTGATGCCGCTTCCGGTCTTCTCGTAGCCGGAGATCGGTTCCTCGCGCAGTTCGACCTCGGTGTCCTCCGTGACGAGCACGACCCCTTCGGGTTCGGTGTCGACTGCGATGAGCGGGATCGCCTGTCCCGGCGAGCGCATGAACGGGTGGTTCGTCGAGGACATCACGGGGACGATGTCGCGGGCGACAACCGGCCGCTTGAGGATCTGTCGTTTCACCATCCCCGCGGCGTCACTGCCGAACTGGACGCTCGCCTCCTCGGGCGGCGCGAGCACGAGCGTCTCGGCCTTTTCAGCCTCCGCCTTCCGTACCTCGACGCGCTCGCCGATCCCCACGTCGGCGTTCTGGCGGGTGAACCCATCGATACGCACTGTGTCGGTGTTCCAGTCCTGTCGGTCGGCACGCCAGACCTTTGCCGCGGTCGTATCTGCCCCTTCGATCTCGATTATATCCCCGGGTGAGAGTTTGAGGTGCAACAGCGTGTCCGGGTCCAGGCGTGCGATACCTCGCCCCGAATCGTTCGGGTACGCTTTCGCTACCTCCAGTTGAACTTCGTTCATTGTATTTCTGAGTCCTTGTTCTTTTATGAGGTACGAAAAGAGATATGCTTTGTGTTACCGGAGACCCGACGACGCCGTGCGACACCCGCCTCGGGGTGACCACAGAGGGTCCCGCTCGTGTGCCGTCGGCCCGTCCGACACCGCTGGACAATCTGTTCGATAACACTGGACAATCCGTCCGATGCCGGTACGGGTTGTACGCACCTGTCAGCCCCTCGTTCGGAGTGCTGGTGTTCTCGACCCTCCACCTTTCCCGTGTGGCAAACGTGTATTTTCTGATTGATTTTGCGGCGGCGTCTGACTCGGGCAGGTCCGGTCTGTGAGTTCTCCAGACCTCCACGAGTCCCAGCTGCCTGTCACACAGTCTAGTAATGACGGGTGAACAACAGGATCGACTCGTTGTCGTCGGTAACGATAGAACAGATTATGTGGGTCGACTACAAAGGTGATGCGAAGACAGATGAGCGGGAACGCAGCCGGCACGGGACGATGACAACCCACACAGAGCCACTCCAGTCGGTGCTGGAGGCGGTTGGTGAGACACCGCTGGTGCGCGTGCAGGCGAGCGCCAACGAGGTGCCGGTTTTCGCCAAACTCGAGTCGTTCAACCCCGGCGCGAGTATCAAAGGACCGCATCGGAGAGCACATGCTTCGCCGAATGCTCGAACGTGGTGATGTCGACCCCGGTGGAACCGTGGTCGAACCGACTGCCGGCAACACCGGTATCGGGATGGCGATGGCAGCCACACAGCTCGATCTCGAGGTTGTTTTTGTCGTTCCGGAGGAGTTCAGTGTCGAGAAACAGGTGCTGATGCGCGCACTCGGGGCGGAGGTGGTAAACACGCCAACCGAGGACGGGATGAAACGCGCAATCGAGCACGCAGCCGAACTCGTCGCGGAGATGGAAAACGCCGTTGTCCCACAGCAGTTCTCGAACCAGTTGAACGCGGAGACCCA
>KE356579.1:711275-713804 GCA_000416085.1 halophilic archaeon J07HX64 | reverse complement strand
CGGTTCGATGCGAGCACGGACTGCACGCACCCGCCGGTCTCTCGTTCGGAGCGCTGGTGTCCTCGACCCTCCGCCTGTCCTGTGTGAGAAGTATGGCTCATCTGAGACAACTCGCGGCGATATCTGACGCGGGCCGTGTCTGTGAGCGCTCCGGCGCTCGACGGGTCCGCCCATCACACAGTCTGGCAATGACCGGTGAACAACAGCCCCCACCCGTTGTTTCGGGTTGCTATCGTACGATATGACCACAGCGACAACAGTCAGGAGGGAAAGCAACACTCGCCCACAGAACATATCGCGTTCTGGTGTGCGAGCGGGACACCCCACGTCTCGTCGATACCCTGAACACAGGACCCTCTCGTTGTCACCGGGAGGGATAGAACAGATTATGTGGGTTGACCACAAACGTAATGCGAAGACAGATGAGCGGGAACGCAACCGGCACGGGACGATGACAACCCACACAGAGCCACTCCAGTCGGTACTGGAGGCGGTTGGTGAGACACCGCTGGTGCGCGTGCAGGCGAGCACCGACGAGGTGCCGGTTTTCGCCAAACTCGAGTCGTTCAACCCTGGCGCGAGTATCAAAGACCGCATCGGAGAGCACATGCTTCGCCGAATGCTCGAACGTGGTGATGTCGACCCCGGTGGGACCGTGGTCGAACCGACTGCCGGCAACACCGGTATCGGGATGGCGATGGCAGCCACACAGTTCGATCTCGAGGTTGTTTTTGTCGTTCCGGAGGAGTTCAGTGTCGAGAAACAGGTGCTGATGCGCGCACTCGGGGCGGAGGTGGTAAACACGCCAACCGAGGACGGGATGAAACGCGCAATCGAGCACGCAGCCGAACTCGTCGCGGAGATGGAAAACGCCGTTGTCCCACAGCAGTTCTCGAACCAGTTGAACGCGGAGACCCACGCACAGACCACCGGCCCGGAGATACGAGCGGCACTAGACGGCGAGGTGGGTGCGCTCGTGGCCGGCTGTGGGACCGCCGGCACACTCATGGGAACCGCCCGGCATCTGGTCGAACACGACCCCGACGTTCACGTTGTTGCGGTCGAACCCGAGGGGTCACTGCTCGCCCGGACGGAGGACCGCGAGGTCGAGCAAGCGGAGTACACCATCGAGGGTATCGGGACGAGTAATCTCGCGACAAACGAGCTGTACGACCCGGAACTGGTCGACGAGGTCCGGCAGGTGACCGACCGGGCAGCCCACGAGGAGATGCACCGCCTCGCCGGCGAGGAGGGCCAGCTCGTCGCGTCGAGCGCTGCCGCCGCGAGCGTCGCCGCCCTCGATGTCGCCGGGCGTATCGGCGACGGCGCGCTCGATGTTCCTCACGAGACGGTCGTCACAATCTTTCCGGACTCCAGCGAGCGCTACCTCTCGAAGGGTGTCTACGACTCCTTCGAGTCCTGGGCCGACGAGGAGCCCGGGTGACCGACCGGAGACCGACCTGCGAGTACACCCAGTATGACCGATAAACACACAGACGACACCACGACGGACAGTGAACGGCCTGCCGAGACAGACAACCAGACCACGCACCCGACGACCGACGGTGGCTCGCCCGCCAAGAACGGTGAGTCGGCCACCGACGCACACGACAGAGCCACACCGGCAACGGACGGGAACGAGCAAAGCAGATTCGAGACACGCGCCATCCACGCCGGTCAGGACCCCGACCCGGCGACAGGGGCGGTGATGCCGCCGATCCACACGAGTTCGACGTTCACACAGGACGCACCCGGCGAGGACCGCGGCTACGAGTACGCCCGAACCGGGAACCCGACGCGGGCGGTGCTCGAGGACAACCTGGCCGCACTCGAGGGGGCTGACCACGGCCGGGCCTTTGCCAGCGGTATGGCCGCCATCAACACCGTGTTGAACCTGCTCGAGAGTGGTGACCACGTGATCGCCGGCGACGACATCTACGGGGGTACCCACCGTCTGTTCCGGCAGGTGTACGAGGACTACGATCTCGCGTTCTCGTTTGTCGATACCACAGACCTGGACGCGGTCGAGGCGGCCGTGCGACCGGAGACGGCGCTCGTCTGGGTGGAGACACCGACGAACCCGTTGCTCCGGGTGAACGACATCGCGGCGCTGGCCGGGGTCGCCCACGCAAACGACGCGCTGTGTGCCGTCGACAACACGTTCGCCACGCCGTACCTCCAGCGGCCGCTCGAACACGGCGCGGACATCGTCTCACACTCGCTGACGAAGTATCTCGGCGGCCACTCGGACGTGGTCGGCGGCGCGCTCGTGACCGACGACCCCGACCTCGACGAGCGTCTCGGGTTCTACCAGAACAGCGTCGGCGCGACGCCGGACCCGTTTGGCTGTTTTCTGGTGCTTCGCGGCATAAAGACGCTTCCGCTCCGGCTCGACCGCCACTGTGAGAACGCCCGGACTCTCGCCAACCGTCTGGACGACCACCCCGACGTGGCGGCGGTGTACTACCCCGGTCTGGAACGACATCCGGGGCACGACCTGGCGGCCGAGCAGATGGACGACTTCGGCGG
>KE356579.1:709897-711255 GCA_000416085.1 halophilic archaeon J07HX64 | reverse complement strand
TATCGAGACTGCACTCGAGTAGCACACTCGAAGAGAAATATATTCGAAGGGGAGCACACTCGAAGGGGAACACGCTCGAAGGGGGACACGCTCGAAGGGGAAAACACTCGAAGGGGAAAACACTCGAAGGGGAGTACGCTCGACAGGGACGTACTCGAACCCACAGATTTAGGCCGACAGGTATGGACAGATGAGTATGGACAGCCCCATCAACTTCGAGGACAGGCTATCGGTACTCGGCGTACTCGTTGGCGGGTTCGTCATCGTCGTCGGGTTCGGGACACTGCTCGGCGCGCCGTGGACGACAGCGGTGAACACGTCGGTGCTGCTCGTGCAGTTGCTCGGTATCGTCGCGACAATCGCCATCGGTGTGGTGCTGGTTCTCGTCACCTACGCCGACGACCCTGGAGAGATTCTGCCGTAGTCAGGCGTCGACACGGGCCTCGAACAGCCGTGACTCGCAGTCCCCGCAGGTGACCGCCGCAACATCGTAGGTCGAACAGCACGACTCGACAGTCTCCGAGTCGAACGTCGGCGCACCGCCGCAGTCCGGACAGACGTCGAGAAACAGCCGCAGACCGTTCAGTAACTGGCCGCGGGCCTCCACCGAGAGGTCGGCCCACCCCGAAAAGTGCTGTTCGAACACGCGAGCGGCGGCGAGGTCAGCCAGGAACGCCGCCTCGGACTCCCACTTGCCGACGGTCTGTCCGTCGAGTCGCGCCACGAACGCGCGGCCGAACTCGGAGTACTCCACCTCACCGGTGTCGACATCCAGCAGTTCGAGCAGTTCGTCGCGACCGGTGTCGCTGTCGAGCGCCTCGAGTTCGGTCTGCCAGCTGTCACCGAAGCTGTCGGTCAGGCAGAGGTCGTCACCGTCGGTACACTCCTCGAGTGCACCGACCCGCACGAGCGTCGTCTCCGGGTCGAATCCGTCGTCCGTTTCGACCGGCTGGTGCTGTTCGAGCACGGGCTCTTTGCCGAACAGTCTGAGCAGCCACGGCGGAAAGTACCGTTTGGTCAGCTCCGGTGTCCCGGGGACGAGATAGCCACGGAGGTAGATCGCGAGCATCGAGACGACGAACACTGCTCCGCCCGCGGCGGCACCGACCAGCGGCGCGGCCACCACCGCGCCACCGACGGCCACCGTACCGCTCGCACCCACCGCCATGAGCGTGTTGGCGACTGTGCACGGCATGCAACGATTCTCACCCGTGTACTCCGGCTGTTTGAACTGCGAGAGTACCCCATCTGACACTGACATAGGCTTCCGTTCGTCATCAATCCTATTATGCGTTCTGCCCTCGCGGCACGGTGACGGACCACGACACCGACACCGACGCCGGACCGTCAGACAGCGA
>KE356579.1:707148-709877 GCA_000416085.1 halophilic archaeon J07HX64 | reverse complement strand
AGGGGGACGGGTAGGCTACGTTGAGATAGTATCGATAGGCGGTCCCAGATTGTGTCTGAGACAGTCCGACCTCGTGGTACGAGCTCGAGCAGGGTATACAGACCGGGGGCACAGAGCGGGTGACAGACAGGACCGGGGTGTGAGTCCTGTTCTCGGGGTGGTGTTGTTGCCCGGTATCACAGTTACACTCGGGGGGAGCGGTGACGTGTACGGCTCGGTCACGAGCGCCGGCGACATCGACCCGGCGACGCTACCAGTGACCGGACCGGTCACCACCGGCGACGACAGCCTGGACAGCGTCACCACAGAGAGTCGTCTCGACGGTGTGGTGCTCACAGTCACAGACTCGACGGTGTCCAGGAACCTCATCACCGGCGGCATCCTCACCCTCGACAGCGCGACGGTCACGGTCGAGACAACCGACGCCGAGGGTGAGGTGACTCCTCGGCATCGGCAGCAAGGGGGCGACCGGTCAAACGAGTTCAGACAGAGGAGACGGCCTACCACGCCTGACCGGCCGGTCACTCGAGTTTCTGCTGCCACTCCTGGACCTGACTCAGCAGCTCGACAGGCGGCGTCTCACTCACGTCGAGCGCCGAGAGGGCGTCGAGCACGTCTGCCGCGGCCTCACCGTGAATCTCGCGCAACTCGTCGGTGTCCTCGCCGGCCGCATCTGTCGTCGCGGTCCGGTCCCCGGCAGCCACGTCCCTCTGGAACTGGCCGCTCTCGAGGTCGAACACCGCCTGTACGGGTCCGTCGCCGCCGCTCCCGCGGGCCTCGATTGCCTTCTCCTCGCGCAGACGGTCGAGCACATCACGCGAGCGCTCGACGACCGGGTCCGGCACACCGGCGAGGTCGGCCACGTGGACACCGTAGCTCCGGTCGGTCGGCCCCTCCCGGACGGTCCGGAGAAACGTCACGTCGCCGTCACGCTCGTCGGCCGCGATGTGGACGTTCGCCACCCGCTCTAGGTGGTCGGCCAGACTCGTCAGCTCGTGGTAGTGGGTGGCAAACAGTGTCTTCGCGCCGACGGTGTTGTGGAGGTACTCGGTGGCAGCCCACGCGATGGAGATACCGTCGTAGGTCGCGGTGCCGCGACCCACCTCGTCCAGGATGACCAGCGACTCCTCGGTCGCGGAGTGGAGGATGTTCGAGAGCTCCTGCATCTCGACCATGAACGTCGAGCGGCCCTGTGCGAGCTCGTCCAGTGCCCCCACCCGGGTGTAGATCCCGTCGACCAGACCGATCCGGGCGCTCCGGGCCGGAACGAAACTGCCGATCTGTGCAAGCAGCGTGACGAGCGCGACCTGTCGCATGTAGGTGGATTTGCCGCTCATATTCGGTCCCGTGACGAGCAGGAACCGGCGATCCGCGTCCATCCGGATGTCGTTCGGCACGAACTCGGTTGTCTGTTCGACGACCGGGTGACGGCCGGCCTCGACCGCGAGCGCTTCGCCGTCGTGGAGCTCCGGCCGTGTCCAGTCGTTACGGACGGCGTGGGTTGCCAGACCCGCCAGTGTGTCGACAGACGCGAGCGCCCGACCGACCGACCCCAGCAGGTCCGCCCGCTCGGCCACCCGCTCGCGCAACCCCTCGAACAGCTCCTGCTCCATCTCGTGGCGCTGTTCCTCCAGACGGAGCATCTCCCGCTCGCGCTCCTCGAGTTCGGGGGTGGTGTAACGCTCGCTGTTTTTCAGTGACTTCACGTGCTCGTACTCCCCGGGCACCCTGTCGGTCTCGCTGTTGCCGACCTGGATGTAGTAGCCGTCGGTCTTGTTGCGGTCGACGGTGAGGTGTGTGATGCCGTGCCGGCGCTTCTCGCGGGCCGGCAGGTCCTCGAGCCACCCCGAGACGGCGTTGTACTCCTCGAGTATCGCGTCGAGTTCGTCGTCGTACCCAGGGCGTATCAGCCCGCCCTGCGTGACGGTCCCGGGAGGGTCCTCGACGAGTGCCTCGTCGAGTGTCGCGGCGAGGGTCGGCGGCGGCATCGCGGTCCGGTCGGTCGAGCACGCCCGCGAGCGGTGACTCCGCGAGCGCCGGTGTCTCCGCGACAATCGACCCGATATCCTCGAGCAGTCCGAGTGTCTCACTCGCGGCGCGGAGTCCGCGGGCGTCGGCGCTCCCCGAGGCGGCCCGCGAGGCCAGCCGCTCGAGGTCGTAGGCCCCGTCGAGTGTCTCGCGCAGACGGTCGCGGGCCATCGCTGCCCCGGTCAGTGCCTCGACCGCCGAGAGCCGGCGGGTCAACTCCGCCCGGTCCCGCCGGGGGCGCTGGAGCCACTCTGTCAGGCGTCGCCGGCCGGCGCTGGTGACCGTGTGGTCGACCGTCGCCAGCAGGCTCCCCTCGGAACCGCCGCTCATCGTCTCCGTGAGTTCGAGGTTGCGCTGTGTGGTCCCGTCGAGGTGGACGTGCTCGCCCGTGCCGTGCTGCTGGAGGCGGGTCATCGAGGCGAGCACACCTGCGCCCGTCTCCTCGACGTAGGAAAGCACCGCGCCCCCGGCCTGTGCCGCGATGTCGTCGATACCCAGACTCTCGACTGTCTCGGTGCCGAACTGCTCGCGGACCCGGTGGCGGGCCCGGCCGGGCGCGAACGCCTCGGCAGTGTGGAGTGTGAGCGTCGCGTCGGTCGTCTCGCGCACCTGCTCGAGCAGTGCGTCGTCTGCCCGGGCGTCCGGTCCCGGGAGCACCTCGACCGGGTCGAACCGGTAAAGTGCCGTCAACAGCCCCTCGC
>KE356579.1:705086-707128 GCA_000416085.1 halophilic archaeon J07HX64 | reverse complement strand
CCGTGGAAGGTGTCGAACTCCAGACTGTCGAGCGGTTTCTCACCGACAGCGATCTTGTACTCACCGGGTGTGAGCATCGGACTGTGGAACTGCGGGCCATCGTCGGTGGTGATGCGGGGACAGCCCGTGTTCACGTAGGCGTCGAGTCCGAAGTTGCGCAGACGGTCGGGGGTGACCTCGTCCATCGCAATGAGGAAGGCGTTCTCGTTGTTGTCGACGATCTCCTCGGCTTCGTCCCAGCGGCCCTGACCGATCTTCGTGCAGTAGATGACCCCCCAGGTGTCCGCGTCCATCGCCTTGTGGACGGAGGCGTAGCGCTCTTTCATGAACTGCTCGTTGTCGGCGACCGTCACGACGTTGTTGACGGGGTCGGCGATGACGACGTGTTTCTCGGGGTGCTCCATCGCGAGGCCGAGTGGGTGGAACTTGCCGCCGCCAACGTAGAGTATCTGGTCGGCGTCGACGTTGGCGGAGGCGTAGTTGCAGCCAAGGACCTGCCCCTCGTTCGTGAGTCGCTCGTCACCCCGTTGTGTGTGGACGGTGTAGCCCTCTGTCTCGAGCCGTTCGCGCATCTCGTCGAACAGGTTCATGTGCTGGGCTGTAGTCACCAGTCCGACATCGGGGTCGTCCTCGGGTGCGGCGAGCTGTTCGTTCATCGCGCGGTCGACAATCGGCTGGACCTCAACGTTCGAGAACAGCGGCACGTAGATTATCTTGTCCGAATCCTTCATCGGCGAGTGACCGAAGTGAACAAACACGTCGGTACGTCGCATCAGGTATGTGTCGAGGTCACAGGCGCCGTAGCAGGGCTGGCCGGACAACAACACCGACACGTCCTCGGAGAGCAGCGTCCGGAGGTCGTCGGCGACACCGGGACCACGCCGTTTCAGCCCCTCGGGGAACTGCAAGCCCACGGAGGTTGCCTCTCGCTCTTCGACCGCGTCGACGATGCGCTCGAGTTCGTAGTCCCACTCTCGGTCGTGTTTCAGCGACATCCCTGTCTGCCGGAGGTCTCCCGCCGGTCTCTCCCGTTTCTGGCTCATTGTATCCGGTAGATACTCTGAAAGTAAAACACCCGCGGTTCGCTCTGCTAACAACGACAGTTCGGGGACCGCAACCATTTTTTCACCCCGGTGTCTGGGTTCGACAATGGCTATTGTCCGGAACATATGACCGATGAGCGTGACCAGACAGGGACGAACAACAGCGACAACCAACCCGACCGAGGGGGTGACCGTCCATCGTCGGGAAGCGGTGACCGGTACCGCGCCCGCACCCGGGTCGGGCGGTGGCTGTTCGGCGACCGGGTGGGACTGGCGCTGTTTCTGGGCGCGCTGTGTTTCGGGGTGCTGACCTGGCGCGCCGGTCTGTTCATCAGCGACAACGTAACACTCGTTCAGACAGTCGAGGCGCTCAGCGAGGGTCGACTCTGGATCGAGCGCGCGGGAGGCGACTACGCCAGATCACCGGGGATCGAACTGATAGACGGGCGGGTGTACGGACGCAACTACGGGCAACTGGTCGGGTCACTGCCGGCGCTGTGGCTGTTGCAGGCCGTCGACGCGGTTGCTGACCTCCGGGTGGCGCTGATCGCGGGCTGGCATCTCGCCGTACTCGGGTTCGGGGTCGTGGTTAGTGACCTCACGGGGCACCGCCAGACGGGGACACTCGCCGTTGCCCCGCTGGTGGTGCTCTCGTTCGTCCTGAACCTGCTGCTCGCGACGCCGATAGACGACCCGGACCTGGCGCTGCTCGCGCTCCAGATCACCGGGCTCCTCGCGACAGCGCTCGGCGCGGTGGTGCTGTACCGGCTGCTCGCTCTGCAGGGCGGGCGTCGTATCGCCACTCTCGCGGGCGCGGCGAGTGTGGTCGCCCTCCCGGTCGGGTTCTGGGCGGCGATACCGAAGCGACACATCTTCTCCGTGCTCGCGGTGCTGACCGTGCTCTACCTGTTCGGGGTGAGTCGACGCTCGGACGGAGCAGGCAGTGAACTCCCCGGGGCAGGCAGTAAACTCCTCGGGGCAGGCAGTAAACTCCTCGGG
>KE356579.1:703923-705066 GCA_000416085.1 halophilic archaeon J07HX64 | reverse complement strand
CACGCCGCGGAGGGGCTGTTCGTGTTCGCAGCCCTGGTGGCGGTCGACCTGCCGACCGCGCCGCGAAACGACTGGCGGAGTCTGACCGTCGTCGGTGCCGTTTTCGTTGTTTCGTTACTGCCGATGCTGGTGACGAACGCGCTCGTGACGGGGGAGGTCCTCCGGCCGCCGCGTGGGGTAGACGGGACAGGTGTGGTCACACCAGCCGACACAGGCTCCGCTGGTGGTGGTGGTGGTGGCGGTGGCGGGGGGTCTGAGGGGCCCGGTGGAGGGTTGCCACTCGATGGTGTGGGCGGGGTTGTCGCAAACGTACTCAGCATCGTTGAGGACAGCCTGGCCGCCGCGACCGACCGGGAACGGGTCTACACCGTGTTCGTCCGGAGTGTTGGCGCGGACATCTCGGGCTCTGCCAGATTCGCCGGAACGAACCTCTCGGTGCTGGAGACGGCACCGGTGCTCGCGCTCTCAGTTGTAGCACTCGGTGCGTGGCTGTCGGGGCTCCGCAAAGAGGTTAGTCGGCTCCGGCGGGTCGACCCGACTGTCGTACTCGCGGTCGGGATTGTGCTGGCGTTCGTGGTGCTGTACCTGTTCCGGCTACCGCTCCGGGTGCAGGTCACACAGCGGTACCTCCTGCCGGTCTTTCCGCTCGGGCTGTACGTGCTCGCGCGGTCGGCGGCGGTCACCCGACTCCTCGAGCGGGCGGGCGATACCGTCCTCTGGAGCTACGGTGTCGGTGTGCTCGTCGGCGGACAGCTGCTGCTCGTGGCCGCGCTGGTCCGAGAACTGCAACCCGGCGGGGCTGCGCAACTGAACGCGAGAGTGTCGATCGTGACCGCGGTACTGGTCGCCGCCACGGGGGTCCTCGCGGTGTGGACACGGCGGTTCGACCGCGTAGTCGGGGTGGCAGTCGGGCTGGCGTGTGCCGCGGGGACCGTCTTTGTGCTGCTCGCACACCTCGAATACTTCCAGGTGACGGGCGAGGCCATCCTCCCGGTTGTACAGGAACTGACCGAGTTGCTGTCGGCCTGAGTTCCGGCCAGGAGTCAGCAGGTTTTTGCGCCGCCTGGGAGTAACGCCGGCATGGAACGCCTGTTCGAGTCCCTGCGGGAGGCACCGATCATAGAGAAAAACGGATACCACTAC
>KE356579.1:699855-702620 GCA_000416085.1 halophilic archaeon J07HX64 | reverse complement strand
TCACCGGGCCGGCGGGCGAGGCCACGACGAGTCGTGTGGTGTCGGTGCGGCCGCCGCGGCGCTGGCGGTTCGGGACCCCGACGCCGGCCAGGTCCGCGCCCACAATCGTCGACGGGACAGTATACGCCGCGAGCGTGGGCGGGAGTCTGTACGCACTCGACGCCACGACGGGCGAGCAGGTCTGGACAGTCGATGTCGGTATGGGGGGTGCAACCTCGCCGACGGTGGTGGACGGAACTGTCTTCGTCGGGGGTTCGAACACCAACGTGTGCGCGCTCGAGGCGGGACGGGCGAGCAGGTCTGGACGGTCGACACCGGCGATACAGTCGAGTCGTCACCGTCGGTCGTCGGCGGAACCGTGTTCGCCGGCAGTCTGGACGGGAGACTGTACGCGCTCGACGCGGCGACGGGCGAGCAGGTCTGGACGGTCGATACCGGCGACGCGGTGCGCACCTCGCCGGCGGTGGCCGGAGCGACCGCCCTCGTCGCGGGCGGAGTGACAGTCTACGCGCTCGCCGCGGCCTCCGGCGGCCAACTCTGGCGCTTCGAGATGGACAGTACGGTCGTGTCCTCGCCGACAGTTGCCGACAGCACCGTCGTCGTCGGCGACGACAGGGGCCGCGTGTCGGCACTCGATATCGTGTCGGGCGAGCACCGGTGGACGTTCGAGACCGGTGACAGTGTCAGAATCCTCGCCGACAGTTGCCGACGGCACCGTCTTCGTCGGGAGTGACGACAACAGTCTGTACGCACTCGACGCGGCGACCGGTGAGCAGGTCTGGACGTTCGAGACAGGCAACCGGGTGCGGTCCTCGCCGACAGTTGCCGGCGGCACTGTCCTCGTCGGGAGCGACGACAACAGTCTGTACGCACTCGACGCGGCGACCGGCGAACCGAGGTGGGCGGTCGAGACAGACGGGCCGGTCACCTCCTCACCGGTGGTGGACGAGGGCACACTCTACATCGGCAGACAGAGCGGTGTCGAGGCAGTCGCGGTGCCCGCCGGGGGGACGAGTGAGGGGTCACGCACCCGACTCGGCACCCTCAACCACCCGAGTGACTGGCGCTACGCCGGCCAGGAACTCGACAGCCCCAACCGCGAGGGAACCCCCGACAACGACACCGGTGGGGGCGGTCCAGGCGACAACACCGGTGGTGGCAGTCCGAACGACGACACCGGTGGGGGTGGGACAGACGGGAGCCAAGAGGAATCGGTCGGCGACGACGGTCTCGGCCCGGGTCTGGGGGTGGAGACCGCGCTCGCTGCACTCGGTGGACTCCTCCTCGAGCGCCGACACGCTGATCGGGGTGATCAAGACGAGGGCTAACACCGAGAGGCGATCCGTACCAGCCCCCCCAGGAGGTTCTGTGGTCACCGATGCTGGGTTGCGGGAACAAACGCCGGTCGCTGAACCGAGGTGCTGTCCGGGAACATCTGGGTGCTCTGTCAGATCTCTCGGGATCCCGATGTCGTTATCGAGTGGCGTACAGCCCCAAAGGGGTTTTATAGCTCGCAACGCAGAGGGAATACGTGACAGATAACCAGAACGGGCCGGGCCGTGGCTTGACGGGCCTATCGCGCCGAGACCTGCTCCGGACGGCTGCTGGGGTCGGTCTCGTCTCGGTCGCCGGTGTCGGTCGCGGTGCAGGGGGTGACCTGCGCTGGTCGGTGTCAAACGGGGAGCCGGGGTTCTCGTCACCGACAGTGGTCGACGGAACGGTGTTCATCGGAGGTGCCCGGGACAGTCTCTACGCACTGGGGGCGGACTCCGGCGAGGAAGTCTGGTCGTTCGACACCGGCGGTCCGGCACGGTTCACATCACCGGCAGTGCTGGGTGGAACCGTCTTCGTCGGGACTGGTGACACCCCTGTCGGCGGGTACGCACTCTCGGCGGACTCCGGTGACACGGAGTGGACGTTCGACCCTGGAGTGTCGGAGTTCACCGGGGTGACGACGCTCAATGGGCAGGTGATAATGCAGGGGTTCGCCGGAACCGTCCACGTCCTGTCCCCGGCAACAGGCGACAGGCTCCAGTCGACCAACCCGACAAAGGCAGAGGAGCTGACACGCGGCGCACCGACCACCGCCGCCGGGACCGTGCTCCTCTCGGGAACCGCGGTGAACGAAACCGACGGGACAGTGTACGCGTACAGCGTGGAGTCCGACGAACTGCGGTGGACAGTCGACCCCGGGGTCGATGTCCGGACCGCCTCGACGGTTGCCGGTGGAACGGTGTTCACCGTGGGTGACGAGGGCGCACTGCGGGCGCTCGCGTTCGGGTCCGGCGAGCAGTTGTGGGTGACCGAACTCGGGGCCACAGTTCGTTCGTCACCGACGGTGACCGACGGGACGGTCTACGTCGGGAGCGACAGCGGCACCCTGTACGCGATCACCGCGGCGTCCGGAGCGGAGGAGTGGACGTTCCAGACAGACGGACAGGTCAGGTCCGCACCGACGGTTGCCGGCGACACGGTGTTCGTCGGGAGCGACGACAACACCCTGTACGCGGTCGACGCCGCCTCCGGTGAGCAGGTCTGGGGGTTCCAGACCGGCGGACAGGTAAGATCCGCACCGACAGTCGCTAACGGGACCGTCTATTTTGGAAGTTCGGACGGGTCGGTCTACGCAATAGACGCGGGTGTCGAGGCCTCGAGTCGTGGCTCCCGGGTTACACTCCGGACGCTCGGGCACAACGAGGTCGGCGGGTCACAGCAACAAACGGTGATAATCCAGACCGACAGGCCCAATCCACCGAGCGGGACAC
>KE356579.1:696524-699835 GCA_000416085.1 halophilic archaeon J07HX64 | reverse complement strand
GACCTCGCATACGGCCACTGGCCCGAACGCCAGCGGTGAGCGGCTTGACTCGACGTTGACCGGCAACCTGCTGTGACGGGCGACCGTACCACGCTCCACTGCCCGTCACCGCTGTTTTAGTCGACTGGCAGGCTCGCCCTCCTCTGTGTCACGACAGGTCCGCGACGGTCAGGACCGGTGTGGAGCGTATGGTCGCCTCGGCGACGCCGCCGAACAGAATCCCGTCCGTGCCACGCGTACCCATCCCGACAGCATCGATCCCGCTCGATTCGATACACTCGAGAATGGCGTCGACCGGCGTTCCGTGCTCGACTGCGTCGAGAGCACTGGCCGACCACACCCCGCAGAGTACCCACCGGCCGTCGTCACCTCACGAACATCCGTCAGGGATCGGTGTTGCTCAGCTGTCCGGCGGTTCGACGACCGGTTCGACGCCCCCCACCTCGATAGAGCCGGTCAACTCGGTGTAGGAGTACGGCATCCCGACCCCTTCGGCGTCGAACCGTTTTTTTACCCTCTCGACGAACGTGTGTGTGACACCCCTGGCACTGGTCTCCTGTGGGTCGATCCAGACCCGGCCGTTCAGGATAACAGCCGAGTCGCCGAGACCGGTGACCGGCGCCGCCGGTTCCGGTTCCTCGAGAACACCGTCGATATCGGCTGCCTCCGCGAGGATGAGCGCCCGGGCCGTCTCGATGCTCGCGCCGTACTCGATACCGAAGTCGAACGTGAGCCGCCGCGTCTCGTTTGCGACCGGGTTGGTGACCGCGCTGTTCGCGAGGTCGCTGTTCGGAACCGTGACCTGTTCGTTGTCGAATGTGTCGAGTTTCGTCACGCGGAGGTTGATATCGCGGACGACACCGCTGTTGCCGTTCCACTCGATGTAGTCCCCGATCTCGAACGGTTCGTCCCTGATAATGAAGATACCGGCGACAAAGTTCTCGACAATGTCGGAGGCCGCAAAGGCGAGGCCGAGCGAGAGCGCCGCGAAGATAGTCGCGAACGCCGAGAGGATGACCGGGAACCCGGCGACCACCGCGGCGATCGCCACGGCGCCGAACACCGCGATGGTGCCGGCGACGGTCGTTCCGAGATTGACGATCGACTGGGAGAACTCCCGCTCGTCCAGCGCGCGCCCCGTGAGCCGGACGATCAGCGGCTTGCCGACGAGGTACAGGATCATGAACGTGACGACAAACGAGACGACAGTGATGCCGAACGAGACAATCAGGTCACCGTACTCGGAGTTGAACTCGTCGAGACTTCCCGGGACGCTCTGGAGAACCGTGAGCATAGTATAGCGATGACGTATCTGCGTATTAAATCTATGGCAAATTCGTTGTAAGCTTGCAGAGACCACCGAAACGGGAAAACGGCGACAGAGATGGCCGGAGGCAGGGTATGAAAACGGTCATGTGGGAGTCGGCCCGAGTGTACAGCGATGCTCGGTATCGTCGTCTCGCGGGCGGACAGCGCCTCGACCCACATCGGTGAGCACCTGCTGGAACTGGACGACTGGGAGCACCACGAGGACGACAGTCGCCCGGACGCCGCAGGTGGGGGTACCGTCTACCGGACGGAAGGGGCGTGTCTGCGCGAGTTCGAGGGGCTCCATCTGAACCTGGAGCGGCCGGCGGCGGCGTTCGCGGACCCGACACTCGTCGTGTTCGCCTCCCGACACTCCGGCGAGACGGGACAGTTACTAACAGCCCATCACACCGGCAACGCCGGCCCGGCCGAGTTCGGCGGCAGCGCGAACGAGTTCGCCCGGGCGTGTCCGAGCGCACACGCACGGGTCATCGACGCACTAGAGACACACGCACCTGAGGGGTACTCCGTCGGGATGGAGTGCACCCATCACGGTCCCTCCGAGGTCGGCGCGCCGTCGATGTTCGTAGAGGTCGGTAGCGCCGAGCCACAGTGGGAGGACCCCGCGGCAGCGCGTGCGGTGGCACAGGCGATTCTCGATCTGTGTGGGGTCGCCCCGGACCGACCGGTCGAGGACGCGGGGACCGGGTCAGACAGCGAGGAACACACGCGCCGCCAGTTTGTCGGGTTCGGCGGCGGTCACTACGCCCCTCGCTTCGAGCGGGTCGTTCGTGAGACCGACTGGGCGGCCGGACACATCGTGGCCGACTGGGGGCTCGAGGCAGCCGACAGCGAGGACAAAGAGAGGCTCCGGACGGTGCTCGATGCGGCGTTCGAGGAGAGCCGGGCAACCCGCGCGCTGGTCGACCGCGAGCACCCGGCGCTCGCAGACGTGATCGCCGAACTGGGCTACCGGGCGGTGAGCGAGACCTGGCTGCGCGAGACCAGCGGGGTCGGACTGGCGTTCGTCCGGGCGGTCGAACAGACCGTCGCAACCGTCGAGGAGGGGCTCCGGTTCGGCAACCGGGCCGACGGGGGCCAACAGGACGGTCACGGCGAAACCGTCGACGCCGGGGACTGGGCCGTCACCGACCTGCCCGGTGAACTGCTCGACGAGGCGTTCGGTATCGACCGCGAGCGGACCCGGGCGGTCGTCGCGGAGACGGCACTCGCATTCGACACCGGCGAGGGCGGCACCCGTCCAACAGGGAGGGTCGTGCTCGCGGACATCGCGGAGCGCGAGCGGATCCTCGACGGACTCGTCTCGGTGCTCGGGAACCGGTACGACAGCCTCGAACGGCGGGACAGGGTGCTCGTGGCCAGCACCGAGACGTTCGACCCTGACCTGGCGCGCACCCTCGGTGTGCCAGAGGGACCAGCCTTCGGCAGACTGTCCAACGGGCAGGCCGTCGAGGTGAACGGCGAAACCATCCCACCCAGGGCGGTCACCCGCGAGCGCGAACGGGAGTTCCCCCTCGATTGAGTGTCCATCAGTTCCCCCTCTTTCGAGCGTCCGCGCTCCCGGGGCGCCCGACCAGACCGCCGCGTCGCCAAAGCGATTTCACTATTCCCACATAATCACAGACGTGACAGATGGTGACGAGGGTTCAGACCCGGGTCGCGCCCGGCTCTCGCGGCGGGGACTGCTCCGGGGGGCCGCCGGACTCGGTGTCGTGTCGGCAGTAGGAGTTGGCGTCGGTCGTGGTGCGGGTGGTGACCTGCGCTGGTCGGTTGATCTGGGTAACGCGGTCAACACCTCGCCGACAGTGGTCGCGGGAACGGTGTTCGTCGGGAGTAGCGACAGCGTCTACGCGCTGGACGCGACGACCGGTGAGCGGCTCTGGACGTTTGAGACTGAGGGGTCGGCCACCACACCGGTGGTAATGTGCGAGACGGCGTTCGTCGGGGCCGGGCGAGGTTTCGGCAACGGTGACATCTACGCG
>KE356579.1:689342-696504 GCA_000416085.1 halophilic archaeon J07HX64 | reverse complement strand
GGGTCGATGCCTCGCCGACGGTCGACGGTAACACAGTGTTCGTGTGTGACCGGGGCGGCACCGTCTCCGCGCTGGCGGCTGTCTCCGGCGGCCAGCTCTGGACGTTCTCCGCGGTGGGGACAGTCGAGTCCTCACCGACGGTTGCCGACGAGGCGGTGTTTCTCGGGGACAACAGCGGCCGGGTGTACGCGCTGGAGGTCGTCTCGGGGGAGCGCCGATGGACCGTCGAAACCGGTGGTAGCGTCGAATCCTCGCCGACAGTCGCCGGCGGGGCAGTCTACGTCGGGAGTGACGACGGACTCGTGTACGCACTCGACACCGTCACCGGCGAGACGGTCTGGACGTTCGAAACCGACAATCCGGTGCGGTCCTCGCCGACCGTTGCCGATGGGACCGTCTTCGTCGGGGGCACGGACGGGAATCTGTACGCGCTCTCCGCGGCCACCGGTGACCTGTCGTGGGTCCTCGAGACAGGCGAGCAGATAAATTCCTCGCCGGTGGTAGACAAGGGAACACTCTACGTCGGCACGGGGAGCGGTGTCGAGGCGCTCGCGGTGCCCGCCGAGGGGTCCAGTGAGGGCTCGCGCGCCCGACTCGGCAGCCTCAACCACCCGAGTGACTGGCGCTACGCCGACCAGGATATCTCCACGGATGCCGGTGATGGAGGAAACGCCGACGGCAACGGCAGTGACGGAGGGAACGTCGGTGACGATGGCACGAGCGGCAGTAACGGTGGAAACGCCGACGACAGTGGCACGGACGGCGGTAGCACAGACGACACCGACACCGGAGACGGTGGTGACGACTCGGTAGACGGTGATGAATCGACAGGCGGTGGCGACGGGTTCGGGCCGGGGTTCGGTGTCGGGGCCACACTCGCCGCACTCGGTGGACTCCTGCTTCTCAGGCGCCGATACGCCGACCGGAACGACCAGGGCGAGGGCTAACGCCGAGAGACAGCCTGTGCTACCCACGGAGGACTGTACGGTCGTGCTGTCGGGCGGCAGGAACCGACGCGGGGCACGGGACGGTGCTGTTGCCCGGGGTGCTGTGATATATCAGGTCACTCTTTGCTCCGACACCGTCAGGGAACGGCGCGCAATTCAAAAGGGATTTTTTACTCGACACGTACCTGCGACATATGACAGGCAGCGAGGAGAGGCCGGACCGTGGTTCGGCGGAGCTATCGCGCCGGGACCTGCTCCGGACGGCCGCCGGGGCCGGTCTTGTGTCGATTGCCGGTGTCGGTGTCGGTCGCGGCGCGGGTGGTGACCTGCGCTGGTCGGTGTCAAACGGGGAGTCGGGGTTTTCGTCACCGACAGTGGTCGCCGAAACGGTGTTCATCGGAGGTACCCAGGAGGGTTTCTACGCACTGGAGGCAGACTCCGGTGAGCAGGTCTGGTCGCTCGATACCGATGGTCTGGCACCGTTTACATCACCGGCAGTGCTCGACGGAACTGTCTTTGTCGGGGCTGGAGGGAATGCCGGAGGCGGGTACGCACTCTCGGGGGACTCGGGTGACACGGAGTGGACGTTCGACTCCGCTCAGACGGCACTCACCGGGGCAACGACACTCGATGGACAGGTCATCATGCAGGGCATCTTCGGAAACGTGTACGTGCTGTCCGCGGCGACGGGCGACAGCCTACAGTCGACCAGTCTGGTGGGAGGCTCGCAGCTGTCACGCAACGGACCAACAGCTGCTACCGGGACCGTACTCGTCTCGAGAGTTGGGATAGAGGAGGCCGGCGGGGCGGTGTACGCGTACGACGTGGAGTCCAACGAGTTGCGGTGGACAACAGAGTTTGGAATAGGTGTCCGGACCGCTTCGACGGTTGCCGGCAACACGGTGTTCGTCGCGGACGACGGGGGTAGGTTGCGAGCGCTCGCGTTCGGGTCCGGTGAGCAGTTGTGGGTGACCGAACTCGGGGCCACAGTTCGTTCGTCACCGACGGTGGCCGACGGGACGGTCTACGTCGGGAGCGACAGCGGCACCCTGCACGCGATCACCGCGGCGTCCGGAGCGGAGGAGTGGACGTTCCAGACCGACGGACAGGTCAGGTCCGCACCGACGGTTGCCGGCGGACGTGTCTTCGTCGGGAGCGACGACAGCACCCTGTACGCGCTCGACGCCGCCTCCGGTGAGCAGGTCTGGGGGTTCCAGACCGGCGGACAGGTAAGATCCGCACCAACAGTCGCTAACGGGACCGTCTATTTTGGAGGTTCGGACGGGTTGGTCTACGCACTGGATGCGGGTGTCGAGGCCTCGAGTCGCGGCTCCCGGGTTGCACTCCGGACGCTCGGACACAACGAGGTCGGTGGGTCACCACAACAGGCGGTGTTAATCCAGACCGACAGGTCCAATCCACCGAGCGGGACACCACTCACACTCACGGCACGCACCACCGGTGAGTCGGGTAGCTACGGGTGGGACCTGACCGGTGACGGGAGCGTCGACGTTACCGGACAGACTGTCAGCCGGACGTTCGAACCGGGCACCCAGACGGTGACAGTGACCGTCACCGGAGAGAGCGGCGAGACGACAGCGAGTCGGTCGCTGTCAATCCGTCCGCCGAGACGCTGGCAGTTCGGGGCCGGAAGCGGCGTGGAAGCCTCACCGACGGTGGCCGAGGACACCATCTTCGTCGGGAGTCGCGCCGGAACACTCTACGCACTCTCCGCGGGGTCGGGCGAACAGGAGTGGCAGTTCGACACGGGCCGGCCGCTCTCGTCACCGGTGGTGGTCGACGGGACTGTGTTCGGCGGCAGTCGTACCGGCACCGTGCACGCGCTGGATGCGGTCACGGGTGAATCAGTCTGGGAGTTTAGTATCGACGGTGCCGTTAGTTCCTCACCGACCGTGGCCGGCGGGACTGTGTTCGTCGGAACCAGTGGCTCGGGTGTGTACGCACTCGACGCCGGGACAGGCGAGCAGGAGTGGCAGTTCCAGACCGACCGCCGGGTCGATGCCTCGCCAACGGTCGATGGCAACACGGTGTTCGTGGGCGATCGAGACGGTACCGTCTCCGCGCTGGCGGCTGTCTCCGGCGGTCAGCTCTGGGCGTTTTCCACGCTGGGGACGGTCGAGTCCTCACCGACGGTTGCCGACGAGGCGGTGTTCGTCGGAGACAACAGCGGTCGGGTGTACGCGCTGGAGATCGTCTCGGGGGAGCGCCGATGGACCGTCGAAACCGGTGGTAGCGTCGAATCCTCGCCGACAGTCGCCGGCGGGGCAGTCTACGTCGGGAGTGACGACGGACTCGTGTACGCACTCGACACCGTCACCGGCGAGGCGGTCTGGACGTTCGAAACCGACGACGCGGTGCAGTCCTCGCCGACAGTTGCCGACGGAACCGTCTTCGTCGGAAGCGACGATGGTAATCTGTACGCGCTCTCCGCGGGGACAGGCGAGCAGGAGTGGCAGTTTGAGACGGACGGGTCGGTCACCTCCTCGCCGGTGGTGGACGAGGGCACACTCTATGTCGGCACGGAGAGCGGTGTCGAGGCGCTCGCGGTGCCCGCCGAGGGGTCCAGTGAGGGCTCGCGCGCCCGACTCGGCAGCCTCAACCACCCGAGTGACTGGCGCTACGCCGACCAGGACATCTCCACGGGTGCCGGTGACGGCGGAAACAACGACGATGGCACGGGTGGTGACGACAGTAACGGTGGAAACGCGACGACGATGGCACAGGTGGTGACGACAGTGACGGAGGAAGCGACGACGGTGGTACAGGCGGCAGACGACAGTAACGGTGGAAACGGCGACGACGGTGGTACAGGCGGCGACGACAGTGACGGTGGAGACAACGACGATGGCACCGGCGGTGACAGCACGGACGACACCGGCACCGGAGACGGTGAGGAGTCGACGGGCGGTGGCGACGGGTTCGGGCCGGGGTTCGGTGTCGGGGCTACACTCGCCGCACTCGGTGGACTGCTCCTGCTCCGGCGGCGTCTCGACGAGGGGTCTTGACCGCTCAGTCGTCGCCGGGTTGTGTCTCCGTCCTGGTCTTGCCGGGTGTGAACTGGTCGAGTGTCGTCTGGAGTCTACCGGCGGACTCGCCGGAGACGATGTACGGCATCAGTATCTTCACCGCGTTGGTCGTACAGATGAGCAGGATTGGCGCGAGAAAGAGCCCGTAGAATCCAAAGAGCGTGGGGCCGAGGATGTAGCCGATGACCAGCAGTCCGGTGTGTGTCTCGTCGCTGCTGACGAGCGCCCGGATGACGAAATCGGGGATGAAATCCAGGGCGATAGCGCTCACGACAAAAAGCACAGCCACCGGGCCGAGCAGTTCGGGCTGGTCGGCGAGCCAGGCGTTCACCCCCAGACCGACGGTCAGCGGCACGTACACGAGTTTGATGCCGATGACGGGGATGAGACTCCCGATACCCACGAGTGCGCCGAGCAGCCCCGGGTACGGGACCGTGATCACCGGGTCGACTAGGGCGTTGTACAGGAGAAAGACCGCGATACCGGCGATTGCGGTGACGAACACGTTGACGATATTGCCAAACAGCGCAGTCGAGAGTTCGTCGTCGACGGCGTTGGCGTACCGGCGCCCGACACCCGGGTCGTCGTAGGTGTCGAGCAGCCACGAGACGAGGCGGGGGCCGTCGACCAGCAGGTAGTAGGTTATGATGACTACGAGCAGCAACTGCACGAGCGCACTCCCGACTGCCCCGGCAGCCCCGACCACGCTGTCAACGATACTGTCGACCGGGAGCTCCGACAGATCGCCCGTGACAGACATCTCCAGCGATTCGAGGTCGAACCCACCGATGTTGAGTTCAGCCGTGATACGGTTGGAGATATCCTCGTCGAAGAAATCCTGCGCCTCGATCGCGACAATCGACACCGCGTAGGCTATCAACACCAGAAACGGAATGCCGAACAGAGCAATCGCGAGCACGGCCCGCGTCCGACGGCCGAGACCGAGGCGGGTGAGAAAGTGGAAGATCGGCCGCACCGCGTAGTACAGAAACACGCTGAACACGACGACTGTCACGAACGACAGCAGCACGTACCCGATGAGCAGAAACAACAGACCAACCCCGACACCCAGCGCGAGTCGTCGTCGGGACTCCCTGTCCATGTTCGACAGACGGTACAGGCCGCTCTGATTTTACTGTGTCGGTCGTTCTCCTCCGCTCACAGGCTGTCCAGACCGGATCCGCTCACCGGCCCTCGAGTTCGGCCTCAGTAGCGCCGGCAATCGCGGGCGAACCCGCGGTCACTCTGCAAAGTAACTCGTGAAAAAGCCAGAGAGAAACGACGACACGGCGACCGACAGCAGCAGTTCGGTCCGGTCGAAATCCTCCTCGTTCGCGGTGTAGCCGGTTATCACGATGCCGATGACGAGCGAGATGAGCCCGTTTGCCAGGTCCTTTTTTAATCCCATACCTCTTATTGGGGTTCCCCGGTAGAAATACCCGGCGTTCGCCCGGTCAGGGGGACAGACCGGGGTCTGTGTACTCACCGACCGCCGGCAGGTGTGTGCTCTCGACTGTCGAGGGCCACCCCCGTTATACACCGGACAGACCGCAATGGACTGGCGTTCATCGCTGATTGTCGAGGGCGATCAACACAGTCACCGCGGACACGATGTGAACAGCGGCGCTCACCGCTGGTTCTCGAGGACGCTGGCGCGGCGCTCGAACTCGGTCTCGCTGAGTTCGCCGCGTGCGTACTGCATCCGGGGTTCGTCCATCGGGGTGTGGCTGTCCTCGGACGCGCCAGCGGAGTCGTCGTCTGTCTCGGAGTACAGGTACGCGACAGCCCCGAGGGTGGTCGGTAGGACAAAGGCGAAACCGACGACAAACGTCACCCAGAACCACTCGACGTTGAGCGCGAGCAGGCCGAACGCGACTGCGAGGGTGAGCCCCGACACCGTAGCAGAGGCCACCAGTCCCGCGGCGTCCTGGTCACCGGGGGGTGAACTATCACCGCGCTCTCCCGTGGTCTGTGGTGTCGTACTCATTATCGCCCTCCGGCCGACTGTGCGGTGTCGGTTGTATCTCGCGGTGCCGGACGGGACCACACGTGTCGGGTCCTGTCGGAGCAGTTCGTCTGCGGGTCGTATGGGAGTCGGTCTGTGACTTCCATATCGAGAGAGAGTGTTTCCGACACGGTGAGTCTTTCACCAACATGTTGGGAATAGCCGGTTCACGGCGGCGCAGGCCAGCGGATGGTCACTCGACGGAGTCCGGAGCGACGCGGTTTTGCCGGCAACGCCGTAACAGGATGTATGCATCTGCTCGTGACGGGCGGAAACGGGTTCATTGGGCGGCGGGTTTGTGCGCGTGCCGTGCGCGAGGGACACGAGGTGACGGGTGTCTCGCGGAGCGGTCGCCCCGAGGCCGGGTCCTGGACAGAGGACGTCCGCTGGATAGCCGCAGACGTCTTCGACCCTGGCGCGTGGCGCGACGCGCTGTCGGGTGTCGACTGTGTCGTACACTCCATCGGTATCATCGCAGAACGGCCACAGGCCGGCGTCACCTTCGAGCGGGTAAACGGAGACTCCGCGGTGCTCGTCGCGTTAGAGGCCGAGCGCGCCGGGGTCGAGCGGTTCGTCTACATCTCCTCGTCGACAAAACCGCCGTTGGTCAGGGAGGCCTACATCGAGGCACGGCGGCGCGCCGAGACGGCGATCACAGATCTCGAGATGGACGTGGTCGTCCCGCGGTTCGGCCCGGTGTACGGTCCCGACCAGCCCCACTTCCCCGAGATCGCGAACCAGCTCTTCGCAGTCGTCGGCGCACTCGGACCGCTCGCGCGGGTGATGGGCGAGGACCGCCCGTTCGCGGTCGGGGCGGCCAGTCAGGCTGTCTACGAGCTCGCTGTTGCCGACGAGGTGCCGTCGAACCCGGTCACCGCAACCGAACTGTCCGCGTTGACCTGAGTCGCTTCACACCGGGTCGGGTGTGAGAGGGCCGGTCTACGCAGGTCAGACACGGGCCGATCCCCGTCTCTACCGGGACCGCGTTACGCATCAGACCTCGGGGAAAAAACGGCCGTGGAACCCGAACGGTTCGGCGTGAGGGGAGGGGGGGCGCGGGCCAGCAGGTCGAGCGTCGCGGCGTCGAACACGAGCATCGAGGTTCGGTCACGGTCGGCTTCGAGCGCCGTCGCCAGCACGACACCGTCGTCCTCGGCGTCGCC
>KE356579.1:676968-688654 GCA_000416085.1 halophilic archaeon J07HX64 | reverse complement strand
CTCGCGGGCAGTGCCGGTCCGGCAGTCGATCTTGACCAGTCCGTTTGCCCCGTCGCGGTCGGTTGCCTGTGCGTACGCATGACGGTGCTTTCTGCCGACGGTCGCCCGCGGGACCCGGGGCAGTTCCAACCCGCCGTCGTACAGTCGTGACCGGGTGACATCGTCTGTCGCCAGGTCGATGCGGTACCGGACGAGACGGCCGTCGGGCACGTCGGGGAACGCCTCGCCGTCGAGTGCCTCCATCGACATCGCATCGACGATATCGCCGTCGGGGAACTCCACGAGGTCGAGAACGACCGTTCCGTCCTCAAGATAGGCGTTGACGTGGTGGAAGGCAAAGGCGGCACCGACGGTCGGCTCCGCGACGAGTTCACCCGTGTCGCGGTCGACAACGAGTATCCGGGTCTGCTGGTCTGGTCGCCAGTCGAGCATATCGGCCGGTCCCTGCGAGAACGGGCTGAGCGACCGCAGCACCGACAGTACGAGCGGCGACTCCACGATGACGACGTGCTCGGCGGTGACACTGCAGTCGTGGATGTAGGCCGGTCCCTGAGCCTCGAGTGAGGCGATTCGGTCACGCTCGCGGCTGTCCGTCGACACCCGGTAGATGTTGTACTGGTGGGTCCGGCCAAACTGTGTGCTGAACCCGACCACCTCGTTACGGTGCGGGTCGTCGACGAGGTGAGCCGCGGCGATGTGCTCTGTGAGGTCGTCCTCGAAGCTAAACTCGTCACGGGTTTCGAGCGTTTCGGGGTCGAACGCGACTCGACGGGGGGCCTCTGTGAGCGCGACGTACTCCCCGTCGATGCGGGCGACGTGAACGTTGGCGTTGTCGGTCGGGGCCGGCGGGCCGAGCGACGTCAGGAGGTCGCGGAACCGCTGCCAACCGCTCCGGGTGTCGGTGGCGAACTGGCCGGTGAGCTCGCCGTCCATCGCGTCGTCGTAGGCCCCGGTCCGGAGAAACCGGTTGGTGTAGCTGACCGTGCCGTCCTCGAAGGCGTACCGGCGGAGCATCGCCAACCCGTCGAACCAGTGGTTGACCCGTTCCCCGCCCGCCTCGAACCGGCCGGGACCGTTTCGCACGAGCGTGCCCGAGAGCCAGTCCGGAATCGAGCCCTCGATGGCCGGCTCGTAGTTTTCTCGTTCGGTCGTCAGCGACCGAAAGCCGCGGGACTGTTGCATACCCGTTGTTAGGCGGGCACGGGTATCAGTACTACGAAGGGTGAGTCCAGGTATACGACCGACACGAGGACAACCACAGCCGGCTCGCACCGTCGGGGTTGTCGAACCAGCTAACGGCCGGGCTTGCTGGACAGACTCACAGAGACAGGACAAAGTGTGCGGGGCGCCAACAGAGAGACATGAAGGAGTTCGAGCGCAAGCAGCTCCTCGAGCGCATCGAGCGCGAGGGCGCGACCGTCGGGGCGTCCATCCCCGACGAGATAACGGTACAGGGCGAGGAGATAGCGCTCCAGACGTTCGTCTTCGAGATCCGGCGGCGGGACACAGTTCCCTCCGGCGAGCGCGACCGCGTCGAGCAGGCGAAGCGGAACCTCCGGCGCGAGCGTCTCCAGCGCAAACAACAGCTCGAGGACGAGCCGCTCAGCTTCGAGGAGGGCGAACAGCTCGTCGAGGCGATAATCGGTCTCGACCGGGCACTAAACGAGCTCGAGGCTCTGGGTCCGGTCGACGTAGCGGCGGAGGCACAGGCACAGGAGGTCGCCGACCGGAAGCGCTGGACCCGGTTCCTGCGGAAAGCGCTCGGCCAGGAGGACGAAACCGGTGGTCGCGGGCGCGGTCCGTGACCGCCGCGCTGAACCGCGAGGCGCTCGGACTCAGTTCGTGTAACGCGTGCCCAGGTGTCAGATGCCGTAGACATACCACAGAGACAGGTCAGCCCCCGTCATCGAGGTCGAGTTCCGCGACGAGACGGGCTGTGACGACCTGTTCGACGATATCGAGCAGCTGGAGCGAATCGCTCTCGTAGTCGGCGAAGATGCCGAGCGGGATCTCACCACCCGCCACATCGTAGTGTCCACCGGCACTTCCGACGTCGGCGAATGCGGCATCGAGCGCGTCGCCGACGTGGACGCGCGGGTCCGAGGAGCGCGCACTGAGGTGGATCGTGTCGTCGACGACACCGAAGACGATAGCCGTCTGCACACCCTCGAGTGTCGCGAGGTAGTCGGCTCCCTGTGGGACCGCATCCCGCTCGCGGGTTCGGCCGACGTGGGAGATGAGCACCGACGCCTTTGTGGTGCGGTTGCCGATAGCGGTCGCGATGGCGTCGATTGTCGCGCCCGAGACCGACGGGTTCGACAGTTCCCGGAGCAGACCCTGGTCGGTGTACTCGTTGAGGTACGCGGCGGCGTCGTACTCCTCGCGGGTCACACCGCGGAGGAAGTTGAGCGTCTCCCGCCGGATGGCAAACAGGAGCGCCGTCGCGAGTGTGTCGTCGGGCTCCATCTCCAGGGTGTGCACGTACTGGGTGAGAATCGTCGCGGCGGCGCCAAGCTCCTCGCGGTGGTCGACGAAACGGGCCTCGATCGCCTCGGCGGGGTGGTGGTCGATGACGATGTCGAGCGCGGTTCCGTCGGGCACACGGTTGTTTGCACCCGGTATCGAGTGGTCGACAAAGGCGAGCAACGACCCCTCCGGACGGTCCACGACGGTCGCGGCGTCGAACGGTTGCAGGTCGATATCGAGCAGGTTCACGAACGCCCGGTTCTGCTGGTGGGAGATGTCGCCGCTGTAGAGGATGTGGTGCTCGTCGATGCCGGCCACGGAGGCGATCCGACCCAGCGCGAGCGCGCTCGCCAGACAGTCCGGGTCCGGGTTGTTGTGACAGACGATGTTGAGTTCGTCACCCTCCGAGAGAACTGACTGTAGCTCCTGTACTCGACTCATCACCACGGCTACGGGCGAGAGACAGTTACGTATGTCCGCAGTCGTGACAGCGACCGGAACACATTACTCGCCGGTCGGCAACACTGAACCGTGACAGAGACTCACAGCGCGGTCATCGAGACCTACACCGGCGGGGAGTTCAGGCCGTTCGACCCGCGGCCGGCCGACGTTCGTCTGCTCGACATCGCGGCGGGACTGGCCCACACCTGCCGGTTCGGCGGTCACTGCCGGCAGTTTTACAGCGTCGCACAGCACTCGATGTGCGTGAGCCGCGAGTTCGAAACACCACGGCTGCGGTTGTTCGCCCTGCTTCACGACGCCGGCGAGGCGTATCTCGGCGATATCCCGCGGCCGATAAAAACCGAACTCGACCGTATCGAGTCCGTCGAGCGGGGTATCCTCGAGGCAGTCTGGACCGGTCTCGGGGTCGACCCGCCGACGGCCGGGGAGTGGGAGCGTGTGATGGCCGCCGACGACCGCCTGCTCGCGTACGAGGCCGACCACCTGCTCGCCGACGGCTCCTGGGCGGCGACTCCGCCGGACCTGGGTTACGAGCTCCGGGACCGCCCGGTCGAGGCTGTCCGCGACCGCTTCCGCGAGCGCGGTGAGGCACTGAGAGAGCGTGTCCTCACAGAGGGTTGACACCACAGTCACCGGCGACCCGGCCACACAAGACCGGCGAAACCGTACCGATGAGCAATGAGCCGCAACAACGAGGTGGCGGACCTGCTCGATGAGTTCGCGGACCTGCTCGAGGCACAGGATGTCGAGTACAAGCCCCGCGCGTACCGCAACGCCGCGGAGAGCATCGACGACCTGTCGGTCGCAATCGAGGGGCTGGCCGCCGACGGCCCGGACAGGGTTGCCGAGATAGACGCCGTCGGTGACGCCATCTCGGCGAAGATAGTCGAGTACGTCGAGACCGGCGAGATAGCGGAACTCGAGGCGGTGCGCGAGGAGTTGCCCGTCGAGATGGACGCGCTGACCCGTATCGAGGGTGTCGGCCCGAAGACCGTCGGCACACTGTACGAGGAGTTGGGTGTCCAGACGCTCGCGGATCTCGAGGCGGCCGCGGAGGCCGGCGAGATACAGGAGCTGTACGGGTTCGGGGCGACGACCGAGCAGAACATCCTCGAGGGGATCGACTTCGCCCGCCAGGCCGACGGGCGCGAGTTACTCGCACGTGCACTCCCGCGTGCAGACCGGGTCCTCGCGTTTCTGGACGGTGTGACGGCGGTCGAGCGGGTCGAACTCGGCGGGTCGATCCGGCGACGCAGGCCGACCATCGGCGACGTGGACGTGCTCGTCGGGAGCGAGGACGGGGCCGCAGTCGTCGACGCGTTCACCGCGTGGGAGGTCCCCGAGCGCGTCGTCGAGGCCGGGTCGGAGAAAGCGAGTGTCAGGCTCGACGGCGTGCGGGTCGATCTTCGGGTGGTCGACCCGGCCGAGTTCGGGGCCGCGCTGCAGTATTTCACCGGCAGCAAGACTCACAACGTCGCAGTCCGCAACCGCGCGATCGACCGCGACCTGAAGCTCAACGAGTACGGGCTGTTCGACATCTCGGCTGTCGAGAGCCCGGACGCCGGTCAGCGGGTCGGTGAGCGTGTCGCCGGGCCCGACGAGGCGGGTGTCTACGCGGCACTCGGGATGGAGCACGTCTCCCCGGAACTGCGCGAGGACCGCGGTGAGGTGGCGGCGGCCGTCGCGGGGGACCTGCCGGATCTCCTCACCCGGGCGGCGCCTCGCGGTGACCTGCACACTCACACCAACTGGTCGGACGGCGCCGCGAGCATCGAGGAGATGGTCGGGGCGGCCGACGCGTTCGGCCACGAGTACCTCGCGATTACGGACCACGCGACGGGGCCGGGTATGGTCGGTGGTGTCGGACTCGACGACGAACAGCTGCGCGAGCAGTTGCCCGCCATCCGGGAGGTCAACGACGAGGCCGACATCGAGGTGCTCGCCGGTGTCGAGGCGAATATCGACACGGAGGGCGCGGTATCGGTCGACGACGACCTGCTCGCGAGGCTCGATATCGTGGTGGCCTCGCCACACATCAAACTGGACGGTGACGGCACCGACAGGCTCGTGACCGCTGCCAAACACCCCGAGGTCGACATCGTCGGTCACCCGACGGGGAGACAGCTCAACAAACGGTCCGGGATGACCGTCGACGTGGAGCGACTCGCGAGCCGTCGCCGCCGAGCACGACACCGCACTCGAGATAAACGCAAATCCCCGGCGGCTCGACCTCCGGGGAAGCGCCGTTCAGACCGCAATCGACGCCGGCGCGAGGGTCGTCGTCGACACGGACGCCCACACACCGGATAGCTACGAGTATCTCCGGTACGGCGTCGCCACCGCCCGCCGTGGCTGGGCCGAACCCGCCGATGTGCTCAACACACTGAGCGCAACCGAACTGCGTGCCACACTCGGCTGAGAGCGGACACAGCAGTGCAGCGAGAGACAGTGGCCTCAGGGACCCGCGTGGTCAGGGGGACCGTTACCGTGTGGACCACCGGCCCACGGTGGCGGCCCCTGCTCGCGATACTGCTCGCCGTTCACCGCCAACACGTCACCCTCGATTCCGTCTGTCTCGACGGTTACTGTCACACTCTGGCCGACCAGACCGTCGAACTCGGCCCGGATCGTCTCGACCGTTCCGTCGCCGTCGAGGTCCGTGTCTGCCTCCGTGCTGTTCGTGTACCACATTGCACCGATGTCGATGGCCAACCCATCGAGCCGGTAGTCCTCGCCGGTTGCCTGTTCGAGCACACCGGTGACGGTGGCCGTTGTCTTGTTGTCGTCGCCGTCGGGACCACCGGGGGGTTCGAACTCGTCGTCGATATCATCGTCGCCATCGCGTGGGGGTTCGAACTCGTCGTCGGTGTCGTTGTCGGGACCGCCCGGGTCCTCCGTCGGTTGTTCGTGTGCCACTACGCCACTCTGTGTCTGCGTCTGCGTCATAGCAGCCGCACCTGCGGTGAGCACCATCACGACACCCACAACGACTGCGACGGTGAGCAGACTCCTGTTGTTTGTGTTCGTTGCCATACCTCGACCGTCGCTACGGGCTTCGGTGGTATGAACCTGTGAGACGCTTTCGTACGATTTCACGTGAAAGAGTCGCTCTACGTGGTGTTTTCCGCGGAGCAGACCGGGACGAGCCACACCGGACCGAGCGATTTTTCTCCAGGTGGGGCAAGTACCGTGTAGGATGAGTGTTGTCGGATTGTGGTCGGTGCTCTCCCGGGGACCTCCACCGTGGGCCAGGGACGCAGGCGAGTCGAACCAGCGACTCCAGGCACTGGTGCTCGGACTGGGTGTCGCCGTGCTGATACTGTTCGTTCTGGTAGCGATTCTCTGGAGACGACGGTCCAGGGTGGAGCAGTCCTCCCCGGAGGACCCCGATGATGTCGCGGCACAGGAGGCTGGTGGTATCACGACCGAGGGGACTGGTGGTATCGCGGCCGCGGAACCCAGCGAGTACGAACAGATCAGACGTATCGACAGCACCGTCGAGGGAAGACTCCCACAGCAGGAGATAGTCAAACAGACAGACTGGAGCGAGGCAAAGGTGAGCCGTGTCGTGTCGCGTCTGGCCGACGAGGGGGAGCTAAAAAAGGTCCGTGTCGGCCGTCGCAATCTCATACAACTGAGCAACGACGAGGAGAACGAACCAACAGAACCGGGGATCAGAGACAGCGCGTCGTCCTGATGGACCCCCCGGCGGTCTGTCTGCCACGACCGGGGCCGTGAGTGGGATCGAACATCTGTCCGGTCACCCGCGCTGTGGCGACTGTGACTATCTGTTCGTGACACCCGATACAGCAGCGTGAGATGTTTGATACACTCCCTCATCAACCCTCTTTCGAGACCCGAGTCGCGACCGTTCGCGCCCGGCAGTTTTACTTTCAGCTTGCTGTAAACGGGGCTTTATGTGGGAGGGGGCACAACAGATGTGTATGTCGGCAGACGAGGACCTCCAAGACCTGCCGGGTATCGGCCCGGCGACAGAGGAAAAGCTCATAGACAACGGCTTCGAGAGCTACCAGGGGATCGCGGTAGCAAGTCCGAGCGAGCTCTCGAACACGGCGGATATCGGCGAGTCGAGCGCGTCAGATATAATCAGCGCGGCCCGGGAGGCGGCGGACATCGGCGGGTTCGAGAGCGGCGCGACGGTGCTCGACCGGCGCGAGCAGATCGGCAAGCTCACCTGGGGTGTCGACGAGGCAGACGAACTGCTCGGCGGGGGTGTCGAGACACAGTCTATCACCGAGGTGTACGGCGAGTTCGGTTCGGGAAAGTCACAGGTCACCCACCAGCTGTCGGTCAACGTCCAGCTGCCGACCGAGCACGGCGGGCTGGAAGGTAGCGCCATCTTCATCGACTCGGAGGACACGTTCCGCCCGGAGCGCATCGACGACATGGTCCGCGGGCTGGACGACGAGGTAATCGAGGCGACGATGGTTCTGCACGACGTCGCGGACGAGGGTGAGGCCGACGCCGGGGACGATGCCCTGCTCGACGACCTGCTGACCGCGCTGCTCGACAACATTCACGTCGCAAAGGCGTTCAACTCGAATCACCAGGTGCTGCTGGCGGAAACAGCCCAGGAGATCGCCTCCGAGAGTCAGGACGACGAGTTCCCCGTCCGACTGCTCTGTGTCGACTCACTAACCGCCCACTTCCGCGCGGAGTACGTCGGCCGGGGCCAGCTCGCCGAGCGCCAGCAGAAGCTCAACAAACATCTTCACGATCTGATGCGTGTCGGTGACCTGAACAACACCGCGGTGCTCGTGACCAACCAGGTGGCGTCGAACCCGGACTCGTTTTTCGGCGACCCGACACAGCCGATCGGCGGAAACATCCTCGGTCACACCTCCACGTTCCGTATCTACCTGCGCAAGTCGAAGGCCGACAAGCGTATTGTCCGGCTCGTCGACGCTCCGAACCTGGCTGACGGTGAGGCGGTGATGCGCATCACCAACGACGGCGTCACGCCGGAGTGAGCAGTCGGGTTCGGTCGCTCAGAACTCGCCGTTCATCGCTTTGAACAGCTGTTCTTTGAACTCCGCCCGGCTCAGTCCCTTTCCGGGTCCCAGCCCTTCCATGTGTTCGATTGGGATACGACCGCCACCCATCCGGGCGTGGCCACCACCGCCGGCGAGCGGGATGCTGTCGGTGAGTGTCCCGAGTATCTTCCCCATGTGGATGCGGTCGTCGCTGGAGCGGCCGGCGAGTCTGATGACGCCATCCTTGTCACCCATCACGACGACAGCAGTCACGCAGTCGAGTCGTTCGAGTTCGTCGGCCGCCTGCGGGATGGCGTCGGTGTTGGACACCGTTCCGACATCGCTGATAGCAAACGGGGACCGAACGTCCCGGTTGGTGATAGCCTGTGCCAGCAGTTCGAGGGTCTCGGCATCGACATCGGGGTTTGCCATCCGATTGAGTCTGTTGTTGTCGATACCGTTGTAGAGATACCGGACCGCCTCGAAGTCGGCCGCCGTACAGCCGTCGGTGAGATTGTCTGTGTCGGTTTGAATGCCGTAGACGAGCCCGGTCGAGATGCTCGCAGGGAGTAACCCCTTCTCGCGTGTCTGCTGGAGTTTCTGTCGGTTTTGTTTGTTGTCAGGGTGCACATCGATCCAGGTGTCGTCGGGTGCTCGCCCGAGGTCGTTTAGATACTCGCTGAGAATGCTCGCACACGCTCCGAGCTCCGGCCGAACATCGGTGAACTGGCTGCCGGTCCCGTCACCCGAGTGGTGGTCGACCACCGCCATAATAGCCAGTGTACCGTCGTTTTTCAGCTCACGTGTCGTGTTGTGGTCGACGAGGACGACCTGTTGTTCGGCGATATCCTCGCCGGAGTCGATACGTTGGAACTGCAGATTGAGCACCGTCTCGAAGGCCCGGTTCTCGTCGCGCTGTATCTGCCCCGGGTAGTATATTGTCGCGTCTGTACCCTGTTCCTCCGCGATCTCCGCGGCCGCCACGGCCGAGGCCATCGCGTCGGGGTCCGGGTCCGAGTGCATCAACACTGCCACCGCGTCCGGTGTCCCGACTACCTGTGCGAACCGCTGACCGGGGGTCACACGCGCCGACCTGTACAGTCTGTACCCCAGCAACAGAACGAGCGCTAGAGCCAATACCCCGGCCAGTAGCACGAGTTCCCCGGACGGGAGCCCGATGCTCCTGGTGAACCCTCCCGCGCCCTCGGCGGCGATGGAAGGTAACATGCCAGTAACTGTACAGCGCTTACATAAAGACGTACTGTTACCCACAGCTTCGTATAGAGCAGATTATACGAACTGTAAAACAACACACGAGTGTATCCACGCCCGCCATGTCCGTAACCGAGGCTGACGGCCCTCACCGTCGCTGTTCGATGTAGCTGTGCATCACGGCGTACTCGTCGAGGGCCATCGGATACCGCCCCTCGACTTTCTGCTGAATCTCTTTCGGGTCCATCCGGTCGTCGATACCCGAGGCCAGCGCCTCGACATCCAGCACGGCCATCGACATCCCCATCAGCAGGATGTCGCGAGCCTCCGCGGCGACTGTGTCGGCATCCGGTCGGTCGTCGCTCGCTGCGAGTATGGCCGCGGCCTCCTCCAGCGTGAGCGACGGTGACTCGTCCGCGAGCAGCGCGTCGACCTGTTGCTCGTCGACACCCGGGGCTTCTGTGACCTCGTCCGGGCCGACAGTTCGGACCGTCTCGACGAGCAACTCGTCGTAGATCTCCCGCAGTTCCTCGGGCGTCTGCTCGCCCGGCGAGTCGACGGCATCTCTGAGCATACCGCCGGTACGGAGCCGTGGTATTTCAACCGTCGGGGTTCACCCGACGAAACCGCCGCACAACTCACAGACAGAGGTGAGTGTCACCCGTGTGACAGTCCGACGCTTCCGAACGCGAAGCGTTTTTGTAGAACCGGTGCCCTCGGTGGGGGTATGCACACGGGCTGGTCGCCGTGACACGGGAGTTCACAGAGATAACCGTCGTCGGCGAGGACGACACGGGGCTGATTGCCGGCGTCACGTCGCTGCTGTTCGAGCGCGGAATAAACATCGAGGACCTCGACCAGGCGGTCCGGGAGGGAGTGTTCCGGATGTCGATGCGGGTCGACACGGGGGAGATGGTCTGCACCCGCGAGAAACTCCGGGCCGACCTCGCGGAACTGGGCGAGGACCTCAGTGTCGACGTGCAGGTCCGGTTCCCCGCCGACCGCGAGACCCGCCAGATTGCGGTGCTCGTCACGAAGGAGTCTCACTGTCTGGAGGCCATCTTCGAGGCCTGGACGAGCGGACGGCTCGACGCCGACGTGAGCGTCGTCATCGGGAACCACTCCGATCTGGAGCCGCTGGCCAGCCAGTACGACGTCCCGTTCCACGATATCGGCGACGAGAAAGGCACCCCCGACGAGGCGGAACTGCTCGATGTGCTCGCCGAGTACGAGGTGGATCTGGTTGTGCTCGCGCGGTACATGCGGATTCTCAGCCCCGATGTCGTGTTCCGGTACCAGAACCGTATCATCAACGTCCACCCGTCGCTTCTGCCCTCGTTCCCCGGTGCCGAGGCGTACCTGCAGGCCCTGGAGAACGGGGTCCGTATCGCCGGTGTCACCGCACACTACGTGACGACGGACCTCGACCAGGGACCGATCATCACGCAGCGGGCGTTCAACGTCCCGTCCGGCGCCGAGGTGGCTGATCTCGAACGCATCGGCCAGCCGCTCGAGGCCGACGCGTTGCTCGAGGCGATCGACCTCCACCTCGACGACGCGCTCGCGGTCCACCGTGGCCGGACCAAACTGCGCGACGCCGACGAGACCGACACACAGCTCGGTGCGCCACAGACACTCGACGAGCACAACCCCGACCGTCCGCTCGACGGTCTCGGCGAGACCGTCGCCGACCGTGCCGAGGACTGACCCGGCCACGACAGCCGCCGTCCTGCCCGATTGCTCTCGCCCCCCGAACGGGCCGCCGTCGAGACACGAGATACCAGCCGATGGCTCCCGTTGCTCCACGCTCCGTCTCACCACTCCAGACCGACCGGGTCCACCGGCGGGTCGAGCGGACTCCCGGGCAGTTCGGCGGGTGGGTCGGGGACGTTGTACCCACGTGGTGCGATGTCGTTCGGGCCGTCGGGGTAGAACAGCGAGGCGAGCGCGTGGAGGTGAGAGCGGCCGACCCCGAGTTCGAACTGGCCGCCGCCGTACAGCCGGATATCGTGCTCGCGGGCGTACTCGACAGTGTCGAGCAGTGACTCGACGGAACCGAACCGGGACGGTTTGATGTTCAGCCAGTCCGGTTCCCACGGGAGCGCTCTCACGCTGTCGACGCCCTGTATCGGGTAGTCCCAGGACACACGACCGTTCCAATTTTCAGTAGCTTTCAGTAGTACACCGTAAGAAGCAGGTACACTGTTGGACGGCTGGTCCGCGTCCATCGCTACCATCTGCGTTCGACTCTGGCACGGCGACAGCGGGCGCTATGACAGCCGACCCACCACCAGCGGTCGCCGTTGTCTGTTCGGGTTCGTAGGCGACGATGCCAGTACCAAACGTGAGCCGCGTGCCAGCGGAACGGCCAGCTAGCACGATTTCAGAATCCCCCGTGTAGGAGGACCTGAAACCGTGGTCTAGCTCGTCCGTCTCGCTGAAGAACACGCGAGCCACGTTCAGCGCCCCGATGTAGTCCCGGTCGCCCTCGACCCCCACCGGGTATGTCACATCGAAAGTGCCCGCCCACCACTGTTCGTGGTGATGATCGG
>KE356579.1:673389-676948 GCA_000416085.1 halophilic archaeon J07HX64 | reverse complement strand
CTCCGTCTCACCACTCCAGACCGACCGGGTCCACCGGCGGGTCGAGCGGACTCCCGGGCAGTTCGGTGGGCAGGTCGGGAACGTTGTACCCACGTGGTGCGATGTCGTTCGGGCCGTCGGGGTAGAACAGTGAGGCGAGCGCGTGGAGGTGGGCGCGGCCGACCCCGAGTTCGAACTGGCCGCCGCCGTACAGCCGGATGTCGTGCTCGCGGGCGTACTCGACCGTGTCGAGCAGTGACTCGACAGAGCCGAACCGGGACGGTTTGATGTTCAGCCAGTCCGGTTCCCACGGGAGCGCCCTCACGCTGTCGACGCCCCGTATCGGGTAGTCCCAAGACACACGACCCTCGTGACCCTCGAACAGCGGGCGCGTCTCGTCGGTCAGGTCGGGGTCCTCGATGACAGCGTCGGGGAACCCTTCGAGCACGAGGTCGTACAGCTCCGGTGTCGCCGACACGTCGACCTCGGTTCCGCCGTAGAGCCCTTTCAGGTCGAGTGTCCGGACCGCACCGGTGTCGGCGAGTTGTTCGACGAGTGCCGGTGTCCACGCCGGCGTGGGGTCGAGTTTGAACCCCAGGTCGGGGTCCCTGTCGAGCAGGTCGAACACCCGGTCGCCGGTCGGTGGCTCGCCCAGACGGGTGCTCACGAGAAACCGAACCGGGTCGTACCCGCGGTCCAGCCGACTCCCCAGGTCGGTCCCGGCCTGTCGCAGCGCGAGGTCGAGCGCCGCACTCTCGACTGCCCACCGCCGGTAGTTGCGAAACACCGACCGCTCCGGCACAGCCCCCGGGAACAGGTCGACCCCGTCGAGGTGGTCGCTGAACTCCGCGAGCGTGTCGCCTCCAGGCAGCGGGAGTCCCGACCCCCGCTCGGCGACTGTATAGTGGGGCTCACTGTCGTAGGTGACGTCCTCACCCCGTCCGGTGTGTCCGTCACCGTGCAGCGAGACCACCGTCGTCGTCCGCGTAAATCCGCTCGTGGTGTCTCGCTCGCGCAACTCGGTGTCACAGCTGTCGATTTCGAGGTCGAGTCCTCCGAGACGGTCAAAAAGCATTGACACAGGATTGGTAGCCCAGCGAGAAAGCTGCGTCGGATATCTGTCTGGCGTGGCCGCTACGCCCAGTCCTTGCAGTCGGCACAGACGAGTCGTCCGTTGCCGGACCAGAGACGGGTTACACTGCACTCACAGACCGCACAGTCCTGCCCGTCGGATTGCCAGCGCGAGGTGGGCGTGGGTGGGTCTCTCCGCTCCTCGCCGTCACCGCTATCCCGAATCTCAGGTGTGTCGTCTCTGGACGTCTCCGCCTCCCCGGACCCCGTGCTGTCTCCGGGTTCCTCGTCGTTCCGTGTCACATCCTCGTCCTCGAAGCTGCTCTCCTCTCTTTGCCCGTCCCCGTTCTGTGACATATTCTCGTCTCTGGACCCCGTGCTGTCCCCAGGTTCCTCGTCGTTCTGCGGCCTGTTCTCGTCCTCGGATTCCTCACCGGATGCAGACTCGTCCTCGCTTTCGCTGTTGTTCAGGAACTCGTCGAGCGAGGCGTTCTCCATACCTGAACAGAGTGCTCGCCGGATATAAACTCTGTCGGCCGCCGGTCGGTGTTCGGTGGACTCCCGAGAGGTAGCGCGTTCACAGCGCCTCGGCGGTTCAGATGTATCCGCTCTTCACCGGAGGCTATGTTCACCGTGGCCCCGAGGGTAGTGTCTGTGACGCAGTTCCGGGTGTGACCGTGGGAATTTATACCCCGGTGGTCCGTGATGTGGGTGTGATACTCTCAGATGCGGAGATCCGTCGTCGCCTGGCAGACGGTGACCTCGAGATCGAACCGCTCGCGGACCCGGAGCTACAGATACAGCCCGCGAGCGTCGACCTCCGTCTGGGGCGTGAGTTCCTGGAGTTCGAACGGACGAACATCCCCTGCATCCACCCCGACAGCGCGGAGGAGGTGGAGGATTACGTCAGCGAGACGGTCGTCCCCGAGAACGAGGACTTCGTGGTCCACCCCGGCGATTTCGTGCTCGGCACCACAGTCGAGCGGGTCGATATCCCGCCGGACCTCATCGCCCACGTCGAGGGTCGCTCGTCGCTCGGCCGTCTCGCGGTGGTGGTACACGCCTCGCTCCCCGGTGACGAGTCGGTGTTCCTGTGGACGCCGTCGGAGGGGTTCGGGTTCCACGACATCGGGGAGATTGTCGAACAGGAGCGCCCTGCACGCGCGGTTGCGTTCGACCCCCGCACACTCCGGGTGAGCACCCACCGGGTGACCGACCACATCACGAACCCCCAGAAGCGCATCTACCGGGTCGAACTCGACTCCGGGCGCGAGGTACACGTTACGCGGGACCACAACCTGTTCACAGTCGACGAGCGGGGCGGGGTCACCCGGATCCCGAGCGAGGACGCCGTCGGCGAGCACGTGATGGTCCCTGCCGGTCTGCCCGGGTCACCGACCCCGAGGGAGCATCTCGACGTGCTCGACGTACTCGATGCGCTCGACCCCGGGGAGACCACGCTGTACGCGAGCGACGGGTCCGGCGCCGTCGACCGGTTCACGGTTCGGTCCGGGTCGCGTGAGGACCACCACAGCCCACCGGCGGCTGTCAACCGGGCCGACAGAGGAGATGTCGAGGTTGCACTCGACCGGGACGGGACCAGACTCCCCCGGGAGCTCCGACTCACGCCCGAGTTCGGCTGGATGCTCGGGTTCTACATCACAGCGGGGTCCACACACCAGGGACAGATCCGGGTCACCAGCACAGAGACGGCGTCTCTGGACCGATTCGCGGCGTTTGTCGAGACACACGACGTACACACCTCGCGATACGAGGGTGAGCGGACCACGACGCTGACAGTCCACTCGGGACCCTGGTCGACACTCGTCGGCGAACTCGCCGGCGTAGGCGGGGAGAGAACGGTTCCCGAGGCGGTGTTCGACTGGACGGAGCGGGTACAGGAGACGGTTCTGGAAGGATTGCTCGACGGTGACGGGCGCACACAGGGGAAAGACAGACTGTCCACCGCGAACCCGGGGCTCGCAGACCGGGCAGCGTACCTCGGCACCCGCCTGGGACTGCTGACCTCGATGCACAGCCGCGAGCAGACAGTCGACACCCCGATCGGTGCCGAGTGCTCCGGCGAGAGATGGGTCGTCGAGTTCAGCGAGGGAACAGACAGACGTGACAGGGTTCCCGTTCCGGGCGCCCTGCTCCGGGCACTCCGCGAACGCACGGGTATGGAGCTATCCGACGCGGCGGACACGATGGACATCTCACGGTCCAGCGTCTCGAAGGTGGAGAACGGGGAGTGTCGCACAGTCGAGCGGGAGACACTGGCCCGGTTCCGCGAGGCGTACGCCGGAGCGGGTGTCGACACGACACGGCTCGACCAGTTGCTCGACGGCGGCGTGCGCTTCGAGGAGGTCGTCGAGGTGGCCGAAACCGACCGGGTCGAGCCGACCTACGACCTCGAGGTCCAGCCCGGCGGCAAGCCGATAGAGAACTTCCTCGCCGGCCGTGGCGGGGTCTTTCTCTCGAACACCGCCGGGCTCTGTGACCCCGGCTA
>KE356579.1:671074-673369 GCA_000416085.1 halophilic archaeon J07HX64 | reverse complement strand
GGGCGCTATGACAGCCGACCCACCACCAGCGGTCGCTGTGTCTGTTCGGGTTCGTAGGCGACGATGCCAGTACCAAACGTGAGCCGCGTGCCAGCGGAACGGCCAGCTAGCACGAGTTCAGAATCCCCCGTGTAGGAGGACCTGAAACCGTGGTCTAGCTCGTCCGTCTCGCTGAAGAACACGCGAGCCACGTTCAGCGCCCCGATGTAGTCCCGGTCGCCCTCGAACCCCACCCCCGGGTATGTCACATCGAAAGTGCCCGCCCCACCACTGTTCGTGGTGATGATCGGGCGACTTGCAGGTGTGTCCAGTCGAGCCACACCGAGGACACGACCGACTCGTCCCTTTGGGGTAGACTCGGTCAACAGCGAGTCCAACATATTCTGCCCGGTATTTGATGTTCTCGATGATGTCCCGCCGCGCCCACGAGGATAACTCCCACGACAGCGTGCTTTCGTTACGTGGTGGTGAGAGTGAGCGCAAGTCCTCGTGAACGATGGCGTCTACGTCGTGGGCAACTGCGAGTGCGAGGACTTGGTTGGCTACGTCGTGTGTTAGTTGCTCGCGCTTGTGTTTGATTTTCGTGTTTACCCGTTCGTATTCGCTGTGGATGTGACCGAACTCGTCAGTATGCGAGCGACCGTCACGGCGCAACTCGGCAAGGCGGGTGTTCAGACGAGTTCGTTCACGGTGGAGTCGTCGCATCTTCTCACGGTCGGTGAACCGGATGAACTGTGGCGTGGACAACTGTTCGCCGTCGTCAGTGACGACCACAGCAGTCATATCTTTCCGCATCCCAGCGTCGAGTGCCAGCACGCAGTCGGTGTCGTCGCTTGTCCCAGTCTGTTCGACTTCGACGGGGAACGACAGTTCGTAGTAGGCGTCACCAGTTTTGCGGCGAGACGGCTGGAACTCTGGAGCAGATAGGCCGCCGTGGGCAAGCAGATCGTGGAACGCCTCGTAGCCGCCACGTTCGTACTCTGTCCACGACCAGTCGCCGCGTGTCTCCGGTGAAGCTGTGTCTGGTGTTTTGAGTTGGATAGTCAGTGTCTCATTTTCGATGTCGTACTGGTATTTGACAGCTTGCCCGCTCGTTGGGCCATCATCCGCAGAGTACGGCAAGACGCCGTTATTGTACTCGGGACAATCCTGCAGTTCGAAATACGTGTCTGGATACATGCCATGGCAGTCGTAGTAGCTGTTGAGTTGGTCGATGAGGATGTCAACGTATCCAGATGAGAGGTAGTCACCGTCGTCCCAGAGTTGGGTTTTGATGCGACGGCGGTGAATACGTCGGATTTTGTGGTCAGGCAACACGCTCTGGATAGACTGGAAGGCATCTCGGCGGTCGGCGTGACTGCGGAGCGTTTCACCGACTTTCTGTAAAATACACCGTCGAAACCGCGAGGGGAGATACAGGTCAAGGTCTTCGAACGGTTCATGTTCACCGAAGTATTGCCACGCCTGATGCGATGCGTCGGCAATACCGTTCAGATGGAGTTGAGTCCAGGTGTTTTCTAGTACATGATTGGCGACACGGTGAGTGAGCAGTGCCAGTCGCTCGAATTGGGGTTCGTCCTCATCTGGAAGGTGAATCGGGAGCGAGAGGTAGTCACTCATCGGATTTCACCTCAGATTCGACAGTGTTGACGACCTGTTGTTTTTTGGATGAGCGCATACCGTAGAGTTTCCCACTGAAACTGGCGACGAGCTTGATGAGGTCGTCAACGAGTTCCTCCTGTGTGGATTTGT
Source organism: halophilic archaeon J07HX64 (assembly GCA_000416085.1). Lineage (GTDB taxonomy): Archaea > Halobacteriota > Halobacteria > Halobacteriales > Haloarculaceae > Halovenus. The sequence continues at coordinate 671,617 of KE356579.1, read as the reverse complement.
CAGTCTCGTCTTCGATGACAGTGATGGTGACACCGTAGCAGTCGAGATACCGTTCGAGATACGAGAAGCCAAACCGGGTGAGTCTGTCTTCGTAGGTGATGAGAATGCGTCCACAATCGGCTTCTTGTACGTCATCGAGCAGTGAGTCGAGTCCACGACGGTCTTCGTTGAGACCACTGCCAACATCGGTGTATGTGTTTTCGACGCTCCAGCCGTGGTCGTGGGCGTAGTCTGCGAGTCGGTCGAGTTGGCGGTCAAGGTCACCGTTGTCTTTCTGGCCGTGACTGGAGACGCGAGCGTATAGGGCAACACGGTCTGTGGGACGAGTATCGCCAGCAAGTCGGCGGAGTTCTCGATGCGGAATCCGCCGTTCTCCGCCCGGTGTTCGAGTGTAGTCAAGGTCGTCGTTGCGACACCAGCGTTTGACTGTCTGAGCGTGAACACCGAGTTCGTCCGCGAACTCACCAGTTGAGTACGACCGTGGCATCCTGATGTTACTGTTTACTACTGGTAGTTACTTATAATTACTGTATTTCGTAACAG
>KE356579.1:669652-671054 GCA_000416085.1 halophilic archaeon J07HX64 | reverse complement strand
TCGGCGGTCTCGGGTCTGCTCTCGACGCTCGGCGGGTTGCGCCTTCGCACACAGTACGCGCTGGTGTTGCTGACAGTTCTGGTCGTGCTCGGTGCAGTCGTGGTGGGCACGGCCGAACTGTTCCAGCAACAGACAATCGACCAGGAGCGGGAGGACCTCGACGAGACCGCGGCGCTCGCGGCCACACAGATCGACGAGAGCATTACCGGCAGCGAGTCACGACTCCGCGGCAAGAGCTCCGAGTTCGCCGCGAACCTCACGAACGGCGAGGAGATCCTGCGGAGCACCGCCCAGGAGACAGAGTTCCTGCTCGCGATACTCGTCGGCCCGGACGGGGTCGTCCGCGACATGCGGGGTGACCTCCGACCCGGTGAGAGCCGGAGCGAGTACATCGGCACCAACCTCTCCGGTGAGCGATATATCGACGAGGCACTCGGCGGCAACACGTACATCCAGGAGCCGACGAGGGAGGCAGACGGGGAGATAACGTTCACCATGACGACCCCGATCTACGTCGACAGCACCCTCCAGGGTGTTCTCGCGGGAACGATACTGCTCGGCGACGAGAGAGGGATACACGGGGGTCGCGGCGCGGACCTGTTCAGGGGGTTGCAGCCGCTGAACACGTCGGTCCAGTCGGCGTTCGTCGAACAGGAGGACAGCACAGTCCGGGTCCACACCGCTGGTGAGCCGTTCGACGACGCCATCACGAGCACCGCGACCGTCGACTCGACCGGCTGGACGGTCCGGGTGGAGCGTGACCGGAGCGCGTTCACCGACCGGCTCGAACTGCTGCAACTGGTCCAGTTCGGGAGTCTCCTCGTCGTGCTGGTGTCGGTCGTCGGGCTCGGGTTCTACCAGTACCGCTCGAACCTGCGTCAGACCGAACGGCTGCTCGACGGGTTCGACCGGATCGAGAGCGGGGAGTTCGACCACCGGCTCGAGTTCTCCGGTGCCCGGGAGTGGGAGCAGATCAGCACCGGGTTCAACCAGCTGGCAACCGGACTGCGCGAGCGCGAGGCAACCATCCGGGAACGCGAGGCTGCCATCCGGGAGCGCGAGCAACGGCTCAGTGTGCTCAGTCGTGTACTCCGGCACAACCTCCAGAACGACACGAGCGTCATCATCACCAGGGCACAGCTCCTCGCCGCCGAGGCACCCGAGCATCAGGACACCGTCGACGATATCGTCGAAACCGCAGAGGGGCTGGTCGCCCACGGCGAGAAGGCCCGGCCCCCGGAGCCATCACGGCCGAGTTCAAGGTGACGAACGTCGGCGACGCCCCGACGTTCGAGCGACCCGTCGAGTTGACGACCGACCCGGATATCGGCACGAACGTGACATTCGTCGCGCTCGAACCCGGGGCCTCGACCGTCGAGACGCTGTCGGTCGCAACCGGACC
>KE356579.1:666667-669632 GCA_000416085.1 halophilic archaeon J07HX64 | reverse complement strand
CGAACTGTCGAATCTCGGGGCCGCACCGGTGGCGCTCTCGCCGGGGATGCGCGTCTCACAGCTAACCTTCACCGAGTTGACCTCGCCGGCAGAGCGACCGTACGGTGAGGACCGCGACTCGAAGTATCAGGAGCAGGAGGGACCACAGGCCTCGCGGATCGGCGGTGACAGGGAGTTCGGAGGTGAGCAGTGAGGTTCGTCGAGGAGGTGGTCGTCGAGGCGGTGCTCCCAACTGTCCGGTCGATGCTCGCCGAGGCGCTGCGCGAGCGTGGCCACACACAGAGTGACATCGCAACCATGCTGGGTATCAGCCAGAGCGCCGTCTCGAAGTACGTCCACGGTGATATCGAGCGCAACGGGCGGGTACAGGATGACCCGCAGGTCCGAGAGCTGGTCGAGCGACTCGCCGACGGTCTCACGTCGGGGGCGCTTCGGCCCGTCGAGGCGCTCGTCGAGGCCGAGGTGACCGTCCGGGAGCTCGAACGCGGTGGTGTCGTGGCAGAGTTACACGCCGAGGCGGTGCCGGGGCTGACCCCCGAGGACGCCGCAGCCATCCACGAGCGGGGTGGCCGTCTACAGGAAACCGCTCGTGTCCGGGCGTCGGTCCGGCGTGGTCTACGGGTGCTCGAGAACACCGACGGGTTCTCACAGCAGATTCCCGCGGTCGGGTCGAACCTCGCCGAGGCGCTGACCGGTGCCGAGACTGTCGAGGATGTCGCAGCGGTGCCAGGGCGTATCATCGACGTGCGCGGGCAGGTCACCATCCCGGGCGAGCCGGAGTTCGGTGTCAGCCAGCACGTTGCAGGGGTCCTGCTCGCGGCCCGCCGAAGCGGCAGCGACGCCCGCGCGGCGGTGAACGTCCGGTACGACGAGCGGTTGTGCGACGCGCTCGTCGACGCCGGACACCGCGCCGTCGCGTTCGACGCCGAAGCCGACATCGAACCGGCGGTCGAGACTGCGGTCACCGACCACCCCGACGCGACGGTGCTCTATCAGACCGGCGGGTTCGGTGTCGAACCGGTGCTGTACGTGCTCGGTCCGGGCGCCCCGGCCGTGACCCGGAGCCTCCGCGAGGTGGACCTCGGCCCGGGCGGATGAGTTAAGCCCGTCGGCGGCAACCGTTCGACCGATGAGCGGTAGTAAAGACCTGACGGAGACGTTCTACGGAAGATTTGCGGGTGTCTACGATGCCGTGGCGGCCGCCCCGGTGGTGCGCTCCTGGCGTGCCCGGTGTGTCGAGGAACTGTGCCTCTCGCCGGGTGATACCGTCGTCGAGATGGGCTGTGGCACGGGTGCGAACTTCCCGGCACTGCGCGAGCGGGTCGGGCCGGAGGGAACCGTCGTCGGTGTCGACCTGGTGCCGGCGATGCTCCGTCAGGCCCAGGCGCGCACAGAGCGACACGGCTGGGCGAACGTTCATGTCGTCCGCGGGGACGCGAGGCAGCCACCGGTTGCGACAGTCGACGCACTGGTGTCGACGTTCGTGGTCGGGATGCTTGAGGACCCCGGGGATGCCGTCCGGTCGTGGCTCGGACTGGTCCGGCCCGGGGGGCGCGTGGCGTTGCTGAGCGCCACCCGGACCGACCGGCCTGCGCTGTGGCCGGCGAACCTCCTCCTCCGGGCGTTCACCCGTCTCACCGCGCCCGGTCACCGCCTGCGGCTGGACTCGCCGACCCGGAATCTCGAACGACGGTGGGCGGAGTCCGTCGACGCACTGTTCGACGAAACCGTCGACCGTCTCACCGACCGCCTCGGTCTCGGGTTCGTCGTGCTCGCGAGTGGACGGGTGCCCGAGGGATAAACAGGCGAGAGAGCGACACCGGCGATGGGGTGCCGACCGGTACGTTGAAACCCGAACGCACCGAGTGTCGGGTATGCTCCTGACCCTCGAAGGGCTAGACGGGAGCGGCAAGACAACCTGCGTGGCGGCGTTGCGGGAGTCCCCGGCGCTCGCGGGGGCGACGTTCACCAGGGAGCCGACAACCTCCTGGTACGGGGAGGCGGTCCGGCGCTCGCTCGTCGACGACGATGCCGACCCGCTCGCCGAACTGTTCCTGTACACCGCAGACCACGCGGCACACCTGTCGCGGACGGTGAAACCGGCACTCGACCGCGGCGAGGTGGTTGTCTCCGACCGGTACTCGGACTCGCGGTACGCCTACCAGGGGGCGACGCTCTCGGATCGCTTCGATGATGCCGTTGAGACCGTTCGCGAACTGCACCAGCCCTGGACCTGCCCCCCCGATGCCACCATCTATCTGGATATCGACCCCGAGACGGGTGCACGCCGGAGCGGCGCGACGAACAAGTTCGAAACTGCATCGTATCTCGCGGACGTGCGCGAAAACTACGAGCGCTTGGTCGCCGCGGCGCCGGATCGGTTCATCCGTATCGACGCCTCACGTCCCGTCGACGCCGTTCGTAGGGACGTGCTCACGGCTGCCGAACAGCTCATCTGACCTGTTCAGTGCTCAGACCGATGTGGTGTCAACCTCCTCGCCGATGGTGACGAGCGTGTAGTTGCAGTCCGCGTCCGCACACTGCCACTTTACCTTCTCACCGAGGTGAATTTCCGTGCTCGCCGCGCGGTAAAATGTCCCCCCGCCACACTGCGGACACGTCAGTTCACACTCCAACGACATGGACGATGGTACATCACCGGTTCAATTCAACCTTCGGATTGCGCGACGACTCCGAGACGGCGGAGCTTTTTGTACACGCACACCAACAACCGGTATGGACGATGTCACGGCAACCCTGCAAGAGGCGTTCGAGGCGGCGGAGTACGAGGTCGGTGAGGCGAGTCGCAACCGCGACACGGTCCGGGTAACAGTGCTCGACCCGGAGGCAAGCGCCGATGCTCTCCGCGAGATCACTCACGAGACCGTCGGTGCAGACAACGTGCTCGGACTCGACGTCACCACCGAATCGGCCGACAATCAGGATGTGACGACTGTCGTCTCGT
>KE356579.1:648666-666647 GCA_000416085.1 halophilic archaeon J07HX64 | reverse complement strand
CCCGGTGACTGTCCAGTTCTCCGGTCCCTCGTCGAACGTTGTCTGCTCGTGTCCGGGCCATCCGACCCGAGTCCGAGAATCACGAGTAACGCGACTGCCGTCACTACCAGCACGGCCAGATACACCCTCCGTCGGTCCATACGCTACACTGTCAGTACCAGCATAATAGTATTTTCTGAACGAACTGCCGATTAGAGGAGATATCGTGGATGGACCGTCGATGTACCGATCAGAAACTGCGTCGTGGACGGACCGTCGATGCCGGGTGATAACACCACAGAGCGGTCCAGTTACCGCGCGAACAGGTGATCGGCGACCCGGTTGGGGTACTGGTGGTTGGCCCAGTAACTCGCGTCGGGGAAGCGTTCGAGACAGCCCCGGTCACAGTGTGCGAGACTGTGGTCGGCCAGTTCGGGCACCAGCGGGGCAGTCTGGCGGTGCCAGCCGTGCCAGAACTCCGGAAAGTGAACTGCGACCACGAGTGGGTCGTCTAGGTCGCCCGCTGCGACAACGTGCAGGTCGATGCCGTTTGCTCTGCGAACCGTCGACTCGGCGGCACGTCGGGGTCGATAGCCCTCCTCACAGGCATCTCACTCGGAGGACTGCTCGTGCTGACGGGCAGCCTCACGCTCGAGTTCGCGGTCGATTCCGTCCTGCAGGTTCGACACCACCTCGACGGTCACGACATTCCCACCACCGGGGTCGACGACCATCACCTCAGTGCCTTCCTCTATCTCCTTGTTGTTGATACTGCGGGCCTGGTAGTAGGGGTTGAAACCGCCGCTGTCGAGTTTGACCTCGCCGTCTGTGGATGTCACGCGCTCTGTGACACGGCCAGTCTGGCCCCGCAACGACGAGGAGTCCGAGGTCTGGGCCTGGCCTGACCCCCCATAGATGTCCAACTGTCGGTAGCCGTACAGCGTCACCGCCGCGGAGACGAGAACTGCCACCGTCATCGAGAGCAACACCACCAGCCCACCGAACACCGAACCGACGAGGACCCCGACGAGTCCTGCAACGAACAATGAGACACCCGCCACGAAGAAGTGTGCACCCGGGGCGAACGCCTCGGCGATGATCAGCGCGGCACCCGTCAGTATCAGAAACAGCGGGAGATTGCTCAGAACTGGGCTCAACACCATATCCTACATTGCACCGCGTCTCAAATAACAGTTCTGGGTCAAAGCGGCGGTATATCAGACTGTTCGGTTACCGGCTCCGGGTCGGACCTGTAGTCCGACGGGCCGTCTGAGGGGTAGCGGCGACAGCACGTTCGACTGTTGGGGGAGCTACCACCGAAATTCCGTTGCGGTCTCGACGAACGCCCTGACAGACTCAACGGGAGTGTTACTGTCGATACCGTGGCCGAGATTCAGTATGTGTCCGGCCGGGCCGGCGGCCTCGATCACCTCGCGGGTTCGCTCACGGACGGTAGCGGGGTTACCGTACAGGTGCGAGGGGTCGAGATTGCCCTGCACCGGTCGGTCGAGTCGGTCCCGCGCCCGACCGATGTCGACCGTCCAGTCCAGTCCAACCACGTCCGCGCCGGTTTCGGCGAGAAGGTCGAGTCGCCCGTTCATCCAGCGGGCGAACACGATGGTCGGGGCGTCCACCGAGGCGAGTATCTCGTGGTGCAGCGGCAGGAGAAACTCGCGGTAGTCGGCCGGTGTCAGCACACCGGCGTAGGTGTCGAACAACTGGACGACATCGGCCCCTCTGTCGACCTGGTACCGGAGATACTCGCGGGTCACGTCCGCAAACGAGCGGAGCAGCGTTCGGAACGCGTCCGGGTGTCGGGCGCGGAGACGCCGCAACGGCATGTGCGTCCGACTCGGCTCACCGGCAACCGCGTGGGAGGCGAGGGTGAACGGCCCGCCGGCGAACCCGATGACCGCGGCCTCCCCGCCGATCCGGTCGGTCAACCTGTCGAGCAACTCGCCGACGTAGTCGAGTTCCACCGTCACGTCACCGTGGCTCCTGTCGACATCCTCCGGCCCGGTGACGGGGTTCTCCACGACCGGGCCAACCCCGCTCTCGATGTGGTAGTCGAAGCCGAGCGGTTCGAGCACTGTCAGGATATCGGAGTACATCACCACCCCGTCGGGTTGGTAGTACTCCCAGGGCAACAGCGAGATCTCGGCTGCGATCTCGGGGCTCTGTATCGCCTCGAGAAACGAGATCTCGGCACGCAACTCCCGGTACTCCGGGATGTGCCGGCCGGCCTGGCGCATCAGCCAGACCGGCGGCCGCTCGGTCCGTTCGCCGCGTGCCGCACGCACCAGCAGATTGTCCATCACCCGCTGTTGGTCCGACGGCCTGTTAACTCGTGTGGACGACCGGCACACAGGGTGTGTTGTCGAGACACGAGCCACGATCGGAGGTGCCCCGGAGCGGTGCCCCCACCGGATTCAGATCGTGCTAACTTTCCTATCGGGTCCACCGGACGGGGAAGGCTTCGAGCCACGATGCTGCTGTCGGGGGGTCAACATCCATAGCTGTATCAAACTGTCAAAACTTTCACCAACCGACCAAGCTCTCGACGGAGATGAGCCACCCGAGTACGCCGTCGATAGGGTCAAAGTTCGCCCAAACAGAGCCGAACAGTTCACTCCGACACACCCCGAATAGAATTAGTTACGACGCGACCGCCCGCTTGTGGGGAGGTGATTCGGTGTGCTCATCAGGTCCCTGTCCATGCTCGTGGCGGTGGTGATGTCCGTGATCGGATGGGTGGTGGCCGTCTCGTCAGACGGAAGCTTAGCTGAACAGCTTCTCTCGAGCGATCAAGACGAGAGAGACGACACTCAACAGAGCACCCGCCCCGAGGAAATAGAGTGGTCTGTCGGTCGTTTCGGTCTTGAGGAAGGCATCGTCGGGTGAGTCCGTCGGGAGGTAAGCCGTTACGATAGCGCCCGGGTCGTACCCCTCGAGTTCCGCTCTGGCGTTGTCTTCACTCGAGAATCTCGGCGTGACACCGCCGGGATACACAGTCGAAGAGGTGTATGTCTCGCCCTCGTAGGTGTAGTTGAAACTCGCACGTGGGCTATACTCGCCGCCTCTCCCAGCGAAGTACTCGACCGAGGTGGAGCTGATCGTCGCATTCACTGTCTCTGTCTGGTCCAGCGCTGCTGATTGAGACGTGTGACTGTACGCGCCATACCCCAGCATAATGATCCCGAAAAACAGGACGACCACGATGAATAGTATCGACTGTGCACGGACGTTGTGTTCCATACCCGCCCTGCGATGCTGATAAGTATAAACTCGAACCCCCTGTTTCTCGCCGCGTAACGACAGTACAGTTATAAAAAATTACAAACAGAGGCGGTCTCGTCGCCCCCCGTGTCTCGAGAACCGCGAGCGGGTTCGGCGGAGTTACCTGCCGAGGACTCCAGAGATTGCGCTCGGTCAGACCAGCGTACAATACAGGCCAGTCGCCAGATACCCACAGTCCGTCGAGTCAGATCATCCCCGCCACACAGTAGTCCTCTCGGGCCGACACCCTCTCGCGGAGTCGCGGACCACGTCCCGCAGAGAACCGAAACCGACGTCGATCCACAACAGGGGTGCCACCCAGCAGATAATCCCCGAGATATATACTCGCTGTTCATCGGGTCGAGCAGTGCCGGCCCACCGTCGCGACCCGACTCGGCAGACCCCCTTGACGAGGATACCTCGGGCTACACCGACGGTGACAACCCGGACGGGTGCCGTCGGGGTATGACGACCGGACGTTCACACCCGGACTGCGGTGTCGATCTCCGGTCCGGTCGAGGAGAGAAACGCTAACCCTCGCTCTCGTTGGAGGCCGACACCGCGATCGGCTTTGTTTCGGATCAAAGGTAGCCGACACAGTCGCTACACGACCGGGGGTCACTCGCCGCTGTGACAGAGACGACACCGTCTGGGTGTGTGCCCAGCGCATCTTCCATCGCGTTGGTCTGTGAGCCACTACTGAGGCCCGTGTCGAGCACGTCGGCCTCGGTCTCCACAACCCACTCGATACCCTCCGCCGGCCCGGTAAAGAAACCAGTCACACTACCGTCGAGTATCTTCACACCCAGCAGGACCACACTAGCAGTGAGCACTCACCGGTCCGCGGATTGGCACAGCAACGGTTAACTGGCTACATCGACAAATACGACTCAAATGTCCAACGATGTCAAGCCCACACGAAAGAATCTGATGCAGATAGAGGACCGCATCGAGCTTTCGGAGCGGGGCCACGACACGCTGGAGAAGAAGCGTGACGGGCTTATAATGGAGTTTATGGATATTCTCGACCAGGCACAGGATGTGCGCGAAGACCTAGAGGCGGACTACGAGCAGGCACAGCGCGCAATCGACATGGCCCGGACAATGGAGGGTGATGTCGCAGTCCGGGGGGCGGCGTCGGCGCTGAAAGAATACCCCGAACTGACAACACAATCGAAGAACATAATGGGTGTGGTGGTGCCCCAGATCGAGTCGACGAAGGTCAAGAAGGACCTGGAAGAGCGAGGGTACGGTGTACTCGGGACCAGCGCACGCATCGACGAGGCCGCCGAGGCCTACGAGGACCTGATCGAATCTATCATCCTCGTTGCCGAGGTCGAAACCGCGATGAAGAAGATGCTCGACGAGATAGAGAAGACGAAACGCCGTGTCAACGCGCTGGAGTTCAAACTCCTGCCTGACCTCAACGAGAACAAGGAGTACATCGAGCAGAAACTCGAGGAGCAGGAGCGCGAGGAGATATTTCGAATGAAGAAAATAAAGGCGAAAAAAGAAGAGGAGGAGAAAGAGGAGGAGAAGAGGCGGAGGCCGAGCTGGAGGCCGACACCGACGAGGAAGGGGAACTCGAACAGGTCGTCGAATCCTGACGTGGTCGTCCCCGTTGTATCGGGTCAAAAACGGAACTATCTCAGTTGATACGCACGTCGAGTTCGTAGCTATTCGGAGCGCCGGAGTACGCGTACGGAGTGATGTAGTGTTCTCCGCCCGTCTCAGCGGTCACCGAAACGGTCTCATCGTCTGTGATCGAGGCAGAACTGTCCAAGGAAAATTCGTTCGGGTCGACCAGATCGATGTCGAGGTCACCCTCATCGTGCGAGAACTCCATCGTCACCTCGACTTGGTCGCCGGCGTTGAGGTCAACGGCAAAGTAGTGTCTGCTGTCATCTTCTTCCAGCGTGAACGGTCCGTACCGACCGCTCGTGATTGTCGGGGCCCCCGACTGGGTCTCGGCCGGTGAGACGGGTCCCGACGAACCGCCGTCACGAAGGAACACGAACCAGCCACCTGCGAGGGCGGCAGCCGCGACACCGCCACCGGCGAGCAGGGTCCGTCGGTTGACCCCGCTATCCTGCTCCCGGCCGCGACCCGGCTGGCCGCCTCGCTGTTGTCTACCGGGCCGCCCTCCATCGCGTGGCCCGCCCTGCTGCTGTCCACCCTGTGGCTGACGTCTCTGCCCACCGCCTCCCTGTTGCCTGTCCCCCTGTCCACCCTGTGGCCGACGTCTCTGTTCACCGCCTCCCTGTTGCCTGTTCCTCTGTCCACCCTGTGGCTGACGTCTCTGTTCACCGCCCTGGGGCTGCTGACCACCAGACCCGTCCCGTCGGAGAGAGGCACCGCACTCGTCACAGGTTTTTTTCCAGTCCCTGACAGACGACCCGCAGTTCGGACACTGGTCCATCTCTACGTCATATCTGAGACGAAATAAAAAAAGAGTTTTCCAACCGTCGATTCGGTGGCGGAGAGACGCGGGCCCGTCGGCCGATGTCGGGTCCGTCCTGGGGTCTGTGAGCGGCTATCGCCGGCGACAGTCCCGCCGGTTAGTAGAACTCCCGGACAAGGTCCATCGCGTCGTCGGGTGCGCCGTCGGGGATCTCGGCCATGTTGTCCTCGATACCTTCGCGTTGCTCGTAGGGGACGCTGTCGGGGTCCTGGTAGATGACACCGGTGTACTCGGTACCACCCTCGGTTACGCGCTCGATGGCGGCGTCGCGGTCGGCAGGGTCGTGATCGGTTTCGCCGATGTCGACGATACTGTCCCGGAAGTAATCGTAGGTGTCGACATCGTTGAACGTGACACACGGCGAGTAGACGTTCACGAAACCGAACCCATCGTGTTCGACGGCCTTCTGAACCACCTCTGTGTGGCCCCGGGCATCGGAGGAGAACGTCTGTCCGATGAACGTCGCGCCGGCAGACAGCGCGAGCGCGAGCGGGTTGACCGGTGTCTGGTTCGTCCCGTCGGGGGTGGTCGAGGTCTCGAAGTCCTCGCGCGAGGTCGGCGATGCCTGGCCCTTTGTGAGCCCGTAGATACGGTTATCCATCACCACGTATGACATATCCACGTTGCGCCGCACCGCGTGCACGAAGTGGCCGGCGCCGATAGAGTAGCCGTCACCGTCGCCGCCGGCGACCATCACCTCCAACTCGGGGTTCGCCAGTTTCGCGCCGATACCGACCGGTAGCGCGCGACCGTGGACGCCGTGCAGTGCATAACTGTGCATGTAGGTGCCGATCTTGCCCGAACAACCGATACCCGCAACAATGAACGTGTTGTCGGGGTGGTTACCGGTCTGGGCGAGCGCCTTCATCATCCCGTTCATCGTCCCGAAATCGCCGCAGCCGGGACACCATGTTGGTTGCTTGTCTGACTTGAAATCGATGAATCGTACGTCGGAACTCATTGTGTTGTTGCCTCCTGTGGTCGCAGCACGTCGGTGATCTCCGCTGCCAGTTCGTCGGCCTCGAACCGCACGCCGTTGTACTTGTTAATACGCTCGACCTGCTGGAACACGTCGCGTTCGAGCAGATTGGCGAACTGTCCGCGCGCGTTACACTCGACGACAACTGTCGTCTCGGCGGCCTCGACAGCCTCCGAAAGGTCCGGCCGCGGGAACAGGTACGGCACCGAGAGAAACCGGATATCGATGTCGTCCTCGGCGAGGAACTCTATCGCCTCGCGGATGGCCCCCTCGTTGGAGCCCCAGGAGACCACCAGCGTGTCCGCGTCGGGGTCACCAAACTCACGCCAGTCCCACTCCTCCTGTTCTCTCGCGGTATCGACTTTCCGTTGGCGCTTGTCGACCTGTTCGACGCGGACCTCGGTGTCCTCTGTGCGGCGACCGAGCGAGTCGTGCTCCAGTCCGGTCGTCATGTGGGCGCCACCGTCGGTTCCCGGGAACGTCCGGGGGCTGATGCCGTCGGCGGTCGGGAAGTGTGGCTGGAACCGCTCTTTCTCGTCGACCCACGCGTCCAGGTCGTCGCTCTCCATTATCTTCCCGCGGTCGATCTCGACCTCGTCCATATCGAACGTGTCGGGGCTAAACGTCTGTTCGGTCACCGCGAGCGCGAGGTCCGACACCAGAAACACCGGCATCTGGTAGCGCTCGGCGAGATTGAACGCCTCGATGGTCTTCCAGAAACACTCCGCAACTGTCGTCGGCCCGACGATGAGACGGTGGATCTCGCCGTGACCGCCGTACAGCAGCATATCGAGGTCACCCTGCTCCTGTTTCGTCGGCATCCCTGTCGACGGGCCGGCCCGCATCACGTCGCAGACGACCAGCGGTGTCTCGGTCGCTGCCACCAGCCCGAACGTCTCGGTCATCAGGTCGATACCTGGTCCCGAGGTGGCAGTCATCGCCCGCGCACCGGCACGTGCTGCACCCAGAGCGAGGTTGATCGCCGCGAGTTCGTCCTCGGCCTGGACAACCTTGCCACCGTACTGGTCGATTCGACCTGTCAGGTACTCCATCACGTCTGTTGCCGGTGTGATCGGGTATCCCGAGTAGAACCGGCAACCCGCTGCGAGAGCCCCCATCCCGATCGCCTCGTCACCGTTCAACAGTACGTAATCCTCGTCGGTGGTCTCGATGTCGTAATCGTAGTCCTGGTCGTAGTTCTCTGCGGTGTACTCCTGCCCGAGTCGGGCGGCCTGCTGGTTGTTCTCGACGATCGCCGTACCCTTGTCACTGAACCGTTTCGAGAGCGACGAGTCGAGATACTCGATCGGGAAGTTCACAACCTCACAGGCGGCCCCGAGCGCGACCACGTTGCGCATGATGGCACCACCGGCGTCCTCGGCGAGGCGTTTCAGCGGGACATCGAGCCCGAACATGTTCTCGGGGATCTCGACATCCTGCATCGACGTGCGCTCACCGTCGTAGATTATCACACTCCCGTCGTGGAGTTCGTCCGTGTTCTCGTCGATAGTGCGCTCGGTGAGCGCGATCAGAACGTCGAGTCGGTCAACGACGCTCTCGACGCGGTCGACGGACGTGCGCACCTTGTAGGCGGTGTAGCCACCGCGGATACGCGATGCGAAGTCCTTCGATGTATAGACGTGCCGGCCCGCGCGGGAGAGCGCCTGCGCAAATATCTTGCCGGTCGAGTTGATCCCGTCGCCGGCCTCCCCGCCGATGGCCCAGTTCAGGTCGTCGGGCATACTATATTACACTACCCTCGGAAAGTGCAAAAACCTTCTGACACCGGCTCTCTGTGTGACAACGGCCGCGAACTCACCCCTCGTTTGAGGGTCTCGGGTCTCCAATCCGAGGGTGATGCGACACACAGACCGGGTCGATACGGCACGAGATGTCTGTCACCAGGTCTCAGAGCGATACGACAGTTATTTTTATCGGCTTGTATCGGTCTGCGTCGGCGTTTCTCCGGAGGGGGCTGGACCGACTCATTTATACGCGATTCACTAACAATTGAATACATGGATCAGACCCGGTTGGTGATCCTCGGACTGGCGGGAGGGCTGCTCGGACTGACGGTGTTGCTCGTACTCCCGTTTATCGAGTTCTTTCTACTCGCGGTACTGCTGGCGTACCCACTCCGCACCCTCCAGCGGCGGTTCGAGGACACCCTCGGCCCGAGGCTCACAGCCGGGAGTCTCGTACTTGCCGCGACCGCCGCTATAATCCTGCCGGTGCTGTGGCTCCTCCGGGTCGTTGTCGAGGAGGTGACGATAGTTCTGGAGGACGCCAGAAGCGGCGACATCAACTTCACCGACCTGGAGAACCGTATCGCCGACGTGACCGGCGAGGAGGTCGACATAGTGGAGTGGATGCAGCGTCTCCCACAGGAGACGAATATCGGGACAGTTGACGGAGTGTTCGGGGTATTTCAGACGGTCACGAACCTCCTCATCGGACTCGGACTGACCGTGTTCCTGCTGTACTACTTCCTGAGAGACGCCGACAGACTCAACCGGTGGCTCCGGGCGACGGTTCCGTTGCCGGACCGGATATACGACAACCTCCGCACCGAGGTTGACGACGTTATCTGGGCGGTGATTGCGAGCCACGTGCTTATCGCAGTCGCACAGGGGCTCGTTGCTGGTCTCGGACTCGTCGTCGCCGGGATTCCAAACCCCGTGTTCTGGACGATTGTGATGATATTTCTCGCGGTCCTGCCGATAATCGGCTCGTTTCTGGTCTGGGGACCGGCTGCGCTGTACCTGTTCAGTGTCGGACGGCCACTCGCGGGGAGTGCCCTCCTCGTCTACGGGGCCATTGTAGTCAGTTTCTCCGACGACTTCCTCCGGCCGATCACTATTGACCGGTACACGACAACCCGGCTCAACCCCAGTGCCATCATCGTCGGTATCCTCGGCGGTGTCTACCTGCTCGGGTTCATCGGTATCTTTTTTGGACCGGTAATAATCGGTTCGCTCCGGGCGGTGCTCGATATCTACCGGCGCGAGTACGTTGAGCAGGAACCTGGACAACCCGCGGAGACCGACACCGCAGCAGTCGGACCCGGCGAGACAGCGACCGACGAGACGGTGTCGGAGGACACTCCGCCGTCTGACAGCGGGCAACCGAGCGGGACCGGTGGCGAGTGACCGCCCCTACTGTCTGCCCGGGCCGGTCCCCGGCGGGCATCCCGTGTGGCGGGTCACAGGATCCGCCACCGGCGTGGGATTTATGTAGGTGTGTGTGCCACACAGTATCATATCGATATGTTCGAACCGTTCTCGCGTGGCTACTACGTGGGGCGACTGTACGTCGAACCGAGCGCAGACGGGCGCACGACGATGTGCAAACGCCAGCACGAGCAACTCAACGAGGCTCTCTACACAGATGGAGAGGGGGTAGAGCGACTCGACAGGCCACTCGTTATAAAAGTCGGTGACAGTCACCTTCCGGTGCACGGGCAAGAAGGGGTGCCAGCGGACACACTGTCGGTGCCGGAGCGACTGCTCGAGGCGGCGTCGGTCCGAAACCCACCGACACTCAGAGAGGTACTGCTGGCAAAAGGCGACCGTGCCTCGCAGTTGCTTGCCTACGCCGGTTGCGGGTGATAGCTGGGACCGCGGATTTTTATACTGGCACTCGAAGGGGTGGTATAGTGGTGTATCTCGGAGTCGACTGGAGTGACAACGGCTGGCTCGCGGTGGCGTTCGACCGGGAGGGGTTCGACCACGCGGCGGTGTTCGACGAGGTGGGCGAGCTCTGGCACCGCTACGAGGAGCGAGCCGACCGGGTGCTCGTGGACGTTCCGATCGGTCTGAAGGAGGGGAGTGGCGACCGGGCGTGTGACCGATTAGCCCGGCAGGTGCTCGGGCCCCGCAGCGAAGCCGTGGTCAGACCGCCGGTCAGGGAGGCGACACGCAAGCGACGCTACCCTGCCGCGAGGCGGACGACCGAGCGCATCGCGGACAAAAGGCTCTCGAGGCAGGCGTTCGACATCAGCGAGCCGGTCGCCGCGCTCGACGACCTCCTCCGGAACGTGCCGGCGGCGCGGGCAGTGTTCGCGGAGTCTCACCCCGGGGTCTGTCTCTGCGCCTTTGCCGGTGACCCGCCGCAGCACCCCACACAGACGGCAGGCGGGTACGCCGAGCGGATGCGGGCGCTCGCGACGCTCGACACGGACGCGCCGCCGACCGTCCAGCGCGTTGCCGAGTCTGTCAGCGAGACCGGACTGACAGTCGGAGACGTGCTCAACGCGGTGGCGCTGGCGTACACGGCCCGCCCCGGGCCAGGACCGCTCCGGTCGCTGCCACCCGACCCGCCACGCGACCAGAGAGGGCTCCCGATGGGGATACACTACCGCGCGGTCGAGCCGCTGGAAACCACGCCGTGACCCACACTACCGGTTTCGACCCGACACCGGGCACAGTCGCGCGTGACTCTCTCGAAGCCGTCGAACAGCTACCGGCTGGCGGTCCCGTGCGGATCTCGGTCGTGGTCAGGGAGGGTGCACGCGACGGACCCGCGCTCGGGGTCACCGGGTCGGTGCAGGGCGGCGAGACCGACCCGGAGTCGAGTGCGGTTGTCACACTCGAATGCCGGGATTCTTGTACTCGGCCGTCCGAGAGGGCGCACGGATATGGGAGCGCACACGCGACACCACGAGGTGAGCACCCGATGAGCGATGCGGACGACATTCGGGCGTACACAGTCAGACTCGAACTGGTCGACAGACCCGGCGAGTTGCTCCGCGCGCTCGAACCGATCGCCAGCCAGGGGGGGAATCTCCTCTCTATCTTTCACGAGCGGGGGAACGTCACACCGCGTGGACACATCCCCGTCGAGGTCGACCTCGAGGCGACAGCCGGGCAGTTCGAGGCAGTGGTCGACGCGCTCCGGCAGACAGATGTAAACGTCATCCAGGCCGGTCAGGAGCGCTACGGTGAGGAGTTCGTCGTGGTGCTGGTCGGTGACCTGGTCGGCGCCGACCTGTCGGGGATGCTCGAACGGTTCCAGGCAGACGCCGGCGTCTCGGTCCGTGATTTCTCGGTGCGGGGTCCGGACGGGGGCGCCTCGAGTGCGAGACTCCGTCTCGCCGCCGAGTCCGGGACGGTCCCGGTTGCGCTCGAACACCTGCGCGAACTGGCAGCAAACAGGGGGCTCCGACTCGTCGAACCGCTCACGCTGGGGGGTAGCGCATGAACATCGGCGTCGTCGGGGCCGGGGCAGTTGGCTCTGCGGTGGCGGAACTGGCAGGCGAGTACGGCCACACCGTGACAGGGCTCGCAGACTCGGGAAGCTCCGTTGTCGATCCGTCGGGGATCGACGTTGCGACGACACTGGAGCGCAAGCAGAGAACGGGTGTTGTCGGTGACGGGGACCCCGAGGCGGTGCTCTCGGCGGCCTACGACGTGCTCGTCGAGGCGACACCGACCACACTCGGGGACGCTCAACCAGGGTTCGGTCACCTCGAGGCGGCACTCAAACTGGACCGTCACGTCGTGCTCGCGAACAAGGGTCCCGTCGCCGAGCGGTACGCCGATGTCCGGGCACTCGAGGCACAGAGTGAGGGAACAGTTCGCTTCGAGGCCACCGTCGGCGGTGCGATCCCCGTGCTCGGGACAATCGAGGATATCGGTCCGGACCAGATAACCGCTGTTCGTGGGGTGCTGAACGGGACGGCGAACTTCATCCTCTCGCGGATGGCCGCCGAGGGACTGGCCTACGAGCAGGTCCTCACAGAGGCACAGGATCTCGGGGTGGCCGAGTCCGACCCGGCGTTCGATGTCGAGGGCACCGACGCCGCGCTGAAGTGTGTCATCGTCGCCAACGTGCTCGCCGGGGACCGGGAGTACACACTCGCGGACGCGACTGTCGAGGGTATCCGCGGGCTCCCGGCGAACGCGCTCGAACTCGCCGGCGAGGACAGCCGCACCATCCGGCTCGTCGGCGAGGTCCGAGACGGCGAGGTCCGTGTCGCGCCGCGACTCGTCCCCGAGAACGGCGCGATGGCCGTCTCCGGTACCCGCAACATCGTCCAGTTCGAGACGACCAACGCCGGGCCACTGTTTCACTCGGGCCGTGGTGCCGGCGGTCCCGAGACGGCGAGCGCCATCTTCGCCGACATCAGCCGGCTCGACGACTGACCGGGGGAGGCTCTGTGGATTAGAACACAGGCCGACAGTGCCAGGTCAGCACGGTCGGATGCCCGTGAGCAGGTCGACAGCACCGGACAGTTCCAGGTGAGCGCAGTCAGATACCGGTGAGCACCTCGACACCGTCGGTGTCGAACCCGCTCATCGCGGCGAGTCGGTCCGAAACCGCGTCGAGTGAGAGCTCCCGGGCAACGAGGCCACCGGGGTCGATGCCGGTCGCCGTGACGAGGTCGAACAGGTCGTCGTAGCCCACCGGTGGCATTCCGCGGGAGCCGACGAAGGTAATCTCCCAGCGGGTCATCCAGTCGGTCGGGAGCGGGACCTCGCCACGCTCTCGGTCCGTCGTCAGACCGACCTGTGCGTGGGTGCCACGTTCGCGGAGACACCTGACCGAGTTGCGACACGTCTCGGCGATGCCGAGTGCGTCGACCGAGATGTCGGCGCCGCCGCCGGTCCGGGCCTGTATCGCCGCGACGGGGTCCGTGTTCCCGGGGTCGATAGTCGCAGACGCACCGAGCGACCGCGCCCGCTCGCGGGCAACCTCGTCGGGGTCGACCGCGAGCACACGCGCACCGAGGGCCGTACCCAACTGGACCGCCGAGAGTCCGACACCGCCACAGCCGTGGACCGCGAGCCAGTCACCGCCGTCGAGACCGGCGCGGTCGACGAGGGCGTGGTAGGCGGTCATATACCGGCAGCCGAGCACAGCCGCATCGCGCGCTGTGAGCGTCTCCGGAAGCGCGACGAGGTTGTGGTCGGCTGCCGGAACGGCAACCTGCTCGGCGAACGCGCCGGGGGCCGCCGGCTCGAACCCCAGCGCCAGCCCGTTCGAGCAGACGTTCCCGTGGCCCGACCGGCAGTTGTGGCAGGTCCCGTCGCCCAGCGAGAACGGGACGACCACCCGGTCGCCCTCGGCGACCCGGTCGACGTCGGGGCCGACAACGAGCACCGTTCCGGCGGGTTCGTGGCCGAGCACCTGCCCGCGTGGCACCCGGTCGTCGTTCCACTCGCCGTGACCCTGCCAGGCGTGCCAGTCACTCCGACACAGCCCGCAGGCCTCGACAGCCACGACCGCACCGTCCGGCGCCGGTTCCGGTGTGGGGAGCTCTCTCACCTCGAGCGGTTCGCCGTACTCGCGGAGGATGGCTGCACGCATCGCTCTGGGGTTCCCGGCGCGGACACTAAACTCCTGTCGCAACTGCCCGTCGAGCGCAAGCACTTTGCCCCGCCCGGCCGTCGTGGGGGGTATGGACGAGGACCTGATGGAGATTCTGTGCTGTCCGCTCGACAACGACGACCTCGAACTCGCGGTGGAGCAACGCGAGGGCGAGGAGATCGTGACCGGGACACTCACCTGCACCGAGTGTGACACGACATACCCCATCGAGGACAGCATCCCGAACCTGCTCCCGCCGGACATGCGCGACGAGGAGGCCGCCGCCTGAATTCGACGAGTGTAGACCACCCGGGACCGACAGATCGCCTGTCGAGCGGTGAGTCCGCCACACGCCGGACCATCACCGCTCTGGCGGAGTGTGCCCACCGGTGTCAGCCGGTAGGGTCCCCCCGGACCGCCGTCAGCATCTCCTCGGAGTTGTACGTGCTCCCAGTCTGTCCAGCGGTGTCGAGCAGTATGAGACCGGCCTGTTCGTCGGTCGCGCGCCCGAACTCATCCATCGCACGGTCAGCCGCGAGCTGGGGCGGCAGGTCACCGACGAGGTCCACCGCCCGGCGTGCGAGGCCGAACCGGGCGATCGCCTCGCCGGCACCGGTCGCGCTCGCGGCCACACCGTCCGCGGCGTAGAACCCCGCACCGACCTGCGGGACGTCACCGACACGGCCGGCGAGTGCACACCACCGGCCCCCGGTCGAGGTGACCGTCGCAACTGTCTCGCCGTCGGTGGCAACCGCACCGATGGTATCGGCACCGCCGAACTGTTCGCGCACCCAGCCGAGGTGGTCGCGCATATCACCGTCCGGGGCGTCGAGGTCGGCCCACCGCTCCCGCGTGCGGTCGGTCCAGAGGTCACTGTCGGTCGCCACGCCGGAGGCGGCCGCGAGGTCCGTTGCACGCTCGCCCGCGAGGAGGACGTGCGGTGTCTCACTGGCGACGACGCGGGCGACCTCGGCGGCGTGTTCGACACCGGCCATCGAGCAGGCCGCGCCGGTTGTCCCGTTGTCGACCATCAGCCCCGCGTCGGTCCGTATCCGGCCGTCACTCTGGACTGCGCTCCCGACGCCGGCGTTGAACCGCGGCGCGGACTCGAGTTCGGCGGCCGCCGTCACCGCCGCATCAACCGGGTCCTGGGTGTCTGTGCCCGCCGCCGCGGCCGCCCCCAATTCGTGCTGTCTGACCGCCGGTTCCTCCGCCGTCCCGCCCGCACCGCCGTGGACGATAACACGCATACCTCCCGTACCTCGGCCCGCGTAAAGTATCTACGGACTATCCCACCGGATGCTCCACGTGCTGTGTACAGCGAGTCCCCTGGGCGGGGGCAAAGGAGACGTGCGAGAAGCTGCCAGTTATCGGCGAGTTCTGCACAACCGGTCAGAGAGCTATCGGTCAGCAACAAAAAGGGGTCAACTCACACCACGGTCGACCCGGGACGATGACCTACCGCAGTTCGGGTTGCCGTCGGTCCCGGGCGGTGAGAGTCCGCCGAAGGATCTCGACGGTGACGGCAATCATAAGAGTAGTTTCGCTAACAGTGAGGTCAACGTACTCGACATACGGGCGCTGTTCGAGACATCCGGCGGGTCAGGTCAGACGCGCCCGGCGGTGACGTAGAACGGGACAGTCTCGCGGCGGCGGTACTCGCTGTCTGCCATCTGTTCGACCACCTGTCGGCCCATCGCCCGCCACTCTCCCCGGAGGTGGTCGAACGCCTCGGGGTTGAGACCGGCGGCGAGCAGTGTCTCCCGGTCGGTTTCGATGCCCGCACCGCTAGCTTTTCGCCGGGCGCTCTCCAGTGCTTGCTCCGAGTACGGCGGTTCGACTGTCCGAACGTGGTTGTGTCGCCGGACGGTGACCGCCGCGAGTTCGGCCTGCTCGAACAGGTCACGGGCCGATCCGAGCGCCGGGTTGACGGTGCTCCCCCTGATGTACAGCCCTCGGGCGCGCCGTGCGAGCGCAGTCTCGTCACCGACGGTCGACTCGACGGTGACCGCGCTGTTGTCCGGTTCGACCACGGCGACGCGGTCTGTCGAGACACGGGCCAGTTCCTCGAGCGCCCGCGCCGGGTCGTCGAGGTTCACGAGCAGCGCCTGACAGACCGCGAGGTCGACCGTGTTCGCCTGCACCGGCAGTCGCGTGGCGTCACCGAGCAGCCGCGGCGGTGATACTGCCCCAAGCAGGTCCGGGTCCGCGTCGACGGCGGTGACCAGTGCCCCAGGGTCACCACCGCTCACCTCCTCGCGCAACACCCGGGTGAACTCGCCCGTGCCGGCACCGACATCGAGCACCCGCTCGCGGGTGGCAAGCGCCAACCCGGACAGCGCGTCGCGGTCCCCCCACATCCCCGTCCGCGTCTCCGACAGGTACTCCTCGCTGAACCGGCGCATACACCGGCTAACGGCTACTGAGTAAAAAACTCGTGTCTCCCGCCGTTACTCCTCGAAGATGAACCGGCCGTCCTCCTGGACACGCTCGCCGTCCACCTCGATGAACGAGTCCTCGCTCATATCGACGATCATATCGACGTGAACAGCGCTCTCGTTGCGCTCGTTCGCCTCGCCGACGGTGTCCTCGTAGGCCCGGCCAACCGCCATGTGGACGGTGTCGCCCATCTTCTCGTCAAACAGCATGTTGTAGGTGAACCGGTCGATGTCACGGTTCATGCCGATACCGAGTTCACCGAGGTAACGCGCGCCGGCGTCGGTGTCGAGCACCTCGGTCAGCACGTCCTCGTTTTTTTCGGCGCTGTGTTCGACCACCGCGCCGTCCTCGAAACGGAGGAAGACACCGGTCACCTCCCGGCCCTGGTGGTACAGCGGCTTGTCGAACAGCACCTCGCCCTCGACACTGTCGACGATGGGTGCGGTGAACACCTCGCCGCCGGGGAGGTTCTTCTCGCCGTAGTCGTTCAGGGTGGGGTTACCCCCGACGCGCATCCGGACATCGGTTGTGTCACCGGAGACGATGCGCACCTCCTCGGCCGGGTCGAGGATCTCGACCATCTGTGCCTGGTGTTCGCGCACGGCATCCCAGTCTTTGATGACCGCGTCGTAGACAAACTCGGCGTAGGCCTCGGTGCTCATCTCCGCGAGTTGTGCGTTCGCCGGCGCGGGGAACTGGCTGAGACACCAGCGCTTGGAGAGTCGTTCTCCGAGGATCGGCTGGTGGGCCTGCGCCTGAGCGGCGCTGGTCTTTGGGTCCACATCGCTTGTTTCGGTGACATTCGCGTCTGCCCGAATCGCGATGTAGACATCGGTCTCCTCAACGAGTGCGAGGTGGTGTTCGGGCGTCTCGAACTCGTCGGCGGCGCGCAGGTACGCCCGACTGAACCGGGCGTTCGTGCTCATCGTCAGCGGGTTCGCCCCTCGCTCACCGAGCACCTCGTGGAGTGCCACGACGAGGTCCTCGGCGGCCGGCGGCGCGCGGATGATGACGTTGTCCCCGGCCTGCAGGTCGACAGAGTGGTCTGCGATTATCTCAGCGTGTTCTTGGATGCGTGAGTCCATACCGGAGTGTCGCTCGCGCAAGTCAAACAGTTTTCTATTCAGTCACCGCCTGCACCGACGGTAACTGTCACTCGAGGGTACGGGCGTCGTGTGCGGCGTTGCGGAGTGCGTCGGAGCGCCCGTACGACCCCGGCGCGATCGCGACTGTCCGCACGCCGCGGGTGGCCGCCCGCTCCAGTGCGGGCTTGAAATCCGCGTCCCGGGAGACGAGCACGAGCACGTCGATCGTGTTCTCAACAGCGGTAGCCGTGGCATCCACCGCGAGGCGCACATCCACGTCACCGCTGGTAGTGATCACCTCGAATCCGCGCTCCTCTGCGGCGCGGAGCAGGTTCGGCGTCGCGTGCTCGTCGAGGTAGAGTCGCTGCAACACCGGTCGACCCTCGTCTCGGCCACCGCCCGCAGGTCGTCGAGGTCGACCTCGAACTCCTCGCGGAACACGTTCGGTCCGTCG
>KE356579.1:640176-646388 GCA_000416085.1 halophilic archaeon J07HX64 | reverse complement strand
GACGGTGAGGTCGGCGTCCACAGGGCCGTCGCGGGCACGGTTGGCGAGGAGATAGTCCGGTTGCTCCCCGAGATCGGCCAGTCGCTCGCGCTGGCGGGCGAGCGCACGCTCACCGCGCGCCGTGTCGGTCGTCACGAGCGCGACCGTTTCGACCGCCTCGATGGCCGCCACGGCCTGGTTCGCGGCAACCGGCGGGACGTCCACGACCACCGCGTCGTGTCCCAGCGAGGTCGCGGCGATACAGTCACCCAGGCGCTCGGCGGCCTCGGGGGTCTTTGCGCGTGCCAGACGGTCGAACGGAGCGCGGGCCGGACAGACCGCGAGTCGTCCGGGCAGGTCGGTGCCAGTCTCGTACAGCGCCTCCTCGACCGCCGCCGCGCCGGTCGCGAGCGCCGTCGCGTCACCGCTCACCTGTTGGTCAAGATACGACGCCATCCCCTGTGTGGCGAACGCCGCATCGATGACCACCACGTCCCGGCCGGCGCGGGCCAGCGTTGCGGCACACTCCACCGTTAGCCGCGTCGTCCCCACCCCGCCCGCCGCTCCGACGAGTGCCAGTGTCCGCGTCGACATACCGGGACTGGCGCGCCATCACAGAAAAACCCCGACCCGACCGGTCGGACACCCGCAGGAACCGGCTCTCGCTCTTCGTCTGTGGACCGTCCGGTCGACACTCCCGGTTCGGAGTCCGCTACTGGTTGTCGCGGATACGGCCGGCGATCTCCGAGCGCTCCTCGTCGGAGAGTTCCGCGCCGTCGAACAGGGCGTGGATTGGCCGGGCGGTGTCGTCCTCGAACTGCGGGATGATGTGCCAGTGGACGTGGGGCACCTCCTGGCCGGCGGCCTCGCCGTTGTTGAGCGCAACTGTCGTCCCGTCGGCGTCGACAGCCGCCTCCACTGCCGCGGTTATCTCGCCGAGCACGCTGAACACGTCGGCCGCCTCCGCCGGCGGCATCTCCGAGAGACGCTCGTAGGGCGCCTTTGGAATAACCAGTGTGTGTCCAGGCGCGAGCGGGTTTACGTCCAGAAACGCGTACGTCGTCTCGTCCTCGTAGACCGTGTCGCTCGGGATCTCACCCTCGACGATCCTCGTGAACAGTGTCTTCTCGCTCATGTGGTCACGTTCGACAGGCCGGTGTATCAACTTTTCCTCGCAGCGATGCCCGCTGTTCGCATATCAGACCCGTGTGTGCACGAAGCGTCGGACGATGGCACAGTGCGAGCGCGGTTAGCTCGTGCGGTGGGGGTGACCCACGATCAACGGGACGACGTTCAGCGAGAGCAGCGAGACAAAGAGCAACTGCTCGGGGCGACTGTCCAGCCCGACGGCGAGTATCGGCAGATAGACCAACGGAAGCGCAGCGACACCCCAGAACGCGCCGGCCCGAACAGCGGAGACGAGTCCCCCCGCCGGCAGGGAGACCGTGTCCCGGAGCACACTCAACGTATCTCCCTCCGCCCGACGGACTGTGCAGGGGTGCTTCGGCCGGTCACAACCCGGTACGATCTGCTGTCTGACATGTGCTCAGGTAGGGTAGATATCCGTATCATGCTCGTGGTCCGGGCGCGGTCACTCGACGGCAACGGCGTGTGTGTCGCCGGGGTCGAACCCGAGCGTGACCCTGCCCTCGAGCGGGGCTGCGGTGCGGGCGAGCAGGTCGACCCCGTTCCAGTCGAGATGTGCGCGGGTCGTCTCGCCGAGAAACTCTGTTGTCTCGACGGTCGCGGTCAGGGTGTTCTCCGCGCCGTCGACGGTGAGCGCCTCCGGCCGAACACAGAACGTGAGTCGGTCCCCCACTCTGGGTTGGCGTACGTGACCCCCTGCGTCGATGGCCAGGTCGAACTGTGTCCCGTCGAGACGGACTGTCGTCCGGACCGGGTCGGTCCCGCCGGAGACCGCGAGCACCTCGCCGG
The DNA here is from genome assembly GCA_000416085.1 of halophilic archaeon J07HX64. Classification (GTDB taxonomy): domain Archaea; phylum Halobacteriota; class Halobacteria; order Halobacteriales; family Haloarculaceae; genus Halovenus. The sequence goes on along the minus strand of KE356579.1, from coordinate 644,474 downwards.
TGAGGACGTTGTTGTCACCGAGGAACTCGGCGACAAAGCGCGTCTCTGGCTGTCGGTAGATCTCCCGGGGTCGGCCGACCTGCTCGACCTGGCCCGAGCGCATGACCGCCACACGGTCCGAGATCGCGAGCGCCTCCTCCTGGTCGTGGGTGACGTAGACGGTCGTGATGCCGAGTTCGGACTGGATATCGCGCAGTTGCACCCGGAGCCGCTCGCGCAACTGCGCGTCGAGTGCGCTCATCGGTTCGTCGAGCAGGAGCACCGCCGGGCCGGGGGCGAGCGCCCGGGCGAGTGCGACCCGCTGGCGCTGCCCGCCCGACAGCTCGTCCGGGTCCCTGTTGTCCATCCCCGCGAGGTCGACCAGGTCTAGCAACCTCTCCACCCGTTCGGCGGTCGGGACGCCACCCGGTGGCTCGGCGAAGCGCAACCCGTAGGCCACGTTCTCGCGGACGGTCATGTGCGGGAACAGCGCGTAGTTCTGGAAGACGATGCCGACATCGCGGTCCTCGGGCGGCGCCTCCGCGACATCCTCGCCGGCGAGTCGCACCACACCCTCTGTTGGCGACTCGAACCCACCGACGAGTCGCAGCGTGGTTGTCTTTCCACACCCCGACGGCCCGACGAGCGTGAAAAACTCCCCATCTCGGACCGACACCGAGACGCTCTCGACGGCAGTCGTCCCGGTGTATCGGCGGGTGACCCTGTCCAGTTCCACCGCCGGTGCCCGGTTGCCGGCGCTGTCGGGCGGGTCAGAGCCCACCACGGTACTCACCCCCCAGACGGTCGACGAGGAGGAAACTGACGCTCGTCACCAGGAGCAGTACAACGCCCATCGCGGTGGCAGGTCCGAGGCGGCGACCGATGAACCGTTCGATAGCAACCGGCATCGTGTACCAGTCGGTACCGGTCGCCAGTACCACCGTGGCGGTGAACTCCCCCATCGAGATGGCCACCGCGAAGGCCGCGCCGGCGACGACACCGGGCCAGATGAGCGGCAGTTCGACATCGACCAGTGCCCGGGTCCGACTGGCACCGAGTGCGCGGGCAGACTCGACGAGGTGTCGATCAACCCGTTCGAGACCGGGCGCGACTGTCCGGACGACAAAGGGGTAGGCCGCGACGGCGTGAGCGGCGACGACCGCGACCGCACCACCGACGACCAGCCGTCTGGAGCCGATCTCTACACCGAACACCAGACCCCGCAGCAGGCCGATACCCACCACAATACCCGATATAGCGAGTGGCGCCATCGCCACCACGTCCACGAGTTTCCGGCCGCGATACCGGCGCGTGGTGAGCACCGCGACGGTCACACCCATCGGGAGCGCCAGCAACAACGACCCGCCGGCAAACACGAGCGAGTTGCGCACGGCCGGCCAGGGCTGGACCTGGAAGGCTGCCCCCTCGGCCTGGCGCTCCAACAGGAACCGGTAGTTGTCGAGTGTCAGCCCGCCGGCGTCGGTGAGACTCGCCTCTATCATACTCACAACCGGGAGTACGAACACCACGAGCGCGATGAGTGTGTACACCAGGATACCCAGCCGTGGGAGTGCCGCACGAACCGACAGCGACCGAGGCACGAGCGGCCGGCGCGGGAGTGGCCGGGCGCCACGGGTGTCGATCGACTGTCGAGCCTCGTAGCGCAGGTAGGCGTACAGCACAGCAAGCGAGATGCCCAACTCGATGATAGCCAGCACCGCGGCCTCACCGTAGTCGAGGGTCTCGATGAGCCGAAACACCCGCACCTCGACTGTCATCAACTCGATCCCGCCCAGCGCGAGCACGATCGGAAAGGTACCGAACGTGAACACGAACGTGAGTGCTGCACCCATCAGGACCGACGGGTACAGCTGTGGGGCGATAACGTCACGAAACGCCTGGAGACGGTTCGCGCCGAGACTCCGGGCCGTCTCGACGGCACTCGCATCGACCGACTCCCAGGCGGCGAGGGTCACGCGTGCGACCAGCGGCGCGTTGTAGAAGGCGTGTGCGAGGACGACAGCCTCCACCGAGAACAACAGTTCGACAGGTCCGAGTCCCGCGAGCGCGAGCACGGCGTTGAACAACCCGTCCTCGGCAAAGGCTGCCCGGAAACCGACTGCCACCATTATCGAGGGCAGCACGAACGGGAGGATGGTCAACGACCGCAGGGTGCGCCGACCGGGGAACTCGTAACGTGCGAGAACGTACGCCAGCGGGACACCGAGTGCGACACTCACAATCGTCGAGAGGACTGCCTGGTAGATAGTGAAGCCGACGATACCGGTCTCGCGGTCCCCGGAGAGCAGTTCCACCGCGACATCGACCGGTGACTCGCCGCGAAACAGCCCCGCGAGGTCCCCAAAGTAGAACGGGTCCCGCAGGACGTCGAGAAAGACCTGAGCCGTTGCCTCCCCATCGAGCATAACGGCCTCGACGAACACAGTCGCAACTGGGTAGTAAAACAACACGAGCAACACCGCGGTTGTCGTGACCCCCAGCACCGCGAGTGCGTGGCGTTCGAGACGGTCGCGCACCCACCCGATGCGTCCGTTTGTACCGCTGTCCTGAGTTTGCCCGGAACCGGGCCCGCTATGGTCGCTCACGGACCGGTCACTGGACGATCGTTCGCTCCCAGTCGTCGATCCAACCATCGAGCGAGCCTTGCAGGTCCTCGTAGCTGAACGTGACCGGGTCCGGTGGCTCGCGAGCGAGTTCGGCGTAGTCCGGGGGAAGTTCGGCGTTATCTGTTGCCGGGAAGACGACATTTCGCTGTGCAATCTCGCCCTGGATCTCCGGACGGAGTACGAACTCCATGAAATCTCGGGCCAGTGACTCGTTTGCGTCCTCGAACATCGCCATTCCTTCGGGGTTGGCGTAGGCCTGGTCGTTCAGGAATCGGACCTGGTGCTCCTCGAGGTTGGCCCCGTCCTGGTCGGCAAAGACCTGGTCTGTCGAGTACGAGACGACAGTTGGGGCCTCCCCCTCCTGCCAGGCGCCGTACGCGTCCCCCCACGCACCCAGGATAGTGACACCGTTTTCCTGCAGGTCCGACCAGAAATCGAGGTACGTATAATCGCCGTCGGTCCCGAACCTATCGATCGTGTGTAGCATGAACGCCCGGCCTGTGCCGGACGTGCCCGGGTTCTGTGCGATCAACTCGCCGCTGTGCTCCTCGTCGAGCAGTCCATCGAACGTTGTTGGTGCCTCCGTCTCCGTGCCGTCGTAGACCAGCGAAATGTAACCTGTGTTGAACGGTATCGCCCGCTCCTGCGGGTCGAAGTTCAGTCCACTCTTGACACTGTCACGCCCCTCGACACTCGGTGCCTCCGCGAGCAGTGACCCGTCGAGTTCGTCGTCGATTCGGACAATCTCGTCTGTGTTCAGCCCCAGATACAGGTCGGCGTCGACGCTTACGCCCTCCTGTTTGCGCTGGATGTAGTGGTTCACCTCTCCTGGGGGTGACTGCCAGACCAGTGTCGCGTCGAACTCGGACTCGAACTCCCCTTTGAGCCACTCGCCAGGGCTGATAGACGGTGCATCCAGGAACGCGCTGTACGTCCCCACTACGAGGCTGTCTTCGTTGTTCGACTGACTGATACAACCCGCGAGTGCTGCGGTGATACCCGCACCAGCCGCCGCAAGAAATCCACGTCGCTTCATTACTAAGTGATATCGCCTGATAATACATAACAACCGCGGTCCTCAGTTGGCGGGGTCCGGGTTTCTCCTCTGTTACCGGCGCCGGTCACGAGCGGTTCGTGACGACAACAGGGTTATCTGCGTCCATCGCAGCCGCGGCGAGTACTAAACGAATCGGTACCGGTCCTCTCTCACCGTACCAGAACGGGTGACAGGGTTCGTCGTGGACGGTGACCCGGGTTCAGGGGCTCAACCGCTGGCGGTCACGCGGGAACAGCACCGTCTCGCGGATGTTGTCCAGGTCCAGCATCGTCATCACGAGGCGCTCGCCGCCGAGCCCCCACCCGGCGTGTGGCGGCATCCCGTAGCGGAACATCTTCGTGTAGTACTCGAAGGCCTCGGGTTCGAGGCCCTGTTGTTCGAACCCCTCGATGAGGTGGTCATGTCGGTGCTCGCGCTGGCCACCGGAGACGAGCTCCAGCCGCGGATGCATCAGGTCGAACCCCGTCGACAGCGTCTCGTCACCGTCACGATCCTTTATATAGAACGGCTTTATCTCGCTGGGCCAGTCGGTCACAAAGTAGTGGCCCCCGACCTCGCTGCCGAGTGCGCGCTCGGCCTCGGTCGAGAGGTCGTCACCCCAGGCGAGCGGCGCGTCGAGTTCACCCGTCGCGTTT
>KE356579.1:630849-639811 GCA_000416085.1 halophilic archaeon J07HX64 | reverse complement strand
ACGATGACCGACTCGCCACCCGAGACATCTCTTCAGGAGCGTGGCACCGTATGATGACACCGCTGGGCACACGTCGACGGTATCAGGTGCCGCAGTGGTCCAGCCCACGAGCGGTGGAGACGCTCACCACGGCTGTTGTTCTGTGCGGGCGAGGGAGGACAGGGTTGGTTGGCTGGTTGGACTCCCAACGGAGGGATTCTCGCGGATCAGCGCGAGGAGAAAGTCACGCGCCAAAGGCGTTCAGAAAGAGCACAAACAAACCCAGCAGGACGCTGAACGCCACGAGTGTCTTTGGGTCGATGCTCAGCCCCTTGTTGTCCTCCGAGTCGAAGTACCGGACGAGGCCAGCACTCGACATCAGACCGGAACCGGGCTCCTGTGAACTCATATATAGGGTTCTGTCACCACCGATACTAAACGTTTCGGCCCGTATCGCAGACTAACAGCAAGATGTCCGGGGTGTGTTGTTCTGTAGCAGGAGGACACACGAGAAAAACGCTTATGAAAACCGGCGGCGTAGGAACTATAGCGCATGACTGTCACAATAAAGGACTTCTACGCGGACTGGTGTGGCCCGTGCAAGACACAGGACCCGATCCTCAAGGAGGTCGAGGAGGACTGGCAAGACGTCGAGTTCGAGAAGATCGACGTCGACGAAGAGAAAGACATCGCAAACGACTACTCGGTACGCTCACTGCCGACGCTGGTCGTCGAGAACGACGAGGGTGTCGTCGAGCGGTTCATCGGCGTCACGCAGGCCGACAAGATCGAGACGGCACTGGAAGAAGCCGGCGCGTAGCGGGTCAGCCGTCGACAGTCTCGTCCGGCAGGAGTTTCCGGTCCAGTCTGTCGATGGTCTGTTCGAGCACCGGAACCATATTCTCGGTATCCTCGCGGTTGTACGCGATAAGCTTCTCCAGTGCCCCGTCGACCCCGCGCTCGTGGTTGCGCCAGAGTCGGATCGCGTCGCGTCCACCGATATCGGGTAACGCGCGGTCGACACCCAGTCTGTCCTCGACGGTGTCCAGACCGCCCCGGAGTCCGGCCCGTCGGCAGGTCGGCATCAGGTCGATGTGTGGCCGGTCGAGGTCGAGCCCGAACGCCGACCGGAGAAACGGGATATCGAAGCGTGCACCGTTGAACGTCACGAGCAGAGCCGCCGGTTCGAACGCCGCCGCGAGGCGCTCCCGTGTCAGGTCGTCACCGCGAACGAGGGTCTGTGTCTCGCCGTTCTGGTGGAGTGTGACCGTCGTGACGACGCTGGAATCGGCGTCGAGACCAGTTGTCTCGATGTCGAAAAAGCAGGTCCGCTCGCGAAACGACTCGTACAGTCGCCAGCGCTCGCGTGTCGGAAACCGCTCGTGAAAAAAGTCGACGTCACCGTCAGCCAGCGCGTCGCGTCCACCGTCGATGTACTGCTCGATGCGCTCTGCGCGTGTCGACCCGATGCCACGGTAGCTACGGTCGAACGCCTCCCACCGGGTGGCCCCTTGCTCCCACAACCGCTGTTCGGTTCGCTCGCCGACCTGTTCTGCCCCCAAGAACGTGTTCTCGACGCGCACATCTGTACTCCGGATGCGAGCAGAATCAACCTTGCGGACGTGGGCGAGACTACGACCGGGTGTCCAGACGAGTGTTTACAGCGGGAGCAAGGCGAAAGCTCACCGCTTCAGAGGTGTGGATGAACCCGACAACTGAGGACCAATCCAGATGAGTGCGCCATCCCGGATTTATTATCAATCAAAACGTATGAGCACCCGCGCTGAGGCGGTTCTGCCGCCGTCGTAAACGGATACTATCGGGATTCAGACCGCGCTACGTCTGAAGAAATCCTCTTCAGACCGCTGGCTGTGGATTTCGACACGGTAACTCTGAATCCCCCATGTCGGAGGATAGGAGAACGGCGGCTTGGCCCTGCCAGGAGTTCCGTCATGCCGACTGAACTGCAAACCTGAAACTCCCAACCAAGCGGTGCGGTGCCGTGGGAATCCAACGACTTCAGTCGTTGGAGGAGGTCAATCGGCTGTGCCGTCTGCACCGCTGGTCGCGCTCCCGGTATCGTCGCCCTCGCCGTCGTCTCCGGTCGTGTTCCCGGTGTCGGAGTCCTCCCCGTCTGTCGTGTTGTCGGCGGACTCGACCTGTCCGTCGCTGACAGTCACCTGTGCGGGTCGGAGCAGTTTGCCGGCCATCTCGTAGCCCGGGCGGTGGATGTCTGCGATCGCGTCCTCGGGTTCGTCCGAGGGAACGGTGGCGAGCACCTCGTGACGGACGGGGTCGACCGGGTCGCCGGGGGCGGGGTCGACCGCGTCGACCCCTTCGTGGTCGAGTTCACGGTCGAACTGGGCGAGTGTGGACTCGATACCACCCCGGATGTCGGCATCCGCGTCGGTTTCGAGTGCACGGACCAGGTTGTCGCGCACGTCGAGCAGGCGCTCGACGAGATCCTCTGTCGCGCGTTCGCGCTGTTCGGCCATCTCCTCCTTTTTTCGTTTCTTGTAGTTCTGGAAGTCCGCCTGCTTGCGACGGAGCCGCGATTCGAGATCCTCGGCGCGCTCGTGCTCGGCCCGCAGCTCTGTCTCGAGTGTGTCCACCCGCTCGCCGAGAACCGCGAGTGTCTCGACGACTGCTCCGGTCGACGCCGTGTCGGCCTGCTCGTGGAGTCGGTCACCAGGGTCGACCTCGTCGGGTCCGGGTAGGTTGTCGACAGCGGTCCCGCCTTCGCCGAGCGTGTCGAGCAGGTCCGCAGGCCCGATCTCGACGGTCGTGTCGTCTGCCGCCTGGACCCCATCGCCGGACGTACTCTCGTCTACGGTCGTGTCGTCTGCCGCCTGGACCTCATCACCGGACGTACTCTCGTCTCCCCCGCCGTCAGCGTCCGGCACTGCCTCCGAGCTGCTCTCCCTGGTCTGGCTGTCGCCGGAGTGTTCGTTCATAGCTGTGTGCAGGTTCTTCGGTAATAAAAAGCGAACGACATCGGTGTGACCCCGACCGGCACGGCAGGGTCAGGTTCAAGCCGGACGCGGGCGAGTATCCAGACATGGAGGTAACGAACGTCACGGCGGATGCGGAGGGGTTTACCTGCAACGCGTACCTCGCGCTGGGCGAGGAACCGACACTCGTCGACGCGGGCGCCATGCCCGGAGTCGTCGGGGCTATCCGTGAGCACACCGACGACCTCTCGCGGGTGATATTGACCCACCAGCACGGCGACCACGTCGGCGAACTCGACGCGGTGCTCTCGGCGTTCGACGCCGACCTGTACGCACACGGCGACCACCCCGACCGGACAGACACGCTGCAGGATGGCGACGAACTCACCGTCGGGTCGGAGTCCGTCGAGGTGGTCTACACCCCCGGTCACGCCGGGGACCACATCTCACTGGTTGGTGACCGGTCGCTCTTTTCAGGTGACGTCGTCGTCTACAACGACGGTGCCTTCGATAACGGAAGTTTCGGCCGCACCGATTACCCCGGCCAGTCACGCGAACGCCTCATCGAGAGCATCGGCGAGTTACTCGACCGGCTTCCGGGGACCGTCGACCGGATGTACGCCGGACACGGAGACAGCTACACTGGTGACGTGCGCGCCGTCGTCAAGCGCGCCCTCGGCCGTGCCGAACGGCGCGAGCCCAAGTACGACGAGTGACCGGCGCCCACGAACGTCGGTTGTTCGCCATCCACGAACACCCGGTCACCGGTCACAGTCCTCCGACAGACAGCTAATCGGTCACAGTTCCCTGCCAGACAGTTAATCGCCGAGATGAGAGTCACGCTCGTACCCGGACTGTAATCCGGGGCAGGGCCAGCAGACTGCCACCGGATACAGAAGACTATGTGTGACTATATACTACTAAACGCCGATAACAGGGTAACAGCGACGAATACTGGAAACAGTTGGCACAGAGGCTCAGACACCACAACTATTATGTTAGTTCTACACCCATCCACAACTGATGCCTGAACAAGGCGATAACAGGCGACACACACGGCGTCGTTTTCTAACTGCAGCGGGCGCATCTGTCACGGCGTTCGTCGCAGGTTGCGTTGGTGGCGATGACGACGGCGGTGGTGACAACAACACCGGCAACGGCGGAGACAACGGCGGTAGTGAGGATCCCGCACAGATCGACTTCGTGCTGAACCCCGCGGTGGAGTCGGTCGATATCGAGGCGCAGTACCAGCCGCTGTTCAACGCGATCGAGGACGAGTTCAACGTCGTGATGAACGGTATCAAGACCTCGAGCTACAGTGGCACGGCGTCGGAACTCGAGGCAGCGGGTGAGGGTGACCGGGTGTACGCAGACACCTCACCGAACGCGGTTCCACAACTCGGCGACGCAATCGATGTCGTCGGGCTTCGTGTGGCGTTCGGTGCGGAGAAGTACTTCAGTCTGATGGTGACACAGCAGGACAACGGAATCAACAGTCTGAGGGATCTCGAGGGCGAAACCGTGGCGACCCAAGGGGTCGCGTCACTCTCGGGCGGGGTCGCACCGTTCTGGATGCTCCAGGACGCGGGGCTCGATATCGGGAACGCACCCGACGGCGGAAACGCGAATGACTTCGACTGGGTACAGGCCACCGCACACGACACCACGGTCAACCAGGTCGTCGGCGGTGAGGTGGCCGCAGGCGGTGCTGGCGCGTTCGTCACGGTCGAACACGTCACCGCGGACCAGATCACCTCCGCGGAGAACGGAGATACGCTGGCGGAGATCTCGCCGGACTTCGCGGATGCCGGCACGGCGGACACCCAGTTGCAGCTGCTGAGAATCTCCCCGCCGCTGCCGCGGGCGCCGATCCTGGCGAACGCCGGATGGGACGACGACCTCCGTGACCAGATCGACCAGTTCATGCTCGATGCCGAACCGTCGCAGTTTGTGCACGACGCGTTCAATCTCGCCGAGGAACTCGGACTCGACCTGCCCGACCAGTTGCTTGAGGACTACAACAACGACGAGGTTGCGGACGACGTGGTGGCGGCCTACGACCTGAGCGACGCTCAGGCCGAGGACTGGACCGAGTTCGAGGACAACGAGCTGTGGTTCAGCGGTATCACCGACGGGACCGTCGAGGACTACGATCCTATCGGTCAGTTTGCCGACGACATCGGTCTCGACTTCGGTAGCTAACGACGCAAAACAGCACCAATCCACTACACTCGAAGGTGAGAGACTGATGAAAAAAATCGTCGTCAACGACCTCAGGAAAACGTTCGGGGATACTGTCGCGCTCGACAACGTCTCGTTCGAGGTACCGGCCGGCGAGTTCGTCGCGATCCTCGGTGTCTCCGGTTCGGGCAAGTCGACACTGCTCCGGTGTTTGAGTGCACTCGCCGCGCCAACGTCGGGTGAGATTGTTATCGACGAGGAACCGATGCTCACACCCCGGCCCGAGGTGGCGATGATATTCCAGCAGCACAATATCATCGGCGACATGACCGCATACTCGAACGCACTGTCGGGGGGGATCCACGAGGCTGGACTCCTCGAGAGTATCTTTCAGCTCCAGAACCGCGGGGAGAAAGAGCGCGCCTTGGAGGCGCTTGATACCGTCGGTCTCCTCGACGAGGCCGAGCAACAGGCCCGCAGTATGAGCGGCGGACAGCAACAACGGGTCGGTATCGCCCGGGCACTCGTCCAGCGGCCGGAGGTGCTGCTGGCCGATGAACCGGTTGCCAGTCTCGACCCCGGAAGCGCACAGGCCGTGATGCGGTATCTCCAGCACGCCTCCGAACGGCGTGATCTCACGACGTTTATCAGTCTCCACCAGGTGAATATCGCACGGAAGTTCGGCCAGCGGTTCATCGGACTCCGGGACGGCGAGAAGGTGTTCGACGGCTACCGAGACGAGCTCACAATCGATGCTGTCGACAGGATATACGGTGATATCGACACCGAGGGGATGTTCGTGAAACCCGACAGTGAGCCGGCCAGCAGCCAGGAAACGGAGGTTTCGCCGTGAGCGAGGACGAGAGGTCCAGCGAGGATGCAGCGCCCGACGGCGGAGTCGAGGGGACGACCCCGGACAGCGAGACGCTGAAAGCCGGACGGAGCATCGACAGTGAGTCCGACCAGTCCGGCCTATCCATCAGACAACAGTTCGAAAACATCCGGCTGACCCGTCGCCGGCGTGTGATCGGATTGACAACTCTCATCGGTATTGTCGGTTACCTGCTGTACCAGGGGGCAGCCGCGACAACACTGTTCGAGCAGGAGCTCCGGTGGGGGGCATTTGCCGACGCACTGGAGACGTACTTTCCGGTTACCTCGTACGCAGGTGTGCCGTTTCTCGATATCGGGCAGTATATCGATTTCATAATCGAACTCAATCTGCTGTACGACCCCCAGGTCGGTGGGCTGTTGCTCCAGTGGCCGCCCGATCTGTGGGCGTTTTTCGTCACCGAACTCGGAGTGTTTACCGTCTTCGGGCAGGCCGGCATCACCCTCGCGATGGGGTTCGTCGGGACGCTTCTTGGGTTTCCACTCGCACTGCTTTTCAGCATACTCGCCTCGGAGCGTGTGACCCCGTTCCCGTTCAACTTCATCTTCCGCGCGATAATGTCGTTTATACGTGCGATACCGGCGATCGTCTGGGCGCTCATCTTCGTCCCGCTGGCCTCGCTCAGTCCGGTCCCGGCGACACTCGCAATCGGACTCAACACTGTCGGTAATCTCGGTCGTCTGTTCGTCGAGGATCTCGAGGAGCTCGAGGAGGGGCCTATCGAGGCCATGCAGACAACCGGTGCGGGCAGTACACAGATAGTGTTTTTCGGCATGCTGAGTCAGGTCAAAACCTCGTTTATCGCGTGGACGCTGTACATCTTCGAGATCAACGTCCGGTCTGCGGTGACCGTCGGTGTCCTCGGAGCGGGTGGACTCGGGGGTATCGTGTTTGCACAGCGCGCTCAACGCAACTTTACAGAGCTGATGGCAACACTGTTCTGTATCTTCCTCCTGATCATGGCTGTGGAGATATTCAGCCAGCGACTCCGCGCCCGACTGCGCTCCGACGAGGAGAAGCGTGGACTGTGGGAACTGATCACCGGCTTCCCGCAGCGGATGGCCAAGTCGGCGATGCGCTGACCCCCCTGTTCGACTCCTCGTCTCGTGTTCTCTCGCAACCGCCTCGACCCCACCCGAGAAACCGTATCTGACCTGCTGAAAATATTCGATCGAGATACAGTCAGTCTCAACTCAAATACATTCAAGACAATGGTAGATAATCAGATAGATATATGACCGTCGAGCACTCGGTTGAGGAGTTGGATCGTGAACTGGCGACAGCAGTTGGGCTGTACGCGCTCACCGACGCCGGTCTCAACGAGGCGGCCGCGACAACGGATGTTACGATGTTAGAGTTGGAGATGGCGATGGAGCGGGCAGGGCTCGACGATATCTTCGATCTGAGCGCAGACGGTGATGTCTCCGAGGCGATCGACGACCTTCTCGAGGAGCACTAAAACTGCAGTCCGTCGACGGCAGCCCCGACCCGGTCGAGCAGTTCAGCCGGTTCGCTGTCACCGACGAGTGTGACGTGACCCATCTTCCGGAGCTGATACACCTCGCGTTTGCCGTACCAGTGGAGTGCGAGATTGTCTCTCACCAGCGCCTCCGCGACGCCGGAGAGGCGCGCCGACTGGCGGCGCTCGACGTCACCGAGGATGTTCGCCGAGGCGGTTGGTCCGCGCCGGTCTGTCGTGCCGAGTGGCAGTCCGAGGACACCGCGGAGATGCTGCTCGAACTGTGAGGTGTGACAGCCCTCGATTGTCCAGTGACCGGAGTTGTGCGGGCGGGGTGCAACCTCGTTGAACAGTATCTCGCCGTCGACCTCGAACAGTTCGATGCCGTAGACCCCCCGGCCGGAGAGAGTATCGAGCACATCCGTTGCCACGGTCTGGGCGCGCTCGCGGGTCGCCTCGTCGGTCCGGGCCGGCGAAACCGTCCGTCTGAGTATCTCCGCCTCGTGAACCGTCTCGGTCACGGGGAACGTCTCCCGTTCGCCGGCACCGACACAGCCGATAACCGCCAGCTCCCGGTCGTAGGGGACGAACGCCTCGACCATCGCGGGGCCGTCGACCGCCTCGAACGCCGGTTCGAGCTCCGCGGGTGACTCGACGGGAACGTTTCCGCGGCCGTCGTACCCACCCTCCCGGGCTTTGAGCATCGCCGGATAGCCCAGGTCGTCGAGTGCCCCCCGGAGGTCGGCGACAGAGTCGACCCCGCGGAACGCGGGCACCGGGACCCCGGCCTCGCGCAGGCGACGCTTCTGGACGAGTTTGTCCTGGATGAGTCGCAGCGTCTCGGGGTGGGGGTGGACCGGTGTGTCGGTCTCCTCACCGACGCGTTCGAGCACATCTGGGTCCGCGAGTTCGATCTCATACGTGAGGGAGTCCGCACGCTCCGCGAGTGTCCGAATCGTCTCCTCGTCGTCGAAGTTGCCGACGACCTGCTCGTCCACGACCGGCGCTGCCGGGGCATCCGGTGTGGGATCCGAGACGACCATCTCGATACCCAGCGGCGCGGCCGCCTCGCCCAGCATCCGGCCCAACTGTCCACCCCCGACGACACCCACGGTTGTCTCCGAGGGAACGTGTGACATACCCTCTCTTCCCGCGAGAGGGGCAAATACGCGTCGCTTTCCCCATCATCGAGCGGCAGGTCCGTTCGGGGCTACTCCCAACCGGCAACTGTGTTGTGGGGTGAACAGTGGGTGCCGGGGCCGGTCGGGGTGTTCCTCCCCTTGTCGGTGTCACCGGTGTCGGGTTCGTCGTCCTCACGGCCAACACATCGGTGTCCCTCGTCGTAGTTGCCGGGTTCGTGTGTCTCTGCTCTTTTGCCAGCGGACTCTCTCTGTTGTTCGGTGCTGTCACGCTCGCCGGCGGCTTTAGGATCGGACTCGTAATCTGTTCTCGGGGTGTCCCCGTCGCAACCCCCCCGTGTGGTCGGGAGTGTTCTCGTCG
>KE356579.1:627591-630829 GCA_000416085.1 halophilic archaeon J07HX64 | reverse complement strand
CACGACCGGCGCTGCCGGGGCATCCGGTGTGGGGTCCGAGACGACCATCTCGATACCCAGCGGTGCGGCCGCCTCGCCCAGCATCCGTCCTAGCTGTCCACCCCCGACGACACCCACGGTCGTCTCCGAGGGAACGTGTGACATACCGGTTGTTCCGGCGAGACGGGCAAATAGGCGTCGTTTTTGCCTCTGTGCAGCGATAGAGTTTTCCTTAGACATCCTCCTACAGCAGAGTATGTCACGGTCCGGGCGTCGAAGGGAGGGGCCGCTCGGGGTGTTCTGGGTCCTCTTCGGCGTCAGCGGTGTCGGGTTCACAGTTGTGGCGACAGACAACACGTCGGCGTATCTCGGTATTATCGCCATGTTCGTTCTTTTTGTGCTCTCCGGCGCGCTCTTTATTCTGGCGTGGCGTCGGGATGCGGTGACCGTTGCGGGACAGCGGCTCGGGTGGCAAAAGGTCAATGCGCTCGGTGTCCTGACACAGATTGCCGCAATGTGTATCCTCGTTGTTCCGGCCATCACTGCTCGGGACCCACTGCTCGGTGCTGTCGTGTTCGGTGCTTTCGTAATCGCTGGTGGCTTCTCGGTTTATATCAGACTCGTGGTCCCGCAACTCGATGTCGAGGGCCGGGTGCGCATGGTTGTGGTGTCCTTCTCTGTGCTTGTGCTGTTACTCGGGGCTTTGCTCGTCGTCGCGACCGTCGCCGTGTGATTCCGGGGTGTGGCCCCGGTGGACCCGACGGGACAGTCGGGAGCTTTGATATTCCCTGGCTCCCCAGTTCCACACGTGGCTGACGTTCGCCTGCGCTACGAGGAGGGCACCATCCGCGTCGAGGGTCCCCTGCCCGCCGACCGGGACGACACACTCGCCGGGACAGTCGAGTACGACCCGCGCTCGGAGACCGGCAGAGCGCCCGCCTTCGAGTACCCGGCGGTTCGTGCCTCGCTCGCACAGGCCGGTCTGACCGTCGACGACGACGTGTTCGACCTGCCGGTGCTCGACCTCGACTCGGCGTACAGACTTCGCGAGTACCAGCAGGAGGCACTCGACGCCTGGCGTGCGAACAGCGACCGCGGTGTCGTGGAACTCCCGACCGGGAGCGGCAAGACAGTCGTCGCGGTCGCCGCCATCGCCGCGCTGGAGACGCCGACACTCGTGGTCGTGCCGACACTCGACCTGCTCGACCAGTGGCACCGCGAACTCACACAGGAGTTCGGTGACCCGGTCGGCCGACTCGGCGGTGACAGCCAGCGTGTCGAGGACCTCACCGTCTCCACGTACGACTCGGCGTATCTGCGGGCAGACGAGTTGGGTGACCGGTTCGGACTCGCGGTGTTCGACGAGGCCCACCACCTCGGCGGCGAGGGCTACCGCGACATCGCCCGCCTGCTCGCCGCGCCCGCCCGGATGGGGCTGACCGCCACCTTCGAGCGCCCCGACGGCGCACACGAGGTGGTCGCCGAACTGCTCGGGTCCGTTGTCTACCGGCGCTCCGCGGCGGAGCTGGCCGGCGAGCATCTCGCGGCCTACGATATCAGACGCATCGAGGTCGAACTCACCCCCGAGGAACGCGAGACATACGAGCAGAACCAGTCGGTGTTCACCGACTATCTCCGCCAGTCGAGTATCACCCTCCGGAGCGGCAGTGACTACCAGGAACTGGTCAAGCGGTCGGGAACGGACCCACAGGCACGGGAGGCACTACTCGCCAAACAACGTGCCCGGGAGGTGATGATGAACGCCGAGGGGAAGGTAGACCGGCTCGCGACGCTGCTGGAGCGACATCGCGGGGACCGTGTCATCGTGTTTACCGCACACACCGACCTCGTCTACCGACTCTCCGAGCGGTTCCTCCTGCCGGCGATCACCCACGAAACCGGGGCGAGTGAGCGCCGCGAGATCCTGGAGCGATTCCGTGAGGGGACCTACTCACGGGTTGTGACCGCGAACGTGCTCGACGAGGGGGTCGATGTCCCCGACGCGAACGTGGCGGTGTTGCTCTCCGGGTCGGGCAGCGAGCGGGAGTTCACACAGCGACTGGGTCGGGTCCTGCGCCCCAAATCTGACGGCGGTCGCGCGTTGCTGTACGAACTCGTGACCGAGGAAACCGCCGAGACACGGGTCGCACAACGGCGACGATAGTGCCCGTTCCGTGAGTCTCGGGAGCAAAACTCGTGTCGCGCTGTCGGTGTCTGACACTGCCAGGTAACTCTCGCTTGTCGCACCGGGAGACGGCCCGAGACTGCTGATTCATCGCTGACACGTTGCTGTGGTTGTGACCGACACAAGAGCGTCTCGTCGAGCTCGTGAACCGTTTGATTCTCCTGTCGGAACGTGATACTATCGAGGATGATATCTGAACCGCATAGCTTTAATTAATCGGGGCCGTAGCTTACATAATCGTGAACACTCTATGTTCCTGTAGCGTGTCGCTGCCGTTCAGGGGTGTAGCAGTGTTAGGCAGGGTGTTGAGCCGTGGTAGCTGTACACACGGCTGTACAGCAACGGGTTGGTTGGCGAGCCGTAACGGTCGGCCGGAGTCTCGTTCCAGGTTGGTAGGGAACGAGACAGTATCGAAGTTAGTAATATGAAACGAGTTCAAAGAATCACGAGTGAAAACCGTGCCGTTACAGCGGTTATCGGATTCATACTCATATTCGGTATTTTAGTTATATCGTTCAGCCTTTATCAGGCAACGGTCGTGCCACAGCAGAACTCCGACGTGGAGTTCGAGCAGTACCAGGACGTACAGGAGCAGATGGTCGACCTGCGGAGTAACATCCTCCTGATGCAAGACAGCACGTCGACCCGGTCGGCAACGGTCGATCTCGGGGTCAGGTACCCCTCGCGGACGGTGTTTGTCAACCCCGGGCCGGCCAGCGCCAGGCTACAGACCGCCGGAGCAGACGAGACGGATGTTAATCTCACAATAGAGAATGCGACAGCCGTAGAGAGTGAGGGGGCAGGCGAAACCGCGGATTTCTGGAACGGCACAGCGATAGAGTATAATACGAGGTGTCATAGAATTCAAGCCGGATTACAATCGGTTCCAAGGTGCGCTACCGATTGTCTACGAGCACGGTCTGGTGCACAGTCAAGTCGATACTGGTGCGGAATCAGTACTACTCACACAGCAGTCACTGATAGAGGACAACCGGATCAGCGTTCTCGCGCTGAACGGGTCTTTCAGGGAAGGGGGTACCGGCACGACATCGGTGGATATCGAACCACTCAGCA
>KE356579.1:624434-626124 GCA_000416085.1 halophilic archaeon J07HX64 | reverse complement strand
GAGTTCGACGGAACAGAACAGCTCCTCTACGTGGGTGGCAGCCAAAATCTCAAGCTAGCCGACAGCACCGGGAAGACAAAGAAATTCAGTCTCGGATCGGCGACAAAATCAAAAAAGACACAGCCTGCGGCTGCCGATGTCGACAGTGACGGGAACACTGAGTTTGTCTACGTCGGATCTGACGACAACCATCTCAACTACATCGACGACCCCGAGAGCAACTCTGATCCCCGCAAAAAAGTTCTAAAAGATGCAAGCGGGAACCCAGTGAAAGTAAAAATAAACACCGGTGTACGCTCGAAGAACTAATTCAGATAGCGGCCTACTGCCGACCGAGCAACTGAGGCGTGATAGAGACGAGCCGGCAAGGACACTGCTGAGCAACGTCCACGGTGCCCCATCTCACCCCCCGAGCAGACTCCGGAGTGAGCGGGTCCGGACACCGCACTCGTCGCTGAACTCGCAGGCCTCGCACTTTGCACGATTGTCGGTTCGTGCCGGCGGTCCGTCGATTGCGTCGGCGATGCGGACCGCCTCGCGGTACTGTGCGGTCCGGCGGGTGTCGACCGCCACCTCGCGAACGACACCGTAGGCGGGGTACTCCGCGAACACCCGTTCGACCTGTGTCTCCTCCTCCCAGGAGAGCGCCTTCGCGGCGGCAATCAACCGCACACTCTGTGGGTGCCAGACGCCGTTCTCGGGTGGCTGTCCGGTGAACACGAGCGAGGCCGACGGCGGTGCGGTGGCAAGGAGTTTGTGTGCGATACCCCGGCAGTCCCGTCCGGAGAGCAACACCGCCCGCTCGGCCGGGTCGACCAGTCGCTCCCAGTCCGCGCCGAGTCTGGCGCGCACACACCCGAGTCGGGAGCGGTACTGTGTCGGTGTCACCTCGACCGGTGCCGACCGGAGCGCGTCGTCGTCTGCGAGCAACCCCTCGTAGCGAAACGCCAGGTCGCGTTTCGCCTCGACCTCCTCGGGTATCTCGGGGTCGTCTGTCGACCGGCGCCGGTAGTAGAGTTTGCGGGGACAGTACGCCGCTGTCTCGACATCGCGGAAACTGTGCATACCCCGGTGTGGTCACGTTATCGCGTATAGTCCCCGGGTTGTCGCGACCGGACAGCGGGGTCGGGGCTCCGGGCGGTCGGACAGGTTCACTCGGGAGTCTGGGGGATCGGATAGATTCGGTCAGGGTTTCTGTGGCACAGAGGTCGGGCGGTCGAACAGACTCACCCGGGACTCGGGCGGCCAGAGATCAGAACTGACAGACTCACCCGGAACCCTGGAGGGTCAGAGAGCAGAGCTAACAGAATCGTCCGGGACTCCGGTGAAGTGCCTCGGGGTCAAGTGGTTCGAGAGACTGCGTCTCTCGTCAGCTGCTCGCGGGCATCGCCCGCTCGCAGGTTCGTTAGACGGTGTCCAACGTTCATCACGGAAATCGGAGATTTCCGTACGACCCCGGGGCATTCTCCTTTCATTCTGTAAACTCAGAAGTCGGGCAGATCGTCGGGGGCCTCGTACTCGGTTTCCCAGTCGATATACTCGTCTTTCAGCACGTCACAGATTAGTTGGCCGAGTTCGGTCAGCGAGGCGTTGATGCTGGAGACCGTGTGCCAGGAGTCGATATCGGGGTGGTACCCGCGTTCTTTCCAGTCCTCGGGGATACCGGGGGCGTGGTATCCTACCCGGTCGG
>KE356579.1:620408-624414 GCA_000416085.1 halophilic archaeon J07HX64 | reverse complement strand
GCGACGTTCGGACTCGGCTGTTTCTGGGGGCCGGACGCGGCGTTCGGCGCGATCGACGGTGTCGTCCGGACCCGTGTGGGGTACGCTGGCGGGACGAAATCCGACCCATCGTACCAGATACTCGGTGATCACACCGAGGTGGTGCAGGTCGACTACGACCCCGACCGGGTGCGCTTTGCCGACCTGCTGGGGCGGGCGTTCGACTCTCACACGCCACACCAGCAGTCGAGCAAGCGCCAGTACCAGTACATCATATTCACAGAGAGCGACGACCAGCGGGCGCAACTGCGGTCGTACCTCGACGCGAACGGGTACGATTCCGGACGGCTCGAGACGCGTCTCGAACGGCTCTCGGCGTTCCACGTCGCCGAGGCGTACCACCAGAAGTTCAATCTGAGCGGGAGTCGCTGGGCGACCGGCCCGTTCGAGACAATCGGCTACAGCGAGACCGAGATACGGGAGTCACCTGCTGCCGCGAAACTGAACGCACACCTCGGCGGCCACGACGTCTCTGCCCCGTTTCTGACCGCATCGGGATTCTCTGATTGAGTTACCTGTTGTCGACCGGAGTCGAGAGACCGTTTCAGGGTCTGACGAGCACCTTCACAGCGTCGCGCTCGTCCATCGCCCGGTAGCCCTCGGGGACACCGTCGAGGTCGACAGTCTTCGTGAACACCGGCGAGGGGTCGAGGGTCCCGCCCAGCACGTCGGCCATCAGGTCCTCGGCGTAGGCCCGGACCGGCGCGACACCACCCTGCAGGGTGATGTTGTCGGAGAAAAGCGAGAACACGTCGAGACCGCTCTCGTCGACGCCGTACGGCACCCCGACGTAGCCGACAGTGCCGCCGGGCCGACAGATGTCGATTGCCGTGTTCATCGCGCTCGCCGCGCCGACACACTCGAGGACGTGATTCGCGCCGCCGTAGGTTAGCTCCTGGGCCCGCTCGACGGCCTGCTCGCCACGCTCGGTGACCGTCTCTGTCGCGCCGAACGACTCGGCGATATCGAGGCGGTCCTCGTGGTGACCCATCGCGATTATCCGCTCGGCACCCAGTCGGCGGGCCGCCAGAACCGCACAGAGTCCGACCGCGCCGTCACCGACGACGACAGCCGTGTCACCCGCCTCGACACCCGCACTGAGAGCCGCGTGGTGGCCGGTCCCCATCACGTCGGTCAGCGGGAGCAGCGCCTCGAGTGTCGACTCGTCGTCTGCGTGCCTGTCGGGCACCCGCACGAGCGTCCCGTCGGCGTTTGTCACGTGGACGTACTCGGCCTGTGCACCCTTCCAGGAGTCACCGTTCACACAGGAGGTGTGCAGGCCCTTTCGACAGAACTCACACTCGCCACAGCTAACGGAAAACGGCGCGAGCACGCGGTCGCCCGGTTCGACCGAGCGCACGTCAGCGCCAACCGACTCGACGACACCCATCGGCTCGTGACCGACGCGGGAACCGGGCTCGCGGTCGCTCTCCCCGCGGTAGAACCAGAGGTCCGACCCGCAGACAGCGGTGTGGGTGACCCGGACAATCGCCTCCTCGGGCGCCTCTACCTCGGGGGTCTGAACCTCCTCGATACCAATCTCGCCAGGACCGTCGAACACTGCTGCGCGCATACCCTTTCTTTGCCCGCCCACGAAAACCGCTTTCGCCACGTCGCGCCACGCCGGCCCCAGTTCGAGCAACGCCTGCGCTCGTCTGTTCGAGTTCTGCCGGGGCCCGTCTGTTCGAGTTCTGCCGAGGCCCGTCTGTTCGAGTTCTGCCGGGGCTCGTTTGCTCGGGTCCTGTTCGACTGTGGGCCACGCGAGAGGCAGGGCTCAGAACAGGACAGTACCGTGGTGGCGGTCGCGGGTGGTGCGGCGTTTGTTCCGCAGCGTCTCGATACGCCCGGCGAGTTGCCCGCGCAGGTCACCCGCGGGCAGTAGTTCGTCGATCTCCATCTGGGCGGCCTGTGCCTGGATGTCGATGTACTTCTCGTACTCGTCGAGCATCATCTGCTCGAACTGCTCGCGGCTCTCCTCGTCCATATCCTTCATCTGGTCGCCAAAGAGCGCGTTCACAGCCGCGTCGGGTCCCATCACCGATATCTCCGTGCTGGGAAGCGCGAGTGTCGCGTCGGGGTCGAACGATGGACCGGCCATCGCGTAGATACCCGCCCCGTATGCCTTTCGCGTGATGGTACAGATCTTCGGGACCTGTGCGTTCGAGGTGGCGTAGATGAACTTCCGGCCTTTCTGGAGGATACCACGTCGCTCGACGGCGGAGCCGACCATGAATCCGGGTGTGTCACACAGGTAGATTAGCGGAATCCCGTACGCGTCGCAGGTCCAGACGAAGCCGGCCCCCTTTTCGGCCGAGTCGGGAAAGATTGCGCCGCTCTTCTCGGCGGGTTGGTTCGCGACGAACCCGACCGGGCGACCCTCTATGTAGCCGAACCCGGTCACAAGCTCCGGCGCGAACTGGGGTTTGATCTCGAACCAGGAGTCCTCGTCGACGAGGCGGTCGATTACCTCGTGGACATCGTACGGTTCGTCGGGGTCGGCGGGAAAGATACGGTCGAGCTCTTTCGGGTTCTTCGCCGGCACGGTGGCCGTGTGTGTGGGCAACTCCCCCTTGTGGGTCTGTGGAATGTACCCGAACAGATCCCGGACCATCGAGGCGGCCTCCGCCTCGTCCCCTGCGACGCGGTCGGCACTGCCGGTCTCTCTGGCGTGGACATCGGGACCACCGAGCTCCTGCATGTTTGTCTGCTCGCCGGTGACCGCCTCGACGACACCCGGGCTGGCGATCGCCATGCTGCTTATGTCCTCGACCATGATGAGGTAGTCACAGAACACCGGGATGTACGCCGACCCCGCGATGTCGGGGCCGTAGAGCACACCGATCTGGGGGACCTGTCCGGAGTGGATACACTGGTTGTAGAACATCTTGCCGCCGGTGTAGCGGTCCATGTGGGTGTCCCCCGTGTCGCGGTCGTCGAGATTGAGCCGTGCCCCCGAGGAGTCGATGAGTCGCAGGATCGGTGCGCCGGCCTCGACGGCCCGCTCGGCCATCCGTATCTCCTTTTCCACACCCATCTGCCCGAGCGAGCCCGCCTTTACCGTGTAGTCGTTTGCCGAAAAAAAGACCGTCCGGCCGTTTATACTGCCAACACCGGTTATCATTCCGTCGGCCGCGAGTTCGTCGTCGTCGGCGCGGGCGAAGGTGCCGTCCTCGTAGCGGATCTCGTCGAAGATACGGTCGAGACGGTCACGCACGAACAGTTTGCCCAACTCCTCGATCTTGTCGTGACCCCGCTCGGGACCACCAGAGAGGATACTCTGGATGTCGTCGCGCAGCGCCTGCTCGCGGTCGGTCACCACGGGGTCCTCAAAGTGACCGTTGCCCGCACTCGCAACGGGTTCGTCGTCGACCACCAGGTCGACCGGCCGGTCGAGGTGTGTCGACAGTGCGCTGGCGATTGCTCGCGCCGCCTCCTCGTCGGGGGTATCGTCGATACGTATGTTCATACCATCCACCTGGTCGAGCGGTCGACCCGTTCCATGCTCGCCGGTTAGACACACGGTAGCAAAATGTTGTCTATCTCGACCTGCCCTGTCCTCCGACGGTTCCGGCTGACGTGGGGTCGCTCAGCTTCGGTCGGGTTGTTCTCACCCGTTCTGGAACCGCAGTTCCGCGAACAGCGCCTGGAGATCGAAGATAGAGACTCGGGTCGCACTGAGACCGGCGAAATTGAACAGTTCGGCGTTCGTCCGCAGAGACTCACTGTCGAGGCTGACAAACAGTGTCTGTACGTCGAGGATATCGAACTCATCATCGCCGGTGAGGTCGTTCAGCAGGCCGTCACCGGTGGTGTCGAGCGCGGGTTTGTTGTTACCGTTCGGGTCGACCGATACGACGAGTTCGCCCGTCAACTCGCCCCCGGCCGTCGAGACGGTCACGTTGTAGACACCACCACCGAGGGCACCAGTGGCGTTCTCGAACGTCACCGGCACGGTCTCGCCCGGTCC
>KE356579.1:618936-620388 GCA_000416085.1 halophilic archaeon J07HX64 | reverse complement strand
CGAGGCAACCCACAGTCGCCGGCGTCACAGTCGGCCCGGGGAACCGGACACTCGGTTGTGGCCGGTGTGAGTCTCCTGCGGATTACTGCCGGCGGGACCCCGGGTTGGTGGTCTCGACAGGTGAGCAACACCACTGTTGGTCTGTCACCGGCCGGCGAACGTCCCCTCCCCGAGAGGACACCGACCCCATCCCCCGCGCCGTCGAGGTCATCGACCCGCGGGGAAACGGTTACTCGGCTCCCGCACGAACAGGGGGGTATGAACACCAGTCCGGGGTTGCCGACGGCACTGCCCGACAGCGAGTACGAGAGCCGTCTCGAGACGGTGCGCGAGCGCCTGGCGGAGACCGACGCGGACGCGGCGGGGTGGTTCGGCGCGACCAGTATCGCCTATCTCACCGGCTTTCACCACATCCAGACCGAGCGGCCGGCCGTGCTCGTCGTGACGCCGGACCGGACAGCGATGACGGTACCGCGACTGGAGCGCGAGCGTGTCACGGCGAACCCCCGGATCGACCGGGTAGAGACCTACTTCGACTACCCGCAGGGCGACCCTATCGGAACAATCGCGGCGATGCTCGCCGAACTGGGGGTCGAGGTGCTCTGTGGGGACGCAAACGGGCCGCCGGGTGTGATGGGCTACGAGGGACCGCCGCTGACCGACGAGATAGCGGTCGAGACACAGTCCTGGGTCGACCGGATGCGCTGGGAGAAATCCGACGCCGAGGTCGCCCTGGTGCGGGAGTCCGCCCGGTGGGCGAACCTCGCACACCGGTATCTCGCGGAGGAGTCCGGCGAGGGGGCACACCCGGCGACAGTCAGCCAGCGCGCATCGCTGGAGGCCTCGCGTGCTATGCTCGACACGCTGGGCGACCGGTACGTCCCGCGAGTTCGCGGCTCCGGGCCGGCCCACGCCGGATTCATCTCGGGCCCACAGACCCGGCTTCCCCACGGTCACACCGCGAACCGCCGGCTCGAACCGGGTGATGTGCTCGTCACCGGTGCGAGCGCGAACGTCGACGGCTACCGGTCGGAGCTCGAACGGACGATGTTCGTCGGTGACCCCGACGATGAGCAGCGCCACTACTTCGAACTCGCCGTGGAGGCCCAGACCGTCGCGATGGAGACACTCGAACCGGGTGTCGAACTCGCCGCCGTCGACGATGCTGTCTGGGCGTACTTCGAGGAACAGGGTGTGACCGACCTCGCACAGCACCACGTCGGCCACAATATCGGTCTCGGAGCGCACGAACCCCCCTACGTCGACCGCGGCTGGACCGACCACTGTGAGGCCCGTGAGCGCCGCACCGACCGCGATGCGGTTGCCCAACCCGGTCAGATCTACACGCTCGAACCCGGCCTGTACACCGACGACGCCGGCTACCGTCACTCTGACACTGTCGCTGTCACCGACGACGGCACCGAACGGCTGACCTACTTCCCGCGTGACCTC
>KE356579.1:617757-618886 GCA_000416085.1 halophilic archaeon J07HX64 | reverse complement strand
ACCGGGGGAGATAGAGGCGGTGCTCCGCGACGGGGGTGGGCGCGTCCACGTCTACTGTGACGGCGCGTCCCGTGGCAACCCGGGTCCGGCGGCGGTCGGGTGGGTGCTCGTGAGCGGTGACGGTATCGTCGCCGACGGTGGCAGGCCCATCGGGACGGCGACGAACAACCGTGCGGAGTACGAGGCGCTCGTCACCGCCCTGGAGCGGGCAGGCGAGTACGGCTTCGACACGGCGGCGGTCCGGAGCGACTCACAGCTGGTGGTCCGGCAGGTAAACGGCGCCTGGGACACGAACGATCCCGACCTGCGGGAGTGTCGGGTCCGGGCCCGCGAGGCGCTCGCGGCCTTCGACAAGTGGTCACTCACCCACGTTCCCCGCGAGGTGAACGAGCGTGCTGACGAACTCGCAAACGAGGCACTCGACGAGGCGAGCCAATGACAGACGACGGGACGAGCGACAGCGAGACCGGGGGTGCGGGTGAGCTACCCGCGCGGGTCGTCGAGGAGGCAGAGCGACTGACACGGCGGGCTCGCGAGGCGGTCGACGACGAAGAGGAGGCGGGCGCACTGCGCGCACGGGACCGGTTGCTGGCCGGCCACGAGTTTACAGCGCGCATCAGAAGCGAGGACAGCAGGGAGGTGCTCGTGCTCTACCCCGCGGAGTGGGTCACAGACGGGACAGTGCAACCCGGGCGTATCGACGACCTCGACCGGGGTGTCGAGCGGCCGCTGTCGGGAGCCGGTGATGACGACTGGACGAGCGTCGACGCCCACAACCGCGACCTCGCCCGAACTGTCGAGCGTATCCACGGCGAAACCCACGGCGCGAACGCGCAGGCGCTCGCCGACTTC
This sequence comes from halophilic archaeon J07HX64, assembly GCA_000416085.1. Taxonomy (GTDB): domain Archaea; phylum Halobacteriota; class Halobacteria; order Halobacteriales; family Haloarculaceae; genus Halovenus. The sequence goes on along the minus strand of KE356579.1, from coordinate 618,034 downwards.
GCCGGAAACCACTACAGCAAGCGCATCGAACGACTAACCGGGACCGAGCTGGAGCTGTTTCTGGAGGAGTACTACCCGCGAAACGTGTGGCCAACCGACGACCAGAAAGCGGTCGTCGAGGAATCCGTACGGCTTGTTTTCCGGCAGACAGACGAGTCGGTGTCTAGCTGGCGTCGTCGATGAGCGCCTCGAGATCGTCGGCGCGTCCCTCGTCGGTGATGATGCGGCCGAACGTCCAGCCGAGCTGGTCGAGCAGCGCGTCGTAGCCCTCCTCGGT
>KE356579.1:611059-617707 GCA_000416085.1 halophilic archaeon J07HX64 | reverse complement strand
AGTAAAGAGTCGCCCGGCGGCCGACACACGGTGTGTCCCGATCTCCCGGGAGTTAGCCGTCAGAGCGGTCACCGGGTCCGGTGTCCCCCAGGTCGGGACCGGCGTCGTGTTCGGTTACTTTGACACCCTTCTCGGCGAGATACCGCATCCGCTGGCGGGCAAACTCCTCCTCGCGGCTCCCGCGGGTCGCGAGCACGTACATCCGGGCCCCGACCGGTCGGGCGCATCGTCCGGCCGGCGCGCTGTGTCCCCTGTCGACGGGACCCGCCCAGTCCGGAGGCGACAATCGCCAGCTCCGCGCTGGGCAGGTCGATCCCCTCGTCGCCGACCCGGGAGACCACCAGCGTCCGGCGCTGTCCCTCGCGGAACTGCTCGAACAGCTTCTCCCGGCGGTGGTGGGGTGTCTCCCCGCTGATGAACGGCACACCGAGCGCGTCGGCGATTGCCTGCCCCTGCTCTAAGTACTCGACGAACACGAGCGCCTGTTGTTCACCCGCCTCCGCGAGCAACGCCTGTACCTCGGCTATCTTCGCCGGGTTGGTCGCCGCCAACTGCCGGCGCTCGTGGCCCGTCGCGCTGACGTACTCGTTCTGGCTGTCCTCGCCGTCCCAGGGGAGGTAGCGTATCTCGACGGCCGGCTCCGCGACGTACCCCTCCGCGAACAGCGCATCCCAGTCGGTGCCGATCGGCGGCCCGATGAGTGTGAATATCTCACTCCCCTGTTCGTCCTCGCGCACCGGTGTCGAGGAGAGACCGAGCCGGTGTCGTGTCTGGAGACCTGCCGTCCGTCGGTGGATCGGGGTCGGAAGGTTGTGACACTCGTCGTAGACGATCAGCCCCCACTCGCGGCTGTCGAACAGCTGACGGTGCCGGTCCATCCCCGCGGTGCGGTAGGTGGCGATTGTGACCGGTCGGACCTCCTTTGTGCCGCCGTGGTACTCGCCGACCTGGTCGGGGTCGAGTGTGGTCTTCGTGAGCAGTTCCTCGCGCCACTGTCCGGCGAGCTCCCGTCCGGGGACGAGGATCAGCGTCTCCCCCTCGACAGCCGCGAGGATGGCGAGCGCCGCCACCGTCTTGCCGCTTCCCGGCGGGCCGACGAGCACACCCGACTGGCGGTCCACGAAGTTCGACACCCAGGTCTGCTGGTACCCGCGCAGCCCCAGTTCAAGGTCGACCGGCAGCGGGTCACCCCGCTCCAGGTCGCGCTCGTCGCGCACCGGGTAGCCAGCCTCGTAGAGCACCCGTTTCACCTCCGCGAGACGCTCCTCGGCGACCCAGCTCTCGGTATCAGACACCGGGGCGCGCAACTGTCCGCCGTCGAGTTTCTGCCGCGCCACGTTGCCCATCATGTCAGCCGACTCCGCCTCCAGCACGACGTAACCATCCTCGTGGGTGCGGAGCGTGAACTGGCTGGCACGCCGGTGCTGGTCCTCCATCCACTCCTCCAGGGCGGGTTCACGCTCGGGAAGCACAGACCTGACCGTGCCCAACAGGTCCGCGAACGTCTCGTAGGGGGCCTGCCAGACATCCTCCGGGCGTATCTCGTAGAGGTACGACCCCGACCCGGTGGTGTCGAGCAGGTGTGCAAACTGGGTGAGCTGTGCCCGGGTGAACTGTGTCGGCTGGTCCGCGACGAGTGTGCGTCGCTCCGGGAACACGACCAGTCGCTCGCGGTCTGTCATCCGCGCCCAATCGGTCGGATACCACACCACCGGGTCCGACGAGGTATCGAGTCGCTCGACGGTTCCCGACCCCTCCAGCGAGTCGAGCTCGGCCGCCGCGTCCGCCTGTGACTGGTCGCGCAACTGTGCGTACCTGGTCGCCGTCACCACCGGCCGACCGAGCGTCTCCAGCGCGTCGTAGAACTGCCCCGTTCCGTCGTCACCGGTGTATCCATCCCCACTCCCATCGTCGGTATCTGTCCCCTCGTCATCGTTGATACGTTCAGCTTCGTCCTCGGCCCTGATCTCTTTACTCTCATCCTCGGCTCCGGAGGGGTCGGGAGAGCCGGTGGCCCTGGCGTCGGTTTCACCGCTCTCGGGCGTGTTACCTGTCACTGTCCCTCGTAGGCGACCGGGATACAAACGGTTTGTGTCCGCTGTCTATCGGCGCCACGGTGACCAGCACTGTAAGCAAACACGTACCCTTTTCAGGGGAACAGGTGTAGGTAGCCCACGATGAGTCGGCAAGAGGAGGTGTGTATCCTCGTACCCACCTACAACGAGGCGGAGACAATCACAGCGGTCGTGGAGGGGTACCGCGAGCGGGGGTTCGACGACGTGCTCGTGATGGACGGGGGGTCGACAGACAACACACAGGACCTCGCGGCGGCGGCCGGCGCACGCGTCAGGGAGCAACGCGGCAGTGGAAAAGGACAGGCGGTCCGCGAGGCGATGGAGTACATCGACCGGTCGGTCGTGCTGATGGTCGACGGCGACTCGACCTACCGGGCCGATGAGGCCGACCGGATGCTCGACCCGATCTTCACCGGTCGGGCCGAGCACGTCATCGGCAACCGCTTTGCGAACATGCAGTCCGGCGCTATGACACGGCTCAACCAGGTCGGGAACCGGATTATCAACCGCGCGTTCCGGTACATCCACGGGCAGAACCTCGTGGACATCCTCAGCGGGTACCGGGCGTTCACACGCGACTCCTTCGAGACACTGTCGCTGTCGGCCGAGGGGTTCGGCATCGAGACGGAACTGGCTGTCGAGTGTGTGAGCCACAGCATCCAGGTCGAGGTAGTCCCGATCACCTACGAGCCACGCCCCGAGGAGTCCGAGACCAACCTCCGACCGGTCCGGGACGGCGGCAACATCATCCTTCGACTCTACCAGATGGCGAAGACTAACAACCCGTTGTTTTACTTCGGTAGCGTCGGTGCCACCAGTGCGTTCGTCGGCGTGATGCTCGCGGGCTACGTCGTGTACGACTACCTCGTCAGCGGGATCTCACACAGCGTACTCGCGCTCGCGGCCGGTGTTGCCCTGCTCTTCGGTGTGCAACTGGTCATGTTCGGGGTGCTCTCGGAGCTGATCGTCGCCTCGAACCGCCGCCAGACCCAGCAACTGGAGCGTATCGTCGACCGACTCGAGAGAGTCGATAGCGACGAGAGCGACCTGCTCGGCGACGGCACAGGCCGTAGCGACTCCGGTGCGGAAAACACCGGTGAACCCGAGGGTGTGGTCGACACCGATGCCGCCGACCGGTCCGAGGGAGACTAACCTGGTCCCCCGGACGGCCGTCAGAGGAGCCCCGTGACGAACCCGAGTCCTATCGTCACGAGTACAACGGCAGAGAACACCGGCAGATACGGGGTGTATCGCTCGACGCGTTCCTCGTAATGCTGGTAGCCCGCAATCAGGAGCATCGTCAGCCCGACGACCCCGACGATGACGGTGAGTGCGTATACCGCCATCAGTTCGAGACAGTACGTCGACCCGGCACACAGCGCGATTATCTCGAACTCCTCCTCGTGTGCGAACCCCAGCACGAACGCGAACCACGCGATGTCGAACAACCCCCGCTCGGTCGTCTCCCCGATGTCGTGGCCGTGGGCGTGTGACTGTCCACCCACGAACGGCAGAGCACTCGTCACGCGGGCTATCATCCCCCCGGCGTGTGTGTCGTCGTGCGCGTGGTCGTCGTCGTGAGTATGGTCGTCGGAGTGACCGTGCTCCCCGGAGTCGTGGTGAGGATGATCGTGTGCGTGGTCGTCGGAGTGACCATCCTCTTGAGAGTCGTGGTCGTCATGAGGACGATCGCGAGTGTGGTCGTCGGAGTGGCCCTCCTCTCGGGGGTCGTGGTCGTGAGAGCCGTGTGAGTGGCCGTAGCGGTACTCGCGGACGCCGAGACCGATCAGCAGGAGACCGGCGACGACACTCACCGGGCCGCCGATCTGGAGGTCACCGGCGACTGTGATGGGGTCGTCCACCTCGGTGAGTTCGAAGTAGCTCTTCGCGTAGAAGAAGACAGCGACCATCGCGATGCTGCTGACGAGGTGACCCACCCCGATAATAAGACTCGCCGCGAACCCGTACAGCCACCTGTTCGCCTGGTTGAGCGCGTACGATGCGGCGACCGGCCAGCCGTGTCCCGGTTCGATGCCGTGGACAGCCCCGAGTGCGACTGCTCCGAGCAACAGCCCGGACGCCTCGCCGTGCAACATCCCCGACAGAGGGTCCGTCGACGGAGCCGTTAACAGTTGTTAATCGCTGTGACGACACGGCACGGATGATCCGGCGTCCTGAGCCGTCCGCGGGGCAGTTAGAGTGCGTGTACTGTCGGACCGGACGGCGTCGTGTCCGGGGTCACTTGTGAATGCCCATCGCCTCGATCTGCTCCTGGTAGCGGTTCCGGATGGTCACCTCGGTGACCTGCGCGACATCGGCGACCTCGCGCTGGGTCTTTTTTTCGTTGCACAGCAACGAGGCGGCGTAGATCGCCGCGGCGGCGTAGCCTGTCGGGGATTTCCCCGAGAGCAGCCCCTTCTTTGCGGTCGTCCCTATGATCTCCTTTGCCTTTGTCTGGACCTCACCCGACAGTTCGAGTTCGGAGCAGAACCGTGGCACGTACTTTTTCGGGTCGACAGGCTCCATCTCCAGGCCGAGTTCCTGTGAGATGTAACGGTAGGTGCGTCCGATCTCCTTTCGCTCGACGCGTGAGACCTCGGAGATCTCCTCGAGACTCCGCGGAATACCCTCTTTCCGGCAGGCGGCGTACAGCGCACTGGTGGCGACACCCTCGATGGAGCGGCCCCTGATGAGGTCGTCCTTTAGCGCGCGCCGGTAGATGACCGACGCGACCTCACGAACCGAGCGCGGGACACCCAGCGCCGAGGCCATCCGATCGATCTCCGAGAGTGCGAACTGGAGATTGCGCTCGCCGGCGTCCTTTGTCCGGATACGCTCCTGCCACTTGCGGAGTCGGTGCATCTGACTTCGTTTCTTCGAGGATATCGAGCGCCCGTATGCGTCCTTGTCCTTCCAGTCGATAGTCGTCGTCAACCCCTTGTCGTGCATCGTTTTCGTCGTCGGCGCACCGACACGAGACTTCTCCTGACGCTCCTGATGATTGAACGCACGCCACTCCGGTCCTGGGTCGATATTTCCTTCCTCGACGACCAGCCCACAGTCGTTACACACTAGTTCCCCCCGGTCCGCATCCGTGACAAGGTTCTCAGAACCACACTCAGTGCACGTCGAGACATCCTCACGTTCGTCTTGTTCACTGGTGAATTCACGCTCGCGCTCCCGCTGGCGGCTAGCCCGTGTCATCGCATTTTTATATTAGTAGGAGGGTAGTATTTAAATCCTGGGGCAAGTATTTTCCGTCCACAGATAACTCGGTACGTGCCACCCGAGTGTTTCGAACCGTGGCGGTCATTAGTCTGTGGGTCGATTATCCGTGCGATGCCGGTGATCGAGTGCAACGTGGCGACAGCACGCGAGCGTCTCGAGGCGGCAGGGCTGGAGCCCCAGACGGGGAACACGGACCACGAGCGCTGGCGCGTCGAGACGGGGGACGCAACGGCAGTCGCCTACGACGGGAAGGTCGTGATTCAGGGAACAGCACCGGGGGAGATAGAGGCGGTGCTCCGCGACGGGGGTGGGCGCGTCCACGTCTACTGTGACGGCGCGTCCCGTGGCAACCCGGGTCCGGCGGCGGTCGGGTGGGTGCTCGTGAGCGGTGACGGTATCGTCGCCGACGGTGGCAACCCCATTGGGACGGCGACGAACAACCGTGCGGAGTACGAGGCGCTCGTCACCGCCCTGGAGCGGGCAGGCGAGTACGGCTTCGACACGGCGGCGGTCCGGAGCGACTCACAACTGGTGGTCCGGCAGGTAAACGGCGTCTGGGAGGTGAACGACCCCGACCTGCGGGAGTGTCGGGTCCGAGCCCGTGAGGCGCTCGCGGCCTTCGACGAGTGGTCGCTCACCCACGTTCCCCGCGAGGTGAACGAGCGCGCGGACGAACTCGCAAACGAGGCACTCGACGAGGGGCGTTCATGACAGACGACCAAACGAGCGACAGCGAGACACAGACCGAAACCGAGGCCGAGGATGCGGGTGAGCTACCCGCGCGGGTCGTCGAGGAGGCGGAGCGACTAACACGGCGGGCTCGCGAGGCGGTCGACGAGGCGGAGCGGGCGGGCGCACTGCGCGCACGGGATCGGTTGCTGGCTGGCCGCGGGTTCACAGCACGTCTCAGAAACGAGGATAACAGGGAGGTGCTCGTGCTCTACCCCGCGGAGTGGGTCACAGACGGGACAGTACAACCCGGGCGTATCGACGACCTCGGCCGGGGCGTCGAGCGGCCGCTGTCGGGAGCCGGTGAGGACGACTGGGCGAGTGTCGACACCCACAACCGCGACCTCGCCCGAACTGTCGAGCGTGCTCACGGCGAGATTCACGGCGCGAACGCGCAGGCGCTCGCCGACTTCGCCGGGAACCACTACGGCAAGCGAATAGAACGGCTAACCGGGACCGAGTTGAGACTGTTTCTGGAGGAGTACTACCCGCGAAACGTGTGGCCAACCGACGACCAGAAAGCGGTCGTCGAGGAATCTGTACGGCTTGTCTTCGAGCAGACAGACGAGTCGGTGTCTAGCTGGCGTCGTCGATAAGCGCCTCGAGATCGTCGGCG
>KE356579.1:609605-611039 GCA_000416085.1 halophilic archaeon J07HX64 | reverse complement strand
TCTGGGCGTGGCAGTCGAGACGTGGCCGGACACCACAGTCGGGCGTGACGGGTTCCAGCGGGCGCTGTGGTACAGCGCACAGAACCTGCTGGGCGACCCGGGGAGTGCGGCGCTCGATCTGTCGGTGCTGCGATTCCGGGCCGGAGCGGGGTGGGCGCAGGCGCTGGTCCGGACCCGGAGAGGTGAGCGCGACCGGGCACGGGCGGTACTCGCTTGCGTCGACAGCGTCGACGGCGACCCGGTCGGCCTACGGGTGCAGGGGGTGAGCGGAACAATCCAAGCCTGTGAGGAAAAGTATATGGGTGACCGACGGGAAAGGATAAAGGAGAGAGACGTCGCGTTCGAGGATGCTGACCGACCTGCGATTGTCCGCGGCGAGCGGGCGGACGTACAGGTCGACACCGGGTTCGTCGGCGCGACGGCACTCGAGACAGAGTAACTATGCAGGGTCAAAATCAACAGCAGGCATACGACCGCGGGATAACCATCTTTTCCCCGGACGGACGCCTCTACCAGGTCGAGTACGCCCGCGAGGCAGTTAAACGCGGGACAGCAAGCATCGGTGTTCGAACGAGTGAAGGAGTCGTCATAATCGCGGACAAGCGCATCCGCTCACCGCTGATGGAGCGCGACAGTGTCGAGAAGCTCCACAAGGCCGACGACCACATCGGCATCGCGAGCGCCGGCCACGTGGCCGACGCGCGCCAGCTTATCGACTTTGCCCGCGAGCGGACACAGGTCAACCAGCTGCGCTACGGCGAGCCGATCGCCGTCGAGACGCTCACGAAAGAGGTAACAGACTACATCCAGCAGTACACCCAGGTCGGCGGCGCACGCCCGTTCGGTGTCGCGCTCATCATCGGCGGCATCGACAACGGTGAGCCGCGTCTCTACGAGACCGACCCCTCGGGGACCCCCTACGAGTGGCAGGCCCTCGCGATCGGGGCCGACAGGAGTGACCTCCGCTCGTATCTCGAGGACCACTACGACGAGGGGCTGGACCTCGATGGGGGTATCCAACTCGGGCTGGAGGCGCTCGCCTCCGTCCAGGACGATGCACTCACACCGCAGGGGCTCGGTGTCGCCACGATCGACGTCGAGACCGAACAGTTCAGCCACCTCACCGAGGACGAGCGTGAGGAGTACCTCGCCGAGTTCGACCTCCTCGCCGATGAGGAGACCACCGAGGAGTAGTCTGGACAACCGCGTTCCGTTTCTGTACTCCAGTACCTGCGAGCAACAGCCGTGTCGACCGCAAAAAACGGTGTCCAGAGGCGGAAGCCGTATCGACCGCAAAAAACGGTGTCCAGAGGCGGAAGCCGTATCGACCACAAAAAACGGTGTCCAGAGGCGGAAGCCGTATCGACCACAAAAAACGGTGTCCAGAGGCGGAAGTCGTGTCGACTGGGAGATAGCGGTGTCCAGAGACGGAAG
>KE356579.1:602880-609555 GCA_000416085.1 halophilic archaeon J07HX64 | reverse complement strand
TCTGTGCCTTGACACCTATACCAACTCAGACCGAAAGTAGTTTTTGAAGCATGGCCGCAGTTCAAGATGATGACGAACCTCTGGGAAGACCTCGAAACGGGGCCGGACCCGCCCGAGGAGATCTACGCAGTCGTGGAGTGTCTGAAAGGCGAGCGCAACAAGTATGAGTACGAGAAGGAGATCCCGGGGATGGTGCTCGACCGTGTGCTACACAGCAACGTCCACTACCCGAGCGATTACGGGTTCATCCCCCAGTCATACTACGATGACGGTGATCCGTTCGACGTGCTCGTCCTGGTCGAGGATCAGACGTTCCCGGGTTGTGTAATCGAGGCCCGGCCGGTGGCGCTGATGGGGATGGACGACGACGGTGAGAAAGACGACAAGGTAATTGCGGTGCCCGCCGAGGACCCCCGGTACGATCACATAACAGATCTCGCGGACATCCCCCAGCAGACCCTCGACGAGATAGCCGAGTTCTTCGAGACCTACAAGAACCTCGAATCCGGAAAGGAAACCGAGACACTCGGCTTCGAGGACAGGCAGGCGGCGTTTGACGCGATCGAACACGCACAGAGGCTCTACGAGGAGCGGTAGGTGTTGGGTCGGCGTCGAAAGCGGTTTACTACACCAGCGCGAGGCGTACCGGTATGCACAGTGTCGTAGCGTCGGCGTCGTTCTCGGCGGCAGCGGTATCTGAGGAGACGGCGCTCGCGCTGTACCGCGCGATGGTCCGGGCACGGCGGTTCGACGAGCGGGCGCTGTCGCTCCAGCGCCAGGGCTGGATGAGCGGCTACCCACAGTTCAGCGGGCAAGAGGCCTCACAGGTCGGCGCGGCACACGCGCTCGCGGCCGAGGACTGGCTGTTTCCCACCTACCGGGCGAACGCGATGCAGCTCGTCCGTGGGGTGCCGATGAGTGACATCCTGCTGTTCCGTCGCGGACACGCTACACTGTCCGACAGCGATGTCCAGGATCTCCCGCAGGCGGTGCCGATTGCGACACAGATCCCACACGCGGTCGGCGCGGCGATGGCCGCTGACTACCGCGACGCCGACCACGCTGTCTGTGCGTACTTCGGCGATGGCGCCACCTCCGAGGGTGACTTTCACGAGGGGCTGAACTTCGCCGGCGTGTTCGATGCGCCCGTTGTCTTTTTCTGTGAGAACAACGGCTGGGCCATCTCGCTGCCGGTACAGCAACAGACCGCGAGCACAACCCTCGCACAGAAGGCCGAGGCGTACGGGTTCGATGGTGTGCGGGTCGACGGGAACGACCCGGTTGCTGTCTGGCAGGTCGTGACAGACGCGCTCGAACAGGCCCGGGAGGGCGACCCGGTGATGATCGAGAGTCTCACCTACCGTCGCGGCGCACACACGACGAGCGATGACCCCTCACGCTACGAGCACCGCCAGACCGACCTGCCCGACTGGCGGACCCGCGACCCGCTCGACCGCTACGAGGGGTGGCTCCGCGAGGCCGGCCTGCTCGATGACGAACAGGTCGAGCAGGTCCAAGCGGAGGTTGCAACAGAACTGGAGGCAGCCGTCGAAAGCGCCGAGGAGCAACAGAGACCCGACCCGGAGGCGATGTTCGAGCGCGTGTACGCGGAACTCACACCGCCACTCGATGGCCAGCGGGCGCAACTACAGGCGTTCCTCGAGGAGTACGGCCATCCTGACCCGGTGAACGAACCGTAGCCGGACAGACCGACCGGGTACCGGTCCGTGAGAGACCGGCTGTTAGCCGTCGTCCTCGTTCCGGTGCTCGGAGAGGTGTTCCCAGACCTCTGCACAGCCACAGCCGTCCTGTAACTCCGATAGATAGTCGTCGTCATCGTCGGTTGTTGAGTCTGATGTATCACTCATTTGTGTTCTCCTTGGCTTGGACGCGTGAATCACGCCACACAGCCAGTGTGTAGCTCCCGGTACGCGGGGCACACTCTTAATCCCGTTCCCGTTGTATCGGTGTGTGGTACAGTTCAGACATCGTGGAGAGTCGACGCTGGCACCGGTCGCACTTTCACTCGATGCCGCCCACACCGGTGTCTGCATCGGGCAGGTCGTGTTGTTCGGCGTCGAGACCGAGTTCCTCGAGCGCCGCGGCCATGTGCTCGGTCTGTGCGTACTCCGCGCTCTCGCGCTCGCGGATGCGCTGGGTGGCCGCGAGCACCTCGCCGCGTTGCTCGTCCGGGAAACTGAACTTGTCGGTTGTCAGTTCGAGGATGAGACCGTTGTGGTCGCGTGTGTAAAGCGAGAGGAAGATACCCCGGTCGAAGAGGTTGTACGACCGGTCTGCCTCTTTCAGTGCGGTCTCTGCCTCGCGGAACCGGTCGGGGCCGATGCTGAAACAGAGGTGATGGACACCACCGGTCGGGGCCCGCTGTGGTCGGGGCTCGGAGTCGCGGTCGTCGCTGACGAACACGGTGAGGATGGTGCCGTCACCGGTGTCGAAAAACAGGTGTGTCTGGGAGGGGTCGTCGAGGTTCGGTTGGCGCAGGACGAGCGCCATCCCGAGAAGATCACGGTAAAACTCGATCGTGTCCTCGGCGTTGCTCCCCCAGATGGTGATGTGGTCGGTACCTGTTGTGGTGATCGGACTGTTTGGCAGGTCGGCTGTGACCGGGGCCAGGTCCGGGTCGTCACCGGGGTCTGTGGTGTCGTCCGGGCGACTGTCGCCGGTATCTGACATAGCTGTATGGAGGGGTCTGGGAGAAATATAGGTTGCGACAGGAGCCTCCGGGAGTCGGCACAGATCTCGTGGCCCCCGTCGAGAGGGCGCGAGACGGACAGCCGGTCGGCGAAACGCGTGATTTAAACTCACGCCGGTGCAGAAAAGAGCATGGCAAACACACCAGTCGTCGTGGAGGCGGTGCGGACGCCACAGGGAAAGGAGGATGGCGCGCTCGCAGGCGTCCGCAGCGAGGACCTCTCGATACCGCTGGTCGACGAGATGGTCGACCGGACGGGGTTGACCGGCGAACAGGTCGACGACCTGCTGTGGGGCTGTGCACAGCAGCGGAGCGAGCAGGGCAACAACGTGGCGCGGGTCATCGCACTGCTCTCCGAACTCGGTGAGGCGACACCGGCCGCGACAGTGAACAGGTGGTGTGCCTCCTCGGCGGAGGCGGTGATGCGCGGCGCGGACGCGATTGCGGCCGGTCAGCGCGACTGTGTGATCGCGGGCGGCGTGGAGTCGATGAGCCGTGTCGAGATGGGCGAGAACATGGGGAGTATCCATCCCGGGATGAGCGAGGAGTACAACGTCTTCAATCTCCAGATGGGGATGACCGCCGAGAAGGTCTCCGACCAGCACGACATCAGCCGCGCGGAACAGGACGAGTACGCCGCCCGGAGCCAGCAGCGCGCCGCGGCGGCCACCGAATCCGGCCGGTTCGCCGAGGAGATCGTCCCGGTGGAGACCGACGAGGGGACCGTCGAGACCGACGGGGGCATCCGTCCGGGCACGACCCCGAAGGCACTCGGCGGTCTCTCACCGGTGTTCAAATCCGACGGCACCGTCACCGCGGGCAACGCCTCGCAGATCTCGGACGGCGCCTCCGCGACACTGCTCGCCAGCCGCGAGTTCGCACAGGACCAGGGCCTTGATATCCTCGCCGAGGTGGGCAATCACAACGTCGTCGGTGTCGACCCGACGGTGATGGGTATCGGCCCGGTGCCCGCCGTCCGGGGGCTCTGCGAGCGGTACGACCGCGACCCCGGGGAGTACGACCTCGTCGAACTGAACGAGGCGTTCGCCAGCCAGACGCTGTACTGCCAGCGCGAACTCGGCTTCGAGGACGACATCTACAACGTAAACGGCGGCGCAATCGCGCTCGGGCACCCGCTCGGCGCGAGCGGCGCACGTCTGCCGGTGACACTCGTCCACGAGATGAAAAACCGGAGCGCCGACCTCGGACTCGCAACCGAGTGTGTCGGCTTCGGGCAGGGTGCCGCTATCGAGTTCCACCTGGCCTGAGACGCTGAACGCCACCGAAGCAAAGAGCGTTTACTCAGGGTGAGTCCCGGGAGGGCCAGTACCCCTCGACCGACTCGGTGACGAGGTAGGTCGCCAGCACGAACACAACAACGGCTGTTCCGGCCGTCCGGACGCTGACCGGTCCGAGACTCCGGTCGCCGCTAACCGTCACCAGTATGCCGACGCCCGGGAGCGCAGTGAGCAATCCGACGTAGCGCCACCGCGCCGCAACCGGAACGGTCCCGTCCTCGCCACAGATAGCGTAGTGGAGGTGTGCGCCACCGAGAGTGATTCCGTACACCAGCATCGATGCCACACCGACTGCTGGTCCCGATTCCGGCAGTATCCCCGTGTCACCGGCAACGATCAGGGCGGACACCGCCACGACCAGCATCACACCGTGGACCGCTGTCTCTCTGGACAACACGAACGACGCGATGCTGTGTACGCGTGTATCATCTGTGGTATATCCTCGGCCACGGGGTCACAGACCGTGCGCAGGCGACTGCTCCTGCACCGACCTGTGGGGTCCGACAGACCTGGTCTCGTACCTGTCAGGTCCAACGGGACGGGCGTGCTCGTCGGGTTTGATATGCACATCGGGTCCGGGAGGACGGGTCCTGTGGGTGTCGTGTCGACACAGCAGCCGTCGGCCGAGAACCGATTATGCTATATCCGTTGGTGGTCATACTGATGCTATGAAGCTGGTCGAGCGTGGGTACGGACGGCCACGCGTTGCAATCGTCGGTGGGATTCACGGCGACGAACCCGCCGGCAAGGAGGTTGTCGAGCGGCTCATTCAGACGCTCGAGGTCGATGGAACGGGAACGGCACAGCTCGTCGTGGCGAACGAGCGTGCGCTGGCAATCGGTGAACGGTACACAGAGACAGACCTCAACAGGGCGTTCCCGGGTGACCCCGACAGCGACCGGTACGAGGACGTACTGGCGACACGGCTGCGCGATATCATCGGGGGTGCAGACGCGGTACTTGCCTTGCACACCTCACACAGCGCGCCACCACCCTTTGCGATCTACAGCGACCTGACCGAACCTATCCGGCGCACCGTGACCGGGTTGCCGGTACAGTACGTCGTCGACTCGGGGAGCCTCCGCGGAACGACGATGGACTCGGTTGTGCCACACACGGTGTCGGTGGAGCTGGGTCGCCAGTGGAGCGAGGGCGCCATCGCGTTCGGGCACGACGCGAGCACCGCCTTTCTCCGCGCTCACGGTCTCCTCGACGACCGGGAGCCCGAGTTCGGCGCAAAGCGCGTGGTCAGCGGGTTCCAGGAGGTACCGAAAGGCGGGGGCGAACCACACGTCTACTACTCCAACTTCGAGGAGATACCCAAGGGCGAGGTGTTCGCCCGCGACGACGTGTACACTCACCGCGTCGAGGAGGAAGGGCTGGTGCCGATTCTGGCGAGCGAACGGGGGTACGAGGATATCTTCGGTATCTACGGCCGGTTCGAGGGCGAGATACAGCCGCCAGAAACGGAGTAACGGGTTCATTCCACGGCTGAAGCCGTGAGCGTTCGCCTCGACGCTCTGTGCCAGCCCGCGGGCACACACGGAATATTTTAGCCGACCGGACCGCAATAACAGGATAGATGGAGGAAGGCGACCCGGAGAACTTCGACCGACTGGGGACACTCGGCATCGAAGAGGAGTTTTTCATTGTCGACGCAGACGGCCGTCCCGTCTCGGGGACCGACGAACTGGTCTACGGTCCGACCCCGCCGGAGGTGCTCGACGGCCGTCTCGACCACGAGCTGTTCAAGTGTGTCCTCGAGACACAGACACCACTCATCGAGGAGCCAAGCGAGGCTCGCGAGACGCTGCTGGCGGTGCGTGACGCGCTCGTCGAGCACGCGAGCGAGCACGGCTACGGGGTTGCCGCCGCAGGGCTACACCCCGCCGCTCGCTGGCGGGAGCTCGAACACGCGGAGAAACCGCGGTACCGCTCACAGCTCGACCGTATCCGGTATCCACAGCACCGCAACACCACCGCCGGACTCCACATCCACGTCGGGGTCGACGACCCCGACAAGGCAGTCTGGGTGACAAACGAGCTCCGCTGGTATCTCCCTCTGTTGCTCGCGCTGTCGGTGAACTCGCCGTACTGGAACGGGTTCGACACGGGTCTGCAGTCTGCTCGCGCGGTAATCTTCGAGGCGTTGCCCAACACCGGGATACCGACGGCGTTCGACTCCTACGCGGCGTTCGAACGCTTCGAGACGACGATGCTCGAGACGGGGTCCATCGACGACCGGGGGGAGCTCTGGTACGACGTCAGACCCCACTCCGCACACGGTACCGTCGAGGTGCGCATGCCCGACGCCCAGGCCGACCCCGAGCGTGTGCTCGCCATTGTCGAGTACGTCCATGCACTCGTTGTCGACCTCTGTGCCCGCTACGAGGACGGCGAGTCCGGAACCGACCACCGCCGCGAACTGCTCGGAGAGAACAAGTGGCGCGCGCTCCGGGACGGCCACGGCGCGACCCTGCTCGGCCGGGCGTTCGAGGAGACCCACCCGCTCTTGGAGCTCGTCGAACACGAGGCCGACCGACTCGACACCCCGGGACTGCTCGACCTGCTCGACGGTGAGAGCGGTGCCGCTCGTCAGCGTCGACTCGAGAGACAGCACGGGTTCGACAGACTCTGCGGGTCGTTACTGCTCGAACAGGCGTGAGT
>KE356579.1:601697-602830 GCA_000416085.1 halophilic archaeon J07HX64 | reverse complement strand
GACAATCGGTGACGACGGCGCACTGCCCTGGAGCATCTCCGGAGGACTACGAGCAGTACCGTGCGCGGGTCGCCGGAAACCCCGTTGTGCTGGGCCGTCGCACGTTCGACTCGATGCGGGGGAACCTGCCCGGCCGGGCACAGGTCGTGTTGAGTCGCACCGAGCGCGAGTACGACATCGAGACGGCACACCACGCGAGCGGTGTCGAGACCGCAATCGACCGTCTCCGGGGGCTCGGCGCGGAGACGGTGTACGTGCTCGGCGGTGCGGACATCTACGCCCTGTTCCAGCCCCACCTCGACTGTATGGTGCTGAGCCACGTTCCCGGTGAGTACGAGGGCGACACCGTCTATCCCGAGTGGGACACCGACGAGTGGACTGTCGTCTCCGAACAGCCCTACGAGGGGTTCACCGTCAGACACTGGGAGCGCCGGTAGCTTCGGCGTAGCAGGAACACATCGGGAGCGCCGGTAGCTTCGGCGTGGCAGGAACACGCCAAGCGCGCGCCGCTGTGTTGTCGAGTTGTCTGTTCTGCCGGTCGACCTGCGCTCTGGCCCGCGGTGTCGCTGTCCGGGTCCACCGCGCTGGGAATCAAACCACCCAAGACGTCTCACCACTCACAGAGGTACATGAGTTATAGAAAATCGAGGAGAATACCCGCGGCTTTAGACGCGGGATGAATCCGACAACCCATCCACAACCCACCGTCGATGGCAAGGCAGGATATTCCACCGACTCTAAACACCAATCGTTACAAGAGGAGCGAGTATAAGTACTTATACAGGCGTTCAGAATGCTGGAAGTTCACCACACCCATCGAGCGAAAATCCGCAACCACAGTCAGGTAGAGGAACCGCTCGACCGGCACGGGTGGTCGGCCAGCAAGCTCTGGAACGTCGCCAATTACCATTCCCGCCAAGTGTGGGATGACACAGGCGAGA
The DNA here is from genome assembly GCA_000416085.1 of halophilic archaeon J07HX64. GTDB lineage: Archaea > Halobacteriota > Halobacteria > Halobacteriales > Haloarculaceae > Halovenus. The sequence continues at coordinate 601,889 of KE356579.1, read as the reverse complement.
TTCCTGACCACGGCGACCTCAAAGACGAGTTGAAGGCCCATCCAAAGTACAACGGACTGCACAGTCAGTCCAGTCAGCGCGTTCTGGAGGAACTCGCTGAAGTCTTCAACTCGTGGTACGGAAAGAGGCAGTCCGATAACCGAGCGAATCCGCCCGGCTACCGCAAAAAAACTACTACGACGACCACGGCAA
>KE356579.1:600600-601647 GCA_000416085.1 halophilic archaeon J07HX64 | reverse complement strand
TGGAAGTTGGTGAAAAACGACTGCACATCGAAGATAGTGAACGTCCTGTCACCGTCGACATCCTCGGTGAGCAGGTCACCGTCCAGGTCTGTCGGCCTGCGCTCCCCGGTGACCGGTGGCGGCCCTTCGAGGAGCGTGAGGCTGGCACCGCCGAGGCTGGTGCTGTACTCGGTGCCCCCGGCACCCGAGACCACCGCCCCGGTCGACTCGATGTCGAGCGTACCGGGAGCCCCGCCGAGGATCACTACCTCCGCGACAACCACCTCCTCACCGCGCTGGTAGGGCTCGTCGGGCACCACGTCGAGCGTGACCGCCGAGCCGTTTGCCGCCACCTGGCTGCTGTCGGTGCCCGCTCGCGTGAGTGTGTAACCGGTGACAGTCGCGTTCCCACCGAGTGTCAGTTCAATCTCGAACGCGCCGATACCGTTCTCGGGGAACTGAACCGCCACCTCGACCGGGAGCGGTGACCCCGACAGCCACTCCTCGCCTGCCGGGCGCGGGTCGACGGTGACCGCGCCCTCCTCGACATTCAGTGTCCCGTTCCCGGTGTCTGTCACGCTGTAGAATGCGTTCGTGTTGTTCATTACCTCTGCCGTTGTGAACGCGAGCGGTGTCGACCCGAGCGACCCGTCTGCCGCCCCCTCGACGGTGACCGTCCCGACAACGGTTGTCTCCCCGGGGTCGTATTTGTTGTCACCCAGCGCGACCATCGCGTCGAGCACCGACCCGTTCTCCTCGATACTAGTATTCCCAAACGCCGGTTGGTTCACCGGGTCGTAGGCGACGATAGACGCGATGTCGGGCGACCCCACCGTGATGCGGAACTCGTACGCCGCGATACCCCCATCGGCGCCGTCACCACGATGTCGAACGCCTGCTGTGTGCCGGGTGGGACCGTTGCCTCGGAGGGTGTGAGCGCGACACTCGCGTTGCCCGCACTGTCCGGCCGGATGTCGGTCGCGTTCGACAGGTCCTCGGCGGTATCGTCCCAGTCATCGACCTGCCCGCCCGCCTCGACCGCACCGGCACCGAGTGCAAGCACGGCAA
>KE356579.1:596274-600550 GCA_000416085.1 halophilic archaeon J07HX64 | reverse complement strand
GCGGGCGCGAGCAACTGGCCACCGTCAACGGTAAAGTAGCTCCCGGTGACGTACGCGGCGGCGTCGCTGGCGAGAAACAGCGCCATCGGGACACAGTCCTCGGGGCTCCCGAGGCGGTCGGCCGCGAGGTCACCGTCGACGATGCGGTCGGCCATCCCCTGTGGCATCACGTCGTCGATGCCCTCGGTCTCGATGACCCCGGGGGCGATGGTGTTGGCGCGGATATCGTGGTCGGCCCACTCGACGGCGACCGACTGCATCAGGTTGTGGACGCCGGCCTTTCCCGCCCCGGAGTGGGCGTGGTACGGTGCGCCCCGCTCCGAGTTTGTCGCACCCATCGAGATGATGGCGCCGCCGCCACGCTCTATCATCTGTTCGGCGGCCGCGAACGTGCAGTTTGCCGTTCCATCGAGGATGGTACCCACCACCGAGCGCCAGCCGTTTGCCGAGAGCTCCTCGGCGGGACAGAGGAAGTTCGCACCCGCGTTGTTCACCAGCACCGAGAGGTCACCGAGTTCGTCGAGAACGGTCTCGACCATCTCGTCGACCCGGTCGGGTTCGCGCACGTCGACGGTCGTCGCACACGCCTCGACGCCGCGCTGTTCGATCTCCGCCGCGACCGGTTCGAGATGCTCCATCGACCGGCTGGCGATCGCCACGTTTGCGCCGTGGTCGGCGAACCCGAGCGCCATCGCACGGCCGATACCGGTGCCACCGCCGGTCACCAGCACCGTCTCCCCGTCGAGCAGGTCGTCGGCAAATATCTCCGTGCTCGGCGGTGTCTCGACTGTCATCGTCTCCCCCCCTCTCGACCCGCTCTGTGAGTGCTCGGCCACACACCGGTCGCGGTGGCTGACACTACCCTGACACCGGTCGTGTTCATATCTCCATTATCTCGCGGGCCTCATTAGGTGTGGCGGGTTCGCGGCCGACGTTGCGAACCAGTTCGGCGGCTTTCGCGACGAGTTCGGCGTTGCTGTCGGCCATCTCGCCGTTCGGGAGGTAGAAGTTGTCCTCCAGACCGATGCGGACGTTCCCACCCATCGCCACCGAGGCGGCCGTGAGCGGCCACTGGTCTCTCTGGATCGGTGTGGTCTGCCAGTTGGCGTCGTCCGGAAGCTGGCGGACCTGGTGGGCGAGGTTGTCGACGGTCGCCGGAATCCCGCCGAGCACACCCAGGATGAGGTTGAACTGTAGCGGCGAGTCGATCTCGTCCTCTTTCAGGATGGGACGGGTGTTCCCGATGTGGCCGGTGTCGAAACACTCCAACTCGGGTTTGACACCCGACTCCTGCATCGTCCGCAGGAGTCGGCGGATCTCATCGAACGGGTTCTCGAACACCATGTCGAACACGAAATCCTCCCTGGAGTCCGAGTACTTTGCGTAGTTCATCGAGCCCATGTTCAGCGCGGCGATATCGGGCTGGACCTCGCTAACGTACTCCAGGCGCTTCTCGATGTTGTCGAACACCGACCCTGTGGAGAAGTTGATCACGATGTCGGTCCGGTCGCGAACCTCGTCGTGGATCGCCTGGTAGGTCTCCGGTTCGAACGTCGGCTGACCGGTGTCGGTTCGGGCGTGGATGTGCGCGACCGCCGCACCGGCCTCGCGGGCGGCCGCCGCGTCCTCGGCGATCTCCGCCGGTGTGTACGGGATCGCCTCACACTGGTCGCGGGTCGTCAGCGCACCTGTCAGCGCTGCCGAGATTATCGCCCTGTCCGGGTCGTTTCCCTTTATCGAATCCTGTGTCTCGTATGCCATCTGTGGTCTGATTTGTGTCGGCGTGTTGTTTGTTGCTGGTGAGACCGCTGTGACGCGACTCAGTCGTCACTGTCTCCGGTGTCGGTGTCAATCTCGTCGGTTTCGGGGCGACCCTTCCAGTCGGGTTCGGAGTCGGTGAGGTAGGCGTTGAACCCCTCCTCGGCGTCGTCACTCATCGCGAGCATGGTCACCATCTCGCGCATGTAGTTCAGCGCCTCGGAGAAGTTCATCTCCCGCTGGTTGTAGAACGACTCCTTGCCGAGTTCGATCATGAACGACGAGGGTGTCACGAGGTCGTCGACGATGCCGTCGAGTTGCTCGTCGAACTCGTCGGCGGGCACGACATCGGTCGTGAACCCGATCTCGTGGGCGTGGTCTGCGTCGATCTGTTCACCGGTGAACAGCAGTTTCAGCGCCTGCTTCTCGTTGACGGTCCGCATGATGGGGACGAGCGCCTGCGCGGGGAAGATACCGATCTCGATCTCGGGCGTTCCGAACGTGGCCTCGTCGGAGGCGACGATGACGTCACAGGCGGCGGCCAGCCCCATCCCGCCGGCCAGACAGTACCCCTCGACGGCGGCGACAGTCAGCGCACCGGTGTCGACAGCCGACTTGACGAGTTTCTCCATACCGGCGAAACCCTCGCGGTAGGCCTGTGAGCCTCTGCCGATCGCGCTCGCCATCGACTCGATGTCGCCGCCGGCACAGAACGTGCTGCCGGCGCCGCGAACGACGACCACCCGAATGTCGGTTTCGTCGGCCACCTCGAACACGTCGAGTAACCCCTGGATAACGTTCGTGTTCAGGGCGTTGCGCTGGTCGACGCGGTCGATGGTCGCCCGGAGCACGAGTCCGTCCCCGCTGGTCTCTACCGCGAGGTCCTCGTTCGAGAGCGCCGCTGTGTCGACCATCTACACCACCCCCGGTTGGTCCGCCAACGGGACGGCCCGTCTGTCTCTGCTGATTCGGCTCATACACTGTTCTTTCCGGAGCGTCGATTGTAAATGTGGAGGAATCGAGACGGCTGGTTCCGGACACTGTCCCAACGTATAAGCAGAGGCTAGAGCGACTGCACGCCGAACGCACCCGCTCTGTCTCCCGTGTTCGTGAGCTCGTAATCGACGGTGACTGTCGACAGCCGGTCGGGCGAGTCACCCGGCCGTCGCGTTTGTCGGGAGGTCGATAACGACCGTAGCACCGCCCACACCCTCCCTCTCTCGGCGGGACAGCTCTCCACCCATCCTCTGGACCGCCCACTTCGTGCCCCACAGGCCGAGACTCGTCAGGTGATCCTGACTCTCCTCCCGTCCGGCCTCGATAACAGCCCACTCCGCATCGGGGATCCCCGGACCGTTGTCGGCGACCACGACCCGAACTCCGGACGCCTGTCGGGTCCCCTCGATGTCGACACACGGTGACTGGCTGTTGTTGTGTTCGATGGCGTTCTCGACGAGGTTCCGCAGGGCGAACCTGAGCAGCCCGCGGGGGACCGAAAGCTCTACTCTCGACACCTCGACTGTCACAGAGACACCCGGTTGGTCCCGTGTAACCGACTCGACGACCGTCTCGACGAGTCGTTGGAGCTCTACCGCCGCCTGGTCGCCCGCCGAGGTCCGCATCAGCCGCTCGATCTGGCGTGCGTCGGCACTCATCTGCGCGATACTGTCGGTTACCTCGAGGATATGTTCGAACGACCCCTCGACCGCCGCGGGGTCACCGCTCTGGAGGCCGAACTCGGCGTGGGCTCTGACCACGTCGAGGTCGTTTCGGATATTGTGCCGGAAGACGCGGTTGAGCACCTGCACCCGTTGGCGGAGCATCTCGCGGTCTGTGACGTCGATCAGTGTCACCGTCCGCCCGAGTGTCCGGTTCTGTCCCCCTGTCACAGTCGAGACCCGGGGGTCGAACCGTCTGTAGCCCTGCTCTGTCCAGCACTCCACACTCGACGACTCAGTGAGAGTAGCGGTATCTGTCCCGACGATCCCCCCGAGTTCCTGGTCACCGAGATCGGTCCCGAACAGGCGCTCTGCCCGCCGGTTCGACAGGATGAGTTCGTCGTCGCGGTCCACAACCAGAACAGGCTCGTCGAGATCCTCGATCACGGTCCGCTCACCGAGTGTCGTCGTCCCCGGGCGGGTGGCGAGCACGTCGTAGCGGACAACAGCGACCGGCAGGACTGCGGCGGCCACGAGAAGATGCAGCCCTGCCAGCAGAGTCCGTGTCAGGAACTCCGACAGACTCACCACCTGTATGCTGATCACCAGCACCACGACAGGAGACACAACGGCAACACCGGCCATTACCGGGACGGTGCCGTGACGGTACGCCTCGGTCAGCACCAGTCCGCCCGAGACGAACGTGAGCGCGACGAATCCGAGCAACAGCGTCGAGGCTGCGAGAAGCACCGACGAGTACGAGTCCTGTGAGGGCTGGATGAAACCGGCCGCGACAGAGACGTACAGCACGAGGAGTGCGGCGACGAGAACACCCATCACCAGAAGGCGACGGGTGTCAG
>KE356579.1:594012-596224 GCA_000416085.1 halophilic archaeon J07HX64 | reverse complement strand
CCGCTGAACGTCTCGTTCCCGCCGAGTGTCACCGTCGTCGTGTTCTCGACGCTCCCGTCGACCTCGACGGTGATACTCTGCGTGTCCTCGATATCACCGGTGTTCGTCACCTCGTAGCCGACTGTGACCGTCTCACCGGCCGTTACCTCGGTATCGAACTCGGTGACCGTCACCGCGAAGATGGCGTTCTCGTTGATCGTCACGCTCTCCGTGACGCTGTCGTCCTCGCTCGCAACTGCGACCGCTATCTCGGGTGCGTCGCCCTGTTCCGTGGCGTAGACGAACGTGTCCGAGAACGTCTCCCCGCCGTCGAGCGTCACATCCGGAGCGGTGTCCACGACTGTCCCGTCGGCCGTGAACGTGATGTTCTGTGTCGCCTCGGCGCCGCCGGTGTTCTCCACCGTGTAGTCGAGACTCACCTCGGCACCCTCGGGCACGTTCTGGTCGAGGCTGGTGATACTCACCGCAAAGAACGCTGGTTCCTCGACGGTCACGCTCGCGGTTGCGGTGTCGTCTGCGCTCGCAACCGAGAGGTCGACCCCGGGGGCGTCACCCGACCCGGTCTCGTAGCTGAACGCACCGGTGGACGTCTCGTTCCCGGCGAGGGTCAGGTCCTGCTGCCCCCCCTCGCTGGCCCCGTCGACACTGAACTTGATGGCCTGTGTTCCCGTGACATCACCAGTGTTCGTCACCTCGTAGTCGACTGTCACCGTCTCACCCTCCGTGACGGGCGTGTCGACACTGGTGATTGTCACCGCGAAGAACGCGGGTTCCTCGACGGTCACACCCGTTGTGGCGGTGTCGTTCTCGCTCGCGACGGCCACCGAGAGGTCGGGGGCGTCACCGTCGACAGTCTGGTAGTCGAACGAACCGTCGAACGCATCGCCGGCCTGGAGTGTCAGATTCGCCGCTGTTGCCTCTGTGGTGCCGTCCACCGTGAACCCGATGTCCTGCGTGTCCGCGACGCCACCGGTGTTCGTGACTGTGTAGTTGACGGTGAGGGTTTCGCCCTCGGTCACACTGCTGTCGAAGCCCGTTATATTCACTGCAAAGAAGGCTGGCTCGTTGACAGTCACACTCGCGGTTGCGGTGTCGTCCGCGCTCGCCACCGCCACCTCGATACCTGGCGTGTCATCGGCCCCCGTCTGGTAGCTGAATGCACCGGTGGACGTCTCGTTTCCGGCAAGGGTCAGGTCCGTCTCTGTTGTCTCCGTGGTGCCGTTCACCTCGAGGATGATGTCCTGTGTGTCCTCGACGCCGCCGGTGTTCGTCACCTCGTAGTCGACGGTGACTGTCCCGCCCTCGACCACTGCGCTGGTGGCGTCGGTGACTGTCACCGCGAAGAAGGGTGGCTGTTTCACCGGAACGGTCTCGGTGTTGCTCGTGTTCTCACTCGACAGGGTGGTTTCGACCGCCGGGATGTCGTCGGTCGAGGTGTTGTAGACGAACTGGCTGCTGGTGGTGTCCCCGGCCCCGAGTGTTATCGTCTCGGTGGCCACCACGGTCCCGTTTATTTCGAGTGTGACCTCCTGTGTACCCGCGACATCGCCGGTGTTCGCGATCGTGTACGCCACGCTGAGTTGGTCACCAGCCGTGACCTGCTTGTCGATGAACGCGATCACCGCGTCGAAAAACGGCGGTTCGTCGACGGTCACACTCGCGGTGGCAGTGTCGTTCTCGCTCGCCACCGCGAGGCCGAGCGCGGGCGCGTCACCGTCGACGGTCTGGTAGCTGAACCCGCCGGTGAGCGTCTCGCCGGCCTGCAGTGTCAGGTTCGTGTTCGTCCCCTCGGCCGTACCGTTGACACTGAACGCGATGTCCTGTGTTCCGGTGACGTCACCGACGTTCGTGACCTCGTAGTCGACGGTGACCGTCTCGCCCTGCGTAACCGGCGTGTCGACGCCGGTGATACCCACCTCGAAGAACGGGGGTTCGTTGACTGTCACGTTCTCGGTGGCGGTGTCGTCCTCACTGGCCACCGATATCTCGACCGACGGCGCGTCACCGTCGGTGGTCTGATATTCGAACGTCCCGGTGAACGTCCCCCCGCTGTCGAGCGCCACATCTGTCTCGTTGTCCTCCTCGATTCCATCGACAGTCAGGGTGAGTGTCTGTACCCCCTGTGTGTCGCCGGTGTTCGTCACCTCGTAGTCGACCGTGACTGTCTCACCCTCTGTCACCGCCGTGTCGATAGCTGTGATATTCATCGCGA
>KE356579.1:587223-593962 GCA_000416085.1 halophilic archaeon J07HX64 | reverse complement strand
TGTCGACGGCCGCACCGGGTGTCGACTGGCCCGACACCACGGTCCGAATCGCCGCCTCAAACGCGGTGCTGACCGCGGAGTAAACCGGGAACGGCCGCGGTGCCTGCCCGTGTTCGAGGAACCCCCGGAACTGCTCCTGGTAGGGGAACGCATCCGGACTGTACAGGTCGCTGTCGTCGAACACGGACCGGCGGGTCGGTAGCTGTCCGGCGGCCTCGCAGTACCGCCCCATCGATGCCGGTTCGACGAACTTTGCGACAAACTCCTTTAGCGCGGCCGCGCCGCCGGTGTCGCCCTCGCGGAACGCTCCCTCCGCGAACCCGCCAACCGCAGTCGAGTGCTGGTCGGCCCGTCGCATCGGGATCTCTGCCACCTTCCAGCGCTGCCACCTGTCGCCGTCGACGCGGTTCTTGAGATCTTTCTCTATCTGCCAGCTCCCACCGACGAACATCGCCACCTCCCCCTGGCGGGCGTTCCGGGCGAGGGTCTCGTACTCGGTGATGGTGACCGTCGATTCCGGGCTCGCACCCTCCTCGACGAGTCGTCGCAGGAACGCGAGCGTCCGCTGCATCGCCTGCCGGTTCTCGGGCGACGCGAGCACCACCTCGCCGTTATCGTCGACCAACTGTCCCCCCTGTCCCCAGAAGAGGGGGATACTGGTCGAGGTTGCGGGGCGGAACTGGAACCCGTCGATACCCTCGCCCTCGGCGATTGCGCTCCCCACGTCCACCAGTTCCTCCCACGTCCGCGGCGGGTCGCCGCCGGCGTACTCGTCGATCAGGTCCTGTCGGTAGTACAGACATCGACAGTCTGTGTACTTCCAGGCCGCGAGCAGCGACCCCTCCTGTACTGTTGCCTCGCGGACAAACGGAAAGAAGTCGTCTACGTCGGAGACGTACTCGTCGAGCGGCTGGAGCCCGTCGTACAGTTCGGGTATCCAGGGGTTGTTCACCGTCGACCCGTCCGGTGGCTGTGTCGAGAGCCTTTGTTTCCACCCGTCGAGTTCGAGGTACGATAGCCCGATGCGATAATCCGGATTGTCGCGCGCCCACTCCTCGTGCTGTGCCCGCAGCGCCGGGGTCGCGGCGGGTTGTGCACTCTCCTGTTTCAGTGTCCGGTAAAACGGTCCTGTGAGCGGGGACAGCTCCGGCTGGTTGTTGCCAGACTCCGCCGGCATGTAGAACTGACTCGTCCAGTACGACAGTCCCTCTTCACCCTTTCCGACCCTGTCGTAGGTCACCAGCGGGTCCGAGTCGTCGAACTGCTGTATCTCCACCGACACTGGTCCCCCGACACACCCCGAGAGCGCACCCACAACTGCGCTTGCACCCGCCGCGAGAACTGCCCGTCTTGACGTGGTCGAATCGGTAGCCAGCGGTCGGTCCATCTTTTTTTACTCTTGTCTGTTAACCACTTAAATCCGGTGTAACCGTGCGACTGCGTGTCGACAACATCCGACTCGCTGTGGTGTGGTCACTACCCCGTTCGGCAGTTCGGTGCGGGGACTGTGCGAGAGATGCACCCGGGGTGATGACGTTGTCAAGCGGGTCGTTCTCTCGGCCTGCTTGCCGACGCCCGGAGCGTGTCTGTGATTCGATGTGTGGCCAGTCGATTTCACTCTCGTTGTGTGACTGTGTGAACCAGTCTCCCGGAGAGTTGGAGTCCGACGAACTGCCAGCCAGATTCGTCGGTCTCTGCTCGGAGTTGGTCGGTCGCGTTCCTTAGATAGCACCGGAGAGGTTCGTCAATCGATTTTGCTGATCAGTTGATCCAGTTCGTCATAAGCTAAGAGTGAGCAGTCGACACTATCGAATAGCGCGGCCCAGTCTTATATCCGAACTTGCGCCGATCTCCAACAACAACAGCCCTCGGGATGCCCTTGTGTCGAAAATCGCCCATCCGGGCGTACGCTCGTCTCATGTGATTGATGTAGGTACTCTTGTTCGCGTCAGTCCACGTATCCTTCACCTCGACGTAGGCCAGTCGGACACCGCCTGGCCCAATCAGAACGCAGTCAATCTCCCAGACGTTGCCCGATAGACCGACCTCGTCGTTCTTTACACTCGTAGCCAGTCTCGCCCGAGAGGCGTTCTTTCGTTTTTTTTCCAAGCCCATCATACTGTTGATTCACAGGGCAAATATGAGTTCGTTTGTAACTCAATTATCTTCGATGGGGCCTTACAACCACTCGACTTTCTGGCGCTCGCGCCGCTACGTGCTAATTGTGTGTGTCCCTCGGTCTCGGTAGTGGTCGAGGAACGTATCAGGATCGTTCAGCTGCCCCCAGTCACTCCCGAAGGTTGGTGACAGTCAGATAGTCGGCGAGCACGTCAGTCTGGAAGTCGGAGTCAGCGACGACGAACTCGTCGCCGGTCGAGCGCGCGGTCGCAGCAATCATCATGTCGCGGGGTGCGAGTGACTCGCCGTCATCGAGCAATTCTGTCTGGAGTCGGGCAGCTTCGACGGCGATCCGCTCGTTGAAATCGAGCGCTTCGACACGTCCGAAATCCTGCCGGCGCTGATGGATGTCTGTCCCGCCAGGCCGGAACACTTCGCCAGCGAGAACCTCGTAGACACAGACGCTGGAGGTGAGCAGCGTTTCTTGCTCGTCGACAAACGCGACGACTGGCTCGATTCCTTCGAGGTAGTCGATGATGACGGAACTGTCGAGAAACGTCACTGGTTGGGTCCGATACTCTCCCGCGACCGCTGGAGAACCTCTCTGGCTGCGTCGGCCTGTTCGGAGTCCCATACACCGGGATTCATGCTGTCGCTCTCGCGGGCAAGACGAGCAACTAACTCGTCAAACGTTTCTTCTTCACGCTTCAGTCGCTCCAACAACTCTTTCGTGCCGTCAGAAACCCGGATGGTCGTTCCCATGTGTATAACCCGTGTATACAGCAACGTAGTGCTTTCGGTGGTCAGAACCAGTCAACTTTCTGTCGTCTCGATGCTGCGCCTCGGGCGTGTCCCCCGGTAGTACTCAAGAAACTTATCAAGATTATGCCCGCAGTCCCAGTCACTCCCGAAGATTGGTGACAGTCAGATAGTCGGCGAGCACGTCAGTCTGGAAGTCGGAGTCAGCGACAACGAGTTCGGCCCCTGTTGAGCGGGCTGTCGCGGCTATCAGCAGATCTCGCACGGACATCTCTTCGCCGTTTGCTCGCAACTCGTTTTGCATTCGTGCGGCTTCCATCGCTATCTCTTCGTTCAGTTGAATCGAGTTTACACCCCTGAACCCCTGTCTGACGGCGTGGGCACTCTTGTTCGTTGCCCACATCTCGCCCTCAGTGATCTTGTACACGCAGATTGCGGAGGTGAACAGTTGCCCCTTGTCGTCAACGTATTCGACTACGCTCTGCGTGTCGTTGCTGTACTCGATAATCGTCGGACTATCGAGAAACAGCATTTCAGAAGCTTTCTCGTGTCTTCTCGATGTTCTCTTTCGCTGCCTCGGCCCCCTCCTCAGAGAGAAACCCCGTTTTGATCGGTTCGTCGCTAAGTGCCGTCCGCTGGAAGAACTCGTCCCAGGTCTCGTCATCGCGTTTCAGTTTGTCGAGTCGGGATTTGATATCCGAGTCAACGGGAATCGGCGTGCGACTCATGTAAATTCCTACTGAATTTATGTGTTAATATGTTTCGTTGCTCAGAGTCAGTCGACTGTCTGGCGCTCTCGGCACTGCGCCTCGGACGTGTGCGTTCCCCAGTAATGGTCGAGGAACGTATCGAGATTGTTCCAAGCACCCGGTCACAGACGACCACCGTATCCACATCGACAGTACATAACTGCGTGGTCCAGGTGCACCGGAGGTTGTGGAATCCAACGAACTGCCAGCTGTACTCGTCGGTCTCCTCAGAGCTAGTTGGTCGCGTTCTCCATCCAGCGCCGGAGGGTGCGCTTCGACACGTCGACGAGCGGTGCGTCAGCAGGGTCGTCTCGGATGCCGTCGATGGTTCGGAGTTTCACCGCAACCGCCTGAATGGTGTCGTCGAGCACGTCAAGCAACTACTTGACCTCCTGCTTGGAGGGATTTGAACCACGGTCACCGGGTCCACGCCGCTCCACTCCATCGAATCCTCCTCGTATCTATCTGGTCGACTACTCGTATACACTCACAGTCAGAAATCGGAGATGGGCTCGGAGGGATTTGAACCCCCGATTGGCTGATATCTCCGGATGTGCCTCGGTACTCCAGAGGGTCATCAGCGCGGGCGGTGATCAGCCGGCCGCTCAGTATATCAGCTGGAGTATCGTCACCGGGCACGGTGCCTCTGGAGTCAGCCGCCTTGCCGGACTAGGCCACGAGCCCTCACCCATAATTGTTCGATTTGACCTAAATGGATTTCGATTCCCCGAATCACTCCCGGTCGGTCTCGCCCCAGTCACACTCCTGGCACTTCCAGGCGTTCACGAACTCGAGTGCGGAGGGCATATACCCCACCGTCAGCACGTCACCGCCACAGTCGGGACAGACTCTGTCGGCGTCCTCGATCGGTTCGGCCTCTATCACGCTCTCGCCCTCGACCAGTTCCGCCAGTCGCTCCGGTGTGACCATCCGGCCCTGAACAACGCGGTTCTCCCTCATACGTGATATCTGTGCCGCCACCCACCTAAGCGTTCCCTCCGCGACCCCGCGGTAGCGCCGCTGTACCACGACTCTGTGGCACACGTGCCCACACATCAGCACCGGTCAGAGTGGGAAGATTTATATAGAACCGCAAACGTTTGTTTAAATGAGGAACTCAACAATGTCAGGATCTGGTCAGCAGCGCATGGGTGGACAGCCCACGTTCATTCTTAACGAGGATACAGAGCGAACGAGTGGAGACGACGCACAGACATCGAACATCGCCGCGGGGAAGGCCGTCAGCGAGTCGGTACGGACAACACTGGGCCCGCGCGGGATGGACAAGATGCTCGTCTCCGACGGTGACGTCGTTATCACGAACGACGGGGCGACGATCCTCGACGAGATGGATATCGAACACCCCGCAGCACAGATGCTCTCGGATGTCGCCGAGACACAGGAGGAGGAGGTCGGCGACGGCACGACAACGGCGTCGGTGCTCTCGGGCGAACTGCTCTCGGAGGCCGAGAGTCTGCTCGACGACGAGGTACACCCGACGACAGTCGTCGAGGGCTACCACCAGGCCTCGGAGTTCGCACAGGAGGCGATCGAGGAGGAGGTCGTCGCGACGGACCTGGACGACGACCAGCTCCTGCAGGTTGCCGAGTCGAGCATGACCGGAAAGGGGACCGGCGATCTGCCGGCGGGCGACCTCGCACAGACGGTCGTCGAGGCGGTCCGTCACGGTGACGGGCTCGGTCGAGGCGATATCACCGTCCACACACAGGTCGGCTCCTCCTCCAGTGCAACAGACCTCGTCGAGGGCGTCATCGTCGACGAGGACCGCGTGAGCGAGGAGATGGCCCGGTCGGTGACCGACGCGAGCATCGCGGTTGTCGAGGAGGACTTCGAGGTTGCGGAGAGCAACATCGACGCCGAGTACCAGGTGTCGAACGTGGACCAGTTGAACGCGGCGCTGGACGCCGAGACCGACCAGCTCCGGGAGTACGCCGACACGCTCGGGGCGTCGGGTGCCGACGTGGTGTTCGTCGACGGTGACATCGACGACCGCGTCGCGTCGTTCCTGGTCGAACAGGGTCTGCTCGCGTTCGAGGGTGTCGACGACGACACCATCGAGGACGTGCGCGCCGCAACGGGTGCGAGCCGCGTCGGCTCGGTCGACACCCTGGAGGAGGAGGACCTCGGCGAGGCCGAGGCGCTCCGTGTCGAGAAGTTCGGTGACGAGGAGCTCGTCCTCCTCGAGGGCGGCGAGGCCGCGACGGCGGTGACCATCTTCGCCCGCGGCGGCACCGAGCACGTGGTCGACGAACTCGAGCGCGGTCTGACCGACGCGCTGGACGTAGTCACGGCAGCGCTGTCTCTGGGCGGTGTGGTGCCCGGTGCAGGCGCAACCGAGACTGCGGTCGCAAACTACGTTCGCGAGGCAGCCGCAGGCGTCGAGGGCCGTCGCCAGCTCGCCGTCGAGGCGTTCGCCGACGCAATCGACGTGTTGCCCCGCACACTCGCCGAGAACACCGGGCTGGACCCCATCGACGCGCTCGTCGACCTGCGCGGTCAGCACGACGCCGGCACCACAGCCGGCATTATCAGCGAGGGCCAGACCGGCACCATCGACGACCCTGTCGAGTACGGTGTACTCGACCCCGCGGCTGTCAAGCGTGAGGCCGTCCAGAGCGCCACCGAGGCCGCGACGATGATCGTTCGTATCGACGACGTTATCGCCGCCAACTAACAGAGCCACCCCCGGTGGCCTGCGGGCACAAACGAAAGTGGTTTTATCTGCCCGGCGGAAGTAAAGATGTTCTGAGTGCGTGGGTAGCCAAGCCAGGCCAACGGCGCAGCGTTGAGGGCGCTGTCCTGTAGAGGTCCGCCGGTTCAAATCCGGTCCCACGCATATCCCCCCTCTGGTAGAGACGTGTCTGTACAGTAGCAGAACAGAAAGACACTGAATCGGCGAGATAACGTGTGCTGATATCCCCGTTAGACAGCTGTGTAATTCTTCGCGGTAATATTGCATAGTAGTCCCAAAACCATTAATACCCACCTCACCGTATCGGTGCACATGGGACGGAACGACCGGAGTGACGGACCGTGGTAACACTCGGACTGCTCCCGGCAGGGGTACAGGCGCTGCTGGTCGTCGTCGCCGT
>KE356579.1:584814-587203 GCA_000416085.1 halophilic archaeon J07HX64 | reverse complement strand
TTCGGGTTCGTGGTCGGGGTGTTTTTCGGCTTTTTCGGTATGGGCGGGTCGTTTCTCGTCACGCCAACACTCCTCGTCCTGGACTACGACGTGTCGGTCGCAATCGGCTCCAGCATGGCCTTTGTGTTCGGGACAGCGGTGGTTGCGACACTCAAACATCACGATGTCGGGCAGGTCGACTACAAACTCGGTGGCCTGATGTTCGTCGGCATCGCTGTCGGGATCGAGATCGGACGGCGGGTCGTGTTCGTGCTCGACGAGATCGGGCGGGCCGAAGCCGTCGTCGGGGCAGCGTACGTGGTGTTGCTCGCGGTCATCGGCCTGCTGTTCACCCGGAGTGGTCTGAACGGTGACGACAGTCCCGGGGACACCCCAGCGGACGACGACATCCCCGAGGTGGCGACGAAAATAAAGTCATACCGGATTCCGCCGATGGTGACCCTGGCCGACGGGGGCGAGGCGTCGCTGTGGACGACCTCGGGTGTCGGCGGCGGCGTCGGAATTGTCTCGGGATTTCTGGGTGTCGGCGGCGGGTTCATCCGGATGCCCGCGATCTACTATCTAATCGGTGTACCACTCGGCGCGGCGGTCGGAACGAGCCTCTTCGGCGCGCTCGTGTCCGGCGGCGTCGGTGCGTTCACCTACGGACTCTCGGGTGTAATCGACCTCGGTGTCGTGACGGCATTGCTGATCGGCAGCGCGCTGGGCGCACGGGTCGGGTCGGCCTCGACAGCCTACGTCGAGGAGGGGGACGTCACCATCTACTTCGGCATCATGCTGATGCTGGCCAGCCTTGCCGTCGCCACGGGTGAACTCGCCACCTGGTTCGGTATGCCGGTACTCGACACGGTGAGTTTCGTTCTGCTCGTCGGCTCCGCGGTATCCGTCACCGTTATTATCCTTTACTACGGTGCGGTGGCCGTCCGGGACAGCTCGACCGACACCTCCGCGATCACGAGTCACAGCGACTAACGAGTCACACCGCCCACTGTGGAGAACGATTAATACTCGTCGACACGTATCCGGATACAGTGACCGACCACCCCACACCGACGGGAGATGAGGGTAACCGTCCGGTCCAGCTATCGAGCGAGGCGGCGCTCGATTCGCTCTGCGCCGACACCGGTCGCGTGCTCGTAGAGTTCTACACCGATGGCTGTGGCATCTGTAGCAGTATGGAGCCCGTTCTGGGGAACCTGGCACACCAACTCGACATCGCTGTCGCGCAGGTTAATCCCCGAGACGACCCACCGCTGGTCGAACGGTTCGATGTCCGTAGCGTTCCGCTGTTCGTGCTCTTTGTCGACGGAGCCCCGGTCGCGCGACTGGCCAACGGGTTTGTCCCTGGGACGGAACTCGAGTCCTGGGTCAGAGAACACACCCACTGAGCCGACCGGCCTGTGACCGCGCCGGTGCTTAGTGCTGGTGACCCGGTTCAACGGGTTCGCCGGGGTAAGCCCTCTCACCGGCCTCGACACGGGTGTCCAGCCAGTTGTCCATCGGTATCAGCGGACACTCGTAGGCCTCGTTGTACGCACACGTCGGGTTGTACGCCTCGTTGAAGTCGAGCACCCACCTGCCGTCGGCCAGTTGATGACTATCCGGTTCGAGGTCGAGATACCGACCGGCGCCGTAGGTCTGTCTGTCGTTTGTGTCGTCACGGAACGGCACCCACAGCCGGTCGTCGTCGGCGTCAGCCCGGTAGGCCTGGATGGTCCGGGTCTCGCCCCCGAGTTCGAACTCGAACTCGGCCCAGCGGAGATACTCCTGGTTCCCACCTGCGGTTGTCTCGACTGTCAGTGTCTCCACGTCCTCGTGATCCTGCAGTTCGAGTTCGAACCGATAGGCCCGGTCAATCGGGTAGAACTCCAGTCCGGCGAACTGCTCTGCCGGCACCGGCGAGCGTGGGTGCTCAGCAAAGTACTCCTCGCGCTTCCGGCGCTGTTCCTGCAGTTGCCGTGTGTACTCACTGTCCATACAGCCTTAACTTGGAGCTACAGACACATAGCAGTTTGTGTCTATATTACAATACTGGCTGCGACAGGACACCCACTACCGGTGTGTGGCTACCACAGCTCATCGGATACCGGACACGCTCGTGGCTCTGTGTCCCGCTGTCGGAGCTCAGATTGGTCGTGTGAGCACCGGACAGGGCTGCCTGCTGAGGCCACGGACCGGCGACCGACACCTGCCAGTAATATTGTGCAATTTGCAAAGCACTTTCTCCCGACAGGGCGGCCACGGTCACGCACGGGCGACACGTTCGCCGGTATCGGTGGTGAATCCCAGGGTCAGCTATGGGGAGCGAGACAGAGCACAGGACTGGCACCCACGGGTCGATGTGGCCCGCGAGATATCCGGTTCGGGCAGGGTAATCGAGCGATGCGTG
>KE356579.1:581926-584794 GCA_000416085.1 halophilic archaeon J07HX64 | reverse complement strand
CTTCGACGATCGTGCGAAGGTGTGAAACCTGGTCTATCACCAGAGCGCGACCGGTGGTAACGCGAGGAAACTCCGGAATCGTGGTGTGTCGACTGTCGGGTTCGCGCTCGGTACTCTTACCCCCGCGCCGTCGAGTACACCACCGTCGCTGTGCTCGTCGGGAACACGCTCGTGTATGGGGGGTGCCGTTTCGGCCCGCCGACAGGAGAGCGTAGACCGGTCTGTGTCCGTGTACGGACGACACCAGCCCGGAACAAAGAAACGAATCGGCTGTCATCACGGCTGTGAACCGGACGGGGACAGGCAGCTAACGGGGCCCCCGTTCGGGTGGAACGAGTACAACGTCACCGGTCGCCTGTGCCACGACATCCTCGGAAACGTTGCCCAGCAGCAGGCGGCGGAGTCGACTGTGTCCGCGGGACCCGATGAGCGTCGTCGTGGGATTGTGCTCCGACTCGGCGGCGAGAATCCCCTCGGTCGGGTCGCCCTGTCGCAGGTCGGTGCGTGTCTCGATGTCCCACGCCTCCAGTTGTGTTGCCAGGTCCGTCAACCGCTCCTGTGAGTTGCCGGTCTCCCGTCCGGGGTCTCTCGGTGTCTCGACGTGGACGAGCGTCGCCTCCTCGCTCGCGTGCCGGAGATACCGGAACGCCTCGAACGGCTGCTCGGCGTTTGCCGAGAAATCGGTCGCGTAGAGCATCCGCTGGAAGAGGTGTGCCCGCACCACGTCGGGGTCCTCCGTTGCACGCTCGACCCGGTTGACCAGCAGCGGGACGACACTCGTCCGGGAGAGATTTCGGGCGGTCGACCCGATGACCCGGTTCTCCAGTGGACTCTGCCCCCGCGAACCCACCACAGTCAGGTCGGCACCGACCGTTTCCGCGACACCGTTTATTCGCCGGTGTGGCGTCCCGCGAACGACGTGGCTGTCGACGCGGAACCCGGCGTCCTCGATGACCTGCTCGTACCGCGAGAGGCCGCGCGCGTCGCCGCTCGAAGTTCATACCGGGCATCCCGGCGTGGACGTTCGATGGAACGACCGTGACGAGATGCATCTCCTCGACGCCGATGCGTCCGAGACACTCGAGACACGTCTCCGTCTCGATTCCCGCCTCGCTCGCCGCCGACAGATCTGTCGCATAAACCGCTATCACACCTGCAGTACGGCCTGCGGGATAATATTGTTTTCGTCGTACAATACAACGCACCCGGTGGCGTGCACACGACTGAACTGGCCGAGTTCTGCCCAGCCGCTGGTGGGCCACGGACCACACAGACCGCGTCTGAGCGTCGGGAAACGGGAGCAGATAGCTAAACGGACAAGCGTCGGGATTTAGTTCGGGAGGCAACTACGCGGCGCACGACGGCCCGCTATCACATCGAAACCTACGGGTGTACCGCCAATCGCGGTGAGAGCCGCGAGAGAGAGCGGACACTCCGCGAGGGGTCACCGTCCG
Source organism: halophilic archaeon J07HX64 (assembly GCA_000416085.1). Lineage (GTDB taxonomy): Archaea > Halobacteriota > Halobacteria > Halobacteriales > Haloarculaceae > Halovenus. The sequence continues at coordinate 583,340 of KE356579.1, read as the reverse complement.
GTCTCGGGACCAGACGAGGCTGACGTGGCCATCCTCAACACCTGCACGGTCGTGGAGACGACCGAACACCGGATGCTCCGGCGGGCGCGGGAACTCGACGAGGAGACGCCAGCAGACCTCGTCGTCACGGGTTGTATGGCGCTCGCCCAGGCTGAGTCGTTCGAGGAGGCCGGCATCAACGCCGAGATACTCCACTGGGACGAGGTGCCCGACTACATCCGCAACGGCGAGTGCCCGACCACGACGGCCGGGACCGACCCGATTGTCGAGGGCGTCGTCGGTATCCTCCCCATCGCCCGGGGCTGTATGAGTGACTGCTCGTACTGTATCACCAAACAGGCAACCGGCAAGATCGACTCGCCGTTGGTCGAGGAGAACCTCCGGAAAGCGCGTTCGCTGGTCCACGCCGGCGCGACCGAACTCAGGCTAACCGGCCAGGACACCAGTGTCTACGGCTGGGACGAGGGCAACCGGAAGCTGCACGTCCCGCTGCGGCGCATCTGCGAGGAGATCGACGGTGACTTTCGCGTCCGTGTCGGGATGGCGAACCCGAAGGGGATACACGGCATCCACGAGGAACTGGCCGCAGTGTTCACCGAGTACGACGAGATCTACGACTTCCTACATCCCGGTCCAGTCGGGCAGTAACGACGTGCTCGCGGAGATGCGCCGCCAGCACACCGTCTCGGAGTTCCGCGAGGTGGTCGAGACGTTCGACGACACGCTGTCGGAGTGGACACTGTCGACGGATTTTGTCGTCGGGTTCCCGACAGAGGAACCGGACGACCACCGGCGCTCACTGGAGCTGTTGCGCGAGACCGGCCCGGGAGAAGATCAACGTGACGCGGTTCTCGAAACGCCCGGGCACCGATGCCGCGAGAGCAAGAGGTCTCGGCGGGCAAATAAAAAAGAACCGCTCCTCGGAGATGACCGACGTGAAGATGAGCGTGGTCGGTTCGGCATACGACTCGATGGTCGGTACCGAACGGGACGTGCTGGTCGTCGAGGACGGCACCGAGGAGTCGGTGGTGGGTTACGATAGGGCCTACCGGCAGGTTGCGATCGCCGGCGGTGAACGCGCCGGACTCGCACCCGGCGATACCGTTACCTGCGAGGTGACCGGCCACAACACCGTCTACGCGCTCGGCGAACCGGTGTAGCTGCCCGTTGCCACCGGACGAACGCCGACCTTTTATCGAACCGGAGGAAAACTCGTAGATATGGAACGGGCCGAGCGAGTCGACCTGGTCACCCGGCACACAGCCGAGGTCGTCACGGAGACAGAACTCGAGGAACTGCTCGGAGCGGAGACGCCGTCGGTCTACATCGGCTACGCCCCCACCGGCGAGATGCACATCGGCCACTTTACTACGATGCGCAAACTCGCGGATTTCCTGCGGGCGGGGCTGGACGT
>KE356579.1:572290-581906 GCA_000416085.1 halophilic archaeon J07HX64 | reverse complement strand
GCTGGACGCGCGCTCGCGGTACTACCGGGCGGCGATCGAGGGGATGATCGACGCCGCGGGTGCAGACCCCGGACAGATACGGTTCGTCCGCGGGACCGACTTCGAACTCGACGAGGAGTACACGCTCGATCTCCTCCGGATGACCGCCGAAACCACGCTCGCGCGCTCACAGCGGGCCGCGAGCGAGGTGGTCCGCGAGAGCGACAGCCCGAATCTCGGCGGACTGCTGTACCCGCTGATGCAGACACTCGACGTTCGCGCGCTGGAGGCCGACATCGCCTACGGCGGCATCGACCAGCGCGGTATCTACATGCTGAGCCGTGAACTGCTCCCGGCGTACGGCTGGTCGGCACCGGTCTGTCTGTTCGCGCCGCTGCTGTCGGGGCTCTCCGGCGGCAAGATGAGCGCCTCCGACGCGAACTCGAAGATCAATCTCACCGACTCGCCGGCGACTGTCGAGGAGAAGATCCAGGCCGCGTACTGCCCGGCAGGGGAACTCGAGGGCAACGGTGTGCTCGAGTACCTCGAACACCTGGTCTTTCCCGTGCTCGCGGAGCGCGGTGAGCAGTTCGTCGTCGAGCGGCCCGACGACTACGGTGGCGATATCGTCTACGACGCCGACGACTACGAGGCCCTGGAGGCGGCGTTCCTGAGCGGGGAGCTCCACCCGGCGGATCTCAAACCCGCAGTCGGTGAGGCGGTCTCGGCGGTCATCGACCCGGTGCGCGAGCAGCTAACAGCGGAGCCCGAACTGCTCGCCGAGGCCTACCCCGAGAGTCACGGGGCCTGACCCGATGCGGGACGGTGTGGACGAGGACCCGACGGACGCGCCGCTCGACACACACCGGCAGACGGCACGGGTGCGTGCAGTCTACGACGAGATCGCGTCGCACTTCTCGAAGACACGGGCGTACCCCTGGCCGGAGATCGAGACGTTTCTCGCGTCGGTGTCCGCCGACGAACCCGGAACGGTTGGACTCGATATCGGCTGTGGCAACGGGCGACACACCGACCCGCTCGCGGCAGAGACAGAGCGGGTCGTCGCTGTCGACCTGAGCCGCGCCCTGCTCGCGGAGGCACGCGAGCGACTGTCGAACGGGGACAGCACGGGAGCGAGGCCGGGGACAGACGAGCGTGTGGTGCTGGTGCAGGCCGACGCGGCGGCGGTGCCACTCGCGGCAGGTGTGGCCGACGTCGCACTGTACATCGCCACCGTCCACCACCTGCCGGACCGCGAGCGCCGCGTCCGGAGTCTCTCGGAGTTAGCCCGGGTGCTCGCCCCCGGCGGGCGGGCGCTGGTGAGCGCCTGGAGCACGACCCACGACCGGTTCGACGCGTCGGCCGGCGGGTTCGACACGACGGTCGACTGGACCCTGCCCGGCGGCGAGACGGTCCCGCGGTTCTACCACATCTACGCGCCCGACGAGTTCGAACGGGACCTGCGCGCGGCAGGACTGGTCGTCGAGTCGGCGACTGTCTCCAGCGGGAACTGCTACGCCGAGGTCCGGCCCGGCGACTGAGCGGCAGACCGAAGGGAAACACCCTTTATGACAGGCCGAATACCTGCGAGTGCCAATCCGCAGTGTGGCACCGACAGAGCGCCGGTGGTCTAGTGGTAGGACCTGAGCCTTCCAAGCTCATGGCCCGGGTTCGAATCCCGGTCGGCGCAGTTCTGTTGTGAACGAAAGTGAGCAACGAAATAGCCACGAGGGATTCGAGGTAGAGAAGACGCAGCATCAAACGGAGCGAGGTGACCGTCTTCGCGTGGTTCGAATCCCGGTCGGCGCAGTTCTGTTGTGAACAAAGTGAGCAACGAAATAGCCACGAGGGATTCGAGGTAGAGAAGACGTAGCGCCGAGCGGAGCGAGGTGACCGTCTTCACGTGGTTCGGATCCCGGCGCACAGCGAGACGCGACCGCAGGGAGTGTCTCGAACGGCGAGCAACGGAGCCAGCGAGGTGCAGACAGTCGGTGAGAGGTGTGTCTGTGGCGGGACTGGCCCGTCACCCGGTCCGGTGTTCGTCGGGTGCACTCTCGTACCGGACGACGAGGACGGGGCCGACAGTTGCCGACGCCACCCGGTCGGCTTTGTCCTCGAACACCAGCGAGCGCAGTGACGGGGCCTTCTCGCCCGTTATCACCACGTCGTGGCTAGCCACGCGCTCGACCAGCGCATCGAACGGCGGGCCGCCTGCGACCACCGTCCCGACATCGATATCGGCCTCGCGGAGTCGCTGTGCGGCCGACTCTATACGTTCTGTCGCGGTGTCGTCCTCGCTGGCCAGAAACAGCGTCACGCCGATGTCGCGGTCGCCGATCAGTTCCACAGTAAACTCGAGGATGCGCTCGACAGCAACGGCACCCGACAGCGAGACGAGCACCCGCTCGACGTCGCCGGTCATCCCCGAGATGGCGACGGCCCGGGCGCCGAGTTCGTCGGCGACGCGGTCGATGGTCCGCTCGCGGTCCTGCGTGAACACGAGGCGGTGGTCGGCAGCACCGCCGGCGGTCCGGAACTCCCGGGTCAGGTCCTCCAGCGCGACCGTGGCGCGCTCCTCGTACTGCAGGCGGGCCTGGTCCGGCGGCGTCTGTTCCGGTACGACCTGATAGCCCAGCACAGTCACGTCGACGGTGTCAAGCAGCGTCAGCAGTCCGGGCGAGACTGCCTCCCCCTCGAGCACTGCGACGGGAACGAGTACGCGGGTCATCAGAGTGCCCCCCTGAGTGTTATCTCTCTCGCGTAATAGAGGTACCACCCAGCAGTGGCGACGGTGACCACGATACCGACGGCGATCGACACGGGGTCCATGAAGCCGATGAGTCCGAAACTCGCGAGCGCACCGAGGACAGGGATGACCGGACCGCCGGGCACGCGGAAGTCGGGGTCGTACCACTCGGGTTGGTCACGGCGAATCGCGAGGAGCGCGACACACATGAGCCCGTACATGACGAGATGGAGAAAGGAGGCGACCTCGGCAAGCAACTGGACCTGCCGGGTCGCCGCGAGCACGACGACCGGCCCGCCGGCCAGCCCCAGCGCGACGTGTGGCGTGCCGTACTGCAGGTTGATGCGACTCGCCCACCGCGGCAGGAGTGCGTCCTTCGAGACGCCGTAGATAGCCCGGGAGGTGCTCAGGATGGAGGCGTTCGCCGAGGACATCGTCGCGAGCAACCCGCCGGCAATTATAATCAGCGCCCCGGGCGTGCCGAGCAACTCGCGGCCGATATCGACCATGGCCGTCTCGCCGGCCATCTCCAGTCTGTCCTGTGTGAACACGTCTGTCGCGACGAAGATAGTCAGCACGTACAGGACCGTGACGATGAGCACCGAACCGATCATCGCAAGCGGGAGGTTCCGGCCCGGGTTCCTCATCTCGCCGGCGACGGTTGCGACCTGCGCGAAGCCCAGATAGGAGGTAAACACGAGCGCGGCGACCGAAAGTACGGGACCGACCTCCCAGACGTTCACAGCCTCGCCGGGTGGGGTGCCTGCGTCGACGACGCCGAACGCCTCGAGCAGTCCGAACGAGAGAAACGCGACGAGCATCGACAACAGGAGCGCGACGATGCCGTTCTGCAGTTTCGCGGCGTTTTCCGTTCCGGTGATGTTCAAGAGCGTGAAGCCGACTCCGGCGAGGACGGCGATGACCGAGACGACGATGCCCGGACTCGAACCGACCGAGACGCCGAGTTCGGCGAGGCCATCGAGCGCGTAGAACCCGAGTCCGACCAGATAGAACGCCGTCGCAAACACCAGCCCGAGCCACAGCGAGAGACCGATGACGGTGCCGGCAAGCGTCCCGAGGCCCCGCGAGATAAAGTAGTAGCCGCCGCCGCTTTTGGGCATCGCGGTCGCCAGTTCGGAGGTCGGCAGGGCAACGAGCAGTGCGACCAGTCCGCCGACAGAAAAGGAGACTGTGGCGGCGGTCCCGACCTCTGCACCCGCCAACCCCGGAAACACGAAGATACCCGCACCGATCATCGTCCCGATGCCGATGGCGAGACCGCCAGCGAGCCCGAGCGTCCGTTCGAGTTCGGCGTTTTCGGTGAGTGTCGCCTCGTCTGTCTCGACGACCTCGGGGATGTCCGGGGCCGTCCCGGCTACGTTCGTCCCCTCCGGTTCGTCACTCATACTCACCGTAACAGCCCAGTTGACTAGTACGTTAGGCCGTGATTGTTGCTGTTCGGTCGCGGGCGTGGCAGACCCGGGTCCGCCGGGTCACCGACAGCCGGTACGGGCGACACCTCGGCGGAGAACGGTAGTTCTTTTACCACACACCACGCGGTCATACATATGATACGGCTCGGGTTCGTGGTCTCACAGTTCAACAAGGAGACGCCGGTCACCGAGCGGATGGCCGAGCGGGCACGCGAGACAGCCGAGGAACACGACGTCACACTCGTGGAGACACTCAGGGTGCCGGGGTCGTACGACACGCCACTCGCGGCCGACCGGCTCGCACGGCGTGATGATATCGACGCCGTTGCTGTGCTCGGGGCCATCGTGACCGGTGACACCAGCCACGACGAGGTAATCGGCCACGCCGCCGCGCAGGCGCTGACAGATATCAGTCTCGACCGGGATACACCGGTCACACTGGGTATAACCGGCCCAGGGATGAGTCACGACGAGGCCCGCGCCCGCGTCGAGCACGGCGCGACGGCCGTCGAGAGTGCGATCGAGCTTGCGGAACAACTGGAGAAAGTATGAGTTCGTTCGAGTTCACCGACCGCGTCGGACGGGTATCGCCGAGCGCCACACTCGCCATCAGCAACGAGGCAAGCGCGCTCGAAACACAGGGTGTCGATGTTGTCGACCTGAGTGTCGGCGAACCGGACTTCAACACACCCGAGAATGTAAAAACAGCCGCCCACGACGCCCTCGATGCCGGCAAGACCGGCTACACACCCTCTCCGGGTATCCCGGAGCTCCGGGAGGCGATCGCCGAGAAACTCCGCGCGGACGGGCTCGACCACGACGCCGAGAACGTGATGGTCACACCCGGCGGGAAACAGGCGCTGTACGAGGTGTTCCAGACTCTGGTGGGTGAGGGCGACGAGGTGGCGCTGATCGACCCGGCGTGGGTTTCCTACGAGGCGATGACGAAACTCGCCGGCGGGTCGCTCACCCGGGTCGACACGACCCCGTACGGGTTCCACCTCGAGGCTGCCCTCGAGGACCTGCAGACTGCTGTCTCCGACGAGACGGACCTACTCGTTGTCAACTCACCCGGCAACCCACACGGGATGGTCTACACCGACGCGGCGCTGCGGGGTGTGCGTGACCTGGCTGTCGAGCACGACATCACGGTCGTCTCCGACGAGATCTACCAGCAGATAGTCCACGACGACCGCGAGATGACGAGTCTGGGGTCGCTGTCCGGGATGGGCGACCGGACGATCACCCTCAACGGGTTCTCGAAGGCGTACGCGATGACCGGCTGGCGGCTCGGGTACTTTGCGGGGCCGGCGGAGCTCGTCTCGGAGGCAGGAAAGGTCCACGGTCACTCGGTGTCGTGTGCGACGAACTTCGTCCAGCACGCCGGTGTCGAGGCGCTCCGCAACACCGACGAGGCCGTCGCCGAGATGGCCGCCGCCTTCGAGCGCCGCCGGGACACACTCGTCGCGGAGCTCGCCGATCGTGGCGTCGACGTACCGGCACCGGAGGGTGCGTTCTACCTGATGCTCCCCGTCGCAGCGGACGACCAGGCGTGGTGTGCGGAGGCGATCGGCGAGGCCCACGTCGCGACGGTCCCCGGAAGCGCGTTCGGCACGCCCGGCTACGCGCGGCTCTCGTACGCGAACTCGACAGACCGTCTGCTGGAGGCGTTCGACCGACTCGAGGCCCACGACCTGCTGACCGCCGGGGTGTAGGCCGCTCACTCCCCGAACCGGCGCTGTCGGGTCTGGTAGTCCCGGAGCGCCCGGAGGTAGTCCCGCCGGCGGAAGTTCTGCCAGTTGATGTCGGTGAAGTGGAGTTCGGCGTAGACAGACTGCCAGATCATGAAATCCGAGAGCCGCTCGTCCCCGGTCTTCACGACCAGGTCCGGGTCCTCGGGGAACACGAGTCTGTCCTCGATGTGTGTCTCGGTTACCGCCGCCGCGCCGAGACGGCCGGCATCGACATCCTCCGCGATGGAGCGAACGGCCGAGGCGAACTCGTGTTTCCCCCCCAGCCCCAGGCTAACCTGCACCGGCGCCTCGGCGCGGCGCTGGTCGCCGGGTGTGCGGACCGCCATCTCACGGGGTGTGTCGAGTCGCTCGAACGCCCGCTCTAACGTTGCTGTTGCCCCCTCGTCGCGGAGGCTCACGTAGACGACGACCCGTCCGGCGTCGAACTCGAAGGCCCACCCCAGAAACGACTCGAGGGTCTCGTAGGCCGCGGCGACCAGCAGGTCACGCTCCGTTATGACCAGCGCCACCGTCTCCGGAAGCTGTGGCCCGCGCCCGAGCCGAACGGCGAGGTACCTGTCGTACAGTCCCACACCGAGCTATTTCCGTGCTGATTCTAACATCTTTCGACTGCGGCTCTCCCCGGATACCGTCGACCGGCGGGGCAACAGACCGGTAGTCGGCGACACTCCTGTCGCGGAGTCGAACGCCGGTCTGGTCGATCGGGCTACCCGTCGACTCGGGCGGTTTCTCTGCGCACGGGGTCGGTTCGATGCGGCCCGGAACCAGCCAACCGACCGCGTTGACCGGCGCGGGCCAGCACAGGATTTAGAACGGTGACGACTCGACAGCCTGTATGCACTGGCGACGACGCCGCGACCTGGAGGGTGGCAAAGAGCTCGGTGTCTGGCTGTTGCTCGAGGAGGACACCGTCGACACGGAGCTGTACGTCGAGTCGCACGAGTATCGGGGTGGTGGATTCGACGTCTACACTGCCACACCCGACGGGGAGTGGACCCACGTGGGTGGCTTCGAGACGGCATCGGAAGCGTTCGACGCGGCACTGGCACACATCGAGGAGAGCCAGCATCCGCTGGCAGAGCTCTGAGACCGGTCAGACTCGTCGACACACCTGTCGACAGGTAGTGAGCCGGTGTCGTGCTGTGGTCACAGCACGACAGGTCCGAACAGGATCGCGGCGAGCGCGGCGATCATCAGGAGTGTCACACCGGTAGTGATAGCGGTGACCAACAGCCGGCTCCTCCCGACCGGGAGTCGTGAGACGCCCGACTCGGTGCTGACCCGGAGGATGTGTCCGCCATCGAGCGGGAACGCCGGGATACAGTTGAAGATAGCGAGATTGAAGTTTATCCACCCGGTCCAGAACAACAGATTCGCGACGATAAACAGTCCACCACCCATGAACGAGAGCGGTCCCTGTAGTATGAAAAACGAGGTGACGTCGGGGGTGAAGCCGGCGAAACTGTAGGCGGTGCTGGGGTCCATCAGTGCCATGAACGGCAGGATGAGCAGCTGGAGCACGTAGAGGAATACACCGGCGACCGCCGCGGCGTTGCTGGGAACCTCGTTGCCGGCGACGATACCTAGAAACCGCTCGGCAGGGTACGGGTCGACGCCGAAGTCGTCGACGAGGATGCCGCTGTAGCCCTCCTGTGTCTGGACGCCCAGCACCGCCTCGTCGTCACCCTCAAGAGTGACGTCGAACGCTGTCCGCTCGAACGACCCGTCCCGCTCGATGTAGGTGACAACCTCGGCGGTGTCGCCGGCCGAGCGCTCGTCGAGTTGGTTCAAAAGCATCGTTGCGTTTACAACGCGCTCGTCATCGATACTGGTGATGACCATCGGTGAACCGTCGGTGGGGGCCCCGGCGGCGGCGAGCGCGTCACCGTCGGTGACGCGCGCCACAAACGCACCGACCGGGAGTGTGGTGTTTCCGTTGTCGGTGTTCAGGGCCGCTACTGGCCTGTTCCTGGTCGCACTCACAAGGTCACGCTCAGTATCAACCGACGTGCCGTTTATACCCTGGATGCTGGTCAGCGGGTCCTCCTCCTCGACGTCGTCGGCGATACCGGTGACCGAGCCGATGATGAGCAGTCGCCGGTCGACCGTACGGGTTTCACTGTCACCCATCTCGACCGTGACGTTGCCGCCAGCTCCCCAGAGCACAGGCTCGAGTTCGCTGCCGTTCTCGACAGGTGTCCCATCGACAGCGGTGATGACATCACCCTGTCCGAGGCCGGTATCCTCGGCCCCCGAGCCGGGGTAGACGCTGCCGACAGGTGCACCCGGTGCGACCGCGATCGAACCCAGCACCGGTCCAACCAGGAGCAACAGAGCAATCGCAGTCACCGCGAAGTTGTTCGTGATGCCAGCGGCGAACATCCGGATCTGTGCGCCCCGGTTCGCTGTTGCCTGGTCGTCCGGGTTGGGCTGGACAAACGCACCCAGCGGAACAAAGGCCAGCATCGCAACCCCCATCGACTCTATCTCCATATCCTCGACCCGGCAGAGCAGACCGTGCCCCCCCTCGTGGACAACCAGTCCCACCACCAGTCCAAACAGTATCCCACCCGCGGCGTTCAGCGGCAGAAACTCGTTCACCCCAGGGATGACAAGCACGTTCTGGGGGTTCTCGATAGTCGCGCCGTCGGGTTGGTTGACCACCGCAGCAACCGAGAGCGTCACGAGGATACCGGCGAGCACCATCACCACGAGAGCGATGCCGACACCGAGATTCCCCCAAGCCCGCCAGAACCGCTCGCGGGCCGCCAGTCGGTCGAGAAAGGCCCGACCCCGTCGGGTCTGGATTGTCTGTACCGGTCCTGACACCGTGACCGACCCCGGCAGATACCCCCGCGCGTTCAGCGCCATCACGACGACTGTGTAGACGACGATTCCGGCGACTACCAGTGTCAGCACACTCGCCATTGTATTTGATACGGTGATGTTCGTAAAAGAGCGTTTGGTTCTGCGCCCTCGGTCGATTGCACCCGGTCGAGACGGTCACAACAGCCCCACGACTCCGGGAAGTTGTCGACCGGTAGGTGCAGACAGGTCGCGCCGGCCACACCGGACCTCGGCGTCCGCTGCCGACCGGTGTCTACCCGGCACGTCGGACCGGAACGAGACCGTCAGCGCCACACCCGGGGAGACCACACCGGTTAAGACCGGGTAACCCCCAGTACGGGTATGGACCTATCGAGGGTTCGCGGACACGAACCGGCCGCGGTGACCGGCGGGAAGCGGGAGTCGGCGGTCGTCGTCCCGCTTCTCGACGGTGAGTCACGGCTGTTGTTCACGAAGCGCGCCGAACACCTCCCGAACCACCCCGGACAGATGAGTTTCCCCGGCGGGCGGCGTGAACCCGAGGACGAGAGCCTGCGCGAGACGGCGCTGCGCGAGGGTCACGAGGAGGTGGGTCTCGATGCCGGCGGGGTTCGGTTCGTCGGCCGTCTGGACGACATCCGGACAGTGACGAACTTCTCGGTCCGGCCGTTCGTGACACGTGTCCCCGACCGCGAGTACGACCCGTGTTCGCCGGAGGTGGCCGAGACAACAGCGCTGTCGCTCGCGGACCTGACCGACCACGACAACTACGACAGCGAGCGCCGCGACCACCCCCACCGCGGGGAGATCCGACTCCACTACTTCCGGGTCGACGGCTACACCGTCTGGGGGGCAACCGCCCGGATGCTCGCACAGTT
>KE356579.1:567525-572239 GCA_000416085.1 halophilic archaeon J07HX64 | reverse complement strand
ACCGTGATGCCAGAGTTCGTTGACGTTGTCGAGGACCTCGGGCGGGTTCCGGTCGACGATTCTGGCGAGTTCGCGGATGCTTTCGGGTTCGTGTTCGGCGATTGCCTCCAGCAGTTCGAGATTCGTCGACCGGAACACCCGGCCGAACGTTTCGAGATCCGCGACGACCATCGTCGAGGGGCGGGTCTCGACGGCCTCGATACCCTGGTCGTCGATTGTTTCGAGGGCGGGTTCGAGGGCGGTGCGGTCGGGCGAGTCGCCGATTTGGATGTGTAGTGTTCGTGTCATTGTCGTCGATAGGGTGATGTCACCGTGGCCGGCCTACCAGTCTGATCGCCTGTCCTCGGGCAACCCGGCACGCCACGCGCGGTAGAGCGTTGCCAGGCCGGGGAACTCGATCTCGTGGGTGGTGTCCCCGAGGTGCAGTTCGTGGATGCCGTGGTGGTTGTCGAATCGGATGATGGTTTCGTCGGCCGCCGCATCGCCGTAGTGGAACGCGTACTTGATTCCGTGCTCGAACGTCGCCGATTGCGGGACCTGCAACACTCGCACCCGGGCGACCGCCCCGTCCGCGTACTGCTCGTATTCGTCCCGGACCACGATGACATCGTCGTCCATCCCTGTCTGTTAGTATTGACCCTAACATAATAATCGTTCGGGTGGCGAACATGGGGTGTTTCGCGTGCTTTCCGACGATTGGATGGAGCGAGTCGAACGTTGTCTATCGGTCTGACTGTCGGCTCCGGTGGATTTCATCGGAATGGCGCACGCTGGCGAGCGTGCTCGAGCGAAATCGAGGGCCGCGAGCCGGCACCGTGCGAGGGGCGAGGAGCGAGCACCACAGCGGTTGGGGAGGCACCGGGCCTGTCTGGGTAGACTGGAGGGGGCGGGGGCTTCCTGTAACCCTCTCAGTCGCCCACCCCATCGACAGCAGTCACCGCGTCGCCCGGCGGCCGAACACGAACACGAGGATGGCGAGCAGGATAACACCCGTCAAGGCCTCGGCGACGGCAAGCACCTGTCCCGTCGAGTTGGCTGGAGTGAAATCCCCGTAGCCCAGCGTCGTGAACGTCAGTCCGCTGAAGTAGAGACTCTCAAAAAGTGTCACAGTTCCCTCGGAGTCTGCGTGTTCGAGGAGGTCGAACGCGTCGTAGGCGAGGCCACAGACCAGAACCGTGACCACGCCGGTCTCCAGCACACGGGACGGGCTCTCGCCGTACCGCGCAACGAGGTTCGGCACGAACGAGCGGACGATCATCGTCGTGTTGCAGTCGTGCCAGTACTCCCTGAGTTGGACATCCTTGCGGCCGAGGAAACACTCGCTGGCCAGCCCCGGCAGACTGTTCTCGTTTGCGAGTCTCTCCAGTGTGGCGTACACCTCGCCGGCTTTCTCCAGATCCGGTTCGCCGTTGCTCCCCCGGTAGCGCGGGTCGTAGCGGCAGTATGGCTCTCGCTCCCGGAACACCATCTTGACGCGCCGGAGAGCACGCACCGGGAACGGAGAGCCGTCAGGTTCGCGGTGGGCGTCGTCCTCGTTCCCGTCCAGCCAGAAGGTCGTCTCGCGGTTGATGCGTGCGTTGCCCAGCAGTGCGCCGTAGAGTTTCGTTCTGGCGAGATTCGCACCGAGCAGTTCCGTCCGGGTGAGGAGCGCGCGCTCGAACGACGCGCCTGTGAGGTCGGCCTCGGTGAAGTTCACGCCCGTGAGGTCTGCACCCGAGAGGTCGGTGTCCTCGGAGGAGTCGGTGTCCTCGGGGAATCTGGTTCGGCTGAAATCGACCCCCTGCTGGAAGGTGGCGTCGCTGAAATCAACGGAGTCCGCGAACACGAGGTCGAAGCACGGCTGCTCCTCGTCGGTGTCTTGCTCACCAGACTGTGTCTCTCGACTGCGAAAGCGTACCTCGTCGCGGAAGACCGCACCAGGGAAATAGAAGTTGCCGTCTCGGACGGTCTTATGTGCGCTCGTCTCGAAGGTGACTGTCTCCTCGAACTCTGCGTTCGTGAACAGAACGTCAGTCTCCGAGGTGAACCGGACATCGATATAACTGCACTCCATCTCGAACGTGCATTCCTCGAACGACACCTCCTCATCCCCACTGAACTTCGCGTCATAGAACAATACCTCCCCATCCCCGCTGAACTTCGCCAGCCTGAACGACACCTCCCCATCCCCGCTGAACTTCGCCAGCCTGAACGACACCTCCCCATCCCCGCTGAACTCCGCATTTCGGAACGACACCTCCTCCTCTCCCCTGAACTTCGCAAACTCGAACGACACCTCCCCATCCCCGCTGAACTTCGCACTCTGGAACGACACCTCCCCAATCTCCCCGGATCCGTTCCCATCACCTGTTTCGAATCGCGCCCTATTTGTGAGAAACTCATGCTCGAACACGGCATCGAATGCACGCACGCCTGCCGTGAACCGTGCGTGGTCGAGTCGAATCGGGTGCTCGTCACCGGCGTCCAGCGTCGCGCCCGCGATATCGAACGCGCCGAAGGTTGCACCGACAAACTCCTTCTTCCGGCGTGCGACTCGCTCGTCCTCGACTGCGCTGGCCTCGTTGACTGCCTCGACGAACAACTCGCCCTCGTCGATATCCTCGGGCAGGTCCGCTGGGTCGGTGTGGAACGCACAGTGCTCCCTGCCGTCGAGTGCTTCGTGTGGACACTCCCAGACCTCCTGACTCAGTCCTGCGGGCGCATCGCGTTACAGTACCCATTCATCGGGGTCGTCGCCGTGCCAGTTCGACGGGTCCTCCCTCTGGGCGACGCAGGCACACGTCCCGCCCTCCCGCTCCGCTGTCATTGGATGCGCCGTCGACTGCCGCCGGAGTATGGCTTTCGCTCCCGTTACACCTCCCGCCACGCCGCTCGCCCGCTCACCCGTCGCCGACCACCGCTCTCGCTGCATCGACATCGCGCAGTCGACTGCCCGCCGGACAGGCGTCGAGAAGTCGGGTTATCGTCTCCAGCGTGAGTGGTCGGAAGTTCAGCAGCTCACTGCTGACGTTCACCCGCCGCTCGTCGTGCGCCACGAACGGGTACGTCTCGGTGTCGTTGTTGTGCTCGTGGCCGTGGATCGCCCACCCGTCCCAGCCCTCGGGGATGTCCTCGGGCCGATGCGTGCAGTAGAACTGGTAGTCACCGTGTGACAGCGTGCAGGCGTCGAGCACCGGAAACGGGGCCTCGTCGGCGTCGAGTCCGACATCGTGGTTCCCACGCAGGAGGAGGTCGCCGTTCAGCCGCTGGAAGTACTCGATCGTCTCCCGCCCGTCCTGCATATCCATCGCCACATCCCCGAGATGGACGAGTACGTCATCCTCCTCAACGGTGGCGTAGTGGCGGTCCAGCAGTGTGCTGTTCATCTCACCGGGGCTATTGAACGGCCGGTCACAGTACCCGATTATGTTCGCGTGATCAAAGTGATGGTCCGAGATAACGTACCGCGCCATGCCCGAGCACGAACCTACCGAATATTAACAGTTCGGATACCGACCGGTTATCGGGTGGGTAGGACGACGATTCCCTGACGATGGGATAACACGGCGGCGGTCCGGAGCGACAGCACAGGGTCGACACAGGCAGAAACAACAGGAACTTTAGCTCGCGTCGATTGAGAGTAGCCACATGCGCGAACTCGCGGCTGCGACACTCTCGGAGGTCGGATTCGACGCGGCGGCACTCAAACCCGGCGAGGTCGACATCGAGCGGGCGTCAGCGCTCGATGTCGACCTGGTGGCGGTCGACTACGACGGTCGCGAGCACGTGCCGGAAGAGGACCTGCTCGCCGATCTCGCGTCCTCGTTCGAGTTGTTCGTGACGGTGCCGGTGCGGGCCGACGGGTACGACCCGCTCGGTGACGACAGCCTGCGGGCACGTGTTCCGGAGGAGGCCGGTGAGGTGCTCGTCGCCGGTAACGCGTCGTATCTGAGCACGGAGGAGCGCCGGCGGGCGGTCGCGCCGCGACTCGACGCTGCCAGTACCGGTGTGACGGACCTGTGGGTCGGGACCGAGGGTATCGAGCGCATCGCACTCGCGGTCGGCGGCACCCAGTACGACCTGCTCTCGCGGTCGACCGCCCGTGAGGTAGACGCGCTCCGGACCGCCGGACTAAACACACCGATCGCGGTGTACGCGCCGACGGTGCTGACCGACGACGAGGACACGGTGCTCGACGCGGTCGGTGCCTACGCCGGCCGTCGGAGTCGGGTCCGGGCGCGACTCCCGGACGACACACCCCGGGACCACACCATCGAGGGGGAGGCCCGCGAGACACTGCTGTCGGCCTGCCGGGAGTACGCCCTCGCTGGCGACCCCGAGACGGTGGCCACACGGGTCGACGAACTTCACAAAGCCGGTGTCGACCACGTCGTCGGCTACCCCGCACGGGGTCTCGACCCGGTGCTCCCGTCTTGAACTCCTCCCCAGTGTAAAGCGCGAGGCGTTCGCCTCGAAGTTCAGTAACTCCCCGCCCGGACCGACTGTCGGTCTCTGGACACACCGCCACCTGTCTCGACGGACGTCGTTCTGTTCTGTCAGACACGCCGCACTCTGTTTCAGCGGGCGTAACGAATTTTTTACTGTGGGGCTTGTCTATGCATGATGCTCGTCTATCACGCCGCACTCCTGGGGCTGCTCGTCGGGGTCACGCTGCTCTCGACCGTGCTGGGTACCCTGAACGTGCGACACGGGGCCCGCGAGGTGCGGGCGAGAG
>KE356579.1:558388-567505 GCA_000416085.1 halophilic archaeon J07HX64 | reverse complement strand
CCGGGTGCTCAGCGTACCGTTCGACCTGTACTCGACGTTCGTCGTCGACGAACAGTTCGGGTTCAACGAGACCACACCGCGGCTCTGGGTGCGGGATTTCCTCCTCGGTCTGGTCGTGCTCGCGGCTCTGCTCGCGGTGCTCGTGGCGCCGTTGCTCGCGCTGGTCGAGGCGCTGTCGACCCCGCTGTGGGTGGCGGGTGGCTGGCTGGTTGTTATCGCGTTCCTGCTCGGAACGCAGATACTCTACCCGCGGGTGATCGCACCGCTTTTCAACGACTTCGAGCGCGTCGAGGCCGGCGACCTCCGCGACGGTATCGAGCGGGTGTTCGACCGCGCGGGGTTCGACCTGGAGGAGGTGTACACGATGGACGCCAGCCGGCGGTCGACCCAGTTGAACGCGTACTTTGCGGGCTTCGGCCGGGCCAAACGGGTCGTGCTGTTCGATACGCTCGTCGACCGACTCGAGGAACCCGAGATAGAGAGCGTGCTCGCACACGAACTCGCCCACTGGAAGTTCAACCACATCTGGAAACAGCTCGCGACGGTCGCGCTCCAGATCGGTGTGGTCCTCGCGGTGCTGGGTGCGCTGCTGTCGACCGACGCACTCTACGATATGTTCGCGATGCCGGCGGACGCAACCTACGCGGGTCTGTTCGTCGGGTTGCTCGCGGTCTACCCGCTGCTCGAGTTGACCGCGCCGCTGTCGAACCGCCTCTCGCTGGCCCACGAGCGCGAGGCCGACACGTTCGCCGTCGAGGTGATGGGCGACAGCGAGCCGATGGCCGACGCGCTCGCCGGTCTCGCCCGCGAGAACCTCGCGAACCCCTTTCCACACCCGTACTACGCCGCGTTCAACTACACCCACCCGCCGATCCCCGAGCGCATACGCTACGTTACCCGCACCGACGCCGACGAGACGACAGAGAGCGGCGACACCCCGAGTCCGGCCTGACCGACGGCACTCCGACCTGTCCCCAACCGGTCTGCGATCCCAGCATCTCTACACCCGGGAGCGGGTCTGGTTCCGACTCCGCCCTGCCCGGTGAACCGACACCGGGTGTGTCCACCCAGCGGGTGCGGGGCCACGAGTCGGGGACAGCCACAGGTCGGGGCTCTTTTTGCTCGTCTCCACCGAAACCGTTACATGGAGCAGATACGGCTCTCGAACGCCAGTTTCGAGGGCGACAACGACGTCTACCTGTTCGACGGGGCCGAGACGGTGCTCGTCGACACGGGTGACTGGATGCCGGGGACGCGCGAGCACCTGCTGTCGGCGCTCGGCGAGCGCGGACTCGGGTTCGCCGATATCGACCGTGTGCTGTTGACCCACTGGCACGGTGACCACATCGGCCTGGCGGGTGACATCCAGGCGGCAGGCGGGGCCACGGTCCACGCACACGAGGCGGACGCGCCGCTGGTGGCCGGCGACACGGAGGCCTGGGACCGACTGGGGGAGATACACGAGCGGCGCTTCGAGCACTGGCGGATGCCCGAGTCCGGCCGGGAGACACTCCGGACGCTGTTCGAGCACTCACCCAGTCGCGAGGATGCACCCGACGTGACACCGTTCGAGGACGGCGATACCTTCGACGTGAACGGACAGCGTCTCCGCGCGGTTCACGCGCCGGGTCACGCCGCCGGACTCTGCGTGTACGAGATGGGCGACGAGGCGCTGACCGGCGACGCCCTGCTCCCGCGGTACACCCCGAACGTCGGCGGTGCCGACGTCCGTGTCGAGCGCCCGCTGGCACAGTATCTCGAGACGCTCGACACGCTCGCCGACCGCGGTTACGACCGGGCCTGGCCCGGCCACCGCGGGGTCATCGAGACTCCGACCGACCGCGCCGAGGAGATAACCACACACCACCGCGAGCGCGCCTGGCGCGTGCTCGACGTGCTCCGTCGACTCGGTCCGGCGGATATCTGGACTGTCAGTGCCGACCTGTTCGGTGATCTGGAGAGTATCCACATCCTCCACGGCCCGGGTGAGGCCCACGCCCACCTCCAGCATCTTAGACGGGCCGGCGATGTCCGTCGTGACGGCGACGAGTACCGCCTCGCTGACGGTGTCTCAGCACGACTCGACAGTCACGCAGATACCGGCGAGTGGCCGCTCGCCTGAGGTGAGAACCGACCTGGAGTCCCGGTGAGACCCAACTCTGTTTTTCGACACCGTCTCTCAGAACCGATAACAACTGCTCCCCGCAACGAGGGTCTGCCGACGTGTTTGTTACTCCGACTGGATCTGTTTGAACTGATCGAGAAGTTGCTCTGTCGAATCGTCGCCCTCGTACTCGACGGAGCCGTTGTACTCCGTCCGCTCGTCGTCGGAACTCGCCGTTACCTCACTCGCCTTTCGCTCGCGGCGCTCGTGTTCCGCCTCGTCGTATGCACCCATCGACATTGTTTGACACACCCACGCTTGGACGCTGCGTGTAATCAATGTAACGGTCATCTCTGTACCACAGTGTCGGACTCTGTCCACAGGTGAGGGGCTCACAGCCCGAAAAGCAGGTATCGCGGTCGCTTACCGGACCGCCGCGGTGGCCTCGTGCATGATATCGACCGCCGCCTCGAGCGTCTCGATGTCCGTGGCGTAGGAGAGACGCGCGGAACCGGCACCACCCGCGCCAAAGGCCTCGCCGGGGACGACGACCACACCCCGGTCGATCACCTCGTCGATCCACCCCTCTGGAACGCGGGGCATCGCGTAGAACGCCCCCTGTGGTGTGGGACAGTCCAGCCCCATCTCGGCAAACGCATCCAGCAGGAGGTCCCGGCGGCGCTCGAACGCTGTGACCATCTCCTCGACGGGCGTCTGCGGTCCCGAGAGTGCCGCCTCGGCGGCGTACTGCGCGGGCGCGCTGGCGCAGGCCTGGACGTACTGGTGGACCCGCAGCATACGCTCGGTGCGCTCGTGGCTCGCGGTCACCCAGCCGAGTCGCCAGCCGGTCATCGAGTACGTCTTCGAGCAGGCGTGGACGATAATGACGTTGTCTGTCTCGGCGAACTCCGCGGGCGAGCGGTGGTCACCCTCGAATATCATGTGTTCGTAGACCTCGTCAGAGAGACAGACGACGTCGTGTTCGTCCGCGATGCGGGCGAACTCGCGCATATCCTCGGGGGACTGGACCGCACCCGTCGGGTTCGCGGGGCTGTTGACGACGAAGACCGCCGTGTCGTCCGTGATGGCGTCCTCGACGGCCCCGGGGTCGAGTGTGAGGTCCGGTCTGAGTCCGACCGGTTTCGGCTGTCCTCCGGCGAGCCGGGTCAGCGCGTCGTAGGAGACAAAGCCCGGGTCCGGGACGAGCACCTCGTCACCGGCCTCGACGTGGGCCTCCATCGCGATATGTAGCGCCTCACTCCCCCCTGCGGTTGCGATGACGTTCCCGGGGTCGACGTCGAGGTCGTTGTCACGGTCGTGTTTCGCCGCGATCGCCTCGCGCAGTGCCCGGGTGCCTTTGTTCGAGGTGTACTCGTCCGCGTCACCGTTCTCGATCGCCGCCACCGCGGCCTCGCGGGCGTGGGCCGGTGTCGGAAAGTCCGGCTGACCCAGACCGAGGTTGATGGCGTCCTCACCGGCGGCCTCGAACACCTCCCTGATACCGCTTATCGACATCTGCTCGACGCGGCTGGAGAATCCACTCATACCACTGAAACCGGTCTGTGGCGAGTTAACACCACCGGTCAGGTGTGTATCGGAATCCACCAGACCCGGCTCCGGCCGCCCACCTTCTTGCTCGTGAGGTCTGTCCGTGTCGCGAGTTCGTGCAGTTTGTTCAGCGCTGTCCGCCGCGAGCAGCCGAGTGCCTCCGCCACCTCGCTCGCGGTCAGCGGCTCCGCGTGGTCCTCACGCTTCTCGAACACGGTCGTCACATCTGTTAGTTCGAACTCCGTGTCGCGCCCTCGCTCACCCATATGTTACTGTGGAATCGTATCCGACTTATATTTTCTCGAAATGCACCGTCGTGTGGGGCGAACACGCGGTGAGCGTGTCGACAAGGTTTCGGGTGTGACTCCTGAAGCAGAGTTAGTGTCGGGGTACCAGGCAGTGCTGTTCGACATGGACGGGGTGACAGTCGAGACGGCAGCCGCGTGGCGGCGCCTCGAACAGACAGAGATACTGCCGGCGGCGACCGAATCGGGTGCCCCCGCCGACGCTATCCGCGCGCTGAGTGTCGAGGACGCGTACACCCGTCTCGTGGCGATGGAGGGGGTCGACCTGACCGTCGACGCCCAGGCGTTCGAGACACTGTACGCCGAACACGCCGCCGAGGTGTACCGCGAACAGGCGTGTCTGATGGACGGCTACAGGGGCCTCTTGGAGCGACTCCGGGCGGATGGGGTCGCGCTCGGACTCGTCTCCGCGTCCCGGCGGGCGTGGGTCGAGATGGTGCTCGACCGGTTCGACCTCCGCGGAGCATACGATGTTGTAGTCTCCTCTACGGACATCGACGGACCGGCGAAACCAGACCCCGGTATCTACCGCGCGGCCGCGGAGCGACTCGACAGCTCACCCGGGCGGTGTCTCGCGGTGGAGGACTCGACACACGGTGTCGCGGCCGCGACAGGCGCGGGTGTAACCTGTCTCGCCCTGCGGGGTGACGGGAACACGGACAGCGACCTCTCGGCGGCCAGCGACGTCGTCGACTCGCCGGGCGAACTGCGGGCCGAACTGTTCGCACTCACCGGCGCCTGAGCCGGTCAGTACCGGATGTCAGTGAACACAGGACGGTGGTCAGAGGGTGGTCGGGTCGACTCCGACAGCGGGACACAGGTCACGGCCCGCTCGACAGCGACCCCGTCGGACACCAGCAGGTGGTCGATGTTCGCCGGTTCGTCTGACGGCCCGAACCCGGTGTAGCTCTCCGCCGGTCCCTCGTGGCTGTCCGCGACTGCGGCCGCGTCCCGGAGTGGAGGCTGCCCCTCCCGGTCGGCGGTTGCCCGGTCGTGTGTCGGTGACCCGGGTGGACAGTTGAAGTCGCCGGCGACGACGACAACGTCACCGGGGAGATCACCGAGACGGTCACGCACGAGCGCGACCCCCTCCCGTCTCGCTCGTGGACCCTCGTGGTCAAGGTGGAGACTCATCACGGTCAGCGAGACCCCCTCGCGTCTGTCCCGCAGCGTTGCGTGGGTGACGAGCCGCTGGTAGGCGGCGTCCCAGCCCGGGACACCCGGCTCTGATCCCGGCGGCACCAGCCAGAAACTGCCCCACGTCTCCAGGTCGAACACCTCCGTCCGGTATGCGATCGGTGTGTGCTGCTGTGTGTCCTCGACCGTAACCCAGGAGAATCCGGACAGTGACGACTGTACCGCCGTCAACTGGTTCAGCCACACCTCCTGGAGGGCAACGATATCCGGTGAGAGCCGCTCCAGTTCCGCGACGACCCCGGCCCGGCGCTGTTCCCAGGGGTGTTCGGGGTTGGCACCCTCGTAGAGGATATTGTACGTGACGATACGGCGGTCAGCCGGTGCCGGGACGGGGTCTGGAACTGGTGTCATGTCTAATCGGTTGGAACGGTCGTCGGCGTCTCGACAGCTTCGGTTCGCTCCCGCTCGCGCGTCATCTGTCGACCACATTCAATATCGAGTCTGAGGATAATAACCGCACCGACCACGGAAAACAGTGACAGCGAGGCGATAGCGACCCTGTTCGACCCGGCGACCAGTCCGACGAGACCGAACAGGGTCGGCGCCATTATCGAGGAGACGGCGTTCACGACCGAGAAAAACGAGAAGAACTCGGCGGATTTGTGCTGTGGGGTCAGGCTGCCGAACAGCGAACGGCTGAGCGCCTGTGTCCCACCCTGGACCAGCGCGACACCCAGCGCGAGGATAAAAAAACTGCTCGACCGTCCGGACGCCGATACCGCCGACCGAGACGAGTGTGTACACCACCAGCCCGAACAGTATCATCCGCCTCGTCGAGAACCGGTCCGCGAACTGCCCAAACGCGAACGCACAGGGGATACCGACGAACTGGACCATCACCAGCGCGCCGATTATCTCGGCCTGTCCGAGACCGATATCACTCGCGTATGCCGCGGCGAGATTGATTGTGGCGGTGATGCCACTCGCGTAGAAAAAGAAGCCGGCGAGAAACAGGAACGCGACCCGGTAGGTCCGGACCTCGCGGTACGTGTTCCGGAGTCGCTCGAAGCTCGCTCACACCGGTCGCTCCTGCATATCTCGCGAGCTGTCGCGTTCCGGTTCGGGGACGTACAGAAAGAGTGGTATCGCGAACGCCGCCCACCAACCGGCACAGACGAGCAACAGTGCCCGCGAGGCGGCGGCCTGGTCGGTGATGCCGAACGTCTCCGGTGTCCCGAGCACCACCGCACCAGCCGTGAGCAACACCCCGCCACCCAGATAGCCCATCGCGTACCCCGCCGTTGAGACACGGTCCATCGTCCCCTCGGACGCCACCCCCGTCAGCAGCGAGTTGTAGAACAGCCGCGCGCCGCTGAACCCGATGTTGGCGAGCAGGAACAGAGCCGCGACGGCCAGCCAGTCACCCTCACCCGTGAGAAAGAGCAGCGCTGTCGCGACAACACCGAGCACAGTGAAAGAGGCGAGAAACGCCCTGCTCCGCTCGAGGTGGTCTGCCGCGGCACCGAGCACCGGCGAGAGCAGCGCGAAGATGCCGAAACTGAGCGCGACCGTGAACGACCAGTAGATCAGCGCACGCCCGTCCGCGAGATTCACACCCGCAACCTCGATGAAGTACGTCTGCAGGATCACGTTGACAACGGTCGCAAAGGCGTTGTCACCAAAGTCGAACAGTGCCCAACTCTGGCGTGCCCGGGTGTCCATCCCGAGTCGCCCGAGCACCGACGAGACGACCGACCGTCCTGCACCCTCGCTCATACGTTTCTGTTGTCTTTGGTGGATTTAACCCTGTGTAAGACGCGTACAGACTGGTATGTGACATCCTCCCCGCCGTGAACGGCGGGGCTTCCCGTAACCACAGGTAGGATATTTGCTGGTCTACGACACGACCTGTTCTCTCGTGTGAAACATCCCGCTCTCGCGGTCGAAGAGGTATGTCGATGGCTGTGCCACACAGCCGTTACTCCTATCCGCTCCATGAGGACTCAGAGTTATCTTCTGTCGCATATTCTCCGCCCCGTTACAATCCGCGTTCCCGACCAACCCGCACGATGAACAGACGTACAGACCACGTTCAACACGATTCGTTCTCGTGTCGTCACCACACCGCGAGCAGGTCTTCGACGTGTTCCACTCGTTCTCTTTCAGCACCTCGACTCCACGTATCTCGCCTTTGTATTCGAGGTACTGGTAAATGCGGTCGAACGCCCACGAGTGCAACTTTTTATTGCCTGTTTTGCCCCAATCCGAGTTACGCACGTCCTCAGGCCAGCCCACCGCGAGCGTACCAACATCACGTTCGACACACTCTGTTATGATAGCGTCCGTGAGCGCGTGGTAGAGGTGCGTCTCGCGTTCTGTGAGTTTCCTGCGCGCCCACATCGACTGTTCCGACGGACCGTTCTCACCCTCCGTGTCGTACTCCTCGCGGGCAAAGTAGTGCTTGTCTTGTTTGAGCGAGTTCCCGGGGTAGAGAACGTACTCGTCGGGAAAGGCGACCGTGGCGATATTCTTGATACCAGTGTCAACACCTGCTACGTCATCGCCTCCGGAGTCCTGGGTTTCGGGATTGACCTTACAGACGAAGTGCAGTTCCCACTCGTCGCCACTCCAGACAGCACGCACGTTCTGCATCTTGTTGACCGCAGAAAGGTCAACATCTGGGCGCGTCTGGTACTCACAGAGTACGAAGTCCGACCAGTAGTCTTTGAGGTTCGAGCCTTTGCTGAGTCGGACGCGGTTGTTCTCTGGGTCGTGTTTGAACCCGTCTGATTTGAACGTGACCGTACTATGTGGTCGTTCATCGCCGTGTTTGCGGTAGCCGGGTGGATTCGCCTTGTCATCCTTGTGTCGCAGGTCGAACCATGACTGGAAAGCGTCGGAAAGTTCTTCGATTACTTTCTGACTGGATTGTGCATTCAAATCTTTCCAGCACGACTGGTTTTTCATGTACGATTTCAGCGCGCCCTCGTCTGGGATTTCGCCGGTCTGGTTCCAGATTCGGTCAGCTGTCCATCGTGCGACGTTCCAGATTTTCGAGGCGGAATCTCCGAGCGAGTCGAGGCCATCACAGACCTGTCGGTGGTTCTGGATCGAACCAACGTAGGTGCGCGTGACCTCAATCACCATAGATAGCTTGTGTAGACAAGATTAGTTAATCGTTCGGATTCGCGTGGAATATCCGACCTACCATCGTCGGTGGTTTGTGTGGGGAGTGTCGGATTCACTCCCGTTGTAAACGGCGGAATTCTCTCCTCGAAGAAAGATAGACCCCTCAGGTTACTTGGCTCTCCCCCTCGGTCCGGGACTCGGCAACGGCAAACGAGAGGGTGCTCGCGAGGCCAAGCAGCGTTCCGGTGGTGAGCATGAGAGCGAGATATCCCAGCGAGGTCCCCCCAAGGAGAAACGAGCTGACACCGTGGAGCACAGCCGTGATGGCGACCACGTAGAACGGCGCGTTGAGGTACTGCCAGCGGAACTGGCCGGCGAGGTACTCGTCGGTAACGTGGCCGAAACTGGCGGTGACACCGGCAGCGGCGATCCACCGGAGCGCGCCGGAGACAAAGGCCGCGGCGAGCTTTAGGACACCGGGTCCGTCGGTAGTCCCTGCCTGTGTTCCCTCGACCGTCTGGACCCCGACGACGACACCAACGAGCACGAGTGCCGCGGCGACGACGTGTGTGACCAGCGACACCCGTCCGGTAAAGAGAGCCTGCCAGGCGCGTACACCTCGGTCGGCGAGTCGGCGGTAGATGCCGATACCCCGTCCGAGCAGGTACAGTCCGAGTAGCCCCGAGACGAGACCGAGCGCTGCCCCTGGAAGGTCGAGCAGGGTCGCCACGAGCGTGAGCGGGTATATCAGCAACAGGATACCTAACGGCACGAGCAGTGTCCCGCGTGTCTCGGGGTCCCCAAGCACCTGTTTGATCGTGTAGTACATCGATTCGAGGTCCTGTGCCTGCCGGACAACGACCCGGCTGACACCGTCGACGGGCACACGCGAGC
>KE356579.1:547197-558368 GCA_000416085.1 halophilic archaeon J07HX64 | reverse complement strand
GACGAGGCACAGACAACAGACAGCACGGAGACACCGACAACGGCGCTCGCAGCGGTCGGTGTGCTCGTCGCGCTAGGGGCTGTCCTGGCCCTGCGGCGGCTCCTCGGCGGCGACGACCCGGATGTCGACATCGAGACACCCGAGGACGACGAGAACCGGCCGGTGGGTGTCGCCGTCGACGAGTAGGAGAAAGCTCTTTTATTCGTCGGTCATCAGGATAAGATATGAGTATCTATCGGAGTGTCCGTGCTGTCACAGGAGCGAGCGGTGACGGACACATCGACTGGGCGGCGGTCACGGAGGCGGCAAAAGCGGTGACCGACGCCGGGAGCGTCGACGTGCCGTCCGCCGAGCGTCGTGGGTACGCCGAGGATGTCCGCGACGCCCGTGACCGCGTCCGAACGGTGACGACACTCGGGTTCGACCTGCCCGAGCGTGTCGAGGTACAGAACCGACACCACTGGCTCGACGCGAACGTCGAAACGTTCGAGCGGGTGATGGCCCCACTCGGCGAGCAGATGGGGCAGGTCCCCGGGCTCGCGCGGATTGTCAACACCGGGACAATGGCCTTTACACTCTCCTTTCTGGCCGACAACGTCCTCGGCCAGTACGACCCGCTGTTGCTCGCCGACGGCGACGAGCACGCACTGTACTTTGTCCGCCCGAACATCCGGCGTGTCGCCGACTCCCTCGATGTCGAGTACGACCGGTTCCGTCGCTGGATCGCCTTCCACGAGGTCACCCACGCCGCGGAGTTCGGGGCTGCCCCGTGGCTCTCGACGCACCTCGAGACGGCGATGGAGGAGGCGATCGACGATCTCACATCGGGGAGTATCGACCGCGAGTCGCTGGGCCAGCTCGACACGACGATGACAGCCGTCGAGGGCTACGCCGAGCTCGTGATGGACCGGGCCTTCGACGAGGAGTACGCCGACCTCCGGCGCAAGGTCGAACAGCGCCGCTCCGGACGGGGACCCGCACAGACGTTGATCCGCCGGCTGCTCGGTCTGAGTGTCAAGCGCCGCCAGTACGAGCGCGGAAAGGAGTTCTTTGATGCTGTTGTAGACGAGGCGGGGATGACCGTCGCCGCCCGCGTCTGGGACGACCCCGAATCGCTGCCGACCGACACGGAGCTTGACGACCCCGACGCCTGGATCTCCCGGGTCGCGTGACCAGGGTACTGCCCCGCCGTGGCACCACTCCGACGGAACTGGGATCCTGCACCGTAACACCAGACGTCTGAGTGTCGACAACCTCCCTTCGGGTATGCAGAGAACACTGTCTTTCCGTACGAGCAGTGCCCGGCGGATACGGAGGCGTCGGTCACGACCGGCAAAGACGATTGTTACGATAAATATTGTCGATATGTTACGTTCACCGATTCTGACTGCTCACTAGATCACGGTTCGTTTCAGCACGCCCAGGCGGGTTTGAAACTCGGCTTCAGCCGGCTCTTTTCGGGTTCGTGTACCCTGAAAAGGTAGCTAAAGAGTTGGCCGAACGGCTCCCCGGAGACAGTGGCAGGAACCTCTCGAACCAGTTCGGCAACTCACCGTGACCTCAGGTGCTGCTGAGACTGTTCACAGCTCCTCCTTACGAGACAGCCTACAGCTGCGTTCCACTCACAGTATCGGTGTAAGTAAAAATAGTATCACGTCCACTCGCCATCCTCAGACAGATACTGAATACCGATCGTATCTGTACGATCAGCGGTGGCGACTGCGTTGTTGACTTTTTTCATGATAGGGGTACAAAATCAGATATGACTGACCAAGCAGGACACAAGGACACGATCCGTGTCCTCCACGTCGATGATCAGTTGGACTTTGCCGATATGACTACGAGCTTTCTCAAACGGGAGGACGATCGATTCGATACCGAGACGGTGTCCAGTGCGAGCGACGGGCTGAGTCGTCTCGCTGAGTCTACGTTTGACTGCGTTATCTCGGACTACGAGATGCCTGGGCAGAACGGCGTCGAGTTCCTCCGAGCGGTTCGTAAGGAGTGGCCTGATCTACCGTTTATATTGTTCACTGGCAAAGGGGAGTGAAACCGTCGCCAGTGACGCAATCTCTGCAGGAGTCACCGATTACCTACAAAAATCGTCCGGAACCGAACAGTATGAGCTGCTGACCAATCGTATTCTGAATGCCGTCGACAAGGTGCGGGCCGAGCAACAGATTAGAACAGAGCAGGAGCGATCTGAGGTTCTTTTTGACCGTCTCTCACAACCTGTCGTGGAAGTTCGGTATGAGGCCGATGAACCCATCGTCAGGCAGATTAATTCGGCCTTTGAGGACGTATTCGGGTACGGATCTGAGACTATGATCGGCGATTCGCTTGATACACACGTTGTTCCTGATGGCCGAACTGGTGAGGCCGCGGAGATTAACGAGCACGTCAAGTCTGGTGGCAGTATCGAATCGAGAGAGGTGATTCGACAGACTGCAGACGGACTGCGTAAGTTCCTTCTACAAAATGCTGTCTACGACAACGGTTCAGGCGGGTTCGCTATCTATACAGATATTACAGACCGAAGCGAACACAGGGAAGCACTCGAACGGAACCGCAAACTGCTTGCACACACCGAGCAGTTGGCTGATGTCGGTGGGTGGGAGGTCGATATTGAAACTGGAGAGATGCGTTGGACCCGAGGAACGTACGCAATTCACGAGGTCGATCCCGAGGGAACATTTGAACTATCGATCGAGACTGGCATAGAGTTTTATCATCCCGATGATCGGGCGACAATCGAGACAGCAGTAAAGAACTGTCGGACTCACGGGGACCCGTACGAGATTGAGCTGAGACTCGTTACCGCTGGGGATAAAAAAAGTGGGTACGTACCACTGGCAAGCCAGTATACGACGGCGACGATATCGTCAGGATACGAGGCGCAATCTGTGATATCACACAGCAACGAGAGCGTCGCCAGGAACTTGAACAGATCGAGACACTGTTCCGGAATACCCAGGATCACCTGTTTTTGATTGAGACCGGTGAGTCGTTTACGATCGAACGGCTCAATCCAGTTTGGGAAAATATACCAGGGATCTCAGTCGGGGAGAGTTGCGGGCAAACGATACAGGACGTGCTGGGCGAGGAGCAGCACAGAAGATCGAACAGAGATATCGGAGGTGTGCTGAACAGCGGGCGGACTCAAATACGAGGAACGGGTTCAGTTTGGGGATGAGGATATCGAGTGGGAAACCAGAATCGCTCCAGTTGTTATCGATGACGAGGTCGAGTATATTGCTGGCGCAAGTCGTAATATTACTGAAGTTCAACAGCGCAGACAGGAACTGATAGAGTTGAAACAGGAGTATCAGACGCTGGCAAAGAATTTCCCCGACGGTGCGGTGTACCTAATCGATCAAAACTTCGAATATGTCCGTGCTGGCGGTGAGGAGTTGGAGCGAGTTGACCTCTCGTCTGCGGATGTTGAGGGGCACGTCCCACACGAGGTGTTTCCTGATGAACTTGCGGATGAAGCCTGTCACCAGTACGAACAGGCGTTCAACGGGGTTGCCACTACCGTCGAACAGGAGTACAAAGGTGACCGATACCGAGTTCGCGTAACGCCTGTGAACTCCGACGGACAGGAGATCACTCATGTGATGGCGGTGGCACAAAATATCACCGAGCAGATTAAAAACAGAGAAAAACTTGAGCAACAGAACGAGCAGTTGGATGAGTTTGTGGGCGTCGTGAGTCACGACCTCCGTAACCCACTTTCCGTTGCAGAGGGGAACCTGGAACTCCTGCGGGAGGAATGCGACAGCGACCGAATCGAGAACATCGATTCAGCGTTGACCCGGATGGACGACCTCATCGATAATCTCCTCCAGTTAGCCCGCACAGATGAGCAGGTGAGTGGGACAGAACCGGTCGATCTCGCTAAACAGTCTCGAAACTGCTGTCAAAACATTGAGAGGGCCGACGCAACGATTCACCTCGAGATCGGTGGCACTGTCCAGGCCGACCGAGGGCGACTGGCACAGGTGTTCGAGAACCTGATGCGGAATGCAATCGAACACACAGAGCAGGATGTCACGATCACTGTCGGTGAGCTCGAGGATGGGTTGTATATTGCAGACGACGGGGACGGAATCCCCGAAGACGAGCGAGACGATGTGTTCGAGACAGGCTACACAACCAGCACCAAAGGCACCGGATTTGGGCTCTCGATTGTGAGTGATATTGTCGAGGCACACGGCTGGGACATACACGTCACGGAGAGTGCCGATGGCGGGGCACAGTTCGAGATCACGGGCGTCGAGTTTGACTCTGGGTGAGTCAGCGACGTGGTGCCTGTGAGCCTCGGGTACGCTGTGCCGCCTACCCGGTGTACCCCTTCTGCCCCTTTTGAGCAACGCCCCTGTTAGTGCAGTCCTGTGACCGTGCTCTGTTAGGTGCGAGATTCCAACTCTTCCGTTCAACACAATGTTAGTGACGATATAACTAAACCAGCATGACGGAGTCCAGATAGTATGACCGACAGCGCCTCAAATCGCTGACGCTCACACGAGCCAATCAATCGAGCAGTATCTACCTTCAGCTCATGATATATCGGTACGGCTACTATCACCGACGAGTGATGTAGACCAGACGGGCGACAGTTGTTTTACCTGCGTTGAACCCGTGTCTAACCGCTACGGTGTGGTTTTAGACCACTCCAGATATCTCGAAGGGGAGATGTTTTGCGACGACTGTGTCACAGAGTCGAATAAAGAGGGGTGGATAGAGCTCGGCGGGGAGTCTGATACTGCTCGTTGCGTTCCGTCACAGACAAACACCTGTGAGTCAAACTAGCAGGTATGACAAACAAGGATATGTACTACAACCGCGCGAAACAGGAGGGGTACCGTGCCCGGTCGGCGTACAAGCTCCGCCAGCTCGACCGGACTGCGGGCCTCCTTGGAACGGGCAACACGGTGGTGGACCTGGGCGCAGCACCGGGTGGCTGGCTGCAGGTCGCCGCAGAGGAGACCGGCGAGGCGGGTCGGGTGGTCGGTGTCGACCGCCAGCGCATCGACCCGCTGGAGGACGCGGCGCCGACTGTCGCCTATCTCCGGGCGGATGTCACCGACGACGGGACCGCAGACGAGGTCCGTCAGGCGCTCGACGGCGGCGACCGACCGGTCGACACCGTGCTCTCGGATATGGCGCCGAACATGACCGGGGAGTACAGCCTCGACCACGCCCGGTCGGTCCACCTCGCGCGGCAGGCGTTCGAACTCGCCGAGGAGCTGCTCGCGGCGGGCGGTAGCCTCGCGGTGAAGGTGTTCGACGGGCGAGACCTCGATGATCTCGTGTCGACAGTCGAGACCGAGTTCGAGTACGTTCGCGAGGTCCGCCCCGACGCCTCCCGGGACGCGTCCTCGGAGCTGTATCTGGTCGGCAAGAACCGGCTGACCACACCCATCCGTGCGGGTGACGAACTCGAGGTCGAGATCGTCGACACCGGCTCCGAGGGCGACGGTATCGCACAGGTCGACGGGTTCACTCTCTTCGTGTCCGACACGGCAGTGGGTGACCGGGTCACTGTCAGTGTCGACGCGGTGAAACCCCGGTTCGGTTTTGCCGAACCCGTCGGCGATGGTGACAGCTGAGAACCCCTTCCTCGGGGGTGTCGACAGACAGACTCGGTGTCTGGAACCGTCGTCAGACGGTGGCAACGCCGGAGACAGCAACCGAACGGTGCCGGCTCCCGGGATAGCTCCAGTGTAGGTGTCCGGTTCCCCGGCGCTGTCCCGACTGCTGGACCGGGTATCCGAGGGGTAGTTGGTCCGACTGCCCGAATGGTTATATCGTCGATAGTAAACAGATACACGATAGCGACGCTGAACGGCACACCGGGTGCCGGACCTCTCGTCGACGGTGAACACGTTATCACCAAACAGATAATCGGTGTCCAGTGGTGTTCAAGACGAGGGCAGACGGGGTACGCGGTGTGTCGCTGGCAGCGCTCGTCCGGCAGGCCCGGGAGACCCCACAGACCGGGGATGGGATGCCCGTCCTCGGGAGGACAAAGACTGTCGAGTGTGACCTGGGCCTCGTCCGGAGCATACCGGAGAATCTGGTCCGCAGCGTCGTCGAACATACCGACACACCCCTCACGGTCTGGATTGGAGCACTCGACAACGACGACCCGGTTGAGGGATCTGTCTCTCGGACGACGGGCAAGCCATCCCCGGGACAGGGCGCGAGCGTGTGTTCGGATACGGGTTCTCACAGAATGGTAGCACCGGTCTCGGCCTGTCAACTGTGCACGGTATCGCCGACGCACACAGTTGGGAGCCGTCTGTCCGGGAGACCGGGCGGCGCCCGGTTCGATGCACAGACACTCGCTGGGTCGGCCGACACCGACCCGGCTGGACCGCCAGTTGTGTTCTGCTCTGTGTCCGGGAGTCGAGTCTCGGACGGAGCCTCCTGGCGATACTGTCATCCGGACACCTGGTTACAGCGGTATCGGGGTGAGAGCGGATCCCGTCGCCGCGGGGGTGCTCAACAGGACATATGCTCCTGGATAGGTGTTGGTCAGGAGGTGACCCGGTCGTACACCGAGACTAGACCCAGTCCGAGTCCGTACGAGAGTGAGGCGGGGATGGAAACGAGGAACATCGTGAACAGACCGGACGGCGAGAGCAGGCCAGAGATGGCAAATATCGCGAGCACGACCCCACGCCAGCTCTTTCGCATCCGCCAGTAGGAGATGATACTTCCGTGGTTGAACAGGAGCATCGTCACAGGGATCATAGCGAGCGCACCGATGCCGGCCGTTAGTAGGATGATGAGCCAGCCGAAGCTGCTGATGCGGTACGTGATTATCATGTTGGCCTGGATCGCGTCCCAGGCGAGCAGTGAGACGATACTCGGCGCGACGTAGACGAACCCGAGGATGGTGCCGCCGAGCAGCGTGACGAACATCGTGCCGCCCCAGACGAGCAACACGTTCTGGTCGCCGCTGACCCCGAACCGCTGTTCGATCGCCGGCCACGCAAAGTACAGCACGATCGGCACGATCGACAGTGCGGCCAGCAGTGTCGAGAACTTCAGCATGAATATCAGCGCCTCTACCGGGTGCAACACCACAATCTCGGGCTCCTCGGCAACGCTGTCTGGCATATTGGAGAAAAAGTACTCCCGTATCACACCGATACCACCCTGGAACAGCGCGAAAAACGACCCGGCGAGCACGATCATGAACACGGCGACGATCCAGATAGCCTTTGAGGTGAGCGAGTCGAGGATGAACCGGAGGTCGTAGTAGTACCCACCGATATCCTCCTCGTCGGTATCGCTCTCGGTGAACGGGTCGACCATACCGGCTGCGGTCGAGGTCACGAAGCCGCCACCCTCGTCTGTGTCCTCGTTCTCGCCCTCGTCTTCACCCTCGTCGTCCTCAGCCTCGTCGAGATCGAGTTCCTGTGCCTCGTCGAACCGGTCGAGGATCGCTCTCCCTTTTCCGGGGTTCTCGTTGTCAGCCGCGTTCTGTGCGAGTTGGAGCGCCCTTTCCTGGTCGAGGCCGGCAAACGCCTTTGCCGGGGCAGCCTCGATCGCCTTCTGACTCATACTGGCCACGTCGACCTCGGCGCTCTCACCGGGGTCTGCGTCGTCTGACTGTTGCTGTGTGTTCGTCCGGGTCGACTGCTCGCGAACGACCGCCTCGAGTCGCTGGACCCGGAAATAAAACAGCGCCACCCCAACCACCACGGTCGCGTACGCTGCCCCTATCGCCACCGCGGCGGCAGTCGGATCGAGCCCGAACAGCTCGAGCTCTGGCCCCGGAACGAACCTGTAATTGGAGTTGACGGCGGCGAGCAGGTCGTTTATGCGCTCGGCACCGCCCGCAAACAGGAACCCGTAGACAGCGGCGAGTGTGACCGTTGCCATCCCGGCGAGGTCGGGAAAGCGCTCACGAATAATAGAGCCGGTGGAGACAGTCTCTCCGGCCCGCTTCGAGAGCACCGCGAGCTTGGTGATTCCCAGACTGAAAAAGTACAGCGCCACCAACGGGACCCCCCACATCACCTGCGTGAACGGGTCCGGCGGCGAGAACATCGCACCGAACGCGAAGATACCGACGACAGCGTAGCGCCACTTGTTCCGGAACGTCTCGTACTTTATTACACCCGTTCGTGCGCTCGCACTCATCGCGAGCGGCAACTGGGCGGCCAGCGCAAAGGACAGGGAGAGAAAGACGATGAACTCTGTCCACTTCACAATCGACCAGGTCGGCGTGAACCCGGCCTTTACAGCGTTCTCTGCGAGAAACGCAAACATGATCGGAAAGAAAAAGAAGTACGCGTAGGACAGGCCGATCAGAAACAGCCCGAAGGTAACGGCTGCGAAGCCGAGCTTCTTCCAGAGCGGGATTCTGGCGTCGGGCCAGATACCCCGTTCTTTTAGCGAGTCACGACTGTAGTATATCATCACCGGGAGTGCCACGAGAATACCGACAATCAGCCCGATCTTTACCTGTAGCAGGATAACCTGAAACGGGTCCGTCGCGACGATCTCGGTCTGGTCAAGCGCCGCCCCGCTGAGCCGGTTGAACACGAGGTCGTCTTTCAGACGAGACCAGACGAACGCGCGAAGCAGATAGAACGTCAGCAGCCAGGCGGCAACAAACACCAGAAAGACGCGCTTGAGTTTGTCCTGTGCAGAGGAGAGTACAGACGCGATTGTCTGACGACCGGTGGCGAGTGTCTGTGCCGTGTCCTCGTCGAGTGCCCCTGCCATCTACACGCGAGTAGTTTGTTGCTGGTTATCAATCTATCCATGACAGCCGAACACTACCTGCCGGTCGCCACAGAGCGGCCGCGACTGTGGGCCCGGATATCACTCCAGCGACCCACAGCGCGGGTCGTCGGAGGCTGTCGACCGGGGCGAGCCACCGGGTTCACAGCACACCGGAGGCGACCGGCAGGTTTTTTCCCCGCCTCGCGGAACGAGGAGTATGACAGACAACGGGCCGCTCTCGGCGGTGTCGCCGCTGGATGGTCGGTACGCCGGGTACACGGAGCCATTACAGCCCTACGCCAGCGAGCAGGCGCTCGTGGGGGCCCGTGTCGAGGTCGAGATCGAGTATCTGCTCGCACTCGCCGACCTCGACGTGACACCGGTCTCGATTGTCGGCTCCGACCGCGAGCAACTGCGAGAGGTCTACCACGAGTTCGGCCACGAGGACGCACAGCGGGTCAAACAGCTCGAGACGGAGGGTGACGAGAGCCGGCCGGCGACCAACCACGACGTGAAGGCGGTCGAGTATTTTATCCGGGACCACCTGCCGCCGGGGGTCGGCGGTGAGTGGGTCCACTTCGGGCTGACCAGCGAGGACGTCACCAACATCGCCTACCGGCTGTTGCTCGGTCCCGCGGTCGAGACGGTGCTCGGTCCCCGGTTACGGAGTCTCCGGGAGGAACTAACCGCGATGGCCCGGGCCCATCGTGACACCCCGATGCTCGCCCGCACCCACGGACAGTCCGCCACGCCGACGACGTTCGGAAAGGAGTTCGCGGTGTACGCCTCCCGTCTCGGGCGGGCAACGGCGGCGCTCGACCAAGCAGTCGAGGGGCTCTCGGGCAAACTCGCCGGCGCGAGCGGAACCTACGCGGCCCACGCGGCCGCCTACCCCGGGGTGGACTGGCCGACGTTCGCCCGCGAGTTCGTCGAGGGGCTCGGTCTCGAACACGAGCCGCTGACCACGCAGGTCAACCCCTGTGACGACCTCGCGGCGCTGTTCGACGCGCTCCGGCGTGTCAATCAGGTCCTGCTCGACCTCGCGCTGGACTGCTGGCTGTACATCTCCGATGGCTATCTCGGGCAGGAGACCGTCGCCGGCGAGACCGGTTCCTCGACGATGCCTCACAAGGTGAACCCGATCGACTTCGAGAACTGTGAGGGGAACCTCTCGAAGGCAAACAGTGACCTAACGTTTCTGGGTGAGTATCTCACCAACTCGCGTCTGCAGCGGGACCTCTCGGACTCGACAGTGAAGCGGAACATCGGGGCCGCACTCGCACACTGTCTGCTGGGCTACCGGAAACTCGAAGGCGGGCTCGAAAAGGTGGTGCCCAACGAGCAGGTGATGCGCGAGGACCTCGAATCGACCCCGGAGATACTCGGCGAGGCTGTCCAGACGATTCTCCGCCGCGAGGGCCACGAGGACGCCTACGAGCGTGTAAAGAGCCTGACCCGCGGACAGGAGGTGACACTCGCGGATTTCCGGGACCTGTTCCGGGAACTCGACGTGTCGGCGGACGTGCGCGAGGAACTGCTCGCGCTGACGCCGGCCGGCTACACCGGACTGGCCGACGAACTCGTCGACAGTCTGAGATGATGTATCCGCTGCCCGGAGTGTAAGCACGAACTGTGCTGTGTATCCACGGCGTGGTCGTGTCACGAACCGTCTCTCGGCGCGAAAGTTATAGATCGTCGAGTCCGGGGTTTCGCCGATTACTGAAATTCGAGGCGAAAGCTTCGCTCTCTATCGCGGGGATGAGCCCGACTTGATATTATTCGAATAATTTGCCGAGCAGCATGACCGTGTCTGCCCTGATAATGTAGATCAGGAGACCGAGTGCTGAAAGACGAAGCGAACCGACACCACTGCTGTTCCACGCGAGGTACGCGCCGAGCAGAACCAGCAAAGTTGCCAGTGCGGCAAAAACGTACAATATGAGTCGTGGGAGTTGGGTGTCGGCACTACAGTCCTCACACAGAACTCGCTCGGGCCGTCTTCGCTGGAGAAACCGTGCGGATGTCTTTCGATCGGCACCCTGTACCCATAGGGTGAATAGGAATGCGAATCCAAGCAGGATCGAGGAGTGCAACACGGTGGTCCTGAGGTCTGCCGGAATAGAGATATCCTCTTGATTGCTGATGACCTCCTCCTCGAGTATCGTTACAGGATCTATCGTCGTCCAGGCAACCGGAACCACAATCACCAGTCCAACGACCAGCAGGAAGGCTCCGAACGCTCTTGAAAAATCACTGAACAGGGGGTCACGATGTCTGTTCTGGTGGTCACCGCACAGGGGGATACTGCACCGCCCGCAGACAGCGGTGGCGTCGTCTGAACAGGCCTTGTCACAGGTCAGGCGGGTGAGGCGAGATTCATCGGTGACAGTACCCTCTCGACCCGACCCCTGTGGGGATTGCATCAC
>KE356579.1:533920-547001 GCA_000416085.1 halophilic archaeon J07HX64 | reverse complement strand
CTGCTCGGCGGTGGTGGACTCCTCGATCAGGCCGAACCGGGTCGAGAGCCGCTCGATATGCGTGTCGACGGCGAAGGTTGGCTTCTCGAAGTGGAAGTTCAGCACGACGTTCGCCGTCTTCGGCCCGACCCCTTTTATATCGGTCAGCCAGTCCTGTGCGTCCTCTGTGTTCATATCGTCAAGGAAGGCGAGCGTGTACTCGCCGCCGGTCTCCGCCCGGATGCGCTCCAGTGAGCGCTGGATGCGTCGGGACTTCTGGTTCATCAGGCCCACATCGGAGATTACGTCGGCCAGTTCCTCCTGTGGCGCGTTCTCTATCGCGTGGTAGTCGGGGTAGGTGGTGAAAAGGCTCTCCGAGGCCCTCGCGGTCTGTACGTCCGCGACGTTCTGAGAGAGAATCGTGGTGAGAAGCTGTCGAACCCCGTCCTCGCTGTAGGTCTTGCTCGGACGCCCGTGCAGGTCGATCAGGTCCCGGTGGAGCGCTCGGATATCCATACCCGTGGTGGGGACTCCGTGGGCATAAACGCCGCGAGGGGAGTCCGCAGTCTGGCAGATATCGGATCCGGCAGGCGACTCGGCCCGACAATCGGGCCGGTTACCACCGGCCGAACAGTCGACACCAGCGGGGAAACTCGACGGGACAGTCGGACTCGTTTTCCCCGGGTGGGTCAACTCGACCAGCGAGCGTCGGCGAGTGTCCGCTGGACGGCACGTTCACCGACAGACTCCGCGAGGTGTTCGTAGCCGGACCGCTCGGCGCGGTCGGTCGAGTTGGCGACAAGCCGCGAGACGATGAACTCCGGGGTCGAGCGGCCGACAGTGCTAAATCGGGGCTGGTAGTCCACCTCCAGGTCGAGGTCGGAGGTCAACCCCTCGGCGAAGATGCCGTCGACGCGGGCCCGGTCGGACAGTGGTTCGAGGTCGTCGGCGAGGTGGGTGACGCACACCCCGAGCGCGTCACTGTCGACGGTCAGTGTCACGAGACCGTGCAACAGGTCGGCGGCGCGGCCGGGTTCGGTTATCCCCTCGAACTCGTCGACGAGCATCAGCGTCCGCTCAGCCGTCGTCACCGGGGGGACGACCGTCTGGAGCGTCGACTCGAGGACACCCGCGTTGAAACTGGCGTGACGCCGGTGGAAGACGACCGTGTCGACGACGCCGATCTCTGCCTGGTCGGCGGGAACGGGCAGCCCCATCTGTGCGAGCAACTGCACCTGACAGAGCGTCTCCAGCAGCGTCGTCTTGCCGCCGCTGTTCGCCCCGGTCAACACGGCGACCCGGTCAGCCTCGGGGGGCCGGTTCGCACCCGGTACCGACAGGTCGTGATCCCCGACGGCGTAGGTGACCGGCTGGACCGACCCGCCGGCGTCCACCAGCGCGAGGTTGCGCGCACCGACGACCCCGGTCACCCGGCGCTCGACCAGGTCCGGTCGTGTCAGGTCGAACGCGAGCGCGAACCGCGCGAGCGACACCTCGAAGCCGATATCTCCGACTGCCGTGACAGCCCCCTCGACCTCGGATTCGGTCTCCGCGAGCACACCCGACAGCCGGTCCGCGACCGCGGCCTCGCGCTCTGTCACCGCTGTTCGCAGGTCGCTCGTGAGCGTCCGGAGCGTGCCCTCGACGAACGACCGGGCGTCGACCGCCTCGCCGGGCATCGACTCGCGCACCCGTGCCAGGTCCACGCCCGCTCTGTCGGCGACAGTCCGTGCGAGCGCCTCGCGCAACTCCGCTGTGCCGCGTGCACCCGACTGCACCGCCGAGAGCACGTCACCGGGTGTCGCGGCCATATCCTCGACAGCACCGAGCTGCTCCCGGAGCGCGTCGAGTCTGTCGTCTGCCCCCTCGCCGACACGGTCACCACCACCGCCGGAGAGACCGGCGAGCGCCGCGAGTGCCGACTCCAGCGCGTCGACATCCAGGTCCGCGAGGGGCGCGAACACGCCGGAGTCGAGCCCCGCCCCGCGGGCGGCCAGCACCGCCTCGACCGCGGCCCGCCTGTCACCGCCGGCGTCGTCGTAGCTCTCGAAGATGTCGAGCGCCCGCTCGCGCCGGTGCTCGCTCGGCGCTGTCCAGCCGTCGCGCGCCGCGAGCACGGTGTCGAGGCGGTCGACCATCGCCGCCCGCGTCGCGAGCGGCGTCAGGATGCGCACCCGGTCACGGGCGTCCGCGGTGACCGCGTGCTCGCTCACGAGTTCGAGCAACTCGTTGTACACGTCACGGGTGTCAGGGGTGGCCAGCAGGTCGAGCGCCGCGCCGGCGTTTGCGTGTCGGAGGATGCGTGTCGCTCGGCCGTGCGGGAGACCGGCGTCGACCAGCGTTCGCACGTCACCCGACTCGATCGCCTCCGCCGCGGCCTCCACACCGAGACTCTCTGTCAGGAACTGGCGCGTCTTCGGCCCGACACTCCAGTACTCGTCCAGTCGCATTGGGTGTGTCGACCGAGCGCTCACAGATGTAGCTTCCGACCGACGGGGCTCGTGCTGCCGGACAGAGTTTCTCGCGACCGATACTCGCAGGGAGATTATCCGTCACAGACTGCCCCACCCGGGTCCCGTCGGTGACCAGGTACGTCTGTCCGACAGTATCAGACCGCCACCAGCACCATCCGCCGGTTCCCAATCTCGACCGCCCGTGCGCGGAGTGTTCCCGTCGCGGGGCGCCACTCACCGGTCGTCGTCTCGAGTGCGGACAGTCCGTCTTCGAGCGCTTCCTCGAGGTCCACGGACAGTGTGCGCTCGCCGGCGAGCACACCGTCGAGGCTGGTTCGCTGTGCCGGGGTCAGCGCGAGTGTGTACACCGGCACCACCGGCCCGAACGACACCCTCGCGCGGTCGACTCCCCCACTGTTTCGCATCGCAATCCGCTCGGGACCGAGACGCACCGCCTCGGCGTCGTGCTCCAGGGTGGTCGCGGCCTCGTACTCGCTCGCGCCGACCCGGTCGAGGACACCCGCGGCCCGGTCGGCGTCCGGCGGGGGCTCGTCCGGGAGGCTCACCGCCACCCCCGCGAGGCCGACGCTGACCAGCGCGACGGCCACCCACGTGTACCAGCCGTCGATCGGTGCCTCGAACTCCATGTGCCGGACTGGGTGCGTCCCGGTATTTGGGTTCACGGGCGTCGGTAGCGTGGTGTCGTCACATCGAAGAAGCAGTGTCACTCGTGGCTGTCGAGACTCTCCATTCGCTCCTTTAGACTGCCCTCACCGGTGTACGCGCTGAGACGGTAGCGGTAGACAGCGTACGCGAGCAGCATCCAGATGAGCACGAGCGCGAGCGCGCTCGGCTGGCTGAGACCGACCAGCAGCGCGAGTCCGGCCGAGATGACGCTGTTGCCGACCGCGACGAACTTCAGCACGGGCATCGGGAGCCGATAGAACGAGTGCTCGTACCGCGACGGAAACACCGTCGGCAACCGCCAGATCGCGATACCGATGAACGTGAACACGATGAAGATACCTGTAACGACAACGGCAACGAGCCAGTCGAGCATGTCCACCGCGAGGGCGCCGTCGAGATACACCGCAAACGGTGCGAACAGGAGCGGTGGCACACCGAGCAACAGGATCGCACGGTATGGTGTGCTGTGCTCCGCGTGTAGTTGGGCAAACTGCTCGGGGAGCACATCGTCACGGCCGGCCCGCATGACCGTCCGGGAGTAGGAGGTGACGAGGGTGTTTACTGTCGTCGCCGCGCCGATCAATGCCGCGAGCGCGACGGCCACACCTGCCCAGACCGGTGCCCCGTCGGTGTACTCCGTGAGCGCGAGCGAGAGACCACCGCCGTCCTCGACGACGGTCGTCGCGTCCTGCCAGGGGAGTATCCCCGCGAGCACGACGACCACAGCGATCGACAACACCGTGACGACAGTCATCCCGATTCCGAGCACCCGCGGGATGTTTTTCACCGGGTTTTTCAGCTCCTCCCCGATCTCGACTATCATAGTGAACCCCTGAAACGGGACGTACAGTAACACGACAGCGAGAAAGAACGGCGTGAGACTGCCATCCACAAAGGGCGCGGGGGTCCCGTCGGCGGCGGTCCCCTCCGAGGGGAACAGACTCCCGTACCGGGAGGCGTCGAGTTCCAGCAGGCCGACGACCACGAACGTCACCAGACCGACGAGGAGCAGTCCGACGAGTGTCAACTGCACCCGCGCGACCATCTGGATGCCGAGGTAGTTCAGCACCAGAAACAATCCGAGCAACGCCCAGGCAGCCGCGACCACACCGACACCGCCGAAGGTCGTGCCTGCAAACTGGATGGTAAAAAACTGCAGGTACTCGGCGAACCCGAGCGCCGCAAAGAGCAGGTACGACCAGATAGCGAGCACCGGGATGAACACGCCGAGCATCCCGAAGTAGGGGCCGATGAGCCGCGAGGCGTAGACGTACGCCCCACCCGCAACCGGGATGGCACCCCCCAACTGCAGGAGACCGAGCACACCGAACACCATCGGGACCACCGATATCAGGATGGCGACGGTGATACTCGGCCCTGCTCGGGCCAGCATCTGGGTCGGAACGAGGAAGATCGACATCCCCACCGCCGTTCCGACCAGCAGTGCAACTGCACCCCACAGTCCAACCTCTTCGGTGATCAACTTGTAGTCTGATGCCATTCTGTCCGGGTGTGCTGTTCTCGTTAACTCTCTTTGGTGGGGAAACTTAACTTTGCAGGACACCGGACGATTTATAAATCTAAATGGTATTTCAGGCTCACAAATGTACAAGTAAACGCACGACGAATCGGGAGCGATGGCTGCCATCACGTTCGACGGGTTGACGAAAGCCTACGGCGATCTGCGAGCAGTCGACGACGTGAGTTTCGAGGTCGACGAGGGCGAGATATTCGGCTACCTCGGGGCAAACGGCGCGGGGAAGTCGACGACGATACGCGTGCTCATGGGGTTTCTCTCGCCGACCGTTGGGGGCGCGCGCCTGCTCGGGCACGACGTGACCGACGAGTCGGCACTCGTCGAGGCGAAAGGCGCCGTCGGCTACCTGCCCGACGAACTCCAGTTCGACGAGAGTGCGACCGGCCGCGAGATCCTCGACCTCCACGCCGGTATAAGGGGTGACGAACGCCGCGAGGAGTTGCTCGCGCTGTTCGACCCGCCGGTCGACCGCAAGATACGGGAGTACTCCCACGGCAACGTGAAGAAACTCGGGCTGGTGACGGCGTTCATGCACGACCCCGACCTGGTCGTGCTCGACGAGCCGACCGGTGGGCTCGACCCGCTGGTGAAACAGCGCTTCGCCGACTTCGTGCGCGCCGAACGCGACCAGGGTCTGACTGTCTTTTTCTCCTCGCACATCCTCAGCGAGGTGCGTCGGCTCTGTGACCGGGTCGGCGTCATCCGAGAGGGACGGCTCGTCACGGTCGACCCGATCGAGGCGCTGCTGGACCGCAGTGGCAAAGTCGTCCACA
The DNA here is from genome assembly GCA_000416085.1 of halophilic archaeon J07HX64. GTDB lineage: Archaea > Halobacteriota > Halobacteria > Halobacteriales > Haloarculaceae > Halovenus. Next base: position 541,572 of record KE356579.1, on the reverse strand, counting down.
TCGTCGCCAGGGAAGCGCTCGACGACACGACGCTGGCCGGACTCGACGGTGTCCACGACCTCGAGGCGAGTCCGGAGGCTCGCACCGACACGGGGTTCCGCGAGTACACGTTCACGTTCACCGGTGATATCGACGCGCTGCTGGAGTGCTCTCCGACCGGCGACTCGTCGACCTCACAATCGAGGAAGCACCCCTCGAGGAGGTGTTCCTGCGATTCTACGGCGAGGACGGCGACCACAGCGGCAACGCCGGGGGGCTGGGGTGATGAATCTCGCCCGTTACGAGGGGCGAAAGCGCCTGCGCGGGAGTGTCTACCTCTCGGTTGCCGTGTCGGCGCTCGCGGCGCTCGACATCTGGGTGTACCCCTCGTTCCGGGACGCATTCGAGGGTGAGGAGTTTCTGGATGCCTATCCCGACCAGCTCCTGCAGCTGTTCGACATCCAGACGATGACCACCATCGAGGGGTTTCTCGCCACCGAACTCTACGTGTTCGGCTGGATACTCCTGCTCGGTCTGTACGTCGCGTATCTCGCGGCCGGCCGGGTCGCGGGCGACATCGAGCACGAGCGCATGGACATCCTGCTCTCGCTGCCGATATCTCGGGCACGCACAGTTACCGAGGTGTTCGCCGCGCTCGCGGTTCCAATCGTCGCTGGTCAATCTCCTGCCGCCGGTCGTGGTGTTCGTCGGCGGTGACCTCGTCGGGGAGTCGGTTGCGGTCGCGGACCTGCTCGCGGTCCACGTGCTCTCGATCCCGTACCTGTTTGCCTGTGCGAGCATCGGGCTGGTCACGTCGGTGGTCGCCGGCCGGGCGGATATCGCCCAGCGGATCGCGCTCGGCGTCGTCTTCGGGCTGTATCTGGTCGAGTCGCTCGTCGTCGGGACCGACTACGAGGTCGCTGGCGTCGTCGCTCCCTCGCGCCACTACGACCCGGCCGCCATCCTCATCGACAGCAACTACGACCCCGTCGGGGTGGCAGTCCTCGTCGGGATGACCGGCCTGCTGCTCGCTGTGAGTGTCGTCTGGTTCCGCCGGCGTGACCTGTAGCCCACTCGGCATCGCAACTGCTCGGCACGGACGATACCGATATACCCACAGCGCCCACAGACACAGGCGATGCGTCCTGCCCAGTCGGTCGAGCGCGAGGTCGGTATCGAGCACTACGTGAGCGACGCCGACGGGACGGGCGGTCGTCTCCGGGACTCGCCGGCGGATTTCCGTGTGCGCGAACTCGAGGCGTTCGAGACCGAACCGGTTGATGCCGACCCCGGCCCGTACCCCCATCTACTCGTGCGGGTGACACTCCGGAACTGGGAGACAAACGACTTCGCCGGCCGGCTGTCAACCCGGCTCGGCATCTCCCGCGAGCGGGTGAGCTGGGCCGGCACGAAGGACAAACGCGCGGTCACCACACAGCTGTTCTCGGTCGACGGTATCGACCCGGGCGAGCTACCGGAGCTGCCGCGTGCCGAGTGCGAGCCGGTCGGTCGGGCCGGCCGGCCTATCCTCTTCGGGGACCTCGCCGGAAACGCGTTCGAGGTGACGGTCCGTGACCCCGACCGGCCGGACAGTACCGCGGAGATTGCGGCACAGCTCCGGAGTTTCGCCGGGACCGACGGGGGTGTGGTCGGCGTGCCGAACTACTTCGGCCAGCAGCGGTTCGGGAGCAGGCGACCCGTCACACACGAGGTCGGGCTGGCCGTTGTCCGCGGCGACTGGGAGGAGGCGGTGATGGCCTACGTCGGCAGCCCCTCCGGGCGTGAACCGGAGCGGACCCGCGAGGCACGCTCTTACGCCGAGGAGAGCCGCGACTGGCAGGCCGCGCTCGGCCGGTTCCCGGGGCACCTGGGCTACGAGCGGGCGATGCTCCACCGACTGGCCGAGGGCGACGACGAGGCCGCCGACTTCCGGGCGGCACTGGAGACGACCCCGGAGAACCTCCAGCGACTGTTCGTCAACGCCGCCCAGTCCTACGCGTTCAACCGGATTCTGTCGGAACGACTCGACCGCGGGCTCCCCTTCGACCGGCCGGTCGCGGGTGACGTGGTCTGTTTCGCCGACAGCGACGCACCCGATGGGCTGGCACTGCCCGACCAGGACCGAACCCAGCGTGTGACCCCCGAACGTGTCGACGCGGTGACCCGGCACTGCGAGCGCGGACGAGCGTTCGTGACCGCGCCACTCGTGGGAACCGACACCGAGTTTGCCGGGGGTGAACCCGGCGACATCGAGCGGTCGGTCTGCGAGACAGGCGGGTTCGACCCCGTGGCGTTCGACCTGCCGGGCGCGTTCGACTCGACGGGCACCAGACGCGCCATCCTCGTCCAGACGGCGCTCGAACGCTCGCGGGGCCCGCTCTCTTTTGAGTTTCGTCTCCCGCGTGGCTCGTACGCGACGGTTCTGCTCCGGGAGTTTCTGAAGACCGACCCCGGAGAGCTGTGAAACACTGTCCTTATCGGGGTTCCAGCGCCTAATACGGGTATGCAGTGCCGGAGCTGTGCGTCGTCGCTCAGCAGACCAGGGGACTACTGTCTGGTCTGTCGGACGGCAAACGCGGACACCGTCGTGCTGGATCTTGGCCGCAGTCGGGCGACGGTTGCGACGCTAACGGGGGACAGCGTCGTCGGTCGACGGACGGTGACGACCACACCCGAGACAGACGGTGAGCGTGTCCGCTCGGAGTTGCGCTCGTTCGCCGGGCAGATCGCCGACGAGGTCCACCGGAAGCGTCCGGAGGAGGTGTACGCGACCGGTGACCGGGCGGTGTTGCGGGCGGTCCGTGCGGAGCTACACTACCCGTTCTACCGTATCGACGCCGAGGACCCGATAGAGGGTGTCCGGGAGCGGCGCGGCGAACCGGCCCTTGAGGTGGTCGAGGCGTCTGTGGGGGAGAAACTCGGCGGGGCACACTCGACGCTGGTCGGCGGCCGGACGGGCAGGGACGCCCTCAGGGTGGTCGCCGGCCACCCCCACGTGAAGAAGATTGTCCCGGGACCGATCGACGCAGGCGGGTCGGGCTCCCGGACCGGTGTGCGAGCAAAGGCGACCCGGGCCGACACAAACGGGAACGTCCGACTGCTGCTCCGGGACGGGTCGAGCGTGCAGGAGAATCGCGTCGTCACGACTGCCGGCGAGCGCGACCTGGGTGAGCGGGTCCGTGCGGACCTCAACGAGGCGCTCGCCGAGGCCGACCTGGCGTGAGCGGTCTGTCCGCTGTGGGCACCTGGGCGAGCAGGTGACACACCGAGTGTCGACCGCGGCAGCGCGTGCCACACGCCAGACTGCCGCGGTGGTTACCCAGAACAGATAACAGGTGAGTCCGTTCCGGTAGAAAAATCTCGGGCTCGGTGTGTCAGTTCACAGGGACACGACGGGGACTCGCAGGGTTTATACACATAGTTGACCCATATGAGAATACAATGAGTGATCAGGAAAGCAAGGTCGGGAGTGCCGGCAGGTTCGGCGCGCGCTACGGGCGGGTCGCCCGCCGGCGCGTCGCCCAGATCGAACGCGAGATGCGCTCCGCGACTGTCGACGGCGACAGCGTCACACGGGTCGGAACAGGTATCTGGGTGAACGAGGAGACCGGGGAGAAGTTCACCGGTGGCGCGTACGACCCCGAAACCCCGGCCGGAAAGACGGTCGACCGCTCTATCCGTGCCGCACTCGGTGAGGACGAGAGCGAGGCCGAGGAATGAGCTACAAGTGTTCCCGGTGCAAGCGCGATGTCGGTCTCGACGAGTACGGCGGCGTCCGCTGTCCGTACTGTGGTCATCGTGTACTGCTGAAAGAGCGCAGCCGCGATGTAAAGAAGATCGACGTCGAATAGTGCCGTGCGCCACGAGACCCGTCTGACTCTGTCGTACAGTTCTCCCGAACGAGCACACCGTGTCGAGCGTGCCGTCTCGCCCGAACTCGACGGTATCGACGACGACCGGAGCAGGACACGACTGGGCAGGTCCGGCGAGACGCTCACGCTCGTCGTCGAGGCAGCCGACCTCGTCGCACTCCGAGCGGGGCTGAACACGTGGCTCTCGCTTGTGAGTGTCGCAGAGCAGGTCGGCGACGTGTGCTGAGGAGGGCGACCCACGGGTTTTATAGTATAAAAACGCCGGTCCAGAGCTGTGTTCACCGGCACAGACTGTTACGGTGACAGTGAGTCGCGGTAATCAGTGTCGACTGTGCTGTGCGGCCGCCACAATCTCGTCGAGACCCTCCACCTCGTGTGTCGGGTCCGTCGAGAGTGACGTGTCGGTGTTGTGCGGCCGGCGCAGAAAGGCAACGTCGACGTTCGCGCGGTGTGCAGCGACGACATCACTCTCGCTGTCCCCGACGTAGAGCGGGTGCTCGATACCGAGACCGGTCATCGCTGCCTCAAGGTAGGTCGGCGCAGGTTTCTTTCGGTCGAGACTCGCGAGCGTCGGGTCACGCGCATGGACCGTGTCGAACAGGCCGCGCAGGCCGTGTGTCTCCAGGACGAACTCGACGATGCGACGCTGGTTGTTGCTCACGACACCGCAGGGCACGTCGAGCGCGGTGAGCGCGTCGACATCGTCGTACGGCGGTTTCTCGCCGTCCCGTGTCGCGGTGTGAAGCGCCGCCTCGATGGCGTCGTCACGACAGCGCCACAGCGCCCCGGGGTCGACCCCGTACTGGTCGGCCAGCGCACGGATCTCACCGGATTCGGCCCCGACCTGAAACGCGTCGAGCAGCGCCGGGTCGAGGTCGATATCGAGCTCTGCCAAGCGTGGTTCGCCGTGCTCGCGGAGTCCAGCGGTGATGTGGTCCCGGTCGACCAGTTCGACAAGCACACCGTCGTGGTCGAGCAACAGTCCGTCGTATCCAGCCCAGTTCATCGCCTCACAGCGGGCCATCGAACTCGTCGTCGGGGTTGTCGAGTTCGTCGTCAGATTCGAACGCCTCCGGCGGGCGGCCGGCCTCGTCGACCACCTCGTCGCTGACGATGAGTGGACAGTCTACCCGGAGCGCGATGGCGATGCCGTCCGACGGGCGTGCGTCGAACACTGCCCGCTGGCGCTCGCCGCTGTGGTACTGTTCGGTGTCGATCTTTGCGTAGAAGGTCCCGTCTGCGAGGTCGTCGACGCGGACACGGTCGATTGCCGCCCCGAACTCTGCCACCATCTCCACAAAGAGGTCGTGTGTCAGCGGGCGCTCGAACGGTTCACCGTCCAGCGCGAGTTGCATCGACTGTGCCTGGTCCCTGCTGACGAATATCGGGACGAGTTCCTCGCGCGCTTGAAGCAGCACGACCGGCGCGCCCGGTCCCTCGTCGCTGACACCGACGCCGACCCCTTCGACGGTGGCCTCGTGTTCCATACCTCCCGTATGTGTGGGGGGATAAAAAACAATCCGCTCGCTTGCTACACGTCGAACAGGTCGTCGACAGCGGCGCGAGCAGCCAGTGCCGCATCCTCCGCGACCCGCTCGGCATCACCCGGTGCGTTGAGGTAGATATCGATCGACAGCCGACCGTCTTCGAAGGAGACACCGATATCGATATCACGCAGGTCGCTCCGCGAGTACCGCGAGAGAATCACGTCTTCGGCCGCCTCGACGGCCGTCTGGACAACCTCGTTGTCGTCCGGTGAGTCCCGGGTCACGCGCCGCCGGGACCGCCGCCGAGTGCGCCGCCGCCGGCACCGCCGAGCATCTGCTGGAGTTCCTGCTGAAGCTCCTCGAACTGCTGCTGGACGCGGTTCTCCTGCTTCTCGAGGGTCTCGACGCGTACCTCGAGATTACTAACCTTCTCGTCGAGGTCCTCCTTTGCCTCCTCGTAGTCCGTCTCGACGAGCAGTTCGCCGAGTTGCTGGTACATCTGGGTGTCCCCGTCGACATCTTCGAGTGCATCGAGTGCCGTCTGGGACTCGGTGAGTGTGGACTCTGCCTCCTGTTTCTGTGCAGCGACCTGCTGTGCCGTCTCCTGAAGATCCTGCAGTTCCTCGATTTTCTCCTGTGCTTCCGGCGGAAGATTTCCCTGCATACTCGTCTTGATGGGACCTGTCGACATAAAGCCACGCTTTCGCTCCTGCCCTGCTCACCGGTCAGCCAACCAGCCTTCGACCGCGTCGGCGAGCGCACCGCGACGGTGGACAGTCCCGCGGGCAACATCCACGACAGTCGACCCGCCACCGGCTGTCTCACCGTCGTCGACGACAACCGCCGCGGCCCGCTGGACCTGCTCGTGGAGCGAACCTGCCTGCCGAACCGACGGGCGGCCGCTCTCGTTTGCGCTGGTGGCCGTCACCGGCGCGACACGCTCGAGCAGTGACAGCGCAACCTCGTGGTCGGGCACACGCACACCGACCCTATCTCGACCAGCGGTCAGGACATCCGGCACTCTGTCACCGCGCTCGACGACAACCGTCACCGGACCCGGCAGGAACCGCTGCATGAACGCCCGCTCGCGCTCGCCCACCTCGGTGTACTCGGCCGCCGTCTCGATGTCGGGAACAGCCATCGAGACCGGGTTCCCACGGTCGCGGCCCTTCGTGTCGAACACCCGCTCGACCGCCTCGGGGTCGAGTGCGTCCGCACCAAGCCCGTACACCGTCTCTGTCGGGTAGACCACCAGGTCACCGTCGCGAACTGCATCGGCGGCACGCTCGATATCAGACCCGGGCATCAGTCCGCATCGGCAACCGTGGTGGCCCCGACGGCCTCGACGACGGCCGCTTCGAGGTCGTCGTAGTCGGGGAGTTCGGGGTGCTCACGGGCAACCCAGGCGTACTGGACGGTCAGCTCCTCGTCGAGAACGAACGTCGCCGGTCGCGCCTCCGCGACGCCACCCATCCCGTCGAGGTCGTTCGTGATACCGTAGGTCTCTGCCACACCGTTCGCGGGGTCGGAAAAGAACCGAAACTCCGTCCCGGCGAGGTCGTGATCCTCGATGAAGCGCTTGTGTGCGTACGGCGTCGAGATGGACACCCCGACAACTGTCGCACCGAGGTCGTCGAAGCCGCGGTCGCGCAGTTCGTTCCAGATGTACGTCGCCGGAAAGGAGCCGTCCATCGGGTGACAGACCAGACAGACCGGCGCATCGAGAGCCGACAGCGCCGTATCCTCCCAGTACTCGTCGTCGACGAGTGGGCGGGTGAAATCCGGTGCTCGGTCGCCCGCCTCTGGGTGGTCCGGCGGCGGCAGTTCGACCACGTCGAACCCCAGGTCCATCTACGACCCCCCCGCGGCCGCGGCCTCCGGGGCGAGTCGACCACCCTCGCCGTACGTGTTCTCCAGATACGTCACGATGTTGGCACTCTCAGACATCGTCACACCGGTACGCTCGTCGACGATGACCGGCACCGTCCGGGCGCCGCTCTCGCGCTTGACCGCGTCACGCTTCGAGTGTAACGGCTCGACGAACCGCGAACGGTACGACAGGTCGTACTCCTCGAGTTTCTGGACCACACGCTCGCAGAACGGACACGCCTGCAACCGGTAGAGTGTGATTGCTGGGCTGCTCATACACAACATACGAGCGAGTCCGGTGTAAGCGCTTCGGAGTATCAGACCACGGCGAGCATCCTGAGCAGCAGTCGGAGAAAGGCGAGTACACCGAACCCGAGCACCGCAGCCCCCACCAACCGGTGGCGTTCACCCTGGAGCAGTCTGTGTCCGCAAACATCGCCACGAC
>KE356579.1:531828-533401 GCA_000416085.1 halophilic archaeon J07HX64 | reverse complement strand
CTGTTGTTAGCTCGGCTCTCGGCCACGCGGCCGGTCTGTTACTCACCCGCTCGATAGCCGATATCGGGTCGGCCGACAGTTATCAGTTGTGAGTGGCGGAGAGACACACCGGGGGTCAGGTGCCGAGGGCTATCGCGGGTCGCCGGGTCCGTCTGCAGGTCGGTGCGTACTGTCGGACAGACGCACGTGATCATCTACGGGACCCGGGCGGGACAGTCTGTGACAGATGGCCGCTCTGTGCATCTCGGTCGGGGAATACTCTGTCCAGCAGTATGACCACTCTCTGCGAGGCGAGGCTTTTAAATCGGTCGGCGGGTAGTATATAATAAGTTCTCGGGTGACCGGCGATGACAGGACAGGAAACCTCGGCGGGAGTCAGAACACCGATAGTCGCGGTGCTCGGGCACGTCGACCACGGAAAGACGAGCCTGCTCGACGAGATCCGCGGCTCGGCGATAAGTGAGGGCGAATCGGGCGCGATAACACAGCATATCGGCTCGACAGCCGTCCCGCTGGACGTTGTGTCGGAGATTGCGGGCGAGTTGGTCGACCCGACCGACTTCGACCTGCCGGGGTTGCTGTTTATCGACACACCAGGGCATCACTCGTTCTCGACACTCCGCTCTCGTGGTGGTGCGCTCGCGGATATCGCGGTGCTCGTGGTGGACGTAACCGACGGGTTCCAGCCACAGACGTACGAGGCGATCGACATCCTCCGGCGCACGGCAACCCCGTTCGTCGTCGCGGCGAACAAGATAGACACAGTTCCGGGCTGGAACCCGGTCCCCAACCGGCCCTCGAAGCCGGCGATCGAAGCACAGAGCGACCGTGTCCAGTCGGACCTCAACGAGCGGCTCTACGAGATAATCGGACAGCTCTCCGACGAGGGGTTCTCCGCGGATATGTACTGGCGACTAACCGACTTCCAGGCGAACATCGGTGTGGTGCCGGTTTCGGCCGAAACCAGCGAGGGTGTGCCGGACCTGCTGACAGTACTCATGGGGCTGTCCCAGCGGTATCTCCGCGACGAGATGACCATCGACGCAACCGGACCGGGTGTGGGGACCGTCCTGGAGGTAAAAGACACCCGCGGGTTCGGCACCACAATCGATACCGTCATCTATGACGGCACGGTCCGCACCGACGACAAACTCGTGGTCGGCGGGCTCCCCGACCCCATCGTGACGACGGTCCGTGCGCTGTTACAGCCAAAGGCTCTCGCCGAGATTCGCGGTGAGAGCAGCTTCGAGCAGGTGGAGTCGGTTGCGGCCGCGGAGGGGGTGAAAGTCGCCGCGCCGGACCTGGGTAACGCGATGGCCGGTGCGCCTGTCCGGGTGGTCCGCGACCGCGACCTCGAGGAGGTCCTCGCCGAGGTGGAGGCCGAGATCGCGGAGATTCAGGTCTCGACCGTCGAGGAGGGTATCTCCGTGAAAGCCGACACGCTCGGCAGTCTCGAAGCGCTCGCGAGCACACTCGATGGTGACGACGGGGGTCAGGGTCGGGACCAGCGCCGCCGTGACCAGGACGAGGAAGAGGAGGAGATACCGGTGATGCACGCCGAGGTCGGTGCCGT
>KE356579.1:527090-530175 GCA_000416085.1 halophilic archaeon J07HX64 | reverse complement strand
GCGAGCTGTTCGATGTCGGCACCGACGAACCCGTGCGTGTTCTCGGCGTACTGGTCGATATCGATACCCTCGGCGAGGGGCATCCCGCGGGTGTGGACCTGGAGGATCTCGGTGCGACCCTCCTTGTCCGGAACGCCAACCTCTATCTCGCGGTCGAATCGGCCACCGCGCCGCAGCGCGGGGTCGAGTGCGTCCACACGGTTGGTCGCACCGATCACCACGACCTCGTTTCGCTCCTCGAGACCGTCCATCAGGGAGAGCAGCTGTGCGACGACCCGTCGCTCCACGTCACCGGATGTGTCGTCACGCTTCGGCGCGATGGAGTCGATCTCGTCGATAAACACCACCGCGGGCGCGTTCTCGGCGGCCTCCTCGAACACCTCGCGGAGCTGTTCCTCGGACTCACCGTAGTACTTCGACATTATCTCCGGCCCGGAGATGTCGGTAAAGTGGGCGTCGATCTCGTTTGCGACCGCGCGGGCCATCAGTGTCTTCCCGGTGCCGGGCGGCCCCTGCAGGAGCACACCTTTTGGCGGCTCGATACCGAGCTGCTGGAACAGCTCCGGGTGACGCATCGGCAGCTCTATCATCTCCCGGACCTGCTCGAGTTCCGAGTCCAGTCCGCCGATATCCTCGTAGGTGACGTTCGGACTCTCGGTCTGCTCTGCGGCCCGCTCGGAGAACTGCTCGGCCGGCCGCTCACTGATCTCGATCTCCGTCGAATCGGTGACAACGACGGTTCCACCGGGTTCGGTCTCCGCTATCTTCAGCGGCACCTTCTGACCGGACATCGAAGACAGTGGTCCCAGACCGAACGAGACTGGAACGGTCTGGTTTTTCGTGACAGCCTGCCCGCTGAGGTTCTTCCGGATCATCGGGGCAATGTTGCCACGCACCCTGAGATTCTGCGGGAGCGCGATGGTCAGCCGGGAGGCCGGCCTGACGTCCGCCTTTTCCACGGTGACCGTGTCGTCGACACCGGTTCCGGTCTCACGGCGCAGACGACCGTCGATACGGACAATCCCTCTGGCCTCGTCCTCGGGGTAGCCAGGCCAGACCCGGGCGACTGTCCGCCCGTTTGACCCCTCGACGAGGATGTAGTCGCCGTTCTCCAGTCCCATCTCCGCCATCGCCTGTCTGTCTATCGCGGCCAGCCCGCGACCCGCGTCCTTCTGTTTCAGGGGTTTTACTGTTAGTTTCATCCGTCCACCTCGATAGTGAGAACGCCGTTGTTTATAAATGCTCGCGCGTCTGTACCAAGATCCGCGTCGAACTCGTACTGCTCGTCGCCGGCGATCACGATCACCGTGTCCTCAACCACGTCGACGGCTGACTGCCCCTGCGGGCCGAGGTCCGACACGAACTCCACGCTGTCCTCGTACTCGTCTCGTCGCCACTCGATATCGTTTGCTGCGAGTTGCTGCTGCAGGCTCATACTAACTCTACGTAAGTGCTGATAGTATATAAACCTTGCTTTTATTTATATACGATATCGCGGAACAGCCGGTTACTGGTATCAGTGAACGGAGAAACGGACAGGCCAGAGTTGCCCGACGTTCGGGTGCGGGTAGTCCCGCTCGCCTCCTCCACCCCGCGGCCCCACGAGCGATAGATGTCCAGGGCTCCACTGCTCGCTTCCGCGCCTGGTGGGCTCTCCCCGGTTAACCAGCCGATCGCGCCCCTGCAGGCGAGGTCGACTGGACCTCTATCCCCGTGGGACGAGGCTTCGACGTTAGCTTGCGGGGCCCACACCCGTCTGTGCGGACGCCCCCGGCGTTTGGTCCCCACTTGAGGCCACATGTGGGCTCGGAGCGGGGCCTAACCGCCCGACCTAGTCCACTCAGCATTACTTCAGTCGCCCATAAGGACCTTTCGAAACACGCGACCCGGAAGCTACTTTTTCCCGTCGCCCAACTGTTCGGGCATGACAGTGCTTGTCGCGTACGACGGCTCGGACCCGGCACGGGAGGCGGTCGAGTACGCTCTCGAGGAGCACAGCGACGACGAGGTGGTGCTGTTGCGCGTCGTCGAGGTTGCCGGTGGTGCGACCGACGCGGGGTTCGAACTGCTCCGTGACCAACTCGACGACCGGCGCGACACCGTCTCCTCCGAGATTGCGGAGGAGCTCGACGACCTGCTCGACACGACCGACGTGGACGTGAGACTCGAGACGACAACCGGCGACCCCGCAAACGAGATTGTCGGCTACGCCGACGAGCACGACATCGACCACATCATCGTCGGGAGCTACGGCCGCGGCGGGGTCTCGCGTGTGTTGCTCGGCAGTGTCGCCGAGACCGTGGCCCGTCGCTCCGCGATTCCGGTTACCATCGTCCGGTGAGTGCCCACTACGGGTTGGCACCTCTCCACCCTGCACCGCATCCTGTCGAAGCTCACCACCCGAAACCCACTACGTGGAGTCTCCCGCTCAGAACTCATCATATGAATTTCCCTGCTCAGAACTCACCAGCGAGGTTCCTGCTCAAGACTCATTACACGAAGTTCCCTGCTCGAAACCTACCGCGCGATTAGCACTGTTCGAGTTCTCTCGGATGGCGCGTCTGGCGAGCGTGCCCTCTGTGCCACGGGCCGGCGTCGTGCGAGGGATGAGCGACCGGTGTGGGGCTGGCCTCGTACCGCGAGCAAACCGACTGAGGGGGTGCATGGCGGCTCTGGTGGGCCGGTATCGGCTGTCACAGTTGAGTGGATCACAGTTCGTTTGCTGCCGGACACTCAGTTCACGATGGCCGTGTCGAACCCGTCCTCAGCAACAGAGACCCCGGCAGCACACACCACGTGTTCGAACTCGTGGTCGTACAGTTCGCGTGCTGCGTTCTCGGCGTCGTCGGCCGCCAGGTCGAACGGCTCCGGACTGTCGGCCTCGTATGTCGCCACCAGGGTCGGTTCGGTGACCGCCTCGACGAGCAGGGCGTCACGGCGGACGACCCCCACGAACGCTCTCTTCCCGTCGTCACCGGTCGATGTCCCGGTTCCGGTAGCCCCGACGACACCGGCGATACGAGGCGTGTCGTAGTCGTCTCGCTCGAAGTCGAGCGCGAGCAGTGCGGTCACGAGCGCGTCGCGA
>KE356579.1:525368-527070 GCA_000416085.1 halophilic archaeon J07HX64 | reverse complement strand
CGCGCCACGCGTCGCGCAGGCGAGTCACTCACCTCCCCAGCCGGTTTGCTCGCGGTGCGAGACGGCATCCACATCGGTCGGTCACCCTTCGTGTGGTGCCGGTTCGCGGCCCGAGGACACACCCTCTCACGGCCATCGGCACTCGGCAGTCTGAGAGCGGTCACTCGGCGGTGCCGAACGCGCGGTCGCCGGCGTCACCGAGTCCGGGGACGATGAACCCGTCCTCGTCGAGGCGGTCATCGAGGCTGACGGTCACAACCTCGACATCGGGGAACCGTCCGGCGACACGGTCGACACCCTCGGGTGCACTAACCGCCGAGAGTGCGACCGTTGTCTCGGGGTCGACATCCTCGAGAACGCCATCGAGCGCGGCGACCATCGTCGACCCGGTAGCGAGCATGGGGTCCGCGATAACAACTGTATCGGAGTCACGAATCTCGGGGAGATTCACGTATCGGACCGTGATCGGGAACTGGCCGTCGGAGTCCATCCCGGTCTCCTCGTCGCGGCTCGCCGAGAGGACACCCTGTCGGGCGTGTGGGACGGCATCGACCAGCCCCTCGACAAAGGGGACCGCCGCGCGGAGAACGGCCACGAACACGATATCGTCGGTCACGCGCCTGCTGGCCGTCGTCGCGAGCGGCGTCTGCACCTCGACCGATGTGGTCGTGAAGTACGTCGGTGCGAGCGCGTACCCACAGACCCGGCCGAGCCGGTTCAGTTCCCGGCGGAAGGTCGCGGCGTCCGTCTCGGCGTCCCGGAGATCAGCGAGTGCGTGCTGTGCGAGTGGATGGGACAGCACCTGTGCGTTACCCCGTTGTTCGAGTGTCATAGATTCATCTCTGCTCGGCATCGGTATAACAGCGGCGACAACGTTTTTATTTTGCAGCCGTAGTACAATGTAGATAGGAATCGACCGAGATGGAGGAGAGTGTATCCGGATTCAAGACGCGCGGCGGTTGGGTGAAGATCGTCGAACACGGCGAGCGCATCACCCACGCACTGCAACAGTATGCAGAGGAGTGTAGTCTTCGACGAGGACGCCCTCACAGAGTTCGACGACTGGCGGCCGAAAAGTCACGAGCGCCTCGACGAGGACGTCAACAAGAAAACCGCACAGCAGGCCCACCTCAGGAGGGAAAGGGCGAACAGGCGGGAAAGAACCCCGACGAGGATCTCCAGACCGCCGGCCAGAAACTCGCCGAGTCCTACGAGAGTCTCGACGACCCCGACGAGGCCGTCAGCAAGTGGGGCGAGAGTATCGACTACGTCGCCCGGGCAGCCGACTCTGCCGGTCGCAAGCCATCCGGCGGGTCGAGGACACCGTCTACCAGAACGTGATGACCCGGGTGTCGCCATACTACTTCGACAACGAACTCATCAGTGCGAACATCCAGGGCGTCTCGCGCGGTGACCGACCCGAGTACGTCTTCGAGGTCAATATCAACGACGACAGAATAAAAGAAAGGGTCTCGAACCGTCTCGCCGACTACGAAACCGATGTCGAACGCTGGCACGTCAACACACAAAAGGAAACCGAGTCCGCCGAACTCGTCGAGGGTGTCGCTGTTGCCGACGGGGACGACGGTGTCAACGCGGACACGACCTGACGCGCGCTGACTCACGAGATCCGAGCGCACACCCCTCCCTGTGAGCAACGAGTGCTCGGACACTCTGTCTGGGTTGAGGGGCACGGGCGAGC
>KE356579.1:514832-525348 GCA_000416085.1 halophilic archaeon J07HX64 | reverse complement strand
GTGACTCGAGAGAGTTCGTCTCTCGTCATCACGGAGTTCTTCGATTTCGCAGACTCGGAGACACTCGACCTGCCCTCTCGGCAGAGAATCCGGACTGTGACCCGGTCGACGACCGATGGGGGTTGCTCCTCGTGCCCCGATACTCCGGAGACCCCTGCGGAACCAGAGGGGCCAGCAGAGAGAACGGTAACAAACGCGGTCTGTTCCTCACACGACGGTGACACGGGCTCCGAGGGCCCGCGTGACCGGGTTACGGCCCGACAGTGAGAGTGTCGCCGGTCCGCTACCGGTTTCCGAGTGCGAGTCAGAACCGGATGTCCTGCTTCGCCAGGCCAGTCGTCCGGTGACCGAATACCCTGGCTCTCGGCCTGTGGCAGATAGCATCAGACCGGTTGCCGCCTGCCAGTTCCGACGTTCCACCACCGCCCGCCGGGCGAGACCTGCCGGTTGTATCCTCGCCGTCCGGAGCAGACGACCGCCGTATCATCTAACTGTCAATAGTTAGACATGCGTCAGACGCACGGCAGACGATTGGGGGAACAACTATAAGAGCGCCTCTGTAATAAAGCCACAAATTATGGACTCGATAATCGACGACGCCATCGACGAGGCCGAGGAGGTCGGTGAGACGGAGGGCACAGGCCCGGAGACCAGAGAGGAGTCGGGCGGGGCGAGCAGATCCGGACCAGCCGGACAGATGAGCGACGAGGAGCTGGCCGCGGTTGTCGAGGATCTGGAGACACAGATAACCGTCATCGGTTGTGGTGGTGCCGGTGGAAACACGGTGACACGAATGACCGAGGAGGGCATCCACGGCGCGAAACTGGTGGCTGCGAACACCGACGCTCAGCATCTCGCCGACGAGGTACAGGCCGACTCGAAACTGCTCATCGGGCGCGAACGGACCGGTGGTCGCGGTGCGGGGTCGGTCCCGAAGATCGGCGAGGAGGCAGCACAGGAGAATCTCGAGGACATCAGAGCCTCCCTCAGCGGGTCGGACATGGTGTTCGTCACGGCTGGACTCGGTGGTGGCACCGGCACCGGCGCGGCCCCGATCGTCGCGCAGGTCGCACAGGACGAGGGCGCGCTCACGATCTCTATCGTCACGATCCCGTTTACCGCGGAGGGTGAGCGGCGGCGGGCAAACGCCGACGCCGGTCTCGAACGTCTGCGCTCGGTTTCGGACACGGTGATTGTCGTGCCGAACGACCGTCTGCTCGACTACGCCCCCTCGATGCCCCTGCAGGATGCGTTCAAGATCTGTGACCGCGTGCTGATGCGCTCTGTGAAGGGGATGACAGAGCTGATAACCAAGCCTGGCCTGGTCAACGTCGATTTTGCCGACGTGCGCACTATAATGGAGAACGGCGGCGTCGCGATGATCGGACTCGGGGAGTCCGACGACGACCAGAAAGCAAAGGAGTCCATCCGGTCTGCGCTCCGGTCACCGCTGCTCGATGTCGAGTTCGACGGCGCCAACTCGGCGCTGGTCAACGTGGTCGGCGGTCCAGATATGAGTATCGAGGAGGCAGAGGGGGTTGTCGAGGAGATCTACGACCGGATCGACCCCGACGCGCGTATCATCTGGGGCGCCTCGGTCAACGAGGATTTCCACGGCAAGATGGAGACGATGATTGTCGTCACGGGCGTCGACAGCCCACAGATCTACGGACAGGACAACTCCTCACCCGCCGGCCGTAGCGGCCGCGCCGACGAGGACATCGACTTTGTCGAGTAAACCGGTCCCGGTCGACTGTCACACCCGCCGGAGGAGTCGTTCCATCTGTGCTGTCGGGTTCGCCGAGTCGATCCGGTCTGTCTGTTGGGTGTCTCAGACGAACCGGCGTGCTATCACTGGGACCGGCGAGAATACAGACTTATACTCGCGGCCCGGAACTCTCGGTTAGTGGCATACAATCTCGAAAGCTTCGAACTGTTCGTCGTCTCGATTCCGCGAACGCGGCGGGTTGCCAGCTACATTCTCGGGGTGAGTGTGTTTGCCGGACTGCTAACCGCCGCGGCGCTGCAGTTCGGGGCCGACCTCGGGTGGACAGTCGAGCTATCGGCGCTCGACGGAACAGCCGTGTCGCGGACACTCGTCCTCGTTGTGTCGTTTGCTGTCGCGGCGCTGGTCGGTGGCGAGACAACACAGTTGCTGGTGCCGGTGTACCCGCGCAACTGGGGGTACTATCTGGCGCTAGTCTGTCTGGTGCTCGTGGGTGTGCTCGTCCCGGTTGGCGTGTTGCTCGGTGGGGCGACCGACGACGCTGCGGCGCCGGTCTGGTTCGCGCTCGGAACCGCGTTTTTGTTCTCGGTCCAGGGGCTCGTCATCTCCGGCGATATTCCAGGAGTGTGGCGGTACGGGCCGGCGTCCGCGGTTCAACCGGCGGTGCTCTTTTTCGGGTTGACCGTCGCCACGCCGCTGTCTCTCTCTCTGTCGGCGCACGCGCCGGCGATCGCGGTGCTCGTGGGGGTAGGGGTCGGGCTGGTGCTCATCTCCGGGTTCGTCGAGCTGCTGATGCGGGCGAACGTCCCGGAGGTCCGGGCGTTCGAGATCACCTCGAACCTGGTCCAGCGCACACCGCTACATCTCGGCATGGGTTTCTCGATGGACCGGCCGGTACAGACGTTCGCTGTCGAGACAGACGACGGACAGACCCAGATCACAACCCCCTGGGTCCACCCCGGCATCCTCGAGGGTATCGGCGGCGCTCGCCTCACCCCTAACGTGCTGGCCACGCTCAACGGGCAGACGGACGAAACTCCGGGCGACAGCGAGGACAACATGCCCCGGGGAAACAGTGACCCCGGCGACAAACCCAGTGGCGACGGTTCCAGCGGTATCAGTGCCGACGGCGGTAATCCTGGTGATGACGGTGATCAGGGATTTTTCTGGCACGTCCCCTGCACACATCTCTCGGATTCGCCGGACCCGTACGTCCACGAACCGGTGCTGGATGGGGTCAGCGACCCCGAGACGACCGGCGAGGCCTCCCGACTGATATCCAGAACCTACGACGAGACCACCTTCCACGGGCGGCGTTACGGCGAGAACCGCGTGGTCTTTTTCGAGTCCGACGAGTTCGCGGACATCGAGGTCGACATCTTCGGCGAGGTGATCGACCCCGAGCGGACGCTGGTCGTGGACCGACACGTCAGAGTCGAGGAAACCGGTCGCGGAGAGATTCACGTCGACTCCCCGAAACCGAGCGACTCCGAGAGTACCTGCGGGATTTTCTCTCGGTGCTCGACGAGCAACCCCTCGCGGAGTACCGGGCCGGCGACGCACAGGATCTCGACATCGACGGTATCTCGCTGTACGCGCTCGTCGAGGCGGTCGACGGCCAGCGCACCGCGTACGTGGTCGCCGACCGCAACGAGCGACCACACGGGCTCGTCGAGGCCCGCGAGCAACTCGACGAGGCGTTCGACGAGGTGTTGCTGTTCACGACCGACACCCACGCGAGCGTCACCGAGAACCGGTTCGACCCACAGACACGACCGGACCAGATGCGTGATCTCGTCGAGACTGCCGCCGCAGATATCTCCGACGCCGCGGCCGGATTGACTGCCGAACGCACGGAGGTCGAACTCATGCGAGAGGACTACCAGCGCCTGATGTTCAGTCTCAATATCCTCGCACGGGTGTACATCGTCTCGGTCGTCGGCCTGCATCTCCTTCTCGGGGTCGGTCTCGTGCTCGCGTGAGGAGATAGCTTCAGTCCACTCTGTGGCCCGTCGCCGAGATAACACCGACAAGATCTTTGACCGACACGATACTGACTCGTTCTAGCACAGTTAGGATACAATCTGGAGTGTGACTTGCATCGCCTGTGGCAACAGGACGCTAATCAGAATCTGAGACCACATCGTGAACGTAGAGGGGTACTGTCTTGTGTTCCGGATTTGTGCGAGTTTGTGCTCGAACTCGGCACGTAGCTTCTGATCCTCAATGTGCTCCGTCGTGATGTCGAACGGGTCCTCAAGCTTGTTTTTGATATCCTCCTCGACGTCCTTGATCGCTTCCTGGTTTTTTCTTCGACATTAACGCGTGCATCCGGTACATCGAGTACCCGATCGAGCAGACGCCAATCAACCAGAGAATAATAAAAAACACGGCGACGATTGCGGTCGGTTCAGGATACACCCTCTTGAGGTTGACAATCTCACCGAGGATCTCTGGCCAGTACACAAGACCAAAATACACGAGAACACCAACAGTGTAGATGTAATAGGACCGTTTGAGTAACTGTCCAGTTGAGCCGAAACCACCCATGTTCTGTGGGTCATAAAAGAACATATTCAAGTCCGCCTGAGCGATCTTTCTCGGTAATAATAGGTGGATACTGAAATAGAGCAACCCGAACTCAGTTATCAGTAACAGATAAATCGGGATAGTCACAAAATTGGCAACTAAAGTCCGCACTATCCCTTCAATCTCGACTACCGTCGAGAATCCTATCAGAAAAAATAGGTTGAGGAGATAAAGCACGAGCGCAACCAGATAGACCGTGACTTCCACCCGGAGCGGCAGGAGATTTTCAAATGAGTTTTTTATCTCCGCGTCATTCTCAAGATCCCGTTCCGGAAGTCGGAGATCTGCAATCGATTGCGCGTACGTCTCGTGCATCCATCGGACGCCGACGACTGCCAGCACGACTCCGGCCGTGGCAAAAATCCTGCTAGGATTGTCAATGAGGGTGTTCTTGCCGATGAGATAGTTGTAAGTCTCCAGTACACCCATATTAATAATGATAATGAAGCCGAACATCAGATACGAGGGGGGAATACGTGGGAGTGCCTCACTTTGTTCGTCCAGCCAGTTCGATAGCCGTTCAAACCCGAGTGCGGTCGCAATCCGATTGACCAACAGTTCCTGTTTGTACTCGTCTAGCCCCCGTTCCGTCATGTGAAAACTAGTTTTGGAACGTAGTATAGTTCCTTTGGAATCAGATTGATCAGTCCCTGCTGCCGAACCCACATTCTGCGAATGTTCGTCCGGCAGTATCATGACACGGCGAGGAGGTCTGCCGGGTACCTGAGACAGGGCCGGCGAGGACGGCGAGCAGTCTCGCGCCTCGGCGTTTGCTGCCCCGATAATTGAATCTGATCTCTCTAAACTTCGGTCGAGTATCGACTAACTCCCATTGCTGGCGTCGAGACTGTCGACCGTGACGGGTACCTGTTCCCGCGAGCGGGCGATATTACGAGCGGGCGCCAACCGGGTCGGACCCGGACCGGGAGCGAAACAGGGGTCGCCCGGCCTTCCGACAGTACTAACTCAGCGTCGGCTGAACTCCTGAGCGAAGAACAATGAAACTACACGAGTACCAGGCAAAGGAGCTGTTCGCGGACGCCGGTATACCAACACCGGTGTCACAGTTGGCCCGGACAGTCGAGGAGGCCGTCACCGCGGCCGACGACATCGGCTATCCGGTCGCGGTGAAGGCACAGGTACAGGTCGGCGGGCGCGGCAAGGCCGGAGGTATCGAGATCGTCGAGAGCAGGGACGAGGCAAAGGAGGCCGCCGACCGCATCCTCGGGATGGATCTAAAAGGGTACCACGTCGAGCGTGTGCTCGTCGAGGACGCTGTCGACTTCGCGAACGAACTGTACGTGAGCGTGACAATGGACCGCGGCGTCGGTCGCCCGGTGGTGATGGTTTCGACCCGCGGCGGCGTCGACATCGAGGCGGTCGCTGCCGAGGAGCCCGGGGCGATTGTCCGGGAACACGTCGACCCGGCGTTCGGTCTGTTCGGGTTCCAGGCGCGCAAGGCGGTCCACAGCGCGGGTATCGACCGCGTGGTGGCCGAGGATGTCGCGTCGGTGCTGTCGACACTGTACGGGCTCTGGTCGGAGCGGGACGGCGCCGACGCCGAAATAAACCCGCTGATGATCACCGACGACAACGAGGTGGTCGCAGTCGACGCGGTGTTCAACGTCGACGACGACGCGCTGTTTCGCCAGCCCGACCTCGCGGAACTGGAGGAGGAGGACGCCGGGGACGAACTCGAGGCAAAGGCAAACAGGTACGAGTTCGACTACGTCAGACTCGACGGCAACGTCGGTATAATCGGTAACGGTGCCGGTCTCGTGATGACGACACTCGACATGGTCGATTACTACGGCGGTGCCCCGGCAAACTTCCTCGACATCGGAGGCGGTGCGGAGGCCGAGCGGGTCGCGAACGCCCTGGATATGGTGTTTTCAGACGAGAACGCCGAGACGGTGGTGTTCAATATCTTCGGTGGTATCACCCGCGGTGACGAGGTGGCAACCGGTATCAACGAGGCGCTCGACCGGTTCGAGGAGATACCGAAGCCGGTTGTCGTCAGACTGGCGGGTACGAAGGCAACGGAGGGGATGGAGATTCTGGACACCGACCGTGTCCAGGTGGAGGGGACACTCGAGGAGGCCGTTCGGGCCGCCGTCGCCGCGGCAGAGGTGGTGGAGTCATGAGTGTACTCGTCGACGGTGACACCCGGGTTGTCGTCCAGGGTATCACCGGCGGTGAGGGCCGATTCCACACCGCGGAGATGCTTGAGTACGGCACGAACATCGTTGCCGGCGCGGTGCCGGGACGGGGTGGTCAGGAGGTGGCGGGTGTGCCCGTCTACGACACCGTCTCCGGGGCCGTTCGTGAGACAGACGCAAACGCGTCGGTGGTGTTCGTGCCGCCGGCGTTCGCCGCCGACGCGCTGTTCGAGGCACTCGACGCGGATCTTGACGTGGTGGTCGCCATCACCGAGGGTGTTCCCGTGCAGGACATGAGCCGTGTCTACCGGCTGCTCGGGGAGACCGATACCCACCTCGTCGGGCCGAACTGCCCGGGTGTCATCACACCCGGCGAGACACAGCTCGGCATCCTCCCGGGTAACATCTTCGAGCCCGGTCGTGTCGGGCTCATCTCGCGCTCCGGCACGCTGACCTACCAGATTGTCCACAACCTCACGACACGCGGGTTCGGTCAGTCGACCGCGGTCGGTATCGGCGGTGACCCTATCATCGGGACGGACTTTGTCGAGGCACTCCGCCTGTTCGAGGACGACCCCGCAACCGACGCCGTGGTGCTCTGTGGCGAGATCGGCGGTGAGGACGAGGAGGCGGCCGCGGCCTACATCGACGAGGAGATGGAGACGCCGGTGTCGGGGTTCATCGCCGGGCGGACGGCACCGCCGGGCAAGCGGATGGGCCACGCCGGCGCGATCGTCTCCGGGTCGGGCACCGGCACCGCACAGAGCAAGATCGAGGCCCTCGAAACCGCCGGCGTCCCCGTCGGTGACACCCCCGAGGAGGTGGTCGAGCACGTTGCCGACCTGTTCGGGTAGGGTCGGGTGATCTTGACAGACAGTGCTGATGCCGAACTCGCATGTTTTTCACCCGGGTGGGAGCGGTGTGGTCCAAACAAAACGGTGCCCGAGTTTACAACCGAGGGCGCGAGTATCCGACGTATGAGCGCGTTGTACACCGACGAACGGGCTATCGAGGGGTTACCGGTGCGGCTGGTCATCGCGGTCACCGTCGGTGTCGCCGCACTCGGTATGATGCTGGGGTTGCTCGCGGAGTTCGACGACCCGGGTACGACTGAGGTGACCGTCGAGGCGAGTGACGAACTCATCGTGCTGGAAGGGGGAGACAAGTCGGTGATGCTCAGGGTTGTCACCGAGGACGGCCAACCTGTCGAGGGCGCACAGCTACTCGTCACGGAGGGCTCGCTTCCGCTCGCTGACGGGCCGGTCGACCTCCAGACGGGGCCGGACTCACACGAGGTGACAGTCGGAATCGGCACCATCTCCGGCGTGGACGGGAGTGTGACTCCGGCGTTCCGGGATGGTCAGAGCCGGGGTACACTCGAGATAGAGGTTGTGCCGCCATCGGGGACTGGCCTTCGCGACGAGCGGGGGAACCCCGAGCTAGTGGTGGTGGGTGGGTGAGACCTGAGGCGGTTCACAGCCCTTCGATGGCGCGGAGTTTCTCGGCGACGCCAGCGGGTGCACTCCCGGCCACACCGCGCACCCGGTGGGTCGGAATAAAGAGCGGGACCGGGTTGGCAGCAACCGCCTGTCGTATCTCGCGGGTGTGGTCACCGTCCGGGTCGAGACCGGGTGTCATCCGTTCGAGCTGTTCGACGGTCACCGTCTCGCCGTAGGGGACTGTCTGGACAGTTTCGAGCACCTGCCGCTGGTCGGTCGGCACGGTTAGTGCGACCTGGACATCGTCGAACTCGTCGGGTTCACCGCGGAGATACGCCTCGACCCGGTCGAGCAGGTCGTGCTCGCGTCCGGCCCCGGACTCCGGTTCGGTCGGGAACGATGCCGAGATGACCCGCCCCTGTGCGAGTGCGACCTGGACGTACCTGTCGAGGAAGTTCGACTCGCGTGCGTGGATACCGTCCATCAGGGTTATCTTGGAGCGCTGCAGGTTTGGGCGCTTCGACCACTGGTGGTGATGTACACCGACAGTCGCGCCTTCTCCGGCCGAATCCGGCGGGGTTTTTATCGCTCCGCTCGACCGGTCAGACATGATACTGATATACGGTGCCTACGGGTACACCGGCGAACTCATCGCGCGGGAGGCCGCCGAGCGTGGCCTCGAGTTTGCCGTCGCGGGTCGAAACGGGACAAAGACGCGGGGAATCGGCATCGAACTCGATGTGGAGTCGCGGGTGTTCCCGGCCGACCAGGTGAGCGGGAATCTCGACGGCGTCGACATAGTGCTGAACTGCGCCGGCCCGTTTGCCGACACGTACGAACACATTGTCGAGGCGTGTCTGGAGACAGGCACCCACTACGCCGATATAACCGGCGAGTTCTCCGTCTTCGAGGCGCTGGCAGAGCGCGACCGCGAGGCCGAGCAGGCCGGTGTCTGTCTGCTCCCCGGCGCAGGGTTCGACGTGGTGCCGACCGACTGTCTGGCGGGGCATCTTCACGGGCGCCTGCCGGGCGCGACACACCTCCGCCTGGGGTTCGAGGCGCACACGAGTGTCTCTGGTGGGACCCTCGCCTCGGCGCTCGAACACGTCGGTGGCGGCGGGAAAGCCCGCCGTGACGGCCGCATCGAGTCGGTGCCACTCGCCGCCGACTCCCGGACGATCGATTTCGGTGCCGGACCGCGAAACGCCGTTACGATACCGTGGGGCGACGTCTCGACGGCCTACTACACGACCGGTATCCCGAACATCGACGTGTACATGTCCCTACCCGCCCACTTAGAGCCGTTCGTGCGGGCGAGCAACTACGCCGGGGGTCTGTTACGCCTCGACCCGGTGAGAGAGGGGATACAGACACTCGCACAGATATTCGTTAGTGGTCCCTCCGAGCGGACCCGCGAGCGCGAGCAGGTGTTTGTCTGGGGTGAGGCCCGAACCGAGGAGGAGACCGTCACCTCGCGGCTCCTCACCCCGGAGACGTACGCGCTGACCGTCGACGCGGCTACGAGCGCCGCCGCACGCCTCAACGACAGCGACCCACCGACGGGCTATCAGACCCCCGCCTCCGCGTTCGACCCCGAGTTCGTGCTCGGACTCGACGGCGTCGAAGGGTTCTTCGACGAGAGCTTTCCCGAACCCGTGTGAGATAGTTGTGCGTAACCGACGACCACGATCACCGCCACGGCGCCGTTCCCCGGGTATCGGGGCTCCCGGTTCGCTACGCCTCCGGTGACTCCATTATATCGGGAACGCCGGCGGCGGTGACAGTCTCGCCGACGATGTACGAGGAGGCGGGGCTGGCGAGAAACTGCGCGATGTCGGCGATCTCCTCGCTCAGGCCCATACGGCGCTCGACTGTCGAACGGTCGACGCTACCGGCGCTGACGCCCATCTGTGACTCGACACCGGGCGTGGCGACGAACCCCGGTGCGATGCAGTTTATACGGACACCGTCACCGGCCCACTCGTGTGCGAGTGTGGTCGTCAGGTTGATGACGCCGGCCTTTGCGGCAGCGTAGTGGCTCATGTAGGGGGCACCCTGCTGGCCGGCGACGCTTGCGAGGTTGATGACCGTCCCGCCGCCGTCGGCGAGGTGGTCGCCGGCGGCCTGCGTACACTGGTAGGTGCCGTGGAGATTGATGTCGACGATTGTCTTCCAGCCGTTCTCGCTGATGTTGTCGAACGAGGCCATGAAACTCGCCCCGGCGTTGTTGACGAGCGTGTCGAGACCGCCGAACCGTTCGACGGTGGCCGCGACGAGCGCCTCGACGGCCTCGCGGTCGGTGACGTCACACTCGACGGCGAGGGCCTCGCCTGGCCGGTTGCTCTCGGCTATCCCCTCGGCAACGGGGTCGACGTTGCCCTGTTCGCGCGAGCAGACGACGACATCCGCGCCGCCGGCGGCGAACTGCTCCGCGATCTCCCGTCCGATGCCGCTCGATGCGCCGGTGACGACCGCTGTCCGGCCCTCGACGCTGAATCGGTTACTCGTGTCCATACGACTGCTGAGGGCTGCCACCGGCTTAAACGGGTCCCTGCGATGGCAGTTGTGCTCGCGCGGGCAGGAGAACAGTCCGGCGGGCGAGT
>KE356579.1:513780-514812 GCA_000416085.1 halophilic archaeon J07HX64 | reverse complement strand
CTCGACGACAGCGACCAACTAACAGGCTATCACACCCCCACCTCCGCGTTCGACGCCGAGTTCGTGCTCGGACTCGACGGCGTCGAGGGGTTCTTCGACGAGAGCTTTCCCGAACTCGTGTGAGACAGTCGCGCTGACTCTGTCTCGCGACGGCCTCACGAAACAGGTGTAGCCTGCATCACACACTGTCGAACACGAACGTTCGAACGTCAGACCACCGATGGCACGTAGTTTTTAAATATCTGGCATACAAATGTGACATTAGGCAGAAAACTGCCCTCCAACAGCAGACACTCATCCCGATTATGTTGTTCAAAACGAACATACGGGGAGTTCTGCCCTCCAACAACAGACACGTATGACACGGAACACACAGTTCTCAGTCGCCCTCGTTGTCGTAGTGGCGGTTGCGCTGCTGGCAGTCACTGGGTCAGCAGTCGCGGCCGAACCCGCTGGCGAGGACAGCAGCACGATACTAAACACAGAGACAGCAGCGGACAAATACGGGACACTCGACGCCGAGGACGGCCCGTACGGAACGTTCGACATTGCGCTCGAACCCGCAGACGGCGAACTGGCACCCGGAGAGGTAACCACCTACGAGGTGGTCGTCTCCGGGGCGACGAACGGCATCGAGGCGTATCTGAACATCAGACTCGGTCTCGACGACCCGCCGGTGGCGCAGTTCGTCAACGTCACCGAAGCCGCCCCCGACATACTCAGCGTAACCGAGATTCAGAACACGAGTGGTGACGCTGCCGAGGAGGGGCCCGTGCTCTACCTGTCGGCGGGACTTGGAAACGAGCCCTTCGAGGGTGCCGACCGTATCGTCATCGCGGAGGCCCAGATCGAGGCACTCGGCGACCCCGGCGACACGACCGGCGTGAGCCTCCCCGAGATCGTCGAGGGGCCGGGTGCCCCGTACCCGACCCCGCCGCTCATTCAGAACAACGGCTCGCAGATACAGGCCGCAGACCAGCGGACGCTTCCGGAGTTGACTGTGACGAACCTCGCAGTTGATGTCGTCGAGAC
>KE356579.1:510566-513760 GCA_000416085.1 halophilic archaeon J07HX64 | reverse complement strand
GTTGCGCTCTGAACGACTGCACCCTCGACCGGGCCTCCCACCAGGTTGGTGACGAGACCGAAGACGGTGCCCGCGTTCTGTTCGCACGCGAGCGGAGGCTCCCCGGACAGTTGTCAGAACGGTTGCACCGACGACGACGGCTGAGCGTATCGCCCATCGGCTCTCCTCCGATATCCGAGTCACCCGCGCGACACCCAGGAGTGAGGTAGCCGTGTGGCTCGTCGACTCAGCCAGCATGCTGGCTCTCCGCAGGGGAGTATCCATCCTCCGGCAGCGCGTCGTGACGGACAGACCGCTGTCGGTTCGTTCCGGGTGTCTCACGGCATCTGGTGGTCTGGTGGTGCGTGGACGCTCCGCGACAGGCGAGAGATTAAGTGTCCGGTTGCCGTATTTCGGATATGGCTAAATATTCGACTGGCGGCGGGCTCGACTCCGGGGACAGCTGTGAGCTCTGTGGTGCCTCGGGTGTCGAGACACAGTCGGTAAACATCGCGGGGGCACAGATAAAGGTCTGTGGCGACTGCGCACAGCACGACGACACCACGAAACAGGACCAGACATCCTCTGACAGAGACGAGAGCGAGCGCAAGCGCACGGCGGCTCAGAACACCGCTCGCATGTTCGGCACCAGAGGAGGTGACTCCGAGCACTGGGAGAGCGGCGCCGACTACGAGGACGACCAGCTCCCGTATCTCGTCTCCGACTACGACGACCAGCTCACCGAGGCACGCCAGCAGGCCGGCTACCAGTTGGGCGAACTCGCCGAGGAGCTCGAGGCCGGCGAGAGCGACCTGCTCGCACTCGAGCAGGGCCGAGCCATCCAGGCCGGTGTCGGCGGCAGTGTCGTCGCCGCTGTCGAGGAGTTCCTCGATATCGAACTCGTCGACGAGCGCTGAACGATAGTAAAACGTGTTCTCTGTTCTCCCGTGTCTGTGACAGCCGAATACGACGCGGTAGTGTACGACCTCGACGGCACACTCGTGCGCCTCGCCGTCGACTGGTCTGCCGTCCGTCGTGACACTGTTACCGCGGTGCGCGAGACAGGTCGCTCGGCCGAGAGGGGTCTCTGGGACCTGCTCGACCGGTCCCACAGTGAGGGGTTTGCCGATATCGTCGAGCCCGTTATCGCCGAACACGAGTGTCGCGGAGCACAGGCCGCCGACCGACTTCCAACGGCAGCGGAACTGCCACGTGCGGTTCCTGTGGGTGTCTGTTCGCTCAACTCGGAGGCCGCCTGCCGACTCGCACTGCGGCGACACGGTCTCGCGTCCCACGTCGATACCGTCGTCGGGCGGGACACGGTTGACGCGTACAAGCCCGACCCCGAACCGTTACTCTCTGTCGTGCGCGACCTCTCGGCGACACCCGGCCAGACCCTTTTTATCGGTGACAGCGAGCGCGACCAGCGCACAGCAGAGCGTGCCGGGGTGGCGTTCGAGTACGTCGAGGACCGGTCCTGACACGCCCGGTTACTCCCAGGGGTGGGTCCCAGGGCTGTCGGGCCAGAGCGCGTACCAGTAATCCTGGTCGTCCTCGACCGCGAGTTCACCGTCGAGCACACTCTCGAGGGTGAACTCGACGCTGCTGTCGCGCTTGCTGGTCGAAACCGGGGCAAACGGGTAGAACGAGCCCCGTCGGAACGAGTACACCCAGTACGCAGACTGCCCGATATCGGTACTCGCACGGTCTGTGGCCTCAAAGGAAAACACGGCCGCGAGCAACCGCGAACCGAACTGCCCCTCGATGAGCGTGTCGGCGGCAAAGTGAACGGTCGTCACCAGGTCCTCGAAGTCCTGTGCCTCGACAACGACCCACTGGTAGCCGTAGTCGTCCTCGCGGATCTGCGCGACGGTCCCCGTGTCCTCGCCGGTTTCGAGGATGGCCTCGACATCCGACTTTACATCGTTGAACGCGGTGCTGTCGACCGAGGCGAAACACAGTGCCGCATCCCCCGTCGGCACGAAGCCGAGATCAGCCTCCATCGTCAGATAGGCGGTGCTCATCCCGAACAGGTCCTCCGGGTCTGCCTCCCGCGTGGCGGCGCTCTCGGCACCGACACCGAGTATCTGTTTGACTGTCTCGAACATATCAGGTCTCGAGTTCGCGCTGGAGGGTACGCAGGTTCTCGATGCGTTTCTCGGTCGAGGGGTGTGTGCTCGCGATGCGGCCGATGATACCCTTGTCTATCGGAATGATAAAGAAGGCGTTCATCTCTGCCTGGTCGCGGAGGTCCTCGCTGGGCGTGGCCTGCATGTCCGAGTCGATAGTTTCGAGTGCCGACGCCAGGGCGGCAGGGTCACCCGTGATGACCGCTGCGCCGCGGTCGGCGGCGTACTCGCGGTACCGCGAGAGCGCCCGGATGAGCAGAAACGACACCACCCAGACAACGAGCGACACCAAGATGGCACCGAGGATACCGACACCGCCACCTCCGTCGTCGCCGCCGTCACCGCCGCCGCCACTGAACAGCCAGCCCCAGCGCACGATCAGGAACGCGATCGTCGAGAGGAACGAGGCGATCGTCATCACGATGACGTCGCGGTTTTTGACGTGTGCGAGTTCGTGTGCGAGCACGCCTTCGAGTTCCTCGTTGCTCAGCGTTCCGAGCAGACCGGTCGTGACACAGACTGTCGCCGAGTCCTGTGAGCGTCCGGTCGCAAACGCGTTCGGTGTCTTCGACTCCGCCACTGCGACGGTCGGTTTCGGCAGGTCGGCCTGCTGGGCGAGACGTTCGACGGTCTGGTGGAGCCCCGGATACTCCGAGGGATCGACCTCGCTCGCCCCCAAACTCCGGAGGGCGAGTTTGTCACTGTACAGCAGCTGTCCGAGCGAGAACACCCCGAGCAGGGCGACCACCAGGATGATACTCTCTAAGGCTACCCAGAGGACGGACATGAACACCACGTAGAGCAGGCCCAGCAACACCATTGTCAGGAGCATTCGTCCGCGCAGGCTCCAGTCGGCTTTCCACTGCATATCCGACCCTAAGGGCTGGATGGTCTAAACGCCACCGGATGGCGACTCGGTTTGACGCGGTCCGGTATAATAACAGTTAATATACTGTTGAAGATAGATACGGGCCACAGTCGATGCTCCCACGCGAGACGCTCGTCGGTGGCACACTCGGAGGGCTGGCCGGCGGTGTCCTCGCCGGTTTTCTGCTCCAGATGAGTCCGGGCGAGGCGCTCGGGGCA
>KE356579.1:508437-510546 GCA_000416085.1 halophilic archaeon J07HX64 | reverse complement strand
GGCACAGTCCTGAGAGGGGTTCAAACGTCGGGAGACCGTTTGTGTGGTATGAGCGGGCACAGCGACACCGGCGAACGAGGAGAGACACAGACAGAGCGGGGGCGGAGCCGATGACAGACGAGTACGACCTGCTCGTGGTCGGCGGCGGCACCGGAAACAACGTCGCGGCCGCGGCAGCAGACGCCGGTATGGAGACAGCGCTCGTCGAGAAGGGGTCGCTCGGGGGGACCTGTCTCAACCGCGGCTGTAACCCCTCGAAGATGGTCATTCAGGCCGCAAACGCCGCGAACGGGGTGCGCGATGCCGGCCGGTTCCACCTCGACAGCTCCCTCGACGGGCACGACTTTGGCGCCATCATCGAGGAGATGGACGAGACCCTCTCCGGTATCGCGGCGGGGATGGAGAGTCGCTACCGCGAGAAGTCGAACCTGACCCTCTACAACGCCGAGGCCGAGTTCGTCGACGAGCGGACCGTCACAGTGGACGGTGAGCGTGTGCGCGGCGAGCAGGTCGTCCTCGCCGCCGGTAGCCGGCCGCTCGTCCCGCCGATCGACGGGCTCGATTCGGTCGATTTCCTCACGAGTCGAGACGCCCTGTACCTGCGTGAACAGCCCGACAGTCTCGTTGTGCTCGGTGGCGGCTACATCGCGGTCGAACTCGGCTACTTCTTCGAGTCACTCGGCACCGACGTCGCAATCGTCGAGATGGAGGAGCAGCTGGTCCCGCGTGAGGACCCCGAGGTTGCCGAGGCGTTCACCGGGGTCGCCCGGGAGCGCCACGACGTGTTCACCGGCTACCGGGCGAGGAGTGTCGAGGGCAACCCGGACGGGTCGGTGGCGGTCCACGCCGAGGGCAAAGACGGCGACACGGTCACCGTCTCCGGTTCGGAGCTGTTGGTCGCTGTCGGCCGTCGCCCGAACACCGACAGCCTCGGAATCGAGGAGACAGGAGTCGAGACCGACGAGCGTGGCTTCGTCGAGACCGACAGGTATCTCGGCACCACCGCCGACGGCGTCTGGGCGCTCGGTGACATTGCCGGCAACCACATGTTCAAACACTCCGGCGACTACGAGACCGACCGTCTCGTCCAGACCGTCGTCGAGGACGACCCCGCACCGGTCGACTACACGGCGATGCCACACGCCATCTTCACCGAGCCACAGATCGCCGGTGTCGGTGACACCGAGGACGAACTTCGGGAAGCGGACCGCGAATACTCCGTGGGCAGACAGTCGATCCCCGAGACACCGATGGGCCGGGCAAAGAAACTCGACCACGGGTTCGTGAAGCTGCTTGCCGCCCCCGACGACGAGATTCTCGGCTGTCACATCTTCGGTCACGAGGCCTCTGTCCTGCTCCACGAGGTGGTGGTGGCGATGCGAAACGCCAGCGGCACCGTCGAGGATATCGCCGGCACCATCCACGCACACCCCACGCTCAACAAGGCCGTCGAGTACGCGTTCCAAGACGCACAGTAACCACACAAAGGCGAGACCCCGCGGCCAGAGGTGGACTGTAGACGCCGTGTATCTGTTCGGGCTAACCGACTCGCCGGCGATACTGTCCACCGCTCGACCTGTCTGACGCCGGGGCACCCGTCATCCGTCTTGTTCTGTCTGGGCTGACCCCGTTCTCTATCCGACACCGGATTGTGTTCGTCCCGGTCGTCGCTGTCATCTCGCTGACGTGGATAGCCTCTCCCCCCCCGGAGGTGGATGGTCACCGGGTCGTCGGGCAGTACTGTTTTTAGGCTTGGAGTCCCAGTCACCCACCATGGCGGCACGACCACCCTCGAACGATACTGACGACGAGCCGGAGATTGTGGAGTTCGGGATTGCGGCACTTGACGCGCGTGTCGAGGAGTGGGGGCTTTCGTTCCCGGTTACGGCTACCGATCTCGCTGGGACACACGGTGACCTGTCGGTCGCGGTCGACCCGGCAGGTCACGAGATGACGCTCCGAGAGGCGCTGGCCCGGTGTGACCGGGAGTCGTTCGACACCAGACAGGAACTGCTGAACGCGCTCCACCCGGTGTTCGAGGACGAACGCGAGTCCGGCAGCGGCGTCCTCGGCAGACTGCGTGCACTCGTCCCGTTCTGAGATCCGCTG
>KE356579.1:502482-506567 GCA_000416085.1 halophilic archaeon J07HX64 | reverse complement strand
CATCTGCACCCGCAGGTCGTGTACGGACGCCCTTGAGAGCCCTTCCCGTGGCTACACCTCTCATACCCACGGAACGTACTAACGGGAAACCTGTCGCGGGGGCGACTGCACCGGGCGACCACCGGTCTTCTGCGGCAAACATACTATTGGACATTCGTCCAGTTCGTGGCTGCAGTACCGGGCGGCGCGGGACAACCGTTCAGCGGTGCGGGGGTTCGCTTTTGTTCCTGTTTTCCGCCGGTACAGCCGGTTCTTCGGCCTTATGTACGTAATAGGTTGTACCTATTCGTGCAAGAATACTAGGTGGTGGCCAACACCTTAGGCCGAAGATTTATGTACAGGAGTTTCAGATTCGGGGCTGTGAATCGTCACGACAACTGTGGGGCGAGCGCCGGTATAGCTGTACAATCGGAAAGCGACTGAGTCAACAACAACACAGACACAAAACATGGAACCGACGACAATACTGCAGGCATCGAACGGAGCACTCGAAGCAGCGGTGAACAACACGTGGATACTAACGGTATCCTTCCTCATCTTCTTCATGCACGCGGGGTTCGCGATGCTGGAGGCGGGGCAGGTACGCTCGAAGAACGTGGCGAACCAATTGACAAAGAACCTCCTGACGTGGGCTGTCGGGGTGATGGTGTTCTTCCTGATAGGCGCCGCAGCCTCGAACGTCCTCTCGGGTCAGCCACTCGCGGACGGTGCGCCGTTCCTGGACACCGGCGGCGAGTTCAGTCAGTATATCGGCTGGCTCTACGGCGCTGTCTTCGCGATGACGGCCGCGACGATCGTCTCGGGGGCAGTCGCAGGTCGTGCCCGACTCCGTGCGTACGTCGCGTACACGTTCTTACTCGCGGCGGTGATCTACCCGATGGTACTCGCGATGACCTGGACAGGACAGGGAACCGAGTCGGGTGGCATCGTGCAGGTTGTCACGGACTTCCTCGGCCTCGGTGAGAACGGCAATGGTGTTGCCTTCGCTGACTTCGCCGGTGGAATGGTCGTCCACGGTCTCGGGGGAATCGCTGGACTCACCGCCGCCTGGATGCTCGGAGCACGGATGGACAGGTACGACAGCGACGGAAAGGTAAACGTCATTCCCGGTCACTCGATGACGTTCGCGGTGCTGGGCACGCTGATGCTGGCCTTTGGCTGGTACGGATTCAACGTCGGAACGGCGAGTGCGCTAACCCCCGATGGAGCGTTCAACGGTGCCGTACTCGGACAGGTCGCGATGACGACCACCGTGGCGATGGCGATGGGCGCAGTCGGCGCCGCCGCCGTCTCCATGCTGAAAAACAGCAAGGTCGACACACTGTACGTCGCAAACGGAATGCTCGCCGGTCTCGTCGGTATCACCGCGATTCCGGACGCGTCGACTTGGGGGGGCGCGATACTCGTTGGATTCATCGCCGGCGCACAGCTCCCGATCGTGTTCGAGTTCGTACAAAAACGGCTCAAGATAGACGATGTGTGTGCGGTGTTCCCCGTCCACGGCAGTGCCGGTGTGTTCGGGGCGCTCATGTACCCGTTCGTCGCAGTCGAGGCATGGCGGGGTGGGATTGACACCACGTTCATGATCGAAGGCTTCGTCGGACAGTTGGTCGGTGTTTCCCTCATCGCGGCATGGACGGTCACCGCAACCGCCGTCATCTGGTACCTATTCAAGATAACCGGTCAGGCCCGTGTCTCCGAGGACCACGAGCGCGAGGGGCTGGATATCTCCGAGCACGGTGTCGAGACCTACCCCGAGTTCGGTGACCCGAACGTCGCCACCGACGGCGGTGTGAAGAGCTACGACCTCCGGCCCGACGGCGGTAGCGGTATCGAGATGGTCACCGCCATCGTCCGCCCGGACAAACTCGGCCAGGTGAAGCAGTCACTCGCAGAGGTCGAGGCCCCCTCGCTGACAGTCACGAACGTCTCCGGCCGCGGCTCACAGCCCCCGAAGACCGGGCAGTGGCGCGGCGAGGAGTACACCGTCGACCTCCACCAGAAGGTCAAGATCGAGTGTGTCGTCTCCGACATCCCCGCAGAGGAGGTTGTCGAGGCCATCGCCGAGGCCGCAGGCACCGGTGAACCCGGTGACGGCAAGGTGTTCATCATGCCTGTCGAGGACGCGCTCAAGATCCGCACCGGCGAGCGCGGCCCGACTGCGGTCTGAGCGACACACCACAGCATAACGCGACGCGATCGCTCTTCTCGCGATCTTACTTCTGCCGACGCAACACACCGAGGAACTGGCTCTTACGTTGGACTATCCGACCTGCTGACACCGGTCTGTGTCATTCCCCGTGTCGCGCACACAGCAGACACTGGTCAGACGGTCGGATCTGACGTAACAAACAGCTGTCCGGAGCCGGACTCGCTACGAACAAAGGGGCGTAGTTAGTCTACAGATTGTGCAGGCAACTACTCGAACTATACCGTCAGAGTGAGTCGGACTGTTCGTGAGCGGTCACTCGAACCACGCGCCAACGGGGGAGTCGTTTACTGACGAAGGTTACCCGAACTGCGCCTCAAGAAGAGTCGCTTGCTGACAGGATTACTCGAGTCGCTCGCTGACGAGCGTCTCGAGGTCGTCACGGAGTTCGTCGACAGCGACCTCCTCGAGCACGGGCACGAAGAAGCCCTCGACGAGCATGTCGGTGGCCTCCTCCTCGTCGATGCCACGCGAGACCATGTACAGCAGGTCCTCGTCGTCCACCTGGCCGACGGTGGCGGAGTGGCTGGCCTCCGTGTCGTGGTTGTTGATGATGAGCTTCGGGGAGGCGTCGGCCTCGCTCTCGTCGGAGAGCATGAGCGTGTTCTCGCGCTGGTAGGAGTTGGTGCTCCAGGCGCTGTCACCGACATCCTGAACACCCTCGTAGACCGAGCGTGCCTCGTCGTCGAGCACACCACGGGTGACCAGGTCGGCCGTGGTGTGTTCGGCCTCGTGCCAGACCCGGCTGGCGACGTCGAAGTGCTGGTCCTCGTGGCCAAAGAAGGCCCCGACGATCTTCGATTCGCTGCCCTCACCCAGCAGCCGTGTCTCGACAGAGGACTTCGTCAGACGGGTGCCGATGTTGCCCTCGATCCAGTTCACCTGACCGTAGGTGCCGGCGTGGCCACGCTTCACCTGGTAGTTGTACGTGTCCTCCGTGAGATTCTGGAGGGCCCCGTACTGGATGTGAGCGTTCTCGCCGGCGACCGCCTCGACGACACCGCTGTAGTAACGTCTGCCCTCGGTTCCGTCGAACTCGCCGTTCTGCTGTGCGGGTGCGACGCTCTCCTCGCCGGTTGACTGCCGCTCGAGGATGGCGACACTTGAGGACTTCTCGGCAACGACCAGCGTGTAGTTGAACAGCGACCGGGAGTTCATGCGGGTCCGCACCTTCACGTCCTCGGCGACGACACCCTCTGGCACGTAGATCACTGTGCCGGCGCTGAAAAGCGCCGTCGAGAGCGCAGTCAGGTAGTCACGCTGTGGGTCGACGACACTGCCGAACTGCTCCTCGACCAGGTCACCGTGCTCGTCGAGCGCCTCGGCCCAGCCGAGCACCTCGACGCCCTCGGCGTCGACGCGGTCTTTCTCCTGGGCGCGGTCCAGCGGGTCGACGAAGCGGTCGAACTCCAGCGCGTCGAGGTTGGTCCAGTCCCGACCGGGTGTCCGAATTACCTTCGGCATCTCCAGGTCGTCGAGCGCGTTGAGCGCGTCCAGCCGCTGCTGGAGCAGCCACTCCGGCTCGTCGAGGTCCGAGCTTATCTCCCGGACCTGTTCTTCGGTCAGGTTCGCGTGTACCTGTGTGCTCATCGTCTCACCCGAGACTGCCTTCCATCTCGAGTTCGATCAGTCGGTTCAGTTCGACGGCGTACTCGATCGGCAGTTCCTCGGTGATCGGCTCGATGAACCCGGCGACGATCATCTGCTTTGCGTCGTCGTCGTCGAGTCCACGGGACTGCAGGTAGAACACGTCCTCGTCACCGATCTTCCCGACAGTAGCCTCGTGGGCGACGTCGACCTGACTCTCCTGGATCTCCATGTACGGCATCGTATCGGAGGTGGAGTCGTTGTCGAACATCAGCGCGTCACACTCGAC
>KE356579.1:500034-502462 GCA_000416085.1 halophilic archaeon J07HX64 | reverse complement strand
GTGTTCTTCGACCAGTTCTGGACCGTCGAGTACTGGACGTGGGCGTTCTCCTTTACGAACACCTCGACACCGCCGCTGTGGAGATTGAACTCCGAGTACTTCGGTGCCGAACAGCCCTCGATGTAGTGAACCTCGGAGTTCTCCTCGGCGATGATGAGTGTGTGCTCGAACTGACCCATCCCGTCGGAGTTCATCCGGAAGTACGCCTGCACCGGCATCTCGACGGTGGTGTCCTCCGGAACGTACACGAACGAACCACCCGACCAGACTGCGCCGTGCAGCGCCGCGAACTTGTTGTCGCTCGGGGGGACCGCCTTCGTCATGAAGTACTCCTTCAGGATCTCCTCGTGGTCCTGGACCGCCTTGTCCATGTCACAGAAGACGACACCCTTGTCCTCCCACTGCTCCTGCATGTTCTGGTAGACGATCTCGGACTCGTACTGTGCGCCGACACCCGAGAGGGCGTTTTTCTCGGCTTCCGGGATGCCGAGCTTGTCGAACGTGTCCTGGATCTCGTCGGGGAGGTCCTCCCAGTTGTCGGCCCCACCGCGGGCGTCGATATCGGGTCGGATGTACGGGACAATCTCGTCGACGTCGACCTCCGAGAGGTCCGGCGCACCCGGCCAGTCGTCCGGCATCGGCATCTCCTGGAAGACGCGCAGCGCGCGAAGGCGCCGCTCCAGCATCCACTCGGGCTCGTCCTTGTCATCCGAGATGACCCTGATGGTCTCCTCGGTCAGCCCCTTCTCGGCCTCGAACGCCGAGGACTCCTCTTTCTTGAACTCGAACCGTGCCTCCGTGTCAGTGTTCTGCAGTTCTTCTGAACTCATTGTATTAAGCCGCCTCGTAGACTTCCTCGCGAACCCAGCCGTATCCCTCGTCCTCGAGCTGTTGGGCCAGGTCCGCACCGCCGCTTTTTGCTATCTGTCCGTTAAGCATCACGTGGACGTGGTCGGGCTCGACGTAGTCCAGGATGCGCTGGTAGTGGGTTATCTGCAGGATGCCCGCGCCCTCCTCGTCGCGCAGGGCGTTTATACCGTCCGAGACATCCTGAAGCCGGTCGATGTCGAGCCCGGAGTCGATCTCGTCGAGCACCGCGATCTCGGGCTCCAGGATGGCCGCCTGCAGCACCTCGTTCTGTTTTTTCTCGCCACCGGAGAACCCGACGTTCAGGTACCGGTTTGCAAAGGACTCGTCCATGTCCAGCAGTTCCATCTTCTCCTGAAGGATCCCCTGGAACTCCGCAACACCGATCTCGCCGTCGTCTGCCGGCCCCTCCATCGGCGAGTTCTCGTAGCCCTCTCTCGTCCTCCTCGTCGTCGGCATCCTCGGCCTCTTCCTCCTCGAACATCTCCTCACGCTCCTCGAGTTTGGCGCTCAGCGCCGTCCGGAGGAAGTTCACCATCGTGACACCCTCTATCTCGACGGGGTACTGGAACCCGAGGAAGATACCGAGTGCCGCTCGCTCGTTCGGCTCCAGGTCGAGCAGTTCCCAATCGAGCATGTCCTCCGGGATCTCCTCGTCGAACTCCTCACCGGTGAGATGGAGTGTGACGCTCCCGCCGGTCACATCGTAGGCTGGGTGACCTGCGATGACCTTCGCGAGTGTCGACTTGCCGCTCCCGTTTGGGCCCATCAACGCGTGTATCTCCCCGCTGTCGACGGTCAGGTCGACACCACGGAGGATGGTCTCTCCGCCCTCCTCTGCGACATCGGCTTGTAAGTTCTCTATTTCGAGCGTTGCCATATATGTTCTATTCAAACTAAGAAAGGGCAGAGAGACTAATAATACTTTCGTATTTCTGCCGTCTCGCTTTTCGAAATACAAAGATAAGTTGGGAGGCGGTAAATTCGAAGGTCGGCACGAGGCGAATCTCGCGGTGTCGGTAGAGAGAGCACGCCTCCCCCGTCACGGTACTATATTTAATCCCGAACCACTTGAGGCCGTGGTATCTCACACACGACACGGTCGCCGTTCCGGGGTGACCAGCGGTCTCCGGTTTCGACGGCACAGGGCACCGTCTGCCCGTGGCATCTCGGATGCTGTGCTGTTCGTACTGTCAGACAGATAGTTTCTGTGACTGCAGGTTGCTGCGATCCGGCGCGAATCTCACAGTGTACGACTCAAGGAGCGGCTACCCGGTGTCTCAGAACAAACTACAATCGGCTCCTTGCTGTCCGAGAGTCACCCAGTATGGACAGATTACTGCCTGTCAAGATATTCAAAAGAGATGAATAGTTATTGTTGCGCACTGAGTGGCCACACACATGAGACGCGCTGTCCCGGCGGCGGTAGCTACGTTATTTGTACTTCTGGACTGAGACTGCAACGACCGGCGTTCGACGAGCGTAGCGGAACCGCAACGACAGTATGTCAATCTCGGTCAGACGCCCGGACAGGTAGGCCGGGGAGCGGAGTGTGTCAGGT
>KE356579.1:497687-499788 GCA_000416085.1 halophilic archaeon J07HX64 | reverse complement strand
AACCCGGCGCGGTAGCGGTCGGCGGTCCCCGTGCCGGGGTCGTAAGAGAGGAGCAGTTCGGCCATCCCGGTCTCCTCGCCCGTCCAGACGAACCCTGCGTGGTATGCCGCCTGGTAGGCCATCGGGTTGTTGACCGCGATTGCGACAGCCCCGGTGTGCCTGGCGAGCGTGTCTGCGGTGAACCGGAGCAGTCGCGGCCCGATACCCTCGCCGCGGCGGTCCTCGCGGACAGTCACGTACCTGATGCGTGTCCGGTCGGGGTCGTCGTAGTCCCCACTGAACGAGGTTGCCCCGACGAGTCCGTCTGTTCCCGAACCCCCGGTCGTGGTCTGGCCGTCCGGGCCGGTCGAGGGCTCCTCGGGGTCCCGTGCGACAGCCTTGCCGGTGCTCGACAGCACGAACTTGCCGGCGTAGGCGAACCGCTCGTGGTCGAGTCGCAGTGTCGGCGCGTCCGGCGGGTGGCCGAGCAGTTCGAAGTTCACACACGACCAACGGGCTCCGCGCGTCTCAACCTGACGGCCGGAGAGCGGGTCAGACACGCTCCGGCGAGAGGTGACAGTGCGGCGGTGCCAAACGCCTATACCGGTGGCGACCGACTTTCCGGTCGATGTTCGAGGAGATAATGGAGAAGTTCTCGGATTCGCCGAGCCAGCAGCGGGTCATCCGGCTGTTGCTGAAGCGCGGGTTCTCTGTCAACGACGAGGGTCGGGTCGTGTCTGGCGGTATCGAGATCCCGAACACAGGGCTCGCGCGCGAACTCGGTGTGGACCGGCGGGTCGTCGACACCACGACCGACGCGATTCTCGACGACGACGAACTCCGGCCTATCTTCCAAAATATCTCCGCGGTCCCGAGCCTGATGGACCTCGCGCCCGTGCTCGACCTGGCGGTCTGTACAGTCGCCGTGAGCAACGCCAGTGCGTCCGGTATTGTCGCCGCCGTCACCGGACTCGTCGCCGAGCACGACATCCCGCTACGACAGGTGCTCAGCGAGGACCCCGAGTTCACCGACGAACCTGTGCTGTACCTCATCACCGACGAACAGCTTCCGGGGGAGCTCATAACGGATCTCCACGAGTTCGAGTTCGTCCGCCGCATCGAACTCGAGTAACTGCCGGCCAACCGCGGTCCGACGGTCACCTGTCGGGGTGTGGTGGGTACCAGGCCAACGGGTGATCGGCGGTGATGCCGACACTCACCGGCTGTCCGTGCTCGAACAGTTCGACGTGATTGTGGAGACACCGGACCGTGCTGTGACCCCCCAGTTCGACACGGTAGACGAACGTCGGGCCGGTGTACTGGCGATTGACGACCTGCCCGTCGGCCGTTGCCTCGTTCGCCGGCACCGCCTCCAGGTCGTCCGGTCGTAGGAGTACATCGATCCGTGCGCCGTCGTACTCCTCGACGGGACCGTTTAGCTGTGCGGCGTCGAGGACACCCAGTTTTGTCTCGACGACATCACCGCGCACCCGACCGGAGAGGAAGCTGGCCCGACCCAGAAAGCTCGCAACGAACCGCGACTCGGGGTTCTCGAACACGATCTCGGGTGTGCCGATCTGCTCTATCTGTCCGTCGTGCATTATCGCGACACGGTCGGAGATCGACAGCGCCTCCTCCTGGTCGTGGGTGACCGACACCGCGGTCACACCGGTTGTTTTCAGGATCTCTCTGACCTCCTCGCGCATCTCGACGCGCAGGCGAACATCGAGATTCGAGAACGGCTCGTCCAGCAGGAGGACATCCGGTTCGGGGGCGAGTGCGCGGGCCAGCGCGACGCGCTGCTGTTGCCCGCCGGACAGTGCCGCGGGCTCTTTCTCCCGGTGTTCGGTCAGATCAACCAGTTCGAGCAACTCCTCGACCCGGGACGCACGCTCCGCGCGCGACCAGTCCCGGAGTCCGAAGGCGACGTTCTCCTCGACGGTCAGGTGCGGGAACAGCGCGAAATCCTGGAACACCAGACCGATATCGCGTTCCTCTGCGGGGACGAACCGACCGTCGGCGCCCGCAACGGCCTCGCCGGCGATGTCGATCCTACCTCCGGAGGGCTGTTCCAGCCCCGCGAGCAGGCGCAACGTCGTCGTCTTCCCGCACCCGGACGGAC
>KE356579.1:496449-497638 GCA_000416085.1 halophilic archaeon J07HX64 | reverse complement strand
GCTGGTTTCTCTGTCATATTCAACAGCAGGTGGGGAACAATATTAGTTATTTTGCGAACTCAGTTTCACAAGACAGAATCACACGGACCATACCGCCGAGCAGGTCTTGCAACACACCGTCAAGCAGGTCCTGCAATGCATCATCAAAGAGGTCCTGCAATGCATCATCAAAAAGGTCGTGCAACACATCGTCAAGCAGGTCCTGCAACACATCATCGAGTAAGTTCCGCGACACACCGTCGGGACAGGCCAACTGCCGACAGCAAGAGGGTGTGGCTGGGCTGGCGGGGGCGTCACGCTGATTACGCTCGGTTCGTAATCAGGAGACATGTCGGAGGGGTCTACAGACGGGGACAGAGAGCGAGTAAAGGATGCGCTCTCGGTGCTTGCACACGAGATCAGGCTGGATATTGTGCTCGCGCTGCTGGAGGGTTGGGCAGGGGTCCACACGGAGCCACAGCGCTTCTCGGAGCTGATGGACGCCGTCGGGGTGAAGGACAGCGGGAAGTTCAACTACCACCTCGACAGACTGCGGGGGGTGTACGTCGAGAAAGTCGAGGAGGGCTATGTTCCGACGGCGGCCGCAACCGCGCTCTACCGGGCGGTGCTGGCACACCAACCGGTCGGTGAGACCCCCCCAACTGGTGAACTCGACGGGGCCTGTCCGAACTGTGGCGGGAGCGTGGTCGAGCGCTACGAACGCTCGTTTCTGACCTACGAGTGCACCGACTGCGAGGACTGGCCGGGCGCGACGTACTCGTTCCCGGCGAACGGACTGCGCGGCCGCACAGGACCGGAGCGTCAGCAGGCAGTCATGCATCGCGCCGGCTACCACGTCGGACTGGCCCGGACCGGACAGTGCCCGTTCTGTGCCGGACAGGTACAGGTGCAGTTCGGCCTGCAGGCCGACTGGGTCGAGCACGGGGAGTCACCCGCGGTCGAACTGGTCTGTGACACCTGTTCCTGGCGGGTCGTCGTCTCCGTTCTCACGCCGCTCCAGTTCGAGCCACGGGTCGCGGCGGCGCTGATCAGGGTCGGTGTCGATTCGCCGCTGACCGGGTCCCACACAACCGAGGCCAGCGTCGAGCGCGTCTCGGAGGACCCTGTTCACCGGGCGGTCACAGCAGAGACCGACGAGGGGACCGTGACCATCGTCGTCGACGACGAACTCGCCGTCCAGTCGGTCGAC
>KE356579.1:485322-496429 GCA_000416085.1 halophilic archaeon J07HX64 | reverse complement strand
CACCGGTTCGTCGTGGCAGTAGTACTCCTCCGTTGTCGGACC
Organism: halophilic archaeon J07HX64; assembly: GCA_000416085.1. Lineage (GTDB taxonomy): Archaea > Halobacteriota > Halobacteria > Halobacteriales > Haloarculaceae > Halovenus. The sequence goes on along the minus strand of KE356579.1, from coordinate 496,387 downwards.
AGCCTCCTCGGGCCGGGACCGACCCTCCTCGTCGGTGATCAGGAAGTCGTACGCGTACCGCTGGTTCGGGTATACCCAGGAGTGTGAGTACTCCTGTTCGGGGCTGCCGTTGACCACTGTCCAGGTCCCATCGACGGGGGGGCGATACTCGACCTGCTGGTCGTAGCTCTCGGCATCGGGGATCGAACCGCGGTACCGAACAAAGGTTACGAGACCACCCAGCGCCTGTAAGAGATCCTGCGCGACGACAAGCGGGTTCAACAGGGTCAGTGGTAGCATGATGAGATACCCGACGGCGAACTCCCGTGCGCTACCGGCCCGGAGCCAGTCGGTCGGTTCGGTCTCCTCCTCCGCCCCGTGGGCCAGCAGCATATCGACGACCGGTGCAATAAGAATCCACAGGAAGAATATGTAGAAGATCCCGAATATCCTGAGAGGCACGAGCAGCTCGGAGTCGAACAGTTCCGCCGGCAGCGACAGCAGACCGAGAAACCCGAGCATCGCCGGATTGACTCGGCGCAACAGCTCTCGGAGCCGCGAGACGACCGCCGTGCTGGTCGAACGGCTCTCCGCCACCGGTGCTGATTCCTGTGTCATGTTCAACAACAGGTGGAGGGTAATATTAATTATTTTGCGAACTCAGTTTCACCAGGCAGAGTAACACGGACCACACTGTGGAGTGGACCCGACAGCACACCGTCGGACGGACTCTGTAACACACCATCGAGTAAGTTCCGCGACACACCGTCGGGACGGGCACAGTGCCGACAGCGATGGGATGACCTGCCGCTGTCGTCGCTCGGTCCTGGTGGACACACCGCCGGGATAGGCACAGTGTCGACAGCGAGAGAGTGTGGCCGGGTTGGCGGGGGCGTCACGCTGATTACGCTCGGTTCGCAATCAGGAGGCATGTCGGAGGAGGACAACAACGGGGACAGCGAGACAGTGAAGGATGCGCTCTCGGTGCTCGCACACGAGATCAGGCTGGACATTGTGCTCGCGCTATTGGAGGGGTGGGCAGGGGTCCACACGGAGCCACGGCGCTTCTCGGAACTCATGGACGCCGTCGAGGTAAAGGACAGCGGGAAGTTCAACTACCACCTCAGCAGACTGCAGGGTGTGTACGTCGAGAAGGTCGAGGAGGGGTACGTTCCGACGGCGGCCGCAACCGCACTCTACCGGGCGGTGCTGGCACACCGGCCGACCAGGGAGATGACCCGGACAGGGACAATCGCGGGTGTCTGTCCGGACTGTGGCGGAAGCATGGTCGAGCGCTACGAGCGCTCGTTTCTGACCTACGAGTGCACCGACTGCGAGGGTTGGACGGGCGTGACGTACTCGTTCCCGGCGAACGGACTGCGCGGCCGCACGGCAGCGGAGCGTCAGCAGGCAGTCATGCATCGCGCCGACTACCACATCGGACTGGCCCGGACCGGGCAGTGTCCGTTCTGTGCCGGACGGGTGCAGGTGCAGTTCGACCCGCAGGTCGACTGGGCCGAGCGCGGGGAGTCACCGGCGGTCGAACTGGTCTGTGACACCTGTTCTTGGCTGGTCGTCGTCCCCGTTCTCACGCCACTCCAGTTCGAGCCACGGGTTTCGGCGGCGCTGACCAGGGTCGGTGTCGATCCGCCGCTGACCGGGTTCCACACAGTCGAGACCAGCGTCGAGCGCGTCTCGGAGGACCCCGTTCACCGGGCGGTGACAGCGGAGACCGGCGAGGGGACCGTGACCGTCGTCGTCGACGACGAACTCGCCGTCCAGTCGGTCGACGGCGTGGCCAGCGGCTGAAGCTCTCTTCTACCCGCCTCCGGTGGAGTATCACAGCGTATCGGGCAGGCGACCCTCGACGACACCGGCCATCGGACCGACCTGCTCTGTGTCGACGGCGAACCCCCGCGATTCGAGGGTGTCGGCGAGATACTCGACGGTCGCAGGGTCGTCCACCTCCGGGCTGTAGTACTCGACCGAGCGGTTCGCCGCCTCGAAGACGATGACATCCCCGAGGACGAACCGGCCACCGTCCGCGAGCAGGCCACGGATAGTCTCGATGGCGTCGGCTTTCTCACCGTCGTCGAGGTGGTGCATCGCGAAACTCGAAACCACCAGATCGACCGTCCCGGGCAGGTCGAGGGTCCCTCCAGGGTCGCGGAACGTCCCGTGTCCGAACGTGACAGTCTCAACGCCGCGCTCGTTTGCCTTCGCCCGCGCCTGGTCGAGCATCCCGTCGCTGATATCGACGGCGTACACCTGACCGACCTCCCCGGCAAGACCGAGCGCCACCGCGCCGGTGCCTGTCCCGATGTCCAGAGCGGTCTCCGACCCGTCGGTGGCGGCCAGTGCGCGCTCGACGACCCGGTTTGCGGTTGCGACGGTCCGCTCCGGTCGTGTCTCGTCGTACTCCGCGCTCTGTTCGTCGAACCGTGACGCTGTCTCGTCGACTGTGCGTTTCATACCCGGTGTTGCCGCTCGCCTTTCCTGTTTCTTGCTGTTCTCGTCGTCGTCGAAACAACGCTCTCGGGTTCGCGCCGTGAGTTCGTCCAGGGGGCCAGTCGCCTGTATGCCCCTGTCCGTCTCGTGTGTTCAGTCGAGTTGTGGCCACGCTCAAAACCAAGGGGGTTGCTGTTCCGGGGGCCAGTGGTCGCCGTCGAACTCCTGTGCGGTGCCCGCCTCCGTCTCGGACTCCGATTCGGTCTTGATCTCGACATCGGCGGGGGAGTGCACACCAGAGTCGACGTCGGCGGGTGAGTGTGCACCAGTGTCGGCACGAGCGTCGAGATGCACAGCAGTATCGCTCCCAGTGCCGGCGCCAGCGGTGGAGGACACAGCACCGGTTCCAGTATCGGCGTCGGTGGCAAACTGCACGTCTGCATCACTCCCGGTGGTGGTGTCAGCGGAGGAGTACACGGCATCGGTGTCGGCAACCGGGTCTACATCCGCAGGAGCACCCGGGCCGGCGTCGATACCCGTGTCGGTGTCGAGAGGTGTACCGTCACCGGAGGGGGTGGACCCGTCGCCCCCGTCGGCCACGATAGCACCGTCAGGGTCGCCCCCGTCGGGATCGAATGCGAGTAGCGCGGTCACGAACAGTACCGCGAGTGCGACGGGTGCCGAGGAGGGGATGAAGCCGGCGATCGAGAGCGCGAGCACACCGAGCGCAACCGCGCTCCCGAAGCGGAAGCGGTCGATCTCGACGGCGGTTCGCAGCCACGGACTGGTGACCGCAACCGCGAGCGCCACCAGCACACCGACAACGGCAGCGGCGACCGCCCGGGCTATCAGTCCGGGGTCGGTCTGCAGTGCGAGCGACGCGCCAGCGGGTTCGAGACTCGCGACCAGTCCCAGTCCGAGCACGACCGGTGGTCCGGGGAGATACTCATCGAGGCGGGCGCTCGCGGTGGAGGCAGCCACACCGAGCACCACCAGCGCGGCGAACCGCTCGAAGATGGCCATGTTCAACAGACTCTCTATCGTGGGTGCGAGCGTGGCCTGCACCGCTGCACCCGCGATAACGACAGAACCGACCCCGAGAACGATGCGTGCCTGCGCTCGCGGGCCGGCGTCCATCTCCGCGAGGATGACGGCGATAGTCGCACTTCCCGCGAACACGAGCAGACCGACCTCGATGATACCGCCGAGTGTCTCCAGTGCACCGCCCAGCACCACCGCGACGAACACACCGTCGACGAGCGGGAGACACATCACGACCGCTAGCAACCGGGTTGAGGAACCGACGCGCCGCTCGACGGACAGCGCGACCGGATGACGTGAGCTGCTCATCCAGGCTACGGACGGCCCTCACCCGTGGCCGTGACCGCTGGGTGGTGTGGCAAACACCTGTCGGAGGTGTCACCGGACTCCGCTCCGAGTACTGTATGTTGGGAAAGAGCTGTTTGCATCCCGAAATTCCAGCAGATACCCCACTTGAATGTGTTCGCGCCATCGTGACTGCGAGACGTCTTGCGAACACTGCGACGGATGGTGGAGTCGTCGGAGCGCATACTCATATGTTATCTGCGAAGTTGTAAAGACCTTGCGTGAGACGTGACCCCACGCGACACGGTCATCCTGTACCCGCCTCGCGGATTGTTACGACGGGCTTTTGTCGACACCTGCGTGACACTCAGTTATGAGTGACGAGCGTCCTGACCCGGATAGTGAGCAGACAGACGCCGACGACGAGGAGTTGTCCCAGCGGGACCTCGGACCGGGACACCCGCTCTCGCCCGAGGACAGCGGCGACCCCGAACCGGCAGACAGCGAGTCTGGGTCGGCGAGCGAGGGGTCCGGACCGGCGGGCGAGGGGTTCGAACCGGACACAGCGGAGCGGGTGTCCGCAGACGGTGAGGAGTCGGGGGTGAGTCGTCGCGGACTGTTGTTTGGCGGTGCCGCCGGTGTCGTGGCCGCCAGTGTCGGGTGGGCAGGGGTGCTCACGCTCGGCGGCGACGGGCCCGGGGGTGCAGAGGGTGTTGCCGTCGATTACGTGAACGCCATCGCGGACAACGACTGGGCGGCGGCCGGTGCGATGTTTCACAGCGAGTCGAGATTCGGCCAGAGTGACCTCACCTACGAGGAGTACCTCCAGGGAGAGGAAGGTATACAACAACCATTCGAGAGATACAGTTCGATCGAACCGTCGGTCGAGAATCATCACACGCTCACCCACATCACCGACCCCGAACAGGCCAGTCAGTTGGAGGGATCTGGATTCGCCTTCCAATCCGGGGGGTTGGACCCCGAAAATATCGAGGAGTTGAAAGAGATAGTCGTTATCGCGTCGACTCAGCCGGAGAATCTAAACCTAACCGAGGCAGAACGCGAGTTCCGTGGTGACGAACCGACAGTCATATTCAGTGGTGTTGCGGTCAGGGACGACGCCGGCTGGCAGCTTGTCCAGATGTTCGGGGGAACCGCTACCTGACCTGCGATAGACGTGCCGAGCGCGGTCTCGGCTCGCCCGAGTCTCGCAATCCTTTTGCACGGCCCGACCAGACAGTTTACATGGAGAACGACCCGGAACCTTTCTCAGAGCGACTTCGTGTGCCGGAGGCGCTGACGTTCGACGACGTACTGCTGAAGCCACAGGAGAGTACAGTTGAACCCGACGAGGCGGATATGACGACACAGATCTCGACGAACGTCACACTCAGTATGCCGGTGGTCTCGGCGGCGATGGACACCGTCACCGAGAGCGAGATGGCCGTCGCGATGGCGCGAAACGGTGGGTTAGGGGTGCTCCACCGGAACATGGATGTCCCGGAGATGGTAAACCAGATAGCGCGGGTCAAGCGGGCCGACGAACTGGTCATCCCGTTCGAGAACGTGGTGACAGTCGACCCCGAAGACACCGTCCGGGAGGCCGACGAGGTGATGGAACGGAGAGAGGTCGGCGGCGCACCCGTGACCAGTAACGGTGACGAGGTGCTCGGGATCATCTCCTCGACAGACGTCCGGCCCCACCTCGAGGTGGACGAGACCGACTTCGTCCGGAAGGCGATGACCGACGAGGTGATCACGGTGTCGGAGGACGTAGACCCCCGCGACGCGTTCGAGCAGATGTACGAACACAAGATAGAGCGTGTACCGGTCGTCGACGACGACGACCGTCTGGTCGGACTGGTCACGATGCAGGGCATCCTCCAGCGCCGCGAGTACGACGACGCGGCCCGGGACGACGAGGGTGCGCTCCGGGTGGGCGCCGCGGTGGGGCCCGGGGAGATGGACCGTGCGCTGGCCGCCGACGAGGCCGGCGCGGACGTGCTTTTCATCGACTGCGCCCACGCCCACAACCGGAGTGTCATCGACAGCGCCCGCACGGTCAAACACGAGGTTGAGGCCGATGTTGTCGTCGGGAACGTCGGGACCCGGGAGGCCGCCGAGGCGCTCGTCGAGTTCGCCGACGGTATCAAGGTCGGTATCGGTCCCGGCTCTATCTGTACGACACGCGTGGTCACCGGCGCGGGGATGCCACAGATAACGGCCGTCGCACAGGTGGCCGACATCGCGAGTCGGCACGACGTGCCGGTCATCGCCGACGGCGGCATCCGTTACTCCGGCGACGCGATAAAGGCGATTGCCGCCGGTGCCGACGCGATCATGCTGGGATCGTACTTCGCCGGCACCGACGAGGCACCCGGCCGGGTCGTTACGATGAACGGCAAACGGTACAAACAGTACCGCGGTATGGGCAGTGTCGGCGCGATGCAGTCCGGCGACGGCAACCGCTACATGAAGGATGGAGAGGAGGAGTTCGTCCCCGAGGGTGTCGAGGCTGCCACCCCCTACAAGGGGACACTCGCCTCGGAGCTGCACCAGCTCGTCGGCGGGATGCAGTCCGGGATGGGGTACGTCGGGGCCGCCTCGATTCCGGCGTTCAAACAACGCGCCGAGTTCGTCCGTGTTTCGTCCGCCGGCCAGCAGGAGAGTCACCCCCACGATGTGGTTATCACCGACGAGGCGCCGAACTACCGTCCCGACGGCGAGTGACCCGTTCGACAGCGTGACAGTTCGAATCCGTGAGCCACCCCGGCACCGGGTGAGACACGAGGGAAACCCCGACGTACGGAACTGTCGGCACCTCGGTAGGACACGAACTCTACGGAACCTGTTGTCTCGGGAGATATCAGCAGAAACTGTCGAGACACGATACAACGGTCAACAGGGTTCAGTTGGTGAACTGCGGGCTACTCAACAGGATTCAGTCGGTGGGTGGCAGGATACTCAATAGGGTCCAGTCGGTGAGCCGTACGGCAGTCAACGGGCTTCAGTCGGTGGGTCACACGCCGGTGCAGTTATGTGACGCGACCGATAAGGACGGGTAGATAGAGGGATGATAGACTCGTGACCGACGGTCCTGATATCGGTGGGCGGTCTCGCCGGTTCCAGGCATCAGTCATCGCAGTGACACTACTGGCGCTGCTGGCAGGTGCTCTCGCGGCCGCATCGCTGAGTGGAAACGGCGACGTTCTCGACCTCGGTACCGACGGCGGTGGTGGCGGTGAGCCGATCGGAGACAGCGCCGGTGGGGGCAGTGGTGGTGGTAGTGGCGGCGGCGGCGGCGGCGGCAACATCCCGGGGTTCGTAAACGACATCTTCGGCTGGTTGGGTGACGGACAGAAACCGGCGGACGTGGAACCGGGGGAGATAGAGGTGCCGTCTCCGCCGTACGATATCACAGTCGAACCGGAGCCGACACCGGGTGCGCGGGTCACGGTGACAGTCGAAAAAGACGGTGACCCGGTGCCGTTCGTGCCTGTTTCGTTCAACGGTGAGGTCGTGGGGATGACCGCACCGACCGGACAGCTGCTGGCACAGGTTCCCTACACCGAGGAACTGCGCGTCACCGCGGCACCACCAGCAATCGGTGGTGATGGCGACGAGGGCAGCGACCCGGTCGGTCCGTCGGGGACACCGAGTCATCTCGGTTCAGGTAGCCTCGCGCAGTCCGAGGGGTCGAACTCCTCAGCCACCTACGACGTGCAGACAGACGTGACCGCGCGTGTCGACGGTGTGGCACTACCGGGCAGGACCGCGACGGTACAGTTCGTCGTGGCGGGCAACCCGCTGCCCGAGGTCGGTGTGACCAGCAACGGCGAGGGGGTCGGCATCACCGACCGCAGTGGCACGGTCGAGTTCGAGGTTCCGCCGGACGCACCGCTCGGTGGGTCTGTGCCGGTCGAACTCACGCGTGAGGAGTTCACAGACGATACTAGCGTCGAGGTGGCCCGTATCGAGATCGATATAAATACCGGCCTGCTCGCGCTCCCGTCGACAGGCGCAACCGCCGAGGTAACCGCCGTCGACAGCACCGGGTCGGAGCCGATAGCGGACGTTCCGGTCACCGTCACCAGCGGCGGCGAACAGATGACCGGCGGTCAGACCGGCAAGAACGGAACAACGGCGTTCACACTCCCGTGGTCGAACAGTGTGACGGCAACGGCGACAACCGAGTACGGGAGTGTCTCGACGACGGCAAGGGGGATACTGCTGGAGTTCGCCGGCGCAGTTGTGGCGCTGGCGCTCCCGGTCGTCGGGGCCGTGTTCTGGGCCCGTGGAAACCCCGCGACACGCCGCCGGTTGCGTGAGCGGTTGGTCGGCGCGATGCTCGCGGCCGGGCGACTGCTCGACAGCGCAGCCCGCCGGGTCGCCGGTCTGCCGGTCGGCGGCGCGGTCGGATGGCTGTGGAACGGGCTGGCCGGCGCGGCCGGCCGGTTGTGGGCTGGAGTCGGGCGACTCGGTGCTAGTCTCGCCGGTCTCCGCGGAGGGTCCTGGCTCACGGTCGTGTTCGCGGGACCACGGTGGCTTCTCGGGCGGTTGCGGGCAGGGCTCGCGTGGCTCGTCGGACTCCCCGCGCGACTGTTCGGGGGGAACGAGTCGGTCGAGCAGCAGGCACACGGGGGCGAGTCGGCGGAGACATCGACAGCACAGACCGACGCGGTCGTGCAGGAGCCACAGTCGGCGTACGGCCGGTTGCGCCGGTACTGGCTGTGGCTGGTCCGGCGGGTCGCCGGCCGGGCAGCGGGCAGGACGAAGACACCGGTCGAGATAGAGCGTCGCGCAGTACAGAGAGGGCTGCCGGCCGACGCGGTACGCAGGCTGCGGCGGGCGTTCCAGGCCGTGGAGTACGGCCCCGCCGACGCCGAGGAGCGCGTCGGCGACGCCGAGTCCGCACGGGGGCAACTCCAGCAGCAGGAGCAGGAGCGGGAGGAGGACAGTGAACGCAACGCGTGACCGGGTCCTGCTCGCCGCCGGTCTGGTCTGTGTGGGGGCCGGTGCCGTGTTGCTGTTTGCGCCGGGGGCGGTGCCGGGGCTCGGTCCGCTCGAACCGCTGACGGACGTCGACACGGCGACACAGGTCGGTCTCTTGCTCGGGCTGTTCGTCGCGGTGGTCGCCGCGTTCCGGATGCGGCGAACGGCACAGAGCTCACTCGACAGGTCCGGCCTACTTTCGACCCCGCCGGAGCAGCCAGACGACGCGACAGTTCCGAGACCGAGCAGTCCGTTGTCGAGGACCTACGAGCGGGTCAGCGACCGCATCGGGCGGAGTGGACGCTCCGGCTGGCACGTTGTCGCCTACGGCCGCCGCGTGCGGCACACCGAGGAGGTCACAACGGAACAGCCCGACCCGCCACAGACAAAACCCGGCTTCCCCGGGGCGCCGCTTGCCCCCCGTGTCGACCGGCCGAGACGACCACCCGCACAGCAGGACGGCGGACAACCGCTCCGGAGTGACCGGCGCGAACTCGCGAGTGATCCGGACACCGGTGACGGAACACCGTCAACAGGTGAGGGTGGCCGGCGTGCGACGGAACGCCGACCGTCTGTTCCCGACGGCAGACAGAGCGCCAGGGGCGAGGAAAGCAGTCAACAGAGAGGGACAGATCGGAGGCCCGCGTCCGACGGCAGACAGCCCGACCGGGAAACCGGGCAGACGGAGGGTAAGAGTGTCCCTCCGGAGGGGCAGAGAACAGAGAGCAGACGGGCCACGGGGAGGAACGGCGCACAACAGCCCACCAGATCGCAGGGTAGGGTCGACAGCGACAACAGCGACCGCCGGGGTCAGGGGAGCAGGAGCAAAGGGAGGTCGGCGTGGGAACAGCGGCCGACAGCCAGGCAGTTCCGGCGACGGTCACGAGAGCAGTTGCTCGAACTGCTGGACGATGTCGCCGAGACGGCACAGGACACGTACGCGACGGCAACAGACTGTGACCCGACAACCGCAGAGCGCGCGGTGGCGACCGGAGAGTGGACCGACGACCGGGTCGCGGCGGCGTTTCTCGCCACGGACCGCGACGTACCGGGGTTCACCATCACCGAGCGCGCGGCCGCCTGGCTCGGCCCGCAACGGACACTCGACCGACGGCTCGCGCGGACACTCGACGCGATCGAGAGCCACGCCGACAGCTACCTCACCTACGAGAGCGGGGAGGGGGAGACCAGCCAAACCGTGAGCGAGGGTGAACAGGAGTGAGCGAGGGAGAGAGCGACCAGACGGTGACAGCGACGTACACGGCGCGGTTCGCGGGGTTTCTGGCTCTGCTCGGGGTGCTGGTCGCGGTCGGACTGGTGACGTTCAACCCGGTTGCCTTTGCGGCGGCGGCGCTGCCGCTGGTGTTCCTGCTGGCCGGACTGGTCGGACGGCCGCAGGCACCGGGCGAGACACTCGCGGTGTCACGCGAGGTAACGCCGACACGACCCCGGCCGGCCGAGCGGGTCACCGTCACGGTGACCGTCGAAAACGTGGGGGAGAAGACGCTCCCGGACATACGTCTGGTCGACAGCGTGCCCGAGGAGCTGCGGGTCGTCGGGGGTCGGCCACGCGACAGCGGGCCGCTCGAACCCGGCGCGACGACCAGCTTCGAGTACGAGCTCGTCGCCCGGCGAGGGCGGTACACGTTCGGGTCACCGGTCGCGCGGTCACGGACGGTGCTCGGCTCGATGTGGGTTCAGGAGGCGGTCGGGGCCGGGGGCGAGGCGACGCTCCGGTGTGCGGTCGAGGCGGAGGACATCCCGATCGAGGCCGAGGGGAGCCGGTTTGTCGGCGATCTGCTCTCCTCGACAGGTGGCGAGGGTATCGAGTTTCGCTCGACCCGCGAGTACCGCCGCGGCGACCCACCCTCGCGGGTACACTGGCGCGAGTTGGCAAAGCGGGGCGAACTCTCGACTGTCAGCTACCGGCAGCGCCAGTCGGCGGAGTTCACACTCGTGACAGACGCCCGGGCGAGTGCCTGTGTGAGCGCCGGTCCGGGTGAACCGACCGGGGCCTTGCTCGCGGCGTACGCGACGTACCAGCTCCTGGTGCCGCTGGTCGGGCGGAACCACCGGGTCGGGGTCGCCGCACTCGGGATAGAGTCCGCGCAGGAGCGGTCGTTCCCGGTCCGGCGCATCGACCACGGCCGCGGCGACGAGCAGACCAGACTGGCGCTCGAACTGCTCGAAGACATCGACACACAGGTACAGAACCTAACCCCGGCCCGGGTGGTACATCACTCACAGGCCGAGCGCGAGGGCGGACTCCACCTCCGTACGGGGAGTCCTGGCAGTGGTCTGTTGGACACGCACACGGAAC
>KE356579.1:484392-485302 GCA_000416085.1 halophilic archaeon J07HX64 | reverse complement strand
CACGCACACGGAACGAACGTCGGCGGATCGTCGACGCGCTCGCCGGTTGGACCACCTCGACAGCGCAGTTTGTCTGTGTCACGCCGCTGCTCGACGCGCCGGTACACGGGCTCTGTCGACGGTTCGGGGGGAACACCGGCCGGTCGTCATCAGTCCCGACGTGACCGTACCCGTCACGGAGCCACCCGACGCGCGGGACCCCCTCCAGACAGACGGTGTCACAACCGACGCCGGCGACCAGTTCGCCGCCGACCCGGAGGGGATGCCCAGACGGGTGCTACGGGTCCAGCGGGCGACACGTATCGAGGCGCTCCGACAGCAGGGGCTGACCGTCGTGGACTGGCACCCCGCCCGCTCCCTCGCGGCCGCCTGCGAGAACCAGACACTCCCGGGGGTGTGACACCGGTGTCCAACGACCGCGGGGACCCGGCGACCGACACGCAAACAGGTGGTAGTGACAGCCGACGCTCCGATGGTGGGTCCGGGAGTGACCATCGACCGGGACAGCGCGTCAGGACGACACGGGGGCAAGGAGAGCCACAGCAGCCCCGGCAGAGCGAGGAGGCTGCCGGGCGGCAGGCGGGCAGTCCGTCACAGGGTGGGAACGTCGACACGGGGGCGACAACGGCGGGGGTACTCCCGGACGGGCCGGCTATCGCGCTGCTGGTGCTCGTGACCGCCGGGGTCGTTGTGCTCGGGACTGCGCTCGGCTACAGCGTGACGGCACTCGGTGTGCTCTGTGCGACCGGCGCACTCGGTGCCGTCGGGGTCAGGGCCGCAACCCGTGACGGTCGGACCGGAACCGGTGTCGTGTTGCTGTGGATCGCGGCGTTCGTGTTCGCGGTGGCGGCGACAGCACTGATGGGGGAGTCAAGCGGGGACGCGGTGTCACTGGCGGCCGGATTGCTGG
>KE356579.1:477539-484227 GCA_000416085.1 halophilic archaeon J07HX64 | reverse complement strand
ACCGTTCGGCTGTACGGACAGGGGGCGGGTCGACGCGTGGTGCGGCGCTATCTGGTCGGGGCTGTCCTGCTGGCCGGCGTGGCGCTGCCGCTGTTTCTCGCCGACCAGGCGCTCTCACTCGGCGGGGGTCTCCTGCCACCGGCGCTGACAGAGTCGCTGGCGTCGGGGTCGCTCGCCCGGCGGGTGGTCGTCGCGATCGGTGTCTACGTGCTCGGGCTGTTCGTCGGTGTGCGGGTCGCCCGGGCGTTTCCGGCGGCGGTGTTCGTCGACCCGACCGAACTCGGTCGTGTGTCACGGGTGCGCGCTGCTGTCGAACGGGGGTATCGGTACGGGCTCCGTGCCGTCTGGCTGTACGCGCTGCTGGCGATGGTGCTCGCCCTGTTCGCGGCCGGCAACACGACCGGTTGGGAGCCCATCCGGGCGTTCCTGCGGGTCACCACCTGGCCGCCGGCTGTCGCGCTCGTCGGGGTGGTCACGGTCGCACTCGCGGCTGTGCTCACCACCGTCTGGCTGCTCCGGTCGGTCGGCGGTCTCTCCCGGGCGAGTGTCGTGTCGGTCGTCCTGCCGATTGTCACTGTTGCCGTGCTCGCCGTGCTCGTCTCGACTGTGTTCGCCGAACAGGTCGGCTCGTTTGCCGACAGGTTCGTCCAGCCGAGCACAGTCGAGTCGTTTCTTCTCGGCGTCTCTGTCTGGGAGTTCACCGCACTAGCCGCGGGGCTGTTTCTCTCGAGCGCCGTCGTGTTCGGGGTGCCGACACTGGTCGCCGGGCAGCGACTCGGCGACGAGTCACTCGCCGGGGTGGCGTCGGCCGTGCTCGCGGTGGTGGTCGTGGTGGTCGTGGCGGTGCTTGCAGGGCGCGGGTTAGTTGTTGTCGCGGGAGTCGCACTCGCCACGGTCGTCTGGGAGTTCGGCGAGTTCACCACCGTCGCGTCGGGCGAGCTCGCGGCGCCGTCGGCGGGACTCTCCAAGGGGTTCGGCCGTCTCGCCTCGGTCCACGCTGTCGCCACACTCGCGGTTGCCGGCGGTGCGACCCTGCTCGCCACCCTGATATTCGGGGTCGCCACCGGGACCGCGCTCTCGACAACTGTCGGGACAGTTGTCGTCATCGTCACCGGCGTCGGTATCGCCGCTCTGACACTGCTGCTGAGCGGCTGAGCCTACCTCGCGGCTGTCTCCTCGTCCATCCCGGGGACCGTCGTGGAGCCGAGCGCGTCACCGACGACGGTCCGACGGTCGACGCTCCGGATGGAGGCGTCGGTCGTGAGCACGACCCGGTGGGCGTACACCGGGCGGGCGAGTCGCTTCACGTCGTCAGGTGTGACGTACCCGCGCCCCCGGATGACCGCGAGTGCGCGAGCAGCCTCGAACAGCGCCTGCACCCCTCGCGGGGAGACACCCACATCGACGCGGCTGTCCCGGCGTGTGCACGTTGCGAGGTCGACCACGTACTCCTTTATTACGTCGTCGACGGCGATCTCCTCGGCGGTGACCTGGAGCCGACGGACCGTCTGCGGGTCGGTCACCGCGTCGACCGAGGGGAGCTGGCTGCGGCGGTCCTCGCGACGGTCGAGCAGCTCTATCTCGCCGTCGTGGCCGGGATAGCCCAGACTCGTCTTCACCGCGAACCGGTCGCGCTGGGCCTCCGGCAGCTCGAACGTCCCCTCCTGTTCGATCGGGTTCTGTGTCGCAACAACAAAAAACGGCTTGGGGAGAGGGTGGGTGGTGCCGTCGGTACTGACCTGGCGCTCACCCATCGCCTCCAGCAGGGCGGCCTGTGTCTTCGGTGGCGCGCGGTTTATTTCGTCGGCCAGCACCACGTTCGCGAACACCGGGCCGGGCTGGAACTCGAAGCTGCTGTCGCCCTCGTTGTAGACGTACGAGCCGGTGATATCTGCCGGCAGGAGGTCGGGCGTGAACTGGATACGGCTGAACGAGACACCGAGTGCACCCGCGAGCGTCCGGGCGGCCACCGTCTTTCCCGTTCCCGGCACGTCCTCGAGCTGGATGTGCCCACGGGCGAGTATCCCGGTCAGCAACAGCTCGAAAAACTCCCGGTCGGCGACGACAGCCTCGCGCAACTGCTCGATTACCTCGGCTGTCAGCGCCGCCCCGTCCTCGACAGAGAGCGGCGTGAGCTCCTCGATGTCAGCGGGCTCGTCCTGCATACACCCCCTGGTCGCTCGCGTCCAATCAATCCATCGAGAGACACGACCGGCCAGACACCGGAGTCACAGACGAGAGCAGGTGGCCGGCCCGGTCATCGCCCGCAGGAGACGGGAGTCAGAGCCCGTTAGAGATAATTACTGGCGGTCCCGACTGTGGCTGTGAACCGTCGAACCCTGACCGTCCTCGTGGTGGTCGTTCTCGGTGTCGTTGCGCTCGGACTCTCCGCGGCTACACTCACCACCCCAGAGGAGACCCCGGGAGGGAGCGGTCAGTCGTCGGACAGGAGTAGCTCCCCGGGCGAGACCCGGTCCGACGAAGGGGGGAGCAGCGACCTGCCGACCCCGGATTTCTTGGGGTCACTGCTGCTCGTGGTCGGTGGGCTCGCGTTGCTCGCCTCGCTGGTCTACATGGCGGTGTACGACCGGCGACGACTGGCCGTGTTCCTCGGGATACTCGTGGTGATAGTTCTGTTCGGGTTGCTCATACAACAGCTCGAACTCCAGCCGGCCGACTCGAACCCCACGGGTACCCCAAGTGGGGGCGGCGAGAGCGGTGAGAGCGACGAGGGCAGCGGGAGTGAGCGCGGCACGGGCGGGGGCTCCGGTCAGGCAGAGGATAACACCGCGGTAGCGGTTCCGGCACTGTTGCTCGGGGTGGTCTTTCTCGTCCTGCTTTTTATCTCGTATCTGCTGGTGGACCGCACCGTCACGGAGCCGGGTCCGGCCGAAACCGAGGAGAGCGAGCCACAGGAGCCGACGGCGCTCGGCGAGATCGCCGGGCAGGCGGCCGACCGCATCGAAGGTGGGGGTGACCACACGACGGCCGCAGACAACGAGGTCTACCGCGCCTGGCAGGAGATGACAGCACAGCTCGACATCGAGCGCGGGGAGACGACAACCCCGCGCGAGTTCGAGGCGCGGGCCACGGAGGTGGGAATGGCAGCCGACGACGTGCGCGAGCTCCGGCGGCTGTTCGAGGATATCCGCTACGGCGGTGAGAGCCCGACAGACGACCGGGAGCGCCGTGCGGTGACGGTGCTGCGGCGGGTCGAGACGCGGTACGGGGAGGGGTCATGAACCGGCGGCAGCTCCTGTTCGGGGTCGGTGTCGTGCTGTTCGGGGCCGGTGTCGTCGAACTGCTGGCGCCAGGAACGCTACCCGTTCCGGTCGCGGAGACACTGCTGACGGTGGTCGGCGGGCTGACACTGCTCTCCGCGGCTGTGCTGTCCCTGCTCGGCCGGGGCGAGCGGCTGACACACGCGGACACCCCGGAGGTGGAGATGGCAACACCGGCAGAGGTCCCCGGGACCGACCTGGAGTCGGTGCTCGACGAGTTCCCGGGTCCCGACAACATCCGCGGCGACGGGTTCGACACGCGCCGGCGCCAACTCACAGAGGCGGCAGTCACGGTGCTCGCCAGGATACGTGGGCTCGATACGGGGCACGCACGCGAGCAGGTGGCACAGGGTGTCTGGACCGACAGGACACGGGCGGCAGAGTATCTCGCAGACGACCTCCCCGAGCCGGAGCGGGAGCTGACACTCCGGCGGCTGTTCGCCTCCGAAACCGCCCGGGAGCGCAGCCACCTCCGGACGGTCGACGCGATCGCGGCAGCCGCCGGTGTCGAGGGCCGTGGCGACAGTCAACTCGGGGACGGTGCGGAGGCTGATGGCGTGGTCGACACCGGAACAGCGGGTCGGGACGTCGACACCGGGCGTCACCGAACGGGCCACTGGACAGGTGTGAGTCTGGTTGTTCTCGTCTGCGTCGGTGTGGGTTTGCTCCTCGGGCAGCCGGCCGTGTTACTCGCCGGCGCCGCGGGGCTGGGTTACGCCGCGTACGCGCGGGTGACACAGCCTGGCACAGTCGATCTATCGGTCTCGCGCTCGCTCGGGGAGACCGACCCGGACCCGGGGGAGCAGGTCGAGGTGACCGTGACTGTCACGAACAACGGCGGGTTCTGTCCGGACCTCAGGCTCGTCGACGGGGTGCCGGCATCGCTCCCGGTAACCGGGGGTTCACCCCGGTACGGGACCGCACTGCGCGCCGGGGAGTCGGTCACGTTCTCGTACACGGTACAGGCGGTGGCGGGCAGACACGAGTTTGGGCCGGCGCTGGTCGTCACCCGCAATCTCTCGTCGTCGGTCGAGCAGGAGCTGCTGGTAGAGGCGGGGTCGGAGATACAGGCCGTTCCGTCGCCGGAACCGCTCCGGGGGTCGGTGCCACTGCGACACCAACCGACCCGGTACGCCGGGGAGCGGGTGACCGACACCGGGGGCGAGGGGTTGGAGTTCCGCACAGTCCGTGAGTACAGGCCGGGCGATAGCCTGGCGCGGATCGACTGGAACCGGCGGGCCCGGACCGGCGAGTTGACCACACTCGAGTTCGACCGCGAGCGGGCGACGCGGGTGGTTATCCTGCTCGACACCCGCCGGAGCGTGCAGACAGGCCCGGAGCCCGAGGCGTCGGACGCCCTGGAGCGGTCGGTCGCCGGCGCACAGCGGCTGTTCCCGGCGCTTCTCGACGACGGCCACCAGGTCGGTATCGCGGCGTTCGGCGGCGGCGAGTGTTACCTCGCACCCGACACCGGGGCGCGTCACCGCGAGCAGGGCCGCGAACTGCTCGCCTCGGACCCCGCCTTCCAGGCGGACACCAACCACCACCCGCGGCCCTGGTACTGGATACCCCGGCTCCGGGCGACACTCCCCGAGGACACACAGCTGGTGGTGTTCTCGCCGCTCCTCGACCCGGACGCTGCCCGACTTGTCCGCCGGTTCGAGGCGTACGGTCACCCGACAACAGTCGTCAGTCCGGACCCGACGGCAACAGAAACGCCGAGCCGCCGGCTGATGCGGGTCCGGCGTCGGCTGCTCGTGAGCCACCTCAGAGGCGCGGGTATCCCCGTGCTCGACTGGGACCCCTCGGCGTCGCTCGAGGAGCTGTTCACCCGGGAGGTGACAGCCCGGTGAGCGCCGACCACCGCATCGACCGCGCGCCGACCCGGCCGAGCAGTGCTCTCGCACTCGTTGCCGCGGTCACCACGACGGTGGCAGGTGTCTACTCGCCGGTCGCGTTCGCCGGCTGTCTGCTCGGTGGACTCGTTCTGGTGACCGGGCTCGCGGCCGGCGAGCAGCAGGCTGTGACCGCCGGGAGCGCGATACTCGTCGTGGCGGTGCTCGCCGGCGGCAGTTCGGGTGCGCCGGTTGTCGCCACCCTGGTCGGTGTCACGGGCGCGCTGCTCGCGCTGGACCTCGGGAGCACCGCCCTCTCGCTGGGCGAACAGCTCGGCCGACAGGCACCCACACTCCGGCTGGAGCTGGTGCACGCGGCGGCGAGCACGCTCGTCGGTCTCGGGATCGTCGCCGCGGGAACGGCTGTCCACAGTGTGGTGGTCGGTGAACAGCCCGAGACAGCCGCGCTCGGGCTCGTTGTTGCGGTGGTGGTGTTGCTGCTGGCACTCCGGGGGATAGAGGTCGTACCGGACTGAGCGCCGCGCAGACGGTCGCGTGAGTCGGAACACTAACCACCGTGACTGCGCAAAGATAGGGTATGGCAACAGAGACAACATCTACGGTGGTAGACGGGTCGACGTTCGCCGGCACGCGCTGGGACGCCGAGCGCATCGCGGCGCTCACGGCGGGGGTTGCGGGTGACGGCGAGCACAACCCGATCACCGTTAGAGCACCGGGGGTCGACGAGCCGATCGGGACCATCCCGCGACTCGACGAGGCTGCGGTGCACAGGGCTGTCGAGCGGGCCCGCAGCGCCGGTGAGGCCTGGTCCGACCGCCCGGTCGAGGAGCGGACAGCCGTGCTCGACCGGTTCGCCGACCTCGTCGAGCAGCACCAGGCCGAACTGCTCGACCTCATCCAGCTGGAGACCGGAAAGGCGCGCCGCGACGCCCTGGAGGAGATAATCGACCCACCGCTGTGGGCGGACTACTACGCGGAGACGGCGCCGGGGCTGCTGGCCGACGAGCGCCGTCGGTCGTTGATACCGCTCGTGACGACAGCCGAGGTAAGCTACGACCCCGTCGGCGTGGCCGGTATCATCTCGCCCTGGAACTACCCGCTCGCGCTCTCGTTTATCGACGCTATCCCCGCGCTCGTCGCCGGCAACGGTGTCGTGATGAAGCCCGACGACCGCACGCCCTACACGGCACTCCGGCTGCGGGAGCTGTTTGTGGAGGCGGGGTTACCCGGAGCGCTCTGTCAGGTCGTCACCGGTGACGGTGCCGAGGTCGGCTCGGCGCTGATCGAGCGGGTCGACCACGTGACCTTCACCGGGAGCACCGAAACCGGCCGTATCGTCGCCGAGCAGGCCGGCCGACAGCTGATCGACTGCTCGCTCGAACTCGGCGGCAAGAACCCGATGGTCGTGCTCGCGGACGCCGACGTGGACGAGGCGGTTCGTGGCGCAACAATCGCGGCGTTCACGAACGCCGGACAGCTCTGTCTCGCCGCCGAGCGCATCTACGTCGAAGAGCCGCTCTACGACGAGTTCCTGGAGCGGTTCGTCGCCGA
>KE356579.1:471070-477519 GCA_000416085.1 halophilic archaeon J07HX64 | reverse complement strand
ACGAGCCGACGGTGCTGACCGACGTGCCTGGAGAGTCGCTACCGGCCTGCGAGGAGACGTTCGGCCCGGTCGTCCGTGTCGAGTCCGTTTCCTCGGCAGAGGCAGCCATCGAGGCGGCAAACGACTCCGCCTACGGGCTGAACGGGAGTGTCTGGACGAGTGATATCGAGCGCGGCGCGGAGATCGCCCGCGATATCGAGTGTGGCACAGTCAACGTGAACGACGCGTACGCCACCGCCTACGCCGCCCCCGGTGCGCCGATGGGCGGCATGAAAGACTCCGGTATCGGCCACCGTCAGGGACCCGAGGGGCTGAAACGCTACGTCGAGGCAAAGACGATCGGCACCTCTCGCGTCGGCCCGATCGGGTCGCCGCCGCTCGTGCCCGACCGGCTGTACGCCTGGGGTGTCCGCTCCTCGAGCCGTGTCTACCGCCGCCTGCGGAAGAAACTGCGATAGCTGTCGGCGACCCCCAAACGTGAAGTTCACCGGAACAGGCTGTCACACGGTGCTCGTGCGCGGTCCACATATCTGGCTGTTAACGACGCCTGTTTGTAGGTTTACCTGTGCTGTGGGCCGGTCAGATACCAGTTCAGCAGTCGGGCCTCCCCGCGCCGGAGGACGGTGCTCGCGGTCGATTTGTCCACGTCGAGCTCCGCGGACAGCTCCGCGAGCGTACAGCCCCGGGGCACCTCGAAGTAGCCGAGGCGCAACCCCGTCTCAAGCAGTTCGCGCTGACGGTCGGTCAACAGCCCCTCTGCCTCGCTCGTCCGCACGAGCGAGAGCAGTTCGTACGGGAGCGGCGACTCGTCCAGGTACTCCTGCAGACGGTCCAGCTCCTCGCGTGTGCCCGTCAGGTCGAACTCGTACCAGCCGTTTCTCACGTCGACGGGAAACTCGATTGTCAGTGACGACGCCTCCACGAACGCGTACAGGTCGGTATCGGTCGTCTCGTACTTTGCGAGCGCCCGTTCATCCTCGGATTCGAGTACCTGGAACGACTCCATCGAGGGGTGTGACCGCATCGACTCGACCGCGACCGACGGTGTCTCCGCGAGCACCTCGCCGAGTTCGAGCGCCGTGCCCTCGGCTCTGTACCCCGACAACAGCCGGAACGTCGCCCGGGGGAACTCCGTCGAGAGCTCCGCAACCCACAGATGTCCCGGGAGTTTGATACGGAACGATGCGCTGATCATCTGTCGTCTGTCTGTCTCGAACACGGGTACACGTGCTCATAAGTGTGTCCAATCTGTGTGTGACTCACCCCAACATATTGGTGAAAGTGACAAGCAGAGATATCTCGAACAGGGGTATATGGGTCGAACACCCACAGATAGACAGACGGAGAGTAGACAGGTGAACAGGGTTCAGCGCACACGAGACAGTCGGGGAAACCCCGGCGGTGGGCGGATAGATCACAGTTGGAGTGTCGTCGAGACAGGCGGCAGTACACCAGAGTGGTTAGCCAAACTGTCCGGGGGCCGATGGGGTGGCAGTGCCCGGGGGAGGTCGGGCGAGCTATCCACGAGTCGGTGGAGTAGCGGGTCCGGGGGGAGGTGGTGAGATTGTTCGAGGCAGTCGCGAGGCGGGTGTCGACGGTGGTCACGGGGCGACCGTTGCTGGTCATCGTGGTGATGCTGCTGTTGACAGGCGGGATGGTCGTCGGGATGACACAGGTCGACATGGAGAACCAGACGGACATCGACACCGGCGTGTTCGAGCAGACAGAGGTCGGGCAGGCGCTCAGCTACACCGAGGACAGCTACCTCGACGACGAGGAGTCGACAGCCGTCTCGAGTGTGTACCTCCGGCCCGAGAACGGGAACGCGCTCTCGCGGTCGTCGCTGGTCGCAGCCCTCGAGTACCAGGAGACGGTGCTCGGGTCCGAGACGGTCACGTCGGAGTTGATAGATGGGCAGGCGGTCACGGGGCCGCCGAACGCCGTCGGGCGACAGCTCGCCGGCGAGGACGCCACACTCACGGAGCAACGGACAGCGATCGAAACCGCGAGCAACGAGGCGTTCACGGCGGCGGTCCGGGCGGTGTACGCGGACCCCGACCGGGCCGGGCGGTATCTCCCCCGGAGCTACGAGCCCGGAACAGCCACAGCCGAGAGCCTGCGGATGACCTTCGAGTTCGAACAAGCCACCGTCACACAGCAACAGGAGCCCCTGCCGGCCGCGGCAGCCCAGCAGGTGCTGTTCGAGACGGCACAGAACAGCGAGACAACGTTCACGATGGGGACGTTCGCACAGGAGAGCTTCGAGTCGGCACAGATAACCGACGTGTTCTGGCTGCTGGTTCCACCGGCGCTCCTGTTGGTGCTCGGGGTGCTCGCGGTTGCCTACCGCGACCTGGTCGACATACTGCTCGGCTTCGTCGGTGTCTCCGTCTCGCTGGTCTGGTTTTTCGGCATCCTGGGCTGGCTCGGTATCCCTGCCGGCTTCGCCAGCATCGTCGGACCGATACTCATCCTCGCGCTGTCTATCGACTTTGGACTGCACGTGTTCATGCGCTACCGGGAGCAGCGCGACGGGACATCGGCCCCCAGCAGTAACGAGGATGAGGAGGAACCCACCGAGAACAGCGCCGAACACGAAGCGGGCGGCGAGGGGGCGGTCGATGTCGGGGTACAGACGGCGATGTACCGTTCCAGCAGGTCCGTGATGATCGCGTTCCTGCTGGTCGCGGTGACAGCAGGTGTGGGGTTCATGGCGAACATCACCAACCCGGTCGGGTTCATTAGGGCGTTCGGACTCGTCATCACGCTGGGGGTGCTCGGGGCAGTCGTGGTGTTCGTGACGCTGGTGCCGGCACTGAAGCTGAGTATCGACAGACTGCTGGAGCGACGCGGGATCAACCGGCGGAAGGCGGCGCTCGGCACGACCGGACGGCTGCGGCCGCTGCTGAGTTCGGGGGTGAGCCTCGCCCGTCGCGGGGCGCTCGTGGTCGTAGTGCTGTCGGTGCTCGCGGGTGGTCTCGGTGTGCTCGCTTACACCGACCTCGACAGGCAGGGGTTCCAGCAGGACCTCGCCGACGAGGACAGCTGGCAGACCAAACTCCCCGAACCGCTCGGCTGGAGTGCCCACGAAACCGACTACCGGCAGAATCTCGACTACGTGCGAGCAAACTACCAGTCCGACGACGAGCGCGAGCGGGCGACCGCGTTCCTCCTGCGGGGGAACGTCACCAACGCGACGGCACTGCAACAGCTCCAGGCCGGAACAGCCGCGGTCCGGGACAGCGATGTCACCTTCGAGCAGGACGGGTCGGTTCCGGTGCTCTCGCCGCTGGTGTTGATCCGGCAGGGCGCTGTCGCGAACGACGCGTTCGCCAGCCTGGTCGCGGGTGTCGCCGAGAGCGACGACGAGTTCGCGGACCTGGTGGCGACACTCACCGACGAACACGAGCCCTTTGCCGACGCGATGGAGACAGCACAGCCCGCGCCTGTCGAGGGGGACCTGACAGTCCTGTACGACGCACTCTACGACCGGGCACCCGACGAAGCGGGTGACGTGCTCGAACGGACAGACGGCGGGTACCGCTCGATGCGACTGCTGGTGCCGATCGACCAGGAGACCGGTATCAACGAGCGCGGCGACGAGGTACACGCAATCGCAGACGTCATGGAAGGAAACGGGCTGAGCGCCGTTCCGGTGGATTTCGCCACGGTGTCGAACGCGGGGCTCGGCGAGATCGCCGACAGCATCCTCTGGACGATGCTGCTCGCCTTTGGCGGTGTCGCGGTGGTGCTCGCGGGGATGTACTGGGTCGAGCGTCGACAGCTCCTCCTCGGGGTCGTCACCGTGATTCCGATCGTGCTGGTCGTTGGCCTGGTGTTCGCCGGGATGTACCTGTTCGGTGTCCCGCTGACGTTCATTACGGCGTTCCTGGTGAGTATCACAATCGGGCTCGGTATCGACTACAACATCCACATCAGTAACCGGTTCGCACAGGAACTCGACCGCGGACAGGAGCCCGTGGCGGCGCTCGAAACGACTGTCCGGGGTACCGGCGGAGCACTGCTCGGGAGCGTGCTCACCTCGGGTGCGGTCTTTGCGACACTGCTGTTGCATCCATCTGTGGTGTTTCAGTCGTTCGGGCTGATCGTCGTGCTCGCGCTGGTGCTGTCGTTCGTGGTTAGTGTGCTCGTGCTTCCGAGTTTCCTGCTGCTGTGGGCACGCCTCGGGTCACACGGAGCAGTTGATAAAGAGGCCGAGAACCAGGCGACAGTTCCCACACAGGACTAACTCGACCGGGTCTCGGTTCGACTCTCCTGTGATCTCACAGCACAGCCGACAGCTATCAGATAGGTCAAGCGTGACGCGTGACGCCGACAGCCCGCGAGGTCACCGGATACACAAACTCGGCCGGCAGCCGCCGATCACAGCCAGAAAACCGGGTGAGCAGGCCGACGTTCCTGCGCCCCGGACTGTGCACAGCGCACGACCGGTGTGAGTGTCCCAGCCAGACCGATTCCACAACTGGGGTCCCCCAATGCGGGTGAACACGCCCATCTATCCGATGATCAGTCCGATGCGGGTGAACACGCCCATGTACCCGATGATCAGTCCGATGCGGGTGAACACGCCTATGTACCCGATAATCAGTCCGATGCGGGGAAGACGAGCGTCGCCACCCCGACAGGGTCGTACCGACGGACGAGCCACAGCGGGGGTGTCACCGCCGTGATACCGATGTTGCTGTCACGTAACTCAGTCCGCGCCGGTGAGCGGTGTCGCCTCTGTGTTTTCGTTTATTTCTCGTCTGTAGTCGCCGGCGACGTTGCGTCGACACCCGCCTGTGCCACCAGCACGGGCAACGTTGCGGGTGTTTTGTTCACCGCGTCGAACGTCTCTGCAATCGGTGCGACTGTCGACGGCACCGAGACCACCACGAAACTGAACAGTAAGAACACCGATCCGACGAACTCAAGCTACGTCTGCCGGTTGGGCCTATCGTGTGCTTGTTTATATAATACGATCTATCCTCTGCGCTTCTAACACAGTCCGGACAGCCGCACACTGCATCGAGTGTACGGCTCAGGTTGGTCGGACGAGCACGAGCCCGTCACCGCTGTTGAAGTGGTCTTCGAGTCGTTCGGCGGGTTCGAACCCGTGTCGGTCATAGAACCGTCGGGCAGCCTCGTTGTCGGCGGCGACAGTCAGGCGAACCGTCTGGTGGTCGCGTGTGCGCTCGAGGAGTATCGAGAGCAGTGCCGAGCCGTGCCCCTGGCGCTGGCAGTCCGGGCGGACCGCGAGTTCGGCCACGTACACCACTCCGGGGCCCGGGATCGCGAGGAGATAACCGACCGGGACGCCGTCGACAGCGACGAGGATCGTCCCCGGTCCCTCGTCGGTGAGGACACCGGCGAGCAGCTCCGGGGCCGGTTCGGTGAGTGCTGTCTGTGCCCGGGCAAGCGCGTCGAGGTCGGTTGGTCGACCGGGCCGGACGCGGGTCACGCAGACACCCCCACGGTGGCCGTGACAGTCGCCGCGACAACAGCCGCCACCAGCGTCGCGAAGAAGTTGACACCCTGGTTGCCCAGCAGTTCGCCCTCGAGGACGACACCGAGCAGGCTGTCGGCGGTCGTCCCCACGACACCGGCGACGAGGACGACCACGACACCGACGGGACCGCTACCGGCCGACAGACTCACAAGCGCGATGATACCTGCACCAACGGCACCCGCGACTGTGCCCTGCCAGGTGACTGCACCGTCGGTCCCAGCGTCGACCGGTTCGAGTGTCGTCACCAGCCGTGGGTTATCGTACAGCGAGCCGATCTCGCTGGAGAGTGTGTCCGCGAGCGCCGCCGCGATCGCACCCGCAAACGCGTAGAAAAACACCACCTCGGGCACCCCGAGTTCCGCGCCCGGAGGAACCGCGAGCACCGCCACCAGCGCGACCAACGAGTTCGCGAGCACGTTGCCCGTATCGCGTACACCCTCGTTTTCCTGTTCGACGCCGCGCTCGGCTTTCTGTTCGTAGCCGATCTTCGTCGAGAGCCCCCCGATCGCAAAAAACGCGACGAGCATCGCGAACCAGCCGTACCCCCCGAGGACGGTCGTCAACAGGACGAGCAACACGCCGGTCAGCATACCGGGGATCGAGGCGGTCCCGAGCGCGAAGGCGGTGTACCCGAGCAGAGTCGTCGCCGCGAGTGCAACACCGAGACGCGTCGCCGTGATGTCGCCGGCGAGTGCGCTCAGCATCCACAGCAGCAGTGCGACCGAGACCACCACCGGCGCGTCGTCCCGGCGGAACAGCGTCTCCCGCACGAGCGCCGCGGCGAGTGCGCCACTCGCACCGAGGAAGGTCCCGACCTGCCAGGTCACCTGTGTGTCGGTCAACTGGACGGTGACGAGCTGGCCGGCGCTGCCCGCGAGCGCGCCACCGACGACGAACCCCGCGATTGCGAGCACGGGGGTGTCGGTCAACCCGCGGACGA
>KE356579.1:469803-471050 GCA_000416085.1 halophilic archaeon J07HX64 | reverse complement strand
ACGGCGACTGCGTGGTCGACCAGTTCGCCACAATCCACCAGGGCGGCGGCCAGGAGGTGACAGACCAGACGGAGGATATCTGGTCACACCGCTGGTATCTCTCGGCCGGAACCGGGTCCGCGTACGTCACCGACGACAGTTCACCCGATTGCGCGACGATAGAGGTCAACGGGTACACGATACAGCCAGAGACTTTCTACGGACAGATCGCGACAATCGGTGTCTACGCCCACGAGTTCGGCCACGGACTTGGTCTGCCGGATCTGTACGACACCGATTACTCCTCGGAGGGTATCGGTAACTGGGGGCTGATGGGGAGCGGGTCGTACGGGGGTGTCAACAGGAGTGGGGACGCACCGAACCACATGACCGCCTGGACAAAGGCGTATCTCGGCTGGCTCGATCCGCCCACAGTCACAACAGGCGAGTTACGGGACAGTATCAGCCTGAACAACGTCTCGCAGAGCAACGACTATCTCAAACTGCTCAACGAGAGCAACAACACGAACGGCGAGTACTTCTACGTGGAGAACCGCCAGCAGGTCGGCTTCGATAAAGGGTTGCCCGGCGAGGGACTGCTGGTTACACATATAAACGAGTCGCGCCTCGGGGGACGACTGTGTGTTCTCGAACAACTGTAACGACGACGAGAACAACAAACTGGTCGATATCGAGGCCGCCGACGGGAACGGCGACTTGGATAACAACACCAACCGGGGTGACGCGGGTGACCCGTGGAACGAGAGTACAGGTCCGTTCGACGAGGGTTCCACCCCGTCGTCGGACTACGACAACGGGACAGATTCGAGTGTCGAGGTGAGCGCAATCGAGTTCTCCGCCGGCACATCACAGGGAACCGCGACGTTCGACGCTTCCGTTGGAGCACCGGCGAACTTCGACGTGACGCTGACGAGTGTGGACTCGTCGGTGACAGCAGGGGAGACAATCGCGGTCGCCTACGAGGTGACAAACATCGGCGACGTACAGGACACGCAGGATATCGACTTCGCGGTCAACGGGAGTCCCGAGGATACTGAAGCCAGTGTGACGCTGAACGGGAGCGAGACGTTCAGCGGGCAGTTCAGCTACACGACGGAATCGGGTGACACGCCAGCGGTGAGTGTCGCGGTTACGAGTGCAGACGACAGCGCCAGTCAGAATGTGACAGTGCTAGCGGCAGGTTCGTTCGCGGTGAGTATTGCGGCGACGACGACGCCAGTCGAAGGTGAGGTGTTGAACGTGACCGC
>KE356579.1:465324-469783 GCA_000416085.1 halophilic archaeon J07HX64 | reverse complement strand
GAGGTTGCCGACCGCGAGCACCAGCACCGTCACCACGAAGACGTGCTCGGGCAGGTCGAACCCGACGACCAGCACCGCTAACCCGGCAGTCACGAGGGCGAACGCCGCTAACCCGTAGAGCCGGCCGTCACGCCGGTCGGCCGGCCGGGCGAACAGTTCGAACGGGAGCCCCCCTGGGCGGGCGAGCAACGCGAACGCCGCGACCGCGAGAAACGGACCCGCCGTGGCGAGTGTCGCCACCGCCGGCTCCGGGATATCTGCCAGTGGCACGACGAGCGCGAGCGACCCGACGAGCGCGAACGCCGTGCCGCGCCGTACTGGCGTGGTCACGCGTAACTGTTTGCCGCTCCGTACCACTTACTCCTTCCGAAGCCCCGCGGCGTCTGGCACCCGTCTGGGGGCAAGACGGCGCTCTCAGGCGTGTCCGGCGCGCTCGAACAGTGTCCGTGCGTGGTCACTGGCCTCCGCCATCACCGTCTCGAGGTCGAGCGTCAGCAGCTCTCGGTCGCGCATGAGGACCTGTCCGTCACAGACAGTGTGGCGCACGTCACCTCCGTTTGCGGCGTACGCGAGGTGGCTCACGAGGCTGTGCTCGGGCGTGAGACGAGGGGTGTCGAGGTCGAGCACCGCGATGTCGGCGTTTGCACCCGGTTCGATGCGCCCGCTGTCGAACCCGAGCAGGTCGGCACCCGCGACGGTCGCCATCTCGACGACAGTCCTGGCGGGCACCGCGCTCGCATCGGCGGCAGCGAGTTTCCCCAGCATCGCGGCATCGCGCATCTCGTCGAACATATCCAGGTCGTTGTTCGACCCCGCGCCGTCGGTACCGAGCGCTACCGTCACACCTGCCTCGCGCAGCGCCTGTACGGGTGCCATCCCGCTCGCGAGTTTCATGTTCGAGGCCGGACAGTGGACCACCCCCGTCCCGCGCTCGGCGAGCAGGTCGCGCTCGCGCTCGTCGACGTGAACGCCGTGGGCGACGAACGCACGCCCGTCGAGAACCCCCATCTCGTCGGCGTACACGAGCGGTCGAACACCACGGTCCTCGACGATCGGGTCGACCTCGTCGGCGGACTCGTTTGCGTGGAGGTGAACCGGCAGGCCAGCCTCGCGGGCCGCCGGGAGGTACTCCCGGTAGAACGTCTCGTCGACGGTCGTCAGACTGTGGGGTGTGAACATCGTCCGAACCCTGCCGTCGGCGCGACCGTCGTGTTCACGGGCGAACGCGAGGCCCTGTTCGAACTCCTCGTGGGCCGCCGCCTCCGACTTTCCGACCGTGATACAGCCGTGACCGAGTCGGGCGCGCACCCCCGACTCGGCGACGATATCGGCCACCTCGGACATAAAGAAGTACATATCACCGAACGTGGTGGTCCCGGAGCGGATCATCTCGGCGACACCGAGGGCGGTCCCGGCGCGGACATCGTCGGCCTGGAGTTCGGCCTCGACCGGCCAGATATCCTCGCGGAGCCAGTCCTCGAGCGGCTTGTCGTCGGCCGCGCCGCGGAACAGTGTCATCGCGACGTGTGTGTGGGCGTTTACCAACCCCGGAATCACGAGTCCACCCGTCGCGTCGAGACGGTCGTCGGCTCCGCCGGCGATATCACGGTCGTCGGGGTCCGTGACTGCTGTGACTGTGCCGCTGTCCGTGTCGACCAGCACGTCCGCACGCTCGACACGCAGGTCCGGCCGGAGCAGTCTCCCGCCGACGATTGCGAGTTCTCCCATATCTCGGTGGAGGTAGGCCCAGAATAAAGAGGGCTGTGTTCTGCCCGACACACGAGGGGTGACTGTGCCTCCGGCGAAACAGACTGTGACACGCCGGGAACAGGGGGACAGGGATGCAGGATGGTCTGTCAGCGGTGCGAGACGGGTCGTGGCAGGCGCCCGGAGAGCCGATGTCGAGCAGACGAGCGCAAGCGTTTTGACCGCAACAGCCCCGGTATACGCTATGAGCGTCGAGCTACCGTTCGCGCCGGTGGACGAGATAATCCGGCGCAACGCCGACGACCTGCGTGTGAGCTCCGGGGCCGCCGAGGCGCTCGCGAGCCGGATACAGCACGAGGGGGCACAACGGGCTGTCGCCGCCGCGGAGCGGGCGAAAACAGAGGGGCGCAAGACGCTGATGCTCGGGGACTTCGGCGTCGAGTCGACCCCGCCGAAGGCAGGGCTCGCACTGCCGATTGCGCCGGTCGACAGGGTGGCACGTCTGGAGATCGACGACCAGTACCGCGTCTCCATGAACGCCCGGGTGGCGCTCGCGTCACAGCTCGAGGCCGAGGCCGACGCCGTAGCCACGGCCGCCGCGGTGCTCGCAGACCACGCCGGGAGACGAACGGTCAAACGCGCGGATATCGAACGCTACGACGAGTTGGAGCCACACTTCACATGAACTTCGGCTATCTCGAGGACTGCCTCGACCACGACACCGGCGACGGACACCCAGAGAGCGTGGACCGATTGTCGGCGATCCGGGACGGGCTCGACAGATCCCACGGGGTCGACTACTCCGCGCCGCCCCCGGCCGACATCGAGCGCATCCTCGCTGTCCACGACCGGGAGTACGTCGAGGCGCTGGAACAGTTCTGTGCGCGCGGCGGCGGCCGGTGGGACGCGGACACCGTCGCCAGTGTCGGCACCTGGAAGGCGGCGCGTGCGAGTGCTGGCCTCGCCGAGTGGGCCGGCCGGACAGCACTCGAGGGTGCGGACGGACGGGAGACACCGTTCGCGCTCAGCAGACCGCCCGGCCACCACGCGCTCGGCGACGACGCGATGGGGTTCTGTTTTTTCAACAACGCCGCGATCAGCGCACAGGCGGCACTCGACGAGGGAGGCGCAGACCGGGTCGCCATCCTCGACTGGGATGTCCACCACGGCAACGGCACCCAGGAGATACTCTACGAACGGGAGAACGTGTTCTACGTCTCGATGCACGAGGACGGTATCTACCCCGGAACGGGAGCCGTCGAGGAGACCGGTGAGGGTCCCGGCGAGTTACGGACGATGAACCTCCCGCTACCGCCGGGATCAACCTCGAGTGCGTACCTCACAGCGCTCGAGACGGTCGTCCGCCCCGCGCTCGCGGCGTTCGACCCGGACCTGGTGCTCGTGAGTGCCGGGTTCGACGCACACGAGCACGACCCCATCTCCCGGATGGCCGTCTCGACAGAGGGGTTCGGGCGTCTCACCAGCGCCGTCCAGACGCTGGCGGACGAACTGGACGCCGGGCTCGCGTTCACCCTGGAGGGCGGCTACGGTCTCGACACCCTCTCTGACTGCGTCCGGACTGTCCACGAGGTGTTCGACGGCTACGAGCCCACCACCGAGGACCGTGTGCTCAGCGGGACCGTCGAACAGCTGCTCGACGAGGTGCGCGAACAGGGGTTCCAAGGGCTCTAAGCCGACGGTCACGGGGCAGAGTCGGGGACTTCGAAACGTATTTTACCGTTACCGGGTTACGGCTGTGTGTGTCCGGGCTGGGGTAATGGCATCCTTTGGGCCTGTGGCGCCCAAGACGCGGGTTCGATCCCCGCGCCCGGACCTCGTCTCGTGGTTTACTGTGCTCTCACACAGACACGAGTGCGACCAGTGTCGCCGGCGTGACCCCGGGTTCGAGGCGACGCGGTGAACGGCCGGGGGCGACCGACGTGTCACGGCGGTGGTGTCACAGCAAAAGTTGTTCGCCCTGACGACAGGTGTGTGACCACAAAATCTATTTTCAGGATGAGCTAACGTGTATTCAGTGCGAACCAGACTCACGGTACTCGTGGTTGTGCTGGCTGTGTTCGCCGCGGCAGTAACAGTCGGCGCGGCGGCACAGGACGAGGCGGATCTGGCCGGACCAGAGAGCGGGGTCGGAGCTACCGTCGGGATGTCCGGGGACCTACAGGGCCCAGCTAACAGCAGCGGGAACGTCTCGACGGGTGTGGCAGGCGAGGCGGGGGTGTTGGGCCCGGCGAGCGGGGAACAGTCGGGGGTCCCGTACAGCGTGACCCGCCCGTCCGACCCGACGCCGACACTCGAGCAGCCAAACGGGGTGACGTTCGAGGCACAGTTCTGGGCGGCGGGACCGACCGGCGGTTGGCGGACGGTCGACGGCTACACCGTGCTGAGAGGCGCGGACAGCTACTGGTACTACGCGATCCGCGGCGACGGTCAACTCGTGCCCGGGAGTGCACGTGTCGGTATCGACCGGGTGCCGGCGTCGGTTCCAACCGGACTCGCGCCGTCAGTCGGGACCGACTCGGCGCCTGTCGGGATCGACGAGGTCCCTCCGACGGGGACACAGGAGATCCCCGTCGTGGCGATAAACTTCAGTGACACCTCGAGGAATCACTCCCCGTCGGAGTTCCAGAGCCTGCTGTTCGGCGACGACCCCGACATCGCGACCGGTCCAGGGAGTGTCACCGACTACTACGAGGAGAACTCACGCGGCCAGTTGACGCTGACCGGCAACGTG
>KE356579.1:464279-465304 GCA_000416085.1 halophilic archaeon J07HX64 | reverse complement strand
GACGCACACGAGCACGACCCCATCTCCCGGATGGCGTCTCGACAGAGGGGTTCGCGCGTCTCACCAGCGCCGTCCAGACGCTCACTGAGGAACTGGACGCCGGTCTCGCGTTCACCCTGGAGGGCGGCTACGGTCTCGATACCCTCTCTGATTGCGTCCGGACTGTCCACGAGGTGTTCGACGGCTACGAACCCACCGCCGAGAACCGTGTGCTCAGCGGGACTGTCGAGCAACTGCTCGACGAGGTGCGCGAACAGGGGTTCCAGGGGCTCTGAACCGACAGTCACAGGCCAGACCCGGAGGGAGAGTCGGGGACTTCGAAACGTATTTGACCGTTACCGGGTTACGACCGTGTGCGTGTCCGGGCTGGGGTAATGGCATCCTTTGGGCCTGTGGCGCCCAAGACGCGGGTTCGATCCCCGCGCCCGGACCTCGCCTCGTTTTCATTCCGATTCCACACAGACACGCTGTGTGACCGCAAAAGATATGTTCACAATCGAGTAATGTTCTGTCGATGGAGACCAGAGTCACGGCACTCGTGATTGCGCTGGGTGTGTTCGTCGCGGCGGCAACGGTCGGTGTGGCGGTAACGGTCGGTGCGGCGGCACAGAGTGGGGCAGATGTGGCCGAACCGGAGAACGGGGTCGGAACTGTCGTCGGGACACCCGGGAACCTGCAGGACCCGGGTAACAGCAGCGGGAATATCTCGACAACTGACCACCAGACAGGCGTGACAGGTGAGGCAGGGGTGCTGGACTCGGCGAGCGGGGAACGGTCGGGGGTCCCGCACAGCGTGACCCGTCCGTTCGACCCGACGCCGACACTCGAACAGCCAGACGGTGTGACGTTCGAGGCGCAGTTCTGGTCGGCGGGTCCGACCGGCGGTTGGCGGACAGTCGACGGCTACACCGTGCTCAGAGGCGAGGACGGCTACTGGTACTACGCGACCCGTGGCGACGGCCGACTCGTGCCCGGGGATGCGCGCGTCGGCATCGACCGGGTGCCGGCGTCGTTCCGACCGGACT
>KE356579.1:462867-464259 GCA_000416085.1 halophilic archaeon J07HX64 | reverse complement strand
CCCGACATCGCGACCGGTCCGGGGAAGTGTCACCGACTACTACGAGGAGAACTCCGGCGGGCAGTTGACGCTGACCGGCAACGTGACTGGGTGGGAGACAGCCGACAACGGCCAGTCGTACTACGGCGGCGGCGGTATCGGTGACGGTGGCTCCCCGACCGGCGCGGCCGAACTGGTAAAGGAGGCCGCACAGAAGGCCGACGACCAGGTCGACTTCGCGCAGTACGACAACGACGGCGACTGTGTGGTCGACCAGTTCGCCACCATCCACCAGGGCGGCGGCCAGGAGGTGACACGGCAGACGGAGGACATCTGGTCACACCGCTGGTACCTCTCGGCCGGAACCGAGTCCGCATACGTCACCGACGACAGTTCACCCGATTGCGCGACGATATACGTCAACGGGTATACAGTACAGCCGGAGACCTACGGCGGACAGATTGCGACAATCGGTGTCTACGCTCACGAGTTCGGCCACGGACTGGGTCTGCCGGATCTGTACGACACCGATGGCTCCTCGGCGGGCATCGGCAACTGGGGGCTGATGGGGAGCGGGTCGTACGGGACTGTCGTCAGAAGTGGGGACGCACCGAACCACATGACCGCCTGGACAAAGGCGTCTCTCGGCTGGCTCGATCCGCCCACAGTCACGACAGGCGAACTGCAGAAGGGTGTCAGCCTGAACAACGTCTCGCAGAGCACCGAGTATCTCAGACTGCTCGACGAGAGCAACAACACGAACGGCGAGTACTTCTACGTCGCGAACCGCCAGCGGGTCGGCTTCGACAGAGGGCTGCCCGGTGAGGGACTGCTGGTCACACACATAAACGAGTCGCGCCTCGGGGACGACTGTGTGTTCTCGAACAACTGTAACAACAACGAGAACAGTAAACTGGTCGATATCGAGGCCGCCGACGGGAACGGGGACCTGGACGACAACACCAACCGCGGTGACGCGGGTGACCCGTGGGACGAGAGCACAGGTCCGTTCGACGGCGGTTCCACCCCGTCGTCGGAGTACGACGACGGGTCGAGTTCGAACGCCGCGGTGAGTGCAGTTGGGTTCTCCGACGGCACCACACAGGGGGTCGCGACGTTCGACGCGTCCGTTGGAACACCGGCAAAGTTCACCGTGAGCGGTCTCCAACCGGCAGATGTGACGGTCACGAACGGGACTGCGGTCGACGTATCGGCCGACATCGAGAACGTCGGCGGCCTGGCGGGCACCCAGAGTATCACGCTGACCGTCGGTGGACTCGGTCGGAGTCAGACTCAGACCCTGGCGGCCGGCGCGAGCACGACTGTTACGTTCCCGGACATCGACACGGGGGTGCTCGGGCCGGGGAGCTACAGCCACGAGGTTGTCTCGGCGAACGACTCGGAGAGCGGGAC
>KE356579.1:461829-462847 GCA_000416085.1 halophilic archaeon J07HX64 | reverse complement strand
TCCGGCGTGCAGACGGTCCTCTCCGACCCCCAGGGGTGGGTCGCTCAAAACAACACGGCCCTGTTCAACTTCGACGATGATGAACAGACCGAGGTGCGTATCCTCGACGTGCAGGTGCTCTTTTTCGGGTTGGCGGACTGAGCAGACTGTGTCGACGCGTTCCGGTACCGAGGGCCACCGCCCCCACTCTCACCGTGTGAGTCGACAGTGCTTGCGGTGGCGTTGCGGGGTTCGTCGGTTCCCTCGCCAAGCACACAACACACCCTCTCCAGGTGGTCGCGGTGAGAGGGAACCAGACACCTCGTGACACACTCCTCCCGGACACCGGTAGTGTGGTTGTCATCAGACAGACCGCCCGGGTGACAGGAGTTCCCAGCGTGCCGGACGGTTCGGCCGTCGACACCCCGGAGAGGCATACAACAGACGATGGGTTGCTCGACAACATCTGTGGCGATAGCGTGACCGATGTCTTCGACGTACAGACGCTGTCCGGCCCACAGAAACGGAGGGGAAACAGCCATATTCCCAGAGTGTCGGTTCAGTTATATACAGGTCGGCGTCATGCGTTCGGACCGGGCGTACACGGTCTATTAGCGCGGGGGAGTGATCGTTACTCGAACTCGTGAGCGTCGGGGTCGTACTCGTGTTCGGTCAGCGTCGAGAGCGGGACCTCGTCGAGCACCGCCTCGTTCGTCGCCTCGAGTACCACCGGCGGTGCGGCGTCCTCCTCGAGAGCCTCGGCCCAACGGCCGAGACAGAGACACCACTGGTCGCCGGGCTCCAGTCCGGGAAACTCGAGTTTCGGCCGCGGTGTGACCAGGTCGTTGCCGCGCCGGCGACTGAACGTCAGGAACTCGTCGGTCATGACCGCACACAGTTCGTGTCGACCCCTGTCGTCGGGGTGGGTTCCACAGCAACCGTCCCGGCGGTAGCCCGTCGCCGGGTCCTCGTTGCAGGGAGCAAGCTCCGCCCCGAGCACGTTCTGCTCTGTCATACCTACGTTCTTGGGTCCCGACTC
>KE356579.1:460164-461809 GCA_000416085.1 halophilic archaeon J07HX64 | reverse complement strand
GTGACACTCGGCGGGGGCGCGTCGACGAACGTGACCCTCTCGGTCGGGACAGGCCCAGATGACGCGGGCGAGTACACGGCGACAGTATCGAGTGCAGACGATTCGGCGAGTGCGAGCGTGACAGTACTGGCCCCGGCAGATTTCGCGGTGAGTATCGCAGAGACGACCACGCCGGTTGAGGGCGAGCAACTGAATATCACTGCCGAAATAACGAATACGGGCGATGTGGAAACCACTCAGACGATCGAACTGAGCGCGGGTGCGCTGGGCACCGATTCGACGAACGTGACACTCGGCGGAGGCACGGCGACGAACGTGACACTCGGAGTTGTCACGGGTAGCGGCGACGCGGGCGAGTACACTGCGACGGTGTCCAGCGCGGACGACGCGGATACAGAGAACGTGACGGTGCTGGCACCGGCGAACTTCGCCGTGAGCGACCTCAGAGCACCCACAGAGGCGGCTCCCGGCGCGTTGATCAACGTGAACGCGACGGTCAACAATACCGGCAGCGCGGCGGGTGAGCAGGTCGTGGAGTTCCGGTTCGATGGCACGGCGGTGGCGAACACAACCGTCGAATTGAACGCCAGCGAGAGCACCGTCGTCGAATTCAC
This sequence comes from halophilic archaeon J07HX64, assembly GCA_000416085.1. Classification (GTDB taxonomy): domain Archaea; phylum Halobacteriota; class Halobacteria; order Halobacteriales; family Haloarculaceae; genus Halovenus. Next base: position 461,195 of record KE356579.1, on the reverse strand, counting down.
TCCGACGCTACCCGACCAGACCGGCACCTTCGAGCACGGCGTGTTCACCGACGACGACAACCAGACCGCACAGATCACCGTTGGTGAGTCAGGTTCGCCGAACGTGACGCTCTCGAACCTGAGTGTTGCCGGCGACGGTGACACCACGACAGTCACCGCAGGCAACTACAACGTGAGCGTCGAGTTGTCACACGACGGCGGCCCCGACGGTGCGGTCCCGGTGGAACTGACTCTCGGCAACGACACGACGAGCAAGACTGTCTCGCTGAACGCCAGCGAGACAACGATAGTCACGTTCGAGAACGCCACCGGTGGGCTGTCGCCCGGGGTCTACAACATCACAGTCTCGGCGGTCAACGCGTCGGTTGCGGGCGGGGTGACACTGTCGGTCGCTGTGGGCGGTAACACCGACCCGGCGACCGACACCGACAGAGATGGACTACTCGAGGATATCGACGGCAATGGAGAGTTGACCATCTTCGACGTCCAGACGTTCCTTACCAACTTTGAGGACCCCGGTGTACAGGATAACGCGGCACTGTTCAATTTCGACACCAACGACCCAGTCGATATAATTATCTTCGATGTCCAATCACTGTTTCTCGACCTTGCCGGGTGACCTCCCACGGTAGTGCTCTGCCCGTCTGTGTGTGACGAGGTTACCGGGCCAGACAGACCGTTGTCGCAGGTCAGTCTGAACCACTCGTCGAAGAAACAACTGAACCGCTTCAGGACGGCACACAGGGCAGGCCGCCTCAGGATACACAGCAATCCGCTCGGTCAGACGAGATAGCACAATCCCTCGGGTCGACGCTCCTGGCGCCGCGGGCACACCGCCAGCAGGAACAAGAGCCCGGGCCCAGAGGGTTGACCCCCCAGCAGCATGACTCGACTCGACAGATCCGCGCTCAACGCCTGACGCTACTGTATACGCACCGAGACTACCCCCGCCGCACTCTGCTCGGGAGTCCAGCAGAGAGTTATTATTTGCCACGTCGTCGCCGAGTATCTCGAACTCGTGGCGAACACAC
>KE356579.1:458918-459990 GCA_000416085.1 halophilic archaeon J07HX64 | reverse complement strand
TGCCTCCCCCGAGCGGTCGACCGTAGTGTGAGCGCTCTCTGGGTCGGACCCCTCGAACAGTTAATCGTAGCGTTCCGTGAGAAACTCGCGGACACGCGCGGCAACCGCGGAGCGAAACGCACTCCTGTCGACCGGGTCGGCGGCACAGAACAGTTCACGGTGGTGCTCGCGTGCGAGCGCCTCGAGCGCCCGTTGGTGGAGCGTATCGACAATCACTGGTTCCTCACGCGTCTCGAGGTCCCTGGCGAGGGTCTGTAGCCGGTGCCGGGTGGCGTACCGTGTCGCGAGCTCCTCGGCGGTGGCGTCGACAGTGACCGTCTCCTGCCGGTCGCGGAACTCGGGGTGCTGGAGGGTGGCCCGGTCACCCCGTTTGTTCCGGACAACAACACCCTCGGCGGGACCGTCGTACCAGTTCGAGTCCGGAACGGTGTAGGAGTCGGGGTCGAAATCGCGCGCAGGCAGTTCCCGCTCGACGGCGTTGACCGGCCGGAGACCGAGCTGTTCGAACACTCGCTGAGCTGCCCCGGGTGTGAGAAACTCCTCGCCGTCTCGGACATCGAACCCCAGAAACGGTGGGAGACGGTCCCAGTCGTAGCTGATACGGTGTGCGTGGGTGGATTCGCCGAAAAACACCACCTGTTCGACATCGTCGACAGCAGCCCGGAGCGCGTCGCGGTCGAGCTGTTCACGGACGTGCCGGACAGCCGGCCGGTACGGGGTAGGCACCGCCTCGGGGGCGTCGTAGACCGTCGTTCCGTCACCGAAGCGCAGAAAGCCGGCCGCCTGTAGCTGGAATCGGAGTATCGCGCCGTCTATCTTCTCCAGTACCCAGAGGTGCCCCTGCTCGAACAGTCGGTCCGGGGCGTCCGCGGCGCGTGGGATGGCTGGGTACTGCTTCATACTCGCGTGCTCTCTCGGACCGCCCGACTACCGGCACGAGGGTGAAACCACAGGATTAGAACACGTACTCGTCGTCGTGTCCCATCATGCCGTCGTCCTCGTAGCCGGAACCGCCCGGACCGTCCTCCTGATCGGCAGGGCCGCTCGCCTTGTACGCCTTCAGACCGGTCGA
>KE356579.1:436141-458898 GCA_000416085.1 halophilic archaeon J07HX64 | reverse complement strand
GTAAGAGCCGGACGGTTGGTTTGAATCCGGCGGGGAACAACAGACCGGTAGCGAGAGCTAACAACGGCGGACTCGACAGGTGTGGGTAGCGGCTGTCATGTGGAGTCGACGACCCCGCGGTCGTGTCGCAACCTGCTCGACCGGCCACAGGTCGTGTGGGCAGTCGGCGACGGTCACAGCCAGTTCAGTGCCGTTTGCGACATCCACCCGGTGGCGCCCCGGACCGGTGAGAGAACGTCGCTACCCGCGCTCGAGCGGGTCGACCGCGGGCGCGGCCTCGCGGTGTTCGGTGACGCGCTCGAACTGTCGGGACCCCGGGAACACAGCCGCTCCCTCTCGGAGGTGACACTGAACGGAGCACCCGCGCCTGTGGGTGGGCACACGAGCGGGTCCGCTCGTGGGTGACAGGGCCAGCGGATCTGTTCCCGGTCCGAGGGTCTGGTCTGGCTGGCCACGTGTCCGTTGGAACCCGTGCTGGATAATAGATAGCGCTTTTTGACTGGCGACACGAGCGTGGTGTATGGAACACGAGATATGCTGTGCCGAACCGGTGCCCAAACTCGGACTCGGGACCTGGCAGATGGACAGCGAGACCGCGGCGGAGAGTGTGTCCCACGCGCTGGCGGCCGGCTACCGGCACATCGACACCGCACAGGTGTACGAGAACGAGGACGGGGTCGGGGAGGCCATCGCGGCGGCCGACGTCGACCGCGAGGAGCTCTTCCTGACGACGAAGGTCGACCCATCGAACCGGAGTGTCGAGGATATCGCGGCCTCCGTCGAGGGGAGTGTCGAGCGGCTCGGGGTCGAGCAGGTCGACCTGTTGCTCATCCACTTCCCACATCCACTGGCCGACATGGAGACGGTGATGCGGGGTCTGAACGAGGCCGTCGACCGGGGGCTAACGCGGTTCATCGGTGTCTCGAACTTCGACATCGACCAGCTCGACCGCGCCCGCGAGCACTCCGAGGCCCCTATCCTCACGAACCAGGTGCTGTTTCACCCGTGGTGGCCACAGCGGGAACTGCTCCGGTACTGCCAGGACAACGATGTGCTTCTGACAGCGTACAGTCCGCTGGCAAACGGCGGTGCCGTTGGCGACAACCTGCTCGCGAGCATCGGCGAACGCTACGGCAAGTCCGCCCCACAGGTCGCGCTCCGGTGGGTCACACAGCACGAGAACGTTATCTCTATTCCGATGTCGACCAGCCGTGAACACATCGAGGACAACGTCGATATCTTCGATTTCATGCTCACCAGCGAGGAACACGACGAGGTGACCCGCCCCTCCTACCTGAAGACCGGTCTGGCGATGGCCCGTGGCCAGATTGGCGTCTGATACCCCGGCACACGTGTGCCGTCACCGGCTCCCTCTGTCCGCGAACTGTCGAAAACACGATGAGATAGCGATCCGTTAGCCCGGCGTACCACTGTTAGACTAATATACCAAATTACACTTATCTGTGGGTACCCTACGGTGTATCGAGAGGACACAACGATGGATCTCAACCGACGCAGTCTGCTGGGAGCAGCAGGCCTCGTACTCGCAGGCGGTGGTACCACGGTGGCGTCACAGATGAACGGCAACGACTCCATCTCACCGGACGATGTCTCGCTGACCGAGCAGGAGGCCAGAGACATCGCGACCGGCGAGGTGGGCGGGACCGTGCTCGAAGTCGAACTCGAGTCGGAGAACGGCACCCCCGCCTACGAGGTCGAGATCGAGACCGACAACGGCAGTGTCAGCGAGGCTGCCGTTCACGCTAACACCGGCAGTGTCCTCGGAGTCGAACAGGAGGACGAGGAAGACGAGGACGAGCAAGAGAGGTCGGTCTCACCGGACGATGTCTCGCTGACCGAGCAGGAGGCCAGAGACGTCGCAACAGGCGAGGTGGGCGGGGCAGTGCTCGAGGTCGAACTCGAGTCGGAGAACGGCACACCCGTCTACGAGGTCGAGATCGAGACCGACGACGGCACCGTCAGCGAGGTTGCCGTTCACGCCAACAACGGCACCGTCCTCGGAGTCGAACAGGAGGACGAGGAGGAGGGTGATGACGGGTACGAGGACGACAGCTGAGCGGTGAGTACAGTCCAGGGTGTCGACCAGAGACACCGACAGTATCCCCGCGACGCGCACTGTCCTCCGGCACGGACGACAGTAGTTCGAGAGGTGAGCGGAGCGAACACACGCCAGTCGAGAGCGACAATCGTGCAGGAAACGGGAGCGGCGACATGACTGTCGGAGACGGCGACAGTTCGGGCAGGTCGGCTGCACAGACTGGGAGGATAGCGGGCGACCCCGGACAGAACACCTAAAACGAACACACCATTCACATGTACCCGATACCTGAGTTCAGATGATGTCCGAACTCGAACTCCTCGAACCGGAGAACCTGATCAACGTCGTCACACTCCTGATAACGCTGGTAGTGTTTCTGATCACGGCACTCGCGTACTACCGGACACGGCTCCGGGGAGTTCTCATCGTGTCACTGCTCGCGGCGTTGCTGGCGACGAACATCTTGGTGGAGGTCGGTGACGAGTTCCTCGATGAGGGGATCCCGAACTTCGAGTTGCTCACGAGTCTGTTCGCGCTGGGCATCTCGTTGCTCCTGCTCATGACAGTTCTCCGCCGGTTCGAGTGGCAGAAACAATGAGAGCACACACCCGGAGACAGTAGAGGAGGATGCCTGGCCCTGATCTGGACGACGACTCTACGGATGTCCTCGAACTGGACACCCGGAAGGAGATATTCGATTACGTGCAGGAGAGCCCGGGGGTGCACTTCAGCCAGCTCAAACGGGACCTCGAGATGGAGACAGGGTTGCTCCAGTATCATCTAGACACGCTGGAGGAGTACGACGTGCTCGTGAGCGAGGATCATCAGGGAAAACGCCGGGTGTTCGTCGCGCAGGCGCTCGACGAGGCGGAACGGACCGTGCTGTCCTCACTGCGCTACGAAACCACACGCCACATCCTGCTTTTTCTGCTCGAGGAGGGTCCCGCTCGCAACCGGGATATCGCCGACACGGTGGGTGTGTCGCCGCCGACGGTCTCCTGGCACATCTCGCGACTCGTCGACGAGGCGGTCGTGACAGAGGTGACAGAGGGTCGGACCACCTTCTACGCCGTCGAGGACGAGGAGCTCACGATGGGGCTGCTCGTCCGGTATCAGGAGAGTTTCGTCGACCGCGCGGTCGACCGTGTTATCGATTTCTGGGGGTGATACACCCCTCGGCGTACAGGCCGAGAGTTCCGCCCGCGTGAGTGAGTCGGTCCGGTCACCGCGTTCCGCGGTGTCACGGCGCTCGTGGTCGGTGTGGCGGGGGTGGTCCAGTCGCCGCGGTGCAGACAGGCCACAGTCATAGAACCGCTTAAATATCTGCCCGACGGTAATATAGGTATCCAAGCGGCCAGGTCAGGAGAGGATTCTCATGCAGCCAGAACTACCACCCGGGACTGAGAGCAGTATCCCACACGAGCGCATCGACAGCACAGCCTGGGAGGATATCTACGTCGTCGGTGACGTCCACGGCTGTCGGGGGACGCTGGAGCGGTTGCTCGACAGTCTGGAGCTGTCACCTGATGACCTCGTCGTGTTCGTCGGCGACCTCCTCCGAAAGGGACCGGACAGCAGTGGGGTGCTCGAACTCCTCAGAACGCGTCCGAACCTCCGTGCCGTCCGCGGGAACAACGAGCAGAAACTCATAGACGGCCGCAGTTCGCTCGACTCGCTGACCGACGACGACCTGTCGTATCTGGAGTCGCTCCCGGCGGTTCTCTCCTGGGACGACGTGATGGTCGTCCACGGCGGTATCGACCACCGGAAACCGTTTGTCGACCACAGCCTCACAGAGGTGCTGAACGCGCGGTCGCTGGCCCCGGAGGGTGGGTACAACCGTCCGTACTGGTTCGAAACCCGGGACACACTCCCGCGCGTGTTCTTCGGACACACCGTGCTCGCGAAACCACTGGAGAGCAGGTACGCTGTCGGTCTCGATACAGGGTGTGTCTACGGCGGACAGTTGACCGCATACGACTACCGGGCCGAGACACTGCGCTCGGTCGACCCACCGGAAACCTACCACTCACGCGCCGCTGACAGTATCGTTAACCCACAGCCGGAGGTCCGCAAAAGCTAACCGCAAACGTATATGCCCACACAGAACAGCCCACAGATCGAGCCGTACGAGCCGACAGATGTCGACCTGACCGACCCGGAGCTGTATCTGAGCCGCGAGTTGAGCGAACTCGCCTTCCAGCAGCGGGTCCTGCAACAGACCCTGGACGAGCAGAACCCGCTGCTCGAACGGGTGCGGTTTCTCTCTATCGTCACGCGGAATCTGGACGAGTTCGTTATGAAACGCATCGGCGGTCTCAAACAACAGATCGAGGCCGGCGTTACCGAGGAGACGGTGGACGGCCGAACACCGCGCGAGCAGTGGGAGGCAGTCCAGGCACAGCTCCGACCGCTCCTCGAGCAACAGGCAGACTGTTACGAGAGACAGATCCGTCCGGCACTCGCGGAGGAGGGTATCGAGATAGTGTCCTACGACCAGTTGAGTGACCGACACCAGGAGGCGGTAGACGATCACTTCGAGCAGTCGATCAAGCCGACCCTGACACCGCTCTCGTTCGACCCGGCACACCCGTTCCCGTTTATATCGAACCGGTCGCTGTCACTCGCAGTTCTCACCGGGCAGCCGAACGTCGAGGGAAAGACGTTCACCCGTATCAAGATCCCGCCGAACCGGCCGCGACTGATCGAGGTCGCCGAGGACTCACGGTACGCGCTCATCGAGGACATCATCAGAAACAATCTCGACGTCCTGTTGCCGAACGTCGAGGTGCTCGACACGGCTCTGTTTCGCCTGACACGCAACGCCGAGATAAGCCGCAACGAGGAGGTCGCCGAGGACCTCATCGACATGATAAAGGACGTACTCGAGCAGCGCCGGTTTGCGAGTGTTGTTCGGATGGAGATCGAGTCGGACGCGGACCCGTACATCCGGAAAACGCTACAGGAGCAACTGGATCTCAGCGAGCCCGAGATCTACGACCTCGACGGGCCGATAGACTACCGCGATTTCGCCTCGCTGACCGACCTCGACCGGCCCGAACTGAAACGGGAGCCGTGGTCACCGGCCTCTCACCCGCGGCTCGCGGGAGACAGCCCCTCGGTGTTCGAGGGCGAGGAGACCGACAGCGACGAGCAGAGTATCTTCGTCAACATAAACGAGGGGGACATCCTGTTGCACCACCCGTATCACGACTTCGGCGAGACAGTCCAGCGGTTTCTCACGGAGGCGGCAAACGACCCCAACGTGCTGGCGGTGAAGGCGGCGATCTACAGGACTGCGAGCGATTCGGAGGTGATCCAATCACTCATCGAGGCCGCCGACAACGGCAAACAGGTCGCCGTCATGGTCGAGTTGAAAGCCCGGTTCGACGAGCAGAACAACCTCGACTGGGTCCGTCGCCTGGAGGAGAACGGTATCCACGTTGCCTACGGCACCCTCGGGCTGAAGACCCACAGCAAGACTGCGCTGGTCGTCCGGGACGACGACGACGGTGTCACGCTCTACTCGCACATCGGCACCGGCAACTACCACTCCGAGACGGCAAAGAGCTACGTCGACCTCGGGGTGTTGACCTCGGACCGGGATATCGGACAGGACCTGGTCACACTGTTCAACTCCTTCACCGGGCCGGGTCTCGACAAGGAGTTCCACAAGCTGCTCGTTGCACCCGTGACGATGCGCGAGCAGTTCACCCGGTACATCCGCCGCGAGGCCGCGTACGCACAGGCCGGGGAACCGGCCCGTATCGTGGTGAAGGTGAACAGCCTCGAGGACCCGGAGATCATCGAGGAGCTGTATCGGGCGTCGATGGCCGGTGTCGATATCGACCTCATCGTCCGTGACATCTGTCGACTCCGCCCGGGACTCGACGGTATCAGCGACTCGATCTCTGTCCACTCGATCGTCGGTCCGTTTCTCGAACACTCCCGCATCTTCTACTTCGAGAACGGTGCGCGGGCCGACGACCCGAAGACGATTGACACCGGCGGTGGACGACCGGAGTACTACATCGGCAGCGCCGATTGGATGACACGGAATCTCGACCACCGTGTCGAGGCTGTGACCCCCGTCGAGGACCCGACGCTCCGCCGCCAGTTGAGGTTCAATCTCGAACTGATCCTGGCGGACAACGCGCAGCGGTGGATAATGAACCCCGACGGGAGCTACGACCAGCAACAACCGGACGGAGAGCCCGCGGTCGCCACACAGGAGACGCTGATGCGGAGGACGAGGGCGTCACTCGACACCGACGACCCGGTGGAGAGCCTCACCGCGGGGTTCCAGGCAGACACCGCTATTCTCGTCGACACACCCGGACGACAAACCGGTGATCCCGACGAGTGAACGGCGAGGCGGCGATACGGTGTCTGTCTGTCCGATGTCTGTGCCCGGCCGGGAGCTCCGAGCAGTTCACACCCGCGCCTCGTGCGGCGTCTGTCCGCCCGATGCCCATGCCCGACGCGGGTCGTGCGGCGCTGGTGAGAGCGGAGAAAAAAAGAGAGCAGGGGTTTTGTTTACCCTCGGCGTAGTATAGACTGTGACATCTCGTTTCGTTATGTCGCTGGTCGGGCTGGTGATACTCGCAGTGTACACAGCCATCGCGCTGGCAGGGCTCGCGGTGTTGCGGTGGCTGGCCGCGAACCCACCGGGGCTGGTTCCGACTGTGCTCGCGCTCACCGTTGGAGTGGTGGTCACCGCGTATCTGGGTTACCGCGCCGGAACGGTCAGACTCGTCGCCAGCCTGCAGGCAGAGGAGCTCCCGCGCAGGCGTGCCCCGGAGCTACACCGCCGACTGGACGCGCTGGTCGACTCGATGGACGCCGGGAAACCGCCGTTGCTGGTCACAGATCTCGGGGCACCGAACGCGCTGTCACTCGGCGGCCCGCGCCGGGGCGCGGTGGTGCTCGACCGGAGTCTGCTACAGCTACTCACGGTCGACGAACTCGAGGGGGTGCTCGCTCACGAACTCGCCCACGTGGAGAGCCACGACGCCCTGCTGAACACACTCGCCATCACGGTGGTGCGGACCATCACCGGTCTGGTCTCGTTGCTCCTGTTGCCGGTGGTGTTGTTTGTCGCCGGTCTCGACCGTGCGGCAGGCTGGTTCGCCGGGCGGCCGGGTGAGCGCCCCGGCCTGGTTGAACTGGTTCAGTGGGCGCTGATGCTCACCGTCGGCGCCGTCCTCAGCCTGCTCACACTCGGATACCTGGCCTACTCGCGCCACCGGGAGTACGCCGCCGACCGCCGGGCCGCCGACATCACCGGCAGACCGGCGGCCCTCGCCCGGGGACTTGTCAAGATCCACCGTGCAAAAGAGCCTCGCTCGGGGCTGTTCTCGCTGCTGTACACCCACGAGGAGGAGGACCGACACGAACTGCTCTCGACACACCCGCCGCTCGACCGGCGTGTTGACCGGTTGCTCGAGCGCTCTAACCGGGCACCCAAACAGTTCGAGCGCATCCCGGTCCGCTGACGGTCTGTCGAACCGACGCCGGTGGGCCCGAGAGCAGGGGACACTCGACCCAACATGACCCGACAGTGTCCCTGTCGGGGTAGAAAACACAGATACCAGGAGGATCGGCTCAGATGAAACGAAACGTCTCGAGGTTCTTCGGCGCGAACGTGCGCATATTGAACTCGTGGTAGAGCGCCGAGGAGAGGTCCTGTGTCGAGGACTCGTCGCCGTGGACACAGAGCACCTTCTCCGGGCGAGGGTTCATCGTGCGGACAAAGTTCTCGAGACCCTGGCGGTCGGCGTGACCGGAGAACCCGTCGACAGTCTCAACCTGCATCTCCAGACTGAGACTGTTCGACCGGCCCCGACCGTAGCCGTTGCCGATCGGAATCTCGCGGCGACCGTTCTGAATCCGCTGACCGAGTGTCCCCTGTGCCTGGTAGCCGACAAACGCGAGCGTCGACTTTGGGTCACCCCCGAGATGTTCGAGCCAGGACATTATTGGTCCGCCCTCCATCATCCCGGAGGTCGAGAGCACGATGGAGGGACCGCTGTCGGCGACGTCCTGGCGCTCGTCCTCGCCGGCGTCGATGTGGTTGAACTGCTCCGCGAGAAACGGGTTTGCGTCCTCGTGGAAGATGCGTTCGCGCAACTCGTCGCGGAGATACTCCGGGTAGGTGGTGTGAATCGCCGTTGCCTCCCAGATCATCCCGTCGAGATGGACCGGCACCTCCGGGATCTCACCCTCCCGCATCGCCTCCTCCAGAACGAGCATTATCTCCTGTGACCGACCGACCGCGAACGCCGGCACGAGCACCGTCCCGTCGCGTTCGAGTGTGTTCCGGATAACGTGTTTGAGTTTGCGCTCGGAGTCCTCCTGGTCGGTCTGGTAGTCGTTGCGCCCGCCGTAGGTCGATTCGAGCACCAGCGTCTCCACCCGCGGGAAGTCGTTTACCGCGCCGTTGAACAGGCGGGTGTCCCGGTAGTGGATATCGCCGGAGAAGGCGATGTTGTACAGGCCGTCACCGACGTGGAAGTGTGCGATTGACGACCCGAGGATGTGTCCCGCGTTGTGGAGTGTCAGCTTTATATCCGGCGCGATATCGGTCACGTTGCCGTACTCCAGCGGAACGGTGTGTTTGATCGCCTCCCGGACCATCCCGGAGTCGTACGGTGGTGTCCGACCCTCCTTTCCGGCGACATCGAGGTAATCGAGCGTGAGCAGCCCCATCAGGTCCCGCGTTGGCTCTGTCGTGTAAATCGGACCGTCGTAGCCGTACTTGAAAAGCAGCGGGACAAACGCGGAGTGATCGAGGTGTGCGTGGGTCAACACGACCGCGTCGAGAGTGTTCGCTCCGGCCCCGAGCGCCTCGGGCACCTGCAGGTAGGGGACATCGTCCTCGGCACCGGGTTTGTCGCCACAGTCGACGAGCACCCGTGTCTCGGGAGTCGAGATTACAAACGCCGCCCGCCCCACCTCGCGACAGCACCCGAGCGTGGTGATACGCACCCACTCGTCGTCGGACATCTCCTCGCGGTGAATCTGGCGACCGATCCGTTCCAGGATGTCCCGGCGCTCGTCACGCTCCTGTTTGAGGAAGTTCCGGACGTTTTTGACCGTCGCGGACTCGATCGGGGGTGTCCGGACGACCTCGGGTGTCCAACCCACCTCCTGTCTGATATTCCGGAGCGTCGCGCCGTGCCGGCCGATGACCATCCCCGGTTTCTCCGCCTCAACCACCACCTCGCCGGTGTCGATGTGGAAATCCAGGTCGGTCACACCCGCGTCCTCGGGAACGACCTCGAGAATCTCCTCCCGGGCCCGGTCGGGCTGGGAGAGCACCGCCGGGTCCGGCCGGACGGTGATCCGCTTGCGGAGTGTCGAGGCGAGTCGCCGCACGAGGTCACCGTCGCTCGCGAACTGCTTTGGATCCCGCGTGTAGATGACCAACTCCGGCCCCTCGTAGCGGACCTCCGTGATAGTAATGTCACTCGGTATCTCCTGTTCAATCGTCGTTCGCATCTCTTCAAGTCGGTTCTCTACTGCGCTCATGACTAAACTGTGTGTTCTCGCTCGTCGCGTTGCTGGCAGGATACGAACCTGATTGCCGTGTTTGTGGTACTGCTCATAACGTCTCAGCTCCGGACGAGCGGGTCCGGAAAACCGGTGTGTCAGATTACTGTTGCGGATTATAAAAGCCTTGGCAAAGAACGGATGTCCGCCAAGAGAGGGTCACAATGTGACCACCCCCACAGGACCAGAGTTACGTCGTTGTCGTCGGTTCGTAGACGCTACCACAGAGTCTCGGTTCGACCGACAGAGCCCGTTTTCAGAGGATAAGAGGAGGCCCAGAACGTTTATGTCCGCGAAACGGCAACTACATTCCGGTGCCTTGGCAGCCCACACTGTACTCGTTTCTCGCGTTCGGGGCAGCCGGGATTTCGCTCGCCATAGCGATACGGATCTGCGAGTACCGCGACGAGCGGGGGGCGACACTGTTTATCGCTCTGTTGCTCGCGGCCACGGGCTGGTCGGCGATGTACGCAATCCAGCTCGGCTTCCCGGGCGAGGGGGTCCAGCAGCTCTGGCAGCGGCTGGGTGTCGCGGTCGGGGGGTCGATACCGGTGGTGTGGCTGCTGTTCGCGGTCACGTACAGCGGCCGGGGTGGGTGGCTGACCCGGCCGGTCGAGGCGGCACTGCTTGCCGAACCGGTCGGATTCGCGCTGCTCACGCTTACCAACCCCGTCCACGACCTGGTCTGGCGGGAGCTCAGCCTGACCGACACTGTCGTCGGCCCGATGCTGGACCCGACGTTCGGCCCGGTGATGTACGGGCACGTCGTCTGGTCGTATCTCGCTATCACCGCCGGGCTCGGCGTGCTGTTCTACGTGTTTCTCCGGAATCCGACGGTCTACCGGAGACAGACCGTGCTGTTGATGCTCGCTGCTGTTGTGCCGATGAGCGCGAACATGGCGTTCATCTCCGGGCTCTCCTTTGGACCGTTCCCCGCGCTCGACCCGACACCGTTCACGTTTGTCGTCACGGGTGTGCTGGTGGGGATGGCGTTTTTCAGGTTCGACCTGCTCACCCGGGCTCCGGTGGCCCGCCGGCACGTACTCAACGAGATGGGTGACGGGATGCTCGTGCTCGACACCGACGGCGAGGTGGTCGACGCGAACAGGGTTGCCCGGCAGGTGCTCGGGACCGACTCGCCGGTCGGTCGCCCCGTCACGGCGCTGTTCGAGGGCGACGAGAGCGGGGAGCCGACCGGCTGGCTCGACGGCCGGACACTCACCGCCACCGTCGAGGGCAGACAACAGAGTTACGACCTGCGGTGTGCCGAGTTGACCGATAGCTCCGGCGAGGGGCTCGGACACGTCGTCTCGCTCCGGCGGGTAACCGACCGGAACCGGTACGAACAGCGCCTCGAGGTGACCCAGCGCGTGCTCCGGCACAACCTCAGAAACGATATGTCTGTGATACGCGCCCACGCCGAACAGCTCGCGCAGAACGGCGGGCACCCCGAGGCCAGGCAGATTGTCGACACGACCGAGGAGCTGATGAACCTGAGCGAGAAGAGCCGCCTCATCACCCGCATCGAGCGCGGCGAGAACACGGACACTGTTCCGGTCGACGTACACGAGCGGCTGGTGGCGCTCTGTGACCGGTTCGCCGAGGAACACCCGGACGCCTCGGTCGACCGTGAGCTCCCGTCGGGGTGTACGGCCGCCCTGCAGGACCCCGCGCTGTTCGATATCCCCGTGGAGAACGTCATCGAGAACGCTATCGTCCACAACGACGGGGCGGAGCCACACGTCCGGGTTAGCGTACGGCAGACCGACAGGGCGGTCTGTGTCCGGGTCGAGGACGACGGGCCGGAGATCCCCGAAACGGAGTTCGCGGTGATCGAGTCCGGCTCCGAGAGCTCGCTCCGCCACGGCAGCAGCATCGGTCTCTGGCTCGCCTACTGGAGTGTCAGAACCGCCGGTGGGAGTATCTCCTTCGAGACGGGTCCACACGGCAACGTCGTCACCCTCGAGTTCCCCGTCGCCGGACAGGCGACTCTCACCTGACCGGTGACTGTGTCCGGGCTACCCGGCAGCCAACCGGCCGGACCCGGCCGAAGACAGGGGGACCGCTCACCGGTTACTCGACCCGCAGCTCGTCCCAGAGCTGTGAGAAGCGGCCAGGCAGCTTCTGCCGACGGTAGATGCGCACGTTGTACTCGTACTCGTCGTCGAGTGAGATGACGATACGCTCGAGGTTGCACTCGTGGAGTCTGAACTCGTTGCCGTCCTCGCCGACATCGGTACGACTCATCACAATATTGTGAGTTTCGAGTTGGTCGAGCCGGCGGTAGACGGCCGACAGCGAGATGTCACACAGCTCGCCAGTTTTTTTGAGCGGGACGCCTCGCTCAGTGTCGCGAGAATCTGCCGGGTGTAGTTGTCACGATTATCTCGCGCAGTGTCTCGACAGAGCCGTTCTCGCCCACAGGTGTGTTGTCCCCCTCCGGGGGTAGGAGTCTCTCACAGACCCGGTCAGGGCGTCAACCGCTCGGCGGCGAGCCACACGATGGAGTCGCCGACGAGCCCGAACAGCATCCGCTTGCGGACACCGTGTGCCAGTCGCACGTCGAGGGCTAGGTCTCGCGGCGCGAACACGTGCCCAGCGGGCACTACCCGGACCAGCAGCTCCGAGTGACCCAACTGGTCGACAGATTCGACATCGGCGTATGTCCGGAAGTCGGCGCCGAACTTGAACCCCGTTTTCGGGACGACACCGTCCCCCCGGAGTGTGCTGTAGGTGCGTAGCCGGCGGTCGAAGCGGTCGCCCTCGACGGCCCTGCCACGCTCGCGGAGCGCCGCCCCGGGGTCGCCCACATCCTCGAGGGCGAGCAGGTCGCGGTCGGCGAGGGACGCAGCCTCCACCAGCGAGAGCTGAACCAGCCCCTCGGGGTCGACCTGCTGGCCGTAGAACGCACGCTCGTACAGCGCCGTCGGCGGGTCCGACACCAGCACCCGGTCCGAGAGCAACCGTCCCGCGACCCGCGGCAGGTCGTGGTCGGTCTCGCCCTCGACGGCCGGTTCCGTCAGTTCGAGATACGTCACCTCGCTCTCCTCGTCGACGACGGCGAGTACACCCGTTGCGCCGTCGGCCGCGGCACGCCCGACCAGCGCACGGAGCTCCCCGGCCGGAACGGACTCGCGCTCGCTGACCGCACGCACCCGGTAGGCAACCTCGTCGTCCCAGGGCCCCTGCCCCCGCGGATAGACGGCAAACTCGCCGTCGGTGTCGGCCGGACGGGCCGGCGAGAGGTAGAATCCGCGGTCACGGAGCTCCTTGTAGACCAGAAAGGAGACCTCAGAGACGGCCGTCGAGGTGAGAAAGCCACCGAAATCCAGCGCACGACCCTGGTGGTCGGGCACGTGCTCGATATCGCCCCGGAACAGGAGATGGGCAGCCTCGACCGGCGCGAGTTCGAGATCACCCCCGCGGGGCCGACCGTACCCGCGAGAGTCGTAGAACCGCTCGCGGGCCTCGGTACCGGCCCGCACCCGCTCTCCGTCGAACATGATGTTCATGTCCTTATGAGGGGCCCTGACCGGCAAAAACGCCGTGGTCTCCACAACCAACGCGTCGAGCGACCGGCACAGATCAAACCGGCACAGATCAAAGCGTCACACGCTCACCGAGACAGAGACGAACTGTCACACACCCCCGACACATATCGAACCGTCGCGGTCACCCTTCGGACTCAAAGAACAGGTCCGGGTCGGCAACCGTTAGTGTCACCCGCTCCTCGTACTCGAGAGGGCGGACGAGCACCGGCATCTCGCCGGCCTCCTGTGCCAGCGGGTACAGGATGTCGAGGTCGGTCTCGGTGGCGTATGCCGGCACGAGCACCGCGGCGTCGTCACCACTTCCCTCGAAGACACAGAGGAGAAAGCACAACGCCTCCTCGACACGGCGGTAGACGTGTGAGCGGTCGAAGCTGTGACGCTCGGCCAGCGAGCGCATCCGGTCGTACTCGCTGTCCGGTGCGAGCACGTTCAGTCCAAAGTGGTCGCTCTTGTTCACCGTGGTCACATCCCCTGGGTGAACGACCAGCACATCACGGTCCCGTTCCTGATAGCCCTCTGCCAACTCCTCGGCCTCGTCGATGAGCCGCCACCACGCCGCCGACGCCGACTCCGGGAGCCCTTCACTGTCGGTCATACCCACGACAGGGTAGCGGCTCGCAAAAAACCCGGCGGTCCTGGCCGGTCAATCATCGAACAGATGACAGGAAACCTCGCCGGTCGGGTGGTCGGTCTCGCAGACGGACTCGTAGCGTTCGCGCAGACGATCGCCGGCACGGCCCCAGTTACCCTCCGTGACGTCCACCAGCGCATCGTGGACCCGCTGGCGTTCCTGGTCGGGCAGCTCGGTGTCGACGAGGCGGTCGTACAACCGGTCGGCGGCGCGGTCTGTGTCCCCATCGGTGTCGGCGCGGACCTGCTCAACGGCGATCTCGCGGTCGGCAATACGGTCACGGACATCCATTATCACGCGGAACTCCTCCTGGTTGATCCTGATATCGTCCGGAGGGATGACCTTCGGACACCGGGTGCGGAACCGACAGCCCGAGGGCGGGTCGCGCGGCGAGGGGACATCGCCCGCGAGCGGGTCGATATCACGCTCGCGCTCTGCCAGGTCGACCCGTGGAACACTCTCGAGGAGCGCCTCCGTGTACGGGTGTCGCGGGTTGGTGAACAGCTGCTCGGCGGGGGCCGTCTCGACTATCTCACCGAGATACATCACCGCGATACGGTCACAGATGTACCGGATAACCCCGAGGTCGTGACTGATGAACAGGTAGGTGAGACCGAAGTCGGACTGCAGGTCGGCCAGCAGGTTGAGAATCTGTGCCTGGACACTAACATCGAGCGCGCTGGTCGGCTCGTCGAGCACCAGGAAATCGGGGTCGAGCGCGAGTGCGCGGGCGATACCGATGCGCTGGAGCTGACCGCCGGAGAACTCGCTGGGATACCGGTCGAGCTGGTCGGCCGAGAGCCCTACCCGTTCCATCAGCTCCTCGACACGCTGTTGTTTGCGCTCGGCCGGGTCACCCTCCGCGTCCTGGGGCCAGTCGTGGATATCCAGCGGCTGGCGGATGCTCTGTCCGACCGGCATCCGGGGGTCCAGACTCGAAAACGGATCCTGAAACAGGATCTGTGCGTTGCGTCGAAACTCGGTGAGGTCCTCGCGCTCCTCGAGGTTCTCGCCGTCGAAGGCCACCGACCCGGCGGTTGGCTCCTGCAACCGCAGGATCGTCTCGCCGACAGTCGATTTCCCGCAGCCGGACTCCCCGACCAGTCCGAGCGTCTCACCCCTGTGGATGTCGAAGCTGACACCGTCCACCGCCCGAACCGCGCTCGCACTCTCCCCGAACAGCCGGTCGAGCAGTGAGATGCCGTCGTCGAAGTATCGCTCCAGCTCCTGAACAGACATGAGAACCTCGCCCTCACCGGCGTCGAGGGACATCCTGCGGTTACCGCCGGGCGTATCACTACTCATCGAAGTACCCCTCCGGGAGCGGGTCCTCGTACCCGTGTTCTGCCAGATAACACTTTGCTCGGTGGGTTTCGCTCCCCTCGGCGTCGAGCTCGGAGGGCTTGTCGAGACACTCCTGCATAGCCTTTGGACACCGGTCGGCAAAGTAACACCGGTCGTCCATCTCCTCGTCGAGCAGGCTCGGAACGTTCCCCTCTATGGGCTGGAGACGGCGGTCGGCGCTGTCGAGATTCGGGCTACTGCCGAGTAGCCCCTCGGTGTAGGGGTGTGTCGGCCGCTCGAACAGGTCCGCCAGACTACCCCGTTCGACCAGCTCACCGGCGTACATCACACCGACCTGGTCGCACATCCGCGCGATGACACCCAGATTGTGGGTGATGAGCACCGTCGTCATGCCGTACTCCGACTGGAGCTCCGAGAGCGTGTTCAGTATCTGTGCCTGGATCGTGACATCGAGTGCGGTGGTCGGTTCGTCGGCGACCAGCACCGACGGCTCGCTGGCCAGCGCCTGTGCGATCATCGCCCGCTGGAGCATCCCGCCGGAGAACTGGTGTGGGTACTCGGTCGCGCGCTCGGCGGGGTCGGGGATACCGACGGTGTCGAGCAGTTCGACCGCGCGCTCGCGGGACTCCTCGCTGACGTAGTCGACACCGGGCGCCACCGACGTCGTGAGAAACTTCAACAGCCCGAACCCCTGGGTGCGTGAGCGTACCGACCGTGGGTTCGCCGTCGCGCGCTGTTGCACCTCGACGGCCTCGGCGATCTGTGTGCCGACGGTGATAGAGGGGTTGAAACTGCTCGTTGGGTCCTGGAAGATCATCGCGAACTCCGTGCCACGGAGCGCCCGGCGTTCACACTCGTCGAGCTGTCTGAGATCGACCATCTCGCCGTCGACGGCGTCGGGGTTGTCCTCGCGGATCCGCTCTGCGAGGTCCGACTGGCGGAACCAGACCGAGCCGTCGGTGATGCGCCCGGGTGACTCGACGAGATCGACCAGCGACAGTGCGGTGACAGATTTGCCCGACCCCGACTCGCCGACGATACCGAACACCTCGCCCTGTTCGACCTCGAAGGAGACACTCTCGACTGCGTTCACCTGCCCCTCCTCGGTGAGAAACCGGGTCGTGAGATCCTCGACACGAAGCAGTGGGTCCGTCACTCAGACACCCCCAGTCTCGCCTTGGATACCGGGGTCGAGTGCGTCCCGGAGCCAGTCCCCGAGCAGGTTCACACCGACCACCGCGAGGACAATCGCTATCCCGGGCATCGTCGACACCCACCACTTGCCGCTGCTCAGCCCGTTCCGGCCCTGCTGGATGTCCGCCCCCCACGTGAGGTTGGTGCCCGAGAAGCCCAGGAAGGACAGCGACGCCTCCAGCAGAATAATAAACGCGACCTGGATCGTCGCCAGCACGATGATGGGCGTGATGGCGTTCGGCAGGATGTGCTGACGGAGGATGGTCGTGTTGCTGGCCCCGAGACTCCGCGCGGCGGTGACGTACTCCTCGGAGCGGATACTGAGCGCCTCGCCCCGGGCGATGCGGGCGAACCACACCCAGTTGACCAGTGCCACCACCAGCGTCACCGTCACCGGGAACGTGGTCGTCTCGGGCATCGTCGCAACGTGTCCGGCCCGCGGTATCAGGATGTTCGGAACGAGATCCCCCTGTGCCGCGGCGACGAACGGGTCCGGAAGCTGTGCCGTGTGAAAGCTTGTATCGCGGAACACACCGATGAGTGCGATCGCCAGCACGAGTGACGGAAAGGCGAGCATGACGTCGGCAGCGCGCATCAACCCGTCGTCGAGTCGGCCGCCGAAGTACCCGGCGACCAGACCGTACGGGACACCGACGATTGCCGCCAGCGCCGCCCCGAGTAGACCGACCAGCATCGACACCCGGGCCCCGTAGATCATCCGCGAGAGGATATCCTGCCCCCGCTCGTTCGTGCCAAGCGGGTGACTCGCGTTCGCGGGCACCTCCTGTTGCACGTTTCTGAACTCCCCGGTCGTCTCGTTCACGATACTCTGTTCTCTCGTGCCGACGAACTCGTGACCGGGGACAGGGCTGAGCGGCGGCAGGTCGGTCAACTCCGCGGTGTCGCCCGTACCGACACGCTGGGTGGTCGGGTTGTGGGGGGCGAGCATCGGCGCGAACACCGCCGTCAGGAGGATTATCACGACCAGCGCCAACCCGACCTGTGCCGACCGGCTCTGGTAGAACTCGCGCTTGAGACTCTTTTTTACACGGTCCGAGATCATCCTTCTTTCACTTTGATTGTCATTGTCTGTTGCTCCCGCCGTGGCCGGCCGAGCGATCGCCGTTCATTCGTCCATCACCCGCGGGTCGAGATACGCGTACACGAGATCGACGATGGTGTTGATCGTGACGAAGCCGACGGCGACGATGATGACGATACCCTGTATCATCGTCCAGTCACGCGCGTTGATACGCTCGACGAGGAGCTGTCCGAGCCCGTTCCACTCGAAGACAGTCTCGGTGATGATGGCCCCGCCGATGAGCGTGCCCAGTTGGAGTCCGAGGATGGTCACGATCGGGATGAGCGTGTTCCGGAGGACGTGACGGTACATCGTGAGCGTCTCTGGGAGTCCCTTTGCACGGGTCGCCTTCACGTACGCCTTGCCGATCTCCTCGAGCATCCCGCTTCTGGTTAACCGCGTGATCAGGGCCGTAAAGTACGTCCCGAGGGTGAGAGCCGGCAGGATCATGAACCGGATCCAGTCGCCGAGTGTGCTCAGGTCCCCCGAGAGCAGGTCATCGACCGCCTCGTGGAACAGCGGGCCGGGGGTTCCCGTCGGAATGAACCCGACCGGGACCGATATCAGCAGGATGAGCATCAGCCCCAGCCAGAAGTTCGGCGTCGAGATGCCACCGAGCGAGAACAGCGTTGCGCTGTAGTCCGCCGACGTGTGCCGGCGACGGGCGCTGATAACCCCGAGCGGAATGGCGATAACGATCGCGATAACCGTCGCCGCGATTGCCAGTTCGATACTGCGCAGAAACCGGGTCCAGAAGATCCAATCGAGCACCGACCGGTCGAGGACCTCCATCGAGTTGCCGAGATCACCCATCATCAGGTCGGTGATATAATCGAAGTACTGGACGTGAATGGGTTCGTCCAGTCCGAGTCGCCGTTCGAGTGCCGCACGGACCTCGTCGCCGGCGTCGGGTGGCGCGAGCGACGTGACCGGGTCTCCCGGCGAGAGAAACCGCAACAGAAACACAACGGTAGCGGCCCCCCAGATGACAAACAGGCTGTGGAACACACGTCGGAGCAGGAATCGTCCGTATTGCATCTGAGATTGAGTTGAATTGTGTGTCGCGAAACTACAATCCTGTGGTCGAGTCCGTTACTGTGCGCTGGACATCTCCTCGGCGAGGATGTCCTCGTCCGATCGAGGGTTCCACGCGATGTCGTTGTTGTAACCGTAGAGGCTGAACTGCTGGTGGAGGAACACCCGGTAGGCCTGGTCTCGGGCGCGGGCGTTTGCCTGCTGGAGTACGTCTACACGCTCGTCGGGGTCGGTTGTGTTGCTGGCCTCCTCGAGCAGGCTCTCTATCTGGTCGTCGTTCGCCATCTTCGAGTTCGCGTCCGGTCCGAACCAGTCACGCATCGCGTAGTCGGCATCGAGCGTCGGCACACCCCAGCCGATGAGGTAGAACGCCGGTGCCTGGGACTGGTCGGGGGCGAATATCTCGTCGACCAGCGTCCCGAAGTTCCGGCGGTTGGACTCACAGGTGACGTTCGAGAGCTCGTCTATCTGACCGGCCGCGGTCTCTGCCACGTTGACACCGCCGACGTATCGTCCCGTGGGGACATCCACTGTGATCTCTGCGCCGGCGAACCCGCTCTCCTCGACCAGCGTCTCGGCCTGGTCGGGGTCGAACGGGTACGCCTCGATGTCGGGGTTGTGGCCGTTCTGTCCCTCGAGGGTGGGCTGGGCGGTCTGGTTACCGAACCCCTCGAGCACGCTGTCGATTATAGCCTGCACGTCGACAGCGTAGTTCATCGCCCGCCGGAACTGGACGTTGGTGAACGGCTCTTTTATATCGTTCATTACCAGGAAGATACTTCGGATGCTCGGAACCGACGACGCGGTTACCCCGTCTGCCTCACGGAGGCCGGCCATCTCCGTCGGCGGCACGGCGCTTATAACGTCCGACTCACCGGCCTCCAGCGCATCGACGCGAGCGCCGGGTTCGGAGCGACCGTTGAATCGCACGGTCGGAATATCGGGCTGGTCGCCCCAGTAGTCCTCGTAGATCTCGTACTCGACGAAGGTTCCCTCCTCGTTGCTGGAGAGCCGATAGGGACCGGTGCCTCGTATGTTCGTCGTGGCGTCGATGTCGTCGCTCTCGATGAAACTCTGCTGGGTGACCCGGCCGAACGCCCCGAGATTGCGGAAGATGACCGGCACCGCGGCGTTCAGACTCAACTCGACAATCGTGTCGTCGACGGCCACCGCTTCGTCGATAGCACCGATGACCGCAGCCACCTCGCTGGCCTCGGGGTCGTTCGCCCGGTTGATACTGAACGCGATATCCTCGGTGGTACAGTCGTCCCCGTTGTGGAAGGTGACACCGTCACGCAGCCCCAGTTCCACCGTGTTCTCGTCGATACGCTCGAACTGGTCGAGCACTCGGGCGATCGGCTCGCCAGTTTCCTTGTCACGGTAGAGAAACGGCTCGTAGGCCTGATCGATGACGTTGTACGTCGGTGTCGAGTTGTCCTTCACCGGGTCGAGGTTGTCCGGGAACGCACCCTGTGTCACCGTGATACTCTCGAGACCCTGGTCAGCTCCGTTGTCGCCACCGTTTTCTGTCTGGTTGTCGCCACCGTTTTCTGTCTGGTTGTCACTGTCGTCGTCGCCCCCAACACAACCGGCGGTACTGAGTGTCACACCGGTTGCCGCTGCGCCGGCGTACTTCAGAAACGTCCGTCTGTCCGTGTCTTTCGGGTCCTGCATACCAGCATATATAGAACAAGGATAATATATAAGTGGTGGTCACTACAAGAGTTTTTTGCCGCTTCTCGTGTGCAGTAACCGTTAGCCAGCCCTCGGATGTTCACAGGAGCCCCGCCCGACAGCCGAGAGCCGCGGAGGACCGACCAGCGTCTCGTGTGATATCCGAACGATCTCTCGCGAGACGGCGGTCGAGGTTGCCGTGTCTCTCCTGTCTGGGTCGGTGACGGGTTCATCGAGAGCACACCACAGGACAGGGGTGAACGGATGGGGGGTTTCCGAGACCGAGAGCGGCGGTGCGAATCACCGACTGGACTCGACAACGTCGAGGGTATCGTCGACGGTCAGGCGGAGACTGTCCTGGTCGACGGTGAACTCGAAGGTAGCACGGAGCGGGTCGGTCGACCGGACAGTCTCGTCGTACTCGTTGAGCACCATGTCGAGGCGGTGTGCGGAGGTGGGTGCGAGCGGATTTATGTCGTGGTCGAACAGAAAGGCGAGCAGTTCGGGTGAGGGGAGCACCCCCCAGGCGGCGGCACAGCCGGTCGAGTAGATGCAGTTCGTGCAGTGCCCGGTGAGTCGGACGGCGAAGTTCGTCCGGCAGACGGGACAGGGACCGTCCCTGACATCGTGGTCCTCGCAGACGGACACCTCCGTCTCGACGGTGCCCGCACAGCGCGGGCAGAGCTCGTTCGCCACCGAGAGCAGTTCCAGGTTCGTCCACGTGTACGCCGCCTGGAGAATCTCGACCGGCGTCCGGTTCTGTATCCCGGCCGGCGGAAAGGGGAGTCGCCCGAGATAGCCCGTGTCAGCCTGCTTCGGGCCACCGACCCGACCCCAGGACTGGTCCCACCGTCCGTGGCAGTCCGAACAGAACATCTCGACGCTGCCGTCCTGCCACTGTATCTCGAGCTGGCGGCCACAGGACTGGCAGTTGTCCGCGACGGCTGTCCGCTCGAACTCAGGGTCCTCGGTGACAGCGCCGGAGAGGATCGCCTCGACGACGCGACGCCCTGGCGGGCCGAGCGCGTACCCCGGCTCGGTTTTCCTGACAAAGTGCCCCACGAGCTTGTCGAGGTGGTAGTTGAACTGTGCGGAGTCCGAGACATCGATCCGCTCGTACAGCGAGGAAAACGAGAGTGCGTCGTCCGCAGCACCGAGTTCGCGCAGTATCTGCACCCGAATCTCGTTCCCGAGTGTCGAGAACGCGTCGTCGGGTGACAGACACCGCGTTTCTTTGTTCTGGCTCATGTACATCTGTTTTCCTTCCAGATAGATAAATCACTCCGCCGTTCTCGCGCCCTCGGCACAAACTCGCCTGGGCAGGGTGACAGGGACACGTGTCTGTGCGAACGACGACACAGCGACGCACAGACGGCGGGACGGCGTGTAGACCGCGACAGAGGGCGGATACAGACTGCGCCTACAGACCTCGCACAGTGAGACGACAGCCGTGGCCGGGGTATCCGGAACCCTTAGAAGGAACCGGTTCGGAAAAGTAGGTATGGGACTGTTCCGTTCGAGCGAGGTCGTCGGGGTTGCCGGGTCGGCACTCGATTTTGCGCTGGCGGCCTCCGAGGAGGCCCATCCTCGCGAGTATATGGGGGTGTTACGCGGTGAGGCCGCAGGCAGTGTCGGTGTCGACGCGGACGGAACGATTCTCACAGAGGTTCTGGTCATCCCGGGGACAGAGTCGAACCCGACGAGCGCGAGTTTCAAGCCGACACAGGTGCCGAACGACCTGAGCACCGCGGGGTCGATTCACTCACACCCGAACGGTGTGTTGCGGCCGAGTGACGCCGACCTGGCGACGTTCTCGAGAAACGAGGTACACATCATCGTCGGCGCGCCCTACGGTCCGGACGACTGGCAGGCGTTCGACAACGACGGCCAACCGATCGACCTGCCGGTGTACGAGATCGACCCCCCGGAGGAGTCGTTTTTCGATTTCACCCAGGAGGACCTCGACGCGCTCGACGAGGACGAGCGATGACGCGGGTAATCGCACAGGGCACCTTCGACCTGCTCCACCCCGGCCACGTCCACTACCTACAGGAGGCCCGTGCGATGGGTGACCGACTCGACGTCATCATCGCACGCTCGACGAACGTCACCCACAAGCAATCGCCGGTGGTCTCCGACAGACAGCGGGTCACGATGGTCGGCGCGCTCGACCCGGTCGACGGCGCTCACCTCGGCCACCCCGAAGATATCTTCATCCCCATCGAGGAGATGGACCCCGACGTGATCGCGCTCGGCCACGACCAGCACCACGACGAGGCGGCGATCGAGTCGGCGCTGGCCGACCATGATATCGACTGTGCGGTCGAGCGTGCCTCCGAACGTCGACCGGAGTTCGACGGGGAACTGCTCTCGACACGCCAGATAATCGACCGTATCGTCGAGGAACGCGCGTAAGATACCTCACCTTGGTGTGAGCCAGCACCGACAACTGGGTGATCACTCGAAGTCGGTGAGCACCGGATACCGGTGTTCACCGGGAACCTGACTCGACAGTGTCAATCGCATCCTGGGGTGTAGCCGTCTCCGGCGGAGAGAGATGCGCTGTTCAGATACGAACCGGTCGAAAGACAGTTTCCACAGACTGTGCTGGGCAACTGCTCCGGGTGGTGTAGAGATCTCCGATATCGGCGCCGATGAGACGCCCGGGTCTCGAGC
>KE356579.1:432619-436121 GCA_000416085.1 halophilic archaeon J07HX64 | reverse complement strand
GCGGACGTGCTCGTCGACCTGCGGGGGGCCACCGTCGACACCCGAACGGGCACCGGCGCGGTCGTCACGGCCGAGGATGACCCCAATCGAGTCGGGGCGAGGACGATATCGGCCCTCGAAGCGCTCCCCGGCCGGAGCACCGAAACGGTCGACACCGCGGTCGAACCCTGATTCCGGGACACGCTCGGATGACAGTCGTATCGAGGGGGTAGGTGACGACCGGGCGAGAGGGGTAGATTATTGTTCACGCAGATCCGATGATGTCTCATGAGTTACGACAGGGTACGGGAGACAGACCCGGCCGCCGCAGACGCACTGCTCGCGGAGCGCGAGCGGCAGAACGACACCCTCGCGATGATAGCGAGCGAGAACCACGTCAGCGAGGCTGTGCTCCAGGCACAACGGTCGGAGTTGACGAACAAGTACGCCGAGGGGTACCCCGGTGCGCGGTACTACGGTGGCTGTGAACACGCCGACACGATAGAACAGCTCGCGATCGACCGCGCACAGGACCTGTGGGGTGCAGACCACGTCAACGTCCAGCCTCACTCGGGGACACAGGCGAACATGGCGGTGTACCTGTCGATGCTCGACCCGGGTGATCGCATCCTCTCGCTGGAACTCGAGGATGGTGGCCACCTCTCACACGGGCATCCCGCGAACTTTACCGGGCAGACCTACGAGGTCGAACAGTACCAGGTCGACCCCGAGACGGGCTATATCGACTACGAGGGGCTCCGCGACCGGGCCGAGGCGTTCGACCCCGATATCGTGGTCTCGGGCTACTCGGCGTACCCCCGCGAGGTGGAGTGGGAGCGGATACAGGCGGCCGCCGACGCCGCCGACGCCTACCACCTGGCCGATATCGCCCACATCACCGGGCTCGTCGCGGCAGGTGTTCACTCCTCGCCGGTCGGTGTCGTCGATTTCGTCACCGGCAGCACACACAAGACCATCCGTGCGGGCCGGGGCGGTATCATCATGTGCGACGAGGAGTACGCCGACAGCATCGACTCGTCGGTGTTTCCGGGCGCACAGGGCGGCCCGCTGATGCACAACATCGCCGGAAAGGCTGTCGGCTTCGCCGAGGCGCTGGAGCCCGAGTTCCGGACCTACGCCGAACGGGTCGTCGCAAACGCCGAGACGTTGGCCGACCGACTCCAGGAGCACGGGTTCTCACTCGTCTCCGGCGGCACCGACAACCACCTCGTGCTCGTCGACCTGCGCGACTCACACCCCGACACAACCGGCAAGGAGGCCGAGGAAGCTCTGGAGGAGGTGGGTGTCGTGCTCAACGCGAACACCGTCCCCGGCGAAACCCGGTCGGCGTTCAACCCCTCGGGCATCCGCATCGGGACACCCGCGCTGACCACCCGCGGGTTCGGTGAGAGGGCGATCCGCGAGGTGACCGACCTAATCGCACGTGTCGTCGACGCACCCGACGACGAGGAGACAAAGACCGAGGCGAGTGTGCGTGTCGACGAACTCACCGACGAGTTCCCCCTGTACGGGTAGTCGGGGAGATACCAGCGAGAGTCACACGCTGTTCCGAGACCCCCGGCGGCGCAAGCACCAGCAGAATGACCTCCTTTGTTGGCCAGGCAACAGATATAGTATTCCGTGGCACATACGGGCCGGCGTGAACTACAGTGTGTTAACCGTTGCCAAGCAGGTGCGTGAACCGACAGCCACAGCAGTATCGACGGAGAGCGGAGTTGGCCCGCGCGGAGCCCTCTACGAGCGGACCTACGGCCAGTGGTGCCGGGCGGCCAGCGAGAGGACTCGTTGTCGACAGCAAAGAGACAGAGAGCAACCGGGCCACGACAGGCGGCAACGTACCCGGTGTCGTGCCCACGGTGGAGGGGGATGATCAGGTTCCTGCCACTGGTCATTCCGCTCGTGATGGCCGCGCTCTATCTCGGCTTCTACTGGGGCAGGAACCACCAGCAGCGCATGTCCGAGATCGACGAACCGGACGAGCCACAGGTGTTCAGCGACGGCGGCCCCCGGGTCGAGAGCGACGCACTAACCGCCGAGGAGCTCGACCGTCACACAGACGAGGAGATAGCGACGCTCCTCGAAGACCGGGAGTGAGTCGCCGATCAGTCCGGCCAGGCGAGACAGTTGCTTCAGCGGGACACCCGCTACGAGAACCGTTGGAACCACGGCCAAGATGGCGACGGACCGGCCGAGCAGAGGCGTCGGGGTGTGCCGCTGTCGTCGCGCTGGTTCGGGCTTTACTCTTACTCAGGGCTGGTCCGGCAGGATACCCTCCGACTCGAAGACGTCACGCAGTTCGTCCATCGAGTCGACGACCACGTCACAGGACGGTTCGACAGCGGGCTTCGGTTCGAACCCGACAGCGAGGTCGGTAGCCTCGAGCATCGGAAGATCGTTCGCGCCGTCGCCGACGGCGACAGTCTCAGTTTCGCCGGTAGCGGCCTGCAGGACCGCCAACGCGTCATCTTTTGTCCCCTCGACGAGCGGACCCGCAACATCGCCCGTGAGCGCCCCGTCGGCGGCCGGTAGACGGTTCGCGACGACCGTGTCGACCTCCGTTCCCGCCCCGGTGAGCGCTGCCTCGACACCACGCTCGAACCCACCGGTCAGGATAGCCGTCTCGACACCGGCGGTGGCGAGCGAATCGAGAACGTCTGCTGCTCCCGGCCGCAGACTGACCCGCTCGAACGCCACCCCGGCGCTGTCGAGCGCCAGCCCCGAGAGCAGGTCACACCGCCTGCGCAGACTCTCCGCGTACGCGAGTTCGTTGTTCATCGCTCGCTCCGTTATCTCAGCCATCTCCGTTGCGACCCCCTGTCTCTCGCCGAGCAGGACCGTCATCTCCGAGTCCGAGAGCGTCCCGTCGAAATCGAATGCAACGAGCACAGACCATCTTCGACCGTGCCGGGATTCAATCCCCCGGTTCCGTCGCGCGACTGTCTGGGGCCGGAGGACACGAGAACAGCCGAAACCGCACGCGCAGGAGCTGCCGGACAACGAGCGAATCAGAGGGTTGCCAGAGTGTAAGCACGCTCCGGCAGACCGTCCTACTCGGTCTGTTCCTCGTCGCCGAGCAGTCGCCGTCTCAGGAGGAGGTACGTCGCACCACCGAGTCCGGCTATCGAACTCCCCAGCCCGTACAGCTCGAGACCGTCCAAACCGCCACCGGAACTGTCGTCGGTCCCGTCGTCCGAACGCTGGTTGTCATCGCCGGAACTGTCGTCGACTCCATCGTCCGAACTATCACCGGAGCCGTCACCAGTGCTGCCGTCGGTCCCACCGTTGGAGCCATCGTCGATCCCACCGTCGGAGCCGTCGTCGGTCCCACCGTCGGAGCCGTCGTCGGTCCCACCGTTGGAGCCATCGTCGGTCCCACCGTCGGAGCCATCGTCACCGCCATTGTCAGGGGTCCCGACGTCGAGAGAGCGGGTCGTGGTGTCGGTCTGGTCGGCGCTGTCGGTAACAGTCAGTCCGACGGTGACGGTGCCGGCGGCGTCGTAGC
>KE356579.1:431018-432569 GCA_000416085.1 halophilic archaeon J07HX64 | reverse complement strand
AGCTTCCAGAGGACTGCCAGTTCGGTGTTTTGCTGGCTGCGGTGCTGTACGCCGAGCACCACCGTCTGGTCCGCAGCCGCGAGTTCGACGTTGTCACCGCCCGGCCGACGCTCTCCCGGAGTCGCAAACTCTGGACCGTCGCACGAACCTGGTGGCACTGGCGGCGAACCGGTGACCCTGTCACCGTCTTCCGGCGGGTCAGCGCTATCCCAGCCGACGAGCCGACCTCCGAGGAGAGTGTCGGCAAAGGCCGTGCCCGCTATCTCCCCTCTCCGGCCGCCTGGATTCTTCGACGGTGACCAACCCGCACGACATACCACAGCAGACCCTCTCCGGGACGGTCACGACGGTCTCTCTGCTCTCCGCGCTGGAAGGCGAGGCTCCGACTGTGGAGTTCGACCACGCCGATTCCCTGGCCCTGCCATCGCTGGCGGACTCCTCGACAGGGCACTCGACCCTATCGTGACCCGGGTTGCACCCGAAGTTCGCGTTACCCCCCGTGAGTTCGATACTCCCCCTGCCCCACCGAGACATACCGGAGTGTGCCCTGACTGACTCTTACGGCTGATTATCAGTTCTGAAACCAGAGGGAGAAGATTGATGTACAGTGGCTGTCTACATCGAATTGCACCCGTTGAGGGTGCCATCCATTCCCACCCAACCCCCACCCACTACTCTCTCTTTGCGGTTTTTGTGACCCTGTACTCCATCGACAGGTAACGTGCTCGGTGTCGACCACCGACACCCAGTTATCAGATATGAATTCCCGCAGCGGAAGATACTTATAATCAGAGCTACTACGCCCATATGCACCCTGTTAGGGTGCAACCCACCACCCCCACCCACCCCACTGCTTTCGCGTTCTTCTTTCCGCACTACACTCCGAGCAACAGTCACACCTGCATCCGTGCAGTCGGTACCTGGACTCGTATCTGTCCAGAGACGAGTGTACACGTCTGTGTCAGTTCGAACTGATACCCCTGGCCGGGTCAGGCGGATCCGGTGTCACACCCGTCCAGTCGGGACAGGCAGTCTGCTTTCTCTCCGGAGGGTCTGATCATGTTCTTTTCGAGTATCACCGGCGGAGAAGGGGTCCGGCTCGGTGCAAGTTAGTCGATTGCGTAGCCGAGTGCGGCGTCGATACGGCCGAGTTCGGGACCAGTCGTGGACTCACCAACGATGTAGCCGGTATCGTTTGCGAGCAGTCCGGAACCGACGAGCGGGGCGCCGTAGTTGATGGTGCCGATGTCTGCGGGGACATCGAGCAGAGCCTCGAGTTCGTCGAGGGTCTCGTCGCTCGTCTTCGGGTGACAGAGTACGCCACGGTTGGTGGCAACAGCGGCGGTACCGACGGTGTGAACACCCGCGATCGCGCCTCGACGGACAGGAACCTCGAGGGCCTCCTCGACAGCCTGGACCGCCTCGCGGGTGAGATCGGGGTGGACGTACGCGCCGGTGTCGTTTGCCAGGACAACGTTACCGGCAGCGTTGATGCGCCCGGGTAACTCGACAACCGACAGTCCGGCAGTCTCTGCGATGTGGTCGCGTTCG
>KE356579.1:412088-430968 GCA_000416085.1 halophilic archaeon J07HX64 | reverse complement strand
TGGCTGGTCTGGTCCGTGCTGCCGTTCTCGCCCTCGAGTTCGAGTGTGACCTCGTACTCGCCGGCCTGGTCGTACGTGTAGCTGGTCACGACCTCGTCGGTGCTCCCCGTTGTTCCATCACCGAACGTCCAGTTGTACGCCGCGACGGCACCGGTCGAATCGCTCGCGTCGAAGGTAACCGACTCGCCGGCACGTGGTTCGGGTGGGCTCACCTGAAACGACGACACCAGCGGCCGCTCGTCGGCCTCGACACTGAGAGTTCCCGGCTCGGTAGTCGTTCGGTAGGCGTTCTGGTTGGGTTCCTTTACCTCGACGTCGGAGGAGGAGCCGTTCGAGAACGTGAGCGGACTCTGGGCGACGCGTTCGCCGCTGAACGTTACGGTTCCGATAGCTATCTGATCGGCACCCTCGTAGGTTTCGGTGCCGAGCGCCGCCTCGAACATCACCGCCGAACCGTCGTCGACAATCTCTGATTTCCGGAACCGGCCCTGGAACTCCTCGAACCCCGTGATCGTCCCGACAGTCGGGTCGTCGACCTGTAACCTGAATGTGTACCCGGAGACCCCCTCTGTGGCACCCCGTATCACGACATCGACGGTCACCGTGTCGCCCGAGACGGTCGTCGGCTCCGGAGGGTCGATTGTGACCGTCACCTCCGGGTCGGTCTGTGCGAGAGCAGTCGGCACACCGAGCACGCCGACTGCTGTCAACCCGAGTGCTCCGAGCGCCTCCCGCCGGTTCGCTGTCTGCCTCATCATTGTCCGGAGTACAACCTCAACCGTGTATACTGTTATTGCATCGGTAATAGCTCTACCGGGTCGGTGGTCTGTGAGAGGACGTTTCGGGTGCCCGCGTAACCGAGGTCCATCGGGGCCGGCGGAGCAACCGGGCTCACCGCTCGGAGTATCGTGGTCGCTCAGGCCGGCCGGAGATGCTCACAGTCACCGGCGGCGACCGCCTCAACGCCGTCACCGGTGTCGATCCGGAGGGTCCCTGGGAACTCGATGTCGGTGGCCTCACCTTCGACGGTCCGGTCGCCTGTCTCGACACGGACAGACCGACCCAACGTGTCGGCGTACTCACGCCACGCCGGCAGAATGGTCTCGCGGCTCTCGTGGAGGGTATGGAACTCCTCCAGGAGCCGCTGGGTCAGAACCCGGCGGTCCACGTTCACACCCTCGGCGCTGAGACTCGTCGCGTCCGCGGCTGGTAGGGCCGCTGGGTCGACATCGGCGTTCAACCCGACACCGACGACGAGCCACGTCACCCGGTCGGCCTCACCCTCCATCTCGGTGAGGATACCGGCGAGTTTCCGTCCGTCGACGAGCACGTCGTTCGGCCACTTTATCCCCGCCTCGATACCGGCTTCCCGGACCGCGCGGGTGGTCGCAACCGCCGCGGCGAGTGTGTAAAGCGGCGCGTGTGCGGCCGGCACCCCGGGGCGGACGAGCGCGGAGAGCCAGACACCGCCGCTCGGTGACACCCACGTCCGGTCGAGACGACCACGCCCTCCGGTCTGCTCGTCGGCCACCACCGCGACGTTCGAGCGCCCCTCGGCCGCCAACTCGCGGGCACGCCTGTTCGTGCTGTCGATGCTGTCGTGATAGATCACGTCGAAGGGAGCCTCGAGACCGAACGCGACGGCCGGGCCGAACTCCGGCACAGACCCGAGTTTGTAGCCGTCGTCACTGCCCGGTATCTCGAACCCCGCCTCGCGCAGCGCCTCAACGTGCTTCCAGACCGCTGCGCGCGAGATATCCAACTGGTCTGCGAGCGCCGGGCCCGACACCGGTCCCTGCTCAACCCCCTCCAGCACGCGGATGCGTGTCTCCTGCATGGAGTGTGCTACAGGCTCCAGCGTATAGTAGTGACCGCTCGTCGAGCACACCGGTCGATACGGCGGCAGCCTCCGGTGCAGTCGGAGGCCAGGTCGGGTCAGGTCGACGACTCACCGGAGCGCCGGTCGAGTCCGAACACGACACAGAGACGGAGTGCAGCCGGCACTGACGGGGCAGCAGAGCAAAACGAAGGCTATCGGACCTGTTCCTGTCGCTGTCTCACCCGTCGGTTTCGGGCAGGATGTGGACGCTCCCATCGGCCCGAATCACGGGCACGGTTTCCGCGTCGGGGTGGAAAAACGGCGGGCGAGCAACGGTGACAGACTCGTAGGTTTCGGGGTCGAGCAGCTGTACGGCGTGTTCGTCCTCGACAGCAACGACAGTCGTTTCGGCGGCATCCGAGCGCCAGCCGAGTCTGCGGGCGTCGGGCGCGTCGTCGAGCGGGGCCTCGAAGGTGCCACCGGTGTCCAGGCGGAGCCCGGAGAGGCGGTCGCGTGCGCTCTGAATCAGGACTGGACCGTCACCGTCGCCGGGGTCGACCAGTTCGCCGGGGCGATACGGCGGGAGCCGGACGGCGTAGGTGAGCCGGTAGACACCGTTGCCGTCCCCGTCCTCGGTGACCAGCGTCTCGTGGTCCGTGTAGGAGCCACCGAACGTCTCGACCAGACGGCGTGCGACCTGCTCACCGAGCTGTGTCGTCGAAAGCCGGATGTCGAGTCCACCCTCGACAGCTGTGACCTCGGTAACAAACGCCTCGCGGTCACCGTCGGCCTCGTGTGCCGCGACGAGTTCGTGAGCGAGCTCGGCGGCGCGGTCACACTCCTCCTGATCGGGGTCGCGGCCACGGGCTCGCACCTGGACGACACCGGCGTACGAACCGCCGGCGATACGGCCACACCGCTCGCAGGTTCCCCGGCCGAGTTTCGCCGGGACGAGCACCTCCTCGGCGAGCGGCCGGTCACGGAGTCGACCGGTGAACTGACAGTGCATCCGAATAGTGGTCTCGTCGACCTGCTCGGGGGCGACCTGCCAGGAGATCTCCGTCGCATCGACGTGAACACCCAGCGCCTCCTGGACGGCGTCGACGGCGATATCGGTGTAGTCCTGTGCACCGATATCGACCCAGCGGTTGCCGCGTCGAACAGCCCCACACCGGGCACAGACCTGTACCTCGACGCGTTCGGGGGCGTCCACAAGGTCGTACTCGGCGAGATAGCAGTCGTCACACAGCGCGCGGTCCCGGGCGGTCGGTCCGGCCGCTCTCCCGTCGACATCGGTGCCACAGCGCGGGCAGAACTCTCCGGAACGACTCATTTGATTATACATACGGGTCGGCTACTTGTAAGCACCGCGTTCGGCAGTCCTCCGGCGGCCGACCGGACACTGTCGGAGGAATATGTAATCGAAGGTAAAAACAGACAGGGAAGGTGATAGCTTTATCAGAATCCAGCCCAACTTTAAGCTGTGAACAGGGCGCAGCGAGAGCGGGGGAAGTCGATTCACCGGAACACTGGACGGACGTTCTACTACGCGACCCGGTTGTTGCCCGAGCGCGTTCGCGAGCAGACCTACGTCCTGTACGGCTTCTTTCGCATCGCCGACGAGGTCGTCGACGGCGAGGAGGACCGCACGCAGGCAGAGCAACGCGCCCGTCTCGAAGCGCTCCGGGAGGCGGCACTCGGTCACGAACCGGCCGAGGATCCCGTCGTCGAGGCGTTTGCCTCGGTCCGCGAGGAAGCCGGAATCCCCGAGACGGAGGTCGACGAGTTCATCGACGCGATGATATCCGATATCGACACGGACCGTTACGAAACCTACGACGACGTGGAGGCGTACATGCGCGGCTCCGCGGCGGCGGTAGGTAACATGATGAGCGCGGTCATGGGGGTCGATACCCCCGAGGTTCGGCCACACGCGATGGCCCTCGGCGAGGCGTTCCAGTTGACGAACTTCATCCGCGACGTCCAGGAGGACATCCGCGACCTCGACCGGGTCTACCTGCCGCTGGAGACGCTACACCAGCACGATGTCGCCATCGACGACCTGCGGGACGAGCGCTGTACGCCCGATGTCCGGGAGGCCATCAGCACCGAACTGCGCCGTGCCGAGGACCGATACCGGGTGGGTGTCAGAGGCATCCAGAAGCTTCCAGAGGACTGCCAGTTCGGTGTTTTGCTGGCTGCGGTGCTGTACGCCGAGCATCACCGTCTGATCCGCAGCCGTGAGTTCGATGTTGTCACCGCTCAACCGACCCTCTCCCGGAGTCGCAAACTCTGGACTGTCGCACGGACCTGGTGGCACTGGCGGCGAACCGGTGACCCTGTCACCGTGTTCCGGCGGGTCAGCGCTATTCCAGCCGACGAGCCGGCGTCCGAGGAGGGTGTCGGCAAAGGTCGTGCCCGCCATCTCCCCTCTCCGGCCTCCTGGATTCTTCGCCGGTGAACGACCCGCACGACAGACCACAGCAGACCCACGCCGAGACAGTCTCTCTAACCCGCTACACTGAGCTACGAGGCTCCGACTGTGGAGTTCGGCTACGCTGATCTCCTATCCTGCCGTCACTGGTGGACCCCTCGACAGAGCATCCAGCCCTATCCTGGCCGACGAGGTTCGCGTTACTCCCCCGGTGAGTTCGACAATCCCTCTATCTCACCGGGGTGTGCCCCGTCAGACCGTCGCAGCGGATTATCAGTTCTAAAAACAGGGAGAGAAGATTAATGTACAACAACCGGCTATCGTTAGTTGCACCCGACGAGGGTGCCGACTATGCCCACCCAACCCCCACCGCTGCTTCTCTCTTCGCGGTTTTTTGCGATGCTGTACCCTATCAACGAGCGATAGCTCCGGTGTAGACACTCTGAGACTCCGTTATCAGGTGTAATATCGCATCTTGAGACAGTCATAACTACAGCTATTACACCCGACCACACCCCGTTAGGGTGCAACCCACCATCCCACTGTTTTACAGTACGCTCCAAGCAACGGTTACACTCGTATTCGTGCAGTCGGTGCCTGCACTCGTATCTGTATCAGAGTGAGCGCACACAACTGTGTCCGTTCGAGTTTATCTCTACGGCTCAGGTGGACCCGATGTTACACCTGTTTACTCAGGATAGACAGTCTGTTGTTTCGCCGGAGGCTCTGATAACGTTCTCTCCGGGTATTACCTGCAGAGGGGGAGCCGTCGGGGTATCAGCGCACGTTAGTCGACTGCGTAGCCGAGTGCGGCGTCGATACGGCCGAGTTCGGGGCCGGTCGTAGACTCACCGACGATGTAGCCGGTGTCGTTTGCGAGCAGCCCGGAGCCGACGAGCGGGGCGCCGTAGTTGATGGTGCCGATGTCCGCGGGGACATCGAGCAGAGTCTCGAGCTCGTCGAGCGTTTCGTCGCTCGTTTTCGGGTGACAGAGCACACCACGGTTGGTGGCAACAGCGGCGGTACCGACGGTGTGAACACCCGCAATCGCGCCTCGACGGACAGGCACGTCGAGAGCCTCCTCGACAGCCCGGACCGCCTCACGGGTGAGGTCGGGGTGGACGTACGCGCCGGTGTCGTTTGCCAGAACAACGTTACCGGCGGCGTTGATGCGCCCCGGCAACTCGACAACCGACAGTCCGGCAGTCTCTGCGATGTGGTCGCGTTCGCGGTCGGTTACCCGGTTGCTGACGAGCAGTCCGTTCTCGTTGCCAGCCGCGAGCGACCCGACCGTGCCCGACCCGCCGACCGTTGTTGAGACTGCCGGGACACCGAGTTCGGACCCGCAGGCCTCCTGCAGATCCGCATCGATGTCGGAACGAACGAGCAGACAACTGTCGGTCGCGCGTGCGAACACACCAACGTACGACGACCCCGAAAAGGCGGCCCGTAACACGCTTACTCTGCGGGTTCGGCTTCGACGACGCTCTCGCCCTCCTCGTCGAAACGGGCGGCCCGGACCCGGAGTTTGCTCGGCGGCTTCGTGCGCCCCTGAGCCCACACGGCCTCGTTTATCGAGGGCTCGAGCCGGACCGCGTCTTCCGGAACCGAGAAGTGCTGGGCGAGGTGCTCCCGAATGATGGTCATCGCCCCGTCGGCGCGACCAGTCCTCGAACTCGCCTGCACGTCACGAAGCGGAACTGTGACGACCCGCTCGTCGATATCACTGGCGCTCATTCGTCGGTGTCGCTACGCCGCCAACTGCGCTGTTTCGGGTTTCGGACGACCTCGCGGTCGGTCTTCATCATCACCCACGCAGGGACTCGCTGGTTCTGTCGCTCGAGTTTCGCCAGTCGCTTTTTCTTCGCCTTTGACTTCTTACCCATAGTGTAGATTAGTACTCTGCCGATAGTTAAATCCCTGTTCCTTTGGACGGATACCGCTCGTCGAGCCCGGTGCTCGGTGTCGGAGCGTCATCCTCGGGTGCTGTCTGACGCCGCGTCAACGGCGACAGGACTCCCCTCGGTGGTCGTCTCCGGTATCGGTTCCTCACTGTCTGAGGGCTCTTGTTCGGTATCGTGGCGCCCCTGTCGGTGGACGCTCACCCCACGGACGACCACGCGGATCCCGTCGGTGTATTCGGTGTCTATCTCGACGGTCCAGCCGTGGACACGGGCAAAGGCCCGCACGTTCGGGAGCTTCATTCCCGACTCGGCGTCCGGAACGGCCTCACCGAAGGCGAAGTACTGCGATGTCTCCCCGGTGGGTGGGTCACCGTCGTCGGTGACGACGAACCCGTCCTCGAATGTCCCGACGTGGACCTCGTCTGCGCCGTTGTGACGAGCGAACTCGGAGGCGTTGATCAGCAGTTGGCGCAACCGACCGGGGTCGGCCTCGAGGGTCATCCCCTCCTCGGCAGTCAATGACATCCGACCGGTGTCGGCGTGTGACCAGGCGTCGTTCACCGCGGGCGCGAACGCCACCGTCGCGAACTCCTCGACCGTCTGGCCGTACCTGGCTAGCGAGTTGAAATCGTCGACCAGACTCGCCATCCGGTCGGTCATCTCCGAGGCCCGCTCGACAGACTCGCGAGCAACCGGCTCACTCGCCGGGTCCATCCGCTCGTCCGCCACCGCTAGACGGCTATCGATTATCTGGATGACGTTGCGCAGTTCGTGGTTGAGCGCGCTGGCAAACTCCTCAAGTTGCTGGTTGTGACGGGCCAGCTCACGGCGGCGCTGCTCGGCTGCCGTCACGTCCGACAGCACGACCATTCGCCCGCCGACCTCACCGAGTTCGAGGCTGCTCGTCGCGGTCAGATAGTACCTGACTCCCCCGGCACGGTCTGTCTCGACAACCTCCTCACCGCTGTCCGGAACGGCGGCGAGTTCGGGTGTGACCGCCTCCAGTGGTCGGCCGAGTCCGTCTGCGAGTTCCGGAAACGCCGCCCGTGCCGCCGGTGTGTAGTCCTGGACTCTGCCCTCGCTGTCGAGAAACACCGCGGGGTCGTCGTCCCCGCCGTTTTTCTGGACAGCCAGAAAACGCCGCTCGAACACAAAGAGAACACCCACAGTGAACGCGGCGACTCCGAGCGGTGCGTAGATGATGTTGATAAGCGGCGTCCACAGCGCGATCAGGTCGAACACCACCGGGAGCCCGAGCAACACAGAGAGCGCAGCGAGCGGCTGCGTGTTGTACCCCGACTCGACGTACAGTTCGTAAAGCATGAACAGACCGACCGACGCGAGCGTGTACGAGAGCCCGGTCGCGACCCAGTGGATCGGCCCGTGGATGACCGCGAGATGGGCAAAGGGTGTTGTCTCCTCGACGAGTGTGAAGTACTGCCCGTGGAGCGGGTTGGTGAGCTTTGCCGTTACCACCGCGGCGAAGATAGCCAACCCCAACCGCTGGAACGTCGAACGTCGGTGGTAGGTCCGGCCGGTGTACGCCGAACAGAAGTACAGCCACGCCCAGACTGTGCCGAACCCGATCGCCAGACCGACGGTGTACAGCGCCTCCTCGACCGGTCGGGGCCCCGGGGTGAGCAGGAACGCGAGTTTGAACACCGCCCACCCTCCCGAGGTGAGGAGCAGCCAGACCAGTCCACGCCGGACATCCGGCTGGTCGACCTGCCGTGCACGGGGGATACTGGCGAGGCACGCGAGCCCAGCGAGGCCGAACACGACCGCGTACCCGAGCGTTGCTGGCGATGTCTGTACCGGGAGTCCAATCATCTGAGGGCTGGTTTAGCTTCTGATACTGGTTCTGGTACTATTCATCTCTAGATGGAACGCGACTGTAAAATTACTTTCGCACGGCACAGACACCGAACCGACCTGTCTGAGTGGGTGCACCACCGACCCTGTTCGTGGTCCTGTGGTGATTGCGATGACGACACGCTCGCACCGCTGGCACACGGTTCTGGGCTCGAAACAACCGACCTGGGCGGACACGGTATTCAGATCGATCCCCCGTCGGGTCGGCCACTCTCGACGACGGGCCATCGGTCGGTATCTCACCACATCGGCGGTGTCTGACCCCGGCTTGGACATACTCCAGAGTCATTTTTGATAATAGACTTGCGCTGTAAAGTAACCCTCGCATGACAGACCAGGGCATTCAATTGTAATCGGGCCTGGGGGGGTTTGCCGGCCACGGGGGTGTGGCGGGGTCGGTCAGGCGAGTCCATGCTCCCGACAGGCACGGGGTCGGGGAGTGACCGGGGCCCTGACAGACGGCGATAGACTGTCTCCGGAACTACCTCGGGAGATCGAACCGTTCGACGGTCTCGTAGACCGGGCCGTCGGAGGTGAGCGTGCTCTCGGTTAGACAGACAGCGTCCACGGTGAGAGCGCCGGCAGTCGGGTCGCGGGTCTCGACGAGCTCCTGGACACGCTCCTTATTGTCTGCGTGGTCCATCCGTGCGAGGGTGACGTGCGGCGTGAACGCGTGCTCCTCGGGGTTGAACCCCATGGCTGTGGTCCGGCTCTCTATCCGCTCGTGGAGGGCAGTGAGCTGCTCGCTCCCTTCCCGGACGCCGAGCCAGACGACACTGAGGTACTCCAGTCCCGGGAACACCCCGAACCCGCCAACCTCGGTTCGAAAAGGGCTGATACCGCTGTCGGCGACGGCCGCCGCGATCGCCTCACGGAGGTCGGGCAGCTGTCCGGCCCGGGTATCCCCGAGGAATTTCAGTGTAACGTGGGCCTGTCGGGGGTCGGTGAGTCGCAGGCCGCTCGCGTCGGCGAACGGACGCTGGACGGCGGCTATCTCCGCGGCCAGTCCGCCCACATCGACGGAGACGAACAGTCGCATACCCGATGTAGGGGACGCAGGTCTTAATGGCATCCCCACCGTACGGAGACTATGACTGACAACGCGGACGACCACGAGTTCTCGGAGGGCCAGGGGTTCGGTGACCCGTACGAGGGGTTCGACCTTGGACCGGAGTTCGAGATCGACCCCGACGAGGTCGACCCCGTCGACTCGCGGGTCCTGACAGACCTGCTCGGCGGTGACCAGCTACCCGACAGTGCCGACGCCGAGCGTGTCCTCGATGTCGGTATCGAGTACATCCGCATCAACCGTCACGAGCAGGCAACCGAAACCCTGGAGCGGGCCGCCCGCCTCTCCGAGGACGACCGTATCGCACAGGAGGCCTGGGTGAACAAGGGTGTCGCACACGCCGAACTCGAGGAGTACGACGCCGCAATCGGCGCCTACCGCGAGGCGCTCGATATCGACGACAGCTCCGAACACGCCGCGACGGCCGAGACGAACCTCGCGTACGCGCTCTGGGAGTTCGGCCGCACCGAGCAGGCGCTGGAACACGCCGAGCGGGCTGTCGAACTCGACCCACGGTTCGGACAGGCCTGGTACAATCGCGGGTTCTTCCTCAACGAGCGCGGTCTCGCGGAGGATGCGGTTGCGGCCTTCGACAACGCCGTCCGCCTGGGCTACCGGAGTGCCGACCTGCTCGAGGAGAAGGCGCTCGCGCTCGAACAGCTCGGCGAGGACGAGCGCGCAGAGGAGGTTGTCGACGAGGCCGAACAGCTCCGCGCGCAGAACGAACAGGATCTCGTCGGCCAGCAGTCACCCGGTGGGGCCTCCGCCGAGGAGCAGCCCCCTCGCGAGCGCGGGCTTGGTGGCGACCGCCCTGGCGAACGAAACGGCGGCGACCGCCTCGGCGAACGAAACAACCGTGATGGCCGCCCTGGTGAACGGGACAACCAAGACCCTCTCCGGGAGTGACCCGATGCCCGAACTGCTCCTGAACGAGCGCGACACCGCAAAGGGGCGCCTGGTTTCTGTCTGTGACGCCGACGTGCTCGGCGAGGAGTTCGAGCGTGGCGAGGTGTCACTGAGTATCGACCCGGCGTTCTACGACGGTCCAACGGCCGACCCACAGGCCGTGCTCGACAGTCTCGTACGCTGTGACGTCGCCAACCTCGTCGGCAACCGTGCCGTTGGGCTCGCTGTCGAACAGGGGC
This sequence comes from halophilic archaeon J07HX64, assembly GCA_000416085.1. Lineage (GTDB taxonomy): Archaea > Halobacteriota > Halobacteria > Halobacteriales > Haloarculaceae > Halovenus. Next base: position 420,725 of record KE356579.1, on the reverse strand, counting down.
TCGTCCGTGAGGAGAGCGTCCTCGAGTTCGACGGAACACGCCACGCACAACTGCTCCGGATGTGACTGTTCCTCGGTTTCTCGAGTAATGTACCCGATATCCACGCGGTGAGAGCCCGTCTGTTCGCCGAACTCACGTCGGAGGCGTGACCCGGCTTCGGATACCCCGCTCCGGCAGTTCGAGCACCGAGCAACACTCTGTGAGGACCGGCGTGACCGAGTCTATCGTTTTCACCCGACGAGACTGCTTTCCTCTGACGGGACACGACGCGTCTCGGAGGAGTACAGACGGTAGCGCAGTTACGGGGAGTTCGTCGCCTCCTCCTGCGGTGGGAGGTCACCGAGGGCGGCCACCCCGGTTTCTGTGTTGCTTATTACGAACACCGCACCGTCAGCGATGACCGGGGGGCTGACTATCTTCGGACTGAACGTGCCGTCGACGACGTACTGCCACCGGAGCGTACCATCCGTTTTATCGAACGCAGCGACAGACGGTCCAGAACCGAGTGATTCGGGGGACACTGGTGCCACGATACTGTTGTCTCCGACCGCGAGGCCGTCACCCCGTGCCTGGTTCTCCTCTCGTGACCACTGCTCGTCGCCATCTGGTACCGAGACTGCCGAGAGACCGGACCCGGCGAGCACGAACACCGTCCCGTCGTCGATGGCGATCGCACGGATATCTTCCTGAGAAACCTCGACCGAGGCTAACCGCATCCCGTTAGAGTGGTTGTACACAGTAACTGCCGCTCCCTCCCCGACCAGGACACCCGTCTCCGTACAGACGGGTCGGGTCTTCGGGTCCTCGGGCTCTCGTTCCCACACCAGCCCCCCGCTGTCCACGTCGAAACAACGCAGAACGCGCGTGTCCAGTCCCGCCCACCCGGTGACGTACACGTGATCCCTGAACACCGCTGGCGCACTCGAGATGCCACTCAGTTGGGCCGTCCACGTCGTGTCGCCGGATTCGGCGTCGAAGGCAACGAGTTCGGATGCGGACTCGCTTCGCTCCGGGCGACGAAAAAAGGCGAACCCCATCTGGCGGTCTGTGTCGACCGTTATCGGTCCGCCCGGTGAACCGGTGATGCTCCGGTCCCACCGCAGAGTGCCGTCGGTGGTATCGAACGAGGCGAGCCGATCGTCGGACGCAAGCAGTACGTGCCCGCCAACAACAGCGGGTTGGGTAGCCGAGTTCGGTGACTCGGCGATGTCGAGTTCTGCCTGCCACCGGGTGTCACCGGTCTGTGTGTCTAGTGCGGTCAGCACGTCGTCGACGGTGTACACTGTCTCGTCAACGACCAGCGGTGTGATCAGGCCACTACCGCTGCTCCAGGCCGGTGTTCCACGGTCGGGAACGGTGACATCGGGGTTGGAGGTGTTTCTGGCATCGTTTCCCGACTGGTTCCACACACCGGTCGGTGTCGTCGGAAGCGACCGATCACTATCGCCGGATGAGCCGAGACAGCCGGGGACCAGACAGAGACCTGCTGCAGATGCGAGCAATCGACGACGAGTGAACTTCATGTAACTCACTCTATCGTCGTCAGAGTTAATCGGCTCCACGTGTTTCAGAGGCAGAGACAGGTCTGTCGAGCGTCGGTTCCGATAACTGGTGGCCGCTCTGTACGGGCGTATCAGCGCTCACAGTGACTGCTGCCGGTCTGTGGGTCGCTCGTGTCCGTTCCTCCGGAACCGCGAATCCGGCAGGTAGAGACCCTCTCTTGCGGTGTGGAGCCCTGCTCGCGGAAAAGAAAGTCGAGTGGACTCGGCGGGATTTGAACCCGCGGCCTTCCCCGTGCCAGGGGGATGATCTACCACTGATCTACGAGCCCTCCTCTGACTCCAAATTTCCCGTCGGGTCGCATAAACCCATCGGACCCTCGCAGTCGGGGAACGCACGATTTATACAGGCGAGTAGCCAACTCAATCGTATCAATGCCTAACTCGAACGGACCACAGCAGGGGACCAGACACAAACTCCAGAACGACACCCGCGAGGGTGGTACCTCACCACCACAGCGTGTTGTCCGGGAGTTCGACGTGGGCGACACCGTCCACCTCACCATCGACCCGAGTGTCGAGGACGGCCGGTATCACCCGCGGTTCAACGGCGAAACCGGCACTATCGTCGGCGAGCAGGGACGAGCATACCAGGTCGAGATTACCGATGGTGACCTCGAGAAGAAGCTCATCTCCCTTCCGGCTCACCTGACACTACAGAAGTAGCTGTCGAGTTTCAAAAAGGCCGGTTGGAGGCGTACACCCGGGGTGGTTGTCAGAGGCACAGTCCGGTTTCGTTCCCCAACGCGGCATTACATATATGTAGCCCCCAAACTTAAACAACTGTCTCTTACTCTCAGCCCCTCGTGATTTAGACGCGACCAGTTTGGCGTGTATCTCCGAGGCGACTCGACGGCCGATGTGGGTATCCGATTCAATTTGAGAGGCGACGTGCATGGCCGAGTCGGTCAACAGCTGTCGAGATTCTCACCCTGATAGCTGCCGTCGTACTCCGTCTCGTGGGCAGCCACCGCGAGAACGAGCTGTGCGATTCGGGCGTCGCGTTCGAGTTCGACCGTGTGGTGCACCTCGAGCAAGCCCTCACCACGGCCCTCGTACCCGGCATCCCAGACGGCGGTATCGAGCATACAGGAGTTGCGCAGTAGCGACGACCGGGGGTAGAGGAAGCCAACGTGGTCCGGCGGGATACAGATGTGCTCGCCGTAGCGGACAATATAGCCCCCGGGGTCGAGTCGGTAGACCCCGTCCTCGGGGTCGCGCTCACGCCGGTCGCCGATCGTTTTGTCGTCTCGCCGGACCCGACCGGGGGAAACCTGTTCGAACACCGCCGACAGCGTCAGGTCGACACCGTTTGGCTGGACCTGCGCCTCGTTCGTCTGTTCGATGTGGGCTGCGACGAACTCGCCGCTCCGGAACATGGCACACACTGTGTCCAGCAGCCTCAAGTCCCTGCCGGTGCCCGCGTCAGGCGATGCGCTCGTCGAGGATGAGCCGGGTCTTCGTCGAGACAACCTCCTCGAGATCGCGGGCGCGCTGGATGAGCGCGTTGAGACTGGTGGTGTCGGCGACATCGACCACGAGCACGACATCCGCTTCACCGGAAACCTGCCAGACAAAGTCGACCGGGTCCCACTCGACGACGCGCGCGCTCAGTTCGCGGGTCCGGACGTTCACGTCGACATCGAGTTCGATCATCGCGCGGACGTTGCCGGTCCGGGTCGCCACAGTGAACCGCTCGATGACACCGTCCTCGACCAGACGCTCGACACGGTTACGGACCGTTCCCTCCGAGGTGCCAACCTGTTCGGCGATCTCCGTGTACGGCGTCCGCGCGTCCCGCCGTAACAGACCGAGTATCTCGCGGTCGAGGTCATCCATAACAGATGTTTCCCCCGACCGGCACTTGAACGCTACGAATTTCGTAACAGGACTTCGAAAGCAACGTTTATCAAGGGTAGTTTCGTACGGTTTTCGTAATGACCGCCTACATCGCGATACCAGGTGAGCGCGTCGTCGAGGGGCGGGCACGCTCGCCGGGGACAGTCCGCGGTGAACTCGTGTTCACGACGGCGTACACAGGCTACGAGGAGAGTCTGACAGACCCGAGTTACGCCCGGCAGTTGCTGACGTTCTCGTACCCGCTGATCGGCAACTACGGTGTGCGCGAGGAACGGTTCGAATCCGACAGCGTCCAGCCGGAGGGTGTGCTCGCCCGTGAGTTGACCGACGACGTCGCGACGTGGCTGCGCGAGGCGGGCGTGCCCGCGGTGGACCATCTCGATACCAGAGAGTTCGTCACCGAGATACGCGACGAGGGAGCGATGGCCTGTGGCATCGCCGCCGGCCCGGACGCAACCCCCGAGGACGCGCTGGCGGAACTCGATGCGTGTGTCCACATGTCGGCACACACCGATATCGGGGCAACAGTCTCTGTCGAAGAGCCCGTTGTACACAACTCCGGGGGCGAGGGGGTGCGGGTGGCGCTGGTCGACTGTGGCGCAAAAGGCTCTATCGTCGACTCGCTCGTCGAGCGCGACGCCGTTGTCCACCAGTTGCCCTACGACGTGGATGTGGAGGCGGTTGCGTCGGTTGACCCCGACCTGCTGTTCATCTCGAACGGGCCAGGGGACCCGAAGAACTTCGAGGGGGCCGCCGACCTGGTCGAGGCATACACCGGCGAACTACCGCTCGCGGGTATCTGTCTCGGACAGCAGGTGATCGCGGGCGCGCTCGGCGGGCGCACAGAGAAGATGGAGTTTGGTCACCGCGGTGTCAACCAGCCGGTGCGGGACGTGCGGACCGACCGCGTGGTGATGACCACACAGAACCACGGTTACACCGTCGTCGACCCGGGTGACGTGCTGACAGTCACACAGCGCAACGTCAACGACGGTACACCGGAGGGACTCGACAGCGAGGCCGACTCTATCATCACCCGACAGTACCACCCCGAGGCCAACCCCGGCCCACACGACTCGCTGACTTTCTTCGACGAGGTGCTCGCGATGGCGGGCGAGCAGTAGCGCTACCGGCCGTCGACGAGCAGGTCCCGTGTGGCCTCGAACTCCGCCGCTGTGGTGGTCAGAAACGGGCCCTCGATGCTGCGGGCGAGCGCACCGGCGGCCAGACCTGCATCCAGGGCGCTCGCCGTGTCGTCGCCGTGAACCATCGCGTCACAGAACCCACCGATCACCGCGCCGTACTCGCCGGCTGTGTCGATCGGGTCCACGTCGATGCTCTCGCGCTCGTGGACAACGTTTGCTCGACTGGAGTCCTCGAACGCCGCGGCACCGTGGCCGGACCGGAGCACCACCGCGATGTCGAGTCCGTACTCGACGGTGAGGTGACTCGCCAGGTCACGCCACCGTCTGTCGACACCGAGCGCCTGTTGGATGTCACTCTCCCGCCCGAACACCACGTCTGTGTGGGTCGCAAGCTCCTCGAACACACCGCGGTACACCTCCGGTGAACCGAGCCCTGGCGCGTACTCAAGCGCGAGCACCGTCCGCGCGCCGGCCCCACCGCCCGCCCGGAGAAGCGCTGTCACACTCTCGGCGCTGGCCTGTGAGAGCACGGCCGTGTTCACCCCCGACAGAAGCAGTTCGGCGTCCTGGACACGGTGCATCGGGAAATCACTCGGCGAGGCCGAGGCGAGCGGCGTCCCGTCTCGGTCGTGGAGACGCTTGCTCTCGCGGGGCGCCCGTGCGCTCTCCCCGAACACCAGCCCCTGCCGACAGTCCCCGGTTTCCACCCAGGTGATGTCCGTCTGGACCCCCTGGGCGTCGACCTGTGACCGGACCCGCCGGCCCAGTGGTGAATCCGGCAGTATCGATGCCCATACCGTGTGCGCACCCAGGGTATGTGCTGCCACAGCCGCGTTGCTCTCGACGCCGTCCGCGTGGAGTCGCATCTCACTGGCCCGCTCGAGTCGCTGGTTTGCCGGCGGCGAGAGCCGTAACGGCGTCTCTCCAAACGTGAGGAACTGTGTCATACGGTACGCTCGGCCGGCGCGGGGTTAACTGTGATGTCCGTCCTCAACCTGCGGAGTCCCGATTGTTTAATAACCCACGCAACGAACATTCTGCACAATATGTCTCGAAAGGAGACACCCGTCAGCGAGATTATGAGCAGTCCCGTGCAGACCGTCACGGAGGAAACCACAATCGCCGAGGCTACGGACGTGCTGACCGACGAGCAGATCGGCTCGCTGGTTATCGGCGGCGAGATTATCTGTGGTATCGTCACGAACACCGACATTGTGCGCACAGTCGGGACGGACATCGACCCCACGGAGGCGACGGTGACGGAGATAATGAGCGACCCTGTCGTCACGATCCGTCCACACGAGGCCGTCCACGTCGCCGGCGAACGGATGGGTCGCAACAACGTAACCCGACTCCCCGTCACAGAGGACGGCCAACCGGTCGGCATCGTCACCACCACCGACCTCGCACACTTCCTGCCGAAAAACCGCATCCTGATGGCCTCCGAACCGGAAAAAGATGTCCACGAAGGCGAGTTCGAGTGACCACCCACAGAGGACACGCGACAGCCGACCGGCTACCGAGCGTGGTGCAGGCGGTATCCGCGGTGACTCCGGTTGTCTGAGCGCCTGGCCAGAACAAAAGTTGAGGATGGCGTCCGGGAGACTGCGAATTATGTATTTTGTTGACCCGTTGCGCGACGACTGTCGAGGTTTCCGCTGTGGCTACGACCGTTTAAGCCTGGGCGTGTGAAGAACACACCAATGAGAGTGACTCTGACCGCTCGATGGTCGACGTGGAGACAGCCACCGGCCGGAACAGTACACACGGGGACAGACGTCGGGGTCGGGGGCAAAACAGGATGACAGCAGAGATTCCGTTCCCGGAGGTGAGTGGTCAGCCGACCGCACAGCATATCGCGGTGGCACCGGACGGGACGATGTTCGTTGTTCCATCGGGGAGCCACGACCGGTTGCGGACAGCGGTCGTCGAGGAATCGACCGCGAGGGATCCGTCTGTCGACCTCGCACTCTCCGGGTGGACGTGTCTCCAGAGCGACGGGTTGACCGACCGGGTGAACGTCGACGTGCCGGACCGGTTCATCGACGCGCACCTCATCAGGCAGTTTGCTCGTGCACACGACGCGGGGTCCGTGGCCGTGGCGAGACACCCCAGCGGTGAGGTCATCCGCTCGAACAACCCGCGGTTGTTTGCGTTCGACGAGTCGACAGACGGGTAACACTGCCGGGCAGGGGGAAACACAGCGAACCGTGACTCGGGTGTGAAACCGGCGAACAAACGAGGTCTCGGGGATCCTGGGGACGTGAGATGTCCTGTCCGGTCGTGTGAACAGACGGGTCTATTTACGACAGCGAGAAGTTGACCGTCTTCGTCTGGGTGTAGTGTTCGACGGCCTCCTGTGCGGTCTCGCGACCGATCCCGGACTGCTTGTAGCCGCCGAACGGCTGACCGGCCGGGAAGTCGTTGTACGTGTTGACCCAGATGTTACCGGCCTCGATATCACGCGCCGCTCGGTTGGCATTGTCGATACTCTCGGTCAAAACGCCCGCGGCGAGTCCGTAGTCGACGTTGTTTGCCATCTCCATCATCTCGTCGTAGTCACTCCAGGTGAAGACCTCCTGGACCGGGCCGAATATCTCCTCCTGGACGGCCTCGTTGTTGTGGTCGATCTCGTCGATGAGCGTCGGTGTGACGAAACAGCCGTCGGCCAGTGCGGGGTCATCGGGCTGGTCGCCGCCGGTCAGGAACGTCGCGTCGGACTCGCGGGCCGTCTCGATGTACGACATCGTGTTCTCGACCTGCTCCTCGGTCACCTTCGGTCCGAGGTCCGTCGAGTCGAGCAGTGGGTCGTTTAGTTCGAGGTCGGCGGCGGCGTCGGCGAGTCTGCTGAGGAACTCGTCCTGTATATCCTCGTGGACGAACAGTCGCGACCCGGCACAGCAACACTCGCCGGTGTTGAAGAAGATGGCCGTGATTGTCGTCTGGACCGCCTGTTCGAGGTCGGCGTCGGGGAACACGACGAGCGGGCTCTTTCCTCCGAGTTCCAGCGTGATATCGGTGATGTGCTCGGCCGCGTTCTTCATCACCTCGCTGCCGATCGCGGTTGACCCTGTAAAGGCGACCTTGCGGATCTCTTTGTGGCTCGCCAGCGGCGCACCGGCGTCCTCGCCGAACCCGGTCACCACGTTGACAACACCGTCGGGGACCACGTCGCCGACCTCCTCCATCAGTTTGAGGATGGACAGCGGTGTCTCCTCCGCGGGTTTGATGACGACCGTGTTTCCGGCGGCCAGTGCCGGACCGAGTTTCCACGCTGCCATCAACAACGGGAAGTTCCACGGGATTATCTGACCGACCACACCGTACGGCTCCTTGTGTGTCTGTACGACCCGACTGTCGTCGGTTTCGACGGTCTCTCCCTCGTGTGCCCGGGCGACACCCGCGAAGTACCGGAAGTGGTCGACGACCAGCGAGATGTCGATTCGTGCCTCCGTTATCGGCTTGCCGTTGTCCAGGGACTCGAGTTTGGCGAACGCCTCCGACTTCGCCTCGACGCGGTCGGCTATCTCCGACAGCATCGCCTGCCGTTCGGCCGTCGAGTAGTCGCTGTACACGCTGTCGTAGGCGTTCCACGCCGCATCGACAGCCCTGTCGATATCTGTCGCCATCCCGGCCTGTACCGACGCGAGCGCGTCACCCGTCGTGGGGTCACGCGTCTCGAACGTCTGGCCCGAGGCGCTCTGTACCCACTCACCGCCGATGTACAGCGCCCGATGCTCCGGAAGCACCTCGTTTGCTGCCTGCTCGTGTCGCTTCTGTATCGCCGATCGTCGTTCTGTCGCCGAAGGGGAATCATCCACCGACATGTTCCTGTATACTATAGACTGGTACTAATATTTTTTTGAACGCCTCGTGTTGTGTTTATATACCCGGTATATTTTTTCCAGTATGTTGCCGATACGGGTGTCTTCTTTCAGTTCTTGCCCGTGAGCGCGGCGACACGACAGACAGAGACAACATTCCGGTGTGAGAGGAGGGGTGTACCGGGAGCCGGGCACGGGTCGTCCGGAGTCCCGTGACTCACGGAACGAGCTGTTCGCCGTCGTCGTCGT
>KE356579.1:410397-412068 GCA_000416085.1 halophilic archaeon J07HX64 | reverse complement strand
ATGGCGTCGACAGGGCAGCTCCGGGCAGCGAACTTCGCGTCCAGTTCGGCGTCTGCGGGCACCTCGCGGGCGAACAGGTCCGGTTCGACCTCCTCGCTGTCGGCCAGCACCGCTTTTCCGGCGTCCTCGTCACGCTCGAACTCGTCCCACGCCGCGACACACTGGAACATCCCGATACACGTATCTCGGTCGTACTCGATGCGCATAGCTGTTGTTCGGTCGCTATCCTCAAAGTGATGATGGTGCCCGGTTGCCCGTTTCCAACGGTCGACTGGCGCGAGACACCCGATGTGGCACAGTCTTTTTATTCAGTGGTGAATAGCGTGTCACATGACGAACTGTCCGGAATGTGGAGCGGCGGTGTATCCACAGGATAACTTCTGTCCGGAGTGTGGACAGACGCTGTCCGGGGACACCGAGGTCGGTCGGTCTACCCAGCAAGGACAACAAGAGCAAGCAACCCGTGGTCGGCAGGGACACGAGCGCGGTCGGCAGGTGCCGGAGTCGGGCTCACAGAGACCGTCGAGCACGGGTCGTGGCCCTGCTACACGCGATCCACAGGCTGGTGCACCCCGAGGAAGGGAGCAACCGCGGTTCAGCAAGGGGACGTTAACCGGTGTCAGCATCGTCACAGCGCTTGTTGCGGTCGTGTTTCTTCCGCCGATATTTGGCGCGGTCAGCATCTACACCGGATACAAGATGTACACACAGTACGACGAATCCCGCGGGCGACTCCTGATGGGTGCCGGTGTGGTGGCCACCATCGCGGGGATAGCACTCGGTGCCTACCTATTTGTACAGATGTAACACGCGTCTCGATGGTAACTCGACTCTCGTCGGTCCGAACCGGGAGGTTCCGGGTGGAGACAGTCACCGCTGCTCAGTCGCCACCTCGGCGTGTCACATCGCCATCCCGTGGTTCTGTCACCTGTCGTCGTCCGGCACGTCCGGGTGTACCCCCGACAGATTAAAGTCAGTACAAACCCTTGCACACATGCTATGTGCCATGGATACTTTCCACACGATCACGATGAACTGGCTGAGGACAACGACGGCCCGGACGAACTCGAAGCCGAGAGTGAACCGTCGTTCCTGAATGACGAGGCGAGCGTCGAGAGCGAGCTGTTGACCGACGGCGGCGACGACGAGTAACGCGTTGTCTCCGGCGCTCGCCTTGCAGTCTGACCTCCGTCAGTAGACCCCCACCATTTTTCGAAAACAAACACCCGACAGCCGGCGGTGTGTCGACAGCAGACGCCGATTCCGCCTGGAGTCGAGTCATTCAAACCCGCGGGGACCCTACTCTTGTTGAGACGTGTCCCGTCGCGAACTGTTCGCGTCGCTGTGTGGGATGGTGTTTCTGGCGAACCTCGCGAGGGTCGTGTTCGCACCACTCATCCAGCCGGCCGCGGCCGATTTCGGTGTCCAGACCGCGACACTCGGTGTCGTCACCAGCGCCGCGTGGCTCGGCAGCGCCGCGCCTCGACTGCCGACCGGCTATCTCCTGACGCGGGTCCGCCGACACCGGGTCATCGCGGGAACGGGTGCACTGCTTGTCGTTACGTCGGCCTTCACCGGGTTCGCAGCCTCGCCGGCACACCTCGTCGTCGGCGCGTTCCTGATGGGGCTGTCGAGCGGTATATACTTTATCGCGGCCAACCCGCTGGTGAC
>KE356579.1:408898-410347 GCA_000416085.1 halophilic archaeon J07HX64 | reverse complement strand
TTCTTCGGCATCTCCGCCGTGGCCGCGGTGACAACACTCATACTCGTGTACGCGAGTCGACGGACAGAGCTGCCCGACGCCGGCAGCGAGGACCGCAGTCTGCTCGCGGCGGCCCGGGCACAGTGGCCGGTCATCCTCACGGGTATCGTGTTTGTCGGCTCCGCGGGCTTTCTCTGGAACGGTCTGTTCAATCTCTACGGTGACTATCTGGAGGTCGCAAAGGGGATCGACCCCGAGACCGGCCGGTTGTTGTTGTCGCTGATGTTCGCCGCCGGGGTGCCGGCGTTTTTCCTGACCGGGATGCTCGCCGACCGTGTGCCGAACGTGCCGCTGTTGCTCGCTATCGTCGTTTCCTTTGCCCTCTCGGTGGTCGCACTCACACTCGTCGAGGGTGTCCTCGCAATCGCCGGGGTCAGCCTGTTGGTGGGCTACTCGATACACTCGCTGTTTCCCGCCATCGACACGTACACGCTGTCGGCACTGCCCGACCGCCACCGGGCGAGCGCGTACGCTACCTTCTCCGCGACGATGATGTCCATCCAGGCGCTCGGCTCCGGGACCATCGGTCTCGCCGTCTCCCGGGGCTTTAGCTACACGCCCCTGTTCCGTGGGCTCGCCGCCGGGGTGGTCGTCGTCAGCGCCGTGATGGTGGGGCTGTACCGCGCCGAACTGCTCCCGTCGGGCGGTGCCCCCGGGGAGACACCCGCGGCATCCGCGGATTGATACAGGAACGATTATCCGCGACTCGACCTGTTCCTCTCACATGACCGACGCCGAGGATATCCTGGACGACTCGCCCGCCGAGTTCGACTCCTCGTTTGCCTACGCCCTGCACGGCGAGATGCGCCGGTTGCTCGTCGTCACGGTGCTCGGGACGGTGCTGTATCCGTTTGGACTCCAGATCTTATCCGAGCGTGGGGAGATATATCTCCCGGTTCTGGATCTCTTGTTCGGACTCGCGCTCACCGTCGTCGGAGCGGCGTTCCTGTTCGGCGGTATCGTCGCGGTGCTGTTCAAGACGATTGTCGACGCGAACACCGTGGCTGGCCAGACCACCGACGAGGGGAGCGAGAAAAAGTGAACCGACGAGGCCCGTTAGAGTGAGTCGAGACCAATCAGGGTGGACCGGCGAGGCCCGTCAGAGCGGACCAACGAGGACTGCCACGAACGGTAGGTCACGCCGACAGACTGGCCAGTAGCTATATACCGGGGGCTGTCCAATCGAACATCGATGGGTGAGTTGGAGACGCTGTTCGCGCCGGAGCGAGTCGCCGTCGTCGGGGCCTCCGAGGAGGCAGGGAGTGTCGGCCGCGCGGTGACGGCCAATCTTCTAAAGGCGTTCGACGGGGAGCTGCTCGCGGTGAACCCGAACAGCGAGAGGGTGCTCGGGTTACCCTGTTACGACGATATCCGTGCGACCGACGCCGACCTTGCGGTGGTGGTGGTGCC
>KE356579.1:403407-408848 GCA_000416085.1 halophilic archaeon J07HX64 | reverse complement strand
ATGAACGCCACGTTCGGGCCGCGCAACGCCGACCCCGGCGCGGTGTCGTTTATCAGCCAGTCGGGGGCGTTCATAACGGCGGTGCTCGACTGGGCCGCCGACCGCGCGCTCGGCTTTCGTCACGTCGTCTCGCTCGGCAACAAGGCGGTCCTGGACGAGAGTGACTTCGTGCGCGAGTGGGGCACCGACAGCGGGACAGACGTCGTGCTCGGCTACCTGGAGGACATCGGCGACGGCCGGTCGTTCGTCGAGACAGCCCGCGAGGTAACCGCAGAGACACCGGTGGTGGTGGTAAAGTCCGGCCGGACGGAGGCGGGTGCGTCGGCGGCAGCCTCACACACCGGCGCGATGGCGGGCAGCGAGGCGGCCTACCGGGCGGGGCTGTCACAGGCCGGTGTGCTCCGGGCCGACTCCGTGCAGGAACTGTTCGACTACGCCTCGATGCTCGCCGGGCAACCGCTCCCCGGGACCGGCGGGGTCGCAATCGTCACGAACGCCGGCGGTCCCGGCGTGATGACGACCGACGCCGTCGGGGACGCTGACCTCGACCTCGCACAGTTCGGCGGCGACACCCGCAGTCGCCTCCGGGAGGTGCTGCCACCGGCCGCGGCCGTCGGCAACCCGGTCGACATAATCGGCGACGCGTCGGTCGAGCGGTTCGCCGAGACACTCGACATCGTGCTCGGCGACGACAGTGTCGGGATGGCGGTCGTGGTCTCGTGTCCGACCGCGACACTCTCCTTTGATGCACTGGCCGAGGCGATAACCCGACTGCAACAGGGCCACGAGGTGCCTGTCGCGGCGACATTGATGGGTGGGTCCTCGACGGCGTCGGCGGCGTCGACACTCGCCGATGCGGGTATCCCGACGTACTTCGACCCGGCCCGTGCCGTCGGCGCACTCGGTGCGCTCGAGGAGTATGCGACGGTCCGGGCTCGTGAGTACAGTCCGCCCGCGGAGTTCGATGTCGACCGCGAGCGGGCGGCGGCGGTGCTGGCCGACGCCACGGAGCACGGACGGACACTGCTCGGTGTAGAGGCGATGGAACTGCTGGACGCGTACGGGATCCCGACACCCGAGGGGGCCGTCGTCGACAGCCCGGGCGAAGCGCACGAGGTCGCGGCGGAATTCGGTGGCGACGTGATGATGAAGATAGTCAGCCCCGACATCAGCCACAAATCAGACATCGGTGGCGTCGAGGTGGGCGTCCCGCCGGACGCGGCCGCGGGCACCTACGAGGACCTGGTGGTCCGTGCACGCAACTACCAGCCCGACACGACGGTGCTTGGCGTGCAGGTACAGGAACTCGTCGACCTCGACACGGGCACTGAAGTGATCGTCGGCGTCACCAGGGACCCACAGTTCGGCCCACTCGTGATGGTGGGTCTCGGCGGCATCTTCGTCGAGGTGATGGAGGACACCGCGTTCCGTGTCGCGCCCGTTTCCGAGCCCGAGATCCGCGGGATGTTCGAGGAACTCGACTCGATGCCGCTGCTGTACGGGGCACGGGGGCGCGACCCCGCCGACGTTGACGCGCTCGTCGAGACGATTCAGCGGGTCTCACAGCTCGTCACCGAGTTCCCCGAGATCGCGGAACTCGATATCAACCCGGTCGTCGCGATGCCCACAGGCGTCGCGGCGGTCGATCTGCGGCTCACACTCGACCCGGAGAGACAATGACCAGACTACTCGTCGCCTCGACAGCGGACGGCACAGGAAAGACCGCAATCGCGATTGCGCTGGCGAAACTCGCGAGTGAGCGCGGTGCGACGGTCAGCTACATGAAACCAAAGGGCACCAGCCCCGAGAGCACCGTCGGAAAGACACGCGACCAGGACCCGGCGCTGGCCCGGGAGGTGCTCGACCTCGACGCGGAGATGCACGAACTCGAGCCGGTGGTGTACTCGCCGACGCTCGTCCGCGAGGCGATCCGCGGTCGCGAGAAACCGACACAGCTCCGTGAGCGCATCACCGACGCCGTCGACGAGGTTGCGGCCGACGCGGACGTCACCATCTTCGAAGGTGGTGACCGCCTCGCAACGGGCGGTATCGTCGAGTTGACCGACCCCGAGGTTGCTGCGTTGCTCGACGCCGAGGTGGTGCTGGTCAGCCACTACAGTGAGCCCCGCGATGTCGACAGCATCCTCGAGGCGGCCGGAGCAGTCGGTGACCGGCTGGCGGGTGTGCTGTACAACGACGTCTCGGCGCCGGCGATCGAGGAGTTGACCGACGACGTGATGCCGTTTCTCGACGGCCGCGGCATCGACAGCCTCGGTACAGTCCCACACGACGAGAGCATCGGTATCACGGTGGGCGAACTGGCGGACAGCCTCGGGGCGGAGCTGTTGACCGGTGGTGTCGATACCGACCGGCGTATCGAGCGGTTCAGGGTCGGCGCGACGAGCGCGAACACCGCTCTGACCGCGTTCCGACGGACCCGCAGTGCCGCGGTCATCACCGGCGGCGACCGCCCGGAGATGCAGACAGCAGCCCTCGAGGCCTCCGGTGTCGTCTGTCTCGTGCTCACCGGCGGCTACCGCCCCTCCAACGCCGTCCTCGGGCGGGCCAGCGACGAGGCTGTCCCGGTGTTGCTCGTCGAGGGCGAAACCCGAACCACTATCGACCGCACCGAACGACTCCTGCGCTCCGGACGCACCCAGCATCCCGAGACTGTCGAACGGATGGCCACAGTTCTGGAACGTAACGTCGACATCGGCACCCTGCTCGATATGTCGTGACGTGTTAGAAATCGTTCAAATCTCTTAATAGCGTGCAGATATAAGTGTTTTGTGGAGCCACGTGGCTCCGTAGTGTCACACGCAGGGGCGTCTCCGCCCCTTTTTTCTTGTTGTGCCAGATATCAGGCAGTGGATTCACCGGGGAAGACACTCTTTCGGACGAGCCACAGCACCAGTGCGGTACCGATCAGACCCGCAAGTGCCGCCAGCACCGGGGTGTCGGGGAACCGCTGGAGTGTGCCGACGCCGAGTGCCACTCCGGCCACGAACGCTCCGCCGATGCCGACGTACTGCTGCTGGCGGCGCAACGCCGCCGACTGTGGGGTCGGTTCCGGGATGTCCCCCCTCCGGTGTCGGTGTGCTCTCACCGTCACCACGCTGCCCTCTCGGTGTCGGGTGCTCGTCCCCCTCACCGTCACCACGCTCGTTCCCTCCGGTGTCGGCGTCGAGAGCCGTGTCGTCTTCACCCGGGGATGACTGCCCGGTGTCGTCGCCATCGGGGTCCGACGTATCCATGTTTGTGACTCGTCCCGCAGGGTAGTAGGCGCTGTGTTTCCGTGGTCGGCATCTCTGGTGGGTACTCAGAGTTGTACAGCGGTGTTCTGTGTGTCCCGGAGGAACGCGGCGGTATCGGCGACGGTGCGGTCGGGTGTCTCCTCCATCGGGGTGTGTCCGACACCGTCGTAGGTGACGAGCCGGGTGCCCTCGACAGGGTGGCGAGGTCACGGCCGGACAGCTCGAGGAGCCACCTGTCCTCGACTCACCACCGGAGTAGCGTCGGGGCGCGGCGGTATCGTCCGTGTCCCAGGGCTCCGGTTCGGGCTTCTGCGCAGCAGGCACCCGGGGGAGACGTACGCCGCGGTTATGTTGTTATGGGTCGATCTGGTCGCGCCCGTAGTTGCGAGCGAGTTCGACAGCGGCTCCACGAGTACCCACACACAGCACGAGGTTGCGGTACCGGCGCACCAGCCCTCGGGTTATCTTCGAGCCGTCGTGGTAGGCATCGAGCAGCATCAGCCCCACCAATCCAGGGGTGACGTACCGCTGGGCGGAGGGGCCGAACACCGCCATCAGATCCCCCGACAGCACGGACAGCAGTGTCGGACCCCCGGGATTTGAAACAGCACCCGCTCGAGGAGATCGGGTCGCTCGACGGCGAGGCGCCGGGTCACACCACTGAGTTGCTGGCAACCACCACTCTGTCCAGCCCGGGATTGTCACACAGCCCATCCACGGCGAGCACGAGATTCCGCAGGATCTGCCGGCCGTTACGGGGCCCGGTCAGCCCGGACCCCGGCGTATCGAGTCGGATCAGCCGGAGTTCGTCGGTCAGGCGCTCGGCCCGTCCGTTCTACGAGTCGGCGCCGTGAACTGCGACCAGTACCGGCACGTCAGGTGGTGTACCTGCGTCCCCGGCCTCGAGAAACGACGAGGCTCCGTCTGTGTAGCACCGCTCCAACGGTACCCGTGGTCGGGGTGGAACGGCGCGGGTTCTGTGCAGGTGTCCGAGAGTATCCGACCGGCTGTCGGAGAAACCGACTCCGACATCGGCTCACCGGCTCCCGTCGCGCCCGTCGACCGTGTCGGCGCGCGTGTCGGCGTCGTCGGGGTTGTCGACGGGACTCTGGGGGTGATAGTCGGTGTCGTAGCTACCGGGGTTGCCGTCGACACGGTCGGGGTTGATACGCCCACCCAGCAGCATGAAATCCAGGATCGTCACGCGGAGCATCGCCTCCACCACGGGCACCGCACGCGGCATCAACACCGGGTCGTGGCGGCCGACGACAGTGATCTCTTTCTGTTCGTCGGTTTCCCAGTCGACAGTCTCCTGTGTCTTCGGGATGCTCGTCGGGGCGTGCCAGGTGGCCTCGCCGTAGACCGGTTGACCCGTCGTGATACCCCCCTGCAGGCCGCCGTGGTCGTTGCCGACAGGCACCGGGTCACCCTCCTCGGTGACTGTCTCGGAGCGGCCGTCGGCGAACGTCCAGTCCTCGTTGCGCTCGCTACCCCGCATCTCGCGTGTCCCCCGACCTTTGCCGAACTGGAACCCGTTGGTCGCCGGGATCGAAAAGATCGCCTGCCCGAGACGGGCGGGGAACGAGTCGAACCGTGGTGCACCCAGACCGCGAGGAACCCCTCGGCACTCGAAGGCAACCGACCCACCGATGGAGTCACCCTCGCGCTGGTACTCGTCAATCGCCTCGCGCATCCGCTCGGCAGTTTCGGGGTGTGCACACCGCACCTCGTTCTCCTCCGTGTGTTCGAGCATCTCCTCGAAACTCACCGCCGGAGCACGGATGTCCCCAACCTGGTTGACGTGAGCCTTCACCCGGATGTCGTACTCACTCTCCGCCAGTACGCGCTTCGCGATTGCACCAGCGGCGACCCAGTTGACCGTCTCGCGGGCCGAGGAGCGGCCGCCGCCGCCCCAGTTGCGCGTGCCGAACTTCGCCGAGTAGGTGAAATCGCCGTGCGAGGGTCGGGGTGCGGTCACGAACGGCTCGTACTTTCCCGAGCGGGCGTCCTTGTTCTGGATGACCATCCCGATAGGGGTGCCCGTCGTGTAGCCGTCCTGTGTGCCGGAGTTTATATCAACCTCGTCGGGCTCCCCTCGGGAGGTGGTTATCATCGACTGACCGGGCTTGCGCCGGTCGAGTTCCGCCTGGATATCCGCCGCCGAGAGCTCGACGCCCGCCGGACAGC
>KE356579.1:395228-403387 GCA_000416085.1 halophilic archaeon J07HX64 | reverse complement strand
GTCGTCGAACTCCCAGTCCTCGTTGCGCTCGGAACCCCTCATCGTCCGTGTGTCGCGTCCGGCACCAAACTCGAACGCCGTAGTCGCCGGTATCGCAAACATCGCCCTTCCGAGGCGCGCGGCGAATGAGTCGAACCGCGGCGCTCCCAACCCGCGCGGGACACCGCGCATCTCGAACTCGACGGTACCGCCTATCGAGTCGCCTTCCTTCTGGTACTCGTCTATGCGTTCGAGCATCCGTTCTGCCGCCTCGGGGTGTGCGCACCGCACCTCGTTTTCCTCCGCCATATCGAGGTCCTCGAAGGGGACCTCCGGCGACCGTATCTCGCCTATCTGTCTCACGTGTGCCTTTATTTCGATGTCGTGGTGCGATAGAATCTTTTTTGCTACCGCGCCCGCGGCGACCCAGTTTACGGTTTCCCTCGCGGAAGACCTCCCGCCGCCGCCCCAGTTCCGCGTTCCGAACTTCGCGCTGTAGGTGTAATCGCCATGGGAGGGACGCGGCGCCGTGATGAACGGCTCGTACTTGCCGCTTTCTGCGTCCTTGTTCTGTATCACCATCCCTATCGGCGTACCCGTCGTGTAGCCTTCCTGGAGGCCGCTGTTTATCGTGACGGCGTCGGGTTCGTCGCGCGACGTCGTTATCATCGACTGTCCGGGCTTCCTGCGGTCTAACTCTTCCTGTATCTCTTTCTCTTCGAGTTCGAGACCCGCGGGACACCCGCTCACCGTACACCCCATTGCCTCGCCGTGTGACTCGCCGAACGTCGTGAGTTGGAACAGTCGCCCGAACCGGTTCCCGTTCATTGACTCCTCTTTGCCATGGACGTATTTAACGTTTGCATCCCAGGAACAGTGCGTACGTGACCGGGCTGACCAGACTGTCACCACCGACTGCTCCCGTCGGCAAGGCCTGGTGTCACCTGTTGTCCGGTCCACGGCTGGAAACAGTTACCTGACTGTCTGGTGTTCTGCCCGGCAACACACCGCCCGCGGCAGACTCCCTAATCTGCCGGGGCGGCGCTGACCACAACACTGGTGGGCTGTTCGGCAGCGACCCCGAACCGACCACACTCACCGTCGGGGCCGAGACTCCGGAGACAGCGGCTGTTGGCGAGGAGGTGACGGTGATCAGAAACGATGATAACCTCGAACAAAAGCAGGTCCGTGTCGGCACCAGCGGCGAGCAGAGAAAGGAGACAGTGACACTCGACGCCGACGAGCAACTCGAACGCACCGTCACTGTCTCGGCTGCCGGAACTGGTGCGTTACCGGTCACCGTCACCACCGATGAAAAGATGACTGTGACGGTGCTCATCGAGGAGTCGTCGCTCACTCGGCGTCGAGCCAGGGTGTGGCCGGCACGTCTAGCCGGAGCAAGAGGGGAACGGCGGCAACAGCGATCAGAACCTCGGAGAAACCGACGACGAGAAAAGCGGCCTCGAACCCAACAGTGGCAGCGACGCTCGCGCCGACGACGATACCGGTGAGAAAGCCGAGACTGCCGGCGATATTGAACCCGCCCATCGCGGCACCGCGGTAGTCCACCGCCGCGAGGTCGGAGACGAGCGCCATCGTCGCGGGTGCGACGAGCGCGCCGAGCACACCCACGGTCACCATCGCCAGCACCGCCACCGGCACGGAGGGCGCGTAGAAGACGCTGACCACCGCCAGCCCGTAGGCCAGCGACCCCGCGGCAACGGGGATAACCCGGCCGACCCTGTCAGAGAGCCGACCGAGCGGGTACTGCAACAGGGCAAAGGGCACGAAGAACGCGCCGAGCAACAGACCGGTATCGGCGGCATTCAGCCCGAGTCCGATGTCCGACTGGAAGTAGACGGTGCCGACGAGTGCAAAGAAACCGGCTGTGAGTCGGTCGACGAAACCAAACGCGTAGGGCACCGCGAGCGACGGTCGGTCACGAACCCGTGCGAGCGCCCGGAGAGAGCTGTCGGTGTCGTCCGGGGTCCGGTCGGTTGCGAACGTCGCGAGCAGACCGGCCACAGCCAGCGCCACTGTGGTCACCTGCACCGGCACCAACGGGCCCAGTTCGTACAGCTGTCCACCGACCGGTGCGCCCAGTCCCGTTCCCGCGCCGATTGCGAGCCCCGCTGCGCCCATGTTTCGACCGTGCCCGCCCGGCAGATCTATCAGGGTGGTGATGGCGAGCGAGAGCGCGCCGATGGTGGCCGCCCCCTGGAGGAACCGGACGAGAAGCACCACAGCGTAGGGCAGATCGAGCGCCGACAGCACCGGGAGCGCCAGGTAGCCGACCGCACCGCCGAGCGCGCCGGCAACCACCAGCGGTGTCCGTCTCCCGATAGCGTCGCTCGCGGCCCCCCACACCCCCGCGAACAGGACGAACCCGAGGAACTCGGCGGTCAGGAACCACATCCCGGCGTCGAGCACCTCGTCGACATCGCCGGCCCAGTTCGCCGGTGTCGCGCCGAGTTCCGACACCAGGTCCGGAATCCCGGGGTACAGAAGCACCTGGGCGAACAACACGGCGAACACCACCGCCGAGAGGACTACCCGGTCGCGACCACTACTGCTCGCTGTCACACTCGTTTTTCTGTCCGAACCGACAAGCCCGTGTTGATTCAGGGCACTCACAGACTACTCTATCCTACCTGAACCGACAATTCCGTGTTAATTTCGAGTCCGGCGTCAACCCACCCTGCTCCACTCAAATCGAAAAGCTGGTTTCAGTTTACCCCAGTGCGGTTCAGGTCACACCGGGCGCACGAGCACGAGCGCGTCCTCGCCGTTCGCGTAGTAGCCGTCGAGTCGCCGTCTGTAGCTGAATCCGTGGCGGTGGTAGAGGTCGATTGCACCGCTGTTGCCCGCTCGCACCTCGAGTTTGACCGAGTCGACGCGAAGAGAGAGCACCTCGATCGCACGCGAGAGTAGCCCGGAGGCGATACCCTCACGCCGCCGGTCGGCCCTGACAGCGAGGTCTTTCACATGGCCGAGCGTCCGGTCGTGGCTGCTGACAACATCGGCGACGATGTAGCCGACGACGGCGCCGTCCTCGGCAACTAAGAACCCTGGTCGGCCGAGATACTGGTCGAACACACCGGCGGGCCAGGGCTGGGGAAACACCGACTGCTCGATACGATGAATCGCCGGCAGGTCACCGGACTGTGCCTGCCGGAGCTGCAATCCGGGCGACGGGGCTGGCGTTGTCGTCACATACAGCTGTACGTGTGCCGCACACAAAGCCGTTTTCCGGGGCTGGTTATCGACCCGAAACCGAGATGCGGTTCTCTGTGATGTGCAGGAACCTCACAGTGATGATTGTCGGACTCGGCGGGACAACCTGCTGGTCCTCAACTCGTCTGTCGAGGTGAGTCGAGGCACCAACCCGAGTATCACGATTCCGATAGCCAGGACGAGTCGACTGTCTCGCGCTGTCCCCGCTCACCCTCTGTTGTTCCCTGCGGCGACAGTTTCACCATCGAATATGAGTATAGCTGCCATCTGTACAATCCACTCGGCACAGTTCTCGGAAGCTGTACCAGGAACTGGCATGTGTCGACGGGAACTGGTCAGGTCACCCGGTGACGCTGATGCGGTTCTCGGTGATGTGGAGGAAGGTGAGCAGGATGAGTGTCTCGTCGGGCGGGACAATGCGTTTGTTGCTGAGCGCCTCGTCCCAGTGGACGGTGCCGCCGGCACCGGGACCGGCACCCTGTGTGCCGCCGATTGTCAGGTCACCGGTCACGATGGCACCGTAGAGATGGCCGAACACGTCGACGTACCCGGTACCATCCTCGCCGACGGGGGCGTAGATAACACCGGTGTAGGACCCTTCTACCCGCGCTGTGAAGTTACCCCGTCCGAGCACTGTTAGTTTGCTCGCGTTGTCACTCGGTGCCGACACGCTGCTACTGCCGAGCACCTCAAGATCCTCGGAACTCCCCCCGGCTCCGTTCACGTAGACGTTCGCGTCGTTGTCGCCCGTGACATCCAGCGTCGGCCCATCGAGACTGATACTCTCGTTGACCACGAGTGTGATGTCGCCGTCGCTCGTGTCGAACTGCACGTCCCGGGTGTCCAGGTCGATCTCGTCGGTGTAGTACGTGCCTGCCTCGAGCGTAGTGTTGCCGGACGACCCGAGGGCGACACCCCGGCCCTCTCTGTACACGCGGTCCGCTGTGTTCTCGATCGCGAAGTCGATCTGCGGACTCGGTTGCACCTCGGATATCTCCTGGACAGAGTACGGACCACTCGCCTGTGCGTCCTCACAGCCGGGACCACCACCCCGTGTGACGGTGCAACTATCGACGTAGCTGATATTTCCGTACACGGGTGCGTTCCCGTGGAGTTTTGCCTCCCGCCCGGTGATGAGGTCGGCCTGGACCCCGCCGGACGCGGACTCGGTCACGATATCCTCGCCGAATCTGATGTCGCCTGCGGAGTTTACTTTACTCTCGTTGTACTGTGCGCAGTACGGTCCCTGACTCGAATCGTAGCTGTCGGCGTAGGGCTCTTTCGTGGCACCGCCACTGTGACAGGGGTGGCCCGGGTTGCCCTGAAATCGGAGCGTCCCCCCGGCGGCCTGGCCGGCGACGACACTCCCTGCGGTGATATTGCCGATCGGTGAGGCGAGCGTGAGGCTGGCGGTCCCGTTCTCGTCGTCGAGGGTAACCTGCCCCTCGGTACGCTCCTCGAAGTACTCCCCCCAGGCGCGGTAGAACTCACTGCCGACGGTGACGGTGACCACACCCCCCTGGATCGGGTTGTCGAACCCGCTCGACGGGTCGGGGAACTGCCGAACGGTCCCGTCACCGATGATTGTCACGTCCTCGTTGAGCACGGCGTCACCGGAGACGTTGACCGCCGGGAGTGTCAGCGTCTCCCCGCGGTAGTGGAACTCGGGTGGTGATATCATCTGTCCACCCTGCGGATCCCGGCGCCAGACCCCACCGCCCTGGTACGCCAACTGGACATCTGCACCCTCGTAGACGACGGCTCCGAGCTCGTCGATACGCATCACCTCGGCTGTGTTTCCGGTTGTTCGGTCGGTGATGGTCACGTTCATCCAACCGGCCTCCGATTCGACTGTTAACTGGTTGGTGTCGAGGACACCCTGCCCGAAGGAGGCGGCGTGCGAGGCGGACTCGCCGAGTGCCACCAGCGCCGCCTTCGAGTCGAACTGTGTGAGTGTCTTTTCTGCCCGGTCCTCGGAGAGGCTGTCCTCGGTGTTCTCGATAGCTATTGCACCCAACCCGGCGACCAGCAGTGACCCGACTATCACGAGCCCGATGATGAGCACGAACCCGACTGTCTCGCTCTGTGCACGCTCTCCGGCGTGCCCGTCACCTGTCGAACCCATCTGTGATATCCCTGCTATGTATGGGACCTGTATAATTTGCGTGGCCGGCGGAGATTCCCCGGGGCCCTCACGGAGTGTGTGTCACGACTCCTCGTTCTCGACGGCGTCGAGCAGCTCCTGGGCGAGGGCAGGAGAGGACTCTGTCGCCATCTCGTTGGAGTCGGCGATACGGTTGTCGACAGCCTCGCGTGCGGCTGTCACGTGCTCGCGGTCGATAGTCACCTCGTCGGCGCGTGCCTCGGCCTCGTCGGGGTCGATCTTGGCGGCCACCTCGCGGATCGCCCGCATCGACGCCTCCCGAACGAGTGCCTCCACCTCCGCCCCGGAGTACCCCGCAGTCTCCGCCGCGAGCGCCCCGAGATCGACCCCATCGCCGAGCGGCGTCCCCTCGGTGTGCACCCCAAGTATCTCCGTTCGTGCGTGCTCGTCGGGGTTCGGCACCTCGATGTGCTGTTCGAGACGTCCGGGCCGGAGCAGCGCCGGGTCGATGTCGTCCTTCCGGTTTGTCGCGGCCAGCACGACCAGGTTCGGGTGGTCTGCCGCACGGTCCAGTTCGGTCAGCAACTGCGAGACGACCCGCTCTGTCACCTCGTGGCCCTCGCCACGCCGGCTAGCGATTGCGTCGACCTCGTCCATGAACACGATAGCCGGGGCGGTCTGTCGCGCCCGGTCGAACAGGTCACGGATCGCCTGCTCGCTCTCGCCGACGTACTGGTCGAGCACCTCCGGCCCGGCCACCCGCACGAAGTTGACGCCGCTCTCCCCGGCGATCGCCTCTGCGAGCAGTGTCTTCCCGGTCCCGGGCGGGCCGTGCAACAACACACCCGACGGCGGGTCCGTCGCCGCCGCCCTGAACAGCGGTTCGTACGCGAGCGGCCACTCGACCGCCTCCCGCAGACGGGCCTTTGTCTCCCCGAGACCGCCAACATCAGTGAACTTGGTCGTCGGCGACTCGGCGACGTACTCGCGGGCCCCCGATGGCTCGATACCCGTCAGCGCCTCCTGGAAGTCCTCGCGGGCGACGCGCATCTCCTCGGCACCGGTGTCGTCGGTTGCTGCCGGGCGCTCGCCCCGGCGGAGCGCGGCCATCCCCGCCTCCCGTGCCAGCGATGCGATGTCTGCACCGACAAACCCGTGCAGGCGCTCGGCCAGTTCGTCTAGGCGGACATCGTCTGCCAGCGGCATATCCCGGGTGTGAACGTCGAGTATCTCCCGGCGTCCTGTCTCGTCGGGAACACCGATCTCGATCTCGCGGTCGAACCGGCCGCCCCGCCGGATCGCCGGGTCGATCGCGTCGACGCGGTTCGTCGCGCCGATGACGACGACCTGTTCGTCCGAGTCGAGCCCGTCCAGCAACGTCAACAGCTGTGCGACCACCCGGTTCTCCATGTCACCGCTGTCGTCGCGTTCGCCGGCGATCGAGTCGAGTTCGTCGAGAAAGATAATCGCCGGCGCGTTCTCGGAGGCCCGCTCGAACGCCGTCCGGAGTCGCTCGGCGGACTCACCCTTGTACTTCGAGACGATCTCCGGGCCGTGGATGGTGTCGAAGTGTGCGTCGACCTCGTTCGCGACCGCGCGGGCGATCAGTGTCTTTCCGGTTCCTGGGGGACCGTACAGCAAGACCCCCTTTGGCGGTTCGATGCCCAACCGCGTGAAAAGCTCCGGTTCCGACAGCGGGAGCTCTATCATCTCCCGGACGAGTTCGAGTTCCTCGTCCAGCCCGCCGATATCCTCATATGTCGTATCGGTCGTCAGTCCATCGGCCTCGGCTTCACCGCCGTTGTCTGTGCTCTCGGTGTCTCCGGGGGACTCCTCGCCGACCGACACCTGTTCGGGGTCGATCTTGACCCCGGTCGACTCGGTGATGCGAACCGATCCGGCCGGTGTGGTGTCGGTGACGACGTAGGGACCGTACCCCTCGATGCGCAGTTGCTTGCCGGTGCGAACGAGCCTGTCGACCAGTTTCCGGCGGACAATCTGCTCGGCGGGTGCCTGACTGGCGTGGTCGCTGGCCGGATGGAGTGTCACCTCGATCGCGTCGTTTACCGACGCCTTCCGAACGGTGACTCGTCCGCCGATATTCACACCGACGCTGGCGCGGGTGTCACCGTCGATGCGAATAACGTCGTCGTCGTCACCGGGCCAGACCTTCGCGACTGTCAGACGCTCGCCCTCGATTATTATCGGGTCGCCGCTGAGTACACCGAGGCTGCTCTGGAGCCGTGTCGGGAGCCGCGCGATACCGCGCCCTGCGTCCTGCTTGCGCGCGCCCTCGACTCTGACCTCCGCTGTCCCATCGCTCATACACACTATACGTGCGGATTCCGTTTAAACACACAGATACAGGTCGCCCTCAACTGCCCCGGGTCACCCGATCTGTTCTGCCAAACACTCGCGCCGGGAGCCGACCTGACCGCCGGTGCATCCACGCCCCTACGGCTGTCCTCAGTCGGCCGTGCGTCGGAGACGACCGGCGACGACCAGAGAGAGAACAGCGACGGCCGCGGCCACGACGCCGAATCCGGGTCCGAACCCGTCACCGCCACCCCCGTCTCCACCGTCGGACTCGTTGCCACCGTCACCACCGTCCGAGCCGTCACCGCCATCCGACCCGTCGTCGCCGCCCGACCCGTCACCACCGTCCGACCCGTCGTCGCCGCCCGACCCGTCACCGCCGTCCGAGCCGTCACCACCGTCCGAGCCGTTGTCGGGTGTCGACTCGGACACGGTGAGGGTGGCACCGTCGAGAGTCCCGAGACCGTACTGGACAATCGTGTTGTTGCCCCTACCGGCGATCGCCACAGAATCGAAGCCAACAGAG
>KE356579.1:380766-395208 GCA_000416085.1 halophilic archaeon J07HX64 | reverse complement strand
GCCGTGCGCCGGAGACGGCCGGCGACGACCAAGGAGAGGAGCGCGACGACCGCAGCCACGATACCGAATCCGGGACCGAACCCGTCACTACCCCCATCTCCAGCGTCGGACCCGTTGCCACCGTCTGACCCGTCACTACCCCCATCTCCAGCGTCGGACCCGTTGCCACCGTCTGACCCGTCACTACCCCCATCTCCAGCGTCGGACCCGTTGCCACTGTCTGACCCGTCGTCGGGTGTCGGCTCGGACGTTGTGAGGGTGGCACCGTCGAGAGTCCCGAGACTGTACTGGGCAGTCGTGTTGTCGATACTACCACCAATCGCCACGGTGTCGAACCCGATAGAAACCGATTCACCGGCGGTCGTACCGCTGACAGTAAACTCCGCGATGACGATCTCGTCAGCCGCCTCGTGGATATCGGGCCCCATTGCCACGTTGAGTCGTCCCAACGCACCGTCCTCGAGTATCTCACTGAAATCGAGGAGTGGCCCCTCTGTCGGTGTCAGGTCGGTTATACTGGCAGCCCCGGGGTCGGAGACGCTCAGATTGATGTTGTACGCGGCGACCCCGTTCTCTGCCCCCTCAACGACCAGCGCGAGCGTCGTGTTCCCGTCGGCAGGAACCTCGCTCTCTGCCGGTTCGATCGAGATGTCGACCGAGCCGGTATCCTGTGCTGCTGCGACTCCCCCGATCCCCGGGAGCACGACCAGCGCAAGCAGGACCACCGCAACCCCGATAGACAGTCCCAGTGCCGACTCCGGTAGTGTATCGTCCACAATCACCTGTCACGCTTCCCGCGGGACCGGATTAACCGTTTCGACAGACCCTATGACTCCTCCCGGTCGACGCACAGGCTGTCGGCGTGCAGAGAGCAACAGACCCACCGGTTCTTCCGGCAGACGGGGGTTCAGCCGTCGTGAGTGTAGCCCCGGTCGGGGAGCGGGTCACCGTCGAGGCTGACACCCGTCCCGGTGACAATCCCGATTCTCGATAGCGGGACGGTTGTTTCCTCACGGGCCTCGCTCACACGGTCCGGTGGGAGCGTACACACCAGTTCGAAGTCCTCACCGAAGAAGACGCCCAGTTCACGACGCTCGGTCCCGTCGGCAGCAACGGACTCGACAGCGTCGTCGACGGGCAGGGGTGACTCGGCGGCGATACCGCAGTCACTCGCCGCCGCCAACTGGTGCAGCGAGCGCGCCAGACCGTCGGAGCTGTCCATCATGGCCGTCGCGTGTGTGGCGAGTGTCTGCCCGGCATCGATACGAGGCTCGAACCGGAACAGAGCGTTCGCCCGCTCGGTCTCACCGACCGCAAACAGCCGGCAGGCAGCCCCGCTCCGTCCCAGTGTGCCGGTCACACAGACCGCGTCACCCGGCTGTGCATCCGACCGGCGCACCGGCCTGTCGGTCCGGCCCAACGCCGTCGTGGCGACGGTGAGCTCCTCGTGGGAGTCGAGGTCGCCACCGACGTACGCCGTATCGACCCGTTCACAGACCGTCTGTGCCCCCTCGACAAACGACTCCACGCCCGCAAACGAGGGGGCACCGTACGCGGCGACGACCCCGACCGGGTCGGCACCCATCGCGGCGACGTCCGACAGCGACGCGCCAACGGCCCGCCAGCCCGCCGTGTAACTGCTCGTCCCCGCCGGGAAGTCCGTCCGGTCGTGGAGCATGTCGGTCGTGAGCACGTGCCCGTCGACGACGGCCGCGTCGTCGCCCGCCGCGGGCACCTGCCCCGCCAGCACCGCCAGAGCGGCCCGTTCGTCCATGCCCGCTGTACGGTGGCCGGTCAAAAGAGGATGCCGCTCGACAGGTTCCGGTCACAACAACAGACTGGACCGGCCCACTCTTGTGCCTCGATAGCAGAGGATATCACAGATGGGTGAGTCTCTCTCTGCACCTGCGTCAGAACGGGTCAGCGGAGCACGTCTGCCCCTGGCCGGGGCCGACCTCTCCGGCGGTCCGGCGGTCCCAGCCTCCGACTGTGGTGTGCGGCCCAGCGTCACCGGCACAGGTCTCACAGACTGTGACAACCGGACGCGGTATCAGTCGCGAACGGTGGTCGGCGGATGATACTCAGCGGGCTCATACCGCTGCCCGACGCGACACCGGTCCACCTCGCGGTTATCGCGATCACGACCGGTGTGATCTGGGTCGGGAGCGGGTGGCTGGAGAGCGCCGCCGAGGAGCTCTCGACGTACTACGGGCTGCCGGCTGTGGTGCAGGGCTCTATCGTCGTGGCTATCGGGTCGAGTTTCCCCGAACTGGCGAGTGTTGTCGTCACCGCACTCGGGGGGTCGTTCGGGATGGGTGTCGGTGCTGTCGTCGGGTCGGCGATATTCAACATCCTCGTTATCCCCGCCCTGTCCGGCATGGCGACCGACTCGCCGCTCGAGGTGAACCGGACAATCGTGTACAAGGAGGCACAGTTCTACATGATTGCGGTCTCCGCGCTCCTCATCACGTTCGCGCTCGCGATAATCTACTACCCCGCCGAAGGCGGGACGACGCTCGAGGGGACCGTCACCCGTCCGCTCGCGGTGATTCCGTTGTTGCTCTACGGGCTATACCTGTTCATACAGTGGCAGGATGTCGGGGACTACGAGAGCGAGGACGCCGGTGGTGAGATGAACGTGCGCCGCCAGTGGGGCAAACTGGCGGCCGGACTGTTCGCCATCCTCGTTGCTGTGGAGTCGCTGGTCGGGGCCGTCGAGGGGTTGAACGCCACATTCGGAATCCCGGAGTTCCTCGCCGGTGTGACCATCATCGCCGCGGCGACGAGTCTGCCCGACGCGCTCGTCAGCGTCCGAACAGCACGGAGTGGAAAGGGTGTGACCAGCCTCGGGAACGTGCTCGGGAGCAACACGTTCGACCTGCTGGTGGCGATCCCGCTCGGTGTACTCATCGCCGGAAGCGCGCCGGTCTCGTTCAACCTCGCGGCACCGATGATGGGCGTACTAACGGTCGCGACTATCATCCTGTTTACCGCTCTCCGGACCGATCTGTTGCTCACGGAACCGGAGTCGTACGTCCTGCTGACCGCGTATCTCGTGTTTGTCGTGTGGGTTATCGGGGAGACAATCGGTGTGTTCGGACTGCTCCAGGTCTGAGCGCCGACCGCTGCCGGTGTCAGGGTCTACAGAACAGGTGAGGACCAGTACGTATACGTTGGCGTGGGCCAAACAGGGAGGCGTGACAGAACGGATCGCCATCTTAGGGGGGACGTTCACGCCGGTCCACAACGGCCATCGGGCGCTGTTGCACACGGCGTTCCAGACCGCCAGCCACGACGGCACCGGCGAGGGCCACGTTATCGTCGGTCTGACCGACACAGAACTGGCGACACAGACCCGGAACGACCCCGGCCACGCGGACTATCTCGGTCCCTTTGAAAAACGCCGGAGTGACCTCGACGCCGAACTCTCCCGTCTCGGATCTGCATACAGCGCCTCCTTCGAGATCATCCGCCTCTCGGACACACAGGGCCCGGCCGCAACCCGCGACGATGTGGACGCCCTCGTTGTCTCACCGGAGGCAAAGGCCCAGCGCCGCGCAAACGAGATAAACCGCCGGCGTAGTCGCGATGGTCTCTCGCGTCTCGAGATCCACACCGCACCCTTTGTTGTTGCCGAGGACGGCACCCGTATCAGCAGCACCCGCATCCGCAGCGGCGAGATCGACGACAACGGCCGCATTCTCGAGGACGACGCCAGGGACGACCAGCACACACAGCGGTGATTTGGGGTCTCGTCCGCCACGCAAGAACAACGACGACCGACACACAGCGCTGATTCGAGGTTTCGTCCGCCATACGAGAATAATGACGGCCGACACACAGCGCCGGGGGTTCGTCTCCGACAGTCAGAGTCAGACGGCGTACTCGCGCTCGCGGAACTGGACGTAGCCGCCGTTGTTGTACTGCCTCAGCGCCCGCTTGTAGTTCCAGAGAAGTTTGAGCCCGGTGACGCCGGAGTTCAGTAGGGCCCTCAGCTTCGAGGTCCCGGTGACGATGTTTCCGATCTGGAACGCCTGGTCCCAGTCGCTCGGTCCGTAGCCGTCGACGAGTTCGGCGACGGTGACGTTCCGGGAGATTTCGGGATCGAGCGCCTGCTGCCATGACTGGTTGTACTCGGCCAGCGACTCCGTGGCGGCGAGTTCACCGGCGATCTTGCCGGTGCGGACGGCGATGTGGTCACCGCCCTCGTGGAATGCGGAGGTGCCGCCCATCGCACCGCCGACGACGGCGATATTCGCCTCGGTAGGTGACTCGATCGGGCGTGTCGAGGAGATCGGGTAGGTCTCGACACCGCCCTGTTTGCCGCGGTCCTCGACCAGCGGCATGTCGTCGAGGTCGTAGGCCGGGTACTCGTGTTCGATGAGACGCCGGAGGTACTCCTCGCCGCGGGGGATGCGGTCGTCGTCGGCCCGGAGCAACGGCCACTCGTCGGCGTCGAACCTGTCGATGTCGAGTCCGATCGGCATCGTGAGCCCGATCCGCGAGACGTTGTCGTGGTTGGGGAACACCCACGGGTAGGCGGTGTGACCTGGCATGTGTCCCCACCAGAACTGCAACTGTGTCGAGTTCGCCAACTCTGTGGGGACCCGGCGGTGCTCCTGGTAGGCGATGTGGTTCACCTGCGAGGGGTTGAGCAGGTCGGCCATCTGCCTGTCGGAGGGTGTGAACTGGTCGAGTGTCTCGATGGTGACCGTCCGCTGTGGCCCGTCGGCGAGCACCAGGTAGTCCGCCTCGAACTGGTCGCCGTCGGCGAGAGTCAGCGTGTGACTCGGCTCGCGCCCGTCGAGGTCGGTCTCGACATCTATCACCGAGTCACCGACCCGGTAGGATGCGCCGGCGGCCTCGCTCTCCTCGTGCAACCAGTCGTCGAACGCCGCGCGGTCGAACGCGAGTCCGAACGAGGGGTACTGCGACGATATCCCGGTGGTGCTCAGCGTCAGTTCCTCCTCGGGACCGACGAACTTCGCGCCGGTCAACTCCTGCAGGACGACCTCCTCCGGGAGCTCCTCGGGGCCGAACTCCATCAGGTCGACCCAGTAGTCGAGCAACCCGGCGGCGTCGGTCGAATCCGGTCCCGGATCGGTGCGCTCCTCGCGGGGGACTCCCTTCTCGAAGACGACGGCGTTCGCGCCGTGCTCGGCGGCTGTCCACGCCGCCGACGCGCCTCCCGGTCCGCCGCCCACAATTGCCACGTCGACGTGTTCCATTGATTTATATATCGTCGCCCGGGTTTATAACTCCATCTCCATCTCCGCGAGAACAGCGTCGGTCACGTCGTCGGTTGTCGCCTCACCCCCCAGGTCAGGTGTGGTCGGTCCCTCGGCGAGCACCGTCTTAACAGCATCGCCGACACGGGTCGCTGTCTCCGGGTGACCGAGATGCTCTAACAGCATCGACGCCGAGAGAATCGCCGCCGCCGGGTTGGCGAGACCCTCACCGGCGATATCGGGCGCGGTGCCGTGGACCGGTTCGAACAACGCGTTGTCCGGTCCGACGTTCGCCGACGGCAGCAGTCCGAGTCCGCCGACCAGCCCCGCCGCCAGGTCCGAGAGCACGTCACCGGCCAGGTTCGGACAGATGACCACACCGTACTCCTCGGGACGCATCACCAGGTGCATTGCCAGCGCGTCCATAAGCGCCGTCTCGTAGGACACCCCACGCCTCTCACCGACACGCTGGACAGCGTCGAGAAACAGTCCGTCGGTCCGGCGCATCACGTTCGCCTTGTGGGCGACTGTCACCTGGTCGTACCCGTTCTGTGCCGCGTAGGAGAAGCCGTACTCGGCGATGCGCTCGCAGGCCGTCTCCGTCGTCACACGTGTCAGCGTCCGCACACCCTCGGCTATCTCGCTCTCGATACCCGCGTACACCCCCTCGGTGTTCTCGCGGATAAAGACGATATCGGTTGCCGGAGCGAGCGCGTCGACACCGGGGTAGCTCCGCGCCGGCCGGACGTTGGCGAACGACCCGACCACCTCGCGCAGCGGCAGGATGACGTCTGCGGCCGTCTCGCCGGCCGCCCCGAACAGCGTCGCGTCGGCCGCCGCGGCGACCTGCCGGGTCCGCTCCGGCAACGCCTCGCCGGTTTCGGCCCTCGTCTCGTCACCCGCCGCCGCGCGGACAAACTCGATATCGACGGGTGTCGCCCGGAGTACCCTCGTCGCCGCCGGAATCACCTCGGTGCCGATACCGTCGCCCGGGACGACCGCAACCTCGTGGGTCATGACCCGTCTCCTCGCGGCATCGAAAGGAGCGTGTCGGTCGGACCGGCGAACCCAGCGGCGCCCGACCGGAGAGGAGCGGCGACCCGGAGTGTGCCGCCGGACTCCTCTCCTCGCACCCACAGACACCGAGGGGGGCGCCCCGATGGCGCAAGCCTTAGTACATCTCTGTGCATTAGTGTTCATCAATGAACGACACAGAGGGTATCGCACCCGCAGTCAGGTCGATACTGGAGCACACAGACGAGCGCGGTGGTGGCGAGGGGCGCATCGAGGTGGAGGCGCGGTCGCTGCCGGCGGCGCTCGAACGCGCCGCGGGCGAGGGGCGTGTCCCGGTGATGGCGGAGATAAAGCCGACATCACCGACAACCGACGGCGAACACGGCGGGGACCCGGTCGAACTGGCCGAGGCGATGGTCGCGGGCGGGGCCGCCGCGCTGTCCGTGCTTACCGAACCGGAGCAGTTCGGCGGAAGCCCCGAGGACCTGCGCCGCGTCCGCGAGGCAGTCGACGTGCCCGTGTTGCGAAAGGACTTCCTGCTCTCCGAGTCACAGTTCGACACAGTCGCCGCCGATATCCTCCTGCTCATCGCGCGGTTCGTCGAGGACCTGCCAGAGCTGGTCGGGGCCGCCCGTGACCGGGGGTTTCAGGTGCTCGTGGAGGTTCACAGCCGCGAGGAGTTGACCCGGGCACTCGATGCCGGTGCCGACATCGTCGGCGTGAACAACCGCGACCTGTCGCAGTTGATCGTCGATCTCGACACGTTCGAGTCGGTTGCTCCTGCGGTGCCCGCGGACGTGACACTCCTCGCCGAGAGCGGTATCGGGACCCCCGCAGACGCCCGCCGGATGCGCCAGGCCGGTGCCGACGGCCTGCTCGTCGGGTCGGCGATACTGAACGGCGAGGCCACCGTCGAGGAGCGCACCCGTCGGCTGACAGCGGCAACCGGACCCACAGAAACAAATTCGCCAAGCACAGAGGGTGGAACATGAGTACCGACGGAAGCTTCGGCGAGTACGGTGGCCAGTACGTGCCGGAGGCGCTGATGCCGGCGATCGAGGAACTGAGTGACGCCTACGAGCGGTACGTCCTGGAAAACGAGGACGGCTTCCGGGACGAACTCAGCGAGCGACTCACCGACTTCGGCGGCCGACCGACACCACTCGGTCGGGCCGACCAGCTCTCGGAGCGCTACGACCGCGAGGTGTATCTCAAACGCGAGGATCTGCTCCACGGCGGGGCTCACAAGCTGAACAACGCACTCGGGCAGGTGCTGTTGGCGAAGTACATGGGCAAAGAGCGCATTATCGCCGAGACGGGAGCCGGACAGCACGGCACTGCCACCGCGATGGCGGCGGCCCACCTGAATATGCCCTGCGAAATATACATGGGTGAGACCGATATCGCGCGCCAGCGACCCAACGTCTTCCGGATGCGCACGAACGGTGCGACGGTGACACCGGTCACCACCGGGCGGGGCACGCTGAAGGAGGCAATCAGCGAGACGATGCGTGACTGGGCGGCCACCGTAGAGGACACACACTACATCATCGGGAGTATCGTCGGCCCGCACCCGTTCCCGGCGATGGTGCGTGACTTCCACGCTGTCATCTCCGAGGAGGCCCGCGAACAGATGCTGGAGACAGCAGGCCAACTGCCGGACGCGGTGCTCGCGTGTGCCGGTGGTGGGTCGAACACGATGGGCATGTTCCAGCAGTTCCGCGACGACGACGGGGTCGAACTGTACGCGGTGGAGGCCGGCGGCTCGTCGCTGTCTGTCGACGAGGACGCGGGTGTCGCGCCGAACTCGGCCACCCTCTCGACCGGTGACGAGGGTGTGCTCCACGGCGCGCGGACGAAGGTGTTACAGGACGGCGACGGTCAGATAATGGAGTCACACTCCGTGTCGGCCGGGTTAGACTACGCCGGTGTCGGACCCGAACTCGCGGAGATGGTCGACCGGGGTCGGGTGCAGGCGGTCAACGTCGATGACGACGCCGCGCTCGCGGCCTTCCACCGACTCGCCCGCGAGGAGGGTGTCATCCCTGCACTCGAGACGGCCCACGCGTTTGGATACCTCGAACAGCACCACGACGAACTGGGTGAGGTGGTGGTGCTGAACGTCTCGGGTCGGGGTGACAAGGACCTCGAGACGGTCATCGAGGAGACACAGTCCCGGGATCTGGATGTCGGACCGACGATGGACCTGTTCCGTGACCTCGGTGGGCACACCGCCGGTGAGGACAGATGAGCCTCGATGCGGCGTTCGACGACCCCGCGTTCGTCCCGTATCTCGCCGTCGGTGACCCGAGTTACGAGCAGTCGCTGCGGTACGTCGAGGCGCTGGCCGACGGCGGCGCCGACGCAATCGAACTCGGACTGCCGTTCTCGGAGCCGATCGCCGAGGGGTCGACAATCCAGTCGGCGATTGTCCGTGCACTGGAGGCCGGTATGACGCCCGGTCGCTACTTCGAGTTCGTCGCGGAACTGGACGTGGACGTACCGCTCGTCTGTATGACCTACTACAATCTGGTCTACCAGTACGGGAGCGAGGCGGGACCGCGGCCGTTCGTCGAGCGCGCCGCGGAGGTGGGCATCGGCGGGTTCGTGATCCCGGACCTGCCCGCCGAGGAGGCCGCCCCACTGCGCGAGGCGTGTGACGAGTTCGGACTCGACCTCGTGTTCATCGTCGCACCGACCACCGAGGGCGAGCGACTCGACCGGATGCACGAGTTCGTCTCGGGCTACGTCTACGTGCAGGCCCGCCTCGGCACGACCGGTGCACGCGAGGAGGTCTCGGAGTACACCGAGCGCTCGCTCGCCCGTATCGCCGACTGGGACGTCCCGAAGGCGGTGGGATTCGGGATCAAGACCGGCGACCACGCCGAGCGCATCGTCTCGGCGGGTGCTGACGGTGTCATCGTCGGCTCCGCGCTCGTCGATATCGTCGCCGAGGGCCACGAGAACGACGACCCGACCGGGGTGGTAGCCGAACGACTCGAACGGAAAGCCCGTGAGTTGAAACGAGGGGCAGTCCGCGGTCTGGGTGAGACGGCGCCCGGGCAGTAGTCGGAGAAACCAGGTCCGAACTGTCTGTTGCCGACTCTACCGGGTTCGCGGGTACTTCGATACCCCGTGTGCTGTGCGGTCGAAATAGACACAGCTTAGACTCCGGGGATCAGATGACGGTGACACGACGTCGAACAGTCCTCGCAGGGGTCGCAGCAACAGCAGGCTGTCTCTCGGTTCCGAACGCCGATGCCGAGGACAGACACCCGTTCGCCGGCGAGACGGTGACTGTCCGTGTCGACGAGCAGACCGACAGTCAAGACAATATCAGGACGGTCACAGAGACGATGCTGTTGTTCCCGGGGTCGAGCAGCAAACGCTGCGCCGCGTTCAGCTTCGAGTTCGAACTCACCGAAACCAGAACGACACGGAGCTCGCGTACACCGACAGCAGAGGAAGATTGTTCGGACACCGAGGGGGACAGCACCGACGCTCCGGCCGGAGGTGAGCATCCCGGAGCCGTCTGTCACGCGGGTGGTCGGCGGGGTTCGAACGAGGGCAGAACACGAGATCGGCCATCTACTGGGTCTGGGCCACAGCGACGAACCCAGCGATATTAGAGCCGGTCGTCCGGAGGACCGGATCCCGAACTACGAGCGCCCGAGTGCCGGCAGACCGCACAGACCGGCGTGGAACGGGCGAGGGCAATGACAGGCGCTCACGCTGTGAAGCGAGGGCAACGACCACAAACAGGGCCATCCACGGACCGTCGAACGGGAACACTCCGGTGCTACCAGTTACAGCTCTCCTGCACCGGGGTCCAACGGATACCCGTCTCACCAGACACGTTCAGAAGCACAAACGAGAGTCTGTGAAAACAATCTCGTGTGCTGGTGGGTCGAGGCTAACGTCGTCTCACACAGGTCGAAACCGGTTCTTCCGGACCGGGTTACTGTCACCGCGGTGTCAGCCGTCGACGACGCTGTCTTCCCAGCCCTCGCTGTGAATCCGTTCCTCGGGTGCGCCGAGTTCACTGAGGGTATCTTTTGCCTGGACGACCATCTTCGGAACACCACAGACGTAGAAATCCCGCTCGGTGAACTCCTCGAACAGGTCCGCGAAGTGTTCCTGTGCGTACCCGATACGGCCGGTCCACTCCCAGTTAGGGTCCGAGAGCACGAACGTCACGTCGAGATCGGGGTTGTTCGCGGCTAGTTCGTTCAGCGTCTCCCGGTGGATGATCGTCTCCTCGCGTTTCTCGCCGAGGACGACGTGGGCGTGGCCGGTACCTTCGCGCAGGTACTGCCGGAGCATCGCCATCATCGGCGTGAGACCGGTCCCGGAGGCGAGAAAGGCAACGTCCCGGTCGCGGTCGGCGAGCATCAGGTTGCCCTCGATCGGACCGAGTGTCACTGTATCGCCCGGCCGTTTCTGGTGGATGTACGACGAGGCCAGACCGTCGTCGTAGCGTTTGACTGTCAGCGCGAGTTCGTCACTGCCCGGAAGGTTCGTCGGCGTGTACGGCCGCACAATCCGGTCGTCACCCGAGTCGAACCGGACTGTGGTGTGTTGTCCCGGCCTGTAGTCGAACTCCTCGCCCGGCACCCGAAGCCGGAATCCCTTTACTCGCGGTGTGATCTGGTACGTATCGACAACTGTTGCTTCGTATGTCATGGTGGGTGTATATTGATCTGCGCTCGTGATTACTGCACTCCGTGCCGGACACCATCGGGGTCACAGTGTTATCAGAACAACTGAAACAGTGTGGGTGTGCGGCCGTAGCCTGTCTACAAACGTCTGTAGGTGCCGCTCGGTCATAAGGAACGCGGCGGGAGAATCGATGCTGAGAACGGCGGTCAGACGGCGGCGGAGTTCGCGGCGGGTATCGGGTGCAGGGTCGTGTCGGTAACCGTTTCAGGACGTGTAGTGTCGGAACAGGAGTTGTCGGACATCGTCCTTGGTGCGGGCCGACTCGGTCCGTCCGTCGGGCAGGTCGACCTCGTACGGTTCGTCGCTGCCCTCGCGCCACTTGTCGTCGTGTTCGCGGAGCATCTGGTTGACGGCCGCGAGCGGGTCCCCGCCGCCCCCACCGAGAGAGACACCACCTGTCGACGGGGTCGTCGAGTCGTCGTCACCCTCAGCCGAGTCTCCCGCTGGGCCAGTCTCGGTCGTGCCGTCCGGTTCGGGGTCTGTCGTCGACACGCCCCGGGACTTGTGATCGGTCGAGTCGTCGGTGTCGGTCGACCCGTCGGCATCGGTCGAGTCGTCGGTGTCGGCGGTCTGTGCGAGTCTGGTGGCGAACCGCTCGACACCGAGTTCCGCGAGGAGACGGCCACGCATCTCGTCGGCGTCGATACCGCTCCCGGGAACGTCGGGTACCTCGCTCGCAACGCGCTGGAGCTGTGGGTACTCGGCAGTCGCGAGTCGCTCGTAGGCGTCGACTGTGTCACGCTCCTGTGGGGGTGTGTACGTGTCGAGTAGATACTCGATTGCGTCCTCGAGCGGGATGTATCCGTAGTCGTCGAGAAACGCCTCCTCGAGTTCATCACGGACCTCGCATGAGTCGCTCGTTCTGGTCCTCGGTGAGAGAGATCTCCGGCATTGCGTCGACAGACGGGCGGGTTCCTAATAACTGGTTCCCACGGCCGGTTCCCGAACACAGCAGATTGATTACGGGCCCCCTCCGAGTCACGGTATGGACTGTCCCCGCTGTGACGGGCCTCTCGATACCTACGCGGTGGAGGCGACAGGTCAAACCGCCGTCGTCTGCAGCGCGTGCGGGTTTGCGGGGGTGGCAGCCTCACACCGACCGGAGGAGAGTGACCCCGAGTCTTGGGACCGCGCTATCCGGCGCTTCGAACAAACGGAGGGGACCGAGGGTTGGACCGTGGAGACAGGACGGGCCGAGGTGGTGTCTCTCCCGGCCGACGGCCCCGGGCCAGATTTCGACCCGGACGCGCTCGAGGAATCGGTGGCTGTCGCGACCGCGCTGGAGGACACGGCCGAGGACTCGACCGAGGATACGCCTGACCAATCAACCGACGACATCGCCGAGAGTTCGACCGAGAATATACCTGACCAATCAACCGACGACATCGCCGAGGACTCGACCGAGAATACGCCTGACCAATCGACCGACGACGTCGCCGAGGACTCGACTGGCGACACCGTCGGCCAGTCTACAGAGAACACGGCAGAACAGTCGACTGATGACATGGCCGGAGACTCGACCGGCGGTACCGTCGACCAGTCAACCGAGGAGTCAGCCGACGACAGCTAATCAGCGTTCAGCTTCCGCCTCGGCACCGCCGGCATCGGAGGTGGGGGTTCCGGCGGTTCGCTCCTCCTCGGATCGGGCGGCGACGAGCGCGCCCTGCGCGACGCTGTACATCGGATTCTCGGCACGGCTCACACCACTGATCGAGAACGGGAGGTCCGCGTCGTTGAGTCGCTCGGAGAACAGCTCCTCGAACCCGTCGGGGCTCGAGGTACCGCCCGTCACGACGACAGGCACATCGAGACCTTCCTCAACGTCCTCTTGATCGACCTCGTTGATGATGTTCTCGATGACGTAGTCGAGGAGGTTGTCGTAGTAGATGCTGAGCGCGCCCTCGACACCGCCGACATCGGTCTCGAAGTCGAGTTCGAAGTCCCCCTCTTTTGTGGAGGTGACCTTGTCGACGGGTGTGCCGGTGGCCTGTGCGGCCCGCTCATCGACCCAGTCGCCACCACGGGCGATGGAGAACTTCATCACCGGGACCGCGTAGTAGGAGAGACAGATGTTGGTCATCCCGGCACCGAAGCTGACACCGAGTCCGGTGAACTCTCGATCCGCCAGCTCGGAGTAGATGACCGCCATCCCCTCGTTTATCGGCTCCGGATTGTATCCCATGTCACCGAGGAGTGACTCGACTGTCTTCTGGTGATACAGCGTCGACATCTGGTCGTCGATCGGGTCTGCGGGCACCGAGAAGAACAACAACTCGTTTGGCTGTCTTGGCTCGCCGACGACCTGCTCTGTAATGAGCTTGATCATCGGGATAGCGGACTTCTCGTCGCTCGAAAGGATACCGGCCTGCATCGGCCGACGGGTCTCCTCGTTGAAAATATTCGCGAAGTTCAGCGCGTCGTCGCCGACGATGTACACCAGATTGTCCTTTCGTATGTGCAACACGTCGCTGCGCGATAACATCTGTTCCGCCATATCGCTGTGGTCGATCTCGACAAACGAGTTGCGTTGCTGTACAAAAACGGTCTCGTCACCATCCTGCCTCGCAGACAGAATATTCATGGTGCCAACGTCAAGGCCTTGTGCCATATGTACCCCACAACGACAGGGGTCAAAAAACTACCTGAATAGCTTCTCTCGCAGTCGGTCCAGAGCACTGGACTCGGTGTCGACACCGGTTTCTATCTCCTCATCCTCCTGTTGTTGTTCGCGGAAGGCGGTGAGCGCGTCAACCTGGTCGTCGGGGCTCTGTGCGCGTGCGGTGTTTTGCTCATCGGCCTGCATCTGCCGGAGTCCGTCGACGGCCTCGTCGACACTGTCACCCGGCGAACGTGTTTTTGTTCCGGCGTCAAGATTGCTGTCGTCGATATCGGCGTCAGATTCGGGCATATCGATCTTCAGTCGCTTCGAGTTCGGTTGCTCCTCGATCCCGCCCCAGGTCAGATTCGAGTCGGACATCGCGTCGTCGATATCCGCGGCGACCTGCTCGTCGCTGACCGAGTTCGACTCCGCCTCCTCGCGCTGTTCGCGTTCGACCTCGGTGACGCGTCTGACCTCGTCCGGAGCCTGTCGGTCGAGATACTGTGCAACCAGGCCCGACCCGGTCGAGGCCGCGAGCACCACGACCCCGATTGCGTAGGTGCTGAGCACGGGCACGTCGTTGCCGGCACCCGACCAGGAGTCCGGGTACACCTGTGTCAGCCAGACAGCGGCGACGAGACAGATAACGAGTCCGACGAGACTCGTGGCCGTTGTCCGCCGACCAACCGGCAGCAGGATGCTGACGCTCAGCGCCACCGACGGGAGTCCGAGCATCACGAACACGAGCGCCGCCTCGCGCAACTGCCAGTACGTGTCCGAACCGGTCGTCTGGGTCCCGCTGTAGAGAAACAACGCCAGTCCGGCCACACCGAGGAAGATCCCGGCGAAGAAGGTCCCGAAGCCGAGGTACACCTCCTGTTT
>KE356579.1:379503-380716 GCA_000416085.1 halophilic archaeon J07HX64 | reverse complement strand
TGACTGCGGATGTGCATCGTACATCGTATATAGACACACGGCTGCTACCCACATAAGTATATCTGAAGAACATTACTGTAACGGTCGTTACAGCGGTAGCGAGGCGAAAGCCCACCCGTTTACGGGTGGGATGAAGCCGACAACTAGGACGCAAACTACCGGGTATCGACCCGCCTGATATTCCCACGTTTTAATAGACTTCACGCATACATCATAGTTGTAATCGTGGTCACGACGACCATCACCACGACGTTCCACAACCCATCCCGTGAACGCCGCAGGGAGTGGCAACGCGCCATTCACCTGTATCGTGATACCAAGCAATTCTGTATCGACGGGTGGGAGGACGGTGACTTCGAGATGAGTGTGACCACGGCCAGCATCGACAACAACCTCTATTCCGCCATCCAGAATCAGGCCATCCGCGAAGCCAAGTCCGACTACAAGAAGGACGGCATCGTGGAGTATCACGCCAGCCAACCGTTCGCCGTGAACAACCAGAACTGGGAAATTGACCGCACCGACAACGGCTCAGTCGTCGTCGGGTTCCCCTGCATCTCGGGGTGGTGGTACACACCCATCGACGTGTACGACGACATAGCCGACGACGTTGCCCGGTTCGTGAACGGCGAGGCCGACAAGTCCCGGTTGCAGGTGTACCGCCGGGGAGAGGGCTGGTACTGCACGTTCACCGTCGAGTACGACAGCGAGGTGGGTGACGAAACAGCTATCGGCGTCGATATAGGCCACAACCACCTGCTTGCTGCCGACGCCGAAACAGGAGAGTCGATGTTGGCGTCCGGTCGTGAGGCGAAATACGTCCGACGCAAATATCATTCCCTACGCGATTCGCTATCGGAAGCGGGTGCGCTTCGCGCACGGAACCGCGTGGGTGACAAAGAGAAGCGCCGGATTCGTGACCTCAACCACAAAGCCTCCCGTCGCCTCATCGACTGGGCCGAACAGTTCGAGAATCCCGTCTTGAAAATCGAGGACTTGGAGGGGATTAGAGAGGGAAGCGAGTGGCGTGGCGTCCACTCGTGGCACTTCCACCAGTTGCAGGAGTTCATCACCTACAAGGCCGAACAAGCCGGAATCCGCGTCGAGAAAGTTGACCCGTTCGAGACGAGTCAACGCTGTTCGGTCTGTGGTGCCGAGGGAACCCGCGACGGCGACTACTTTTTGTGTTCTGAGTGTGACCGTGGTCGCCACG
>KE356579.1:374009-379453 GCA_000416085.1 halophilic archaeon J07HX64 | reverse complement strand
TCCGCGTCGTCGACCGTGGAATCGCTGCTCATACAGGCACTGTGAACGCCGACCAATATAAACGGTGTGTGGTCCTGCCCGGGACACAGGTCAAAACAGTCATACTTGTTGCGAGCGAATCGGAAAGTATGACGGCCGTGCTGTGCTCGGACTGCGGGTGGACAGGGGATGAATCGGAGTTGATCGAACTCGAGGACGAGGACGAGGACATCCCCCAGTGTCCGGTGTGTTCGGAGGATGTACAGTTTGTGGACTGATACCGTGTGTTCGGCCCAGGTTCGGATGGCCGTGTCCGACTCCGGTGGCACGCACACGCGGATGTGTGTAGTCCCACGGCAGGCCGCGGGAGGAAGTCAAAGACAGCGTCCTACGTGCCCCGTGTGGTGCAGGGGGTGTGGAGCGTCGTGTCCGCGCCCGTGTCACGGCGAGTTGTCGTAGAGTGTGACCGATGAGACGCGTCACAGGGTTTTACACCGACGGACTGGTACTGTTCAGGTATGCAACAGCCGCAGTTCGTCGAGCAGGCCGAACCGGAGGAGGTGTTCGGGTTGTTGTCGGACGACAACCGGGTCGCAATCTTGCGCGCGCTCTGGAACGGCGACGAGCCGATTGGGTTCTCGGAGCTGCACGACGCCGTCGATATCGGTGACTCCGGACAGTTCAACTATCATCTAAAGAAACTCGTCGACCAGTTCGTGACGAGGGCCGAGGAGGGGTACGAACTCACGGTCGCCGGGGACCAGATAAACGGGGCAATCGAGTCCGGTTCCTACACCACGAGTGGGCGTATGGAACCGATACAGTTGGACAGTCTATGCTCGTGCGGCGGGACCCGGACGTTCTACTACGAGGACGAACTCGCCACGATAGAGTGTGACTCCTGTTCCCTGACGGCCCGGTATGACATTCCACCGAGCGTGTTCGCCGACTGTGACCACGAGGAGGTACCGACTGTCGCCGGCAGATATCTCCGGACGGTGATCGAGCGACTCCACCACGGGTTCTGCCCCCGGTGTGATGGCCCTGCCGAGCACACCGCCTGCCAGTTCACCGACGTGCCAGGGTGGGACGAGGAGGAGCCCGAGGACAACCCACTCGGAAACCCCCGGGAGCTACCGATTGTCCTGCACGAGTGTCGACAGTGTGAACACAAGATAACATCGGGAGTGCAGTACTCGCTGCTCACCCACCCTGTGGTCGTGGCGTTCCACTACGACCACGGCATCGATATCCGGGACTGCTCTATCTGGGAGTTCACCAGTTTCATGGACCGCGAGCGGGTGCGCAGCACCGACCCGTTCCGGGCGAGCACGGTGTTCACCGTCGACGGCGATGAACTAACAGTCGTCGTCGACGAGGAGATGCGCGTGGTCGAGACGATACCCGACGAGGCGACCTGACGGACCGGGTCGCGTTTAATCCGGGAGACCAGCCCCGGTCCTCGTTCAGGTTGGGATACCGACTCCGGTACCGCGGTCCTGTCGGTGCAACAGACGGGCCAGACGTCTGCGGAGTCTGACCCCCCCGACACCCAGCGCCACACCGATCATCAGTACCGGAACAACGACGAACGCCACAACGGCGACCGCCACCAGCGTGTACTGCACGACACTCTGTGTTCGCCTGCTCCGGTGGTCGTTCACACTGTCACTGTTCGTTGACTGCGGATGTGCATCGTACATCGTATATAGACACACGGCTGCTATCCGGATAAGTATAATCTGAAGAACATTACTGTAACGGTCGTTACTGGAATTCGTTTGAGTAACCTCACAGCCAGCGGGGGCGACTCGGGTCGGTTCCAGTCTGCGAGAGCAATGGTCTGTGGTCGGCACTCGGGGTCGGCGGGGGCGACTCGGGTCGACGGAGGTGGGGCGGGGGTGTCTCAGGGGGGAGTGTCGCCGGTGATGCCGTCGTCGGTGATGCGGAACTGCGCGCTGGTGCCGGCCTCGCGGGCGTGGTGCTTCTCGAGTGTGGCGCGGCGGTTGCCGCCGCGGAACCGGTCCAGTCGCAGGATGACCCCCGACCAGTGGTCGAGTGTGTGTCCGCCGAGCGCCCGCGCAGTCTCGCCCTCTGGGTCGGTGTAGACCTGGTTGGTCAGCGCGACAGCGATGTCGTGTTTGCGGGCCAGCGAGAGCAGGTGTGTCACCTGTCGGGCAACCGCCCGGAGCGCCTCGCCCTCCTCGCGCTCGGTGCGTTCGAGACGGTAGAAGCCGGTGGCGCTGTCGAGCACGATGAACGCGACCTGTTCTGCGAACTCGGCGGCATCCCGGACGGCCTCGGCCTGTTCGTCGAAGTCGTGGACCTCACTGACGATCAGCCGGGGGGCCACCGAATCTAAATCGATGTCGGGGTGACCCTCAGCCAGTTGCTCCATCCGGTCGACCGACAGCCCCTCGGTGTCGATGTACAGCGTCGAGCCCCCCTCGGTGGCGGCCTCGACGGCAGCCGAGAGCACGAGGTTGCTCTTTCCGGCGGCCGGCGGGCCGTACACCTGTGTGACGGCCCCCCGCTCGAACCCACCGCCGAGCAGTTCGTCGATAGGGTCACACCCCGTCTGGACGTACCCGGTCACAGCTCGTTCAGCTTCCGGAGTAACTGACCGCGGTACTCCTCGTCGGCACGGACACCCTTTAGCTCGAGAACACGCCGTTCGAGTTTGTCCAGCGCGACATCGAACGCGTTTCGCGCGCCGTACCCCTCACCGGTCGCAGCGACCTGCCCTTTGTTTGTTCGCAGGCGGATCCCGCACCGTATCAGCGGCGTGCCGCGGATGCGTTCTTTGTGTTCGGCGAGGCGAACGTGAGCGTGGTGAACCTGCATCTTCTGGTACTTGTCGGCGACAGCCTCGATACGCTCGTGGATCTGCTCGCGTGCAAGCGAGTCGAGCAGGTGAACGTTCGTCACCTGGACATCCATGTGTTCGTCCTCGGTGTAGGTGAGCGCGCGGAGCACGTCGGTTTTTGTGACGATACCGTCGACAGTCCGGTCACCCTCCGGCGTGACCACGAGCCCGGAGTAGTCGTTCTCGAGCATGCGTTCGACAGCCCTCTCGACAGATGCGTCGGTTGTTGTTGTCTCGACGGGGCTGCTCATTATGTCGTAAACGGGGATATCGAGCACCCGGTCGCGGTCACCCGAGCGGTCGCCTTTTTGTTGGCGCTCCATGTCCCGGACGGCAAACGCGGCGATATCGTGGGTCGTCACCATCCCTGTGACCCGGTCCTCCTCGTCGAGGACCGGCAGCCGCGAGATGTCGTGCTCGCGCAGCAGATTGATCACTCGACCGATGTGGGTCTCCTCGGTGATGCTGACGACCTGTTCGGTGTAGATATCGGAGACATCGAGCGCATCGAGGTTCGGCAACACCGCCTCCAGAATGTCGTTGGCGGTGACCATACCCCAGAGCTCCTCGTTCTCGAAGACGGGGACAGTCCGGGTGCCCCCCTCGACGAGTACGCGGGCCACCTCGCGAACGCCGTCCTGCTGTCCAACCTTCGGGGCGGGCTGGACCAGACCGCGCACCTTCGCGCTGTCTTGCACGTGTGACTGGACGAGCTGTCGCTCGTTGATCACGCCCTGATACTGGCTGTCCTCGGTGACGATGAACCCCTTCGGGTTCTCGCGCTCGAATCGCGCGCGGACCTTCGAGAGTCGTTCGTCGGCGTCGACAGCCGCGTAATCACGGGTTGCAATGTCAGCTATATTCATCGCTACACCATCTTTGACCGGTAGATGTATGAAGCTTGGTTTCGGTCTCGGCTGCCGAGAGCAGCAACCGCTCGAACGA
The DNA here is from genome assembly GCA_000416085.1 of halophilic archaeon J07HX64. Classification (GTDB taxonomy): domain Archaea; phylum Halobacteriota; class Halobacteria; order Halobacteriales; family Haloarculaceae; genus Halovenus. The sequence continues at coordinate 375,663 of KE356579.1, read as the reverse complement.
GACCAACCGTGGCGTCCGTGTCCGCGTGGCGTCACACCTCAAGAACAGCACAGGGCCAGGTGCCGGGTGCGAGCGAGCCGTCTAAACGGGGACTGTCACGCTCGGCCCCGAGCGGCGTCGGCACCCCTGTCCGGCGCGTCGTGATTCCGGCCACTGTCTGGCACGAACCCCGCGAGTCCCGTCCCGACATCGGGGTCCCGGGTACGCCCGTCCGGCCGGCCGAACAACCGAGCACACGCCTATCACCCCGGGGCCATGTAACCCCGGAGTCCCGAACACAGCCGTTACTCGTCCTCGGCTGGGGGGAGCCGCTTTTGAAAGTGGACGAGGTCGTACTCCCCGTAGGTGGAGCTATCGACCTGCTCGTAGCCGGCCCCGGGATACAGCGCGATGGCCCGTTCCTGACGCCGCGCGGTTGTTGCGAGCACACGCGAGAACCCCGCCTCCGCCATCCGCTCCTCGAGCGCATCGAGCAGGTCGGTCCCGTAGCCCCGGCCCTGGACCGACGGCGCGACCCGCATCCGGTGGAGTTCGGCGGCGTCCTCGACCGTCCGCTCGTCGTCGTACCCCGCCTCGTTCGGGAGATACCCTCCCATCGCCGCAAGTGGTCCGTCGAACGTCTCGAAGCGCCCCCGGTTGCGGTCGGCGGTATCGAACGACCTGTCTGCTGTGTCGAGGGTCCCGACGAGGAACTCACCGCCGGCATCGAGATAGGCCGACCCGATGCGCTCGATGTCGCCGTGACCGGGGATGTCAGTCGGGTCGGTGCCGGCCGCGCGCATCGCCCAGTCGTCGAGTGCGACCACCGCGTCGGCGTCACGCGGGTCGTACCCCCGGAACGTGAGACTCATTTGGGTCTGTCCCGCAGCACGCGCTCACCGGGTCCGGTGCGCGCGCCGCTGTCGAGGACGACACCGGCGTTCAGACTCGTGTCGATACCCGTCTTCGCGCCGTCGCCGACGACGACACCGAACTTCCGTCGACCGGTCGAGACCCGCTCGTTCTTTACCGTCATCTGTACGGGTTCGTCGTCGTGGCGGAGGTTGGCGACGGTCGTGCCCGCGCCGAGATTGACCGACCGTCCGAGCACGCTGTCGCCGACGTACGACAGGTGCGGAACGCTCGTTCCCCGCATGATAACGCTGTTTTTGATCTCGACACTGTGACCGACCTCGACGGCCTCACCGAGCAGCGTCCGTCCGCGGACGTACGCGTTCGGACCGACATGTGTATCTGCCCGGATGAGAGTCGGTCCCTCGATGACGGCTCCGGGTTCGACTGTCGCGCCCGCCTCGACGACGACAGCACCCCGGAGGGTGGCATCGTCGGCAACCTCGCCGCGGACATCCCGTTCCAGTTCGTCGAGCTTCCACTCGTTCGCCTCGAGGAGTTCCCACGGCCGTCCGACATCCAGCCAGCGCGAGACACGTACCACCGAGAGCCCCGACTCCGCGATCGCCCGGTCGACAACGTCGGTTATCTCGTGTTCACCGCGCTCGGACTCGGGCACGTCGAGCCAGCTGCGGGCCGCCGCGGGAAAGACGTACGCGCCGGCGTTCGCCAGCGACGACGGCGGGTCCGACGGCTTCTCCACGATGTCGGTCACTAGTCCGTCTGCGACCGAAACCACACCGTAGCCGGTGGGGTCCGCGAC
>KE356579.1:371643-373989 GCA_000416085.1 halophilic archaeon J07HX64 | reverse complement strand
CCGTGCGCGGGTCGCCGGGGACCCCGTTGTGCTGGGCCGTCGCACGTTCGACTCGATGCGTGGGAACCTGCCCGGCCGGGCACAGGTTGTGTTGAGTCGCACCGAGCGCGAGTACGACATCGAGACGGCACACCACGCGAGCGGTGTCGAGACTGCAATCGATCGTCTCCGGGGGCTCGGCGCGGAGACGGTGTACGTGCTCGGCGGTGCGGATATCTACGCCCTGTTCCAACCCTACCTCAACCGGATGGTGCTGAGCCACGTTCCCGGCGAGTACGAGGGCGACACCGTCTACCCCGAGTGGGACACCAACGAGTGGACTGTCGTCTCCGAACAGCCCTACGAGGGGTTCACCGTCAGACACTGGGAGCGCCGGTAACTCCGATATAAAAGAGTTCACCGGGAGCGCTGGTAACTCCCGGCGTAGGAGGGTACACCGGGGACGCACCGTTGTGTTATCGGGTTGTCTGTTCTGCCGGTCGACCTGCGCTCTGACCCCACGGTGTCCCGCTGTCCGACCGCGTCGGGAATCAAACCATCCAAGACCTCTCACCGGGTATAACAGCACATGAGTTATCTCTGGTGGACATTCCTCTCGGTGCTGGCGTACGCGCTCGTCGCTCCGCTGGTTAGTCTCGCAACGGAGGAGATCCCGAGCGAGGTTGTCATTGTCACGACAAACAGTATGCTCGTTGTTGTCGCGGTGGTGCTGCTCGTGTTCTCGGACGCGAGCGTCTCGGAGTATCTCACACACGACTCGGCAGTATATATGTACGCAGCAGGTGTGGTACTCACAATCGGGATCGTCTCGTACTACCGTGCGCTGGAACTGGGACCTGTGAGCATCGTTGCCCCGCTGTTCGGGACGTTCTTCGTCCTGTCGGCAATAATCGGTGTCGCGTTTCTCGGCGAGGTGCTCACGCTGCGAAAGGGGTTGGGTATCGTCCTCGCGGGCGTCGCAATCTGGCTGGTGTCGGGGTGACGGGCCAGCGACTGTTTGACCGCTTCCACCCCTGATGAGGGGGGCTCTCGCTCGTTAGGTGTCACTCGACCCCGCCGGCGTGCGAGCTCAGGTGTGTTTATATATCACACAGGGTCCAGAGTGCTAGTTGGCTCTCGACCGATGCAGAGGTCTTCTCTCGTCACGCCTCGTTACACACAAGTTAAGACGGTTGCCGACGGTGTAGAGGGTGTATGTCATACACGACCAGAGACGGCACGTCGCTGTACTACGAGCACGACCAGAGCGAGGGAGAGGACGAGACGGTGGTGTTCGTCGAGGGACTGGGGGTTGGCCGGTGGCTCTGGCACTGGCAACGCGAGGCGTTCGCCGACGAGTACGACCTCCTCCTGCCGGACAACCGTGGTTCCGGGGATTCAGACGCCCCGCTCCCGCCGGTGGTACCGCGGCTCCCGCAGGCGCTGCGCGTGCTGTGGTTTCTCAAGATCGGCGGCTACTCGATCGAGGCGATGGCGGCCGACCTCGAGGCGGTGCTCGCGGACGCCGGGGTGGAGCGTGCACACATCGTCGGGGCGAGTATGGGCGGGATGATCGCCCAGCAGTACGCACTCGAGTACGACCGGGCGGAGTCACTCTGTCTGCTGTGTACGACACACGGCGGCGAGGATGCGGTCCCGATTCCGGACGAGACACAGACACAGATCTACGACACACCCGAGGACGCAACCGAGCGCGAGAAGATACGCCACCGGATGGGACCGGCGCTCACCGACCGGTTCGCGGAGGAGAACCCCGAGACGATAGAGCAGATCCTCGACTGGCGCGAGGAACAGGATGCCGACGAGGTGCCCCGCGAGGCACAGGGTGCGGCGGGTGCGAACTTCGATGTGAGCGACCGTGTCCGGGAGATCGACCTGCCGACACTCGTGCTCCACGGCACCGACGACCGGGTGCTACCGGTCGAGAACGGCAAACGCATCGCGGAGAAACTCCCGGACGCACAGCTAGAGATCCTCGAAGGGGCACCACACATGCTGATGATAGAGCGCTCGAAGGAGGTAAACGGACTGCTGGGGGGGTTTCTCACAGAGCAGCGCTAGTCGTCGGCAGTATCGGGGTCGCTACGGGTAGCGGCGCCCCCTCCGAGACGTCCGGAGACGTAGCCGGCGACCGAGCGCTCACCGACCGCGAGTCGGAGCGTCCCGAGCAGCCCGATCGGAATAAAGAGTACGAACACCACGAAGATGATACCGGCGTAGAACTCGCCGTGACCGGTCATAAACGACTCGAGCGCTCTGTCGACGGTCAGTCCGCCGCTGATCGTCGCGTCGAGGACACCGTCCGGGAGGGTGTTCTGGAGGAACGGCTGGAGTCCGCCGCCGTTC
>KE356579.1:370292-371593 GCA_000416085.1 halophilic archaeon J07HX64 | reverse complement strand
CGGCCGGCTTTTTATTCCGCCGACCCGAACAACGGACATGAGTCACGAGCAACTGCCGACAGACCGGCCGGCCGTGGTCACTGTCGGGCTGCCCTACGCCAACGGTGACCTCCACGTCGGCCACCTCAGGGGGTACGTCGACGGAGACCTCTACGCGCGGGCGCTCCGGCGAATCGGCCAGCAGACCGCCTTTGTCTGTGGGTCGGACATGCACGGGACACCCGTGGCGGTCAACGCCGCCGAGCAGGGTGTCGAGCCCGAGGCGTTCGCCCTGGAGTGGCACGAGCAGTACAGAGACCGGTTCCCGGAGTTTAACGTCGAGTTCGACTACTACGGGCACACACACGAGGAGACGAACGTCGACCTCACACAGGAGTTTGTCCGGAGCTGGCTCGACGGTGGATACATTGTCGAGGACGAGATAGAGGTCGCCTGGGACACCGAACTCAACGAGCCACTCCCGGACCGGTACGTCGAGGGAACCTGCCCGTACTGCGGTGCAGAGGCCCGCGGTGACGAGTGTGACGAGGGCTGTCAGCGTCACCTCGAACCCGGCGAGATAGAGGAGCCACGGAGCGTCCGGACGGGTAACCCCGCCGAGTACCGTACCCGCGAGCACAAGTTTCTCCGCCTCTCGGATTTCCAGGAGTACCTCCAGTCGTTTATTGACCGGGTAGAGGGGACCGACAACGCGAGAAACCAGCCCCGCGAGTGGATCGAGGGTGAGCTGCAGGACCTCTGTATCACTCGTGACATGGACTGGGGGGTTGACTACCCGAGCGGGGACGGTGAGGAGCTCGTGCTGTACGTCTGGGTCGACGCACCAATCGAGTACGTCGCCGCCACAAAACAGTACACGGAGCGGGTCGGCACCGACACGTACGACTGGGAGGCCGCCTGGAAACCCGGCGGCGAGACCCGCCACGGGATGAGCTTCGAGGAGGACTGGCAGGCCGAGTCGGGTGAGATTATCCACATCATCGGCCGGGACATTATCCAGCACCACTGTGTGTTCTGGCCGGCGATGCTCCGGGGTGCGGGCTACAACGAGCCGCGGGCGGTGCTCGCGACCGGGTTCGTCAACATCGACGGCGACGCGCTGTCGACATCGCGCAACCGGGCCGTCTGGGCGAGGGAGTACCTCGACGCCGGGTTCCACCCCGACCTGTTTCGTTACTACATCACGACCGGGTCGGGGCTGTCGAACGACGTCGACTTCTCCTGGGACCGATTCGCCGAGCGGGTCAACGGCGAACTCGTCGGCAACCTGGGCAACTTCTGTTACCGGGCGCTGTTGTTCG
>KE356579.1:368636-370242 GCA_000416085.1 halophilic archaeon J07HX64 | reverse complement strand
GAGGGCGCGGTCAGGAACACGTTCGGGTCGACATCTCGTTCCGGCGGGAGGTGTTTCTCGAACTGGATGGGTTCGACACCGAGATCGGTGGCAGAAAGGGTGACAACAATCTTCAGGGCGAGGAGGCGGAGCTCGCGGTCCGTCTCCGGACAGAGCTCGACGGCACGATGTACTACAATCCGGCGGCGACGGTCGGACACAAGGTGTTCGACTACCGGACAGAGCCACGGTGGCTCCTCGACCGGGCGTTCTGGCAGGGCTACTCGAAGCGCGCGATGGAGGTGCTCGCCCCGGACTCGGGCGAGGAGGAGGCGGACTTTCTCGGCAAGATCCTGTTTCGGTTCGCGCCGGACCGTCTCCGGAACGCTGTCACCGGTCCCTCGCTCGCGGAGGCACAGAAGTTCCTGATGCTCGTGGTGCTAACCGGGTGTGTCGGGGCCGGATATCTGTACGGGTTCACGAAGTGGCGGTAAGAGACACAGCACCGGGGCGGTCTGACCCTCACCGGTTCGCGTTACCAGCACCTCGGGGACCGATGCTCGGCGGTGACCGGTTCGGGCAACCCGAGAGAACCGCTGCGCTCAGGTACAAAAATCGTCTGATCGCCAGTTTCAGACCCGCGTTGTGCTGGACGACCGCTGCCCGGCAGTGTTAGTCGGTGGAGAGTTGCCGGTCGATTGCCTCCTCGATAGACCAGGTCGGCTCCCAGTCCAGTTCGGCGTGTGTTCTCGAGGTGTCGACACCGAACTGTTCGACCACCGTCTCGCCGGACCGAGGGTTCTCGACGAGTTCGACTGTCGGGTCGAGGCCGTGCTCGGTAGCGGCCGTCTGTATCTGCTCCGCGATGGTCATCACACTCGGGTCCGAGTCACTCGCGATCGTGTAGTGAGTTGTGCCGGTCTCGCCCTCGCGCAGTTGCTCGCGCATCCGCTCCAGCCCGCGGACGTACGACCTGGCCACGTCGATGACGTGGACGAAGTTCCGGGACTGCGTGCCGGGTTCGTACACGGTGATCGACTGCCCGTTTCTCGCCCGCTTCAGAAAGTAGTTGATTACGGCCTCCTTCGAGACGGTGGTATCACCGACGGAGTAGCTCCCGTATAGATTAGACTTGAGGAACACGAACGCCGGAAAAGAGCGTGCGGCGAACTGTTCGACCGCCGCCTCGCCGAGGATCTTCGTTCGGCCGTACCAGTTGAGTGCCTCCCGGCTCTGGTCGGCGGTGATCGGGAAGCGCTCGGGGTCGCCGAAGACTGCCATACTCGCGGCGAAGATCAGCCCTGCGTCCAGTTTCCGGCACAGCCAGGCGACATTGTTCGTGCCCACCACGTTCACCTCGTAGCTGAGTTCCGGCCGCTCGTCGCAGTCCTCGACCCCACTCACCGCCGCGAGGTGACAGACGGCGTCGACCCCGTGCAGACTGTCGACGAGCTGCCGGCGGTCGCGGATATCGACGTGCTCGACGGTGACGCCACCGATTTCGCGTACTGTGCCCTGGTAGAAGTTGTCGATTGCGAGTATCTCCCAGTCGGGGTGGGCCGCCTGCAGTTCCTGAACCACCCGTGCTCCGGTGTAGCCGGCGGCACCGGTCACGCCGACTGTGAAC
>KE356579.1:364364-368586 GCA_000416085.1 halophilic archaeon J07HX64 | reverse complement strand
CGCCCGGATGTTCTCCTCGACGGTGAGGCGACCGAACATCCGCCGATCCTCGGGGATCCAGCCGATACCGGCGTCAGCCACCTCGTAGGTGTCCTTTCCGACCAGTTCCTCACCCCGGAACGTTATTGAGCCCTCGCGCGGCGGGGTCAACTGGAGTATCGACCGGAACGTCGTCGTCTTGCCAACACCATTGCGGCCGAGCAGGGCGACGACCTCTCCCTCCTCGACTGTGAGGTCGACACCCTGGAGAATATGACTTTCATTGTAGTAGGTGTTGACATCCGCGAGCTCGAGCAGTGTCACGCGACACCCTCCGCACGGCGCAGGTCACCCGGTTCGTAGCCGCCGAGGTAGGCGTCCTGTACCTCGGGGTTACCCCGGATCGCCCCGGGTTCGCCGTCGGCGATTATCTCGCCCTGGTTGAGCACGACAATCCGCTCGGACACCTCCATCACGAGGTCCATGTTGTGCTCGACCAGCAACACCGCGTGGTCTGTGGCGACGTCCTCGATTATCCGCCGGACATCGTCGACATCCTCCGTGGAGACACCGGCGTTTGGCTCGTCGAGCAACAGCACGTCGGGGTCACCCGCGAGCGCGATACCGACCTCCAACTGGCGTTTCTCGCCGTGACTGAGGTTCTCGGCGGGTTGGTCTGCCTTTCCGTCGAGACCGACCCGCTCCAGGATCTCGTGTGCCCGCTCGTAGTTCTCATCGAAGCTCCCGACGTTACGCCAGAGGCGCCAGGAGTCGTTGCTGCTTGCCTGCTGTGCGATGCGGACGTTCTCGAGCACCGGGGTTGTCGGGAACACATTCGTTATCTGGTACGAGCGATGGACACCGAACTGGGCAGTCTCGTGGGTGGTTCGACCGGTGACATCGACCCATCCGCCCTCCCGGTCGAGTTCGATACGACCGTTGCTGGGCGCGAGTGCCCCCGTCAGGAGATTGAAAAACGTCGTCTTGCCGGCCCCGTTCGGGCCGATGAGCGAGGTGAGGCGGTTGTCGAGTTCGAAGTCGACGCTGTCGACAGCTGTGAGGCCACCGAAGCGTTTCGTGAGGGCCGTCGTTCGGAGCATCAGTCAGTTCAGGTCGCAGCTCGTCTCGCCGGTGGGGATGGTCACGTCGTCGGCCGAGACACGCTCTGTTGGGTCGCCGGGCTGGATGGCGGCCGGCCAGTTCTCCTGGCTGTCCGGTGTGACCGTGACCGGTGCGACGGTCATCTCGGAGCGTGCCTGGTTGTTGTACTCCTGGAAGCTGTAGCCGTTCTCACCTTTCGGTGTGTCCGTGACCGTCATCCCGGTCATACCCGAGACGATGGCGTCGGCGCTGACCTCGCCTTCCTCGTTTATCGCCTGGATGACCGCGGAGGCGGCGGTGAACGCACCGCTGGTGAAAAGGTCCGGCACGACACCGTATGCGCTCGCGTGTGACTCCACAAAGGAGTCGTTTATCGGGTTGTCGTACTGGTTCCAGTGGTACCGTGTCGTGAACGGGCCGAACTCGGCTGCCGCCAGCGCCTCGTCACTGAAGTCGTCGAGCACCTGCTGGAGTGTGTCACCGACGACACCCAGCGTCAGCCGGGAGGCGAAGCCGCCGAACAGCTGCATGTCGTAGTTACCGTCGAGAAACGCGGGGAAAAACCCGGTCAGCCCGGTGGCGGTGAACCCGCCGACAATCCCCTGTGCGCCCGCGCTCTGGGCCTCGTCGAGCAGTCCGACCCACTCGGGCTGGTCGAGGTCCTCCGGCACGGCGCGCTCGTTGACGATATCGACCCCGCGGTTTTCGAGCACCGCCCTGTAGTTGTTGACCACCGACGAGCCGAACGCGTCGTCGGCACCGAACAGCGCCATCTGGTCGACATCGGTCTGGTCGGCGATGTAGACACCGCCACTGCGTGCGTCCATCGCGGTGTTCTCGTTCGCCCGGAACACCCGCTCCCGGCAGGTTCCCTCGTCGGCTGTAATCCCCGCAGAGGCTGCCGGACCTGCGATAAACGGCACGCCGGACTGGTCGACAACGTTGTTGATGACCGAGATTGCACCGCCGGAGTTGCCGACACCGTACAGGAGATCCACATCGTCCTGTGTGACGAGGTCCTGTGCCAGTTGCTGTGCCTGTGTCGGCGCGAACTGGGTGTCACGGGCGCGTATCTCGATGTCGATGTCACCGACCGAGTACGTGTAGTCACCCGCACTCACCGCATCACTCGACAGCGGGTCGCTGCCGGCCTTGTGTGCCAGACCGCTGTAAAACCCGGCTGCCCCCTGTGCGCCGTAGATCGCCAACTGGCCGGAGAAGTCCTGCAGAACACCGATTCGCAGTGTCCCCGACGGAGACTCCGTTGCCCCACCGTTGTCACCGCCGTTCGCGCTACCGTTGTCACCGCCGTTTGCACCACCGTTGTCACCGCCGTTCGCACTACCGTTGTCGCCGCCGTTCGAGGTGTTGTTATCGCTATCGTCATCACCACCGACACAACCAGCGAGCGCGAGCACACCGCTCGCGCCGAGCGATCCGAGAACGCGCCGCCGTGAGATTCGGTCAGAATCCATATCTTACCGAGTTAGCCCAGCGACGTAAGTATTTTGTACTCATTATACTATTCGTGTGTGAACGTATATCACACTGATAGCGCCCTGTGACCGGACTCTCGACCGGTCTGGCCCCGTTGTTTATCTTAATCCCGGGCCAACCGTTTTTATGAGCGTTCACGAACACGGCAACAGGCCGTACAGTTGGGTCGGTCGGCTGAGCGAGCGGCGGGCACGGCTCACACCCGACCGGGTGGGGGTCGTCGACGCCGCAACGGGTCGCGAGTACACCTACGCCGACCTGGACCGGCGGGCGAACCGCACAGCCCGTTTGCTCCGGGCACACGGTGTCGGAGTCGGCGACCGGGTGGCGGTTGTCTCGCGCAACCGACCGGAGCTGGTCGATCTCTACTTTGCCACCGCAAAGATCGGTGCGGTGCTCGCGCCGCTGTCACACCGGCTCGCACCGCCGGAGCTCGCGGCACTACTCGCGGACACCGAGCCGGCACTGCTCGTCGTCGAGGAGCCGTCTGTCGAGTCGGTTCAGACGGCGGTCGAGGCGGGACCGGTCCGGGATGGGTTGGCGACACTGCTCATCGGGACGGAGGCGAGCACCTCCGGCGCGTTCCAGCGGTACGCACCCGCGACGGAGGACGACAGCCCGGTCGAAACCGCCGACCGGGCGCTGTCGGACCCCCATCTGTTCCTGCACACGGGTGGCTCGACGGGGGTCCCGAAGCAGGTGGTTCAGACACACGGTGGGATTCTCTGGAACGCGTTCAACACGATCCTCAGTTGGGGGTTACGACCGGACGACACGACGCCGATGGTGTTCCCGCTCTTCCACACCGGCGGGTGGAACGTGCTCACCATCCCCCTGTTCCAACTCGGCGGAACAGTCGTCCTCACACGGGAGGTGGACCCGGGACAGGTGCTCGAACTGGTCGAGTCCCACGAGGCGACGGTGCTGGTCGCGGTGCCGGCGGTGTTGCGGTTCATGGTCGAACACGAGCGCTGGGCGGAGACGGCGCTCTCCTCCCTGCGGTTCGTCAAAAGTGGCGGCGGTCCCTGCCGGGAGTCTATCATCGACGCCTGGACCGACCGCGGGGTCAGCATCTCACAGGGCTACGGTCTGACCGAGTGCGGGCCGAACAACTTCACCATGCCCGAGGGGTTCCCCGAGGAAAAGACCGACACCATCGGTGTCCCCGGGATGTACGTCGACGCCCGAATCGTCGACAACGGCGGGGAGCGGCTCCCGCCGGGCGAGGTGGGTGAACTCGAGCTGGCGAGTCCACACGCCGGCGACCGGTACTGGCAGAACGAGGCCGAGACCGCCGAGACGTTCGGTGACGGCTGGGTCTCGACAGGCGACCTCGCGAGTGTCGACGAGGACGGTTACTTCTCGATCGAGGGTCGCAAGAAGAACATGTTCGTCTCCGGTGGCGAGAACGTCTTTCCGCCGGCGGTCGAGGACGCCATCACCGACCACCCCGACATCGACGAGGCGGTCGTGGTTCCGGTTCCGGACGACACCTGGGGACAGGTCGGAACGGCCGTTGTCGAGAGTGATGCAGACCTCACACTCGGGGACCTGCAGGAGTTCCTGGAGGACAGACTCGCTCGGTTCAAACTCCCCCGTGCGATTGAGGTGGTCGAGGAGATACCGACGAGCGGTGTCTCGAAGA
>KE356579.1:352655-364344 GCA_000416085.1 halophilic archaeon J07HX64 | reverse complement strand
GACGAGCGGTGTCTCGAAGATCGACCGAACCGCCGTCAAGAAACGGTTTGGGGTAACAGACGGCGGGTGAGCCGACAGCCAGTGAGAACGCTCATATCGCCAGGGAGTGCAGGTCAGGTATGACCGAGGTTGCGCTGACGGGCTACGGACGGTACGTCCCCGATCCCGTCCTCACAGGCGCGGAGATCGCCGCCAGAAGCGGTATCCCGGAGGCGGTCGTCACCGAGAAGATGGGGCTGGTCGAGAAACACGTCTGTCCCCCCGAGGAGGACCATGTGACCGACATGTGTGTGAGAGCCGGCGAACGTGCGCTCGCGGACGCCGGTATCGACGCCGCGGCGGTCGACCTGCTGCTGTACCACGGCAGCGAGTACAAAGACCACGTCGTCTGGTCGGCGGCCGCGAACATCGCACAGCGACTCGACACGACGAACGCCTACGCCACCGAGAGCTACACACTCTGTGCCGGCGCACCTATCGCGCTCCGCCAGGTCCGCGCCCAGTTGCAGGCCGACAGTCACGAAACCGCGCTGCTCGTGACCGCCAGCCGCGAGGAGGACCTCGTCGACTACGGGAACGAGGACAGCTCGTTTATGTTCAACTTCGGCAGCGGCGCCTCGGCCTGTGTGCTGGAGACGAGGTCGGAGGCCGACCCCGGGGACGGAGCCGTCTCTCCGCGTGCGCTCGTCCGGGAGAGTCACGCGGTCACCGACGGCTCCTTTTCGAGGGATGTCGTCATGCCCGCCGGCGGGTCGGTGGAGCCGACCAGCGTCGAGAGCGTCGCGGCGGAACGGCACACGCTGGACGTGCCCGACCCGGACGGCATGAAAGAGCGCCTCGCCCCGGTTAGCCTCCCGAACTATCTGGAGGTCACAGACACCGCACTGGAGCGGTCGGGCTACGACCGGTCGGACCTGGATTTCGTCGCGGTCACGCATATGAAACGGTCGTTCAACAAGCTCCTCTTCGAGGAACTCGGACTCGACCCCGAGAGCAACGGCTACTATCTCGAGGAGTACGGCCACGTCCAGAGCGCCGACCAGATACTCGCGATCGACGAGGCGCTCGGCCGCAACCGGGTCGAGTCGGGTGACGTGGTGCTGTTTCTGGCCGCCGGCACCGGTTACACCTGGGCCGCGACGGTGCTGGACTGGCGGGACACGTCCTGACGGTCCGGAACCGTTGTGACCGCGACGTGGCCAGAGGGAGTCGATGACCGGGAAGACAGCCGACAGCGACGACGCCCGGCGAGCGCTCGGGCTGGTGTTGGAGGACGGTATCGACTCGGTTCGGCCGGTGCCGGAGGGTGTCAACGACTCGTTTGTCGTCACGGCCGGGGACGAGCAGCTGGTCTGCAAGTTCGCCACCTACTCGCGACCAGTTTCGTTCCGCGAGGGTGTGGCGGCCTGTCGCCTGCTCGGCGCACACACGGCGCTGCCGGTCCCGGCGGTGTACGCGCTCCGGACCGACCCGCCGGGATCCCCGGCGTTCCAACTGATGGAGTTTCTGTCCGGGAGTCCACCGCCGGACCCGGCCGAGTCGGGCGAGACAGCGACAGCACGGGCGCTCGGAGCGGTCATCGCGGCGTTCGCGTCGGTTCCGGACGAGACTGTAACGGGGTACGGGCCGATACGTGACACGGCCGAGGGCGGGGCGAGTGAGGGTGTCGTCGGGGGGTACGACGACTGTGCCGACTGGTTCGTCGACTACGGCTCGACGCTGTACGACGACACCCCGGACCACGACCGACTCGCAACCGTCGCGGCTGCCGTTCCCCATCACCTCCGGGCGAACAGTGACAGATTCCCCGCGGAGCCTGACCCGTCGGTCGTGGTCACGGACATCGGCCACTCGAACCTGCTCACACCGAACGGGAGATTGGCTGGCAACGGGACCGTCGGTGACCTGAGCGGCGTGCTCGACCTGGAACGGGCCAAACTCGGCCCGGCGGCGTTCACCGGGGTAAACACCGAGTACCTGCTGACGCGAGGTGTCGAGGACCCGGACCCGCTGGTCGGGGCGCTGTACGACCCGCTCCCGTTCGGGCCGGACCTGCCCCGCCGTGACCTGTACCGACTCCTCGCGCTGGGCCGGTCGGTCCACGCGCTGGACCTGTGATACGAACCGGGCAGCGAGGAGCATCGACGGCGCGGCGACGGGGTGGCGGCGGAACTCGACGCGCTGCTCGATTGACCGGCCGATCTGTCCACAGCGCCGGTGTCTGTGTCGTCCGGCATCTGCCGGTATCCGTATCGTCCGGCAGCTGCTACCGACTGGTCTCGGATCGGAGACTCACCGTCGACCGTGCCACTCGTCGAGGAACCGCTCGCGGAACCGTTCGAGAAACGCCAATCGGTCCGCGGCGAGGTTGCGGGCGGGTTCGGTGTGGAGTTCGTCGGGCAGTCGGAGGAGTTTGTCCTCGAAGTGGTACAGTTGCGAGTACTCCCGGCCGTCGGGGTCCCACAGCGGCGTGCCGTGGACACCGCCGAACGCGAAGGTCCGGGCGACACCGACAGCGCCCATCGCGTCGAGGTTGTCGGCGTCGCGTAGTATCTCCGCTTCGACTGTCTCGGGTTCGGGTTCCTCACCGCGGAACCCCAGTTCGTCGTGGACCGCGACACAGTGACAGACAGCGTCGATCCGCTCGCTGTCGACCCCTGCCTCGGAGAGGATGTCCGTGACCGTCGGCAGCGTCTCCGCCGGGGGGCAACCGGTGTCCTCACCCAGGACCCGGTGGAGGTCGTGGGTGAGCGCTGCGCACCCGACCACGACACTATCGGCGTCGAGTTCCCCGGCGAACCGCTGTGTGAGCCGGAACACCCGCCAGACGTGGTGCATATCGTGGCCCGAGGTGTCGGCGGCGAGGTACTCGCGTACCCCTGCGGCGACCGCCGGGAACGGTTCCTCCGTGTGTCGCGGGCCACCGGGGTGCTCCCCGGTTGTCGGTGACGGGTCCGAGAGCCCCGCCGGGTCGGCTTCGTCCATTACGGTTCTGTCGGACAGCGCTCAGTATCAGACCTGCGGTCTGTCTCCGAACCCGGTCGGGCTACCCTCCCTCACCCTCGTTCGTTACTGCTGTGCTCGGCAGTTTCGAACCGTCCGGTCACAGCACGGCCGTCCCAGAGCAGTCGTCGGGTGAGGCCGGGTCACGGGAGGCCCGGTAAACTGGTGACACTCCGGGTTGGGTCACCGAGGGTGTGTGAGGGCCGCAGACTGGACCCGATGGGGGCCAAGTTCCGCGGACAGCGAGGCGGTATCAGTGCTTGACGGCGTCGGGGTCGGGCGGAGCAGCCAGTCGAAACGGTCAATTGCGGTGGAGCCTATGTTCGGTCGATGAACACCAACCCTCTCGGTTCGACGGCGCCGCTGGTCGGGATGGTGCACCTGCCTGCGCTGCCAGGTGCGCCGGGCTACAGCGGGACAGACGGCCGGACAGCAGTCCGCGAGCGGGCCTGTGCCGACGCACGCGCCCTCGCAGACGCGGGTTTCGACGCCGTCCTGGTCGAGAACTACGGTGATGCGCCCTACTACCCCGAGGAGGTGCCGCCCCACACAGTCGCGGAGCTAACAGCCGTCGTCGAGGCGGTTCGGGGTGCCGTCGACTGCCCTGTCGGGGTGAACGTGCTGCGCAACGACGCAACCGCGGCGCTGTCGGTCGCGGCCGCAACCGGCGGGACGTTCGTCCGGGTGAACGTCCACACGGGGCTGCGGACGACCGACCAGGGGCTGCTGGCGGGCCAGGCCCACGAGACGCTCCGATTGCGCGAGCGGGTTGACGCCGATATCGCGGTGCTCGCCGACGTGGCGGTCAAACACAGCGCCGGACTGGCCGACCGTGACATCCAGGCACTCACCGAGGAGACAGTCGACCGCGGACTCGCGGACGGTCTGGTCGTCTCCGGTCCGACAACGGGTACACCCGCCGACGAGTCGCGGCTGAGCACAGTCTGCCGGGCACGTAACGCCGCAGACCGGGATGTGCCGGTGCTCGTCGGCAGCGGTGTCACGCCCGAGAACGCACCCGCACTGCTGAACATGGCCGACGGTGCCATCGTCGGCACCGCTACGAAGGAGGCTGTCACGACCGCGAATCCGGTCGACGCCGACCGCGCCCGGGCGCTCGTCGAGCGTGCCAGAATCGTGCGGTGACGACACCGGGAGAGCGGCGACATCCGACTCAACTGCGCAGGCGAGGCGCAGCGGTCCGAAGAGTCCGGTTACAGAACACCGAGTCGAGAACCCACAGGTTCAACCGTGGGAGGCGGTCACGAGCGTTCCGTCGGGTGGACGACACCCTCGGCGAGCGTATCGACGTCCCCGGTCAGGTCGAGCAGTTCGGGGTGGAGCGCAAACAACACGAGCAGGTCACTCTCGTGGGTCCGGTCGCCGAGGTGGAGACGGAGCGAAACCTCCTGTTCTGTCTCCGCCAGGAACTCCTCGACCGGGGCCGCCTCCCCGAGCACGGTCACCTGGCGCTCACCGACCTGCTGGATGTTCTCGATCGGGACAACACCGAGACGGTCGAGCATCTCCTGGAGGAGTCGCTCGCGGTCGAGTCGACGGAGCGGGTTGGCGCTCCGTCCGGCGACGGTCACCGTCGGGGTGGTGAGCAGTCCAAACAGCGCCGCGTCGAGTTCGATGTCCGGGGCCGCCCTGGTGTAGCGGTTGAGCCAGTTCGTGAGACTGAGATCACGGCTCTCGTTGTTTATCTCCACGCTCGTCTCGGCCACCTGTTCGACGAGTTCGTCCTGCGTGAAACCGGTCGAGTTTGCCGCGCTCTCCGCAACCGCCGCCGGTTCGGCCTCCCGCTGGAGCGGGTCGTTGAGCAGCGAACAGCCTGCGAGCGCCGCTACCCCGGTTGTCGCGAGTGCACCGAGTGTCGCCCGTCGTGTGTACATACCGGTCAGGACGACTGTCGTCGATAAATCAGTTCGGTATGTCGAAACAGCGGTGTTCAGACGAGTGTGAGCACCAGCAGGAAAGCCTTCGACACGCCGGGCGCGACTCGCTGTACCCGTTACCGGTCGAAAGCCGAAGTAAAGACTCTCGTGATCACGAGAGACGAGCTCTCCCGGACGACTGCTTGTGTCGTTGGGGTTCGACCAGCGGACGGTCGGTTCCACCGACCGCCTCTGACGCGGCGGCGCAACCGTCACGCCCACCGTGCCCTCTTACTCCACCAGGGCGTCGTCTGTCCGGCCGGCAGAGACCGTTTCTTGACGGGTTTTTGTCCAAACGTTGCAGACTGTTTACGGGGTAACAAATTTATGAGAGGGCTCTGTACGTAGACTCAACTCGTAGAGCAATGGGAGGCGGATCCTCGCGGCAACGGACACAGGAGGGTGATTCCAACTCGGGTAAAGACGACGCCCGTCGCGGGGACACCGGCAGAGGAGCGAGAGAGGACCAGCACCGCCAGCGAGAGTGAGTTTACACCGAGTCCGGTCGTCAGTCCCGGGCACGGCACGCGCCCCACAGTCAAGCGCGCGTGTGATAGCGACGGGCGAAGCAACACCCGAGGTGTGGGGGGTGACTACGTCGGGTACGACACGGGGCCGAACCCAGCCGCACTCTCGGACCGCTACGGGATGCCCGTTCGACAGGCCGACGCGACTCCAGCGACTGGAGGACGACCACGGCAGCCACCAGGTCAGCCGGTGGGCCGAGGAGGGTATGACCGTCGAGACGATGGGCAAACCACGCGACATGCGGGCGTTCCGGAAGCGCCAGACAGGGCGTCCCGGGGAGGTGCCGACAGATATCGAGCGGCGCAACCAGGCCTCCGCAGACCGGAATGCCGCCCGCAACCGCGACGACGCCGGCGGGGGAGACCACGGCCCCAGACGTGGTCCGGCGTGTGGCCTCCTCGGCGGGCACGTCGATGGACGAGTCTGTCCAGCGCGAGATGGAGTCGAGGATGGACGGTGAATTCAGTGACGTGCAGTTACACACCGGAGCAAAAGCCCAGGCCGCCGCGGAGTCGATCAACGCACGGGCGTTCACCGTCGGCAACCACGTTGCGTTCAATCGTGGGGAGTACCAGCCAGACAGCGACCAGGGGAGTCCAGAGTGGATGGGAGTGAACTGGAGAAAAAAACAGGGGACCAAGCAGGGAGGGCAGACTGGATGAGGCACAATTCGCTTGAGCGTCGAGCACATTGACACCGAGTATGAACGTCGACGCGGTGGTACTGGATATCGACGGCGTACTGGTGGATGTCTCCGACTCCTACCGGCGGGCGATTGTCGAGACTGTCGCGCGGGTCCACGGGGGGACAGTCGACCGCGAGGCCGTCCAGGAGTTCAAGGAGGCCGGTGGGTTCAACAACGACTGGGAGCTTACAGACGCCGTCGCGCTGTACGTGCTGGCACGGGAGGAGGGGATGGACCGGTCGGTCGGGTCGTTTACGAGTGCGATCGAGGCGGCAGGTGGCGGTCTCTCGGGCGCTCGGACGGTCGTCAGCGAGGCGCTCACGCCGGCGGCCCGCGAGTTGGTCCTCACCGCCTGGGACGACGAGCGCCACCGCACGGTCTTCCAGCAACTGTATCTGGGCGGTGAACTGTACCGCGACCTGGAGGGTGAAGAACCCAGGTTCGACACGCCGGGGTACATCCACGACGAGCGTGTCATCGTCGACCCGGAGACGCTCGCGGCGCTCGAGCGCCCGCTGGGTGTGCTCACCGGTCGCCCGGCCGCCGAAACCGAGATCGCACTCGACCGTGTGGGTCTGGATCTGCCGGAACCGAACCGGTTCACGATGGACAACTGGGCGGGCGGTAAGCCCGACCCCGACGCGCTGGTGACGCTGGCAGACCGACTCGACGCCGACAGTCTCGCGTTCGTCGGCGACACGCTCGACGATGTGCGAACAGCCATCAACGCGAACACGAGCGACGAACGTGCGTACTACGGGGTTGGTGTACTCACCGGTGGGCTTTCCGGCGAAACCGGCCGTCGGAAGTTCGAGCAGGTAGGAGCGAGTGTGGTGCTCGACTCGGTGAACGACCTACCCGGCCTGCTCGCGTAGACTCTCGACTCAAGCCGGTCCGGTCCCCGGTCTGAACTGCTCGGGTGGGTGCTCAGTCGGGGGCAACCGTGGTTACCTTCTGCTCGACCCGGGTTCGCTCGCGCTCGACAGGGTCGGCGTCGGGTGTGCGGAACTCGTGTGCGGTGTCGACAGCGGCAGCGAACTGTGCAGCGGCCGCCCGGTAGCGCTCGCGGGCGCGCTCGTGATCACTCCACGGCGAGGGTGTCCCCGATGGCCTCGAGTCGCGCGGCGTACGCCTGCCGGGCGTCGACGAGCCCGTCGGCCAGCAGCGCAACCCGGTATCGGAGCTCCTCGCGGTCGTACGGGTGCTCTCTGTCCGCCCCCCAGACGACTGTCAGCGCATCCCGGTAGTGTTCGAGGGCGGCCTGGGTGGTCTCGACTCTGACCGCGGGGTCGTCGGTGCCGAGTGCGCGCTCGGTGGCCTGCTTCGCCAGTCCGACCGGCTGGCGTATGAGTCGGTCATGTCTCCACCAGGTCGAATGCGTCGTCGACCGCCCCCGTGTCGAGGTCGTGCTCGGCGGCGATAGCGCGGGCCGTTGAGAGTTGCTCGCGGGCGCGGTCGTACCGGTCGTACGCACCGGTGTAGTCCGGATCACCCTTGAGATGGCTGGACGACGCCTCGTCGACGAGCGAGCGGGCGAGCTCACACCGGGTCTGGACCCGCGCTTGCTGGAGGTTGCGACGGGCCGCCGCGACACGCTCGCCGAGTGCGCTCTCCAGTCCGGCGGCCTCGACACGGTCGTCGAGTTCGTCGGTTGTCTCGCCCGCCTCATCGAGCACCGTGTCGACTGTCTGGAACTCCCGTTCTTTGATCGCCGTTTGGATGCGTTCGGTGTGACTTTCGAGCTCCTGTAACAGCGTCTCGACGAACTGCCAGCAGTCGCTGGCCCGCTCGATGTACTCGACGGCCGCCGCTATCTCCTCGCCGGTCGGCCGGAAGCTGTAGCGACCCGCCTCCCAGGTCCCGACAATGAGCGCGGTGGTGAACAGCCCGCTGTCGAGGTCGGTCTCCCTGATGGCAGTGTGTGACACGTCGAGGACGGTCGTTTCGTCGTCTGCGACGACGAACAGCAGACGGTGGTTGGTGACGACCGCGAGCGACGCGTCGGTCCCGTGCTGCTGTCTGTCTCCGGAGTCGTGAACGACCGGACCGCCAGGTTGTAACCGGTACTGGACAGCCTTGTCGGAGTTCAGGGACTCCTGGAGCCGCGTCTCGAGTTCGGTGACTGTCTGCTCCGAGGGTCCACGTGAGAGCCGTCCGCTGAGCAACCCCGGGGTCATTGTAACGAATCTCAGTGCGTGTGGAATTAAACTTTTGTACGGACATCCTCTCTGCTCTGCTCTGCTATCCCGTCGCCTGCCCCGCCCCGAGCGCGGACCTGCCCGGTGTGAGACGACTCCAGGGAGCCGTGGGCCACCCGCTGGCAGGCGAACAGTCGACTACACGGTCGCTACCAGCCGTTCACAACGGTTATATCTCGACCTGCGGAAGATGCGAGTAATGAGGGTATCGGTCGTTATCTGCGCCTACGCCGAGGAGATGTACGGGCACTTCCGGGAGGCTGTCGAGAGCGTACTGGACGGGACATACGACGACGTGGAGGTGGTCGTCGTCGTCGACGGCACAGAGGCGGTCTACGAGCGGGCGCTCGAGGAGTACAGTGACAACGACCAGGTGCGGGTCCACTGCAACGACCAGAACCGTGGGCTCCTGTGGAGCCGGAACAGGGGCGCAAAGCTGGCAGACGGCGATGTCGTCGCGTTCATGGACGACGACGCGGTCGCCGACGAGCGGTGGGTCGAGGAGCTGGTCAGAGTGTACGAACGCGAGGGCGTCGCGAGCGTCGGCGGGAGGATGACACCGATCTGGGTCGCGGGCCAGCCAGCGTACCTCCCGGAGGCGTTCTACTGGCTTGTCGGCGTCACACACCGCGGTTTCGGCGAGGAGGGGGCGGTCAGGAACACGTTCGGGTCGAACATCTCGTTCCGGCGGGAGGTGTTTCTCGAACTGGACGGGTTCGACACCGAGATCGGCGGCAGAAAGGGTGACGAGAATCTCCAAGGTGGGGAGACCGAGCTCGCGGTCCGTCTCCGGACAGAGCTCGGCGGCACGATGTACTACAATCCGGCGGCGACGGTCGGACACAAGGTGTTCGACTACCGGACAGAGCCACGGTGGCTCCTCGACCGGGCGTTCTGGCAGGGCTACTCGAAGCGCGCGATGGAGGTGCTCGCCCCGGACTCGGGCGAGGAGGAGGCGGACTTTCTCGGCAAGATCCTGTTTCGGTTCGCGCCGGACCGTCTCCGGAACGCTGTCACCGGTCCCTCGCTCGCGGAGGCACAGAAGTTCCTGATGCTCGTAGTGCTAACCGGGTGTGTCGGGGCCGGATATCTGTACGGGTTCACGAAGTGGCGGTAAAGCCCGACTCAGTCGGTTTGCTCCCTGTAGTCACTGAGACCCTCCCACACCTCGACGCAGCCACATCCGTCCGACAAACGCTCCAGATGCTCCGGGCGGGTCTGTTCAGTGTTGTCCGCGTCTGCGTCCTCGTCTTCGTCTTCGTTCTGCTCCGACGTTGACTTACTCATTTTTGTAGTAAGTACTGATGACCGCAAACGTTTAAACGTTCGGAAGTCGATAGATCATAAATGAACGAGTACGGAGAGACGGTGCTCCGGGACACATTAGAGTTGATGGAGTACGAGGCAACGGCGTTGGATGGGCTATTCCGGTTGGGGAGGACTACAGCCCCAAATTTGGCTGAGGCAACAGATATCCCGAACGCCCGTATCTACGGGATATTGGACAGTCTTGGGAACTCGGGGTATGTGAAGATAACCCCCGGCCGGCCAAAAAAGTACAAGCCGAAGGAACCGGCTGAGATTCTGTCACAGGCGACTGAGAACCGGTACCAGGAATACGAGGAGTTCCAAACAGCGGTTGACAGGGTTCGTGAGGAGTTTATCGAGTACTACAGGCCACTCTACCAGAGTGCGGACGACGAGGTTAGCACTACCGAGGAGTTATTTCGTGTTGTCGATGTGGGCGAACCCAGCGAGCGGGAGACAAGACAGCTCTACCGTCGGGCAACAACGCGCCTGCACATCATGACAAAGAGCTTCGAATATCTCGACAGTGTCGAACCCTCACTGCGTGACGCGGTAACAACAGACACTAACATCCGGGTGATATTCACTCAACCGGATCATCTCTCCGAGCCAAACAAGCAGATTCAGCAGGAGATACGCGCCAGGATAGAGTCGAAGTTCCCCGGAATCGACTACCGGTTCAGCAACTCGTTGATGCCGTGGCGCGGCACGATTGCGGACCCCTGACAGCGGGGACGGTACTGCGATACTCCTTGTCGGGGAAAAAAACACACCACTGCATATGCGACAGGCAGCAATCACCGAGGACGACTCGTTTATTACGGGTATGAACAGGTACTTTGATCTGATATGGGAGTACGACAGTGTCGGGCCGTCTGTCTGAACGGAAACAGTGAATTATCGGCGACTCAGTCGGTGGAGAGCTGTTGTTCGATCGCTTCTTCAACGGACCAGGTCGATTCCCAGCCCAGTTCGGCGTGTGTCTTTGAGGTGTCGACACCGAACTGTTCGACCATCGTCTCGCCGGACCGGGGGTTCTCAACGAGTTCGACCGTCGTCTCGAAACCGTGCTCCGCGGCGACTGTCTGAACTTGTTCTGCAACGGTCTGGACACTCAGGTCCGAATCACTTGCGATATTGTAGTGGGTAGGACCGGTCTCGTCTGCGCGCAGTTGCTCGCGCATCCGCTCCAGTCCGCGGACGTAGGACCTGGCAACGTCGATAACGTGGACGAAGTTCCGGGACTGTGTGCCAGGTTCATACACGGTAATCGGGTCCCCGCTCTCGGCTCTGCTGAGAAAGTAGTTGATCACAGTGCCTTTCGAAATAGTCGTATCATTCACAGTGTAGTTGCCGTACAGATTGGACTTGACGAAAATAAATGCCGGAAACGAGTCGGCGGCAAACTGTTCAATCGCGGCCTCTCCAACTATCTTCGTCCGGGCATACCAGTTGAGCGCTTCCCGACTCTGATCAACGGTGATCGGAAAACTCTCCGGGTCGCCAAAGATAGCCATGCTCGCAGGAAAGATCAGTCCGGTGTCCTGTTTCTTACACAACCAGGCGACGTTATTCGTGCCCACTACGTTCACCTCGTAGCTGAGTTCCGGGTTCTCGTCACAGTCGTCAACCCCGCTCATCGCGGCGAGATGGCAGATGGCATCCGCCCCGCGTAGACTCTCCGCGAGATGCTGGCGGTCGCGGATATCGACGTGCTCGACTGTGACGTCACCGATTTCGCGTACTGTGCCCTGATAGAAGTTGTCGATTGCGAGTATCTCCCAATCGGGGTGGGCCGTCTGCAGTTCTTGAATCACCCGTGCTCCGATGTAGCCGGCGGCACCGGTCACGCCGACTGTGAACCCACTACTCATACCTCACCTCCGCTGTCTGCGGTCCCGGTGTGGCCGGTGCACGGGTTGGGCCGAGTGCTCCGGCCAGGTCCCGGACACCCTCGCTCAGGTTCCACTCGAGTTCGAACCCGGTTTCGGCGACCCGGTCGAAGCTTACATGATATGACGGCCCCGGCC
>KE356579.1:340567-352635 GCA_000416085.1 halophilic archaeon J07HX64 | reverse complement strand
CGGCGTGCGGCGTCGAGAAAGGCCCGTGCCGCGTCGCGCACGTGAATAAACGGGCGCCAGTTCGACCCGTCACCGTACACTGTGAGCGGACGGTCGGTCAGCGCACGGAACACAAAGGCGTTCACCACCAGATTGAACCGGATACCTGGGGCATCGCCGTAGACGGTGCTCATCCGGAGCGCTGTCGTGTCGATATCGTAACTGTCGGTGTAGGTTGCGAGTAGTTCCTCGGCTGCCAGTTTTGTCTCCGCGTACGGGTTGATCGGCTCTGCGTCGACAGTCTCGTCGAGTTCTCGCTGCTCGGCCCGGCCGTAGTTATTACACGAGGAGGCAAAGACGACGCGCTCAATGTCGAACTTTCGCGCGGCTTTCAGGACATTCCGTGTCCCTTCGAGATTGACCGCGCGAGTTTCCTCGGCCCTGTCGTGAGTGCTCGCGGCGCCGGTGAGAGCCGCCAGGTGCAACACGGTGTCGACACCGCGCATCGCGGACTCGACTGTCCCGTAGTCGCGAACATCGCCCTCACAGAATCGCAGATCAGACCTGCCGAGGTCGGCCCTCCGGAGGGTGGCTGGCGACCCTATATCCAGGTTGTCAAGAATGGTGACGTGGCCCACGGCGGTAGACTCCTGTAACAGTGGGACGAGAGCGCTCCCGATGTAGCCACAACCACCGGTGATCAGGACACGCATGATTACTCCTCCAGCACACCGGGGAGGAACCGGTCCTCGTGTGCTGCGACTGTCTCTCGGTGTTCAAGAAGAGTCCCGAAGATGTCTTGAACCGCCTCCTCGAAGGTTGCGGACTGTTCACCGATCAGCGACGCGTACCGGTCGTTCTCGATTGTCATCTTGTGAGTTTCGTCCTCATCGCGGGGGTTCTCGAAGTGTTCCACCTGAACATCGAGTCCGTGTTCGACGCCGACGCTCGCAATCGTGTTCGCGATCTCGACGATACTGATGGCACGGGTGACCTGGTTGTAGACAGTGTGGCTCCCGGCCCGCTCCCCGGGGTCGGCCAGCGCGAGTCGAGCCAGCCCCTCAACGGCGTCATCCAGACTAATGAACGGCTTTCGCTGTTCACCTTTCCCGTAGACGGTGACCGGGTAGCCCGCGACCGCCTGTGCACAGAACCGGTGGGCAACGGTGCCAAAGTAGTAATCGAAGTCGAACCGGGTCCCGAGGCGCGAGTCGGCCCCGGTCTCGTCGGTTTCACTCCCGTAGACGATTGCTGTCCGGACATCACTGATCGGGACACCGAACTGCTGGTTTGCCAGCCGCATGTTAGCCGCGTCGTGAGACTTCGTGAGATGGTACCAAGACCCCGCCATTGCCGGGAACGGCACCTCCTCGCGCTTGCCTTTGTTCTCCATCACCGCGCCACCTTCGGGAATTGGGAACTCGGGCGCACCGTAGACGCCTGTTGTTGTTGTCTCGATAAAGTGGGTGTCAGTCATATCCTGTTCCTCGAGTGCCCACAGCAGATTGCGCGTCGACTGGAGGTTATTGTGCTGTGTAAAGTTCGACCGCTCGCCGTTTATCTGGGAGTACGGTGCCGATGGTTGTGCTGCGGTGTGTACCACCACCCGCGGTTCGTGGACCGTGAGGAGTTCGTCTACCGTTGTCTTCTCTGTGAGGTCGGCCTCTAAGAAAGAAAGATTGTTCAGACCGTGCACCTCGCGGGCGGCCTGCAGGCGCTCGTCCATATCGGCGACTGGCGTCGCGCTGACTGAACCGACCTCCTCGACCCAGTCCCGTCGACCGAAGTTGTCGACCAGAAGTACTCGCTCGTCTGTGCGCTGCGCAATCCGGAGACCTGTTGGCCAGCCGATGTATCCGTCGCCGCCGGTGAGCAGGACAGTCATTTACTCAATTTATGAGTTACATTAGTATATAAACGTATCGGCTTGGGCTCGTGTCGAACACCGGGCTGACGGGTCTACACCCAGTGGAAACAAGACAATACAGAAGTCAGCAGATATTTACAACAGCAGTCCTACGTGTATATGTCCATGAGCTGTTTCATGGCATCACCACGAACAACGCTCTCACGGGCAGATCATCAATGCAACACTCAGCAAAGTACATTATTCACGCCGAGATACAGACGAGCGGGGTGGTCGAGCGGAGTGACGTCGTCGGCGCGGTGTTCGGTCAGACAGAGGGGTTGCTGGGCGAGGAACTGGATCTGCGAACACTGCAGGAGTCGGAAAAGGTCGGCCGCATCGACGTCGATATCGACTCGGCAGACGGGAAGTCGTTCGGCACGTTCACCATCTCCTCGGGGATGGACCGCGTCGAGACGGCGGTGCTCGCGGCGTCGTTCGAGACGATAGAGCGGGTCGGCCCCTGCTACGCGGACTGCAGGGTCATCGAGATAGAGGACGTCCGGGCAGCGAAGCGCCGCAACGTGGTCGACCGGGCGACAGAGCTCCTGCAGGCGTTCGAGGAACGGGCCGTCACCGGTGAGACACTCGTCGAGGAGGTCCGCAAGCAGACCCGTGCTGCGGGGATAACCCAGTACGCGGGCCTGCCGGCAGGCCCCAACGTCGAGACCAGTGATGCTATCATTATCGTGGAGGGACGGGCAGATGTCCGACAGTTGCTCGGACACGGTGTCAAAAACGTCATCGCCGCAGAGGGGACAGATGTCCCCGACGCGGTGACACAGTTGACCCGGGACCGCACGACAACAGCGTTTCTCGACGGTGACCGTGGCGGTGACCTCATTCTTGAGGAACTCACACAGGTCGGCAGTATCGACTACGTGGCGTTCGCCGCGGACGGGAAGTCCGTCGAGGACCTCGAACACGCCGAACTCCGTGACGCGCTGGAGAAAAAGATTCGCTACGACCAGGTCACCGACGGCACCACACCGCGGGAAGCGTTCGCCCCGACGGAGGGCGGCACGGTCGCACCCGCAGAGTCGACGGAAGACGGCACAGTCGCACCCGCAGAGTCGACGGACGGCGGTGCGGTCGCCGACAGTACGACAGGTTCGACAGGTTCCACCACCGGCAACGAGGAACCGGCAGCCGACCACACGACAGCCGAAACAGACGACGGACCCGACGAGCGGGAGCCACAAACCCTGCGGGGGCACGTCGAGGCGGTTGTCGGGCGCGAGACAGGGCAGGTGCGTCTGCTCGACGGCGACCTGTCCACGCTCGCCGAAACCGACGCGGCCGGGGCGTTCGACGCGGTTGTGGACAGCGAGTCCTCGCCACACACCGTTGTGCTTGACGGGACAATCACACAGCGGATTCTCGACATTACAGCACAGCGCGGTGTCGGACAGGTCGTCGGTGCGGCGAGCGGCGAGTTCGTCAAACAACCAACGAGTGTGCGTGTGCGGACCGCCGACGACCTGCTGTAGGCCCCGGATGGAACGGTTTCCACGGCGACACACAACGGCAGAGCGCGGACGGAGACAGCGGGTCGGCACACATCGAGTGGCGCGCGTTCGACGAGGCGGCGAAACAGACAGGTCCGCTCTGCCCGGGCCGATGACGCGCTGGTCGGGAGTGTCACGGGATTGATGAGCAAACCTGCGTGAGACTACGGGTCGCGGCGCAGATCAACAAGAGCTTTACAATCGACAGTGTCCACAAGGCCTGGAACAGTGAATTACCTCGGGGACAAGTGGTTCGAGAGACTGCGTCTCTCGTCATCACGGAAATCGAAGATTTCCGTACGACCCCGAGGCTTCACCGTCTTGGGTCGGCACCGCGTTCGCAGGTGAATGTAATTCCTCCCGACCTTCTCTTTCGAGTCGGCTGGAATTTACACCCGAGCTCGGTGAAGAGTCCGTGGAAGTCGGCGGCTTCACTCCGCCCGTTGAAACCCCCGTCGCACCGCCGTCGCGGATGTTGAGAGGAGCCACATTTCCAAACCTGTCAAACGACCAGCAAAGGAAGTGAGATCTTCAACTCCATGCTTTGATGGGTTGTTTCTAGTCGTTAATACGATATTATACTGAGGGAATCTAAAGATTTCGACGGTCTTCACCCTCGGGGTCAAGTGGTTCAAGAGACTCCGTCTCTTGTCATCACGGAAGACAGAGTCTTCCGAACGACCCCGAGGCACTCGGCCTGCTCAACCTGTAGAGGAACCGCCGCGGGGTCGGTTCCCCGATCTCTGAGGACCCGCCACCGGCGAGACACCCACCGGGAGAAGCTCACCGACGAGAGCGCCACGTTCGTGCAAGCGTTCGCACACACATACCGCTCCACCGGTGACCGTCCTAAGCGAGGACACTCACAGCGGGGGTGCGTGGTACGCCAGGTCAGTCTCAGCCAGCCTCCTCGCGGGAGGAGACCCGCGAGCGGAGCAGGTTCCCGGAGGGAAACACCGTGACGACGGTCAGAAAGGCGAGCGCGAGAAACTGCAGGCCGCGCAGGCCGACGAGCGTGTACATCGCGGTCTTCCCGCCGGCGTATATCATCTCTGTCGACAGGAACCCGCCGATAGCGACGACGTTCTCGACCGCCAGCACACCCGCGAACAGGAGCAGGCCGAGCAACATCGGAGACCGGAATGTCCGGTAGTTTCGCAGCCAGACCGTGATGAGCACGCCCAGTAGCGCCAGGTTCACCACGGCGAGTCCGACTGCGGAACTCATCCAGAATGCCATCGTGTGAATCTCCTCTGTGTGACCGTCTGTTGTGATTGCATTTTACTCTACTGTTTTTAGACCGTAATCGATTTGCTCACCCAGCCGGTCGCACCGTCCGGGAAGGAGTCACTCTCCTCGCGCTCCTGGAGTTCGCCGTTGCCGTCGCGCATCCTGACGACAACCTCGTGGTCGCCGGGTTCGGTCACCTCGTAGCGCCACTGCCGCCAGCTATCGCCGACCGAGAGCTGCTCGGTGATCTCGGTCTCCTGCCAGCTCTCGCCGCCGTCGAGCGATATCTCGACAGCCTGGACGCCGTCGGTGCCGTCGTGAGCGAGGCCGCCGAGCATGATGTCCGCTCCCGGTTTCGGTGGTGGCCCAGATTTTCGCGACACCGCAGACCTCACCGGTGCCGTCCCAGCCGCGCTCCTCCCAGTACCCCTGGGTATCCTCCTCGAGGAACTCGATCTCCTGGAGCCACTTGACGTTCGTCTCGCCCCAGTGGCCGGGCACGATGACCCGGACAGGGTGACCGTGCTCCCGCGGCAGGACGTTACCGTTCATCCCGTAGATGATGTACGCCTGCTCGAACACCTCCCGGGGGACGACGTTCCAGTAGTCGTCGTCGGCGCGCATCGCGACGTGGTTTCCGCTCGCGCCAGCCTGCTCGGAGAGGCGACTCGCGGGAACACCCGTCCAGACCGCGTTGTCCATCTTCCGGGCGTTCAGCTCCTCACCGACACAGCGGAGGGTACTGAACCGATGGTCGGCGTCCATGTCGGTGAGTTCGTCGTAGCTGATTGTCAGCTCGCTGTCGACGCTCCCGGTCACGTCGAGTTCCCAGCTGTCGGCGTTGATTCGCGGTGCAACGGTCGCGATATCGACCGTGTAGAACGAGCCGATCTGACTCACCAGGTCCGGGCTGTCGGGTATGTCGAAGGACTTCTCCTCGGCCTCGTTGAGCAGTTCCTCCGGCTCGGAGATACCGACACCGCTCACCACATCGAGTTCCGGGAACTCCTGCTGTGGTGTCCGGTAGCTGCCCAGGAAGTACGAGGCACCGGCGAAGCCGACGACACCGGCACTCGTCTGCAACACCGCCCGCCGGTCCTCGTCGGGCCAGCGACCCCCGCTTTTCACCGAGAGCTCGTCGTGCCAGGGCCGGTCGACCAGTATCACCACGGCCGCCGCCGCGGCACCCGCCCCGACCGAGAGCAGCGGCGCACCCGTGAGGAAAACCGCCATCCCCCACGCGGCCAGACCCACCATCGGAATCCGCGCGCCACGGAGCCGGTCCGGGTCGACGAGACGACCGACCGCCAGCGCGGCCCCCGACACCCCGACAAAGAGTGCCGTCGTCACACCCAGGGTGAACGCCATGTTGATGTACTGACCGTAGTTGCCGAACGTGTCGAGTGTCGTGTTGATGATCACACCCGGGGTGTACTGGACGACGACCGACGAGACCGGTGTGAACGCGAAGTCCTCTGTTAGTCCGGCCGCGGCAAAGGAGCCAGCGACCGCCGCCATCCCGGCCAGCACCGCGGTTAGTGCCCACCTGCTCGTCACCAGCCTGAGGAGTCGCCCGAGCACTGCTCTCATCGGTTATCACCGCTCGTCTCGGTATCGACCGGGTGGTCGTCGCTCTCCCGTCCGGGGCCGCGTCCGACGACCCGCGATACCACTGAACCCGCTGTCTCTAGGTCCCCCCGTCCCCGTGCCACAGACAGTCCGTCGTACATCGCATCTGTACGAAACCACGTTGCGTACTTCATGATTTTTCAAACTCCGGACAAACTGCGTGGAAACTCCATTGAAACTTCGTTGCAATTTCTACCGAAGTCTGTCAGTGTTTTTATAGAACACGGAGCCGAAACAGTCGGCGGGGCACGCCGGGCAGCGAGAGCAAAGACGGTCAGCCGTCGCCCTCGACGGGGTCGAACCGCTCGAACCAGGCAGACAGCGTCTCGAGTCGGTGTGTGGCGCGGTCCGGGTCAGCGACGAAGTAGTGGACGTGGTGTGTGTCCGGGTAGACAACGAGTTTTGCCGGGACATCGCGCTTCCGCAGGGAGACATACAGCTGTTCGGACTGCGCGGCCGGGGTGCGCATATCGTCCTCGCCGGCGGTCAGCAGGAGCGGCGTGTCGATGGAGCCGACATCGGTGATAGACGACGCCGTCTCGTAGGTCTCGGGATGTTCCCAGGGGCGACCGAGTTCGTTCTCGAACGAGCGGTGGCCGTCACCGGTTGCGAACGCCGACCGGAGGTCGTAGCTGCCGTGTTCGGCGACCCCGGCGGCGAACCGGTCGGTCTCGGCCAGGACGGATGCTGTTGCCCGACCGCCAAAGGAGAACCCGGTGACGAACAGTCTGTCTGGGTCGACCCACCCGCGCTCGAGGAGTTCGTCGGTCCCTGCGAGGGCGTCGGTGACCTCCACGTCACCCCACGCGCCACCGAGTCGTTCACAGAACGCACGACCGTAGGAGGTCGAGCCGTGGTAGTTCGGCTTGAACACGACGTACCCCCGGGTCGTCCAGAACGCGGTGTCGAAGTCGAACTGGGGCTCGTCGTAGCGTCGGGGACCGCCGTGGATCGAGAGTATAAGCGGTCGATCGCCGTCGGACTCACCGGGGTCGAACCCCGGCGGCAGGAAGGCGAGTCCCTCGACAGTGTCGCCGTCTGCCCCCTCGAAGCTGATGTGCTCGACCTCGGGGTGGTCGTAGTCGGCGACGAGCGCCGGGTTCAGGTCGGTCAGCCGGCGACGCGGGTCCTCACCTGCCGTCGACGGCCCCCGGTCCCCTGTCGACAGCGCCTCGCCCGGCAGTCCGAAGACGTCGATACCCTCCTGTGGCTGTTGCCGGACAAACGCCACCGTCTCGCCGGCGGCGTCGAACCCAGTTAGTGACTCGTCGCGGGACTGCTGGTCGTAGACGCGCTCGTGGCCGCCGTCGGCCGACAGCCCCAAGAGTCGTGACCAGCCCCCGTCGCCGATTGCGGTCAGCAGGCTGTCGTTGTCGAGCCAGACAACGTGTTCGAACCACGCGAGGTGCCGGTCGAGACCGTCGGTGAGTGTCCGACACCGACCGGTGTCCGGATCGACAGTACAGACGTCGGCCGGTGCGTACCAGTTTGTCGGACTGCTGGTGACGACCGCGAGACGGGAGCCGTCGGGGCTCCACGTCGGTTCGCGGACCATCCGGTCGCCCCCCAGAAGCTGTCTGGTCTCGCCGGTGTCGGTATCGACGACGTGG
Organism: halophilic archaeon J07HX64; assembly: GCA_000416085.1. Taxonomy (GTDB): domain Archaea; phylum Halobacteriota; class Halobacteria; order Halobacteriales; family Haloarculaceae; genus Halovenus. The sequence continues at coordinate 344,773 of KE356579.1, read as the reverse complement.
ACAGCCTGTGCGTAGCTGTCGTCCGGGCGGTCGCCGTGGTTGGCGAGAAACGCCACGCGGTCGTCATCGGGATGCCAGGCCGGGGCCAGCCCGGTTCCCGGTTCGAGGATGCCGCCGCCGTGGGCCCGGTCGAGTCGACGCCGGTCCCGGCTCTCGATATCGACGACGAACAGGTACGTTGTGGCCGTGTCGAGCCAGCCGACGCCGTCGAACTTGTGCTGGAGACGTTCGGTTTCGACGGGCCCGCCGTCGCGGCGCTGTTCGAGATAGCTCCGTCTCCGCCGCCGTCGGGTCACGGGCCGCAACAACGACGCGCTCACCGGCAGGGCCCCAGTCGAACCCGCGAACTCCCTCGTCGAAGTCGGTGAGCTGTCGCGGGTCACCGCCACGCGCCAGGTCGTACACCCACAGTTGCGGCTGCGGGTCCGTCTCGCGGTCCTCGCCGGCGGCGGTGGCCGTGTCGTCGGTTCCGCCCCCGCCGACCCGGAGTTCGAGGTCGCGCTCGCGCGCCATCACGACACCCAGTTTGGTGCCGTCGGGGCTCCAGGCCATCGAACCGGCGCCGGAGACACGCGTGAGCCGGTGGGGGTCGCGGCTCCCGTCGGTGGGCACGACGAACACGGAACTCCGCCGGCTCTCCGCACCGGGGTCGGACTCGAGCACCTGGACCGCGACGCGACGACCGTCCGGCGAAACTGTGACCGACATCGGTCGCGTCAGACTGTAGACGGCATCTGCCGGCAGTGCACTCATACTCGGAGAACTGGCCAGGACGGATTCAATCTTTCGGGGGGCCTCTGTGCTTGCCACACCGGGGGGTCCCGATACTCGGGAGGGGTGTGCTTTTTCAGTTCGACGGGCTTTTGCGGGGCCGTCTGCTCCGTTAACGTATGGCTGAGTTCACAGTTGCAGTTGCGGACACCGAGGCTGGTGTCACACGTCAGGTCGAGGTATCGGGACAGAGTGCCAACCGGTTTGTCGGTCGCGAACTCGGCGACACTGTCGACGGGAACGCGGTCGGGCTCGACGGTTACACGCTCGAACTGACCGGCGGAACCGACGACGCCGGCCGGCCGATGCGCGAGGACATCCGGGGGGCGAGTCTGGACGAGGTGCTGCTCGAGGGGGGCACCGGCTACGAGCCCTCCCGGGATGGCGAGCGAAAGCGTGTGACTCTCCGCGGGCGCGAGGTGGGCGATGCCACCCGACAGATAAACGTCAAGATAACCGAGTACGGCCCCGGTGACGCCGAAGACATGCTCGACTGATACGACCACCGCGAACCACAATCTCTACCTGTTTTCCGGGCCAGCAAGAGATATGCAACTCGGAGTAATCGGACTCGGACAGATGGGACGGATCATCGTCGACAGGACGCTCACAGCGGGTCACGATGTGGTCGCGTTCGATGTCGACGAGGATGCCGTCACAGCGGTCGCCGAGGCGGGTGCGACCCCCGCTGACTCCATCGATTCACTCGCCACACATCTCGGCGAAGGGAGACGGGTCTGGCTGATGGTTCCCGCAGGTGACGCTGTCGACGCCGCGCTCGACGAGTTGGAGCCACGGCTCACCGGCGACGATGTCGTTATCGACGGCGGGAACTCCCACTTCGAGGACGCCGCGCGGCGGGCGGAGTCGACCGACGCCGCGTACCTCGACTGCGGAACCAGCGGCGGTCCCGCGGGTGCGGAGGTGGGGTTCTCGCTGATGATCGGGGGGCCAGAACACGCCTACGAGGCCTGCGAACCCATCTTCGACGCGGTCGCGACCGGTCCCGAGGGCCACGAACGGATGGGCGAGAGCGGCGCAGGCCACTACGTCAAGATGGTCCACAACGGCGTCGAGTACGCGCTGATGCAGACCTACGGCGAGGGGTTCGAACTGCTCCACGAGGGGCGCTACGACCTCGACCTGGAGGCGGTGGCACACACCTGGAACAACGGGGCCGTCGTGCGGTCGTGGCTGCTCGAACTCTGCGAGGAGGCGTTCCGCGAGGAGGGGGTCGACCTCGGTGACGTCGCCGACCACGTCGCCGGCGGGTCGACCGGCACCTGGACGGTTCAGGAGAGTCTCGAACAGGAGGTGCCGTTGCCGCTCATCTACCAGGCACTCGTCGAGCGGTTCGGCTCGCGGGCCACCGGTGACGAGGGGCGGTTCTCCCGACGACTCGCCAATCGTCTGCGCTACGGGTTCGGCCGCCACGACGTACACCGACAGTGACATATACCGGGTAAGGATGGGGGACCCCGGTTCTCAGACCAGAGCCGACCGGAGCTCTTCGAGCCCTGTCAGGTCCAACGTCGGGGTTTCCTCGAGCGTGCCCTGTCCGTGGTCGCGCCGGAGAATGGCCCCGTCGATGCCGGCACGGCGGGCCGCGAGCAGGTCCGTTCCCCGGTCACCGACGTACAGCGCGTTCTCCACACCGAGTTGCCCGAGTGCACGCTCGATATAGTGTGGGTCGGGTTTGCGCTGTCGGTACCCCTCGAGGGTCGGGTCCCGGCCGACCGCAGCCTCGAACCGACCGGAAAACAGTTTGTCGGCAACGTACTCGACGGTCCCTCGGCGATTGTTGCTGACGACACCGAGCCGGGCTGACAGCGTCGCGAGAACCGTCGTATCCTCGTACGGTGTGCGCGGCTCCGAGCCGATACGGCGGTTCGCACGCTCGCTCGCAAACCCCTCGCGGACCGTCCAGAACTCCTCCGGGTCGATTCCCACCGCACGACAGCGCTCGGCCATCGCCCGGTCGAACTGCGGCTGTCTGAGCACCGAGCGCTCGGTTTCGGAGACGTCGGCCCCGAGTTCGGCGAGGGTGTCGTCAGCGGCGTTTGCGTACACCTCCGGCGTCGTCGCCCGCCCCTGTATCAACACCCCGTCCATGTCGAACAGTACCGCCTCGTAGCCCGGTTTGTCTACTCTGTCTCCCATCGTCGTCAGGTGGGCACGGCAAGTTTAACTGCGTGCTGTCTCGAAAATCTGTACAGGATACCGCGATGGTGGGAACAGAGAAGCTCGGTCCGGGTGGCACAAAAACTGAGCACGGCGAGCGCCACAGCGCTTATGTGAATCTACACGAGAACGAACTCACCGTGGCCGGGGTGGATGTCGGTGACGAGATGTTCGCACGGGTACGGGAGGACAGGATCATAGTTCAGCGGGCAGACACAGACGAACTCGACCACGAGTTCTGAATCCGTTACAGTAACACAGCCACAGTAACATACACAGCTATGGGGAGACTCTACGACGCAGCCAGACCGCTTCTGTTCAGACTGCCGCCGGAGACGGCACACGGACTCGCGCATATCGGTCTCCGCGGCCTCCAGCGGACACCGCTGCTCGGCCCTGTCGCGGACCGCTACACTGTCGACGACGACCGCCTCGAAACAACGGCGTTCGGCCGGTCGTTTCCCAGCCCCGTCGGTGTCGCGGCCGGCTTCGACAAGAACGCCCATCTGCCGCCCGCGCTGGCGGCGCTCGGGTTCGGCTTCGTCGAGGTTGGCGGTGTGACCGCGGAGCCGTACGGTGGTAACCCCCGGCCGCGGATGTTCCGACTCCCCGAGGACGAGGCCATCGTCAACCGGATGGGGCTGAACAGCGAGGGCGCGACAGCCGTCGGTGACCGTCTGGCTCGCCTCGATGTCGACGTTCCAGTCGGTGTCAACATCGCCAAATCCGAGCACGTCTCCCCCGAGAACGCCCCGGCAGACTACCGGCGGACCTACGAACAGGTGACAGACGCGGACCTGTTTGTTGTCAACGTCTCCTGTCCGAACTCGGACGATTTTGCGGCGCTACAGAGCTACGAATCGATGGCGGCCATCCTCTCGGAGCTCGTGGATGCGGGTGCGTCACCGTTGCTCGTCAAACTCTCGCCGGACCTCCCGGAATCTGCGGTCGACGACGCCGTCTCGCTGGTCACGGAGCTCGGTCTCGACGGTGTGGTCGCCACCAACACGACGACCGAGCGACCACAGACCCTGGAGTCGCCTGCCCAGGCCGAGGTCGGCGGGCTGTCGGGCAAACCGATCGAGGCCCGCGCGACCGAGATGGTCCGCTATGTCTCCCGCCGGGTCGACGTCCCGGTTATCGGTGTCGGCGGCGTCTCTACCGCCGAGGACGCCTACCGCAAGCTCCGCGCCGGGGCACAGCTCGTCCAGCTCTACACCGGACTGGTCTACCGCGGTCCCGCGATCGCGCGGG
>KE356579.1:336346-340547 GCA_000416085.1 halophilic archaeon J07HX64 | reverse complement strand
GACGAGAGGCGAACAAAGTGAGAGACGAGTCAGAACTGTTTGCCCAACAGAGGGCTCCGAGGTAGACGAGTCGCGCGAAACGAGTGAAGCGAGTGAGTACGTCTCGGCGTGGTTCGGAACCCTCCCCGGACATTCAGCGGTTCAATACCCTACCCTTTCTGTGAGTCCAACCTGCGACAGACCTCGGTCCGGTTAATTTTCTGTCCATTACTAATAACAGTCGGGTGTGGCCAGCGTCCAGATGACATGTCCACAGTCGACGAGTGGAGTCGGCGCCGACCCGGTCGGGTTACCACATCAACCGGGCACGATGGGTGCGTTCTGGACGCCCCAGTACACCCACCACGCGAGAGCGGATTTTGCAACCAGCGACAGGGCGATATACACCCGCTCGCCAAAGAGATACTCGCGCCAGGGGCCGATTTTCTTGTACTGCAGGTACATATTCGCGGCAAACGTATTGAAGAAAAAGAACGTGACACCTGTCGCGCCGATAACGAACAGGGGGAACTCGTCGGGGTACTCGAGGTACGTCGCGCCGGTTGTCACCATGATCACAATCCAAGGGACGATGCCGGCGATACAGCCGTATGCAAACGGCCGCCAGTCCCGGCGCCGCAGTGGGTTGTCGCTCAGTACGTCGTTCTGTTCTTCCATCAACAGGCCGAACAGATTCATCAGTGCGGTCAGAACAAACAGGGAGAACAACACACCGATATCGGCGATACCGGACAGTGCTGCGATTACGATGATCATCACCGACGCCGAGATGGAGTACTCGTACCACCGGTACGGGTTCATCCCGTTGGCCAGGTGATTCTTGTAGCGCCCGTACAGGACTGTCGCGATGGTCGTGTGTGCGAGCGCGGAGAGGAACAGAAACAACACAACGAGCAGTCCAAACTCGAAATTGACATCGAGAAACTCCGACACCGGGGTCAACGTCTCGGCCTGGGTGTCGAACTCGAGTCGGGTGAACGAGAGCCCGAAGTTGCTTCCCCCCAAGATCAATAGCATCACAACAGCCTGACTAAAGTGAATCACCGCGGCGACACTGTTCCACACTCTGAGCGAGGTCATGCAGTGCTCCTCATGATATCGAGAGTGCTAGACACGTGGGAGGTTTAACTACTCTGTTCAGACATAGAGCGGTGCTCAGAGACCGAGTGAACAGTGAGACGGTACATCGTCTCCAGCGTTCGTGCAGAGAAACACCCACCCCGGCGGTGGTATCGACCGGATCGGGGCTGAGTCTGTCCGAACACCCAGTTGTTCCGGGTTCCTGCCCCGGATATCGTCCCACATACCCGGTGGCGGCTGCCAGCTACAACAGTCAGACGCCGACGTTCCAGACGTACCAGTCGCCGCTGTCCGTTCGCATCTCGAGTGGGACCACTGTGCTGACCTGGTCGACGAGGAGGTCGATCTCGACGGTCACCCGGACGACCGCCTCGCCGCCGCCCCGCTCTGTTGTCTCCGTGTTCGTGGCGGAGATATCCACCGCACTGATTGCCCGTCCCACACCGGCGACAGCGAGTAACAGGTCTGCTGCGGTGCCGGCACCATCCACCGGACTGTCCGGGTGGATGAACTCGTCCGCCTTGCTGAAGTTGGTGTCGTCGATCGCGGCGACGAACTCCTCGGCAACCGGTTCGGGACTGTTCCCCCCACGGAGGAAAAAGAACCAACCACCGCCAGCTAATGCCGCCAGTCCGGCACCGCCGAGCACGAGATTCCGGCGAGTTGTTCCGCCGCGGTCATCCCGGGACAGGTCGTCGCTCTCCTGCTGGCCGCCCTGTTCCCGGGACCGACCACGTGAGGACTGGTTCTCATCTTCGTACACAGCCCAATAGTTCCGCTAAACTATCAAAAACGTTTCCAAATCACCCGCCGGAATCACAGCATCCACATCGCCGCCCCACGAGAACGACTCACGGGCCGCCGGACGTTCTTGACCGTCACCGGTTCCGGTGCGGGGTTGGCGACCCCGCTGTATCAGGATTCTCCCACCCCTGAAGGGGTAGATTTCCGCCCGCCACGTGTCAGACGAAGAATTGATTATCCTCGCGGCGCTTGAGAGGATTATATGAACTATCTGGAACTTCTCAGCGTCGGATGGACCGTGTGGCAGTTCACGAGAAAGCGGTTTGGGACCGTCGGCGGCCTCCTCGCGGCGGTAGTCGTCGTCGCAGGGTACGCCGTGCTGATTGGCCGACTCCGCGACGACTACCCGAGGTTGGCCGAGCGTCTGGAGTAACAGTCCGGACACTCGAGGGTCAGGACAGCGCTACCGACGACCAGCGGTCGACCAAACGGCAGGACAAACTCGAATCCGGCGACCCCTATACACCGTCGAACTGCGGGGGACCTGCGAGTACACCTCATCCTGTACGAGAGGAGCAATGCGGGCGGAAACATCGTTATCGAGGCCGGAGTTGTCGGGGTCCGATTCCTGCGTGGCCGCCGGGGTTAGCACATCCACAAGCAGAGTTTCCGCAAACCGAAATCATGTTGCCCCTTCGGCCCGTAGGAAGCGTAATGGCAACAACTGAGTCCGAGAGTCTCGATATCGCGGCCATTCGCGAGGATTTCCCGATACTGCAACGGGAGTTGGGTGGCGAACAGCTCGTGTATCTCGACAACGCGGCCACCTCACAGACACCCGAGCCTGTCGTGGAAACCATCACAGAGTACTACCGCGAGATGAACGCGAACATCCACCGGGGGCTCCACCAGTTGAGTCAGGAGGCGAGTGTCGCCTACGAGCAGGCACACGACCGTCTCGCGGAGTTCATCGGTGCGAGCGGTGGGCGAAAAGAGCTCGTGTTCACCCGCAACACCACGGAGTCCGAGAACCTGGTCGCGTACGCCTGGGGACTGGACGAACTCGAGTCGGGTGACCGTGTGGTGACAACCGAGATGGAGCACCACGCCTCGCTGGTGACCTGGCAGCAGATAGCAAAGCGGACCGGCGCGGAAGTCGAGTTCATCCGCGTCGACGAGAGCGGTCACCTCGACATGGAGCACGCAAAGGAGCTCATCACCGACGACACCCAGATGGTGAGCGCGGTCCACATCTCGAACACACTCGGAACGATCAACCCGGTGGGTGAGTTGTGCGAACTCGCCCACGACCACGACGCGCTGGCGTTTATCGACGGTGCACAGTCGGCACCGACGATGCCGGTCGACGTCGAGGAGATGGGTGCGGACTTCTACGCGTTCTCGGGTCACAAGATGGCCGGTCCGACCGGGGTCGGCTGTCTGTACGGTCGAGAGGAGCTTCTGGCGGAGATGGACCCGTTCAACTACGGCGGCGAGATGATACGCCGGGTCACCTACGAGGATGCCACCTGGAACGAGGTACCCTGGAAGTTCGAAGCCGGCACGCCCGCCATCGGCCAGGGGATCGCGCTCGCGGCTGCCGCCGACTACCTCGACAACATCGGGATGGACCGCATCGAGCGCCACGAGCGCGAACTGGCGGAGTACACGCTCCAGCGACTCGAGGAGTTTGACGATATCAATATCTTCGGCCCGCCGTCGGGTGAGCCACGCGGCGGACTGGTCGCGTTCGATGTCGATGGGGTCCACGCACACGACCTCTCGGAGGTGCTCAACGACTACTCCATCGCGGTCCGCGCCGGTCACCACTGCACCCAGCCTCTTCACGACAAGTTCGGTGTCACCGCAACGGCACGCGCCTCGTTCTACCTCTACAATACGAAAGACGAGATTGACGCCCTCGTCGCGGCTATCGACGACGCACGACAGCTGTTCGCGTGAGAGGTGGGGCTGACCGGGTAGGGTAGAGGCACACAGTTCGGCATCGCGATACGCCACCCTTCTGAGTTGCTACCTACTCACACAGAGCCGGATGATAGCTACGTGGGCAGTCGTCGGAATCGCTGCCTGTCTGTGGGCGGTCAGAAAAGGCCGACACTGTCGGCGCTCACGAGGCCGGCAACCACGAGCAGGAGCGCGGCGGCCAGTCCGGCCAGAGAAAACAGCCGCCGGGAGCGGCGCGCAGGTGTTCGCACCTTGTCGCGTTCGGTGCCGGCCCGGAGTCGACGCGCCCCAACCTCGACAGCACCGGTGAGGACGAGCCACAGTCCGAGCGTCGCGAACGCCAGCGACCCCTCTGTCCCGGTCAACGATTCGCCGATGTCGCGCACGAACGCCATGTGAATCCCTGCCAGCA
>KE356579.1:335148-336296 GCA_000416085.1 halophilic archaeon J07HX64 | reverse complement strand
ACCACTGTGCTGACCTGGTCGATGACGAGGTCGATCTTGACGGTCACCCGGACGACCGCCTCGCCGCCGCCCCGCTCTGTTGTCTCCGTGTTCGTGGCGGAGATGTCCACCGCACTGATTGCCCGTCCCACACCGGCGACAGCGAGCAACAGGTCTGCTGCGGTGCCGGCACCATCCACCGGGCTGTCCGGGTGAATGAACTCGTCCGCCTTGCTGAAGTTGGTGTCGTCGATCGCGGCGACGAACTTCTTGGCAACCGGTTCGGGGCTGTCACCCCCACGGAGAAAAAAGAACCAACCGCCGCCAGCTAACGCCGCCAGTCCGGCACCGCCGAGCACGAGATTCCGGCGAGTCGTTCCGCCGCGGTCGTCCCGAGACAGGTCGCTGCTCTCCTGCTGGCCGCCCTGTCCCCGCGACCGACCACTTGAGGTCTGGCTCTCGTCTCCGTACACAGCCCAATAGTTCTGCTGAACTATCAAAAGCGTTTCCAAATCACCCGCCGGAGTCACGACATCCACATCACCGCCCCAGGAAAACAACCCACGGACGGCCGGAGTTCTTGACTGTCACCGGTTCCGGTGCGGGGTTGTCAATCCCGCTGTATCGAGGGTCTCCCACAGATGAAGCGGCAGGCTTCCGCTCGTCACGTGTCAGACGAAGGATTGATTATCCTCGCGGCAGTTGAGATACCCATATGAACTATCTGGAACTTCTCAGCGTCGGATGGACCGCGTGGCAACTCACGAAGAAGCGGTTTGGAACTGTCGGCGGCCTTCTCGCGGCGGGAGTCATCGTCGCAGGGTACGCCGTGCTGATGGGCCGACTCCGCGAGGACTATCCGGGGTTGGCCGAGCGTTTAGAGTAACTGACAGGAAATCTGATCAGTGCTGCTATTCCAGATGCGCTACGAGTTCGTAACTCTTCCAGTTCTCGACTCCGTCACACTCGTCGAGATCGGTGTCATCATTCCAGATATTGATGTCGAACTAACGGGCGAGAGTCAGGAATGGACTGTCCTCGGGGTCCGTCTCCTCAATACGTTCCGACGCCTGTGACAGCTCGTTCTTGAATTCTTTTTCCTAACAACCTCCGGGTTCTCGAACAGCAGATTCAAAGGTAAACCGAGTTCGTCCTTCGGAACGGTTCGA
>KE356579.1:325117-331960 GCA_000416085.1 halophilic archaeon J07HX64 | reverse complement strand
TGTCGACACGTACTAGTGGGCGGGGGTCGGAGACCAGTCTGATGGCCGAGCAACCGATTCAGACAACACACACCGGGAGCTTGCCGCGGCCGGCGCATCTCGAGGCGTTGCTGGCCGGGTCGGACAGGGGCGAGGCGTTCGAGACTGCGGTGAGCGAGGCGATCCGCGAGGTGGTCCGCCGGCAGGCCGAGGTTGGTATCGACATCGCCAACGACGGCGAGCAGAGCCGCGTCTCGTACGCCGTGGACGTCACCGGCCGTCTCTCCGGGTTCGGCGAGGGGGTCGTCGAGCGGGACTGGCCGACTGATCTCGAGGCGTTTCCCGAGTACGGCGAGCGGGTGCTCGGCGAGTCCGAGAACATCGGTGGGCCGGTCGCTGTCGACGACCTGTCCTACGTCGGTGAGACGGACCTCCGGCGTGAACTCGGACGCTTCGAGGACGCAACGGAGCAAACAGGGGCCTCGTTCGCGGGCCGGTTCCACACGGTGCCGTCTCCGGGTGCCGTGTTGCGCTTTACCGAGACGGCCCACCACAGTTCGCGCCGGGAGTACGTGTTCGACCTCGCGGAGGCGCTGGCCACCGAGTACGAGCTCGTCGCGGAGACGGGTGCGACACTACAGGTCGACGCACCCGACCTGCTCGCGGGATTTACACTCACCTACCGGGAGGAGTCGGTCGGGCAGTTCCGCGAACGCGTGCGGACCTACATCGAGGCGCTGAACCGGGCGGTCGCAGGGGTTCCGGACGAACAGATCCGGCTGCACGCCTGTTGGGGGAACTACCCTGGCCCCCACCACCACGACGTGGAGCTCGGGGAACTGGTCGACCTGTTCTACGAGGCCGACATCGGCGGGCTGGTCATCGAGGGGGCGAACCCGCGACACGCCCACGAGTACCGCACCTTCGAGGAGTACCCGCTACCGGACGGCTGGCGGCTCATCCCTGGGGTCATCGACGTCAAGACGAACATCGTCGAGCATCCGGAGGTTGTCGCCGAGCGACTCGAACGGTTCGTCGACGCTGTCGGCAACCCCAATCGGGTCGTCGCCGGCACCGACTGCGGGTTCGCAACTGTCGTCGACGGCGCCAACGTCGTCCACCCGTCGCTGGTCTGGAAGAAACTCGAAACGCTCGTCGAGGGCGCCGAACTCGCCTCGGAGCGACTGCGCTGAGCGGTCCCAACTGGTTCCGGACACACAGACCCGGGGATCTGACACTGCCGGACAACTCCCCGAACTGGCCACGATCGACAGTGTCGACCCCGGCAGTTCCGTGAGCAGTTGTACAACGGACACCATCGGCTTCGTTGGGAGTTCGTGGGTCTGTGGCCGGTAATCCACCGGATTGTTGTCCGGGTTCCGGTGTCTGTAAGAAACTGTCCGCCAGTGTGGGCACAACCGAAAAACAACACGTACCACGAGAAGTGGATACCGACGGGACGGTTGTATCGAGCGACGACTCTCACCGGTCGAGTGGCCGCCGCTCGTGGCTATCGAACGACCGACCGCATCGCCGTCAAGGACCACTCCGGCGAGGGTGACTACGAGTTCGTGTACACTGTTTGTGAGACCCGACACGGCTACGAGGACGAGGAGGTTGCCCGTCAGCCACAGCAGAGCCACTCCACCGGCCCGTCCTCTGTGACGACCAACAACGACTGAACGACACAGTCCGGTACAACGTGTCGTACACTTCTGTTGGTTCCCCCTTATCATCCTCTCTCTTTCCACACTCCTCTTTTTTTAGCTGTGTTTCTTTTCTGCTCTGTGTTGTCCCTCTCCGTGTGCGTCGGTGTATGCCCATCAGATGACTATCCAACAGGGTGTCGCGCCCACCCGCGGAGACTACTCCGGGACTCGATAGTGTGGTGTTGCCACTCCTGAGCTGGTGTGATCACTGGTGTCGTCATCGGTAGTGTCGTGGCACGTGTGATGCGAATCGGCTCGATAGGAGTGTTGTTGTGTCGTCCGCCTAACACGTAATCGAGACAACAGAGCGTTACCACTCGTCGGGGCTGTAATACGGAGCGGCGAACTGTCGCCACTCCGGGTGAGAATACGGTAAGAGTGGAGGCGGCGAACCGGGTTTCCCAGAGACTCTCGTACTCCAGTACTCGCCGAAACGCTGGCGGGCTTAACTTCCGTGTTCGGGATGGGTACGGGTGTAACCCCGCCGCTATGGCCGCCTTAATGCCGACTCGCGGAGTCGAACCGCGATACACCGGAACGGTTCTGTTCCGGTCCTCGACCGGTGAGTCGAGGTACCGTCGTCGGTGTGCCGATGTGTAGTGGCCGTCGACCGTGAGTACGTGCGATCCAGATTGCGCCTGGACTCGTTTCAGCGAGTCAATGCGGAAAGATTGGTGGCTTCGACCAATTAGTGCTCGCGGGCTGAATACCTCGTTGCCTCGGTACGTACACCCCGAGTCTATCGACCTCGTCTTGTACGAGTGGTCTAAAGCGGTGCCTCTTTTCCAGGTGGGTTTCCGGCTTAGATGCGTTCAGCCGTTACCCCGTGTGGCGTAGCTGCCCGGCAACGCCCTTCCGGACGACCGGTACACCAGTGGCCACCACCCGTAGTTCCTCTCGTACTATACGGGCGTTCCCGTCAGGCACCAAAACACTCCCAGTAGATAGCAGCCGACCTGTCTCACGACGGTCTAAACCCAGCTCACGACCTCCTTTAATAGGCGAACAACCTCACCCTTGCCCGCTTCTGCACGGGCAGGATGGAGGGAACCGACATCGAGGTAGCAAGCCACCCGGTCGATATGTGCTCTTGCGGGTGACGACTCTGTTATCCCTAGGGTAGCTTTTCTGTCATTTATCGCCCGCATCAAGCGGGCTGATAAGTTCGCTAGACCACGCTTTCGCGTCAGCGTTCCTCGTTGGGAAGAACACTGTCAAGCCATCTTTTGCTCTTGCGCTCTACGCCGAGTTTCCGACTCGGCTGAGATGGCCTTGGGGCGCGCTCGATATCTTTTCAAGCGCGTACCGCCCCAGTCAAACTGCCCAGCTACCGGTGTACTCCTCCCGGAGTGAGAGTCGCAGTCACTGACGGGTAGTGTTTCATGTGTGTCTGGGCGCCGTGCTGGCGCACGGGCCTCGGTAACGACTCCTACCTACCCTGCACATCAGCGACCACGTCTCAGCGACAGCTTGCAGTAAAGCTCCATAGGGTCTTCGCTTCCCCCTGGGAGTCTCCAGACTCCGCACTGGAAAGTACGGTTCACCGGGCCCAACGTTGGGACAGTGACGCTCTCGTTCATCCATTCATGCAAGCCGCTACTAAAGCGGCAAGGTACTACGCTCATGCTGTTACTTTCCCCGCGATGGGTACTGACCCCGGATGGGGCGGACTGGCGTGAGCCAGTCTCTCCACGTCGCCGTGAAGATCGGGCCGTCTCTTCACCCGGAATCGGGTGTTCGGCATACGGTCTCTGAGGATTCTAGATAGGATCGGGTCACTCCCTCGTTCATCGTTGAAGCGAGGCGAGCGATTCGGTCTAATCCGGATTTCGTGAGATGGAGGTCGTCGTTCATCATCTCGATGATCTCTGCAAAGGTTTCGAAGTCGGACCGTTTTTTCGATTGGAGCGGATGGCGCTCGAAGAACTCGACAACCTCGTTGAGGTTGTCCAGTCCACGAACACGGTAGTCCATCCGGTCTCCATGATTTGGTCGGACACTTCCAAAGCCGAAATCGTCTCGGATTCGTTCGAGCAACACCACGTCGCGTTCGTGTTGTGTCACCCTGAACTCGGGAAGGACTTGCCATCCCAAGCTCATTTTCTCAATCCGATTGATTCCAACGTAGAAGCAACCTTCTCCATCCACAAACCCGGTTATCCAATCCGAATCTAGACTTTCCTGCTGGTTGTCTGCATCCATCGCATTGTTACCGTAGAACCAGTGTTACTTTGTTCTACTGGTAGCGTGGGATACTAACCAGATGTTCCAGCATATAGCCGAATTTTACTAAGGCAACGATTGTTACCTTAAGAGGGTCATAGTTACCCCCGCCGTTAACGGGTCCTTCGTCCTATTGTACTAGGTGTTCAGATACCCGCACTGGGCAGGATTCAGTGACCGTACGAGTCCTTGCGGATTTGCGGTCACCTATGTTGTTATTAGACAGTCGGAGCGTCCGAGTCACTGCGACCTGCTCGTTTCCCGAGCAGGCATCCCTTCTTCCGAAGGTACGGGACTAACTTGCCGAATTCCCTAACGTCGGTTGTTCCCGACAGGCCTAGGCTTTCGCCGCCATGGGCACCTGTGTCGGATCTCGGTACGGACATCATACTCGCCTTTTCACGGGCCCCAGGTTGAACCGACTTTCGCTATCCTGCCGTTCGTCCGCTTCGTGCCGTTACGGCTTCCACGAACTTGGACAGTTCGACCGGGCGAGTGCCCGGTTCGGTCGACCCCGGGGCGTTGGCTTCTGTTGTATGATGGCACTGGAATATTAACCAGTTTCCCTTTTGAGACATTCGAGTTGCGATGTCTCTTAGGACCGGCTAACCCTCGGTTGACGAACAGTGCCGAGGAACCCTTGCTCTTTCGGCCGTCGGGATTCACACCCGACTTTCGCTGCTACTACGACCAGGATTTTCGTCTCCGCGTGGTCCACGCGAGCTCTCGCCCGTGCTTCCGCCCACGCGGAGCGCCGACCTACGCAACTGCCCTGTCACGGGCATGGCCAGGTTTCGGTGGTGGATTTGAGCCCCGATAATTTTGGGCGCCCCGAACCTCGGCCGGTAAGCTATTACGCTTTTCTTAGAGGGTAGCTGCTTCTAAGCTCACCTCCCGGCTGTCTGGGGCTCGGGACCACCTTCGATTGCACTTAATCCACACTTTGGGACCTTAACCCGGCGCTGGGTTGTCTCCCTTATGGTACACAGGCTTACCCCGCGCACCGGACTCCCCGCGTCGACAGCGTCTGTGAGTTCGGAGTTTGACAACCGAGCCGACCTCTCTCGAGGGCGGACACGATAATCAGTCACTCTACCTCACAGACTACCTCGGCGGAGGTCATGCTTCGACATGTTTCGGTCGGAACCAGCTGTTGCCGGACTCGATGGGCCTTTCACCCCTATGCGCAGGTCACGGGAGGGTATTGTAAGACACCAGCCCTAACAGGCTTCCACATGGCTTTCGCCATGCTTCACCTTGCCCACGCATAGATCGTCCGGATTCGGGTCGTGTCCGCATGACTCCCCGCGCTTGAACACGGCGGCCCTCACGCAAAGCGTTGCGGCCATGTTGGTTTCCCTGTGCCTCCCCCGGTAGACGGGTTAGGCTCGCCATGCAAACACACTCCCTGGTCCGTTTTTCAAAACGTACGATGGAACAGCGGCTTCCCGTGGGTCCTACTGGTAGCTCGCGCTACTGTCGTTTTCCACGGGACCTTTTGTGCCCCATCGCTCGATCGCCACCTGATTTCAGGCCCTATTTCACCTCCCGTTGGAGGGTACTTTTCAGCGTTCGCTCGCGCTACTTGTTCACTATCGGTCTCGGAGAGTGTTTAGCCTTGGCAGTCGATGCCTGCCATGTTCACGTAGGATTTCCAACCCACGCTACTCTGGAACTGACACACGTCGTACTTGTCGTCGATACGGGGCTGTCACCCTGTTTCGCGCCCCATTTCAGGGGACTTCACGACGGCGTTCGGACGATTATTGTCAGCCCGTGCACCACATTGCTCGTGAGAGCTTCGGTTTGGGCTGTGTCGCGTTCACCCGCAGTTAGTAACGACATCGCATTGCGCTTTCTCTTCCTGCCCCTACTAAGATGTTTCAGTTCGGGGCGTTCCCCATTGCGCGAAGCAATTGCGGTGGGGATTCCCATTCGGATATCTCGAGTTCTTCCCCTCCTTGCGGGTCCCTCGAGCTTATCGCAGCTTGGCACGTCCTTCATCGGCTTCCGAGCCGAGCCATTCACCAGGCGGCATAGCAGCCACTGAGTGACTCGGTGAAACGAGTCCAGTGGACGCCTGGATCGCACGTACACACGGTGTCATGTACACGCCCCGGTGGTGGGGTGCATGTATCGACCCTTCCCATCCGCGCTTGCACGGGATGGTGCATCGGTCCTCCGTATCCGGTATGAGGCGAGTGTCCCATATAAGGGACACGACTTCGACCGGATACGGACTATGGACCCACTGGGATTTGAACCCAGGGCCTCCGCCTTGCAAAGGCGGCGCTCTGCCGCTGAGCTATGGGCCCGTCCGCCGTACAGTGTTAGCCCTGGTAGTTCATGGGTGCCCGGTTGGTTCCGTGTGCCCGATGCCTCCGTTGTGGGCCCGACTGAACGTCGGGTCCCGGTCTGTGGAGGTGATCCAGCCGCAGATTCCCCTACGGCTACCTTGTTACGACTTAAGCCCCCTTGCGAAACCCAGATTCGACCACCGTACGATGGCCTCATCCGGACCTCACTCGGGTGCTTTGACGGGCGGTGTGTGCAAGGAGCAGGGACGTATTCGCCGCGCGCTACTGACACGCGACTACTACCGAATCCAGCTTCATGAGGGCGGGTTGCAGCCCTCAATCCGAACTACGACCGAGTTTAGGGGATTAGCGCTCTCTCTCGGGATAGCATCCCATTGTCTCGGCCATTGTAGCCCGCGTGTTGCCCGGCACATTCGGGGCATACTGACCTACCGTTGCCCGTTCCTTCCTCCGCTTTAGCAGCGGCAGTCTCCTTAGTGTACCCAACCACCAATGGTGTTGCTGGCAACTAAGGATGCGGGTCTCGCTCGTTGCCTGACTTAACAGGACGCCTCACGGTACGAGCTGACGGCGGCCATGCACCTCCTCTCAACAGCTCGAGTAAGGTCATCAAC
>KE356579.1:322923-324410 GCA_000416085.1 halophilic archaeon J07HX64 | reverse complement strand
TGCAGTGTAAAGGTTTCGCGCTGCTGCGCCCCGTAGGGCCCGGTATCTTGTCTCAGATACGTCTCCGGGCTCTGACTCTCATCACCCGTACCGATTACTGGCACGGTGGGCCGTTACCCCCACCGTCTACGTAATCGGCCGCAGCCACATCCTGTGGTGCTGCAGAGCAACTTTTGGACTTCCTCCACTCCAGGATGGAAGCCCTATCAAGGATTGACCTCAGTTTCCCGAGATTATCCTCGTCCACAGGGTAGTTTGGCCACGTGTTACTGAGCTGTTCGCCACGGGTCTGACCCGTGCGACTAGCATGGCTAAATCGGATTCCGATAGCAATGGCCTCCGGCAGGATCAACCGGAATGTACCCACCGAATGGTGGGTGGTAGGCGGGAGCACACACGTAAAGTGTGTGCATGCGTTCGGGACACTCGGCGCCAACCGGGTGTCACCGAACTACCAGGGCTAACATCAAATCCCATCTATACGGCGGACCGCAGGGGTGGGATTCTCATTCCTTCGGATTACATCGTATGCCGTTGTGGGATATAAACCCTTCGAGACGGCTTCGATGAGATCCAAATCAAGAGAGGGGAGTCGACGTCGCCGACTGAACCTCCCTTGCTTCTTCGGATTACATCGTATGCCATTGTGGGATATAAACCCTTCGAGACGGCTTCGATGATTTCCAGTTCAAGGAGTTGAGGAACAGTCCAGTGGTACGGACCACCTTGCCTCCTCGCGTTCTTCGCATTAACAACAAAGGCGGGGTATTACTTAATCCCGTCGAAAGAACCCCGGTACGGTAGTAGATTGCACGGCACACATATCCACAGTACCGAGTGTTGGGGACCACGGTGCCCAAACAACGGGACAGTCACGAGCCCACAGACGAGGCAAGTCCCACACGGGCAGTTGGTGGACTGTGGGCGTGGTGAGAGCTGTCGAACAGCGCGTAGTGGAAGATGTCGCGTGGCCGGAGAACGACCAGTCATCCCACGCGGTGTGCGGTCGGTCGGGCCGGACGAGAGCCACGCAGACAGACAGTCGGACCCCAGGCATTTCAGCCCTCGTTCCACAGCCTCAGACACACGAGACAGAGAGTGTACTCACGAGGGTGAGTCCTAACGGTAAACAGTATGATCGTGAGTCCGACGACAGTCGTCGATCCTCGGGACCGTAACATGGGCGCACCCGCTATCGGACCGAGTAGGAGTACTGTACCGACAACAGTGCTAAGGGGTAGCGGGCAGCAACAGACGGCGACAGGCAGGCCGAGCTGTCTCTTCCGAGGGTGTCACCGTTTTTTCTGAGTGAAACCGCGAGTACCGGACAGTGCTGTCGGACCCGCACAATCCAGTTGGCGATGTCGCGGTGATTACACTGTACGGCCCTCGCGCGCACGCGGCAGTCGATGAGGACTGATTCGACGGTGACAGGCCGGTGGAGTACGAGGTGTACTTTCGGCTACTAAGGTTCCGTTTGTTCCCGA
>KE356579.1:319883-321597 GCA_000416085.1 halophilic archaeon J07HX64 | reverse complement strand
ACGCACTCGTTCTTTTTTGAAATCGAGCGTGTGTCCACGTTTCATTACGACTTGATAGACTCTCTCGGAGCTGACATTCATCTTGTCGTTGGTCCGAATTGGGTCCTGCCGATAGTCGTCATCATCGAGACTGGTGGAGGTCACGAGGTCGAGAATAGTGGTCTCTCGATGGTACTCTTCGAGATAGTTGCGAACGTCCGATGTGCGGTATCGGAGGTCTGTCCGTTTTTCTCGTTTCGTCTGTATTGCCTCTGCTATCCGTTCAACAGCCTCTTTCGGCGCACTTCCCGGAAGAACGATAGGGTGCGGCTCAAGGTAGCGTTTGTTGTAGGAGTAGTACTTCCCGCCGAAGATAGGTGCGATGTGCTTATGGAAAAATTCGAGGACTTGTGAGTTTAGCAGAGCCACGTAGTAAAGCAGGTCCTCTGAGCTTGGTGCGTACTCCTCTCTCAACTGGATTCCGTAGCCGCCTGCATTTCCTCCGCCAACAAAGTAGTACTCTCCGTCTGTATCGGCAACAAACCGATTGTAACTGCTCATAATATTCGTCATAATTTTGTTGGGTTCCATCTTTTCGACGTTCTGACGCCGACCGAAGGCCCACCATTGTTCTTCGTTCTGCATACTCCGGTCCTTGAGATAGCTTTTGTGTGTTTTGAAGAAATCAAATGCGTGTGGAAGTTTACTTCTCAAAGCTTCTTCGGTCATTACTTCTGCGCCCTCACTTGCAGCCTCATAGGGAAAGACCAACCACAGTCCCTCCCAGTTCACTCCCCAACGGTCAATCTCCGGTCCTCGAAGAAGGCGACGAAGAATATCACTCTCTATCGGCATAGCTTCATCATCACCTTTCGCTCTAAACTGGACTATTTCTTGATTGGGGTTATCTTCAACGTATCCGAGATATACCGGATTCGCGCTTGTCTGAATACCGACAAAGACTCGATTGGCGATTTCTCTGAGCCGCGAATCTGCTGATTGTTTCAGAGTATCAAAAACACGCCGTTCTGCTTAACCCATCGGCTTCCAAGAGGCTAAATAGCCGTCTTGATTGTCCACTTGTAGCTCCTTTTGCGGATAGAGGAACAAATCATACTCCGTTACGCCCTCTGGAGTTCCCCATTGGTCAAGATGATATATTTCTTCAAGAATCTCCTCTCTTTCGTCTGCAAAACGAGCATACTGCACCCTGTTGTCAGCCAGTTCTCTTTCCCTATCGACGCAGAAAATACAGGGATACGGAGTAGCAGCATCGAAAACTTCCGTGTCCTTGAAATCCAGCAGTTGCGAGATCGGTTCCTCTGCAAACTGGTCACGAATCTTCTGTGCGTAATCGTTCGTGAGTAGCCGATCGGGACAAATGTATGTGAGTTTACCGTCCTCGGTCAACCACTCCAGGCCCCGCTCGATGAACGGCACGTAGATGTCGAAGTTCTTGATTACGCTCGCGCACCGTACCGAATATTCGTCTTTCACTCCGCTTAGATTCTGAATCCGGACGTAGGGGGGATTCGCAACGACCACGTCGAACGTTTCTTGATCCTTGATGCGGTCTACCTCGTTGCGGTCCTCGATGAATGACTGTGCCCGCCCGTTGTATGCCGCGAACTGTTCGAGCGACGACTGCTCTCCCTCACTCCCCGTACTCCCGTCTTGCTTTTCCAGAAGCGTGGGGGAAAGCGTATCAGCGACGTGTATCTCGAACCCGTCCATC
>KE356579.1:316703-319863 GCA_000416085.1 halophilic archaeon J07HX64 | reverse complement strand
CACCCGGGAGGTGTTCGACACACTCGAGACCCGCGGGCTGAACGCCGCCCCCTTCGGCTATCGCACCTGGGAGGCGCTCACACTCGAGGCCGGGACACCGGTTTTCGGGTCCGAACTCGAGGGTGGGGTGCCGAACAATCTCGGACTGCACGCCGCCATCGACTACGAGAAAGGCTGTTTCGTCGGTCAGGAGGTCGTCGCTCGGGTCGCAAACCGCGGCCGCCCGACGAAACGACTCCTCGGGTTGACCACCGAGGTGGTCCCCAGGACCGGCGCGGCAGTGTTCGACGGTGACGAGAGCGTCGGCGAGGTGACCCGGGCCCGTCGGAGTCCAACCCTCGGGCGACCGATCGCCTTTGCCCTGCTCGACCGCGATATCGGCGAGCGTATCGGTGAGGCAAGGACGCTCTCGGTCCGCGTCGACGGCGAGGAACGGGCCGCGACGCCCGTCTCACTGCCCTTTGTCGAGGGTTCGGACCGGTCGGACCGCATCCCCGTTGCTGACCGTCCCTCACCCGGGTGAGGCCCGCGAGACTGTGGCTCACGGCGTCCCAGTGGATTGTGAACCGGTGGGCAACCGACACCGAGCACGACGGCAGGCCAGTGTTCGGTCGATATCGTAGGCGGACCGACACAGAGGTCGACGGCTACCACGCGACCGACAAAGCCACTACACCACAGAGGGGCTGTCAGCGGGGTTCGTCGGCGGTGTCGAACGTCCGGTCGGTTATGCAGACTCGGCACATCACTCCGACCGGTATTTTAGTCTCAGGCACGTAGAACAGGTCGATGACGGATCTCGTCCTGTACGAACTGAAAGGTTGTCCGTACTGCGCGAAGGTGAAGCGAAAACTCGACGACCTCGACCTGAGCTACGAGTCGCGGATGGTCCCGCGGAGTCACAGCGAGCGCACCGAGGTAGAGGATGTCAGCGGCCAGACCGGCGTGCCGGTGCTTATCGACGAGGAGCACGGCGTCGACGGTATGCCCGAGAGCGACGACATCGTCGCATACCTCGAGAAGACCTACGCGTAAGTCCTGTCGACTCTTCTCACCGGTTCCGAGGGGTAGTCTCGAAAGGGGTTTGAGTGACACCCGGCAAGAGCGTGTATGCTCCGGTACATCGGGCTGTTGTTGCTGATACCGTTGCTCGATGCCATCCTGCTGGTCGTGCTCGCCGGGTTCGTGCTGAACTGGCAGCTAATCATACTGCTGGTCGTGGCAACGGCACTCGTCGGGATGCTCCTCGCCCGGTTCGAGGGGCGTCACACCATCCGGAAGATACAGACCAAACTCGGGCAGGGTGAGCCACCGACCGACGAGCTCATCGACGGTGGACTCCTGCTGGTCGCGGGTGCATTCCTGCTCACGCCGGGACTCGTGACCGACCTACTCGGATTCCTGTTCGTTGTTCCACTCACCCGGTACCCGATCCGGGTCGGGCTGAAAAAGCGTGTGATCGTTCCATACGTGGACCAGAGAACGGGCGGTTTCGCCACCGGTAACGTCTACATCGGAGGGTTCCCCGACGGCGGCCCGTTCGACGACCAGAACGACACCCCACCGGAGGACGGCGATGTCGCGGACGACTCCGGAACAAACGCCGACAGTTTCGACGGTGTCGACCTGGGGGACGTGAAGGATGTCGACTACGAGGACGTCGAGGACGAGGGGAACAGTAACGCTTAACAGTCCCTGTCGGATATCTCATCACGTACTTGCTCGGGCCAATAGCTCAGTTAGGTTGAGCGCTCGGCTGATAACCGGGAGGCCCGCGGTTCAAATCCGCGTTGGCCCACTTTCCGGATTTATTACATTTTCTATCGGGTAGCCCTACTATCGTTCTTGCGTGATACGCTACAGTAACAATTGTATCCCGAGTTCTAAGTAGGATGGTCTGGTTATCTGTACCCAACGGAAGCCGTTTCCGGATCTACCCATCCGTGAGAATGCGGACCCGGTGTTAGGGCACCGGTCCGCAGTGGCTTCCGTGAGAGAGCACGGAAGCACGCTACAAATACTGTCCACGTGGAATAAAAACCTTGTCAGAGCGAGCGGCATAGCCAGTCACCAGACACCGGTCGTTCAGTATAGAACTGGGGGAGTAGATTGATGAGCATTCAGCGCGAGGAATTGCTTGACGAACTCAGGCGCGTGAGTAAAATTGCCGGCCGATCACCGACTGAGCAGGATATGCTTACGCATGGGAAGTTTGCGTACTCTACGTATTTCCGGTACTTCGACTCGTGGTCACAGGCAAAGTCAATCGCAGGTGTGGGAGACACCGGTGATAAGAAGATGAGCGATGGCAAGCTACTCAGAGAACTCAAGCGAATCGACATTCTGGTGGACGGATCACCAACACGTCGAGAAGTCGACCGTCTTGGTGAATACCCCTCGTCAACGTACAAATACCGGTTTGGCTCCTGGAATGAGGCCCTTAGAGAAGCAGGCTTACCATTGAATCAACACTCATCTGGAGGGGGACAGTACGAATATGGTCCGGAGTGGGATAACCGTCGACAGCGTGTTCTGGAACGCGACGGCCACCAGTGTCGAGTGTGTGAGCGTACGTCTGCCGTTCTCGATAACTCGCTCCACGTTCACCACATTCGGCCACTCAAAGAGTTTGAACAGGACGATGGAACGACTGAATTGAAGAGTGCGAACCGCATGGAGAACCTCGTTACACTCTGTCCGAGTTGTCACAGGACTTACGAAGGGAAGCACCGCGAGTACCGTGCTGATGAATTTGTTCGGTTAATTCGAGAGTCAGGATCTTACTAGCAAAAAGACATTTGATGTTCACGCGGTCGAGCGCAGTCTGTTCTGCGAATCGTCAGTAACGGAAACGAGGTGAACAAAAAGAGTCTCAACCGCGATTTGCCCAGTTACCAGACTTCTAAGAACTCTTCGACAACTGCCACGTCATCGTCATCAAGGTCGTACACATCACGGAGAATCAGATCGTCCAGTTCTGCCTGCAACTCTTCGGCTTCCTGTTCCAGTTCTTCGATGCGGGCTTTGTCGGACTCGTATTCCTCCATGAGCGCCAGCACGTCGTCTCTGGTCGGAACCTCCAGATTCAGAACCTCCATCCGACCGAGTCGCTTGTCCTGTGCTTTCAGCAACTCGAATACGAAGTCACGCACTCGTTCTT
>KE356579.1:313814-316200 GCA_000416085.1 halophilic archaeon J07HX64 | reverse complement strand
TCTCCGTCACCTTGTCGTAGAGGTCGATGGTCCGGAACAGGAGATTGATTTGCGTGATATGGGCGGCGAAGGGGTTGATGTCGATGCCATAGACGTTCTCTTCGACTCGTTCGAGAATCGTGCGAGCTTCGCTGGGGTCAAGCCGGTGAACGCTCGTTCTCCCGAACTTGTCCACGTAATGCTGGATTAGCCGCTCCGTCACTTCGGTCAGGAAAGTCCCGCTGCCACAGGCGGGGTCAAGAACCTTCTTCTCTCCGAGGTTCTCACCCGGTCGGTAATCCACCGAGTTGAGCATAAACTGGACGACTTCGAGCGGCATGTAATACTCTCCCAACTCCTTGCGTTCCTGCTTCGGGAGATAATCTTCGTAGACGTGGCCGAGGATGTCACGATTGACGTACTCGAAATCGAAGCGATTCAGCCGTCGTAGCACGGTCCTCAGCGTGTGATTGAAGTCGCCTTCGAGGTCGTCCTGCCGTCGCTCTTCCTCTGTATCGAACTGCTGGCGCTTATCTCGACTCACCCACCACCAGTCGAAGATCCCGAGTTCATAGAGGTCGGGATAGTGGTCGTCAATGTCATCGTAGGTGTTCATCAGGGCTTCGAGATACGGTCGGTCCTCCCAGTTCACCGTCTCAGCCATCCCGCGTGAGGAGAGTCGCGTTTGTCCGACAATCTCCTTTTCTTCGGCAATTCGAGCAAACAATGCCCGGTTCAGGATGATGTACGCCGTTTCTCGGCAGAAGGCTTCTCTCGCGTTCCCGCTCTGGCCGGTGTACTCCCGCCAGTCCTTCCAGTCGGGAAACGTCGAATCGAGGAACGAACGCGGGTAGGACTCTTCGGGCCGGTCCCGGTAATCGTCGAAAAACTCCCGGAGAACATCGGTCAATACGTCGAGTGAATCCTTGACCGCATCGAGAAACAGCTCGTATCCCTCGTCGTTAGTGCCGGGCTGGTACTGGACGGGGACCTCCTGATACGTTTCCCGAAAGTACTCGGCATCGCCGAGGTCGACAAAGCGATTGCGATGGAGAGACTCCAGTTCGGAGAGAGCGCTTCGCTGGCTGTCCGTTAGGCCCTCGAAGTCGGTCTGCGCGATGGTATCGATATCGAAGCCATCAATGCCACTCACGGTTCGGTCATCGCTGTCGTGGTCATAGAGACGGAATTCGTGGCCGTTGGTCAGGATACCATAATCGGCACTTCCGACCCCGTTCATGTAGGCCTCTAGTTGCTCTGCGTCGGCCAGCGTGAGGTCGTGAGAGGGTCGTTTCGTTTCACAGACAACCACCGGAAACGGCGGGTCGCTGTCGTCGTAGCACAGCACGTCCTTGCGGTCATCCTCGAAATTGACGTGTCCCTCTCCAACAGTTCGTGACCACCCGAGCGCATCGGCGAACAGGTGGTCGACGAGGCTGAACCGAAAATCAAACTCACCGCCCTCCTCCCGAATCTCGTTCGAGACGGTCAGAAAGGTGTCGTGGAGGGTCCGAAGCGTAGTCTCCGACATTAGCGCAACATTTTGCCCCTTTGCTAACAAAACTCCCCAGAACGACGCGAACCGTCCGTCTGTCGAGCGTCCGTGCCGTACTTTTTGTCGAGTTAGGTCTAACAGTGCTCGTGCAGATTGCGATCGTTCTCTTCGACGGGTTCGATAATCTCGATGCGGTCGGGCCGTTCGAGGTGTTCGGTCACGCCCGGGCACGCGGTGCCGACATCGAGGTGGGGCTGTACACGCTCGATGGGCAGACACCCGTTGTCTCCGGCCACGGACTCGCCGTCCAGTCCGACGGTGTGCTCCCGGTTCCGGGTCCCGAGACCGGGAACGGGAACGGGACAGCGGACGACGGGGGTGCGAGCACAGACCGGTCGGGAACGGACGAGGGCGCCGGCGACAGGTTGCCGGACCTGGTGGTCGTACCCGGTGGTGGGTGGGTTGATACTGCCGAGACGGGTGTGCGGGCGGCAGTCGAGGACAGGCTCCCCGGTGCGCTCGCTCGCCTGCACGAGCGAGGGGTGACAGTCGCCTCGGTCTGCACAGGTGGGATGATACTCGCCGCGGCCGGGTTGACCGACGGCAGACCGGCGGTGACACACCACGGAGCTATCGAGGACCTCCGCGCCTCCGGGGCCGACGTCGTCGATGCCCGGGTCATCGACGATGGGGACATTGTGACCGCAGACGGGGTCACGTCGGGGCTCGACCTCGCGCTGTATCTACTGGAACGGGAGTTCGGCCCGGAACTGGCGGCGGATGTGGCCGAGACGATGGCTCACGAGCGCCGTGGCCCGGTGTCGACCCCCGGAGACAGGTGACGGTTACCCGCGCTGTGTCGCCTGCCGTTCGCTCGTTGCGAGGCTGTTGGACTCCTCGACCAGCAACAGT
>KE356579.1:311948-313764 GCA_000416085.1 halophilic archaeon J07HX64 | reverse complement strand
GGTCGCATACCTCGCCGGGAGCGTGTACGTCCAGTTGACCGGCACACAGGACACAGACTGACCCCTCCGGTATCTCTCTGAGACGACCGTCTACGGAGACCGCGTGGCGATCGACGCGACGGACAGCCACTGCAAGAGCGAGTTGCGATACCAGCCAGGTCTCGCAGAATACAGTCCCCCAGAACCCCCCGATACGACGAGAACCCGAGTGATTGGCCCGGGTTTCTGCGCCTCTCTTTGCGATTACCCACTCACCGCAAGACCACCGTGTCGATCAGAGAACGAACTGTACGACGAACCCTCCGATAACCACAGCGGCGGTCCAGAATATAAACTGCTTCTTCGCGGTTTCCCTGTCGACATCGAGGTCGTCTACGGACATAGCATATCTTTTTCCAGCTTACTCTTGAACCCTTTTATTGATCTACGTGTCTGACACAGAGCCTGTGCTATCAGACCGCCAGGTCCTTGAACATCCTCGGAGACTGAGACCGAGACGGCCCGGGACGACAGGCTCGACCCGGACGAGACCGACCGGGACCTGATCGAGATACCGTTGGAGGACTGAATTCTGCCCATCAGGTCACTGAGACTCTCACACTCCGGGTTCCGCTGCCGTGGCTGGTGAGATAAAGTTAGCATGGCTGACACGAATTATTCTATAATCAACCAGTTACCGTCGTCTTTAACTGTCAATAATTCAAACTTTCGTTGCTCGCCGTTCTCGGTCACTGTCACCACAACAAAACTGTACTCATCTGCGCCTATGTCGTCTACCTTTTGTTCAACCACTTGTTCGGTACTATCGATTTCGCTTTGGATTTCTTCCTCTGTGGACTCCCCGGTTCTTTCTGCTGCCAGGATTTCAACAGCTTCTCTTATTGTGGCCTGCTCTATGCTATTCAGAGTGAATTCGCCAGCGGCATCTTCTCCAATTGGATACAACGGTGACTCAGGATGTAAGACCTCGTTTGCAGTTTCCGTATCATTGTTTTTTGTTGCAGTGGCATATTGCTCAACCGCATTTTCCGGACCACCGCCACTACCACCACCACCACTACATCCTGCGATTGCGATTGTGCCTGCGGTGGTAACTCCAATCAAGAACTGCCGCCTGCTTCCCATATGGATTTTTTCAACTAAATAACTGTTGTTTATGACAATGCCCCTGCAGGCACCACCGTATCGGTCGCGCGCTCCTGGTCGACCGGTTCGGCCGGGCAGACTGCCCCCGCGCGACTGACGCGATACTCACACTCCCAGGTTAGTATCTGCTACTAACCACACGCCCCCACAAACCCGGTGCGATAAGCGAGGAGACGGGCGCGGCGCGGTGTCCCATCTGGAGGAACTCGACGAGTCGTCCCCCACAACCGCCGCTGTTACTCTCTCTCCCCGGTTTCGAGGCGCCGCTTCAGCAGGTACCCAGCACCACCAACTCCTGCGAGTGCCCCACCGACGCCGAAGCCAGGACCGAAGCCGTCACCCCCAGTTTGAGTATCGGTGTCACCTCCGCCCGGGTCACCTCCAGTCGTCACTCGGTCGGCTCGGTCCCCGCGGTGCCCGAGCGTTCCCAACATCACACGCGACCCAATGCTGTCCCCGCTCTCCGGGTCTGCAACCACCGTCGGCGACGAGAAGACCCGCCCGGACGGCTGGGTGAACGCCCACTCCTGGCTCCCCGTCGCCGCATCCACCGCATACAGCGTCTCGTCGTGAGACCCGACGTAGACGGTCCCATCCGCCACCGTCGGCGACGAGTCGATAAACCAGACAGCTGGGTGAACGCCCACACCTGTTCGCCCGTCGCCGCATC
>KE356579.1:303145-311898 GCA_000416085.1 halophilic archaeon J07HX64 | reverse complement strand
GTTTCTCTACCCTCTCTACAGTGGAACAGCCGTGCGGTCGGCTCTCGTCCTCTCACGACCGTGTGGCTGGTCCGTACACTCGCACGGTCCCCGAACAGTTACATCTGTTAGAGCGTAATTTCGGCCATGCCAGTCGTACACGAGAGCGAGATGGAGTGGACAGAGCGAGCAGAGGGGGAGACAGAGTTCAGGCGGAAACAGCTCGGAGAGGGCGCAGACGGTGACCAGCTCGGATGCAGTCTGTACGAACTTCCTCCGGGTCGGAGGTCGTGGCCGTACCACTACCACACGGCAAACGAGGAGGCGATCTACGTGCTGGCGGGCAGTGGCACACTCCGGCACGACGGGGAGACCTACGAACTCGACGCGGGGAGTTACGCGACGTTCCCGGCCGGTGAGTCGGGCGGTCACAGGGTAATAAACGACACCGGGGACGTGCTCCGGTATCTGGTCGTCTCGACGATGACAGAGCCGGACGTGACGGTGTACCCCGACTCGGAGACGTTCGGTGTGTACGTCGGGTCACCACCCGGGGGGCGCGAGGAGCGGTCGCTGGAGGGGTACTACCGGGTCGACGACGACGTCGATTACTG
Organism: halophilic archaeon J07HX64; assembly: GCA_000416085.1. Classification (GTDB taxonomy): domain Archaea; phylum Halobacteriota; class Halobacteria; order Halobacteriales; family Haloarculaceae; genus Halovenus. Next base: position 311,305 of record KE356579.1, on the reverse strand, counting down.
GAAGGAGGAGTGACTGTTCTACTGGGAGCCACGAGATAGGAGTGTCCGGAACTATTTTACTCGAACGCCGGCCACACCCATACGATGAGCAAACTCGAAGAGGAATACAGACTCGACTACTTCGAGGAGAACGGGTTCCACCGGATGGAGTGTCCGGAGTGTGGGGATGCGTTCTGGACCCGGGACGGGGACCGCGAGACCTGCGGGGAGCCACCCTGTGACAGCTACGGGTTCATCGACGACCCGGGGTTCGACGAGCCACACACACTGGCCGAGATGCGCGAGGCGTTTCTCTCCTTTTTCGAGGGCCAGGGCCACGAGCGGGTCGACCCGTACCCGGTGGCGGCGAACCGCTGGCGCGACGACGTGCTGTTGACCCAGGCCTCTATCTACGACTTCCAGCCGCTGGTCACCTCGGGTGAGACACCCCCGCCGGCGAACCCGCTGACAGTCTCCCAGCCCTGTATCCGGATGCAGGATATCGACAACGTCGGCAAGACCGGGCGCCACACGATGGCGTTCGAGATGATGGCCCACCACGCGTTCAACGCACGCGAGGGGCTCACGGAGTACGCCTACGAGGGTGAGGTCTACTGGAAGGAGGAGACTGTCGGCCACTGCGAGCAGTTGCTGGACGAACTCGGGGCGGACCTCGAGGGTGTCACGTACATCGAGGACCCCTGGGTAGGTGGGGGGAACGCCGGTCCCGCGATCGAGGTGATCTACCGCGGGCTCGAACTCGCCACGCTCGTCTTTATGAGTCTGGAACGCGACCCTGACGGTGAGTACGAGCTAAAGGACGGCAACAGCTACTCACAGATGGACACATACGTTGTTGACACGGGCTACGGACTGGAGCGGTGGACCTGGCTCAGTCAGGGCACACCGACGGTCTACGAGGCCGTCTACTCCGAGATGATAGACGTGCTCACCGAGAACGCCGGTATCGAGCACACGGAGGAGGAAGCTGCGGTCGTCCACGACGCGGCACGGCTCGCCGGCAACCTCGACATCGACGATGTCGACGACGTGGAGGCCGCCCGTGCCGACATCGCCGAGCAACTCGGCGTCGATGTCGGGCGGTTGCGTGACCTGGTCGAACCGCTAGAGAGTATCTACGCCATCGCCGACCACAGCCGGACGCTGGCGTATATGCTCGGTGACGAGATCGTCCCCTCGAACGTGGGGACCGGGTACCTGGCGCGGATGGTGTTGCGCCGACTGAAGCGGCTGGCAGACGGTGTCGGTGTGGACGCGCCGCTCGACGAACTCGTCGACATGCAGGCCGAGCGCCTCGGCTACGAGAACCGTGACACGATCCGCGAGGTCGTTCGCACCGAGGTCGAACGGTACCGCGAGACCCTCGCACGTGGGGAGCGTCGCGTCCAGACACTCGCCGAAGAGTACGCCCGCGATGGGGACCCGATTCCCGCCGACGAGTTGGTCGAACTGTACGACTCTCACGGCATCCAGCCGGATATGGTTGCGGACATCGCGGGCGAACGCGGTGTCGACGTAACCGTTCCTGACAACTTCTACGCGCTCGTAGCCGGGCGCCACGGGGGCCAACAGGACGAGGACACAGCCGACGAGCACACCGAACGGGGGTTCGACGAACTGCCGGAGACAGACCGGCTCTACTACGAGGACCAGGATAGAATGGAGTTCGAGGCGATGGTGCTGGACGTGGTCGAACAGGAGGTCGAGAACGGAGGTAAAGAGGGGGAAAGCGAGACAGCGTACGACGTGGTGCTCGACCAGACGATGTTCTACCCACAGGGCGGTGGGCAACCGGCCGACCACGGAACGCTCTCGACGGACGATGTGACCGCCAACGTGTCTGACGTACAACTGGTCGGGGACGTAGTGGTCCACCGGACAGACACCGACCCGGGAACGGGTGAGTTTGTTCGCGGGGCCGTCGATAGGGAGCGGCGGCTACGACATATGCGCCACCACACTGCCACCCATATTGTCGGTCACGCCGCACGGCAGGTGCTCGGTGACCACATCCGGCAGGCCGGTGCACAGAAGAGCACCGATAGCGCCCGACTCGACGTGACACACTACGAATCGGTCGACCGCGAGGAGATAACGGAGATCGAGCGCCGCGCAAACGAGCTCGTGATGACCGACGAACCGGTCACACAGGAGTGGCTCGACCGCAACGAGGCCGAGTCGCGCCACGGGTTCGACATCTACCAAGGGGGTATCCCGGAGGGCGAGCAGATACGGCTCATCCACGCCGGCCCGGATACACAGGCGTGTGGCGGTACACACCTCTCGTACACCGGCGAGATCGGCACGATCACACTGCTCGGCACCGAGCGCGTACAGGACGGCGTGGTGCGGTTGACCTACGCTGCCGGCGGGGCAGCGGTCGAGGCGGTCCAGCGCACCGAGGGGCATCTCCGCGAAACCGCAGACGTGCTGGATGTGAGCCCCCCAGACGTGCCCGAAACCGCAGAGCGGTTCTTCGAGGAGTGGAAAGCACGGGGCAAGCGCATCGACCAACTCAAAGAGGAGCTCGCACAGGCCCGTGCTGGCGGGGGTGACGGCGGCGAGGAGATCGACCTCAACGGGGCGAGCGCGGTCGTCCAGCGTCTCGACGGCGACATGGAGCAGTTGCGTGCCACCGCGAACGCGCTCGTCGAGGACGGGAAAGTCGCCGTCGTCGGCTCGGACACGGACGGCGCACAGTTTGTCGTCGCGGTACCCGACGGTGTGGCCGTCGACGCCGGCGATGTGGTCGGCAAACTCGCCCGCCGCGTCGGCGGCGGCGGCGGCGGTCCACCCGACTTCGCACAGGGTGGCGGCCCGGACGGGGAGCGACTGGAGGACGCCCTCGCCGACGCCGCCGAGATTCTCCGCGAGGGGCTCGAAAACTGAACCACCTCCGGGGACAGCGGCTCCGAGAATCGTTTGCCCCGTCGTCACGGGAGAACACCGGCATCGTCTCTATCACGAGTATCGGCATCGTCTCTATCGCGAGTACCGGCATCGTCCCTGTTGTAACTGCCCGCATCGTGGCCGTCTAGCAACTTTTAACCCCGAGAATGGGATAGATACAGATAAGATGACGAGCAACAAGATCCTCGGGATCGATCTCGGGACGACAAACAGCGCATTCGCTGTGATGGAGGGCGGCGACCCGGAGATCATCGTCAACAGCGAGGGCGAGCGGACGACACCCTCGGTGGTAGCATTCCAGGATGACGAGCAGTTGGTCGGCAAGCCGGCGAAGAACCAGGCGGTCCAGAACCCCGACGACACAGTCGAGTCGATAAAGCGGCACATGGGGGAGGAGGATTACACCGTGGAACTCGACGGTGAGGACTACACACCCGAGCAGGTTTCCGCGATGATTCTCCAGAAGGTGAAACGTGATGCCGAGGACTATCTGGGCGAGGAGATCGATCGAGCGGTGATCACGGTGCCGGCATACTTCTCGGACCGGCAGCGCCAGGCAACAAAGGACGCCGGCGAGATCGCCGGGTTCGAGGTCGAGCGTATCGTCAACGAGCCGACTGCGGCCTCGATGGCCTACGGACTCGACGACGAGAGCGACCAGACCGTGCTGGTGTACGACCTCGGCGGTGGAACGTTCGACGTGTCGGTGCTCGAACTCGGGGGTGGCGTCTACGAGGTTGTCGCCACGAACGGCGACAACGACCTCGGCGGTGACGACTGGGACCGGGCTGTTATCGACTGGCTGGCCGAGGACTTCCGGAGCGAGCACGGCATCGACCTGCGCGAGGACCGTCAGGCACTCCAGCGACTCACCGAGGCTGCCGAGGAGGCAAAGGTCGAACTGTCGAGTCGAAAGGAAACGACGATCAACCTCCCGTTTATCGCGGCTGACGACGAGGGGCCAAAGGACCTGGAAGCGTCGCTGACCCGCGCGAAGTTCGAGTCGCTGACGGCGGATCTGGTCGAGCGTACGGTCGGCCCGACAGAGCAGGCGCTCTCGGACGCCGGCTTCGACAAGTCCGATATCGACGAGGTTATTCTCGTGGGTGGCTCCACCCGGATGCCGATGATACAGGAGAAAGTGGACGAACTAACGGGACAGGAGCCACAGAAGAACGTCAACCCCGACGAGGCAGTCGCACTGGGTGCGGCAATCCAGGGCGGTGTGCTCTCCGGTGACGTCGACGATATCGTGCTGGTCGATGTCACACCGCTCTCGCTCGGTGTCGAGGTAAAGGGCGGCCTGTTCGAGCGACTCATCGACAAGAACACTACCATTCCGACGGACGAGTCGAAGATATTCACCACCGCCCAGGCCAACCAGACGATGGTCCAGATACGGGTGTTCCAGGGCGAGCGCGAGATCGCAGGAGAAAATGAACTGCTCGGTGAGTTCTCGCTAACCGATATCCCGCCCTCGCCGGCAGGTGTTCCTCAGATAGAGGTGACGTTCTCCATCGACAACAACGGTATCGTCAGCGTCGAGGCCGAGGACAAAGGCTCCGGCAGCAAGGAGGACATCACAATCGAGGGTGGTGTCGGACTCGACGACGAGGAGATCGAGGAGATGAAACAGGAGGCAGAGCAACACGCCGAGGAGGACGAGCGCCGTCGCGAGCGTATCGAGGCGCGAAACGAGGCCGAGTCGACCGTCCAACAGGCCCGGACACTGCTCGAGGAGAACGAGGAGGCCGTCGACGACGCGACCCGCGAGGAGATAGAGGACACGATCGACGACCTGGAGGCGGTCGTCGACGACGAGGATGCCACAAAGGAGGAGCTCGAGTCGGCGACCGAGGAGCTCTCGGAGAAGCTTCAGGAGATCGGCAAGCAGGTATACCAGCAAGAGGGCGCAGGTCCGGTCCGGGTCCGGGTGCAGGTGCCGCCGGCGCGGGTCCGGGTCCGGGCGCAGGTGCCGCCGGCGCAGGTCCGGGTGCAGGTGCCGCCGGCGCGGGTCCGGGCGCAGGTGCCGCCGGTGCCGGTGAGGAGTACGTCGACGCTGACTTCGAGGACATCGACGACGAGGAAACAGAGGACTAACACTCTCTGCGAGAACACGAGAGCTCTGTCCCGTACTGCCGTGCCAGCCGCAGGCCGGTTCACCCCCCGAGCGTGTCTACTATCTGCCGGCGCTACCGCTGAAGTTTCTTGAGTTCACTCTCGATATAGTTGACATCGTCGAGTCTGTCCAAGTCCGACTCGATATCGCTGAGACGGCTGTCGAGCTCTGTCGCACGGACGTCGGCACTGTCGGCGCGCTCGGCGACCTGGTCGGTTCTCTGTTCGAGGTCGTCGAGGCGGTCCAGTTCGGAGCTAACCTCCGATTCGAGCTGTTCGAACCCTGTCTCAAGCTCCTCGATACGCCCCCGGATGTAGACGACAAACTCGGTTTCGAGGTGGGCGAGACGGTCTCCGAACGCGGCCACCTCCTCCTGGAACCCCTCGAGCTGTGTGTCGAAAGACCGGATAATCTTCTCGCCGGTGCCCTCCTCGTCAAGAAACTCCTCGAGAGCAGTCGTGTACGCTCGAAGGTCGGTCACGTCCTGCCGGAGACAGTCGAGCCGGGCAGTCGTGCTCCCAGACGGCTGTCCAGTCTCCGAGAGCGCACTCCGCATCCGCAGCAGTTCGACATCCTCCTCGGAGACGTTGTTCTCTCGGATCTCGGTCGCCAGCGCACCGACGAGACTCCCCTCGGCCGACAGGTCGACTGTCTCCAGTGTGTCCTCGCTCTGGTCGGTTACCCCCACCCCGTCGCCGGCCGGTCTGTCGTCGACAGCTGTCGGACCGTCGTCGGTGCTGATGTTGTCGGGGCCGTCGGGCGTCGACGGAGCCTCGGGCTCCTCCGTCGTCTCGTCCGTTTCCTCCGGTTCGATGTCACCGGAGATGGCATCCTCGACAAGTGCGTCGTCGCTCTCCAGCATACTGTCGTCGTCGCCCACGAGGAGCGGCGGGTCGACCGATTCGACCTCGGGTTCGGTCAGGAACTGATCGACGCTGTCTGCTGTCCGGATACCGTACACAGTGGTGTAGGTCTCGTTTTGCTCGAACTCCCGCTCGAACGTGATGCGGTCCTCCTCGATTGTCCAGTGTTCGCTCCCGTAATCCGGGTGGAATCCGAGATTGTCGATGTCGACCCCGTTCGGTACCCTGTCGGAGAGTCTGAGCGACACCTGCTGGTCTCGTCCAGACGAGATCTCGAGCTCGATCGCTGGAACGGGAAACCGGTCTGCCGCGAACCGCTTGAGCACGCGTACACCCTCGGCGGAGACCCGAACGTTGTCGTACTCCTCTGCCTCGCTCATGTCCCTGCTTGGGGTCTATAGCCTCTTTAACCCTGTTCACACGTCGACACGGTCACCGATTTCGACGATATCGAGCCGGCGCGGGTAGTCGAAACTGGCCGTGTGGTGGTGAAGCACTGTCGGGTCGGCGGTGAGGCCCCGCCACATATCCCAGTGAGTCGGCACGAGGCGGTCGAGTTCGAGCTCCCGCGCGGCCTCGACGAGCATCCCCTCGCTGTTGTACCAGGTTGTTTCGACCGGGTCGCGGGTCTCACTGTCGGGTATCATCCCGGTGGTGCCGAACGCGAGCGCACCGACATCGATGTCGTGAGCGGCGAGGTTGCCGAACCCGCCGGGCCGGGCGTCCCCGCCGTGGACGAAGCTACCGGACTCGTGTTCGATGACGTACGCGACGGGGTGTTCGGCGTCCGGGTCGTTTGCCGGTCCGACGGTGACTGTCAGGTCGCCGACCTCGAACTGGTCGCCCTCGGCGACCGTCTGGAGCTGCTCGGTCCCGAGCCCCCACTGCTCGCGCCAGCCCTCTCGCTCGACGACGGACACACTCGCATCCGGGGCGTGGAACCGTGCACCCGTGTTCGCGAGAATCGGCGCCTGACTCGGGCCGTGGACGTGGTCGGTGTGTTCGTGAGTCGCCAGCACCGCGTCGGCACTCACCACGTCCGTCGGGTCGAACGGCACCGGGATCATACGGACTGTCCGTGGCGGGTCGCCGGTCCCCAGATACGGGTCGACAAACAGTGTCGTGCCGCCGGCACTTTTCAACGCGAACCCGTTGCAGCCGAGATACCACAGGGCCAGCCCCTCCGGGTCCGCCGACGCGATCGCCTGCGGGAGCCAGTCGCCCCAGTCGCTGTGGACTGTCATACTCTGTGATGTGTGCGAGCCACCGGTGAACGTTTCGAACATCGACGCGAGATGGACAGAGCAAAACCGCTCGAACCCGTCAGTTCGGTTATGTGGCCGTGGGGACATGTCGGCGCCGGCTACCTCGTCTACACACTGCTCCGGCGACACACCGGCGAGCGACCGGCCGGCGCGGCGGTGCTCGCGCTGGCCGTGGGCACGCAGTTTCCCGACCTGGTCGACAAGCCGCTCGGCTGGACCGTCGGACTGCTCCCGGGCGGGCGCTCGCTCGCACACTCCCTGCTGACCACGGCTGTTGTCGCTGGCCTCGTGCTCGCGCTCGCACGCCGCGTCCATCACCGGATGGCCGGGCGGGCGTTTCTCCTGGGTGTGGTCCTGCATCTACTCGGAGACGCGCTCTACCCTGCGCTCCGCGGACAGACTGGTGAGGTGAGCTTCCTCCTGTGGCCGGTCCTGCCGATGCCCGAACCCGAACTTGCACAGCGGTTCACCGCCCACCTCGGCGCGATCGAGCCCGGATGGCAGTTCGTGTTCGAGTTCCTGCTCGTAACTGCCGCCATCGTGGCCTGGCACGACGACGGCCACCCCGGTCCAGGGGCGCTCCGCCACGGTGCGGCCCGTAGTTTCGTCCGTCTCAGGACCGCAGTGAGAAACCGCTGTTTCTGCGTGTGACACAGCAGCCAGGGTATATGTGTTATCGGCCGAGATGTATTGATATGCGACCGACAAAGAAGCAGTTCGCTGGTATCGTCGCCGCAACCACCATTGGCGCCGCCATCCTGTACCGACTCCGCGGGTCGACCGACGAGGAGCCCTCCGCCGAACCGGACGCCGAGGCAGCCGCCTGAGTCTGACCGACCGAGGCGAACAGAGCGGTAACGTTCCTCAACTGCATGGGTCGGTTGTCTGGGGGCGCGCTCGCGCTTCCTATCGATACTGTTTTTGAAACTCTACGCGGACATTCGGGCATGTCCGATACCCTCCTCCGCCGGACGCTCCGGCGGTGTACTGCCGTCCTGTTGAT
>KE356579.1:290687-303095 GCA_000416085.1 halophilic archaeon J07HX64 | reverse complement strand
CGTCATCACGGGGGAGTGTCGCGCTCTCGCAGAAGTCCGAGGACATCTCGAGACGCTGGCGTGATACTGAGTTGAAAATCGTCCAGACGTGGCCGAGACCGTCGTCCGAAGGAGCACCTGTTCGAGTCCAGAAACGGTATAGCCGGAACGGACGTACCCGGAGCACGAGAGGCAGTATGGCAGGCAGTAGTGACGCGATACGGGAGTACACAGTTCCCGCAGACAGCCTCGACGAGTCGCCGGTACACAGAGCAACGGACAGTCGGGCCAGCGAGGACACGCTCGTGGAGACGGTATCCGGACTGCTCGACCGGGACGGGACGGCGGGGGGGAACCGGGTCGTCGGACTCGGCGAGGTGACACACGGGACCCGGGAGTGTTTCCGGCTGAAAACGGGGCTGGTGGCACTGCTCGTCCGGGAGTTCGGGGTCAGGACAGTCGCGTTCGAGACTGACACCTCGGCGGCGTGCGCGCTGGACGCGTACGTCAGGCAGGGGGAGGGCGACCCCGAGACCGCGCTCGCAGGACTCGAGAAGTGGATGTGGCGGGTCGAGTCGGTACGGGACCTGCTGTCGTGGCTCCGCTCGTTCAACCGGGGTCGTCCGCCGACAGACCGGGTCAGTGTGCGAGGGAGTCGACCTGAGCCGGCCGGCCACACCGGCAGAGCCGCTCCGGTCGTACTTCGAGCGCGTCGACCCGTCGTTCGTAGACAGCGGCCCACTCGCGCGACTCGCTACCTTCGGAACCTCATCCGGGCCTGTCGTGGAGCGGGCGCTCGACGAGGCAACGGCGGCCGCCCGTGCAATCGAGGAGCGACTGCTCGACAGCGAGGAGGCGTACGTCGACGCGGCCGGCAGGCGGGCGTGGACACGTGCGAGGCACCTGTGTCGTGTCGTCAAGCAGACCTGTGACTGGTCACGGGTACGGCACAAGACGACGGGGCCGAACCCCGAGGGGATGGCACGGCGCGACCAGTACATGGCAGCGAACGTCGGGTGGTGTGTCGAGCAGGACCCGAACGGTCGGGTCGCCGTCTGGGCACACAACAGCCACGTGAAACGCGGCACGTTCGACGACGGACAGGTCTGGACCGACGCGGCGACGATGGGCGAGCAACTCGCCCGCGAGTTCGGCGACTGTTACACGTCGGTCGGGTTCGACGTCGGACGTGGCAGATTCCGGGCGGCCGAGGCAGGCGAGACGGACAACAACGGACCGCGGCAGTTCGCGCTTGGGGAGCCGGCAGACGGAACTGCGACTGCCCAGTTCGACGCGGTCGGTAACACTCCTTGGTTGCTCGACGTCCGGGCAGCCGCGGCGGACCCGCGTCTGCGGGACTGGCTCAACACGCCACAGCGTATCCGGTGGGTCGGTACCGTGTACGACCCCGACGCGCCCGGGCAGCAGTATCTCCAGACACCGCTCACCGGGTTCGACGGACTGCTCTTTCTCAGCCGATCGACACCGTCCCGGCCGCTCGGTGCGAGCGGTGAATCTAGAGACAGTTGACACTTACTGGTCCGCTCCCGGTAGTCTGAGCCAGTTACCGGTCGACTCGGTCACTGTGTGTAGTCGAGTTGCGACGGGCAGACTACGGTGAGAGTCGTGTCGTGTTCCGCGCGACGAGCGCCGCCAGCTGGTCGACGTGTTCGAGTCACACGAGAGACCGCTGTTTCTGTGTGTGAAACAGCGTTCAAGATATATGTACTACCAGCCGAAACGTGTTGATATGCGAGCTACAAAGAAACGCATCGCTGGTATCGTCGCCGCAACCACCATTGGCGCCGCCATCCTGTACCGGCTCCGCAGTTCGACCGACGAGGAGCCCTCCACCGAACCGGACGCCGAGGCAGCCGCCTGATCCTGACCGAACCGGGTGGTTGAACCCCGGTCAGCGTCGACCCGCCGAGCCGGACGCCGAGGTGACCGTCTGATTCTGACCCCGCCGACACGGCACTCACCGCCGGAGTGCTCCGGGGAGTCCCTCGAGCAGGTCCATCGCGAGCAGTCCGTCGCCGTCCCCGCTGACAGCCAGGTCACCGGCACGGCCGGTGGCGTAAGCGCCAACCGCGGCCGCATCGACCGCGCCGAGACGGGCCGCCAGCGCGCCGGTCACACCCGCGAGCACGTCGCCGGTACCACCGACAGTCATGCCGGGGTTGCCGGTGCGGTTCACCCGGGTTCGCTCGCCGTCTGAGACCACGTCGTGGTGGCCTTTCACGAGCAGTGTCACACCGAGATCGGCAGCAAACGACTCGACGGCGGCGCGGCGCTCGTCTGTGTCCTCGCGGCTCGGCCCTCCCATCTCTGCGAGTTCCCCCTGATGTGGTGTACAGACGAGACTGGCGTCTGTCCGGGTTCCGGGAACCACCCGCAGCGCGTCCGCGTCGACGACGACCGGACCACTGTCGACCACCTCAAGCAGCGACCCCACTGCGTCGAGTGTCGACTCCGCCGTGCCGAGGCCCGGCCCGACGACAGTCGTGTCGTGCTCCGCGGCGAGTGTCGCCAGTCGGCCGACGTGCTCGGGCCGGATGCGTTCACCGTCGACCGGCCGGACGATGAGACTCTCGCTGTAGCTCTGTATCTGGTCGGCGACAGGGCGCGGGCAGGCCACCCGGACGAGGTCGGCCCCGGCGCGCAGGGCGGCCTGTGCAGTCAGCGCCGGCGCACCCGTGTACGGGCCGCCGCCGACAACGAGCACCTCGCCGTGGTCCCCCTTGTGGCTCGTGGGCGCACGGTCGAGTCGCAGAAGGTCACCCCGACCGACAAACAACTGTGCCGCCTGCGGGATGCCGATGTCGGCGACCGTGACCGGAACATCGAGGGCCGCTAACCCGGGTTTCGTCTCGTGGAAGGTGACCACACGGTCCGGGTCGACAGCGTTCTCGGCCCGCTCCCCCGTCTCGGTGTCGAGTCCGGAGGGCACATCGACCGAGACGACCGTCGCCGCACTCGCCGCGAGCGCGGCGGCAGCGGTCGCCTCCGGTTCGCGAAGAGTGCCGCTGACGCCCGTGCCGAGCATCGCGTCGACCGCAACGTCGGGCGCACCCAGTTCCAGCGCCGTCGAGTCGCGTACCTCGCGGGTGTCGTAGCCGGCCCGCTCCAGTGCTGTCCAGTTCTCGCGGGCGATGGAGCTACCCATCGTCTCGGCGCGGCCGAGCAGACACACCCGCAGGTCGTAGTCGTCGAGAAACCGTGCCGCGACGAGCGCATCACCACCGTTGTTGCCCCGGCCAGCCACGACCGTCACCGCGGCACCGGGGTCGGCAACCGCTCGCACCTCGCGTGCGACGGCGTTGCCGCTCGACTCCATCAGTTGCTTGCGCGGCACACCGAGCGCCTCGGCGTTCGCGTCCACGACCGCCATCTCCGAACCCGGGATCATACGTTTTGATTCGTCGCCCGGAGGAAAGTGTGTGTCCCTCGACCGGCAACCGGGGAGCACGGTGCAGACCGCACCCGACCCGTTCGGTAACCGACGAGAGGCTCACAGGGTGGCGACACGGGTCAGCGCGCGAGAGACGACCGGTCAGGGTTCGCAGCCGTGGCGAACCGAAGAACGGACATACCGTGACCCCGCGATTTCACTCATGAGCTTCGAGGTTCCCGAGGACTGCCGGTATCTCGACTCCCACGAGTGGGTCCGTCGGCGGGACGGCACCGTCCGGGTCGGTATCTCCGAGTTCGCACAGGACGAACTCGGCGACGTGGTGTTCGTCGAACTGCCCGCCGAGGGTGAGCACCTGACACACCCCGACCAGTTCGGTGTCATCGAGTCGATAAAGGCCGTCTCGGACCTGTACACTCCCGTCACGGGCACCGTGACCGCGACGAACGACAACCTGAGGGACGCGCCCGAGTTGGTGAACGAGGACCCGTTCGGCGACGGCTGGATGCTGGAGATCGAACCCGACGACCACTCGACCGTCGAGGACCTGCTCTCCCCCGCAGAGTACCGCGAACAGATCGAGTGAACCGAGCTGGCGGGCCTCTCTAAACCGGGTCCACCGTGGATGCCTGCGACAGAGGGACAGTGAGCCCACACGACCCAGGTTCACCGACGAGCGCACAACAGAGGGAGATGTCGGCAGAGGTGACGGTGAATCGAAGATTCGATTGTTTTTTGGGGACAGCACGAGTTCGTAGTTGCATGACAGGGTGGTCATAGTGCAGGTCGTGATAATCGGTGCCGGAGAGGTCGGCACGTCCATCGCGGCTGACCTCGCGTCCGACCACGATGTTGTCATCGTCGACATCGACGAGTCTCGTATCGAGGATATAAAGTACGACATCGACGTGCTCACACTCGCCGGTGATGGGACGAAATCGTCGGTGCTAATAGAGGCAGGCGCTGTCCAGGCCGATATGGTCATCGCAAGCACCGACGACGACAAAACGAACCTGGTGATCTGCGGGACGGCAGAGACTCTCGGTGACCCGTTCAATATAGCGCGAGTAAAGAGCGCAGAGTACCGGCGGACCTGGGAGCAGACCGGGAAGGCGTTCGATGCCGATTTCGTGATCTGTGCGAACCTCCAGGCGGCCGGGACAATCGTCGACGTCATCGGGCTGCCGTCGGCCGTCGAGGTCAGCAGTTTCGTCGGTGGACTCGTGAAGATGGCGGAGTTCGATATCACAGAGGGCAGCCCCATCACCGGGCAGACAGTCGCGGAGGCCGACCGGTTCGACTCGCTGACCTTTGCGGCACTGTTCCGGGACGACGACCTCGTGCTGCCCCAGGGAAGTACGATTATAAAGGCGGGCGACCGGATGGTAATAATCGGCAGTCCAGGGAGTGTCCAGGGGTTCGCACAGCAGGTCGCCCCGGTGGCGACACCCGACACGGCCGACGATATCGTCATAGTTGGCGGGGGCGAAATAGGGTATCACACCGCACGGATGCTCGAGATGCGTGACTTCTCACCGAAACTGGTCGAGCAGGACAGCGACCGCTCCCGGGCGCTCGCCGAGGACCTGCCCGAGACGCTCGTGATGAACCACGACCCGACAGACACGGACTTTCTCCGCCGCGAGCGACTCGACGAGGCGAACGTGCTCGTCTCGGCGCTCGGCTCCGACGAGAACAACATGCTCGTCTCGGTGCTCGCAAAGCGTATCGGGGCGAAACGGGTCATCTCGCTGGTCGACCGGTCGGACTACGTCCAGCTGTTCCAGGAGATCGGTATCGACGCGGCGGTTAGCCCGCGGGACGTGACCGCCGAGGAGATAATCCGGTTCACCCACGAGAAGGTGGCCGAAAACATCGCTGTGCTCGAGGGCGGCAAAGCCGAGGTGCTCGAACTCGAACTCGGCGCGGACAGCGAGTTCGTGGGGCGGAACATCCGCGAGATCGACGAGAGTGTCAACTCTGACGTCGTGTTCGGTGCGGTGAGTCGGAGAGGGACCGAGGTGGTCCCGCGAGGGGATACAGTGCTCGAGCAGGGTGACAACGTCGTCATCTTCGTCGAGAGTGAGTTCGTCGGCCAGATGCTCGCAATGGGCTGAGCAGAATGGGACAGTATGTCCGTGTCGAGTGGCGGGCGAGCATCGGTCTTATCGGTGCCGTACTGTTGTATCTCACACTCCCCCTGCTCTTTCCGCTCGCGCTCGCCGTGCTCTACGGGGAGTCGGTGCTCCCGTTTCTGGTGCCGATGGCTGTCACCCTGGGTCTGGGTGGTGGGCTTCGGATGCTGGCCGACATCGAGGAGGACGTGGGACCGCGCGAGGCGTTTCTCGCCGTCGCCACAATCTGGCTGCTCGTCGCCGCAATCGGGGCGCTCCCCTTTCTCGTCGCGGGCAACGGGACGATAGCACAGCCGGTCAACGCGATGTTCGAGGCGATGAGCGGACTCACCACGACCGGGGCGACCGTCATCGGGGACTTCGGTGTCCACAGCCGGTCGGTGATGATGTGGCGGCAGGTGCTCCAGTGGCTCGGCGGACTCGGTATCCTCATCCTGGTGACCGCGGTGCTCTCGGAGATCGGTGTCGGCGGCGCCCAGTTGATGGAGACCGAGACACAGTCACAGAGCAGCAACCGGCTCACCCCGCGCATCTCGGAGACCGCACAGCTCATCTGGGGGCTGTACCTCGGGCTGACGGTGCTCGTGGCGGCGGTGCTGGCTGGGATGCACTACCTCGGACCGGTCGTGGGTGTGGAGCTCGCGCCGAATATGAACCTGTACAACGCCGTTGCACACGCGCTCACCTCCATCTCGACGGCGGGGTTCTCCCCGGAGGCCCGGAGTATCGAGGCGTTCAGTGCCGCCGTGCAGTGGGTGCTCATCCCCGTGATGTTGCTCGGGTCGACCAGTTTCGTGCTGATCTACTTCGCGATACGGGGGGCCCCGATGCGGCTGCTCCGGAGCGAGGAGTTCCGGTTCTACATCGGTGTGTTCGCCCTGTTTACCGCCACGAGCGCGGCACTGTTGATCGGCACACAGGAACTCGACATGGGACTTCACGACACAGTCCGGCACTCCGCGTTCAATGTCGCCTCGATTCTCACCACGACGGGCTACGCCAGCCAGGATTTCACGAACTGGCCGAACGCCGGCCAGAACGTCCTCTTTGCGGCGATGTTCATCGGGGGGATGGTCGGGTCGACCACCTGCTCGATAAAGTCGCTGCGGTGGCTGGTCGTGCTGAAGTCGTTCCGCCGGGACCTGTTCACCGCCATCCACCCCGACGCAGTTCGCCCGGTCCGGGTATCGGGAAGTTCCGTCGACGAGGGAACGATCCGTGATATCTACGGGTACGTCCTGTTGAGCATCGTCATCTTCTTTCTGCTGACACTGTTCGTCGTCATCGACGGGGCCCGCAGCGGTGTCGACCCCTCCGAGTTCGAGGCGATGGGTGCCGCTGCCTCGACTGTGCTGAACATCGGCCCGGCGTTTGGTCGCGCCGGCCCGATGGACAACTACCTCGTGTTTCCGGAGTCGACACGGGCGGTCATGGTCGTGCTCATGTGGCTCGGCCGTATCGAGATCGTCCCGGTGCTGGTGCTTTTGACACCGTCGTTCTGGCGCTCCTGAACCCACGCCCGAGGTTCGGCCCTCGGTGATTTCGGGGGGAGGTCAGCAACTTTTTGATTGTGCTCCGGTAAATTCAGCCATATGAGTGTGATGTCGTCGATAACCGCACCAGTGGATAGTTACCGACGACAGCAACAGACGGACGTGAGCCCGCGGGTGACAGGGACGGGTGGTCACCGGTGAACCTGTACGTGAGTCCGCGGGTCTCGGTGGCGCTTCTGGGAACCGTGCTGAGGTACGTCGCGCTGGCGATGCTGGTGCCGCTGGTCGTCGCGGTTGTCTACGGGGAGGACATCTGGGTGTTCGTGGTCTCGATAGCGCTCGTGGTCGGCGTCGGTCTCCTCCTGGAGCAACTGGAGGCAGACCCCGATATGGGACCGCCCGAGGCACTCCTGCTGGTCACACTCTCGTGGGTCTCTGTCTCGGTTATCGGCACCATCCCGTACCTGCTCGCGGGGATAGGAACCGAGTCGACTGTGGGACTCAGCACCGGGTCCCCGGGGGCGGCCGCGAGCTCCATCGTGAACGCGCTGTTTGAGTCCACGAGCGGGTTCACAACGACCGGGGCGACAGTGCTCGGCGAGATATCGCTGGACCAGCACTCCCGCGCGCTGTTGATGTGGCGACAGCTCACACAGTGGCTCGGTGGAATGGGGATAATCGTCCTGATGGTCGCCATCCTGCCCGAGATTGCGGTCAACGGCACACAGCTCATCAGCGCGGAGGCACCGGGACCGAGTTTCGAGAAGCTCACCCCGCGCATCGCCAAGACCGCCCGGATACTCTGGCTGGTGTATTTCGGGTTCACCGTCGCGATGATACTGCTACTCAGCGCCATGCACTACCTGGGACCTGTCCTCGGGATGGACGGGCTCGCGCCGCGGATGGACCTGTACAACGCCGTTGCCCACGCCCTCACGACGCTCCCGACAGGGGGGTTCTCACCGCAGGCCGACAGTGTCGGCTTCTTTAGCTCCGCCGTTCAGCTGACGTTCGTCCCGTTTCTAGTCGTCGCCGGCACGAACTTCGCACTGTTCTGGTACCTGCTCAGCGGTGATGTAAAAAGCATCGCGTACGACCCCGAGTTCCGCGCCTACGTCGGCGTCATCGCGGTGCTGATCGCCGTGCTCGCGGTCGTTCTGTTCCGCGGTGCCGCCGAGGGTGTCGACCCCGGTCCCGTTGCGGAGGGCGAGGCGTTCGACGCGTTCCGGCAGGCGGCCTTCCAGATCGGTTCGATAATGAACTCGACCGGCTACGCCACCAGTGACTTTGCCGGCTGGGACACCGGCGGTCAGATCGTAATCATCTTTGCGATGTTCATCGGTGGCTCCGCCGGGTCGACCGGCGGCGGTATAAAAGTCATCCGGTGGCTCGTCATACTGAAAGCGGCACGCCGCGAACTCGCCGCCACCGCCCGACCGAACGCGGTCCACACAGTCCGGTTCGGGGACAACGTCATCAGCGAGACCGTCGTCCGGAAGATCGCGGTGTTCACGCTCCTGTATTTCGTCCTCTACGGTATCGCCACCGTGTTTTTCATGCTCAACTACAATGGCACCCTCACGACGCTGGAGGCGATGAGCGCCTCTATCGCCACCCTCGGCAACATCGGCCCGGGGTTCGGTGCTCTCGGCCCGTTCGGGGACTATCTTCATTTCCCCGGGGAGACGAAACTGGTGATGGTCTTTCTGATGTTGATCGGCCGACTGGAGATCGTCCCCGTGCTCGCAATCTTCACCGGCCTGTTCTGGCGGTCCTCCTGAGCGGCCGGTGAGACTGTGGCGTCGCCCGGGTCGCACGGCACAGACCGCAGGAGACCGGTGATACGGGTTCCCCGTCGGAACCACGGGGTCTCCCGCCGTCCCGTGGTAGTCAAAACGTTGATTTGAGCAAGGGTCGTACTCGAGAGCGTGAGTCCTCGCAGACTGCAGTCCACAGAGTCCCGACCGGTCCGCTGCGGTCCACCCGCGACCGGTCGCGGGGTGGTGTCTGCAGTCACTCTCCAGTGGTCGACCGGCGGAGTCGGGTCGCCGGACTCCGGTCGGGTCGGCCGTCCCGGAGGTGAGACAGGTGGCTGACCCGCCCACGCTCGGGTTCATCGTGCCCGCGTACCGGCCCGACCTGGAACTGCTCGTTCCCTATCTGGAGCAGGTAACAGAGATACTCGACCCGGCGATGCTCCGGGTCGAACTCGACGCGCCGGGGGAGCGTACCCGACAGCGACTCGCCGGGACCCCGGCGACAGTGGCGGTTTCCGCACGGCGTCGTGGAAAGGGGGCCGCCATCACCGACGGGTTCGACGCGCTCAACACCGACGTGCTCGCGTTCGCCGACGCCGACGCCGCGACACCCGTTCCGGAGCTCGGTCGTATCGTCGACGCGGTCCTGAGCGGGAACACGAGTCTGGCCGTCGGCTCCCGGCGCCACCCCGATGCCACAGTCGAAACCGGGCAGTCCATCCCGCGCGGGGTGATGGGCGACGGGTTCGCCTGGCTCGCCAGACGACTGCTCGACGTGTCGCTGTACGACTACCAGTGCGGCGCGAAGGCGCTCACCGCGGGCGCCTGGCGACAGGTCCGCGAGGACCTCACCGAGGAGGGGTTCGCCTGGGATGTCGAACTCCTCGCGTTCGCCAGCGCGCACAGCCTGACAGTACAGGAGATCCCGATCACCTGGCACGACCACCCGGACTCGACGGTGCCGCCGGTGCGGTCGGCCGTCGACATGGGGACTGCGCTGCTGCGCACCAGTCTCCGGACGACCCGGGTCGACGCCTCGGTTGAACGGTCGTGTCACGGTCCACCTCTCGAAGAATGAGCGACCGGGAGAACAGCCGCCTCGGTCGGTGGCTGGCCGCGCTGGCCTCGCCGCGACGGTTCGGGCGATTCGTCTCTGTCGGCGTCGTCGGAGCACTGTTCGACGTGATGGTGTTACTCGTCCTCGTCGAGTCGGTCGGTCTGCTCGAGGAGGCTGCCGTCGTTGTCGGCATCGAGACTGCTATCCTCGTGATGTTCACGCTCAACGAGGGCTGGACGTTCCGCGATGCCGGGGGAAACGGCCGGTGGGCCACGGCCCGCCGCCTCGTGCGCTCCCACGCTGTCCGGGCGGTCGGTGCCACTATCCAGTTTCTCGTCTTTGTCACCGTCTTTCGGCTCCTGTTCGTGAGCGTGACGATCGCCGGCATCGACGTCTGGCTGCTCGTCGCGAAAACCGGTGGAATCGCATGCGGGATGCTCGTCAACTACATCCTCGAGACGCTGTTTACCTGGCGTGTCCACGCGGTCTAACGCCCACCGCACGCACAATTCGCCACCCTCCGGCACCGAGACACCGCGTAGCCGCCGAGCTGCCGCTCAGAAAGTTTGTTCTGAGCTATAAAAAATATAATAGATAGCCAGAGAAATATCGGATTGTATGTCATTTATACTCACGATTCAGGGGACGAACTCGCCGGTGACCGTCGGCGGGACGCTGACGGTGACGGTGCTCGTCGAGAACACGGGCGAACAGGCGGCCACCCAGCAGGTGACCCTCTCGATGGGTGGACAGCAACGCGGCGTAACCGACGTGAACCTGGGGAACGGCCAGTCCACGGAGGAGATACTCAACTGGGTGACGGAGCCGGGCGACGCCGACAGCTACACTGCAGTGGTGGAGAGCGAGACAGACCAGGACGGCACTGCTGTGACTGTCGAGGACGGCGGTGGGACCGACCCCGAGATACCGCTGGACGTGACCATCGACTGGACGAACGGACCAGTCACCGAGGGGGAACCGCTCTGTGCCGACTGCACGGCGACGAACACCGGAGAGACGGCGGGCGTCGGGACGGTCGCGGTCGGCATCGGCAATCAGGCCGAGAAAAAAAAGAAGACGAAACTGGCGCTGGACCCCGGGGAGTCCGGCACCGTCCACCTCGCCACCGAGCAGGGGGAGTATCGTGAAGGGAACGGACCCCAGTACGAGAGGAAAATCTGGGCCGACACCGGGACCAGCAGAGACGAGACGACCGTCTCGGTCAGCGAGCCACCCCATCTCGCCGTCGAGGTCACGAGCACGAACGCGCCGGTCGAGGCCGGCGAGAGGATCAAGATGACCGCGACAGTCGAGAACACCGGCGGTCAGACCGGCCGCGAGAGCATCGTCCTGGCGGCGAAAAGTTACAGAAACTCCATCTCCAACTACGGGACTATACGCCCCGGCGGTGGAGGCTCGCCGGGGGGCGGCGGAGACGGTCCGGGCATCGCCGCCCCACACGGTCCGCTCAAGACCGGCCACTTCAAAGTCGAGTCGTACGCGGTGGAACTCCCGTCCGGCGATAGCACGGAGGTGACCCTGGAGTGGGACACCGGTCCCACGACGGACACCGTCGAACCCGGCAGCCACGCGCTCGGTGTCGCCGCCATCCCACCCTGGGAGCGCGACGAGTGGGACGGGCCGGTCTTTGCACGCCCGTGTACGGACGGTAGCAGGGACGACTCGACAGTCGTTGCAATCCAGCACGGTCCGATGCGGACCGGCCGGTTCAAAGTCGAACTGGACGGCAAGACAGTTCCAGGCTGGCGCGGGGTGACCATTCCCAGCCGGTCTACCGAGCAGGATTCCTACAAGAACGGCAGCGACGGCGAGACGGAGTGGGGCCAGACGACTTTCGACGACCTGGAGATGGAACGGGGGGTCAAGCCCGACGACACCACGTTCTACGACTGGGCGGAGGCGGTCGAAGAGGGGAACGTCGAGGAGGGTCGTAAGGAGATTGCCGTTGTCCTGCTGGACGAGAACGGCGAAGCAAGGGTCAGGTGGGAGCTCAAGGAGGCCTGGATAAAGGACTACGACCCGCCGGAACTCGAGGACAGCGCGGACGGCGAGGTTGCAACCGAGCAAATCACCGTCGCCTACGACAAGATGTTGCGAAAGGAGCAGTAACGACCAATGAGCAATCACAGCTACAACACACCAGAGAAAGGGGCACAGAACTGGCACGAACCACTCAACGCGAACTTCGAGCAGCTCGACGACGATGTCGAACTCCGGGATACCAGCGACAATCTCGACGGGTACGACCCCGCGCCGGGTGCGAAGTTCCTCGCAACGGACACCGGCGTTGTCTACCTGGGCGTCGAGACCGAGAACAGCGCGGGCGAGACGGTCGTCGAGTGGCGCAAACAAGGGGTGCTCACACAGGGGGACAGTCTCGCAAACGAGGCCGTCAGCGAGTTCGCCGCCGTCTACGGTGGCCTGGACAACCGGGCCAGCGCACCCCGATCGGTCGTGCTCGGTGGGAAGAGCAACCTCGCGAGCGGGCGGTCGGCGATCGCGGCGGGCAAGCGCGCCCGCGCTGTCCACGACGGTGCCGTGGTCTTTGGCGACC
>KE356579.1:288671-290637 GCA_000416085.1 halophilic archaeon J07HX64 | reverse complement strand
CACCCTCGTACTCCACGAGGATGTTCAGAGTGGTGGTGTTCTCGGCCACGTCGAAGCTGACAGTGCCGTCGGCGCCGGTGGTGCCGACGAACTCACCGTTCACCGTGACGTTCGCGCCCTCGACATCGACCGGGCTCTGGCCGACCGAAACCGTCACCGTCGCCGTACCGTTGTCGACCGTGACCTCGGCGTCCAGCGGGCCGTTCGGACCCTCGTCATCCTCGTCGTCCTCGTCCTCGTCGTCTTCGAACTCGTATTCGAGTTCGAGTTCGGCGCCCTCGTACTCGACGAGAATGTTGAGTTTGATGATGTTCTCGGCCACGTCGAAGCTAATGGTGCCGTCGGCGCCGGTGGTACCGACGAACTCACCGTTCACCGTGACGTTCGCGTCCTCGACGGGGACGGGACTCTCGCCGACCGAAACCGTCACCGTCGCCGTGCCGTTGTCGACTGTGACCTCACCGCTGAGCGGTCCACTCGGACCCTCGTCATCCTCTTCGTCCTCTTCCTCGTCTTCCTCGTCTTCGAGTTCGTACTCGAACTCGAACTCCGCGCCTTCGTACTCCACGAGGATATTCAGGGTGGTGGTGTTCTCGGCCACGTCGAAGCTGACGGTGCCATCGGCGCCGGTGGTGCCGACGAACTCGCCGTTCACTGTGACGTTCGCGCCCTCGACATCGACCGGGCTCTGGCCGACCGAAACTGTCACTGTCGCCGTACCGTTGTCGACCGTGATCTCGGCATCCAGCGGGCCGTTCGGACCCTCGCCGCCCTTGTCATCTTCTTCATCGTCCTCTTCGTCATCTTCCTCGTCTTCGAGTTCGTACTCGAGCTCGAACTCTGCGCCCTCGTACTCCACGAGGATGTTCAGCGTGGTGGCGTTCTCTGCCACGTCGAAGCTGACGGTGCCGTCAGCGTTGGTGGTGCCGACGAACTCGCCGTTCACCGTGACGTTTGCACCCTCGACGGAGACCGGGCTCTGGCCGACCGAAACCGTCACCGTCGCCGTGCCGTTGTCGACTGTGACCGCGGCGTCCAGCGGGCCGTTCGGACCCTCGCCGCCCTCGTCATCATCCTCTTCGTCGTCTTCGTCGTCATCTTCCTCGTCGTCCTCTTCGTCCTCCTCGTCTTCGAGTTCGTACTCGAGCTCGAACTCCGCACCCTCGTACTCGACGAGGATGTTCAGCGTGGTGGCGTTCTCGGGCACGTCGAAGCCGACGGTGCCGTCGGCGCCGGTGGTGCCGGCGAACTCACCGTTCACCGTGACGTTCGCGCCCTCGACATCCACCGGGCTCTGGCCGACCGAAACCGTCACCGTCGCCGTACCGTTGTCGACCGTGACCTCGGCGTCCAGCGGGCCGTTCGGACCCTCGCCGCCCTCGTCGTCTTCTTCGTCGTCCTCGTCGTCTTCTTCGTCATCTTCCTCGTCCTCCTCGTCCTCGAGTTCGTACTCGAGTTCGGCTTCGAGTTCACCGTACTCGATTTCGATCTCGAGCGTGGTGGTGTTCTCGGGCACGTCGAAGCTGACAGTGCCGTCGGCGCTGGTGGTCCCGACGAACTCGCCGTTCACCGTGACGTTCGCGCCCTCGACGGGGACGGGACTCTCGCCGACTGTCACCGTCACCGTCGCCGTACCGTTGTCGACGGTGACCGCACCGGTGAGCGGGCCGTTCGGACCCTCATCATCCTCTTCGTTATCTTCCTCGTCGTCCTCCTCGTCTTCCTCGTCCTCGAACTCGTATTCGAGTTCGAGTTCGGCGCCCTCGTACTCCACGAGGATGTCGAGTTTGGTGGTGTTCTCGGACACGTCGAAGCTGATGTTGCCATCAGCGTCGGTGGTCCCGACGAACTCGCCGTTCACCGTGACGTTCGCGCCCTCGACGGCGGTGAGGTTCTCGCCAACTGTCACCGACACCGTCGCCGTGCCGTTGTCGACTGTGACCTCGCCGCTGAGCGATCCGTTCGG
>KE356579.1:279414-288621 GCA_000416085.1 halophilic archaeon J07HX64 | reverse complement strand
GGACCGGCTGGCTGCGCTGGAGAGAGCGCGCGACCGAGGTGTGTGAGTCCCGCGCTCGGCGTCACAGTCGACGGCACGAACGCGCCGGTCGTCGGGTCGGGTGTTCTATCTGGTTTCCCTGTCTTCACTCTCCTCGCCAACTGGCTCGTCTTCGCTCTGGTCACCGGCTGGCTCGTCTTCGTCGTCGTCGGCTGTCTCGTCGCGCTCGCGGGGGAGACGCTCGGGCGGTTGGTCGAGCGGGACGTCGATCGAGTCGGGCACCGTCATGGACTCGTCGGCACCGATACCGGTGGTCATGAGCATCCGCATCCCCTGCCGAACCGAGAGGTCGACCTCGTGGATCTCCTCCTCGGGGACCATCACGAGGCGACCGCCGGCAGGGTTGGGGCTGCTCGGTAGGAAGATGTTCCGGGCGTCGCTCCCGGCCACGTCGTTGACGGCCCGTGGGCTCTCGCTGGTCACCAGACCGATCGCGTAGATGCCTTTTCGAGGGAACTCAACGAGCACGAGGCTGTCGTAGGAGGTCTCGCTGCTCGAAAAGGAGTTTGCCATCTGCCGGATCGTGGAGTAGATGGTGCTGACGATGGGGATTATCGAGACGACGCGGCCGAGACTGCCGAACAGGCGCTGTCCGACAGGTTTCTGTGCGATATACCCGACCACCGTCACCGCCACCACGATCAGTGCGACCGCGATTGCGCGTGCGAGCAGTTCCACATCGCCGGCGTACCCCTCGAGATCCGCGTCCTGCACGACCGGGTCGACGAACTTGAGCGCGAACCCGGCGAGGATCTGCAGGATGTACAGCGTGACGAGCAACGGGATGAGAAGAACGATTCCGGCCACGAAACTCCGCTTGAGTGCGGTCCAGGCTCCCATGAACGGTGTTCCGGCGCAGGCGATAATACCGTTTTGGAGGCTGTCGGTTCTGTAGGGTCTGTTCGGGTTGTCGTCCGGGGGCACGGCCGGAGAGCCGACCGGGACGTTCTCAGAGCACACTCGCGAGGCGGTCGGCCACGCGCACACCGAGGTCGAGTTTCGAGCCCTCGACAGCCTCGCGGTCGTCGCCGTCGACGAGCAGGGCGCGGGTGTCGGTCTCACCCATCACGCTCGCCGGGTTTCCGACGACGAACGCCAGGTCGACACGCCGCTGGATGCGGCGGGCCTGCTCGTGGAGCGCCCGGTCGTCGCCCTCTGTTTCGGCTTTGAACCCGACAATCGGCAGGTCGGGGTGTTCGGTCCGGACAGCGTCGAGGAGTTTCGGCGTCGGCCGCAGATCGAGTGTCAGGTTCGTCTGGCCGGAGCGGAGTTTCGCGGACGCTGTCTCGACGGTGTAGTCCGAGATGGCGGCCGCCGAGAGCAGGGCGTCGGCGTCACCGGTGTGTGCGAGCACCGCATCGAGCATCTCGGCGGCGCTCTCGACGCGCTCGACAGTTGCCCACGGCAGGTCCGGCCCGTCGTGGACGACGACCACCTCGGCCCCGCGGGCGTAGCAGGCCCGCGCCACCGCCCGCCCGGTCCGCCCCGAGGCGCGGTTCGAGAGTGTTCTGATCGGGTCGACCGACTCCGTGGTGGCGCCGCTCGTGACCACGACCCGCTGGCCGGCGAGCGGGTCACCGGTCGTTGCCCGGGCGAGTTCGGTCACGACGGTCTCCTCGGCGGCGATCTTGGCCTTTCCCTCCTCGATGCGCGGGTCGACGAACGTGACCCCCCAGGACTCGATGCGGTCGATCGCGTCCAGCACACCGGGGTGGTTGTACATCGGCTGGTGCATCGCCGGCACCACCACTACAGGCATTCCCGCCCCGAAGGCCGTCGTCGCACACGTTGTGACCGGTGTGTCGTCGACGGCAGCCGCCATCTTGCCGACTGTGTTCGCCGTCGCCGGCGCGACCAGCAACAGATCTGCCCAGCCATCGACCCCACACAGTTCGACGTGCTCGACGCGCCCCGTTATCTCGGTCACCACCTCGTTCTCTGTTGCGTATTCGAGTGACCACGGGTGGATGATACCCTCCGATGCCGACGTCATCACTGCACGGACCTCGGCTCCCTGTCGCCGAAGCTCGTGGGCCAACTCAACGGTCTTTACCGCCGCAATCGACCCACAGACCCCGAGCGCGACGTGCACTCCGTCCAGCATACTCATATATCGGTTACCCGTGAACATAAACAGCGCGTCGTGTGGTGAGGGTGTATCGTCTCCGGGTCCAGCCGGTATCAGACCGCCGTGCGAAATCGGTCACCAGCCGTCCAGGTGGATGTGGACGAG
This sequence comes from halophilic archaeon J07HX64, assembly GCA_000416085.1. Lineage (GTDB taxonomy): Archaea > Halobacteriota > Halobacteria > Halobacteriales > Haloarculaceae > Halovenus. Next base: position 286,349 of record KE356579.1, on the reverse strand, counting down.
CCGGTCACAGTCGCGCTCACCACAGACGGGGCATCCCTCCGCTGCCGCCTGCTGGCCGGTCACTGCGGCCGCCTCAGGGTCGAGGTCGGCGGCGGCGAGAACAACACGCTCACCCGCGGTCCCGAGTTCGTAACCCGACTCGCCGTTCCTGACGAACCGGCCACACAGCTCCCCGAGGTGGTAGTTGAACCGCCCGGTGTCGTCGATACCGACACGCCGCCGGAGCTCGGAAAACGAGAGCGGTGTCTCAGCCTCCGCGAGTGCGCGCAGGATTCTAATCCGGTGTTCGTTACCGAGCGCTGCGAGCGCATCGAGAGCCTCCTCACGGACTGTCTCGTGATCTGTCTGCATCCCTTATCTGACAGACTGTTACCGACGGCGAGTCGTATATTTTTTGTCGTTCACTCGACCGAGATAATCGGGCAGTTGACCTTCTGGGGGGGCCCGGGGAGCAGTTCTGCACGTCTCGCCGAGTCGCGAGGTCCAGCCGATTCGGCAACGGACCGCACCCGCGACCCGAACGCTCAGTAGCCTGTGACTCGGCGGATTCCTTGAGCAAACACCACACAGTCTGTCGGCCGGTCAGGTTCGCGCCCGTTTGCGCGCCTGCTCGATAGACAGGTCCTCACGTCGGAGTGCCTCGACAAACAGTTCGCCGGCGCGGTACGACGAGCGGACCATCGGGCCGCTGGCACAGTACAGAAAGTCGAGTTCTTCCTCGGCGACACGCCCCCAGGTGTCGAACACGTCGGGGTGTACGTAGTCGGCAACCTCCAGATGTGACCGGGAGGGCTGGAGATACTGACCGAGGGTAACGACATCGACACCGACTGCCCGCAGATCCCGGAGTGTCTGGTACACCTCGTGGTGGTGTTCGCCGACACCGAGCATGAGACTGGTCTTCGCGTAGGCGTCCGACTCGGTGGCGACCTGTTCGAGCACCGACAGCGACTGCTCGTAGCCCGCCCGTCTGTCTCGGACCGGCCACTGGAGACGCTCGACGGTCTCGATATTGTGTGCGATGACGTCCGGTCCGGCGTCGATTATCTTCCTCACGAGTCGTTCCTCACCCTGGAAGTCGGGGACGAGCACCTCGACGAGAATCGAAGGGTCACGGGTCTTTATTTCCCGGATCGTCTGCGCGAACTGTCCAGCGCCCTGGTCGGAGAGGTCGTCCCGGTCGACCGATGTGAGCACGACGTACTCGAGACCGATCTCCGTGACTGCCTGCGCGACGTTCACGGGTTCGTCGGGGTCGAGCGGGTCCATCCCCCCGGTCTCGACGTCGCAGAAGTTACAGCCCCGCGAACACCGCTCGCCGAGCAGCATGAACGTCGCTGTCCCCGGGCCGTTCCGACCGCTCCAGCACTCCCCGAGATTGGGACAGGAGGCCTCCTCACAGACCGTGTGCAGGTCGTGCTCGCGGAGTGTGCTCTTTATTTCGGTGAACCGCTCGCCCGAGGGCGGCCGCATCTTCAGCCACTCGGGTTTGCGTGCGCGACTCATACCTCGACTCAGGCACCCGCGAGACTAAAACCCCCTGCTATCGATGGCCGTGAGCGCGGCACTGTCCGCCTGGGGCCGCTCGAGTCCCGGGACGAGAGCAGGCTCCCGTCAAACGCCCGAGCCACCTGTGACCATCTCGGTGCCGTGGCTGTGCGGGGCAGTTGTTCGGAACTACAGGAACAACAGACGGTTCGAGAACACTGAGCCGTCACGGTGTCTGTGACTCGCCGTGCTGCCCGTCCGGTCGAGAACACAGTTGAATCTGGGCTGATTCAAAGCCGAGCCAGACCGGGTCGACTCGGACTATCTGTGGTAGAGCGGGTGAGTCGATCCTCGGTGTGGTGTCGTGTAGTGGGTGTGGTGGGTACGGGTCGAACCCCTGTATCGTGTAGCGTGGTATGGTGGGTGTGGTGGGGGCGAGTTGAACCCCTGTGTTGTGTCGTGTGGCATAGTGGGTGTGGTGGGGGCGAGTTGAACCCCTGTGTTGTGTCGTGTGGCATAGTGGGTGTGGTGGGTGCGAGTCGAATCCCTGTGCCGTGTGGCGTGGTATAGTGGGTGTGGTCTGGAGGGCGAATCTCTGTGTCACGGGGGAGTGTGGGCCTACTGCTTGCGGGCCCACAGGCAGAGGCCAGTCAGTCCGAGCAGGGCAACAACGATACCGAATCCGGGGCCACTGGCGTCGTCACCACCGGCATCGCCGCTGGCACTGTCGCCGGCGGTGTCGTCACCGCCGGTGGTGCCATCTCCGCTAGTCTGTCCGTCGTCACTCGTGTCGTCGTTACCGCCCTCGTTGCTGGAGTCGCTCTCCGGTTCGACGACAAGCTCGAACCCATCGAGGGACTGGCCCTCGTTCCAGACGAGTTGGTCGGCGTCGGTCGATGGCGTGGGTGTCGTCGAGACGACCTGGTGTTGCGCCGGCGGTTGGATGACGACCGTCCGGTCGGTGTTGAACCCGCTGTCGAACGGCGGGCCGAGGACGAGATGACTCTCGTTGCTGGCGGCCAGCCCCTCCCAGGTGGCAGTCAGCACGACCAGCCCCAGTGTGCCGTTCTCGCGTGTCTCGGTCGTCATCGACGTGTCCGTGACCGTCATCTCGCGGCCTGTCTCCGCCTCCATCTCCGCGGCGACACTCGCGAGCCGTGACTCGAACCGGTCGAGCTGTGCCTGCTGTTCCGTCTCACTCTCTACGAACGCCTGGAAATCGTTCTCCTCAGCCTCGATTGTCAGGTCAAACGGAACCCCGACTGTGAGGGCGCCGTCGCCCTCGCTATCGAGGTCGACGACGACTGCGTCCGCAACCGGTTGGTCGGCCCCGGCTTGGGCTCCTGCACCGGCAACCGCCACGGACAGCACCACTCCAGCGCTCGTCAGCACCGCTACGTACACCGCTATCTGTAGCACGCTTACGCTCCTGTCGTCCGTCTTCGGTGTCAGCTGTGTGTTCAATAGATTCATGAGTCCGTACCCGTCGTTCTACAGTTCGTACTCGAGCGCTGTTCCCTCGCCCTCGTTGTCTTGATCTTCGTCCTCGTCATCGTCATCCTCTTGATCGTCTTCATTCTCTTCGTCGTCTTCCTCGTTTTCGAGTTCGTACTCGAGTTCGTACTCTGCACCCTCGTACTCGACGAGGATATTCAGAGTGGTGGCATTCTCGGGCACATCGAAGCTGACAGTGCCGTCGGCACTGGTGGTGTCAACAAACTCACCGTTCACCGTGACGTTTGCACCTTCGACGGGGACGGGACTCTCGCCGACCGAGGCCGTCACCGTCGCCGTCCCGTTGTCGACCGCGACCTCGGCGGCGAGCGGGCCGTTCGGACCCTCGTTACCCTCGTCGTCCTCCTCATCCTCTTCCTCGTCCTCGAGTTCGTACTCGAGCGCAGCTTCGAGTTCACCGTACTCGATTTCGATCTCGAGCGTGGTGGCGTTTTCCGGCACGTCGAAGCTGACAGTGCCGTCGGCACTGGTGGTGCCGACAAACTCACCGTTCACCGTGATGTTTGCACCCTCGGCGGGGGCGGGACTCTCGCCGACCGAAACCGTCACCGTCGCCGTCCCGTTGTCGACTGCGACCTCGGCGGCGAGCGGGCCGTTCGGACCGTCGCCGTCCTCGTCTTCCTCGTCTTCATTTTCCTCGAACTCGTACTCGAGTTCAAGCTCGGCGCCCTCGTACTCCACGAGAACATCGAGTTTTGTGGTGTTCTCGGACACGTCGAAGCTAACGCTGCCGTCGGCGCCGGTGGTGCCGACGAACGCGCCGTTCACCGTAACGTTCGCGCCCTCGACAGGAGTGGGATTCTCGCCGACTGAAACCGACACTGTCGCCGTGCCGTTGTTGACCGTGACCTCGCCGTTGAGTGAGCCGTTCGGACCCTCCTCATCGTTGTCTTCCTCGTCGTCCTCCTCTTCATTTTCATTTTCTTCGAACTCGTATTCGAGTTCGAGTTCGACACCCTCGTACTCCACGAGAACATCGAGTTTGGTGGTGTTCTCGGACACATCGAAGCTAACGCTGCCGTCGGCGCCGGTGGTGCCGACGAACGCGCCGTTCGCCGTGACGGTCGCACCCTCGACAGGGACGGGACTCTCGCCGACTGAAACCGACACTGTCGCCGTCCCGTTGTCGACGGTGATCTCACCGCTGAGCGATCCGTTCGGACCGTCGCCGTCCTCGTCTTCCTCGTCTTCAGTTTCCTCGAACTCGTATTCGAGTTCGAGCTCGGCGCCCTCATACTCCACGAGAACGTCGAGTTTTGTGGTGTTCTCGGACACGTCGAAGCTAACGCTGCCGTCGGCGCCGGTGGTGCCGACGAACGCGCCGTTCACTGTGACATTTGCACCCTCGACAGCGGTGAGGTTCTCGCCGACTGTCACCGACACCGTCGCCGTGCCGTTGTCGACGGTGACCTCGCCGCTGAGCGATCCGTTCGGACCGTCGCCGTCCTCGTCTTCCTCGTCTTCATTTTCCTCGAACTCGTATTCGAGTTCGAGCTCGGCGCCCTCGTACTCCACGAGAACATCGAGTTTTGTGGTGTTCTCGGACACGTCGAAGCTGATGGTGCCATCGGCGTCGGTGGTGCCGACGAACGCGCCGTTCACCGTAACGTTCGCGCCCTCGACGGGGACGGGACTCTCGCCGACCGAGACCGTCACCGCCGCCGTCCCGTTGTCGACCGCGACCTCGCCGCTGAGCGGGCCGTTCGGACCGTCACCGTCCTCTTGTTCGTCGTCTTCCTCATCGTCCTCGTTCTCCTCGTCCTCGTCCGCACCGAGGTCGTACTGGAGGTCGGCCTCGAGCTCGCCAAACTCGATCTCGATCTCGAGTTTGTCGCCGCTGAGGAGGTCGAACGAGAGAGTGCCGTCGGCGCTGGTGGTGCCGACAAAGTCACCGTTTGCGGTGACGTTCGCGCCCTCGAGCGGTTCACCGCCGAGGGCCACGTTCACCGCCACGGTTCCGTTGTCGATATCGACCGTCGCACCGAGTTCGCCGTCGGCGTCCTCGTCCTCGAACTCGAACTCGAGTTCGCCGTCGGCGCCACCGAGGCTGGCCGTTATCTTGATATCCTCCTCGTCGGGCAGCGTCACATCGAGCGTCCCGTTGGCACCCGTCGTGCCGACGACCTCCTCCTCTATCTCGACTGTCGCGTTTGCGACCGGTTCGCCGTCCCCGAGGACCTGCAGCGTAACGTTCACACCCGACGCGGGCACGCCATCGGTCACCAGGATAGTGAGGTACTCGAGTTCGTTCTCGTTATTATCCTCATCCCCGTTCCCGAGGTCGTACTGGATCTCGGCCTCGGAGCCGTTGTGCTCGATCTTTATCTCGAGGTCCTCCGTGTCCGCGGTGACATTGTACGAGATGGTGCCGTTCGCGTCGGTGGTGCCGACGAACTCGCCGTTCACCGTGACGTTCGCACCCTCGATGGTGCTGTTCGAGAGGAACGCCGTGATCGTCGCAGACCCGTTGTCGACGGCGACCTCGACATCGAGCGAACTCTCGTTGTCTTCGTTGTTCTCGTTCTCGTCGTCCTCGTTCTCGTCGCCACCGTCGTCGAACTCGAGACTCTCCTCGAGTTCGAACACGGCACCGGTTTTACCGTCGACGGACACCGAGGCCTCACCGGTCCCGGTGCCGTTGTAGACAAACTCGAACTCGTATGCACCGTCGGCGGTGGTCGTACTCGTCAGCACCCACTCGCCGTCCTGCTCCGAGAGCGCACTGGTCGCAGTGTCGAGTGCCTCGGCCTGTGAGATGTTGTACGAGCCGCTCTCGTTGTCACGCGGCTGTGCGAGTTGGCGCGTGGTGTCGCCGTTCGTGCTCGTCGTGATCTCGACGCCACCGTCGGCGGAAACCTGAATCTCGCCGTCGATCTCACCGATGTACTGTGAGAGGATGCTCTTTGGTGTCTCGCCGAGCAGCGGGCTGATCTGCTCGAGAGTGGCATCGAAGTCCTCGGCGGTGATACCGAGCGCCTGTCGCTCGGGCGCCTGGAGGGTTGCGGCGGTTTCGTTGAGCCCCTCGACGGCCGTCGCGGTCGCCGTCGCCTCCGAGGTCAGACTGGCAATCTCTTGCGCGTACGCGGAGGCGTCGATCTCACCGGTTTCGAAGGCAACCGTCGAGTCGTCGTAGTCAGCGCGCAGCTCCGCCGCCCTGTCATCGAGCTCGGCCGCCCGGTCTGCGACCACGTTCGCCCGCTCGGTCACATCGGACTGACTAACCCGCTGTTCGAAGCCGGCGGTGTCTGCGGCGGTTCGAATCTCGTCGGTCGTCGCGGTCATTGCCATCGACAGCTGCGCGCCCACACCGACGGACACGCCACCGTCTGCCGACTCCTGGGCTCCGACTGTCGACTGGTCCTGTGCTGCTTGATCGTTCACGATACCTCCCGCGCCGGCGAGTCCTGCGGACGCTGCGGGTGCAGCCGTTACTCCGACGGCCACAGCGACCACGAGGGCAATCACCAGCACCGATCTGAGCTGCGAGGTGCCTCGCATACGACTCCGTTGCTACTGTTTCCACTTGAACCGGTGTCATCCTCCCGGCAGATTGCCGTCACTGTTCCCGATTTGCGGACGGTTGTGTCCGTTTGCGCCGGTTTTCGCTTGTTTTGCAGGCTATCCGGGCGACTGCAACGAGAACCGGCATGATCGCCGTGGTTTCGTCACGAGGCGCATGCACACTCGCGTGCGACCGCACAACAGCGGCGCACACACTATCTGGATGGCCGTGACAACCCAGCAGTATCAGTCGCCGGTGTTTCCGGCCAGTATGCGTTGTCTTTATCAACAATCGGATGGTAGCGAGAGCAAGTGACACGCCGAGTTGTGCCGACATTGCTACTCGTGTGTCTTCTCGTTACCGGGAGCGTCGGGTCCGTTGTAAGTGGTGGGGCTGTCGGCCCTGGTGACCGGACAGAGACACAGGTGTC
>KE356579.1:277775-279364 GCA_000416085.1 halophilic archaeon J07HX64 | reverse complement strand
CTCGGGGTCGTTGACGAAGTGTCCCTCGTTGAGTGTGTCCGCGGCGTGAATCTCCCAGCTGTCTTCGGGGTCGTGTGTCCCGAGTGCACCGTTTATGCCACCGCGTGCCCAGGTCGTGTGAGCGTCACCGTGGTTTCGCTTTCCGAGCACCAGTGTGTCGTCGACACCGCGCTCGGCGAGTTCGATCGCCGTTCGGGCACCGGCTCCACCGGCCCCGATGACGAGCACTGACACGTCGACTTCGTTGTACGCGGGCACGGATTCGTTTCCCGCACGCTCGGCTCCTGCCATGATAAATCATAAGGGTTCAATTGGTATAAGAACATTGCGCACGTGCGCGGCTGCGACACGTCTGGCGGCTGTAGCGGACAGAGCGAACAAGGGTGAGCGGGTGTGTCGCGGCGATTGGCCAAGCATCGAAAGCAACAGGCGAGTCGGGTCCCGAACGCCGCCATGGATTCGGTCATCACAGAACACGACGGACTGTTGCTCGCACGCATCGAGGACGACCACATGGTGTTCGAGGTCAGCTTCGACGAACTGGAGCCGACAGACGTCACACTCCGGTTCAACCGTGACGGGCAGAAGGTGGGGAGTATCTACAACGACGACGGCACGGCACGCACGATGGCACGACTCACGACCGGCCGGGAAGGAAATGACTTCATCGGTGTCGAGGTGCCGAAGTCGTTCGTCACAGACGTGCTCGACGCCGCCGAGGAGTCCGGCAGAGTCACCGACGAGACTGCCGCGGCGGGCTACCGGACCCGGGTGCTGTAGACACTCACTCCTCGCCGTGTCGCGGGACTCGCACGGTCACGCGGGTCCCGCGCGATTCCAGATCGTCGACGGTGACTGTCCCGCTGGCCCGACTGACAATCCAGTACACCAGCCACAGGCCGAGCCCGCCGCCGTGGTACAGGTCGCCGGTTGCGGCACCGAGTCTCAGTACGTCGCGGTCCATCTCGGACATCCCGGGGCCGTCGTCGACGACACACACCGTGACAGCATCGTCATCCGTCTCGACCCGGACCTCGACAGTCGGTGTCTCCCGGTCGCTGTGGTCGAGTGCGTTCCTGACGAGTTCCTCGATGGCCTCGTCTATCTTGAGTGTCGTGATGGCCGTCGCGCGTTCCGGGGCCGACACCGCCAGATTTGCCTCGGGCCAGTCCCTCCGGACAGCGTCCACGACCGACCGCACCGCGTCAGCGATATCGACACGCCCCCGAGTCGGTTGGTCTGCGAGAACACTCGTGATGGCGCGGGACTTCTCGCCGGTTTCGCGCAGCCCCTGTGCGTTCTCGACGATGCGTCCGGCCATCTCGGCGAGTTCACCGTCGACCCGGCTCTGGAGCTGTTCGGCCAACAGCCCGATCACCGTCAGACTGTTTCTGAGGTTGTGCCGCAGGATGGTGTCGATGACCCGCAACTGCTGGGTTCGCTCCTGGAGGTCGGTCACGTTCCGGCAGATCGCGATGGTACCCGCGAGATTGTCGTCGCGGTCGTAGTAGGGGTAGCGGGTCGTGCTGAAGTTAGCCTGCTCGCCGTTCAGTTCGAAGGTGGGCATCACGCCGTAGTCGATCGGCTCC
>KE356579.1:267345-277725 GCA_000416085.1 halophilic archaeon J07HX64 | reverse complement strand
GGAGCTCGATTCCGACCAGGCCGAGACGGAGTTTGCAGCCTTCCAGGGCGAGTTCGCGAGCAACCGCTCGAAGTTCGTCGACGACTACCGGGCCACGATGAGGAGCGCCGTCTCGGAGGCGGAGAATCTCACCAGACAGGAGACGGCAGTCACCGAACGGGAGATGACAGCAACCGGGTTCGAGGCCGAAACCGGAACCGAGGTCGTGCCGCGCGAGTGGGGGTTCGTCACGTACCGGTTCAACTGGGAGGGGTTCGCACCGGTCGATAACGGGACGGTCTCCGTCGGGGACACCTTCGAGGACGGGCTCTTTCTCGAGGAGAACAGCATCCTGGTCATTCGCTCACCCGACGGCTACGAGGCAACCACTGTCGAACCCGACCCCGACCAGGTGGGGAGCAACGAGCTGCGGTGGGAGGGTCCAGTCGAGTTCGGTGACCGCCGCCCCACCGCGGAGTTTGTCCAATCCGGCAGCCCCGACGACTCGACCGACGGTGCCGACGGCACAGGCGACGGTTCGACCGGGAGCGATGCCGACGACAGCCCCGGCAACTCGGGTGGTGACGGCTCCGGCGGTCTGCCCGGGTCGGTGTTGTTCGGCACCGCGGGCGTCGCGGTGCTCGCTGGTGTCACCGCGCTCTACCTCCACCAGCGTCGACAACAACCCGACTCGGCGGGCCAAGCGGTGACCGACGACGGGCAGGAGCCCGATACCGCCGTCGGAACAGCGGAGACTCACCAGGAGAGAAAAGAGACAGAAACAGCCACCAACCCCGGTGAGGTGCCCGAACTGGCAACCGACGAGGACAGGGTCATCGCGGCGCTGGAGGTCGAGGGTGGCCGGATGAAACAGTCAGATCTGGCCGACCAACTCGACTGGTCGCCCTCCAAGGCCTCGCGTGTGCTCTCGGACATGGCCGACGAGGGGGAGATCGAGAAGCTCAGAATCGGTCGCGAGAACGTTATCGACAGGGTAAGCGAGAGCGAGCGCTGACCGCTCACTCGAGCTGATGATAGTCGAGTTCGTGTCCTTCGTTGACAGCCGCACGGACCGACTCGCTCGGTTCGTCGACCGGTTCGGTCGACAGCACCATCCCGCCGAGGTCACTCTGCTCGATGCAGATGTTACACTGCAGCTGCTTGTCTTTCTCTGTGTGGTCGGTTCGGTAGTGAGCACCGCGTGACTCGGTGCGTTCGAGCGCGCTCCGGAGGATTGCCTCCGAGGCTGTCAGCATGAACCCCATGTCGATCGCGAACTCGAACGACTGACTCTGCGCGTCGCCAACGCGCATCTGCTGGGCCTTCCGGCGGACGTCGTCGAGCTTGTCGAGTCCTGCCCGGAGCGAGGACTCCTTCCGGAGGATGCCCGCGTGCTCCCACATCAGGTCCCGTAGCTCGGTCATGAGCGACTCGGGCTCGTACTCGCCGTCGCGGTTGGCGGTAGCCTGGAGACCGTGGAGGTGGGGCTTGGCGACCGAGGTATGGGTGTCCTCCGGTATCGTGCCCGGACCATCGACGCGCTCCGCGACAGCCGCACCCGTCACGGCACCGTAGGCGACTGTCTCAGCCAACGAGTTCCCGCCGAGGCGGTTCGCCCCGTGAACGCCGGCCATCGTCTCACCGATTGCGTACAGGTTGTCGACGCTGGTTTCGCCGTCTTTCTCGACGCGAACACCGCCCATCCCGTAGTGGGAGGTCGGCGCCACCTCGACTGCCTCCTCGGCCATATCGACCCCAAGATTCGAGAACCGCTCGTACATCCGGGGGAGTCGATCCTGTATGAACTCCTGCTCGCGGTGGGAGATGTCCAGATACACACCACCGTTTTCGGTCCCGCGACCCTCCGCGATCTCCTCCGCGATTGCGCGAGCGACGATGTCACGCGCGTCGAGTTCCATCTGGTCGGGCGAGTACCGCTCCATGAACCGCTCGCCCTCGGAGTTGAACAGGCGACCGCCCTCCCCGCGAACAGCCTCGGTGACCAGCCGACCACTCCAGGGCTCCCACTCCGGGTCGTCCTCGTCGACAGCCATCCCGGTCGGGTGGAACTGGACGAACTCCATGTCCATCAGTTCGGCCCCGGCATCGTGTGCCAGCGCCGCTCCGTCACCGTTGTTCTCGTCGTCCCGGGAGGTGTGTCTGTTGTACACCGCCGCGTGACCGCCCGCGGCGAGCACGACTGCCCCGGCGTTGAACAGCATGAACTCGCCGGTGTCCATGTCGAACCCGACGGCGCCGTGGCAGCGCTCGCCGTCCGAGAGCAGCTTTGTTATCATCACGTTCTCTTGATAGGGAACCTCGTACTCCTGTGCCTTCTCGACGAGCGTGTTCAGCAGCGCCTCACCGGTGTAGTCACCGGCGAACGCGGTCCGGCGGAACGACTGCGCACCAAAGAACCGCTGGTCGGGCTCGCCGTCCTCGGTCCGGGAGAAGTCCATCCCCCAGTCGTCGAGTTCGCGCAACCGGTCGGGCATCTGCTTCGTGACCGTCTCGACCTTCTCGGGGTCGTTGACGAAGTGCCCCTCGTTGAGTGTGTCCGCGGCGTGGATCTCCCAGCTATCCTCGGGGTCGTGTGTTCCGAGCGCACCGTTTATACCACCGCGTGCCCAGGTCGTGTGAGCGTCACCGTGGTTGCGCTTCCCGAGCACCAGTGTGTCGTCGACACCGCGCTCGGCGAGTTCGATCGCCGTTCGGGCACCGGCTCCACCGGCCCCGATGACGAGCACTGACACGTCGACTTCGTTGTACGCGGGCACGGAATCGTTTTCCGCACGCTCAGCTCCTGCCATGATAAATCATAAGGGTTCAGTGGGTATAAGAATATTGCGCACGTGCGCGGGTGCGACACGTCTGGCGGTTGGAGCGGACAGAGCGGACCAAGACAGGTGGGTGTGTTGCGGCGGTGGGTCAGGCATCGAAAGGAACAGGCGGGTCAGGTTCCGAACACCGGCATGGATTCGGTTATCACAGAGCACGACGGGTTGTTGCTCGCACGTATCGAGGACGACCGGATGGTGTTCGAGGTCAGCTTCGACGAACTGGAGCCGACAGATGTCACGCTCCGGTTCAACCGTGACGGGGAGAAGGTGGGGAGTATCTACAACGATAACGGCACGGCACGCACGATGGCACGACTCACGACCGGCCGGGAAGGGAATGACTTCATCGGTGTCGAGGTGCCGAAATCCTTTGTTACAGACGTGCTCGACGCCGCCGAGGAATCCGGCAGAGTCACCGACGAGACTGCCGCGGCGGGCTACCGGACCCGGGTGCTGTGAAGTACCACGGGCGCGGTGTCCCATGGCCTCGCCGTTTAGGACGGCACTGCACCAGCAGGCGAATTTAATTCCCCTCGACGTTCCCCGGTAAGGGTCGGCTGGAATTAACACCCGAACTCGATGAGGAGTCCGTGAGGGTCGGTCGCTCCACCACGACCCGTTGAAACTCCCGTCTCACCGCCAGTGGCGGGTTTCGAGAGGAGCCACGTTTCCAAACTGTCGAACAACCAGTAAAGGAATTGAGGTCTTCAACTCCATTCTTTGGGGGTCATTTCTGGTTGTTATTGGTACATTCTTGCTGTCGATAATAAATCTTGTGAAATAACCCGACGCGCTTCACCCACGGGCACAGTGTCCCGTGGTACTCGCGTTACTCCTTAAGTAGACACTCACCCCTCGCTGTGTCGCGGGACTCGCACTGTCACGCGGGTCCCGCGCGATTCCAGATCGTCGACGGTGACTGTCCCGCTGGCCCGACTGACAATCCAGTACACCAGCCACAAGCCGAGCCCACTGCCGTGGTACAGGTCGTCGGTTGCGGCACCGAGTCTCAGCACGTCGCGGTCCATCTCGGACATCCCCGGACCGTCGTCGACGACATACACTGTGATAGCATCGTCACCCGTCTCGACCTGGACCTCGACAGTCGGTGTCTCCCGGTCGCTGTGGTCGAGTGCGTTCCTCACAAGCTCCTCGATCGCCTCGTCTATCTTGAGTGTCGTGATGGCCGTCGCGCGTTCTGGGGCCGACACCGCAAGATTTGCATCGGGCCAGTCCTCTCGGACAACGTCCACGACCGACCGCACCGCGTCAGCGATATCGACACGCCCCCGGGTCGGCTGGTCCGCGAGAACGCTCGTGATCGCGCGGGATTTCTCACCGGTTTCGCGCAGGTCCTGTGCGCTCTCGAGTATACGTCCGGCTATCTCGGCGAGTGCACCGTCGACCCGGCTCTGGAGCTGTTCGGCCAGCAGCCCGATCACTGTCAGACTGTTTCTGAGGTTGTGCCGCAGGATGGTGTCGATGACCCGCAGCTGCTGGGTCCGCTCCTGGAGGTCGGTCACGTTCCGGCAGATCGCGATGGTGCCCGCGAGATTGTCGTCGCGGTCGTAGTAGGGGTAGCGGGTCGTGCTGAAGTTGGCCTGCTCGCCGTTCAGTTCGAAGGTCGGCATCACGCCGTAGTCGATCGGCTCCTCGCGCTCGAGCACCTTTGATTTCTGCCGGTCGATGCGGGCCGCTGTCTCCTCGTCCATGAACAGGAACTCGTCCTCACCGCGCAGTTCCTCGGCCGGCACCCCCGCGTAGTCGGCGACGGCCTCGTTGAGCAGCTCGAAGTCCCCCTCGCGGTCTTGCAACATAATCGGGTCGTTGAGTCGCTCGACGATATCCCGGTGGCGCTCGAGTTTGCGTTTCGCCTCGACACGTTCGGTGATGTCTGTCTGGACTGTGACCAGCGCCTGCAGGTCGCCGTCGTTGGTTATCGGTGCCACTGTCTGGTACGCGATGTAGCGTTCGCCGCTCTTGCGGCGGTCGATAAGCTCACCCTCCCAGACCTCCCCCTCCGAGACGGTCTCCCACAGTTCGTCGAAGTGCTCCGGAGGCATCTCGTCGGAGTCCAGCAGTCCGGGGGTCTTGCCGAGCACCTCGTCGCGGCTGTAGCCCGTTATCTCCTCGAACGCGGGATTTGTATACTCGATGCGGCCGTCGGCATCGGTGATGTAGATGCCGTGGCCGGCGGCCTCGGCGGCAAGCCGGAACACCGTGAGCCGCTCCTGTTTCGCCGCCAGTTCCAGCGACTGTCTCCGGAGACGCAACAGCGCCTGCATCCGCCACTCGAGCTCTAACTGTCGTATCGGTGTCGAGACCATCTCGTCGACTGTCGAGACAAAGACGTTGTCGACAAGCTCACCCCCCTCCCGCCCGGCGAAGTCGGAGTCCCACTCCGAAACCAGCAGCAGTACCGGCAGCAAAACCGGTTCTGCCGCCGATTTGGCACTCTCGAGTGTCGCTCTGTGTTTCTCGAACCCCTCCTGGTCGGCGATACAGATATCACAGTCGGCCTCGGTCACCGGGCCATCTCGGGGCGCGAGCCGGTATGAGTCGTGGTCTGTCAGCCAGTCTGTGAGGACACGTCGGTTCCCGCTGTCGGCAACGAGCGGGTAGACAACCGCAGACTCCGACCCCGAGTCCGGGTCGAACTCGATATCTTTGATTGGTTGCTCGTCCATCATCGTCTGTTCCTCGATGACCTGCCGAGACACGTCCGGGTCTGTACACCACCACAGAGCGTGCGTCAGCCTAGGTATCTTACGGGTGCATCAGTCATACAACTGTCGAACTGCATGGCAGACAAGGCCGGGGATACACGACTGTGTGTCGGGACCGGTGAACTGGGTAATCGGTTCACTCGACATCGCTCCAGTCCGGCGTGCCGGTGAGGATGCCCCGCAGGTCAGAGAGCGGTTCACCGACAGTCAACCCGTCCTCGGTGAGTCGGAACAACCGCAGTCTGTTCTCGAAGTTCCGGGTCCGCATCTTGAGGACACCGATCACCTTCCGGAGTTCACCGCGGTACTCGACGTGTCGCAACACGAGGATGGTGTCGGCGAGGTGGCTCATCTGCTGCTCGGTGACCCGGAACTCGCCGGTTATCTGGTGCACCTCGTTTGTCACCAGCCCGGTCACGTTCATATTGCGCAGGTACCGACCGATGTGCACCAGCTGCTGTGTGGTATCCTCTGCCTGGAACGCACGCTCGTAGCCGCTGACGCCGTCGAGCATGACCATCTCGGCGCCGTTTTCTTCGACCTCGGTCCGCATGTGGTAGGTAAACTCGTCGAGGCCGACTTCGCCCGGCCCGATGTCGGTGGCCACGAGAGAGCCGTCGGCGATGAGGTCGCGAACGGGCATCCCGAGCGCCTCGGCCCGGTCGAGCATCGTCTCGAGGCTCTCCTCGAAGCTGTACAGCACCGACTGGGTGCCCGCGGCGGCGGCCGTGTGCAGGAACTGGAGACCGGTGGTGGTCTTTCCCGCGCCGGTCGGTCCGCTCAGGAAGGTGACGGTGCCGGTGCTCAGCCCGCCGCCGAGCATCGAGTCCAGCCCCGACACACCGGAGGAGAGCGTCTCCGTCGGTCCGGTCTGCCCGTGGCGGGCCGGTTCGAGTCGGGGCCACACCCGCATACCGTCCCCGGTGATGGCCACACCGTGTGGACCGGTCCGGCTATCGGACCCGCGGAACTTCGAGACCGAGAGCGTCCGTCGACGGCCGTCCTGGTCCAGATTGAGCACCGCGTCGGCGAGAAACTGGAGGTCGTCGTCGGGCATCGACGGTGCCGCCTGCGAGGTCAACACCACCGTTGTACCCTCGTCTTTGAGGAACGCGAGCAGACCGAGCACCTGCTCGCGGAACTGGTACTCGTCGGGTGCGAGGTACCTGAGCTCGGTCACCGGGTCGATAACGACCCGCTCCGGGTCGGTCTCGACGACCTGCTCGCGGATAGCGTCGACCAGCGACGGTGTTTCCACCTCGTCGGTGTGAAACAGGTCGTAGGTGCTGTCCTCCTGGAACTGTGACCGGGAGGGTGAGCGGTCCAGAAACACCACGTTCCCGATGTCGAGACCGAACTGTTCCGCGGTGTCCTGCAGGTAATCGGCCGGTTCGCCGAGGTTGATGTACAGACCGGTGTCTGACCCCTCGCCCGCGAGCACGTGAAGCCCGAAGATCGTCTTTCCCGCACCCGGTGCCCCGCGGACGAGCGTCGCAGACCGGGACCGGAGCCCGCCCTCGAGTATCTCGTCCACTCCGGGGACGTTCGTCGAAAGACGACGAGTACCATCTGGCATTCTACCTAATCCGCACGGTCCCAACTGTCAAGTATTTTTCGGGTCCCACCTGTCTGGGAACTGCTCTGACAGGAATCCGGGGCTGTCCCGTTCTCGGGTCCCTCGCTGCCCACAGCAGGCGTGTGGCCCGGTTGTCGAGGCTCACCGGAAACGGTCCTGTCTGGTCGTCGTGGCCGGGCGCGTGGTCTGTGTCTGCTGTCGCCCGAGGGGGGGAAACCGGAACCGGGCGCCGACCGGGCACACAGGAGACACGTTGGCTATCTCACTCCCGTTCGTCGGTCGTGCTGTCCTGTGGCGGTCCGTCGGTGGCAGCCCCGGTCCCGACCCACTCGAACTCGCCGGTGTCGTCGGCTGTCTCGTCGCCCGGGGCCACGGTCGGGTCGTTGCCGGGGTCCGTTGTCTCACCCGTCGGGGATTCTGCGCCGGCCGATTCGTCGTCCCGGGTGTCCGACACCGGGATACTGTCAACGTCGATATCGGCCGGGATGTCGTCGGACACCTGTTCCGGGACGAGCGCCTTCTCGAGACGGAACTCCTCTCTGACAGAGATGTGCCTCAGCGGCAGGTGGATATCGGGTCGGTCGCCGGCGAGGTGGATTGTGAGGCTCCGTTCGCGGACCCTGAACCAGTAGTTCATCACCGAGAGCACCCCGAGCAACAGACAGACGGACCCGAGTCCGAGCAGCAGTAGCCCGAGGTTCTCGACCATCCACAACACCAGGTTGACGAGGTCGGTCAACCCGCCGGCACCGGCGCTGGTGGCGGCATCCTCGCGGAACTCGCGCGCGGCGAATATCTCGCTGACGCTGACCGAGAGCCCGACCCCGAGGAAAGCCGCTCCGAGTATCCCGAGCGAAACCCCCCACACCACCCCGGAGCGCGAGCCACGGGTCGTCCGAGAGATATCGGTGACATCCGGCAACTCCGCCCGCTGTATCCCGTCGTCGGGGAGCGACGCGAACACACGGTTTGAGGTTAGTACAATACGGACCGGGCCGACATCGAACGTTGACCGGATGGACTCCCCCTGGTAGAGGTACTGCGCAATCTGGTCCTCGGCCCGCGACATGTGGGCCGCTACGCAAGCCCGGTGTAAGAGTGTTTGGCCCACCGGGGTGCGACCCGAAACGAAGAGTGTTTGAATCCCCTGGGCCAGTGTATTGTATGGCGAAGGCTGGTGACTCGCCCGACCACGAGAACGCCACCCAAGAGGTCGTTGCTGTCGACGCGGACGACCACAGACAGGAGATTGTCAACCGGCTCGCGGCCCACACCGGTGAGGGTATCCGTCACCGGGCGTTCACCGCGCTGCTGTTCGACGAGGACGGACGGATTCTGCTCGCACAGCGCAGCCCCGACAAGCGCCTCTGGGACGACCACTGGGACGGCACCGTCGCCTCCCACCCTCGTGAGGACGAGTCACAGATCGAGGCAGCACGCCAGCGTCTCGATGAGGAACTCGGCGTCACACCCGACCAGTACGACACGCTAACGCTGACCGACCGCTTCGAGTACCGCCGCCGCTACTACGACGAGGGCATCGAACACGAGGTCTGTGCGGTGTTGCAGGCGACGCTCGAGGACACACATCTCGACCCTGACCCCGACGAGGTGGCCGGTGTGCTCTGGGCACCCTACGAGCGTCTCACACACAACCGACGCTGGTACCGCCAACTACGGCTCTGTCCCTGGTTCGAGATCGCGATTCGCCGGGATATGCGCTGAGCGCGGATTCCGGTTCCCGTTCGAAAGTGTGTCAAAGGAGGTTTTCTCATTCGAAGGTTGCACAGCCTTACCCAGACAGTGACGGACCTGGACAGGATAATAGGAAGCATCGGAAACAGGACCCACGTCTGGCACTGTGAGAGGCCGGATCGACCGACGACTCCGATCAGGTCCCTCTGCACCGGCCCTGTCGTGTCCGTCATCTCACTCGTAGTGTCGGTCGGTGACGAGCACGAGTTCGCCAGACCCGTTGTTCCTCGAGCATGCGATTGCCCGCCGCAGTCTCGCTTATCGACAGTATCACACGGACGTGCGGGTCCAGCGCGCCCGCCCAGACAGGGTCCGGTACATAGTCGAGTCGACAACGAACAACTGGTTGCAAAAGATGTTGTTGATGTCTGTTTCGGGGTGTGGGCCGGTCGTCGCGCCGCAGGTGAGCAGTCGACAACCTCGGGCGAGGCTGGCGAGCGGGTCCCGCCAGGTCGCCGCGCCGGCGTGGTCGACGACCACATCGACACTCCCCTTTCCGGACCGCGTCGGCGAAGCTCTCGGCCTCGTAGTCGATCGTGTGGGCGTGTGAACGTTTCCCGGCGCCGCTCGCGGTTGCGTACACCTCGCGAGGTGGGCGGCGATCTGGACAGTCCCGTGGCCGACGCCGCTCGCACCGAGAACGAACACCGACTCGTCGGGTCCAGATAGCCAGGTGGTTCAGAGCTCCGGCCTGGGCCTCGAGACGCATCTTCCCGCGTCCCGGCTAGATATCGGGGTGAGCCCCGTGCTCGATAACCACTCTGTCACCGTGCTCTGTGAACTGGACTGCCCGCATACCCGGGGACGTGCGGTGAGCACAAGACCGTGCCGATGCGGTGTCAGACATCTGCCAAAGATTGAAATGGGAGCGCATCGAGACTCGTTATGAGAGCGCATGAGCAAGCTCACGTTCCGTGCTGACGACGACCTCGTCTCCCGACTCGAAGCGTTCGACACCTCGAAGAGCGAGGTGTTGCGCGAGGCGCTGCGGGAGTACATCGAACGGCACGCCGACACGACGGCCAGCCACTCCGCGGACACCAGCGTGGGCGAGCAGATCGACGGGGTGCTTGTCGAACGCATCGACGAGGTGCTTGTCGAACGCATCGACGAGATGCTTGTCGAACGCATCGACAGTCGGTTGTCAGAGCGCACGCACACACCGGTCGGTGATCGTGAACAGACGCATCGCGCCGGAGAGATCAGTATAAACGTCACGCTCGACCGGCCAGATACCGCTGCCGTCTCCGGAACAGGGGGTGACGGTGCCGCTGATGTAAACACGACCGGCGACGTGTCACGCATCGCGTCGAGCGAGTCGTCACACAGCGCCACCGGAGGTAAGACAGAGCCGGATGAGGGTGAAGGCGGGACCCGTGGAGAGCGTAGCGTGTGCACACAGTGCGGTGAGACGATATCACAGTCCCACGTTCACTGCCCGAACTGCGGCGAGAAGCGTCTCACAGGTCTTTTGCGACTGTGGCGACGAGCTCGCTCGGACTGG
>KE356579.1:264775-266282 GCA_000416085.1 halophilic archaeon J07HX64 | reverse complement strand
GTGCCGTACCGCAGTTTCGCCGTGTAAAACGACCAAAGCGAATCAGAGGACCTCCCGTCTTACCCATCAAAAGGGAAGCCTAACAATGGAGCGTGTGACACTACGGATTCCGAAACAGCAGGTTGAACAGGTAGAGCAGATGGTCGAAACCGGAGAGTATCCGAACCGAAGCGAGGCGATCCGGTCGGCCGTACGCGAGATGCTCGCCGAGCACGACGCCGAGAATCGTCGTTCCTCGGAAAAGAAAGACGGTCACGAGGACGGCCGCAAGGACCGCTCGTGGGCAAGGGCCTGACGATGCAAGATATCGTCAATGAGGCGCTTGTCCGCGACGAGCAAGAAAAGGAACAGATGGCCGACGCCGAGGGGTTCGGTGACCCCCGTATCGTGGTTGTCGGCTGTGGCGGTGCCGGCAACAACACGGTCAATCGACTGTACAATATCGGTGTCGACGGTGCCGATACCATCGCTATCAACACCGACAAGCAGCATCTCAAGATGGTCGAGGCCGACACGAAGATTCTCGTGGGCAAGTCGCTCACGAACGGCCTCGGCGCGGGCGGTGACCCGAAGATGGGTGAGCGCGCCGCCGAGATGGCACAGGGCACACTGAAAGATGTCCTCAGCGACGCCGACCTCGTGTTCGTCACCGCCGGTATGGGCGGCGGTACCGGGACCGGCGCGGCGCCGGTTCTCTCGAAGCTCGCAAAGGAGCAGGGCGCAATCGTCGTCGGGATGGTCTCCACACCGTTCAACGTCGAGCGCGCCCGTACGGTGAAGGCCGAGGAGGGGTTGGAGCGACTCCGCGAGGAGGCCGACTCCATCATCGTGCTCGACAACAACCGGCTGCTCGAGTACGTCCCGAACCTGCCCATCGGCAAGGCGTTCTCGGT
Organism: halophilic archaeon J07HX64; assembly: GCA_000416085.1. Taxonomy (GTDB): domain Archaea; phylum Halobacteriota; class Halobacteria; order Halobacteriales; family Haloarculaceae; genus Halovenus. The sequence continues at coordinate 265,389 of KE356579.1, read as the reverse complement.
GATGGACCAGATAATCGCCGAGACTGTAAAGGGCATCTCGGAGACGATCACCCAGCCGTCACTGATCAACCTCGACTACGCCGATATGCAGGCTATAATGAACCAGGGCGGTGTCGCGGTCATGCTGGTCGGCGAGACACAGGACAAGAACAAGACCGAGGAGGTGGTCAAGGACGCGATGAACCACCCGCTGCTGGATGTGGACTACCGCGGTGCGAGCGGTGGTCTGGTTCACATTACCGGCGGTCCCGACCTCACCCTGCAGGAGGCCGAGGGCATCGCTCAGAACATCACCGAGCGACTCGACGCGAGCGCCAACGTCATCTGGGGCGCACGTATCGAGGATGACTACAAAGGAAAGGTGCGTGTCATGGCGATCATGACCGGCGTCAAAAGCGCGCAGGTGCTCGGCCCGACCGCACAGAAGCAGGCCGACAAGTCCCGCCGTGCCATCGAGGGCGACTTCGAAACCGGAACATTCGATGCTGCCGAGAACGCCGGTGTCGACCGCGAGTTCGGTGAAACCGACGGCGGCCGCGACAGCGTCGAGGAACAGAACGGACTCGACGTCATCCGGACCAGCTAATCGTCCGAAACTGCAGTCGGTCTTTTTT
>KE356579.1:261762-263674 GCA_000416085.1 halophilic archaeon J07HX64 | reverse complement strand
TCACCGCTCGCTCGAGCGCCTCGATGCGTGCCTCCAGTTGGTCCATATGTGGGCTGGTCCCACCCTCACACTTGAACCTCCGGACCGACCCCTCCCACCACACCCTCCTATTACCTGACTGTCCCGCTATCGTCACGTCCACGCGTTGTAGGAGGATGTAGGGGATAGTACGAAACTCAGTAGACTGCCCGTGAGAGATAGCTGTATCTGACCGAACGCAGGCACACTGGAACGATACTCGCTGAACTGTCCCCGACAATCGGGGGGTGGTGTTCGACCGTCTGGTGTCGACAGCGGTAACAAAGACGCGGCTATCACAGGAGCACAGAGTGTTCCAACCAGGGTCGTGCTCGTCGTGTTGTTCGCTGTCTCGTGTGCAGCCCTCGGACTCCTTCTGTCGGTGGGTCCCCGTGGGGTCTGGCCGCGGGTTCCGGAGTGACATCCGCCGCGTTACGGACAGTCACGCACAGCAGGGGTCACCGCGACAGGGAGACTCCCCGGGCGTCCCCAGGGTGGTGCATCTCCGTCGACCGCGGGCCTCGAATCCGGGACTGTTATTTCCGGCGACGGCAAACAGACATCGATGGGAGTACTCGAGGACAAGGACCGCGCACGGACGTTCTACAGGTATCTCTCGAGGGTCTACGACCGAATCAACCCGTTTATTTGGACTGAGGAAATGCGCGACGAGGCCATCGGGATGCTCGACATCTCGCCCGGGGACCGGGTGCTCGATGTCGGCTGCGGGACGGGCTTTGCGACAGAGGCACTCGCCGCGGAGAGCGACCGCGTCCACGGTATCGACCAGAGCCCCCACCAACTCGCCCGTGCCTTCGAGAAGTTCGGCCGTCGAGGACCGGTCCGCTTCTATCTGAGTGACGCCGAACAGCTCCCGTTCCCCGACGATAGCTTCGATATCGTCTGGTCGTCGGGCTCTATCGAGTACTGGCCCAACCCCGTGGCGACACTGCGTGAACTCCGGCGGGTCGGAGAGCCGGGCGCTCCGGTGTTAGTGGTCGGTCCCGACGCGCCCGACGGTCCGATCCGTCGGCGGATGGCGAACGCCATCATGCTGTTTTATGACGAGGCCGAGGCCGACCGGATGTTCGAGGCTGCCGGGTTCGAGAGCTTCGAGCACCGGGTGCAGCAGGCCTCCGCCCGGAGTCCTCCCGCTATCACGACACTCGCGGCGGTCCCCGAGTGAGCGACACACGTCACACGGTCAGAGCTCTCCCGGAAGCCGTATGTTCGTGTCGTGAGGACGCCACGACAGGGCCGACCACACGTCGTCGAACTCTGTGGAAGTCTGGGTGAGCGAGTCACACACGTCTGTGTGTCGAGCGGTCGGCTCGTGTGTCCCACCAGGCGATCGTCCCTTCGGTATGTGACCAGTTCGGAGAGCGTGAGCTCGTCGACCTGCCGTGTTTCGAGAGGAGTCAGAGGTCGGTGCCGACGACGACCAACCCCCGGTCGGTGACTGTGCGATTCAGTGCTGTCGTCCGGTCACCACCCTGGAGACGGCCATTTTATGAGAGTCCCCGTCGAATCGGAGGTATGACACTGGAGAAACCCGATCTCTCGGATAGCACGGCGTTCATCACGGGCACGACACGTGGCATCGGCAAGCAGATCGCGCTCGACCTGGCCGCGCGGGGCTGTAACATCGTCTCTACCGGGAAGACCAGTGAACAGGACGACTACGGGGATGAAAAGGATATGGAGGGCTCGATCGAGCAGACCGCTCGCGAGGTCAAGACACTCGGCGCCGAGGCGTTGCCGATACAGCTCGATATCCGCGACGAGACGGCTGTCGAGGCCGCCGCCGAGCGGGCGATCGACCGGTTCGGCGAGGTCAACATCGTAATAAACAATGCGAGCGCTATCTTTCTGCTCGCGACAGAGTCGCTGCCGC
>KE356579.1:259053-260518 GCA_000416085.1 halophilic archaeon J07HX64 | reverse complement strand
GGTGTCGGCGACGAACGTCCGGAGGTCGGCGAGACTCTCGGGGGTCGGCTTGCTCTCGCGTGCCCGAAAGTGGCCGTCGACGTTGGCGTTGAGTGCAACAACACGGACCCCGAGCGCCTGCAGAACCTGCGGCGTCGACAGCGACGCCATCCCGTTGCCACAGTCGACGGCCACCGCGAGCGAGGCCGTCGAGCCGAACTCACCTGCGTAGGTCGCAACCGCCTCGCGGTAGCGCGATACCACCGACAACTGCTCCGTGTCGCCGTACTCGTCCCAAGCGACCGGGTCGGGGCGGGACTCGATGCGAGACTCGATACGCCGCTCGGCCGCGCGGTCGTACTCCCGGCCGTCGGCAAACAGTTTGATACCGTTGTCGTCGGGCGGGTTGTGGCTCGCGGTGAGCATCAGACCGTGCCGGCCACGGGAGGCAAACGCCAGCGCCGGTGTCGGCACCTGTCCCACGCGGCGCACCTCGGCCCCAGCGCTGGTCGCGCCAGCCTCTACTGCCGCCGCCAGCGACGGTCCGGTCGTCCGGCCGTCGCGCCCGACCACCAGTGCCGTGTCCGCCTCGTCCGCATCCATACCCGCCGCACGGCCCACCGCCAGAGCGAGTTCCGGCCGTAGCTCAGTCACCGGGCCCCGAATGCCGGCCGTTCCGAACTCCATACTCCGCGTTCGTCTCCCCCACATATGACCGCACCGCTCTGCTCACTACTCGGAACGCCGTGTCACACCACCGATTGGCCTGTTCTGCGCGACGCCGTTCTGGGTCGTGCTTACTCCACGGACGAGGCCGTTCTGTCTGCGTGCTGTACTCCAGCGAGGCCGTTGTGCCTCTTCGGTGTCAGGTGAACAGGCGCTCGAACTCGTGGACACCGTCGTCCGCGCCGACGACGAGGAGTTCGTCGCCCTCGCGTATCTCGGTGTTCGGCCCGATCTCCGTGACGGTGGTATCGCCTCGTCTGACGGCGAGGACGGTACAGCCGGTTCGCTCGCGGATATCCGTCTCGGCCATCGTCTGGCCGACGAGCGCCGGTGTGGTCGTGCTTATTACCTCGACCTGTTGTTTCATCGCGACGGTATCACGGTCCTCGAGCAGGAACGAGGCGGACATACGGCCGGTGACAGTCGACAGCGACAGCACGTAGTCGGCGCCGGCCCGGTAGGTCTTCGAGATGTTCGCGTCGTTCTGGATGCGGGCGAGAATCTCGGTATCGGGCGCCGTATCACGGATGACGAGCGTGGCGAACTCGGTGGTGGTGTCGTCCGGGAGCGCGAGTATGACCGTCTGTGCGTCGTCGATGCCGGCAGCGGCGAGTGTCTCAGTTTGTGTTGCGTCACCGACGACGTCGACACCCTCCATATCGACCTTGTCGATGACCGTGTGTTCGACCCCGAGCTCCTCGAACTCGCTGGCGACGGTCTTGCCGACGGTGCCGTTGCCGACAATCAGTGTCTCGCCGGA
>KE356579.1:255678-257569 GCA_000416085.1 halophilic archaeon J07HX64 | reverse complement strand
GCCCGTCACGGCGCGGTCCTGGAGATAAACGCCCACTGCCGGCAGGCGGAGATGTGTGACGCCGGGGCCGGCGAGACGCTGCTCGGGGAGTCCAACCGACTCGCCCGACTGGTCCGGGCTGCCAACCGGACGGGTGCCACGGTGAGTGTGAAGCTCCGGGCCGAGACGGGGGTAGACCTGCCGGGGTTGGCCCGACAGCTGGCGAGGGCAGGTGCCGATATCGCCCACGTGGACGCGATGGACTCCGAGCCGGTCGTCGGCCGGGTGGCGGGGGCAGAGCTGTTCGTGGTAGCGAACAACGGCGTACGCGACGGGGAGACGGTCCGGGAGTACCTCGCCGCCGGTGCCGACGCGGTTAGTGTGGGTCGGCCGAGCACGGACCCGGCGGTGCTCGCCCGGGTGCGCGAGGCGACCGACGCGTGGTTCGGTGAACCCCGGCGGGCAGCCCCGGAGTCGGGCGAACGGGTGCGATGACACGACAGAGATACGACAACCGAGGACTATGACAGCAAATCTGGAGAACACGGGTCGCACGACCGCACAGAACGCACAGCTCGCGCTGTTGCTCGAGGTGTCGAGTACACCGAAGCCAGGCAACGTCGACCGCGAGCGGGAGTATCCGGAGCTCCGGTTCGAGCAGTTCCTCGCCGGGGCTGTCGGAACCCACGCCGGGTTCGCGGCTGTCGCCGACGGTGACCCGCTCGGACCAGCCTTCGAGCGGGCCATCGCGGGGATGAGCCACCAGACCGGCGGGAACACACAGTTCGGCGCGACACTGTTGCTCACGCCGCTGGTGGCCGCCGCCGGTGGGGGGGAGCTCCGGCCCGACCGGGCGAGTGCGGCTGTCGAGGAGACGACCGTCGACGACGCGGTGGCGTTCTACCGCGCCTTCGAGTACGTCGACGTCGCCGTTCCCGAACCGCCCGAGGGGATGGACGCGCTCGACGTCCGGCGGGGTGGTGACGCCGAACCGGCGCTCCGGGAGTCGGGGCTGACCCTCGAGGACGTGATGTCGCGGAGCGCCGACCGGGACGGTATCGCCGCGGAGTTGACCGGCGGGTTCGGGTGGACGTTCGAACTCGCACGGGTGATCGAGCGCGGCGAGGGGTCGGTCACCGACCGGGCGGCGGCGGCGTATCTCGCACTGCTCTCGCGTGAACTCGACACGTTCGTCGTCACCAACCACGACCGCGAGACGGCCTACGAGGTCCGCCGGCGGGCGAACGAGGTTCTCGACGGCGAGGAAAGTGTCTACCGCTTCGCGGAGGACCTCGTCGACCGCGGTATCAACCCCGGCACCACCGCCGATATCGTCGCCGGCGGGCTGTTCGTCGCACTCGAACGCGGACTCGAGGTGTGACAGCCGTGACCGACTGGCCCGTCAGACTGCGCGGTGTGACCGAGTCTATCGTGACCACGCTCGGACCGAACAACCGCTACAACGCCGCGGCGCTCGGCATACACGCCCCGGATCGCGAGGGGTCGACCGGGTCCAGACCAGCCGTCGGAACAACGACGACGGCAGCGGGCGAACCCTCGACAGACGCGCGGGCACGGACCTGGGGGCGGACCCGGACACGCCGGAACTTCGAGGCCCGCGGCGAGGGCTACGTTCAGTTTTTTAGGGACCCTGTGGTGTTCGTCGACGCGGCGCTCGGTATCCACGAGGTGGACGACCCGGTACTCGACAGCGCGGCCGCCTGGGTCCGCGTCGAAACCGAGCGCACCGGCGCCGGCCGGGAGGGCGGGACCGAGTGGGTCGACTGGCGGCTCGTTCCCGTCGAGTGCGAGGTGCGCAGACGAACCGTCCCGGCGTTCGACCGTAGCGGTGTCGCGGTTGTCGAGGCGACTGTCGCCGCCTCGCGGCTGGATGTCGACGCCTACGACACGG
>KE356579.1:252375-254272 GCA_000416085.1 halophilic archaeon J07HX64 | reverse complement strand
GTCTGTCTCAGAGCCGGACGGGAACACCGCGCTCGTCGAGATAGGCTTTTGTCTCCTGGATGGAGTACTCGTCGAAGTGGAAGATAGAGGCCGCGAGCGCCGCGTCCGCGCCGGTGTCGGTGAACACCTCGTGGATATCCTCGGGGCCACCACAGCCGGAGGAGGCGATGACGGGTGTCGAGACGGTGTCGGCGACCGCAGCCACGAGCGGGATGTCGTAGCCCTCCTTCGTGCCGTCGGCGTCGATAGAGTTGACGAACAGTTCGCCCGCGCCGCGGTCCTCGGCCTCGCTCGCCCACTCGATGACGTCCACCCCGGTGCCCTCGCGGCCGCCCTTTACAGTGCACTCGAACCAGCAGGACTCGCCGTCGACCTCGACGTAGTGTTCACCCTCGTCGTCGAAGCGCCGGCGGGCGTCCACCGAGATAACGATACACTGGTTGCCGAAGGCCCGTGCCCCCTCCTCGATGAGGGCGGGGTTCTCTAGCGCACCGGTGTTTATCGACACCTTGTCGGCGCCCGCCCGGAGTGTCTCTTTTATATCCGCCCGTGTGCGGATGCCGCCACCGACGGTCAGCGGGATGAACACCTCGTCGGCGACCGTCCGGACGGTGTCGAGCATCGTCTCCCGACCCTCCGCGGAGGCCGTGATATCGAGGAAGACGAACTCGTCGGCCCCCGCCCGGTTGTACGCCCGGGCCATCTCCACCGGGTCGCCTGTGTACGCGAGGTCCTCGAAGTTCACCCCCGTGTACACCGCCGCCTGTCCATCATCGTCGATGTCCACGTCGATACACGGGATGATGCGCTTCGTCAGAGGCATATGAGTGTGGTCACCTACGTACGTACTGCTCAAAAGGTGCCCGCCTGTATCACCAGGGTTAGCGGGGAGAGATTCCGACTGCCGGGAGGATCAGCGAGCGTTCGAGATAGATATAGTAATCATAAAACACGTCTTAGGGAGGAGGAGGGAATGGTCCGTGCGATCCGGGACAACATCGAACGGTGCGTCTCCGCCCTCTTTGAGGAGTTCAGCGAAGGACAGATATGGAGTAGCAGGTGGCAGACCTGCTCCACGAACGGGTCCACACCGCCGGAGCTGCGCCTACGGCCAGATGCGGGCCCGTGATTGCGTGCGTATTCTGTATAGCTAGTACTGTACTGACAGGAAGGTCCGTATAGCTAGTATCGAGGCTCAGGGACGTGGGGCTGTTTCGTCTAAACACGCACAATGTCACAGTCACAGAGGCAGGCAACCGATGCGGTGGTTTCGACACGAAACGCGCGCCGAACGTACTATCTCGGCGAGCCGGTCCACGCACTCGACGGGGTCTCGCTCTCGCTCCCGGAGGGGTCGTTCACCGCGGTGATGGGACCGAGCGGGTCGGGGAAGAGCACACTGATGAACCTGCTTGGCTGTCTGGACACGCCAGACGAGGGGGAGGTGGAGATCGACGGACAGCTCGTGAGCGAGCTGTCGGATGCGAGGCGGGCGCGGCTCCGCGGGACGGAGATCGGCTTCATCTTCCAGACGTTCAATCTGATGCCCCGGCTGACCGCCGCCGAGAACGCCACCCTCCCGATGGTGTTCAACAAGGACGTCGAGATGGGTCGCCGCGAGCGGGCCGAGGAACTGCTCACCCGCGTCGGGCTGGGTGACAGACTCGACCACGACCCGACAGAGCTGTCGGGCGGCCAGCGCCAGCGGGTCGCCATCGCCCGCGCACTGGTAAACGAGCCCGCGCTGGTGCTCGCTGACGAGCCGACCGGCAACCTCGACACCGACACCGGCGCGGAGATAATGGACCTGTTCGAGGAGCTCCACGACGAGGGCCGGACCATCCTGATGGTCACCCACGAGCGCCAGATTGCCGAACACGCCGAGCGTATCGTCCAC
>KE356579.1:247256-251551 GCA_000416085.1 halophilic archaeon J07HX64 | reverse complement strand
AGACAGTCACGGTCGACTGCCCGCGCGAGGAGGCGGGTGCCATCGTCCGGGCGGCGTTCGAGCGGACCGACGCCATCCGGATCTACCACGTTGGCGATAACCGCGCAATCGGGAAGACCGGCGTCAGATGGGTCAGTTGGGGTGAACGCGTGGTCGTCGGGTTCGCCGGAAACGGAGACGGCGAGACCGAGTTCTCGGTGCGCGCGGAGAAGGAGGTCCGGGAGAACGTCACGGCTGACTCGGAGACCGTCGAGTCGGCCGTGCTCGACCGACTCACGCGCGTCAACCGCGAACAGGACCCGACCGGGGCGGGCGAGTACTCCGGACAGGAACCGGCCGGGGCGGGCGAGTGCTCCGGACAGGACCCGACTGGGGCGGGCGAACACTCCGGACAGGACACGACCGGGGCGGGCGAGCACCCCGGACAGGACATCGCCGGTGCGAGCAGGTCGACCGACACGAGAGAGGTTGCACACCCGGAGGACCTGCCCTCCGGGCGGAGGGCGGCGTTGCTGTTTCTCGGGCTCTCTCTGCCGCTGATATCCGGTTCTGCGGCACTACTCGGGAGCAACGCAGTCGAGGCCATCGCGTCCGGTTCGTTCGCGCGCCTGCTACTGTTTCTGGGGCTCTATCTGATCTGGATCGCACTCGTCGGCGGTGTCGGGATACTCGTGACCTGGTACTACGAGGGCACTCTCCGACAGCGGCTCCCACTCTGAGGAGGAGTTACCCGTCCGCGAGTGTCTCAGGGTCAGTTCGCGTGACGACCCCGTCGAAGTCGTCGTCGAAGCTGAGGACAGCGTCGATACCGTGTCGGCGACAGAGCGCGACAGTCGTGGCGTCCGTGAAACTCAACGCCTGGTCGTCGTACCGCTCGAAGATGTCGACGGCATCGTCGAACACGGCTGCAGAGACCTGCTGCATCGCGTGAAGTACCTCGGGGTCAAGTGGTTTAAGAGACTGCGTCTCTCGTCAACTGCTCGCGGGCATCGCCCGCTCGCAGTGGTTCGAGAGACTGCGTCTCTCGTCATCACGGAAGATCGAGATTTCCGTACGACCCCGAGGCACTCTGCCTGGTATCTCTGTAGACCTGTGGGTACGGGTCGACACCGCGGAGGCGGTCGCCGAGTCGCTTCGCTGGCGGGAACGACCCGCGTTTCAGTGTCAGTGTGACCGCCTCGTCGTAAATATAGTCACTCACGTACGGCGTCCCGAGGTTGCCGTCGTACACCGCCCCGAGCGCCTCGCTGGCAGGTTCGTGTCTCGTCGCGTCTCTGTCGTGGTCGGCGTAGAGGACGCCCGTGTCGACGATGACCGTCATCGGGTCACCCGTACAGAACGTCGTCGATATCATCTTCGTCGGTTTCGACGCCGGAGTTGAACCGGCCGCGGCGCATCGTCTCTCTCTCACTCGCCGAGAGTGGGACTGTCTCGTCGCGGAACGAGTCGATCACCGCCTCACGCGAGTCGCAGGCGTCGTCGATGAGTCGGGTGAGCAGGTCCTGCTGTGTCACTCGCTCGCCGGTCCGGAGCCGTATCTCGGCCTGCAGTTCCTCGAGACGCGACTTTGCTTCCTCCTCGAGTTTGACTGCTGTGACCATGATGTTGGTTGCATCTGTAACGTGGTAACTGTTTCTACCGGTTCGACCCAGTTTCCGGTGGGGCCGAGCTGTGCACCCGGACCCGCTCCTGCGAACACCGGTCCAGCACCGCCGGGCCATGAGACTGCCCAACTCCACGCGGCGGTTGAACTGGGGAAGTACTGAAACCGGATGCAGACGAGCAAACCTATCTCGTCGGCTACACCAGGCGAATCTGACCGTGTGTGTCGGCCTGGACGACTTAGCGCTTTCGCCGCCGGAGCACGACGATGTAGCGGGTCAGCGAGCGGTGGACACGGCGGGTGAACGCGGCCTCGGTCTCCCACCCGGCCCGGCCCGCAGGCCGCGCCCAGGGGCGGTCCCCGACGACGACACACCGGGGTGCGATACGGCCTGCCTCCGCGAGCGCGTCACCCACGAGCGTTCCGAGGTCGCCACGGATCTTCGACTGCCGGCCGTAGGGGGCGTCGAACACGACCCCGTCGACGCTATCGTCGGCCAGCGGCGGCGAGGCCGCGTCGCCCTGTAACACCGACCAGCCACCGGAGAGCAGTGCATCGAGGTTCTCGCGTGCACCGGTGACCATCTTCGCCTGGGCGTCCATCCCCAGAACACGTGCGCCGGCTAACCCCGCCTCGATGAGGATACCGCCGGTGCCACACATCGGGTCGAGTATCGTCGCGCCCGGTTCTGCGCCCGCGATGTTGGCCAGCCCCCGGGCGAGCATCGGGTCCATACTCCCCGGTTGGAAAAAGGGCCGGTCACCGGGTTTGCGATCACCGAACCCACGCTCGACAGTGGCGACCAACCAGCCGACCGCGCACGTCTCGCCGGCGAACAGAGCGCGCAACTCGTGGTCGGGGGAGTCAAGATCCACATCGAACCCGCACTCGACCAACACCGCGCCCAACTCCCGTTCGGCACGCTGGGTATCGATTCCGGTCGTTCCCCGGACATCGACGGCCCGCACCGCGACTGTCCCCTTCCGGTCGAGTGTCGCCGCCGACAGGAGCCCCCGTGCCTCACCGACCGTCGGCTCACAGGTCCCCACCAGACGGCTCACCCGGTGTGTAAAGCCGAGGTCACGAACGCGGTCGGTGATGTCCTGCGCCCGCGCCAACCCCGGCGCGAACGTCGTGACGTCGCTCGCCGCCGTGCCCGCCTCGTAGGCCGCGAACTCGTCATCCGTGCCGGCCAGTTCCAGGACGTACACGTCCTTACTGGCGGTGCCACGGCTATCAGCGTGGCGGTCGACACCGATAGTCGGGAGGCTGACTGGTCCGAGCCACGAACATTTATAAGACTTAAATACGTTATTTAAAACGAGACATGGCAGACCCGAAAGAGACAATAAATATCGAGAACGTCGTCGCATCGACGGGAATCGGGCAGGAGCTGGACTTGCAGAGCGTCGCGATGGACCTCGAGGGGGCGGACTACGACCCCGAACAGTTTCCGGGGCTGGTCTACAGGACACAGGAGCCGAAATCGGCGGCGCTGATCTTCCGTTCGGGCAAGATTGTCTGCACGGGTGCAAAAAGCACCGACGACGTGCACGAGAGTCTCCGGATCGTCTTCGACAAGCTCCGCGAGCTCAACATCCAGGTCGAGGACGACCCCGAGATAATCGTTCAGAACATTGTTACGTCGGCCGACCTGGGGCGAACGCTGAATCTGAACGCCATCGCCATCGGGCTGGGTCTCGAGAAGATCGAGTACGAGCCCGAGCAGTTCCCGGGGCTGGTCTACCGACTCGACGAACCGGACGTGGTGGCGCTTTTGTTCGGGTCGGGCAAACTCGTTATCACGGGTGGCAAACGACCCGACGACGCCCGCGAGGCCGTCGACAAGATAGTCAGCCGCCTGGAAGAGCTCGAACTGCTCGGGTGAGCGATAGAAGGGGTGACAATCCGACCGGGGTGGACCCGCGGTCGGAGTTCTGGGTTCGACGTGTGAACGGTCGTGTTCGGTTTCTATTCGACAGGACACTCGATCCCGGTCACGGGGGTGTCGGTCGCGCCGACCTGTTTGAGGTTGTCGGTCGTCCCGACACGGTCCTCATCGACGACAGTGTGAACAGCGAGTCGAACCGGTCACCACCCGCGATATCTACCGCGGCCGTCCACCCGGACACTCTCACACATCTTGGGGACGCCCGTCGGTAAGCAGCCTCAATCCGAGGGCGGCGAGCACGAACCGACAGGTGTCGTACCGCGGGTCCAGCGGTTCGACGAGATCGACACCCGACCCTGGACCTGGTCGTAGCCGGTGATTCACAGGTCGGTGGCGCCGTCGGCGGCGTGCTCGGTGACACCGCCCGAGCAGGTCAGAGGCACCGTCGACGAGGGTGAGACCGGTCTGTCCCGGCAGGTCAGAATCGGATGGTACAGACGACCCCTGTTCGGCACGATGATGTGCACACTGTCCCTGACAGAGGAGTCAATCGTCTTTCGCACCCGGCACAGTGTCGTGGGGTCGTGCACAACCCCGGTCGCCGGTCGACCGGCACATGCGGGCGGGTCCTGGTGATCGTTACCTGCACCCAACATCTGTGCGGTCGTCTGTCCGAGCGCCACACGAGACACAAAGGCTCTTTTTTCGTCGTCCCCTACGTATCAATATATGGATGACCACGACGATGAGATGTTCTGTCCGTCGTGTGGCGAGCGGATGCGCCGGTCTGCGAACTTCTGT
>KE356579.1:239215-246583 GCA_000416085.1 halophilic archaeon J07HX64 | reverse complement strand
GGAGAGCGACGGCCAGCGCGCACAGGACCGGGTCCGACGCCGGAGGCGGCCGGCGGTGTCGGCCGCGGCGGATCGGGAGGACAGCGGACACAGCAAGGGTACGAACCCCGCGAGCAATCGCCGGCCGACTCGGATGTTCCCTGGCGGTCGTACCTGCCGACCACGGCCAGACGTGTCGACCCGCCGACCTGGCGCGTCATCGGCGGCGCTATCGGCCTCGGACTCCTCGGGTTCCTGATGCTGGCTGTTATTTCGCTGATCGCCGGCGGCATCGGGGCCGCTGCCGGGCTCTCGGTGCCGGTGGTGCTCCTCGGTGGAACTGTCATCGGTCAGTACATCGGCTTTGCGGGGCTATCGGTGTCCTATCTCAGGTACCGCGGGCTCGACTGGGACAACGTTCGTGGCTATCTCGGCATCCGCAGACCGTCACTCCGAGAGGTCGGGCTCATCCTGTTGTCCTGGCTGGCCATCATACTGGGGGCCATCGTTGTCACCTTCGCCGCACAGGTTATCACCGAACTGCTCGGGTCCGGACAACCCGGCGAGGCCGAGCAGGGCATCACAGAGGTGCTCGCAGACAACCCTGAATATGTTCCCCTTGCCATCGCGATCATGTTCTTAGTTGTCGGTCCCTGCGAGGAGATTCTCTTCCGGGGTATCGTCCAGGGACGGCTCCGCGAGCATCTCTCCGCAGCACCTGCGATCGGCATCACCTCTGTGTTCTTTGCCCTACTCCACGTCGGAGGCCTCAGCGGGAGTCTGCAGGGGGCGATAATCGCGGTGTCGGTGCTGGCCGTTACGGGGACTGTGCTCGGGTCGCTCTATGAGTACACACAGAATCTCGTCGTCGTTGCGCTGTTACACGGCTTCCACAACTCGATGATCGTGCTGTTCATATACATCGGCGGCGCGACCAACGCCGGGGAAGGGGCGGCTGTGTTGGCACCGCTGGTGAGTGCGCTACCGCTCTGAGGGCGGCGGCTCTTTTACTCACAGAAGCTGTTCTAGCTGATATCGCCGCGCATCGAGGTCTGTTCCGGGGTCGATGTCGGGGTCTCTTGCCAGCCGTGACAGGACGAGTAGTGGGTCGACCCCGGTCTGCTCGACGCGTTCGAGCAGGGCCGCGATCTCCGAGCGGTAGACCGCGAGTTCGTCGAGCAGACCGAGCAACAGCCCCATCGGCACCGCCGCGTCGGGGTCGGTCGGAAACGCCCTGTGGACCCGCCCGAAGGCCGGGTCCGCCGGCGGGTCCGTTGCCGGCTGGAGGCCGAGACAGTCCGGACACAGCGCGACGGCGGTCTCCGTGCCGGGGACGAACTCCCGCAGCGGCTCCGGCACCGCGAACGCCACCAGTTCGGCTCCACAGTCCGGGCAACCCATAGCCACGCTACCGGAGCCACGAACAAACAATTTGTCACCGTATCGACGGCGATGTGGCACCGCGGACTGCTGTCTCGCTACGCGGTCGCCTCGGGCAGCGGCTCGATTGCGATGTCCATCTCGATGTCCTCGACATCCCACGTCTGGCGGTGGCCGTCGTCGACGGCTCCGAACTCGGCGGCACGGACCTCGCGGGCGACGAGGTCCTCGTATCGGGAGATGAGCCCGGAGATGCGCTCGTCACCGGGGTTGAGTTCGACCCGGATCTCGGCCTCCAGGTCCAGGTCAAGCTCCTTTCGCATCTCCTGTACCCGTCGGATGACCTCGCGGGCGTACCCCTCGCTCTCGATGTCCTCGGTCACGCTGGTGTCGACGTAGGCGACACCCTCGCCGTCGAGCGCCTCGAACGCCGAGGCGGTCACGGCGTCGGGTGTCTCTGTGACGAACGTCACCATCTCCTCGTCGAGGTCGACCGCCAGACCGGTCGCGTCGGCGACACTCGTCTCCAGCGCGTCGACGGTCGGCTCTGTGACAGTCGCGCTGTTTAGCGCGTCGACAATCCGACCGGCGTCACTCCCGAACTCGGGACCGAGCAGGCTCATATCCGCCTCCGCGGAGTACCGGAGTCGGTCCCACCCGGTGTCGGGACCGATCAGGTCGAGTTCACGCGCGTTCAGTCGCTCGCAGACGAGGTCACGTCGGGCATCGACAGCCGCTGCGAGGGTCGGGCTGTCCACATCGACGATCACTCGCGGGACCGGCCAGCGGAGTTTGCGCTCCGCGCGCTGGCGGGCGTTCGAACCCGCCTCCTCGACGGCACGCACCGTCTCGATCTCCGCCTCGAGACGCTCGTCCTGTCGGCCATCGAGCTGTTCGGGCCAGTCTGTCATGTGGACTGTCGGGTGGCCCGTCTCGCCGGTGAGCGCACCGTACAGTTCCTCGGTCGCCAGCGGTGCAAAGGGCGCGAGCATCGTCACCGTGTCCGCGAGCACCCGGTACAGCGTGGCGTACGCGGCCCGCTTCGAGGACGAATCCGACTCCGCCCACATCCGCTCGCGGACCTCCTGCACGTAGAAGCGGGAGACATCCTCGACAACAAAGTCGAGCAGTGTCTCCACCGCGCGGTCGTTTTCGTAGTTCTCCATCGCGTCGGTGACCTCCGCGACAGTGCTCGCGAGACGGGAGAGCACCCACTCGTCGACGGTCTGGAGGTCGTCGGCGACAGCCGCAACGGAGGTGGCGTCGGGGTCGAACCCGTCGGCGGCCATGTACGGCAGCGGGAATCGCACGACGTTCCAGAGGATGTTCAGCCGGCGCTGCATCTTCTCGGTGCGCTCCCAGGAGAAGTTCATGTCCTCCCCACGGGGTGTGACCGACAGCAGGAACAGCCGCATCGGGTCTGTGCCGTACTCCTCGATGACCGCGTCCGGGTCGATGCGGATGTCTCTGGACTTGGACATGGCACGGCCGTCGGGCATCAGCGCGTGACCGTGCATCACGAGGTCCTCGTAGGGCACCTGCTCGACCGAGACCGTCCCCATACCGAGCTGTGACCAGAACCAGCCCCGGGTCTGGTCGTGAGCTTCGATAACGAGGTCCGCCGGCCACAGGTCGTCGTACGACTCCTCCGTCCCGGGGTAGTCGACCGCCCCCCAGGAGGCGACCGACGAGTCCAGCCACACGTCGAACACATCGGGCACCCGCTCGTAGACGACTCCCTCCTCGGTGATCGTCAACTCGTCGACGGTCCCCTTGTGGAGGTCGACCGCCCCGGGGTCGATATCCTGGTCGACACGCTCTGCGAGTTCCTGGCGGTCACTGATGACGATCGCCTGGTCCATGTCGCCGTCCCAGTCGATCGAGTGTTGCCCGCTTGCGTCCCCCGAGGCACCCTGGGCCTCGCTCTCCCCGTCGACTGTCTCTGCGGGCAGCCAGATCGGTATCGGGGTCCCCCAGTAGCGCTGGCGGGAGACGTTCCAGTCGGGGGCCTCCTCCACGAAATCTCGGAACCGGTTCTCACGGGCCCACTCGGGGTGCCAGTTGCTGTCCCCGATGTTGTCGAGCAGTTCGTCCTTCACCTCGGTGACGTTGATGAACCACTGGTCGGTGACAATCTGGACGATAGCTGTGTCACAGCGCCAGCAGTGACCGTAGCTGTGGTGCGTCTCGCCGGCCTGCAGCATCAGCCCCCTGTCCTCGATGTCCGCGATGATGTCGTCGTTGGCGTCCTTCACGAACTGACCGGCGTAGGGGCCGGCGGCGTCGGTGAACACGCCGTCCGAACCGACCGGACAGAACGTCTCCAGTCCGAGTTCGACACCGCGCTCGAAGTCCTCCTCGCCGTGGCCGGGCGCCGAGTGGACCAGTCCGGTCCGGTCGGCCTCGACGTAATCGGTGGTGTACACCTGACCTGCCCCCTCGCCGTCGGGTGCCCCGGGCACCACATCGCCCAGAGGGTACTCGTAGCGCCAACCGACCAGTTCCTCACCTGTACGCTCGTCGACCACCTCGTACTCCTCGTACCCGCCGACCTCGGCAACCTCCTCGACACACTCGGCGGCGACCCACAGCAACTCGTCCCCGTCACTGCCGGGGACACGAACTGCCTGGTAGGTGAACTCGGCGTCGGCCGCGACGAACGTGTTCGCGGGGATTGTCCACGGGGTCGTCGTCCAGATGACCAGCGACTCCGGTGTGTCCTCGCCGCTGTCGGCGTGTGTCTCGCGTAGCGGAAACTTCACGTAGATCGAGGGGTCGGTGACATCGTCGAACTCGACCTCGTTTTTTGCGATGGCAGTTTCACACCGGGGACACTGTGTGATAGAGCGCTCGCCCTGCTCGACCAGACCCCGCTCGTGGGCCTGTGCGAACCCCCACCAGGCGGCCTCCATGTACTCCGGGTCCACCGTCCTGTAGGGGTTGTCCCAGTCCATCCAGACGCCCATATCCCTGAAATCCTCGGTCAACTGGGCGAGACTGTCCTCCGCGAACGACCGGCAGTCCTCGACAAACGCGTCCACACCGTACTCCTCGATGTCTTTTTTATTCTCGAAGTCGCGTTCCTCCTCGACTTTGGTCTCGATCGGCAGACCATGCATATCGTAGCCCGGGCGGTCGTAGACGTTGTTTCCCTGCATCCGCCTGTACCGGATGTAGCAGTCTTTTAGACTCTTGTTCCAGGCGTGGCCCATGTGTGCCGACCCCGATGTGTAGGGTGGCCCGTCCAGGAAGTAGTAAGGCTCCTCGTCAGCCCGGTGTTCGACGGTGCGCTCGTAGGCATCCACCGCGTCCCAGTACTCGAAGACCCGGTCCTCCACCGCGTCCGGGTCGTACTGGTCGCTGACGGCCTCGAACCGCTCGCGACCTGTGGTCTCCTCGCTCATACATACTCTATCCGCCGCCGGGACTAAAGTACGCTCGGTTGCCGAGACGACATCACGGGTGCCGGAGCGATACCTCGACCACTGGCCCGGGTGCCGGGGTAGTATCACGACTGTCTGCCCGGATGCCGGAGCGATGCCGCGACTGTTTGTCCGGGTACCAGGAGCAGTATTCCGGTTGTGTATATTCCGGGCACAGAGGGAGCGGGTCTATTATCTGTCCACGATAAAAAAACCGACATGGACGACAGATTCACGCGCCGCAGGGTACTCGCGGCGACGGGCACGGCAGTGGCGGCACTCGCGGGGTGTGTCTCCGGTGATGGCTCCGACGGCAGCAACGAAGATGGGGGAGGTGGTAACGGCGACGACAGCAACGGGGGTATGGGAGGTGACAACGGCGACGACAGCGCAGGCAGTGAGAGCACAGACAGGCCCGCCTGGCAGACCACCACCTTCGAGGACGCACAGACCGGCGAGACACTCACCATCGCGGAGACCGACGGTCCCGTGGTGTTGCACACGTTCGCCACGTGGTGTTCGGTCTGTCACAGCCAGCAACAGAGCCTCGACACGCTCCACGAGCGCCGCGGGAGCGAGGTGACGATGGTAGACCTGACGATCGACGAGAACGACGACCCCGACGATGTCGCCGCCCACGCCGAGAGCAACGGGTTCGACTGGCGGTTCGGTGTCGCCCCCGCGGAGATGACCAGCAGCCTCGTCGACGACATCGGTGACAAGGTCGTGTTCGCCCCGCAGTCACCGGTGGTCGTGGTCTGTCCCGATGGCACCACCGAGGGCCTCGGCAAGGGCGTCTCGGCGGATACCGTCGCCAGCACAATCGACAGTAACTGTGTATGACAGTCGACGCGCTGGTCAGACATTTCAGCCTGGGTGTCGGCACGCCACTAACGGCTGTCTGTGTCATCCCGCTTTACCCCGCGTTTATCGCCTTTCTCGCCAGCGCCGACGGCGAGGGGCGGCGACACTCGCCTGTCGTGCTCGGCCTACTCGTGGTCGCGGGTGTCGTCGCGTTCATGAGTGCGGTCGGTGTCGTCTACTCGTTCGTGCTCGGTGAGGCGATAAACGACGCCGTCGAGACGTTCTCCCCTGTCGCGTTCTGGATACTCGCAGCCGTCGGACTCGTCATGCTGACCCGGCCGACACTGTTTTCCGGGCTCCCGGCGGTCGAACCCCCGCAGTCGGAGTACCCCGCGCTGAGCGCGTTCAGCTACGGCTTCTTTTTCGGTGCCATCATAATCCCCTGTAACCCCGGCCTGATTGCCACCTTCTTCAGCACCACACCGATCCTGTACGACACCCAACTCGGGAGTATGCTCGGCTTCCTCTCGTTCGGGTTGGGTCTCGGAACCCCACTGCTCGGCTTCGCGCTCATCTCCGAGTCGACCGGCCGCAAACTAACACGCCTGCTCGCCCAGCACAACAAACACGTCTACCGCGTGACCGGTGTCATCGTGCTCGGCGTTGCCGTCTACTACATCTGGTTCGTGCTCCCCACGATTCCACCCGTCCTCACCGACCTGCTTCCCGGGTGACCGATGGGTGACCACGGCCCACCCGGGCATCCGCTCGCTACCGTCGACGCCACCGGTGTCGACTCGCTCCCTGCGCTCCGCTGTGGCACTGTGACGGCCCCACCCGCCGCACCTGTCCCGAACTGAACCTGGTTACACTCTCGCAGGGCAGTGTCGAGGCGTCCCGGTGGCTCAGTCGGCGAGGTACTCGTCCTGGACGGCGACCACGTCGGCCGAGTCCTCACAGTCGGCGTACCGGCGGAGCGGTTCGGCGTTCAGGTCGAGAAACGTCTCACCCCACCGGACCTTCGAGAGCACGTGCTTGGCCCGGTCGCGTTCGCCGAGGATAACGAGCGCCGCGGCAAAGGCCTCGACAGTTGTTAGTTCGAACGGGTTGCCGAAATTGACCGGGTTCGCCGCGACCAGAAAGGGGAGTGCCCGGTGGGTCCCGCGGATGTCGAACGCCTCGCGCTCGGCGGTCCGCCACGAGCAGTCGAGCGCCACTAACCGGTCGCTCTCGCTCCGGTCGGCCGGTGAGAGCGCCTGCTCGGCGTGTGGATTCAGGACGACACCCGACGGTGTTGCCGGCGTGCTGTGGTGCAACTCCGCGAGGTCGAAACTGGCGAGCTGTCGCGCCGTGCACTTCTCCGGGTCGTCGTCACCCTCGTAACGGACGTGCAACTCCACACCTATCGTAGGACTGGCCCGCGTATATGCGCTCTGTCACGGCTCTCCCCGATAGACTGGACGCGGTTCAGTTCGGTGGACTCCCGTGCGTGCAGACGACCCACAGGGGGTGACAACAGACTGGTGTTTACTGTTGTTGTCGCCAGCGCGCACCGAGCAACCCGGCAGCGAGTGCGACAGCGACGACCAGTACCCCGAAGCCAGCTCCGTCGCCGTCGGCACCCCCATCGGTGCTCCCGTTATCAGCGTCACCGCCCGTGTTCCCGTCGTCGGTACCCCCATCGCCTGCGGTTCCATCGTCGGTGCCCCCGTCGCCCGTGTTCCCATCGTCGGTACCCCCATCGCCCGTACTTCCATCGTCACCTGTGCCGTCGTCGGCACTA
>KE356579.1:234372-238426 GCA_000416085.1 halophilic archaeon J07HX64 | reverse complement strand
GACCGCTCGTCTCGTAGAACGGGCCATCAGGATGGCGTCAGCGCGTGCTGTCCGAACACCTCGTCGTTGCGATCTCCAGGTCGACCCGGTCCCACTCGGCGGTGCTCAGGTCCTCGACCGCCGGCAGTGCGGGCTCGAACTCGCCGTAGCGATCGGGTTCGAGTGCCTCGACAGTCGAGTCCGGCGTGTTCTTGAGGAGACCGTTCACGCCGGTCCAGCCCTCTGTCTCGAATGTCTCCTCGACCAGCGGCATATTGTAAGCGGCGAGTTGTTCCAGCGTCAGCGGCCAGCTCGGCACATCGAGCGACGGGTCGGCCGACTGTCTGATGCAGCTGTCGACCCACGCACCCGTCTCGCAGTTCTCGGTGTACTGCTCCTCGACCAGCGTCGCATCACCCTCGACAACGGCGAGTGAGGAGGTGAATCGGTCGGTGGTAGACTGTTCGAACACCGGTCCGAGGTCGGCGTTCTGGTCCTGGAGAGCGTGGACCAGCTCGTGGGCGAGTATGGTCTGGTCGATCTCGATGCTGTCCGGGTTGTCGGTGATGAACCCGATGAAGTCCGCCTGGGTGTCGTAGAACGCGGCCGGGAACGAGGTCTGGACCTCGAGCTGAAGGTCGATCGCGTCGGTCGCCTGACCGGCGATGAGCGCCGTTGCCAGCCGCGCGTTCTCGGCCGCTCCGTCTGCCTCCGTGAGTTCGGACTCGAACTGCGATTCGAGCTCCGAGCGGTGCTCGTCGCGGGTCCGCATCTCCGTCGGCGGCAGTTGGTCGTACGTGAGACACCGGAGCGCCTCGACGCGGGCCGCCGTCCGGGTGACCAGTGTATCGAGTTCGGACTCGGTCAGCGCCGGACCGGTGACGTCGATTGGCTCGTTGTACCAGTACCCGTCGACCCAGCCGATAACGTCGCCGGTATCGCCGTCGGGGTCAGAGAGGTCCGACGGCGGGTCGGCCGCACACTGATTCACGTGGTCGCTCGCGAGCACCGCCGTACCACCGACCGACGGACTCGCCGTCGTGCCGGTCGCCCCGGCGGCCGCGACGCCCACACCACCGAGTAGACAGCAACTCACCAGGAGGGCAAGCACGTATGCCGTTCGCATACCCCCTTGTTCCGGTTGACTACATAAATCCGAACCGATTGAATCCACAGGCTCCGGTCGACCACAGGGATTCGAACCGGCTGTGAGTCCAAGTTCCGGGCACCCACACAGATTCGAACTGGTTGTGAGTCCAAGTTCCGGTCGACCACACGGATTCGAACCGGTTCGGAGGGGCAGAGTGCCGTGACGGTCACCTGTCAGCCGCGGAGACCCGGCGAGCGTATCATACTTGTCGCGTGGGCTTCGAGTTGAGGGTATGAGCAGACGTGTTCTCGTTCCGTACGACAGTTCGGAGCAGGCCCAGTACGCACTCTCACACGCGCTGCGTGTCTTCGAGTCCGCGGAGATAGCGCTGGTGCACGTGGTGAAACCGATCGACGGCGGGGACGGGGAGCACGGTGCCGGCTACGAACAACAGATCGAGACAGCCGAGCGGATGCTCGAGGGCGCCTGCGAGTGGTACGACGACGCCGAGCGCGAGCGCATCGAGACGGTTGTCCGGTACGGGCGGCCGGTTCGTCAGTTGCTCGAGTACGCCACCACAGAGGGGATCGATCAGATAGTGCTCGGGAGTCGCGGGCGCGAGGGGACAGCACGACTCCTGCTTGGCAGTGTCGCCGAGACGGTGGTGCGGCGTTCGTCGGTGCCGGTCACCGTGGTGCGCAACCCGACCGAGGAGTTCGACCCCGAGCACGTGCTCGTCCCGTTCGACGCCTCGACAGGGTCGCGTACAGCACTCGAGCACGCGCTCGAACGGTTCCCGGCCGCGGACGTGACGGCACTGTACGTCGCCTCACCGCCGGTCGGCGGGATCGAGGGCGCCGACCGGTTGCTGAGTGCGCTCGGCGACTGGGAGGACGACCGCGAGGAACAGGTCGGGTCGGTGCTCGATGTGGCAGAGGAACTGGCCGCCGAGCACGACCGCGATATCACAACGACGAGCACCGATGGTGACCCCTCCGACACAGTCGTCGGGTACGCCACGAGCGGGGATGTCGACCACGTGGTGCTCGGTTCGACAGGCCGGGACGGTATCGCGCGCCTGATGCTCGGGAGCGTCGCCGAGACGGTGGTCCGGCGCTCGCCGGTCACGGTCACAATCGCAGAGTAAACCGCTTGCCGAGGATCGGAGGACGGTTGTGTCCTCACCAGGGCAACAGTCCCGGGTGGGCGCTGCACAGGGCTCATATCTGCCCTCGGGGAACGAGAGCCGGTGTGGAATGGTTGGCGGTACCGGATGGCGAGGATCCTCGGAACGACGGCGGTCACAATCGTGGTGGGGGACGCGTATCCGGTGCAGGAGGCGTTCGTGGCCGTGCCGTGAGCCGACCGGTAAGATGGTGAAGTCGACTCCGGAGACACCGGAGTCGCCCTGAGAGGCGGCGAGCCGGTCCACAACCGGATCACAAGTTCATCCCGTGGCGTGCCCGGTGTCGGGAGATGCGACTCTTGCGCGTGGCTCAGGCGTGCTATCCGGACGTGACCGGTGGCGGTCCGTACCACGTCCGTGCAGTGAACCGCGACCAGGCCGCGATGGGCAACAACGTGACTGTGTCGACGGTGGTCACCGACTGGTCCGAGACCGTCGACCGGACAACGGAGCGATTCGCCGGACCACTCGGGGAGTGACGGACCTCTCGAACTAGACGGGGGTGACGATGGTAGCCGACTCGTTCCCGGAGGACAGACCCGACGGTAGTAGCTGTAAAGACGCGAGAAACGCAGGGGTCGGGCGGCGGCAGAATCAGGCCTCGGGTGAGGTGGCGAACATCTCGTCGTACTCGCCGCGCTCGATGCGCTGTTTGAACTCGCGGGGGTTCTCACCCTCGATCGTGACACCGAGCGAGGTACAGGTGCCGACGATCTCCTTTGCGGCGTTGCGGATGTCGTAGGAGAGCAGGTCGGGGTGTTTCTGTTCCGCTATCTGGACAACCTGGTCGACCGAGAGGTCGGCGACGAACTCCTCGTGGGGTTCGCCGCTCCCGGTGTCGAAGCCAGCCTCGTCCTTTATGAGTTCGGCTGTCGGCGGCACACCGATCTCGATACCAAAGGAGCCGTCGTCCTCGTAGTCGACGGTCACGGGCACCTCTGTGCCGTCGAACGCCGCCGTCTGGTCGTTTATATCCTGTACAACCGCCTGCACGTCCACCGGTGTCGGCCCGAGTTCGGGTCCGAGCGGCGGTCCCGGGTTGGCCTCCCCGCCGGGAACGAGTACCTCGATACTGTCAGCCATGTATATATGTGGGCGAGAGACGGTCTTAACGGTTCCCTTTCGACTCGCGGACGGGAAGAGGTATGTGGCGGCGAGCAAAACGTATGTATGACCGATGCGAGGACACGCGCCGCGATGGCGGAGCGCGCCGCCCGCGCCGGCGGGGAGTTCGCCAGAGAGCGGTTCGGGGACCCCGACGAGGTGGAGACAAAGAGTGGACCGCGTGATTTCGTCACGGCGGCCGACAGGGAGGCCCAGCGACGGGTCATCGCGACTGTCCGCCGGGAGTTTCCCGACGACACGTTCGTCTGTGAGGAGGAGAGTCGCCCATCCGGCGTCGAGATACCGATCGAGAAGTCGGTCCCGGAAACGGGGTCGGCGTGGGTCGTCGACCCGATAGACGGCACGACAAACTACATCGAGGGGGTGGAGTTCTGGGCCACGAGTGTCGCCGCGGTCCGAGACGGTAAGACGGTCGGGGTCGCAACGTATCTGCCGATACCTGAGGACAGCTACACCGCCGGCCCGGACGGGAGTTCGCTAAACGGCGACCCGATAGCGGTGAGCAACCGGACAGAGCCGTCACTGTTCGGGGTCGGGGTTCTCGGCCGGTTGGACGCCGCACCCGCGCCGAGGACGCTGTTCCAGGCTGTCTCCCGAATATTCGGTGACACACGGCGGGTCGGGAGCGTGCAGAGCGCGCTCGCGCTTGTTGCCGCAGGCGACCTCGACGGCGC
>KE356579.1:231967-233327 GCA_000416085.1 halophilic archaeon J07HX64 | reverse complement strand
GTGCGCCGTGCCGGCGGAACCGCGACCGATATCCACGGTGACCGCTGGCACCCCGACGCGACAGGGGTGGTCGTCTCGAACGGTACGGCCCACGACCGACTCCTCGAGGCTGCGCGTGCCGGCCGCGAGGGCTGAACGCCGGTCCCCGTCCGGGCCTCGGGTCTCGGTGCGTCGTCGGGTTCCTCGCGTCTGTCTGGCAGGCCAGACGTGACACACCTGGAGGAAACGCATTTGTCCGCAGGGGGCTACACCCGGATATGATAGACGAGACAGCCGAGGAGATCGCTGCGATGCAGACCCACAGCTCCTCGGTCGTCGCGGTGAAGGCAGCCCAGTCACTCCGGGACCTGTTCGACCGGGAGTTCCCGACCGTCGACGAGTACCTGCGGGCGCTCGAGCACAACAGCGACACGCTCCGGCGGGCGAACCGCTCGCACGCATCGCTGCACACCACACAGCGGACGATTGTGACCCGGGTCCGGGAGACCGACCCTGACAGCGTCGAGGCGGCGAAGCTCGTAACCGAGGAGGCGGTCACCGCGGCCGTCGAACGTGTCGAGCAGAGCAAACGCCGGGCAGCAGACCAGGCGCAGGCGCTCCTGCCCGGGGAGGCGACACTGCTCGTCCACGACTACTCGACGACGGTGCTGGCGGCGCTCGCCCGGGCAACACAGACAGGCGCCTCGTTCACCGTCTACATCCGGGAGGCGCGACCGCGGTATCTCGGACGGAAGATGGCCCGGCGGCTCGCCGAGTTCGAGAGCCTCGACACCAGACTGCTCGTCGACGCGGCAACCGGACACTATCTGTCCGACTGCGACCGCGTGCTCGTCGGGATGGACTGTATCGTCGGGGACCGGCTGTACAACCGCGTGGGGACCTATCCGCTGGCGGCAACCGCCGCCGACGCAGGGGTTCCGATGACGGCTATCGGGTCGGCGGCGAAGATAATCGAGAGCGGGTTCGACTTCGAGAACGAGCACCGCCCGGTGAGCGAGGTGATGCGCGAACCCGCCGAGGGGTTCAGGGTCGAGAACCTGGCCTACGACGCGACACCGGTCCGACTGCCCGATTCGGTCGTCACCGGTGAGAGTGTGTACGACCCGGCGACACTGACCGACTAACGGACCCGTCACCGGCCGGACAGCTGACAGGGAGGGAGGACTTTTTCAACACCCACCGCGTGGGTGGAGGTGTGGGTACGCTGGTCGTCTGCCTGGCACGCGGGGGCCTCGGGGTGAGGCCGCCGGTGGTGGGTCGGTCTGCGGTCGAGGCGCTGGTGACCACCACCGGTATCGACGACCCCGAGAACAGCCGTGTCAACTGCATCCTGGAGGGGATGCGGGTGGCCCGTGACCTC
>KE356579.1:225800-231362 GCA_000416085.1 halophilic archaeon J07HX64 | reverse complement strand
CCAGGACAGACCGGTCCGGTCGACGAGACGTCTATAAACCGCCCGGAACCCCTCCGGGTCGGTTGTCGGCAGGGCGTGCAGTCTGACCGTGCTGTCCCGGACCGACACACGGAACACGTCACCGGTGTCCCGGTCTTTGACCAGATACAGCGGCATCGGTAGACTCAGGAAATCTCCGTACCGGTACGGGCCCTCGGTGAGCACCGACTCGACGAGCGCCCCGAGCGACCCCTCGAGATCATCCGCAGG
Organism: halophilic archaeon J07HX64; assembly: GCA_000416085.1. Lineage (GTDB taxonomy): Archaea > Halobacteriota > Halobacteria > Halobacteriales > Haloarculaceae > Halovenus. Next base: position 231,113 of record KE356579.1, on the reverse strand, counting down.
CGACAGCACGAACGTCGTCGACCCCTCGTACTCGACACCACCGCTGAACGGGTAGCTGCGTTTCGGTCTGACCGGGATGTCGAACGACGGCACACCGCTCATTGCTGTACTGTACGTCGCCGTACATCTTAAACAACCGGCCGAGTGAACCAACAGACGGCCACGGGGACAGCTGTCGACACGAACGACCGGATCACCGCATCGGGCCACGGTCGGCACCGGGTGTGGGGCCCTGGGGTCGGTTCCCTCGCCTGCGGACAGACACGCTTATACTCGGTCCGACCGATCGAACTGTATGTGCGGCCGGTACAGCCTGTTCACCCCGTTCGATGACCTCGAGGAGCGGTTCGACGTCGCCATCGAGACGTACGAACCGCGGTACAACGCCGCGCCCGGGCAGTCGCTTCCCGTTATCCCCGACAGGAGACGAGACGACAGTCACCAGGATGGAGTGGGGACTGGTGCCGTCGTGGGCAGACGAGCGTGACGGGTAGATAAACGCACGGGCTGAGACAGTCCACGAGAAGCCGACGTTCCGCGAGGCGTTCGCGGGGAGCGCGGGTGAACTCGCGGCCGGCCGGTGTCTCGTTCCGGCAGACGGGTTCTACGAGTGGGTCGACGAGGGCGGGGCCAGTCAGCCGTACCGGGTCCGGTTGACCGGCGACCGGCCGTTCGCGATGGCCGGACTGTGGAGTCAGTGGCGGCCGGAGACGGCCCAGACCGGGCTGTCGGCGTTCGGGAGCGGCGATGGCCCGGCGGCGGAACCCGACATCGTCGAGACGTTCACCGTCGTCACGACCGAACCGAACAGTGTGGTCGAGGACCTGCACCACCGGATGGCGGTCATCCTCCCGCCCGAGGACGAGAAACAGTGGCTCTCCGCCGACCCCGAGGAGGCCCGGCGCCTGCTCGACCCGTACCCCGGCGCCGAGATGGAGGCCTACCCCGTCTCCCCGGCGGTCGGTGACCCCGCGAACGACTCGCCGGAACTCGTCGAACCACTCGACAGGGGGCGCTGACTACCGTTGTTCGAATGCTCGGGCCCCGAGTCGTGGACAGCCCAGTCTGTCGACGGCATCAGCTTCACCAAGCGCACAGAGCAGTGACAGCTCCGCGCTCGCGTACGCCTTCAGACACTGTGAGAGCGCCGACGAGGCCACCGACTCGTCCGTCTCACCGAGATGCAGTTCGACGAGGTGTGCGTAGTCACGGTCGGTCATCCGGGGATCCGACACGGTTTCGAGCGCCGTTGTGTCGATATCCCAGTCTGCCCGCCACGCTGTCGGTTCGACCCCGATGTCGTAGCTGTCGAGTCGGACCGGACTGTGCTCGATCTGTGCAACCGCCCCAAGACTGTCGACCTCCGTGCTGTCTGTGACACGGTCCAGATCCGCGTGGAAACAGCCGTCCAGTGCTCGCGCCGCCCCGTCACCGTCTACTGCTGCCTCGAGCCGTGTGTCGAGCAGTTCGAGCGGGGCCCGGTCGGCCCCGCCGGTCAGGAGTGTCGCCCCCTCGGCGGCGGTGAGGTCGTCGACGACGTGTTCGAGTAGGAGCCGTTCGTCCTCCGGGTCTGGCTCCTCGCGGTGATACACCGCCGTGTCGGTACCGTCACCGTACGCGAAACAGACAGCCCCGATCTCGAAGCTCTCCGGGTCGTCGGCGGATATAGCCTCGACGGTGTCTGTCGGCCGGGGCTGTACCGTCACGGCAACCCGTTCCGTGCTCGCCCCGAACTGGAGCAGCCACGGGTCGTCGAGGTCGGTCAGTGGCGGGTGTGCCCGTTGCTCGGGCGCGTCGATACGCTCGACAGCCGACCCGGAGGGGGCGGCGAGTTCGATCCCGGGCGTGCCCGACCGTCTGATATCGCCGAACCGATACCAGCCGTCCGTCTCCCACGTCGAGTCGGGCACCAGTGACCTGTCGGCCGACACCCGGACGTTCGTCCCCTCGATATCGGTGCAGTGCAGTGTGTCTGCGGGCTGTCCCGGCCCGCCCGTGACCCGGTCGACCCGGAGCGGGACCGCGACACCCGCCGTTGTAACCTCCCTCGCGCATCTCTGCTCTGTGCCGGACATAGCTGCGTGTACGGTCCACACAGACAAGTGTCTGGTCCGGCTGCCCGAACCGGGCAGGCCGACGGCAGCGGGTGAGAGAAACAGCTATGTCTCGCCGGCACTGACCCCGGTCGTATGACCGAGGAGAGCACCGACGGGAGCACGGTCCCGTCGCCGCCGGTCGAGGCACTCGCCGGGCACACGACGCCACTCGGAACAACAGACCCGCTCGAACCGTTTCCCGACGCGGATGGTCTCGACGAGATACTCGGAGACGCCCGCGTTATCGGTCTCGGGGAGGCCACACACGGGACGCGTGAGTTTTTCAGGCTGAAACACCGCCTCATCCGGTATCTCGTCCGCGAGCACGGTCTCCGGACGGTCGCACTCGAGGCGAATCTTCCCGAGACACTCGCAATCGACGAGTATGTCGCCCACGGCCGGGGTGACCCGAGAGATGCCCTCGACGGCATCTACTTCTGGACGTGGAACGTCGAGGCGGTGCTTGGGCTCGTCGAGTGGCTCCGGTCGTTCAACGAGGGGCGGCCGCTCGCGGACCGTGTCCGGTTTCACGGAATCGACATACAGTACACGACAGGTGCGGTCCAGCGTCTCCGGGGGTACTTCGAGCAGGTGGACGCCGAGATACCGGAGAGGATCGCGGTGGCCCTGGAGACTGTCGACGACGACGGGGTGAACCCCGACAGAGACGAGCGAACCGACGAGCGCCACGCCGCCGGCGAACGGGTCGCGGCGGCGGTCCGGGACCACCTCGACGACCACCGGGAAGCCTACGTCGACCGGGCGGGTGAGCGTGCCTGGGGGCTTGCTCGCCGGCAGACCGCGGTCATCGAGGCGGCGACGACCTACCGGAAGGCGCGTGTCGACCATACCGGGGACGACCCCGAACAGGCAGCGCGCCTGCTGCGTCTCCGGGACCGCGCGATGGCCGAGAACGTTACGTGGCTCCTCGAGTTCGAGGACACAGACCGCATCGCCGTCTGGGGCCACGACGCACACGTGAACCGGTCGAAACAGGAGATGCGCGACAGCGATGTCAGTTCGACCCCGATGGGGGGTTACCTCGCGGACCGGTACGGCGAGGCCTACCTCGCGGTCGGGTTCGCCTGTGGCCGTGGCTCGTTCCAGGCGCTCGGCGAAACCGACGACGGAGAGTACGAACTGATGGCACACACGGTCGACGGCCCGCGCCCGGGAACGGTGGATGCGACGCTGGACACGCTCGACGCCTCGCCTGTCCTGTTCGACGTCCGGGGAGCCCGCGAGGACAGTCGACTCGCGGACTGGGTCGAGACCCCACGGGGAACGTTCTCCGCCGGGGCGACCTACGACCCGGACTCGCCGGAGCGGTACATCACCGAGTACAGCCTCGCGGCAGCGTTCGATGCCGTCTGCTACGTCGCCGAAACGACCCGTGCCCGACCGGTCGGGGACGGGTAGCTATCGCTGGTCGGTTTCGGTCAAAAAATGTCGGTTGTCGTGCTCCCGCGGGTGAGGAGGCCCGTTACTCGAAGTGGTCGAGGCAGGTCTGGAACTCCTCGGAGACCTTGCTCCAGTCGACGACCTCGAAGAAGCCATCGACGAAGCTGCCGCGGTCTGGACCGTAGTCGTAGTAGTAGGAGTGCTCCCAGACATCGAGCGAGAGGATAGGGTGTGAGCCCCAGATGGCGCCTTCGTCGTGGTTGTCGACGACGGCGTTGCGGAGCTGTTTCGAGACGGGGTCGTACACGAGCAGCGCCCAGCCGCTGGCGTCGCCGGCGGCAGTTTCGAACTCGCCTTTCCAGCCCTCGTATGAGCCGAAGTCCGCCTCGATGCGGTCGCGCAGTTCGCCCTCGGGCTCGCCGCCGCCGTTCGGGTGCATGTTCTCCCAGAACAGCGTGTGCAGGTAGTGTCCGCCGGTGTTGTGGGTCACGTTCCGGATGGCGGCCGCACTGCCGCCGTAGTCACCGCTTTCGCGGTTCTCGGCCAGCGTCTCCTCGGCGGCGGTGAGGTTGTCGACGTAACTCTGGTGATGCGTGTCGTGATGCCACGTGACGACCTGCTCTGAGATGGACGGTTCGAGCGCGTCGTAGTCGTACGGTAGCGATGGCAGTTCGGGATTCGAGCTCTGTGACATAGTAATTCTTCCATATAATCATAGGAGTGCAACGGTTAAAAAAGCTTGAGTATCGGTGCCTCGCGCGCTGTGTGACACTGTTTCACGCATCTCGGGGCTGATCCGGGGTTTTACACGGTAGTTGACGGGAATCCCCCCGGAACATCGTGAGCCTACCTGTCGGCTCCCGTGGGTTCCTGCTGTGTCGTGCTGCTTTCTGTCGGGTCGCGGTGATATCGGTCGGATCGTGTGGCCGCCTGTCGACTGATGTAGATATCTGTTTGGTGGTGTCGTCGTCCGGGGGACAGTGTATCGGTTCGTCGCCGCGCCTCGCGGCAGTTAAACACGTGGAGTCCCGACAACAGGTAAATGGAGATACGAGCGATACCGGACCTGGGTCCGGGCGAGCGGCGGGAGATATTCGAGCGCACCGGTGGACTGGCGGACACACGCGAGGATGCCCGCGATATCGTGAACAGTGTCCACGAGGAGGGAGACGTCGCGTTGCGGCGGTTCGCGAGTGAGTTCGACGGTGTCGAGGTGGGCAATCTGGACGTGACCGACCAGGCCGCGCGGGCGGCGGAGGAGCTGGACCCGGATGTGCGGGCGGCGATCGAACAGGCGGCGGCGAACATCCGGGCGTTCCACGAGCACCAACGCCCCGCGGACTGGCGCGAGACTGTCGATGGCCGCGAACTCGGTCGGCGGTTCCGGCCGCTCGCCCGCGCCGGGGTGTACGTCCCCGGCGGAACCGCCGCGTACCCGTCGAGCGCGCTGATGGGGGTCGTCCCGGCAGACGTGGCCGGTGTCGAACACATCGCCGTTGCGACACCGCCCGCGGAGGAGTTGCCGGCGGCGACGCTCGCGGCGGCTCACATCGCCGGTGCCGACGCCGTCTACCAGGTCGGTGGTGCGCAGGCGATTGCGGGCCTCGCGTACGGCACCGAGACCCTCCCGGCGTGTGATGTCGTCGTCGGGCCGGGGAACCGCTGGGTGGCCGCGGCAAAGGCAGCGGTTCGCGGCGACGTGGAGATCGATATGATCGCCGGTCCGAGCGAGGTGCTCGTGCTCGCCGACGGCACCGCGGACCCGGAGCTGGTTGCAGCCGAACTCGTCGCACAGGCCGAACACGACACGGACGCG
>KE356579.1:211217-225472 GCA_000416085.1 halophilic archaeon J07HX64 | reverse complement strand
TGGGAACGCCCGCCGGGTTGGCGGGCTATCTGTCGAGACGTTTCTCCGCTCGACGACCGTCCAGCGACTCTCCGCCGAGGGGCTCGCCGATGTCGCCGACGCTGTTACCAGGTTGGCCGACGCAGAAGGGTTGGAGGCTCACGCCGCGAGCGTCGAGCACCGTCTCGACGACGGGTGATGGGGTATAAATGCAGGCAGATGTTATAGGACGACGTGTTGTACGTGACACGCGGTCTGGTCGACACACTACTGGGGTTCGCCGCGGAGAGCGACCCAGACCAGGTGACGGTACCGCTGGCTGTGACACGCGCCCGCAATCTGCCCGAGGTGGACCTGCCCGACGAGACCCCTGTGTTCACACACTTCTACATGCCGAGCAAGGGCGACGCCGTGAACGCCGTATTCGGGATGCAGTTGGGTATCCCGTCCGGTGAGACCCCCGGTATCTTCGTCTCGCATCCGGTCCAGCGGCTCAGACTCACCAGAGAAGACGAGTTCCGGGAGATTATTTTCATCGCCGTCCCGCCCTGGGAGGAGGACTCACTCGCCACCTTCGGGCGGAGCGGCGACGAACAGGAGTACACGATTCTCGACGTCGAGCCACCGGAGGAGTCGCTGGGTGCCGACGGCGAGGACCGGTCGAAACGCCGGTAGTGAGTCGGTCCGCTGCCGGCTACCGGCAGCAGTTCCTCTCCGCTGGACTCGGTCTCCACACCGGGCTCCGGACGGCACAGACACCCCGGCGAGCGGCGCCCAGTGAGTCCCGCGAGGCGTGGGTCGTGCGAGCAGAAACCGAGAGTGTTCTATCTTTCTTCGAGGAGAGAATCCCGCCGTTCACGGCGGGGAGGATGTCACCGAGCGGCGGTTTGTCTGCACACTGTTCGGTGTCGGCGTAACTGTCTTATCGGTAGAATGCACAAAATCATGCATGCCAGACAGTGGTGCGGAGCACCCGGCGGCCGAGGAGGCGTTCGGCCGACTCGCACACGAGCTTCGTTTCGAGGTCCTGCGGGAGCTGAACAGGGCGGAGGGGCCACTCACCTTCTCCGAGCTGCACGAGGCGGTCGGTGTCCAGGACTCCGGCCAGTTCAACTACCACCTGGGGAAACTCGTCGGCCCGTTCGTGCGCAAGTCCGAGCACGGATACAGCCTCTCGGTGGCCGGCAAGCGCGCCGTCGGCACGGTGTTTGCCGGCGAGTTCACCGGCGGGTACGAATCCGACGACGGGCCGGTGTCCGCTCCGGGGTCGTGTCAGGACTGTGGCGCACCACTCCAGGTGCAGTTCGACGAGTCCCGTCTCCGGCTCACCTGTTCGTCGTGTGACTGGGTGTACGCCGCACCCGATATACCGCCAGGGGCGCTCGACGGGGTCGACCGCGAGACGATCCCCGGGCTGATCGACCGGTGGTTGCGGCGGTCGCTCGTCTCGCTCGACCTCGGAGTCTGTGAGTACTGTGATGGGCACGTGGAGGGGACTGTCTGTCTGCCCGGTGAGGAGGCGGCCCCGGAGTGGTTCAGTGAGGCGAAGGCGACCCAGGATGTGATAGTGGCCTACAACTGCAGACGGTGTGGGTTCTCGACACACGCAGTTCTGCCGGTGATGGCACTCACGCGTCCCGCCCTCGCCGCGTTCTACCACGAGCACGGCATCGACCTCCGGAACCGGCCGGACTGGACACTCGATCTGCTGGCCGACCCCGGTGTGACGGTGCTACAGGAGACACCGCTGCAGGTCGAGTTGCCGGTGACACTCGACGACGAGACGCGGGTGTTTGTCTTCGACCGGGAGGCAACGCTCGTCGAGGAGCGCACACAGACCGGGTGACTGTCTGCCAGGATTCACGTAGGGCCCCGAGATACCGTAACTGATACTCAGACAGTACACGAAGTTTAATATATCCACCGATAAAAAACTGTACAACGAGAATATCCATGGTCGAATTAACCAAAACCGGTATTGACGGGCTGGACGAGATACTCAACAACGGCATTGTAAGCAACTCGACAACACTCCTCAGCGGGCCGCCGGGCGCGGGAAAGAGTGTCCTGGGACTGCAGTATATCTACAACGGTGTCGAACAGTTCGACGAGCGCGGTATCTACCTCACCTTCGAGGAGGACGAATCCGATCTCCGCGGGGCCGCGGAGTCGCTGGGATTCGACAGATGGCAGCACCACGTCGAGACGGGTCAGATACAGGTCTACGACAAGCAGGTGCTGTTGCGCGAGAGCGACTTCAACGCGTCACTAGAACTCCTGCTCGACGAACTAGACGGCGAGGACTACCAGCGTCTCGTGCTCGACTCGCTGAGCATGTTCGGTCTCTTCTTCGAGGAAGAGCGCGAACGACGAACGTACCTGTTGAAGTTCCTCGATATCCTGAGCGAGAACGGGCTCACGACGCTGATGACGACCGAACAGGAGGTGGCGTTTCCCGAAAAGGACATCAACATGGAAAACTTTCTCACCGATGGGAACATATTCCTGCTTCAGACGCCCACCGAAACCGGTGTCAACCGCTACATCTGGGTGGCGAAGATGCGCAAAAAAAGCGTTCAGACGGACATCTTCCCGATGGAGATATCACACGGCGGTATCACCGTCCACGAGAACGCCAGCGCGTTCTCGATGCTGAACGAGGATCAGTCTCCGATATAGAGTCTGACAGTATCACTCCAGCAGAATTATTATCCCGCGAGTCCCCGGCAGATGGCGGGGCGAACTCGCAATCTCGGCGGGTGGCGGTGCGGAGGCTATCTAGTTATAAGTACCCGACAGCTTTAAGAATCCAGGCGCTTCACAATCTGATAACGGATGTCTTCAGTGGAGTTGTTACAGGCGTTGGGGAACAAGTATAGCCCGGAGATTCTGGACGCAACCGGCGAGCCACGATCAGCCCAGGACCTGAGCGAAGAGCTAGACATCCCTATCGCAACGTGTTACCGGCGTATAGACGAGCTCACAGAGCACGATCTGCTGGAGTTGCACGATAACGTGCTTTCCGACGAGCGTCGGCGAATAAAGGTCTACCGGCGCAGCGTCGATTCGGTCCAGGTACAGTTCGAAAGCTCACTATCCGTGGAGGTCGAGGAGCGGACGGAGGTCACGAGCACGCTCGACGAGGCCTGGAGAAGCCTCTGAGCCGGTAATACGGTGGAGCGATGATCAGAGGAACTCGTGGACATCGGAGTACCACATATCGTGTTCGTCGGTCGCACCGAGAGCACGGGCAACCCGGACGGCGATAGCGTGCCAGCAGAGCTGTTCGGGGTCGGTACTGTCGAGGTTGTACTCGGCGTCCTTGCAGGTGCAGCCGTCGTCCTCAACAACGTACTCGGCCTCGTACCCCACGACGACGGTGAAATCACGGTACTGTTTTACCCGTTGCTCACCGACAGCTTCGATGGCACGCCGACCACGGTCGTCGTGTATCGCGGTGATACGCTCGACCAACTCCGGGGTGAGTTGCCCCTCTGTGGCGAGCGCACGCTCCCAGCCGTCAACCGATGTCACGCTCGCAGTTGTTGCGGGGCGGACAAAACCGCGTCGGTCGACCGCCTGCGACACCGCCGGGACCGGACACAGCCCAACGGACGGTCCCGGGCAATGCGGTGTTGTAACCGATCCGGGGTTCCGTTGTTTGATTGGGACTCTCTCGGGACTAACTATGAACAACGGTAAATACGCACACAGTGTATATAAATGAGAGATGCGAACTGACGAGAACACAACCGAGTCGGCACAGTTCACGCGCCTTCGGGAACAACTGCCGACCCCGGGGTGTGGGGCGGTTGCTGGGTGTGGTATCCGCGAGCGGGTGGTGTCGCTGGCGGCGGATACCCGGGGTAACAGGTCAGGATGGGTCGGTGGCCGGGTGGTGGCTCTGTTCGCGGTTCGGACGGGTGACCGGCCCGAGGACGATCAGACGACAACCTGGTCTGCCGGGGGTGAAACAGCGTGACAGAGACGATACTCGTCACCGGCGCCTGTGGGTTCAGCGGGAGCAACATGATCGAGTATCTCGCCGAGGAGTACCCGGATGCCGAGGTGGTGGCAACAGACTTGCCCGGCAGTGAACGGGCGGAGTACTACACCGAGGACCCGGAGAGTGAGAGTCCGGAACCGGTTTACTACGGCGAGATGATCGAGGCGGACGAGGCGGAGTTCGTCCCCGGTGACCTGACCGAACCGGCGGATGTCGCACGAATCGCCGACGCACACGAGTACGACACCGTCTACAATATCGCGTCGTTGTACGACTACTTCGCGCCGCGGGATGCGCTGTACGCGGTCAATGCCGGGGGGACACGCAATCTCCTGTCGGCACTCGCCGAGCAGGAGACAACCCCACGGCTGGTCCACTGGAGTACACTCGGTGTGCTCGGTGACGCCGGGTTCGACGAGCCAAAGTCCGAGAACGACCCGTACCACCCCGAGAACAGGTACTGCGAGAGCAAGGTCGTCCAGGAGCAGATTGTCAGGACGTTCGGCGACCGCATCGACACGACAGTCATCCGACCAGCCCCAATCTACGGACCACGCCACCAGTACGGCATCTACAACATACTGTCGTTTATCGACCGTGTCGGCGTCGCGGTGTTCTTTCGGAACTACCCGCGAAAGTACCAGCGCCGGTTCCCCTGTGCACACGTCGACGATGTCGTCGGGGCGGCGGACTACCTCGCCGGCCGGGAGACGGCAGTCGGGGAGACGTACAACGTGCTGAGCAACCCAATAAAGGCAGACGAGATCGCCGAGTTCCTCGCCGAGGAGCTCGACCGACGGCTGGTCGACATCCCGGTGCCCGAGCCGCTGTACAGGCTCACCGCGAAGGTCAGTCACGTGCTCGCGCTTCGGGCCGAGAAACGCGCCCGGAAGAGAGACGAGCGCCCGTTGGTTGAGGCGCCCACTATGCGGTATCTGACCGGCAACATGTGGTTCTCCAACCAGAAGCTGAAGGAGTCAGGCTACGAACTCCGTTACGAGGACCCCCGCGACGGGTTGCGGGACTACATCGGCTGGTGCCGGGACAACGGCTATCTGGAGTCACCGACCGACCGAACCTCTCGGACAGAGGGGCTGAAACAGTCCGTCCAGCAACGCCTCCCGTTGCCCACGAACTAAAGCCGGCGCGCACCGACTGTTCTCTCTTGTTGTGTCTACCAGGTGGCCCCGTACCCGACTCCGTCCGACCTGGCCGGTCCGGTACGGCGACGCTCGGACTCGGTGACACGAACACCGGGTGCGAGGAGACGCCAGAGAGTCTCACGCGAGCGTCTCTATGTTCTCCACAACGGCCGCAGCAAACTCACTGGTAGCGAGTTTCTCGCCGTCCTGTATCTGCCGGTGGAGGTCGTATGTGACACGTTTCGACGAGATGGTCGTCTCGACGGCATCCCGGACGAGATGTGCGGCGTCGGTCCAGCCCATATACTCGAACAGGAGCACACCGGAGAGGATAATCGCGGTGGGGTTGACCTTGTCCTGGCCGGCGTACTTCGGGGCAGAGCCGTGGACAGGTTCCGCGAGACAGAGCGCGTCCCCGAAGTTCGCGCCGGGCGCGATACCGAGTCCGCCAATCTGGGCGCCACAGGCGTCGGAGATATAGTCGCCATTAAGATTCATCGTCGCGAGTACGTCGTAGTTCTCGGTGCGGGTGAGCACCTGCTGGAGCATATTGTCGGCGATGCGGTCGTTTACCACGACCGCGTCGTCCGGTTGCTGGCCACCCCGTTCCTCCCAGAGGGTGTTCTCCGTGATGACCTCGTCGCCGTACTCCTGTTCGGCGACCTCGTAGCCCCAGTCACGGAACTGACCCTCGGTGAACTTCATTATGTTGCCTTTGTGGACGAGCGTCATCGTGTCACGGTTGTGTTCGAGCGCGTAGTCGATCGCCTTCCGGACGAGTCGTTTGGTGCCGAACTCGGTGATGGGTTTGATGCCGATACCGACCGGGCCGTCGTGGATGGTCTCGTCGAATCCCATCCTGTCCTCGACGAACTCGCGGACCTTCTCGACATCCTCGTCCTCGTGGTCCCACTCGATACCGGCGTAGACATCCTCGGTGTTCTCCCGGAAGGTGACCATATCCATCTTCTCCGGGTGCGAGACCGGGGACGGGACACCGTCGAGGTGGTAGGTCGGGCGCACGTTCGCGTAGGTGTCGAGTCGCTGGCGGAGGGCGACGTTGAGTGAGCGGTAGCCGGCACCGACAGGTGTGGTCAGCGGCCCTTTTATTCCGATGCGGAACTCGCGGATCGCGTCGACGGTGTCGTCGGGCAGGTTCTCGCCGTACCGCTCGCGGGCGCTCTCGCCGGCGTAGATGCGGAGCCAGGCGATATCCCGTCCGGTTGCCCGGGCTGCCGACTCGAGCACCGACTGCGCCGCCGGGCCCACGTCGGTGCCGATGCCGTCCCCGTGCAGGATCGGGATAATCGGCGTCTCCGGCACGTCGAACTCGTCGGCGGCCCCGTCGCGTACCGTCACAGATTCGCCCTCCGCAGGAATATCGAGCCTGTCGTATGTCATAAACTGTATTTATCGACCAAGGTCTAAAGTAATGCCGCTTTCGGCGAGATTGCACCACACCGGTCTGTCGGGCGGCCACAGGACGAGAGAGACCAGACCAGACCCGGCGTGACAACGCCGCACCTCAGCTGTATCTCGTATACGAACACCGCCCGGTCCGGTCGCACAACCGGTTTAGGGATCGCTCGCGTACAGGCGACACATGACACAGCTGTTGCACACGGGTGACACCCACCTGGGCTATCGGCAGTATCACTCGTCGGTCCGGCGAGAGGATTTTCTGGCGGCGTTCGAGCGGGTCGTAGCGGACGCTATCGGGTCGGATGTGGACGCCGTAATCCACGCGGGCGACCTGTTCCAGGACCGGCAGCCGGCGCTGACAGACGTGATGGGTGCGCTGTCGGTGCTGCGGACGCTCGCCGGCGCGGATATCCCGTTTTACGGTGTCGTCGGCAACCACGAGTCCAAGCGCGACAGCCAGTGGCTCGACCTGTTCGAGCGGTTGGGGGTGGCGACCCGGTTGGGTGCCGAGCCGGTGGTGGTCGGCGACGTCGCGCTGTACGGGCTCGATTTCGTGCCCCGGGCCCGGCGCGAGGGGCTCGACTACGAGTTCGACCCGGTTCCGCCGGCAGCCGACCACACCGCGCTGGTGAGTCACGGTCTGTTCGAGCCGTTCGAACACGGCGACTGGGACACACAACGGCTCCTCCAGGAGTCACCGGTGGCGTTCGACGCGCTGTTGCTCGGTGACGACCACACGCCGCGGACGAGACGGTTCGAATCGTTCGACACCTGGCTGACCTACCCCGGGTCGACCGAGCGCGCCAGCGCGAGCGAGCGAGACGACCGCGGCTACAATCTCGTGCGGTTCGACGACAGCTTCGACATCCGCCGGCGCGGTCTGGACACCCGGCGCTTTGTCTACGTCGATGTCGAACTCGAACCAGGCGAGGGGACCGGACGGGTGCTCGAACGGCTCCGCGAGCACGACTTCGAGGACGCGGTTGTGGTCGTCACACTAACCGGTGACGGCGAGCGGGTGACACCGGCGGAGGTCGAGGCCGACGCGACCGAGCGGGGTGCACTCGTCGCGCGGGTAAACGACCGGCGCGACCACGACGAGGAGGAGGGGGACACCAGTGTCTCCTTTGCCAACCCCGACCGGGCGGTCGAACGCCGGGTGCGGGACCTCGGGCTGAGCCCCGCGGCGCGTGAACTCGACGAACTGGTCCGGACCGGCCAGGTCGCCGACGCAAACGTCGCCGGCTCTGTCGAGGAGCGTGTCCGTGAGCTCGCGGAGGATGCCGAATCCAACCTGTTCGAACCTACCGACGACGGCTCGGCCGAGACAGCCACAGGCGGCGCCGATGACGGGTCGACCACGGACACAGCCACGGACGACGGGCCGGCCGAGACGGTCGTAGATGGCACTGGTGACTCGACCAGGGAGCCAGCCGCAGACGGTATCGACGACGAACTGGCAGGCGAGGCGGTCGCGGGCGACAGCCCGGAGAACGGAGCCGACGACGGGTCAGACGGGCCGGGGGGAGACACCGACAATGACGGGCAGATACGGCTGGGTGATTACTCGTGAGATTCGACCGGGTGCGGCTCCGGAACTTCAAGTGCTACGGTGAGGTGGACCTGGGTCTCAGTTCGGGTGTGACGGTCATCCACGGGCCGAACGGCAGCGGGAAGTCGACACTGCTCGAGGCGTGTTTCTTCGCGCTCTACGGTTCCTCTGCGCTGTCGAGCACGCTCGACGGGGTCGTGACGATTGGTGAGGAAGAGACCGAGGTCGAGCTCTGGTTCACGCACGCAGGTGAGTCGTTCCACATCGAGCGGAAGGTCCGCCGGCGGGGCGAGCGCGCACGAACGACGACGTGTGTGCTGGAGACGCCGGAGGTGACTGTCGAGGGGGCAATCGACGTCCGTGAGCGGGTGACAGAGCTGCTGCGGATGGACACCGAGGCGTTCGTCAACTGTGCGTACGTCCGGCAGGGCGAGGTGAACAAGCTGATAAACGCATCGCCGTCCGACCGTCAGGATATGCTCGACGAACTGCTCCAGCTCGGTCGGTTGGAGGAGTACCGCGAGCGGGCGGACGACGCCCGTCTCGGGGTCGAGCGCGTGCTCGACGACAAACAGGGGGCGCTCGGCGAACTCGACGCACAGATCGAACAGAAAGAGGAGAGAGGGCTCCACGAGCAGCGAAACGAGTACCGGTCGGCCCTCGTCGAGCTGGCAGACCAGCGGGAGCGCTTCGAGGAGAACCGTGAGAACGCCCGCGAGACGCTCGAGCGCGCCGAGGAGATCCTCGCCGAACAGGAGGAACGGCAGGAACAGCTCACGGAGCTCGAGGCTGATATCGAGGAGCTGCGCGGGCGTATCCAGGAAACCGAGCGCGAGCGGGAGGAGCTTGCGGAGACCGTCGAGGACTGCCGGGAGGGGGTGGCGACGGCCCGCGAGCGGCGCGACACGCTCCTCGACGCGGTCGGTCCGGTGGAGGGGAGCTCCCGGGAGGAACGCCGCGAGGCGGCGCGTGCGGAGCTGGAGACGGTCCGTGCGGAGATAGAGTCACTAACAGACCGGATACGGGAGCTGAGTGTCGAGAAACAGGAACACGACGGCGAGCGCGAGCAACTGCTCGAGCGGGCAGAGGAGCTGGAGACCGAGGCCACACAGCACCGCGAGGAGGCGGATCAGCTCGAGTCCGAGCTGAGCGAGGGCCGGGCGGAGCTGACAGAGCGGCGCGACGAGCTCGCGGCGATAGACGAGCGTGTCGAGGAGAGACGCGGGCAGTTCGCGGACGCGCCAGTCGCGTTCGGTGAGGCGGCGACCCACCGGGAGGAGCTGGCAGCGGCACTCGCGGACCGTCGGGAGCAGCGCGGCGAGCAGGAGGCCGAGCTGGCAAACGCACGCGAGCGGGTCACCGAGGCCGAGCGGCTCCGCGAGGAGGGTAACTGTCCGGAGTGTGGTCAGCCCGTCGAGGGGTCGCCACACGTCGCGGCCCTCGCGGAGCGGCGTGAACAGGTCGCCGACCTCGAGACCGGACTCGAACAGCTGGACGAGGATATCACGGAGCTAAAGCGGCGACTCGAACAGGCAGAGCAGCTCCTCGAACACGAGGAGACCGTCGAGCGACTCGAGAGCGAGCGCGAGAACCTCGCTCAGCTGCTCGACGAACGCGAGCAAAATCTCGAACAACGGGCCGAGCGTGTCGAGAGCCTCCGCGAGGAGGGGGCCGAGCGTGTCGCGGCAGCGAAAGACAGACGCGAGGCGGCGAGTGAGGCGGATGCACAGGCCGATGTGTGTCGTGAGAAGATCGCCGAGTGCAACCGTCAGAAGGGGGAGCTCGCCGAGCGACGTGAGAGGCTGGAGGCGCTGGTAGAGACACTGAGCGAGCTCTCCGAGTTGGTCGAGCGCCGTGACCGGTTGCGCGAGCGCCGGCAGGACAAAAAGGAGCGAAACGACGAGCGCCGCGAGCGGGTCGCGGAGAAACGTGAGCGCCGCAACGAGCTCCGTGAGGCTGTCGACGAGAGCCGCATCGAGCAGGCCCGCAGGAAACGCGCGGAGGCGAGTGAGTATCTCGACGATGTCGGGGCAAAGCTGGCCGAACTCGAGGAGCAACGGGACTCACTGCAGACCAGTCTCGGCGCCGTCGAACAGGAGATAGAGACACTCGAGTCGCTGCGCGAGCGCCGGGCGGCGCTCGCCACGAGAGTCGACCAGTTGGAGTCGCTCCACAGCGAAACCGAACAGCTCGAACAGATGTACGCCACCCTGCGGGCGGAGTTGCGCCAACAGAACGTCGAGACACTCGAACGGATGCTCAACGAGACGTTCAACCTAGTGTATCAGAACGATACGTACGCACGGCTCGAGCTCGACGGCGAGTACCGGCTGAGCGTCGTCCAGAAGGACGACAAAGAGCTCGACCCGCAGCAGCTCTCGGGCGGCGAACGGGCGCTTTTCAATCTGAGTCTGCGGTGTGCGATCTACCGGCTACTGGCGGAGGGTATCGAGGGGACCGCCCCGATGCCGCCGCTCATCCTCGACGAGCCGACGGTGTTTCTGGACGCCGGGCACGTCTCGCAGTTGCTCGAACTGGTCGAGGCGATGTACGACCTGGGTGTCGACCAGATTCTGGTTGTCAGCCACGACGAGTCGCTGATCGGCGCGGCCGACGACCTGGTGACTGTCAGCACCGACACCACGACAAACCGCTCGACTATCGAGCGTGATCGCGAGCAACCAGCACCGACGGCCGACGACTGAGCGCACAGCTGTCGGCTCGTGAGCTAAGAACCGGGTGTACAACTGTGGATAATCGCGGGATCGGCCACAGGTAACAACCGGTCTCGACGTGTCTCCGAACCGGCTGTGGGTAGCGACCGGTTTCAGCGGTTCTCGTCGATTGCGCCGAACAGCTCGGACAGTTCGGGGCGGTCAAAGGTGGAGGAGCCCTCGTGGGTGTAGACAACATCGGGTTCCCCACGGCAGTCGAGCAACACCGCCATCGGCATCCGGCCGAGAAGGTCACTGAGCGCGCCGAGTACACCGAACCGGACCGGCTGGTCGTAGTCCTCGCTGACCCGCTTGTCCGGGTCGGCACACAGCGGGTAGGGGAGGTTGTACTCCTCCTGCCAGTCCTGGAGTCGGTCGGCGGGTTCGGGGACGATAGAGACAATCTCGGTGTTCCGGTCGACAAACTCCTCGTAGTTGGCGGCCATCGCTTGGACCTGGCTGCGACAGTTCGTGCAGTGGTAGTCACGTTGGAACAACAACAGGACAAACTCCTGTTCCGTCGCGAGTTCCGCAAACGAGAGCGGGTCCGGCCCGGCACCGACGTTCGGCAGTTCGAAGCTCGTTGTCGTGCTCATACGTTTTGTTCGGTCGGAGGCTACAAAACACCAGCGTGGCTGTGCGACGCGACGGTCCAGCGGGTGTGACACACCGTTCAGCGGGCACCGGGTGCGAGTGGCTCCTCGATGTCGAGGATGTCGGCGGTCTGTTCCCAGAGCCGTCGCGTGGTTTCGGGGTCACGAGCCGGTCGTGCCGGGCGGATCTCCCGGCGACGGGCGAAGTACGAGCCCGTGGTGTCGGCAACTGCCGGAGCTGCGGCGAGGTAGACGAGCGTCGCCGCGCCGTCGGCTGTTGTCTCGGCGACCGGGGCGACCGAGAACAGGTCGAACAGGCCCGACACCGGACCGGAGAGTGCGCGGCCAAAGTCGCTGTCGGGGATGATACCCGGATGGAAGGCGTTCGACGTCACCTCGCGGTCAACCCTGCGGAGGCGCCGTGCGAGTTCGGACGCAAACTGGATGTTCGCGAGTTTCGAGCGACAGTACGCCCGGACCGGTGAGAGCCCGGCGATATCGAGCAGACTGTCGAGTTCGAGCGCTCCGAGACGGTGGGCGACGGACGCGGTTGTAACAACTCGACCACCTGCGGGAATGGCATCGAGGAGGGCGGCGGTCAACTGGAAGTGTGCGAGGTGGTTGACGTGGAACGCCCGGTCGACGCCCAGCGTCGTCTGCCCACGGTCTCGAAAAAATCCCCCGGCGTTGTTGCACAGCACGTCGAGGGTCCCGACGGCGTCGCGGGTGTCCGCCGCGAGTCGGGAAACCGCCGCGGGGTCTGCGAGGTCGGCCCGGAGAAAGCGGGCCTCGCCGGCTGTTCGCTCGATCTCGGCGACTGCGCTCTGTCCGGCCGACCGGTCGCGCCCGTGGACGAGCACCGTCGCGCCGAGACGGCCGAGCGCGAGTGCCGCCGCCCGTCCGATGCCGTTTGTCGACCCGGTCACCAGTGCTGTTTTTCCCGAAAGGTCTACCGCGGACAGGTCCGCCTGTTGCTCCGGGAGTTCCGAATCCGCCATATCCGGATATCTCCGGGGAGTGTTATTGGGCTGTCGGTCTCTGCCGGGACCCCCTTCGGAAGATAAAAAACCCCCGAGCAGCAAGCAATATGTATGAATACACCAACGGATGTCAGTTCCTACGTCCGGGTGCTCAAACTTGCGAGCACGCCCTCGTGGGAGGAGTTCAGCCAGGTGGCCAAGATCGCCGGCATCGGCATCCTCTTGGTCGGGTTCATCGGGTTTTTCATGTTCGTGGTCATGTCGTTCATCCCCGGCGGCCCGGGAGTTCCCGACCGGACTGCAACGCTACTGCTGGGGTGACAGACAGTGGGTATCTACGCGGTCAAGACGACTGCGAGCCAGGAACAGACAGTCGCTGACATGATAATGACCCGCGAGGAGCAGTCGGTCCACGCGGCGCTCGCGCCGGACTCGGTAACCTCGTACGTCATGGTCGAGGCCGAAGACATCGCCGTGTTCGACCGGATCCTCGACGAGATCCCCCACGCCCGCGGTGTCGTCGAGGGGCAGACCTCGATGTCCGAGGTCGAACACTTTCTCTCACCGACTCCCGATGTCGAGGGGATCGCCGAGAGTGATATCGTCGAACTCATCGCCGGCCCGTTCAAGGGTGAGAAGGCACAGGTCCAGCGCATCGACGAGGGCAAAGACCAGGTGACCGTCGAACTGTACGAGGCGACGGTCCCCATCCCCGTGACGGTGCGTGGCGACCAGATCCGCGTGCTCGACTCCGACGAGCGGTAGCCCAGCACCCTGTTCTCGCTGCCCGTATCCGCTCGCTGCTCACACGACACACCAGCACTGCCAGTACTGCCTGTCACCGGTTCCGGAGCACGGTCGTCGTACCGGATTGAATATCGCAGTATACGGTTTATCGGACCGGGCAGACGGCCTGGGCACGCCGGATGTGCGGTGAGTCAGGACGTGTTCCCTGTCCCGTCGGTGTCGTTGTCCGGGTCGGTGTCCCCGGCGGCCTCGTCGTCCGAACCGGTGTCACCTGTTCCGTCGACGTCGGTGCTGTTGTCCGAACCGGTGTCACCTGTTCCGTCGACGTCGGTGTTGTTGTCCGAACCGGTGTCCCCGACAGCTTCGTCGTCCGACCCGTCGTCATCGACCTCCTCATCGAGACTGTCCGACACGAGGGTGATGGAAAACCCGATCGACAGGATAAATAGCACGACGACCCCCAGCACTGCGAGCGCACGGAGCAGCGAGAACAGTCGACGAGGTCCTCTTGATGCCATATTGTGTTCTGTGACTTGGAAGTAATTAAAACATATAGTGGTGACATCCGCCACGCCGCGAACGGAGAGGTCCCTCTGGCGTCGCCCGAGAGCGGGATTCTCCCGCTGTCGATGGACGTTGCGAGATTCGAATAGCGTCGACCACATAGACAGCCCTGTAGAAAGGGTTGTAAACTGTATGTTGCTATATCGAATCACAGCGTGCCTGCTGTCGTCGGGACCAGTTCTGTCCGGGCTCTCGCCCGAGTGTCCGCTCGGGGCGAGCAGACTCCGCCGGTATCGCCGAGAACCGGCGTGTCGGTGACCCAGTCACTACCAGGGAGACGGTACACTCGTCGGGTGAGACAACAGTCGAGAACAGTCCCGGGCTGTCACCCGGAGTTTCGCAGGAGAGTCAGGAGGGGTCGAGGAATCGTTCGCCGAGAAACGCACCGAGCAGTGCAGCGAGCAACCCGGCAACGCCGTAGGCCGCCGCCAGCGGGATGCCGACGACGAGCACCGTCAGGAGGAGATTGTCGAGCACGAACCCGACGACCACCATGAGAAACGCCGCCACTCCGGGTTCGGCGAGGGTGTTTCCGGGACTTCCCCACGCGGTGAGG
>KE356579.1:200108-211197 GCA_000416085.1 halophilic archaeon J07HX64 | reverse complement strand
TCCGTGGGAGTCGGCGGCTTCACTCCGCCCGTTGAAACCCCCGCCGCACCGCCGTCGCGGATTTTGAGAGGGGCCGCAGTTCCAAACCTATCGAACGACCAGCAACGGTGTTGAGCTGTTCAACGCCATGCTTTGTGGGCATTTCTGGTCGCTCCAACTACTTGGATTTGTGGAATTTCGTGACGGCATTCATCCACGGGGTCAACTGGTTCGAGAGACTTCGTCCCTCCTCATCACGGAACTCGAAGAGTTCCAAACGACCCCGTGGCACTCTGCCTGTACCCTGTAGATCCGGGATCAGTAAACCGCGGATGGTGACAGCCCCAGCGCCCTGAGCGGAGAGAGACTCCTCTGGGGCGGTCGGGCGCACCCGACGGTGGGATACCCCCGCTGTCGAGGCGGAGACGCTCCGAGATTCGACGGACGTCAGCCGCGCAGATGGTCCCGTGAACAGATATAAACTGTATATTGCGATATCGAATCGTGGCGTGGCCACTGGTGTCGAGGCCAGTTCTGTCCCAGGGCGAGCAGGTTCGACCGGTATCGTCGAATACCGGCGTATCGGTGACCCAGTCACCACCAGAGAGACGGTACGCTCGGCGTGTGGGAAACAGACAGTCAGGAACAGTTCCGGGCCGTTCGCCCCGGAGTGTCGCACGGGAGAGTCAGGAGGTGTCGAGGAACCGTTCGCCGAGGAACGCGCCGAGCAGTGCAGCGAGCAGTCCGGCAACGCCGTAGGCCGCCGCCAGCGGGATGCCGACGACGAGCACCGTCAGGAGGAAATTGTCGATTATGAACCCGGCGACAACCATGAGAAACGCCGCCACTCCGGGTTCGGCGAGGGTGTCTCCGGGACTTCCCCACGCGGTGAGGAGTCCGACGAGAAAGTACGCCGGCAGTCCGGTGAAGATACTGATGTCGATTACCCATCCGATGGCCTGCAGTGTCGCTCCAACTGCGAGTGCAACGAGCACCCACGTGACGCTGAATCCCGACGCACTGTCCGTTGTTGCCATAGCTACCTCTGTGTACGCGCCGCAGGGTTATCAACTATTTGTTAGGCGAACGGAGTCGGGGCCGTCTCCGACAGGCAGGTGCGTTGATTCCGGCGTGAGTGTCGGTGGCGTGCGCGTGAAACCGGGTTGGTATGTGGGGGTGTGAGCGGAGACACAGGCAGACGTCGCAGGTGTTTTTATTCGGGGGCCCAGATAATAGAGAACATGGGACAGTCCGAACTGGGACAGTACGCGGATGGGCGGCCAGTAGCCGCGGAGGCGCAGGCAGTGGCCGGTACGGGTGAGCGCGAGTCCGTCACCGGCGAGCGGTTCCCGCCTGTCGAGAGACTGTCGACGTTGCAGTGATGCAGGTCGACTACACCGTCGAGGGCCGCGGTGACGACGAGTACCCCGTAGTGCACGTCTTTGGCCGGACCGCCGATGGCGACCCTGTCCACGCACGCGTTCTGGAGTTCAAACCGTACTTTTACGCCCCGGTCGAGGAGGCCACCGAACAGCGACTCCGCCAGTACGACCGCATCACCGGGTGGGAGCAGGCCGACGCGAGCGGCGACCCCTACGAGTCTATCCGGGGTGAGCGTCTGATGAAGATATTCGGTCAGACACCACGCGACGTGGGACAGCTCCGCGACGACTTCGACCACTTCGAGGCCGATATCCTCTTTCCCAACCGGTTGTTGATAGACAAGGACATCACAAGCGGGATTCGTCTGCCTGTTCGTACCGTCGAGACCGGTACCGACCGGCAGACACTGCGTGTCCACCACGAG
The DNA here is from genome assembly GCA_000416085.1 of halophilic archaeon J07HX64. GTDB lineage: Archaea > Halobacteriota > Halobacteria > Halobacteriales > Haloarculaceae > Halovenus. The sequence goes on along the minus strand of KE356579.1, from coordinate 209,411 downwards.
GAACTCGACCCGGTCGAGGTGGACGCGACCCCGCGGGTCAACACGTTCGACATCGAGGTCGACGACCGCTCTGGGTTCCCCGAGGACGGCGAGGAACGGATTATCTGTATCACCAGTCACGACTCTGTCCGCGACGAGTACGTGCTCTGGCTGTACGACCCGCCGGAGGGGACCGACCCGCCGGCGGAACTCACCGACTACACCCCGATACAGGCCCGGGAGGACACCGTGGACAGCGTCGACAGGGCAGATCTTGACACCGATATCCGGGTGTTCGACACCGAGGAGGCGATGCTCGACGCGTTTGTCGGCTACATTGAGCAGACCGACCCGGATGTCGCCACCGGCTGGAACTTCACCGACTTCGACGCGCCGTATCTGCTCGATCGGCTGGAGGAACTGAACCCCGACACCGACCACAGCCTCGGTATCGACCGCCTCTCACGGGTCGACGAGGTCTGGCGGAGCGACTGGCAGGGACCGAACGTGAAGGGCCGGGTGATGTTCGACCTGCTGTACGCCTACCAGCGCACGAAGTTCACCGAACTGGACTCATACCGGTTGGAGGATGTCGGCCAGCGCGAACTCGGCATCGGAAAGGAGCGCTACGCCGGCGATATCGGCGATCTCTGGGAGGAGAACCCCGAACGACTGCTCGAGTACAACCTCCGGGATGTCGAACTCTGTGTCGAACTCGACGACGAACAGAACATCATCCCCTTCTGGAACGAGGTCCGGCAGTTCGTCGGCTGTAAACTCGAGGACGCGACCACCCCAGGCGATGCTGTCGACATGTACGTCCTCCACAAACTGCACGACAAGTTCGCACTCCCCTCGAAGGGCCGACAGGCCAGCGAGGACTACGAGGGCGGTGCCGTCTTCGACCCTATCACCGGTGTGCGTGAAAATGTGAGTGTCCTAGATCTCAAATCCCTCTACCCGATGTGTATGGTGACAATCAACGCCTCGCCCGAGACGAAGGTCGACCCCGAGACCTACGACGGGGAGACGTACACGGCCCCGAACGAGACCCACTTTCGAAAGGAACCCGACGGCGCGATCAGGGAGATGGTCGACGAGTTGCTGACCGAGCGCGAGGACAAGAAGGCCCTCCGCAGTGACCACGACCCGGACAGCCCAGAGTACGAGCAGTACGACCGCCAGCAACAGGCTGTCAAGGTGATAATGAACTGCTTCACACCGGACACCGACGTGCTGACGCCGGACGGTGTGCGGAATATTCGGGACCTCGCGGTCGGCGATAGGGTGTACTCGCTGGACCCGGAGACGATGGAGATGGAGGTCAAGCCGGTCGTGGAGACGCAATCGTACCCCGACTACCGTGGGGACCTCGTCGATATCGAGACGCGCAAGACAGATTTCCGCGTGACGCCGAATCACCGGATGCTCGTCCGGAAAAACGAGACGAACGGCATCACGGAGGACAGTTACTCGTTTGTCGAGGCCGGCGATCTGGACGACGCGACGAACTACGAACTCCCTCACGACTGGGACGGTCCAGATGGTGATCCGGTGGAAACAATCGACCTGACCGACCACGTCGACGAGTACGAGGTGTGGGTCCGACCATCGGTCCACGGCCACTCGTTTGCCGCCGAACTCGGCTACCGCCCCGACACCGTACCCAAAAACGACCTCGGACAGGAGGGGTACGTCTTTGCTCCCGACGAGTTCGAGCAACACCGCGAGTACATCGAGCAGGTCGCGGAGAAAACGTTCGTTCACGCGGAGGCTGGTCGCAAGTGGATACCGCGAACGTACGATGGGACCGACTTCCTCGACCTGCTGGCGTGGTACGTCACCGAGGGCAACGTCCACACCTCGGAGACGAAGCAGTTTGGCGAGGGGACTCGCGGCTCTGCGACAACAGTCGAGATTGCCCAGAACGCCGTCGCCGACGGCGGCGAAAGCCATCACGGCTCGATCGGTGACCTGCTCGACCGGATGGGCTTTGACTACTACGTCGACGAACGGAGCTACCAGTTCACCTCGAAGCTACTGGGGGACCTGTTCGAGGAGATTGCAGGCACAGACAGTTTCACCAAACGGATTCCCGAGTTCGTCTTCGGGGCCAGTCAACCGCAGAAACGGCGGTTCCTCGAAACGCTGATCGATGGTGACGGTGACCGCCAGACAAACTCGTGGCGATACTCGACGGCGAGTGAGCAACTCCGAGACGACGTGCTACGGCTCTGTACACACCTCGGACTGACGGCGAACTACCAGCAGGACAGCGGCACGTGGCGAATCTACGTCACAGAGGATAGCAAGAACACCCTGCGGATGCACCGCAGTGGGTCGACGAGTACTGCCGACGACGGTGTCTACTGTGTCACCGTCGAGGACAACCACACGCTCATGGCCGGCCGCAACGGCACGTTCCAGTTCGTCGGGCAGTCGCTCTACGGCGTCCTCGGCTGGGACCGGTTCCGCCTCTACGACCGGCAGATGGGGGGAGCGGTGACCGCAACTGGCAGGGAGGTGATAGAGTTCACCGAGGAGGTCACGAACGAACTTGACAAAGAGGTTATATATGGGGACAGTGTAACGGGAGAGCGTCCGGTTGTCGTCCGGGACCCCGATGGGATCGTCCGTATCTATCCGATCGAGAGACTGTACCAGCGTGCGACACAGTCCCCGGCCGAAGACACCGTGATCACCGTCGACGGCATGCCTATCACCGGTATCGAATCGTCGAAGGAGTACGCAACGCTGGAGGGTTGGGATGCGTTATCTGTGGACGATGACGGACAGTCCGAGTGGAGCCCAATTGAGCAGGTTGTCCGCCACGAAACCGACAAACCAGTCATCAAGCTACAGCACAAGTTCGGCGAGTCGGTCACGACACGGGACCACTCGTATGTCGTCGAGAGCGGGGGCGAACTGGTCGAGGCACCCCCGAACGAGGTCGAGTCACCGCTCCGTATCCCGGATATGCCGGAGACCGACGAGATAGAGACAATCGACGTGTACGAGGTGCTGAACGGGTATACGCGCAGGTACGAGGACGGTCGGGGGTCCGGCGGGGTCACGACGAAAACCAAACGCGTCTGTGCAGACGACGAGGCTGTCTGGTTCGGTCACGAGCATCACCGCGGACTAGACAAAACTGTCGAGGTCCAGCGGTATATCGACCTCGACAGCGAGGACGGCGAGGCGTTGCTTCGTCTCCTGGGTGCGTACGTCCCCGAGGGCAGTGCTTCGACCGTCGAGACGACTGACAGCCGATTCGGCGCGAGTATCGCCGAGTCGAGACGGACCTGGCTCGAACAACTCCAGGACGATTACCACCGACTGTTCGAGAATACGAGCGTGAGTATCGTTGCGAGTGATACGCGCGACGAGCGAACCGTCGAGCATCCGGGAGACGACAGCGAGACTGCCCTCACCTACGACGACCAGACGCTCAAACTCCAGATGATGAACGAACTCGCTGCGGTGTTCTTTCGCGAGTTCGCCGGGCAAAGATCCCGTGGAAAAAAAATCCCGTCGTTCGTATTCCATCTACCGGCAGAAAAGCAGGAGCTGTTCATCCAGATGCTCGTTGAAGGGGACGGTTCACGAGAGTTTCCGCGGTACTCGGCGGAGTACGCCGAGCGAAACTTCGATTTCGAGACAACGAGTCGAGAGCTGGCGGGTGGACTCTCGGTACTGCTCACACAGCGTGGAACAAAGCACTCGCTGAAGTATCGCGAGGAGAAAGAGTCGTACACAGTTCGGACCTGTGATTACTACGACTCGGGCCGTGAGCCTGTCCTCACCGAGGTAGCACACGATGGCTACGTCTACGACCTGAGTGTTCGAGAGAACGAGAACTTCGTAGACGCAGTCGGTGGAATCGTCCTCCACAACACTGACTCGGTTATGATAAGTATGGGATCGGACGCCGAGAAGGCGGAGTCGATAGAGCGTTCGTTCGAGATAGAGGAGCGCATAAACGAGGCGTACGACGAGTTCGCCGCCGAGGAGCTCAACGCGTCGGAGCACCGCTTCCAGATCGAGTTCGAGAAGCTCTACCGGCGGTTCTTCCAGGCGGGCAAGAAGAAACGCTACGCCGGCCACATCGTGTGGAAGGAGGGGAAAGACGTCGACGACATCGACATCACGGGGTTCGAGTACAAGCGCTCGGATATCGCGCCGGTCACAAAAGAGGTACAGCTCGAGGTGATCGAGAGCATCGTGACCGGCGCAGACATAGCGGATATAAAGCAGTATGTCACAGAGGTAATCGAGGGGTTCCAGACGGGCGAGAACGACCCGGAGGAGATAGGCATCCCGGGGGGTATCGGCAAGCGACTGGACAACTACGACACAGACACCGCACAGGTTCGGGGCGCGAAGTACGCGAACCGGGTGCTGGGGACGAACTTCCAGCGCGGGTCGAAGCCAAAACGGCTGTACATCGACCGTGTCCACGCGGGCTTTTTCCGTCGTGTGGAGTCGGAGAACCCGGAGCTGCGAGACGACCCCGTCTACCAGGAGTTCAAGCGCGACCCGGACGTCATCTGCTTCGAGTACGCCGACCAGCTCCCCGAGGAGTTCGAGATCGACTGGGAGAAGATGCTGGACAAAACGCTGAAAGGGCCGATCGAGCGCATCCTGGAGGCGCTGGATATCTCCTGGGAGGAGGTGAAATCCGGCCAGGAGCAGACCGGTCTGGGCGAGTTCATGTGACCGGCGTCAGATAGGAGGCATCGAAACAAACACACTCGCCCCGGACGAGAGAGGTGGTATGGACGTTGCAGTGATCGGCGCGTCGATGACGGCCTTCGGGGAGCACGACACCTGGATACGCGGGTTGCTCGCATCGGCCGCCACAGCCTGTCTCGAGGACGCGGAGGTGGCGCCGTCGGCGGTCGAGCATCTCTACATCTCGAACATGGCGAGCGGCGAGTTCGAGGGTCAGACCGGTGTGATGAACGCGCTGGTGAGTGATATCGCAGCGGAGTCGGCCTACACACAGCGGGTCGGTCAGACCTCGGCGGCGGGCGGGGCGGGGCTGCTGGCGGCCTGGCAGTCGGTGGCTTCGGGCGCGAGCGAGGCGACACTGCTCGTGGGCGGTGAGAAGATGACCGGCCGCACGACCCGCGAGGCTGCCGATATAATCGCCTCGCTGACCCACCCCGTCGAGTACAGGCACGGTGTGACACTGCCGGCGTTTGCGGGGCTGGCCGCGCGGGCCTACCTCGACCGGACCGACGCCACCCGCGAGAGTCTCGCCGCCGTCGCGGTCAAGAACCACCGGAACGCACTCGACAACCCCGACGCACAGTTCCAGAAGTCGGTCGACATCGAGACGGTGCTGTCCAGTCCGGTCGTCGCGGACCCGCTCCGACTGTACGACTACTGTCCGGTCACGGACGGTGCCGCGGCGCTGCTTTTCTGTCCGGTCAAGCGCGCACGGGAACATCACGAGCAGGTTGTCCGGGTTGCGGGTGTCGGCGGGGCGACGGACACACACGTCGTCCACGAGCGACCGGACCCGACCTGGATGGGGGCAGTCGAGGAGAGCGGCGATCGAGCCTTCGACCAGACGGGTTGGGAGGAGCGGGCGGTCGATGTCGCCGAGCTACACGACATGGTGACGCTGCTGGAGCCGCTCCAGCTGGAGGCGCTGGGGCTGGCCGACCGCGGCGAGGGCTGGCGGGCGGCCGTGGAGGGGCGGACAGCCCGCGGCGGGTCGTTGCCGGTGAACACCTCCGGGGGGCTGAAGGCCCGCGGTCACCCGCTGGGTGGGACGGGGGTCGCACAGGCCGTCGAGGTGTACCGACAGCTCCGCGGTGAGGCCGGCCCCCGACAGGTCGCGGCCGACCGCGGCCTGACCTGTAACATCGGCGGGTTCGGCAACTGTGTGACCACCACACTGCTGGAGGTGGCTCGATGAGCAACGACCCCAGAGGTCCGGATAGTAACGACACCACCGGTGAGGGTGACGCCGAGAGCGATGGCGACGACACCGCGGGCAGACTCCTCGCGGGTCGGTGTGACTGTGGTCACGTCACGTACCCGTCACATCCGGTCTGTCCGGCCTGCGGAGAGCCGCAGGAGGGGCAGGTTGAGCTCTCGGAGCGGAAGGGGACGGTGCTGACGTGGACAACCGCAACGACGACACCACCGGGGGTGCGTGAGCCGAACACACTCGCAATCGTCGTCTTCGAGGTGGACGGTCAGCAGGTCCGGGCGCTGGGCGGAACAACCGACGCGGTCGAGATCGGCGACCGTGTGCGACCTGTCCACGTCGAGCAGTTGCGCGACCCCGAGGCGTGCGTGCGTGCGGCCGAGAGCCAGCGGTTCGACGGGGTGCGGTTCGAACCTGTCGAGTGACAGTTCTCGAGGGTCGGCGGTCACTAACTCGGTGGTCAGCGCGAGAGGGCAGGGCAGTCGATGGGAGGACGGGGGAGAGTGGGGCGCTGACCCGGTTTTTGCCACGGAGGCCGAGGAGAATCAGTCGCTGGCCCGGCGGTCGGCACGGGAGGGTGGGGGGACACGCTCCTCGGCGGGGGCCTCGGGGAGCAGACACCGGTCGGGTTCGGTGTTGACGTGGGCGTACTCGTCGGGTGTGTTGGCGAGCGGGTGGGCAGGGTTGCGGTCACTCGGGATGCGTGCGGCCCGTGCCTCGCCGAAATCACGGAGGCGTGTGACGATGCCACGCCAGTGGAGTGTGGTCGTCCGGGGGACCGACACCCGGTGGTGGGCGTCGAAGCGCCCCTCGCGGGCGGCGAGCACCGACGCGTTGACGTTCGCCGCGAGGTCATCGTGGTCGACGAGGACACCGACACGGGCGCCGGGCGGCGAGCGGTTCGCGAGCACGTCCAGTCCAAAGTGGAGTGCCCGGTACTCGGCGGTGTTGTTGTCGGGTGAGTCGTTCTCGACGGACAGTCGAGCGACCCGCTCCCCGTCGCGTGTCTCGATAAGTGCACCGAGTCCACCGCCGGAGTCCCTGAACGAACCGTCTGTTGCCAGGTAGAAATCGCGGTGATGCGTCCGCGGAGGGTGGGCGATATGCGGTGTCGGTGCCTCGTCGAACAGGTCTCGGAGTGACGGCCGGCCGTAAGCGGCCATACCATCTGTTGGTGCCGGGGTGTCTTAAACTGACTGGCAGTGGCAACACCCGACGCGAGCGGTGTTACTGCGCGACGGGGGCCTCGGCCTCGGCGAGCAGTTCCTCAAGCGTCGAGTTGGTTGGTTCGTCGTGCAACAGCACGTCGATCGGGAGTGTCGGAGCACCGTCGACGAGCCGTTCGAGCAGGACGAGTCGTTTGCGGGCGCGGGACATTCCGACGTAGAACACGCGGCGCTCGTTGTCGGTCATCGTGGGGACCGGACTCGTTCGTTTGGTGAACTCCTCGTCCCCTGGCACCGGTTTCTCCGTCTGTTCGACGGTGGCAGCCATCTGCTCGACCACCTTCTCCGTGAGGTCGGTCGCCACGAACACGTGGTCAGCCTCGCGACCCTTTGCGGAGTGGATAGTGCCGACACGGACCCGGTCAGACGCCATCCCGCGATAGGGGCTCGCAAAGTACGCCCGGATCGAGCGCTCTTGGAAGCTGGTGACGTTCCGGAGCATATCGGCGGCGTCGGCGGGGGCCGGATGGTGGGGGACGTGCTCGCGCACCACGTCGGGGTCGACCGTTAGCTCGGGTAGGTCCTCGATACCGGTTTCCTCCTTTCTTTTCTCCAGCGCGTCGAACAGCTCGTCCCGGTCGCTCGTGCCGAACGCCCACTCGTCGAGCATCTTCGCCAGACGGTGGACCTCGAGCCCGGTCAACGGGTCGTCGTCGTCGAGCGCCTCGACGGCACTGACGTAGTCTGTGAGCCGGTCGGTCCACATCCGCTGGTCGGTCAGACACTTGAACGGGATACCCTGGTCGATGAACTCCTCGATGAACTGGAACATCTGGTAGCGCGCACGGAACAGCACCATCACAGTCTCGTCGGTTTCCTCGACGGTCCGGCGGACCTCGCGGGTCACGTCGAGCATCGACCGGTTCCGTATCGCCTCGACGCTGCCGCCCTCGGTCCGCGGTTCGAGATCTTTTGCCTGACGTCTGTCGATCTGTGTTATCTCTTGATTGACGACGTTGAGAATGCGCGAAGGGAGTCGGTAGGAGTTCGGGAGCACGTTATCGTCGCTGACCGGTTCGTCGAGCAGGAGGTCCGGGTCCGCGCCCTGCCAAGCGTAGACGACCTGATCGTCGTCACCGGCGATGAGTACCCGTGTCATGTGGGGGCGCCACTCCTCGTAGACAGAGTACTGGAGTGTGGTGATGTCCTGGAACTCGTCGATGACGAGGTACTCGACATTGGGAAGAAGCGAGCGCTGTTCGACCCGTTTGAGCATGTCGGCGAACCCGACCATGTCGTTCGTACCCTTCCAGGAGCGCCAGGCCCGGATCGCCTCGGGGATGTCGAGACGGTCGTCGTCGCTGGACCAGGTTGGTGTGTACTTGTTGCCGGTCTGTGCGCGGTCGTCTATCTCCGGCGGGAGACGAACCCGCTCCTCGTTCCACTGGAAGGGGACATCGTACCAGTCTGCGACCTCGCGGTCGGTGCGCTGGAGCCACTGACTGGTGGAGATTATCTTGTTACCGAGCGCCGTCGAACGCGCCGAGCGCCGCCGTGACCCCTCGTACTCACCCTCGAACTCTATCCCGAAGTCGTCACAGAACTCCTCCTTGTCAGACTCACCAACGACGTCCCCGCGGGAGAGGTTCAGGAGGTCGTAGGCTTTCGCGTGCATCGTGCAGACGTTGCCCTTCAGATTGTGTGGGTTTATCTCCAATCGGTCGGCCAGTCGCTCGCGGATCTCCCCGGCTGCCGCGCGTGTGTACGAAACCACCAGCACGTCACGCACGTCGACATCCTCCTCGGTGAGCAACTGCTCAACCCGGTCGAGGAGCGCGGTCGTTTTTCCGCTCCCCGGACCACCGAACAGCCGTGTCACCTGTGTGGAGTCACTCATTGACACTTGTATCGAGTTCGGGGTTGATAAACGCCGTGGATTTGTGCGGATACCACACAGCAGCTACCGGTACAGAGAGAGATAAAACATGGTGAAACCGATTATAAACGGCATCGTCTCGACGGTGCGAAACAGAACCAGCGTCGTCTCCCCGGTTTCACTGCCGAGCTGGCCGACGATAGTGCTGAACGCAACGCCCATGCTGATGAACGCGAACCCGAGGAACGCGAACTGAAGACGTTCTGTTGGCTGGTCGCGATAGGACCGGAAGCTAATGAGCGTCAGCCCGAGCGCCATCCCAAACACGACCAGTCGCATCA
>KE356579.1:195636-200088 GCA_000416085.1 halophilic archaeon J07HX64 | reverse complement strand
TGAACGGAACAGTCATATTGATGAACGCAAACCCGAGAAACACGAACTAAGAACGCTCTCTCGGCTGTTCGCAGTGGGATCGAAGATGATGCGCGTCAGACCGGGTGCCATCCCGAGCACGACCAGTTGCATCAACAACACCCTGGTAATCAACAGGTCGACGCCGGCTATCGGGCAGGGAGACACACACGTGCGGTGTAATCGTGACGACTCACTGGAAGGCGGTGTTCAGGTTCGGTTGCACCTCTGGTGGAGTAAAGTTATTGAAAACGACCCCGGTGATCGGTCAGACTGGCTGACAGACCTGTTTCTGTTTTACTCCTGACCTGACGAACAGAGCGTCGGCGGAGCGGTCGTTTCAGACGCGGTCGCGCTGGAGCTCCCGGTCGATGTTGTCGTATTCCTCGTCGTCCATCTGACGTTCGACCCGGCGCTCGAACTCTTTCTCGGATATCTCACCGTTCAGGTACTGCTGCTGGAGGTCGTTGCCTGCGGTGGTTCCGGTTTCCTCGTTACTACTCGCGCCGATATCGGGCATGGAAAGCCCGTCGTTTGTCTCCCTGTTCGTGGTACCGCTCTCCTCGCTGCCGGAGACCCCGGAGACGAGGCTGTATAGCTTGTAGCCGCCGTATCCGAGTCCACCGAGCAATCCGAGGACGGCGAGGGCCTTTACCGCGAACAACACGAGTGAGACGATAGCGAGTATCGTCTTGACGACGAAGCCGACCACCAGGAGTGCGAGTAGACCGGTGACGGCGTACAGTATGAGTTTTCCGGTCTTCATATGATATCGTATGTGATAGAGCGATAAAAACCTGTGCCACTGGTCGCCGGGAGAGCACCCGGTCGGAGGTTCAAACAGGGGGGAGACGGCAGCCGCGGCTTTGATTACCCGCCCGGTCCAATCTCGGGATATGCCACGCACGCTTGAGGTCGTCTGCACCGACGAGGGCTGTGAACTCGACATGTTCGAGATGCACTACACCTACGACATGGCCCCGGATGTCGGGGTGACAGACTTCAGATGCCCGTACTGCGGGGAGACGGAGCCGCTGGAGGAGGTGACACTGTGATCCGCGACGTCGGCGAGGCGGTGAGTGAGCGGGCGGTCGAGGTAGTTGGACGCGCAATGGGCCGTGCGCAGGAGGGCAGAGAGCTCCCGGTGGACCTGCTCGCGGGCGAGGATGCGTATCTCGCGGTGTTCGACGCACCGGGGACGGAGGGCAACGACGTGCAGGTACGGTACGAGGACGGGGCCATCCTCGTCCGGGTCGACCGGTTCCGCGAGCACCGCGAGGGGTTCGAGATGCGCTTCCCCGGTCGCGGTCTCGCGCTCGACGGCCGGGTCGAACTGCCCGCCGACGTCAACCTCGACCCGGAGGAGGCAACCGCCACACTCCGGGAGAACGGGACGTTGTACGTCCGGGTGCCGACGGCCGAAACCCCAGACTCCTCGGCGGAGAGCTGACCGCTTCGGTCACCGTCGCACCGACGCCGCGTCGACGGTCACCTCAAGAGGTGTCGCCCGCGCTGAGCGACCGACGGCGAGTGTGTAACGCCCGGGGTCGAGCACCCAGTCACCGACCCCCTCGTTGTACCGTGTGAACGTCCGGTCGTCGAGGGGGACCGCGACGGTGCGTCGTTCACCGGCCGCGAGTTCGACCGATCTGAACCCCGCGAGTTCGCGAGGTGGTCTGACTACGTTGTTCTGTGGCGGTTGTACGTACACCTGCAACACCTCGCGGCCCGCCCGCTCACCGGTATTCTCGACTGTCACCTGCACAGACCGGTCACCGTCGAGGGCGGCTGTTGCCGACTCGTAGGCGACGGTGGTGTAGCCGAGACCGTGGCCAAACGGAAAGAGCGGGTCGAGCCCCTGCTCGTCGAGGTAGCGGTAGCCGACGAACAGACCTTCGGTGTGGTGCACCTCGGGGTAGCCGTGGTCGCCCTCGACGCCGGGGTAGCGCCCGGGGTCGGTCGTCGGGTAGTCCGCCGGGTCCGCGAACGTGACCGGTAGCCGCCCGCCGGGGGCGACGTCGCCGTACAGCACCGACGCGAGCGCCCGTCCACCCTCCTGTCCGGGGTACCACAGCTCCAGCACGGCGTCGACGGCGTCGAGCCAGGGCATCTCGACGGCGCCGGCCGTCTGGAGGACAACCACGGTCTGTGCTGCTGTCTCGGCGACCGCCCGGACCAGGCGGTCCTGTGCTCCCGGCAGCGCGAGTGTCTCCCGGTCGCTGAACTCGCCCGCGTCGTCGTTCACCACGACAACCGCCGTATCGACCGACGCCGCGGCGTTCTGGACCGCGGCAACGTTTACTGTCGGTTCGCCGGGTGACCGACGGTCGAACAGCGCGCCGGTCAGCGAGTTCTCGCCGACCGGCGGATGGCCGGGTTCGACAGTCACCGGGCCGACGGCGCGTTCACGGACACCGGTCGCTGGTGACACCGCTCGCGAGGGGGTCACCGCCGAACTACCGCCACCGCCGGTCGTTGCCGACTCGATAGCTGGTCCGAGAAGCGCCACCGACGCGCCGGGATCGAGCGGGAGCACCCCCTCGTTCCGCAGGAGGACGGTTCCGCGGACCGCGAGCCGCCGGGCCAGGTCGCGATGTGTCGCGCGGTCAGGGTCGGCCTCGCGGCGGCTCTCCCCCGGGAGTGCCCCGACCCGTCGGTGGAGGCTCAATACGCGGCGCACCATCTCGTCGAGCCGCGACCGGACGGTGTCACTCCCGAGTGCCGCCGGCAGCGACCGGGCGAACAGTGACCCGCTCGGTTCGGGGATTCCGCCAGGTCGACCGGCGTAGGCAATCAGCCTGCCGAGTAGCCTCTCGGGGTACAGCCGGTCCGGCCAGCGCGCCCGGAGCTCGTGCAACAGGTTGGGTCCACCGGACATCGCCGCCAGATGTGCGACACCGACGCCGGGCATCTCGAGGTCGAGCCCCGCCTGCGCGGCGGCGAGCCCGTCGTTGACGGCCCACCAGTCCGAGACAACCGGCCCCTCGAAGCCGAACTCCCCCCGCAGCAGGTCGGTCAGGAGTCGCTCGTGGCTGGTGGCGTGGGTGCCGTTGACCCTGTTGTACGCCGCCATCACCGCGCCGGCATCAGCCTCGGTCACGGCCGTCTCGAAGGCGCGGAGATACAGCTCACGGAGCGCCCGCTCGGACAGTTCGGCGCTCGCGGTCACGCGGCTGTGTTCCTGTGTGTTCGCCACGTAGTGTTTCGGTGTCGCCACGACACCCTGTGACTGGATACCCCGGACCGTCGCGGCGGCGAACTGACCGGAGTGATGCGGGTCCTCGCCGTAGTACTCGAAGGCACGACCACACTGTGGCACACGGACCAGGTTACAGCCCGGCGCGAGCAGGACATCGATGCCCTTCGCGCGGGCCTCCGCACCGACTGCCCGTCCGAACGTCGACGCCAGCGACGGGTCGAACGTGGCCCCGAGCGCGAGCGTGGCGGGAAACGCCGTTGCCTCACCCGACCGCACGCCGAGCGGCCCGTCGGCCAGCCGCAGCGGTCCGATACCGAGTCGCTCGACCGGCGGGAGATAGCCCGCAACCGGTACCCCGCGCTCCCCACGGCCGGGGTAGTCACCACGGACGAGTGATAGCTTCTCGGCGGTGGTCAACGCCGCAACCAGCTCCGGCACGCTCTCCGGTGACCCGTTCGCCCCGGTCATACCACCCGTGTTTGCGCTCCTGATACCTGAGTCCTGTGGCGGTTCGCCCGACAGCACAAGCTATACTACCAGTCGTGACATTGCTGGGAGTGTGAGCCTCGCCACGGAACGTATCGAGCGGTTGCACGAACTCGCCCGGGAGGCGACAGCCGAGCGTCGTGAGGAGCGTGCCCGTCGGTACGTTCGACGGGCGCGGCGGGTCGCCGAACGCAACCGTATCGAACTCCCACGCAGGTTCGTTTGGTTCACCTGCGACCGGTGTGACAGTTACCTGCGGCCCGGCAAGAACGCCCGCGTCCGTCTGCAGTCGGGTCACGTCGTCGTCACGTGTGACTGTGGCGAACACGACCGGTACCCCTACCACGACTGAGCACAGGTGGTCTGTCTCCGGGCGACAGCCGGACACAGCAGGGCGTCCGCGCTGCGAACTCGGCGCAGTCCAGTCGAGACCACCAGCTATTACAGCCTGACCATCTTATATAGTTACACATGACTGACGCAAATCGGCGAGGGCGGATACACGAACTGGACGTGACGCTGTGGGTCGGCAAACACGGTATCGAATCGGTCGTCGAGGAGTTGGACGACCAGTTGACGAACCGCGACCTGGTAAAGGTGAAGTTCCACCGGTCGGCGCGTGCCGGAACAGACACCGAGACTCTCGCCGGAGACCTGGCCGAACGCGTCGATGCGTCGGTGGTCGAGACGCGAGGGCACACCGCGGTGATAGAGTAATGAAACCGGTCTGGGTCGTGCTACAGAGCGAG
>KE356579.1:190158-193892 GCA_000416085.1 halophilic archaeon J07HX64 | reverse complement strand
TACGAACTGCTCGACGGTCGCGAGTAGGGTCACCGCCGGTACTGGCGGGCGAGCACGGCCGCCGAGAGGAGGAAGCCGACAACGAGCAGCCAGAACGCCGCCTCGAAGCTGGACAGTTCGGCCACGACCCCGACCACACCGGGACCGAGCGCGCTCGCACCGAGGAAGACCGCACGCGCTGCTCCGATGTCGGCCCCGACACTCCCCTCGGGTGCGGCCTCCATCACGACAGCGTCGGCGATGGGGAACTGTGTCTTGTAGCCGGCCGCCACGAGTATTGTCCCAACGGCGACAGTCGGGAGCGATGGCGCGAGGAGGACGAGCGCGAGTCCGGCCGCCGCGAGCGCGAGCGCGACACTGCCAACGACCAGCCGTGAGAACCGGTCACTGAGTTCACCCGCCGTCGGTTTCGCCACCAGTCCAACCGCGAACAAAAGCGCGAAGCTCCCGCCCGCAGCCGCCTCGGAGAAGCCGGCCTCCACCAGCAGCGTCGGGAAGAAGTTCGTTAGCCCGCCGACCACGAAGTAAAACAGCGCGTAGACCGCGACGAGTTCGCGCTGGTCGCGGGTGGCGGCGATACGGCCGGCGGTCTCCCGGGGCGAGAGCTCGACACGGCGAAGCTCGTACGGCTCACGGTTCCAGACCACGAACAACAGGCCAACGAGCGCGAGCGTGAGCACCACCGGCACGAACGCGACCCGCCAGCCGACACCGACCGCGAGCGTGGCGACGGCGAGCCCCGAAGCCGCGAGTGCGCCGATGTCGGTTCCGGCGGAGTAGACACCGAGGGCCCGCCCGCGCCGGTCCTCAAACAGGTCGCTCACGAGCGCCCGCGAAGGACTCGCGAACAGCCCCTTTCCGATACCGAACACGACCAGACCGGCGACAAAGGCCCAAGGGGCCACCGCGAACGTGATGACCACGGTACTCGCGAGCAACACGAGAAAACCTGGCACGAGCAGTGTCGCCCGCGAGAGCACATCCGAGTAGGTGCCACTCGGGTACTGGACAACGGCGTACACCAGACCGAAGCCCGTCAGCGCGAGACCGATACCGCCAGGGGAGAGACCGAGCGTGCCGGTGATACGGGGTAACAGCGGGGGCAACAGGAACCGTGCGACCTGAAGACCGGCCCACCCCAGCACGAGCACCAGCAGCATCCGTGTTCGGTACGATGGTGACCGCGGCCGGGCCGGGAGCCGGAACCGGTTCACAGCACCTCGGCGATAGCAGGGGCGGCGCTGACCTGGCTGACGGGGTGTTCGACAGTGTCGGTAGCGTAGATCGCCTCGACGCCGGCACGCTGGAGTCTGGTGTAGGCGTCACGGGCCAGTACCGGGTGGACACAGGCCACGTACACCCGACTGGCGTCGCGCCCGAGATGGGCGACAGCCTCGCTCATCGTCGTCCCGGTTGCGACGATGTCGTCGACGAGCACGACATCGCGCCCGGAGACAGGGGCGTCACAGGGCTCGACATCGACCTCGGTGTCGGTGTGACGGGTCTTCTCGCAGTGGTCGAGTTCCCCCCGGCCGTAGCTGTCCCGGACGGTTTCGGCGAGCGGGCGAGCCCCGGGGTCGGGCGCGAGAAACAGCGGTTCGGTTAGGTCCCCGAACGGGGCCGCGAGCAGGCCGGCGGCGTCGACGGCCGTCGCCGGCACGTCGAAGTACTCGTTGACGGATAGTTCGTGGGGGTTGACCGTCACGACCCGGTCGGTTCCGGTGGAGATTGCCCGCGCCACCGCCCGGGCCGACACCGGTTGTCCGGACTCGAACGAGTCGTCCTGGCGGGCGTACCCCATGTACGGGAGGACGGTGGTCACACTGTCGGCGCCGGCCTCGCGGGCCGCGTCCTGTAGCTGCAGTAACTCGACGTGCGCGCTGTCGGAGACGGTTGAGGCGACAACGGTCACGTCGGTCCCGACTCGACACCGTCGACCCGGGGACACTGCTCGCCGTCGGCGAACCAGTCGAACGCGATGTCCGCGAGTTCCCGACCCGTCTCGGCGGCGAGGGCAGCCCCGAGTGTCTGTGTCGCTGACCCCGGCAGTATCATGCTTGAGTACTGGTCTGCCCGGGTAAACGACCTTTCGATTCCGGCGCGCTACCGCTCCTCGATGTGGCGAACACTGCTGGCGATACCGCGGGTGCTCTCGACCATCTCGGGACCGGACATCTCCGCCCGACCGACCGCGAACGCCGCGGGCCCCTCGATCACCACCTCGTCACCGGGGCGGATACCGTCGCTCGCGTCCAGCACACCGGGCGCGAGAACCGACCCGTGGGGAACGAACCCGTCGATCTCGACCCGGCGGGTCGGCACCGGGCTGTCGACCCAGCGGCGGGCGCCGGCGAGTGTCAGCGCGAGCACCCCGTACTCGGGGACCAGCATCGCCAACTGCTCGTCGTCGTCGTCGCGCACCCGGAGCTTCGGGTAGTGACTCCCGGTGTGGATGTCGGCGAGCAGCTCGTCACCGGCGGCCTCGCCGAACTGGTAGTCGGCGACCGCGCGGACGGTGTTGTGCTGGCGCTCGCGCTTGCCGTACCGCAGTTCACCGGAGAGTGCCCCCGCGAGGTTTGCGAGTGAGTCGGCGGTCGTGGGGTGGTCCTCGACGGTGAACACCATCTCGATGTCGAGTCTGTCGGCGACGCGCTCGCAGATGTCGCGGTATCCCCCCTCGGGGACGTGTGCGATCACCCGGGGGTACTCGTTGCGGCGGAGATACGCCTCGAGCACATCGGCGACGAACACGCGCTCGGTGTCGGTCCAGCGGCCGGTCACGGCGCTGTTGTAGTGCTGTGCCGGATAGGTGAGTTCGAGCTCCTGTGGTACGACACCGATAGGCGAGGTGAGCGAGACGAGGTGTGCACGGTACTGGATCGCGTCGTGGAACTGGCCGTGGCTCTGGGAGTCGCTGTACGGTTTGCGGGCGGCACAGGGCACCAGCACCAGCGGGTTCGAGAAGCGGTTACGGTAGCGGGTTGTCACCCGGTCGGCGTAGCGCTGTATCTCGACCCGGCGGAGCGTGTCGTCGGTCGCGGCCGTTATTTCCGCCCGGCGCAACACCGGGGCCCGCTGTTCGAGATAGCTGTACCCGTCGTCGAGTCGCCGGAACGTGGCCGTTAGCCAGCCGTCGTGGCGTGCCTGTCCCTCTATATAGTCGCGGAGCCGACCGGCCCGGATCCGCTCGCGGACGGTCCCGAGCGCCGCCCGGAGCGCGTGCCGGTTGTGCGCTACACAGTCCTCGCGGTCGAACGAGTCACGGGGGGTCTGACAGGCCGGACAGGCACACGGAAGCTCCGTGAGGTCCTCGAGGAACACCTCGCCGTTAGTGGTGAGGTATCGCCCCTGTGTGCCCTTTAGAACAGCGCGGTCGGTATCGACGAGGTCCACACCGGCGTACGCGAGTGTGGCGACGTTCGCCGGCGTGGCGACACCGGGCAGATACAGCGCGGTGTCGGCGGGAACCGCCTCGCGGGTGGTCACGACCCCCTCGACGAACGCCTCGGCGTGGCCGGCGAGTGCCTGTGCCGTCGAGAGTACGTACGCATCGGTGCCGTGGTCGGCGGCGGTGTCCGGTGTCACCACCGCCGCGCTCGGGAACCCGACATCGGGGTAGTCAACGGCGAACGCCTCGCGTATCTCTTCCGGGGTCCCCGCCGGAAACGCACGGTGGGGAAGCACCGTCAGGGCGGTCTCGTCACCGTCGGGTTGGTCATCCCCCGTCCACACGC
>KE356579.1:183014-190138 GCA_000416085.1 halophilic archaeon J07HX64 | reverse complement strand
CGGTTCGACCGCGGAGACGGTGTCACGTGCCGAAAGAGGGGTCTTAAGTAGTTCCGTCGGATAACTGTTGACACTATGGCAAACGGCAAGTACGCCGCGCGGAAGCTGATGAAGGACCGCCAGAAACACCGGTGGTCCGACTCGGACTACGCGCGTCGAGCCCGGGGGCTCGCCGAGAAATCGGACCCCCTCGAGGGCGCACCGCAGGCGCGGGGTATCGTCCTGGAGAAGATCGGTATCGAGGCGAAACAGCCCAACTCCGCGATCCGGAAGTGTGTGCGGGTACAGCTGATAAAAAACGGCAAACAGGTGTCTGCGTTCTGTCCGGGCGACGGTGCGATCTCATTTATCGACGAACACGACGAGGTGACCATCGCGGGGATCGGCGGCGCAAAGGGTCGTGCGATGGGTGACATCTCCGGTGTTAACTACAAGGTCGAGAAGGTAAACGGTGTCTCGCTGATCGAACTGGTACGCGGAAACGCGGAGAAACCGGTGCGATAATGTCGACAGACCAGCCAGACCCCGACGCGCCGGGTGAGGAGGACTCCTCGGCCCGACTGTTCGAGCAGTGGCCTGTCACCAACATCGAGTTCCGTGACCCTTCCACCGAGCGGTACATCACGGTGACACCGGTCGCGCACACGCTGGGTCGACACGCGAACAAGCAGTTCAAAAAGAGCCAGATCAGCATCGTCGAGCGACTGATAAACCGGCTGATGCAGACCGACGAGAACACCGGTAAGAAACAGCTCACCACCCGGATAACCCGCGAGGCGTTCGACATCATCCACAGTCGTACGGATGAGAACCCGGTGCAGGTGCTCGTGCGTGCCGTCGAGAACTCCGCACCCCGTGAGGAAACCGTCCGTCTCAAGTACGGCGGTATCTCCGTCCCGAAGGCCGTCGATGTCTCCCCACAGCGGCGTGTCGACCAGGCGCTGATGTTCATCGCACAGGGTGTCCACCGCTCGACGTTCAAATCCGAAACCGACGCCGCCGAGGCGCTCGCCTCGCAGTTGATCGGTGGGTCCAACAACGACGTAAACACCTATTCGGTCGAGCAGAAAGAGGAGAAAGAGCGCGTCGCCGCCGCCGCGCGCTGACCGGTCGTCGCCAACACACCGAGTTCTCTCCTGCGCGATACAGTAGACAGTTACCGATACGCGGGCCGAACAGCGACGCCCAACTGCGTGCTGTGTTCGTCGGACAGGCGGAGAGACAGTCAATCGGGTGTACTGTGTGAGCGAGTAACAGGGGAATCGATAAGCCAATCGGGTGAGAACAAAGGAGTATGGCGTACGCACTGCCCAGCGAGGCGGACCAGTGGATAGACACGTACCAGGAGAAACTCAACGAGTCGACAGAGTACAGCGAGGCAGGCGAGGGATGGGGCGTCGGGTTCAACGGTGACTTTATATTCCACATCCAGCGGGACAGCAGCTACGGCGGTGAGCCGGTGTACCTGTATATCGTCGTAAAGAACGGCTCTTGCGAGGACGCGTACGTGACAGACGACCCGGACGGGGAGGACTGGGGGTTCGCGTTCCGCGGCGGCGCGGAGAGCTGGAAACAGCTCATCGAGGGTGACCTCGACCCGATGGAGGGGATGATGGATGGGACGTTCGAACTGGACGGTGACATGCAGAAGGTGATGCAGTACAGTCGAGCAGCGGTTGTGATGACCGAACTGGCGAGCGATATCGACACCGAGTACGAGTTCTGAACTACCCTCCCACTCTCCGGCCGTGTTCGATAGTGGGCTGTCGACTGCATCACAAACCGGGGCGGTGAGCAGAGTTTCGATAATCCGTTCCACGGAGACGTTACTCAGATTGCTTTCTGGTGGGTGGCTCTGTGTGTGGAGACGAGCACTCGAACGGACCACGTCTCGACGGCCTGTCTGTCGGACACTCGCGACAGTACAATCCCGGCGGTCTACTGGGGCACACGGCGGTTATTCCGGGGTTCGTCGCACTGCTGGCGGTGTCCGGCATCGTGCCGGCGTTCACACTCGGCGCGCCGACCGCTGTCCTGCTGAACAGGGCAGTCGGTCTCGTCTGAGCCGAGCAACGGGGTGGGGGAAAGAGCATACGGTCCGAGCACACCGGCGGGCTGGACACCTGTCCAAGCGCCACGGCGATGTGGAGCACGGGCCGGACCAGCGGGTGCCGAACGGATCCTCGGGGTGCCGGAGGCGATCCGCTGTCGGTGGAGTCGCGTGGCTGAAAACCCCAGTCGGGTCGGCCGGACAGACCCGGCAGCTACCACCCCACTGATGAGAGTGTGTCCGGAGGTCACCGGCAATGCCCGCCACGAACAACAACTAATAACCGGGCGGAAACCATAGATAAGATGATGCCAACCGTAGAATACCTCAACTACGATGTGATCGACGACAAGGGTTGGGACATGCACAATCCCGACGTCTTCGAGAAGGCGTCCGAGGAAGGACTCTCGGGCGAAGATTACGGTACACTCGACGTGCGAGCGGGCGAGTACATTCTCGAAGCAGCCGAGGCGCAAGGGTACGACTGGCCGTTCTCGTGTCGTGCCGGTGCGTGTGCCAACTGTGCGGCGATCGTCATCGACGGTGAGATAAACATGGACATGCAACAGATTCTCTCCACCGAGGAGGTCGAAGAAAAGGACGTTCGTCTGACCTGTATCGGGTCGGCCGAAACCGACGAGGTGAAGATCGTCTACAACGCAAAGCACCTCGACTATCTTCAGAACCGCGTTATCTGAACGTCTCCGGCCTATTCTGCGAACGATTCTCCGAGAGCTCTCACGGTTTGCGATCCGGTATACTCTCTCCCGGAGCGGCGAACGGTGACCGACAGGCACAGGCTGAATCTCGGGTAGCCAGGGTCACTCGGCGGTGTCGACACCGGTGATCTCGAACCGTGCGCCGCCGTCGGTGCTCTCGGTCAGGCGGAGCACCCAGTCGTGCTCGTCGACAACCTCCTCGACGATGCGCAGGCCGAACCCGGTGCCCCGGTCGTTCGTCGAGTAGCCGGCGTCGAACACGGTGTCACGCTCTGCCGGCGGGATACCGGGACCGTCGTCCACGACACTGAACCCGTTATCGAGTGCTGCAACAGTCACCGTCACGTCCTGGCCGACGTGTTTGACCGCGTTCCCGAACAGGTTCTCGAACAGTTGGCGCAGTCGGCTTCGGTTGGCCGACACGACCCGGTCGGTGTCGGTCTCAAGCGTTGCCGTGCCCGTCTCGACTGTACTCCAGGCGTGTTCGGCAAGACTGTCCAGACGGACCCGTTCGGTATCCTCTGCCGGGTCACCGCCGTGGGCGAGCGTCAACAGGTTCTCGATCAGCGCCTCGCTCCGATCGAAGGCGTCGAGTGCGTTAGACAGGTGTGACGTGTCACCGGTCTCGCGTGCCAGTTCGACCCGCCCCCGGGCAACCTGGAGTGGGTTCCGCAGGTCGTGGCTGACGATGCTCGCGAACTCCTCGAGACGCTCGTTCTGACGCCGGAGCTGCCGCCTGCGGTTGGTCTGTTCGGTGACGTTCTTTGCCACCGCCATCCCGTACTCGACGGTGTCACCGTCACTGTCACTGGTGTCGACCGGGACCGTCCGGATGCGGTAGTGCTCTCCCTGGTACTCCTGTTCGAGTGTTCTCTCCTCGCCCGAGAGCACCGCCCGGAAGCCGTCGACGAGTTCGTCGGCGATATCCGCAGGAAACAGTTCTTGTGGTGTCGTTCCCTCGACAGCCTCGGGGGAGAGCCCGACCGCCCGGAGTTCGGCTCCACGGGCACGGACGAACTCCAGGTTGTCGTCGAACAGGTACACCGCGCCGTCGGGGAACTGCTCGAGTAGGGTCTGGTACTGTCTCGTGACCGTCCGCAGCTCCTGTTCCCTGTTTCGCTGCTCGGTGATGTCACGGCTGTTGACGACGTAGCCCTCGATGGCCGGGTTGTTCAGCTGGTTGTTACCGCGGGCCTCCATCCAGCGCCAGCAGCCGTCGGCGTCTCTGGCACGGTACCGGATCACACCGGTCACATCGGGGTTTGCGACCCACTCCGCGAACGTCTCCCGTACCGCCTCGCGGTCGTCCGGGTGGATGTACTCCCAGGCCTCGTCACCGACGATCTCCTCGGGGTCGTACCCCAGGATGCGCTCGAGTGAGGGGCTCTGGTAGGTGTACCGCCCCTCGGCGTCGACGACGGAGATGATGTCGTTGGACCCCTCGACGAGCGCCTGGAACCGTCGCTCGCGGTGCCGGCGCTCGGTCAGGTCTCGGCCGATTCCGACCACACCGGTTGTTTCGCCGTCGCCATCGGTCAGGCGGGCACCGGTGAACTCGTACGGGAGACGCTCCCCGTCTGCGGTCTGCAGGTCTGCCTCGACGGTTGTCCGTTCGCCCGCCATCGCCGCCCCGAACGCCGCTTCGATCCGCTCGTGTTCGTCTGCCGGGAAGATCCCGAGACCGTGCATCGTGGCGAGTTCCTCGTCGGTGTAGCCCGTGATGTCGCTGAACTGCTCGTTCCACCGCCGGCAGGTCCCGTCCGTGTCGAGCACGTAAAACAGGTCATCGAGCGTGTCGAGCGCCTGCTGGACGAACCGCCGTTCGGCCGCGAGTTCCCGCTCGCGGGTGCGCTCATCGGTGACGTCGCGGGTCGACCCGGCGATGTACTCGACAGTTCCGTCGAGCACCACCGGCGCGATTCTGGTCTCCCAGTCCATCGTGGTCCCGCCGAGACGCAGTTGCATGTCGTACTGAACCGGTTCCCGGCGCTCGACACACTCGCGGTATCGCTCCGCGATGTCTGCGCCCTGTTGCTCACCCAGTGTCTCCTGCAGAGTCTGCCCGCAGAGACGGTCGGCCGACATGCCCGTTGCCGCCTCGTAGGCCGTGTTCACCCGCTCGATCGTGAACTCCTCGTCGTCGACCCCGACCAGGAACAGCGAGTCCTGGGCGTGCTCGAACAGCGTCTCGACCTGTTCGAGCTCCCGTTGGCGGCGTGTGCGAATGGTGACATCGTGCACTGCCCCGCGGAGTGTCGCCTCGTTCGCGCCGTTCGTGGCCGGCACGATCGTGATATCGAGTAACCGCTCCTCACTGTCCGGCGGCTGGAGTCGCCAGGTGCCGCTGACCTGTTCGCCCGTCTCGGCCACCCGTTCGAGCGCCGTCCGCACCTGTTCGCGCTCCTCCGGTGGGTGTAAGCCGAGCACGTCCGAGAGCGAGTGCTGGTCGGCCGAGAGCCCGGTCAACCGGCTGGCACCGTCGGTCAGGAGTATCTCGCCGGTGTCGTGGTCCAGTTCGAAGCCGCCGGCGTCGCCGGCGAGTTCGGTCAGACGCATCAGCTCCTCCTGTCGGGCCGCCCGCTCGGCCTCGGTCCGTGCCCGGACGGCGTTTCGGATGCGGTTTCCGAGCAGTTCGTACTGCTCCGGACCCGTTCGCTTCCGCAGGTAGTCTGTCACGCCGGCCGAGATGGCGTCACTGGCGACCGCTTCACTGCCTTTGCCGGTGTACAGTATGAACGGGAGCTCCGGATGCTCCTCTCGGACAGCTCGCAGGAACTCGATACCGCCCATCCCCGGCATGTTGTAGTCGGAGACGATACAGTCCGGCGGGTCGTCCGAAATCCGGTCGAGCGCCTCGCCGGCATCGGTGGCCGTCTCGACGCTGAACCGGTCGTCGTCGCGCTTGAGGAACGTCGCGGTCAGCTCTGCGAACTCCGGGTCGTCGTCGACGTGGAGCACACGTGTCGGCTGGGGCAGAGCATCCATCGTACTATTGTATTTGTGAGACCGAATAAATGCGTTTGGAAACGGTAGACTCCGGCACGTGAGGCCGACAGTCAGAGAAGAAGACAGTCAGAGAATGAGTGACATATCTATCCGCTGGAGGGTCACGTACATCGAGAACGTGCTGTCGAGGTTGAGCGTACAGCTAACGGTCTCGGTGGCGGGGAACGTGGTGCAATCGAGCCCCTCGTCGGTGAAGTGCCGCTCCCAGGCCTCGAACCGCGGCGAGGAGATCTCGACGGTCACCTGACCGAACACGAGCGAACCCTCGTCGCCGGCGGTGACGACCGACCGGTTGGTCGAGACACCCCGCAACAGGACAGTCGTACTGCCCGCGCTCTCGATGGTCGGGGAGGTCGTCTGGATGACCGGCAGGTGGACCTGCCCCCCGGTCAGCAGGAACGGCGGCGGTCGCACCATCGATATCGAGTCGCCGTTCTCGCGGAACACCGCGCCACCCTCGTAGACGACACTCCGGTCCCCGACGACGTTCATCTCGACGGGCCGCACGTTCCGCGATATCAACTCCTGTCCGCCACCCCGGACCGAGATACTGCTGTTACTGTTGTAGAAGATCTCGGAGTCGGCCAGGTCGAGTTCGGTCGACCGACTCGGCGCGTTGCGCTCGTAGATCGCCGCGAAGTTGTTCGCCACCACGTCGAATGCGCGTTCGGCGTTCTGTGCCCGCTCGGTGTCGCGAGCGTCCTCGACGGCGGACAGACCGCCGACGGTCACCAGAAGCACCGACGTCACGACCAGCGAGAACACGAGCACGTAGCCCAGCACGTCGCTCAGTCCACGCTCGTCGTCGCTCACAGGGTCAGCCATCGAATATCACCACCTCGTCGTTGGCGGGGTCGTACTGCACGGAGGTCTCGCCGCCGAAGGCGAACGACTCCCCGATGTCAGTCTGTGTGGTGACGTTCACCCGGGCGGTCACCGACGGCGAGTTCGACGTCAACACTACCTGATCGGGGTTTGTCTGGAGCTCCACGTCGTAACTGGTCCCGCTGACTGTCTGCTGGAAGGTCTGGTTTATCTCCACCCGTGACGGGGAACCGGCACCCGCCTGGACCATCCTGTCGACCTGCTCGACATCGCCAGCGATGTGATTCCCGATGACGTTCAGTTCGTCCTCGATGACCTGCTCGCGCTGGTCCTCGACGAAGGTTCCGCCAGCGACCAGCAGGCCAGCCACCAGTGTCGCCGTGATGCCCAACACGAGCACGTAGTTCAGCGTGACCGTCACCGCCCGGTCACTGTCCCGGGTCGCCGTCTCGGTTTTTGTCCGTGGTTTCGGCTCTCTCTCTGGCTGTCGATCCCGGCTCATATTTGACGCTTCACCTCGTTGT
>KE356579.1:179444-182856 GCA_000416085.1 halophilic archaeon J07HX64 | reverse complement strand
GTCGCCGTGCCGTCACCGTCGAGATCGACAGGCCGTGCCGCGCCGATGTTGTTGCTGGAGCCTGCGGTCTGTCCCGTCGATCTGATGCTACCGCCCGGCTCCAGATACCGTATCGTCTGTGAGCCATCCGCGAAGACGAGTTCCTCCGTGCCGTCGCCGTCGATGTCGCCGGGCCCGAGCACCACGTTGACCTCGTTCCCCGGGGTAGCGAGCGTTACCGGGTCGCTACCGGGGGCGACGCGGTAGATGATGCTGTGGCCCTGACCGGCGTAGAACACCGACGCCGGCGACCCGTCCCACGACCCGACACTGAGAGCCGTCTTCTGGGTGTCGGCCTGCTTGCTCCCGAGGTCGAGTTCGCGGGGAGCGTCGTCGTTCTCGTCAACCAGCATGAGTGAATCCGTGCTGTTCAGATACGGGATGTCGGCGGTGCCGTCACCGTCGAAGTCGACCGTCTTCGGCCCGAGGGCCCTGATGTTTTTGATACCCCACTCAGTGACCGAACCACTGTTCGACTCGAGCGTCCGGAGGTCGCTACCCTGCGTGAATATGACGTCGCCGGCCACGGCGTTGTTACTCCCGGCACCTGGTGCCCCTCCGAGTGCGGACAGGGGAGGTACCTCTCCGGGTGCGGACAGGACGGTCCCCTCGTAGGTGACCGCGCGACTCCGGTAGCTGTAGTCGAGTCTGACACTGTAGAGTGCGTTCACCACGTACGGTACGTCGGGGTCGTAGCCCGACTCGATACCGGTGTTGGGTGTGCCACCCCTGGTGACCATCGAGTACGTCCCGTTCACACGGTCGCTGTTCTGGAATCGCAGGTCGAAGCTTCCGCTGACACCCGTGCCGAGCCACATCCGCGTGCCGTCACTCAGGCGGTTCAGCGCGTGACACGGCTCCCCGTTTATCATCGCTCCGGTCACGTCGATCGTGAGCGGGTCACCGGGTTTCGTTTCGTTTCTGACACACTGCGCGGAGTTCGTCGGGGTGTCGACCTCTATCGCCACCTCGTCGGGAGGCTCCTCGGAGACCGACAGTTGCCACTCGGTACCGTTCTCGAGACGGAACCGGAACGGATCACTGCTGCCTGTGTCGACATTCGTGAGTTCGAACTGGACGTTGCGGATCTCGTCGACACCGGTCGCGGGTTCCCAGCTCGTGTTCGCGTTATTATCTGTGAGGTTGCGCGAGGCGTTGTCCTGTGCGATGCGGTCGCCCATCTGCTTGGTGTCGTACGACAGGTCGACGACACCGCCGCGGATCGCCTGGGTGAGTCCACTCCTGTTGCGCAGCGCGGATATCTCGCCCTGGGCGTGGTTCTCGAGTTCCGAGTCGTTCGTGAGGTCGCGGTCCTCGTTGGCGGCGACGATTGCCGCGTCGATACCGGCCCTCACCTCGGAGCGGTACTCGAGTGCCTCCTCGGACCCGGCCACGTCCTCGCGGGTCGCTAGGTTCTCCGTGAAGATGGCGGAGTTTATGACGAGCGCGAGCACGATGAACGCCGCGGCGAGCACGAGCACCGCGACCAGCAGCAACTGCCCCCGCTCGCGACCCTGTTCAGATGCGCCACGCCACCACCTCCACGTGGAGAATGTTGTACAGGCTCTCGTCGGTGTCGAGATTCGGGGCGTAGAACCCCGTCCCCGGGTCGCCGAGGCGTGCGCCCTCGGAGCCGTTTGCCAGGACGAGACGGTCGCTCTCGTGCAACACGAGCGTCTGCGAGGCAGTGACCGCGTGGTCGCTCGGCCGACCCTGCTCGACAAACTGCTGTGTCTCCAACCCCTCGGCAGTGTGATACCGGATACGGAGGTTGTACGCGACGTTCCGGTCCGCGAACGTCCGGTTGAGCGTGTCACTGATCGCGAGATCACCGGACGGGACCCCCTGGTAGTGTTCGACATCGGGACCGGCGCTGTGAAAGGTGCCCGTGGAGTCGTTCCAGTACAGCACAGAGTCGGCCAGCACGTCCCGTTCGGCGGCGCTGTCCAGTGCCCCCTCGCTCGTCGACTGTATCTGGTTCTGGACGTGCTGGCTGGACGTGCTCGGTGAGAGCGGTGTCACAGCGGTCACCTGAAGCGCGAACCCGACCGCCGAGAGGAGTATGATCCCGGCCGCGATCCCCTCGAACGAGAGCGCCTGCCCGCGGTCGTCTACCACAGCACCACCTCCAGTACGACCGTCTCGTCGTACAGCGACACCACGCGCCGGGAGACGATTGTGGTGTCCTGTGTGCCCGGCCGTTCGTCGCCGATTGCCAGCATCGTGACATCGTTGCCGGTGCAGTCGGTCTCCAGACCCGGTTCGCCGTCAGGTGTAGTGTCCGGTGCCCAGCACAGCAGCTCCGAGAGACTGCCGTCCCGGGTGATGGTGATGTTCGCGTTGTCCCCGACACCGAGGCCGAGGCGCTCCTCGAGTGTCTGTCCCTCGTAGCTGCAGTCGTCCGGACTGGCGTTGCCCTCGAAGTACTCGACCGTGCAGTACCAGTCGAGCACGTTCGGCTGGTCGGGGGAGCCGAGCTGTCCGTGGGCGAGGTTGTCGGCCGTCCGGTCGGCCGCTATCGGGTTGTCCTCAGCCACGACGTCGAACGGGTCGAGGACGCTCGGGAGAAACCCGAATGTAAACACCACCACTGCCAGAAAAATGGAGACACCGATCGCAAAATCGAGTGTCGTCTGTCCGCGCATGCTACCCCGGTGACGGCCCATCTGTGTCTCCCCAGGTGATTGCCGTCATCTGTATTTCAGGTGATGACCCGGAGTGGTTTAGCTGTTGTGGCCGTCGTATCTCGACTGATAACGGACGAACACCGGCCCGGTTGGTCACCGGGGCAGGTCTTGGGCTGGCGGCCCTGCATCCGCTGGTCTCCGGGGTCGTCGCTGTCGAACCGACCCCCGGGTTGGTCGGCCGCCGCCCGCAGCGTCTCGCCGGGTTCGTCGAGCCAGTCGACTGTCAGCCGGTCCCAGGGCTGTGCAAGACCCGTAGCCAGGCGTAGAGCCGCTCATCGCAGACGTAGCCGACACCGGTCTCGTCGGTTAACAGATCGACACCGTCTCGGAGTTCCTCAGCTACAACAATCTCACCGGGAGCGGTTGTTGCGGTGTGCCCGGACCCGACCGACACCCTGGCGGTCCTCAGAGACACCTCTCTGTCCGTGCTCCGGGCGGTTCACCTCGGTATCCAAGATCTGATGACTCAGGACACGGCCGAGAGAGGTGAGAGAGTCCCGATAGGCTCGGCGGATTCCGTGACCTAGAGGTTTTTACTCTGAGAGTCGTACATCAGTCAGATGCGTGAATCGATTCGCCTGCTGTACGTCGCGGACCAGGGGGGGTCCGGTGGCGGTGTGGCGACAGTGCTCGAGCGCGAGAACGATTCGTTTGCGGTCGAGGTTGCGACCAGCGCCAGCGACGCG
>KE356579.1:178368-179394 GCA_000416085.1 halophilic archaeon J07HX64 | reverse complement strand
TGTGTCGTCACGGACCCGTAGACTTCGCTGTCGTCCATGTCGAGTGTCTTGTCTCCGCTCTCGACATCGCCGAGCACGACACCGCTGTTCAGAATCTCCACAGCCTCGTCGGTGACGACATCGCAGTCGACAATCTGATTGTCTATCTTGATTGTGTCGGTGCCGTTGTTTGTCTCCTGAGCGACCCACTCACAGTCTCTGTCGGGTTCGAGGACCGCGCCAGGGGGAAGTGGTGATGGCGTCTCCCCCGGTGCGGACAGGACGGTCCCCTCGTAGGTGACCGCGCGACTCTGGTAGCTGTAGTCGAGTCTGACACTGTAGAGTGCGTTCACCGCATACGGCACGTCGGGGTCGTAGCCCGACTCGATACCGGCGTCGGGTGTGCCACCCCTGGTGACCATCGAGTACGTCCCGTTCACACGGTCGCTGTTCTGGAATCGCAGGTCGAAGCCTCCGCTGACACCCGTGCCGAGCCACATCTGCGTGCCGTCGCTCAGGCGGTTCAGCGCGTGACACGGCTCCCCGTTTATTATCGCTCCGGTCACGTCGATCGTGAGCGGGTCACCGGCTGTCGGTTCGTCTCTGGCACACTGCGCGGAGTTCGTCGGGGTGTCGACCTCTATCGCCACCTCGCTGGAGTTGATACTCCCGACGAGAGCCTCCTCGGAGACCGACAGTCGCCACTCGGTACCGTTCTCGAGACGGAACCGGAACGGGTCGTTGCCGCCGGGACGGTTCGTGTCGACATTCGTGAGTTCGAACTGGACGTTGCGGATCTCGTCGACACCGGTCGCGGGTCGCCAGTCCGCGCTCGTGTTGTCGTTGGTGAGGTTGCGCGAGGCGTTGTCCTGTGCGATGCGGTCGCCCATCTGCTTGGTGTCGTACGACAGGTCGACGACACCGCCGCGGATCGCCTGGGTGAGTCCACCCCTGTTGCGCAGTGTGGATATCTCGCTCCGGGCGTGGTCCTCGAGTTCCGCGTCGGTCGTGAGGTCGCGGTCCTCGTTGCCGGCGACGATTGCCGCG
>KE356579.1:172552-176674 GCA_000416085.1 halophilic archaeon J07HX64 | reverse complement strand
GAGAGCATCGAGCGGGCGCTCGACACCGGCGAGATCCAGACTGTCCAGTACCAGTTCGACGCCGAGGGCGGGGAGCGGTGGTTCGAGGCCCGGGTCAGGCCGGCCGAGCGAACCGGTGTCGACAGGGAGCACGTGCTGATAGTCGCCCGTGACATCACCGACCGGGAGGAGCGCGAAACCACGCTGAAGGCACTTCACAGGATGGCAACCACCATCCAGACCGCCGACACCGTCGAGGAGGCCTGCGAGTTGACCGTGACCGCGGCGGCCGACATCCTCGATTTCGAGGAGTGCACTCTGTCAATCGAGGAGGGCGGCCGGCTGGTGCCGTACGCGATGTCCGAGGGCTTACAGCCGGACGGCGCCCGGGAGATGCAGGTCGACGAGGGGTTGGCCGGAAGGTCGTTCCAGAATCGTGAGTCCTACGTCGTCGACCAGATTCGCCCCGACGACGAAACCAGCCCCAGTTTCGAGGCCATCGAGTCGGGGCTGAGCACCCCCGTGGGCGAATACGGTGTGTTCCAGGCGGTCGATGCCGAGCCTGGTGCGTTCGACGAGACGGATATCACGCTCGCGGAGCTGCTCGTGAGCCACACCCGGACAGCGATCGACCGCATCGAACGTGAGGAGACGCTGAGACAGAAGACCGAACGTCTCGAGGAGTTCGCCAGCTTCGTCTCTCACGACCTCCGGAACCCGCTGAACGTGGCAACACTCCGCACACAGCTGCTCGCCGAGGACTGCGACAGCGAGCATCTCGAGCGGCTGGAGGGCGCGCTCGACCGGATGGAGCGGCTCATCGACGAGCTTCTCACGCTCGCCCGACAGGGCGAAACCATCGGTGACAGCAAACCAGTATCACTCGACAGCGTCGTGACCCAGGCCTGGAGCAACGTCGAAACAAAGGACTCGACCCTCGAGTGTCAGGTCGACCGGACGCTGTACGCCGACCGTAACCGGTTGACTGCCGTACTCGAGAACCTCATCCGCAACGCAATCGAACACGCGCCCGACGAGGGCACGTCCAGCGAGAGTGTGACGGTCAGCGTCGGCAACACCCCGGACTGGACGGGGTTCTACATCGCCGACGACGGCGAGGGTATCCCGAGCTCCGAGCGCGAACAGGTGTTCCAGAGCGGCTACTCCACAGTCGACGACGGCACCGGGTTCGGGCTGACCATTGTGCGCGATATCGTTGGAGCCCACGACTGGGAGATCCGGGTCACCGACAGCGTAGACGGCGGCGCGCGGTTCGAGATTACCGGCGTCGAGTCCATCGAGTAACCGTCACCGGCGTCGAGTTCATCCGGTGGCAGCCGACCTGGACACGGGCTGCGTTACTGAACTTCGAGACACGGGTCCACAGCTCCAGCCGTGGGAGGAGAGCAGGTCCTCAGACAACCACAAGCAACGTCGACTCCGACCACACCGGGGAGACACGGCTCAGCCCCGGCGGTTTCGAGGAGCGCATCAGACGGGGAACTGTCGGGGACACCGGCGAGATTCGACACCACCGCCAGACAGTTTGTCGGAGCTAGTACGGCTCGTCTTTCAGTCCCAGCAGGTACGCGAGGGCGTTCACCAGCACGTGCAACACCGGTGTCACCACGAGCACGACAGTCAACACCCTGGGGGTGAGGGTGTCGAGAAACCAGGCAGGTGCGGCGACGAGCGCGAACAGTAGCGAACCCGCGACGAAATCGAACTGGTCGACAACCGGAAACGGTGCACCCCGTTCGCGGCCGGTCCGTCGTTTCAGGAACGAGGCGCAGATATCGCCGAGCATCGCACCCAGCGGGAACAGAAGCGCAACCGCGAGTGGGAACTCCGGCAGGCCCACCCCGAGCAGGTCCGAACCGTCGGGTGCAGTCGCGGTGAGCACGAGTGCGACAGTCACCCCCGCGAACCACCCCCCCAGCAGGCCGCGCCAGGTCTTGCCATCGCCGAGCAGTCGGCGCTCGCCCAGCGTCCGACCCCCGTCGATCGGTCGGCCACCACCCGCCAGTACCGCCGCGTTGTTCGGGATGTACGCCGGCAACATCACCCAGAACGCCGTCACCACCACCGCGTACACGTCCATGTCCTGTCGCTTGATTGGATTGGGTATAACCCTCCTGATTCGATCCCTCGAAACGGGGCCGACGGCATCGCTCGCACCCCTCAGACTGTCCGATACCCTTGGCTGGTAGCGACAACGGCTGTACCCCCTCAGGGACCCCCAGACGGTGCGGCGGTGCTCGACAGCGGCCGTGTGCTGCGTGTCCGAACGCTCAACGCCCCCCGTGTTCGCGGCCACGAGGGCCGCACCACCCCAGGATGGGGCCGACCGGACGAGTTCGTGGCTCCGACAGGGAGTGTACACAGTTGACCAGACGGCAAGTCACGGTGTGCGGTGCACGCCGCGCGGGTCGACGGAACAGTCGGCTCTGACCCGCCCGCGTGGCGCGAACTCGACAGGTTCCAGCACCTGGCCCCCGCGGGTGACCGGCGGCTCCACCGCCACGAGAACCCCACAGATCAAAAAACAATTACACCCCGCGGGAGCCGACCCGGAACCTGTTCTCAGGTGTCTCCGAGCAGTGTGTCGGCCAGAAACGCGGCGACACACTTGCCGATGCGTGCGCGCTGGCCGACAAAGAGGTGGTCCCCGGGGACCGTCTCGACTGTGTGGCCCCGCTTTCGGGCGCGCTCGACGACCGGTTCGGAGTTGGCGGTGTCGTCACGCTCCCCGTGGACGACCTGCACAGAGCAGGTGAGTGTGTCCAGCCCCGTCAGGACCCGGTCGTCGACAGTTCCCGGGGCGGGGGCGAGCACCGACACCGCGGCGGGCTCCGGGTCGGGGTCGGTCATCGCCGCGAGCGCGACGGCGGCACCGAAACTGAACCCGAACAGGCCGACGCGGTCGTACTCACGGCGAGCCCACTCGAGGGCAGTTCGAACGTCGTCCTGTTCGGCCACCCCACCGTCCCAGGGGCCGTAGTCGAAGCGCAGACAGTCCACCGGGTCCGGAAGCGCGTCGCTGACCGCCCGGAGCCGGCTGTCGGTCCGGTCACCCCCTGCCTGTGGGTGTGGCGGACAGGCAACAACAACCGCCCGCCCCGTTAGTCCGTCACGAGTCGCCCGCAGGTCGCGTCGCCCACCGAGTCGAGTGCGCACATGTCGGGGTAGGATGTAAGAATTTTAAGTTTCGTCGGTTCTTGTGTAGAGGTATGGGAATACTCGGACGCACCTCAAACATCATCAAGTCGAAAATAAACTCCCTGCTCAACAGGGCAGAGGACCCTGGCCAACAGCTGGATTACTCCTACGAACAGATGCAGGACGAGCTCCAGAACGTGAAACAGGGCATCGCGGACCTGACCACACAAAAAAAGCGTCTGGAGATACAGAAGCGACGTCTCGAGGAGAACGTTGAAAAACACAACGAACAGGCCCGCAGCGCGGTCGACCAGGGTCGTGACGACCTCGCGCGGCGTGCACTCGAGAAGAAAAAACAGAAGATGAGCCAGATGGAGGGGCTTGAGCGCCAGATCGACGACCTCGAGAAGAAACAGGACGGTCTCATCGACCAGAAAGACGAGCTCAAGCGCCAGATCGCGGAGTTCAGGACAAAAAAGGAGACGATGAAGGCCCGCTACGAGGCCGCGGAGGCCAGCACGCGCGTCAGCGAGGCGGTCACAGGCGCCGGCGACGAGATGGAGAACGTCTCGCGCACCATTCAGCGTGCCGAGGAACAGACCGAGGAGATGGAGGCCCGGTCGGCGGCGCTCGACGAACTCCGAGAGACCGGTGCACTGGAGAACAACATCTCGGACAAGAGCCAGCTCGACCGTGAGCTCGAAGATGTCTCGACCGACAGCGCAGTCGACACCGAGCTTGCGACACTCAAAGGCGAGATGGGCAAAGAAAACACAGAGAGCCAGACCGAAACCCAGACCGAAACCGCGACTGCATCCGGAAGCGGGAGCGGGAGCGAGAACGGCGGCGGGACCTCCGGTTCCGACCTCGACGCCGAACTCGAGAATCTCGACACCAGCACCGAGACAAACGGGTCCGAGGTCGACGCGGAGCTCGAGGAGATGAAGGACAACAAGTGACAACAGCGGCCGAAACCGGTGGTAT
>KE356579.1:167413-172532 GCA_000416085.1 halophilic archaeon J07HX64 | reverse complement strand
TGGTGCCGAGACCGAGCGAGTCGTTTTTCAGATCCGGGCGGCCTCGAAACCCACGCTCGGGTGTAGAGGTGTCGGTAGCGGCAACACCCTCTCGCGGTCAAGAGCGACAGTCGACAGCGAGGAACAGGCCACCGTGTGCCACACCGCACCGACTACTGCCGTTCAGACTCGCTGTACCGACCTGCGGGTCACAGAGTGCCGAGGCGAAGCTCCACAGGTTCAGTCGTGTGAGGAGGGCACCGGCGAACCAGCCGTGCTCCGGACCAACAGAGCGTCGCCGCCGAGTGAACGGAGTGTCACCGGGAGTCCCGTGGCGACACGCTTAATACGATGTATGGAGTTGTTCACTACATACCGGAACAGTACATTGGTGATAACAGATGGGAGATACGCAGACGTACATCGAGCGCGTGACCGAGGGCGAGGACCTGACACAGACGGAAGCAGCGGAGGCCTCGAGGCTCGTGTTCGAGGACGCAACAGAGGCACAGCTAGGCGCGTTACTGGCGGCGTTGCGCGCAAAGGGCGAGACAGAGGCGGAGATCGCGGGGTTCGCACAGGGGATGCGGGCGGTGGCACGGACGATAGAGCCCGACCGGATGGGGCTGGTCGACACCTGCGGAACGGGCGGTGACGACCACGATACGATCAACATCTCGACGACCAGTGCCATCGTGGCGGCAGGTGCCGGCGTCCCGGTGGCGAAACACGGCAACTACTCGGTGTCGTCGAGTTCGGGGAGTGCGGATGTGCTGGAGGAGGCCGGGGTAACAGTCGACGCGGAGCCGCCGGCGGTCGAGGCGGCGATCGAGGAGCGAGGTATCGGGTTCATGCTCGCACCGGTGTTTCACCCGGCGATGGGGGCAGTTATCGGCCCGCGCCGTGAACTCGGGATGCGGACAATCTTCAACGTGCTCGGCCCGCTGACGAACCCTGCTGGGGCGGAGGCACAGGTGGTCGGTGTCTACGACCCGGAGCTGGTCAAACTGGTGGCGCAGGCGTTTGTCCGTCTCGAGGTCGAGCGGGCGCTGGTGGTTCACGGCGCCGGACTCGACGAGATCGCCGTCCACGGCGACACCCTGGTCGCCGAGGTGACGGGCGAGGAGATAGAGACCTACACACTAACACCGGGCAACCTCGGTCTGCAACGGCACGATATCGAAGCGATCGGCGGGGGAAGCCCCGCGGAGAACGCCGTCGACCTGGAGGCGGTCGTGACCGGTGAGGAGGAGGGCGCAAAGCGCGATATCGTGCTGGCAAACGCCGGCGCGGCGATCTACGTCGGGGGTGAGACCGAGTCTATCGCCGAGGGGGCAGAGCGGGCCCGCGACGCAATCGACTCCGGCGAGGCGAGCGAGAAGCTCGCGGAGCTACGGGCGGTATCATGACACGGGTCAAGATCTGCGGGCTGACCCGCGGGGCGGACCGCGACGCTGCCGTTAGTGCGGGCGCCGACGCGCTGGGGTTCATATCGGGTGTGCCGGTCGAGACGCCACGGGAACTCGGTGCCCGGGAGGCGGCCGGACTGGTTGCGGAGGTCGAACCGTTCGTGACGAGCGTGCTGGTGACCGGCCCGGATAGTGTCCAGGAGGCGGTTGTCCGTCAGGAGCAGGTCGACGCCGACGTGGTGCAGGTCCACGGCGACCTCCCGCCGGCATCTATCGGCGGCCTCGGTGAGCGGGTCGATGCGAGTGTGATTGTCGCTGTCGATGTCGGGAGTGAGCGGGTCGGAGCGTACGCGGCGGCGGCCGACGCCCTCTTGCTGGACTCGACAACCGAGACGGGGATGGGCGGCACGGGCGAGACACACGACTGGGAGCGGAGCCGCGAGGTCGTGGAGTCGGTCGACAGTCCGGTCGTGCTCGCGGGCGGGCTGACCCCGGCGAACGTCGGTGCGGCCGTCGAGACGGTTGCCCCGTTCGCGGTAGACGTGTCCTCGGGTGTCGAGACCACCCCCGGACAGAAGGACCACGATGCGGTCAGGGCGTTTGTCGCCCGGGCGGCGGGGGCCGGAGCGTGACCCGGACAGACCGGGAGCAGGTCGACCCCCCGGAGCTCGATACCAGCCGTGAGCAGTTCCGCGAACACGCAGACGGCGAGCGACCTGTCGCCGTGCGGGTGGCCGCCGACATCGGGGTCGACATCGAGCCGCTGGAGGCGTACGCGGCGCTGACCGGCCGGACGACCGGCGTCACCGGGACGTCGCACTCGTTCCTGTTGGAGAGCGCCGAGAAGGTGCCCTCGAGTGACCCGGACGGGGCGTTTGCACCCGACCCGGGGGACCGTCACGCCCGGTTCTCGTTTGTCGGCTACGACCCCGACGCGGTGGTAACCGTCGGCCCGTCCGGAACCGACGTCGAACTGTTCGACGAGCGGTACGCCGGGCTGCTCGAGGGAGCCGGCGGGGATGTCCTCGACAGCCTGCGGGCGACGATGCCCGACGTTCGTCTGGCGGGGTTCCACGACGGGGGTAGACAGTCGCTGTCGGGCGGGTTCGTCGGCTTCCTGGGCTACGACGCGGTGTACGATCTGTGGCTGTCGGAGGTGGACTGCGAGCGGCCACCGTCCGAGTACCCCGACGCGCAGTTCGTACTTACGACCCGGACTCTCGCCGTGGACCACGTCGAGGAGACTGTCTCGCTGGTCTGCACGCCGGTTATCCGGGAGGGTGAGGACGCAGGCGAGCGCTACGACGAGCTGTGCGCCGAGGCCGAGCGGGTCGCCGGACTGCTCCGGAGCAGTGACCCCGTCGAGACGGGCGGTTTCGACCCCGAAGAGACGGACGTGGGCGGGCGCGAGGCGTACGAGCAGGCGGTGGCACAGACACGCGAGCACGTGTTCGACGGCGACATCTACCAGGGGGTGATCTCGCGGTCACGGAGTCTGACCGGGGAGCTCGACCAGTTGGGGCTGTACGAGTCACTGCGGACGGTCAACCCCTCCCCGTACATGTACCTACTCGAACACGACGGCCGGAGTATCGTCGGCGCGAGCCCGGAGACACTCGTGTCGGTCAACGGCGACCGGATGGTGTCGAACCCGATCGCGGGGACCTGCCCACGCGGCTCCAGCCCCGTCGAAGACCGCCGACTCGCCGGCGAGATGCTCGCGGATGAAAAGGAACGGGCCGAACACACGATGCTCGTGGATCTCGCGCGAAACGACGTCCGGCGGGTCGCTCGGCCCGGGAGTGTTCGTGTCGAGGAGTTCATGAACGTGCTGAAGTACTCTCACGTCCAGCACATCGAGTCGACCGTAACCGGCACACTGGCGGCCGATGCCGACTCGTTCGACGCCGTCCGGGCCTCGTTCCCCGCCGGCACGCTCGCGGGCGCACCGAAGATACGGGCGATGGAGATAATAGACGACCTGGAGGAGACCCCGCGCGGCCCCTACGGCGGTGGGGTCGGCTACATCTCCTGGGAGGACGACGCCGACTTCGCCATCGTCATCCGGTCGGCGACACTCGAGGAACTCGAGGACGGAACGGACGACCGCCGGCAGGTCACAGTCCGTGCGGGTGCGGGTATCGTCGCCGACAGCGACCCCGGGGCAGAGTACGACGAGACGGAGAAGAAGATGGACGGTGTACTCGCGGCGCTCGAACGCATCGAGGAGTCAAACACACGCGACACCGGAGGCGAACCGGTCGACGCCGGGGGTGAGCAATGAGTGCAGACGACCCGCGGGTGCTGTTCGTGGACAACTTCGACTCGTTTACCTACAATCTGGTCGAGTACGTCAGCGAACACGCCGAAACCGAGGTGGTGCGGAACACGGCGTCGCTATCGGAGGTACGGGCGTTCGACCCCGACGCGGTGGTCATCTCACCGGGACCGGGACACCCAAGAAACGAACGCGATGTCGGCGTTACAACGGACGTACTCCGGGAGGTCAGCCCGGAGACACCGACACTCGGGGTCTGTCTCGGACTGGAGGCCGCGGTCCACGCCTACGGCGGAACTGTCGGGCGGGCGCCCGAACCTGTCCACGGAAAGGCTGTCCCGGTCGACCACGACGGCGAGGGGGTCTACACCGGGCTCGACCAGGGGTTCCAGGCCGGGCGATACCACTCACTCGCCGCAACAGAGGTGCCGGACTGCTTTACCGTGACTGCCAGCACAACCGCGGGTGAGACAGAGCTCGTGATGGGGATCCGCCACCGCGAGTACCCTATCGCGTGCGTCCAGTTCCACCCCGAATCAGTCCTGACAGCAGTTGGCCACGACCTTATCCGGAACTTCCTCTCACGGGTCGGGTGAGCAACCCGACGCTCCCACAGTCCCCCCTGCTGGTGTAGGTGAGAGAAACACTGATAATAATCGGACAGAGGTAGAACTCGTCGCGCACCGAACATCTTGGTCTGTTATATCAGTATCGAGAGTACCCGCGAACTGTCGTCTTGTCACCATCGTCAGCCCGAGCGCAACAACGGCACGAGGCCAACTGTCGGGCCGATTCCTCGACAGTCCATGCACGGCACCCGGATGTCACACTCGCAGTCCTGCACATCCAGCTACTGAATGGGATATCAACGGAGGGCGTTGTCGGCTGTGGGTCACCCAACTCACCGCGTCTGTGAGCCGCGGGTGTGGCTGTACAGCGGTCCAGAGAGGGTGAGCAGCGCCAGGCCAGCGAGCACCACCACGAGTTCGGGGCTAACGGCGAACTCGGCGGGCGAGAGCGAGCGCATCGACGCACCGGTGAGGACCGCCACCACCGCCCACGGCACCTCCCCGAGGAGGGTGCCGAGGTAGAACGGGCGCGCCGAGACACCGGCCATCCCCGCGCCGTAGGAGATCGGGTCACCGGGCACCGGAGAGAGGCGGGCCGCGAGCACACCCCGAGCCTCGCCGACAGCACCGACCAGTTGCTCGCCGGAACTGCTGACGGTACCGAACAGGCCCATATCGGTGCGGGCGTACCGGCCCAGCAGGTACGGTGGCGTCGCGGTTAGCGCCGCCCCGACGAGCGCCACCGGAAGCGCGACAGTCGGCCCGTACAGGTAGCCGAGCACCACCGCGACCAGCGACATCGGCCACAGCAGGAACGGCCGGACCAGATACACCGCGACGAGCACACCCGCGAGCACGAGCGGCGTGTCAGCGAGTGCCTCGAG
>KE356579.1:165933-167363 GCA_000416085.1 halophilic archaeon J07HX64 | reverse complement strand
GTGACAGACGAGAGTGAACAGACCCAACTCGACGAACTCGCCGATACCGACACCGGCGGGTCGACCGACGACACAGACACCGGAACCGTTCGGACCGCGGAGTCCGAACCGGGGGGCGAGAGCGACCCGGCCGCCACGACGCGGACCGGCGAGGCCACGGAGACAGTCGAGGTCGGTGTGGCACTGCTCGCCCACCTCGAGGACGCCAAACTGTCGCTCGCGGCCGCGGTCGACCGTGTCGAGACGGTCACGACAGACCCAGCACTCACCCGGGAGATACTCGACACCGCCGAGTTGCGGGGCGTCATCGACCGCGAGGGTGGGGTCGTGCGACCCCGGTCGGGGTCGTTCGTCAGCTTCGAGCGCGATGTTGTCCGTCGTGAGGGGGAGTTTACCTGCCGGCGGTGTGGTGCGTCGCTGTCGACCGGGTGTTTCGTCCAGTTCGACGCCGGGGAGCACGGCCCCTTTGGCTCCTCCTGTATCCGGAGAGTCACCGGCCGCGAGTGACGGCCCAACTGCGTGCTGTGTCTGATCCCGACGCTTCGGTATCGTATACGAGAACGGTAATCGACACCCGGTTCCGTCGACCCGGTATCCGTACGCACCGGAGTACAGACGCTGCAGGCTCCTGACCGCTGTAACCGGGAGCGGTCGATACGCACACGTGGTCGCTTTATCAACAGTGAGAATTTGTCCTGTGGATGGTTATATACCGGCACAGAACAGTAGAGTATGAGCAAACGGGTACAGATCTTGCACGTGGACGACAACCCGGAGTTTGCGGAGTTGGCGGCGACGTTTCTCGAGCGGGAACGGGAGTCGTTCAGCGTCGACACCGCCGGAGGCGCGGTCGGAGGGTTAGAGATGCTCCGCGAGACAGCCTACGACTGCATCGTCTCGGGCTACGATATGCCGGGGATGTCGGGGGTCGAGCTGCTGGAGACGGTTCGTGAGACGTATCCGAACCTGCCGTTCGTGCTGTTCACCGGAAAGAGGAGTGAGGAGGTTGCGAGTGAGACGATCTCCGCGGGGGTGACCGACTACCTGCGGAAGGGGGGAGCAAGCAAACGGTACGCGCTGCTGGCGAACCGCATCGAGAACGCGGTACAGGCACACCGGACTGCCGAGCGGGCGGCACTGCAGGAGACGTTGAGTGGTCACGCGGAGGGGACCGCCGAGGCTGGTGCCTGGGAGTACGACGTTCGGACCGGCGAGACACACTGGACCGACGGTGTCTACCGGGTCTACAGTCTGTCGGCCGACCTCGAACCGGGCCGGGAACGCGTGTTCGACGCGCTCCACCCCGAGGACCGGGCGACACTCCGGGAGGCCCGTCGCGCTGCTGTCGAGGACGGCCAGCCCTACAGCGCCGAGGTGCGACTGATGACACCGTCCGGGGACAACCGACAGGTCCAGGTTCGCGGCGAGCC
>KE356579.1:163495-165883 GCA_000416085.1 halophilic archaeon J07HX64 | reverse complement strand
GACGCGGACCGGCGAGGCCACGGAGACAGTTGAGGTCGGTGTGGCACTGCTCGCCCACCTCGAGGACGCCGAACTGTCGCTCGCGGCCGCGGTCGACCGTATCGAGACGGTCACAACAGACCCAGCGCTCACGCGGGAGATACTCGACACTGCCGAACTGCGCGGCGTCATCGACCGCGAGGACGGGGTCGTGCGACCCCGGTCGGGGTCGTTCGTCAGCTTCGAGCGCGACGTTGTCCGGCGCGAGGGGGAGTTTACCTGTCGGCGGTGTGGCGCGTCGCTGTCGATCGGGTGCTTCGTCCAGTTCGACGCCGGAGAACACGGCCCGTTTGGCTCCTCCTGTATCCGGAAGGTCACCGGCCGCGAGTGACCGACCTACCGCGTGCTGTGTCCGGTCCCGACCCCTCGGTATCGTGTACGAGAACGATAATCGACCCTCGACACCGTCGACTCGATATCCGCACACACCAGATTTCGGACGCTACAGGGTTCTGGCCGCTGCAACCGGGTCGGTGTGTTCGCGTACCATTTTTATCAATAGTGAAAATTTGTCCTGTGGGTATTTATACATCGGTACAGAACAGTAGAGTATGACCGAACGGGTACGCATCTTGCACGTGGACGACGACCCGGAGTTTGCGGAGTTGGCGGCGACATTTCTCGAGCGCGAGCGGGAGTCGTTCAGCGTCGACACCGCGGGAGACGCGGTAGGAGGGTTAGAGATGCTCCGCGAGACAGCCTACGACTGCATCGTCTCGGACTACGATATGTCGGGGATGTCGGGGATCGAACTGCTGGAGACAGTCCGTGAGACGTATTCAGGACCTGCCGTTCGTGCTGTTCACCGGAAAGGGGAGCGAGGAGGTTGCGAGTGAGGCGATCTCCGCGGGGGTGACCGACTACCTGCAGAAGGGGGGAACGAGCGAACGGTACGCGCTGCTGGCGAACCGCATCGAGAACGCGGTACAGGCACACCGGACTGCCGAGCGGGCGGCACTGCAGGAGGAGTTGAGCTGTCACGCGGAGGGAATCGGCAAGAGCGGCGGGTGGGAGTTCGACACGACAACGGGGGCGTTACACTGCACAGTCGGGGTGGAGCGGATTCTCGGCGTCGAGACCGGAGCGGGACCGACAACTATCGCGGAAGCGATCGGGTGGTACCACCCGGAGGACAGACCGGCGGTACGGGAGGCGGTGGAGCGTGCGCGGGCGACCGGCGAACAGGCCACCGGCGAGTGGCGGGTCCAGACCGCGGACGGTGACCAGCGCCTCGTCGAGGTGACTCTCTGTCCTGTCGAGGAGAACGGTCAGGTCGTCGCACTCCGGGGTGGGATACACGACATCACCGAGCACCGCAAGCAGGAGAACCGGCTCCACAGGAAACAGGCGTTTATTCGTCAGGCGCTGGACGCGCTCGACGAGTTGTTCTACGTGGTCGGGACCGACGGTAGCCTGCGCCGGTGGAACAGTCGGGTCCGCGAGGTGACCGGCCACGGCGACGACCGGCTCGCGGAGATGGCGGCCACCGACCTGTTCGTCGACGCAGACCGCGAGCGCGTCGAGCGCGGCATCAGCGGCGCGCTGACCACCGGCCAGGCAACCGTCACGGCCGAGATAGACACCGCGGAGGGCGAGCGGGTTCCCTACGAGCTCACCGGCTCCCGGCTGACAGACGATGCGGGCGAACTGGTCGGACTCGTGTGTGTCGGTTACGAGCGGGCCACAGATGGCAAACAGCTTGACCTGGCCGAGATGACTGTCACACACGCGCCGGACCCCGCGGTGCTCGTGGACGTCACGAGCAACACCGAGTTTCACATCGAGCGGGTCAACCCAGCATACGAGGCGCTGACCGGTCTCGACGCCGACAGAATCCGTGGACAGCGGCCGAGGGAGGTGTTCGACGATGGGTTCGGCGAGCGCATCGAGGCCCGGTACCGGAACTGCATCGAGCAGGGAGCCCCGGTGGAGTACACCGAGCGCTGGCCCGTCGACGGCGAGATGCGCCTGCTGGAGACGAAGCTCGCGCCGGTCACCAGAGCGAGCAGGGTGGTCGCGCTCGTCGGGCTGAAACGCGAGGTGGTACCCGAGGACGACCACCACCACGAACACCTCGTCGAGAGGCTCCCGGTCGGCGTGTTCCGGGCGACCACCGACGGCGAGTTCGTGACAGTCAACGAGGCGATGGTGTCGCTCTACGGCGCCGGTTCGAAGGCAACCCTCTGCTCGGTCGGTCC
Source organism: halophilic archaeon J07HX64 (assembly GCA_000416085.1). GTDB lineage: Archaea > Halobacteriota > Halobacteria > Halobacteriales > Haloarculaceae > Halovenus. The sequence goes on along the minus strand of KE356579.1, from coordinate 163,646 downwards.
CGAGACGCTCACCGCGGAGCCCTCGCACTGGGGGCTGTTGCTCGACCAGGTCGCGGAGCAGGGTACTGTCGAGGACAAGCTTCTCCAGATGGAGACGGTCGGCGGCGAGACGCTGTGGGTGGAGCTGTCACTCAGCGTGGTCGACAGGGAA
>KE356579.1:154761-163475 GCA_000416085.1 halophilic archaeon J07HX64 | reverse complement strand
TTCGCGGCGAGCCACGGGTCACAGACCGCGGGGTCGTCCGCGTCCGCGGCACCGTCCAGGACATCACGGGGTCGGCCTCGGGGAACGAGTGACCCGACAGGAAGCAACAGTTCCGGTCGGGACACCGCGGCGAGAGAGAACAGAGCAAGCACACGTCGGTAGTGTCATCCCGGGTCGGGTTCCCGGGTGGGGGGTGGGGTCACAGGAAGATCGCCCCGCTCCGGTCGCGCAGGTACATCGCTGTCGAGAGCAGGTTCACCCCGGGAAGCGCCGCGAGCGTCGCCCAGAACACCGGGCCACCCTCCCAGTCGCTGTGTGTCCGGAGATACCAGGCGTCGCGGTAGGTGAAAACCGGCAACAAAAAGAGCGTGAGTAACACGAAAAGCAACAGGAGGGGCGCGCCAGGGCCGACACCGAGTGCGAGCCCGGCGAGTGTTGCCACACTCGTCGCCACACCCGCAATCACACCGTACCGGTCACGACCGGTCCCCCGGGGGGGTTCGTCGGGGAGATACAGCGTGTAGCGGCCGTCGACGACCTCGACGAGCACCTCTCGGCCGTACAGTTTGGCGAGTTGTTCCGGGGCGATGTCGAGTCCCGCGAGCAACCGGCCAAGCGTCGACTCCTCGGCGGGGTCGCCGTTCTCGGGCCAGTCGAGATACGCCGGCACACTGCGTCCCCCCTCGAGTTCGAGCGTGACCGCGAGCGCCCGACCGTCACCCGGGTCCAACGGGTACTCCTCGGGAACGTCCGCGCCGGGGACGGGCGCCGCGTCGACCAGCCGGCCCGGGCGAACGGTCCCGTCGGGCAGTGTCGCGTCCGACCCGGCGGCGAGTTCGGATTCGAGATCCAGAAACCGCTCGGCGGCCCTATCCTCGGGCCGCTCGATAGCCTCACCGGTGGTGTCGACGGAGCGACTCTCCTCATCTGTTCGTTCGGCCACAGATAGCAGTACCGGCCCGACAGTACAAAAGCCCCCTGTGCTCGTGTGTGGTGCTGTGCAGGTGGTTACGAGCCAAACGCCGCGCCGACGTCGACATCCTGTTTCTCCGCCTCGGTTGCCTCGAACAGCTCACGTTCGCCGAAGCCGAACTGCCGGGCGAATATCAGGTACGGGAACTGTGAGATGCGGGTGTTGTACCGGGTCGTCGACTCGTTGTAGAACTCCCGTCGGTCGGCGAGCTGGGACTCGATGTCGGTGATGCGTTCCTGGAACTGCTGCATGCTCTCCTGTGCGCTGAGTTCGGGGTACTCCTCGACGCGGGCCTTGAACGCCGTCATCGCCTCGCGGACCTGCACGTCCGCCTCGGCCTGCTCCTTTGGCGTCTCCGCCTGGGCGGACTGTTCGCGCGCCTCGGTGAGCTGGGTGAGTACACGTTCCTCGTACTCCATCATCTCCTGGGCGGCGTCTATCAGCTTCGTGAGCTCGTCCTGTCGCTGTTTGAGTAACACGTCGATGTTCTGTTTCGACTGGTTGACCCGCTTGCGCAACCGGACCAGCTGGTTGTAGACACTGATTGCGTAGCCGATGACCAGCGCGACGAGGACCAGTACGACGAACACACCGACAATCTGCAGTGGTGAAACCATTGTTCTATATGCCAGCACAGGTCAATTAAATCTTTGCGGTCACCCCGGGTCGTCTGTGACGGTTCTCGCCTGTATGTGTCGTCGCCAGACTGCCCGTGTGTTGTGGTATCCAACCGGAAGCACGAACTGGGAGCTCCGGACCCAGGGAGAGACTCAGCCGACGTTTATCGCCCGCTCGACAACCGCCTCGCCGTACAGTTCGGCGAGATCATCGTGCTGGTCGGGGCGGTTCTCGTAGACATCCTGAAACAGTGTGATAGGGGTCTGCAACGCCTGGTAGGTTGCCTCGTCCCACATCCGGTCGGAGCTGATGTCGACATCGATACCGTCGATGCGGACCGTCGCGGTCCGACTCATCGCGATCGCGCCCTTTCCGGCCGCCTTCGCGGCCTCGAACTCCTCCATCGAGTCGACGATGTCGTCGAGACTCGGCACGTAGTCGAGCATATCGAGCAGTTCCTCGCGGAGTTCAGACTCCCCGAGGACGAGCGTATCACCGGCGACGGTCAGTTCGTAGCCGGCGTCGGTCTCGGCGAGGGAGACGCGGTCGCCGCTGTACACCCGCACACCGTCCTCCTGGTCGAGTGTGACCTCGCGGTCACCGACCGAGAGCAGCCAGGACCCCGTCTCGGGCGGCAGGGGTCCTTTGTTCGCCTCGACAACCTGTCCGGGGGTGAGCGACCAGATACCGAGCATCCCCTTTGCCTGGTTGTCGGTCATCCGTGCGTGGTAGCCGTCGACATCGCGGATATCGTCGTAGGGACCGTCGACCGCGATGAGGCCGGCCGCGCTGGCCGCGCGTGAGGTGTTGTGTCGCAGTTCCGGCCACGGGGGTAGTTCCCCGGTGGGTGTGATGGCGCGCAGGTCCTTTGTGTAGTCGACCTCGCCGTCGACGAGCAGGAACAGTCGCTCGAGGTTGTTCGAGGGTTTGCCCATCTCCTCGCGGAGTGTCCCCATCGCCAGTTCGGCGGCGCCGCTCTCGATTATGACCGACATCGCGAGACTGCCCGTCTCGAGTCCGTGTTCGTGTTCGACGATGGTCATGAACTCGTCGGCTTTCTTCCAGTCGTCGATACCGCCGACCTCGGGGATAACGAACCCGTCGATCCGCTCGCCCGCGCCGTTCTCGGGATCCGCAATCTGGCGCATATGCTCGAACCCCTGATACCGGGTGCCGGGGCTGTCGCGGTGCCAGACCACGCGAGGGTGGATCTCGCCGGGGAACCCGGCGCCGTGCTCGGCGACCACATCGACGATGTTCGCGGCGCCCTCGTCTCGCATCGAGGGGGCGGTCGCGTCCTCGTTATCGGGCACCCAGACGTCCGGGGCCTGCATCCCCCGGAGTCCGGCCGCGCTCCGGAGCAGTTTCGCGGAGTCGTCCTCACCCTCGACCGCTGTCGGCGAGGTGAAAAACGTCCGCACGAATTTCCTGTCGTGAGTTCGCTCGTCGACACTCATGTTCACACGGAGAGTCGGGTGAGCGCCTGTTTTAGGTTTCGGTCCCGTCTCCGGCGCATCTCCGAAGGAGCCGACACCCCGGGGGTCACACCTACCTCGAGATGCTCACGACAGAGTGATCCCCTTCTGCGGCGGTCACACTCGTACCCGCGGGTCCCGCTCGTATCGGGGACTCACGACCAGATAACCCCCCTCCAGCGGCGGTCACGTCCGCACCGAGAGACTTACAACTGGGTGACCGTTTTCGTCGGGAACGAGGCGCAACACGAGCCGCACCGCGCCGGTGTGACCGCCGAGACCGAACTTCCCCTCGCCGTTACGGACGAGCGGGGCCTCAACGAACCGGCTGTGTTCGGCGCGACCGGGGAACCGATAGGTGACCTGTGTGAGAGACTCTCCGGACGCCCGCTCGAAGGTGACGTGTGTCGGCGCCCGACTGGTGTCGCCCGCACCCGGCAGTGTCACCTCGAGTATCCGCTGGGGAGGCGGGGTCCCGGCAAGCGCCAGCGCCTCGGTCTCGTGGAGGTCGACCGCGGCCGTGTCGACCTGTTCGATAACGGAGGCGAGCTCCGTCTCGCCGCGCGCCGTTTTGCCCTCGTCGACCCCCGCGACCGCCAGCCCGAGAATCGCCACCACCAGCACCGCTGCGAGCACGTACCGTATCATACGTGTCTCTGTGCGTGTCATCCCGATTGAATCCCCGGGTGAACGTAACGGGCGACAGGACACACCAGACCGACTCTCTCCGGGCTCTCGGCGGCTACCCGTCGCTGTCTGTGTGGTCGTCGTCACGCGCACCGCTCGGGTGGCCGTGGTCGGCGACGGCCGCCGCGAGCGCCTCGACAGGTTCGTCGGAGCGATAGCGGACGAGACCGTCGTCGTACACGAACGGACCGGCATCGAGTCCGCGAAGTTCCTCTGTTGGACAGTCGAGCAGCGGACGGACCGTCTCGAAGGCTAGTCCGCGCCGGAGTTCGTTACTCCCCCTGTCGAAGATAACGAACCCGTCGTCCGCGAGTCCCGGCAACAGGACGTGGTAGAGTTCGTAGCAGACACTCTCGTAGGCCCTGCCGTCGAGGTTCTCGTCGGACCGGAGGACCGGGTCAGCAGTCCGTGGGCTCTCGGCCCGGAGCGCGCGGAGTATCCGCCACGGTTGTGCCGTGAGCACCTGTTCGACTGTCTCGTCACTCATTCCGGTAACTGGAAACCGGGGTGACGGGTTCGGCGCGGTGACGGCCGCGACCCGCGGGTGGTCGCCGGGGCGCTCACTCTGTCTCCCCCGGTTTCTCCACCTCGGTGATGACAACCTCCCAGTCCGGATACTCGGGACCGTTGCGGCAGGCCCAACCGCCCCGGGCCTCGGTATCACCGCTGTGTGCCCGGCGGAGGAGGTCCCGCAGACCCGCGTGTAACTCCTCGGCCGTTCTGACCTCGTCGGTCATCGGTCACCATCTGTTGTCCAGCCGCCGCCTGCTGTCGGGGCAGTACCGGGGGGCGTGACCCCGGCGAGGGTCATCTGTACGCCGGTCCCGCGTGTATAGCTTCCCCGTGTGGGGGTTCTGTGCCCGACCGACCCGGACTGGTATCGCCTGTTACCGCTCGGTGCCACCACCGATAGCGACCCGTGTCCAGTCTGTGTGAGACTCATCACGTACACGTAAGCTTCCGGAAGGCAAGCTCCTGCTACTGTGTATACAGGAGGTATGAAGTGGAGCATCGCGGGTGGGTTGCCGGGCAAGGCACAGTCGGGCAGGTAACCGGGCCCGAACGGCAGACAGCCCACGGTCGCGCTCGGCGGATCGACTGAGGGGCCGTAGGCGGTCACGCGGGCCGCGGAACTTGTTGGATCCAGGGTGGGGCGTCGGTGCCTGCGCGTGCGCAGGTTTATACTTCACCAGAATAAGACATAAATAATAATGTTAGAGGGACGGACCCGCCTGGTGACAGGAGCGTCCGGGGAGTTCGAGGAGCAGGGGTCCAGTGTTGCGGCCGACAACCGGTCCCCGGAGGCGACCACCCGGGCGGTGCGCGACGGTATCGAGGACGACAAGCCTCTCGTACAGGCGGGTGTTCCGGCTATCGATGCTCTCGTAGGGATGGACGACACCGGACACGACTCGCTCGGACCAGTCGAGATAGCTACAAACGGTGCGAGGATACCCGTCGACAGAACGTTCGGGGACACCGGGGATCGGGAGTCGGTCGTGGACGGGAATCTCGGCGGGATGTTCGGACTCACACGGACACTCACGTTCGAACCCGTGACAGAGGGGTCGGGTAACGTGGTCGGACAGGTGCGGGGTATCGGTGGAGAGGTGGCGCGGTGACCGACGTCCGGATCGCGGGTGTCGGGATGACACCGTTCGGTCGGCACACAGAGCGGACAGGTCGTGACCTGTTTGCCGAGGCAACCGCACGGGCGTTCACCGACGCCGGTGTCAGCCGCGAGGCCGTTGAAGAGGTGTTCTTCGGCAACTTCATGGGCGAGTTCGCCGAGACCCAGGGCCACCAGGGTCCGCTCGCGGCGGAGATGGCAGGAGTTCAGGCGCCGGCGACACGGCTCGACAGTGCCTGTGCCTCGAGTGGGGCGGCGGTCCGGTACGGTGTCGAGCGCATCCGTGCGGGTGCAGATGTCGTGCTGGTCGGGGGCGCAGAGCGGATGAACAACCTCTCCACGGCCGGCACGACGGAGGCACTCGCCGCGGCCGCCGACGCACTCTGGGAGGTTCGCGCCGGACTCACCTTTCCGGGGGCGTACTCGCTGATGGCGAACCGGTACTTCGAGCGGTTCGGCGGTGACAGGGAGGACCTCGCACACATCTCGGTGAAGAACCACGCGAACGCCGTCGAGAACGACCTCGCACAGTACCAGCACACACTCACCGTCGAGGAGGTGCTGAACGCGACCACTATCAGTTCGCCGTTCGGTCTGTACGACTGCTCGCCGATCAGCGACGGGGCGAGCGCGGCGGTGCTCGTGAGCGAGTCGTTCGCGGCGGCACACAACCTCGACGCACCGGTGCGGATCACCGGCACAGGCCAAGGGAGTGATACGTTCGCGCTGCAGGACCGCGAGTCGATGGTGCGGACACCCGCCGCAGAGCGGGCCGGTGATGCGGCGTTCGCCGAGGCCGGTATCGGCCCGGATGACGTCGATATCGCGGAGGTTCACGACTGTTTCACCGTCGCGGAGGTGCTCGCGCTGGAGGCACTCGGATTCTACGACCCTGGCGAGGCGATCGGGGCGGCCCGCCGGGGTGAAACGACGGTCGACGGTCGTCTCCCCGTGAACCTCTCGGGCGGACTGAAAGCAAAGGGGCACCCGGTCGGGGCCACCGGCTGTGCACAGATATCGGAGTTGACAAAACTACTGCGGGGCGATCACGTCAACAGCGACGTGGTCCCGGACGCCGAGGTTGGTATAACACACAACGCCGGCGGAACCGTCGCCAGTTGTGTCGTCCACGTGCTCGAGGTGGACGGATGACACGTGACGTGGGGTTCGACGACTTTCTCGACGCTGTCGAGGCGGGCGACCCACAGTATCTGGTCGACAACGACGGGAGAACACATCTCCCGCCGATGCCCTACGACCCCGCGACCGGCGAGAAGGGGTTGACCGAGCGGCCGGTCCCCGAACCCGGCGAGATTCTGACTCACACGACGACACAGATTGCCACACCACAGTTCGAGGACGACACCCCCTACGTCACCGCCGTTGCCTCGTTCGGACCGGTCGATATCACCGGCCAACTGCGGGATATATCGCCCGAGAACGTCGAGATCGGACAGGCGGTCACGCTCGGCGTGGAGCGCTCGGAGACACGCGACGAGCGGGTGCTCGTGTTCTATCCGGCCTGAGACCGGGGACCGAGTGCAGAGCGCCGGTCGGTGACAGCCACAACACCGTCAATCTCCTCGAGGCGCTCGCCGTCGAGTGCCTTGTCACGGAGGCGCCGGCAGCGTTCACTGTTGGCGGTCAGGTCTGGGACCGGCGTCGGGTTGCTGTCGTCGTCGACGGCGACGAATATAAAGTACGAGTCGGTCGTCTCCTCGCGCTCGCCGGTCCGGGGGTCCTCACGGAAGGCGGTGAGTCTGACACGGATGCTCGTCGTTCCGGTTGCGTAGGCGTAGGACTCGATGACGCAGGCGTCGCCCCGGGGGACGGGGCGGGTGAAATTGAGCTCGTTGATGCGGGCGGTGACACAGTTCTCCCCGGCGTGACGCATCGCCGACATCGCCCCGATCTCGTCCATCCACTTCACGACGATGCCGCCGTGTGCGTTGCCGTAATTGTTCGTGTTGCCGGGCTGTACCCGCTCGCGATTCTCGATGTAGGTGTCGCTGATGCTCGCCACGTGCAAACTGGGGGAAGCAAAGACAAAAGCCCACCGGGCGGTTCCTCCGAGTCCGGTCCCGCCCGTTCTCGCCGTCGGTGTCACTGTCCACCTGACAGGTGTCTTTACTCCAGTTCCGGTGCCAGTGCCGTGGTCGGGTGCTCAGTCCTCGAGCGTCTTGCGCACGGCGACGAACTCGAGCTCGGTGTCGTCGATAGTCCGGGTCCGGGACTCGAACGGCTCGTAACCGAGTGACTCGTAGAACGGCTGTGCGTTCAGCGACGAGACGACAGTCAACTCCGACAGACCCATCATCTGACCGCGAGTTTCGAGCTGCGATACCAGCGACGAACCGAGCCCTTCCCGGGAGTGTTCGGGGTCGACAAACACCGCGTCGACCCGGGCCTCGTCGATGTTGAGAACACCGTACCCCGCCGGTTCGTTGTCGGTTTCGGCCAGCAACACGACAAACTGGTCGCTCGCCGTCGCCTGTTTGAACGCGGGAAGCGCCTCGTCGGTCGGCCGCCAGGCCTGTATCTGCGTTTCGCTGTAAGTATCCCCGGCAGTCTCGATTGCTGCCTGTTTGATCTCCAGCACATCCGGCGCATCCTCGGGCTTGGCCTGCCGGAACTGGATCTCGCCCGACTGCCCCATACTATCTGTTATCTGTTGTGAGTACAAGAGTGTTTGCCAGACCGACTGAGTTTGATCTTCTCCCGCCCCTGAAAGAGTGAAGTGAGATTCCACACGCGGTGGGCACCCCGACACTGCCACACCCGGTGGCGAATTTTCCCCCGCGGGTACTCCGGTTCGCGGGCTCTGGTTTGGCCCCGTCTGGGGTCTGAGGTGTTCGCCCTCGTGGGCCGTATCCACTCTTTGCGACTGTACCCCCTCGGTTCGCCCGAGGCCGCGGGCCAGGCCATCGACCCGACACACCGCCAGCGGTGGTGGTGCGTCCCGGGCCGGCCCATGGGTTGTTCGAGTGCGAGTGCGACCGAGATCACGCGGTCCACGCCGGCGGTCTCCTCGACCCACGCGTCCCGGTGTTCCCTCTTTCCGGGTTTCTCGATTGCCCCTGGCGTCGCCAGGTCCGGGTCCCCAGTCATCGTCTATCTGTGTTATTCGAGTCTAAATCTAATACTCTTGGGTAGCACACAGCTATCTGATCTGACGACGACTCACTCCCCCCAGTAGAACCGCGGTGCGAGGGTGAGGTAGGCGAGCGCAAACAGCAGGAGTGTTCGTGGAAACACCCGCCCGAGAACCGCCGGCAGGAGGATGGCAGCCATCTGGAGTGCCCCGAGCACGATGGCGTCCCGGTCGCGCAGT
>KE356579.1:151048-154711 GCA_000416085.1 halophilic archaeon J07HX64 | reverse complement strand
TTCCGGTGCCGGTGTCGTAGTCGGGTGTTCACTCCTCAATCGTCTTGGGTACGGCGACAAACTCGAGGTCGGTGCCGTCGATAGTGCGGGTCCGGGACTCGAACGACTCGTAACCGAGTGACTCGTAGAACGGCTGTGCGTTCAGCGACGAGACGACGGTCAACTCCGACAGACCCACCATCTGACCACGGGTTTCGAGCTGCGATACCAGCGACGAACCGAGCCTCTCCCGGGAGTGTTCGGGGTCGACAAACACCGCGTCGATCCGGGCCTCGTCGATGTTGAGGACACCGTACCCCGCCGGTCCGCTGTCGGTTTCGGCCAGCAACACGACAAACCGGTTGTTCACCGTCGCCTGTTTGAACGTCGGGAGCGCCTCGTCGGTCGGTCGCCAGGCCTGTATCTGTTCCTGATTGTAGCTGTCGGCGGTGGCCTCGATCGCGGCCTGCTTGATTGCCAGCACGTCCGGCGCGTCCTCGGACTCGGCCTGCCGGAATCGGAGGTCGTCCGACTGACACATATCGTCTATTGTCGGCGGGGATACAAGAGTGTTTACCGGACTGACTGTCCGAACTGGTCACTCGAACGTGTCGACAGTCGTGTCAGTCGCAATCCAGGCGTCGGAGTTGTCCTGTTCGACGAACACGACACGGTCCTCGGAACACCGGTGAGCCGTCACGGCTATCTGCTCGCTGTCTTCCTGTCCGTCGCCGGCGGTCGGTCGCCGGTTTGGTGTTGCCATACGTCCATCTAGGCCGACCTAAAAATAAAACCGTTTCGATGGGCGAGGAGAAACAGCCCACGTTTTAGTGCGTTGCACTATTAGGTTGTGTATGAGCGATGGGAGCTCGGACCCGGACATCACGGAGTTGCTTGCGGACCTCACGCGGGAGTTACGCAGCCTCCAGCAGGAGGTTGAGCCCGACAACGACCGCTCTCTGCGGCGGGACCTCGCCCGCCTCACCAGCGAGGTGGCGATTCCGGGGCTGATCCTCCTTCTGAAGACCAACATTCAGGTGCTACAGCTGCTCCGGCGGGCTATCCGCATCGCAGACGGACGGAACCCACGACAGAGCCGGGGGAGCGGCGAGATGCGTGAACGCGCTGAACAGCTCGGCCAGGTCACGATGGCACAGCTCGACAACGTTCTCACGGAGCTGCAGGGCGCGGTCGAGGAACGACCGGACAGTGACAAGAGTGTCCAGCTCATCGAGGAGGCCCGCAGCATCCGTCAGCAGATACAGGACGAACTAGGCACCGACGGCGAGGGTGTCGAGGATGCCGACGAGGTCGACATCGATGTTGAGGCCGAGCTCCGGGCACTGAAAGACAACCTCGACGACCAGCCGAATACCGACGGGAACGGCGACAGTCCGGCTGGTGACGGCAACGGCGACGACGAGTCGGACGACCGCAGGTGACCGGCAGGCCTTCGAGCGCTCAGAAGAACTGGAACAGGTCGTCCCGGTTTGCCTCGTGGAGGTGTTCGCGGACGGCCTCGTTCAGCGCCGCGATGTTTCCGCGTCTGGCGGTGATCGGTGCGATCCTCTCCTGCCACTGTTCCCAGGGAGGGAACATCCCGAACCGATCGGCGATGTCGTTGAGTCGTTCCTCGCGGTTGTCGACCTTGTCCATCTTGTTGACCGCGAGCACCGGCGAAACACCGACCTCCTCCAGGAACCCGAACAGTTCAACGGTGTGCGGGACCGACTCGGGACCGCTGTGCCGGTCGATTATCTCGACTGCCGCCGACCCATCGAGCACGACCACGCCCGCGAGTATCTGCTCTCTGTGTGTCTCAATGTACCGGACAATGTTGGTCTTTATCTGCTCGCGGACATCCTCCGGAACACCCTTCATAAACCCGAACCCCGGCAGGTCCGTGATGACGAAGTCGGGTCCGACCCAGTCGTAGTGGTTTGGCTCCTGTGTGACACCGGGGCGCTGGCCCGTCGTGAAGTCGTGACCTGTTATCTCGCGCATCAGGGTGGACTTGCCGACGTTCGACCGCCCCGCGAGAACTATCTCCGCGCCCCTGTCAGGCCGTGTCTCGAACATACCTCTCCTTCGTGCCCACGGGTTTAGTCGCTCCCGGAACGTTCGTGTCGGGTGTCAGGGGTGCAGTCGCGGGCGAGGGTCGCGCGTTTCGACAGCGTTTACGACCGTCCGCTGTGAGAGACGGGTGATGGACTGCATCGCCCACCGCGGTTTCCGCGAGGTCAACCCGGAGAACACGCTCGCGGCTGTCGAGAGCGCGGTTGCGGCCGGCGCGGACGCGATCGAACTGGACATCCGCCGGTGCGGGTCGGGCGACCTGGTCGTGGTACACGACGAGACGGTCGACCGCGTGACCGGCGCGTCCGGCGCGGTGTCGGGGCTCTCGGCGGCCACGCTCCAGGAGCTCTCGGTGCTCGGCTCCGGTGAGGGGGTGCCCCGACTCGGTGCCGCCTGTCGGGCGACACCACCGGACGTTGGTCTGAACCTCGAACTGAAAGAGCGCGACATCGCGGCCGACGCTGTCGAGACTGCCCGCCAGCACGGCCACGAGCCGATCATCTCCTCGCAGTCGACGGCCGCGCTGACCGAGGTCGAGAGTGTCCCTCGCGGGTACGTCTTCCACGACGAACCGGAGACGAGACTCCGGACGGCGGCCGACCTTGGCTGTACCGCGGTACACCCGCACTGGCATCTCTGCACGGAGCCGTTCCTGGCTGCCGCCCGCGAGCGCGACCTCGCGGTCCGGGCCTGGACGGTGACCGAACAGACTGTCGCAACAGACCTGGCCAGCGCCGGCGTCGACGGCCTCATCACCGATGCGCCGGCCCACTGCGGTGCTGGACGCGACAACGAGCCGTGAGTTTCCAAAGGGCTTTTTACATCCTTTCCCGAGTGATATGTGATGGAAGAAGTCGGGGCCCTCACAGAGGCGCTGGAGGGGTCGCTCGCGGATCTCGAGCCGCCGCCGTTCCGGAATCGCGTCACCGGAGCGATCGGTGAACGACCGCTTCTTCCGGGGGTGCTCACGATCAGGGTCGCCCGCAGGATCGACGCCACCGCCGATATCCAGGCCGCGGCCGCCCGCGGCGCCGGCGTCCAGATGTGTTACGAGGGTCTCGAACTCACCCGTTCCGTCCTCCGGACCGAGCCCTGGGAGGACCCCGACGGTATGGAGGCCTATCATCAGGACCTGCTCGTCGCGGAGGTGCTCGTCTCGCAGGGATTCAATCTGCTCGCCGAAACCGGTGTCGTGACCGACGCGGTCGCGATTGTCCAGCGGTTCGGGCGAACACAGACCGCACTCGATGACCTCGGCCACCGCCACGACGAGGAACCACTGGAGGTGGACGTGCTCGAACTCGCGGTCAACGCCGGCGCGGATCTGTCGATGGACGGCGTGTCGTCGGCCGTCCGCGCTCACAGCGGTGACGTTGCGCGGGAGCTGCTCGAGTACCCCCTCCCCGACCCCGACCAGATCGGCGTCGTCGACGACCAGCTCGACGCGCTCGCCGCCGACGTCTGTGTCGCCGGTCCGAACCAGTGACACCCGCGCAAAACCGAAACGTTCACAATCAGTTCCCGGCTACACAGACGTGCGCCTGGGTAGCTTAGCGGTAAAGCGCGTCCTTGGTAAGGACGAGACCCCGGATTCAAATTCCGGCCTAG
>KE356579.1:144059-150998 GCA_000416085.1 halophilic archaeon J07HX64 | reverse complement strand
CCTCCGGACCGAGCCCTGGGAGGACCCCGACGGTATGGAGGCCTATCATCAGGACTGCTCGTCGCGGAGGTGCTCGTCTCGCAGGGGTTCAATCTGCTCGCCGAAACCGGTGTCGTGACCGACGCGGTCGCGATTGTCCAGCGGTTCGGGCGAACACAGACCGCACTCGACGATCTCGGCCACCGCCACGACGAGGAACCACTGGAGGTCGACGTGCTCGAACTCGCAGTCAACGCCGGCGCGGATCTGTCGATGGACGGCGTGTCGTCGGCCGTCCGCGCTCACAGCGGTGACGTTGCGCGGGAGCTGCTCGAGTACCCCCTCCCCGACCCCGACCAGATCGGCGTCGTCGACGACCAGCTCGACGCGCTCGCCGCCGACGTCTGTGTCGCCGGTCCGAACCAGTGACACCCGCGCAAAACCGAAACGTTCACAATCAGTTCCCGGCTACACAGACGTGCGCCTGGGTAGCTTAGCGGTAAAGCGCGTCCTTGGTAAGGACGAGACCCCGGATTCAAATTCCGGCCTAGGCTTGTACCAGTGCGGCTGGATCGTTCTCTTGTGGGTACACTCTCCAGAACAGAACCGGACTCTGCTCCGCTGTCGGCCCGACAATACTGAACTCCCCGGTTATGCTGACGGGCCTCGCCGTCGGTACACCGTCCTGAATCAGTCTTGCTCCAGCTCGGGGCTGGGGTGACCGGGAGAGACCACGCCGGTCGGCGGCCGTGAGGGGAGGTGCGGGCCGTGAGACTACCACCGACATCGGAACGGTGACCAATCGGGTAAGGTTCTCAGTCGATGTGGTCGAGTACACGCTCGTACAGGTTTCCGAAGGCCGGTGTTGTTCGTGATCGGGGTCGCGACAGATCGATGTCGATCACCTCGGCAATTTGACCCGGGTTTTTGTCCATCACAACCACCCGGTCTCCCAGTTTGATCGCCTCCTCGATATCGTGTGTCACAAACAGGATCGTCTTCCGCGTCTCCTCCTGGATGTCGAGGATGTTCTCCTGAAGACGACGTCTGGTTTGGGCATCGACGGCACTAAACGGCTCATCCATCAGCAACAGCGATGGGTCGACCGCGAGCGCACGGGCAAGTGCGACACGCTGTTTCATCCCACCAGAGAGCGATTTCGGGTAGCTCTCGATGAATCCCTCAAGCCCGACGAGATCGACAAGCTGTTGAGTCCGCTCGCGTTGTTTATCTGTTGGAATGTCGAGTTGTTCCATCCCGAACCGGATGTTGCCGCCGACCGTGCGCCATGGAAACAGATGATACTCCTGGAACACGATGCCCATGTTCATCTGCTCTGTCGTCCGCTCGGGGCGAACCGTTCCCGTTGTCGGCTGCTCGAAGCCAGCGACAATGCGAAACAGTGTGGTCTTGCCACAGCCCGACGGACCGACGAGACAGACGAACTCACCCGGGCTAACCTCGAAGCTGACGTCGGCAAGCGCCTGGATACTCCCTCCAGGACTGTCGTACTGCTTCCCAACACCGTCGAGTTCGAGCCGATTACCGCTCGCCTGACCTAATGCCATCGCAGTAACCTCCGCTGTATCCACCGAAACACCGTGTCGATAAAGAGAAATGTCAGGCTCAACAGGAGAATATACGCGATTACGGTGTCAACCTGTAGATTGTTCGAGGCTCTCTGGATCCGTGCACCGATCCCAGGAACACCAAAAATCTCGGCGGCGACGACAAGCATCCAACTCCGGCCGATCGAGGTCCGGATCCCGGTCAGGATTCTCGGTGACGCGGCAGGTATCACAACCGATCTGAGCAGTCCGAGATTGCCTGTGACGCCGAGACTGCGTGCGACATCAAGCAGGTCGGTCGAGACACTCTCTACGCCGCCGTATGTCGCGTAGAAGTTGATCCAGAACGCGCCGATCGCGATGATAAACGCAGCACCGGTGTCGTTGATGCCGAACCACGCGATCGCAAAGCCGATCAGTGCGAGCGGCGGCACCGGCCGTAACAATCGAACAACAGGTGCCCAGATGTCGTCCAGCAGTCGACTCCAGCCGAGGGCGAGTCCGGTACCGATACCGAGTGTAGTCCCGACGACGGCACCCGGGATCCAGTGACTGAGACTCTGTCGCAGTGCGGTCGGCATCTCGCCGCTTGACATCTCCTCGGAGAAGCTCTCGGCGACGGCTGGCGGTGACGGCAGAACAAACGCGGGTTGGGACAGGGAGGCAACCCACCAGATCAGCAGAAACACGAACAACCCGCTGATGCCGAGGCCGAGGCGTCGGTAGTTGTACGACACGAGTCGGCGTCGCATGGAAAGGTTTCCATCGGGCGACTCCGTGCTCTGGTCGATCTCGAACTTTGGGTCGGTTGACATCAGATACTGTCGTAGCTCCCGTAATCGAAGATCTCCGTCGCGGTGAGCTCTTGGTCAACCTGTCCCGATTGGTTGATAAACGACGCGAACGTTTCGGTGCCTCCTTCGATCTCCCGTGGATCGCTGATGAAGTTCGAGATCGGTCCGTCGAGCGCAACCCGGGCATCCTCCTCGGGGATACCGATTCCACTTTCTACGATGCTGGCGGTCTCGTCCGGGTTATTGTTGATAAACTCGGTCGCTCGAACGTGTTGTTCGAGGAACTCGACGGCAAACTCGGAGTCACGCACCTCGTCGGTCATCAGTACGACCGCTCCGGGCTGGCCGCTCATAATCTCCCCGGCAGGCTTGAACAGCTCGACCGGCGAATCCTCCTGCTGGACGCGCGTGAGCACCGGTTCGAGCACCGAGGCGCCGTCGACCTCACCGTTTGTGATCGCCTGGAACAACGGGTTCGCACCGCCGAGTTCGGTGATATCCGCGACAGAACTCGGCTCGACACCGACACGCTCGCGCAGCCAGAACCGCAAGAGAACGTCCGGTGTCGACCCCTGTGGGAACGCGCCGAACTCGAAGGTCCCGTTTTCTGCCGCCCAGTCGTCGAACGCGGTCTCGTCGCCAGTAGCCTCCCAGCGTGTAATGAACCCCTCGTGAGCCATTATCGCGTTTGGCTCGGTCACGTTCGCCGCCGTTACCTTCGCAGCGATCCCACGGTCGATGGCGTTGAGCGCCGGCACGATTCCGAGCAACGCGACATCGAGATCACCGCTTCCAAACGCCCGGACCATGGGTGTGCCGTTCTGAAACTGCTGTGAGTCGATCTCTCTATCGACACCGTCAAGATATCCTTGATCGTCCATCACGAACCACTGTAGATCAGGGTACACCGGCAGATAGCCAAGACCGATCTGGTTGCTGCCGCCACCGCCGAGACACCCCGCGACTCCCGCGGTTACAGCGGTACCGACACCGGCCAGATACCGCCGGCGGGATGAGTGGCTAATATTATTCATGTGGTTTATAGCTGTGTAGATCACAAAATGGTATTGATTTACCATCGTTTGCTCGCGCACGGTTGTCAGAACGGCGACGGCACGGAGGCCGTTCTAACCCGGGTCTGACGAGTCGAGACCGGGTGGTCTCGCTGGCCGTCACCGGTAGTGTTCGCACATCTCGTCACCCACGTTCTGCCCTTGCTGTGTGATCAAAACTCGACTGGCAGGTTCGGTGCTGGTTCGTTCAGGTCCAACCCAAATCCAATCAACAGGAACCCGAACATGCCGGCGAGCAGAAGTGTGATTATAACTACCAGTGCGACACCTATCGCCGGAGTGATTCCCCGCTCGGTTCACAATATTCGCCCGTGCCTGACTACTTAATCTGACTGTACTTTGTTATCAGATAGGTATACTCTGCTTTCCTCCCGCCGGCATCCACACACAGACTGTCTAACGAAATCAGGAAGTTGCTAGCGCCTTCGGCCTGGGTCGGTTGATACCGTTTGTGCCTTTTTCAGGGATAGCGCCTCTTTCTTATCAGCCGTCCCGTACCGGTCGTATGCTCGGGAACATCCCGATCCCACAGGGTCCGATTCTGGACTGGGTGAAAAACGAGTATCAGGGAGAAGGACACGACACAAAGCAAACACTCATTCAGAAGACGACGGGCTTGGCAAACAAGGTCCTCGCCAGTTACGCGTTCTACATCAAGGGACCCGGCGCACCCGGCCCGCAGCACGGCGGTGTTTAGTCAAGCGTCAAAACTGAGGCGGGAGAATTTCATGATGATCCGTGCCAGAAACTACCCGCCTCAGTGGGAATAGCGACTAGATTGATTTGGAGTCTGTGAGACGAGAGACGACACCGAAGTTTCTGATGAAGCTGAGTATTCAGTTACATCTGTCCGGACTGTTGTTTTCGAATACCGTATCTATAAATCTATCACGTCAGGTGATAAGACCGCAGGAGCGCCGGGAATCCCCTCGACCCCGCACGTGGAGACCAGAGTCGCCCGGAGATACCCCACCGTTCCCGGTACGTCGCTGTGATAGCGTGAATATGACGTTACCCTCGACGAAAGGTTTATATAGAACCGCGAACATAGATTCAAATGGAATCAGGGTGATCAACCATGGCAAGTTCGTGGTTACAGAACACTGGATTCCCGAGTCGACTGTTCGAAACTGGTAGTAACGACTACGAACTGTACGAGGAGGAAAACGAGTTCGTCCTGAGCGTCGAGATGCCAGGTTTCGACCCCGGCGAGATCGACGTCGCCTGGGACGACGGTGTCCTCAACATCGCCGCCGAGCGCGAGGACGAGACGCGGGGTGAGCGCAAAACCTACCACCGACGGTTCCGGTTCCCGAAGACCATCGACGACGAGGAGATCACGGCGCAGTACAACAACGGAATCCTCGAGGTCCAACTGCCGGTGTTATCGGAAGCCACCGCCCGTGGCACGGAGATCGAGGTGCAAGCCTGACGCCGGTCAGACACGGTGTACAGGCGGTAGAAGGCGACTGCCTCGGGGTCGTAGGAGATCTTCGATTTCCGTAATGAACGTTGGACACCGTCCAACGAACCTGCGAGCGGGCAGCTGACGAGAGACGTAGTCTCTCGAACCACTTGACCCCAAGGTGAGTTTACCGACCGATAGCCGGTTTTTTTGAGGTGCGAACGCTGAGACTCGCGTCGATCCCCCCAACCGCTGAAGTGGAGCTTTCACTCCAAGAGTGTCAGTCGGCACTGACCGGTCTGTTGGTCCGGACCTCCTCGGCCAGACGGTCGGCGAACGTGAGTCGGAGTTCCCGCGTGCGCTCGGGTGACAGGTCCCCGTCTGTGTCGAACTCACGGGTCAGCGGTTCGAACGCGGACACCTCGAACCCCATCCGGTCCAGATACGTGCGCAGTGACGGCGAGGACAGCCCCGTCCTGACCGCGGTCCGGACGTACCCCTGGACGGCCTCGAACTCGGGGAGCACGACAGCGTCGTCGGTCACGCGGCCGGTGTCACCCTCGACACGGACCTCTGTCCCCTCGACCTGCGCCACGAGGTCGGCCAACTGGTCGGAGAGTCGCAACACCTGACCCGGGAGCGCCGCGTCGGGTGAGCGCCACTCCACAGTCGAGAACTCCTCGCGAAGTTTGACCGGTGTCCAGACCGCGCTCTCGGGGGAGAACTGCGCCTCCATCTCTGACCGGTCGAAACCCATCATAACTGCCTCGGTCACGAACTCCTCGTAGCGCCGCTGGAGCCGGGTTGCCCACTCCTCGGTGCCCTCTGCGTAGGGCCACAACTGCCCCTGATATGGAAGATTGTCGTACGCCCGCCACCGGTAAACCTCCGAGCGTGAACTGGCAGCCAGGCGTGACCCCTGGAAAAACGGCGAGGAGTTGACAAGCGCCAGCGCCGGGTCGACCGCCGTGAGCAGGTTGAGCTGGTCGATCTCGTTGCCGGGGAGCTGTTCGAAGTGGATGTGAGTGCCCGCACACCGGCGCACACACTCGAACTCGTCACCGATGACACGGTCCTGGATGCGGGTCCGCTCCCTGTCGAGGTCCTCGATATCGCTTCCGTCGAGCGGTGTCCCGAGCGGAACCAGCCCCTTTTTCTCGCCACCGGCAGCGGTGAGAACACGACCCAGTCGGTCGTACAGTTGCTCGCGCAACTGGGCCGTGTCCGCACAGGGGGCTGTTTTCACCTCGAGGAGTGGCTTGACGAACTCCCGCTCGACCCCCGGCGCGGCGTCGACCAGTACGCCGGGCTCTGTGAGTCGCCCCTCGCTGTCTATCACCCAGTACTCGAGTTCGATGCTCCGCTTCAGTTCGGTTTCCGCTTCGGTTCCCGTTCTCCGGGACTGCTGTGGTTCGGTTCCTCCGGTCATTGCTCGTGGCTGTGCGCGGGTTCGGTTCTGCACTGGCTGGTCGTGTCGGGTCCCACGGAGGCCCACAGCTTTCCTGGTTCGACTGTTCCGTGACCACCGTCTAGCATCCTAACTGTACATCTGTAGTGGCAGATATAAAATCTTTGCACATAGCGCCCTTCGCAGTTCGATTATCACCATAGACTCGGTGTGACTGCACAGAAAGCGTCAGAATCAGGTAAACTGTGAGTCCGCGGGCGTGTGCCAGCGATTGTGCTGTGAGGGGCGAATCACCGTGACCGGGAGTGGACAGCCCCCACCGGAGTCGTTGCTCCGTCTCGACGTGGGTTGGCTGGAACACAGTATCGGCGTGTCGACAGCGGGGTCACCGGCAGGTTCGAACACGTTGCCCGGGTGCGTCGGTTCCTCGAACCAGGTGTCGACCCCGAGGTTCGACACGTCGCCGGCACCGGCGCTCTCCGGTCCAACATTCGCGTATCCGCTTGCAATCTATGTGCTCTCGGTGGGCCATCGCCGATCGGTCGGCGCAGTCACGGGTCGTGGCTCGCCGATTGTGTGATTGTTCCCACCAGGTTCCATCGTGAGATTGAGTGGCGGTCCGGCGTCGTGTTGCCTGTCGGCGTGAATGGGGTTGTCGGGGAGCTCTGTCGCGTCCTCGGGTGTGAGTTCCGGTTGTACTGTCCGTCCGGGG
>KE356579.1:140561-142380 GCA_000416085.1 halophilic archaeon J07HX64 | reverse complement strand
CCGTACGGTGAGTGGTACGTGCAATGCAGGTTGAATAGGGAAAAATATCCGGCGAAACCACGATAAAAGAGAACACGCTAAACTGAACGATGACAACACAGACAGACCTGAGCACGTACGACCTCATCATCGACGGCGAGACTGTCGCTGCCGACAGCGGGGAGTATTTCGAGACGGTCAACCCTGCAACCGAGGACGCGTTCGCGAGGGTGGCACGGGCGCGGAAACCGGATGTCGACCGCGCCGTATCGGCGGCCAACGCTGCCGCCGCCGAGTGGTCGTCAATGCCGCCACAGGAGCGGGGTCGACTGCTGAACAACCTCGCCGAACAGATCCGCGCACAGCAGGAGAGTCTCGCCCTGCTGGAGACGCGTGACAACGGGAAACCGCTCTCGCACGGTCGTGCAGACGTCGAGACCTGTGCCCGTTACTTTGAGTACTACGCGGGGGTCGCCGACAAAGTACACGGTGATTCGATCCCGCTGACCGACGGTTACGTCGACTACACTGTCCGGGAACCGCTTGGCGTGACAGCACAGATAATCCCGTGGAATCTCCCGACGAACATCCTCGGTCGGTCGGTTGCACCGGCGCTGGCAACAGGCAACACAGCCGTTGTCAAGCCCGCCGAACAGACGCCGCTGACCGCCGTCGAGATCGGCGAACTCGCAGCCGAGGTCGGGATCCCCGACGGTGTGCTCAACGTCGTGCCCGGGTTCGGCGGCGAGGCCGGGGCCTCGCTCTCGGAACACCCTGATGTCGACGGTGTGAGCTTCACCGGCTCAGTCCCGACCGGCATCGAGGTCGGAAAGGCCGCGGTCGAGAACGTCACCAACGTCCACCTCGAACTCGGCGGCAAGAGCCCCAACGTCGTGTGGCCCGACGCCGACATCGACAGTGCCGTCGACAGTACGATGACGGGCATCTTCGCAAACGCCGGTCAGGTCTGCTCTGCCGGTTCACGTCTCGTCATCCACGAGGATATCAAGACGGAGTTTCTCGACGTGCTCACCGACCGCACCGAGCGGATGACAATCGACTCCGGCGAGACCGACCCGGACATGGGACCGCTCGTCTCCGAGGAGCAGTTCGAGAAGGTCACGAACTACCTCGAGATCGGGCGGGCGGAGGCCGGTGAACCGATCATCGGCGGGGACACGCTCGGCCGTGACGGGTACTTTGTCGAACCGACTGTGTTCGACGGTGTCGACAACGACATGCGCATCGCACAGGAGGAGATCTTCGGTCCGGTGCTTTCTGTTATCGAGTTCAGCACCGAGGCGGAGGCGATGGAGATCGCAAACGACACCGAGTACGGACTCGTCGCCGGCATTCACACCCAGAACATGGGTCGTGCCCACCGCTTCGCCCGCGACGTTCAGGCCGGCCAGGTGTACATAAACGAGTGGTTCGCCGGCGGTGAGGAGACGCCGTTCGGTGGCTTCAAAAAGAGCGGCTTCGGCCGCGAGAAGGGGCTGGCTGCCGTCGACGCCTACACCCAGGTAAAGAACATCTGCGCCGACATCACACCGAACTGAGCCGGGTGTACAGATCCGCTCGCGGACGACGGCCCGTCTACCCCCCGGCGGCGCGGGAGAGCACGGACATCCGGGGGATAAAAACGGAACCTATGTTCGCCTCAAGCGGTATAGAAACTGCTCGTAAAGTGGAGGGCATGAGCGTCGAAGTCACAGAGCAGTACCTCAGGCTGATGGACAGCGCGGACGCCGGAACCGACGACGTACTCAAACTGTACGGGGACGACCCGGTCGTCCACTCCCCGCGGGCCGGCGTCGTCACCGGTCGGGCGGATATCCGC
>KE356579.1:139048-140511 GCA_000416085.1 halophilic archaeon J07HX64 | reverse complement strand
CGGCGGTGAACACCACATGACACAGTCCACGAGGCCGGTAACACCGTTGTCTGGGAGGGCTACCTCGACGGGGAGACGGCTGTCGGTCGGGAGGCAAACGGTGTGCCACTGTGTGACGTGATGGAGTTCAACGAGGACGACGAGATTGTCACGTTCCGCGCGTATCTCGACTACCGCGGATACGTTGACGAGCTCCCCGAGGAGGTGCCGAACGTCCAGGCGGAGACAGAATGAGTCACGGGTCTGCCGGTGTCGACAGCGGGACGGAGACGGGCGAACTGGTCTACCTCGACGGTCCGAGAGGTGTCGAGTTCCGCGAGTACGAGGTCCCGGCGCCGGAGCCCGGTGCGGTCGTGACGGAGGTCGTCCGGTCGAACGTCTGTGGCTCCGAGCTCCACGTCTGGAAGGGAGACCACCCGCTTCAGGACTGTGTGCTCGGACACGAGGCGCTGTGTCGAATCAGCGACCTGGGCGACAAGTCGAGACAGACAGCGCCGGAACGCCGGTCGGCGAGGGTGACCTCGTTGCCCCGGTGTACTTTCAGACCTGCCGGTCGTGTGAGTTCTGCCGGCGCGGCGAGTTCTACGCCTGTGAAAACGACTACGAACACACCGGAAACTCCCCGGAGGTCTGGCCACACTTCCACGCCCCCTGGGGGACACACTACTACATCCACCCGAACCATCACTTCTACAGGCTTCCCGACGCCCTCGAGACACACCGCAGCATCGCCGCGGCCGCGAACTGCGCACTCTCACAGGTCATGTTCGGTATCGGCGAGGTCGGGGTCGAGTACAACGAGACAGTCGTGATACAGGGTGCCGGCGGGCTCGGTCTCAACGCCACGGTCGTTGCGAGCGAGTACGGTGCGGAGACGATCGTCGTCGACAGTGTCGACGGGCGTCTCGAGCAGGCGAGGGCGTTCGGTGCCGACCACGTCGTCGACATGGACGAGTACGACAGCGTCGACGCCCGCGCAGACCGCGTGCGGGAACTCACCGACGGTACCGGTGCCGATGTCGGAATCGAGGTGGCCGGCGTGCCCGCCGCGTTCGTCGAGGGGATTGAACTCGTGCGGAAAGACGGGCGTTACCTCGAGATGGGTAACGTCAGACCGGGGTACGATGTCGGCTTCGACCCGGGTCGCCTGACGCGGAAGTCGATCGATATCACGACCGCTGTCGAGTACGACCCCCGGACGCTCGCCGACGCGCTCGACTTTCTCGAGAACACTGTCGAGGACTATCCATGCGACCAGCTCATCGACGCGGAGTTCCCGCTGGCGGAGGTCGAGTCGGTACTCGAAGCCTCCGAGAACCGCGACCTGACACGGGCGACGCTCGTCCCGCCGGGCGAACAGCCATCCTGATTATCAAGCTACATTGGGAGTCTCGAGTCATCCCGATAACGAAGCTACATCGGGAGTCTTGCGTTATCTTGACGGTCGAGATACATCCGGGATC
>KE356579.1:137920-138998 GCA_000416085.1 halophilic archaeon J07HX64 | reverse complement strand
CTCTGGGTGCGCTCACATTCCGCGCGCGCAGACCGGGACGACAACGGACAGTGAAACGGCTGTTTCACTCTGGACAACAGTTTATCGACAGCGCGGCAAAGCCAGACCATGCGACGACGAACGATACTGGCCACAGTTGGTACCGCATCGATAGCGCTCGCCGGGTGTGTGACAACAGAGAGTGATGAGAACGACCCGAACGCGGGTTCGGCGTCCGACGACGGCTGTTCCGTTCCAACGTGGGAGACGAACGGGTCGGCGGAGAATCGGCTGGCCGGGGCTCTCAGACCGACGTGCCCCCGCGAGTCGAAGGTCATCGAGTGCCAGGACGGGTCCCCCGGCGGCACCGAGTGCGAAACCGCCGAGCCGGTGCCGTATCCCGAACAGCCGACAGCGCACTCGTCGCGTACGTCGAGGCGTTCGAGCGCGCGCTCAGTACCCACGAGGTGGTCTGCGGCGCCCGGGAGTCGTCGTCGTACGTCACGAACGCGTTTGTGAGTATCCACCGGACAGGAGGTACTGGACCTGTACGAGGACCGCACGGCGGTGTTCTTACTCCGGAGCGGGGGGCGACATCGGGGGTCGACCTGGAGGGCGGGCCGTGGGAGGCGGGGGCCGCGCCGCCAGAGGGTGTCGTGTACGCCGTCGAGGCCCCGGGCGCGGACCGGGTCGCGTTCGACACGGAGTGACTGCAGGTCAAAGAGTATTAAAAGCAAACGGAGGACGAGGGGTACCGGGGCCCGGCCGAGATAGACACCGACACGATTGCGGCACGCGCCCCCGACCCGGTCGAAGACGGCGAGCGCGTGGTGAGCCTCGAGTAGGCGCGTGACCCGGGTGGCCCACACTCCAGCGGATGACAGCCGCGGCGAGTCGGCGTGCTGGCCGGTGAGAGGGTGGCGCGAGACCACAGCGTTCAAACGCTGGCCGGCGTAGATACAGGCAATGAGCCTGCGCGTGACCAACTCGCTGACGGGCGAGCGCGAGCAGTTCGAGCCAGCCGACCCCGAGTCCGTGTTGCTGTACTACTGTGGGTTGACGACCTCGGACCCGGCACATCTCGGCCACGCTCGCGGGT
>KE356579.1:133064-137870 GCA_000416085.1 halophilic archaeon J07HX64 | reverse complement strand
TACCGATAACGAAGATACATCCGGGATCTTGACCCTGATACCGATGATTAAGGTACATCGGGAGTCTTGGCTCTGATACCGATGCTAACCGCGAGGCTGAGCGTCACATACGAGGACAACTGGACTAGTAGTCTGGTCAGTCACGATGTCTCCGGGCAGTTTCTGGCATCGACGTTTCGCGACCGGCGCTACGTTGGTCTGCTCGCACTCGAGATTGCCGGAGCCGATTACGACGGCGTCATCGAGTGCATCAGAGACCACGAGTCGACGATGTCGGTCGAGGTTATCGAACGGTACGGCATCAGCGGTGTCGACCGCGTCTCGGCGACGATAGTTCTCAGGAGTGACCACTTCGAGTACACACCACTGCAGGTGCTCCGCCAGGAGGGGTTCATGCCGCTCGGAGGGTTCGGCGAACTGCGCGACGGCGCCGAGATATTCGACCTGCTGTTGATGAACAGAGAGGACCTGGCGAGAGCCGTCGAACTGCTCGAACGGTTCGGCCCGACGAGGATCGAGTCTGTCTCCTCCGGGTTTCAGCGCCGGATAACGCCCAGTGTCACAGAGTGGAACGCGCTCTTCGACACGATCACACCGAAACGGCGACAGATTCTCAACGAGGCACTCGAGGCGGGCTACTTCGACATCCCACGCGGGACCACACTCCAGGAGATCGCAGACGACCTCGACATCGCGAAGACCACCGCGTCACAGCACCTCCGGAAGGCCGAACGGAGTATCATGCGATTTCTGATCAAGTACATAAATATCTCGGCGGTAGAGGAGGATTGAGAGCGGTTCGTCTCGACCGACGGGTTTTCCACCATCGCTGCCGGACTGTCAGTGTCGTATGAACCACGTTCCCGACGACGTTCTCGAGTCTATCGACACGTTCGGGAAACAGCTCCTCGTGGGGTCGCCACCCCGAATCGAGGGTCGTCTCCGAACTGAGCTTTTTTTGATTATCACCCCCGGCGAGGACGGCGAGACCGCACAGCTCCGGTACGAGACCGAGCACACACAGGCCCCACCGGTGCTCCGGGACCGAGGCCCGTTCGTCACGACGATCGTCGACGGGGTCGACAGCCGTCTCCGCTCTTGGGGGATCGAGCCACCCGGCGCGTACGAGTACACAGAGACGGTCGATGACACCCACCGGTACGAGGGACAGCTCCGACTCCGTTGAGTCGGTCGGCGAGCGGTCGGGCCGCCGGGTACCGGGACGTCAGGTCCGGGAGCGGTCGGCGAGGGCAGATACCGTCGCCGCCGCCCGCAGGTCCTCGATATCGCAGTACCAGGCCCCGCGGACGCCGTTCTGGTCGTTCTCGACCGGCGAGTCGAGCGGAACGAGATCGTCGAATCCAAACACGGTGACCACACGCTCGTCGGAGAACGGGTCGATTAGCTCGGCCCAGTCGGTCTCGTCCATTGGTCCGGGGTTGCCGCGGCGTTGTTTGGTCCGGTCGAGGACAGGGGCGTAGTGGGTGATCGCCGAGACGGGCGCGGTGCGGTAGAAGGCCATGTAGGCAAACTCGGTCCGGGTGCGCTCGTAGGACTGTGGTGCGGGGTAAAAGCCCGCCCGGCACCGCTGGAACGTGTCGGGTTGGGTGGCGACGACACAGACCCGCTCGTCGCCGGGTGCGTCGTCGTCGGGCGTGTCGGTGGCGAACTGGTCCAGATCCATGCCATTCGTAGTGGACGAGCGGGGATATATCCCCCTCCGGTCCGTACAACGTGTAATGTCACAGCGCGGAGCGACACGCGAGCAAACGGACACAGAGCATGCGGGAGACCGCGAGGTGGCCGCCGACAGCAGGGCGGCCGGGTCTGTGCCGGCGCTCGAGGTGGAGAGTGTCACAAAGCAGTTCGGGAGTGGCGAGGACGGGGTGCTCGCAGTCGACGGCGTGAGCCTGACCGTCGAGTCGGGCTCTGTTGTCGGCTTGCTCGGGCCGAACGGGGCCGGCAAGACAACGTTCATAAAGTGTGCGCTCGGTATCGTCGTGCCCGACGGGGGGTCGGTCCGGCTGTTCGGGACCGACGTGACCGAGGGGCGAGGGGCCGCGTACGCCGATGTCGACGCGATGCTGGAGGGGGCGCGAAACGACTACTGGCGGCTCACGGTCCGCGAGAACCTGCGGTACTTCGCGACAATTCACGGTGTCGACCCGGACTCGGTCGCCGGGCGTCACGACCGGCTACTCGAGCGGTTCGACCTCGCGGAGCGGGCCGACACACCGGTTCGTGACCTCTCCCGGGGGATGAAACAAAAGGTCTCACTCGCGAGTGTGCTCGCTGGCGGTGCCGATCTCGTCTTTCTCGACGAGCCGACACTCGGGCTGGACATCGAGAGTTCGCGCACGCTCCGGCGGGAACTCCGGCGACTGGCCCGGGAGGAGGGGCTCACTATCGTCGTCAGCAGTCACGATATGGGCGTCATCGAGGATATCTGTGACCGTGTGGTGATGATGGCCGACGGCGATGTGGTCGCCGACGACACCGTTGGGGCGCTGCTGTCGGGGGCCGAGACAGACGCTGTCCGGGTCGAGAGCGCCGACATCGACAACACGGTTGTCAGGACACTCCGCGAGCGGTTCGAGGTTGGTCGGGTCGAGTCACGCGACGGCCGGACACGCGTCGAGGTGACCGCCGCGGGCGACCGGTTGTACGACCTGATGGACACACTCCGGGCGGCAGATGTCACAGTCGAGGATATCCGCACCGTCCAGCCCGAACTGGAGGAGGTGTTCGTCGACCTGACCGGGATGGAATCCGGCGTCGACACGAGGGGGCTGCGGTGAGCCGCGACCCCGGCACGGCCGCGACAGGTCCCGACACCGGTGACGGTGTCGGCGAGTCCGGATCCGACACCGAACCGCGGCCCGCTAGCTACTACCATCTGGCGCGTGCGGTGCTCTACCGGGAGTATCTCGTCTTCGTCCGGTACCCCGCGAACGCGATCGGTGGCATCGTCATCGCGCTGTTTTTTTTCGGTGTGCTGTTCTACGGCGGGCGACTGCTGGCCGGGCAGGCGCTGACCGACTCGATAGAGGGGATCGTCGTCGGCTACTTCCTGTGGACGCTGTCGGTTGGTGCCTACTCCGCGGTGTCGAACGACATCGGCAGCGAGGTGCAGTGGGGCACACTCGAACGACACATTACCACACCGTTCGGGTTCGCGCCGGTGGCGCTGTTAAAGGGGGTGGCGAAGGTGGTCCGGACGTTCATCACCAGCGCGGTTGTGCTCGCGGTCATGCTGGTGCTCACCGGGACACGGCTCGATGTCGCCCCGGTGACGGTGGTCGTCGTCGCCGGACTCGCGATCACGTCCGTGCTCGGACTGGGCTTTGCCGCCGGCGGGGTGACGGTCCTGTACAAGCGGATCGGCAACTGGCTGAACCTGCTGCAGTTCGGGTTCATCGTGCTCATCTCGGCACCGGTGCTCGACGCGCCGTGGACCCGTGTGCTCCCGCTCGCCCACGGCAGCGCGCTACTCCAGCGGGCGATGGTCGACGGTGTCCGCCTCTGGGAGTTCGGCCCCGTCGAACTCGGTCTGCTCGTCGCGGTTGCCGGCGGCTACCTCGCCGGCGGCTACGTTGTCTTTTCACTCGCGACACGGCGCGCACGGCGACTCGGTGTGCTCGGTGACTACTAACCGCTGTTTCTGACTCCGAAACGGGACCATTTGTTTATACCCCAGTTCTTCGTCTGTACAAATAGGAATGCCAGCAATACAAACACAAGGGCTGACCAAACAGTACGGAGACTTCCTCGCGGTGGACGACCTGAACCTCACGGTCGAGGAGGGAGAGATATACGGCTTCCTCGGTCCGAACGGAGCCGGAAAAACGACCACGATAAACATGCTGCTCGGACTGATCCACCGCTCGGGTGGCAGTGCCCGGGTGCTGGGCCAGGAGGTCGGTGACAGCATCCGCGAGGTCCGGGGTCGTATCGGTGTGTTGCCGGCACACTCGGAGCTGTACGACCGGTTGACAGCTCGCAAACACCTGGAGTTCGTCATCGGCGTGAAAGACGCCGACGACGACCCGGACGCGCTGCTGGAGCGGGTCGGTATCCCCGACGCGGCGGACCGGTCTGCCGGCGACTTCTCCACCGGGATGGGACAGCGGCTCAGACTGGCGATGGCGCTGGTCGACGAACCGGACCTGCTCGTGCTCGACGAACCGACCTCGGGGCTCGACCCGAACGGTGCCCGGCAGATGCGCCAGATAATCCAGGAGGAGAACGACCGCGGCGCGACGGTCTTCTTCTCGAGTCACATAATGGACCAGGTCGAGAGTGTCTGTGACCGGGTCGGTGTGCTCGATCAGGGCACGCTGGTCGCCGAGGATACCGTCGCCGGACTCCGGGACACGGCGGTCGGCGGTCCACAGCTGTCGGTTACGCTCGGGGACACGGTCAACGGTGCGGCCGACGAGGTCCGGACGGTCGACGGTGTCACCTCCGTTTCCGTCGAGGGCGACACCCTCCGTGCCTCGCTGGCCGGGGCCGGCGTAAAGGGGCCGGCGATGAACGCGATCGCATCGACCGACAGCCGCATCGCCGACTTCGAGTTCAGCGAGGAGAGCCTCGAAGACGTGTTTGCCACACTCACCGGCGAGGCAGAGGAGGTGACAGCCTGATGTACTGGACAGACGTCGCACGGAAGGACTTTGCCGACGCGGTTCGCTCGAAGATGTTCTGGGCGCTGTCCGGGTTGATGATCCTGTTCGCCGGGATCGGGCTGTACATCCCGGAGGCGACCAGGTCCAACGCGACCGTGAGCGACGGTGTCGCCAACCTCAG
>KE356579.1:128835-133044 GCA_000416085.1 halophilic archaeon J07HX64 | reverse complement strand
GTGTGATGGGGCTTTTCATCCCGATCGTGGCTATCGTGGTCGGCTACATGTCGATTGTCGGCGAGCGCGAGACGGGCAGTGTCAGGATGCTGCTCAGCCTCCCGCTGAAGCGCTGGGAGGTGCTGGTCGGTAAACTCGTTGGCCGTGCCGGCGTGATGGTCATCCCGGCCCTGATCGGGTTCGCCGTCGGGGTTCCGGTTGCGCTGGCGGTGTACGGTGACATGCCGGGCACAGAGTACGCCGAGTTCGTCACCGCTGTCGTGCTGCTCGGGGCCACCTTCGTGACAATCGCGGTCGGTATCTCCGGCAGTGTCGACTCCCGTGGAAAGGCACTCGCTCTCGTCGTCGGACTGTACGCCATACTCCAGTTTTTCTGGTCGCTCATCCCGCTCGGGCTGTACTACCTCGGGAACGGTGAACTCCCGGGCACGGATGCGCCGACCTGGGTCGAGGCTGTCAACCAGATTCCGCCGGCACAGGCGGCTCTCAGCGTGAGTGAGGGGATCTGGAACGGGATCTCCACGAGTGAACCGCTCATCCTGCAGGAGTGGGTCGCCGGAGTCATCATCCTGTTCTGGCTCGCTATCCCCGTCCTGCTCGGTTACCTGCGGTTCAACCGCGCCGATATCAGCTAACGCGGCCTGGTCGTCTGGAAGCCGACAGTTCTCTCCGGTGGGGCGAGCCTGTGTGTCGCTCGCCGGTTCCGACGTGGCTCCGCACGCGGCCGCAGTTCTCCCCGACCACGGCTCTTCACACTCCAAACTGGTGTCGTAGGTCGACCACATCGGTTGCCGCCATCCGGAACGTCACCGACACCGGGATTCGCGGGTCTGTGCCGGTGACAGGCTCACAGCGCCGAGAGACGGGACGAGCGAGGCGTCGTCGGTAGTAGCGAGCCTATCCGGTGTCAATCGATTGAAGACACAGCCGGCTCTTTGTTCTGGTAATGAGCGAAGCTGACAATCTGGAGCGGTACAGCGTATCGGCATCGAGCGAGAGCAACACGAGGACCCTCGTCGAGGTCAGAGAGTTCGAGTTCGTGGTCGACGAGCCCGCGGAGCTCGACGGGACAAACGAGGGTCCGAACCCCGTTGAGTACTTTATCGGCTCGTGGGCTGGGTGTCTCAACGTCGTCACACACGCCGTCGCGGCGGAGCGGGATATCGACATCGAGGGCATCGAGTTCGAGATAGCGGGCGAACTGGACCCACGGGCGCTCCTGGGTATCGCAGACGACGTGCGGGCGGGTTATCAGGAGATCCGTGTGAACATGAGTGTCGAGTCCGAGGCCGACGAGGCGGAGCTGGCGGCGCTCGGCGAGGCAGTCGAGCAGCGCTGCCCCGTCGCCGACAACATCACCAACCCGACCCCGACCGAGGTGGTGTTCGAACCGGCCGGAGACTGAGTCGACACCGGTCACCGGGTCGGATACGACCGACAGCCCCAACCGTACCGTGTCACCCGGCGAGCACAGTCCGGACCCGGTAGAGGAGCGTGGAGACAACCAACAGCACGGTGCCCGCCGTCGCCACCGTGGCGGTGGTGACCGCCGAGCCATCGACACCGGCGGTCCTGGCCGCCGTATCGGGGAGCGCGGCGAGGCTATCGACCGACACAAGCGCGACCGGACCGGCGGCAAACGCGAATATCGTGCTCGCGAACGCGACGACCAGCACCGGCTCCCAGAGGCTCGGTCGCACCCGGAGGCCGCGCTCGTAGCGCCCGCGCCACAGCGCGAGGCTCACCCCGAGCGAGAGCAGGAGTGCACCCAGGAGCGCCGAG
Organism: halophilic archaeon J07HX64; assembly: GCA_000416085.1. Taxonomy (GTDB): domain Archaea; phylum Halobacteriota; class Halobacteria; order Halobacteriales; family Haloarculaceae; genus Halovenus. The sequence goes on along the minus strand of KE356579.1, from coordinate 131,262 downwards.
AGCACGAACACACCTGTCAGGAGGGCATCGAGCGCCGCTGTCCAGCCCGCGTCGGGGGCACCGAACCAGGGGAACGGTCCCGAGAGCTCACCCCGGAGCGTATCGGCGGCGTGAGACCACGGACGGGCGTCGTTGCGACCGGCGGCAGTTGCCAGCCCCAGTGCGAGCGCGAGCGCGGCCAGACCCCGGCGCCGGTAGCTCCGGCCCGTCGCAGGTGAGAACCGTCCGTGGTCACGGTCGGCGAGAAACTGCCCGCGCGGGAGCCGCGCCTCGTTCACCGCACAGCTGTACCCGGTGTGACCAACAACCCCGAGGAGTCCGGCCGCGTACAGCACACCGGGGCTGGCATCGGGAACCGAGAGACCGACACCGGTCGCCTCGAACACCGCCGGCAGGCCGGCGAGGGCACCCGCGGTGAGCAGGGCGGCGGCGAACCCGGCAACGACCCGGTTGCGCCAGGAACGGCCCCACCGGGTCGCAACGTGCGCCAACGACCGACTCGCCGGCGACGTGTCCTCGAACACGAGCCGGTAGATACCTCGACCACTCGCCGTCTCGTTGTTTGCCGGCGTCTCCTCGCGCCCTCCGGCGTCGACAGCGGGGCCAAACGCACTGTCGGTCGAGGTCACGAGCGGGTCACCGCGTCTGTGTGCCTCGCCACGGGCCGACCGCTGTGCATGGCCGGGCCGGCTCTCTCCCTGAGGATCGGGTCGTGGCTCCGGGTCAGACCCCCCGGTTCCGGAGCCGTCGGCGTCGCCCTCGTGAACCGGTTCACCGAGCGATTCTGTCTGCCGGCGGTACTCATCGTGGCCGAGTTCGTCGTAGGCGCGCCGCCGCTCGGCGCTCGTGAGCACGTCCCGAGCGGTCAGGAGCTGCCGAAACCGTTGCTCCGCGACTGCCTCCGGCCGGTCGCTCGTGTCCGGGTGGTGCTGTTTCGCCTGCTCCCGGTAGGCGCGCTCTATCTCCGCTGTCGTGGCGTCTGCCGGGACACCGAGCAGGTCGTAGTAGCCCTCGACGTCGAACCCCTCCCCGTCCCTGCCGGCGGATTCCCCGGACACGCTGTCGATCCCCTCCTGTGACGGACTGCCGGCACCCTCGTCCGGCCCGCTGTTCGAACCCATCTGTGCTGACGTAGTGTTCTCTGTGCCGACAGTAAAGCCTGCCGGTGAGCTGTGTGCTGCAGACGAACACTGCGCGCGGCGGTCGTGACAGGGGGGAGGGCGGAAAGAATGAATAGTCTTGATTCTGTACCCCGAGACAATGCACGGGGGAATCGACATCGGCACGGAGACAGTTGTCGTGGCCACGCCGGACGGAACGGGACGACATCGGAACGCGGTCCGGGCTGTCGACGACACAGACGAGGTCGAGGGGTCGGCACTGACGGTCCGGACAGAGAACGGGGTCTACGCCGTCGGCAACAGGGCGGCCCCGACATCGGCAGACGACACCGTATCGTCGGACGAGGACGTGACACGGCTGTTCGGAGAGGCGGGTGGCCACGGCCCGGCGGGGGCGGCACTCGAGGCACTGTTCGATGCCACAGACAACAGACCGCCCGACGAGCGCTCCCTCGGGGAGGACCTGTACGGGTACGTCGACCGGGGGTCGACGAGCCGGGAGCTGTCGCGGCTGTCGACCGACCGGCCGTTCGACCTCGTGTCGGTCGACCCGGGAATGGCAGTCTGTTACGACGTCCTCGACACACCACCAGAGGGGGGTCGGCGTCGCGCTGGAGAACGGGCAGGCGTTCGCGACGCTCGCGCTCGGCGGTGTGCCGGTCGCAACGGCGACAGTTCACTACCGGGACCGGTGGTACGATGTCACCGACGCCGTCGCGGATGTCGCCGCCGACGGCGTGCGTGCTGCGTGGAGCCGCGAGCAGTACCGGGCGCTGCTCGCGGATATCGCGGTGGGACCCGTCGAGCACGGCCCGGTGCTGTCGGGGGCGGTGGCGGTCGCACTCGGCGGCGAGGCGGCACCGACGGGGCTGTCGGTGGATGACCTCCACGGGGTCGAGGACGCGCTGGGTGTCCCGGTCGAGTCGCTGACAGTCACCGGGTCGCCCGCCGAGGCACCCGCCCGGGGTGCGATGGTCGCGGCGGACCCGAACGGGCAGTCCGGGGCCATCCCGGCGTTCGCGGCCACCGACGCGTACGCACCCGGTTTCGTCGACGTGGCGGTCACAACCGACGCCCTCGGGGCGGCACTCGCAGACGACAGAACAGACCGTGACAGAGGCGAGACAGCGATCCCGCCACAGGAGGAGCGACTGGGGCTGGCGCTGGGGGCAGTTGTGGACAGTTTCGGCGGGGGGGCGGGTGTGCGCGGTGAACTCGAGGAGACGAGGACAGCCATCGAGGGGGTCGAGTCGGCGCTCTCGGAGTTAGAAACGGAGACCCCCAGCCGCGAGACAGTCGACACGCT
>KE356579.1:127336-128785 GCA_000416085.1 halophilic archaeon J07HX64 | reverse complement strand
GACGATACCGGCCCCGGCGGAGGAGACGATTCGGGTGCAGACGATGACTCCGACAACGATACCGACCCCGGCGAAGACAACAATTCGAGCGCGGACGGTAACGGTCCCGGGTTCGGCGCGCTGGTGATCGTACTCGCGCTCGTTGCCGGAGGGATACTCGCCCGAGTCCGGTGAGTGCCCACAACTTGTACACACAGCACCCCCACCGTTGTTATCGGCGTCGTACGCAGGGGAACTCGCGACCCGAGGCGGCGCCGACGACGTTCGGCCGATAGCTGCTGTCACCAACTGTCTACTCGATATATTGGCCGAACCAGTTCCGCGGACTCATCAGATTCTCTATCTCTTCCCCTGTTGAACTGTGTCTCTTGACAATTGGTTTTGGAACGATTAGCGAGAGTGCCAGTCTTTGCTCCCGTCACGTCCCGGAGGGAAGTCAGTACCCGGAGGTTGTTGATGATTAGGAGTTCTGTCTGTGTTTGTCTGGTGAGGAGTGCGCAGTTACGTCCTCCTCAATCGACGCCGAAAGGGGTGGACTCTCCCTCAACCTGATAGGTGTTGATTCGGTTGCGGTCGTCGAGTATTGTTTGTGCGACCTTTCGATAACTCCGCGCTCACATCCGGGTGAACGTGAGCATTCGGCAACTGGATGCTGAATCTGCTGTCGCCCACAAGATAGTGGACTGGCGTATCCAGCGCTTCCTGCGGGCGCTGGACGCGTCGGCCTCGTCTCGAGCGGCCGGTGACAATCGACGAACTGTGTGTGTCTACGGGTAAGAAAGGGCGCGGGCGGTCCCCGCCTCTCTCCGCTCGTGACCGCCGGTGTCGCGCCGGTCACGGTACACCGACGAGTGTCTCCTTGCGGGGGTCCGACAGGGGTCTCGCGGACCTCCACCCCCACGACGGAACTGAAGAGAATTTCAGTAACGCTCGCTACAGAAATGTTGTTCAGATTAGCTTTTAGTGGGTGTAGCCCGTGGATATAGATACGATGTCACAGACGCCCCACACCTCGCCAACCCGTGCCCGAACCGCCCGCGAGACGTACAGTGCCCGTGGCCTGCTGGCCTACGCGGCAGTCGTGCCTGCCTTCGTCGCGCTGCTGGCCGCCCCGGTCGTGATGGTGATGTTCACCCTCGGCGCGCTGACTGCGCTGCTCATAGACAAGTTGCTGGGCCTGATCTGATCGAAAAATGACCCGGTTTCGGGGTGTCTCCACGGAACGAGATACCGGGACCGACTCGGGGATCCATCTGCGGAGGGGCAGGGAGCATGTTTCAGTCAACTACTCCATCTTATCGCGCTCGGAGTCTGACGACTCGCTCGCTTTTGAGGGCGGGGTAGTCGACTCGGGGGGCTCTGTGGCACCTGACTCCTGTCGGGACGGGAGGTGAGTGTCTGCTCCCCGTGGTCACGCTGTTGCCTCACCGGTGCGACCGGGGCTCGCGC
>KE356579.1:107365-127286 GCA_000416085.1 halophilic archaeon J07HX64 | reverse complement strand
CTGAGCGGGCGCGTCGAGGAGTTGGGTCGGTCACTCGGTGGGGTCCGCGAACGGGTAGAGAGCGCAGAGGACCAGATGGTAACCGGCGAGGAGATAGAGTCACTGGGAGCCGAACTCGAGCGAGTCGACAGCCGGGTCGATGCGGTGCGCAGGCGACTCCGAGGCCGACTGGGTCGAGTCGGCACAGTTCGACTCACAGAGCCGTGATCTGGACATGCTCCGGGAGACAGTCACCGACCACGCGCGCCGGTTGAACACTGTCGAGCAGTCCACCAGCGCCCTCGACGACCAGATAGAGCAGACGTTCAGGAACACCGCGAAGACGGAGGCGCTGTCGAGTCTTCAGACCGAGGTCAGCCGACTCCAGCAGGAGCGGACAACCGGCCCGGACGAGGATGTAATCCAGGGGTTCGAGAGCCGTCTAGACGGGTTCGTCGAGCGACTCGACAGCGTCCAGACGACTGTCGACAGCATCGCCGATAACGCCGTCAGACAGTCGACACTCGACGAGACGAGAGAGACACTCGAGAGTCGTGTCACCGACCTCGAGCGCGAGATGACGACCGACGACGAACCCGACGAGCACGGAGACCAGTTCCTGCGGCCGTTACTCGCGGTTTCGCTGGTGAGTGCGGCCGTCCTCGGTACCGTGCTCGCACTCGAGTTCGAGCGTCCGGGGGTCGCGCTCGGTTTTCTCGTACTCGTGGGCGGACCGGCTGTGCTCGTGTGGCTGCTGGGCCGTGGGGATCGTTGACAGGGACCATTTTTATATAGTTCACCTCGGAACCATGCAACAGAATGAACAGTCACGATCGGTCGAGCAGGGTGAGCGGCTGATGGAGCCGCCGGACCCTGCAGACGCACACCTCGCAGACCGGATACTCGAGTTCCGTGCAGTAAAGAGCCTCGCGGCGGTGTTCGTGCTCTCGCTCGCGACCGTGTTCTACGGCTGGGTGCCGGTTGTTGTCGTGTTCTCACTCGGGTACATCGCATACAAGTACCGGTACTACGCGAACCGGGTGGGGGTGTACAGCACCGGGGACCTCGCGGCGCGGCGCGACCGACTCGAGTACGCGATGCTCGGATTCGTCGTGGTTACCGTCGGGGTCGGGGTGGCAATACAGGCTGTGTTCCCGACCGAGGAGTGGACAGTCGGCGAGTTTCTCTCCCTGCCGGCAGTCGATTTCAGGGATGTGAACGGGCTGCTCGACAGCCCGGTCGAGGCGGCGGCGTGGGGGGTGGTCGTCGCGCCCGTGGCGGTGCTCTCGTGCGTTGCGGTGCAGTTCCGCCAGCGGCTGCTGGTGGGGGTCAACAGCCGCCTCGCCGCGGTCCGGGCGGCGCTGTACGACAGTCTGTTCTGTCTGCCGATTGCACTACTCTGGGTGGGGGTGTTCACACTCCGGCCGGTGTTCGAGGTCTGGCGACCTGCGGTGGAGTCTGTCGAGAGCGAACTCGGACTGGAGCCGTCGGTGGCCGTCGGTCCCGCGCTTCCGGACGGCGAGGCGGTACCGGAGGGAACAGAGCTTCCCGAACTGGCCGTCATCTTCGAGAGCGCGCTCGTCCCGCTCGCGACTGCCGCGGTGGCGACCCCGGTTGCAGTCGTCGCGGTATATTCCGGTATCCAGCGCTGGAAGTACGGTAACAACACCGTGCCGGAGCTGCTCGGCTACCGTGGGCTGTTCACACCGTCGTGGGATGTTCACAGTTTCAATATCGCGGTCCCGCTGGGCGTGTTCCTGCTGTACGCGGCGGCCGTGCTGGGTGTGTTCGGGACGAGCCCTGTTACCGAACCGGCGGCGCTGGGTGCCGCCGCAGTGGCGGTGGTGGTGGCCGCGAACCCGCAGGCCAGAACAACGTCCACACTGGAGCGTCTGCCCGGGTCGGTTCTGGCTGGGGCAGACGCCGTTGTTGCGGGGCTCGCTGTCGGCGGGCTCGCGTTTGTGGCGCTGGCACCGCTGGTCGGTCTGGACACCACCTTGGTGAGCGTCGCGCTGGCGTATCCGGTGCTCGGCGCACCGGTGGCGTACGCGGCGAACCGGGCGGTCGCACACCGGGCGGTCGGGACCGTCTCGACGTTCGGCGAGCGCGTCGCCGATGGGGCAGGCGTGTACGACCAGGCGACAGTCGACCGGTTGTTCGTCTACAGTCACACGCGGGACGACAGGCTCCGGGCGGCGGCGGTCGGCGCGCTCGCGACCGCCGTTCAGGTCGAGGGCTACCGGAGAGACGAGGCCCTCGCGCTGTTCGGACGGGCCGCCGGGAGCAAGAACGAGCAGCTCGCACACGCCGGGCTGCGCGGTATCGCGGACGTGCTGAGAGACGACCAGTCGCACACGAGCTACGAGAGGCTGGTCGACTGCGGTATCCCGAACCGGGTTCTGGCGGGGCTCGAACGCGACGGGGAGGCGCGACCTCAGGCCGCCGAAGCCGCCGCTCGCGTGCTCCGGGTCGAACTCGAGTTGACGGCAGTAACTGCCCCGGAACAGCTCGACGACCGGCACGTCACGGAACTGTGCGAGATTGCGAGCCAACATCCCCGGCACGGGCTGCTGATCGACGCCGTTGTGAAGTACACCGCGCGGCTGTACGAGGAGGGGGCACCACGTGTCGAGGCGAACAGCCCCGTGCTCCAGGAGCTTCTGGGGAGTCTCCTCGAGCTATCGGTGTACGGGAGTGACCGCGCCGCGCTCGCCGCCGCACTCGCGGTGACGGGTGAGGAGACGACCGCCGACACACAGCGGTTCGAGCAGGCCGTCGGCGCGATGGCGGCCGACCGGGAGGAGACCCGGTACATCGCGACACACGTCGTGTCCTCGTCGATGGAGCGCCACGCCGAGGCAGTCGATACGGGGCAGCTGGTCGCACAGCTCCGAGACACCTCGCCGGCTGTTCGGCGGATGGGTGCGACAGCGCTCTCGAGGCTGCTCCAGTTCGACCCGGACCGCGGCCCGGAGCTGCTCGACCCGCTCGTGGTCAACCTGGAGGAGAGCGCCGAGGACCCCGGACCGGCAGCGGCGACGGTGCTCGAGACGCTCTCGGGTGTCGACCTGGCGGTACTGCTCGAACACCCGACCGCGGCGTCGGCTATCGCGCCGCTGGTCGGCGAGCCGTACCCGGCGGTGGCGCGGCCGGCCTCGGAGTTACTCGGCCGTCTCGTCGGGGCGTCGCCGTCGCTGGCAGACCGGGGTGTGGTCGGGGCCGCGCTCGAGGACGGCCTCGTCCACAGCACCGAGACGGTCCGACGTGCCTGTGCGGAGGCGGTTGCGTCGGTCGTCGAGGCGGACACCACCGCCGGACAGCGGTTCGTCGGCGGACTCGGGGCGAATCTCGGGACAGAGGGCCGGGAGGGCGTGCTGGCCGTCGTGACGTTACGGCAGGTCTCCGGGACACACCCGGACAGGGTGCTCGATATCGTGCCGGCGCTCGCAGATGGACTGGACAATCAGACGAGCATCGACACACGGACCGTGCCGTTCGTGGTTCGCGGGGGGACAGTCAGCGCTGTCACCGTCGAGATCATCTCGAATACCATCTCGAGGGAGCCGGGACGGGGTAAGGAGCTCATCGCCCCGCTGGTCGATCTCGTCCCGACAGCGAGCGTGGCGACGAAGCAGGATATCTTCGAGATACTGGCAGCGCTCGCACAGGAGTTCCCCGAACGGTCGGCTGTGGCGGTCGACGCCGCGGCAGACGGACTGCAGGCAGGTCGGTCGGCGATCCGGCGCGACGCCGCAGAGGTGCTCGCGAGCGTGGCGGCGTACCACCCGGAGAGGGTCACCACGACAGTCGACGCGCTGGTGGCGACAACCGACGACAGCAGTCCGCGTGTCCGCACACCGGCACTGATCGCGCTGCGGAATATCTGTACAGCGTTACCCGGGGCGGTCGAGTCGGATATGTATCGCGTCGTCGGGTGTCTCGACGACGACTCCGCGACTGTGCGCGAACACGCAGGTCGACTGGTCATTACGGTGGCCGAGCGGGAGCCGGGGGTCGTCGAACCGGCGGCCGACACGGCCGACCGACTCCGCCGCCTCCAGCGCGACCCTGCGGTCGATATCGACCCAGAACGACTCCAGGACGCCTCGACCGCGATCCAGACCGGCGTCCCGGTCGAGGAGGACACGGCAGACAGTGAGGACCAGCAGGAGGTCTGGAGTCCCGAACCCTCCGACGGGATGGGCGCCTCCGGTGAGACGAACGTCTTCGACCCCGTCGGCGACGAGTTCGAGGGAACGTTCGACGACGAAATCGAATCCGACTCCGAGGCGACTGCCGACGACCCTGTTGCCGACCGCGCCACGAGTCTCGACACCGGACCCGGTGGCTCCGGGCAGGAGCAGTCGAGGGACGGACCTGCCGATGTCGGTGACCACGACACCGTCGTCCCGGGCGGTGGTGACGGCACCACCGAACCCAGTGACAGTGGTGGTGGCCTCAGTGACCGCGATACCCTCGTGCAGGGTGGTGGTGACGACAGCGACGACACCGATGACAGTAGTGATAGCGGTGCTGGTCTCGGTGACCGCGATACCGTCGTGGAGGGTGGTAGTGACGACAGTGACGGCACCGATGACATCGGTGACACCGGTGGTGGCCTCGGTGACCGCGATACTGTCGTACAGGGTGGCGGTGACGACAGCGACGACACCGATGACACCGGCGACAGCGGTAGTGGCCTCAGTGACCACGATACTGTCATCCAAGCTGTTGGTGACGACAGTGACGACACCGATGACATCGGTAACACCGGTGGTGGTCTCGGTGACCGCGATACAGTCGTGCAGGGTGGTGGTGATGACAGCGGCGACACCGATGACGGTGGCGGACCTGACGACAGCGATGGTGGTCTCGGTGACCAGGATACTGTCATCCAGGGTGGTGAGAGGAACGGGTCCGACGAGACGGACGACACAGACGAGGGGAGCGGTGGCTGACGTGGCGGGTGGGCAGGCAGAACCCCAAACATATTGGTCGGGTCGGCACGTGCATCGACATACTGCGTGACAGACGACACGGGACCGACCCCCCCGTCAGAACGGATTGTTAGCCTCGATGTGCTCCGCGGTGTCGCCGTGTTGGGTATCCTCGTTATCAACGTCCGGGTGTACTCGATGCCGGAGGTGACGTTGACCAACCCGAACGCGTACGGCGACTTCACCGGGCCGAACTACCTGTCCTGGCTCGCCGGACACGTGCTCGCGGAACTGAAGTTCATCACGCTGTTCTCGGCGCTGTTCGGGGCGGGTATCGTGCTGTTCACCGAGCGAAAGGAGGAGCCGATAGCGCTGCACCACCGGCGGACAGCCTGGCTGCTTGCGATCGGACTGGGGCACGCGTACCTGCTGTGGTACGGCGACATCCTGGTACCGTACGCGCTCTGTGCGTTCGTGCTCGTCGGGTTCAGGCGGCGACCACCGTCGGTGCTGGCGAAGGCAGGGCTGTTGTTGGTGCTCGTGCCGTCGGTGCTCGAGGTGTTCGCCGGCGCGACGATGGGGGCCGAGGCGGTTGCCGGACAGTGGATGCCGGCGGAGTCGACACTCCAGGAGGAGGTGCGGATCTACCGCGGTGGGTTGCTCGAACAGCTCGAACACCGCGTGCCGACCTCGCTCAGGCGGCAGACACTGGGGTTTCTCGGCGGGACGTTCTGGCGGGTCGGAGGGACGATGTTGCTCGGGATGGCGCTGTACCGGTGGGGTGTGCTGACCGACGAGCGCTCGAACCGGCTGTACGCGCTGCTCGCCGCGGGCGGACTGGCCGGTGTCGGGGTCGTCCTGGCTGGGGTCTGGTTCATCGAGGCGGCTAACTGGGAGCCCGGTGTGGCGCTGTTCTGGCGACAGTTCAACTACTGGGGGAGTTTCCTGGTTGCCGGCGGCTACATCGGGGTCGTCACCCTCTACACGCGATGGCGACCCCGGGGACTGCTCACCCGTGCGCTCGCGGCCGTCGGCCGGACCGCGTTCACGAACTACCTCCTGCAGACAGTCGTCGCGACGACGCTGTTCTACGGCCACGGGTTCGGTCTCTTTGGCTCGGTTAGTCGCGCCGAGGCGCTCGGCTTCGTCGCCGTGTTCTGGGTCGTCCAGATCACTCTCTCGGTGCTCTGGCTGCGACTGTTCCGCTTCGGCCCGGTTGAGTGGCTCTGGCGAACCCTCACCTACGAGGAACGCCAGCCACTCCGCCGCGAACCCACCGCCGAGGATTGAACTACCGTCGCCACCATCCTCCGGTATGGAGGAGGCCGAGGACGAGCGCCACGCCGTGCGGCGGGCCTACGACGAGATGGCCGACGGATACGCCGACCAGTACAGCGATGAACTGCACGACGACCCGGAGCCTATCGAGCGGTTCTGTGACGGTCTCGACGACGATGACCGCCTGCTCGCCGCCGGCTGTGGGCCGGGTGACACCCCGCTGCGGGTGGCAGGCCGGACCGGTGTCGGGCTGGATTTTTCCCGGGAGCAACTCGGCCTGGCGCGGGACCGCCTCCCTGCTGCGCTCGTGCAGGGCGATATGACCGCACTCCCGTTCGCCGCCGGTTCGTTCGACGCCGTCGCGGCGCTTTACTCACTGATCCACGTCCCACTCGCGGAGCACCGGACCGTCATCGGGGAGTTCGCGCGGGTGCTCCGCCCCGGTGGGAGCCTGCTCGTCACCGAGGGGACCGGCGAGTGGCGCGGCTCCAACCCGGACTGGCTGGACACCGGCACGGAGATGCACTGGTCGATGGCCGGCCGGGAGGCGACCTGCGAGCAACTGCGGGACTCGGGGTTCGAGATTCGGGGTGTCTGGGACGTGCACGACCCGACCACCGAGGACGGCGAGAAGCCCTTTTTCTTGGCTGTGCTGTCCGAGTGACGGCGCGTGTGCTGTCGGTGATAGCAACAAACTGCCTCCGGCGGTCAGGCTCCTAGCTGCCCGACCCCCACAGAGAGACGAGAAACGCACCGACGGACGTTGCAGAGATGACGAACCCTCCCGCCGGTCCGATAACGGGAATAGTGGTCGCCAGTCCCGCAATCACAACTCCGACCAGAAGCGAACCGCCCCACGAGTCTGCGACCAGACCCCCGACTGTGAGGTAACCCATCGGAGTGAAGACGAGCAAGGCAATGAGAAACGGGATCGCAGGCAGTATCCCGAGCGACGGGGATAGGAGGACGAGGAACCCAAGTGCCATGGAGAGCATCAGACCGATCAGAAACGACGAGACGGCGTTCTCGACCATCGTATCGATGAACCCCTCTGTGAAATCTCGGGCGAACTTGACCAGGAGTCCGCCGGCGACGAGCGTGAAACCCATCGCGGCGACTGCCTCGACCAGCGGTGAAACCCCGGTGTCTGCTGGCCCCCGCTCCTGTGCGGCGACGGGGTCGACGAGGGTCAGAGTGCCTAGTATCACGCACGCCACCACGACGTGCCACGTCCGAGTCCGATAAGTAGACATGAAATTGCTTTGGTACTTACACGGTATCCATCTTTTGATTCGTCGGACGACAAACCGGCCACGGGACCGGCAGTCACCGTCGCGGTCGTCCGGTTAGTCCCAGAACGACCGGGTGCGGGCCTGTTAGTCCCAGAACGACCGGGTGCGGGCCTGTTAGTCCCAGAACGACCGGGTGCGGGCGTACTCGCGCTCGCGGGAGAGGATATCGCGGTAGAACTCGGTTTCGTCCTCGCGGAGTTTGTTGATTATGCGGGCGGCGTTGTGGGGACCGACACCCCGGGCGGCGAGCGCGATGACGGCCTGTTTGCCGTGGCTCTGGACCAGACTACCCGCCCGGTAGGCCCGCTGGGTCTGTTTCTCCTGTTCGTCGTCCTTGTCACCGGAGCGCACCGCCGAGACAGTCTCCTCATCCCAGGGGTTGAGGGCGGCGACCCGGGTCGACTCACACTCGGGACACTGTGGCTGGTCGGGAACGCGTTTCACCTGTGTCCGGAGCTTCCAGTTCTGGCAGTGCAGACAGAGGAGAATGACCCGGTCGGTCTGGATACGGTCTTTCACAGTCTGGATGACACTCGCGTCGGCGTTCTCGGGGGTGAGCAGCTCCTGGCCGGCGCTGCGGCCGCCGGTCCCGATCGGTGTGTGCTCGCCGTGGACCTCGACGGTGAGTTCGTCGGCCTGAATCGCCGCGAGCACATCGGCGGCGCTCTCGACTGCGAGCTCCTCGTGGCGGAGCTCCCGGAGCGCCTCGTCGTAGACGGGGGTGTCCTCCAGGGCATCGAGCAGGCGGCCCCGACCGAAGCGGTTGGAGCCGCGCCAGCTCTTCAGCGTGCCGAACGTGGCCGCAACCTGTGCGAGTTTGAACTTGAGCGCGTCGGCGTTCCTGAGACTTCGCTCTAACAGGGCGCCGACGTGTGTCGGGTCGGTTTCGTTCAGAACCGACACGACGTTGCTCGCGCCGACACCGCGGGGCACGTCGAGTTCGATCCGGTAGGGGTCGACCTCCATACCGACCGTCGCGCCGACCTGTTGACCCAGCAGCGCCGAGAGCAGGCGGCCGAGTGTCTCGTTTGTCTGGTGGCCCAGACAGGCGTTTACTACGACCGACCCGCCACCGGATTCGACGACAACTCGCCGGTCGGTCGGCACCGGGTGGTCATCGGCAACCTGCGCCGTGAGCTGGTCCAGCCCCGCGAGCACCGTCTCGGGGTCGACCTCGTAGCGGCCGGCACAGTCCCGGGCGACCGCCGCGGGCGTGGCGCCGCCGGCCAGTTGCTGACCGACGACACCCCGGAGCTGTCCGACATCGGCGGCAACCTCCCGGGCGACCGGTATCTCCTGACCGGTCCAGGAGGGCACCTCGCCGGCGGGGTCCTCGATCGGTGAGACCGTCACCGTTTCCTCCTCCTCGTCGATCTCTGTGATGCGCCACATCTCGCCGCGCTGGACGAACACCTCACCCGGGGTCGCGAAGTTGACGACGAACCGCTCGTCGAGTGTGCCGACCTGGTCACCGCTCGCGACATCCTCGACATCGTAGGTTGTCTCGTCGGGGATCATCGAGAGATTGCGGTAGAAGTACTCCCAGGTGCCGCGTCGCTTCTCCAACCGGTCGGCCTCCTCGTCGAGCCAGATGATCCGGTTCTCGGCGAGCTCCTGGACGACCTGTTTGAACGTCGTGGCGTCGAGGTCTCCGAACGGGTACGCCCGGGTTATCAGCTCGTAGGCCCGCATCGCCCGGATATCCCCCCGTTCCATCACCAACCCCGCAATCTGGTTGGCGACGGTGTCGAGACTGCCGTGGTGGATCGCCGCGGGTTCGACAGCCCCCTCTCGTGCACGGCGGGCGACCACCAGCGATTCAAGCACGTCGTCGGGGTGGCTCGCGACGATAGTCCCCGACGAGATATCACCCTCACGGTGGCCCGCCCGCCCGATCCGCTGGAGCAGTCGGGCGACCTGCCGGGGGCTGTTGTACTGGACGACGTGGTCGACGTGGCCCACGTCGATACCCAGTTCCATCGAGGAGGTACACAGCAGGGCATCGAGCTCCCCCGCTTTGAACCGCGACTCCACGTCGATGCGGGAGTCACGGGCCAGCGAACCGTGGTGGATACCGAGGTCTGTGCCGTACTCCTTCAGCCGCGAGCCCAGCGCCTCCGCGGTCTGACGTGTGTTGACGAACACCAGTGTCGCCTCGTGTGCCGTGATTATCTCGTCGATCGCCCGGACGTGGCTGGCAACCTCGCTGTCGGTGACCAGTTCCCGTCCGAGGCGCTCGTCCCCGTCGACGACCTCGGGACAGCGGACATCGATATCCAGCGCCGACCCCACCGACACCTCCGCGATGGAACAGTCCCGGTCGCCGGTCAGCAGCGCCGCGATCTCCTCGGGGTCCTCGACGGTCGCGGAGAGGCCGATTCGCTGGAACGGGTCCGCGAGCGTGCGCAGTCGTTCAAGCGCAATCGCCATCTGGGCGCCCCGCTTCGAGACCGCGAGTTCATGAATCTCGTCGACGACGACGTGCTCGACATCGGAGAGGGCCCGCCGGAGTTTGCTGCCGGTGAACATCGCCTGCAGCGTCTCGGGTGTGGTCACGAGCACGTCCGGTGGGTCGTCGGCCTGTTTCTGGCGCTGGTAGTCTGTCGTGTCACCGTGGCGCACGTCGATATCGAGGTCCAGTGTCTGGCCCCACCAGTCCAGGCGCTCGCGCATATCCCGGTTGAGTGCACGCAGCGGTGTGATGTACAGCGCACCGATACCGTGGCGCTCGGTGCCCACCAGCGAGTCGAACACCGGCAACATCGCGGTTTCGGTCTTGCCGCTGCCGGTCGGCGCGATTGCGAGGACGTTCCTCCCGGCGGCCAGCGCCGGGAGGGCGCGGCGCTGTGGCTCGGTTGGTGTCTCGAACCCCCGCTCGGAGAGCGCCCCACGCACCTCGTCGCCGAGGGTGGTGAACGCCGAAGCACCGCCGACGAGTTCGCTATCGCTCATCTACCGTCGATAGGGGATTCGGCCGATTAAGCGCGTCGGAGCAGGGGCGGTACACCCTCGATATCCTCGGGTGGACAGTTTCTCGCTCGGAGGACCGCGCACTCGTATCTTGTACTGTGGGAACAGAGATAGATAATATGGATTGGCGTTCACAACTCCCGAGTCGTGACGTGCTATGGGGTCTACTGCTGATCGTACTGCTGGCGCTGTTGCTCTGGGTTTTCGGGATCATGGAGTTCGAGATCGGTCATCGCAGGAGATAGTGCCAGCTAACAGACAGACCGGGTCACCTGTTCTGTTACCGCGAGTCTCTGACACTGTACAGAACCTCCGAGTCTTGCACGGCAGTCGGTTGCGATATCGGCAAGTCGGTGGCTGTTTCGCTCAAGCAGACGGGAACTCACCGGGTTTCCCGTCCACCCCGATAGCTGTCGGCGAACTCCCGGGCAGACCAGAGGACGACAGCCAGCACAGCGAGGACCAGCAGCGCACCGAGGGCTGTCACTAGACGTGTCTCGGCGCCCAGTACCGCGGACAGACCCAGTCGCGTCACGCCTGCGAGGACAGCGAGCACGCACAGACCCAAGAGAGCGTGGCGGGTGAGAGACGCCAGCCGTGACCCACGGTCGAGTGCTTCGACACCGTGCAGTCGGAGCGCCGTCACCTCGTAAGCAACTTTCAGTCCGAGCAGCACGGCCGAGAGAAAGACAGTCAGAGACACCACGGCACCGACTGTGTCAGTCGCTCCGAGGGCGTCCGCGACACCGAGGACCGCGAGCAGTTCCCCGGACAGCGCCATCGCGACTCCCGTCACCGGCAACCCGACGAGAATGACTGCCCCGGCGAACATCGCGGCGGCGACCGGCAGTGACGTGCGTGTCTCCGTCACGTCTCATTCGTCAGTTCAGACGAACAAAAAGCCAGCGATGCCGCGCGTGACAGTCCGACACTGTCCCGGGACCGGGTCTGTCGTGTGAACCGGTTCCTCAGTCGCGGTTTCTGTTCCCGACGTAGGAGATTTCGAACTGTCGCGGGAGCCGAATAAGGATGTACATACCAACAAACGGTGGAGCAAATGTTATCAAAAGTGGGAGGAAACCCGAGAATCTATTCTCTATCAACGGGGATTCGTTTGAACTTGACTGTAGATACACCCGATAGTACGTGCCGTCGTCGAGTTCAATCGGTGTCTCGGGAACATCAACCTCGTTTTCGCTCGTTGTGGGACCACCCCGTGCGGTCTTTGCGACGACAGAGGGGACATGGTCTGGTTCAAGAGACACATCCGAGAGAGCGATGTCGGCATCAACGGGTTCGAGGGTTGCATCCACACGGTACAACCCATTCATACGCTGTGCCGAAGTGTTACTCTCGGCTGCTGCCCGATAGACCGCACCCTCGACCTGGACGTACCGATAATCGGCCTCGAGGACGCTGGGGTCGCCACCAACGACGCGTGTAGCGTAAATACGGCTCGGTGCTGACCCGCCATCGGCGAGGTGTCGCTCGAGCGCGCACGCGCGTGGGTCGTACCCGGTACACTTGATATCGTCACTGAGTGGCCCGGCCCTCGCAGGGGGCCCCCGGTCGGCGTACTCGATTCTGGTGTCGTTCACCACTACCTCCGTGCGGTCGTACGTGTGTGTCGGCTCGTCGATATCCACTACAGTAACCCACAGCGGCGCCGTGAGAAGACCGAGCACGAGCAACCGCAGGAGGACATCACGCAACAAAGGAGAGTTCGTTCCGGGGATATCCATACGAACATCTTCTATCTCTCTTATATTATCCCTTGCTGAATCAGGCGTAGTACCGATCAGTCGTGTCCGGCCAGACAGGGTTGTCGCGAGATACACACCCTCTCGCTTGGGGGTTCCGACACGTCTCTCTGTCACAGACTCGTTCGTACCGTCCCACAGCTGATGTTCGGGTCGACCACCGGACCGTCGGGGCCGACAGCGAGTGTGCCGTCGCACAGGCCGTCGATGGCGAGCGTGTCCCCGAGTTCGGTTGCTCGGACTGTGGCTGTGACTCCCATCTGGTCTGTCGGGCCTCACGGGACGCTGCTCTCGTCGGTCGACTAGGCACACCGGGGTCTCGACTGCGAGACGACGCGCACCGGG
Source organism: halophilic archaeon J07HX64 (assembly GCA_000416085.1). GTDB lineage: Archaea > Halobacteriota > Halobacteria > Halobacteriales > Haloarculaceae > Halovenus. The sequence continues at coordinate 114,725 of KE356579.1, read as the reverse complement.
TGACCTTAGTCTACTCTCGCGGGCGGTTCCCCGGCCCCTTATTTTCGCCGCGTCCCAACACAGTGTATGGTCACCGTCGAGACGGGCGCACGTCTGCATTTCGGCTTTCAGAACCTCTCGCTCGCCCATCCACGGCTCTACGGCGGTGTCGGCGTCGGTCTGGCGGAGCCACAACTGGTCGTCGATGTCGAGCAGGCAACAGCTGTCGAGTGCGACGACGGGGCCGTCGAGCCGTATCTCGAGGCGGTGGTCGAGGAACTCGGTGTCGAGGGGGCACGGGTCACCGTCGAGGAGCGGTTCGCACGTCACACCGGTCTGGGGAGCGGCACACAGCTCGCGTTGTCCTGTCTGACCGGTGTTGCACGGGCTTACGGGCTGGAGCCCAGGCCGCGGGAGCGTGCGCCGCGACTCGGCCGGGGCGGGCGTAGTGGCGTCGGTGTCGCCACGTTCGAGCGCGGCGGGTTCGTCGTCGACATCGGCCACCCGACAGCGCGGTTCACCACCGACCCGCCGCAACAGGGCACCTGGACCGTGCCACCGGTGCTGGGCCGGTGGACACTCCCCGAGGACTGGCGGTTCGTGCTCGTGACACCCGCAGGCGAGAAGCGCGGCCCGAGCGGCGAGGGCGAGGACCGCAGGATGCGGACCGCCGTCGAACACGCCGACCCGGGTATCGCCGACGAGGCCGCCACCCTGTTGACCCGCAAACTGCTTCCTGCGGTTGTCGCGGGTGAGCGGACGGCGTTTGGTCGGGCCGTCGCGCGACTCGGCCGACTCAACGGCGCGTGGTACGCCGACGAGCAGGGTGGAGTCTACCGTCCCCCCGCAGGTGACCTCGTCGCGACGCTGTCGGAGAGTGAGGCCGTGACCGGCGCGGGCCAGTCCTCCTGGGGACCGACTGTCTACGGTGTCACGGGCGCAGACGACACCGACCGGGCGGTGACTGCCGCCGAGCGAGCGCTCGATGCGGCCGGTGTCGAGGGCCGGGTTAGTGTCGTCGCACCGAGTGACTCGGGGGCTTTCGTGGAGTAACGCCGGCTTGTACCCCTGCACGTCGTCGGTCTCCTGCTCGGCGGCGGTCGGACGCCGCGCGGGTAGAGGAGGGCGGGCGCGTGAGCGCCGGTTCAGCGGCCGCGGAGACGGTCGACGAGGTGGCGAAACCGTTCGAGACCGTACTGGCCGGGAGCAGTCGCGTCCGCGGGGTCGACCGGCGCGTAGCCGAGACAGGAACCGTAAAGCGGCGCGACCACCCGGGAGTGACGGCCCGGTTCGCCCATCGCCATCGTCGCCACAGGTGCGGTCGGACTCAGTTCGTCAGTTACCGCGAGCAGGTCGAGCACGTCACCCCGGTTCTGTGCAGTCACGGCGAGTTTGGCCACGTCACCGTGGTCGGCCCCCGCCCGGAGCAGTGCCCGCATCCGCTCGCGGTCGGGTGTGCGCTCGAAGTCGTGCGTCGAGACGACCACAGCAACGTCACGTTCGCGAGCGTGGTCGACAACGCGCTCGGCCCCGCCGTCTCGGATAGCCGCGAGTTCCACGTCAACGGCCGCAACCGACGGCTGTTTGATGGCTGTCTCCAGCACGCCGAGTCGTGCGGGACCATCGGCCGCCTCGCCGCCCTCACGTTCGGTCCGGTTGGTGACCAGCAGCGGCAAGACCCCGTCGTACGCCGCGAGTGCGTCGACTCCATCAGACGCCAGATCGAGTCGGTACTCGAGGATGTCCGCGTGTGTCCTGGCGGCGGGTTCCTCCCCGAGGGTGGCCGTACTCGCCGCGAGCACGAACTCCGTGAACTCCATGTGAGCGCTACCGTCGAAAGCAAAAAAAAACTGACCCTCGGTCACAGATGGACCACCCCTCGCCTGTGGTTTTATCTGTGTGCTTACTTATTGTGTTTCTATGAACGAAGACAGACAGGGGAGGCAGTATCTTCTGTACGGCAGTCTGGCAGTTGCGATGTTGACCGGACTCGCGGCGGTTGTGGTATCCAGCAGTGTGAGTCTGCTCGGACAGAGTCTCACCGTGTTCGGGTTCGCACCAACCCTGCAGGCCGGCATCGCTGTTCTATTTTTTGTAAGTATAGTTATTATAATGAAGCTAACGTTCGGCGGATACACCGACAGAGCAACCGATGTCGCCCTCGCCGACCCGCGGGGTATCATGTGGACGGGGGTGAAGTCGGCGGTGTTGGTGTTGAGTCCGTACGTGGTGCTCACGGTGGTAATGCTGCTGTTGGACGCCGTCGGGTTGATCTCGCTCGCACTGCTGACAGTGCTCGCGATCCCGCTGGTGTGGATAACGCTCACCGCCGCCGCGGTGGGTCTGGTTAGTATCGGACGGATGGCGAGCGACAAGGAGGGTGTCGTGTTGCTCGTCGTGGCGTCGATCGCGGTCCCGGTCGGTGCGTTTCCTGTCCCGTTCGGTATCGTCGGAGTCGGGGTCACGGTGCTCGGGTTCGGCGCTATCATCTGGGACATGCGCTACGGCGAGTCCGAATTTGAGTCACAGGATCGAGAGAGTTACGGCAAACAGCACCGGTATCTCTGAGTATGGCCGAGGAACCGTTTGTTCGGCGGCAAGGGGAGGGATCGCACGAGGATGTTGAGGCAGCCGACGGGCTCGGAAAGGAGGTGCTCGTCGACGAGTCCGACGGCGCACCCAGCCTCGCACTGCGCCGGTTCACACTCGACCCCGGTGGGTCGGTGCCGGAACACACGAACGCCATCGAACACGAACAGTACGTCCTCCAGGGCAACTACGTCGTCGGTATCGACGATACCGAGTACACCGTCAGTGCCGGCGACACAGTCCATATCCCCGCCGAAACTGTCCACTGGTACCGCAACGAGAGCGACGAACAGGTCGCCTTTCTCTGCGCGGTCCCGACCGGTGATGACACGATACACCTCGTGGAGTGACCGCGACGGCAGGGGGTCCGGTGCGCTCCGCTCTCACCGTCCGGTCCCGGAGGAAACAGTCGAGCGAACAAAAGACCGGACAGTCGGGATGCCAGCACACAGCGCGCGACCGGGGCTCAGTTGCCGGGGAGCATCGCGCGGAGTTGGTCGCGGGAGAACAGTGTCGTCGGCCGGTCCATATGGACGCCGATCTCGCCCTCGAACAGCCCCATGAGCGCGTTCTGGAGGGGAGCCGGGGCGCTGTAGCCGGCCCGGACGAGGTGACCGACCCGGATATCGTCGGCGAGTTCCTCGCGCCAGGCGCGCTCGTAGTCTGCAAGCGTCGACGGGTCGGTCGGGTCGATCGTCTCGGCAGCACAGTCGGCGGCGGTCATCCCGTAGAGGATGCCACCGCCGGTGAACGGTTTGTTGTGGCCGGCGGCGTCACCGACCAGAAAGACCCGTCCGGAGGTGACCGTCGACGGCGGTCCAACGGGGATGAGCCCCGAACACCGCCGGTCGGTCTCGACACCGCAGGCGTCGGTGAACTCCTCGAACCGTGCACTGACGTCCGCACCCGGCGGTGTCGCCAGACCGTACTCGACACCGGCCTCACCCCGCGGGATGCGCCACGCGAAGAACCGCGGCACGGTCAGGTGGACATCGACGAAGCTCTCGTGGTCGGGTTCGTCGTGGAATCCGAGCACACCGTGGAGTAGTTCGTCGGGGTCGGGCAGGCCGGTCTCGGTTCGAACCCGGGAGTTGGGACCGTCACAGCCGGCAACGAGGCGACCCCGGTGGTGGTCGACGCCGTCTGGACCACGGACCCTGAGTTCGACGTGCCCGCGGCGCTCGGTCAGCCCCAACACGGTGTGGCGGTCGCGAACCGTCGCGCCGGCCTGTTGGGCGGCGTCGGCCAGTTCCCGGTCGAGCGCGACGCGGTCGATCACCGCGGATATCTGTTCGTCCCGGTGGAAGCGGTAGCTGCTACCGTCGAACCCATCGGGGTGAAACCGTGCCCCTCTGATGATGTTCTGCAGGAGTCGCTCCCGTGCCCCTTCGGGGGTGAACTCCCAGATATCGGTGCTGACGTGGCCCGAACAGGCCAGCGGCTCCCCGACCTGTCCCTGTTCGAAGGCGACCACGTCCAGACCCCGCTCGGCGAGGCGGCGGGCCAGCCGCGACCCTGCGGGACCCGCTCCGACAATCAGCACGTCGTGCATTGACTGACCATCCGAGATGGTTGCTCAAAAACGGTTCGGGTCGACAGCACGGACCAACACTGCCGGTCGTACTACATCACTCTGTGTCGACCTGTCGTCCGGGTCGTCCGTGGGATGTATTCGATTCAATTCGCTCGCGGAGGCCGTTGCCCACGATGCCACCGACGAGTTCGAAACGACAGGAGAGATCGTTATCGCCACAACGCCCAGAGCAAACGACACGATATCCGCAACGCCGACACCGCCGGTCGTCGAGAACCCGGCACTCGGGACCGTGTCGGGGACCGTTACTGACCGCAAGACACCTCCGTCATATGCGTCGCACTCGGGTTTATTAGCCAGGGGAACGGTGCAACGAACTTCAAAGCTGTGACCGGCGCCAACGGGACCTACGAGAGGCAGTTCCTACCGGGCAGCTAGGAGGGCGTCGTGGCCGAGAACGACAGTGCCGGGGAGGTGGCCGGGAGCGAGTCACCGAGACGACACTCGATGTCGAACTCGAGGAACCGCTCTCAGAACGGGGACACCCCGTTGACCCCAATAGTATATGATACCGTGGCACGTAGCCGGTGGTATGCAAGAGGCGTACATCGTCGACGCGGTGCGGACCCCGTTCGGCAAGGAGGACGGCACGTTCAGCGACATCCACCCGCAGGACCTCGCGGCGGAGCCGTTGGTGGCGCTTGAGGAGCGCAACGGGTTCGACGGCCGGGACGATATCGACGACGTCGTCTACGGGTGTGTTTCGCCGCTGGGCGAGCAGGGGATGAACATCGGGCGCATCGCACCGATGGTCGCCGGTTGGGGTGAGGGGATTCCCGGCGTTCAGCTCAACCGGATGTGTGGTTCGGGCCAGCAGGCGGTCAACTTCGCGGCCGGCCAGGTTCGGGGCGGCCTGCAGGATGTCGTCGTCGCGGGCGGTGTCGAGCATATGACCCGTGTTCCGATGGGCAGCGACAACCCCATGCAGAACGGCAACCTCGCCGGCCAGGCGCTCGCGATGTCGTACTTCGAGGAGTTCCCCGAGGTGACGACACAGGGTGAGGGGGCCGAGCGTATCGCCGAGCAGTGGGACCTCTCCCGCGAGGATGTCGACCGCATCGCCGCCGACTCACAGCAGCGATGGGGCGAGGCAAGCGAGGCCGGTATGTACGACGAGCAGGTCGTCCCCGTGGAAACCGAACACGACGGCGAGGAGGTCACCGTCGAGGAGGACGAGCATCCCCGTCCCGGAACGGACATGGAGACGCTGGAGACCCTGCCGCTGGTGTTCCGTGGCGAGGGTGACGGTGTCGTCCACCCCGGAAACGCCTCAGGTATCGTCGACGGAGCGGCGGGTGTGCTGGTCGCCTCGGGCGAGGCGTGCGAGCAGTTCGGCTGGGACCCGCTCGCGCGTATCGTCGACCAGCAGGTCGTCGGTGTCGACCCGCTAACGATGCTGACCGGTCCCATCCCGGCCACGCAGGAACTGCTCGAAAACAACGATATGACCGTCTCGGATATCGACCGGTTCGAGGTGAACGAGGCCTTTGCGCCGGTCATCGGCGCGTGGCTGGACGAGACCGGCGCCGACTGGGACCGCACCAACGTCTGGGGCGGCGCAATCGCTCACGGCCACCCACTCGGGGCGACCGGCGCGGCGCTGGTCGGCAAACTCCCCTACCAGCTCGAGGAGTGCAACGGCCAGTACGGCATCTCCACGATGTGTATCGGCTTCGGACAGGGTATCGCCACGCTCGTCGAACGCGTCTGAACACCGACAGCCCGAAGCAGGGACATCTGTCCCCGGATATCGCATCGGAAAGGATTAATCCGGTGCAGGATAACAGACGAATATGGCATCGTTCGACAAGGCAGAGGAACGCATCTTCACGACCCAGATCTGTATGCGCTGTAACTCGCGCAACCCCGAACGGGCGAACCAGTGTCGCAAGTGTGGGTACGGGAACCTCCGACCAAAGGCCCGCGAGAGCCGTAGCGCCTGACCAACCCGGAGGAGAGATTACACGATACAACCGCAAACACAACACCCCCTACCCGTGACGTGACCAGCGGGCCGGCACCCGCCATCGGCGCGTCGAATCCCGCCCGGGAACTGCTGAGTCAACGCACAACGGCGGGCCTGTATCGTCGCCAGGGACTGTCTGACAGACGCGCAGCAGTGGGCGTGCTCACACCACTGTCAGGATGTGATTGGTAAACACACCCTCATATTGCCATCTATTGCCATCTGGAGTCACGTTTAAGACAGTCGAGCACGTAACAGAACACGCGCGTGACCCGTCACCGCCACGTCGCACTCTTTCAACATCCACCCCAATGTCGACGGGCGGAATCGGGCGACGGCCATCTGCGACCGGTCGACCGACAACCGACAGTGTTGTGCGGCCGACAGGTCGAGCGCGTATCTCTCTCGAGCAGACCGCTCGGCGCTCGCCCGGTCACACTGGCCACGTTGCCCTGACGGGCACGCGCTGTTTGCTCCCGCAGACTGGCGGCGGTGCTCTCCCCCTGCCTGCCGCCGGTCTTCATCTACACTCCTTTAGTGATACGTCTGTACCGTCCGGACACCACAGAGGATGGAGACAACCGGGGCCGCTGACCCGAAGAACAGACGAGAACAGAGGGGTATCACCGGTGGCGAAACTGCTGGTTGAGGAGCGGTACCTGTCTGTCGGGTGCGCGGACAGACGTCGTCCTGGTCAGGTTCCCGCGGCCGCTGTCGCTGACGGTTGCAAATGCCTCGGCCACAGTCCCACCTGTCTCCCGCCGAGATAGGGCCCTCGCATCGGGGCCGCCAGCCTCCGACACACCCGAGCGGACACCGTGAGCCGACAGTGCCACAGATCGAGATTGCACATCCACCGGACAGGGGACTTTTGACCGGTGACACACAAATAAGGGTACAATGTCAGAGGCGCTGTTCATCGTTAGTGAGGAGGGATACTGGGGCGAGGAGTGTATCGAACCGCTCACAACGCTGTCAGATGCGGGTGTCGATATCACCGTCGCGACGCCGAGCGGTGCTCCGCCGGTGATCGACGAGCGGTCTGTCGACCCGGCGGAGGTTGGCGAGGAAACCGCTGCACACGTCACCGAGGTCCACGAGACCGACGACCGACTGCGAGAGCCGGTGGCCCTGGCCGACGCCGACCCCGCGGCGTACGACGCAGTCGTGTTCCCGGGTGGCCACGGCACCGAGTGGGATATCACACAGGACAGTCACGCCCGAGCGGCACT
>KE356579.1:105850-107315 GCA_000416085.1 halophilic archaeon J07HX64 | reverse complement strand
CAGTGTGACTATCGACGTGATTGCAGTCGGCGGACTCCACGGGCGACCCGAGTACAGGCCCATCAGTCGACTCGTTCCAGGTAGGTGGCACAATACCAGAAATCTATGCTGGTTCCTCTGGTTTTAGTATTACAGCGTGTCTACAGATAACGGCATGAACTCCGCGGAAATAACAGAAGTAATCGATAGACGGAGACAGCAGGTGACTGAATGATCGACCCTCCGGTCGAGCTGCGAAATCTGTTCTGTGCGACCGGAGCAGGCGTCCTCGGCACGCGGACGTTGTCGCAGACGAGCGCGGGAGAGAGCATACGTACTGATACTACTTTCTGGTCGCCCCGGACCGACAATATCGCCCGATCGGTATCGACGACGGTAGATAGAACCGTCTGTGGTTGGGGTTACGCCGACGGTCTGTCTGCAAGAGATGCGGACACGGAAGCCAGAGCGCAGACTGTTCGATATCGAGACCGGTGTGAGAGTAACACCGACAGTGGTGGCGCAATCCAGACGAGGTGGGGTTGATGAGCGAACGCCTCAACCGGCGGAACGTACTGCGGATAGCCGGAGCCAGCGCAGTTGGAGGCTCTCTTGTCACACAGTCAGCCACCGGTCGAAACAAACGGAACAAAACAAACTCCGAACACTCGCCCCTCCCACCCGTTGTTGGTAACGACCCACCACAGGATCTTGATGACGACGGTCTCTACGAGGACATCGATGGTGATGGGCAGTTCACTATCTTCGACGTGCAGGCGTTCTTCGTGAACTTCCAGAGCGAACCAGTGCAGAACAATCCGGTGGCGTTCAATTTCTCTGAAGACGAGAACCCCGAGGAAACCGGTGTCACCATCTTCGATGTTCAAGGGCTGTTCATCCGCTTGACAAACAAAGACGAACTGGAGGATGTTGTGACAGTCGGTCCCGACGGCGAACAGGTGACACTCTCGCTGATGCACGACCCGTCGGACCAGACGGACCCCGACATCGCCGCTCAGATTCAGGACGACCTCAACCGAATCGGTATCGACGTCGAACTGCTCGAGACCTCGAACATCCTCAAGAGTTGAATTCGGTGCCAAACGAGGACGCCAATCCCGAGGAGTTCCCGTACGGTCCGATCGGCCGCAACGCTGGCCCGCCGGACAAGACTCGAGTGGTCAACGACTGGGATATGCTGATCGGTATCGGTGGCAACTCCCGACCCCGGAACCCGCTGGCGACAGACGTGTTCTGGAAGAAAGACGGCGCGGTCAACGCGGGCGGGTATGTCGACGAAGAGATAGGAAACCTCTACGACCAGGCGAACGACACAACCGACCGCGGGGAGCGTGTCGATATCTTGGCACAACTCTTCGGTCGACTGACCCAGCAGTGTCCGGCGAACTTCCTCTCGGAGGACGAGAGCTGGACCGCGTTCCGTCCGGATATCAACACCGGCCCGGGGTTCAACGAGTTCGGGTGC
>KE356579.1:93534-105800 GCA_000416085.1 halophilic archaeon J07HX64 | reverse complement strand
AACAAACTGACTAACGAAATTTTCCACGACCAGATTATAGGGTCAGCCACCGGAGTAGCCGCCCTCAAACGATGGTATTTGGAAACCTCGGAAGCATTGTTACAGACCACTACTCGTCGCCTGGCGAAGAGACTGGTCTGCGGACTCCGTTTGATTATATATACTTGAGTATTGTATTCATTCTGATACCCACCGGTGTTGGATTCGCGCTCGGTAACCACGTTGTGCTCTGGTTGGGGTTTATTACTGCGTCTGCCCCGGTTTTCAGTGTTCTGACAGGGTTTTCGATTAATATAATCGTATTGTTGATGTGGTATCGCAGTAACGGCAGTCATCCGTACGGAGACAGAACAGTAAAAAAGGAGTTCACACTCTATTCAATCCTGCTCGGTGTTGTTCTCATTATCTGTCTGGTGTTTGGACTTATCTTGTCGCGTATTGACGGAACAATTGGCGCGGAGATCGCGTTTGTCGCGGGTGGGACTGTCTACAGTCTAATGGCTCACTACTTTCTGACGCTGTTGATTGTAACCCACCGTCTCTGGTCATTGGTTCACAGAGACGTAATGTAGTTCCGCAGTTGAGAACAACCGTCCCGGGCGAACTACCGGCACAGATTACTTATATTGTTGTATGTGATCTCTTTGTATCGGGAGAGTCCGTTCCTGAAGACGAATCCCGGAGAGACCGCGAGTAGCTCGAACGGATAATTCACGAGCGCGGTTGACCTCGGGACAGGCTACTGTCGTTGAGACCCTGACCCTGCGAAACCGCCACGTACAGAGGGCAGTCCTATACAATTCACTCCGTGACAGGGGAGGGGGTGAGGTGGCCACAGTTCCTGCAGATGGACGAAAATCTACGAGGGCGCGGCGACAGACATCGGTGATGTGCGTATCAACAGTCCGAAGACTGGTGCTTTATATAAACGCCAGCCCGTTGTACCGGATATGCAGACACACATCGTCCCGGTCGGGTTCGACTACGACAGGGTGATAGCGCCGCTGGTGCGCGAGCAGATGGACGTCGACCGGGTGGTGTTGCTGGAGGGGGCGGTCGGCAGCGAGGCGAACGTGGAGTACTCGCGGCGACTGGCGGAGAAGCTCGAACAGGACTTCCAGAGTCTGCTCGGGGCCGGGACAGAGCGACACAGCATCCCCGACGTGTACGACTACGACGCGGCGTTCGAGCGGGCGTTCACACTCATAAACACGGAACTCGACCGTGGCGAGGACAACGAGGTGTGGGTGAGTGTCTCGGCGATGCCTCGGACGGTATCGTTTGCGTTCGCCACGGCGGCCCACTCCATCATGGTCGAGCGCGAGGAGGACCGCGACCGCATCCACACCTACTACACGGCCCCGGAGAAGTATCTGGAGACCGAACTGGCAGAGGAGCTCCGCCGCGGGATGGAGCTCGTGGCCGGGCGGGACGTCGACGAGTCTGTCAAGGCCTGGCTGGACGACAGCCGGGAACTGCTCGCCGAGTTCGATGAGCGCGGCACCACGATCGGTGCGACCGAGATCGAGGGGAGCCACATCGTGGAGCTCCCGGTGGCCTCGCTCTCGAACGTCGACCCGTTCGAAGAGCTCATCCTGTTCACGCTGGGCGAACACGGCGAGTTCGAGTCCGTCTCCGAACTCGCACAGCAGCTCGCCCGGGACCTGGGTGAGGAGTACACCGATGCCTTCCGCTCGAAGGTCATCTACAACGTCGACCGACTCGGCCCCGGCGGCAAGGGGTACATCGAGCAGGACGCACACGGCAAATCCTACCGGACACGGCTCTCCCGGACAGGCGCACTCTGGGTGCGCTCACATTCCGCGCGCGCAGACCGGGACGACAACGGACAGTGAAACGGCTGATTCACTCTGGACAACGCTTTATCTGCGACAGGACGGACCTGTGAACATGCGACGACGGACAGTGCTGGCCGCACTCACCAGCGTGCCAGTTGCGCTCGCCGGTTGTGTGGCCGCAGAGAGCGGCGAGGACGGACCGGGCGCGAATCCGGAAACCGGCGACGACTCCCCCGGAGCGAACGGACAGCGGAGTGTGCGACCGGACGGGTCACGTCCCCCCGGTCATACCCTGGAGAGTCCCCCTCAGAACCGTCCCACCGTACTCCCGGAACTCCTCGACCGGGGCGCGATACTCGATATCGGCGGCACTGAACTGCCTGTTCGTGTCCAGGATGGTCGTCTCGTCCACCGCTCTCCGGGACTCACACTCCCACCCGGTGCTGCAGAGCAACTGGACGACTGTCGACTCGATCTCCGAGACGACGGCGTCGGTGTGTTCGGACGACTCCAGTATCAGATGTACTCTCAGGAGGATATCACCCTCGGTGTGCTGGAGCGAACCGGACGCACTCAAGATACGCTGGTCCAGTGGCGTCCGGTCTATGCCGGCACGTTCCGCGTTTTTGAGGCTGAAACGGACCTCGGCCTCCCGAGAGGCCCCTACGTGAGTCGAGACGACACCCGCGGCCTCGGTCACGGTGCCGTTCCACCGCTCGAGGAGGGTGGCGACGGTGGCCTGCGTACCGATGCCGATTACTCCATCGTTGAGGCGGGCGGCCGCGATATCCCCATTCGTGTAGACGGTCTCGCCGGCACGCGTGCGCTCGGTGAGCGAGTCTCGTTCCCAGCCGAGATGGAGTGGCAGGTCCTCATCCCAGTCTGTCCAGACAACGGCCCCCGCGGAGTCTCCGCCGCCGAACAGGAGCGTTTCATATTTCTCCTCTGACGAGGACGCCAACACACTGGCCGGGGGAGAAACCTGTAGCTTCTCCAGTAGCGGTGTGATCCCGGAGATTGTGGGGTCGTCTCGGAGTACATCTCTCCAGTCCAACTGCACGAGTCTGTGTATGTCCGGCGGAACCGAGAAGCCCAAGACGTCTTTCGTGCCTGTCGAGGCGGTATCAGACCGTTGTCGCACAGTGTACAGACCGCCCGCGCCGGCAGCCACAACCGCACCACTCAGTAGGAATGTCCGTCTGTCCACGGGTCGGCTTACTGTCCGGTACTCCTGTATTCAATATAAACATGTTGCTCGACCACAGCAGCTCCCGACGTGACTGTCTCCGCACTGTCGACGGGGAGAGACGCCGTTCCTCAGGTGGTCGAGCGTCGCCCGACAGCGCCCGGATTCTCTCACTGTTGGGGGTGATCAGGACAGGTACCTCCGACCCGGTCGAGCGTGGGGAGCGTGATGTTCGGGTGACGGCGGGGCATCGACAGAGCGGTAGTCAGACCGAGACCACAGCGTTCAAGCGCTGGCCGGCGTAGGTACAGGCAATGAGCCTGCGCGTGACCAACTCGCTGACGGGCGAGCGCGAGCAGTTCGAGCCAGCCGACCCCGAGTCCGTGTTGCTGTACTACTGTGGGTTGACGACCTCGGACCCGGCACATCTCGGCCACGCTCGCGGGTGGGTCCACGTCGACGTGATGCACCGGTGGCTGGAGTGGCTCGGCTACGAGGTTCGTCACGTCGAGAACTTCACCGATATAAACGAGAAGATAGTCGCCCGCGTCGGCGAGGTCGGTGACTCCGAGACGGCGGTGGCGGAGTCGTACATCGGCGATATCGTCCGGGATATGCGCTCGCTGAACCTCCGGCGCGCGGAGGTGTACCCGCGGGTCTCCGAGCACGTTCCCGAGATAATCGACCTGACCGGACAGCTACTGGAGCGAGGGTACGCCTACGAGTCGAACGGCTCGGTGTACTTCGACGTGACCGCCTTCGAAGGGTACGGCAAACTCTCGAACCAGGAGGTCGGGGAGATGGAGCCACAGGGGACCACAGAGGAGCGCGCGGAGAAGCGCCACCCGGGAGACTTCGCACTCTGGAAGGCGGGGGGTGTCGAGCCCGCGGAGATAGCCGAACACCGCCACAAGGGGGCCGCATCCGCCGACGAGGCCGTCGAGACAGCCGAGACGTTCGACTCACCGTGGGGTGAGGGCCGTCCGGGTTGGCACATCGAGTGCTCCGCCATGAGTACGACTCACCTCGACGACACCATCGACATCCACGTCGGCGGCCAGGACCTCGTCTTCCCCCATCACGAGAACGAGATCGCACAGAGCGAGGCCGCGACCGGCGACACGTTCGCGCGGTACTGGCTGCACGTCGGTCTGCTCGAGGCCGCCGGCGACGAGAAGATGTCCTCCTCGCTCGGTAACTTCGAGACGGTCACAGAGGCGCTCGAACGCTACGGCGCAAACGCTGTCCGGACGTTTCTGCTCTCGACGGCCTACCACAGCCGGGCGACCTACAGCGAGGGGACCGTCAGCGAGGCCGAGAGTCGCTGGGACCGCCTGAAACGGGGTCACGAGCGGGCTGTCGCGGCTGCCGACAGCGTCGATGCGCGCACGAAGACAGCCGACGAGACGCTCCGCACCGCCGTGACCGAGACACAGGAGAGCTTCGAGGCGGCGATGAACGACGATTTCAACAGCCGCGAGGCGCTCGCCGCACTGCTCGAACTCGTGACAGCGGTCAACACACACGTCGATGCGACCGGGGAGTACGACTACAAAGGGCTCCGGGCCGCGGTCGAAACCCTCGAGGAGTTCGGTGCCGGCGTGCTCGGACTTTCCTTCGGCGAGTCAGAGCCTGCAGGTGAGGTGGATGTCGCCGAGGAGCTCGTGGAGCTGGTGCTCGACGTGCGCGAACAGGAGCGGGCCGCCGGCAACTACGACCGCGCCGACGCCCTCCGGGCAGAGCTCGGGGAACTCGGTGTCGAGGTGCAGGACACCGGCGACGAAACCGAATACCGGTTCGAGTAAGAACACGAGTGAGGACCCGGTAGCAGGCTGTTCCAGCCGGTCGAGAGAGGCGACCTATTCCTCAATCTTTATCCCACCCGGGTCACTAAATATCGCTAATGACAGGATCCGCCGACGAGGAGTTGGGTGACCTGCCGCCGAGCGCGAAACTCGTCTACAAGGTGCTCGATTACAACGGGCCACTCACGCAGAAAAAGATCGTCGAGGAGTCGATGCTGTCGGCGAGGACTGTCCGGTACGCGCTCGAGCGACTCGACGAGATCGGTGTCGTCGCCGAAGACGTCTACTTTGCCGACGCGCGTCAGAACCTCTACGAGATAAAGGAAAGCGAGAGTGGGAGCGAAACCGAGCCTGCGCTCTCCGACTGAAGAACTGAACTATCGGGTCGGGTGAGCGGATGCGGTGAGTCGAGCGGTGAGGAAAGAACGGACCGCACACCGTCAGCGGGGATTCACAGGCACAGGTCTTAGGCCGGTGACTGTCCTACCAGATGTATGCCCGTTCCCAGAGACCAGGTCGAGGAGCTCAAGCCGCTCGCATTCAGGGAGCCAGTCGACGTGCTCGACCCGGCGAAGCTGTACACCGTCTACGAGGTCGCCCGGCTGTTGCAGGGGCTCGACGCGGAGGCGGAGATCGACCGCCAGACCGAGGACATCCTGCTCGACTGGGCTATCCCCTGGATGCTGTACAACGCCGATAGCCTCGTGTTCGCGGAGCCGGAGTCGGACACGGAGCCCGGTCGATACGGGTTGGCGACCGACTGAGACCACCCGCGCACCCGGTCGAGTTCATCGGGTTCGTGCCAGCGCCAGTTTCAAGCGTCGGCCGGGCCAACAGTGTATGTGAACCGGCAGCGACTCGTCGAGACACTCACGAGCGAGTTCGGCGCCGAGGAGGGGCCGGCACGGACAGTAGCCCGACAGGCCGGCGACCTCGCGGATTCCGGTCGACTCGCCGGGGATGCCGGCTACGACCTCACCGACCGGGTCGTGCTCGGCAATCTTGGGGACGCCCCGCACGGGTACACGCTCGTCGAGCGGTGGAACTGGTGGGTCGGCTCGCTCGAACTCGCGTACGGCGACACCTACCGTCGGTTCCGCGTCCGTCCCGGTGTCGAGTAACCCGGTGTCGTGTGACCATCCATCGAGTGACACATGTCTCCGGAGACTCTCTGTACGGTATGGACCTCAGATTTCTCGGTGGTGCGGACGAGATCGGACGGAGCGCGCTGCTGGTCAACGGTTCGTTGCTTCTGGACTTTGGACTGCAGACCTCGACCCCACTTCGGTATCCGTTAGACGCAGACACAGACCCGGACGCGGTGGTGGTGAGCCACGCCCACCTCGATCACGCGGGCGCGGTGCCGGCACTGCTGTCGGGTGACGCCCGGCCACCGATCCACTGGACACCGCCGACACGGGCGCTGGCGATGGTGCTCGCCCGTGACACGCTGAAACTCCACGGCAACACCCCGCAGTGCCGGTTCACCGAGACGAACCTCCGGCGAGTCACACAGGTCTCACAGACACACAGCTACCGCGACCCGTTCGAGGCGGCGGGTCACGAGGTCACGCTGTTCGACGCCGGACACATCCCCGGCAGCGCACACGTCCTCATCGACGACGGGGAGACACGCCTGCTCTGTACCGCCGACTTCCACACCGACGACCAGCGCCTCGTCGCCGGCACGCGTGCCCGCCCCGAGGCCGACATCGTCCTCACGGAGAGCACCTACGCGGACACGACCCACGAGGACCGCGACCGTGTCGAGCAACGGTTCATCGACAGCGTCCGGACGACTGTCTGGGAGGGCGGTACCGTCGTCGTGCCGGCGTTCGCGATCGGTCGCACACAGGAGATACTGCTGTTGCTCGCCGACAGCGACATCGACTGCTACGTCGATGGGATGGGTGTCGAGGTGACCCGTCTGCTCCGCCAGCACCCCGAGTTCCTCCGGAACCCCGAGGCACTCAAACGCGCGAGTGCGAACGCTCGCACGGTCACCGGCCGGGATGGCCAGCGCGAGCGCATCGCCGACACAAACACCGTCATCGTCACCACCGCGGGGATGCTCAACGGCGGTCCCGCGCTCTCGTATATCCCCGAGATACGGAGCCACCCGACGAACAAGATCGCGATGACCGGCTACCAGGTCCCGGGCACCCCCGGCCGGGAACTACTGGAGAACGGGCGACTCCCCCTCGATAACGGGGTTGTCCCGGTCAGCGCGCAGGTCGAACAGTACGACTTCTCCGCACACGCCGACCGCGAGGGGTTGCGCTCGTTTCTCGACTCATACCGGGACACGCCGGTGCTCGCTGTCCACGGCGACGACTGCGAGGGCTTTGCCGACCGACTCCGGACGGACGGCTACGAGGCGAGTGCGCCCGGGGTCGGCGACCAGTTGACTGTCGGGTGACCTCCGTGAGGACCGGTCAGGCGCCACCCGAGCCCGGGGACACCGGCCACCTGTCACAATCCGTTCAAAACCCGGGCTGTCGGTCGGACCTCTCCCGTTCCACAGGAAATAGAGGGGAACACCTGTTCGAAATGTGTGCGTGCTCCACACGAAACAGGGGGGTCTCGACACGGTCGTCCCGTCTACACTGAGGGGCCGACCACGCTGTACGCTGTCGAGGGGTCGATACCCGACGACGACGGCAGTTCGGACGACGTGGGCGACAGCGACTCTGACGACGGTGGCCCTCGAAGGAAGTCTCCAAGATTTTCGTCCGGCAGAGTGGGCACGGGAGAGTGATCCGCTCGGAATCGAGAGGTCGTTCCGCGAGGACCACGGCCCCGACTCGGATAGATAACCCAACAATCGTGTCAGACAAAAAGCGGGTGCCGGGATACACCCGCGAGATAGCGACCACCGCGGCGAGGGTCGCCGCGATGAGGAACGGGAGCCTCTTGGACCGTCGAGTCACAGTGGCAAAGACCGCGACAGCAGCAGCGTGGCCGGATGGAAACGAGTGTGTGACCGTCTCGGCATCACCGGTCAGACAGGCCGAACTGGACGGATACGGCCGCTGGACCGTGATCATCAGCAACCCGACAAGCAGTCTGCTGAGCGTCAGTGCGACCAGCGAGGCTCGAAACTCCCGCTCCCGGCCAGCCAGGGAGAACGGTCCGAGAGCGACCACCCCAGTCGTCGCGGAGCCGAGACCGGTGACCGAGTTCAGTAGTTTCGTGAGTAGCGGCATCCGAAGTTCGACAACACGGGCGTCGAGCCATCGAACGGCCTGAACGAACCCTTCGAGGAGGTGTGCTATACAGGTCAACAGTGGTAACCGGCAGAGGCAGATTGGCTCTCGGTTCGGACAGTCTCACACCGACCGACAGAGTCGCGCACACCGGGGAGAGCCGTCCTCAAACTCGTTACACCGGCGGAGTCGAAGCCGGAACTGCTGTTCCGCGGTGGGCGACGGGACAGGTCAGACATCGTGTCCGGACCGACAGGTACGGACTCGACAGGAAGTTGTGCGTCAGCATCAGCTCTCACCGTCGAGGTCCGGGCGGATGTTGTAAAGCAGTGTTAGTCCGGCCAGTAGCCACAGCACGACCTCGAGAAGAAACGACGGCGAGCCAAGATAGTGGCTGAAAAACGACCCCGACGGGATATCCGGCGGGCCGGGCGGCGCAGTGACGGGCCAGCCGTGTGATAGCAGGTCGATTGCCCGTCCGTTGACGACCACGTGCACTCCATCGAGAGCGACGTGTGAACCCCACCCGACCGCCACTGCACGGCCACTGTTACTGTACAGCGCGATGGGAATTATCACGACCAGAAACAGGACAGAGTGCCCAACAGTGTGATACAGGTCGACGATGCCGGACACTCCGAGCGGCTTGTCGATTATATCGGGAACCGCTGCACCGGCCACCAGCCACGGTGTCGACAGTCGCGACACCCGGCCTAACGTGGCAGTCGCGAGAAGATGCGTTGGAAAGAGCACGTTGAAAAACACAGGCCCGGAGCACACTCATCCTCGTCGGTTCTGGCTGGAGAGCCGATCAGTGACAGCCGGGAGATCCCGGGCAAACACCGAGGGTGAAGCAAGGAGAGAAACGGGGCGACAGTCCAGACGGCTTCTGTCGGCACAGTCGGTGTGAGCGCCGCAGTGAGAAACAGCATCCGCACACCGACGAGATACTTACGCAAGTCGCTGTCGGATGGGTCAAACAGTGGTCGCGTGTCGTCGCCAAGCTAACATGCCACGGTAGAGCTACCTGGTTGCAGAGAGCAAGAGGTACCAGACCGGGAGTTGGCCCCAGAGAACGGCGACTAGATGCGCGACAACGAAGCCGGAGGTGTCGAACGCCAGATGAAGACGCCCCCCGAGGTTGGTCGTCCGTCCGTGCGACCACTCCGTCGAAGCTCATCGGAACGGGAGCTGAACGGCGCGGTGTCGCAGCGAGACAGTGATACCTGCCCTCGCCGTCTCGGGGTTCTCGATCTGTGACCGACCGCTCGGCTTACTTATATCTGTCGCACAGTGGCCGTGGTAGCAACCGGCTAAACTGGTTTTATACGTGTGCCTCACAGAACGAGACAGAATGTTATCGCGACCTCAAGCGACTCTGACACGATGGCGGAGTGTAATACTCGCTGTCGGTATACTTGCGCTCTGTCTCGGATTCGTTGCTGCCCCGGCGGCCGGTGAGAACGTGACGGCAACAGACGGTAACGTCACAGTCGACGAATCAGTCGTCGAGACAGATCTGCCGGACCCGGCCTCGGACCGACTGGGTTGGGAGAGCGGCGTCTGGGCAAACGCGACACTCTCGATCAACCAGTCTGACGGGATCACGGAGTCCGAACTCGAGGCTGTCGTCGCGCGGACGATGGCCCGCGTCGAGTCGGTCCGGGGTATCGAGTTCGACCGGACCCCGCCGGTGCGGGTACTCTACGCCGACGAGCAGGAGTCGGCAGTTGCCGAGGGACAGTTCGAGAGCGAATCCTCGGGGGAGGCAGAGCAAACACTACTCAACACACAGTACGAGGCACTCTTCCTGATAAACGAGTCCAGTAACGCCGTCGAGTCACGGCAGGCACTGACCGGCGCTGTCAACGGTTACTACAGACCGGCACCGGCAACGTGACGATGATATCCCCGAACAGTGAGGTCCGACAGATCCGCGAGGCGATACTCGCACAGGAACTGTTCCACGCCCAGCAGGACAACCAGTTCGACATCCCGGGGATCGAGACAATCGAGGAGCGAAACACGCGAAACAGCTACATCGAGGGTGACGCGAACTACGTGCAGGACCTGTACGAACAGCGCTGTGAGTCAGCTGGAGCGGGACCTGTTATCGCCCGGACCGAACCACCATTCCGGACCTCTCCGACCTCAACAGGGGCATGGAGAAACTGTTCCAGCAACCGTACGAGTCGGGACAGGAGTTCGTCAGCAACAGACACCAGCAGATGGGCTGGGCGGCTGTCGACAGTCTCTACGAGAACCCGCCCACGAGCACGGAACAGGTTATCCACCCGGACAGATACGGGGAGGACGACCCGAGTGAGCTGGAGGTTCGCGACCGGAGCACGGACACCTGGCAGCCTCTGACAGCCGACGGCGAGCGCCTCACGGGGTCTGTCGGCGAACCCGGACTGTACGTGTCACTACTCTCTCCGGCGCTGTCCACCGGCGGGGATATCATCTCGATCCAGAACCACGCGGCCGGTGGACCCGGGGGGCAGAGACTCAGCTACGACCACCCCGCGACGACCGGGTGGGACGGTGACAGACTGCTCCCCTACGTCGGGACGACGTCGAATGCGACCGGCTACGTCTACGAGATGGCCTGGGACACGCCGGCCGATGCGCGGGAGTTCCACGACGCATACCATCGACTGCTCACCTACAACGGGGCCGACCCGGTCGCGGGCCTGTCGAACACCTACCGAATTCCCGAGAGTAGTGGGTTCGGCGACGCGTTCCACATCAACCGGAGCGGTACCAGTCTCCGCATCGTCAACGCGCCATCTGTCGACGAACTCGCCGAGATCGACCAGGGGGTCATCTTCAACAGTTCACAGTCGCCCGCTCCGTGGGCGCGGTCGAACGTCACCTGGGCATCCGAGTTCGACGCCGAGTTGACAATAGCAGACGGAGCTATCTACGTCCAGTCCGGGAACGGGACGCTGTCGGCACTCGACGGCGCAACCGGTGATCAACTGTGGCAAGCAGACCTCGGCAACCGGACCAGCGCACTGCGCGTGTCGAACGGGACCGTCTACGTCAGCACCAGCGAGTCGAAGGTAGTTGCTGTCGACGCGGCGACCGGTGACACGCGGTGGCGCAGTGCAGTTGGCGGGCGCTTCCTCACGCGGCTGACGGTCGCCGGCGACACCGTCTTTGTCAAGACAGCGGCCGGGACTGTCAACGCGCTCGACGCGGCGACCGGTGAACGTGAGGGCTCCGGCGTGACCGAAAAGGCGGCAACGGAACCGACGGTCACGGGCAACACGCTGTTCGCCGGCACCAGGTCGGGGGTGGTCGCCGTCGACACCACCACCGGCAACCAGACCTGGCAGACCGAACTTGACGGAGCGACTCGACCCGGGTTGTCCGTCTCGGCGGGGACGGTCTTCGTGTCGACAGCGAATGTCACCGCGGGAGTGGGTCAGATCCACGCCCTAAACGCTACAACCGGCGACGTGGCCTGGACACACGAGACTGCCAGTCTCACCCCCTCGGTTACCGTGGCGGGTGGGACGGTGTACACGAGTGTCGATACCGGCGCCGCAGGTAGCCCGGCGACAACAACTGGGATAGTAACCGCACTCGACGCGGGGAGCGGTGAGCAGCAGTGGCGCCTCGAGCTGAACGGGTCGCTCAACACCGCACCCATCGTGACGAACGGGAGCCTCTACGTTGGGAGTGCCGAGGGGACCGTCCACGCGATAGCGACATCCTCCGGCGAACGCCGCTGGACTGTCACGACTGCCGACGCGGTGAACGCGCCACTCGTGGCGACGGACGGGAGTCTCTACGTCGGTAATCAGGGCGGCGTACTGTCCGCGCTTGACCCGGCGACCGGTGACGAACAGTGGTCGTTCGTCGCGGACGGACTGGCGAGTCTCTCGCCAGCAACAACCGGTGATGCCGTCTACGCCCAGGGGTCGAGCACGCTGTACGCCGTCGAGGGGTCGACACCTGATGACGATGACCCCGACAACGATACCGACCCCGGCGGGGGTGACGGTGACCCCGACGACGATACCGACCCCGGCGGGGGTGACGGTGACCCCGACGACGATACCGACCCTGGCGGAGGTGACGATGACCCCGACAACGATACCGACCCCGGCGGAGACAACGATTCGAGTGCGGACGGCGACGGTCCCGGGTTCGGCGCGCTGGTGGTCGTACTCGCACTCGTTGCCCGGGGGATACTCGCCCGAGTCCGTGAGTGCCACAACTTGTGCACACAGCATCCCCACCCTTTCTACCGGCGTAGTAC
>KE356579.1:82856-93514 GCA_000416085.1 halophilic archaeon J07HX64 | reverse complement strand
GGTGTATATGTCCGACGAGGAGACAGATACGAGCAACGACGAAACGAATATCCTGCGGATTCTACTCCCGGTGAACCGGTCCGTGTCGCTGTGGGTGTCGTTGTTCGCGTTCTCGCTGGCGGTGCTGGGGTTCATCGCTATCGGGTTCATCTGGTTCTCCGAGTCGGTGCTCGAGTTCGGGTCCTCGGGGGCCTGGAGTGTGTACCTGCTGGCGTTCGCGGCCATTGTCGGGGCCGGGGTGAACGCCTATCTAAACGACGACCTCGTGGTGAGCCTGTTCATTGCGGTGGCGCCGCTTGCAGGGTTCGTTCTCTTTGCCGCCACCATCGGGGCACTCACCGACCTGTCGGAACTCTCCTCGACAGGGCAGACGGCCGTCGTTATCGGCGTCGTCACGGTCGTCGTCGGATCGATCGCCGGGGGCGTCGGCGTCTGGGCCGGTCGAGTGTACGGCGGTGGGCGCGGAACGGCCGGCCTCCGATGAGTGTCCTGTCGGCGGAAATAGTTATTATCCAACACGGCGAACCGGCACGTATCGATGGTCGAAGAGGCGGCTGTCTCGATGGGGGTCAACCTCGCGTCGACAGCGGTGTGTAAGGCCACCGCGCTCGGCCGTGGGAAGGGTGACGAGTTCTCGGCACTGGAGGCCGAGGCATCTGTAACCCTGCTCCGCCCACTGGAGTAACCGGGTTCCCCCTCACTCGCGCCGACCCGCGATAGGTTCATCTCATCGGGCCACAACAGTCAGCACATGCCGGAACAGATTCTGCTCTCGACGGTGGGGACGAGCGACTACGACCGGACGCGGTTCGTGCTGGAGGGTGGCGAGGACATCGAGACGCGCGCGGCACTGGCGCCGGTGGCGCTGACCTGTCTGCTCGATGTCGACGCTGTACTGCTCACACACCGCCGAGGTGCAGGCCGAGACGGACCATCTCGACCGTGTCTGCGAGACGTGCGCCAGCGAGGGCGTCGATGTCACTCTCGTCGAGGTGCCGCTGGTGAAAGGCCGCGCGAACGTCGACCAGATCCTCGATGTAGGGGCGGCGCTCACCGGAACAGACGGAGCGGTCGTCAACCTCGACATCACCCACGCGTTTCGGTCGCTGCAACTCGCGCTCTACACCACCGTAGCACCTCGACGCGCTGGGGGTGGTGGAACTCGATACGCTGTACTACGCCGAGAACGCCGGCGGGGGCGGGACAGCGCCGGTGCTGGACCTGACCTATCTCCCGACGCTGCTTGAGTGGCACCACGCGCTCTGGGACTTCAGAACGGCCGGGACGCTCGGCCCATTGCGGGACCTGCTCGCGGCCAAGCGCGAGCGGATCTACCGCGCGGGCGGCGAGCACCCCGAACTCGTCGAACTCGACTCGGCGCTCAAGAGTGTTAGTTCGTATCTCGACGCTGGCCTCCCGCTGGAGGCGGGCGTGGCCGCCTGCAATGCCGTCGAGACGCTCCAGTCGCTCGACGACCGGGGGCTCATCGGCCCGGAGGGGGTGGTTCTCGACCCGCTGGCCGAGCAACTCGCTCCGTTCGCCGTCGAGCAGTCGGGCGTCGACGGGAAGTGCGATATCGACCTCACCGCGGGGGAACTGGAGCGACAGCGCGACATGGTGCGGTTCTACGCCGAGCACGGTCGGGAGTGAGTGGCGCTCGAGTGTGCCCGCGAACTGTTCCTCAACCGGGTGCTCTACGAGCGCCACGGGAGCGACGCCGACTGGCTCGATACCGAGGTTCGCTACGAGGGTCGGAGGGTGCTCACCGGCGCAGTCAGGGAGCACCGCTCCGGTGGTGAATCGCCGCCCGAGGCGCTCAGGGTGTGGGACGAACTCTCGCAGTACCGGAACAAGCACGCCCACGCCGGGTTCGACCCGAATCGGACGCCGACCGGCGAGGCGGTGCGCCCTGTCATCGAGACTGTCTGCGAGCGTATCGGCGACGAGACGTTCTGGACCGGACTCGTCGATGGGGGGTAGTCACTCGTTATCGGCGGAATCCTGCAGTTGGACGCGGTGCATCCAGAACTGGAGTGTGTAGCGTACGCCGTTCTCGAACCCGACTCCCAGACCGTCCATCTCCATCGTGTCGCGTACGATATCGACAGTGGCATATCCGGAGTCGAGGAGGGTTAGCTTCGTTCTCGGGGACCACGACCACGAGGTAAGGACACACCGGACACCAACTGAGGGCTCGTACACCTCTCTCTGGAACTGCGGTATCGTCGGTTGGGTCGGGGAACCGCCAGGTTGATACTGCCGTACACCGGCGTTCGGGTATGATACGACTCGTCTGGGGGGAGGCTGTCGGTCCGACGGAGAAGGCCGCCTTCGACGGTGCACTCGCAGACGCGGGCGTCCACCAGTACAACCTGCGACGGCTCTCGTCGGTTATCCCGGCAGAGACCGAGATAGAGCGCGCCGGCACGGCACCGGAGCTCGGCCCGACGGGGAACGTCCTCGACGTGGTACTGGCAGAGCAGGTCAGCCAGCCGGGGGCACGCGCCGCGGCAGGGCTGGCCTGGGCGAGCACCGAGGCCGGCGGCGTGTTCTACGAGGTGGGCGACACCGACCCCGAGACGGTCGCCGAGCAGCTACGGGTCGGCATCGAGCGGGGGACGGAGCTACGCGACATCGACGACCCGGTCGAGACACGTATCGTCACCACGGACCCCGCCCCCGACCGGTACACCGCAGCCATCGTC
This sequence comes from halophilic archaeon J07HX64, assembly GCA_000416085.1. GTDB lineage: Archaea > Halobacteriota > Halobacteria > Halobacteriales > Haloarculaceae > Halovenus. Next base: position 90,809 of record KE356579.1, on the reverse strand, counting down.
GCCGCCATCTACGGCAGGAGTTCACCACTGCTCTAACCTGGGGTCCCGCACCGGCACTGTCTCGCTCTGTCCTGTTCTGCCCCGTCCGGCTCTACTCTACTCGACGCCTCTCACCTGTTCCGGCGAGGTCCGCGTGTCGGGCGTGGTGGAGCAGTGGATACAACAGGAGTGCGGGCGAACAGCGCGTATGACCGGAGAGGAGCACGACGAACAGGGCGGCGAGGATGCCTCAGAGGGCGCCGGAACTGAGCGCGTCTGGCTGGTCGAGCGCGACTACACCGACGCGGGACTGGTCACCGTCGTCTACGCGAGCACCGACGGCGAGCGCCATCTGCAGCAACGGCTCTCAAAGCGGATGGTCGTGCGCTCGTCTGTCACGGCAGCACGGGAGATACAGGCCGACCGACTCGAACCGACCCCCGATGCCAAACGTGACCGATACGCCACCGAGGCCTCGCGGATGGCCGACAAACACGACCCCGACAACACCGTCTGACCCGACCACCCGACAGTCGGTGCCAGTTGTCCCCGCGGTCGGCGGCAGAGTTCGGGTGGTCGGACCACAGCGGAGAGTCAGACCCCTTCGAGGAGGCGCCGGAGGTGTTCGGGTGGTACCGCGCCACGGGCGGTGTGTTCGCCGGCGACAAACGTCGGCACACCGGTGATACCGCGCCCGCGGGCCGTCTCGAACGCCGTCTCCAACTGTCCGGCGCTCGACTCGTCGGCAAGTGTCTCGGCGACGAACCCGTCGGGGAGGCCTGCATCGGTGGCGAGTGTGTCGAGCACCCCGGGATCACCGATGTCCTGACCGTCCACCCAGAGCGCGTCGAACACCGCACTGTGGAGGGCAGGGAACGCCGCAGGATGCTTCTGACGTGCACGCAGGGCAACACGCTGGGCGTCGTACGAGTCGACGCCCTCTATCAGTGGCTCAACCATCTCGACATCGTACTCCTCGGCGAGACGCTCGACGTTCTGCCGTGCCTGCTCGAAGTACGCCTCGTTCTTGCCGGTCTCGACGGAGTCGTCGATGCTCCCGTCGGGGCGGCGCTCTCTCCCGCGGAGGTCGAACGGGTGCCAGTCGGTCTCGATTGCCGGACCGTCCCGGCGCTCGCGGTACTCTGCGAGTGAGGCGTAGCCGAGATAACAGAACGGACAGACGTAGTCCGCGTACACGAGCAGGGTGGCACCCTCTCCCTCGTTTGCCCCTGTGTCGGGTCGGTTGTGCATACGTCCGGTCGGGCCGGGAGCGATAAAACGCTGTCCTCGCCGGACCGCGCCCGACCGACACCGACGGCCACACCACAGGAGGGGCCGTCGCGGGCGGAGCGCCGCGGCTTGTTATTAACGACAGTGCCAGATATAATAACGCTTTTTACTATCGAGCAGATTGTACAGAACAGAGAGCACGTGAGCGCAGTCGAACTGAACGATGTGACGTTCGGGTACGGGGACACCGTCGCAGTCGAGGGGGTGTCACTGTCGGTTGAGGAGGGTGAGTTCCTGGGGATACTCGGCCCGAACGGGTCGGGAAAGACAACACTGTTGCATCTGATGATCGGGCTGAAACAGCCCAACAGGGGGGTGGTACGGCTGTTCGGACAGCGGGCGGCCGAGTTCGAGGACGGCGAGCGGGTAGGCTACGTCGCACAGCGCGCGACCGACCGGGGTGACGCGATGCCCATCTCGGTTCGGGAGACGGTACTGATGGGGCGGTTCCCCCACGCCGGTCACAGCCGTATCGGAGGTGAGGACCGGGCAGCCGTCGAGCGCGCGCTCGACCGGGTAGGTATCACGGACCTGGCGGACCGGCCGATAGACCGGTTGTCGGGCGGGCAGCGCCAGCGGACGTTCATCGCTCGCGCGCTGGCCGCCGAGGCGGACCTGCTCGCACTTGACGAACCGACTGTTGGCGTCGACGTGGACTCACGGACAGCGTTCTACGACCTGCTCGACGAACTGAACGCCGAGGGGATGACCATCGTGCTGATCGAGCACGACGTGGACATCCTGACCACACACGTCGACACGGTGGCATGTCTCAATCGCCGCCTGTACCACCACGGTGACACCGCATCGTTTCTCGAGAGCGACGCCATCGAGGAGGCCTACGGCCGCCGGAGCGGTGTTCTCGACCACCACGTATGAGCCAGGATACCGCCGACCAGACCGACGAGTCCGCCGACACACTCGCCGACGACGTGGGTCCTAACAGACTGCTGTCGTCGGGCCGACTCCGGAGCGGACTCGAGTATCTCGGTCTGGGGGTGACCGGAGCCCTCGCGGTGGCGATGCTCGCGCTCGTTGTGTTCGACTGGCTCCAGACGTTCCCGGGGACCCCGGGGGCTGTCGGCGAGACCGGGTTCGAGGCCTACGAGAGCGCCGGCCGGGTGGTCGATAGCCTGCTTGGAACGAACGTGTTCTGGGTGTCGACGACACTCCGGGCGGTCGCAACCGGGGTGCTCGTGGGTGTGATGGCGCCGCTCGTTGGTGCGTTTCTCGTTCACCGACAGATGGCGCTGATCGGTGAGACGCTCGCACACACCGCCTTTGCCGGTGTCGCAGTCGGTGTCGTCGTCGCGGGGGCGCTCGGATTGTCCGGGAGCGCCGGTCAGCTCCTGTTGGTCGCGCTCGTCGTGAGCGCCGCGGCGGCGCTGGGACTGCAGTGGCTAACCGCCCACACCGACACCTACGGCGACGTTCCGATCGCGATCACGCTCGCGGGCAGTTTCGCGGTGGCAACACTCGTTATCTCGTGGGGCGAGGGCGCGTTCCCGGTCGCGATCGACATCCGTGCGTTCCTGTTCGGCGACTCGGCGATCATCACCGCCGGCGGCGCGCGTCTCGTCGCGGTACTCACCGTCGTCGTGGTCGCGCTGGTCGTGGTCAACTACAAGCAGTTTCTGTTTATTACATTCGACGAACAGGCTGCACGGGTCGCACGCCTCAATGTCGGGTGGTACAACAGTCTGCTGGTCGTGATGACCGCTGTCGTCGTGGTCGGGTCGATGCAGATTCTCGGTGTCATCCTCGTCGCCGGGATGTTGGTCATCCCGAGCGCGGCGGCCTCACAGCTCGCCGGAAGTTTTCGTGAGCTGCTGGTGCTCTCGGTGCTTTTCGGCCAGGTCTCGGTGCTCGCGGGACTCGTTTTTGCGCTTCTCGCGGATCTCCCGAACGGCGGTGCCATAATCCTCGCCGGTGTCTGCATCTACCTCGCCGCGGTTGCCGTCTCCGGGCGCTCTGCCGGACAGCTCTCTGTGCACTGAGCTACGCGAACTGCGCGTACCCCATCTCGAGGGTCTGAAGATCGACGATAGGGGCGTAGGCAACGTCGGGGTCGAGGTTGACACTCGCCTGGAAGTCGGTCTGTGACTGCCAGCAGCTGGAGTTGACGGTCAACACCCCGTTGTGTCTGGTGTATCCGAACTTGTGGACGTGGCCCGCGTGGAAGATGTCCGGCACCTCCTCGATAACGAGGTGGTCACGTTCCTCGGGGGCGATGCGGACCTGACCGCCGTACTGCGGTGCGAGGTGGCGCTTCTCCAGGAGATAGCGCATCGTCTTCGCCGGGTCCTCGTAGGCCGCACCCGGGAGCTCCGCGATGAGTTCGTCCAGCGAGACCCCGTGGTACATCAGCACCGACACCCCCTCAACTGTGACCGTCGAGGGGTTCGCCGAGATTGTCGCATCGTGTGCGGACATTATACTCCGGAGTTCGTCGTCGAAGGCGGGTTGTGGCTCCGCGAGCCGGACGCTGTCGTGGTTGCCGGGTATCATCACCAGCTCCATATCGCCGGGCACCTCCTTCAGATGCTCGCTGAACTGCTCGTACTGGTCGTAGATGTCGACGATGTCGAGTTCCTCGTCCTGGCCGGGATAGACGCCGACACCCTCGACCATGTCGCCGGCGAGGAGCAGGTACTCCACGTCGGCGGCGGCGTCGCTGTGGAGCCAGTCGGTGAACCGACCCCACGCGTCTGCCAGGAACTCCTGACTGCCGACGTGGACATCGGAGACGAGCGCGGCCCGGACCTGCCGGTCCGCCGTCGACGGCGAGTGGGTCCGGGGGACGTTCGGGAACTGGAGACTGTCGACGAACATCACACCCTCGTCGTCACCGCGGCGTTTCGATATCTCACCCTCGACGGCGATCACCTCGTCACAGAGCACCCGGGGAGCCTTCGCGGCGGGTTTACTGTCCGCGAGCACCATACAGGGGTAGGTGCCGCTGGTGTCCTCGAGTTCGAACCGCCAGTGACCGCCGGAGGTGGTGTACGCGTCCGCGACCATGCCGATCATCGCGGCCTCACTGTTGTCCGAGAGGTCGGCAACCGCCGCGGCCGGCCGATGTGTGACCCGACCGCGGAGCATCTCGGACAGTCGCTCGTAGCGGTCCCTGAACACCGAGACAAAGTCGCCGTACTCGCCGGTTCCCGTGCTCTGGATGTCGCCGCTAACGGCTGCAGCGGGGCTGTCCCGCCCGTTCCCCTCGTTCTTCAGTCTGCTCGGTGGGCTCTGCCGCCGCGGTCGACCCCCTTGTTTCGACTGGAGTATCTCCTCGCCTTCCTGTTGTTTTGGCTGTCGATCTCCACCTGAAACAGAGGGGTGAGAGCCGGCGGCGGTGTCGTCGGACACATCGGGCGTGGTGTGTGTGCGACCACCAGACTGGGTGGTGGGTTCGAGTGCACGGCTGGCGTGTTCGGCCGACAGGACGAGCGCGTCGTCGGGGGCGAGTTCGACTGCGCGGTCGATCGCCCGCTTGCGGTCCGGGGCACGGGCGAGTAGCGTGACCGCCTCGCGGTCGGCGTTGTAGCCGCGGTCGGCGAGTGCTGCGACGACGCGGGCGGTCTCCTCGGATGGCACACAAACACATCGCGGGAGGAGAAAAAAAGGGTGGCGAAACGGGCCGAGTCGGGGACCAGAACATTCAAATCTGAACCGCAGGTAACAAAGGTAATGTCACCCCCCGAGGAGAGCGACGCGGACACGTTAGAGGAGGGTGAAAAAAAGGGACCGGAGGGGTGGGGTGTGGAGACGAGCGAGGAGGAGGGCGGAACCAACTGGGCACTGCTCGCGCGGGACCTCGCGACGAGTGTTGTCTCCGTGTTGCTGTTGGGGGCATATCTGTTCGCAGTAAGCGGTATCTGGCCGCCGATGGTCGCAATCGAGAGCGGGAGCATGGAGCCGAACATGCAGGTAAACGACCTCGCGTTCGTCATGGACACGGACCGGTTCCAGCCAAACGGGAGTGTCGAGATGGCAAACGGCAGTGACACCGGCGTCGTGACCGCGGCGGTGGGGACCGAAACCGGTTACAGTCAGTTCGGTAACAGCGGTGACGTCATCGTGTTCGAGCCGAACGGTGACAGTCGGCGGACGCCGATTATCCACCGCGCGATGTTCTGGGTCGAGCAGGGTGAGAACTGGTGTGAGCACGAGGCAATCGACCCCGCGTTCCTCCGTGACACCGACGAGGACCGGTGCACCGCCACCCACGCCGGGTTCATAACGAAAGGTGACAACAACCCAACCTACGACCAGGCTGGCAGGGCACCGATAACAGCCCCCGTCAGGCCGGGGTGGGTCATCGGGACCGCCGAGACGCGGATCCCGTGGCTGGGCTGGTTCCGACTGCAGACCTGAAACGGGAGATAAAAAGAATCTTCATGTGTAGGTGGGTCTAACAGAGTTGTGTGACTGATATCGACCTGCGGAGCGTGGTGAGTGAGTTCGCAACCGGTGTGACGGCGGTGACACTCGACAGTGAACCGCCACACGGCATCACGGTAAACGCCTTCACGAGCGTCTCGTTGGACCCCCCACTGGTGCTGGTCTGTCTCGACCACGACACGGAAGCCCACGCGCGACTCGTCAGCGGCGAGGCGGCACACTACTGTGTCAACATCCTCTCGGCTGACCAGTTGGTTCTCGGTGAGTACTTCGCGGGGATGGCCGAGGGTCTGGACCCATTCGAGGAGCACCCGACAGAGACGGCTGCCACCGGCGCACCGGTGTTCTCGGAGTCGCTGGGCTACGTCGACTGCTCGGTTCACGAAACCGTCGAGGCCGGTGACCACACGGTCTACATCGGACGCGTCGAGGCAGCGGCCCTGTCTGAATCCGACCGCGACGCGCTCACGTACTACGAGAGCGAATGGGGAGAGATCCCCTGACCGGCCGGCTCCGGATTCAGTCGTGTCGTCGACCAGTCAGCTATCGAACCGGGCCTGCACGGACGGCTGTATGTTGTCGGCATCGCTGAGCCGTGAGTCCGACGACAGCACACTCTCTGTCTCCTCGAGCGGGACCGAGAGGCTGATCTCCTTTGTGCGGCCGTATCGGCCCTTCGAGACCACAACAGCGTTGACGATACCGAGCATGTCGAGTTCGCTGATGAGGTCGGTCACACGGCGCTGTGTGAGCACGTCAGTGTCGAGTTCACCACACAGCTGTTTGTAGACGTTGTAAACCTCGCCGGTGTTGATACTGTGTACGTCCTCCTCCTCGAGGAGTATGATGGCAAAGAGCACGAACTTCGACTGCTGGGGGAGAGTCCGGACCACCTCGATGACACGGTCGATCTCGATTTTCTCCTGTGCCCGACGGACGTGGTACTCCTCAACCTGGTCGGTGTCGTCACGCTCGGCGAGTTCCCCTGCCGTCCGCAGCAGGTCGAGCGCGCGCCGGGCATCACCGTGTTCCTGCGCAGCAAAGGCCGCACACAGCGGAATCACCTCGTCGGTCAGCGCGTTGGTCACGAAGGCGACCTCGGCGCGATGTTCGAGGATATCCCGGAGTTGGTTCGCGTCGTACGGTGGAAAGACGATCTCCTCCTCCCCGAGACTCGATTTCACCCGCGGGTCCAGAAAGTCGGTGAACTTCAGGTCGTTCGAGATACCGATTATCGAGACCCGCGACCGCTCGAGATCCGCGTTCATTCGCGAGAGGTTGTACAGAGTGTCGTCGCCGGATTTCTCGACGAGCTTGTCTATCTCGTCGAGCATGATGACGACCACCCGCTCGCGGTAGTCGATGGCGTCGAAAAACGAGCTGTAGACGCGGTCGGTCGGCCAGCCGGTCATCGGGACATCGTCGAACGACTCGCGGTCGGCCCGTAGCTCCCCCATCTCGTCGGTCACCGCCCGCACAGAGTCGAACCGGGTCCCGTCGAGCGCCGACTGGTTTCGCCTGGCCCGCTTGCGGAGCGCATCCAGACTGTCGAGCTCGGCGTCGATCCGACTGCGGTTCTGTTCGATAAACTGGTTCGCGAGCTGTGCGAGCACCCGGTACTGGGTGTCTGTGACCTCACAGTTTATGTACTCGACGTCACAGGGGACATCGTACTTCTGTGAGGTGGCCTCGAGTTCGTCACTGACGAACTTCGCGCTCGCAGTCTTGCCGGTCCCGGTTTTTCCGTATATGAGGATGTTCGAGGGTGTGTCGCCGCGAATGGCCGAAACAAGGATAGTCGCCATACTGTCGATCTGGTCCTCGCGGTGGGGGAGATCCCGGGGTGTGTAGGCCGGCCGAAGGACCTCCTTGTCCTCGAAGATGGGGTCACCACTGAGGAGATTGTCGAACAAACCGGTTGTTTCCACAGTGTCACTCTCGCCCGTGTTGGTTTGATCGGAACCGGTCGCCGCGGAATGGCGGGGGCCCGGGGTCGAGGTGTCACGCGTGCGCTCGCTCGGGGTTCTGGACACCCTGGAGTCGGATGAGCCCTCGTCTGAACGGGTCTGCGACCCGGTGGTGAACGTGCCCGTGCTATCCGGACTATCGTCACCGGACCTGTCCGCTGTACTCCCGCTATCGTCCGGTCTGCTGTCGGTTCCGATACCGGTCTCCCAGTCGTAACTGTCTGAGTCCACGTCGTCGCCTGCGCCATCGTCTTGTTCTTCTCTATCTGACATTTATGTGCCCTCTGTTTCAACTGGAGATAGCAGCGTGCAGGGC
>KE356579.1:80565-82806 GCA_000416085.1 halophilic archaeon J07HX64 | reverse complement strand
ATTACGAGTTCCTCGCCTCGTTCGGGCTGACTGGCGGCGACATCCGGACCATCGCACAGATGGCTGTCATCCTGGCCGCCGCGGAGGACAGCGATGTCGGTATGTCTCACCTCGTCCGCGGGCTCCAGACCGAACTGCAGAAGAGCGGCAAGATGGTCGACCCGCAAGAGTTCCGGCCATACACAGAACATCTCCATCGCGGGTGAGCCAGGGCTGAGGTGAGCTAGTTTCGGGCACAAACTCTTTGTGGTATTGGAAAAGACATAACAGTACGATGCGGAGTCGCATACCAGACGAGGCAACATGTGAAATCTGTGGCAGACCGTTCGACCCATCGGAGAGAGATGGGTGGTGCCCGAACCCGAGTTGCGGCGAGTGGCGACACCCTGCGTTCCCGGTTGACGATACAGGCGGTAGTCCACAGTCTCCCTCGATGGAGAACTGCCGACACTGCGACAACGAGGTTCTACCGGACGCTGATGTCTGCAGACACTGCGGGAAACCCCCGGACGAGCCCGTAACCGAGGACAACGACGGTCTCGAGTGTCCGGACTGCAGTGCGGATCTCTCGGAGATCCCGTCCGACCAGCTCTCGCAGTGCCCGATCTGTATGCACCCGCTCGACGATACGGAGCCGACAGGCGTCTCACTGCCGCCACTCCGGGAGTGTCCGAACTGCGGCGATGGACTGCGGCGCTCGCTGTCCTCGCGGGAGTGCCCGGGCTGTCGGTTCGACCTGAAACGGTGGGCCGAGCGGTCGCTCGAGGCGGCGACAGACGTCACGCGCACGGAGTCGGAGCGGCTCTCCGGGGCCGGTGTCGAGCAGGTCTGGGAGCTCCACGACGCGGACCCGGACGCGCTGTCGGATCAGACAGCGCTTCCGGCGTGGCGTATCAGAGGCTGGCTCGGGGACAGCTCACCCGACGACAGCGGTCCACCGATGTTCACCGACTGTCCGAACTGTGGTGAGGATCTGCCGGAGACGGGACCAGGATGGAGCTGTCCGGTGTGTCCGGCCGACCAGGGGTGGGCCGGGACGCCGCTCACGGACGAACCGGAGATCACGGCCAGTGACCAACAGCAGCTCGCCGGGGCCGGTATCACGACCGTGGGTCAACTCCACGCGACGGACGCGGACACGCTGTCGGACCGGACGGACATCCTCACGTGGCGTCTCACAGACCTGCGAGAGGAGACAACGCCCGAGGACTCCGCCTCCGCGAGCTGTCCAAACTGTGGCGGAGAGCTACCGGAGACGGGCCCGGGATGGAGCTGTCCGGCGTGTCCAGCCGACCAGGGGTGGGCCGAGACGCCGCTCGCAGACGCGACAGACGTCACGAGCGGTGACACGCGGCGACTCTCCGGTGCCGGTATCACGACAGTAGGGGACCTGCACGGTTCGGACCCGGATGCGCTGTCCGACAGGGTCAGTATTTCGACGTGGCGTCTCACAGACTGGGTCGAGGATACCTCCCCCGACGAACCGGACCCGGATCCGGAGTCGAGGCCGGGTCGAAGCACGGGCCCGAAATCGGGGCAGGAGGCAAACCTGGAGCCAGAGGCGAGACGAGAGCCGGAGACAGAACCGACAGCCGGTGACTGTCCGAACTGTGGCGAGGGGCTTCCGGACGCGAGTCCGGGCTGGAGCTGTCCGGCGTGTCCGGCCGACCAGGAGTGGGCCGAGACACCGCTCGCAGACGTGACAGAGCTCGCGGGCGAGAGCACGCGGCTGCTCGCCGACGAGGGTATCACGACACTGGGGGAGTTCCACGACGCGAGACCGGACGTGCTGTCGGCGCGGACAGGTATCTCGGCGCGGCAGGTCAGGGGCTGGGCCGAGGACACCGCCCCCGAAGAGAGCAGTGCCGACGAGCTGACGACACAGATTCAGCGCTCGCACAACGAACTCCTGTTGGAGGTGATGGGCCAGGAGTTCACCGTGACCGACGGCGAAACCGTCGGCCGGGAGGTGCGTAAGGCGATGGTACGGGCAGGCGCGCCCGAGGACGAGGCGGTGTACGTTCACCGTAAACACATCCGCATCGAGGCTGGTTCGAACGGGTTCCGTCTCACCCGTCTCGGCCAGAATGACCTGACAGTAAACGGTCAGACTGTCGAGAAGGGTGCCACTGTTCCGCTCGGAGACGGCGACGAGGTCGGGTTCTCGAACGTGGTCACAGCGACCGTGACAGTCAGATGAGTCTGCGGACCGCAGCGGGGGACCTGATCGCCGACCGTTAC
>KE356579.1:68427-80515 GCA_000416085.1 halophilic archaeon J07HX64 | reverse complement strand
GTTGACGTGCCGGTATCGTGGAATCGGTCAACTGAGTTGGCAGGAGCAAGGAACGACATCACTACAGAAAACAGTACAGAGGAGATGGGTTGCGGGCCTCACCCCCGAGTTCAGTTGGTCGGAGACGCGGAGTGCACAGTACAACCCGGAGAGATGACCGAACATCGTGTGAGAGACTGGAGAGACGACCGACCCCGAGTGTATCCGATCGATATACTCCTGCCAGTAGGTGAGTGCCTGTCTAGGGTGTAGCATCCCCCCCACCCCTTTGTTTCGAGTGGAGTCGTGAAAGAGGGGGGAGGGGGTCCCCCCTGGGGGTACTAATACATGGCGAAAGATTTAGTACCCTGCTGTGAGTACTACTCCGTAGCACCGAAGATATCTCGATTGTGCTGTGATACACGCTCAATCTAGATACACACGCGCCAGATCTAGCTAGAGAGTACGCTACACTGTAGTTCTCGCGCGCGAAGTAACCCGAACTTTATCCTGTTTGGATCGTTTGAGCTCAGTTTTGATGTTCCAGTGACTCGAAACTGACGGCAAAACAACCCCCCCACCCGGTTGTGTGGCTGTTCCACTCGAAACAAAGGGGTGGGGGTTCGGACCACGCTTTTCGTCCCCGTTTACCGACTACCACCATCTGAGGACCTCTCTTGACAGCGACTCCCCCAGTCTCCACTCAGGTTGTTCCACCTCAGTTCGTCTCATCTCCTCCGCCTTCTTTACAGTTCAAGATACAGTACTCCTGTATTACGTATGTCTGACACAGCGTTAAGTAGATAGCGTTGGCTAAGTGTTACAAGCCCCGGCCGGAGGTCGGGAGGATACAATGGGACTACTCACAGGCCTCAGATCAAGCATTGCGCGGGCAGTATCGTCAGTTTTCGCCGATGACGAGCCACGGCGGATCGGAATCTACGGGCCACCGAACGCGGGGAAAACAACACTCGCCAATCGTATCGTTCGTGACTGGACCGAGCACGGTGACGCGGTCGGCCCCGAGAGTCACGTTCCCCACGAGACACGCCGAGCTCGACGGAAGGAGAACGTCGAAATCGAGCGCGACGGGCGGACAGTCACGATTGATGTGGTCGACACGCCAGGTGTGACGACGAAGGTCGATTACACGGAGTTTCTCGAACACGATATGGACGAGGAGGACGCCGTCCGGCGCTCCCGGGAGGCGACGGAGGGTGTCGCAGAGGCGATGCACTGGTTGCGTGAGGATGTCGACGGTGTCATCTACGTACTAGACGCGGCACAGGACCCGTTCACACAGGTCAACACGATGCTCATCGGGATCATCGAGAGCCAGGATCTGCCGGTGTTGATACTCGCAAACAAGATCGACCTGGAGGAGGCGAGTGTTCAGCGCATCCGAAACGCCTACCCCCAGCACGAGACGGTCAAAGTGTCTGCGCTCGAGGGTAACAACATGAACGAGGTTTACGACAAGGTCGCGGAGTACTTCGGGTGAGACAGATGCCAGAGATACAACTACCAGACGACGGTGACGACAGCGGCGGCGTACAGATCGATCTTATAAGCGGCGAACGGATGGAGGGGCTCGCGAGCATGGAGAAGATACGACTCATCCTCGACGGGGTCCACGACGGTAATATCGTTATTCTCGAGGAGGGGCTCTCGCCGGACGAGGAGTCGAGGCTGATCGAGGTGACGATGTCCGAGATCAACCCCGACGAGTTCGAGGGTATCGAGATAGAGACGTATCCAAAAAACGACTCCGGTAGCAGAGGGCTGTTCGCCCGACTAACCAGGTCGAGTTCGCCGAAGAAACTAACAGTGATCGGTCCGGCGAACAGGCTGGAAACGCTGCACAAAGACGAGACGCTCATTCAGACGCTGGTTTCATAATGCCCCACGAGTGCACGGACTGTGGCCGCGCGTTCGAGGACGGCTCCAAGGAGATGCTCTCCGGGTGTCCGGACTGTGGGGGCACCACATTCCAGTTTCGCCCCGATGGACCCGGGCCGTCCGAGGAGTCCGACGATACCCCGAAGTCACCGGGCCCCGATGTCGACGGCGTCGCGCGAACGGTGGGTGACGCGGCCTCGACAGTCCGGAATCTCGTCGCAGGCGGTCGCCGGTCGGACGACGACCCGGGTCCCGATGTCGAACCAGATGACGACTCCCCAACCGCGGGTGCAAGTCCGGAGCGTGACCGCTCCGGAGCCACGGAGGACCCGGTGGACACTGGAGCGGTAGCGGACACGAGCGCCGAACCCGACCAGTCCCAGACACCCGGAGATGCGGCCGGCGCCGACACAGCCGACACGAGCGACGGGGCCACCGAAGAAACAGAGCACATCGAGAAAAAAGGGACCACCGAAGAGGCAGACCCTACCGAGGGAGGAGAGACCACCGAAGAAACAGAACCTACCGAGAGAGGAGAGCCCACCGAAGAAACAGAGCACATCGAGAAAAAAGGGACCACCGAAGAGGCAGAACCCACCGAGGGAGGAGAGACCACCGAAGAGACAGAACCCACCGAAGAGACAGAACCCACCGAAGCTACGATAGGTTCGGATGCAGCCAGCGAGGATCACACGAGTGATGGGTTCAGACAGTCCGGGGCGAGGACGAACCAGGACGCCACCGACGAGGGGACAGACCCGATGGAGACCGACTGGCCCGGCGACGACGCGACCGACGAGGGACAGCACCGCGGCACGACCGATTCCGATACCGCACAGCTGGACACGCGTGACGGTATCGTCGAAGCCGACGAGACAATCCCGACGTCCGGGAACCCACAGGACCGGCCACCGGTTCCGGACCCCCGGCCACTCTCCGCACGGTCCGAGGACGAGGACGCAGAAACCGACGCCCAGGGTGAGGACGACGGGACCGCGGATGTCCCCGGTGAGGACTCCGAGGACCAGCCGTCGGTGTCACAGCTCCGCGCGGAACTCAACGACCAGTTCGAGTCTATCCGTGTCGTTGCACCCGGTCAATACGAGCTCAATCTGATGGAACTGTACGACCGGCAGGAGTATATTGTCGCGCTGCAGGAGGACGGTAAGTACACCGTCCAGATTCCCGACCGCTGGGAGTGAGACACGCTGCTCCGACCCCTCGACTGTCGAGACTGGGACGGTCTCGGCAGCTATCAGATTTTTAGTGTTACTCGACACGCAGTGTCAGCGTCAGTTCCCCCCCATCAGCGAGCGCAGTGACGAGTTCGTCGTCGAGGTCGGCGGCGGCTCTGTCCATCCCGATAGCAACGGTGCGATCGTCGGTGTACTCGCTGGTGCGACAGACCAGTGATCGGTCGCTGGCGAACGTCAGGTCCGGGTGGCCCCGGCCCTCGACCCGCTCGGTGTGACCCTCGACTGATAGCTCCGCGACGATGGTCGCATCGGTCTGCTGACAGGCTGCAACAAAGGAGTCGTCGAACTCCGCGGGGACGCAGTCGGCCTCGATACCGAGGATGCAGTCGCCTGCCGGAGTCAGGAACTCGTCACTGGTTACCTCGAACGTACTCGCGTGCTGGGCGGTGACATTCTCGTGCCCCCGGGCGTGGATTACTCTGTTCACACCCTGGCTTCGAACTGGTCCACAGAACACACCTTCGCTTCCGGCAGCCCCGGACGACGGACTGAGACTTTTGTTTGCATGGACTCCCTCGCTGACCGAGGTGGGACCTCCAGTACGGAGACTGCGGGACAGGCGACAGCACCCACCCAGTGTGGACCGGGAACAGCGTCCACTCAGAACGGAGATGGCGACATCGCGCGTGCTGTGTCGACCCGGATTGGGTTCCGGGGGTGGGTCTCCAGGCCAGACAGTGTCACAGTTGTTCGCGCAGCAGTTGGTTCACCTCGCCGGGGTCGGCACTGCCGCCGGTGGCCTGCATCACCTGGCCGACGAGGTAGTTGAGCGCGCCGCTCTCGCCGGCGTGGAAGTCCTCGACGGCACCGGGGTTCTGGTCGATCACCTGTTCGACGACGGTTTCTACCGCGTCGCCGCCGGTCTTACCGAGTCCCTCTCTCTCGACGATGATGTCGGGGTCGTGTCCGTCGTCGAGCATCCCGCGCAGAACCACCTCGCGGGCGTTCTTCGCCGTGATCTCCTCCTCGGCGACGAGTTCGACGAGGCGGGTGACCTCGCCGAGCCGGTCGGTGATGTCGGTGATGGTCATGTCGCGGTAGTTGAGTTCACCCAGCAGTTCGTCGGCGACCCAGGTCGCGGCGAGGTCGGGGTCGAACTCGCTGGTGACCGCCTCGTAGAAGTCGGCGACCTGTTTCGTGCTCGTGAGTTTGTCTGCGGCCTCGGCACTCAGCCCGTACTCGCCCTGGAACCGCTCGCGCCGGGCGTCGGGCAACTCGGGTATCTCGACCTGGTCTTTCCAGTTACTAACCTGTAGGGGTGGCAGGTCAGCCTCGCGGAAGTACCGGTAGTCTTTCTCCTCCTCTTTCGAGCGCATCGAGACAGTGATGCCCCGGGATTCGTCCCAGTGACGGGTCTCCTGTTGTACCTCTCTGCCGCGCTTGATTGCGTTTTTCTGCCGCTGAGCCTCGTAGGAGAGGGCCTTCTGTGCGCCCTTGTGACTGGAGATGTTCTTTACCTCGGTTCGGTTTGCCGCCGCCAACCTGTCCTCGTCTATCCCACCGTCGAGTGCGTCGGCCTCGACCACCGAGAGGTTCGCATCGATGCGGAGACTGCCGTCGCGGGCGGCGTCGAACACGTCGAGATACTCCAGTACCTCCTCGAGTTTCGAGAGAAACGAGCGCACCTCTCCCGGGCCGCGGAAGTCCGGTTCGGTGACAACCTCCATCAGCGGCACACCGGCGCGGTTGTAGTCGACGAGTGTGTACTCGGCGGTGTCGATAGAGCCACCTTTGTGCCGGAGGCTCCCGGGGTCCTCCTCGAGGTGGGCCCGGCGGATACCGACCGACCGGCGCTCGCTCTCGACGCTGAACTCGATGCGACCGTCCTGGCAGATCGGCTCGTCGTACTGGGTTATCTGAAAGTTTTTTGGCAGGTCGGGGTAGTAGTAATTCTTGCGGTGAAACCGTGTCTCCTCCGGAATATCCGCGTCAATCGCCTTTCCCACCTTCACCGCGGCCTCGACGGCAGCCTCGTTCAGCACCGGCAGCGACCCCGGCAGGCCGAGACAGACCGGACAGGTCTGTGTGTTCGCCTCGTCGGCGGGTTCGGTCGAACAGTCGCAGAATATCTTCGTGTCGGTTTCGAGCTGGATATGCACCTCCAACCCGATGACGACTGCGAGGTCCCGCTGTGCTTGTGCCATTGAGACTGCTTCGCCACGACAGAGTATAGAGGTTTCGTCCAGGGCTGCTCTGAACTGTCTTCGGCGTCTCCCCGTCCCGTTTCGACGATACCCCCGGCTTCGAACCCCCCTTGTTCCGTCTGGGATATCTGATAGACTGTCCAACCGGTACCCGGCACAACCCTCTCGGATGCTTCTATCGCACTGTTTATCAATGTCTGACATACGTTTATCTGAAGGGAGGGGTATTGTTGTGTATATGTGTGGTAACAGGGTCGAGGAGCTGGAGTCGCGTGTGCAGGAACTGGAGGCCTCCGTTCGAGGATTGACAGACGAACTCATCGAGTGCAAGGTACGTCTGCGTGAACTCGAGGACGCCGGGTTCGAGGACGAGCTGCTGGCCGAGATGGACAAAGCGAGGGCAGACCCGGCGGCGACAGCCGACGGCAGCGAAGCCACCGGGACCGGGTCGGGGTCGGAGTCCGACAGCCGGGAAACCGCCGCGTCGACAGACGACACGGAACAGCCCCGTGCAGCGAAATCCGGCGACAGCCCCGCAAAAACGACCGGTGAGCACGAGGACAGCTCCACAGGCTCGACTGTGACCGACGGTACAGAACTCTCGGGCGGAACAGAGCGCGTCGACACCGACGAAGGTAGTGACGACACACCTAATTCCGACGACGACGAATCGAAAGACGACACAGGAAGCGACATCATAGTCGCGTGAGCACCCGGGGTCCCCAGCACCCGTATGTATATAAAAGAACTCGTCCTCGACAATTTCAAGAGCTTCGGCCGGAAAACCCGGATCCCGTTCTACCAGGATTTCACCACAGTCACAGGTCCAAACGGTTCGGGCAAATCGAACGTTATCGACGCCATCCTGTTCGCGCTCGGACTTGCCCGCACCTCCGGTATCCGGGCGGAGAAGTTGACCGACCTGATCTACAACCCCGGCCACCAGGAGGGCGAGTCGTTCCAGGGTGACCGGGAGGCAAGCGTCGAGGTGATGCTCGACAACAGCGATCGAACGGTTTCCCGCGGCCAGGTGGTCACCGCCGCCGGCACCGAGACGGTCGGCGATGTCGACGAACTCGTGATCAAGCGCCGTGTAAAGGAAACCGAGACGAACTACTACTCGTACTACTACATAAACGGTCGCTCGGTGAACCTCGGAGACATCCAGGACCTGCTCGCGACTGCCGGGGTCGCACCCGAAGGGTACAACGTCGTCATGCAGGGTGATGTCACCGAGATAATCAACATGACACCCCGGGTTCGGCGGGAGATAATCGACGAGATTGCGGGTGTCGCCGAGTTCGACGAGAAGCGAGCCGACGCGTTCGAGCAACTCGAGATGGTCGAGGAGCGCATCGAGGAGGCAGAGCTGCGCATCGAGGAGAAAGAGACCCGGCTCGACCAGCTCGCCGACGAGCGCGAAACTGCCCTCCAGTACGAGCAGCTCCGCGAGGAGAGAGAGAGATACGAGGGGTATCAGAAGGCAGCACAGCTCGAGGAGCGCCGCGACGATCTCGCGGATGTCGAGACCGATATCACGGACACCGAGGCCCGGTTCGAAGACCGGCAGGCGACACTCGACGAGCGCCAGGGCGAGGTGATGGAGCTAGAGGACCAGCTCCAAGCGCTCAACAACGAGATCCAGCAGAAAGGCGAGGACGAGCAGCTCGAACTCAAACGCGAGATAGAGGAGATAAAAGGCGACATCGCGCGGCTGGAGGACAGTATCGGGAGCCAGCGCGAGCGTATCGAGGACGCCGAGACCGAGCGCCGGCAGGCGTACGTGAAGATAGACCGCAAACAGGAGACACTCGAGGACCTTGCGGCCGATATCAGGGAGCGGAAAGTCGAGAAATCCTCGGTGGCGGCAGAGATCCAAGACAGACAGAGCAGTCTCGCCGAGGTGGAGGCCCGCATCGACGAGGTCGGCGCGGAGTTCGAGCAGGTGAAAAACAGGCTCCAAGAGCAAAAGGCCGACCTGGAGGCGGCGCGGGCAGACAAAAACGAGCTCCAGCGCGAGCAGGACCGCCTCATCGACGAGGCCCGTCGCCGCGAAACCGAGGAGAGTGAAACAAAGAGCGATATAGCGGCAGCCCGCGAGCGACTCCCCGAGCTTGCGGCCGAGCTGGAGGACCTGGAGCTCGAACTGGAAAAGGCAGAAAAAAACAGGGAGACAATCGGCTCGGTTGTCGACGACCTGCGCGAGGAGCGGCGGGAACTGCAGGACCGGCTCGACGAGCTGGAAGACGACCTGAACGCCGCCCAGCAGGAGTACGCCGAACTGGAGGCAAAGGCCGGTCGAACGGGTGATTCCTCGTTCGGTCGGGCGGTGACGGCCGTGCTGGACGCCGACATGGACGGTGTCCACGGGGCAGTCGCACAGCTCGGCAGCGTCTCCGGGCGTCACGCAACGGCCTGTGAGACCGCCGCCGGTGGCCGGCTCGCGAACGTCGTGGTCGACGACGACCAGGTCGGCCAGCGCTGTATCGACCACCTGAAATCGCGTAACGCCGGTCGGGCAACATTTCTCCCGCTGACCGAGATGCACCGACGCTCGCTGCCGACCGCTCCGGCCCGTGAGGGTGTCGTCGACTTCGCGTACAACCTCGTCGAGTTCGACCGGGAGTACGCCGGTGTGTTCTCGTACGTGCTGGGCGATACGCTGGTGGCCGAGGACATCGAGACGGCCCGGGAGCTGATGGGCGAGTTCCGTCTGGTGACGCTCGACGGTGACCTCGTGGAGAAGTCCGGCGCGATGACCGGTGGCTCGAAGAGCGGGTCGCGGTACTCGTTTGCGGGCAGTCGGGGCCAACTCGACCGTGTGGCGGCCCGTATCCGCGATCTCGAGGCGGAGCGGGAGTCGGTCCGAGAGGAGATGCGCGGCGTAGCGGAGCGACTCGAGGACGCCCGCGACAGGGAGACCGACACGGCCGAGCAGGTCCGGGAGATACAGGCCGATATCGAGGCCCGCGAGGCGGATATCGAGGAGACCCACGAGCAGATAGCACAGCTCGAGACGGACCTCACAGAGATCGCCGAGGAGCGCGAGTCTGTCGCGGCGGAGATGGACGAGCTCGAGGCCGCAATCGCCGACAAGAACGAGACGATCGCCGGCATCGAGTCCGAGATCGCCGACCTGGAGTCCGAGGTCGAGGACTCCGAGCTGCCGGAGCTGACCGCGACTGCCGAGCGGTTGCGCGAGGAGATCGACGATCTGAACGACCGAAAGAACGATATCGACGGGGAGCTTCGGGAACTCGAACTCGAACGCGAGTACGCACAGGAGGCAATCGAGGAGCTGAAGACCGGTATCGAGGACGCGAGCGAGCGGAAAGCCGCGGCGGAGGACCGTATCGAGGAGCTGGAGGCCGAGATCACAGACCGGGAGAGCGACCTCGAGGACCGGGAGGCGGCGGTCGCCGAACTCGAATCGGAGCTGGTCGAACTGAAAGCCGAGCGCGAGGGGCTCCAGGGGGACGTACGGGCCGCACAGGAGCGGCGCAACGAGGCCCGCGAACGGGTCAAACAGGTCGAGAGCGAACTCGACGGTCTCCGGGACGAGCACGACCGTCTGGAGTGGGAGATAGACGAACTCGAGTCGGTAGTCGGCGAGTACGACCCCGATGAGATACCCGACCACGAGACCGTCGAGCGGGAACTCGACCGTCTCGAGGGGGAGATGTCCGCGCTGGAGCCGGTCAACATGCTGGCAATCGACGAGTACGACGAGGTGGAGGCGGAGCTCGAGGAGATACGCGGGAAACGGGAGACGCTCGTCGAGGAGGCCGACGGCATCCGCGAGCGCATCGAGACCTACGAGGCCCGCAAGAAGGAGACGTTCATGAACGCGTTCGAGGCGATCGACGAGCAGTTTCGGGCGGTGTTCGAACGGCTCTCGAACGGGAGCGGTCGGCTCCACCTCGAGGACGAGAACGACCCCTTCGAGGGCGGGCTGACGATGAAAGCCCAGCCCGGAGACAAGCCGATCCAGCGGCTCGACGCGATGAGCGGTGGCGAGAAGTCTCTGACCGCGCTCGCGTTCATCTTCGCCATCCAGCAGCACAACCCCGCCCCGTTCTACGCGCTCGACGAGGTGGATGCGTTCCTCGACGCGGCAAACGCCGACCTCGTCGGCGAACTGGTTGACGAGCTCTCCGAGGACGCGCAGTTCGTCGTCGTCTCGCACCGCTCGGCGATGCTCGACCGGGCCGAGCGCGCGATCGGTGTGATGATGCAGGACAACAACGTCTCCGCTGTGACCGGTATCGACCTCTCGGGTGACCCCGAGGTGCCCGCCGATGACTGACTCACCCCCCCACGACCGACCCCGTGGTTCCCGCGAACAGAACCGACATCCCCGGCGACCGGTTTCCGGCCTGCCACCCCGGCGACAAACAGTCGACTCGCAGATTCGAAGACCGACAGCCGACCCGTGGATTGGAATACCGACAGTCGACTCACGAACTCGGGGACCGACAGTCGGCTCGTGGACTCAAAGACCGACAGTCGACTCACGGGTTCGAGGACCGACAGTCGACTCGCAGATTCGAAGACCGACAGTCGGCTCACGGGTTCGGGGACCGATAGTCGACTCAGGGACTCGGGGACCGACAGTCTGTTTGCAGGTCTGGCGACCAGTGCTTTCCTCACACTCCGGGTGGCGCGCGCTGTCGCGGCTTCCGTGCCGCGACAGCACCGTGCGAGGGGTGAGCGAGCGACGGAACGGAGCGAGCGAACCGGCTGGGGAGGCACGAGGCACGCTCGGGTGGGCCGAACGTGGGCTCTCTGACCCGCTGTCCCGACGACAGTGCGCTCCTCACCGGGGTGACAGCGCGTGAGCGACCCCGACGACATCCCGCTCGACATCACCGGTCACGAGGACCGGACCCCACCGTCGGAGTCAACCGACTCCGGACCTCTCGACGACGGTTCCGACACCAGTAACGGGTCCGATGATGATGCCGAGGACGAACCCGATGTCGATGCCGAGGACGAGCGCGATAGTCGATGCCGAGAACGAGGACAGAACCCGATATCGATGCCGAGGACGAGCGCGACACCAGTAGTGGGTCCACCGACGGTGACACGGGCGGCCCTACCGACGCGGAGACAGAGGGAGACGAGACCGAGACGGAGGAACAGACGGAGACAGAGGAATCCGAGGAGGTCGAACCGGTCGAGGTGCTCGTCCAGCTCGCGGAGGACGGCGAGATCGACCCCTGGGATATCGAAATTGTCGCGGTGACCGACAAGTTCCTGTCGCGGCTGGACGGGTCGGACCTGCGGGCGTCGGGACGGGCGCTGTTCTACGCGAGCGTGCTCCTGCGGATGAAAGGCGACGCCATGCTCGGCGACGAGGAGGAGGCAGAGCCCGAACCGGAGCCCTGGGAGCAGGCACTGCAGGGCGGTGGCGAGCACGTCGAGGAGTTGGACGAGGACCCGTTCGCGGAACTCGAACACGAGATGGACCGCCGTCTGGAGCGCAAGCGAGCTCGCGGGATGCCACAGACACTCGACGAACTCGTCCGCGACCTGCGGGAGGCCGAGCGCGAGACCTGGTGGAAGAAGTCCCGCGAGTACGACACCAGCGGGAGTCCAGACAGCAGTCGGCGCGAGCCACAGGAGCTCGACTACCACACCACCGACGAGTTCCGGATGGACGACGAGCCGACCGCCACAGACGTGACCGAGCGCACCCACGGTGAGGATATCGAGGCACTCGTCGACAGGGTGGCCGCCGTGCTCCGCGAGCAGTACGACCAGGGCCGTGTCGAGGTGCTCTTTCGCGAGGTCGAAACCGTCGCCGGGTCCCGCGTCGAGACGTTCCTGGGGCTGCTCTTTCTGGCCCACCGTGGCGATGTTCGACTCCGACAGGACGAGATCTTCGGGGACCTCTGGATTCAGGACCCCGCCGCCGTCAGCGGATCGGACGGGGCTGTCGCCGACTGACACCACGTGCCCGGTGGGGAAGCGCAGAGGGCAACGGGCACGTCACGGCACTCTCACGTCGGTAGTGTCCAGATATGCCGTGAGGTGGACATAGAAAGCCCTCGCGCTCTCAGTTCGCCAGGATGTGGTCAGTTCGGCCGGCAGACACCGTCTCTTGGTCGGTCCTGATCTGAACAGTGCCCTCACGTCCACTCGAACCCGCGTCTGTACGCGAGGGCGTATGACGCGACCAGGACGAGCGGGAGCAACACCGCCATGACAGCTGCCTGGGTGAACGGGTCCGGCGAGGTGAGTGCTGCGCCGACGACGAAGCCACCCATCATCAGAACAGCGGCCGAAATCAGGAACTGCTTGAACTCGTCGGAAGCCATACCCTTGCTTGTGACCGGTCGGTTGATTACCATTTTGTTCGACGACAACGGGGTGTCGACCCACGAACCGCAACCCCTTCGCTTCGGGTCGAACAGGGAGCCGTCGTGTTCTTTTGGACCGCCACCCTTCGATTTCCGGTCGAGGCGCGGTTCCCGTGTTTCACCAGACCCCGAACCTCTGTTTCCGGTCGAACCGGCCGTCCGTGAGCAGGCCGGGACCTCCCGCTTCGGGTCGAGTCGGACCCCGGTCAAGCTTTATTCCCGTGCCACTCAGCAATCGGCCCATACAGAAGGTCGCCATCGACGATATCGAACCGTCCCCCAACGACGAGGACATCCACACCGACCGTCGGAATCTGACTGACCCGCTGAACACCGACCACGTCGCCGTCGTGCGCTACGCGCTCGCCCCCGGCGAGCGGTTCAGCGGGTCGGTCCACGCCCACATGGACCAGAAAGAGGTGTTCGCGGTGCTCGCGGGCGAGGCGAC
>KE356579.1:65513-68407 GCA_000416085.1 halophilic archaeon J07HX64 | reverse complement strand
CGAGTGAGCGGTCCGGTACGGCGCGCGAGCGTCCCGGTACGGTTGCGCGGGCGGCCGGTCACCACCGCACCCGAAAGCCGCTCTCGCCCTGTGGCTCCTTGTCTGTCACGTCGACATCCTCGACGCGGGCGGCGGAACTGCCCTCGTGACAGAACTCGACGAGCGCGTCGACATCGTCTCCGGGGCCCTCGAAAACCGCCTCGACGCGCCCGTCGTTGAGGTTGCGGACCCAGCCCTCGACGCCGTGCTGGCGGGCGGTATCGCGGGTCGTCGCCCGGAAACTCACGCCCTGTACTGTCCCCGAGACGAAGACATGTGCGCGTGTTCGTTTGCTCATATCTACCCGTTCGTGGGCCACGGTCAAAATGCTCCCGACTGTCTCGCTCACCTGCGTCGACCGACGGCTGGGGTGCCGTCACTCACCTGCGTCGACCGACGGCTGGAGTACCGTCACTCACCTGCGTCGACCGACGGCTGGAGTACCGTCACTCACCTGCGTCGACCGACGACTGGAGTACCGTCACTCACCTACGTCGACCGACGGCTGGAGTACCGTCACTCACCTGCGTCGAAAGGTGTTTGCGCCGGCCGCCACAACCAGACACATGGGACTTGACGACCTCACGGCGGACGTGGAAGACAGTTACTCGGACCTCGGCGAGGAACTGGACGTCGACCTTGACCGGGAGACACGAAACGAACTGGCGATGCTGTCGGTTGCCCTCGACCCCGAGGAGACAGACGAACTGCTGCGCCGGGCGGTTCATATGTTCTTCCAGACTGCCGTCGAGACGGGTCGTCTTGATTTCAACCTCCGTACCAGTCACGGGGTGACCTACGACGAGTACCTCTCGGATATGACCTTCGAGGATATGACCGGTGGCAACCAGTTTCCCCAGGCACAGGAGAAAGACGACCGCCGATACCAGTTCTGACCGGCACGCACGGTTCCCGACCGACCCGACTCCGGAGTGCGCTGTTTTCCCTCGCGACCTCCCGCAATCTGGTTCGCTCTCCGAACTGTGGGGCACGAACTCGTCGCTGTCGTACCCGACTACCACATTACCGGGGGACGGACGGCGGGGCACGGTTCGAGATCACCGGCGTCCCCCGAGTGTCCCACCGACTGGGTGTGAGGATCGTCATAGTGGGGCGTCCATGCCAGACACGGGTACAGTCCTCGTGTGGGCGCTTCAGACTGTGCGTGCACACAGCTATCGTGTGGACAATCCAGACCCGGGGTGGACTGACCGTGAGAACTATATCCCGACCGGGTCTGGTACCAGGTATGAATGTTGTCGAGAACACCCTCGGAGTGAAGATAGACGAGTTTCTCTCCAGACGGCTGTTTTGCTTTCTCGCACAGCAGTCCGACGGTGGACCACGGCTCTCGCCGCTGTGGTTCCTGTGGGAGGAGGGGGTGCTCTGGAACGTCGCGCGACTGAGCGGCCGGTCGTATCCCGAACGGGTGCGAGAGTATCCGCGGTCAGCGGTCGCGGTCGTCGATTTCGACCCGGACACGGGGCGTGTCGAACACGTCGGTATGCGCGGCGACGCGACACTCGAACCGTACAACGAGGCCCGCGCCGGGCGCCTCTTCGAGCGGTATCTCGGCACAGACCGGAGCGACTGGCCGGCGATGTTCACCGAGCTGGACACGGACAACTACCGACTCGTCGCGTTCGAACCGGAGACTGCCGTGGCACGCGACCAGTCGTACCCGGCCCCGACGACCCCGAAGTGAGGGCCTGTTACGGACCGGTCGTACCCGGCCCCGACGGGGACCTGTACCGGTGTTCGTGACTGCCGAACCCCCTACACTCTCGATGCTTCCCCTGTGTCGCCTCGTTCGGAGGAGGACAGCAACCCGGGCGGGTGTCTCATTACCGGTGAGACGGACCGGGAGAGCGTCGGACACACCTGTATGCGTCTGTCAGGATGTCGGGTGGCGCCTACACGTGCCTGTTTCGACTGTTTTATGAAACTCCCCCGGATTAAACTGACACGATGGAGAAGGCGCTGTGGTACCTGATTGCCGGTACCAGGGGTGGTGAGAACCGTGCCCGCATTATCCGCCTTCTCGACGAGCGACCCCGGAACGCAAACCAGATGGCCGACGAACTCGACGTTGAGTACAACACTGTCCGTCACCACCTCGACACGCTCACCGAACATGATGTCGTCGAGGCCGGTGGCAGCGAGTACGGCGAACTGTACTTTCTCACCGACCGGTTCGACCACCACAGAGAGGCGTTCGAGCGGATAACCCAGCATATGGAGGACGGGCAGTAGATCTGCTTTCGCCGTCGCGACTGTGCTGACTGTCGTACTCCTGGTCTTGACAGTCACCTGAGGCAGGACGTGCATGGAGTTGGGGACGCCGCTCACGCTCGGACTGGTGGTTTCGTGACTGGTATCGCTGGTGGAGAACTCGGCGGCGCTATACTTTCACCTTGTCGCGGACGCCAGATACTGTCTCGACGAACCGCTGACCGGGCGTCTGGTCGCGCGGGGGTTGCACCTGCTCGCAGTCGGGGCGTTCAGCCACGTCAGCCTCGGGTAAGAGACCCGACTGCCGGGGGGAGGGGTCACGGTGAGAGATTTCGTTTCGTGTCGATATCGATCTCGAGCGAGCGGGGGAGGCGAAAGACGCGGTCCTCACCGTCCTGCAGTTCCTGCTGGGGATGGAGTTTCTCAAGGGCGAGGTGGTCCTGAACGTTCCGGGCCGAGACCTCGTGGAGCACAGTCAGTACGGTGTCGGCCTCGTGGAGGGTGAGCCAGTGGTGCGCCGGCGGCGGGTTGCGTTCGACAGCGAGCAGACCACAGAGTCCGCCGGCCTCGTTGACCCGATCGGCGAGCATCGACAGCAGCGCCGCGTACTGTGAGTCCGTTGC
>KE356579.1:63722-65493 GCA_000416085.1 halophilic archaeon J07HX64 | reverse complement strand
TGTCCAGGTTCCCCATCCCCGTCGAGAGTGTCCGAGTATCTGTCATTGTGGGACCTGCTTCGGCACCGGATATAAACGTTTGGAGTCTGCGGTACTGTGGAACTGCTAGCGACTCCACACGTGCAAGCGGCGCGACTGCCACAGCGCCCCGGAGAACTGATCACGGAAGCAAGACCCGCTCTCCAGCAAACATCACTTGCTGCCCTCTGAACTCGAACTGTGCCTGCCACTCTCATCCCTCGGCTGGCGTCTTGTTCGCTGGGCGAAACCCACGTACACAGTACGATTGTCACAGTTCCTTTGCTGGCAGCTGTAGATATGTGCAGCGCTCAGTCGTCACGCCGACGAGGACAGTTCAGGACCGGACCGACGGTTTCGAACCCAGGACTCGGGACACCGAGAAACGCGGAGTCGACACACAGGAGCGCACCAGCGGCGAAACCCCCGACGGAGTCAGATTCCTGCGTTACTGCCACGGGAATGACCGAGTGGTGCAGTCTGTATAGACTAAGGGGGCCCTCGATGACGATCGTACGTCGGTCTCCGACTCACGATCGGTTCCTCGCAATCTCCGGACGAGCGACAGTGACACTCCGCACGGATCGACTGTGAGATAACGGTGCGCATCTCTCACAACCTCGGTTCGAGAGCGGTATGTCGAGACCTCTGTCGGTAGACCCGGTCGCCGTACAGGAGCATGAACACTACCCACGGTAGTGTGTAACACACGGAAACACCCAAAACAGATAAGTAAAATCCTCGCCTATCTATCTTCGATTGATGACACAACACGGCAGCGCTGTGGCGGAGGCACCGGCCGAGAGCGCAGACGACTCGATTCAGATCGTCATGGTGAGCGGTTTCCTCGGGGCGGGAAAGACGACGACACTCCAGGTCATCGGCGAGAGACTAACCGAACAGGGGTACACCGTCGGGATGATCACGAACGACCAGGCCAGCGGTCTCGTTGATACGTCGATTCTCGACCAGACCGACGGCACAGTCGTCGAAATCCCGGGTGGCTGTTTCTGCTGTAACTTCGGACAACTCCTGAACGCCGCCCATACGATCAAAACGCAGGATGTCGATATCCTGCTTGCAGAGCCGGTCGGGAGCTGTACCGACCTCGTCGCGACGGTCATCAACCCGCTTCGAGAGATGTACGCCGCGGAGTTTTCCGTTGCACCACTGACTGCCGTTCTCGACCCTGCCCGCGTGGAATCGTACTTTGCCGACGACACCGGGTCCCTCCCGGAAGCGGTGGAGTACATCTTCCGTATGCAGGTAAAGGAGGCGGACGTGCTCGCTCTGAACAAGATGGATACTCTCACCGACGACGAAACCGCACGGCTGGTGGGACGACTCCGGGACTCGGTCGATGACCGTCCCGTTGTTTCAGTCTCGGCAACACAACAGGAGGGTATCGACAGGTGGCTGTCGATGGTCTTTGACTGGATGGAGACGGACCACGGGGTCGATACCGACAGGCAGGTCACAGGCGAGCGGCGCGCGCTCACCGAGATCGACTACGACACCTACGCCGAGGGCGAGGCGAGACTCGGGTGGGTGAACATGACCGTCTCACTCGATGGACCGGTCGAGGCGACCCGGTTCCGGACAGAGCTGATGGACCGACTCACGCAGACACTCCGTGCAGAGACCATCGAGGTCGCCCATCTGAAGTTCTCCCTCGCGGCCGACGGTGCACTGTGTCACGCGAACCTGACCGCAACCGATACCGACCCGGAGTACAGTGATGCGGATCTGGGGA
>KE356579.1:56944-63702 GCA_000416085.1 halophilic archaeon J07HX64 | reverse complement strand
TCGCGGAGGCGGGCGGACACCCGAATCTGATGGGGCTGGTCGACCGGGTCACAGTCGACGGACACCCGGCGATGGTGGTCGAACACGTCGCCGGCGAGAACCTGTACGACGCGGTGCAGCGCCGCAACGGGTTCACCAACGCCGAGGACGTCCGGCAGGTGGGTATCGACCTCTGCCAGGCGATGTCGTTTCTCCACGAACACGAGATAATCTACCGGGACCTGAAACCCGACAACGTGATGTTGCACTCGGATCTCCGGCCGGTGCTCATCGATTTCAACACCGCAAAAGGGTTCGTACCTGGAGAGTCCGGCACACCAGGCACGGTCATCCCGAACCCGACGTACAAACCGCCGGAGTTGAACAACGACCCGGACCTCGTGGGCTACCGGCAGGGACCCTGGTCTGACGTCTACTCGGTCGGCAAGGTGCTGATGTTTATGTTCGCCGCGAGCGCGGCGCGCGGTGACGGGGTTGACCCCCGGGACGTGCCCGGGACACGGTCGGTGCCCGAACCGCTCGCGGAGAGCATTCAGCGGGCGACACGCGCACACAAAGACGACCGTTACCGGAACGCGACGGTGCTCGCACAGGTGCTCGAACGCCGGTCGGCGGACCCACCGACGGCCGCCTCGGTGACACACCTCCAGACCGGCCAGAGCTACGATCTTTACCCCGGTGATACCATCGGCCGCGAAACAACAGACGGCCCACGCCCGTCGGTTAGTCTCGTGGACCCGGACAGCTACATCTCGGCCGTGCAGATGCAGTTCGACACCGGTAGCGACGGCAACTGGCTGCTCCGGGACCGGAGTCTGAACGGGACCTGGATACGGCGCGACGGGGAGTGGTACCGGGTGCTCTCTGCGCGGGGGCGCGAGCGGCTCGCGGCACGCGCCGACGACCGGGGCGAGGTCCCCGAGTTCCCCGAACAGGTCACCCTCGTTGCCGACGACCGGGTCGCGCTCGTCCACCCGGAGTACGACGTCCACCTGCGGTTCGAGGGGGAACAGTGAGATGACACTCGTCTACGAGACCGGGCTGGACGTTGGTGCACGACGGCGGGCACAGGGGAAAATAAACGAGGACAACGTCGCGGTCAATCTGCTCGAGGACGGCCACCTCGACAGGTGTCGTGGCGCCGGGGTGTTCGTGCTCGCCGACGGTGCCGGCGGTGAGAACGCGGGTGATGTGGCCTCTCACATCGCCAGTGTCGAGATCGCACAGCGACTCACACAGACACTCTGGGACCTGCGGAGTTTCGAGGAGGGACGGGCCAGGAGCGCCGAGCTCCCCTCCGGCGAGACCGACTGGATGCTGGCGCGTATCGAGACAGTAGTCCGGAGTACCCACACCCGTCTGCTCCAGCGCATCGGCGAACTCGGCCTCGGAGACGCGTACACGACGGTCGTCGTTGGGGTCACGGTTGGGACCCGACTCTACTACGCCTGGGTCGGTGACAGCCGGCTGTACGTCGTCAACAGCCACCCGACCCGGGCCGACAGCAGGGCTGTGAGCCACCTCACCCGGGACCACTCGATTGTCGAGCGCCTCCGCCAGCAGGGCCAGATCGACGATATCGAGGCACAGGTCCACCCACAGAGCAACCGTGTCACGCGGGCGCTCGGCGGCACAGCCGACGAGGACCCCGCTGCGAGCACCGTCCAGGTCGAAACCAGCCACGCCCGTCTGTTCGGGGACGACACCCTCGTGTTCACGAGCGACGGACTCGTCGACGCGTACACCGACGCCCCGGCGCTCCACGAGCGCTACCAGAACGCCGACGACCCCGCGGCGGTCGAGGCCGAGATACTCGAGCGGTCGGTCACCGACGACGAGATACGCGATATCGTGCTCGAGACCGGGTCACTGTCGACTGCCACCGACCGGCTCGTCGACCTCGCGAACCGTCGCGGCGGAGCGGACAACCTCTCGCTGATTCTCTGCCGGAACAGCGGTCTCGACCGGTCGCCGGCAACCGGGTTCCCCGACCGGACGTACCGGACAGACGCGGATCCGCTCGGGAACGACCCGACTATCGTCCGCGACACAGACAGTCTGTAGTGCCACCCCAGAGCTGTGGGTCATATCGGGACCGGCCCATCTGCCCTACCCGGGTGTTCGCGACACCAGACGGGTCGGTGTTGTCTGCCGCGGTCACAGTTCACTGGATGGGGCGAGTGCGTCCCGGGCGGCCTGCCGGAGCACCGCCGGTGCGGTGTCGTCGGTGGCCAGCCCCCGGAGCGCGCCGGTGTCGACACCCGTGGTGTCTGCGTCCGGGTCGGTCCCGACGACATCGGGGAACACCGCGTCGAGTTGCTTGAGCGCGCTCATGAGATTCCGACGGACGGTGGGGTCACTGTCCGCGATACCGCCGGCGACGGCCCGGAGACGCGGACGGAGCGCCGCCGGGCTCTCGGCGGCCACCCCGGCGAGTACGAACGCCATCTGCCGGCGGACCGCCGGGTTCTCGGCCTGGAGCTGCCCGAGCAGCGTCCCGACGGCCTCGTCGTCGAGACCGTCCGGTGCGGTCGCCATCGCACCCAGCGCGTAGGCAGCCCCGGCGCGAACACCCGGTTCGGGGTGGTCGAGCGTGTCACAGAGCGGCCCGGTCGCACCGAGGATGGCTGCCGGCGACCCCCGGGCTATCTCACCGAGCGCACGGGCGGCGTGCTCCGCAACTGCCGGTGCGTCGTCGTCCAGTCGCCCGGTTAGTGGGTCGGCCAGCCCGGTCGCCGCGCCGGGGTGGACCGCCGCCAGTTCCGCCACGGCCGCCGCCGCGCGCCGTCGCACCTCGGGGCGCTCCGCGCCCAGCAGTGGCGGGAACTCCTCTGTTCGCGCCCGCTGCTCTGCGGGCGACAGCGCCGCGAGCTCCTCGACCCGCGCCTCCGGGTTGGCCCTGTCCGTGCTCATACCCGGTCTTCATCCGGGGTGTGTAAAAAAACTGGCCCTGATACGGCTCACACTGCCGAACAGACACTCTCACACACCAGGCTCGCTGAGCGGTCGTCTGTCAGCCGGTTTCACCCCCGGACCCCGACTCGCCGTGTGCGTGCCGCTGGCAGTATCACCCGGCACCCCGCTTTCGCAACACCGCCCGGTACTGGCTGCCCCCGGAGGGGCCGTGCCGGCGCACCGAGACCCGCCACCCGGTCCCGGCGGCGGCCTCGCGCAGACGGTCGGGGCTGAACAGCCTGAACAGCAACTCCGGTCCGGTGTCCTCGCCGTACTCGTAGTGATAGACGCGGTAGGCCAGCCCCGGTGTCGGGTCCGGCCGGAACCCGAACGTGTCCGCCGTTGTGGCCACCGACGGGTCGTACGAGTCGACGACCGCCCTCCCGTCGGCTGTCGTGACGTACGCGAGATCACAGAGCAGGCGCCGAAGCCCCTGCATCGACCCTGCGAGACACAGCTGCGTGCCGACCGACAGCACCGAGCGGAACCGGTCGCGCCCGAACGCCTCGCGCAGACTGAACATGCTCACCTCCCGTGTGTCCTCGACACCGCGGTCGCCCATCAGGTCGACGAGGTGTGCGCTGCGGTCGACCGCGACAGTCTCGAACTCCCGCTGGAAGTACAGCGCGTGCCGGCCCGCACCTGCCCCCAGGTCCAGCAACGGTCCCGCCAACTGCTCCGCCAGCCACGCGCCGGCGTCACTCTCGGCCCGGAACGCCCCGAAGTAAAACTCCGCTATCGGGTGGTCCCGGCGCCGACCCCCGTCGACATCGTACAGCGGGTCCGCCTGCTCGCCGTGGTGGTGATCCCGGATCGCCCGCCCGTACGGGTCGGTCCCCAACCTGCGACCGGTGTCCGGATACTGTGCCACCTCTCGGGGTCGGAACCCGCCATGTCCACCACACGGGCCGCCGCCGAAATAAACTTTTGTCGACATGTGGTACCGATTCACACGGTCGGCGGTGTCCGACCGGACCGCGACGGTTGCGGCCAGGGGGATCAGGAATCGGCCGGTGCGGTCCGGTCATCCGCGGTGTCCCCGTCCGTCGGGAGTGGGACCTCGATATCGAGCATGGCTGCGCTCTCCCGCCAGAGTCGGCGGGCGGCCGCCTTGTCGCGGGCAGCCCTGGACGGTGACTGTGAGCGCTGGTCCGCAAAGTACCGCCCGGAGACCCCTTCGACCCGCGGCGAGACACCGACGAACAGGAGTTCGGCGGCCCCGTCGGCGACGGAGGTCACCCCGGGGACAGCCTCGAGTCGCCGGAGCAGCCCCGGTAGCGGTCCGGGGAGGAACCGACCGAACCCGGTGCCCGGAATCGCACCCGGATGGACACTGTTCGACGTGATATCGCGCCCGGTCGTCTCGAATCGCCGGGCCAGTTCCGCCGCGAACAGCACGTTCGCCAGCTTCGAGTGGCTGTACGCCCCCAGCCCTGTCAGGCCGTCCTCGCCCCGAACACGGTCCAGTGAGAGTTCGGCCCCGGTGTGTGCCGCCGACGCGGTCGTGACGACTCGGGCGTCCGGTTCGAGATGGTCGAGCAATCGCGTGGTCAGCAGGTACGGCGAGAGGTGGTTGACGTGGAAGGTCCGCCCGACGCCGCGGTCGGTCAACCCCCCGTTACGGAACAGCGCACCGGCGTTGTTCACGAGCAGGTCAAGCCCGTCGGTTTCGGCGCGAACGGCCGCAGCGAGCTCCCGGACGGCATCGCTGTCGGTGAAGTCCGCCCGAAAAAAGCTCGCGTCGGCGCCGGTCCGGGAGAGCTCCTCGACAACCGCGCTGCCGGCCTGTTCGTCCCGGCCGTGGACGACGACATCGGCACCGAGTCGCCCCAGCGCGAGCGCCGCGGCACGGCCGATACCGCTGGTCGACCCCGTGACCAGCGCCTGCCGTCCCGTGCAGTCGATATCCGCCACACCAGCGAGTGTCTCCGGCTGTGTCCCCATACCTGCCGGTGGGGCCGGAGGGACAAAACGTCGTCACCTGCCGCGTCGAACGGTCCTAATCGAGCATGACGCGGTTGGTGAGCCAGCAGCCCTCGAGCTCGCCGCCCGACTGTTCGGAGAGACCGAACGCGTACGTGACCGTCCGGCCATCCGGGCCGGTGAGTGTGACGCGCTGTTCGGCGCTGGTGCCGGACCGCTCCATCGGGCCGGTGGTCGCCTCGACGTGGTCGACCATCGGTGCGTACTGCGGGCCTTTCACCATACGGACGAACCGGTTGAACGGGCCCGTTGCCCGCCGGTTCCCCGGCGACGCGAAGTTGTACGCCGTCCCGATGCCCGCGTTCTCGACCGGGTCGTTGTTCGTCGCCAACCCGTCGAGCTGTATCGAGACCACCTCGGCGGGGCTGTACGAGGGGTCCGGTGTCGGACAGTCGTCGATCGGATAGTCACCGTGCATGTGAGTACTGTTTCTTGGGCGTCCGGGCACATCAATTGCTCCCTGTCGGGTGGCCAACTGCCGGTCTGTGCGGGGTCGCGTTGCTCAGCGCGCCCGACCGACAACAGCGTAGAACGGGTCCGAGCCGGGCTGTTCGGTCACCCGTCTCGTCGAGGAGAGCCCGCCGGCCGCGAGATAGCGCTCCACGAGCGCCGCCCGGTCGTCCATCGTCCGTTTTCGCCAGGCGCGGACCGCCTTCGTCGGAAACATCCTGTTGGTGAAGCTCACAACGACCGCCCCGCCGTCGTCGAGCACGCGATCGAACTCCGAAAAGAGCCTTGCGGGATACTGTAGATACTGGACGGACAGGGCACAGCAGACCATATCGAAGCTGTCTGTCTCCAGCGGGAGCGACTGGTCACTGTTGAAATCCTGCCGGAACCACTCGTCGAGGCTATCGTTCGCCTCGAGTTCGGCCTCGTTGAGCCCGTGACCGACCACGCGGTCGAACTCGTGCTCCGGCAGGAACGACCGCCAGGAACCCATCGCGTCGAACACACGGTCACCGGGGTCGACCACCGACGCGTACAGCTGTGTCAGCCGTGCCAGAAACGGGTCGTCGGCGTGTGTCACGAACCGTGGTGACCGGTAGAACTTGGTATCGTCGCTGGCGTCGACCTTCCGCCTGTCCGGGTTCGAGAGAATGCTAGTCACAGTGTTCGTAGGCGCTCGAACTCTAAGAGGCCTGTGTCCTCCGGCGGACAGGGCGTCCCGATACCCCACGCGAGACGGGCGGCCCGACGGTCGGCACCCACACAGGACCTGTGGTGTGGTGAGTGCAGGGGTAAGCCAGGGCTGATACCGGAGGACCCACTACGTGGGAGTGATGACAGACACGGCGTTTCTGGCCTCGCGTACCGGCCCTGTCCCCGGGTGGTTCGAGGCGACAGTCGCCGCGCTGGGGCACGAACCGGCGGCGGCGCTGACCGTTGACGGGCCGGAACACGGCCGGTACAATCTCCCACCGGGGTTGGTCGACCGCCTCGCCGGACGGCTCCGCGAGACCGATGCGGCGTTTCTGGGGGTCGACGAACTGCTCCACCCGGGCCAGCGGGTCGACCTCGAGGCCGCACTGCCACCGGTGACGGTCCGTGACCGACGTGGTGTGGTCTGGTGTCACCTCGCGACGACGAACCCGGTTGCGGAGACCGCCCTCGCGCTCCGGGCGGCACGGGTCGAGCGTCGGCGTGTGGCCGGCGCCGAGCGTGACAGCGACACACAGAGCCCCGGCGGGAGCGGTGGCCGGGTTGCGGAGCTCGACCGGCGGTGCCAGCAACTCGGGGACGATCTCGAGACGCTCCGTGTGGAGGCGCGCGAGCGGGTCACGGACGCACACAGCGGTGTCGACACCCGGGTCGTGCTG
>KE356579.1:51514-54076 GCA_000416085.1 halophilic archaeon J07HX64 | reverse complement strand
CGATTACGACGCGACAACGGGCTCGTCTGTGGGGTTGGCGCCACCGTAGGCGTCGACGAGTTCGTCGAGTCGTTCGGGGTCGTCGGCAGCGTAGAGTGTCCGGTCCGCGGTCTCACAGTCCGCCTCGACACCGAGTCGGTCACAGACCTGGTTGGCGGTGTCCTCGGCCATCTGCCGGTAGGTCGTTAGCTTCCCGCCGACGACGCTGGTGGCGTTCGCGACACCGTCGGTGGCGTGGTCGAGGACGGCGAACCCGCGGGATATCTGCCGTCTGTCCTCGCCCGCCTCCTCGGGGGCGTAGAGTGGTCGCACCCCCCACCAGCGCCGGACAACCGGTGCGGTTGCCACCGACGGCACCATCTCCGCACACTCCTCGATGCTCCGCTCAACCTCCCACTCCTCCTTTGCGTACTCCTCGGGGTCCTCGACCGGGACACTGGTCGTCCCCAGCACCGCCTCCGACTCGTGTGGGACCACGATGTCGCCGTCGTCGGGGTTCCGGCACCGGTTCACCACCGGACCGACCGAGTCGTGCTCGACGGCGACCATCACACCACGGGCGGGTGCCATGTTCACGTTGAGACCGGCCATCGCCGCCGTCTCACCGGCCCACGCGCCCGCCGCGTTCACGATGTGGTCAACCGGCACCTGGTCGTCGACTGCCCCGCCGAGTTCGGCCTCGCGCACCTGCCCGCCGTCGACGGTCAACCCCTCCAGCGGCGTGTGTGAGTGCACGGTGGCACCGTGTGCCTCCGCGTCGGCGGCGTTCGCCGCACACAACCGGGAGGGAAACACGACACCGTCCGGGACGGTCAACGCCCGCTCGACGTCCTCGGAGAGTGCCGGCACCCGGTCACGGGCGGTCTTTCCGTCGAACTCCTCCGTCTCCATGCCCACCTCCTCGCAGGCGGTCCGTTTGCGCTCGAAGTACTCCGGGTCGTCGCCCTCCAACTGGACGAACAACCCGCCCGTCTCGCTGATGCATCCACCGGCGATCGAGCGCAGTGTTCTGTTCTCCTCGATACACTCTCTGGCACTAACGCCGTCGCGCTCGGCGTACCGACCGCCGCTGTGTAACACGCCGTGGGACCGTCCGCTGGTGCCGCTGCCCAGCCCATCGCGCTCGACAAGAGTCACGTCGACCCCGCGCAATGCCAGGTCACGGGCCACTCCTGTTCCGGTTACTCCGCCACCGACTACCAGTACTGTGCTATCATTACCCATAGTTAATCGTTATTCTCTATCTTTATTGTTCTAACGGCTGTTCCTGTCAGATACAAGACACAGTCTGCCGACGATACTGCGCGGCCCGGCGAACCAAGAGGACTCTCTCCTCACTCTGCCGGCCCCTCGGATCCCGACAGACTGGGAGCGCCGGTTCTCCCTGGTCCCGACGGTGGCTGGCCTATTCGGCGGTGATCAGCGTGTTCGTGGCCAGCGACGCGATCGCGCGACGGAGTCGTTCGGTCACCGCCTGGTCGGAGATACCCAGGTCCGCCGCGATATCTTTCGTGGTACAGCCTCGCGGAATACTGTAGTAACCGGACCGCACGGCGAGTGTGAGCGCCTCGCGCTGGCGGTTTGTCAGCCCGTGCCACGGCCCGGAATCGGGTTCCGTCGGCCTGTACACCCGGATGATGTCGACCGAGATGCCACCGGACTCACAGTGATTCGTGAACTCACTGAGGTCCGCGTGGGCCTGGAATCGGAGTTCGAACTCCCACACGTCCGGTGTGCCGAGTGCACTCAGTAACTGTCCGTCGTACTCGTCTATCCCGGCAAAGATGCGGTCCTGGTTCGCGTCCCAGTCGAGTTTGAACAGCGCCCTGTCGTCGAGGGTGTCGATTGTCGCTGTCTTGTTGACATCCGGGTGCTCCTCGACCGACGCGACAAACGACTCGTCTGTCGTGTCGTAAACCCAGAACAGCGGTACTGTGGCCTGGCCCACCGGCACCAGACTCTCGAGTTCGATCGACGACACTCCCTCCACCCGCAGGATCTCTCCCAGTCTGAAATCGGCCGACGGTACTTGGAATTCGACGATGACACTCATGGGTCCCTGTAACCTCACGTTGGTCTGTCTCTGGTAAAACAGTAGCACTTTGCACACCATGCTGGCACGACAGAGCGTCGGCGCGCGACTCCGCCCGGTCGAGAGCCCGCGTCGACCGCTCGTTTGTACACCATGATACACCATTGAGACGGTGTATACGGCCAGAGACTGAAACACAGGTGATGGCAACAGTCGTCGAGTTCGGGAGTTCGGCGGACGCGTTTCCCCTCGGGAGCGTGTTCGAGACGCTGCCGGAGGCGACGGTAGAGCTCGAGCGACTGGTGACACACGAGACACACATTATCCCGTATCTCTGGCTCCGTGGCACGACAGCGGGCGACATCGAGGGGGCGTTCGCGAACCACGCAGGGTTGACCAGCATCAGACTCGTCGACAGTGTCGAGGGTGAGTACCTGCTACGTGCGGAGTGGAACCGGGAGCACGTCGCATTCTGGAGGCGCTCGCACAGACAAGCGTCGTCATGCTCTCGGGAACAGAACGGAGAGCGG
>KE356579.1:49749-51464 GCA_000416085.1 halophilic archaeon J07HX64 | reverse complement strand
TGCCCGCCCGTAGGAGAACCCGAGTCCGTCGACATCAAGCATCGACACCACCTCCAACTCCCTCGCCGCCGGAGCCGAGATAGACGTCGATCACCTGCTCGTTGTGTGCAATCTCCGCCGGGACATCCTCCGCGATTATCCCTCCGTTCGCGAGGACCCCGACCTGATCACAGATTGTCATCGTCGCCTCCATCACGTGTTCTATCAGGATGATAGTGATATCGAGGTCAGACTGGATGCGTTCGATCAACTCGATCTGCCGGTTGATATCCTCGTGGCTCAACCCGGCGAACACCTCGTCGAGAAGCAACAGCTCCGGCTCGGTCGCGAGTGCCCGTGCGATCTCCAGACGCTTCTGTTCGGACATTGTGAGGCTCCGACTCTCCTCGGTGGCGTCGGCACCGAGGTCGACGAGTTCCAGCAGCTCTGTCGCCCGCGTTCGGGCGTCGCGTACTCGGTCGTAGCCGCCAGCGTACAGGAGCCCTGGAAGCAGATTGTCACGGCTCGTCATACCCGGATACGGCCGTGTGATCTGGAAGGTGCGTCCGATACCACGGCGTGCGATCCGCCTCGGTGCCATCTCTGTGATCTCCTCACCGTCGAAGACAACCGTCCCGGCGTCCGCACGGAGCAGCCCCGACACGATGTTGAAAATCGTTGTCTTACCGGCCCCGTTCGGGCCGATCAGCCCCTGAATGGAGCCTGTCTCGACGGAGAACGTCACCCCGTCGAGAACAGACAGTCCGCCGAAGGATTTCTCAACGCCCTGCAGCTCGAGCAACGTCATCCGCTCTCACCATCTGTACCGAGTGTTCTGACCCGGCGTGGGACGTGGTTTTGTGCCATCTGCTGGAGCTTCGGTAGTATCCCGTACGGGAGATACAGGATAACGACGATGAGCACCAGACCGTACATGATCTGTGCGGCCTGTCCGCCGAACTGGAGCACCAGAATCTCGTCGACCACTCGCAGCAACACCGCACCGATGAACGGACCGATCCAGGACTGTGTGCCGCCCAGCAGGGCGATGAGTACAACCAGAATCGATATCTGGATGTCGAACATCGGCGACGGCGTGACGAACCCGAGGAACCAGGCGTAGATGCCACCGGCGAGTCCGGCGAGCGCCGCCGAGACAACGAATGCGCCCAGCTTCAGATTCGTCGTATTGATCCCCTGTGTGCTCGCAACCTCCTCATCCTCGCGTATCGCGTACAATCCGACACCGTATCTTGAGCGCTCGACGTACCGCGCGACGAGGATAGTCACCGCGAGAACACCGACCATGAGCAGGTACAGCAGCGCCTGACTGCGAGCGGGCGACTCGAGCGGCGCGGGGAGAAAGATGCCCTGTGACGCGTCGAGTCCCGGGAGATTCGTCACGAACACCTGCACCGCGAGGGCGATGATCAGCGTCACCAGCGCGAAGTACGGACCCTTTAGACGGAGAGCCGGATAGCCCACGATGAGGGCAACGAACCCGGCCACGAGCGCCCCAATCGGTGCGGTCAGGAACGGTTCCAGACCGAGCTCGACGAACAGCCAGACCGACGTGTATCCGCCGACACCGAGAAAGGCAACATGACCGAAGCTCTCGTAGCCGGCGTAGCCACCCAGGATGTTCCAGCCGATGCTCAGCGACGCGTACATGACCATCAACATAAAAAACGACAGGTAGTACTGGTCCTGCGTGAGCAACGGAACACTCAGTAGCG
>KE356579.1:46465-49729 GCA_000416085.1 halophilic archaeon J07HX64 | reverse complement strand
TCTTGCGATTCTCCGCGCGTGAGTCTCCCACGGATGACACAGACCGGTCGACAGCTCTCGCGGGTGGTACGACCGGAAAAAGACTACCCGAACGGTCCACCCCCCACGACGAGGCCCGTCGCCCTGTCGGTGGTGAACGGGGTTTGGGAACCTACAGGCCCAAAGGGTCCACGGGGTGTCAGGTCGATTCGATGACCTCGCCAACGGCGAAGTTTGGCTCGACATCGGTGACCTCGATCTTGACGCGGTCGCCGACGTCGGTTCTGGGGACGATGATGACGTATCCGCGCTCGACGCGGGCGATACCGTCACCCTGTTTCCCGAGGTCCTCGATGTCGACGTAGCGTATCTCGTTGGGTTCGACGGGTGGCTGTGGCTGCCCGGCTGTCACCCCATCCGCGCCGGCGGCCGAACTGGATGTCTCGCCGCGGATGAGGGCTATCCGATAGCGCTCACCGGGTTCGACCGACCCGGTCTCCAGTTCATGACGGGGCACCTCGACGACGTGTCCGTCGTCTGACTCCGAGACACCGGCACTAAACAGACAGAGCAGTTTGTCGGGGGACTCCAAGACTGATTAACCTCTATCTACCGAACGAACCTGCTGGTAAAAGGTGTTGCGCTGGCAGTCCTGGTCTGAACGGTCCCCCGCAACCCCGGCCGGGTGACCCCGTCTGTGACCGGATACCCCGGCGGGTCGTACGTCGTGGAGCACCGACTACTGCGACGGGTCCACGTTCCCGAGCCTCGTCCCGTCGGGACGCTTCGCCCCCTCGGAGTCGTGGACAACCACACCCTCGGCCGTTTCCCCCGGATCGACTGGTTCGTACGACTCCCGGACCCCGATCGCCTCCTCGAGCTCCCGGACTGCCCGGGTCTTCAGCGCCCCGGCGAGCTCTTCGGCGGCCTCGCGGTCGATGTCCCGCCCGAGACCCTCACACTCGTGGGCGCGAACGAGTCCGCTCTCGTCGACAGCCTCGCCCATCGGCTGACTCGTCCCGCCGAGCGCGACACTGAACGGGTATGTCCGGCAGATGAGCGGCCGGTCCTCGTGGACGGTGCACCCTCCGCCCTCGCCCCCCTCGTGGAACGTACAGTCCCCGCAGCCGTCGGTCTGGAGCGCCCACTCGAAGGTCTCCCCGGTCGGTCCCTCGGGGCCGTCTGACAGTCCGTACGGGACCGGTCGGGCGACATCCCGCCAGTCGTACTCACCGGCGGCCTGCAGTTGCCGCACCTCATCTGGGAACACCGTTGCCGTGTGGGGCTCCTGTTCCTGCTCGTGCCCGCTGTCTCCGGACTCTGCCCCGTTCCCGCCACACCCGGCGTCGGCTGCCCTGCAGCAGGCGCCACAGTCTGTGCACTCGAACCCGATCGACTCGATCGCGTCTGCGAGTGTCGCCACGTCGAGCTCCCGTGCACGCTCGAGGTCTGTTTCGAGGCTGTTCACAGCCGAGATTGGGCACCACAGCAAAAAAGCACATCGCACGAACCGGCCGAACTGGCTGACTCTGGCTCGCCGGGTGTGTCCTCGACGGTCCGGACACTGCCCGCGCTTGCCGGGGTCACGGCGCACCAGAGCCGATCACATCTTCGACCAGGCAGACAGCGCTGTCGGCGTGTCGGTGAGATCCCGTATCCAGCGAACGGCGATCATCTTCTTCAGTATCCGTGCCGGGAGACCACCGAACGTCGATACAAACGGGATGATGTACACGTCGTGTGCGACTGCGTCCTCACCGACCGAGATGACCGTCCCCTTGTCCTTGTGCGTCCAGTCTTTCAGGGGTTTGTCCTCGATAGCACGGGCAACGTTCCTGCCGGCCACGGTCGCAGCCTGCCAGGCGGCCTGTGCGGTTGGTGGTGCGTGCTCGTCCTCGTCCTGTCTGATGACCGCGGCGTCACCGACGGCGAACACCCGTTCGTCGGACGTCTGGAACCGGTCGTCGGTTTCGAACCGTAGATCACGCTTGCTCTTCTCGAGTTCGGCGTCCTGCATCTCCTCGTGTGCGGCGATACCGCCCGTCCAGACGAGCACGTCGTAGTCGTACTCCCTGTTGTCGGCAGTCCTGACACTCTCCTGGTCGACACCGTCGACGAACTCACCGGTGGTGATACTCACATCGCGCCTCTCCAGCAGGGACCGCAGCGCCGACTGGACGCTCTCGTCGTTTCCGGGGAAGATCTCGTCCAACCCCTCGATCAGTCGTATCTCGACCGGGGCGTCCCGCTCGTCGCGGAAATCGGCAACCTCGCCCGCCACCTGGATGCCGCTCAGCCCTGCACCGCCGACGACGACCTGCGCCGGGTCCTCGGGTGTTGCATCCTCGAGTGCACGCTCCAGGTCGTCGTGAATGGTGAGTGCGTCGTCGAGACAGTTCAGGGTGTGTGCGTGCTGCTCCAGTCCGTCGATGTCGAAAAACGCCGTCTGCGAACCGATACCCACCAGCACGTAGTCGTAGTCGAGCGCTCTGTCCTCGAGCTCGACGACACGACGGTTACAGTCGATACCTGTCACCGCCGCCTGCACGAACTCGACATCCGGGGATTTTATATCCTTAACCGGGATGGTGACGTGTTCCCGGACATCCGGGTCCCGGATGCAACGGTGGGACTCGTGCAAGACGAGGTGGTGATCGACATCGGACACCCACGTCACCTCTGCCTGACCGCTGTCGAGCGAGCGCTGGAGACTCTGAATGACCCCCGCACCCGCGTACCCCGACCCGAGCACAACCACCTTCTCTGTCATAACTGATGTTCGGTCGTGGCCGGTACAAAAGCTTTGTAATTGCCGGTGCCGCGTGAGTCTCACCTCACTCCTGTTCCCGGTGTCCGCGTGCGTTCCTCCGGGAGAGACACCCGTCCGAGGAGCAGTCGACCCGTGTGTCAGTCTCGGGATACAGTCGTGGAGTGGACACGACACACCCGGTCGACAGTCACGGGGCTATCCGGTTAGTGGTCGGGTTCCCTAACAGGCGCCTGCATGTCGTCGATAGTGAGAATGAGCGAGTTGTTGGTGTCGTCTTTCCCCTCGATGGTGCCGTCGATGCGGAGCTTCGAGAGCGGCGTCGGGCCAACGGTGACCGAGTCGGACTCGGAGAACGCGGAGATAGAGCCTCGGAGGCGTACCTTCGCGCGGCACTCCTCGGGGTGGTGGACGCTCGTCAGGTCTATCTGCTCGACGTTTGCCTTCGGTACCAGCTCACCGTTGTGTGACAGGGGAACGTCGGCGGCCTGGTCCATCTGCTCCATCTGGAGCGCATC
>KE356579.1:45267-46415 GCA_000416085.1 halophilic archaeon J07HX64 | reverse complement strand
ATTACCAGCTACATCCACACGTCCGAAAATCTGTCCGTGGATGCGCTTGACCTGTCCGACGAGTACGACCGATACGCGCGTGAGCAGCGGAAACTCGACAGGAAAGAGCATGATTCTGCCAACTGGGAGAGCCAACGGCAAAAGGTGGCTCAAGCAAAACGAACAATCAAGCGAAAGGTGCTTGACTTCCAGCACAAACTCACAACGTGGCTTGTCACAGAATACGATGTTGTCGCCGTTGAAGACTTGAATGTGAAACCGATGCTGGAAACTAGCCAAAACGCGAAAAACAAACAGGACGCCGCATGGTCACAATTCATTGACTTACTGGAATACAAAGCTGACCTCCACGGCACGCACGTCAAGAAGGTGAAACCAGAAGGAACAACCAAAGAATGCGCTGTGTGCGGCGTAGAGACAGCCAAGCCTATCTGGGTACGCGAACACTCCTGTCCAGCGTGCGGCCATACCGAAGACCGCGACCTCAACGCGGCGAAGAACATTCTTTATCGAGGACTCAAGCAGTTAGGGGCGGGACGCTCCGAATCAACGCCTGTGCAGACTGTGCTCCCTGCGCTCACACCTCAACGAGAGGCGGTAGGTGCAAAGCGCGTCATTGAAGCAGGAAGCCCCGAGGCTTGACCTCGGGGTGAGTTCACACCGCCCGCGCGGAACTGGATACGCTCGTGGTGAACACCGGCGAGCCGATCCTCCGACGCAACGCCCACCTGGAGAACGTCCCCGGGTTCCCGGCAGGCGTCAACTCGCGGCTGTTTCTCGATATGCTCGAGGATCAGGTCGAGCGAAACGACTGTGACCGCCGCGAGACGGCGGTGACTGCCGTCGACGAGTCGTTCGGCGACCACCTCACCGTCGAGACCGACGACGGGACCATCCGGACAGACTACGTCGTCTGCACCTCCTGGGCCGACACGGAGTATCTGAACCTCGACGGGGTCGGTATCACGACCCGGGGGAGCAAACGCTACATCGACGTGAACGACCGGGGCGAAACCGGGGTCGACGGGCTCTACGCCGCGGGTCGCGTCGCGGGTGAGCCACACCAGACCGCCGTCTCGGCCGGTCACGGCGCCAAGGTCGGCCTGTCTGTTATCCACGACTCCGATGTGCCATTCTACAGAAAAAAT
>KE356579.1:21768-45217 GCA_000416085.1 halophilic archaeon J07HX64 | reverse complement strand
CCCGCCCGCCTGCGTGTGGCCGACGGGACCGAGGAGGACCTGCGCAGCCCCGACGAGTTCATCGATATCGCGCGCCGGGCCAGCCGTATCCGGGTCACCGAGCAGACCTCGCGGTCCGGTCGTCGCGAGCTGCGAGCGATGCTCGACGGCTACCAGCTCGACGCGAAGGTCGTCCGGACCTGCGGATTCTGTGCCTCCGCGGGCCGATACACACCGGTTACCGGTGAGACGGCGATCGAGGCCGAACCGGGCGACATCTGTCCGGACTGTGCAAGCGAGGAGCTCGACCGCCAACTGGCCTACCGGGGCGATATCTCCGGGGCCGCCCGCGACCGGCTCGAGGACCTGCTGCTCGATGTGCAGGACCTCGAACGCATCACCAACCTCCTAAAGGGTCGTCTCGACCCCGAGCTGACGAAGTTCGACGAGATAAGCCCCACTGTCGAGGATGTCGACCCGGTGCCGGTGGACTCGCTGTCGCTCCATCCCGGGCTGCAGGGGGTCCTTGAGGGGCGCTTCGAGACGCTGTTACCGGTCCAGAGTCTCGCCGTGGAAAACGGTCTGCTCGACGGGCGCGATCAACTCGTGGTGAGCGCCACCGCGACCGGCAAGACGCTCATCGGTGAGATGGCCGGCATCCACCGCGCGCTCTCCGGACAGGGAACCTTTCTGTTTCTGGTGCCGCTCGTCGCGCTCGCCAATCAGAAGTACCGCGACTTCCAGGATGACTACGGCCACCTCGTCGATATCACCCTCCGGGTTGGCGCGAGTCGGATAACCGACTCCGGTGGGCGGTTCGACCCCTCGGCGGACGTCATCGTCGGCACCTACGAGGGTATCGACCACGCGCTTCGTACGCAAAAGAATCTCGGCTCTGTCGGGACGGTCGTCATCGACGAGGTCCACACGATCGGCGAGCAGGGCCGAGGACACCGTCTCGACGGGCTGATCTCCCGGCTGAAGTACGTCTGTAATCAGGAGGCCGAGGACACGGGCGGCACACAGTGGCTCTACCTGTCGGCGACGGTGGGCAACCCGAAACCGCTGGCGCAGGCGCTAGAGGCCACGCTCATCGAGTTCGAGGAGCGACCGATCCCGATCGAACGGCATCTCACCTTCGCCGACGAGTACGACAAGGTTGACATCGAGAACAGGCTCGTCAGGCGGGCCTTCGACAGCAGATCCAGCAAAGGCTATCGCGGCCAGACGATCGTGTTCACCAACTCACGGCGCCGGTGTCACGAGATCTCCCGGCGGCTGGAGTACTCCTCGGCACCCTACCACGCGGGACTGGACAACGGCCGCCGCAAGCGCGTCGAGGAGCAGTTCGCCGACCAGGACCTCGCGGCGGTTGTCACGACGGCGGCGCTCGCGGCAGGGGTCGACTTCCCCGCCTCGCAGGTGGTGTTCGACTCGCTGGCGATGGGTATCGAGTGGCTCAGTGTCCAGGAGTTCTCACAGATGCTCGGCCGGGCCGGTCGCCCCGACTATCACGACACTGGAACGGTGTACCTGCTGGTCGAACCCGACGGCAACTACCACGGCAGCCAGGAACGAACCGAGGACGAGGTGGCGTTCAAACTCCTGAAAGGCGAGATGGAACCGGTCCAGACCCGCTACGAGGAGGGTGCGG
The DNA here is from genome assembly GCA_000416085.1 of halophilic archaeon J07HX64. GTDB lineage: Archaea > Halobacteriota > Halobacteria > Halobacteriales > Haloarculaceae > Halovenus. Next base: position 43,584 of record KE356579.1, on the reverse strand, counting down.
CCGTCGCGGAGACGCTCGCGAACGTCACTGTCGGCGGTGCCCACGCAAAGGGGCTCAACGAGATGATGGTCGGTGAACTGCCCACGAAGTACGCGCTGGGCAAACTACTGGAGTACGAGTTCGTCAACGGATTGGAGCCCACGCCGCTGGGACGGGCGGTGACGACACACTTTCTCTCGCCCGACGATGCCTTTGCCCTTCTCGAGGGGATCCGGAGCGGCGAGAACGCGTACGACCTCGTGGCGCGCATGGAGGCGCGTGACGACCGCGAGTAACGACCACCGGACCTGTCTGCTTTTCCGGTGTGGCGCCCGAGACTGTGAGCGCACACGTGACGTCTGCATCGTCGGGGCCGGACCGGCCGGTCTGACCGCCGGACTGTACAGGCGGTACAAGACGACTGCCCCGGGGTCGTTCGGAAATCTTCGAGTTCCGTGATGACGAGAGACGAAGTCTCTCGAACCACTTGACCCCGCAGCAGTTCACCACGACTGGGTGACCCCCGAGGGCTACTTTACCGACCGCGGCCGCGAGGTGCCGCCGGGCTGTGAGGAGATCGACGAGGCCGAGCGACAGCGCCGCGAACGCGAGTCGATGCAGGTCATACAGATGCAGCGCGGAAACCTGCCCCTTTAGCGGTGGGAGGAAGCGCGTCCGCTCCGCACAGCAATCCACCGACGATGGCACGACCGACTCCCCAACGCAGTCTCAATGCTTAACTAATACCAGACATACATATGAGGTGTGGCGGTCGTTCGGAACATCCAAGTCAAACTCGACGTTCCAGAGGACGCTCACACCGTCCTCGACGAGACGTTCGAGCAGTTCCGCTACGCCGCCCAATACGTAGCGGACTACGGATGGGCTGACGACCCAACGGAAATCGTCACCAACAAAGGCAACCTCAACGCCGCCACCTACGACGACGTGCGTTCGAACACCGACCTCCACTCAAACCACGTCCAATCAGCGCGAAGCCTCGCCGCCGAAGCACTTGACAACTGCCAAGACAGACTTTTCGAAGCAGGTGAAACAGCGAGCAAGCCCACGTTCAAGCGCACAGTCGTCGTGTACGGCACGCGAACCATCACCTACAACGACGACCACTGCACACTCGCCACCGTTGACGGTCGAGTTCGCGCTGAGTACGTCACGCCTGAAGACGACGAAGGCACCCCATTCGCAGAGTATTGGAATAGTGACGAGTGGGAACGCAAAGAGGCGACCCTACACAAGCGGGACAGCGACTACTACCTCCACATCGCCGTAGAGAAACAGCCTGACACGGATACGTCAACAGTCGAGAACGGAGCGGTTCTCGGCGTTGACCTCAACGTGGACGGATACCTCGCCGTCACCAGCACGGGCGCGTTCCTTGGCAACGCGGACTACCTCAACCACCGACGCGACGAGTACGAACAGCGGCGCGGTCGCCTCCAACAGACGGGCACTCGCCCGGCACACCTCACCATCAACAGCATCGGCTCACGGTTCGCTCGGTGGAGTGAAGATTACCTGCACCGTGTCTCGAAGGCCATCGTGCAGGAAGCCCGCCATCACGACTGTTCTGCCATCTCGTTCGAGAATCTGGAGAATATCCGTGAGCGTATCTCGAACGCCTCGAAATTTCAGCAGTGGGCGTTCCGCACGATACAGGAGTACACCGAGTACAAGGCCGAAGAATACGGGATTCTCGTTGACATAGTGCAGCCAGCGTACACGAGTCAACAGTGTAGCCACGGCGAGTGCGGGTTCACGCACGAGGACAATCGGGATGGTGATGAGTTCAAGTGTCTGAAATGTAGGACGGAACTCCACGCGGATTACAACGCCGCTCGGAACATCGGGTGGCGTCTCGTCCAGTACTGGCTCAAGTCTGGTGCTGGACGGGCCAATTGTCAGGTGGCCCTGAAGTCAGGGACACTGAACGCGAACGGCGAGTTCACGCCTGCCACGTCTCGTGGCCAGAGCGGGAGTCCACTGACAAGCCCACCCCTTTAGGGGTGGGTTCCTGACGCAGGAGTACTTCGACGAGCCACACCCGGACGAACCGACACAGCATCCGAGTGTCAGAGAGGAGTCGTAGCGCAGAGCCGGCCACTCCTCGGGTAGAACGGTTCGTCGCGCCCGGGGACCTGTTGTTTTCGAGGTGTTCGGGGACGGTACTGACGATACTCGCTGTCTCGAACGCAGGAGTCGAGTCGTCTGCTCGGACACTGTGTCTGGGTATCGACACTCGGGTTCGGCGACCTACAGCGATCCCCGCAGACGCTCGAACTGGTCGATATCGTGGCCGTACAGCACCGTCGCGCCGGTGCGACGCTCGCGGTCACGGAGTTTTCGCAGGCTCTCGGCCTGTGCCCGGGAGTCGTGGACCAGACTCGCACCCATGTCACGGCCCTGCTCGTAGTTTTCCGCGAGAAAGGCAACGTCACCGGCGACGAGGAGGTCCTCCCCCTCGCGCCGGATGTGCGCGCCGAGCAGGCCGGGTGTGTGACCGGGGACGTGGAGCAACTCGAAGCCGGGCAGCAGTTGCCGCTCACCCTCGACGACACGCCAGTCGATGTTGCGGTCGAAGTCCGCCGCGAGATAGGCGTCGTCACCGGCGGGACTTTTTGCGCTGAGGTAGGCGTGTTCGAGTTCGCGCCGGTGGACGTACACCGGCACGTCGGTTCCCGCGAAGTTGTGGAGACCGCCCGCGTGGTCGAGATGCAGGTGCGACTGGACGACAATATCGATATCGTCGACCGTGTAGCCAACCTCGTCGAGCGCCGTCGTCAGGTCGTGGTCGCCGGGGCTGTGGTGGGCAAACGCCTCGAACAGCGGTCGCGGCCAGTAGCCATCGGCGGCCTCCGGGTGGACCCCGGTGTCCCACAGCACCGTCGCCTCGGGGTGGTCGACGAGCAGGTTCCAGACGGCGTACTCGCTGTACTGTAGCTCGGGAGACCGGTTGCTGTGGACTGCTGCCACCTCCGCGTCGAGTGCGAAGTTCAGGTCGGCGTGTATCCGACCTCTGTCGAGCAGATGTAGCTCCATACCTGTCTGTCCGGACGACGGTATATATACCATCCGGCCCGAGAGTCGACCTCGACAGACACATACCGGTACAGACAAAGTATAGGTATGGAACGACTCGCCCCCGCACACGTACCGGTCTACGAGACAGGTGAGCGGCGACGCGACCTCTGGGAGCAGTGTGTAGAGCGCGACCAGCCCGTTGTCGCCGTCCGCGACGCCCGCCGTGGCTACATCGTCCGCTACGACCTGCAGCACCTCGACACAGAACTCAACGAGACAGCCGTCCGTGAACTGCGTGAGCAGACCCGGCGGTCGCGCTCGTATCCCACCGGAACCGACCCGGTCTCCGAGTCAGAGGGGGTCGGCGGCGAGGCCGGCCCCGTCTCCGGTGCCCTGCACGCACCGACCGAGACTGCCGCCCGCGAACTCGCCGCCTCGCTCTCGGGGCTCCTGTTCGACCGGGCCAACTGGCGATAACAGCCTCCCCGTTCTGAAAACGGGGTAGTGAGTACTCGGAGAGCAACTGTTTTGCGCCGGCCGACCGGACCCACGGTATGATATCGGAGCTGTTCGACGACTCGCGCTGGGAGCCGGTCGACAACCTCGCGTTCGAGGATGTCACCTACCACCGTGGCACAGATGTTCCAGCGGTGCGGGTCGCGTTCGACCGGCCGGCGGTGCGCAACGCCTTCCGACCCGAGACGGTCGACGAACTCTACACCGCCCTCGATGATGCCCGCCGCCGCCCGGATATCGGGTGTGTGTTACTAACCGGGAACGGCCCCTCCCCGGAGGACGGTGGCTGGGCGTTCTGTTCGGGCGGCGACCAGTCCATCCGCGGAGACTCGGGCTACGAGTACCAGGGTGACGACGAGACGGGTCCGGGACGGGCGGGCACCGCCCCCGGTGCGGGTGTCGGCCGTCTCCACATCCTCGAGGTCCAGCGCCTCATCCGGTTCATGCCGAAACCGGTTGTCTGTGTCGTCCCGGGATGGGCGGCCGGCGGCGGCCACTCGCTGCACGTTGTCTGTGACCTGACAATCGCGGGTGACCGCGCCCAGTTCAAACAGACCGACGCCGACGTTGCCTCCTTCGACGGTGGGTTCGGTTCGGCGTACCTCGCCAGACAGGTCGGCCAGAAACTGGCACGCGAGATATTCTTTCTCGGCCGTGCGTACGATGCCGAGGAGGCCGCGGAGATGGGGATGGTCAACCGCGTCGTCGAGCACGAGCGCCTGGAGACGGTCGCCTTGGAGTGGGCCGACGAGATAACTCGGAAGTCACCGATGGCGATCCGGATGCTGAAGTACGCGTTCAATCTCGCCGACGACGGGATGGTCGGCCAGCAGGTGTTCGCCGGCGAGGCCACCCGGCTCGGCTACATGACAGAGGAGGCAACAGAGGGCCGTGAGGCGTTCACCGAGGACCGTGACCCCGAGTTCCGCGAGTTTCCCTGGCACTACTAACGTTCAGGGACCTGCCGTCGGTTCCCGGGCCGGCCGGAGGCGACTTGACAAATGTTAAAACCGGCGAACGAGAAGCAGTAGTATGAGTCAGAACGAGCAGCGAAACACGCGGAAGTGTGTCTCCTGTGGCATCAACATCGTCGGCATGAGCGCTGCCACCTTCGACTGTCCGGAGTGTGGCAACGAGGTTCACCGGTGTGCGAAGTGTCGCAAGCAGAGCACCCTCTACGAGTGCAACCAGTGCGGGTTCACGGGGCCCTAACGATGGGGAAGGTTGCAGCCGGAATCAAGGTCATGCCGGAGAGCCCCGAGATCGACCTCGACGACCTCGAGGAAGAGCTCGAACAGGCGCTCCCCGAGGGCGCGCGAATAAACGGGTTCGAGCGCCAGGAGGTCGCGTTCGGTCTGGTCGCGCTGCTCCCGACGGTCATCGTGCCCGACGAGAGCGGCGGCACCGAGGCCGTCGAGGAGTCCTTTGCGGACCTCGACCCCGTCGAGAGTGTCGACGTCGAGGACGTCGGCCGACTGTAAGCCGAACCCGACAGTTCCCGGGTCACAGACTGTCTGTTGCTGCTGTGCTCTGCACCTGACAGGCGTTCTCGGATCTGCGGACTCTTTGTTCCTGTTCTCACTCTTTGTGCCCCGACAGGTCTGTCTGTCGTGTGGCGTTCGTGACCGACACAGACTGGACAGCGAGCACGCTGGTCGAGACACTCTTATTTCTGTCTGTGTCCAAACGGTCGATATGTCCGGCGGTCCGCAGGACCCGGGTGAGTCCGATGGTGAGATATCAGGTTCGATAGACGACGTGTTCGCGATTCTGGGTGACGAGACCCGGATCGAGATACTGCTGGAACTCGCCGAGGTCGCACACGAGGAACAGATCGGGAGTGGTCTCAGTTTCTCCGCGCTCCGGGACCGGGTCGGGGTAACCGACAGCGGTCGGTTCAACTACCACCTGAACAAACTCACCGACCGGTTCGTGACCAGACACGACGAGGAGTACGTCGCACGGTGGCCCGCACTCATGCTTATCTCCGCAATCCACGCCGGACTGTACGACGACACCAGCTTAGAGTCGGAGCGAGCCACGACCGAGTTCACGTGCTCGGCCTGTCTCGACCCGCTCGAGGTCCGGTTCGTCGAGGGAACACTCGGAACCGGTGTGGAGATGCACTGCGAGGAGCACGGCACGACGGACGGCTACTGGTTCCCGCCGGGTGCCCGGACGGGACGTTCCGCACTCGATGCGGCGCGGGTCGGGTACACCCGGATGCTGACGAACGTCCGTCTGGCCCGGCAGGGGGTCTGCATGGAGTGCTGGGGGCGTGTCTCGACCGAGTACACGACCAGCGATGACCTCCCCTGGGAGACTACAACCGAAGACGACACTGCCTTCGTGAGGGCCCAGTGTGAGCGCTGCTGGAACGGACTCACGGTTCCGCTACGTACGTACGTGCTGACACACCCGGTCGTCGAGGCGGCGTTCGCACGGCGGGGACACGAGCGACTGGAGGCGGCCGATATGCTGACGACCGAGCGTGTGAGCTACGAGGAGACGGTGACAACAGAGGGTCCACCACAGCGAACTGTCCGCATCACACTCGACGAGGAGACTGTCGTGATGTCTGTCGACGAGGAGTGCTCGGTGCACAACCCCCGGCTGGACTGACCCGGGGTCGGTCTGCCGACTGTCCGGACTCAGAACGCAACCAATGGCGTGTACCGGCCGGTCAGACTCCCCGACACGGGGAACCGGCCGGTCTCCACCCACCCGTCCGTGCGCTCGGCGAGTAGCCGCCCCCGGTGTGTTGCGGCCACGACCGTCCCGTTGACGGTCGTCAGTCCGGTGACCGTCTCGTCGGTCGTCGGCAGCGCGACCGGGTCGAGACTCTCACCCGTCCCACCGGAACAGGGCGGGGTCCGCGTCGTCGTCCTCCCAGGTGGAGGAGTTTGCCATCGCGCCGGCCGCGTACACACCGCCCTCTGTTGCGAGGACCGCCCGGAAGTACCGCTGCTCGACATCGTCGTCGAGTCGGGTCCAGGTCCCCCCGCCATCGGTCGTCCGGTACAGTCCGTCACCGGTCGCGGCCAGCCACTCCCGTGCCGACACGGCGCGTAACTCGTGGATATCGTCGTCGACGCCGTCCCGGCGTTCTGTCCACGTCTTGCCCCCGTCATCACTGCTGTGGACGCCGCCAACCTCGACGCCGGCGACGAGACGCTCTGGCGCGGGAGCGTGCAGGTCCTTTACCTGTGCGAGGTTCTCGTGGCGGGGGAGCCGCCAGTCACCCCGCGAGGGCAGGTCCTGGAACCCGTCGAGTTCGCGCCACGCGAGCGGAGCAGAGCCGATTGTTCCGTCGATCTGTGTGACGTACACCGCGGCAGGACGTGTGCCCGCGTACAGTCGCCTGCCGTCCGCGCCGACCGCGTACACCTGCTCTGTCGGAACCGCGAGGTCGGTCCAGTCGACACCGTCCGGGGAGTGGTACAGTCCTGTTCTCGTGGCTGCGAACACGCCCGGGAGTGCGTCGAAGGTTCGAACACGCAGGACGCGGCCGCTGTCGAGCACCGCTGTCGCCGTCCGGGTGCCCGGTTCGGTCGGGTCTGTGAGACGGTACACACCGTCGTCGCTACCGGCCAGGAGCATACACGGGCGTACGCTGTGCCACATAAAAAGGTCCGGCCGGATGACCGAACGGACACCACACCCGTCGGCCGAACCTGGGCACACAGTTTCCAGTTTACTGTCCGGACGACCCGAGTGTCGGTCACCGATATCGGTCGATCGTCGACCGTAGCTTCGACTCCGGAATCCCGAGGCGCCGCTCGTCCGTCGTCACAGCACACGATACGCTGTTCTCCACGGGACCGCACACGGGTGTCTGTACACGAACGATATACATCAAACTGTACACGTAAACTGCTACGGGGTCAACTGGTTCGGGAGATGTCGTCCCCCCCATCACGGAACTCAAACAGCTCCGCACGGGCCTGGGACACTCGGCCCGCTCCGTCGGCAGAATCCTCACGCTGTAGTCACACCCGTCGAGCGTGTCGCCGCCCTCGAAGGGGCCGTGCTCGAGAGTTGTTCTAACCAGATCGAGGTGAGCGGAACTCAAACGCCAGAGGTCCACACGTCACGTCTTGAGTGCCTGTGCGCCGCAGGCACGGTTGGGGCTCTGCAGTCACGGTGGTCGGACCGAACGCCGTGAGAGCTCCCGGGAACTATTAGCTCGTTTACACTCGTAACTGCCGGAGTTGTCGCTGGTGGAGTCGTGCGGGCAGACCAACCGGGGTCCGGCGGCGTGGTGGACCGCCACAGTCCCCGTGCCATCGACTATCGGAACCTGTCACGCGGGCGCGCTCCTCGAACCGGCCGGCAGACACCTGACAGTACGAGTCCCGACCACACGTCGTGGGGGAAACGCCGAAGTTTCTCGCCACCCTCGTTCCGAGCATGTCCGATCTCGGGGATTTCACCGGCTTCGACGACGAGAGCGATACCGGAACCGACGACACCAGCACGGGAGCAGACCGCACGGATGGTGGGGGGCCAGGGTCGACCACCGGAAACGAATCGACGGAGTTCGACACGCTGGCGACGACGACGGCAGGGACGGACCGCGGTATCGGTGTGCTCTCGGCCTCGGCGGGGCTCCAACTCAACGAGGACGAGCGCGAGACGAGTCTGTGCGCGTACGTCACCGCGGGCAACCGGTCGTCGGTCAGACTCGGCTCGTACCTGCTCGCGCCGTACCCCGACGGGGAGCGTCTGTTCTGTCGCGTGACCGGACTCGAGTACACACAGGAGTACCGCGCCGACGACGCCACCGAGATCCACGCCCGCCGGGCGATGCGCTCGGCTGGCATCGACGAGGAGGATTTCAAACTGCTGGCCACGCTGGACCCTGTGGCGGTGCTCTACGAGGAGGGTGGCCGACTCAAACGCCGGATGACCGACCGGGTACCCAAACCCGAGACGATAGTCCAGGAGGCTGCCGACGCCGAGGACATAAAAACCGGGCTGAAGATACCCACCGACGGGGTCTTTCTGGGCCATCTCTCGGTCGGCGGCCAGACGGTCCGGACCGCGGCCTCCCCGCCGACGATCGACTACCGGTTGAACGACGACTACACCGACGGCGACCCGCTCGTCTTTCGTCACACACTGGTCGCGGGCGGCACCGGGTCCGGAAAGACCCACGCCGCGAAGAACATCCTCCGGCAGTACCTCGACGGGGGCCGCAAATACCCCGTCGAGACCGGGGGTGACCGCGAGGTCCGGCCCGCAGTCGTCCAGTTCGACCCCCAGGACGAGTACGCACAGATGCACGACGACGGCGAGTACAACGCGGATGTCGCCCGGCGACTCGACAGCGAGGGGGTCACCCACGGCGGTCACGAGGACACAATCGCGTTCATCCCGAAGATTGCGGGTGCGAGTTACGCGGCGAGTCACCACCGCGCCGAGCAGGTGCGGTTCACGATCCCGTTCTCGATGGTCCACGACAACCCCTGGCTGGTTGCCGGCAGCGGGTTCAACGACAACCAGTACGGTGCGCTGGTGAACGTCCTCCTGCCCCGCTTCCGTGACCAGTACGGCCGTGAGGGCAGCTACCGGCAGTTCACCTCGATGATGGACGACCCCGCGCTGCGCGAGGAACTCGACGAGACCGGTCGGGTCCACGAGGCAACCTTCGACGCGATCGGCCGCCGGGTGCGGGGTTTCGGCGCGGTGTTCGACCAGGACGCCCGACCCATCACCGACCTGGTCCACGAGTTCGTCCGTCCCGGCGGACTGACAGTCGTTCCAACATACCACATCACGAAGAGTCGCACCGCCGAGACGGTGGTGCTCGCACTCGCCTCGCTGCTGGTCGACGAGAAGCTCTCAAACGACCCCGACCACGAGCGCGTCAAGAGGACTCCGCTCGTCGTGGGCATGGACGAGGCCCACAACTTCCTGACCGACGCCGACACCGTCCAGGCCCGGAAGGTCATCGGCAAGTTCACCGAGGCCGCAAAACAGGGCCGAAAGGAACGACTCGGTCTCTTCCTGGTCACACAGGACCCACAGGACATCGCCGACCCCGTCTTCAAGCAGATAAACACGACAATCGTGCTCAATCTCGGCGACGAGGACGCCATCTCGGCGGTCAACATCCCCTCGAATCTCGAATCACGGGTGCCCTACATGGAGAAAGGCCAGATGGTCGTCTACTCGCCCGACAACTCCGAACCGGTCGAACTCGTCGGTCTCCCGAACTGTGTGACCCGTCACGGACGCTCCTGATACCCCGTCGCTGTGTGTCGTGTCCAACTGGGCGCTCGCCCGCTGGATGCTACCGGAGACAGATACAACTCGCCCGGTGAACAGAGCACGGGGCAAGCAGTATTTATCCGAGAAGACACAACTTACAGCTAATGGGCGACCGACCGCGCACAGACGGCTCCGGACTGCACTGTCCACACTGTGGAACGGAGACGACGCCCGACCACAGTTACTGTATCATCTGTGGCGGCGACCTCTCGGCACTCCACGATGTCGCGGCGATGGACCACGACCCGTCCGAACAGAGCGGCCAGACCGCCACAGACCGGACAGAGACCGGTCAGACCACTACCGACCGGATTGAGACCGGCCAGACCACCACAGACCGGACAGAGACCGGTCAGACCACTACCGACCGGATTGAGACCGGCCAGACCACCACAGACCAGACGGAGACCGGCCAGACCGACTCTGCAGCAGCGTTTCGCAAGCGGGTGCGGTATCTCCTCAGCAACGGTTGGGATCTCAAATACGACGCCGGTGACGAGGTGGTTCTCGTTGACCGTGGCATCGGGTCGATCGGTGTGCATATGCTGTTGCTCATGTTTACCGGCGGTCTGGGCAATCTTCTGTACGCCTGGTACCACTACTCGGTCACCTCCACACAGGTGATGCTGCGGGCAAACGAAACCGAATTGGGCTACGAGGTTGTCGACCCCTCTGGTGGGCAGACCGACCTCAAGACCGCCGGCGAGACGACAGGCTCGCTGAGTCGATTCGCGTACGGTCTGGTGTCACTGGTGGTTGGCATCCTGTTGATAGTCACGACGGGGTTCGACTTGGCCCCGTCTCTGTTCGGTGGCCTGTTCGTGTTGCTCTCGTTTTTCCTGATCCCACCGATCCGACGGCGCATCGAGAACCGCCACTCCCCCACGACGTTCGGGTCGACAGAGTCGATCGAGGAGCGGTACGTGACAGACACCGACCACCCCTGTACTGTCTGTGGTGCACGCGTCGACGACGGTCTGGTGAAAGACTACAAGCGCGAGCAGGTGTTTGCGGGGATTCCGCTGTACACGATGGAACAGGGTGAGAACTACTACTGTGCGGAGTGCAACAGCCACGGGGCAGACCTGCCGACCGACCACAGCGAGCACCAGGACGCGAGTGTGTCCCTCTCCGAGGAGTTCGACGATATCGACCGGGAACTGGAGCAGTTGCACGAGGACCCCACAGGGTCGGAGACGACAGGGCGTCCGGACACAGAGTCCGCGACAGACGACACAGACGCCGAGCGGGACCGCGCCAACGAACGAGTGTAGCAGGGACTCTCAAATGCGGTGAGCCACAGTGAGTGGGTGTTCCGACCGGACTGTCCCGAAAACGGGTACAGATAAATACTGCTGAATACAAAGGTGGTACTGTATGGTGGAGCCACTCGTCGTAATCGGCATTCTGGTTGCGGTGTTCGTCGGATACAATATCGGAGGCTCCTCGACCGGTGTCGCGTTCGGTCCGGCGGTCGGGAGTCGGATCGTGCGGAAGGTAACCGCTGCCACCCTGTTCAGCGTGTTTGCCCTCCTCGGTGCGTGGACTGTCGGACGAAACGTAATCTCTACGATGAGTAGTGACATCGTCGCCTCGTCGGCGTTTACACCCGAGGCGAGTGTCGCGGTCCTGTTTTTCACCGGGCTCTCGCTGCTGGTGTCGAATCTGTACGGCGTTCCGGCATCGACATCGATGACCGCGGTCGGTGCGATCGTCGGTTTGGGGCTGGCCACGGGGACACTCGACGCCGCCCTGATGTTCACCATCCTCTCTGCGTGGATTGTCGCGCCGCTGCTTGCGCTGTTCGTGGGTGGCGTCATCGGCCGGTATCTCTACCCACATCTCGACGCCAGATTCGCGTTCGGCCGACTACAGGACCCGTTGCTCGCCCTCGACCGGAGTGGGCGGATTCCACGACCCAGCATAAACAGCGACGCGTCGGCGCGAGACCTCGGCGGGTCGGTGCTGGTGCTGGCGATCGCCTGTTACATGGGGTTCAGCGCCGGGGCATCGAACGCGGCGAACGCGGTTGCTCCGCTGGTCGGAAACGGGACCGTCGACACCAGCCCGGCGGTTCTCCTGGCAGTCGCGGCGATCAGTCTCGGTGGATTCACAATCGCCCGGCGAACGCTCGACACGGTTGGGAACGACATCACAGACCTCCCGATTCTGGCGGCACTCATCGTCTCGACGACCGGCGCGACGATCATCACCGTCCTCTCGTGGCTCGGTATCCCGGCCAGCCTCGCTGTGAGCACGACATCCTGTATAATCGGACTCGGCTGGGGACGGGCCAGTCGTGTGCAACCGCTCGTAGATATCGCCGACCCCACCACCGCACAGAGCGGGACCCCCGACCACAAAACCGGGGCACTGTCCGCCGCTCCGGCAAAGACCGCCGACGAGACGACCTCGAGTCCGACGGTCGGGGACCTCGCCGAGGGTGCGGTTCCCGACCCCGACAGACAGCTCCCGGACGGTGGCCCGTCACCGATCGGGGCGGAACAACCCGATGTGCTGTCCGCCGAGAGTCTGTTCGACGCCGGTGCCGCAGCCCGTATTGTCGTGCTCTGGGTACTCACGCCGACGCTTGCTGTTGTCAGCTCGTACCTCCTGTTCCTGTTTGTCCTGTAGCCACCCGTACACCGGGATGGCCGGACAGGAACCGACGACTCTGTTTGGGGTGAACGAGCGACCGTGAGACAGAGACACCGGGTCGCGGCAGCCGCCACAGCGGTTATGACAGGGACCATCGTAGATGCGACTATGACCCCGCGTGACACAGCAGACGTCACCGACCCGATGTCACGGCACAACCTGCATGTGATCGCGGAGAGTGCTCTGGTCGACATCGGGCCGTGGGCCGCAGACCAACTCCACGCGGCAGTCGAGCGGGCCGACGACGAGGACGCGGTTGTCATACTCGACTACGGGCGTGAGGTGCTGTATCTCGTCGACAGCGACAACGTGGCCTACGTCCCGCCAACAGCACTGGGGTTCGGTGACGAACCGGGCCTCGAAGTCGAGGAGCCACGGCCGTACGACCCGGATACGGACACGCTCGGCCGGGTGCGCGTCGAGTCGGCGACTGTCGCCCCCGAGTTCGACATCCTGATCCCGGCGTTCGACTGGTCCGAACCCGACGAGTACTGGGAGCCACCGGAGTTCGAATACCGGGACCAACCGAGCGGCAGTCCGTCGGGTGCTGTCGGCGGATAGCACGACCGGGGTTTCGCCGGTGACCGCCGATACCAACTTGCCGGCTCTGGGCCACCGGAGCGAGTGAGTTACGATTGTACCAAGGCGAAAGCCCACGAGTTTAGCCGTGGGATGAAGCCGATAACTGATACACAGACGACCTGGCGTAGAAATCCAGAGTTTTATTTTTGTGATGTTTGTATGTCTGTGTACACTGAGGCGGTTCTGCCGCCCAGCTAAACGGATAATATCAGGATTCGGACCACACCACGTCTGAAGGAATCCCTTTCGGGCCGCTGGCCGTGGACTCCGACACGGTAACTCTGAACTCTCCATGCCGGAGGATAGGAGTAACGCCTGCTTGGCCCCGCCAGCTGTCTGGTCATGCTGACCGGGCTGCAAACCTGAAACTCCCAACGTGGGAATCCCACGGCTTCAGCCGTGGGAGGAGGTCAAGAGCAACCGCTCACCGACAGGACGGCGACCTGTGAGTGCCCGGAGAAACTGGTTTGAGACGCGGAGTGTCTCCTCATCACGGAACGCTCCGAGCTCGTAGACCCCGTGCGGCCTGTTCTCTCTGTAAAGCGAGAACCAGCAGTGGCAGCTGGGCGTGGTGTAACCGGACGGCCCACATCGGACGACACCCGACGGGTGGCCCGGACAGGCCAGTCGTTCAGACGAGTACCTGATCTGTGTACAGATAGACCCCGGTGAGGATTGTCTGAAACGAAGTTGTCCCCAGGGCTGATAGCAGAGCGAACCGCCGCCAGCTCAGACCCGAGAGGCCTGCCGGGACGGTGAGAAGTCCGCGTACGAACGGCATCGTATTGCTGACCGGAATAGCAACGATGCCCCAGCGGTCGAACCAGACTGCGAATCTATCAACTCTGTCCTCGTCGACCGGAATCCATCGAGACCTGATGAGAAACCCCTTTCCAGCACGGCGAACGACGAGAAACAGAATCAGCTGTCCGACTGTTGTCCCAGCGACTGCGACCGTGATTATCGTAACCACCTCCGGGACCGTGGAACCGACCAGAAGGAGTGCACTCGGGACGACCAGTTCACTTGGGATGAACCGTAGCATCATACCCCCTTCGAGGATACACAGCAGAAACAGTACCAGAAACGCAAGCTCGGAGTTGAGCAACTCCTGCACCCGGGGAGGAGTCTCCTCCAGTTGAAGCAGGCGCACTGAATCGGAATCCGTTGTAGATATAGATAAACATACTGTTCCGACCGGACGAACGTGATACAGGCTATCAGATGGCCCGAGACGAGACGCAACCGGACGGGTGTACAGTTACTCCATCTGAGTTGTACGGTCTATCTCTCGCTGGTCAGTTGTTTTTGCATCTCCACGACTGTCCCTTCGACACCGTCACCGAACCCGATGGTGTGTTCGGTCACACGCCGGTAGCCCTGCGCCTCGTAAAACGGCACGGCGTTGCGCGAGGCCCAGAGTCCGAGTGACTCGACCCCATGTCGGCGGGCCGCGGCCTCCAGTTCGGTGCAGAGCCGCGTTCCGACACCCTGTCGAGCAACCGAGGGGTCGACGTAGACGGCCGTGATCTCACCGTCGACGGGGGCCTTGAGATACTCCTCGGCGTCGGGTCGCATCCAACCGAACCCGACGAGTCGTTTCTCCCTCTCGGCGACGACGGCGTGGGTCTCCGTCGTCTCGATCGGATACTCCGCGGGGTCGCGGTCGTGTGCCCACGCGGCGACCTGCTCGTCGCTGTATGCCTCCCCGCCCAGCGCTTCGATGGCGTCGAGATGTACCGCCCGTATCCGGGGTGCGTCGTCGGGTACCGCCTCGCGCACGGTGACGTCCATACAACCAGATAGACAACGTGCCCCGGAAATACCCTGTGCTGGCGCTCTGGAGCACAGTGTGCCGAACTCAGCACCCGGTCTCTGTGACAGCGAGGGGAGACCTCGATCATCACCGAGGGGAGACACTCACCTCGGAAGCGCTCTCGCTCGATGATAATATCTACTTCGAAGAGACACTCACTCGACGGTGACACTCTTCGCGAGGTGTCGGGGTTTGTCGATCGGTCGACCGAGGTTGTCGGCGACGTGGTAGGCGACTAGCTGCAGTTGGACGTTCGCGAGTAGTGCACCGGCGCGGGGGTGGGTTTCTGGCACCTCCAGAACGTGGTCGGCGTAGAGATGGGCGTCGTTCCGGCCGTCGGTCACGGCCACGACCGGGGCGTCGCGGGCCTCGACCTCCTTTATATTGCCGACGGTCTTCTGTGCGCGCTCCCCGCTGCCGAGCACCACCGCAAACACCGGGGTGCTGTCCTCGACGAGGGCGAGCGGGCCGTGTTTGAGCTCGCCCGCCGCGAACCCCTCGGCGTGTTTGTAGCTGATCTCTTTCAGCTTCAGCGCACCCTCCAGCGCAACGGGGTACTGGAGCCCTCGACCGATGAAGAAGTACGCGCTGGCATCCTCGTAGGCGTCGGCGATGCCCTCCGCGTTGGAGTCGTTGAGAATCGCCTGCACGTCTCCAGGGAGGTCACGGAGCGCGGGCAGGAGCGTTCGCCGGTCGTGCTGGCTCTCGACAGTCGCGAGCGAGAGCAGGTTCAGCGCCGCCAGTTGGCCGGCGAAGGTTTTCGTGGCGGCGACACCGATCTCGGGACCGGAGCGGATGAGCAGTGTGTGGTCACACTCGCGGTCGGCGGTCGAACTGACAGTGTTCGTAACCGCGAGCGTCTCCGCGCCGCGCCGGTCGGCCTCCCGGAGCGCGCTCAGGGTGTCGGCGGTTTCACCGCTCTGTGTGACACCGATGACCAGGTCGTCGCCGATAGGCGGGGTGGAGGTGGCGTACTCGCTGGCGAGAAACGCCTGCGCGGGGACCCCTGCCCGCCGGAACAGTTCGGCCCCGTACAGCGATGCGTGGTAGGAGGTGCCGGCGGCGACGAACTGCACACCGAGTGTAGCCCCCAGTTCGAGGTCGATATCGGCGGCCCCGCGGAGTTCGTCGACCCGGCCGCTGAGACACTGCCGCAGCGCCCACGGCTGTTCGTGTATCTCCTTTCGCATGAAGTGGTCGTAACCGCTCTTACCGGTCTGTTCGGCGTCCCACTCGACGGTCTCGACACCGCGGTCCACCGCGACGCCATCGGTGTCGGTGACCGTGAGGCCGCCGTCGAGGGTGGCGAAGTCGCCGTCCTCCAGATAGAGAACGTGTGGCGTGTGCTCGCGAAACGCCGGCACGTCGCTGGCGAGAAACACCGGCCCACCGGTGCCGTCCTGTGGTGGGACCCCCTCGCTGTCCTGCCCGAGACCGGCGACGAGCGGCGAGTCGTTGCGGGCGGCGAATATCTCCCGGGAGCCCGCGATAACGGCCGCGATCGCGTAACTGCCCTCCAGTTGACCGATCGCCTCCCGGAACGCGGGCTCTGGCCGTGCGCCACCGGCCAGCGCCGCCTCGATGAGATGGGGGACGACCTCGGTGTCGGTGTCGCTCTCGAACTCGTGGCCCTGTTCCTCGAGTTCCTCACGGAGCGGCTGGTAGTTCTCGATGATACCGTTGTGAACGACCGCGACCTCGCCGGCACAGTCGGTGTGGGGATGGGCGTTCGCGTCGGTCGGTGGCCCGTGGGTGCTCCAGCGGGTGTGACCGATACCGACAGTTCCGGCAGGATCACGCCCCTCGAGACGGTCGCGCAGGGCAGACAGCTCACCCTCCGTCTTGCAGACAGACAGCCCGTCCGCGCCGACGAGCGCGACACCGGCGGAGTCGTAGCCGCGGTACTCCAGATTGGCCAGCCCCTCTACGAGTGTCTCGAGTGTGTCGTCACCGCGGCCGACACAGCCGATTATTCCGCACATCAGCGCACCACCCGCCCGTTCTCCGGAACCTGTCCGTCGACTGTGACACCCGTCTCGACTGTCGCGTCGGGACCGACGAGCGTCCCGGGTTCGAGTGTGGCTGCACCGCCGATGTGGGCCCGGTCGGCGAGCACCGCCCCGAGACGGCGGTCGGTGAACACCCGCTCGTCGACCCTGACATCGGCCGGTCCACCGGGTACCGACACGTCCACGCCGACGACCACACTCTGACCGCAGACCGTGTCGACGAGTGTCGCGCCGTGTCCGACCCTGGTGTCGCTGTCCAGTACCGATCGTACAACGGTCGTGTTCGCGCCGATAGTGACGTTCCGGCCGACCGCCACCGCCGGTCCGAGCACTGTCTCCGGGCCGACCTCGGCGTCGGGGGCGACCGCCACCGGCGGCCGGAGAACCGCCTCCTCGTGGACCTGTGCGGTTTCGGCCACCCAGACACCGGCGCTGCGCTCGGGTCCGGAGACGCGTCCGCGGTCCAGCACCGACCGTGCCACGGTAAGCAGGTCCCACGGGTACGTGGCGTCGACCCACAGCCCCGACACCCGGACCGCATCCACCCGCTGGCGCTCGACCAGTCGCGCGATGGTGTCTGTCAGCGCGAGTTCGCCGTCCCTGCGGGGGGTTGCCTCGATCCGCTCGAAGATCGCCTCGTCGAACCCGTAGATGCCGGCGTTTATCAGCTGGTAATCGTCGGTGTCCGGTTTCTCGATTATATCGGTCACCTGACCGTCAGAGAGTGTGACCGCGCCGTACCTGCTGGGGTCGTCGCGCTCGATAACGGCCATGGTTGCCGCAGGCTCGTCGGCCGCAAACGCGTCGGCCACCTCGCGGACGGCGCTCGCCTCGACCAGATGGTCGCCGTTTACCACCAGCACCGGTCCGGACACCGAGTCGCGGGCCTGTACGAGTGCGTGACCACTCCCGAGCTGTTTCGACTGCTCGATGTACTCGATCGGAACGTCCCGATAGTCCGGGCCAAACTTCTCCTGTACACGCCGGCGCCGGTAGCCGACAACCAGCACCAGCCGGTCCATTCCGGCGTCGACGAGCGCGTCGAGCACGTGCTCGAGAATCGGACGCGTCGCCGCCGGTAACATCGGCTTCGGACGGTTGTGCGTCAGCGGGCGCAGCCGCGTCCCCTCGCCGGCCGCCAGCACGACCGCCGTTGTGACAGTCATATTCGGAGGTGTAGCTCAGTGGTTTTCAAATTTCTGGCCGAGACTGTCCCTATCCCCGGAACCTTTGTCGACTGTATCGCCCGGATATCTGTCTGTTGACGCGTAACCGACCCGATTCGGTCAGACCGAGGGCGCCGTCCGACAGCCGGCCGACCTCCCCGCTTCCTTTTTTTATCCGCGCTCGAATATCTGGTCGATGGAACTGGAGTCGGTGCCGGGCGTCGGAGAGAAGACGGCAGCGGCGCTGTCTACCCTCGAGAACCCCGAGCGGGCACTGCGCGAGGGTGACGTGGCGACACTCTCGCGTGCGCCAGGTGTCAGCCCCGGCCGGGCTGCACGCATCGCACGGGGTGCGGTCCGACAGCGCCACGACGACCCCGGCGGGTTCACCGCGACCGGCCGCGCCCGGGATATCCACCGCGAGATACTCTCTTTGCTCCAGGAACGGGCGGTCACCGACTACGCTGCCCGACGACTGGAGACGCTGTACCCGAGCACCGTCGACTCCCGCATCGAGGAGGTCCGGGCGTTCACCCGCGATGCGATGGACCGGAGCCCCGACCCGGCGGTGCTCGATGCGCTCGCGCGTGTCGAACCGCTCGCCGAACCGGACGACGTGCGGGTCCGTGAACGGTGTCTCGCAACCGGTGACGCCGAGCGCTACGCCGAGGCACAGTCGGCGATCCCCGAGCTGTCGGTCGAACTGGTCGAGGACGCCCGAAAACTGGCGGAGTTAGCCCGTGGGTACGCGACGGTGGTCGCCCTCGACGAGCGGTTTGCCGGCACCGATATTCCGGGTGAGGTCCGCGTCGAACCGGACGCCCTCTCGAACCCCGTCGCGGTGGTGCCCGAGCGGGCGCTCGCATTTTTTGCGCGCAACCGCGAGACGCTCCGTGCAGCCGCGACCGTCCACCGACGGGCTGGTCTGGACCCACCGTGTGACCTGGAGACGTTGGCCGAGGCGCTCGAGGTGCTCGACTCGGACGGCTCCGTCGGCGGTGACGAGGAGCTCACCCGTCTGTCGGATGCTGTCGCCGATATCGACGCGGCCGTGAGCGAGGCCGAACGGATGGCAAACGACCACCTCCGGACGGCGATCGAGGCGCGTGACGTCACAATCGAAGGGACCGACCTGCTGTCACTCGCGGAGCGTGGTGCCGGTGTGGACTCACTGCTGGAGCGGGAGCTCACAGACGAGTTCGAAACCGCCATCCAGCGCGCCCGCGAGACACTCGTCGAGACACTCAATCTGCAGGACACCGGGCAGTTGGCCCGGCGGGTGTTCGAGGACCGCCCGACCTACCCTGTCGAGCGCAACGAGCAGGCTGTGACCCGACTCCGCGAGGAGCTAACGGCGATGCGGGACCGCCGGGCCGAGCGCCGCAAGCGCGAGACCGCCCGCCAACTCGCCGGATTGCGCCCCGACTGCGAGCGACTCGTCGACCGCGCGCTCGAACTCGACGTAGAGTTGGCCGTCTCGCGGTTCGCCCGCGATTTCGACTGTACGATGCCGACGGTCGGCGGCAACGGGATCGATATCGAGGGCGGCCGGTCGCCGTTGCTCGACGTACCGGTCGACGCGGTCGACCCCGTCGACTACAGCGTCGAGGGTGTGACACTGCTCTCGGGGGTCAACAGCGGCGGCAAGACCTCGCTGCTGGATCTGGTGGCGCTCGTGGTGACACTCACACACATGGGGCTGCCGGTGCCGGCAGAGCGGGCACGGATCGGTCGTGTCGACGAACTCCACTACCACGCCACCTCACAGGGCACCCTCGATGCGGGGGCCTTCGAGTCCACGCTCCGGGAGTTCGGCGACCTGGTGACGGAGGTGAGCGAGCGCCGCCGGGTGCTGGTGCTGGTCGACGAACTCGAGAGCATCACCGAACCCGGCGCCAGTGCGCTGATCGTGGCCGGCATCCTGGAGGCGCTCGACCAGCGCGACGCGACCGCCGTGTTCGTCTCGCATCTCGCCCGGGAGATACGCGAGGCCGCCACGACCGACCTCGCTGTCGACGGTATCGAGGCCCACGGTCTCGTGGACGGTGAACTCCAGGTCGAACGCTCGCCGGTAAAAGGCTCACTCGCCCGGTCGACGCCCGAACTCATCGTCGAGAAACTCGCAACCGACGGCGACCGCGACACCGAGTTCTACCGGCGACTCCTCGAGAAGTTCTGAACGACGAACTCTGACTCCGGGGTCGGACACAGATCGGTGTGGAATCCTGAAGTGGTACGCTGTTCCGAGGTGGCACTGAGTCCCGAAGTGAGATGAGGTTCCGCAGCGGAACCGGGTCTCAAACTGGTATCGGGTCCTCAAGTAGCACTGGGTCCCGAATTGGTACAGCGGCCCGAGGTGGTCTTCGTGGAACCGGGTTCAGGTGCGGATCGGTGGTCGACCCTCGTCGCCGAACAGGGCGCTCGCCACGCCGGCGCCGAACGCACGGGCAACAGAGCGGGCACCGGCGCCGACGCGGCCGGTGACCCCCCGTTGGGGCTCGAACTGCTCGATACGGAGTCGGTCGACGCCGATGCGGTCGGCGAGGCGGTCCTCCATCTCCTCGCGCGGCCCGCAGGTGTCGACGAGGTCGTTCTCGACGGCCTCCCGACCCGAGTAGACACGGGCCTCGGTGTCGCGGACGAACTCCTCGTCCAGGTCACGGCCCTCGGCGACTGTCTCGACGAAGGCGTCGTAGGACTCGTCGATCAGTCCCTGCAGGTACTCCCTGTCGCCCTCCTCGAACTCGCGCCAGGCGGCCCCCGCATCCTTGTACTCGCCGGCGACGAGCCGCCGGTAGTCGAGACCGACCTTCTCGCCGAGTTCCTTTCGCCCGAGCCGGGAGCCGATGACGCCGATAGAGCCGACGACACTGTTTTCACGCGCGTGGAACCTGTCACAGCCGCTCGCAATCCAGTAGCCGCCGCTTGCGGCCAGGTCCTCGGCGTAGCCGACAGTAGGGCCGTCGAACTCCCTGACAGCCCGGCGGATGTCCTCGCTCGGCACGATTGCCCCGCCCGGTGTGTTGAGCTTCACGATCAGCGCCTCGGAGCCACTGTCGGCGTCCGCCTGCCTGATCTGCTCGACGATATCGTCTGCGCTGGTCCCACCGCCACCGACAGGGAGCGGACCGGGGGCTCCACCGTCGCGCGTGATGACGTCGCCAACCTCGACCTCTGCGACGTTGTGGGCGGGAAATACGTTACCGGCTATCCGCGCCGCCGTCACCAGCCCACCCACCACGACCACCGCTGTCAGGATCGTTTCGAGAAGTCCGAGTCCGGTGAACTCCGGAACCGCCCAGAACAGCCCAACTGCAACACCGACTGCGAGTGCGGTCCCAACCAGTACGACCGTGAGTCTGCCGAGAGTGCGGGCTACCGACATACGTCGTTTATACCGGTCTGTGATAGTAATATGTTTGCTCTGCAGGGGCGGCCAGACGGCTCTGTCGCCGACCGTACGGTTACTCCTCGACCCAGTTTGCTCGGTCGAGGACGACCGGTGCCACGGCGCGGGCAATCTGCCGGGCTTCGGCCTCGGAGGCGAGCAGGGAGACGTGGCCGAGCGAGTCGTTGACCGACTTGCTCACCTCGACTGTTCGCGTCTCGTTGCCTCGGACGATGTCCTCGAGTTTGTCCGTGAGTCGGACCTGCACCTCCTTTCGAATCGGCGGGGTGAGCCGCGCACCTGCCGGGAGCAGGTCGTATGTAAAGGCGTACCCATCCTCGTAGCGCTCGATGGCGACGAACGGGACCCCTTCCTGCTCTGCGCTCGTGT
>KE356579.1:18727-21118 GCA_000416085.1 halophilic archaeon J07HX64 | reverse complement strand
CCGCGCCCGACTCATCCCGTTTCGTGGAGTCGCTCGCCGCGGTGCAGGCGGGTCGCGATGGAGAACGTCTGCTCGTTCTCGCGGCGGGTGGGTGTGTGTGCCGCGAGATAGCGCGCGCCGGCGATCAGAGCGAGACGGCGCTCCTCGGGGTCGTCGAGCGCGTCGAACCGACGGATCGCGGCACCGACGTTCTGGTTCGTGTGAAAGCCGACGTCCTCGCGGAGCAGCCCTCGACCGAGCACGCGCTTCAGACGGGTGGGGTCGCCACCGGCGTCGAAGTGCTCGGAGACGAGACGACCGGCACGGTTGACTGCGCCCTGCTCGTCGAACGACCCGAGTAGCTCCTCGCGAACCGTCTCGGGGTCTCGCGAGGAGTCGCCGGGTTCCGGGACCGGTGCACGCGGACTGTTGAGAAACCGGTCCAGATAGACGGAGATGGCGCCGTCGAAGCAGGCCCGGTAGAGCTCGGTCGCGTCGGTGCGGTCGGTCAGTTCGTGGGCCGCATTCGCGTAGACGAACGTGTGGTGGACGGTGTTCCAGTCGTTGAACTCGTTGTTCGTTGTGAAGTACGCCACCCGGCGGGTGGCAGCGCGGGCGACCGCGTCGGTGAGTTCCGCCCGGGTCGCCCCGTCGGCGATTGCATCACAGAGCGCCTCGACGATGGCTTCGGCGTCGTCGGAGAGCAGTGTCTCGACGAACCCCTCGGGTTCGGTCCAGCTCTTTTTTTCGCCGGCCGCGACGAGTTCGGGCAACCGGTCGTGGGCGTCGAAGCAGAGCGTTGCGACGTCGACCGGCTGTCGCCACGAGGACTGCTCCTCGAACCGGGTCGCCTCGGTGAACCGTGGCACTGTCGCGGCCAGCACCCCGGGGGCGTGGTCCCAGCCGAGCTGTTCGACCGTCGAAAGCGCGCTATTAAGGAAATCGAGTGTGTGACCTGCGTCCAGATACAGGTGGTCGGTGGCAGCGGTAACGAGCAGTTCGGCCACCTCACCCGGCGGGAGCGTCTCGATGGCGGTGAGCAGACACCGCTCGGCGCCGTCGGCATCCCGGACCTCGCAGTTCTCGCGGAACCAGCCTTTCAGCTGGTTTTTCGAGAGCGTTCTGTTCTCGAAGGCGGGTTGCTGGAACCGCGGCGGCTGGTCGGCACAGTCGTCGGCGACCGCTCGGACACCGGTGTAGAGCGCCCGACGGCGGTCCCGCACACCGAGCACCGGGTAGAGGTCGGCCATGTACGACAGTGTCGTCAGGCCGCGTCCCCACCCCGAGTCGCGGTAGGTTGTGCCGAACTTCACCGCCGTCTCCAGGGGAGTATCGAACCCCTCACCCTCCTCGCCGAGCCCGATGACCCCCTTTGCCATCACCAGTGAGAGGTTCTCCTGCAGACCGTCGGCGAGTCGGTTGCGCCACCGCGTTGCTGGCGGGACCGATTGTTCGGGGTCAGGGTCAAGATAGACTGTGCCGTCGCGCAGTTCCACCGGGAACGTCTGGACGTCATCAGCCCAGGGGTCGAACGTGTCGCCCTCCTCGAGTTCGAACCGTGCGTGATGCCAGTGACACGTCAGAACACCATCCTCGACAGTGCCACGCGTCAACGGAAACCCCATGTGTGGACACCGGTTGTCGACGGCGTGTATCTCGCCGCGGTGGTAGAACAGTGCGATCGCTTTGCCATCCTCCGAAACAACGGTCCGTCCCTCGTCCTCGAGCGCCGACCGTTCGGCAACCGGGACATACTGGTCTGTCGCCATGTTACGAGTTGCTGACGCGGACGTATAGATGTAATGTCAACTGTATATTAGTATATCTGAGGATATACGACTGCTTGACATCACTAAATCGTGGGGCATAATAACTCGCGTAATGTGTAGCAACTCAATATTCCATGGCCTCACACCACCCCTCTCTCGACACACCTCGTCGGGTGGTTTGCTCGCCTCGCACGGGACGACAGAGCCCCGAACACGGGAGACTGGTGAACAGATGACTCGCTACAGTGCAGTTACAGCTCTGCGTGTGGTGGTCGTGTTTGTCTCGCTGGTGATAGTGGGCGTGACGGCGGCAGCGGCCGGTCCCGGTGGTGTACTGGCGGACGACGCGGTCGGGACCGACCTGACGGCCAACGAGACAACGGTCGATATCGAGTTCATCGGCACCGTCGTCGACGAGGGAACTGCCACGGTGGAGGCGAGCGGTGTCACCGACAACGGTACCCCGGTCAACGGTACCGTGACAGTAACAGTCGACGGTGAGGCGGCGGCGACAACGAGCGTCGACAACGGCAGCCTCACAGCCGAGTTCGACCCCGGTGTGCTCGATCTCGAACCGACCGACAGCGCCGTAGTCGGACTCCGTGGATACAGTGTCACAACCCTGCGACTGTGGCGGTCGTCA
>KE356579.1:17248-18677 GCA_000416085.1 halophilic archaeon J07HX64 | reverse complement strand
ACCATTCATGTTGGTGACCGAGGAGGTGTCCCACGAACCGATGGACCCGTTGAACGACTCCGCATTGAGGAACATCCGGATTATGTCGGTGACAGAGGAGGTGTCCCAGGACCCGATGTCCTGATTGAACGACGACGCAAACTGGAACATGAAGCGCATATCAGTGACTGAGGAGGTGTCCCACGAGCCAATTGGCTGATTGAATGAAGACCCGTTTTGGGAATCACCCCGGAACATCCGGCTCATGTCGGTGATTGAAGAGGTCTTCCAGTCGCCGATGGATCCGTTGAACGACAACGCACCAGAGAACATAGCGCTCATAGAGGTGACGTTGGCCAGCCGTGGCGCATCGCTGGCCCCGTATTCGAGATTGGTCGCCCCCTCGAACGCACCCTCGAACGATCTCCGGCGCAGCATTCGACTGGTGTCGCCTGCAGGCATCTGTCCCCGTAGCAGGGCCAGACAGACGGCCACGCTTGATTCTCACGAGACCAGCCTTCGCTGTCCCTGCGGGAACACGCGAGTTGCCCGGCCAGAGCGTCCCGAGGTGGCCGCTCCGGGGCGTCCCCGCGGTTCCATGCGACTGGTCACCCGCTTCAAAGGAGTTTGCCTCGGTCCTCCGGAGGAGATGTCGCCACTCGAGCGACCGTTCTGTGAGACATACTGCCGGTTCTGCGTCGGTCGGTTCCCAATCCTCTGGACATATCATAATTCTCCGATACATTCGCGTGTAATCACATCATACTAAAATTACTGGACTCTGAACCGACGAACTCCGCCGAGGTGGTTCATCGTCGAGACAGTCCGGGTCGCCGGTGACGGGCCGCCGGCTGTCATCGATGTCGGACTATACAGCGACGGCGCAAGCGGCCGAGCGTTCCTTGACCCGGCACAGGCACGAGCGCTCACCGACCAGCTCGGCGGCCACCGACGCCGTCGAGCAGCACGACACCGACGAGTACCACCGCTCGCTCGCGGTCTCCTGGTTCTCTCGCTCGTCCCCTGTCCGACGTCCGGGAACGTAGTCGTCGCGCCGGGTCCGGCACGACGAACAAGGACAACCGCGAGTATGAGTCCCGCGAGCAAAGGCCAGCGAGGGACGAGGGAGATGTTCCTGCGCGCGTTTGAATACGGCGCGGTATCTCGACAACTCCAAGCAGATGATTCGGGAACAATACTCAGGTGTCGCGGCCGACGGACTGGGTGATGTCGCCATCGAGGGGCTCGAAAAGGCCGACTCGATACGATGATATTGGCAAGAGGTGTTGAGGCCTGCCGCGGTCGCTGGCTGGTGCGGCCCCACCGCGGCACCCGGGCAGGCCACGAGTCAACTGGCCTTGGGGTCGGAGACACTCTCACCAACCGGGGATTTTGCCGAGTATGACTGGGTGTCCACCGACGAGCCCCACCCTCAACAGGCGAGCGAGTC
>KE356579.1:15782-17198 GCA_000416085.1 halophilic archaeon J07HX64 | reverse complement strand
CAGGGTGACGTTGGGAACCTCGACGTGTTCACGGGCGATTTCAGCCAGCAACTCGACCCCGATGATACGGTCGATACATACGACGGCTACTGGGTGTTCGTCGACGAGGGCGACCAACCGGTTGTGCGGGACATCACCCGTCCAACATACGACCGGGACACACGCGAGGAACGGCTCGGTGTCGCCGAGGGGAAACTGAGCTTCGAGGACCAGGCGACCAACTCCAGTACGTTCACAGATACTAACGCGACGACGCCAGGTGTTGTCGTCCAAGCCGAGGCGACTGTCGACAGCGCGATTGTGGTGACCTATCAGGACGGAGGGGCTCTGGTGACTGCCGGTTTCGAGACGTTCAATCAATCAGAACTCGACGGGGGTCAGGTTATGCTTCCGATCAACGATACCGGCGGGTTCCCGGGCAGCCACACGGTATACATTACTCCGGTCCACAACCCGAGTGGCGACCACTCCACAGATGCTATCCTCCCCGGCGCGACCACCGAGGCAACGCTGGACAGCGAGCAGGCAGCCCTGCTCCGGGGGGAGATCGAGTTCGAAAACCAAACCACGCCCGACGCCATCGCGCTAAACGACACACTGGCGACGCTCGACACGGCGAACCTGTTCAGCGGCACCGCGAACGAAACGGCATTTACCATCGATGTGCGTCCGACCGACGAGAGCGGTGATCCGGTCGGAACGGAGTTCGTCGGCTCCTCGGACGTGCTGACCGGCACGAACGAGAATGTCACCGTAACTGCCGAGCGTGTCCCCGACAACGGGAGCTTCAACGAACTCCCGATCACGACGAACGACGGTTACGTGGCGAGCATACATCTCGTCGACGACGGTGCCTCCGCGGGTGACCCGGCAGCACCAGGTCGGTACCCCAGATTGCTGCACGCGGGTGAGAACGGCACTGTCCCCGGTGGTGTCACCGACAGAGGACGGATAACGCTCAAGACTGGCAGTCTCATAACCGGGACAGTGACGGCGTCCGGTGATACGGTGAACACCGACCAGGTTGCGGGTGAGCCGGTTGTTGGTGTGAACGCGACCCTCTACAACGGGACCAGCACCGACCCGGCTGACCAGGTTGCGACCACAACGACGAGCCAGAACGGTGAGTACGCGTTTATCGGACTCTCTGAGGGTAGCTACACGGTCGAGGTGTCCGACGAGGAGTTCGTCACGGAGTCAGCGCAGGTCGCGGTTGGGATCAACGAGACCGTAACAGAGGGGTTCGAACTGGACTACGCCGAACCCGGCACGGTGAGCGGCGAGATCGGGCTGGAGGTGGTCGACCCCGACGAGGCGTTCAACGTGACCGTCACGGTGGTCGAAACGGGGAACTCGACGACAGTGTCACTCGCCGGTTCGGAGAACACAACGACGTACACTGTTCCGGACGTCGAC
>KE356579.1:7922-11112 GCA_000416085.1 halophilic archaeon J07HX64 | reverse complement strand
GGTGCTGAATACTCGGCCCGAGGGAGTCCGCGATTCTGCCGGCACGGTATCGACAGTTCTTGCAGGTTTCAGCCTCGTTATACACCGTCCGGCCCGATACAACATATGGAAGAGGAACCCTCTCATGTGACGCTTCGGGTGGACTACGCTGCACTGGCAACCGACCCGAACCTGCCTGGTGCAGAGCACACGCGGGCGGACGGAACCCCGATCACACTCCCCGACGGCTGGAATCTGAGTGAGTGTGTCGCCGTTATGATCGAGGCGATGGTCGAGGAAGTTCACGACGTCGAGACGCCACTACAGCGCTCCGACGCCGCCGACGCCTACGAGTTCGAAGCAACGGTGACTGCGGGGACAGAACAGATCGATGACGAGCGCATCGACCGGGTCACGAGACACGCCCCTGATGGACCACCAACACGCCACGAGGGTGAGACATCCACAGAGGAGTTCGATCTCGACGACGCGCTGAGTAACCTCTGACCGGCGAGGCCACCGGAACCGACGTGTCCGGCGGCGTCACACCGGCCGGAGAAGACCTGAGACGAACTGTGCGCCCGCGAGCAGTCAAAGCTGAGAGAGGACTTGCAGTGCGTCGCGGCAGGCAGGCGGCAACGCGAGTGTTGGGACACACTGGGGTTCGATACACTCCTGCACTATCCCGGGTACACGTGGTTCGAAAGACCGAGCCTTTGCTTATGCCGGGAGAGCGCCACTGTCTGTAGACTCCGAGGCCTGTCGGTGGACGCCCGGTCTGGCCGAGCAACGCGGTCGGTCGAACCCGACCGTTCGCGTTCGATACCTCCGAGTCGAGAGTCACCCGACTCGTGGCCCGTCTGCACCGGAGTGAGGCCGGTGCCGAACAGGACGCCACCCAGGTCACAGCGGCGATGAGAATCGAATATCTCCCGAAGAACCGGGAGGATGGTTAACTACTGCTGAGGGCGTCGGCGTGTGACCAGCCCTGTGTTCGGTTCAGTTGCCCGAGTCGACTCGCAATCTGACCCAGGACCTGCCTCGGTATCTCGGTGACGTACTCACTCGCCCACTTCGCGGAGAGCCAGGACAGCGAGACGCCAGCCCCGCCGTGACCGTAGTTGTGGATGATATCCCCGGACTTCTCGACTCGGAGCCCGTCCTCCCGGTACGGGCGATAGCCGTACTTGACTGCCACGTCGTCGTCCGAGAACTGCAGATGATTCCGCATCACGTCACGGTTAACTGTCAGGAGACGCTCCGGAATCTCTACACCGTCGACTGTCACCGGATTGGTCGGGGATTCACCCTCCCAGTCGCCATCGACGATATCTCCAGCGAGATACGAGCCATCGAATACGATCGTTTCCTTCCGTGGATACATGTACGCGTAATGTGAGTACTCGCGCGGCGTGTAGGTGTACGAGAACTCGAGCGGACGGTCGCTGTCGTGTGGGACTTCCAGAATATGTCCCTTTATTGCACGCATCGATGAATCATCGAACAGTGTCCGACTTCCGTAGCCACTGCAGTTGATCAGGTAGTCAGTAGAGAACCCGCCAATCTCAGCTTGTGAGACCGATCGACGGGTCATCGTCCCGCCAGCCTGTGTGTACGCCTCGAACAGCAGTGGCATATACTCCGGCATCTCGACCATGTATTCAGAGCAGACGTACCCGTCGCTGACTGTCTCACCACTTCGTGATGGAATCGGTTTCCGGTAAGACGAGATGTGTTGCGCGTCCATTCGCGGTGGGACAGTGAAATCCTCTCCCTGTGACTGTTCGTACAGATAGTAGTGAGTCTGTTTGCGAACGGGGATACCTGCTGTTTCGTAGAATGGTAAAAATGACTCCTCACACTGTCGTATCAGTTCGTCGTCTGCGATGTCAGTCTCGACGGCAACAGGATAGATCGACGCCGACGCATAGTTCGACGCGACTGTCGGTACGTCCTCACCGTTCAGATACGCAAAATCTTCACTTACCAGCTGTGTATCCACGCCGACGTGTTCGAGCAGAAGTCCCGTCGAGACTCCCTGAATCCCACCGCCGATGATTGTACACTCCGTAGTCATGCGGGCATTAACCGTCGGATTAACTTGACCGTTCCGGGGTCGTATGTGCTCGCCCTCGGCGATTGTGGCGAGTGACCGCTCGACGAACTCGGCGCTGCTGCTCTCGACGTAGGGCAACCGGACGCTGTGGCCACGCGCCGCGAGCGTACAACAGGCCCGCAACGCCGCCGTGGACCTGCCGGTGCCGTGTGACCCGCGCACCACGACCGGGTCCTCGTCGTCCGCGGCGGCCATCTCCACCGTCTCGCTGTTCTTGTCACCCGGTCGGCTCGGTCGCCACGATGGCCCAGTGTTCCCAGTAGTACCCGTGACCCAGCACTGTCACCGTTTGCAGGATCGTTGACAACCGTCGGCGACGAGTAGAGTTCCCCGGGGGGCTGAGTGAACGCTCACTCCTGGCTGCCCGTCGCCGCATCCACCGCATGCAGCGTGTTATTGAAAGACCCGACGTAGACGGTGAGTCCAGTCGCCTGTGGCTATGACTGTGCGGCCCCGCATCCGGAGACCGCACCGACGGCGAGTGCGCCAGCCGTGGCTTGCAAGACGCAACGCCGTGTGGCCCGCGAGTCGGTGCGTGCCGGTATGTCTGGCATTTGCTGTGCGATTTGATTGAAAGATAGAAGTTTTGAGATTTTCTCGGGAATCCGGAACCGATAATAATAGCGTGGCTGACTGGACTCGCCCCCTGCCTCAGTTGAGTTCGTGACGACGTGTGTCTGAACGGGACACGCTCACCAACGAACCCGCCGGAGGCGATAGTCGGCGTTCTGTTTATTTGCAGCGTATGCCCGTGTTAGTCAAATTCATAGACCGGAATGTGAGCTTCCGGGCCGGAGTCGGAACTGCACATCTTTGAGACGCCTGCGAGATGCGACCTGGAGATATTTATGCCCCCTGTGAGTATACTCATATATGAACCTGTGCGAATCACTGTCACAACAGGTGGCCCAGCGGCCAGAAAAACCTGCCATCCGGACCACGGATGTCGACCTGACCTACGCCGATCTTGACCGCAAAGCACGGCAGGTCGCTGCGTGGCTCGATGACCACGGCGTCGAAGAGGGTGACCGTGTGGCCGTGTATCTGCCCAACGCGCCCGTCTACGCGCCGCTCGTCTTCGGTATCTGGCACGTC
>KE356579.1:5888-7872 GCA_000416085.1 halophilic archaeon J07HX64 | reverse complement strand
TGTACGAGGGCGAGACGCTGACACAGGACTCACTGGTCGACTTCCGGAACGTCGGTGACGCACAGGACGGTGAACTGGTGCTCCAGGCAAACAACGCGACGCCCGGCCAGCACACCGTCGAACTGTACGCCGACGCGCGATTCAACATCGACCCGACCACAGACACTCTCGACGTGGACCACCCGCTGATCGAGGACACCACCGCCGGGTCCGACGAGTCCGGGGACGGCTCTGACGGATACCTGGTGGTGCTGGAGGAGGACCTGCAGGTGCCGGGCGATCTCGACCGTGCGAGTGCCGCACAGAGTCTCCAGCAGCAGGCCGAACTCGCACAGGCCCCGGTCGTCGAATCACTCGAGCGACTCGACGGCGCGACCCTCGAACAGCAGTACTGGATCACGAACGCGCTGCTGGTGAGCACCGACGGTGTCTCGCAGACAGCGCTCGAACGGCTCGACGGTGTCGAGTACGTCGTCGAGAACATCGAGGCCGAGCACCCGCGTCCGGTATCGACGACCGGTGGTGCCGACGAGGTCCGCTCGACGGCGAACCACAACGTGACCTACGGGCTGGAAGCAATCGACGTGCCCGGGTTCGAGGAGACGTTCGGCACACAGGGTGAGGGCGCGACAGTCGCCATCATCGACGACGGACTCAGCAACCCCGAGGCCGGTCACCCCGACCTCGATATCGATATCGAGGCGTCCGTCACAGACGGTGTTCTGACGAACAACACGGCGGGCCCGCCGGAGAATGGACACGGCGAGCACGTGGCCGGGACCGCAGTCGGAACCGCAGACCCTGTGGGTGACGTGCCACGGTACAGCGTCGCGCCCGGCGCGGACCTGTACAATATAAACGTCTTCGAAGGCACATCCGGCGCGTCGTTTGCAAACATCTTCAGGGCGATTGAGTTCTCGGTCGCAAACGACGCTGATGTGGCGAGTATGAGCCTCGGCGCAGCCGGGGACGGCAGCAGTCTTATTGACCCTGTTGTGTCAGATATAACTCGGAACGCGAACAACCTCGGGACGCTGGTTATGTCATCAGCCGGTAACTCGGGGACGGGTAATGTCGGCACACCTGGTGCGGAGTTCAACTCCTTCGCAATCGGTGCGTCGGCCGAGGGTGGAGCGATCGCTGGCTTCTCCAGCGGTGACGTGATAACGCCGAACGAGGTACAGCCTGGAGTTGCGTACCCTGCAGTGTTCCCGCGGGAGTACGTGAAACCGGACGTGAGTGCGCCCGGTGTCGACGTGCTGAGCTCGGGACCGCTGGGCGGTGACATCGGTGACCCGAACGCCACCTACTCGTTCTCGTCGGGCACCTCGATGGCGGCCCCGCACGTGGCGGGCGCAGCGGCGCTTGTCCAGGCGGCGACCAGTGAGGACCTCGACCCGCTGACAATAAAGAACGCGCTGGCCGAGACTGCCGAGAAGCCGACTACCTTCTTCGGTGGGCAGAACGAGCGTGACATCCGGTACGGAACCGGTATTATCAACGTGACCGCGGCGGCACTCGCAGCACAGAACACGACGACCATCTCCGGAACAATCACCGACAACGCGACCGGTGACGCGCTGGCGGGCGTGCAGGTCACAAGCGACACCGGAGCGACCACCGCCACCGACGCGAACGGAACGTACAGTCTGACGGTGACGAACGCCACCGACTCGACGGTGGTGACCGCCGAGGCGTTCGGGTTCACCGACGAGACAGAGACGGTGTCGCTGGGCAGTGACCAGACCGTCGACTTCGCGCTCGACCCCGAGGTGGACGTGACCCCGGTGGCCGGACAGCCGGCTTCACCGAGTTCGAGAGCAGCTTCGGTATCGTGGCGGACGTGCGCAACCTCGAGGAGTACGCGGTCGAACTGAGCGGACGCTCAGGGTGTCACACCGGACGAAATCAACGTGACGGTCGCGGGCCAGACGATTTCGCCGGGTGAGAACATCACGCTGCCGGGTGTCGACGCGAACGGCGT
>KE356579.1:0-2026 GCA_000416085.1 halophilic archaeon J07HX64 | reverse complement strand
TTTACAGGCTGTCAAGGCGAATGCCACGGGGTCGTTCGGAACTCTTCGAGTTCCGTGATGACGAGAGACGAAGTCTCTCGAACCACTTGACCCCGTGGATGAAGCCGACACATCCTGACACCAATCATTAATTACCAGCCCACAATAATTACAGTACAGCGATGTGGTACACGTACCGCTTCCGCGCCTACCCTGACCGAACAGGGGTGACTGCGAAAGCGGAACACCATATCGACATTTACCGCCAAGCCTACAATCACACTCGCCACGAGTACAACGCTCTCGACACCAACGAGAGCAACATCGGCTCGGCGTACCAACATTAAAAGCGACTTACAGAGTGGAAAGATGAACACTCTGTATTCTCAGAAGTCCACACCAAGGCGTTGCAAAAGACCGTCGAACGCTTCTACGACAACCTCTCCAGTCTCTCCGAAACGAAGCAGAACGGTCGTAATGTCGGGTGGCTCAAGTGGAAGTCACCACGAGAGTACCAGAGCATGACGTATTCACAGTCCGGTTTCAAACCGTCTGCCGAAGACTCGAGCATGAGAGCGTCAGCAGTCCGGTCAGGTCATATGTATTTGCGAGAAAATGAAGCGGGGCAGGCCGGGAACACACCAGGTTTCCGGTGAAATACCTCGGCGCCGCTCACACTCGGCAGAACGGATTACACACCGTGTTTCCGGTGAAAACCGTCGCGAGACACACCGCAGGACAGGGAAACGACACGGACACACCACTCTTCCGATAAACGTCATACATACACTATATTTCTGAAACGAACCTGTGACGGCTCAGGCACACACCACGTTTCCGGTGAAACGGTCAGTCAGTTTTTATGGGAACCCGCGAGGGGCAAACCAGGGCACAGCACGGTTCCGGTGAAACGGTCAGTGAGTCGTGTTCGTGAGAACCTCGCGAACCACCTCGGGGTCTTCGAGTAACTGGTGGCGGGTGAAACTCCCCTCGGCGCTGCCGCCGCTGTGGCGAGACTGTTCGGTGATGTCGAGAAAGGCGTGCTCTTTCAGCAGGTCCCGGACGCGGCGGAGCGACAGTGTATCAGCCCCCTCCTGTCGACACACCTGTTCGTACATGTCGTAGATATCGGTCGTCCGATACCCGCCGGTGTCGTCGCCGTTGAGCGAGAGAATCGTTAGCGCTTGGAGCGCGTACCGAGAGTGGGGTGTCGACCCGCGGAGCAACTCGCGAAACCGGTCCGTCTCGGCTTGCTCGCGGGCGTCGACGACGTACTCCTCTGTGACGGTACTCGCCCCACGGGACTGTGCGATTTCGCCGGCGTACCGGAGGATATCGATTGCCTGCCGTGCGTCGCCGTGCTCTCTGGCGGCCAGTGCTGCCGCTCTGGAGATGACACCGTGGCAGAGCACGTCCTCACGGAACGCGTCCCGTCGGGCCTGCATGATGTCGTTGAGCTGGTCAGCGTCGTACGGTGGAAACACGAACTCGCGCTCGCAGAGACTCGATTTCACCCGCTCGTTGAGTTGTTTCTCTTTGTACTTGATTTTGTTACTGACGCCGGTGACACCGATCTTGCACCGGTCGATCTTGCCAGCCTCGCCGGCGCGGGACAACTGCATCAGGATATCGTCGTTGCCGAGTCTGTCGATCTCGTCGAGGATGATGATGACGACGCTGTACAGTTGATCGAGGATGTCCCAAAGACGTTTGTAGTACGTCGCCGTCGAGATACCCTTGTCTGGAATCCCGATACCAGTCTCCGACGGTTCGTTGAGGCTGGAGGCGACCGTCTGAACGGCCTGTGTCTCGGTGGCATCCTGCGCGCAGTCGATGTATGTAAAGTCCGCCGCGACACCCTCCTCACGAGCGGTATCGACGAGTCGGTTGGAGACGTGCTTGGCACACAGCGATTTTCCCGTGCTGGTCTTTCCGTATATGAGGACTTACTCGAGCTCTGACCGAAGATAGCCGGGTTCACCGCGTTCGCGAGATGTTTTATACATGGAGTAGGCGCAATACCACGTCGCTCACGGCGTGGATACGC